>OZ220749.1:0-3830442 GCA_965117045.1 bacterium
TCCATGGTCTGCCGGTTCCGCACGCTGGGCTGCTCGCCCTGCACCGGCGCCGTAAAATCCACCGCTACATCCGTCGAAGAGATCATAGAGGAAATGATGGTGGAGCGCATCTCGGAACGTTCCACCCGCATCATCGATCACGACCAGGAAGGGTCGATGGAACTGAAGAAACGGGAGGGCTATTTCTAGAAGCCGGTTAGGCCACCAAAGCGGTGGTCCGGCTGTTCGACCGGCAACGCCAATTGAAATGACCGACATCCGGACGTTTTTAAAACAGAATGAAGAAAAGGAACTGCTGCGCTTCAGTACGGCGGGCAGCGTGGACGACGGCAAGTCCACGCTGATCGGCCGGCTGCTGGCCGACTCGAAGAACATTTACGAGGACCACCTCGCCTCGCTCAGGCAGTTGTCCCGCAAGGACGAAGCGCCCGACCTGGCCCTGTTGCTGGACGGCCTCAAAGCCGAGCGGGAACAGGGCATCACCATAGACGTCGCCTACCGGTATTTCTCGACCCCCCGGCGGAAATTCATCATCGCCGACACCCCGGGCCACGAACAGTACACCCGGAACATGGCGACCGGCGCGTCCGGCGCCAACCTGGCGATCGTGCTCGTCGACGCGCGCCACGGCGTGCTGACGCAGACCCGCCGCCACGCCTTCATCACTTCCCTGCTTGGTATCCAGCATCTCGTCGTCGCCGTGAACAAGATGGACATGGTGGATTACAGCGAAGCGGCCTTTGACGACATCCGCCGCGCCTTCCTGGACTACGCCGCCAAGCTGAACGTGAGCGACATCCGGCTCGTTCCGGTGAGCGCCCTCCACGGCGACAACGTGGTGGAGAAGAGCGGCCGCATGCCGTGGTACCACGGGCAGACCGTGCTGGATATCCTGGAGGACGTGCAGTTCCTGACCGACCGCAACCTGGTGGACCTGCGCTTCCCCGTGCAGTACGTCATCCGCCCCCACCAGAACGCGCGGTACTACGCGGGCTCGGTGCTGTCCGGTGTGGTCCGGCCCGGGGATGAAGTGCTGATCCTGCCCGGGCAGAACCGGACGCGGGTGAAGTCCGTGTCCAGTTTCGAAGGCGACCTAGAAGAGGCCTATCCGCCCATGTCCGTTTCGCTGCAGCTGGAGGACGAGGTGGACGTGAGCCGGGGCGACATGATCGTCCATCCGAAGAACCTGCCCCACGTGGACCGGCGGTTCGAAGCCATGATGGTCTGGATGGGCGAGGCGCCCATGGACCCGTCGCACCACTACCTGATCAAGCAGACCACGCAGACCGCCCGCGCGAGCATCGATCACGTCGATTACCGCATCGACGTCGATACCCTGCACAAGGTCGACGTTTCCCGCCTTGCGCTGAACGATATCGGCCGCGTGGCCCTGACCTCGAACCGGCCCCTCTTCCACGACGCTTACCTGAACAACCGGCTGACCGGGAGTTTCATCCTCGTGGACTACCTGACCAACCATACTGTGGCCGCGGGCATGATCATCGACCGGCTGCCGGAAGACCGCGTACCTATGGACGTGGACGCCGGTTCCGAACCCCGGGCCTCCACGTCGAAGCGGTCCAGCCTGGTAACCCCGGACCGGCGGATCGCGCGCTATGGCCAGAAACCCTGCACGATCTGGATCACGGGCCTGGTGGGATCGGGCAAGTCGGCCGTCACCTTCGGACTCGAGGAGGCACTGCACGAGGAGGGGTACTCGGTGGTCGTGCTGGACAGTTCGGTCGTCCGCAGCGGGCTCAGCCGGGACCTGGGCTTCTCGGCGGCGGACCAGGCCGAGAACCTGCGGCGCGTGGCCGAATGCGCCCGTGTGCTCAACGACGCGGGCCTCATCGTCGTCGCCTCCTTCATCTCGCCGAGCGAGGAAGGCCGCCGCCAGGTGGCCGAACGGATCGGAACCGACCGGTACGTGGAAGTCTTCGTCGACGCATCGCTGGACTGGTGCCGGAAGCACGATACCACGGGCTGTTACGCCAAATCGGACCGGGGCCTGCTGCGCAACCTCGCTGGCGTGGACTACCCCTACGAAAGACCTGCCGACCCGGCGGTCAAGATCGCGTCCGAGACCGACCCGGTGGACCGTTCGGTTTCACGCATCGTTGCGGAGCTGAAGGAGAAAGGCTACCTGCTCACCATCCCGCCAGTCCCATGAACCAGTAGGCGGTCTGGGCGACGATGAAGAGCAGGAGGAAGGCGATGGCCAGGGGCATGAGGCCGCTCACGACGGTCCACTTCACGCTCCTGGTCTCCCGGTAGACCGTCCACATGGTCGTCGAACACGGGTTGTGCAGCAGGGAGAAGAGCATAAGGCACACGGCGGTAAGAAGCGTCCATCCCTGCTGGTCCACCAGGAGATGCTGCAGTTCCGCCATCGTGTCCAGTTCGATCATCATGCCCGCGCCCGTATAGGCCATGATGATGGTCGGGACCACGATTTCGTTGGCGGGTATGGCGATGATGTAGGCCAGCAGGATCACGCCGTCGAGACCGATGGCCCGTCCCACGGGTTCCAGCCACTGCGAGACCCAGACCGTCAGGCTCTGTCCCCCGGCGTGGATGTTGCTCAGCAGCCAGATTACGCCGCCCGCCGGCACGGCCATGACTACCGCCCGCCACAGTACGAAGATCGTCCGGTCGATCAGCGAGGTGTAGAGTACGCGCAGGATGCTGGGACGCCGGTAGGGCGGGAGCTCCAGCGTGAAGCTGCTGGCTTCGCCCCGGAGGAAGGACCGGGAAAGTACGGCCGACACCAGCAGGGTCGTCGCGGCGCCGATCAGGACGATGAGGACCAGGGACCCGGCCGCGGCCATGGCCGCGAAGGCCGGAGGAAAGGCCGCCGCCACGAAGAGGGTGGCCAGTATAATCAGCGTGGGCCACCGCCCGTTGCAGGGCATGAAGTTGTTGGTCAGGATGGCGATCAGTCGCTCCCGGGGAGAATCGATGACGCGGCAGGCCACGACCCCGGCCGCGTTGCAGCCCAGCCCCATGCTCATGGTGAGCGCCTGCTTGCCGTGGGCGCCCGCCTTCTTGAACAGGGCGTCGACGTTGAATGCCACGCGGGGGAGGTATCCCAGGTCTTCCAGTATGGTGAATATGGGGAAGAAGATCGCCATGGGCGGCAGCATGACGGCGATCACCCAGGCCAGCCCCCGGTACACGCCGTGCCAGACGAACCCGGTGACCCACCAGGGCATGCCCAGCCACTCGAAGAGCTCGACGCCCCGCGCGCCCAGCCAGAACAGGCCTTCGGCCAGCAGGGAGGAGGGCACGTTGGCGCCCGATATCGTGATCCAGAAGACGACGCCCAGGAGCAGGGCCATGAACGGCAGGCCCCAGATCCTCGAGGTCACGATGCGGTCCAGCTTCTGGTCCCAGGGATAGGAAGCCGTTTCGTCGGTGCGGACCACCTTCCGGGTGATGGCCTCGGCATCCTGGTAGATGGCCTCGACGATCTCATCCCGGTACGATCCGTCCAGCCCCCGTTGCATTTCCTCGACCCGGCCGAGAATGTCCTCGCCGGCCGTGGGTCTTGTCGACGTTTCGCTCATGATATCATTTCCCGTCAATTACACCGGCCTGGACGCCCATCCGGCCGAATTCGCCCGTTTCCAGGGCCCGGCGCACCCGGTAGTCGCCGTCGAGCAGCCTGAAGGCGATCCAGCGGGGGTTGGGCAGGTCCGGGTAGGAGGCTTGAAGCATGCCCGTGATCGTATCTACCGTCCGGTCGAGTTCGTCGTTGCCCGTGATTCGCCGCGGCGCGTTCTTGATCGTACCCTCGATCACGTCGGTGACCGTGCGCATCAGGAGGCCCAGTCCCTCCTTCTTCCGGGCCGACACGGGCACGACCGGCACGCCCAGTTCCCGGGAGAGCGAGCGGTGATCCACCGAGATCCCCTTGCGTTCGGCCTCGTCCATCAGGTTCAGGCAGACCACCGCTCGTTCCGTGATCTCCAGCACCTGGAGCACCAGGTTGAGATTGCGCTCGAGCATGGTGGCGTCGACGACGATCAACGTGCAGTCGGGGCGGCCGAAAAGGATGAAGTCCCGGGCGATCTCCTCGTCGATGGACGCCGAAAGCAGGGAATACGTGCCGGGCAGGTCGATCATCTTGTACCTGTTGCCGTTGAACTCGAAGCCGCCCTCGGCCCGGTTCACCGTCTTCCCGGGCCAGTTCCCCGTATGCTGCTTCAGGCCGGTCAAGGCGTTGAAGACCGTACTCTTTCCCACGTTCGGGTTCCCCGCCAGCGCGATGACGTAGTCCCACCGCTCCAGCGAAACGCCCATCTGCACCAGGTTTTCCTGCAGCGCGCACGACGCGCAGTCGTGACCGGGCGGCGCGGTCGGTGCGGACGTTCCTTGCGGCGCGGACGTTCCTTGCGGCGCGGATGTTCCTTGTGGCGCAGGCGGTCCAAGGGGTCCCGTCGGTTCGGCGTCGGTACTCATGTGTCGATCTCCTGTTCCTTCTGCGGTGCTCTTTCGATCCGGATCATATCGGACTGTTCACGGCGCAGCGCGATCATCGTATTGCGAACCCGGTAGGCTGTGGGATCGCTGAAAGCGCTTTGCATGACCCGCTCGACGCGTGCGCCGGGCGTGAGACCCAGATCCTGGAACCGCCTTCGGGTCAGCCCCTGGCAGGCCGGCGACAGTCCGACGACCCGGCCCGTTTCGCCGTGTTTCAGCGTCGAGAGCAGTACGCCCGCCGGTTCGACGCCTTCGGTGGGCGCTTCCCGCACGGACACGTTCGCGGCGACGACCGGCGCCAGCACGTGTTCGGCGTCCGGCGTGCCGATGACCACCCGAACGGGCGACATGTCCATGATCGTGATGACCATCCCGGGATGGAGGTCCTCGGCGATGATCTGGGCGTACACTTCCGGCGGTTCGTCCTCGATATGCACGATCAGCGCCGGTACGCCCGGCGGCCAGTCGACGAGTTTATGGCTTTCGATCTCCTTCATGTCGCCGGCGGCGTTCGGGATCGGATCTCCCTGGGGGTCGAAGGCGGGATGGCCCATGTCGGCGTCCATCTTGTCGACCTGCGCCTCGGTCACCGTGTGCTCCAGCCGGTGGGCGCGGGCATGGATCTCTTCCCGGGGCACCGAAGTTTCATCGGCGAGATACCGCTCGAACAGCCGGTGGGCCCGGACGATCTGGAGGGCCCAGCGGTGGCCCGCCGCCGTGAGCCGCATGCCCTGGCCCGTCATGACCACGAGGTCCAGCTGCGCCATGCGGTTGACCAGGACCAGCGTGTGTTTCGTCGACGTGCCCAGGGTATTGGAAAGGGTCTCCACAGACGCCGGGCGGCCGTCGTGCTGGAACTGGTGCAGATGGGCGAGTGCGTCCTCCACGGCCTGACGGGATTGCAACCAGCGCCGGCGCCGGATGCGCCAGAACAGGCCGTACTGCGGCACGAAAAGCGCGCCGATGGCGATGAGCACGATGATGCCGGTCATGCGTCCGCCCGCCTGTCGTCGCTCCCTTTGCCGTCCGGCAGGCTTTCCACCAGGACGGTATGGGCGACCTGGCGCCCGACGTGGTGTTCCTCCCCGCCAACGCGCAGGAGCATGGGGCCTTCAAAGGGCTCTTTACTCAGTACTTCCACGGTGTTTTGCGGCCGCAGGCCGAGTTTCGCCAGGTAACGAAGCAGTTCCGGATCCGTGTCGGTCACGCGGCGGACGACCACGGTGCGGCCGATCTCCATGTCGGACAGCCTGTCGTGATTCGTGGAGGCGATCGACCCGTCCTTCGACGGAATGGGCGAGCCGTGGGGATCCGTCGTCGGGTATCCCAGCATGGCGTCGATCTTGTCCTCGAACTCTTCGGAGATCACGTGTTCGAGCCGTTCCGCCTCCGCGTCCACCTGGTCCCACGTAAACCCGAGCGCTTCCGCCATGTACACCTCCAGCAACCGGTGATGGCGGATGATTTCGAGGGCGACCTTTCTTCCGGCGTCGGTCAGCCTGATCGCCTGGTAGGGCCGGTGCTCGACCAGGCCCGACTCGGACAGCCGCTTCATCATGTTGGTGACGGAGGCGGCCGATACGCCCATCCGGTCCGCAATGGCATTGGTCGACGCGGTTTCGGCGTTCTCCTGCAGCTTGTAGATGGTTTTCAGGTAATCTTCGGTGGCGGGTGTGGGCATGGGAACATCCCCAAAAACCTGATACGGCGTTGCATGAATCGTTGCGACGCTATTTTTAGACTGGGATAAATATATAGTTTGATAATGTATGTGTCAACAATTAGATTGAGAAAAAGTAGTCGTTCGTCCCGACAGGCCTCGTCAGGCCCACCCCTGGAACACGCGCCGGATCGAAACAATCCCCTTGTTTGCGGCAGACGCCCGCCTGTATATTCGAACTGCCGAAACGCCGGAACACCGTCAGCCAGCCAGATGCGAACCCGGAGCCGTGATGACCGACCCCACAGTGCTTGTCGTGGTAGACGACCTGTTTTTCTCAGCCAAGATCG
This sequence comes from bacterium, assembly GCA_965117045.1. Lineage (GTDB taxonomy): Bacteria > JAAXHH01 > JAAXHH01 > JAAXHH01 > JAAXHH01 > JAAXHH01. Next base: position 6,493 of record OZ220749.1, read on the forward strand.
GAGAGACCATCCGTCAACTGGGCAGCGTCCCGCGCTTCGCGGCGGAAGCAAGCGAAATCCCGGGTGGATCCGAGGACGTCCCGCCCGCCGCGATCATCGTGGATCTCGATCTTTCGCGTACCGACGCCGTGGATATGATCACCCATCTGAAGGCCGGAGAAGCGACCAGGGATGTGCCCATGATGGCTTACGGCCGGCATACGCGGCCCGAAGCCTTCGCGCGTGCCCGGGAGGCGGGCTGCGAACGGGCCGTGCCGAGGTCGGAATTCGTGAAAAGGCTGCCGGAATTCATCGAAGCCAGTCAACAGCATCATGCCCGCACCGCACGTTGAAACGTTGAAAGCGCACCTGGACGTCAAGAAGCACCGGGACGTCACGACGCAACTGGACGTCACGACGCAACTGGACGTCACGACGCAACTGGACGTCACGACGCAACTGGACGTCACGACGCGCCAGGACGGGATCCAGCCATGACCAACAAACAGATCGGCAAGGTGCTCAGCCAGATCGGTTCGCTCCTGATCCTGCAGGGCGAGAACACCTTCAAGACCCGCGCCTACGCGAATGCCGCGCGCCGCGTGGAGACCCTCTCCGAACCGGTAGCGGACCTGGTGAAAGAAGACCGGCTGGGCAAGGTCCCCGGAATGGGCGCTTCCATGGTGCGCCACATCACCGAACTCGTCCGGGACGGGCAGTCGAGCTATCATCAGTCTCTCGTTCAGACGGTGCCGGCCGGGTTCCAGGAAATGCTCACCATATCGGGCCTCGGCGCGCGGAAGATCCGGACGATTTACGACCATCTCGGCATCGACACCGTGGGGGAACTGGAATACGCCTGCCGGGAGAACCGGCTCGTCAAGCTGGACGGGTTCGGCGCCAAGACCCAGGAGCGGGTGCTCAAGGGGATCGACCTGATCAAACGGTCGCGCGGGTTCCATCTCCTGGACCGGTCGTTGAAGGAGGCGAAGTCCCTGGCGGACGACCTGCTCCGCCACCCTGACGTCTGGCGCGCCGAGGTGGCCGGGGACGTAAGGCGCGGGATGGAAGTCATCCGCGAGACCGATCTCGTCGTCGGCCACCCCGACCCGGAGGGGATCAAGCCCATCCTGCATCGTTTCGGCGAGGTCCAGGAACTGGACGGTCCGGACGTGACCGTCATCGGGCCCTCCGGCCTGCCCGTGCGGGTCCACTGCGTGCCGGACGACACCTTCGCCGTCACGCTGTATCACTGGACGGGCAGCGAAGGCCACCGAACGAAGATCGCCCGGCACGCCGACGACCGGGGGATCACCGTCACCGACCGGCACGTCATTCGCGACCGCGCCGTGATCCCCTGTCCCGACGAGTCTGTGATCTACGACCTGCTCGGTCTTCAGTTCGTACCCCCGGAACTCCGGGAAGGGGGCGAAGAGGTCGCCATGGCCGCGGAAAACCGCCTGCCGGAACTGCCATCGAAGGCGGATATCCTCGGCGTGATCCACAACCATACTACCTACAGCGACGGGATGCACAGCCTCCGGGAAATGGCCGAAGGCGCCCGTGCGCGGGGGTACGCCTACATCGCGATATGCGACCACAGCAGGACCGCGGCCTATGCCCAGGGACTGAGCATCGAGCGGGTCATCGAGCAGCAGGAGGAAATCGACGAACTGAACGCCCGGTACGACGACTTCCGCATCCTCAAGGGCATCGAGTCCGACATCCTCCCGGACGGAAGCCTGGACTACCCGGACGAGATCCTGGCCTCCTTCGATCTGGTCGTGGCTTCCGTGCACTCCATGTTCAACATGTCCGAAACGGACATGACGGAACGCATGGTCAAGGCGATTCGGAATCCGCACACGACCATTCTGGGACACCCCACGGGCCGGCTGCTGCTGGCCCGCGACGGCTATCCCGTGGACGTGCACCGCCTCATCGACGAAGCGGTGGCCCACGACGTCGCCGTGGAAGTCAACGCGAATCCCCACCGTCTCGACCTGGACTGGCGGCATCTCGATTACGGCATGAGCCGGGGCGCCCGGTTCAGCATCGGTCCCGACGCCCATCACGTGGACGAACTGGATTACGTGGAATACGGACTATCCATGGTCCGCAAGGGCGGCGTAACGCCCGACCGGATCCTGAACAGCCTGACGGCGGAATCGCTGATTCGGCTGAAGACCGGGCGTCTCAGCACGGCGGCGAGTTGAGCGGTCAGCCTGGACAGCCTGGTCAGCCAGGCCGGCCTGGTCGGCCTGGTCCGCCTGGAGATACTGAAACATGCCGACCGTCAAAGCACAGCGTGAACGCATGGCGGAGGTCCTGGTCCGCCTGAAGAAGACCTACCCCGACGTGGGACCGGCGTTGAAATTCACCACGCCTTTTGAACTGCTTGTCGCGACCATACTCTCGGCGCAGTGCACGGACAAGCAGGTAAACGTGGTCACGGAGTCCCTTTTCAGGAAGTATCCGTCCCCCGGGCACTATCTGGACGCCGCGCCCGAAGCATTGGAAGCGGACATCTTCACCACGGGTTTCTTCCGCAACAAGGCGGCCAATGTCCGGAAATGCTGCCGGTCGTTGATCGATCTCCACGGCGGCGAGGTGCCCTCGGCCATGGAGGACCTTATAAACCTGGCCGGCGTGGGGCGGAAGACGGCCAACGTCGTGCGCGGCAACGCCTTCGGGATTCCGGGGATCGCCGTGGACACCCACGTGAAACGGTTGTCCGGGCTCCTCGGGTTCACGAAACAGGCCGACCCCGACCGGATCGAACGCGACCTGATGAAGGTCGTGCCGGAACCGGACTGGACCGGCCTGGGACACCTCATGGCAGCCCACGGCCGGAAGACCTGTGTCGCCCGGCGTCCGAAATGCGACGAATGCATCCTGAGCGACCTGTGCCCTTCGGCAAGGTAGGCGCGACCGCCGGCGCCGTCCCGGCCGCGCGCGGTCAGTGACCTAAAAACGCAGGCAGGAAAAGGAATGCGCCAGACGATACTGGTCGTAGACGACGAACCCGATATCGTGGAAATCATCCAGTACAACCTGGAGAAATCCGGTTTCGACGTGATTGTGGCGGCGGACGGCTCGGCCGCGCTCGAGAAAGCCCGTGACGAGACGCCCGATCTCATCGTGCTCGACCTCATGTTGCCCGGACTCGAAGGCACCGATGTCTGCCGCATTCTGAAACAGGACGAACGCACGAGATCCATACCCATCCTGATGCTGACCGCGAAGAGCGAGGAAATCGACCGGATCATCGGTCTCGAACTGGGGGCCGACGACTATGTGGTCAAACCCTTCAGTCCCCGGGAGATCGCCCTGCGCATCCGGAACATCCTGCGCCGCCGTTCCGCGCCGGAAACCCCCGGCCCCGTCCGGGCGGGCCCCCTGGTCATCGACGTGGAGGGCCACCACGTGTCCGTTTCGGGCAGCACGGTGACCCTGACGGCCACCGAGTTCAAGCTCCTGGCCGTTCTTTTTCAACGGCGCGGCCGGGTACAGACCCGGGAAGAGCTGCTTGACGTGGTCTGGGGATATGACTACATGGGGTACGGCCGCACCGTGGACGCCCACATCAAGCGATTGCGAGAGAAACTCGGCGAGGCCGCCGGCATGGTGGAAACGGTGCGGGGGGTCGGATACCGCTTCGCCAGGTAGGCCTGGTCATGCGATTTTCGCTACAGACAAAGATCCTGGTCGGATACGTCGCCTTTACCCTGGTGGTGGCGGGCGCCGTGTACATCTATCTGAACACGTCCCTCCGCGAGGATGTAAGCGGCCATACCCGCGAGCAGTTGCTCAATGACGCGCGCCTGATCCAGTCCTACCTCGAAAACACCCCCCTTCCCGCTCTTTCACCGGAGATAATCGATCCGATCGCCGACCGCCTGGGCGAGCAGTGCGGCGCCCGGGTGACCGTGGTGAGGGACGATGGCGTCGTGGCCGGTGATTCGTCCATCCCCCTTTCGTCCGTACCCCTCCTGGAGAACCACGGCGACCGGCCGGAGATCCTTGAAGCCGTTGCGTCGGGTATCGGAAACAGCATTCGCTACAGCAACACGCTGGAAACCGACATGGCTTACGTCGCGGTCCCTTTCCGGACCGAACAGGCCATCGGCGTCGTGCGGGTCGCCCTGCCGCTGCAGCAGTTCCAGTGGATCGAGTCCCACATCTGGAAAATCGTGCTCGCGGCCCTCGGCATCGGCCTCCTGTTGAGCGTCGTGCTGAGCTGGGGGACGGAGAGACTGGTCTCCCGGCCGATCGAGCGCATGACGGAAGTCGCCCGGCGCCAGGCCGGCGGCGACCTCGAGGTCACCGCTTCCGCGCCGGCGCACGTCGAGCTTTCCTCCCTGGCGGCCGCCCTGAACGAGATGGCCGCGCAATCAAAGGAAAGGCTCTCCAGGATCCGGGAAGAGAACGCCCAGCTCGAAGCGGTGCTGTCCGGTATGGCGGAAGGCGTACTGGTGACCTCCGCGGAAGGGCGGATCCTGATGGTCAATCCGGCTTTCAAGCGCATGATGGACGTGGACGCTTGGTGCCTGAACAAACGACCCATCGAGGTCGTGCGCAACCACGACCTGCAGAGCGTGGTGGACGCCGCGATCGTTTCGGCGCCGTCCCTGCAGGAGGATGCCGTGTTCGACCTGACCCTGGAGTGGAACCAGCGCATCTTCCAGGTACACCTGACCCCCATACGCATCGGTGAGCAGCTTCACGGGGTGGTTGCCGTGTTCCACGACATGACCGAACTGCGCCGTCTCGAGCAGGTCCGGAAGGACTTCGTGGCCAACGTGTCCCACGAACTCAGGACGCCGCTGACCTCCATCAAGGGCTTTGTGGAGACGCTGCTGGACGGTGCCATGGAGGATACCGCCGCGCTGCGCCGTTTCATGACGTCCATCCAGCACCATGCCGACCGGCTGCAGGCGCTGGTCGAGGACCTGCTGCAGTTGTCCAGCATAGAATCGGGCCGGTACGAGGTCGAATTCACGTCCTGCCAACTGGACCGGGTTTCGGAACGGGTCGCCGAGATCTTCGCGAAGCAGATCGACCGCAAGCAGCTGGCGCTCTCCCTGCAATTCGAAACGGACAAGCCGGCGCGCGGAGACCCCGAACTCATGGAACGGGCCCTGTCCAACCTGGTGGACAACGCCGTGAAGTTTACGGAGAAAGGCGGATCGATCGCCATCGGCACCGAAGAGCGGGGCGACGAGATCGTCCTGTCGGTCGCCGACACCGGACCGGGCATTCCGTCCGAGGCGCTTCCCCGGATCTTCGAACGTTTCTTCAGGGTCGACCGGGCGCGGTCAAGGGCGCTTGGCGGGACCGGCCTGGGCCTGGCGATCGTCCGGCACACCATGGAATTGCTCAACGGCCGGGCGTGGGTCGAAAGCAGGCTCGGCGAAGGCGCGACCTTCTACCTCTCCCTGCCCGTGTGGACCGAAGACGAGCCGTCGGAACGCGAGCCGTCCGAAGACGAGTCGTCGGAAGCGGCCGAACGTACCGCCCGGGCGCCAGGAGAATCGATTGGCGAAACCTCAACGGACGGAACCGTTTAGACCGCAACATCCCACCTTCGCGGCACACGGCCGCAAGTTCCGGCCGGAACCGTTCGTTCCAGGGTCTGCCCGATCAACGGACCGCCGTGTTCCTCCGCTTGATCTCCTGTGTTTTTTGGATCAAAAAACACATTTACCCTTGACAGTGCTTCCCTTCTGATATTTATTGGGTACATAACCCAAAAAATGAAATACACCATCGGGAACACGACCCCGATACGCAGTTTTCCGGCCAGGCTTCTGAAGGCAGTCGCACGATGCGCGGACGCGCGCGTCTGACTGAACCGTTTCGAAGGAAGTTCGTGACAGGTGCGGCTTACTGTGCGTACGCGACGCAAGTTCGTCTCGCCGTAGTTCCCGCCACGGCTACGCGCTGGCGCGGGCCGATGGCAAAACCATTCTCCTCCAGGAGGTAGATATGGCAACCAGAGTAATCGTGGGTTTGATCGCCCTTCTTGCGATCATCCAGGGGTTGGCAGGCGACATGATTGGTGGCGGGGCCGTAATGATTCTGATTGTGGTCCTTGGTATCGTCTACGGCTTCATGGGGGTAGACGCTGAGGACGCGACGGACTACCTGGTCGTGACGATTGCAGTAGGCGCGGCGGCGGGTGCAGACGTGTTGAGCGGCATACCGGTCATCGGAATGTCCCTGGACGCCATTCTCGATCCGGCCAGCTCGGCGCTGTACGCCAGCGTGTTTTCCATCCTGCTCATGCGTACGATAAACCGGCTCAAGGGATAGCCGGCCGGGACCCGCGGCCTTCCGTGCCGCGGCGGTTCACCTGGCATTCCCTGAGTGGAGTCGCTATCAAGTACTTTAGGAGGTAGGATTTATGGCATCCCGGATAGTCGTAGCACTCGCGGTGCTGCTGGCGTTGCACGAGGGATTGATAGCCGGCATGGTGCTTGACGGTATGGTCGTCGGGCTGTTGCTGGTCATCCTCGGCCTGTTGCACGCGCACCTGTCGGTCGACGCGGAAGACGCCACGGGCTACCTGGCGGTTACCATTGCCGTCGGTGCGGCGGCGGGCATGGACGTGCTCAGCAATATACCGGCCATCGGCGCGACCCTTGACGCGATCATCGATCCGGTGAGCACGGTCCTGTACGCCGGCGTCGTTACCATACTCCTGAAAAGGACGAAGGCCCGTATCGGGTGGTAACAACGAGATCGTCGTCGTAAAATGTTAAAGGCGGACCGGGGAAGTCAAAACCTCCCTGGTCCGCCTTTTTTGCGTTCCGGATGTCCTCCGGTTCCGGTTGTTCCCTGGTACCGGTATTCTCCTGAATCCCCTCAGTTCCGGGCGGTCAGCGCCGTCCGGGAAGCCGCGGACTGCTTCATCTTCCGGTCCGCGTTAATCCGCACGGTCTCGCAGGCCAGTTCGTACAGTTCCCGCTGGGACTGGAAACGCCTTCCCGCTTTCTTCACGTATCGGTACGTCCCGTCCGACTGCAATTCGCGCGCCTTCACGTTGTCCTTCAACTGAATCTTCAAATACGCCCACAGCTCCGCCTGGAGCGCCCGGTCGATGACCGGGAACGAAATCTCGACCCGCCGGTTGAGGTTCCGGTCCATCCAGTCCGCGCTGGAAAACAGGTATTCCGGGTTCCCGTCGTTGTAGAAGTAGAACAGCCGGACGTGTTCCAGAAACCGGTCGACGATGCTGATGACGCTGATGTTCTCGCTCAATCCCGGGACGCCCGGTCTCAGGCAGCATATGCCGCGGATGATCAGTTGTATCCGCACGCCGGCCTGGGAGGCCTTGTACAGGGCCACGATCATATCCGGGTCGACGAGGGAATTGATCTTCGCGATCACCAGGGCCGGATGCCCGGCGCGGGCCCGGTCGCTCTCCCGCTGCAGCCGTTTCACCATGTCCTCCCGCATCGACGTGGGTGAGAGGATGAGATGGTGAAAGCGCGAGGGCAGCGCGTAACCGGTCAGCAGGTTGAAAAGCTGCGTGACGTCCTCGCCGAATTCCTCCTTGTCGGTGAACAGGCCGAAATCGGCGTAGATGCGCGCCGTCTTGTCGTTGTAATTCCCCGTGCCCAGGTGACAGTACCGGTGTATCCCCTCGCCCTCCCGGCGCACGACCAGGCAGGCCTTGCAGTGGACCTTGATGCCCGGTATGCCGTAGATGACATGGGCTCCCGCCTCCTCCAGCTGCCTGGCCCACTGGATATTCGCGGCCTCGTCGAACCGGGCCTTTAACTCCAGCAGCACCGAGACTTCCTTGCCGTTCTCCGCCGCCCGCGTCAGCGCCCGGGTGATAGGCGAATTGGCGCTGACCCGGTACAGCGTCATCTTGATGGCGAGTACCTGGGGATCCTCCGCCGCTTCCGAGACGAACCGGACCACCGCGTTGAACTGATGAAAGGGATGGTGCAGCAGGATGTCATCCTTCTTGATGGCGTCCCAGATGGAAGGCGCGCCTTCGAAGGGCGTCGCCGGCTGGGGCGGGAAGGATTCGTCCATGAGATCGGGCCGATCGACGGCGTCGTACAGTTCGATGAGATCGGAAAATGCGGTAAAGCCTTCCGTGGGGTAGAGATCCTCCGGCTCCAGTTCCAGCTCATCCACCAGGACGTCCAGGATGCGCGACGACAGCTCGGGGTCGTACTGCAGCCGTACCGCGGCCCCGTTGCGCCGGTTTCGTATGCCCTCCTCGATGACCTTGAGCAGGTCCTCCGCGCCCTCCTCCTCGTAATCCACGTCGGCGTCCCGCGTCACGCGGATCGACGCGCAGTTCAGCACCTCGTATCCGTTGTAGAACAGGTCGAGGTTCATCTGGATGACGTCTTCCAGCATGAAGAACGCCTGCCGGCCGTTTTCGGACGGGAGTTCGAGGAACCGCGGCATGACCGAGGTGGGCAGGTGGATGACCGAGAGGTTCGTATGGGGGAAAACGGACTTCTGGATCTTGCGGATTTCGGCCACGAGACAGAGCGTGCCGTTGGCCAGGTAGGGAAAGGGATGGCCGGGGTCCACCGCCAGCGGGGTCACCACCGGCAGGATGGTCTTCCGGAAGTACTCGTCCAGATAGGCCTTCTGCGTAGGGCTGAGCTGCTCGGGCTCGAGGATGTCGATGCCCTGTTCGGTGAGTTGCGGGAAGATCTCGTTGATGAACAGGCCGTGCTGCTTGTTGACCAGTTCGTGCATCCGGGCCGACAGCGCGGTCATCACCTCCCGGGGACTCAGGCCGTCGGCGGTCCGCGTGGACTGGACCTGCGCGTCGATCTGCCGCTTGACGCCGGCGACGCGGATCATGAAGAACTCGTCCAGGTTGGTGCTGAATATGGCCAGGAACTTCACCCGTTCCAGCAGGGGGACCGTGGGGTCGAGCGCTTCCTCCAGCACCCGCGCGTTGAACTCCATCCAGCTCAGTTCCCGGTTGAAGAAGTGTTCCGGGCGCCAGTAATCCGTTACCAGCGGTGCGGAGGGAGGCCGGGGCTTGTGGGTGAACCTGCGCCCCGCTCTCCTCGAAGCGATGGTTCGAACCGTGGCGGTTCGGGTGTTGTTTCCATTCGGTGAAGACATGACTGGGACACCTGGATGAAGGGCGGCCTGGATCAACAGGATTCACCCGCCGGGCCTGGATCATCAGGATGCGCCCGCCGGGCCGAGTATCCATAAAACAGGGCGGACAGCGGTGTTGTCAAGCCGTCTTTGACCCGCAGGCCACATCAGAAATAAAAAAAGTTTATTATCGTCATGACCTTGTCTGCTGTTCGTAACAGAATCGTCAAACAACCTTGTTATAATTACACCGTGTTTGATTCGAACTTGCATTCCAGGCGCCTGCGGGCGGACCGACTTAATCGTAAACTTACTCGTAAACAGGGGGAGACGCCGCACATGAGGAATTGTCCTAGCGCTAAACACGACAGCAACTGGCTGGCCACGTCGATGCTCGCAGCGGCGGTCGCGGTCGTGCTCCTTGCGGGCACGGCGCTGGAGGCAGGCGCACAGCAACTGACAGGCCGCATTTCGGGTACGGTCGTCGACGCGGAGACAGGCGATCCGCTCATCGGCGCCACGGTGGTGGTGGTGGGACTGGAACTCGGCGCGATGGCTGATCTCGAAGGCGCCTACCTGATCCGAAACGTCCCCGCGGGACAGCACACCGTCCAGGTATCCATGATCGGTTACGCGCAGAAACGGGTCACCGAAATCCGGGTCGAACCGGGCCAGGTGAGCAGAATTGACATCCCCGTCGAACAGGAACTCATCCTGGCGGACGTGGTGGAGGTGACGGCCCGGTCCCTGGAAAACACGGAAGCGGCGCTGCTCAAGCAACGCCAGAACGCCCTTTCCATCAGCGACGCCATCAGCGCCGAGGATATCTCCCGGGGCGCCCAGGGCGATGTGGCGGCCGCCATGACCCGCGTCACCGGCGCGTCAGTGGTGGACGGCAAGTACGTCTACATACGCGGACTGGGCGAACGCTACAGTACCGCGCAGTTGAACGGCACCTCCCTGCCGAGCACCGACCCCAACGGCAAGTCGGTGCAGATGGATATTTTCGCGACGAACCTGCTGGACAACATCACCACTGAAAAGACCTTCACGCCGGACAAGCCCGGCAACTTCACCGGCGGCAGCGTCAACGTGAAGACCAAGTCTCTGCCCGAATCTTTCACCATGTCCTTCTCCACGTCCACGAAGTACAACACCCAGTCTACCTTCAAGGACATGCTGAGCTACGAAGGTGGTGAATACGACTTCCTGGGCTTCGACGACGGCACGCGGGATATCCCCATGCCCCTGAAGGATCCGGACGTGGAGATCCCCAGCATTACCAGTGCGCTTCGGGATCCGGTAGCCGCGCAACTCCTGGATCTGTATTCCAAGTCGTTTACCGACAAGACGATGACGCCGACCACCATAGAAGGCGGGCTCGGCCAGAGCTACGCTTTTTCCATAGGCAACCAGACGGAGATCGCGGAACGTCCGTTCGGGATGCTGGGCAGCGTGAGCTACAACCGGAACATCTCGGCGTACGACAATGGCGCGTCCGGAATCTGGAAGCGCGTTTCCCGGGAATCCGAAGGGCTGAACAGGGAGCGTTTCGCGACGGACATGAGCGGGTCCGAAGAAGTGCTCTGGGGCGGACTGGTGAATGCCACCTACCGCCTGAGCAATACCCACGAAATCGGCGCCAATGTGCTCTACAACCGAAGTGGTGAGAAACTGTCGAGATTCCAGACCGGCGCCTGGCCTTCCTCCCTGCCCGGTGAAAACGTGCGGTACGAGACGCGCGTGCTGTCCTTCATCGAGCGCGAGATGCGGTCCCTGCAGTTCCGCGGCAAGCACGTGCTGCCGTCCATATCCAACGCGGAAATCGAATGGACCGGCGCTTTCATCAGGTCGAACCAGGACGAGCCGGACCTTCGCTACTTCACCAACGAATACCAGACGGTCGACGCGGCCGGCGCCGGCGCATCGGACCTCGACAGCTATACGATCGCCCTGTCCAATTACGCGGCGCCTACACGGTATTTCCGAAACCTGGAAGAATCCAACCGGGATTTCAAGCTGGATGTCACCGTGCCCTTCACGCCGTGGTCAGGGTTGGCGGCGCGGCTCAAACTCGGCGGCGCTTACCTGGACAAGGAACACACCTTCCGGGAGCGGCGTTTTTCCTTCAGGCAGGACGCCCTGCAGTACCGGAACGACCCGGCCGTCTTTTTCTCCTCGGCGCGCACGGGAATCCTTCCCGCTGAATTGCAGGATACGCCCGGGTTCACCCGGTTCGGGAACTTCGTATCGGAAGATTCCGACCTGAAGAACAATTTTGACGGCGAACAGGAGATCATGGCCGGATACGCTATGCTGGACCTGCATTTCTCCAATCGGTTCAGAATCACCGGCGGCGCCCGTTTCGAGTCCACCCTCCTGGACGTGGCCAGCCACGACGCTTCGCTTTCGCCAGGCAAACTGGACGAAAAAGACTGGCTGCCCTCGGTCAACACGGTGTACCAGGTCGCGGACAACATGAATGTCCGGGGTGCCTACAGCCGGACGCTGGCCCGGCCCTCCTTTCGCGAGCTGGCCCCGTTCGCCTCTTTCCTCTTCGTCGGCGACTACATTTTCGTCGGTAACAGCGAATTGAAGCGGACCTTGATCGATAACTACGACTTACGCTGGGAGTGGTTCGCCCGTCCCGGCGAGATTTATGCGGTCAGCTATTTCAACAAAAGATTCGAGAACCCGATCGAACGCGTGATCGTGACGACGAACGGCGAAATACAGTATCAGAATGTCGACAGGGCGTTCGTTACCGGGGTGGAGCTGGAGTACAGGAAAAAACTGGACCAGGTCCATCCGGCCCTTCGCAACTTCCAACTCGGCGGCAACCTGTCCCTGGTGAAGTCCCAGGTGGATATCGCGCCGTCGGAACTCGCCATCATACACGCGATCGATCCCGGTGCGGCGGAGACCCGAAAGCTGCAAGGCCAGTCTCCCTACGTAGTCAACATCGATGCCATGTACGACAATACGGACACCGGGACCCTGGTGAGCCTCCATTACAACGTATTCGGCGAAAGGCTCTCCGAGGTGAGTACGGGCGGGACGCCTAACGCCTTCGAGCAGCCCGCGGGCATGCTGGACATCACGGGATCGCAACGGCTGTGGGACCGCGTTACCCTGAAGTTCTCCGCCAAGAACCTGCTGGATCCGGATATCAAGAAGGTCCATCCGTTCAACAACGAGGAGTTCATCCGCAGCCTGTACAAGCGGGGGCGGACGTTCTCCCTGGGTTTTTCGTACGGAATATAACCGCGGCCGACTGACCGGCCGATCTGCCGTTCCTCCGGACGGCCCGCGAGGACGATCATGACTTCATTATCACTATTCAATCACTACTCAACCGCAAGCCCTGATAAGGAGAACGTATGTTTCGGTGGTTTCCCATCGTCTTGATTGCAGTTCATTTCATTGTTCCAGTCCTCGCAGAAGCACAATCGCCCACCGATCCCGTAGTCACCATCACCGACGCCGACATGGTCGGCAACGTTACCTTCACCTCGGACAACACCTACCTGCTCTCCGGCCTGGTCTTCGTCGAAGACGGCGAGACGCTGACCATCGAGCCCGGCACGGTGATCAAGGCCCGTCCCACGACCACGGAGGGCGAGGATACGGCCCTGATCGTGGCCCGGGGCGGCAGGATCATCGCCGACGGCACGGCCCGGAATCCTATTATCTTCACGGCCGAAGCCGATGATGTCGATGATCCGGACGACATCCTGTTGTCATCGCCCACCGCTTCCCGCGGGCTGTGGGGCGGCGTCATCATCCTTGGCCGGGCGTCCATCAACACGGCCACGGGTGAGGGCAACATCGAAGGCATCGACGCGACGACCGAACCGCGGGGCATCTACGGCGGGGGCAGGAACTCGGACGACGACGACAACTCGGGCGTGTTTCGTTACGTGTCGATCCGGCACGGCGGCGCGGTCATCGGCGCGGACAACGAGATCAACGGGCTGACCATGGGCGGCGTGGGCCGCGGCACGACCATCGAGCACGTAGAGGTGTTCTACAACCAGGACGACGGCTTCGAGTGGTTCGGCGGCACGGTGAACACGCGCTACCTGATTTCCGCTTTCGCGGGCGATGACGCCTTCGACTACGACGAGGGCTTCCGGGGCGAGCACCAGTTCTGGTTTTCGATCCAGGACCCGTCCCTGGGCGACCATGCCGGGGAGCACGACGGGGGCACGGACCCCGAGGACGGCAGGCCCTACGCCCGTCCCACGATCATGAATGCCACGTACATCGGCCGCGGTGCTACGTCGACGGGCGGCAAGGACAACAACGCCCTGATTTTCCGGGACAACGCGGGCGGGATGTATTTCAACAGCATCTTCACCGAGTTCCAGGGCCACATGCTCTCCATCGAGGATCTCGATCCTACCCGTGGCGCGCAGGACAGCAAGGCGCGCCTGGACGCGGGCGACCTGGCCTTCCAGCACAACATCCTGGGCGCCTTCGGCGCGGGGAGTACACCGGCGGATCTGGGCGGCGACGCCCACACGGCGGCCCTGATTGCCGATGCATCGAACATGAACCGGATCGCGGACCCGATGCTGCAGGGCATCAGCTGGAACCGGAACCTGGGTCTCGATCCGCGTCCAGGCACCAGCAGTCCCGCCTGGGACGCGAGCATGCTCATGGAAGAACCCCGGAGCGGCGGGTTCTTCACGGACGTCGATTACGCGGGTGCTTTTGGTACGGAAAACTGGTCCGCGAACTGGTCCGCGCTTGCGGAGCTGGGCTATTTCAGCACGGCGCCGGCCCCTGTGCCGCAGGAGCCCGTCGAACCGGGCGTAGTCACCATCACCGACGCCGACATGGTCGGCAACGTTACCTTAACCTCGGACAACACCTACCTGCTCACCGGCCTGGTCTTCGTCGAAGACGGCGAGACGCTGACCATCGAGCCCGGCACGGTGATCAAGGGCAGGGCGTCGGGTACATCTGGTGAAGATTCGGCCCTGATCGTGGCCCGGGGTGGCAGGATCATCGCCGACGGCACGGCCCGGAACCCAATCATTTTCACCGCCGAAGCCGATGACGTGAACGATCCGGACGACATCCTGCTGTCGTCGCCTACCGCTTCCCGCGGGCTGTGGGGCGGCGTCATCATCCTGGGCCGGGCGTCCATCAACACCGCCACCGGTGAAAACAACATAGAAGGCATCGACGCGAGTACCGAACCGCGTGGCATCTACGGAGGCGGCCGCACCCCGGACGACGACGACAACTCGGGCGTGTTCCGGTACGTTTCGATCCGCCACGGCGGGACCGACATCGGGGCCAACAACGAGATCAACGGGCTGACCATGGGCGGCGTGGGCCGCGGCACGACCATCGAGCACGTAGAGGTTTTCTACAACCAGGACGACGGCTTCGAGTGGTTCGGCGGCACGGTGAACACGCGCTACCTGATATCCGCGTTCGCGGGCGATGACGCCTTCGACTATGACGAGGGCTTCCGGGGCGAGCACCAGTTCTGGTTCTCGATCCAGGACCCGTCGCTGGGCGACCATGCCGGCGAGCACGACGGGGGTACGGACCCCGAGGACGGCAGGCCCTATGCCCGTCCCACGATCGTGAACGCCACGTACATCGGTCGGGGCGCTTCGTCGACGGGCGGCAAGGACAATAACGCCCTCATCTTCCGCGACAACGCGGGCGGGATGTATTTCAACAGCATCTTCACCGAGTTCCAGGGCCACATGCTCTCCATCGAGGATCTCGATCCTACCCGTGGCGCGCAGGACAGCAAGGCGCGCCTGGACGCGGGCGACCTGGCTTTCCAGTACAACATCCTGGGCGCCTTCGGCGCGGGGAGTACACCGGCGGACCTGGGAGGCGATGTCCACACGAGGGAACTGCTGGCCAACGAGGGCAACGCCAACCGGATCACGGACCCGATGCTGCAGGGCATCAGCTGGAACCGGAACCGGGGTCTCGATCCGCGTCCCGGCAACACCAGTCCCGCCTGGGACGCGAGCAGGCTTATGGAAGAACCCCGGAGCGGCGGGTTCTTCACGGACGTCGATTACGCGGGTGCTTTCGGTACGGAGAACTGGGCCGCGAACTGGTCGGCGCTTGCGGAGCTGGGCTATTTCAGCACGGCGCCGGCACCCGTGCCGCCGGAACCCGTGGAGCCGGAAGAAGAAGAACCCAGCGCCTTCATCCTGGCGCAGAACAGTCCGAACCCCTTCGGCATGACCACGAATATCGATTACGCGGTATCGTCAACGAGCCACATACTGATCGAGGTATACAATCTCCTGGGTCAGCGGGTAGCCACCCTCGTGAACGATATCAGACTTCCAGGGCACTACACCGAGACCTGGGACGCGCAGCACCTCTCAAGCGGCGTGTACTTCTACCGTTTCGAGGCTACGGCAGATGGACGGACCGATCACGTCTTCAACCGGAGGATGACGCTTCTGAAGTGATCCGGACCGAACCGTTCAAAGAGAAGACAAGGCCTCGCAGGTTGATTCATGCGGGGCCTTTGTGGTATGCGGCCTTCCGCCGGGGTTGACGCGGTACGGGTCCACCGCTTATTTTCCACTCGTTGCCCACGACGAACACAGCCCGCATAAAACCTTCTCCTGGACGCCCGGATGACTGATCGCGCCCGAGGACGCCGGATGGACCGGCGCCGTCTGCTGGACCTTGTGGTCGGCCGGCTCGCCGCCCTTGGCGGGGTGGTGCTGATCCTGACCATCCTGTCGGTCTTTGCCGTCATACTGTGGGTAATCGTTCCCTTGATCATGTCGCCCGCGGAATACGGCCGGGGAGTTTCCGGCCCCGATGGGATCGACGCCGGGTACCGCATCCTTCCGTTGATCTCCGGGACCATGAAAGGCGCAGCGTACACCCTGCTTTTCGCGGTGCCCGTTTCGGTGCTCGCCGCGCTCTACGCGTCGCAGTTCATGCCGCGTGCGCTGAAGGAAAGACTGAAACCGCTGGTGGAAATCATGGCCGCGGTACCGAGTGTCGTGCTCGGTTTCATCGGCGGCGTATGGCTCGCACCGTTCCTGGCGTCCCACGTCTTTGCCCTCTTCCTGGCGCCGTTATTCATTTCGGGCATCGTGGTGGCCGCCTTTCTGCTCAGGCACCATGCGCCGGGCCGGGAGATCTGGCTGCTTCTGGTTGCCGTGCTGGCCGGGGGATGGCTGGCCCTGGAATGCGGAGCGTTGCTGGAGGCCGCCTGGCTGCGGGCTGGCTACGAAACCTGGTTCGAGGAGTCCCTGGGACTGACCTTTACGCAGCGGAATGCGATCGTCGTGGGCATGGTCATGGGCCTGGCCGTGACCCCGATCATATTCACCCTGTCCGAGGAAGCGCTTTCCGCCGTGCCCCGCTCATTCCTGGAAGGATCGATGTCGCTGGGGGCCACGCGCTGGCAGACCGCCGTGCGCATCGTCCTCCCCGCCGCGGGATCCGGCATACTGGCCGCCGTCCTGCTGGGACTCAGCCGGGCGATCGGGGAGACCATGATCGTGCTGTTTATCTCGGGCAATGTCCCGGTGATGGACTGGTCCGCCTTCTCCGGGTTCCGGGCCCTGTCCGCCAGCGTGGCCCTCGACTTGCCGAACGCCGCACGGGACGACACGCTTTACCGGGTCCTGTTTTTCGCCGCCTTTCTCCTGCTCGTTTCGACTTTTGCGATCAACACCGCGGCCGAAATGGTTCGAAGGCGGCTGAGACGGCGGTATACCTAGTATGCTCGGGCGCCGGACGTACCGTCCGCGCGCAAGGAGACGCGATGAGCTCGAAGTGGTCAAAGGATGACGCCCTGATCTGGCTGTCCGGCGGCGCCCTGGTCCTCGGCTTCCTGATGGTCGCGGGACTGATCCTGGTGATCGTCGTGCACGGACTGGCCGGGTTCTGGCCCCAGGAATTGACGCGGTACGTGCTGCGCGACGGCAGGATTGTCCTGGGCCACGAGACGTCCCGCGTCAGCGTCCGGACCACCGGCTTCGCGGGCGAACGTACCGTGGCGTACCGGCTGAGGGTACGGACCGGCGACCGGGAACGGTATCCGGACGCATACATCTGGCTGGAAGAAGGCCGGGTCGCGGGGCGGGACGCCCCCCGCGAGGCCGTGGTCGTGGAGCAGGTTCGGGGCGGGGACCTCTTCGGCTTCCTGGATTCGTTCGTGGACGACGGTACGGTCGTCGCCCGGGGCTACGAAGCCGTTCGGGCCCATTACCGGGAGCAGTTCCCGGAACTGGAACGCCTGCGCAGGCAGCGGGCGCTGTCTATCGTCCTGTCTTCGGCGGATGGCCGGCCGCACACCGTTTCTCTTGCGAACGTCCAGCGGATCTACGCACCGAATGCGATGACTACGTGGTCGAGGATCCGTCACTATATGGGTGGCGCCTGGTCCTACCTGTGGACGCCTCCGCGGGACGGAAACCGGCTGGGAGGGGTCTATCCGGCGATTTTCGGCACGGCGGCTATGGTCATCCTCATGTCGGTCGTCGTCATGCCCTTCGGCGTGCTGGCGGCCTTTTATCTGAGGGAATACGGGAAACCGGGCCCGTTCCTGAACGTGGTGCGTATCGCCGTGAATAGCCTGGCCGGGGTGCCCTCCATCGTATTCGGGGTTTTCGGACTCGGATTCTTCGTGTATTTTCTGGGAGGAACCCTGGACCGCCTGTTCTTCCCGGCGGATCTATCGGAACCGACGTTCGGCCGCGGCGGCATCCTCTGGTGCGCGCTGACCCTGGCCCTGCTCACCCTGCCCGTGGTCATCGTGGCCGTGGAGGAAGGACTGGCCGGCGTGCCCCCTGGACTCCGCGAGGCGTCCCACGCCCTGGGTGCGACGCGGTTCGAGACGCTGTGGCGTGTCGTCGTGCCGGTGGTGCTGCCGTCCATTCTCACGGGCCTGATCCTGTCCGTGGCGCGGGCGGCCGGTACCGTGGCGCCGCTGATGATCACGGGGGTCGTCGCCTTTTCCGCCGAGTTGCCCGTGGACGGCGCCTGGCCTTTCGTGCACCTGGAACGCGAGTTCATGCACCTGGGATTTCATATCTTCGACACGGGATTCAGGCCGGACGGAGGGGAGGCGTTTCTACCGATGGCGTACACGTCCACCCTGTTGCTGCTGGCCATCGTGGTCGCGCTGAATGCCGCGGCAATCGGGCTCAGAAGCCGGTTGCGGAGACGCTATTCCATGGCCGCGGCCTAGGTTTCCCGTGGACAGCACGGGCAGCCCGC
The DNA here is from genome assembly GCA_965117045.1 of bacterium. Classification (GTDB taxonomy): domain Bacteria; phylum JAAXHH01; class JAAXHH01; order JAAXHH01; family JAAXHH01; genus JAAXHH01. The sequence goes on from OZ220749.1 coordinate 24,799, forward strand.
GCGCAAGCAGCGCGCACAAGAGGTTTAGCGAATGACGACGGAAAACGTGCCGGTCACGCCGAAGATCCTGCGTGAGGAAACGATCATCGATGTCGAGCACGTGTCTTTCTGGTACGGGGACCGTACCGCGCTGAAGGACGTGACCATGGCGATCGACCGCCAGGTCATCACGGCCTTCATCGGCCCGTCCGGCTGCGGTAAGACGACCTTGCTCAGGCTGATCAACCGCATGAACGACCTCGTTCCCCAGGTCCGCATGTCGGGCACGATCCGGATGAACGGGGTGGACATCTATGGACCGGACACCGACGTCACGAGGCTGCGCCGGCGCGTGGGCATGGTCTTCCAGCAGCCGAACCCCTTCCCCAAGTCGATCTACGAAAACGTGGCCTACGGTCCCCGGATTCATGGCGTGAAGTCCGGCGGTTTCCTCGACGAGATCGTGGAACGGTGCCTGCGACGGGCTTTTTTGTGGGAAGAGGTGCAGGCACAGCTCGATGAGAGCGCCCTCGGGCTTTCCCTCGGACAGCAGCAGCGGCTGTGTATCGCGCGGGCGATCGCCGTCGAACCGGAAATCCTGCTCATGGACGAGCCGTGCTCGTCGCTGGATCCCGTCGCCACGTCCAGGATCGAGGAATTAATGCTTGATCTGAAGGACGATTACACCATTGTTATCGTGACGCACAACATGCAGCAGGCGGCGCGCGTGTCCGAATTCACCGGGTTCATGCTCAAGGGCGAACTGGTGGAAATGGGCGTGACCGACGCGATGTTCACCACGCCCCGCGACCGGCGCACGGAGGACTATATCACGGGCCGTGCGGGATAAAAAACCATGGAAACCCACCTTCAACAGCAACTGGAAGGCCTCAGGTCCGCCCTGCTGAGCATGGCGGCGCTGGTCGAGGAACAGATCGCCCGGGCGGTCAACGCGTTCATGGAGCGCGACGTCGATCTGTGCGACCAGGTCATCGCCGGCGATGGGCCCATCGACGCCATGGAACTGGAGATCGACGAGCAGTGCATCCGGCTGCTGGCGCTCCAGCACCCCATCGCAAGGGACCTGCGCTTCGTCGCGGCCAGCATGAAGATCACGATCGACCTCGAACGGCTGGGCGACATCGCCGTCAACATATCCAAGAAAACGAAACAGCTCGCCGGCTTGCCCCTATTGAAGCCGCTCATCGACCTGCCGCGCATGGCGGAACTTTCCCAGTCCATGGTCAAGGACAGCCTCAACGCTTTCGTTCGCGGGGACGAGCAGCTGGCCATGGACGTCTGCGAGCGGGACGGGGAGGTCAATCAGCTGCAGGACCAGATCTTCGAGGAACTGCTGGCCTGCATGAAGGAGGATTCAGGATCGGTGCCCCAGGCGATGCAGTTGATTTTCATCTCCCGCCATATCGAACGCCTGGGCGATCACGCCACGAACATCGCCGAAGGCGTGGTGTATTTCTCCCAGGGCCGCGTAATCAAGCATCATGCGGTTGACGATCCGATTCAATCACCCATTCGTCAAGAATCCGGTGGGCCTGGTTAACCGTGTCCACCTGCACGAGGCTGGTCCGCAGGTGGGATGCGTTGGGGAAGCCTTTGAAGTAGGAGGCGAAGAACTTGCGCATTTCCATCACGCCCACCTTCTCCCCCTTGTACTCCACCATCATGCCCAGGTGATCCCGTGCGAGCCGGACGCGCTCGGTAAAGGTCGGTACCCGCGCGCCGGAGAAGATGTAGGGGTTGTCTCTGGCCGCCCGGGCGATCATCACGCCAGCGCACCCCGTCTCCTCCACCATGCGCACCGCGTCCGCGTAGGTGAACACGTCGCCGTTTCCGAAGATCGGCACGGGGGAGACTTCCACGGCGCGGGCGATCCATGACCAGTCCGCGGTTCCGTTGAACTTCTGCGCCACGGTGCGGGCGTGCACCGCCACGGCGTGGGCGCCGGAATCCGCTGCGCGTTTCACCACCTCCAGGATGCTGATGTTGTCGAGGTCCCAGCCCAGCCGCGTCTTGATGATGACGGGAATCGAGACGGCCTCGGCCACGCTGCGCACCGCGTTCATCATCCGGTCGATGTCCTTGAGGAAGGCGGCGCCGGAATCGGACCGCAGGATTTTGGGCACGGAACACCCGAAGTTGATGTCCATGATCTGCGCGCCTTTCTCCTCCAGCACCAGCGCGCCTTCCACCATGCGGCCGATGTCGTTCCCGTAGATCTGGGCCGCGAGCAGCGACATGCCGGTGTCGCGGTAGATGTCGGCGTCGCAGAAGTTCATCATCTGAAGCGTCTTCGGGTTCCTGTGGAGTATGGCGTTACAGTTGATGAATTCCACGCCGACCATCTGCGCCCCCATCTTCGCGCAGATCAACCGGAACGGCCAGTTGCTGATGCCCGCCATGGGCGCCAGCGTGAGGATGGGCATGCCGGGTCTGAGCGACTTTATGAGGTGCGGACCTATGGCGATTTCGTGGGTCATGCGTGCTGGACGATTCCTCGTTTTACGCTTGCGAGATATGCAGGCCCGCACGTGACGCCGGTTGACAACAAGGCGTTGCGCGGATACCTTCAATCGCGTTCAAAGTAAGCCGGGCCGCCGACGGATCGCAAGGTCTTTGTCTGTCCCCGGGCGGCCTGTCCCTCAACGCGTCCTCACAGGAGTCTGCCAACATGCCGGTTGCCTACGTCCCGGATCAAAAACGCTTTTCGGAAGAAAAGTTCCAGAAGGTCAATCTCTTCGATACGGATCGCATGTTCTGCGATATCTACTGCTTCGAACCCGGCCAGGAACAGAAGGCTCACAGCCATGCCGAGAACGACAAGATCTACTACGTGCAGGAAGGGAACGGCGATTTCACGGTCGGTGACGAAACCGTGAAGGGCGTTCCCGGTACGGCGGTGCTGTGTCCTCCCGGCGTGGACCACGGCGTGCTGAACTCGGGCGAAGGCCGGCTGGTGGTCCTGGTCTTCATGGCGCCCCATCCTTGAACCGGATCGAAATTTCCCGAAACTAATTATTGACATGTATCTCATATAATTATTTATTTAGATAAGACTAAAAATAAGGATTGGGTTCCTGGTTGTGACGAGGCGGCGGTAGAACACACCATGGGGATTATCCATTTGTAAAGCACGGCACGGCCTGGGGATCTTTACGGACACGATCATCGTCGGGCCCCCCGACGGCCGGTGGTGGCTGAAGGGCGGTGTGCAATTCCTGCCCTTCACCATGTTCGAACTGGCCGAAGTCCATGCGGCGCACGATGCCAGCATCGGCCCTTTCGAGACCGGCGCGATTATCGATCCGCTGTCCTTCGAGTTCGGATCCAAAAGGGAGAAGTCCCTGTTGCTGGGCGTTTCAATCGGCCAGTTCCTGGGCAGCGTCTACGGGTACCGTGGAGACGATGCGCGGTCGGATGAACCCCGGTCCGGTTTCGGCGCCGCGGTAGGATACAAGAAGCACGTGGACGAAGACGAAGAAATCGCTTTCAACCTGTCGTTTATCGATTCGCGCCCGGCGTGCTGGCCTTCGATGGCCGGGGCGCCCGGCCGGCGGCCTGGTCGCTGGAGGCCGGCTATGGATTCGAACTGGCGGGAAGGGGTGGAGAACTTACGGTGGGGTACCAGGGTACATCCGAGGCGTCAGGACTCGGCCTGCCGTCGGTTCGTTACCTGTCCGTGCTCACGGTCGATCTCTGGAGAGACACGCTCTTCGGCACGTTTGAATGGATACACGACAGAGAATACGGGACGGCCAGCGGCAGAAGCGGCGAGTTCAGGAACAAATATACCCTGCAGCTTGGCCTGGCGTTCTGAGCAGCAAACAAGCGCCGATTCGGATCACGCCAGCCGCGATCAGCGCATGGCGATCCCATCGCCGAAGGGCGTGGTCGGTATGTGCCGCTCGTTGAGGGCCGTTCCCAGGCGGGACAGGCCTTCTGGATCTCCCCAGGCCAGGACGGATTTGCCGGCGCGCGTTTGGTCCAGCACGCGGCTGATGCACCGGTTGAAGAATGGCTTCGCCGGAAACATCACGCTGACCCGGTCCGAGTCTCCCCGGCACCACTTGAACACCCTGTTGCCTTCGAATCCGCGGTAAATCAGGACCATATTCTACCCCTTTCCGAAAGCATCCCCGGACTACTAAACAAAAGATAAGCATAAATCGGCAATCTGTCAACTTTTTGTCGATTTTTGCTTCAAAATCCGGACTAAGAACGCGTTTTTACGCAGGATTCCTGTATTTGTGCCGAATTCCGTGCGAAGGGACGCTGAATCCCTGTAAACGCGATCTTCGATGCTCTACAGTCCTATAGTCGGAAAAGGCCTGACAAAACTCACAGAAAACAAAGGTATCCGTCTTCGAAAGTTACGTGTCTCCCGATCACCCGCCTTCCGGTTTCGGCATGACCGCGCCGCAGATCCTGCAGGTACGGTGATTTTCGCTGTTGAAGAACCGGTTCATGACGGGCGGCAACTGGCTGACGATGTCTTCCAGTTCGAAACGTTCCTCGTAGAGTTTCTCTCCGCAGCTTTCGCAATACCACATGAACCCGTCGATCTCACCGCTTCTCCGCTTGGTTTCCATGACCAGGCCCACGGTGTCCGCCGGTCTCTGGGGCGAATGCGGAACCCCGGCGGGAAGAAGGAAGATCTCGCCTTCCCGGATCGGGACGTCCACGGGCTTGCCGTCGTCGATGATCTTCAGGACGATATCGCCCTCCACCTGGTAGAAGAACTCTTCGCCTTCATTGTAGTGGTAGTCCTTGCGGGCGTTCGGCCCGCCGACGACCATGACGATGAAGTCTTCGGCTTCCGTATAGACGCACTGGTTGCCGACCGGAGGTTTGAGCAGGTGCCTGTGTTCGTCAATCCAGGCCTTGAAATTGAATGGAGCCGTTACGGCCATGATCGGACCTCCTTGTTCAGATCGTAGCGATGCACTTCAATTCGATGGCAATTTGGGTGGGCAGCCGGGAAACCCCGACCGTGGTGCGGCAGGGCTGATGCTCCCGGAAATACTCGCGGTAGATCCGGTTGAATACGGCGAAATCCTTTTCCATGTCGGTGAGGAACACGGTGATGTCCACGAGGTTCTCCCAGGCGCTGCCCGCGTCTTCCAGGATGCAGCGGACATTGTGGAATACGGCGTGGCACTGCTGCGCGATATCGTAGGACGCGATCTCGCCGTCCGGTCCCAGGGTCACGCCCGGGATATCCTGCCGGCCCCTGGCGCGGGGCCCGATGCCCGACAGGAACAGCAGGTTCCCGACCCTCCGGGCATGGGGATAGGGTCCCACCGGTTCGGGGGCCCGTTCGGAATCGTAATGCTGTGGCATTGCCGAGTCTCCGCGTTCCGGCCACTACATCTTGATACACACGTTCTTGGGCTCTGTGAAGAACCGCAGGGCCTCGAAACCGCCCTCGCGGCCCACGCCCGACTGCTTCATGCCGCCGAAGGGCGTTCGGAGGTCCCGAAGCATCCAGCAGTTGATCCAGATGATGCCCGCGTGGAGGCGCTCGGCCACGCGGTGGGCGCGGCCCAGGTTGTCGGTCCAGACCATGGCGGCCAGGCCGTAGGGCGTGCCGTTGGCCTGGTCCACCGCTTCGTCTTCGGAATCGAAGGGCAGGAGCGTCACCACGGGACCGAAGATCTCTTCCTGGTTGGTCCGGCAGTCCGGCGCCAGTCCCTCGATCACCGTGGGCGCGACGAACCACCCGTCCCGGCAGCGGCCGTTAACCCGCACCCGTTGCCCGCCGCAGAGGACCCTCCCGCCTTCCTCCCGGGCCAGTGCTATGTAGGACAGGATCTTGTCCATATGCGCCTCGGACACGACGGCGCCGAGCCGGTTGCCGGCGTCCCGCGGATCCCCGACGGCAAGTTGACGGGTCCGTTCGACGAAATCGTCCCGGAAGGTCTCGTACAGGGGCCGTTCGATGAGGATGCGCGGACCGCACAGGCAGATTTCTCCCTGGTTCGAGAAGGAGGACAGCAGGGCGGTCTGCAGGGTATCCTCGTAAGGACAGTCCGCGAAGACGATATTCGGGTTCTTGCCCCCCAATTCGAGGGAGACCCGCTTGAAGTTAGGCGCGGCCGCGGCCGCGATGCGCCTGCCCGTCGCCGTCCCGCCCGTGAAGGAAACGACCGGAATGCGGGGATGGTCCGCCACGGCGGCGCCCGCCTTGTGGCCGTGGCCGTGCACGATGTTCAGCACTCCGGCGGGCAGTCCCGCTTCGATGCATATCCTGGACAGCAGGAACGCGGTCGTGGGCGTCAGTTCCGACGGCTTGCCGATCACGCAGTTGCCGGCGGCAAGGGCCGGCGCGATCTTCCACGTAAGGAGGTAGAGGGGCAGGTTCCAGGGGGAAATGCACCCGGCGAGGCCGATAGGCGCCCGGAGGGTGTAATTGAGGGCGGATTTGCCCATGGCGTGGGCGTCGCTGGCGAAGTGCTCGATGGCCGTCGCATAGAACCGGAAATTGCTCGCGGCGCGGGGGATGTCCACCGTTTCCGCCAGGGCCACCGGTTTGCCCGTATCGTCCGATTCCGCCTGGGCCAGTTCCTCCCGGTTCTCCTCGATCAGTCCGGCGATGCGGAGGAGATGGCCGGAGCGTTCCTGTACAGGCAGGGACGACCAGGCCGGAAAGGCCTCTTCCGCGGCGACAACCGCTTCCTCTACGTCCCGCGTGCCGGAATCGGGCGTCCTGCCGATCACGGCGCCCGTGGCGGGCTCGATGTTGTCCAGGTAGGCGTCGCCGCACGGTTCGCGCAGTCCACCGCCGATGTAGTTGAGTACATGCATATCGCTGCGGGAATCGCCGGGAATGTGGTTTTGGATACGTCAGGCCAGGTGAGCCGCGCCGTGTTACCGGTAATGTAGAGCGGTCCTGCGGCCCTGTCAAGCCGGCTGCCGTACGTCATCCGGGTGTCATCCGGGCGCCGAGCCGCTCCCCGACGAGCCGCCCAGCCGTGTTCCAGTCGACCTGGTCCGCCGTGGAGATGGAGGCGCAAAGCTCCCGGAGGATGCTTTCCTGGATCTCCCCGCAGTGCAGTGCCTCGCTGTAGGGGAACCGATGGAACGACACCATGGAATACCGCGGGATGAACCGGTCGGGATACTTCTGTTCCAGCAGGAAACCCACCTTCTGCCGCAACTGAAAACCGGGGTCGCTTACCAGGTCGCGCATCTCGACGTAATTGGCCAGCGCCATGTCGGCGATGGCATCCGTGTCTTTCTTCCTGCGGCGCCCGAAGGACTCGAATACGCTTCCCCAGTCCGGCCAGTGCGCCTCGATACACTCGTCGAGGATGGTGCAGTCTTCGAAAGCGCAGTTCATACCCTGGCCGAAGAAAGGCACGATCGCGTGCGCGGCGTCACCCAGGAGCAGCACCCGGTCGCGGTAATGCCAGGGAAAACACTTGAGGGTGACCAGGGACCCGGTGGGATTGCCTAAGTACAGGGTGGCCAGATCGGGCATCAGCGCCGTCGCATCGGGGAACTGCATCTTGAAGAAATCCAGTATCCGGCGCGGGTCCAGGAGACTGTCGAAGCTGTACTCGCCTTCGTGGGGGAAGAAGAGGGTACAGGTGAAACTGCCGTCCAGGTTGGGGAGCGCGATGAGCATGTACATGCCCCGCGGCCAGATATGGAGGGCATTGCGCTCCATCCGGTACGCCCCGTCCGGTCCGGCGGGAATGGTCAGTTCCTTGTATCCGTGGGTCAGGTACTGCTGGGAGAGGTCGAACCGGCCCACGTTCATCATGGCGGTCCGAATGGCCGATGCAGAGCCGTCCACGCCGATGACCCGGTCGGGGCGGAGGGAGTGGACGTGATTCGTCGCGTCGTCGCGGATGTACAGCACCCCGGTACGGAATTCCAGCCCGGTGCACCGGGCGTTGAAGTGCAGCCGCACGCCGTCCTGCCGTTCCGCGGCGTTCAGCAGGAACCGGTTCAGTTCGCCGCGGGAAACGGAATAGATGACCTCGTCCTCCCGCTGGCCGTAGGGCTGCAGGACCCGGTCGCCTTCCACGGGATGGATCAGCCGTCCCACCATGGGGATGGCCATGTCCAGGACTTCGTCTCGCAGGCCTACCTGCCCCAGCGCATGAAGGCCCCGCACCGACATGGCCAGATTGATCGACCGGCCTGCCTGGCCTGCCTGGCCTGCCTGACCGGCCTGGCCTGCCTGGCCTGCCTGACCGGCGCCACCCGGTTCGCGGCGGATGTCTGGCCGTTTCTCGTACACCTCGACCCGGAATCCGCGGCGGGCGAGGAAAATCGCCAGCAGGGATCCGGCCAGTCCCGCGCCGATCAAGGTTACGGTTTCCCGTTTGGCACCCATGAATACCCTCGATTGCTTCCGGACCGGAACGTGAATCGGCTCACCCGACCGGCTCGTCCGGGTCGGTCTGTTCCATGCCCTCCGCCATGACCTCCACGAAACGGCGGACGTCCGAAAAACGGTTGTACAGCGGTACGGGGGCCACGCGGATCACATCGGGCTCCCGCCAGTCGCACCAGATGCCGTGTTCCGACAGATGCCGGTGCACGCGACCGCCTCGCGGTCCCGTCCGGAGCGAAAGCTGGCATCCCCGCTGCTCCGGGTCGGACGGCGTGACAATGTCCAGCTCATCCGGGAAGCGGTCCCGGAGCAGGTGTTCCAGATACCCTGTCAGCCCTCTGCTCTTCTCGCGCAGCCGGTCCATGCCCGCCTCGTCGAATAGTTCCAGCGAGGCGCGCAGGGCCGCCAGCGGGAGTATGGGCGGGTTGCTCAGTTGCCAGCCTTCCGCGCCCGGGATCGCCTCGAAAGCCGGGGGCATCCGGAACCGGGTGGACTTGTCGTGTCCCCACCATCCGGCGAACCGGGGCAGGTCGTCTCTCCGTCCGTGCCGTTCGTGGACGAAGCACCCGCCTACGCAGCCGGGTCCGCCGTTCAGGTACTTGTAGGAACACCAGACGGCGAAATCCACGTCCCAGTCGTGCAGCCGCAGTTCCAGGTTGCCCATGGCGTGGGCGAGGTCGAATCCCACGACGCAGCCCTGCCGATGGCCCGCCGCCGTGATCCGTTCCATGTCGAAGGCCTGGCCGGTCAGGTAGTTCACTCCGCCCAGGAAGACCAGGGCGATGGACGCGCCCTCCCGTTCGAGCAGGTCCTCGATGTCCCCGGTGCGGATCGTGTCCTCCCCTTCACGCGGATGCAGTTCGATTACGCTCTCTTCGGGGTCGCAATCGTGCCAGGCCGCCTGCGAGGCGACAGCGTACTGGTCGGAGGGAAAGGCGGCGCCTTCGACGAGGATGCGGTATCTCTCCGGGGTCGGACGGTAGAAGGAGACCATCATCAGGTGGAGATTCACCGTGAGGGTGTTCATGGCGACGACTTCGCCGGGCAGGGCGCCGGCCAATCGGGCCAGCGGTTCCGCCAGCGCTTCGTGGTAAGGCATCCAGGGGTTCTCCCCCTTGAAGTGCCCTTCGACGGCCAGGCTCTGCCAGTCGTCGAGTTCCCGTTCCACATAGTCCCGTGCGGCGACGGGCTGGAGTCCGAGCGAATGGCCCACCAGGTAGACCGCCTCCGCCCCGTTTTCGGCCCTCGGGAAGTGAAATCGCGGCCGGAATGACGAAAGCCCGTCCCTGGCGTCCATCTCGTCGGCACCCGTGCGCTGGCCGGCGTCGATGCGCTGGTTGGCGTCCGTTCGCTGGCCGGCGCCCGTGCGCCGGTCGGGTTGCGTGTCCATAGGCTAGTTGTTCCCACCGAAAAACCGGTCCGCTTCCAGGTTCAGCCAGGCGAGCGCGGAACGGTACAGCAACCTGGACTTGACGTCATCGTCCAGGTGGTCCATGGATTCGATCATCCTGCCCGGCACCGCTTCACCCAGCGGGAAGGGATAGTCCGATCCCATAGCGATGTGGTCCGGCCCGATGAGCTGGATCAGGTAATCCAGGATGCGGCTGTCGTGGACGAGGGAATCCAGGTAGAACCGGCCCAGGTAGTCACTCGGCAGCACGTCGTTGTCCACCGCGCACAGGTCGGGGCGGATCTTGAACCCGTAGTCGATCCGTCCAATGGTCGCGGGAAAGGACCCGCCGCCGTGGGCAAAGGCCACGCGCAGGTCGGGGAGGCGCTCGAGCACCCCGCCGAAAATCATGGAACAGATCGCCCGGGAGGTCTCGGCGGGCATGCCCACCAGCCAGGGCAGCCAGTATTTCTCCATGGACTCCTGTCCCATGATGTCCCAGGGGTGGATGAACACCGCCGCGCCGAGTTCAGCCGCCGCTTCGAACACAGGAAAAAGGTGGGGTTCGCTCAGGTTGTTTCCGTTGATGTGGGTCCCGATCTCAATGCCGGACAGCCCCAGTTCCCGGACGCACCGCTCCGTTTCCCGGACGGCCAGATCGGGCGCCTGCATGGGCACGGTCCCCAGGCCGATGAAACGCCGGGGCCAGGTGCGGACTACATCGGCGATATGGTCGTTGAGCATGCGGGACAGGTCCAGCGCGTCCGCCGGCTGCGCCCAGTAGCTGAACATCACCGGTACGGTGGAGAGGACCTGGACGTGCACCCCGGCGGCATCGCAATCCCCGATCCGGGTCGGCGGGTCCCACGAATTGGCCTGGATCTCGCGGAACTGCCTGCCGTCGATCATCATGCGCGCGCATCCCGGCCGGTAATGGTCCAGTTCGACGAACCCGCCGTACCCGTAGCGCTTGTGCAGATCGGGCCAGTTCTCCGGCAGGATATGGGTGTGGATGTCGATCTTGGGTATGGGATTGGGGCCAGTGTAAACGCACATGGTTCCAGGGTGGGTTTGGGGCGGCGCCGGGACCTGCGGACCGCCGTTCCGAAGCGATTCAATGCGACGCGTCCCGCATCCGGCAAGGGACGGTCTATGCAGGATCAGGATAACGGGAAACGCGCGTTATTGTCAAGGTCACGATGCCCGGTGCAAAGCCTGGCGGTAGGGTTCCAGGTCGATACCCGGGAAGGCCCGCGCGAGGAGGCCCAGGGTCTGGTCCGTGTAGTAGGGATGACCGGGCTCGGGCCAGCCGAACAGCGATCGGACGCGCGGGGTCGTATCCGTTATGAAGGGAATCATGTATTCCCGCTCGCCGTAGATGAATGGATTCGAGAACCGGGTCCACCGGTCGGCGTCGCGGCGGCACATGGACAGGGTCCAGAAGGCCCGCTGCTTTTTCTTGTTTTGAAAAGGCTGCGCCGAATGAAGGAGGTAGGACGAATAAAAGGCCGCGGTTCCCCTCGTGCCCACGGCCGGGACCGGCTCCGCCAGGCCGGCCTTGCGGATGTCGCGGACGTGGCTGACGCTGGCCATGTTGCCCGTTTCCCATCCCTCGGCAAAGACCTCGGCCGCCCGCGTGTGCGAACCGGGTACGAGCAGCATGGGCGCGCCGTCGTCTTCGACGTCGTGGAGGTACACGCCGGAGTTGATGTAGGAGAACCGGCCGGCGTCCGTCGACGGGGGAAGGACGCAGTTCGTGTTGTGGTCGACGTGGTATCCGCTCCACGATTCATCAGGATAGCGCTCGTCCACCGGTCCGGTGCGCATGAACAGGTGGGCGTTGCAATAGCTAGGCTCGTCGCCCAGGAGCTGTTCGAATATATCGAGATATCGGTCGTTCTCGATGAGCCGGTCGAGGGCCCGGTCGCCTACGGGAAACTGGGACCGTCCCGCCACTTCGTCCTGCTTCGTGGTGAACCCATCGCCCACGGACCCCTGCCCGCCGCGTTCGAAGTCCTCCAGCCAGGCCGCGTAAGACTTGCCGTAGAAGTTCCGCTCCATGGCCTCCAGCGCGGCGTCCATTTCTTCGGCGCTGAAGACGCCGGGAACGAGGATGTAACCGTCGCGTCGAAACTGTTCCAGCATGTCGCTCCCCTTGAATTGGGCAGAATCCGCCTTCGTCGGCGGAATCCGCCTTCCTCAGGCGTTGCGTATCAGGTCGTCCCAGGACGGCGCGATGCCGTCCCGCCGGCGCCGGGATACGTTCAGCGCGGGACCATCGGGACGGACACCGTGGCGCATAATCACGTCGAAATAGGGTTCCCGCGTGGCTTCCAGCTGGCTCAGCAGGCGCGTCCGCATGTCCGCCAGCACGGCCGGTTCCGCGTCCGCCAGGTTCCGCGATTCGTACGGGTCCTCCCACAGGTCGAAGAGCACTTCGTGGCCGGTCTCGTAAAAGGCGTACTTCCAGCGGTCCGTGGCCAGTCCGCGCCAGTCCGCGTAGTCGAAGTGCACCCTCGGCGCGCCCACCATTTCGAGCAGAACTTCCTCGGGTCCGTCGAAGTCCGCGCCTCTCAGGGCCGGAGAGAAGTCGGTGCCCTGCATGTGCACCGGCACGGGCACCCCTGCCAGGCCCAGTGTCGTGGGCGCCATGTCCACCAGGCTGAACAGGTCCGGCCGCGCGCCCTGCGGCTCGAGGACCCCCGGGGCATGAAAGACCGCGGGTACCCGCACGGACTCTTCGTGGGGATGTCCCTTGTCCTCCATCTGGCCGTGGCTGCCCATGAAGTCGCCGTGATCCGAAAAGTACACCGTGACCGCGTTGTCCCGGAAACCTTCCATGCCACCCACCGCGTCGAGCATCCGGCCGATGTTTTCGTCCAGGTTCTCGATCATGGCGTAGTATGCGGCCAGCCGCTCCCGAAGGCCGGGGCTGCCGCCGAAATTCGGACGGGTCTTCAGGGCCGCGGGATCGAAGCGCAGGTAGTCATCCGGTGCTTCGAGGGGCCAGTGGGGCGGCTCTACGCTCAGGACGAGAAAGAGCGGCCGGTCCCCGTCGTAGTCCTGGAGGTACGCGATGGCCATGTCGGTCAACGCGTCGGTCTGGTAACCCGGCAAGCGCGTGGGGTCCACGTCGCCTTCCCGGTAGTAGAATCCCTTGAACGGCGCGTTGTTCATCTCGAATCCGTACCAGTCCTGGAAACCGCCCCGGTGGATTTCCGGCGTGCGCGGCGCGCCTTCCAGCTCGTAGTATCCCGGGTCGCGCCGCACCTCCGGGGGGATCTGGTCGCGCACCGTCCCGCAGTGCCACTTGCCGAAATAGGCGGTATGGTAGCCGGCTTCCCGAAGCAGGGTTGCCGTACTCGGCGCCGCCGGCTTGTACACGTCGTGAAACCCCTGCACCGGTCCGGCGTGGGCGTGGCGGCCCGAGAAAATGGTGCCCCGCGAAGGCGTGCACACGGGACAGTTGGCCCGGGCGTGCGCGAAACTCACGCCCTCCGCGGCCATGCGGTCCATGTTGGGGGTCCGCAGGTTGGGATCCCCCGCGTGGCCCATGGCCTGGCCCGCGTGTTCGTCGGACAGGATGTAGATGATGTGTGGTCGGGGCATGGGCCGGGTTTACTCCATGGCCTTTGTGCCGGTCGCCGGGTTCGCCCGCTGCTGCCGCTTCCAGTAAAAGTAAAAAGGCAGGCCGATGGCCAGGATCAGAAGGCCCAGCAACGGTCGCGTGTAGTCGCCGATCAGGGCATTGACCAGCACGCCCGCGGCGATCAGGAGGAACAGGACCGGGGTCACGGGATACCCCCACACCCGGTACGGCCGGTGCAGGTCCGGTTCCTTCCTGCGCAATATCATCAGGCCGATGACCGCCAGCGTCAGGAATACATAGGTGTAGAACATGGCGAAACTGACGATCTCGACGAAAGTGCCGGTCAGCGCGAAGACCGAAGCCCAAAGCCCCTGCATCACGATAGAAGCCACCGGCGTCCGGAAACGGGGGTGTACGTACTGGCACACCCGGAAGAAGATCTCGTGGTTCGCCATGGCGTGATATACCCTCGGCGCCACCATCAACTGGGCGTTGACCGTTCCGAAGGTCGTCAGCATGATCGCCGCCGAAATGGCCATCGCGCCCGAGGGACCCACCAGGGCCTGGAGGGTATCGGCGGCCGGCCGGCGGGACGCCTGGAGTTCCTCGAAGGACAGGACCGTCAGGTAGACGACGTTGGCCAGGATATAGACCGTGGCCACGATGGCCAGCGCGGCAAAAATCGCCCGTGGAATGCTCCGCGCCGGATCCTTGATCTCGGTCGCGATGAACGTCACGAAGAACCAGCCGTTGTAGGCGAAAAGGGCGCCCAGGATCGCCAGGCTCAGGCCGCCGAGAAGCGCGGTCCCCGTCTTCTCCTGCACCAGCGGGGTCCAGGCGACTTCCGTGCCCGATGCCAGGGAGAACCCGAGGAGGATGACGGCCAGGACGGCGCCGACCTTGATGAAGGCGAACACGTTCTGGACCGATCCGCCGATCTTGACGCCCAGGCAGTTGACCACGGTCAGGAAGAGGATGCATCCCACGGCCAGCCACCGTTCGGTCCATAGGTCTTCGATGCCGAAGAGTCCGCCGGCGTACCGGGCGAATACGGTGGCCACCGCGCCCATGGCGCCGGTGATGATGATGAAGAGAAAGGCCCACCCGAAAAGAAAGGCGACCAGGTCCGTGTTGTAGGCCCGCCTCAAAAAGGCGTAGGTGCCCCCGCTCCGCGGAATGGCCGCGCCGAGTTCCGCGTAGCACAGGGCGCCGGCCAGGGCCAGCACGCCGCCGATGATCCACACGAAGAGGCTGAGCGAGGGCGAGCCGACCTGCGAGGCCACCGTGCTCGGTACCATGAAGATGCCCGACCCGATGATCGCGCCGATGATCACCGCCGTACCGGTTTTCGCCGTCAGTACCCGGAGCAGCCGAGGTTGGCCCGCCGGCAAAATCTCTTCTACGAGTTCGTCGTCATGGGTATGTGACATGAGCGCTCCTGTTGGATTGCGGCCTGGATGTTCGCCATGTACTCATTCCGGCGCGATGACCGGCGCGGCTTCCAGTTGCGAGGCAACGGGCTCGACCCCGTGAAATCGGGTGCCGTGCTCGAACCAGGACCGCGGGGCGGCCTGTCCCCACAGGGTCTGCCGCCGGGTGTCCTTCAGGTCCCAGACCCGCGCGGGGTGATCCGGGTCGACGGTGACGTAGTCTCCCGTGAACAGCTCGATCCGGTGGCCGTCCCGGTCGAACAGATACAGGAAGAAGGCGTTCGAAATGCCGTGGCGCCCCGGTCCCCGCTCGAAGGCGTCGCGATGCTGCGAACTGGCCAGGCGGTCGCAGAAATGGATGATGTCCATGGCCGTGGGCACGTAGACCCCGATGTGATGCAGGCGCGGGCCCAGCCCGTTGGTGAAGGCGATGTCGTGGACGCCCCCCCGTCGGTGCAGCCAGGTGGCCCAGAGGTCGGAGTCCTCGTCCGTGATGTCGGCCACGGTCACCTCCGTCGGCCGGAACCCGAGCGACCCGGCGTAGAAGGTCGTCATGGCGTTCACGTCATGGGAGAACAGGTTGAAATGGTCGATACGCTGGATATGGGCGCCGCGGTAACGGTGGTATTCCTGCAGCAGCAGGTCCCGGCGCTCCATCTCGTGGTAGAATTCCAGGGGGATGCCGAAGGGATCGTCCACGTGCAGCGTGCGGCCCTGGGCGTACCGGTCGACGAAGGCCGTCCGGCAGCCGGCGCTGTCGTAGAAGGCTTCGGCCCGGTCCAGGTCGGCGTCCCCGGCGACCTTGAAGGCGATGCGGTGCACGACCGGCTCGTCCGCCTTCGTCAGGACCAGCGAATGGTGGTTCCTTTCCTCCATCCCGCGCAGGTAGAGCGCGTCGCCGAGATCGTCCTCGCAGACGTACCCCAGCAGGCCGATATAGAAGTCGCGGGCGTAATCCATGTCCGTCACCCCCCACTCCGCGTGGCTGGCGCGGACGATGTTGAAGGGCGGGGAGGGATTCGCTTTCGGGAGGGCCACGATGCGTCCTCTTATTTGCCCAGCTTCGGCACGGGGTGGTGGCCGAGGGCGATGTCGATGTTCTTCGTTTCCATGTAGAAGTCGAAGCTGTAGTCGCCCCCGTCCCGGCCGATTCCGCTCGATTTCATGCCGCCGAAGGGCGTGGGCAGGTGGCGCACGTTCTCCGAGTTCACCCAGACCATCCCGGCATCGAGGCGCTGGGCGAAGGCATGGGCGCGCGTGACGTCGCTCGTCCACAGGTAAGCGGCCAGGCCGTAGTCGACGTCGTTGGCCACCTCTAGCGCTTCCGCTTCCGAGTCGAAGGGGATGGCGGTGAGAAAGGGACCGAAAACCTCCTCCCGGGCGATGCGCATGGACCGGTCGGCATCCCCGAAGAGCGTGGCCTCGAAGTAGTTGCCGGCGCCGGCATGCTCCGGGCATTTTCCCCCGGCGATCAGCGTCGCGCCCTCCTGCCGTCCCGCGGTCACGTAGCTTTGGACCTTCTCCAGGTGCAGCGGGTGGATCAGGGGACCCAGTTCGGTGGCCGGGTCGAAGGGATTTCCCAGGCGGATGCGCTTCACCCGTTCGGCGAGCCGCCCGGTGAAATCGTCGTATACCGAACGCTCCACCAGCACCCGGCTGCCCGACGTGCACCGCTCCCCGTTGAGACTGTAGATCATGAATACCGTGGCGTCCAGGGCCCGGTCCAGGTCCGCGTCGGCGAAGACGACCACCGGGTTCTTGCCGCCCAGTTCGAAATGCACCCGTTTCAGCGTTTCGGCGCCCTGGCGCATGATGGCCCGACCGGTCCGCGTATCGCCCACGAACCCGATGGCCTTGATGTCCGGGTGCCCGGTGAGCGCCCGTCCCGCGGTCTCGCCGATGCCGTTGACCACGTTGACCACGCCCGGGGGAATACCCGCCTCGTGGACCAGTTCGGCCAGGCGCGTGGCCGTGACCGGACTCCACTCCGCGGGCTTGTGCACCACCGTGCAGCCGGCCGCCAGCGCGGGGGCCATCTTCCACGTGCTGAGCATGAACGGCGTGTTCCAGGGCGTGATGATGCCCACCGGCCCGATGGGCTGTCTCAGGGTATAGTTCAGGTGTCCGGCCGCCGGCAGGGCGAGGCCGTCCGACGCGCTTTCGGCCCGGTCCGCGAAGAACCGGAAGTTCTCGGCGGCGCGCGCCGCGGCTTTCGACATGAACCGGATGGGCTGTCCCGTGTCGCAGGTCTCCAGCAGGGCGATTTCCTCGCCGTTCGCCTCGATCAGGTCGGCCACCCGGTGCAGCAGCCGTTTCCGATCGCCTCCCGTCGTCTCGCGCCAGTCGACGAAGGCCTCCGTTGCCGCGCGGGCCGCGGCGTCGATCTCCTCCGGTCCGCCGCTCGCCACGGCGCAAAGCACGGAATGGTCGATGGGCGAGAAGTTATCGAAGGTGCCGCCGCCGGCGGGGACGGACGATCCGCCGATGAGATGTCCGATGCCCTTTTCGCGGAAGCGGGCGATGAACCGCTTCGCTTTCGCCTCGTTCGGGTGAACCTGCGTGGAATCCTGGATGGCTATGATCCGTCCTCCTTGAGACTGGCCACCACGTCGTTCTCCAGGGCGCCCAGTCCGTCCACTTCCAGCCGGAGGCTGTCGCCCGCGTGGATGTGGGATATGCCTTCCGGCGTGCCCGTCCAGATCATGTCCCCGGGGTTCAGGGTCATGTAGGCGGTGATGTACTCGATGAGTTCGGCGACGCCGTGGCGCAGGTCGCCGGTCCAGCCCTCCTGGCGGAGTTCCCCGTTGACGTACGTTCGCAGCCGCACGTCGGTGGGATCGATTTCGTCCGCGGTGGTCAGGAAGGGGCCGAGCGGCCCGAAGGTATCGAAACCCTTGGCCTTGATCGGCGGCCTGAAGTAGTTGCTCACGAAGTCCCGGATCGTCAGGTCGTTGCCGATGGTGTAGCCCCCCACGTAGTCCAGGGCCTGTGCCGCCATTACCTTCCGGGCGGGCCGTCCGATCACGGCGACGAGCTCGCATTCGTAGTGCAGGTAGTCGAACTCCGGGGGCACGACGATCTTCGCGCGGTGGCCGATGAAGGTCTGGGGCATCTTGTTGAAAAGGATGGGCTCCTCGGGCAGGTCCAGGTTCAGTTCCTTCGCGTGCTCGGTGTACCCCAGCGCGACGCCGATGGCCTTGCTCGTATGGGCCACCGGCGGCAGGAACATGACGTCCACCGGATCGTAGGCGACCGTGCCCACCATGAGCTGTCCGTTCTCGTAGACGGCCTCGAGGACCTGGCCGTTGCAGGCGAAGCGCGCTGTTTTCATACTTGATCTCCCTTATGCACCATTAAACCTCGTACCACTGTTCCACGGCCTGCGCCAACGCTTCGGGACGGGCATACCGGTCTTCCATCTCCCCGATGGCGGCTTCCACTTCCCGCGCCGACGGGACGAGGTCCCGCTGTCCGGCGGACAGGTCGTAGACCGACCGGCCTTCCGTGGACAGGAGCATGTCCAGGTCGATCCGGCCCGCGGGACGGCGCTTGAGCAGGGCGGAGTAGGTGTCGCAATAAAGGTTCGGATCGTACGCGCCCGTCCCACATGCCTTCCCCGTTTCATCGAGCAGGCCGAGTCGCGACGCCACCTCGCGCAGGTCTTCCCACAGTGCATACATGATATCGGGCTGCGCGTCCCCCTTCTCCCGTTCGTGCAACGGGCTGACGCTTCGTTCCTTGCGCTGTGCCTCGATGAGCCGCCTGACCCGCCGGGAGGGCGTCGGTATGGCGAAGTAGGCGGATTCCCCGTCCGAGAGCAGGGCCTCGACGGGGTCCTGTTCCCTGCGGACGAGTTCGACCAGCCGGTTGCCGATGATCGGGACCTCGCCGATGAGGATGTCCCGGTCGTCCCTGTGCGCTTCGGCCCAGTGCCCGACGGCGCGCCTGGCCCACAGGCCCACCGCCTTGCGGACGCCGGCGTGGGTGATCCCGTCCTGCTCGTGATAATGTTCCTTCACGCGGTCGTTTGTCAAGAACGGCAGCCGGCAGACGTCCCACTGGAGCAGGTGAGGCGTGCGTCCCCGGCCGCGGGCCAGGATGGCCATCTGCTGCAACAGGAGGCTCTTCCCGGTACCCGGCAGCCCGGCGAGGAAAACCATCTTGCGGTTGTCCACCAGGTGCCGAAGGGTCTGGTACAGCCCGCTGTCTTCGGGAATCAGTATCATATCTGTCGGACTCGCTTCCGGTTGCGCGGCCCAGGTCCTGTCTCCGGTTGCGCGGCCCGGATCCTACCACTGCAGGGCGTGTTCCGAGCGTTCGGCCGTGCCCCGCACGCGGGCTCCCCGCTTGAAGCGGTCCACGTCCGGCATCTCGCCTACCGGGATCTCCACCAGGGTGGGACCGTCTTCGGCGAATCCCGCGCGAATGGCCCGTCGCAGTTCCTCCGGGGTCTCCGCCCGGATGCCGCGGGCGCCGAAGGATTCGGCCATCCGGACGAAATCTGGGTTGTGCAGGTCGGACGCGATCACCCGGTTGCCGTACAGTTTCTGCTGCATCCGCTTTACGTTGCCGAAGGCGTTGTCGTTGAAGAGGAGCGTCACCAGGCCGATACGGTGCTGGACGGCCGTGGCCAGTTCCTGCACGCCGAACATGAACCCGCCGTCACCCGTTACGGAGATGACGGGCCGGTCCGGGTGGGCGACCTTCACCCCGAGGGCTGTGGGGAAACCCCAGCCCAGGGTGCCCTGGTAACCGGTGGAGATGAAGGTGTAGGGTTTGTACACGGGCATGATCTGCCGGGCGGCGTAGCCCACCTGGGTCAGCTCTTCCACGAAGAGGCCGTCCTCGCCCAGTTCCTCCCGGATCACCCGCAGAAAGGAGGTCTGGGGTTCCAGGAACGCGAACATCTCCTCGGTCTCCGCTTTCAGCGCGCGCATTTCGGCTTCCCGGGACGGGCGGACGCGATGATGCCGTTCCACCGCTTCGACCAGCAGGGGCATGGCGTCTTCGGACCGCGCGGTGAGGGCGATGTCCGGCCGGGCGATGCGGTCCTGGGCCCGGGCGTCCACCTCGATCCGTATGGTCGTCAGGTGCTCGTCTACGCCCCAGTAGAGTTGGGGGATGGCGAGCCTGGACCCCACGGCGAGGACGACGTCCACTTTCGGCCAGAGCTTGTGGGCCGCGGGATTGGGATGGCTCAGGTAGTTGCGGCTGTCGAGCACGCCGCGGCCCGTACGGTACCCGATGACCGGCGCCTGGAGCAGTTCGGCGAGCCGCGTGATCTCCCCGGAGACGTTCATGGCCCCTCGGCCGACGAAGATCATGGGGTTTTCGGCCCGGCCCAGTTTCCGCGCGGCGGCTTCCAGCATCTCCGTGTCTACCGGGGGATGGGTGATGGGCAACGGATCCGGTATGCTCGCCACGTCGCCCTCGGACGCGAGCACGTCCCAGGGGCATTCCAGGCCCACGGGGCGCGGTCGCCCGGAATTCAGCTGCCGGATGGCCTCGGCCGTCCTCGAGGGCGCGCCGGCGGTGCTGTCGATGCGGGCGGCCCACTTGGTCAGGGACCGCAGCACGTCGAGCTGGCCGTTGATCTCGTGCAGCTGGCCCGTGTGGCGCCCGAGGTATTTCGTCGGGATCTCGCCCGTCAGGCAGAGCACCTTCGCGTTGGTGGCATAGGCCGTGGACAGGGCGGCGGTCCCGTTGAGAAACCCCGGTCCCGGGACCACGTTGTAGACCCCGGCCCGGTCCGTCGAGAGGGCGTATCCGAGCGCCATGTACGCCGCGCCCTGCTCGTGGCGCGTGTGGACGACGCGGATTTCGTCCCGGTGGTCGTAGAACGCGTTGTAGAGGGCGTCGTTCTGCACACCGGGCAGGCCGAAAACGGTATCGATACCGTGGGCGATCAGCGTCCGGACGATGGCTTCGGCGGTAGTCATCTGTTGCATGGCGGGCGGGTTTCCGGGAAAGGTGACCGGCCGGTCACAGGTCGATCCGGTACAGGGGTTCCAGGCCCCGGGCGACCCGGTCCGTGTTCTCCGCGGCCGCGGCAGCCCGCCGGCGGGAGGTGCCGTCCGTCACCCCGGCGACATGGGGCGTGACGACCACGTTGGGCAACTGGTAGACGGGCAGGGAGGGATCGGGCGGTTCCTGGGCGAAGACGTCGAGGCCGGCCCCGCCGATCTTCCCCTCGACGAGGGCGTCGTAGAGGGCCGCTTCGTCCACGAGGGCGCCGCGGGCCACGTTGATGACGCTGGCCGTCGGTTTCATGAGCCCCAGCCGCCGGCCGTCGATGATATGGCGGGTCTCGTCGTTCAGATGCAGGTGCAGGGAGAGGAAGTCGCTTTCGGCCACGACCCGGTCCAGGTCGTCCGGACCGCCCATGAAGTCCGGCTGAATGTCGTCGAGCACCTCGGATTCGATCTCCCGGACGTCGATGCCCAGGATCCGCATGCCGAAGGGCTTCGCCCGCCGGGCCAGGGCCTGGCCGCTCGCGCCGAATCCCACGATGCCCAGCGTCTGGTGCTCCAGCTCGTACCCGATCGGATCGTACATACGGCCCTGTTGAAGGTTGTCCGCCGCTTCCCGGTAACGCCGCGAGACCATAATGATGAACATCATGGCGGTCTCGGCCAGGGCGACGTCGCTGAACAGACCGGGCGTGTTGGCCGTGGGGATGCCCTTTGTCTTGATATAGGCCAGGTCGAAGTGGTCGAATCCCGTGCCCACGATCTGCCACAGCCGGCAGTCGGACGCGGCGTCCATCATCTCCCGCGTGCCCCGGCTTCCGCCCTGGTCGATCACCACGTCCACGCCGGCGAACTGGGGCGCCAGGGACCTGGAATCGTCGAGATCCCGCAAATCGTGGCGGTCGCCGATGGCTTCCCGGATGTCCACGCACCACGGGCTGTAAATGGGGCGTACGGGAAGCAGCAGGACGTTCAGGCGTTCCATCGATTCTCCAGTAAATGAATTTCCCGTAAATGTATCTTCAGTAATTACCTGGGTCAGGCCCCCGGCAGGTCCACCGGGGTCGTATCCTGCACGTCGGTACGGAACACCCAGGTGCCGTCCTTCACGTAGTGGACGGCGAAGGCCAGGCGCGGCCGGGTGTGCGACCGGTTGGCGTAGGAACCGTGCACCGTCCTGCTGGTGAAGAACACCCCGCTGCCGCGCGGCACCGTCAGCCGGACGAGGTCTTCCTCCTCGATGCCCACCACGTCGAAGGAGTAGAGTTTCTCGGTCCACTCGCGCCCGTCGGGCGATCTCATGCCGTAATCGCTTTCCCAGCTCATGTGTTCCGGGTTGGTATTCAGGGTCGTCTCGCGAAGGGTGTCCTTGTGGCTGCCCGGCGCTACGCAGAGCCCGCCGTTCTCGGGATCGGTATCGCTCATGGCGATCCAGCAGGCCATCAGCGTGTCGGGCTCGTTGGGCAGGTAGTGGGAATCTTGGTGAAGCGAGATGCCGGCGCCGCCCAGTTCCTCGTCCGGTCCGGCCGGTTCCTTGGCCATGTACATGGTCTGTACGATGCGGGGCCGTCCGCCGAGGATCTGGCGGGCGACGCCGGCGACGTTGGGATGGTGGGCCAGTCGCCGCCAGAAGGGGTCCGACAGGTGGGTACGAAGCCCCTGCCGCAGGGACTCGGCCTCCGGATCGGCCTGGTGCCGGACGAAGGCACAGGCTTCATCCGCCGTAAGCAGGTCCGGGACGACGAGATAGCCTTCGTCGTGGAACCGGGCGACCTGCGCGTCGGTGAGCTGTATGGACGGGGTTTTCTGCGTCATGTTCCGCCGTGGCCTCGCAGGCATCGAGTGTAGAAATGGACACGGTACGCGGCGTAGAATCGCGTCGGAAGACAATCAACGTAAGAAAACGGCCCGGCGAATTCCGGTCAAGGAGTATGTCCCGTCCGGACCGCCCGCCCGATGCAGTCATGACGCCCGCCTGATGCAGTCATGACGCCCGCCCGATGCAGTCATGACGGCCGCCCGACGCGGCGATTCCGGGCACTACAACTGGTTGAGCAGCATCAGTTCGCCGGGAAAGGGATGGAGGTAGGTCTGGTCCTGCAGGTAGGTGATGTCGAACTCTCGCACGTAGTGCCGCAGCATGACTACGGGCACGATCAGGGGCAGAAGCTCTTCGTGGTACTTCTGGATCATGCGCGTCAGTTCACGGCGCGTGCGGCCGTCGAGCCGGTCGGAGACATAGCCCGCCATGTGCTGCAGCACGTTGGTGTGGTTGCGGCGGGACGGCGTTCTCTTCATGACCCGGTTGAATTCGCCCAGGTAGGCGTCCGCCAGTTCCCGTGTGGTGGCGTAGCGCTCCGGTTTCGCCAGCAGCCGTCCGAGACGGCGCGTGCCTTCCTGGCTGTGGGCCATGAGGAGGTACTTGTAGGCCCGGTGATAGCTCATCAGCGATTGCCGGGTCAGGCCCGAATCGGCGAGCTGCAGCCAGCGGTAGCAGGCGAAAACCCGGCTGATGAAGTTCTCCCGGACCCGCGGGTTGTGCAGCCGCTGCTCTTCCTCCACGGGCAGATGGGGCAGGGCATCCATCAGCCGCCGGGCGAATATCCCGCGACCGTTTCGGAGCGCGGCGCCCTCCGGCTGGACGACGGGCACCCTTCCCATGCCACAGGAGGGCGACCGGCTCTTCAGGATGTAGCCGCTGAGCCTGGCCTGCTCCAGGGTCTGCACGCGTTGACGGGCGAACCAGTCCACCCTGTCGGTGTGATCGACACCGTTTTTCGTCAGCATCCGGATATCGCCGTCGACCCGGGTCAACTGCACGGTCTCCCGCGGCGTGCCCATGCCCGCTTCCACTTCCGGACAGACGGGGATCCACTCCACGTACCGGCCGACCACGTCCACCAGGTAGTCGTCGCGCTTGTGTCCTCCGTCGTAGCGCACGCGCTCGCCGAGCAGGCAGGACGAGATGCCGATGCGTACGGGCATTTCGGCCCGGTGGATATCCATCATGGACAATTCGCTCATCTCGCTCATGGCAGGACGTCCGGCCTGTTACGCTACCAGCGGTCGATTGCGCCGAGCAGCAGTTTCTGTTCCCTGGTTCCCTGCTCGCGCATGGCGGTCACCCGGGGGCCGTCGAAGGGTTCCCGGGACTTCATCCAGGCGTTCTGATAGCACATCAGGCAGACCCTGCGGTTGCGGTCCGACTGGTTGGCGGCCCCGCGGTGAAAGAGCCAGCCGTCAAACAGGACGGCCTGCCCCGGCCGCGCCAGTATATGCTTCTCGTCCGGGAAACGGGCCTGGGTCTCCGGCGGCTTGAAGGGCGCCCGGTGGCTGCCCGGCACGATGACAATGGGTCCGTTTTCCATGGTCAGCTGGTCGAGGTAGTACCCGCAATTGATCTGGCCCGGCTCGTTGCCGTAGGGCGGCGGCTCCGGATCCTTGGGCCAGGGTATGTCCCGGTGCCAGTTCTGGTCCGGTTCGCCGGGTTTCGTAACCCGCGCCGTCGCACTGTGCAGCTGGACGCAGTTGCCGAGGATGGCCTTCATGCGGTCCAGGACGGGCGGGTTGTCCAGCAGGAACGCGAACCGTTGGTCCTCTTCAAGCAGTTGGTGTGTGAAGGACTCGCCGCACCTGGCGAAGGTCTCGTCAAGGGCGCCCCGAAGCTGCTCGATCCGCCCGGAGGTCAGCGCGTCTTCCACGACCAGATAGCCCCATTTCCGGAAGAAGGCGGCCTCCCGTTCGAGTTCGGGGGTCAGGTCCGGGTTCATGCGCGGTCCGACGATTTCGGCATCATATCCCATGGATTGCCTGTTTCTTGCCATGCGCCATGATCAGAAGAAACCGAGGTCCTCACGGGCCGCGCGACGCGCCACATCCTCGTCCAGCGCAACGCCCAGGCCCGGTGTCACGGGCAGGTCGATGTACCCGTCCCGGATCAGGTCCCGTTCCACCGTCAGCGTGTTCCACACCTCGTCGTCCAAGTGGTGGAACTCCAGCACCTGGAAATTGGGCACCGCCGCGCACAGGTGGCAAACGGCCATCGTCCCGATGGGCCCGCAGATGTTGTGCGGCGACAGGGGAATGTAGTACATGTCCGCCAGGTCGGCGATCTTCCGGCCCTCCAGCAGGCCCCCGGCCTTGGCGTGATCGGGCGAGATGATGTCCGCCGCCTGCGCCTCGATGAGGTCCCGGAAGCCGTGGCGGGTGTAGAAGTTCTCCCCGGTGCAGATGGGGACGCGGGTGGCCCGGGTGACCTTCGCCATGGCCTCGATGTTCTCCGGCGGCACGGGGTCCTCCAGCCACATCAGGTCGAGATCCTCGATGGCGTAGGCCACCTTGAGGATATCCACCGGGGCGTAATTCCAGTGGGCGTCGATGAGCAGGTCGGTATTGGGGTCCAGGGCCTCCCGCAGGGCGGTGATGACGTCGACGAAGTAGGCCACGTCGTGATTGCTGATGGTCCGGTTGTACCGGTCGCGTCGCGAGGGCTGCGGATCGATGTCGAACTTGATGGCGTCGAAACCCCGGGCTTCCACGGCCCGGGCCTTCTCCGCGTAGGCTTCCGGCGTCTCTTCGTCTCCCGCGTGACAGTCGTTATATACGCGGATGCGGTCCCTGAACTTGCCGCCGAGCAGCTGCCAGATGGGCACGCCGCAGGCCTGCCCCGCGATGTCCCACAGGGCCATTTCGATCCCGCTGATGGCACTCATGACCGCGCCCTGGTAGAACCCGGAGGCGGACATGGACCCCATCATGTCGTGAAAGAGCTTGTCCACGTTCCTCGGGTCCTGGCCGATGAGCGCCCGGTCGACCAGCCTTGGATCGGTGGCGATCTGGTGGACCCCGGCGCCGTGATAGGCCTCGCCGATGCCGACCAGCCCCTCGTCGGTCTTCACCTTCACCAGTACCCAGGGCATGGGCTGGAGCAGTACGGCCCCCACGTGTGTAATTTTCATAGTCACCGCATCCTGGTCAACGCATCCCGGGTGTTGAGATAAGGAACCGATCGATCCAGGAAGGTCTCGAGCAATTCCCCGGGGGTCAGATCGGACGTGTCGATGGCGAACTTCCGATGGATCCACGACTGCGCGACCTCTTCATCGAACCGTTCCAGGATAAGCTCGACGTCCTCCCGGGGGACCAGCTGCCGGGGATGGGGATCCGTCTCCATGCGCCGCCGGATGACCTCCGGACGGGCGTTGAGATGGACCAGGATGGCGTCGCCGGGCATGTCCGGCTCGTACTCGCGCACCGCGATGTTGATCCCCGGGTAGTAGTAGCGGGGCCCGTACACCATTTCCTCGATGTGAAACCCGCCGAGGAGGATGTGGTCGAACTTGTGCATCAGCCGGACGTGGTACACGATCTGGAATCGCTGGAACCGCTCCTTGATGGCCGGCAGCATGTCGATGAACCCCTGCTGCTCCTCCTCGTCGAGGTGATAGGCGTCCGGTATGGTGAAGTGGTCGTCGAGATGGTGATGCACGCCCCGTTCGTTTCCCCAGGCGTAGAGGCCGTCGATCAGTGTCGTGACCCCGGCGTATTCGCAGCCCACGGCGATCAGCCGCATGGACGCTCCTTTCGTTGTTCCGCATGGCGCATCAGCTCAGCTCCTCGTGTTGCTGCGTGTACCGCTGCAGCGCGTCGTAGTCCAGGTCGCAGCCGAGTCCCGGTTTCATCGGCGTGGGCACGTGTCCGTCCACGAAGGTGATGGGCTCTGCGATGAGATCGTCCTCCCGGGTCCACCCGCCGACGAAATCGGAGGCCATTGTACAGTTCGGCACCGCGGCGGCGGCGTGCACGAAAGAAGTGTCCGAGATCCCCAGGTCATTGCCCGACCCGTGCCAGCAGGGCAGGCCGGCCGCGGCGGCCACGGCGGCGTTGCGCTGGAAGCCGAACATGCTGCCGCCCAGGTTCACGCAGTCCACCACGCCCCGGCCCCCGTCCGCCTGCAAGGCGCGCACGACACCTTCCCCGTTTCCCAGGTGCATGGCCAGGGGGAAGGGAATGGCCCGGTGAATCTCCTCGTAGCCCGCGATGTCGGTCTTGGGTATGGGGTCCTCGAAGACCTCCACGTTGCCCAGGGTTTCGAGACGCCCGGCCAGCTCGATGGCCTGGGCGGCCGTGTAGAACCGTTCGTTGGGGTCGACGGTCACCTTGAATTCCGGTCCGGCCACGTCGCGCATGGCCTTCAGGCGCTCGTACATGGGTTCTTCGAGCCGGCACTTGATCTTGACGCCCGTAAACCCCAGGCGAAGCCCCCTTTCCACGGCCCTGGCGCCGTCCTCCGGCGTCTGGTGGCCCATCCAGTAATCGGCCCGGACACGGTCCCGGACCGCGCCGCCCAGGAGGGTGTGCACGGGCAGTCCCCGGACCCGGCCGACCAGGTCGAGCACGGCCATCTCGTAGGCGTCGTAGGCCGGGCCGTTACCCGCCGTGATGTCGTCCGCCGCCCGTTCGGCGCGACGTCCGAAGATGTCCTGCGGCGTGATGTCCTCGGGATCGCGGCCGATGAGCATCCCCGCCCCTTCCCGGACCTGTTCGATGGGCAGGCCCCGGCCGGTCTCCCCGATCCCGGAGAACTCGGTGTCGGTATCGACCCGGATGATGTGCTTGGGCACCTCGTCCCAGCCGGTCTTTTCCGCATATTCCGGACTGTGCACCCGACCGGGAATGGTGGGTACGACGACGGTCCAGACGGCTACGGAGGTGATCTTCATCCTGGTCTCCCGGATTGCGCGAAATCGTAACGGTCAGTTGTTCCGCCATCCCGCCATGAAAGATTCCATATTCAGGCCGGAAGGCATTTCTTCGAAATAGTAGTGCATGGGGTCCGACTGGAAGCCCGGCACGTACTGGAGCGCCTCGGACTGTAACTGCTCGTCCAACGGTTCGAATCGCCGCCAGAGCGTGTCCAGCTCGCCGTCGGTGAACCGTGGTTTCAGGTCTTCGTCATGCGAGATGTCGCCGCCGTAATGCGGCCGGACCGGATGGGTGGCGAATCGCATCTTGTAGACGATCTTGGACAGGAGCACGGCGCATACGATCCGGCCGTCCTCGCCGGGATGCAGCGCGGCGACGCCGTCAAGGAAAGCGTCCTCATCGCCGTCGATGGCGGCGCGGAAAACGGATTCGATCCGGTCGGACTCTTCGTCATACCTGCGCCGGATATCCCTGAAAACCACCTGCAGATCGGTGGGCAGGCATTCGATAAAGCCGAGGTCGCGGAAGGTCCGGTTGACGTAGGGGAAGACCGGACCGCCGTAGGACCGGTAGCCCAGGTGGATGGTGCGCCTCGTCCTGGCGCTGTAGTTGCTCCCCCAGTGCAGGATCGTGTTGGTATACACGACCCCGTCCCCGGCGTTCAACTCGACCTGGACGCCGCCGGGTAGGGGCTCCCTGGGATTCCGATCCAGGCGGTGGTTCTCTTCGTCCGTGTTCCCTCTGCGGTGACTCTTCGGCACGACCCAGAGCACGTTGTCGTCGTAGAGGGGGATGTTCCACTGGAGGTAACTGGGCGCGTTGTGCAGCAGGTCGTCCTGGAGACCCCGAAGCGGCGCCTGGTCGATGGGGTGTATGTCCCGGTGCCACGCCGCGGGTCCGCGGTCGATCACCGGGTTGCACATGAAAAAAAACCCCGTGTTGCCGGCGGCTTCCGCGTCCATGAGGCGCCGGCTGACGCCCATGGTGTGCTCGTGGAGGCAGAAGGCCATCGTATTGGCCGTGTCCCCGTCCACGAGGGCTTCGAAATTCAGCCGGGGCTGGTGGCCGGTCTCCCACGCCCCTCCGGGTGGATCGTCCGGCTTTCTTTCCCTGGCCCAGATCTCTCTCTGGCGGTCCACCATGCGCTCGAAGCTGTCCCTCAGGGGACCGAGCCAGTCAGGGGGAACCACCCCACGAAGCACGATGAAACCGTCTTCGAACAGTTTCCGAGGATCGAAATTCATGTAAGGATTACCACAAAAAGATGCGACGCGGGACGATGCCCGCGCCGTGGAACAGGGTTAGCATTCAATTTACACCGGCCCATGGGAATGTCAAGGGTGGGAAGGCAGAAATATCCGCATTGATCTAACGGTTTTTGATCGGTACATAAACCTGCCGGAAACTACCGCGCCGACTGAGCGAATCACCTTGCCCGGAGCCCGCCTTACGACAAGATTGTAAGCGATGGTTTACGCATTTCCATGTGTCCAAGAGGAACGACACGGTTTCACCTTCCGTCGAAAGTGGGTCCATGGCTGACCAGGCAGACTGGCGCCGTTTCGTGCTTTTGCTCATCGATGTCCAGCGGGATTTCTGGCCGGAGAAGACGGCGAAGGCCTTTCCGGATTTCCCGTCGAACGTCGAAAGGTTGCTGGCATACAGCCGATCGTCGGGTCTCGACATCGTGCATGTGCGCGCGGAGTTCGAACCGGACGGCGCGGACTGGATGGCGCCCTACCGGGTCAAGGGGAAAACGCCCTGTGTCCGGGGAACGTCCGGCGCCGGCGTGCTGCCCTGCGCCGCTGAACGGCCCGGAGAAAAGGTCCTGCGCAAGCAGACCTTCGATGCCTTCCTGCAGCCGGACCTATTAACCCGTTTACATCGCGCGCGTAAATCCTTTATACTGATTGCGGGCCTGGAAACTTCCGTCTGCGTGCTGTTGACCGCGGCTTCCGCCGTGCAGCGCGGGTTCCTTGCCGCGGTCGTCGAGGACTGTTGCGCCGACGATCCGAGCAAACATGCGGCGGCGATCGCCGGCTATCCCTTCGTCTTCGAACGGACCGCCCTCGCCACGCTGGAATCCGACCACGGCCGGTGGAAGACCATGTTGAACGACCTGCAAAGCACCGGAGGCTGACCGTGGACCGACTGACCGTAAACCAACTGAACGTGGGCATCGTCGGCCTCGGATGGGTGGCCGGGGCGCATATCGACGCGTTCAAGGCCGTGACCGGGGCGGACGTCACCGCCGTCTGCTCCCGCAGGACCCACGACGACGCGGCCCTTTCGGCCCGGTTCGGCACGCCGCTGAAGTCCTGTGTAGATTATGGCGAACTGCTCTCCGACCCGGATATCCACGTGGTCGACATCTGCACGCCCCATCCCTTTCACGCCGACCAGGCCGTGGCCGCCGCGGAGGCCGGCAAGCATCTCATCATCGAAAAGCCCATCGCACTGACGCCCGAAGACGCGGCGCGCATCCAGTCCGCCGTGGACCGGGCCGGCGTATCGGTCTGCGTCTGCTTCGAATGCCGTTACAGCGCCCACTTCACCATGATCCGGTCCGTCATCGACCAGGGGCTGCTCGGCGACCTGCACTACGCCGAAGTCGACTACTACCACGGCATCGGACCGTGGTACGGACAGTACGACTGGAACGTGAAGAAGGCCATGGGCGGGACCAGCCTGTTGACGGCAGGTTGCCACGCCCTCGACGCCCTCCTTTTCTTCATGGACGGCACGGTGGAGGAAGTCTCCAGCTTCAACACGAAGTCATCCAGCCCCCACTTCGCGCCGTACGAGTACGACACGACCAGTGTTTCCATACTGAGGTTCGAGGGCGGAAACCGGATCGGCAAGGTGACCTCCTGCATCGACTGCCTGCAACCCTACTATTTCCACGTGCACCTGGTGGGCAGCGAGGGCAGCCTGCTGGACAACCGGTTCTACTCCGAGAAGATCCGGGGGATGGACCGAAGCCGGTGGAGCACGCTCGAGACCTCGCTGATCGATTCGGGCGACGTCCAGGATCACCCTTACGAGCCCCAGTTCCAGGTCTTCGTGGACAGCATCCGAAGCGGCGGCCCCATGCCCCTGACCGATATGGCCACGGCCTACGAATCCCACCGCGTCGTATTCGCGGCCGACCGGTCCGCGGCGGAAGGCCGGCCCGTGAGACTGGACGAGCTGGGCTAGCTATCGCCGGCCGTGAGACTGGACGAGCTGGGGCTGCCATCGCCGGCCCGCGCGCCTGGACGAACTGGATTAGCCATCGCCGGCCGGACTGGCCATCGACATGGAGTAAGCGCATGCAGCAGGGCGATGCCGTCCTCCACTACCGCATAGACCGCACCCTCGGACGGGGAGGCATGGGCGAAGTTTACCTCGCCGAAGACACCCGTCTGAAGCGACGGGTCGCCCTCAAGGTGCTGCCGGAGGACCTGGCCCGGGACCCCGCGCTGCTCCAGCGGTTCCGGATCGAGGCGGAGGCGGCCGCCAAGCTGAATCACCCGAATATCGCCCAGGTGTACGCCATCGAGGAGGCGCGGATAGGCGGACAAGACGGCGCCGGCGGCACCGTGTACTTCATCACCATGGAATACGTCTCCGGCCGGCCGCTCCACGAGCACCTGCCCGGCACGCCCCTTCCGCTGGAATCCTTCTACGACTGGTTCATGCCCATCGTGGAGGCCCTGGACCACGCCCACGAGCGGGGCGTCGTGCACCGGGACCTGAAGCCGGCGAACGTCATGATTTCCGATGACGGCGTCCCGAAGATCCTGGACTTCGGCCTGGCCCGGGTCGTCACCGGGGGTTCCGACGAAACCGAAGGCGCCGGTCCCACGATGAGTCTCACCCAGGCCGGCACGGTCCTGGGCACGCCGGCGTACATGTCCCCGGAACAGGCCACCGGCGACCGGGGCGATCACCGAAGCGACATATTCAGCCTGGGTGTGATGATGTATGAGGCGCTGACGGGCGTCCGGCCCTTCACGGGCGACAACTACGTGTCCGTCATCAGCAGTACCCTCAAGGATGACCCGGAGCCGGTGAACGCAGCGAACAGCGAAGTGCCTCCCCTGCTGAACCGGGTTGTCCGGCGCTGCATGGGCAAGGAGCCCAGGTCCCGGTACCAGTCCGTGCTCGACGTAGGCCATGACCTGTCCGACAGCCGGAACGAATCCAAGGCGGGGCCGGCGGCCCGAACGGCCGGCGGCGTATCAGGGCCGGGGTCTGCCGTTACCCTCGTGCAGCATCCTGTCGCACTCGGCGCCTGTGCCGCCTGCCTGGTCGCCGGGGCGCTGATCGCCGCGGCGCTGATGGGCGCGCTTGGCGTAGAACCCGCCGCGCCGCTGCGCAAGTTCCAGATGGGCCTGGACAACCTGGGCCGGGACAACGCGGCCATTTCGCCGGACGGTTCGCTGCTCGCCTACGTCCACGAAAATCGCCTCTGGGTCCGTTTCCTGGACCAGGACGAGGGCCGGGCGATTCCCGGAACGGAGGATGCTGAAAGGATATTCTGGTCATCCGACAGTCGCCAGATCGGCTATCTTGCCGGACGGTCTCTCTGGAAAGTCTCGGCGGACGGGGGCGGCCAGGTGCATCTCTGCGACCTGCCGGAGGGCGGCCTGATGGGCATCTCATGGGGCGGCGACGGCCAGATACTATTAAGCACGGGCGGCGGGAGGTCCGGCGGCGGGCTGTACGCCGTGTCCGAGAACGGGGGCGACCTGGCCCTACTGATGGAACCGGACCGGGAGCATGACGAAAGGGCGTTGATTTCCCCCCTTGTCCTGTCCGAATACGGCCTGCGCCTGTACGCGGTGGTCCTGTACTCCGACGATCCGCAGGTAATCGCCGACCTGAGCGAAAAGTACAGGGGAAACGGGAACCTGAGCATGCGGATCTCCATGGCCCGGATCACCGCGTCCCGCATTGCCGTCGAAACCCCGGGGGACGGCCGGCGCATGCTGCCCCTTGAGGGCGAATTCCTCATTGTCGCGGGATATGCGTCCGGCCATCTCCTGTACTACCGGGAGACCACGACCCATCCCGAGAACGACCTCTGGGCCGTGCCCTTCTCGCCGGAATCGGGTGAATTGGCCGGCGAGCCCTTCATGGTTGCCCGGCACGTCCATACGCTAAGCGTGTCCGACGACGGGGTCATGACCTACCGAAAAACCTACCAGTCACCCCAGCAACTGGCCCTGGTAGATCGCCGCGGACGGGTAGACCGGATCATCGGCGAGCCCAGGGAAAGCATCGAGGAACTGGTCCTTTCCCCCACTGGTGAGCAAATCCTGCTGGAAGTCGGGGAAAACGGCCAGACGGCGCTGTGGCTGCACGACCTCGACAGCGGTATCGGTACCCGGTTGACCTTCGCGGATCTGAACTACAGCAGGCCGAGTTTTACGCCGGACGGAGGCTCGATCGTGTTCACGGCTTCCTCGGCCGTAAATCTCGGTCGTTCGCGCGGGAATGCCCTGTTCATGCGGTTGGATCTCGACGTGCTGGACGAAATGACGGTTTTCTCCGCCGATTCGCTGAGAGGTTGGGGCCCCATGCTCTCCAGGGACGGCCGGTTTCTCGTTTATCTCCAACGGGGGCAGGTTCGATCGGTGCCAGTGGAAGGGGGCGACGAACCCCAGGTGCTCGTGGCTGACCAGGGTCGTGTGGTCCAGGCCGCCCTGTCGCCGGACAACCGATACCTGGCCTACGTATCGAACCAGGGGACCGGCTGGCAGGTTTTCGTGACCCTGTTTCCCTCCGGAACGGGACGATGGCAGGTCTCGTCGAACAGCGGTTGGACGCCCCGCTGGAGTCCGTCGGGCGATATCCTGTATTACGTTGAGGGCAACAGGCTGATGGCCGTTCCCGTGTTGGAGGGGCCGGGATTCCGCACCGGCCGTCCCGAAGCGCTCTTCGAAGGCGTCCAGGTGGCCGCCGATGACCTGCGGTTTCCCGGTTACGAGGTATATGGGGGCGGGGAGTCGTTTATCATCGCGGCCAACGCGGAAGAAGCCCGTCCATCGTTCACCATCGTGCAGAACTGGACGGAAGAATTCGAATAGTGACCCGGGTGGCCTGTGCCATAGTGCCACCGCGCCACCGTATCACCGTACCACCGTGCCGCCATCGGCTTGAGTGGGTGTAAACATCGAGGTGTGACTTGGACGCACTGAAACAGAAGATCCGCAACGTGCCGGACTTTCCCATCCCCGGGATCAACTTCAAGGACGTGACCACGCTCTTCAAGGATCCCGCCGCCTTCCGAACGGCCGTCGATCGTTTCGTTGATGAGTACGCGAACGAGTCCATCGATCTCGTGGCCGGCATCGAGGCCCGGGGGTTCATCCTGGCGCCGGTGCTCGCCTATCACATGGGCAAGGGCATCGTTCCTCTTCGCAAACCCGGAAAGCTTCCATCGGAGACGCGGCGGATCGAATTCGACCTGGAGTACGGCACGGACGCGCTGGAAATGCATCTGGATGCCGTGAACCCCGGGGACCGCATACTCATCGTGGACGACCTTCTGGCCACGGGGGGGACCGCGACGGCGGCCTGTCAACTCGTCGAAGGCGCGGGCGGGGTCGTGGCCGGTGTGGGGTTCCTGATCGAGCTGGCCTTCCTGGACGGCCGGAAAAGGCTGGGCGACCGCCCCGTCTTCTCACTCCTCGAATACGGCGCCGACGAGTAACACCCACCTCCGTGCCTCAAACGGTGTACATGCCGGCTATCAAACCTGTACCCGTCGCTCCGCCTCGGCAATGACCCGGCGGGGATCGAGTTCCTTCATGCACGCATGGGTGCGGAACCGGCAGGCCCGGTTGCCGTGCAGGCTGCAGGGACTGCACGGCAGGTCGAGCGTGACGGCGGTGTCCGCCGGTCCGACCGGCGCGAATCCCAGGCGGGGATGGGTGGCTCCGAATACGCCGATTACGGGTGTGCCCACGGCCGTCGCCACGTGCATGGGACCGGAATCGTTGCTGACCAGGAGTGTGCATCGCCGCACGGCCGCGGGCAGCACCGCGAGATCGGTCGCCCCGGTCCAATCGACGGCGGGAAGCTCCATGGCGCGTGCCACCTCGCCGGTGACCGGCCGATCCGCCTCGCTGCCGAGCAATAGTACCTTCAAGTTCCGGGATTTCGCCAGGTGGTCCGCAACCCGGGCGAACCGCTCCGGCGGCCAGCGCTTCGGACCATGGGAAGCGCCCGGCGCCACGCCGAGTACCCGGACATCAGGCCCGATGCCGGCTTCGGCCAGCCGATCCTCCACCATGGCCGCCTCCGCACCGTCGACTTTCAGTTGCGGCAACCTTTTCTCCGCTGCGTTCTCCTCGCCGCCGCGACCAGACCCGTTGGCCGCGTCATGTGCGCTCTCCAGGCCGGTCGCGGCGGCTGAGTTACGTCCGCTCTCCAGGCCGGTCGCGGCAGCCGAACCTAACCTGTCGAGCACTTCCAGGTACCGGTCGACCGTATGGGGGACGGGCCTGGACCGCCTTCGCATTCTGACGATGGCCATCCGGGCGAACCGGCGCTTGTCGTACCGGAGCACCCGGCTCGCGATACCCGTCATGGCAACGAGCCTGCTGCGCAGGTTTCCATGCAGGTCGATCGCCAGGCCGTAGCGTCTTTCACGCAGGCGGGAGACGAGGCTGAAGAGACCGGTACCGGGTTCGAAGCACTGCACAGTGGTGACCCCCGGGAGCGCACGGGCCAGAGGCGCGTATTCCGCTCGCGTAAGAAACTCGATCTCTGCACCGGGGCAGATCCGGCCCAGCTGCCGGGTGACCGGTGAGGTCAGCACGATATCGCCCATCGAGCTGAACCGGA
This sequence comes from bacterium, assembly GCA_965117045.1. Taxonomy (GTDB): domain Bacteria; phylum JAAXHH01; class JAAXHH01; order JAAXHH01; family JAAXHH01; genus JAAXHH01. The sequence continues at coordinate 60,059 of OZ220749.1, forward strand.
TGACGAGGATGCGGGATGGCGTTTCGGAGACGGTCATCGTTTCGCACACCGAGGATACAGGTTCATATGCCAGGTCGGTCAGGGCTTCGCACGCAGGCTATCCCGACGCACGTGCCGGCGCGGTGCCTGGTTTACCGCCTTGCTATTCTCACGCTCTGACCAGCGCGGTGCCGGGTTTACCGCCATGCTAATTTAACGCTCTGACCAGTTGCTCCCCGACCGCCTCGCCGACCATGTCCACGGTGATGCCGGACAGGTCGCAGAAGGGTCCGCGGTCGCAGGTCGGGCATTGTCCTTCCGGCGGCAGGAGGTTGCGGTCCCGGCCGCCCAGCGGCCGCCACCGTTCGGGCGACCTGGCGGGCAGGGGACAGAAGACGGACACCGTCGGGACGCCCAGCGCCCCGGCCAGGTGCATGGGCCCCGTGCTGCTGCTCACCAGGAGGTCCATTTCGCCGATTACCGCGATGAGCTCGCCCAGTGTAAGCCGTCCCGCCAGCGAAAGGGCGGGTCCGTCCAGGCCGGACAGGATCGCTTCGGCGAGATGTCCCTCCTCTGCGCTGCCGGTTACGACGATCTTCGCGCCATGGCGATCCTGCAGGGTTCTCGCCAGCCGCGCGTAACGCTCGACCGACCAGTTCGGCGCGTTGCGCCCGTTGCCGGGATGGATGCCGATGACCGCCTGTCCGTGCGCCCGGGCCAGGACCGCGCGGGCCCCCTGGCGCTCCTCCTCTTTCAGTTCGATCAGCGACTGGTTCCCGGTTTCCCGGGCGTCGATGACCCGGGCCAGGTCCAGGCAGAAATCCGATTCGTGGCGGAGCGGGATATAGCGGTGGCGGCTGAGGGACCGGGTGCGGGTGAGCGCGTGGTAGACCTTCCGTCCTACGCTGATGCGCCGGCGGACGCCCGCCAGGGATATCATCCACACATGCCGCATGGTCGGCATAAGGACGAGGGCGGTGTCGAAGGCTTGGGCGCGCAACCGCCGTACCTGCCGTAAAAACCCCGCCGGCCCACGGTGAAGAGATTCCGGATCGTCTTCGAATATGGCGTCCAGGCAGGGGTTTCGCTCGAGTACGTCGCGGGTGTAGGGACGCGCCAGCATGGCCAGGTAGGCCTTTGGCCACCGATGCCTGAGGGCGTTCAGCACCGGCAGGGAGAGCACCACGTCTCCGATCCGGTCGGGCCGGACCACGAGGATCCGGGGTGACGTTTCATGATCCATGGCGATACTCCGATCCGCCTGGTCCGCCTGGTCCGCCGGTCAGCGCGGCCCGTCGCGTGATTTCTGGCGCGGGTCTGGTCCGCCTGGTCCGTCCGGCTTCACCGGCTACGGTCAACCGGATCTGCGGGATTCGGCAAGGCGCAGTTGCCCGCATGCCGCGTCGATGTCCCGTCCGCGCTCCCGGCGCATGGTCAGTTGCAGTCCGCCCGCCCGCAACGCTTCCATGAAAGCCGTTCTCCGGTGTTCGTCCGGTGTTTCGTAGGGCAGGCCCTGTACCGGGTTGTAGGGAATGAGGTTAAGCTTGCACTTGTCCTTTTTCAACAGCTTTACGAGGTTCTCCGCGTCCTGGAACCGGTCGTTCACGCCCTTGAGCAGGACGTATTCGTAGGTAATGAGGCGGTCGGTGGTCCCGGTGTAGTGACGGCAGGCCTTCATGAGCTGCTTGAGCGGATAGCGCCGGTTGATCGGGACGATGGAGGTCCGCGTCCGGTCGTCGGCGGCGTGAAGTGAAACGGACAGTTCGAACTGGATCTTCTCTTCGGCCAGCTGGTAGATCTTCGGAACCAGTCCGCTGGTGGACAGCGTGATCTTTCGGGCGCCGATTCCGAGTCCCCATTCGGCGTTGATAATCCGTACGGCCCGGAGTACCTGGCGGTAATTCGCCAGCGGCTCCCCCATGCCCATGACGACGATGTTGTTGATGGGACGGGCATCACCGGCCAGCATGATCTGCTTCCTTACCTGCACGACCTGATCGACGATTTCGGCCGACGACATGTTCCGCACGAGGCCCTCGAGCCCGCTCGCGCAGAACCGGCAGCCGATGGCGCATCCCACCTGCGTGGAGATGCAAAGCGTATTTCGACGGGACCCGCCGATCAGCACCGTTTCCACCTTTTGGCCGTCCTGAAGCTCGAACAGGTACTTCATGGTCGGTCCGTGACGGGACTTCGATCGTTCGACGGGGGTCAGGGGGTTCAGACACGCACGGCCGGCCAGATCGGCCCGCAACGACTTGGACAGGTTGGTCATCTCGTCGAAAGAACCCGCGCCTTTCTGGTACACCCACGAGGCGATCTGACCGGCCCGGTACGCCGGTTCGTTCATCTCGGCGACGATACGCGAAATTTCGGGCAGGGTAAGGCCCCTCAGTTCGGGCTTCCCGCCTTCGGGCTTCCCGCCTTCGGGCTTCCCGCCTTCGGGCTTCCCGCCTTCGGGCTTCCCGCCTTCGGGCTTCCCACCTTCGGGCTTCCCGCCTTCGGGCTTCCCGCTTTCGGGCTTCCCGCCTTCCCTCTTCCGATCGGCCTGGTTTTTCACTTTTTCCCGCGTCATTTGCGCAGTCATGCAGCCGCTCCGGTGATCAGGTGTAAGCCGGACCAAGATATGGCGAAAGGCACGAATTGTCTATTGAATAGTATTGCCGTGCCACCTGGGAGCAAATGAAACGCCCCGGAACCTGTGGGTCCCGGGGCGTAGTCGACGGCGCGCGAAGTCAACTGAGAAAAGCCGCCGTATCAGTCGAGGAAAGCCGCCGCATCAGTCGCGATGATTCGATCCCGCAACCGACCGGCGAATATCAGCGCGGCAAACCGTACCTAGAGCGAGAAACCATACTTTATGTACCAGAACGCGCCGCTGAAGCCGAACGGACTGTACTGGCTGTACTTGTTGCCTGGGCCTCCCGAGGGGCCCCCGGCGGCATGCGGATTCTCGTCCGGATAGGTATTCAGGATGTTCTGCGCGCCAACAGTAATCCTGGACCGGTCGTCGTTGAACGTGACGGTACTCTCCAGATCCAGCAGCACCTTGCCGTCATAGGTCTCGCCGTCGCGGAAATCGTACCAGGAACCGAAGTAGCTGGCCCGTCCCAGGGCATTCCAGTTATCGGCCAGGGACTGGGTCAGGGTCAGATTGCCGCGCTGCCTGGGGAGTCCCTCCTCCAGCGCCTTGATCTGCGTGGCATCCAGGATTTCCGGATTGTGATCGGTGACTTCGGCGCTTGTGTAGTTGTAGGCCAGGCTCATCGTACCCGTTCCCACCGGCGCCGAAACCACGACATCGATTCCCCTGTTGGCGGAGTCGAAATCGTTGGTGAAGAATTGAAATCCCTGCAACCCGGCCGCGCTGGTGATGCCTTCGGAGATCAACTGGGCTCTCTCTTGGTCGGTGAGTTCGAAATTCTGGGAGACCGTCAATCGGTCGCTTACCCGGATATCGAAATAATCGATGGTGGCGCTCACGGTGCCCAGATCGAAGACGAGGCCCGCGGAGATGTTTACGGATTTCTCCGCGTCGAGCGGCTTGCCGCCCTTCAGCTCGGCCGCACGGCTGTTGGAAGGCACCGTTCCGTTGTTCACCAGATCGTTCAGTTCCAGGTCGAACTCCGTCGTGATGTTGAAGGCGTTCTGCTGGCCGGGCGTCGGCGCCCTGAAACCCGTGCTGGCGCTGCCGCGCAGTTTCACTTCATCGGTAAGGCTGAAGTTCGTGGCCACCTTGTAATTGGTGGTCGTACCGAAATCTTCGAAATCTTCGGCACGCACGGCCAGGTCGAGCAGCCACCGGTCCGTGGGCGTGAGTCCTCCTTCAATGTAGATTGCATTGTTGGACCGGTCCCATTCACCCGCGGCGACCTTGCTGAATCCCGCGAAACCATTGGTAGCCGGCGTGAAACCCTGGCTGGCGAGCGGCTGGCCGATCAGGTAGGACTCGACCTGGCCTTCGACGATCTCGAAGGTCTCGGTCCGTCGTTCGAGGCCGGCGGCCAGGACCAGGTTGTTTCCGACCGGGTAGGTTACGTCGAAGTTCAGGTTGACTTCGGACTGGACATAGGAGCCCGGGTCGAAATAGGTCGGCGTGTCGGGACCCATGGAGGCGTTAACCGTATTGTAGATGAAGTAGTCCGCCTCGTTGCGTCCGTACGCTGCGCTCAGTTCCCAGCGCATCAAAGTCGCCGCGCGTCCCCTGATGCCAAGGACCACGGACTCGTCCGACGCGAACGCGCCGAACCGGGGCGTGAACCCCCCTGGAAACATCTTCAGGAACGAGAAGCAGTTGGGATCGTCGCGAACCCGCAGCCAGGCGTCCTGGTCCGGCCGGTCGTTGATGATGGGCACCGGCGCGCATTCGCTGCCCTGGCCCACGCCGTCCAGGTCGCCGACCAGCAGTGTAGGCCGCATCACGCCGTCTAATTCCACCACGGGGCCCTGGTACACGCCGCCGCGGGTGTGCGGATTGCGGAAGTAGAACCCGCCGTCGACTTCTTTGCTGGCATAATTGGCGTGGCCGAAGAACTCGAGATCATCGCCGATCGCCGCGCCGTAGTTGGCGAAGATCTTCAGGTCGTCCCGTACAAAGGGCTGGCCCCAGAAATGTTCGGGATTGGCGATGTCGAGATTGCCGGCCGCGATCAGGGCGGCGCCGGATGCCGTCTGCACCGAACGGACCGTTTCGCTGGAGTTGCCGTATTCCACGCTGAGGCTGAGCCATGCGTCTTCGTGGCCCACGCCCACGTTACCCGCGATCAGAAAAAGCTCCCCGTCGCCGAGAAACCTGCCGGAACCGTCCTGGAAGCTGCCGACCTTGGTCTCCAGGTTGAATCCGTCGTAGTTGTCCTTGAGCTGGAAGTTAAGCACCCCGGCGATGGCATCCGAACCGTACTGCGCCGATGCGCCGTCCCGCAGGACTTCCACCCTTTCGAGGGCAATGGATGGTATCGCGGCCAGGTCTGGACCCTGCGCGCCTTCGGCCACGGCGTTCGCGTACCAGTTGATTACGGCGCCGCGGTGCCGGCGCTTGCCGTTGACGAGGACCAGCACCTGGTCGGGCGCCAGGCTGCGCAAATTAGCGGGCCGGACGATCGTACCCGCGTCGCTGATCGGCTGGGTATTGACGTTGTAGGAGGGAACGACGTTCCTCATCAGGTCGGCCAGATCCGAACCGCCCTGCTGAATGAACTCCTCCACCTGAATTACGTCGATGGGCACGGTGGACTCGGTGATGGTCCGGGGCTGCGTCCGCGCTCCGACCACCGTCATGCTTTCCAGTTCCTCGTCCAGCACGATGGGCAGTTCGGGCAACTGTTGCTGGGTTTCTGCTGCCTGGCCTTCACTCGGCGCGGTCTCCTCGGAGGCCTCCTGCGCCAGGGCCCGCGGCGCGGCGGTGGCGATCAGGAGAAGCAACGCGATGGAGTAAAGAACGAGATGGGCTGGCCTGCAGTTCGAGATCAGCGACATCTTGATCCTCCTTATGCAATTTACCGGTGATTGGGTGCCTGGACTTCGTAAAGGCGCGAAGGAAGTATCGCCCACGAAGCCGGCCTGGGAATGGGATAGTACATACTTTTATCCATTCGTAGGTTACAATATATTCATTCCAATTACGTAATGCGTGACGTTAGTGTGAGCATTCTGTGAGAAATACATGAATACACATATCCGTCCGGCACCGGACGTGGATCAACGAGTTAAAGTTGCTTTTCTTGGACTAAGTCGTTAAATTAAACGTTTCAGGAAGACTGCCCATTTGATAGAAACCGCGACGAAAATGCTGAAGATGCCTGGTTAGGGAGGAAACGGAAATGGCTAAGGACCGAAGCTTTGCGGCCAAGATGGCCAAGGGGAGCGATAAGAACCAGGAGGACGATGTCCAGACCGTACTGCTGGTCAAACCCGTCAAGTCCGAAGAGGGCCACTACAAGTTCAAGCGCACGCTGACCAGGCTGACCCCCGAGAACAAGAAAGCCCTCGGCGTCTGAGGCAGGACAGGGTCAGGCCGGGCAGGACCGTACCCCGCGGAATCCCCACCTTCACCGCACGTAATACATCACCGCAAAAATAACGCGTTGACGATCGCGTCCTTTTCTTCCGTCATCTGCAGTGTGCTGAGCAGATTGTTCACCCCGTGGATGGCGAGGGGGACGTAAAGTGAACCGGTACGCTCGCGGGCGATCCCGAGCAGGATGCCGATCAGGGCGATCAGCATCAGGAAGAACTGGTCGTACTGGGCGACGTGCAGCAGCGTCCAGAGCAGCGTGGTGACGACGATCGTTCCCCCGGCGCCGATCTGCGTCCGGCGCAGTCCCTCGTAAAGAAAACCCCTGAACAGCACCTCTTCGAAGACCGGCGCGGCGATCACGAGCGCGAACCAGAGCAGTGTCGTGTACCGGGTGGTATCGATGATCGTCTCCATGACCGGTGGTACCGGCGACCGTCCAAGCTCCACGGTGACCAGGTCGGCCAGCTGAAGCAGCAGGAAGACGAAGACCACCCAGCCTAGCATGGTCGAGCCCCGAACCGGCCGGAGCGCCAGCCAGGTTCGCGGGTCCATGCCCCGCGTGCGGCCGGGGCGGTCCAGGATGAGCCACAGGAGAAAGGTACAGGGAATGGCGGAGAGGATGACGCCCAGGGCGATCAGGTCGCCCATGCGTTCCGTTGGATCCAGGCCCAGCGCGGCCACCAGGACGACCGTCACGGCGACCTGCAACACCAGGTAAGCGCCCAGTACCATCGCGGTGGAAACGAGGGTGAATCCGAGTCGCGGCGGCGGCGGAGGGATCTCTTCCGGCTCGACGGTGTCCAGCGGGGGTTCGATCATGCGGGTTTCCGGCGATTCGCGGGTTTGGACGGTTCCAGCGGGCCGGGCCGAACGACCATCTGTGGCCGGGCGACCGGAAGACGAGTCGGAACCAGGGGGCCGGCCGCTAGCTTACAGTATGGCCCGGAAAACGTAGAAGAAGATGATTGCCAGCAAGGCGCCGACGGGTACTGTGATGATCCAGGACGCCGCGATCCGGCCCAGAATGCTCAGGTCCAGGGCTTTGACCCCCTGGGCGAGTCCCACGCCCATGACCCCGCCGACCAGGGTCTGGGTCGTCGAAATCGGCAGTCCGAGGCGGCTGGCCAGTACGATGGTAACGGCCGCGGCGAACTCGGCCGAATATCCCCGCGTGGGCGTCAGCTCCGTGATCTTGGTGCCGATCGTCGCCATGACGCGGTAGCCCATGGTCGCCAGGCCGATGACGATGCCGATGCCGCCGACCAGGAGAAGCCAGCTGGGCACCGGAGACTCGGGATTGACCACGCCGGACTGGCTGATGTTCACCACCGCAGCCAGCGGCCCGATGGCGTTCGCCACGTCGTTGGATCCGTGGGCGAAGGCCACGGCGCAGGCGCTCATGATCTGGAGCACGCCGAACATCTTCTCGACAATGGCCAACTGGCCGTCACCGGACGACGTGTCCACGGTTCTGGTGCCCGGCCGGTTACCGATCATCCCAAGCAGGAAGTGCCCGGCGATCACCGCGAAGATGCCCAGGATGCCGGACCAGAGGAGCGACTCGGCAAGCGTAAGATCCAGGTCGACGTTCTGCAATCCCTTGAACAGGGTTACCAGCGAAATCACGACGACGACGCTGAAGATATAGAGCGGCGCCCATCTCCGGGTCCGCCGCACGGGATCCGGGTGGCGGAGGATCGTCCATTTGATCGCGCTGAAGATCAGGTAGGCCAGGACGCCGCACAGCAGGGGCGATACGACCCAGGATGCGACAATCTGCGTTAATTGTTCCCACTGCACGACGTTGAAACCGAAGGCGACGATGCCGAATCCCGCGATGGCGCCCACGATCGAATGAGTGGTCGACACGGGCCAGCCCAGCCGGGATGCGACCACGAGCCAGGTACCCGCGGCCATGAGCGCGGCGAGCATGCCGTATACGATGAGCTCTGGCGCGGCCGCCGAAATCTGGGGGTCCAGTATGCCTCCCCGAACGGTTTTGGTGACCTGGCCTCCCACCAGGAAGGCCCCGAGAAATTCGAGCACACCGGCGATCAGGATGGCCTGCTTGATCGTGAGCGCCCTGGAACCCACCGAGGTGCCCATGGCGTTGGCCACGTCGTTCGCGCCAATGGAGAAGGCCATGTACAGGCCGAGCGCAACAGCCAGATACAGGGTAAAGTCGCCGCCCATAGGCTCTGTTTTTCTCCTGGTGTCCGGTAGGTCGGGAAATGACGGCCCGGGCCGGGGATGAGCCGGGTCCGTTCAGGTGGGTTAAATATACCGACAGGGCGCTTCAGCGCCACGTCTTTTTTGTCCGCGCCGCGGATAACCTCCTTCACCGAAGCGCCGGTCAACGGATCCTCCCGAGTACGGGTAGAATCAGTACTTCAACCCGGTGTAGAGCCGCTCGTCCACGCGGGCGACCAGGACCCGCGCCTCCCGCCTGCGCACCCACCGCGCAACGGCGTCGCGGGTTTCGTCCAGGGTGCTCACGGCCTCCGCGGCGATACCGAAACCTTCGGCGACCTTCACCCAGTCCACGGGCGCGAAGTCGACGCCCGTCACGGGGAGTTCCCTGGCCTGCTGGGCGATCTTGATGACCGCCAGCGACGCGTCGTACAGGACGACGATCAGCGGCGCGATGCCGGTTCGCTTGATCGTTTCGAGTTCCTGGACCATCATGGCGAAGGCGCCGTCTCCCGTGATCGCAACCACCGGGCGATCGGGCATGGCCATGGCCGCGCCCATGGCCGCGCCTACGCCATAACCCATGGAAGAAAGGCCGTTGGACATGAGGAAGGCGCCCGGTTCCGGGGCCCGCCATCGCTGTCCCATTACGTTCTTGTGCGCGCCCACGTCCGAGGAGACGACGGTGTCTTCCGGGAGCGCTTCCCTAAGGGCGCCCACCAGGTGGTAGGGCGACATGCCGTCCGGTCCCTCCTCGGACGGCGGGTGGTAGACCGCGTCGACCCGCGCTTTCAGGTAACCGATATCGTCGGCCGTCCACGTGCTTTGCCCCTGGTAGCCCTCCGCGATGCGGCCCAGGAGGGCGGACACGTCGCCCACGCAGGCCGCCGGCGGGTTATAAGTACCGAACCCCACGGGCGCGTTGGCGACGATCTGCAGCGGCGCGTCGAAATGCCAGAGCCGGGAGACCTCCACCGGATCGAAGCCGATGCCCAGGACGCAGTCGCTTCGCTGCAGCCATTCGATGATCCGGTCTTCCCCGGCGGCCGGTGCGATCGTGCCCAGGAATCCGTCGCCGAGCTCATCGGCGATCCCCTTCGCCTGCACGGTTGTCGCATAGGGCAGGCCGGTGTCGCGCAGGAAACGCCGGACGGCCGGCGCGTCCCTGGCCGCGTCCATGGCGATGCCGACCACGGCGACGGGTCTTTCGGCGCCGTTCAACGTAGAAAGGATGCGTGGGAATTCGGTATCGTCCGAAGGGGTCGCAAGCGGTGGATTCGCGGTCCGGTCGCCGCCCTGGCTGATCGCGCCGCCCTGGCTGACTCGGCTGGCCGCGCTGGCTGTGCTGACCGTGCTGGCTGTGCCGACCGCACTGCCCTGGCCCGCCGCGAGATCCGGACCGCCGGCAGGCCTTCCCGCCACATCCGACGGCACCGAAAGATACACCGGGCCCCGTGGCGGCCCCGCCGCGACGGTGAGCGCGGTTTTCACCGTGTCTTCGACATCCGCACCTTCGAGGTCGACGGACCACCGGGTGACGGGGGTAAACAGGTCGATCAGCGGCAGGTTCTGCTTGTTGCTTCGGTGGTGCCTCTCCGTCGACGTCCGCGCTGTGATGGCCAGGACGGGGTCGCGGTCCAGGTAGGCGGTCCCCACGCCGAGCACCAGGTTGCACGCGCCGGGCCCCAGGGTCGCCACACAGACTCCCGGGGTACCGGTCAGGCGTCCCACGGCCGCCGCCATGAAGGCCGCCGTGGACTCGTGTCCGGTCAGGACGAACCGGATCCCCGTCCGTTCCAGTGCGTCGATCAGTTCAAGTACTTCACCACCGGGATGTCCGAAAGCGAAACGAACGCCGGCTTCGTGAAGGGTCCGCGCGATGACCTCCGCGCAGGTGTGATTTCGGGTTGAACCGGTCACCATCTACTCGGAGGTTACCAGGTCTGTGCGCCTCAGGCGGATCCGGTCGAAGCTCTCCGCGGATATCACGTAGTACCACTGGGCGAAACGGGCGTTCAGGTCTGCGGAGGTCCGGCGCCCCGTGTCGACGCGTTGCCGCCAGGCCTCGTGTTTTTCGTGGAGATCGGCATTGGACCGATCGGCATCGGTCCAGAGGGAGTCCGCCCGGGCCTGGAAGCCCAGGTCGGCGGGCTCCGGCGGTTCCGGGAAGAGGCTGGCGTCGAATCCCGTCGTGATGAACAGATACCGGTTCTCCCCCGGAGCCGCCGGGCTTCCGGTTCCTAAGCCGCCAGGACCGCCGGGACTGCTCGCGCCGGCCGAGCCCCCGGACCCGGCCGCGCCACCGGACCCTCCGGACGCGCCCGCGCCGGCCAGGCCCGCCGTGACCTCGTCTCCCGCGCCGTAGACGATCTCCCCGAACCGCAACGTGTAGATGACACCGTCCGCCGTGCGGACCTGGGTCTCGCCTTCGTTGGAGACCAGCTGGCCGTCCCCCGTGAAGTAGTAGCCCTTCTGCTGCAGCGAGGCCAGATCGCCGCGGGTGATGCTGATGCCTTCGTCGTTGTCTTCCAGGCTCCTGGAGAGGCCGGACGGCTTGGGCCGGACGCCCACGATGGTCAGCTCGTCCAGGGCCTTGAGCAGGTCTTCCATCTTCACCGCGTCGACCTTCTGCCCCGTCCGCATGCGGTTGGCCGTCCAGTCGGGGTTCCCTTTCGACAGCACGATCGTGTCGCGCTGGTCCAGCATGCGGGTGCCTTCGTCGATGGAGTAGTCTTTCAGAATCACCTGTTCGATACGCGCCTGGTCCACTTCGAGCAGGTCCTTTTCGATCCAGTCGCCGAACCGGGAAGAAACGTCCACGTCGAACCGCGCCGCGTAGGTCCGTTTCTGGCCGGGTACGCGGAGGTAGCGGTACTGCCCTTCCCGGCCCGGGACGTTCCTGCCGACGATGAGGTCGGCGAGCAGGTTGTCGTTTCCGTCCTTGATCGTAACGCGCTTGCCGCGTCCGGACAGGGATGCGACCGACTCGTCCAGCGGGTCCACCACGCCCAGGGCCTCGTGGTCCGCGGCGATCTCGGCGACCACGTCGTCCTTGCGGACCTCGATGAGCCCGGCCGCCGTGCGGGCCAGGCGGTCCTTGTCGTCGGCGGGGTAATTGTGATGGGAGGGAATGCGCCAGCGCGTGCCCTTGAACGCCACGCTGAACGCGTCGATGCGTCCGGTCCCTTCGTCGAAGTCGATGACCTCGAGGGAGACCGCGTCATTCGGATCGACGAAGTCCGGAAAGAATGCCTCGCCGCGGTCCGAGAACGCTTCCGGCGTCGGGTCGGCCGGGGCCGCGAGGAAGGCGGCGGCGGTCACGACGGCCGCCGCGGCGACGAAGGCCAGGGTCTTGCGTGTTTCGTCCATGTTCAGCTCCTCAGCCGACGCGCGGCGGCGGCCGCTTCGTTCTCGCGTCGCCTGCGCCGGAGGAAGATGAATACGCCCAGGAGGAAGACCGGCACGGGCGGAAGCAGGGCGGCCAGGTTCTTGATGGTGTTCTGGATCAGCCGGATCTGGCTTTCCATCATCTCCTTGCTTTCCTGGATCCGGGCTTCCTTCTCGGCCTCGATATTGGTTTGCAGCGTCTCGAAACGCCGGTTCTCCACTTCCTCCAGGTTGCGGACCATGATCCGCCGGGTCTGCTCGTCCAGGTCGGTCCGCTGGCGGACCTCGTCCACGCGGGCCGTGAGCCGGCGGCGGGCCTGGTCCAGCGCAGCCTGCGCCTCCTCCTCGGCGGCGTCCTCGTCCCTGACCCGCTGTTCCGTGTAGGCCAGGGTCTGCCTTTCGACGGTCTCGAGCGTCCGGTAACGCACCCGCTTGCTGCGCAGGGCGATGAAGGATTCGTCCCCGACCAGCACGTCCATGAGGTTCAGGAAGAAGGTGACGTTGTCGAAGCGCAGTCCCGCGGCGCCCATGCGGCGGATGTCGAAGAACTGCTGCGATGCGAAATCCACGTCGGCCACGACGACCAGGTTCACCGGCGCGTTTTCTCCGGATTCGGCCGCGCCTTCAGCGGCCACCTCCGCGGCCGCGGTTCCGGCCGCATCGCCCCGAGCCGCGCCGTCCCCGTTGTTCGCGTTACCGCTTCCACCTTCCGTGCCGGCTGCGTTGCCCGTGACGCGGGCCGCCACCGTGTAGGCGTTCTGGCTCGCGTGCCGCGGGACATTGGAGAGGACCAGCTGCGAACCGCCGAAGAAGTTGCGCTGAACGAGCTGGGTATAAGCGGTCAGCCCCGACATGGTACCGCTTTGCACCAGCGGGGTAAACATGAAGTCCGCCGAACCGGTATGCTGCAGCCGGCCCGGGAAGATGAAGACGAGTTCCTGCAGCGACGCGGTGCTGACGGCTTCCTGGTTAAATGTGTCCGGATTCTCGTTGCCCGGGGACGCGAAGACCACTTCAGGCGGGAGGTGGGCCATACCGGGGTGGGGATTGTACTGGTCCCATACGATCAGCCCGGTGGTCCATGCCACGCCGAACCTGCGCAGCAGGCCCTGGATATCGCCCTTCGGCACGGGGGCGGGCTGCTGGTTGCCGGCGAAGGGATTGTTGCCCGCGCCCTTCTGCTCGGATGGGGATAGGGTCAGGTTGAAGGAGGGCAGCGGGTCCGTCAGGAGCAGCGTGGGGTTCCCCGAGGCGATATAGTCCGACAGCCGGTCCATTTCGGGCTGGGTCAGGGTGTTGGGCAGCGCGGCCAGGAGTACGTCCAGGTCGTCGGGATATTCCTCCTGGGGCTGGACCTGTACCACGTCGTACTGCTTGCGCAGCTCTTCGGTCATGGCCCAGGGCTGGAGGCTCTGCATGGTGTTGAAATCGAATCCGCCGAAAAGCCGCACTTCCGTGGCGAGTATGCCGAGTTTCGCACGGTCCGTCCGGGCGGCCACGCGCAGGCTGCGCACCAGTTCGTACTCGACGGGGAGTCCGGTGTCCAGGAAGCCGATCACCTGTTCTTCGGGGCCGCAGGTGACGGCGATCCCGGCGAAGACGTTTGTAAAACCCGACCGGGCGCTGCGCAGGTCCGGCAGTTCGCGGTGGGTAATTCCGAACCGGTCACGGGCCTCCCGGGCCTCGGGAGAGTACATCTCCGTAGCCTGGATCCGTACCTGTACCCGGCTGCCGCCCACGGCGTCCAATTCCTTGAGCACGTCGATCAGGCTCGACCGGGTCTGCACGTAGGACTCCGGCACTTCCGGACTCACGAAGGCCTGGATGAACACGGGTCGCTCAGGGTCCAGCTCCGACAGCATCTGCACCGTCTCGTCGGAAAGCGAATGGAGTCCTTCGGCGGTTACGTCCAGCCGGACGCCCGCCCGGCCCAGGACGACGTTCAGCCCGATTACCACCGCGACGAGGGCCGCCGCCCTCACGCCATGGTGGATCCCCATCCGGTATCCACCGGCCTGCACGGGCCAGTGGCGCCGGCCGATCAGCACTACGTTGAGATACAGCATCAGAGCCGCGACGGAGACGAAATGGACCAGTCCGGAGAAACTGACGACGCCGCGCGCGAAGTCGTCGAAGGCGGTAAACAGCCCCAGGGGCGAAAGCAGGTCCCGCAGCCCGTCGCTGATGCCGCCGGCTATGGGTCCGATGAGTACGAAGGCGGCGCAGAACAGCGCGCCGAGGATGAAGGCGATGGTCACGTGCGAGGTCAGCAGGGACGCCAGCATGCCGACGGAGATGAGGGCGGCGCCGGCGAGCCAGTAACCCAGGTAGTTGCCGGCCATGAGCCCGAGGTCGGGACTGCCGAGAAACATCAGGACCAGCACGTGGGTCAGGGACAGCACGAGCGAGGCCGTATAGACCCCCACCACCGAGAGGTACTTGCCGAGGACGATCTCCAGGTCCGTCGCCGGAAGCGTAAGCAGCAGCTCATCCGTTCCCTGCCGGGTTTCCTCGGCCCAGACGCCCATGGTCAGCGCAGGGATGAAGAAGAGCAGCAGGTAGGGGAATACGGCGTTCAGCTGGTCGAGGTTCGCCAGGTTATTCAGGAAGAACGGGACCTGCCAGAACGCGGCGGCCGCGCTGAGGAAGATGAAAAGCGTAACGAAGACGTATCCCGTGGGATTGCTGAAGGCCAGGCGCAGGTCCCTGCGCACGATGGCCGCCACCAGCTGGATGTTGATCCTGCTTGCCGGGCCGAGGTTCATTCGTCCGCCTCCCTGCCGTGTCCGGTCAACGCGTAGAACGACGCTTCGAGCGACCCGTCCCGGCACAGTTCAGCCGGCGGACCATCGAAGACCAGCCTGCCCTCGTGAATCAGTATTACGCGGTCGGCGATGACGTCTACTTCCTGGAGGATGTGGGTGGAAAGGAGGATCGTCTTGGTCTGGCCAAGCAGCCTGATGTCCTGCCGGAAATCCCTGATCTGGTTGGGATCGAGACCGGCGGTCGGCTCGTCCATGATAAGCACGTCGGGGTCGTGGAGCAGGGCCTGCGCCAGGCCTACCCGCTGCTTGTTCCCCCGGGACAGCTTGTCGATGGGTTTTTCGAGGGCTTCGTGCAGGCTGCACCGCTCGGTGACGTAGTCCAGGCGGCTGGACAGCCGAAGCGGATCGAGTCCGCGTGCTTCGCCGAAGAACCGCAGGAGTTCGAGCGGCGTCATGCTCTGGTACAGCGGTCCGTTCTCCGGGAGGTATCCCAGGCGCCGGGACATGGAGAGGCGGTCGCGCCTTACGTCGAATCCGGCGATGGCCGCGGTGCCCGCGCTGGCGCCCAGGTAGCCGCTGAGGATCTTCATCGTCGTGGACTTGCCCGCGCCGTTCGGTCCGAGGAAGGCCACGATCTGGCCCTCGGGTATGGTAAAGGAAATGTCTTGCACGGCAACGAAGGAACCGTAGTACTTGCACAGGCCCTTCGCCTCGATCATCGTTTTCCCGGACACCTCTGGTCTCGCTCCTTTGCTCGCTTTAAATAGCAGATGTCCACGTGCTTTACGCGTTGCTTTTTTCGCGGCGTCGGATAATAACAAGGGGCCTTGTCCGTGTCAAGTCCGTATTGAGCAAAGCCGCGAAATCACTTGACAATTCGGCTGAAATAACGCAATGTTTATAAACTGTAGTACATTCAAGATTTCAAACTGATTGTACGATCAATTGGATTGGTCCAGCTCCCGCACAGCACGTATTCCGGTATGCAACTGATAACGCTCTTCACCATCCTGGTTTTCGCCTTTCTGTTCACCAGTCCGCCACACCACTGCCATGGACTGGAACCGGGCACCGCGAATGCAGACCAATGCCAGGGATGCCTTGTCGGCGCCGCATTCTCCGCGGTGCTCGAAGCGTCGCCATCTGCGCTCCCGGACCATGGGTTTGTCGGCTTCGTGGCCGCAGGGCCTGAATCCGGGTACCCCCACACTCGGAATGCGCAGCACCGAAACCGTGCACCGCCCCTTTCCTGACCTGACACTCCGCAGGCTCCGGCCGATCGCCCGATCCGGAAGGCACGGCCCAGAACACTCCCGGACATCCCTGAGACAAATCGTCCGGGCCTCGGGTCATTGCCGGCTGCGTTCTTACTGTCCGGACGTTGCAACCGGCGAGTGGTCATGGGCGTTTCCATTCGAGGCACGCACAGTTCAGAAAAAGATACGGCATATTTCAGGCAACCCAGCATAAAGAGGAGAAGTTCAACATGTCCAGGCACCGCTGGAACGTACTGTCCATCCTGACCGCTGTGGCATTCGCCGCCACGTTGACGTTATCCTGCGCCGACGATGACGACTCCAGTCCCGTCGGTCCTGACGAACCGGACGAACACGAAGAAGACGACCACGATCATGACCACGGCCCGGGCGAGGAAGAGCTCATCACGACGCTCAAGATCACGCTAACGCCCAGTAACGGGGGACCGCCGCTCACCGTGCAGTTCCAAGACCTGGACGGCGAAGGCGGTAACGCTCCGGTCGTGGACAGGATCGTCGTAGACGCGGGTACGGATTACAACGGGACGGTTGAGGTGTTGAACGAACTGGAGAGCCCGCCCGAGGAGATCACCGAGGAAGTGGAAGAGGAAGCAGAGGCCCACCAGTTTTTCTTTGAAACCCTCGGAGGATTCTCGTCGGCCACCGTTGAATATGCGGACAAGGAATCCGATTACGTGACAAACACGGGCGCTGATCATCCCGTCGGGATCAATTTTACACTTTCCGTCCCGGCAAACGCTCAGAACGGGCAGTTAAGGATCACGCTGAGCCACTTTGATGAATCTCCCAAGGACGGCGTGAATCCGAGCGACGAGACGGACATCGACGTGACCTTCGACGTGGAAGTACGATCGTAGGGGCATGATGCGGATCCGATTGATCCCGGAGATTTGAATGCGGAAAGTATGCCAATGAGAGTGAATCGACTGCTCTGTTTCGTCCTCGCGGCCGTGGCTGCCTGCGTCGTTACTGTGGTGGATGTACAGGCGGCCACGGTCAGGGGAACTGTGTTGGACGAGACGGGGGAACCTATGCCTTCGGTGACCGTCATCCTGCCGCTTCTGGAGATCGGCGCGTTCACGGACGCCGGAGGTTTGTTCCGCCTGGAGAACGTACCGATCGGCAGGCACAGGTTGGAGTTTCGATTTGTCGGGTACCGAACGCTCGTCACTAGCGTTCTGGTATCGGAAGACCGGCCTACCGTCATTGAAGTCAGGATGGAGGCCACTGCGCTGGTCGGGGATGAGGTGGTTGTAACTGCTGAACGGAGTTACGTGGACGAACTCGATGGATCGAGCCAGTCCGTCATCGTGTTGCATCCCTCCGCCCTTGAAGAGCGCCGAGGCCAGACCCTGGGCGAGACGCTGGCATCCCTTCCGGGTGTTTCCGCCCTTACCACGGGGCCGGCCGTGTCGAAACCGGTGCTGCGGGGAGTCCACAGTTCCCGCGTGCTGGTACTCAACGCCGGGGTTGTCCAGGAAGGGCAACAGTGGGGACTGGATCACGGTATTGAAATCGACCCGTTTGCCCCGGCCCACATCGAAGTGGTCAAAGGAGCTGCGAGCGTACAGTACGGCGCGGGCGCCATAGGCGGCGCAATTAACATCGAACCGCCCGAACTGCCTGACGATCCGGGGTTCGGCGCACAGTTCGACACGAATCTGTTTTCCAACAACAGGCAGGGTGCCGGGTCGATGATCGTGCAGGGCGCCTTGCGCGTTCCCGGTTTGCTTAAGTGGCGTCTGCAGGGAAGCATGAGGCGCGCCGGTGATGCCAGGGCCCCGGTCCACGTGATCGGTAATTCCGGATTCGACGAAAGGAACTATTCCGCCGCGCTGGGAATGTCGACCGACCGAATAGACGCCGAAGCCCACTTCAGCCACTTCGGTACGTGGATTGGAATTTTCAAGGGATCGCATATCGGCAACACGACCGACCTTGAACGGCTTATTGCGCGTGGCGACCCTATCGATCCAGGGTCATTCAGCTATGAAATCGACAATCCACGCCAGCAGGTAGAACATGATCTCCTTTCCGTCCGCTCCAGAATACGCTTCGAAAGGAAGGGAAATCTCGAAATTCGTTACGGACAGCAGTACAACCGCAGGGAAGAATGGGACGCCCACGCCCGGGGAGGCAGCAACCGGGCGAGACCCGGTTTCGCGCAGGGCCTGCAGACCCACAGCGCCGATTTGGTCTACCAGCACCGCAACTTCGGCCGATGGTACGGCAAGGTAGGGGTCAGTGGAAAGCGTCAGGAAAACCGGCGGTTTACCACAGGATTCCTCATTCCCAACTACAAGGCGAGGACGTTCGGCGTGTTCGCCCTGGAGTCCTGGGCGAACGACCGGACCACGGTGGAAACGGGCGTGCGGTACGACTACCGCTGGGTTGAAATCTACTCGAACGAAGGCAGGAGGGCCACAGAGAATGTCGAAGGAGGGATCCACACCTACAGAAATCTGTCCGGTGTACTCGGCTATATCTACGAGTTGACCCCGACGTTGGCCGTTGCCGCAAACATCGGCAGGGCCTGGCGTCCACCGGGAGTCAACGAACTCTACAGCTATGGCGTGCATCATGGAACGGCCCAGTTCGAAATTGGCGATACAAGTCTCGACAACGAATCCAGCTTGACCACGGACCTGACCCTGCGTTACAGGAGTGGCCGCGGTCATGGAGAGCTTGGATTCTTCAGGTCCAGGTACAGCAACTACATCTCGTTGCTTCCGGCGGATGATTTCGTACTGACGATTCGTGGCGCATTCCCCAAGTTCGAATATGTTCAGTCCGACGCGGTGATACAGGGAATCGACGGGTACTTGGACTACGAACTATCGAGGTACGTGGACGCCCACCTGTCGCTTTCGCTTGTCCGAGGAATGAACACGTCGGAAGACGAGCCCCTCTACCAAATGCCGTCCACCCGGTTAATCGCAAGTCTGGATTTCCACCTGCCTCCCGTCGGGCGGATCGTGGAAGCGGGCATCGAGGCGACGGGCCGTTTCGTGATGCGGCAGGATCACTTTCCAATCGGTATCGATTATGCGGACCCACCCGCCGGGTACAACCTCTTCGACTTGAGACTGCACGCGGAGGTTGGAGTGGCAGACCATCCCATCCGCTTACAGTTCGGTGTTCAGAACCTATTCAATGAGCGGTACCGGGACTACCTGAGCCGTTTCAGGTACTTCATAGACAACCCGGGCCGGAACATCACATTTGCCCTGTCTGTTCCTATCGGACAGCCTATGGAGCATTGAACTTATGAACCGGTTATTTGGTTACAAGCGTCTGGCAGCCGCGTTATGTATGGCCGCACTCCTGGCCATGCAGGCCGCCGGCTCCGCGACGGCCCAGGAAAAGGAGATCGTCCCGCTGCGCATCCTGGAAGCGTTGCACATGGACGGCGTTCTGGACGAGGACATCTGGCAGAACGCCCTGGCCGCCAGCGGTTTCACCCAGCAGCGCCCCGACGAGGGCCAGCCGGCGTCCGAGCACACCGAGGTGCGGGTCCTCTACGACGAGCAGACCCTGTACATCGGCGTCTGGGCCTACGACTCGGATCCCTCCCGGATCATCGCCACCCAGATGGCGCGGGACGGCGACCTGGCCGACGACGATTACTTCCAGATCATTTTGGACACGTTCATGGACAGGCAGAACGGCATTCTCTTCGCCACCAACCCCGACGGCGCCCGCTATGACGCCCAGGTGCGCAACGAGGGCCGGTCCGAAGGCCGCTTCAACACCAACGTCCTGACGGATTGGAACGGCGTGTGGGACGTGTATACCTCCCGGAACGAGGCGGGGTGGTACGCCGAGATGGCCATACCCTGGAGCACGCTGCGCTTCGAAACCGGGGACGACGTCGATTTCGGGATCAACCTGGAGCGCCAGATCCGCCGGCGCAACGAACAGGCCTTCTGGGCGCCCGTCATCCGCCCCTTCAACATCGCCCAGGTGTCGGTGGCCGGGACCCTCTCGGGTTTGAACCTCACGCGGCACGACCACCGTTACCTGCAGGTTACGCCCTACTCCCTGGGCGGGGCCACGTGGACCTACGACCCGGGCACGACCACACGGGACGACGACTTCGACGGCGGGGTGGACGTGAAATACGGCATGACCAACAACCTGTCCCTCGACCTGACCTACAACACGGACTTCTCCCAGGTGGAAGTGGACGACGCGCAGGTCAACCTTACGCAGTTCAACCTCTTCTTCCCCGAAAAACGCGCCTTTTTCCTTGAGAACGGCGGACTCTTCCGCTTCGGCGTGGCGCGGGAGACGGAACTGTTCTACAGCCGAAACGTCGGCCTGGCGCGCGATCATACCGGCGCACTGAGACAGGTGCCGATCACCGGCGGCGGGCGCCTGACGGGCAAGGCCGGCCGCACGAATCTGGGCCTGCTGCTCATGCGCACGGGCGACGAGCGGTTCGGCGACACCAGGCTCGAGGACAACATCTACGCCGTGGCGCGGATCAGCCAGGACGTGGGCGAGAAATCCAACGTGGGATTCATCGTTACCAACCAGCGGGTCGGCGGCGGCGATTACAACCGGGCGGCCGGCGGCGACTTCAACCTGGCCATCGGTCCCAAGCTGGCCGTCAGCGGGTTCCTGGCCGGAACCACCTACCAGACCGGCGAAGAAAGCGAATCGGGCTTCGCGGGACGGCTGTGGTCGCGCTGGAACGGGCCCCTGTGGCAGTTCGAAGGCCTGTACATGGGTGTGTCCGAGTTCTTCAATCCCGGCATGGGTTTCTTCAGCCGCCGGAGCCTGGCCCGGAATTTCGGCGGATTCCACGAGGTCTCGGCCCGTGCGTTCTTCACGCCCGAACCCACGAACAGCATCGTCCGCCGGTACTTTCCCCATATCGTGCTCTCTGCGACCTTCGGCGACGACGGAACCCAGCTGACCCGGCGGGAGCACTACCATTGGGAGCTGTTCTTCACCGGCGGCGAGCAGGCCGGGATCACGCTGGATCGCGCCTACACCCGCATCAGCGAAAACACGCGCCCGATTCTGGGCGTCAAGCTTCCCGTGGGGAACTACACGGACGCGTCAACGCGCATGCATTACACGACGAACCTGAGCAAGCCCGTATTCGGCGATTTCCAGCTCATCCTCGGCCAGTACATCAACGGGAACCGGCGTTCGCTGAATCTCGAAGGCGGACTGCGCGCCGGTTCGAAATTCACCATCGGACCCCGGTACGAGCTCAACGACGTGACGCTCACCGACGACGGAAACATGGAGCGGGACGTTACGGCCCATCTGTTCGGCGTCCGGACCAGCTATTCCTTCTCGCCTGACGTATCCCTCAACGCGCTGGTCCAGTGGGATACGAACCAGGACCGGTTCGTGTCGAATTTCCGGTTCAACTACATCATCAGCCCGGGCAGCAACATCTACGTCGTGTACAACGAGCGGCGCGACAACGGGGATGCTACGGAAGCCCTGCTCGGCGACCCGCTGGACCGGACGCTGGTGGTCAAGCTGGCTTACCTGTTCGACCTGTAATCGCTTATGAACGTACTCGGCGGACCGCTTACGGGCTGTTCGACGGATCCCTTGACCGGATTCTACAGAGACGGCTCCTGCAACACCGGATCGGGCGATGCGGGCGTCCACGCCGTCTGCGCGGTGATGACCGAGGAGTTCCTGGTCTTTTCGAAGGCGGCGGGGAACGACCTCAGCACGCCCGTACCCGCCTTCGGCTTCCAGGGCCTGAAACCCGGCGACCGCTGGTGCGTCTGCGTGAACCGCTGGAAAGAGGCTTACGATGCGGGCGCTGCGCCACCGGTGGTCCTGAGCGCCACCCACATCATGGCCCTGGAATTCGTGACGCTGGAAGAACTGCAAGCCTGTGCCATGAACGAGGCGTAGACCGGCTGCCAGGCGACGTGGACGAACCGGTCATGGCGGATTTGTTTTATTTCCTTGATTTTGGCGGACGCGCCGCTTAAATTTGAACGCCTGACTGGTAGAACCGGCATTTAAAAAGATTGGCTCGCCTTAGGAGTACAGCATGGCCAAGGGCAAGAACCGTGAACTGGTGAAACTCAAGAGCACGGAAAGCGCGCACTGCTACTACACGAAGAAGAACCGGCGTAACACGACCGCCCGCGTCGAACTCAAGAAGTATGACCCGACGCTGCGGCGGCACGTCATGTACCGGGAGACGCGGTAGCGGTGTTACTGGCGGTAGCGGCTTCCTGGAGGCTTACCTGATGTCCAGAAAATGCAAGTTGACCGGAAAAGGGCCCCTGGTCGGCTTCAACATATCCCACGCCCATAACAAGACCAAGCGGCGTCAGTATCCCAATCTGCAGCTTAAGCGTATCTACGTGCCCGAACTGGGCCGCACGGTGCGCATCAAGATGTCCGTCAGCGCCTTGCGGTCGGTCACGAAGATTGGGCTGATGCCCTTCCTGAAGAAACAGGGACTGCGGCTGCAGGACGTGCTGTAGTATCCGGCCTCATGTCGTCCAAGAGCGCTTCATCCCACAAATCCCTTGCGGCCGAAGGCGATCCCCTGGGCGTCGCCGTCGTCACGGTGAGCGATTCCCGTACGGCGGAAACGGACGTCAACGGGAACTACCTTCGGAAGCGTATCGAAGAAACGGGCCACCACGTCGCCGCCTACCACCTGATCCGGGACGAACCCGACCAGGTGGAAGCCGCCCTGGACAGCTGTACCGGCGAAGACGTCCAGATCGTGATATTCAACGGGGGCACCGGCATCTCCCGGCGGGACCGGACCTTCGACGTACTGAACCGCAAACTGGAAAAACCCCTGCCCGGATTCGGCGAGCTGTTCCGCATGCTCAGCTATGACCAGGTCGGTGCCGCGGCCATGTTGTCCCGCGCCACGGCGGGCGTGTACCGCAACACGGTGGTCATCTCCACGCCCGGCTCCCCGGCCGCGGTGGAACTCGCCTGGGAGAAACTGATCGAAGAGGAAATCGCCCACCTGGGCTGGGAACTGACCCGGTAGCTATCTCGGCCCGGTGACCGTCACGGTCCAGTGGTCGTCGCGGTCCGGTGGCCGTCGCGGTCCGGTGGCCGTCTTCGATTTCCAATTTTGATTTCGATCCAATTTTAGTACGATTCAATACCAAAAAACACGGAGGTCTTCATGCTGTCCCCCATTCAGGATGCCGCATCCGGGGTCGCGCGCCGCGTGATCCTGTGTTCCCCATGGACCCGAACCCTGGCGCTCACCCTGGCCCTTTCGCTGGGACTTTCGTCGGCCTTCCCCGGTGAGATCCGGGCCCAGACCGAGGATGAAAAAACCGTCACCGCGATCTTCAACGAACGGCTGACCACGGGGGAGATGTACGATCTACTCGAAGACCTGTGCAAGAACATCGGGCCGCGCCTCAGTGGTTCGGAAGGCGCCGAACGCGCCGTGACATGGGCAAAAGAGGTGATGGAAGACTACGGATTCGACCGGGTTTACCTGCAGGAAGTCATGGTGCCCCATTGGGAACGGGGCGAGCCGGAGCAGGTGCGGATCGTCAACGTCGACGAAGGCATGATCGAGCTGAGCGCCCTGGCCATCGGGGGATCGGAACCGACCGCGCCGACGGGGATCACGGCGCCCGTCGTGGTGGTCCACTCCCTGGAAGAAGTGGAAGAACTCGGCCGCGAGGCCGTTGAAGGGAAGATCGTCTTCTACAACCGGCGCTTCGACCAGACGGTGATCGCCACGGGTCCCGGCTACGGCGGAGCGGTGGACCAGCGAACCGCCGGTCCGTCCCAGGCGGCGAAGTTCGGCGCCGTGGGCGTGGTGATCCGGTCGGCCGGTTCGGACTTCGGCGACGCGCCTCACACCGGCGGACTGCGCTATCTCGAGGACGTGGAGCGCATCCCCGCGGCGGCCCTGGGCTACCAGTCCGCCGACCGCCTGGAACGCGCGCTCGAGGAGCAGCCCGAAGCCATGCTCTACATGCGCCTGGCGAGCAAGTGGCACCCCGACGCCCTTTCGCACAACGTGATCGGCGAGATCCGGGGCAGCGAACGGCCGGACGAGATCATCCTGGTGGGTGGCCATCTCGATTCGTGGGACGTGTCTGAAGGCGCCCACGACGACGGCGCGGGCGTCGTCCATTCCATCGGTGTGCTGCGGACCTTCCAGAAGCTGGGCATCCGGCCCCGTCACACCATCCGGGCCGTGCTTTTCATGAACGAGGAAAACGGCCTTCGCGGCGGCCTCAAGTACGCCGAGGTGGCGAAGGAAACGGGCGAGAACCACCTGATCGCCCTCGAAAGCGACGCGGGCGGCTTCAGCCCGCGGGGATTCGGCGTGTCGGCGGACGATGACGTCATCGAACGCTTCCGGTCGTGGCTGCCCCTGTTTCCCCAGAACACGATCTCCTACATCAACATGGGCGGCGGCGGCGCCGATATCGGTCCGCTCCGCAGGGAGACGGGTACCCCGACCATCGGGTTCATCCCTGATTCGCAAAGGGCGTTCGACTACCATCACGCGCCTACCGACGTCTTCGAAGCCGTGAACCGCCGGGAGCTGGAACTGGGCGGCGCGTCCATCGCCACGTTGATCTACCTGATCGACAAGTACGGCCTGAGGGACGAGATGGCCCAGTAGGATGGTGGCGATGAAGATGCTCGGGGTCCTTCTCTGCCTGTTGATTACCTCCGCGGCCGAACCAGTCCCGGGTCCGGCCGCCGTCCCGGGTCCGCTTCCGAGCGCCGTCCCGGGTCTGGCCGCGGCACACGCCCACGTGTTCTATGTGAGCATAGTGCGGGTGAAGTGGAACGTGGACGACGCGCGTCTCGACATATCCGTGCGGATCTTCACGGACGATTTGGAGGAGGCCATCGTGGCGGAGGGCGGACCCCGGCTCAGGCTCTGGACCGACCAGGCCCATGCCGATCGCGACCGGCACGTGGCCGACTACCTGGCGTCCCGGCTGGCCTTTCGGGTCAACGGCGTAGACCGGCAGCTGACCTACGCCGGCATGGAGGACGCCCTTGACGCCACGGCCTGCCTGGTGCAGATTACGGGTGTGGACCGCGTGGAGACGATCGAGGTCGAGAACCGGATCCTGATCGATATGTTCGACACGCAGGCCAACGTGATGCGGTTCGAAATCGACGGCGAGAGGAAGTACGTCAACCTGAGCAAGAAAACCGTAACGGGAACGGTTCGTTTCGGGTCATGACGATGGGAAACGGCCGCGCCGGGGTCGGGATTTCTCCCTCGGTGCCGGCTGAACTATGGGCGGAAGATGTCCGAATTCCAGGTATATCTGCAGCTCGGTTTCGACCATATTTCGGACCTGAACGCCTACGACCACATCGTCTTCATCATCGCGCTCTGCGCCGCCTATCCGCTGAACCGGTGGCGTTCGGTGATCGTGCTGGTCACGGCCTTCACGATCGGGCACTCGATCACCCTGGCGCTGGCTACGCTCCGCCTCGTTCTGGTCCCGACGGATCTGGTCGAGACGCTCATTCCCGTGACGATCCTGGCGACCTGCCTGATGAACGTCTGGCGGCCGTTCGAGGCGAAATTCGGCCGGAAGACGAGCTACGGACTGGCCCTGTTCTTCGGCCTGATTCACGGCCTGGGTTTCTCGAACTACCTGAGGGCGCTGCTCGGTATGGAAGAATCGATCGTCGTGCCCCTCCTGTCCTTCAACATCGGGCTGGAACTGGGCCAGTTGATGATCGTGGCGATCTTCGCGGCCGTGGCCTTCGTGATCCTGCGGATTGTGGGAACGCCGCACCGCCAGTGGAACCTCTTCGTATCCGGCGCGGCCGCCGGCGTTTCGGCCATGCTGTTGATCGGGGCGAATTGAACATGCACCGGCGGCTGGGCGGACATGATCCGCGGACGGGGTCGCACCCCGGGCCGGGCGAACTGAGCTGGTAGCCGCCACGGCCGGTTTGAGCGCACCGCCGGATGGAACGGGTTAAAGTGGAGGACGCACGATCGTGACGATCGATACGACGATAGAAGAAGTGCTGGAAGACTTCGAATACCTGGATGACTGGGAAGAGCGCTACCAGGAGATCATCGACCTGGGAAAGAAGCTCCCGCCCCTGGACGATGCCTACAAGACCGATGCGTACAAGGTCAAGGGTTGTGTGAGCCAGGTCTGGCTCGTGCCCCACGTGGCCGAGACCCTGCCGCCGACCATCACCTTCGACGCCGACAGTGACGCCCACATCGTCCGCGGCCTCGTGGCCATCCTGCTCATGGTCTATTCAGGGAAGACGCCCCGCCAGATCCTGGACGCCGACATCGATGGCATTTTCAGCCGGCTGGACCTGGCGTCCCATCTCAGCCCGAGCCGGAGCAACGGCTTCCGGTCCATGGTCAAGAAGATCCGCTCGATCGCCGGCAGCGCACTGGCCAACTAGGCTGCTTGATGCCGGCAGCGCGCTGGCCAACCAGGCTGCCGGCCGACCACCCGATCCCGACCTAATCACCCATGCCGGCAACGATCCCGTCGACCTGCGCGCGGTGGTCGTCGGACAGCTCCCATCCCACCGCTTCGATGTTCTGTTCCACCTGGTCCGGCCGCGTCGCGCCGCACAGGACCGACGTGATGCCAGGCTGCCGGGCCGTCCAGTGGATCACGAGCTGGGCGATGGACTTGCCGTATTCGTCCGCGATCGGTCTTAGGCGGTCGAGGATGTCGAGGGTGCGTCCGAGCTCCTCCCCCTGGAACCGGACGTCCTCGTTCCGGTTATCGCCTTCCGGAAACTGGTGGCCGCGCCCGTACTTCCCGGTCAGCAGCCCCTTGTAGAGCGGCCAGTAAGAGATCACGGCGATGTTGTTGTCGCGGCAGTAGGGCAGGATCTCCGCCTCGATGTCCCGCTTGAGCAGGTTGTAGGGCGGCTGGTCCGAGTGGAGGGGTGCGTGGCGGGCGAACTCCTTCATCTGCGCCACGTCGTAATTGCTCACGCCGATGGCGCGGATCTTGCCCTGTTCCTTCAGTTCGGCCAGCGTGGCGGCCGTCTCCTCGAAGGGGGTGTTCTCGTCCGGCGCGTGCACCTGGTACAGGTCGATGTAGTCGGTATTCAGCCGGCGGAGGCTCTCCTCGACCTGTTCGAGGACACGCTTCCTCGAGCTGTCGCGGAGCAGCGTCGTGCCGTCCCAGTACAGGCCGCATTTCGTCGCCAGGACGATCTGGTCGCGCCTGCCCGCGATAGCCCGCCCCACCAGCCGCTCCGATTCGCCGCTGCGTCCGTACATGTAGGCGGTGTCGATGAGGGTGATGCCGCCGTCCATGGCCGCCTCGAGGGCCGCCAGGGACGCGTTGTCGTCGATTCCGGTCCATCCGACGCCGGCCATGGGCCAGCAGCCCATGCCGATGGCCGATACCGTCAGGCCCGATGCACCGAGCGCTCTGTATTCCATGTTCGATTCCTTTAGAAGAATGTAAGGCGACGCCGTGCGGCGGTCGCGCCAGTGGATCGGGCCGCGCCAGACCGGCCGCCAGTCCGTCCGGCCGCCCGCGATCGATTCGATTTGCGATTGACGCGAAGGGCGGGAAACACATATATTGAATATACTGCGATGTTACCGGTACGGTAGAATATACCGGTTTCTGTTTAGCGCCCAAACAATATCGAACCGAAATCGGGGCGGCGGTCCGTTTCAAGCCTGCGGAGTCGCAGTCCTCGTCACAGACAGCGCCAGTGTGGCGGGACGCGCCGACCCCCCATCCATACCAGAAGCCCAGCAACGCAAAACAGGGAGGCACCATGTTGAAGACCGGTTTCGCACTCTTGGCCGCGGTCGTCCTCGCGGCATCCCCGGCGCTGGCCGGCTCACCGTCCATTGCCGGCGATTACGTGGAGGTTCGCTCCAACCACATTCTGGGCGGCGGCTGCACCTATTCGGCGGAATCCGGAGGCGATGCCAACCAGGCCGTGGTGGCCTGGCACATCCGTGAAGGCGCGCTGGCCGATCTGTCCGTCGTCGCCGTCATTCTCGGAAAGGGCAACCTGCAACTCGGTCATCACGCCCGCGAGACCGTGCTGATGATCGACAGCAAGGCCACACCGGGCCAGCGCCAGGAACTGAAGAGCGCTTTCACCGCCCGGTATGGTGAGCTCTTCGGCACGGTTAAAACGGTAAAGCCCACGGACATCTCCTTCCGCCACGACGGCGGCGACGCCTTCGCCGTTACGGTGGACGGCCAGGTGCGCGTGGCCACCCGGACCATGCTGGCGACCGACCACGAACCCAACTGCGACCGCATGGTGTGGTACGATCCCTTCACCAAGGACGCATCGGCCGCGCTGGTCCAGACCGCCGCCCACGCGTACAGCGGATCGGACCTGATCGCGACCTGGAGCATTCCGAACAAGCGCAGCGCCTACGTGGGTACTTTCGCCTTCACGCCGTAACGCGCCGTAACGCGCCGTAACGCGCCGTAACGCGTCGTAACGCGCACCACTGCCGATCTTGAATTGGCGATAATGAGTAAAGAAGCCGGCGAGGCGGTATTCGTTCGCCGGCTTCATGCTTTCTAAGGACGGAGAACAGACTACGGCGCTCGGACTCCTTTTGCTGATCACGGCGACCGTCGTGACGTCGTGCTTCGGCCTGATCCTGAAGTCCGCCCACCAGAACGGACACAATGCCCTGGCGGTGGGCAGCCTCAACTATGGCGCCGGCGCCGTGATCTCCGGCCTGCTGATGCTCGTTGACCCGGGCTGGGTCTGGCATTGGACCACCGTGTGGATCGGCGCGGCCAGCGGGTTCTTCTATTTCGTGGCCTTCCGCTTTCTGATCCAGGCGCTCCTGCAGGGCGGGGTCGCCGTGACCCTGGCCATCGTCCGCCTGTCCGTCCTCATCCCCATCCTCTGTTCCATCGTCATCTGGTACGAGATCCCAAACCTGACGCAGACCGCGGGCATCATCACGGTCTGCATCGCCCTGCCGCTTCTCACCATCGGCGTGGGCAGGCAGGCCGAGTTGTCCCTGCGCGGTGTTGCCTGGCTGGTCGGGGCTCTCTTCGTCACGACGGGATTCTGCCACCTGTCCCCGAAGGTCTTCAGCGAACTCGCACCCCAGAGCCAGATGCCGCTCTACCTCTTCTCCCTCTTCGCCGTATCCGGCATCATGGGGCTATGCTACCTCTGGAACAAACCGATCCGGGCGCGCATGCCCGAGGTGCGGTGGAGTGTCCTCCTGGGCGCGATCAACGTCGGAGGAACCTGGCTCCTTGTCCTCACGCTCAAGTACCTTCCCGGCACCGTCGTCTTTCCCTTCGTCAGCGCGGTCGGCCTTGTCATCACCACGCTCGTGGCTATATTGTACTGGAAAGAACAGGTGCGCGGGCCGGCCTACGTCGGCATCGGCCTGACCCTGGTCGCGGTCGTCCTGGTAAACAGCGGCTGAGACCATCTTGCGACCCGCGTGCAATATCGAAACCATTCACGCCAAATCGGGATTGACGTAGTGATCTTATCCGGAAAAATGATTCACGAGCGCATTGGAAAAGACATCCATATTGAGCCATTCGATCCTGCCAGGCTCAATCCCAACAGCTATAATCTGTCACTCGCCGATGAACTCATGATCTACGAGGATGACGTGCTCGACATGAAGAAGCAACATCGCACGCGATCCATACAGATTCCGGATGAAGGATACGAGTTGCGCCCACAGACGCTTTATCTTGGCAGGACCGCGGAATTCACCAGGACGGACAAGTACGTTCCCATGCTCGAGGGGCGGTCATCGGTGGGTAGATTGGGGCTATTTGTCCACGTAACCGCGGGTTTCGGCGATGTGGGATTTGCGGGTTACTGGACCCTGGAGATGTTCTGTGTCCGGCCCATCAGGATCTATCCGAACGTGGAAATCTGCCAGGTTTACTATCACACGCTGGATGGCGATTTCGAGACCTATGAAAGTGGAAAATACCAGAACAACAGGGGCATTCAACCCAGTCGTTTGTATCTCGATTTTCTAGAAAGTAAATGACCTGAGCCGTCGCAGGTCCATATTTAAAAACATATGTTGATTTTTATTTTAATCAATGTTGACAATATAAAATTCCGCGTTTAGGGAAGTATCGGTCGCCCTCGCGTTACATTCAGATGCGAAGGACGCCCTCGCGTTTCTCAAAAAGGTGATATTTCGTGATCCTGGACATCGACCGCACACGCAGGGTAGTGGGCATCGGAAGCAACGTCGTGGACGTGATCTACCGGGTGAACCGGATCGCGGGACCGGAGGAGAAAACCTATATCCTGCCGGATGAAGGGGGTTCGGTCGTCACCGAGATCGCGGGCGGGGTGACGCTGAACCACTTGGCCTGGACGGCCCAGATGGGGGTTCCCGCCGGGCTTTTCGGATTCCAGGGAGACGACCGGTACGGCGCGATGATCCGGGACGAGATGGACCGCCACGGCATCGACCGGTCGGCCATTCGGGTCCTCGAGGGCCGCGCATCGGGCTTTTCGGTGGTGAACGTGGCCGAAGACGCGGACCGGGCGATCTACATGGCTCGCGCCCTGACGGCGGAGACGACGGCCGCGCACGTGGAGACGCATTTCGCCGACTACATTCGGGCCGCCGCCATGGTGACGACCGAGATATCCCAACTTCCGCTGGACGCCGTCATCGCCGTGCTACGAATCGCGCAGGAGGCCGGCGTACCCACCGTGCTGGACGTGGATGTCCCCCCGGATTTCGCCATCGAGGTGGCTGGACTCGGATCGGCTGAAAATTTCGAGGAAGCCCTCCGTCTGGCCGACGTCGTGAAACCCGCCAAGGCCGCCGCACTGCAGATGGTGACAGCCGACACTTCCGAAGAACGGGCCGAGGGTATTTTCGGCCGGTACGACACCCGGCTGGTGGCCATCACCGAAGGCGCGCAGGGCTCGGTCGTCACCGACGGGAAGCAGACGATCCGCGTGCCCGCAAGACCCGTGGAAGCCCGGGACACCACCGGCGCCGGGGATGCCTTCCTGGGCGGACTGATCGCGGGACTATTCCACGGGCTTTCTCTAAGGGATACCGCGTCGCTCGCCAATGCCTGCGGCGCCGTGTGCTGCCGCATCCCGGGGGCTTTCCCGCAACTGGGATCGAGCCGTGATGACGTGATGGCCCTGTACGAAGGTGCTCGGATCCCAGCCCGGAATCCGGCTGAAACCGTGACCACCGCGGAAACGGCAAAGGTGAAAGTCGAAGCAGAAAACATGGCCGAGACCGCATCGGACACGGCGTCCCCCGATGTGGCGTCCCCCGGCGCGGCGTCCCCCGATGCGGTGTCCCCCGGCGTGGCCGGACGGGACGCGGTGCGGCGGACCGCCGAGGCGCTTTCCACGCTGCATGAGCGCCTGTCTGGCACCTACTTCGACGAAGCCATTGCGGTCATTCGGAAATCGGAAGCCGCTGGCGGGCGTGTACACGTCACCGGCGTGGGGAAGTCCCGCCATATCGGCCGCAAGCTGGCGGCCACGCTGCAGAGTACGGGAACGAAGGCGTATTTCCTCGACCCGGCCGACTGCAACCACGGCGACAGCGGCCAGGTGGCGCAAGGGGACGTGGTCATCGCCCTATCCCACAGCGGGGAGACGAAGGAATTGATGGCCGCCGTAGAAACCCTTACCGCGAACGGCGCGACGATCATCGCGATCACCGGGGACCGTTCATCCAGTCTGGCCCGGTCGAGCGCGGCGATCCTGCACGTGCCCGTGGCGGGTGAGGCCGGCCCCCTCGGGCTCGCGCCGACGGCAAGCACGTCCTGTCAACTGGCCGTGGCCGACGGACTCGCCATGGCCCTGAAGGCCGGCCGCGGATTTACCCGGGAGGAATTTGCCCGGTACCATCCCGGCGGAAGTCTCGGAAAGCAACTCAAGGATCGGAAAGGAACGCCATGACCGCCGAAGCACCGAATAAAAACACCGAAGCACCGAAAGTCAGAGACGAAACCCCGGAAATCAAGCTGATCGCCTTCGACCAGGACGACACGGCGCTATTGCCCAACGGGAAACCCTCGCCCGAGGGACTGGAAGCCATCGAAGCCGCACTCGAACAGGGATTGGTCGTGAGCTCGGTGAGCGGCCGCAACATCGACCGCAGCTGCGAACCCTTCAGCGATGCGCGGCCGCTGTTCGACCGGCTCTACGTCATCGCCAACAACGGCGGGATCATACTCGGGCCGGTTCGGCAGGGGCAAAGGCCCTTGCTCTTCGAAAAGCGCATTCAACAGGACGTCTTCCTGGACCTGCTCGACTTCATCGAGGAAAACGGCTTCAATTTCGTCTACAGCTGGCTGCGCGTGACGGAGAACGGTCCCGTGGACAGTGTGATTACCAACGAATATACCCCTTCCATCGCGTCCATAGAGGAGCAGAGCCGCGCCGCCGTCGACCGGGACGACGACCTTATGGCTAGACTGAGACGGGGCGACTATCCGCCGCCGCCCAAGATGCTGATCCTGCCCGGCCTGGAGCGGCGCGAGGCGGTCCTGGCGGAGCTGAAGGCCCGATTCGCATCTCGCCTCTATCTCGTCAAGACGAACCCGGACCGGATCGAAGCCATGCACGCCGACGTCAACAAGAAGGTCGCCGTCGAATTCGTCGCTCGAGAGCACGGGATGTCCATGGATCAAGTGATGGCCGTCGGGGACGGCGACAACGACCTGCCCATGCTATTCAACGCGGGCCTTGGCGTGATCATGGACAACGCCCAGGACGCGGTCAAGGACGCGGGCAGGGCCCAGGGCCTGGTCATCGCTCCGCCGAACCACGAGAACGGCTTTGCCTGGGCGATCCGTCGATACGCGTTGAACAACGGCCGTTGATCAGGACGCGTTGATACGTGCCGATCGGCGGCCACGGCACAGCGCCGCAAACGGCGACCACCGTACAGCGCCGCAAACTGCGGACGGCGATCTGCAATGACGGGCCCCGCCCGTGGCACCAACGGACCCTTCCATGAACACATCCCTACTCGACCATCTCCGGTCTTCCATGCTGGTGGCGGACGGCGCCAGTGGTACCATGCTGTACGCCCGCGGCGTGCCCATGGAAGTCTGTTTCGATGAAATCAACCTGAGCCGGCCCGACCTGATCCGGAAGATCCACGAGGAATACGTGGACGCGGGCGCCCGGTTGATCGAAACCAATACCTTCGGGGCCAATGCCCTGTCCCTGTCGAAGTACAACCTGGAGGACCAGGCGGAATCCTTGAACGCCCGGGGGGTGGAGATCGCTCGGGAGGCGGCGGGGTCCCGCGCCTATGTGGCCGGCGCCGTGGGACCGGCCCGGGGTCTGCCCCACCGGGAATACACCGATGAGGACCGCAGGCAGGTGTATACGGAACAGATCGCCGCCCTTGCCGGCGGCGGCGCGGACGCGATCATCCTGGAGACTTTTCTCCGTCTCGAAGAACTCAAGGCGGCGCTTGCGGTCTGCAAAGCGATATGCGGCCTGCCAACGATCTGCCAACTCGCCGTGGACCAGTACGGACAGTCGGACGACGGGTTCGAGGTCGTGGAGGCCTTCGACCAGTTGCGCGCGGCCGGCGCCGACGTGGTGGGGGTCAACTGCCGCAGTGGTCCCAAGGGCCTGCTGGATGCCCTGGGACCGGTTCCCTTGTCGGAGGGGCTGATGCTCTCCGCTTTCCCGAACGCCGGTTCTCCCGTATACGTGGACGGCCGGTTCATCTACGAGGCGACGCCGGAGTACTTCGCGACGAGCGCGCTCCGGCTGCGCGACCAGGGCGTGCGGTTGATCGGCGGGTGCTGCGGCACCATGCCCGAGCACGTGCAAGCCATGGCCCAGGCGCTGGAAGGCCGTGAGATCGTCACGCGCAAGAAGGTCGTCCCGGTGGAAGTACGGGCCCCGGCGCGTCCGGCCCCATCTGCCCGCCCGGCCCCATCTGCCCGCCCTGCCCGTCCCGTACCCGCGCCCCCTTCGGTTGAACCGTCGATCGTGGATCTGGTCAAGGAACGGGTGGCCGTCATCGTCGAGCTCGACCCGCCCCGGGACCTGGATCATGGCCCCATCGTCCGGGGTGCAAACGCCCTGAAGAAGGCGGGCGCCGATGCCCTCACCATGGCCGATAACTCCCTCGCCGTCACCCGGATCAGCAACATGGCCGTAGGGCAGATCGTCAAGGAAGAGGCCGGCATCAGGCCGCTTCTGCACATCACCTGCCGGGACCGCAACCTGGCCAGCCTGCAGTCCCAGGTACTCGGACTGCACGCCCTCGGCATCGACCACGTCCTCGCCGTCACGGGCGATCCCGTCAAGTTCGGCGATCAGCCGGGGGCGAGCAATGTCTATGACGTTTCGTCCTTCGAACTGATCCGGCTGATCAAGCAGATGAACGAGGGCGTTGGGTTTTCGGGCCGCACCCTGAACGGCAGGACCGCGTTTACCGTGGCGGCGGCCTTCGACCCCAACGGACCCAACCTGGACAGAAGGATCAGGCGGCTGGAAAGGAAGGTCGAAGCCGGCGCCGACATGATCATGACGCAGCCCCTCTTCGACCGCCACCAGGCGAAGCAACTCTACGAGGCGACCCGGGATGCCGGCGTACCCATCTTCCCGGGCGTCATGCCGCTCGTCAGCGACGGCAACACGGAGTTCCTCCACAACGAGGTGCCCGGATTCGTCGTGCCCGACGACGTGCGCGCGCGCATGGCCCGCGTAGGCCGTGGACGCAAGGCCCGACGAGAAGGCGTCGCCATCGCGCGGGAACTCATCGAGTCCGTCCTGACGCACTTCAACGGCCTCTACCTGATCACGCCCTTCAACCGTTACCCCATGACGGTAGAACTGACGGAGTTCGCCCTGCAGGCCACCGCGCGCAAATCACCTGGGTGAGCATCGTTCGGACCGGCACTATCCCCCGTAAAGCAAGCCGGCGATGATCGAACCGGCAATCACGAGCAATATAACCATCAGCTTGTTGTTCGCCGATGTCACGCAATGCTCGATCTTGAACTCCTGTGATTTGAATTTCTGTTGAACCAGATCGAATCTCCCCTCGGTTTTGGTATCCAACTCCACAATCATTTGTTCTAATGCCGCGAACTGGACCCCGTTCCTGGCGTCCATCTCGGCCATGTTTTTCTCGATCGCGTCGAAGCGTCTTTCGTTCCTGGCGTCCATCTCGGTCAGCTTTTCCTCGAGGCCTCCCAATCTGCCTTCGATCGACACGAAGCGTCCTTCGAACTTGGCGTCCATCTCGGTCATGTTTTTCTCGATCGCGTCGAAGCGTCTTTCGTTCCTGGCGTCCATCTCGGCCATGTTTTTCTCGATCGTGTCGAAGCGTCTTTCGTTCCTGGCGTCCATCTCGGCCAGCTTATCTACGACGACCTCGAACTTGCCATCGATCGCCTCGAATCGAGTGGCCAACATATCCTCCAGTGAATGGAAGAGTGCGTTGACCTCCGTCACCGTGGCGTACACCTCAGTCGACGATTCCTTTACCTTGTCGTCTCCCATGATTCCCTCCCGATGAATAGATGAATGTGCTTGTGAATGGACCCATTCGATGGGGTATATCGGAATAGTCGGAGGTCTTTTGTAACCTCTCGCACACTTTTTTATAATTGGGATGGTCGAATCAGGCTGGGATGGTCGAATCAGGCTGGGATGGTCGAATCAGGAAGCCGGCCGGTTGCGGTAGTAGAGGTAGGAGACGGCGATGAGGATGGCGCTCAGGCCGAGGAAGGCGACAATACGGTAGAGCGTGTCGAGAAACATGAGGTCGAAGACGAAGACTTTTACCACGGTGCAGCCGAGGTAGACGATGGCCGCTGCGCGCAGGGCGGGGATGTCCTGCCAGCGACCCAGCGTCATGACCAGCGCCGCGCCGAACAGCCATACGCCCGAGACGGCGAGTTGCCGCAGGTTCTGCAATTGCTCCGTCGAGCCGCCTTCCGTCGTGACGGCCAGGAATTGAAAGTAGCTCAGGACTTCCACCGTGCCCCAGACCAGGAGGAGGAAGGTCCAGGCCAGGTGAAAGACTGTGTAATGCCGGCGGTCGCTCGTCGATTCGGTGCGGCCCCGCAGCAGGCCGGCGCAGGCCAGCAGCGCCCCGCCCACGACCCAGTACGCGGCGGTGCGCGATGAAAATACCGGCACATACGCGGATATCAGGCTGGATACAATGGTGCCGCCAAAGAGAAAGATCCCGATGAACGAAAGCGCCAACAGGGCGGTCCCGGCGTGGCGGACGGCGCGCACTTTTCGGAATGCGCCGAACCCGAAGAGGACCAGCGCTTCAAAGGTCCAGATGACGACGATCACGAATGGGGTGAATAAGCTCAGCGGTGCGCGAACCGCCAGCAATATGGCCGCGGTCGCATGCACCCCGGCCGCGGACCGGTGGTCTGTATTGCGCGTGATCCAGGCGGTCAGCGCGAAGTAGGCCAATGACAGGATGATGGTGGCGATGCCTTCTGAATAGGGCAGGTAGTTCTGCGGACCAACAGACTGGATCCCAATGAAGTCCCAGATGCCTTCCGTGTGCCGGGAAAGGCGCATGAGCATTACGTAGAAACCCAGCGCGTTGACGGTTACCGCGACCCATCGCCACAGGCGGTTTCCCGTGTCGCCGGCCGCGGACCGGTAGATACTCACCCAGGCGAACAGCGCCCACCACAGCACCAGGAAGGCCAGGGCCGTTCCGAAACCTTCGGGCAGATCCGCCCGGAACGACCAGGTCAGGTACGTGGCGTAGGTCGCCGCAATGCCCAGCGGTTCGAGCAACCTCCAGTGGCGCCGGCTGAGCAGTATGGCGATCAGGCCCGCGTCGAGCAGCGTGATGTAGACGAAGAGGCCGAAGGTGTTCAACTGGGCGGTGACGAGCAGGAACGGCGTCAGGAATCCGCCCGCCCACCCGAGCAGGGCAATAGCCCGGGCGTCGTAGCGCAGGGAAAGCAGCAGCGCCGCGGCCGTCACCAGCGCCATCAGCAGAAAGGCGACGGGTTGCGGAACGAGGCGGTAGAAGTCGTAAGCGGCGTAGATCGAAAGGTAGAGGATGCCCACGCCCGCCCCGGTCAGGCCCTGCGCGAATACGGGCATGCCGCGCCGGTGGAACCGGTGGCCGCCGGCGGCCAGCAGCAGGCCGGCCGCTCCGCCCAGGACCACGCGCGCGGTCTCGTTCAACCAGTTATTATCGAAAGCATATTTCAGGAAGAATCCCACGCCGAGGATGAGGGCTAGGGCGCCGACGCGGTTCAGCAGCTTGCCGCCGATCAGCGTCTCCCACTCCTCGCGGGTGCGGGGGCGCAGCATGTGGGCCAGGCGGCTGGTTCCGTCGCCGGCCCGCGCCGGGTTCGGTACTTCGGTGGGCGGTTGTGCGGCTCCCGCCTGGCCTGGAACGCTCGCAACAGGTTGTGAGGCCCTCGCCTGGCCTGGAACGCTCGCGGCCGGATGTGCGGGTCCCGCGGTCTCCGGTTGCGGTGCGGTCTCCGACTCCGGCGCCGCGCTCTCCGGTGTCGCGCCCGGCCCCGCGGTCTCCGGTCCCGGTGCGTCGGCCAATTCCGGTGCACCTCCCCTGGACAACCCCGCATCCGGGTCTCTTGAATCCTTGAAATATCGCCTGACCGTGTCCTCGAGGTGTTTTACGCGCCCCGAGAGCGACAGGTAGGTCCCGATGAGGATAAGCAGCAGGATTACGTTGAGTACGATCAGCAGTTCCATCGTACTGCATCTTATGCTATTACGAGGTACCGTGTCAAGTCATGTCCGCCGGGCCGCAATGCCGGCGCGCTGCTTCGACTGCGACATCGTTGACACGTTGCGCGACGTCCATCCCCGGGATCGTTGACACAGCGAGCGTCGCCCATCGCCGGCATCGTTGACACGGCCCATGCCGGCTTCTATATTCGATTTCGACTATCTGATGCCCGACGCTGCCGGTCGCCGGGCCTTGTCGCATCATCGCACGCATTGGTGCATCGGCACAACGTGTCGTCGCATTGTGTACACGCGACATATCACTTCGTATACACGCATCGTCGCAACGCGTATACACGCAAAATCCGTCCTGGGAGGAGTCTTAGATGTCCACGGTCTATCGTGTCGGCATAATCGGGTGCGGCAGCATCTCGCACCTCCACATGAAGGGATACCTGGGAGAAGAGCGGTTCGAGGTCGTAGCGCTTTCGGATCCGGTGGCCGAAGCCAGGCAGGATTTCGGCGACCGGTACGACATTGAAAAACGCTATGCCGACGCCCGGGAGATGATGGACAAGGAGGGGCTGGACGTCGTCAGCATCTGTACCTGGCACAAGCTCCACGCCCCCCTGACCATCGCCGCCTGCGCGCGCCGGCCCAGGGCCATTCTCTGCGAGAAGCCCATGGCCGTCAACATGGGCGAATGCGACGAGATGATGATCGCGGCCCGCCGGAACGACGTCAAGCTGGCTATCGCCCACCAGCGCCGCTTCAACCCGGTGTGGACCGATGCCCGGAACCTGGTGGCCGAAGGCGCCATCGGCGACGTGCGGCACGTCCACTGCAGCGGCAGCCAGGGCCTGCTCAACGACTGCTCCCACATGTTCGATTTCATGCGCTACGTCATGAGCGATCCCGCGCCCGAATGGGTGCTCGGGAACATCGAACGCAAGACCGACCGGTACGAACGCGACATCCGTATCGAGGATCGCAGCGCGGGCATCGTGGGCTTCGACAACGGGGCCGTGGGGCAGCTCCTGCAGGAACTCCATCCGGAACGGCGCCAGGGCGGCTATCTCTACGGGTCTGACGGCATGCTGGACGTGAACGAACAGCGCGTCCTGCTCATCAACTCGAAGACCGGCGGCTGGGAAGAGCGGCCGTCGACCGGCGAGGATCCGAGCGTAGGCCAGGCCGTGGAACTGGCGGACTGGATCGAGGGCAAGTCCGAACACCGGGGCGAGGCGTCCAACGGCCGCGCCGCCGTGGAGATCATCATGGGGATCTACGAATCCGCCCGCCTCCACGAGGTCGTCCAGATGCCCGTGCGCACCCACAGTTCGCCCATCGAGGAGATGATCGAGGCGGGCGATCTGCCCGTGGAGCGCCCCGGCCGTTACGATATCCGGGCCTTCCTGTTGCGCGGGGAATCCATGCAGGGCGAGCTACCAGACGAGCAACCGGGCGAAGCCGATGAGGAAGGATGACCAGGCGGAGATTGGCAAGGTGCCCGGCCCGGCTGAAACCAACCGGGGGATACGTCTCTCTGAGATCGGCCGTACGGGGCTGAAGGTCAACTCCATCGGACTCGGCGGCGCGCCCCTGGCCGGACTCTACCATAGCGTCCCCGATGAGCAGGCAGACCGGGTCGTAAGCGCTTACCTTGCCCACGGACCGGGATTCATCGACACGGCTCCGCTATACGGCAGCGGCGTGAGCGAGACCCGCCTGGGCGCCGCGCTTTCAGGTCGCGACCGCAACGGCCCCGCGCGCGACCGCAGCGCCCCCGCGCGCGATTCCTTCGTCCTGGCCACCAAGGTCGGCCGCCTTCTCAAGCCCGACCCGGCGCGCGACCAGGACGTCTGGTCCGACGATCTCCCGCCCGTCGGCCCCGTCTTCGACTACAGCTACGACGGCACGCTGCGCTCCCTGGAGGAAAGCCTCACCCGCCTCCGGCTCGACCGGGTCGACATCCTCCATATTCACGATCCTGACAATCACTACGAAGCAGCGATGAAGGGCAGCTACCGGGCACTCGTCCGGCTCCGGGAAGAAGGGGTCATCCGGGCGGTCGGGGTCGGCATGAACCAGGCGAAGATGCTCGCCCGTTTCGCCGCCGAGGGCGATTTCGACTGCTTTCTGTGCGCGGGCAGATACACCCTGGTGGATCATACGGCGCTCAAGCGGCTGCTGCCCCTTTGCGAGGAAAGGAACATCAGTATCGTAGTGGGCGGTCCCTACAACAGCGGCATCCTGGCACAGGGCGCCGTGGACGGGGCGAAGTTCGACTACCGGAAGGCGCCGCCTCATGTCGTGGAAAAGGTCCGGCGCATCGAATCGGTCTGCGGCCGCCACGGCACGCCCCTCAAGGCCGCGGCCCTGCAGTTCCCCCTGGCCCATCCCGCGGTGGCCGCCGTCATACCAGGCGCGCGGTCGCCTGAAGAAGTGGACGAGAACGCGGCCATGGCGGCGTTCGAGATTCCCGGAGACTTCTGGGCTGAATTGCGAGCGGAAGGACTGATCCCGGACGCGGCGCCGACACCGGCATGATGTACGCCTGAAGAGTGCGGGGAGGGGCGGGTAGGTCTCAAAACGAAAAAATAGCATTGTCAATATTGATGAAAATATCCATCAACATACAATTCTGTTTGGGGTACCCCCACCGGCCCGCCCGCACATGAAAGGAGATCCCAATGACCGCCCGTAAGACCGCCCGTAAGGCCGAACCGGATGGCACACAGGAAACCACGCCCCGGCGCTACGGCATGGTGCTCAAGGTCAAACCGGAACGGATCGAGGAGTAC
Organism: bacterium; assembly: GCA_965117045.1. Taxonomy (GTDB): domain Bacteria; phylum JAAXHH01; class JAAXHH01; order JAAXHH01; family JAAXHH01; genus JAAXHH01. The sequence continues at coordinate 100,122 of OZ220749.1, forward strand.
AAGGAGTACCACGTCGAGATCTGGCCAGGCGTGGCGAAAATGATCACGGAATGCAACATCACCAACTACTCCATATACCTGAAGGACGGCTTCCTCTTCTCCTATTTCGAGTATGTGGGCGACGACTTCGAGGCGGACATGGCGAAGATGGCCGCCGATCCGAAGACCCAGGAGTGGTGGGACATCATGATGCCCATGCAGGAACCGCTGCCTACGCGGAAGGAAGGCGAATGGTGGGCGGAGATGGAAGAGGTGTTTCACCAGGATTGACCCGGATCTTACCTCTGGATAGGCAGGAAATTGCTCGAGTTTTACAGTCCTTTCTTTGGACTGAATGAGAACAGGCTGGATTGCGCGATTCCCGGTGAGATCGGGCGGCTCGAAAACTTGACAGCCCTGGCTCTTTCGAAGAACCGGCTGTGCGGGACATTGTCCGACACCCTGTGGCGTCTCGGTAAGTTGGATCATCTGAGACTTTCCATTAACAGATCGACACACCTGAAAAGGGTAGGAGATCATGAATATCAACGGTCGCTCCATAGTATCGATCACGTTTTTTGTATGTATATACATGCTGACCGCGTGTGGTGATGACTCACCTACCGAACCGGCTGTTCAGGTGCCGGCCAGGATAGACGTGACTCCCAGTTCGGTTACTTTAGAATCTGTCGGCCAGACCATCACCCTGACTGCGGTAGTGATCGACACGAATCAAAATGAGATTACAGATGCCGTTGTAGAATGGTCGACAAGTGATGCGTTTGTAGCCACGGTAACCAGCGGTGTAGTGATCGCAAGGGGGTACGGATCAGCACAGATTACGGCAAAGTACGGTAACCTGTCCAGAACAGTGGATGTCTTGGTGAAACTGTAGAATCGTGTGATCGAGTTTCTGAAGTTGCCAACGGTCTTTCAAAACGTTAAGATTCGTTGTATGTGTCACGAACAAAACCGACCGTACAGGAGGTATTAGCCCATGGCCCTCACCGAAGCGCAACTGGATGAGTTTCACGATCGCGGTCTGGTGGTCGTCGAGGACGTGCTGACCGATGCGGATCTGGATCCGGTGATCGACACCATGACCGAGTTCGTCGACCGGCAGGCGCGGGACCTTCAAGCAGAGGGCAAGATCACCGATCTGTACGAGGACGAGTCCTTCCTTACGCGCTACGCCCGGCTCTTTGCCCAAAGCACGGAGATCGGGCACGGCATGGACATCTACGACCTGCGGGCGAAACCGGTCTTCGACTTCCTCCGTAACGATAACCTGCTCGATGCCGTGGAGTCACTGGTCGGCCCCGAAATCACCTGCTCGCCCATCCAGCACCTGCGGGCCAAGCCGCCGTCGCGGCTGGACGCCAGCCCGTCGTACAACGTGCCCTGGCACCAGGACTCGGGGGTGAGCTGGGCCGAGTCGGACAAGACCCTGGCGCTGACCTGCTGGCTTCCCCTGGTGGACGCCACGGTGGAGCGGGGATGCCTTGAAGTGATCCCGAACGTGATCCACACCGGCCATATCGACCACGTTTCGGACGCCGGGACGCGCATCAAGCCGGACCTCATGCCCGAGACCGAGGCGGAACCGGCCGAGGTGCGCAAGGGCGGGGTCGTCTTCCTGAGCCAGTACACGCCCCACCGGTCCACGCCGAACCTGACCGAGTGGGACGTGCGCTGGAGCCTGGACCTGCGGTACGTGGCCTACGGCGCCCCGACGGGCCGGCCCTTCTTTCCCGATTTCTGCGTGCGGAGCCGGTCGAATCCGGAGCGCGTGTTGACCGATCACCAGGCCTGGGCGGACAGCTGGGTCGCGGCCCTCGAGGAACAGCGCCTCAATCCCAAGCAGGCCCACAGGGTTGCACAGGCGCCTTGAGGAGTCGCATCGCGACGAACCCGCACCCGCGGGTCTGGCGGCCAGAGAAACCCTGGAGAAGCCGCACCCGCGGGCCAGGTAGCAAGTCGACGACATACCCGAAGGAGCACCATCATGCTTTGAGGCTCGCCCTTGGGCACCAGGTTTGGCGCCATGGTATTCAGTCTGGTCGTCCCCGGATTGGGGCAGTTGTACCAGGGCCGCAGGCCGGCGGCGGTCATCCATTTCGTCCTCGCGGTCCTGCTGTGGATGCTGGGTTACGGCTGGATCGTGCATCTCTACTCCGCCGTCGAGGCGGCGTATCAGACCCCGGGCGGCAAGTGTTGATATACGTTCCATTTTAATACGAAACGACAACCGGAAAGAGGCACGCACATGAGTTTCGGCAGCGGCGCGTACACCTACGAGGTGCAGGAGAACTGGTTCAGCCTGCCGGAGGGCTGGTCCTTCGGCTGGATTACGGGCGTGGCGTGCGATTCCCAGGACCGGGTGTACGTGTACTCCCGGAGCGAACATCCATTAATCGTGTTCGACCGCGACGGCCAATTCATCAAGACGATCGGCGACGGCATACTCAAGGACGCGCACGGTATCTACATCGACGGCGAGGACAATCTCTACCTCACGGACTGGCTGGACCACTGCGTCCGCAAGTTCGACCGGGACGGAAACCAGGTGAGGGTGATCGGCATGCCCGGCGTTCCGGGTGCGACGGACGGCGATCCCTTCCGGAAGCCCACCGATGCCGTCGTCGCGTCCAACGGCGACATCTACGTGTCCGACGGCTACGAGAATGCCCGGATCCACCATTACGACGCCGAGGGCCGCCACATCCACTCCTGGGGCAGTTGGGGTTCGGGCCCGGGCCAGTTCGAACTCAGCCATTGCGTGCGTATCGACCGCCATGACCGGCTCTGGGCCTGCGATCGCACCAACGAGCGCATCCAGCTCTTCGACCTGGAAGGAAACTACCTCGAGGAACGGGCCGTCCCCGGCAAGCCCGACACCACCTACTTCGATCCGGAAGAGGAAATCGTCTACGTGGCCGAACTCGACCAGCAGGTGGGTATATACACCCTGGACGGCGACCTCGTCAGCAGCTGGGGAGGCGGACGGCGCAGCGACCGGCCCGGCGAATTCGCCGGATGTCCCCACGGCATCTGGATGGACTCCCGCGGCGACCTCTACGTCGGCGAAGTGCAGGCCGACGCCCGTCTGCAGAAGTTCGTACGGAACCGCTGATCCGGATATGAGAACCATGCTCGTCATCGACCCCCATACCCACGTCTGGATCAACGACTCCGCCTTCCCCTGGCCCGCGGAGAACGACGCCCCGCCCGCCGAGGACCGGACGGCCGAAATGCTCCTGGCCCTGATGGACGGGCACGGCGTGGAGAAGACCGTCCTGGTGCAGTACATCGGCTACCGCTGGGATAATGCATACGTATCCCACGTCCTGCGCACGTACCCGGACCGGTTTGCCGGGGTCTGCCGCGTCAATCCCGAAGACCCCGCCGCGCCGGATCACCTCGGCCACTGGGTGGAGGAGCACGGTTTCCAGGGCGTGCGGCTGAGCCCCGACGAAGGACCGGCGGGCGACTGGTTCCGCGGTCCCCTGATGCCGCCCATCTTCCGGCGCGCCGAGGAACTCGAGGTCCCGCTGCTCATGCTCACGCGGCCGAGCCGCCTGCCCGATCTGGTCCGCCTGCTGGACCGGTTCCCCGATCTCGACGTCGTCGTGGACCACATGGCGGACGCCCATCCCGACCAGCCGGAGGAGATCCAGGCCGTCCTCGACCTGGCCCGGTACCCCAGGGTCTACGTGAAGATCAGCCATACCTGGTCCATTTCGGATCAGGGCTATCCCTGGATGGATACCCACGCCTTGGTCGAGCAGGTCTACCAGGCCTTCGGCGGCCGCCGCATCATGTGGGGCACCGACTGGCCCGTCTGCCTGCCGAACGCCGCGTACGGACAGACCCTGTCGGTCGTCCGCGACGAAATGAAGTTCATCGCGCCGGAGGACATGCCCCGCGTGCTGTGCGGCACGGCCCTGGACCTGTGGACCTTTAATGATTAGTCGGAAAAACATTCGGAGAACTCGCAGAAAAAGATCGAGTCGCAAAGGAGCAACCATGGAAATCCTGATCACCGGCGCCGCGAGCCGGCTGGGACGGGCGGTGGCCGAAGCCCTTGAAGGCCACTCGCTCCGCCTCGTGGACGAATCGCCCGTCGAACTGCCGGCCGCGTCCCGGGGTGAAACGCCCGACGAATCGGCCGGCGACACTGCCCAGGGCAGCCTGCTGGACCAGGACTTCGTCTGGCAGGCGGTTCGCGGCATGGACGCCGTCATCCACACGGGCGAGCCGCCGCAGGACCTGCCCGAATCCGAGGTGGAGCGCGAGAAGCACCTCCTGGAACTGGCCACGCGGGGCACGCACCAGCTCTTCAAGGCCGCCGTGGAGGCCAAGGTCAAGCGCTTCGTCTACGGCGGCACTCTGGACCTCTTCCAGCCTTATCCCGACGACGTGTACATCAGCGAACGGTGGAAACCGCTGCCCGAGCCGGACATGCCCGCCATGTCCCGCTACCTGGGCGAGCACACCGCCCGTGAATTCGCAAGGGACTACATGGTGACGGTCACGGGGCTCAGGCTGGGGACGCTGGTCAGCGAAGAGGAGGTGGCCGGCCAGGCGCCCGACCTGCTGTGGCTCGATTACCGGGACGCGGCCCAGGCCTTTCGGCTGGCCCTGGCGCGCGACGCCTCGGACCAGGTCTGGTGGACCAGCCGGTACGCCCTGTACCACATCTGCGCCGACCTGGAGAATCCGAAGTACCTCATCAACCAGGCCCGTGAACTCGGTTACGCGCCGGTCCATAACTTCGCCGCGAACTGGCGGGACTAAAGGAGCCACAGGTGAGGTGCCAACCATGAGGAAAGTCCTGCTGCTCGGTGCGTCCGGGCTCATCGCGCCGCACATCACGCCCGCGCTAGAGAAGGATTACGACCTGCGGCTGGCCGACATCATGGACCACCCGGACGGGAAGCCCGTCCTCAACGTGGACGTGCGGGACTACGGCCAGGTCCGCGAGGCCATGGAGGGCGTGGAGGCCGTCATGAACTTCACGGTCCTGCGCCACGACGACACACTGAGCTTCCAGGTCAATACCATCGGGGCCTGGAACGTGATGAAGGCGGCCGCCGACGCCGGGGTCCGAAAGGTGATCCACACCGGTCCGGCCCAGACGCTCCTGGCCTACGTGCACGACAACGACGTCCCGGTTGACGCGCCCGACGCGCCGTCCAGCGACTACTACTTCATCACCAAGCACTTGAGCAACGAGATCGTCCGGAGCTTCGCCCGGCGTCACGAGATCCACACGGTCTGCTACCTGTTCCAGGGCCTGGCGCCCCGGCCGACGGAGCATACCGGCAAGAATGCGACCCGGGACTTCCTCATCATCCACGACGATCTCGCGGTCGCCTGCCGCCAGGGACTCGAACTCCCCTCGGTGCCCGGCTACTACCAGGCCTTCAACCTGCACAGCCATTACGGTCCGGGAAAATACAGCCTCGAGAAGGCCGAGCGCATCCTGGGGTATGCCCCGCAGGAGGAGTGGTGGCAGTGGCAGCGAAGGCCGGCGGGGTAGCAATCGTAATACATTCAGCCAACCAAGGAGATTTACCCAATGTCCAGTAACGCCCGGACCATTCGCGTTTTCGTCGGCACCTACACCCAGACTACCAGCAAGGGCATCTATGTATACGATGTAGATACCGCCACCGGCGTCATGGAATACGTCAGCCACGTGGAAGGCATCACGAACCCGTCCTTCCTGGTCCTGACGCCAGACGCCCGGTTCCTCTACGCCGTCGGCGAGACGGGCGATCCCCACGGAGGCGTCTTCGCCTATTCCGTGGACGCGTCCGGCACGCTCACGCCCCTGAACAGCCAGTCATCGGGGGGCGCGGGTCCCTGTTCCATCGACGTGCACCGAAGCGGCAAGGCCGTCCTCGCGGCCAACTACGGGGGCGGGTCCGTGTCTTCCTTCCCCGTGAACGACGACGGCTCCCTGGGCGAGGCAGCGTCGGTCATCCAGCACACCGGCTCGAGCGTCGACCAGAGCCGCCAGCAGGAACCACACGCCCACATGATCCGTCACGACCTGGACTACAACTTCGTCTTCTCGCCGGATCTCGGGACCGACAAGGTGATGATCTACGCCCTCGACCCGGACACGGCCGTCCTGACGCCCCACGGGGAGGCGTCGGTGCCGCCCGGGTCCGGACCCCGGCACCTCGAGTTCCATCCCAACCGGAAGTTCGCCTACGTCATCAACGAGATGGGCAACACGATCACGGCCTTCGCCTACGACGGGGCGGCCGGCACGCTCACCGCGATCGAGACCGTGCCGACGCTGCCCGACGATTACGACGAGGTGAGCCACACGGCGGACATCCACATCACCGACGACGGCCGGTACCTCTACGGCTCCAACCGGGGCCACGACAGCCTCGCCATGTACGCGGTGGACGGTGATACGGGCCGCCTGTCGCTCCTCGGCATCGTGCCCACGGGCGGCGAGAACCCGCGGAACTTCGGGATCGATCCGACCAACAGCTTCGTGCTCGTCGGCAACCAGAGCTCGGATACGGTCACCTACCATCGCCTCGACCCGGACACGGGCCTGCTCCATCTCTCGGGCGTCGTGGCCGAAATCCCCATGGCGGTCTGCCTGAAGATGGTCGTGGTGGACTGAACCGGTCTCATGTGTGAGCAACACCGAAACCATGAGGGCGGCGATCCATCCGGGCCCTCTGACGATCGGTCCGGCGCGACGGACTCCGCCCGGCAGGACTCCGCCCGGCAGGACTCCGCCCGGCAAGACCAGGCCTGGCAAGATTTCGTCGACCGGTCGCGGCAGGAGTCCCTGCCCTTCGAGGATCACCTGGCGGCCTTCCGGCGCATATTCGATGGACGCCGCCCGGAAGACGGCCCGCCACCGGTCTGGACGCCCGACGAAGAGACCGTACGCCGATCGAATCTCCAGGCCAGCATGGCGGCCAGGGGTATCGACCGCTACGAAGACTTCCATGCCTGGTCCGTCCGCGACCCCGCCGCCTTCTGGACCCACACGCTCGAGCGGCTGGGCATCGTATTCAAGAGGCCGCCGGCCGCCATTCTCGATCTGGACGGAGACGCCCAGGGTTCAAGCGGGAGCGTCCGAGACGCCCATTCGATGCCACGCGGCGGTGTCCGCGACCCCCGGTGGCTGCCGGGTGCGGAACTCAACATCGTCGACAGCTGCTTTACCACCGATCCCGACCGTCCCGCGGTCGTCACACCTGGCGCGTACGTCCCGGACGGTTCGGACGGCCCGGGCGGTCCCGATGGCTCCGACGGCCAGGCGCTCTCCACGACGACCTACGGCCAGCTTGAACGCCTCGTCAACCGCGTTGCCAACGGCCTGTGCGACCGGGGACTAGCGCCTGATCAGGCCATCGCGCTCTACATGCCCCTGAGCCTGGAATGCGTGGTCGCCTACCTGGCCATCATCCGCGCGGGTTCAAGGGTCGTCTCCATCGCCGACAGCTTCCCGCCGTCGGAGATCCGCCGTCGCATGGCCATAGCCGGCGCAAGCTGCGCGGTCACCGTGGACCGGATCGTCCGCGCGGGCAAGGCCATACCACTATACGATACGGTCGTCGAGGCGGGCGTGTCCAAGGTCATCGTCGTGCCGTCGGGCGAAGACGTCCGGTCCGCCGCCGCCGCGCCCCGACTCCGCACCGGCGCCGCCGCGCCAGTTGTCAGTGATCCGTCGGGTGACGATCCGCCCGCAGCCTCCGCTGGCGTCTCCAAACTCCGCCCCGCCGACATCGCCTGGGACGACCTCCTGTCCGGCGACGACACATTCGAATCCGTGACCGGCGACCCCTATCGCACGACCAATATCCTCTTTTCCTCGGGGACCACCGGCGAGCCGAAGGCCATTCCGTGGACCCACCTGACCCCCATCAAGAGCGCCATGGACGGATACTACCACCAGGACGTCCACGGTGACGACGTGACCGCCTGGCCGACCAACATCGGCTGGATGATGGGGCCGTGGCTCATCTTCGCGACCCTGGTGAACGGCGCATGCATGGCCCTGTATCCGGGCGCGACGAACACTCCCGAATACCTGCGTTTCATCCGGCGGACCGGGGTGACCATGCAGGGTGTCATCCCCTCCCTGGTACGGACCTGGCGGCGTGGCGGCGCGGGTGAGGGGCGCCACAGCGGCATGGCCGAAGAGCGCCACGGCGGCATGGCCGAAGAGCGCCACGGCGGCATGGCCGAAGGCATCGACTGGCCGTCCATCCGAGTGTTCAGCTCCACGGGCGAACCCGCCAGCCGGACCGATTACCTGTGGCTCATGAGCCGGGCCGGATACCGCGCGCCCGTGATCGAATACCTCGGCGGCACCGAGATCGGGGGCGGCCACCTGGCCTGCACGGTCCTCCAGCCCTGCTCGCCCGCGGTATTCACCACGGCGAACCTGGGCGTGGATTTCGTTATCCTGGATGAAGCCGGCGCGGAGGTCGGCGAGGGTGGTACCGGAGAGCTCTTCCTCAAGCCGCCCGCCCTGGGCATGTCCCAGCGGCTGCTCAACGGGGACCACGACGAAGTCTACTACGAAGGCTGCCCGTCCGGACCCCGGGGTGAGGTCCTGCGCCGGCACGGGGACCACACACAGCGGCTTCACCGCGGCTGTTTCCGCGCCCAGGGAAGGGCCGACGACGGGATGAACCTGGGCGGCATCATGGTCAGTCCCCTGGAACTGGAACGGATCATCGACGGACACCCCGCCGTCTACGAGAGTGCGGCCGTGGCGGTGCAGCCCGAGGGGGAAGGGGCGGAAAGGCTGGTGGTCTTCGTCGTTCCAGATGCGGGCAGCGGCTCAGCATCAGCGTTCCGCACGGACGAATCTCCAAAGGGGCGTGACGATTCATTTACCGACCTGATAAACAGTCCCGAAACCGTCCCCGACTCCGGTTCCCTAAAACCAGAACTCCAGGCCCTGATTTCCTCCGGACTGAACCCGTTGTTCAGAATCTACCGCGTCATCGTAGTGGACGAGCTTCCACATACCGCGTCAGGCAAGCTGGTCCGCCGTATACTGAGAGACCGGATGAGGTCTGGCGGCTAAGTTCTCGTCGTTGCGCGCCGCTCTATGGATTAGTTTCACTCACTATCCGGAACGACCACTCTTATTGGCAGTCGGTTGTACCTTCTGGCTTCGGCTGTCATCTCCTTGTGTGACAAACTGTAGTAGTGTAGACATCCACCACCGTTATCGCCGGGAAGATCGATATGGATTTTTCCGTGCCTTCGGATAGGTCCTCCTCGTCATCACCAATCATCCACGTAATTCTGTGTTCGGTGGTTGTTTCCGTATCGCCATACCGCCGTTTCAATTCTTCTAAGAGCGTGTCCGCCCATGCAATGGTCATTGTTTTGTCAAACCAGTAATGACCGGCAACCAACACACCGGAAACCACGTCATACTCTACAGACACGGCGTATCGGTCTCCGTCAGAAAGAGAAAAGGCATCTGTAGTCCAACCTGATTCAATAAGCGACAGGCCTGCTCCTTCATTTTGGATAAACACCACACCGGGATCGTTGGACAATATCTGTTCCTTAGTCTCCCCAGTTGTTCCACCTGAAATCATACCGTGCATGTTTGTTCTGAATTTCAGCCGAAGAAGAACCATCTGGATGGTCGGTCACTGCCAGTGACCGTCCTGCCTGACGGGTTTCCGTCACGGAAGACACTGGCGAGTTATCACCTGCACACCCTTATGCCAGCACAACCAACATCAAGGCAAGAAATCGCATATTGAAACTTTACTGCAAAGTAAGGGTTGGATAGCCCTCTGTGATCCAAGAATTGAGTTAAGTATTGTGCAATTCCACCTCCCTCTATCGGTTGGATAAAACACAAAAAGGCCTGGCGTTTACCTTGACCGCCAGGCCTGTTTACACAGGTGCTCTTACAAAATTACCTAAGGACTCAGATGACCAATTGGATAGCAGATAACATACCGGACGGTGGTACAAGGTCAGGATCGGTTTTGAATACGTTGAGAAAACTGTCTCATTTCCACGTCCACCTGGTGACGGTTCACGGCAACAACCATGCCGGCACAGTCTGGGTGCCCACAAGACGGCGCATCATCTGCCGGCGTGAGATGGCCACGGTCGCGCGGGCGCGCCGTTCCCCGGTGACCGTCGCATCGATCTCCTTTGCAGCCCGCAGGCCCGATTCAAAGGCGCCCTGCATCCACCCCCGACTCCCCGAGGCGTGCTCGCCTGCGAAGTGAATGGGTCCTTCGGGAGATGCCAATTCCGGGTGATCCGAAAACGGAGGATTGTAATTGGCGAAAGCCGCTCCAATCCAGGGCTGATGCTCCCACGCGAAATGAGTTCCGTGTTCCGCAACCTCGCGCGTTCCGGGGAACAGGACGTTATAGCGACCAATGAAGTCGGGAATGATGGCGCCGGGCCCCATCGCCGCGATATTGCGTGCCATGTCTCCGAACATGTAGGACATCAGAATACCCCGAGGCACCTCCTGGTTCCAGGTGGGATGCCAGATCTCCTGGTACCCTGCAATATACGACAGACCCCATCCGTTCAAGCCGTCCTCTTCCCAGATTCGCCGCGCATACTGGACGTATACCCGGGTGACGTCCTGATAGGTTGTGGCGGCGAAGGCCCCTAGCTTCGCTGCCGAGAGGGCGGGGTCGAACTCGATCTTGTCGATGACGGGGAGGGGGACCGTGCAGATGAGCTTGCTGCCCCTCAGCTCCCGCGCGGCGCCTCCAGTTCCGTAGGTGGCCACCACTCCGTTCTCATCCCGGACCACTTTCGTCACCGGCGTGTCGGTCCGCACACGGTCTCCGAGCGCCGCGGCGAAGGCCAACGGCAAGGCATCAGTTCCGGCAGGAATCTTGAGCCACGCTTCCCGCCCACGGAGGAACTGACCCGGCATCTGGCGGCTTATATCGCCTTGACTTGAAGCGATGAGGTACTCACCCTCCTGCGTATAGAACGGTGATGTCTCGATGCCGAAGTGGTCGATGTAACCGAGCGTCAGATCATGATTGGGAGGTATGCGGGCCGGGCCGGTTTCGGCAATGAGCCCGTCGTCGAAGGGATCGCGAAGCGTCTGTGCCCTGCCCCCTGCCGCGTTTCTTGCTTCCAGAATCCGGACATCGTGCCCCGCCCGGTCCAACTCGTATGCGGCGACCAGTCCGGACAGGCCAGCGCCCACCACAATCACGTCGACCCGGTCTTCAGCAGGCGGCTCGGGCATCGTCGGCTCGGGCACCGTCGGCTCGGGCACCGTCGGCTCGGGGGATGTCGGTTCGATCGGATCACTGTCGTCCGGCCCCGTGACGTTGTCCGAGCAGCCTGTACCCAGGACGAGAGGGACCAGGACGCCGCTTCCCCGGACAATGAAGTTCCGTCGGCTGAGCAATGTCTTTTTCTTGTTGGCAGTCATCAGTATTCGGTCTCCAGTCAGCGTAGGTTTACGATCGGTGGTCGACCGGCGGCGGACGGTGTTCCGTCAACGCGGCACGGATTGGCCGGATCGTTTGTTGGCGCATAACGCTGGTTTCGGACCTCATCAACACCAATGCGCATTATTCGTTGACCGTGGCACGTTAACGAATACTTATATGAATATACCCGATTAAGGATGTGCTTTGTGTGTAAAATGCAGTTTATTAAATGAGATATACGCGAAATTATGTACTGAAGTGCCCGATCCAGCCGAACGGTGCACCGCGGCGAGGTGAAAACCGGATGAGATCAGCACCGCAAAGTGAATGGAAATGAATGAAATGAAAGGTATGGAAGAACTCAGGCGGGAGAATGCTGCATTGCGCGAGAGCATCTCCAGACTGAACTCGGCAAGCCTTCGCATCAGCGCGAGTCTGGACCTGGAGACTGTCTTACAGGAGGTCGTGGCCAGTGCCAGCGCGCTGACCCGGTCCCGTCACGGGGTGATTGTCGCGATAGATGAGGCGGGTCAGCCAATTGGTTTTTTTACATACGGTCTCACGGACTCAGTGAGGCGGCAACTGCTGGACTGGCCGGATCGTATCAGACTCTTCGAACATTTCCGCGACCTGCCGGGCGCGTTAAGACTGACGGACGTGCAGGAATACGTACGTTCGCTGGGATTCTCCCCGGAGCTGCTGCCCTTCGGAACCTTTCTGGGCATGCCCATGCGTTATGGCGAGAAGCACGTCGGCAGCTTTTTTCTCACAGAAAAAGAAGGCGGCGAAGAATTCACGGACGAGGACGAGGAGTTTCTCGTGCTGTTCGCCTCGCAGGCTGCTACGGCCATCGCCAATGCCCGCACTTACCAGGCGGAGCAGCGCGCACGAGCCGACCTGGAAGCCCTGGTCGAGACCTCTCCCGTGGGTGTGGTCGTCTTTGACGCGGGAACCGGCCGGCCGAATTGGTTGAATCTGGAGGCGCGTCGGATCGTGGAGATCCTGCTCACACCGGGAAGTTCGCCGGAGGCGCTGCTCGAACAGGTCACGTTGAAGCGCGCCGACGGGCGCGAGATCGCCCTGGATCAGTTCCCGCTGTCACACGCACTGAGCCAAGCCGAGAGCGTGCGGGCCGAAGAGATTATGCTCTCCGTACCTGATGGTCGTTCCGTCACGACACTGGTCAACTGCACGCCAATCCATTCGGAGACTGGTGAGGTCCTGTCCGTTGTGGTAACGATGCAGGACCTGGCTCCGATTCAGGAATTGGAACGGTTGCGGACAGCGTTCATCAGCATGGTAAGTCATGAACTGCGTGCTCCCCTCACTTCGATCAAGGGCTCGGCCGCCACCCTCATGGAAGAGTCACCGGGACTCGATCCGGCGGAGACGCGCGAGTTCTACCGCATTATCATGGAACAGACAGACCATATGCGCCGGTTGATCAGCGACCTGCTGGACGCGGGCCGTATCGACACGGGCACGCTGTCGGTGGCGGTAGAGGCCTCTGATGTCTCCGTCCTGGTCGAAAGGGCGCGAAGCACATTCCTGAGCGGAGGCGACACGCACACCCTCGTGATCGATCTCTCCCATGATCTGCCGAAGGTCATGGCTGATCGGCCGCGCATCGTTCAGGTGCTCAACAACCTGCTCGTCAATGCGGCGCGACATGCTCCGGGACCCTCAACCATTCTGGTCTCCGCTGTGCCCGATGGCCAACATGTAGCGGTAACCGTCCGCGATGAAGGCAGTGGTATTGCGCCGGATATGCTTCCACGCCTGTTTCAGAAGCACGTCGGGCTCGACAACGGCGACCGTTCTTCCGGTACAGCGGGCACGCGGCTCGGTCTTGCCATCAGCAAGGGACTCGTCGAGGCTCACGGGGGGCGTATCTGGGCGGAAAGCGCGGGCATCGGTCATGGTACGAGCATTACGTTTACCATCCCGGTAGCGCAGGAATCCGCGACCGCCGGCCTCGGATCGGACCGGACGGAATCGTACGCCCGGGATGATGTAATCGAGCCGACACGCATCCTCGTGGTCGACGACGACCCGCAGATGCTCCGATACATACGGGACGCCTTGACGGAATCCGGTTTCGACCCGATCGTGACCGGCGACCCTGTCGAACTGTCGAGCATCATCCGGGCCGAAGAACCCGAACTGGTCCTGCTGGACCTGCTCCTGCCCGACGCAGATGGCATTGAGTTGATGGGAAACGTACCCGAACTTTCCGATATCCCGGTCGTTTTCATCTCGGCGTATGGGCGGGACGAAACCATCGCGAAGGCGCTGGAATTCGGGGCGGATGATTATCTGGTCAAGCCCTTTTCGCCTACGGAACTCGTGGCAAGGATACGGACGTCGCTGCGCAGGCGAGCCGATCCCGAACCATTTCTACTCGGTGACCTGGCCATCAACTACGACCAGCGACTGGTAAGCGTAGCGGGTGTTCCGGTCGAACTCACCGCCAAGGAGTTCGAGTTGCTGCGCGTGCTCTCCCTTAATGCCGGCCGGGTGTCGACCTTCGATGCCCTGATCCGCCAGATCTGGGGCGAGTACGGCTACGCCAACCACAAGCTGGTGCGCAGCCTGATCAAGACACTGCGGCGCAAGCTTGGAGACGATGCGCGTGCTCCGGACTACATCCTGAATGTGCGCGGCGTCGGGTACCGAATGCCTCAGCCCGCCAACCACAGAGCGGGAACGCAATAGTCGGAAATCCCTTCGGCTTCGCACACCACACCTACTGTCATTACGGCAGGCGGGTCAGTTCCATCACGCTCACTCCCGTCCCTGCTTCAATGTCCTGAATTCCCCTTCAACGCGGCCAAGCCTTGTGTTCATGTCGTGTATGTCCGCCCTGAACGACCTGAATTCCTCCCGCATTTCGATGCGCAGCTCACTTGTGGATTGCCCCATCCAGGGGATGGGGGCGATGACAAGGATGCCGACAGCAGCCAGCGCCTGGACGAATACGGTCAGTTTCTGATACATTTCGTTCCCCGCTTTCGTTTCGCATACATGGCTTGTTACTGTTTAGGTAATCAGGCAGTTTGCGTTATCAGCATAATAACGCCCCGGAGAGATAAACCCACCGGGGTGTCGATTCTAAATCTCAAGTTTCATCCGCACTAAATCAAGCCGAACGGAATCCTCCTCGGGAAACCTGTCCTGTAAGAATAGCGTCACCTAAGGTGCTACATTCACGATCCATCTGGAACGACTACCCTTTCCTTCACCATCGACTTGGAATCATTCCAATTGTTCCACCGGTTTGCGCTCATCTTGTGGCGGGTAAAGACACCAACCATCCCGGCTCATTCGGGGTGCCTGCTAAACGGCGCAACAACTGCCGCCGCGGAATTGCCACGGTCGCGCGGGAGCGTTCCCCGGTCACCGATCCATCGATCTCCGAGGCTGCCCGCAGGCCCGACTCGAGGGCTCCCTGCATCCACCCCCGATACCCCGAAGCGTGCTCGCCGGCGAAGTGAATGGGGCCCTCGGGCGATGCCAATTCAGGATGCTCCGAGAACGGAGGTTGGTTTGCCGCGAAGGCCGCCCCGATCCAGGGCTGGTGCTCCCACGCGAAGTACGTTCCGTGTTCCGCAACGTCGCGCGTGCCGGGGAACAGGTCATTAAAGAAATCAATGAAACCGGGCACGATGGCGTCGGAAGACGACACCGCCGCGATCCTTTGTGCCATTGACAGGTCTCCCCACATGAAGGACATCAGAATACCCCGAGGCCCCTCCTGGTTCCACGTGGGATGCCAGAACTCCGAGTAACCCTCCAGGAACGACCTCCCCCATCCGTTCAAGCCGTCGCCCTCCCAGTGTCGTTCCGCATACTGGACGTAAATCCGTGTGGCGTCAAAGTAGGGTGTGGCTGCGATGGCCGCTCGTTTCGCTTCCGAGAGATCGGGGTCGAACTCGATCTTGTCGATGACGGGGAGGGGGACCGTACAGATGAGTTTGCTGCCCCTCAGTTCCTCCGTGCCGCCGGTTCCGTAGGTGGCCACCACCCCGTTCTCGTCCCGTATCACTTTCGTCACCGGCAAGCCGGTCCGCACACGGTCTCCGAGTGCGTCAGCGAAGGCTGTCGGCAAGGCATCGGTTCCAGCCGGAATCTTGAGCCACTCTGACCGATTCCCCTGGAGAAACTCACTCGGTGTATGTCGTATGAGGACCCCCTGGTCGGTAGCGACGAGGTACTCACCCTCCTGCGGATAGAAGGGAGCGGTCTCGATGCCGAAGTGGTCGATGTAACCGAGTGTCAGATCATGCTCGGGCGGGATACGGGCCGGACCGGTTTCGGCGATGAGCCCATCGTCGAAGGGCTCACGAAGCGTCTGTGCCCGGCCCCCGATCGCGTTACTTGCTTCCACAACCTGGACATCATGCCCCGCCCGGACCAACTCGTAGGCGGCGACCAGGCCGGAGAGACCGGCGCCCACCACGATCACGTCGACCCGATCTTCAGGCTCCGGCGGTGGTTCCGGTGGTTCCGGTGGCGGTGGTGGCGGTGGTTCCGGTGGCGGTGGCGGCGGTGGTTCCGGTGGCGGTGGCGGCGGTGGCTCCGGTGGCGGTGGTGGCGGTGGCGGCGGGTCATTGACGACCGGCCCCATGATGTTGTCATTGTCCGAGCAGCCGGTGCCCAGGATCAGAGAGACCAGGGCGGCGCCAGTCCGGGTGAGAAAGTTCCGGCGGTTGAGAGGTGTCTTTTTCTTGTTGGCAGTCATCGGTATCCGGTCTCCAGTTCGCGTTGGTTCATGACTGGTGATCGACCGGCGGACGGAAAGTGTTCCGTCCACGCGGCACTGATTGGCTGGATCGTGAGTAGGCGCTTTGCCGCTGGTTTTGGGATTCATCACCTCCAATGCGCTTCACTTGCGTAATTGGGCTACTGGCCTTCTTTTCGCCGTTCTGAGATGTCGGGCCCTGACTACTCAAGCAATCAGTGCGGTCATGCATGCACCCCAGGGACGCATGGCCGCTCACGCCACACGCGGCATGCTGGACCGGAGCTGGATCGACCGCTTTTTGTTTCGGATGGACATTCGGCGGGAAAGTGTTCGATATAGGTATTTGAATTGCCACTACACTTTTTCAAAGTAGAATTCAATTCGTGTGATGCCCTGGAACAAGGCGTCAAGTTCCATCCTTACCTCTGGGGAAAGATTCTCTACTTCCTCGGCACTGTTGTAATCGTCACTGGAAAAAACCACAAAGTCTTCAACGGTCATGGACAACGTGAGGCGGATAGATGTAACGGTGTAACCGAACCGGAGAACAGTTTCTGATCCTTCCACCAGGACGAGATAACTGTCTTGTATTGACCACTTTATTTGCACTGTGGATTCTCCGTCCGCACCAGGCCATACCCAACTTCCACTATTGTCGGCCCTGAAGATGAATTTCTGGTTTTCCAAAAAAATCCATCTGAATTCATCATCTTGAAGTTCGCGTTCTATTTCTTGCTGAGACAACCCTTGACTAACCAGGGCCTTACGGTAATTCTCGGTCAACTTGGCGGAAAAGTTGTTACCGGTATTTCTCCACGAACCAATTACGGAAGGCGTTGGTTCGGGTTCCACTTGTGGTTTCGTCGGCATGGAATCATCATCGCCACATGACATCGTGAAAAACGCCAATAGGCAGGCTGCAATTGTACGCATTGTTTCTCCTGACTTAGTGGTCGTACGGCACTATGATGATCGAGACACAACGTCACTGGTCAGACTAAAGAGGCATCGCACCGGCGCCATGCAGTGCACTTCCCCAGTAACGCCTATGATTTCGAAACAAGCAGAAAAGGAGATGGCCCCGCCCCTCAACCTCCCGCGTCCATTAAACATACGGAGATCAAGAGTGATCAATTCGCGAATAAACTGCGGTCAAAGAGGTAAATTACCGCGAATTCCTGTGCGCAGAGAACCGAAGCTGACTCAGGAGGGCGGTTGGCTGGCATCCGGCGTGTTTGGACACGCCGGCGACGAGTGGTGTGACCCATATACCACATGAAACGTCAAATCGATGAAGACTGGAGGCAAGGAGGTAAGCGGTCGTGCGATGTACGTCAGGTGAGGAATCGGTATGCGCGGTCAGCCGCGACGGGTTCAGGAAGCCGAGGATATCTCATCTGGCCGAGCCATTCGATAGCCGACCCCGCGCTCGTTAAATATGTAACCGGGTTTCCCGGCGTCGTCGCCAAGTTTGTTGCGAAGCTTCTTAATGAAGGCGCGAACAAGCTTCGGGTTCACGTAGGCGCGCGCACCCCAGACCTCTCGTATCAGGGTATCAAAGGTAGACACCTTTTCCGCGTTGATCGAGAGTACGCGCAGCAGATCGAACTCGGTAGGCGTGAGATCGACCTGATCGCCAGCCACGCTCACCCGACGTTGGTTGTAGTCCACAGTGAGGTCACCAAGAACGAAGGGTTCTGGATCAGCGCGACCACGCAGGGCCACGCGGATTCGGGCAACTAGTTCGGTCGGCGAAAAGGGCTTGACGATGTAGTCTGCGGCACCGGAATCGAGTGCTTTTGCGATGGTCTCGTCCCGACCGTAGGCGGAGATGAATATCACCGGCACGACGGACAGTACGGGGATACTATTCATAAGTTCAATGCCGTCGGTATCTGGCAGCAATAGATCCAAAAGTACCAGGTCGGGCCGTTCTGTATCGATGATTTGCGGCAATTCGCGATGTTCGCCGGTCACTATGACGTCGTAACCGGCCTCCGAAAGTGCGTCGCGAGCGTAGCGTAGTACTTGTGGGTCGTCGTCGACCACAAGGACCCGGTCCTTCTTGTGACCTTCTATGCCACGCTGTGCGTCGGATCGACCAGGATCATGTAGAACTGCCGGTTTTTCTTCGGCCACCGGGAGCGTGAAGGTCAGGCATGTGCCATGACCGATGCCCGGGCTATCAGCCCATATACGTCCACCGTGGGCCTCGACCAACCCCTTGCAAATGGCAAGTCCAAGCCCGGTGCCTGCGTTTTCGGACATGCGGTCGTTTCCCTCGAGTCCTGAATACTTTTGAAACAAGTACGGGATGTGTTCCGGCGCTACGCCGCTGCCGTCGTCGCGGAACGAAATCGCGACATGCATCCCGTCGTGCCGGGCGAAGACCTGAATGGATGTAGAACCCGGTGAGTGCCTCGCGGCATTGGAAAACAAGTTGTTCATCACCTGTTCAATGCGCTGTTTGTCGGCCATGACCGGTGGAAGGTCCGGTGGAAGGTCGATTACGACAGTATGCCTGTCCCCGCCAATCTGGAACGTGCTCCGCGCCCGTTCCACCAGGGTTGCTACATCGGCCGACTCGGGCGAAACAGACAACGTGCCCGCGTCGATGCGGCTTGCATCCAGCAGGTCGCTGATCAGGACACGCATATGTTCTGCCTGCTCGAGTATGATACGGTAGAACTCTCGCCTCTCCGCCGGGTCGAGCTGCGTAGCGGATTCCAGCAGGGTGGATGCCGAACCCTTGATCGAAGTGAGCGGGGCGCGCAGCTCATGGCTCACCATGCCATGAAACTCGGTCCTCAACCGCTCCAATTCCTGAAGTGGAGCCAGATCCTGCATGGTGACCACAGCCGACCTGATCGTCCCGTCTTCCGCCTGGATCGGCGTGCAGTTGACCAGCGTGGAGACGGTGCGTCCATCGGGTACAGAGAGAATGATCTCCTCGGCGCGCACCATCTCCGCCTGGTGTAGCTCCTGTGACAGGGACAACTGCTCCAGCGCGATTTCACGCCCATCGGCTCGACGAATAGTCAACACCTCCAGCAGTGATTCCGGCGGACTTCCGGGCGTAACCAGGCTCTCCGTGACTCGCCTCGCTTCCCGGTTGAACCACTTCGGACGACCGGTACCCACATCGAGGAGTACGACGCCGACAGGCGAGGTCTCGACGAGGGCCTCCAGGTCGGTCCGGGCGCGCTGCTCGGCCCGGTGTGTGCGCGCATTGGCGATGGCCGTTGCGGCCTGTGAAGCGAAGAGCACCAGGATCTCTTCGTCCTCGCTGGTGAACGCTTCTCCCTCTTCTTTCTCGCCGAGAAAGAAGTTGCCGACGTACTGGCCCCGATAACTCATCGGTGTTCCCTGTAAGGTCCGCATTCCTGATGGCAGCCGTTCCGGAGGGAAGCCATGGGCGCGCAGATAGGTTGGGGCATCCGACATTCGGATCGCACCCTGAATGTCCCGAAAATGTTGAAAGAGCCTGGAGCGATCAGGACATTTTTCCAACCGGCGGTGCTGCTCTCTGGAGAGACCGGAGGAAACGAAGATATTGGGTTGACCGGTCTCGTCGAGGATGGCAATACAGCCGAATCGGGCACCGGTCAAAGCACGGGCGCTTTCCACTACCTCGTGAAGGACGGTATCCAGGTCGAGGCTCGCGCTGATGCGAAGGCTGGCTTCGCTTAGCCTCGTTATGCGTTCACGCAACGACGCGATTTCCTGTCTCTGACCGTCCTGATTACTCATGAAACACCCATATTCCCATCTCAACGATAACGCCATAATGCACCATCAGGGCTCCGGGCAACTATGTGTTGTACCACGCTTCACACATAAACCGAGACGTCACCCAGCATGAATATACAATACCTCCCGCTTCAAACGCAGAATTCGCGAGATATTCATGTAAAAATCACTACAATTCGCATCCTGGTAACTCATTCCATCAGTAAGTTACCGTAGGCAGATCATAACATTCAATAACGATCACAATCGACCCCAAAGGCTCCAATGGAGCAACATCATATGTCCAAACATCTGTTTTTGCTTGGTCTTTTCGTGGTTTTTGCTTGCGGCGAGAACAACACAGTCGGGCCGGAGCCTGTGAATGTGCATCCCGACCGTGCCATACTGGTTCAGTTATACAGCCATACCGGCGGAACGGGTTGGACTGAACAGCGAGGCTGGTTATCCGACAGACCGATTTCCGAGTGGTACGGCATCGGGACGAACGCACAGGGATATGTTACGGAGATCGTACTGAACGACAACTCGTTGTCCGGTCAGTTTTCCGCCGTGTATCTATCGGATTTGTCGTCCCTTGAAATCCTTGAATTGGCAGGAAATGAGTTATCCGGACCAATACCGAACTGGCTCACGACCATTTCAACACTCCGCGTTCTTAACATTGGCCGGAATGAATTGACCGGTACGTTGCCAGCCGTGTTGGGCAACATGACGACGTTGGAAGTTATCGATGTGCGTCACAATACCTTTACTGGTCCGATACCGGCGGAATTAGGTAATTTGACCAATCTTAAAAGACTCGACTTTCACGGCAATGCTTTGACTGGGACTGTCCCTGCTTCTTTGGGCAACCTGACAAACCTTACACTGTTATGGCTGGTGAATAACAAACTTACCGGTTCGATTCCGGCTGAATTTGTTAACCTTTCGCTTGAATCCTTCTATTGGGGGAATAACGACGGGTTATGCGTCTCGGACACGCTTACCGACTGGATTGATACGATAGAAGATTCGGTCGGGCCGATCTGCGACCCTTCTTCGTTGGAGTCATTGAAGGGAAGGGTAGTGGCCGCCCTTGATTCTCTGGTGATGGATATAGAACGCGACCGACCGGATGGCGCGAAGGAGTACGTTGAACGAATGACAGCATATCTGACTGCCAATCCCCTGTTCTTCGGGAGTGCGGCCGCCATCATGGATTCGACGGGTGCTGTCACGTCTTGCCCATACGTATATCGATCCAGTAGCGGACTCGTGGACATTAATATAGCAACTCCGGAGTACAACGTCGAGGGGTGGGATTGGTTCACTATGCCGCTCGCCACCAACAAAGGCGTCTGGATTCCGCCCTTCTACGATGAGGGTGGCGGGGATATCTGGATGACCACCCGATCTGTCCCCGCCCGTGATGACCGGGGCGTATTCGCCATCGTGACCACCGACCTTGAAGTGGATCCTCCATAGTTAAATTCTAACATTCTGTATTGTCGTGTTCATTGGCGGATGTTTTTTGACGATGCTCCCAACGCAATGTGACTTTTGTATATAATTCCCATTGGTTAAACCGTTCTCGCCTGAGTTTGTTCAAACAAAAACTCGCCGCTATCGTCGATGGAATTTCCAGAATGTATACGCCCTACCGCCCACCCGACAGGTGACGAAACGCCCGTTTATGAGCCGCATGCTTTCCGATGGAGCAATTGGAATGATTCCAAGTCGATGAGTTGAGTATGAGATACGGCATCCTGTTGATCGTGGAGTAATCTCGGTGATCCGCACGAATCGACAACGTACAGAAACGTACATATCCATTTTAAGGTATAGAAAGCAATCGTTCCCTTGGACTTCCGATTCACGGTGAATTTTCCGATTGGCCTCATCGTTACAACCTGCCTGCTGATCCTGGCATTGCCCACCTGCGGCAAAGACAGTCCGACTAAGCCCGCGCCCGTTCAACAAGAACCTGCCAGAATAGTCATTAGCCCAGCGTCAAGGACGCAGTTGGTGGTGGGGAATACTCATCAACTCTCCGCTGCCGTAGTTGACAGTAACAACCGGCCAGTCGCCGGTATAGGAATATCCTGGTCCAGCAGTTCGACATTAGTCGCGACTGTTGATGGCAGCGGTCTGGTTCGAGCCGTAGGTGCGGGGGCCGCGCGAATAACCGCCGCCGCGGGAAGTGTGCGGGCACAGGTCGTCGTGACCGTGAAAGAGGAATCGAAACCCACGACTATCGTTGTCAGACCGAGCACGGCATCTCTCGGGGTTATAGGTGCGACGATTCAACTGTCGGCGGAAGTCAGGGACCAGCAGAACCGGGTCATGACGGACGTCGATGTATCCTGGTCGAGTGACGATACTGCCGTTGCTTCTGTGGATTCCGTCGGCCTGGTCACTGCTACGGGTAAGGGCATGGTCCGGATTTCCGCCGGTGCGGGTACAGTCACCGGCTCGATGGTGATTTCGGTTCTGCAGCAGAATGGGACCACTACCCCGGCACCGGGCGATGACAACGCGGATAGTGTCGACACGGAGGGTGTCAGCACGGATAGAAGAGTACTCGTGGCACTTTACAACGCCACGGATGGACCCAATTGGCAATACAACGAGGGTTGGTTGAGTGATGAGCCACTGGGTAACTGGGCCGGGGTGGAAACAGATCCGCATACTGGTCGCGTGACAGTCCTGCGTTTAGTCGCGAACGGCCTCAATGGCCAGATTCCGCCGGAACTAGGTGACCTGGCTGGCCTGAAGACGTTAGATCTCTTCCGAAATCGATTGACAGGCCGGATCCCTGCCGAACTGGGAAACCTGGTCAATCTCGAAATACTCAAGTTACTTGAGAATGAGTTGTCGGGAACGATCCCCGCCGAACTGGGCAGACTCCATAAACTGGAAACATTGGACCTTTTATTTAACAAACTATCCGGGAAGATCCCTGCCGAAC
This sequence comes from bacterium, assembly GCA_965117045.1. GTDB lineage: Bacteria > JAAXHH01 > JAAXHH01 > JAAXHH01 > JAAXHH01 > JAAXHH01. The sequence continues at coordinate 122,986 of OZ220749.1, forward strand.
TGGGAAACCTTGTCAATCTTGAAAAACTCGAATTAAGTGAGAATGAGTTGTCTGGAACGATCCCCGCCGAACTGGGCAGGCTGAGCAATTTGGAAACTATAGGCCTGGCTAACAACCGTCTGTCCGATGAGCTCCCCCCAGAACTGGGCAGTATGAGCAACCTCCGTTCCCTGTACTTTACCGGGAATCGTATAACCGGCAGCATCCCTTCCACGTTTGGCCGGCTGGGCAAACTACAGGATCTGGTACTGTCGGATAATCTGATTTCCGGCGAGCTCCCCCCTGAACTGGGCAGTATGAGCAACCTCCGTTCCCTGCACCTTACCGGGAATCGTATAACCGGCAGCATCCCCGCCACGTTTGGCCGACTGGCAGAACTAAAGGTGCTGGACTTGTCATATAATCTGGTTTCTAGTGAGCTCCCCCCTGAACTGGGCGGCATGAGCAACCTGCGGACTTTTCAGCTTATCGGGAATCGTATAACCGGCAGCATCCCTTCCACGTTTGGCCGGCTGGGCAATCTACTGGTCCTGGACTTATCGGGAAATCTGGTTTCTGGTGAGCTCCCCCCTGAACTGGGGGGTATGAGGAATCTCGGAACGCTCTCTCTTCAGTACAACCTGATATCCGGACCGATTCCTCCCGGCCTGGTCAGCCTGGGCAATCTCCAGGAACTTTATCTGCAAGGAAACAGGTTGTCCGGGGAAATCCCCTATGAATTGAGCGGCATGACCAGGGTACGTGTGCTGAGATTGGACGGAAACCAGTTATCCGGAGAGATCCCGTCCGGCATCGGTGACCTGAGCACCCTTAGAATACTCGATCTATCCAACAACGAATTAACCGGCAGGATTCCCCCTGAAATGGGCAATCTCGACGGACTTCAAGCACTTCATATGCAAAACAACAACCTTCAGGACGCCATCCCTCCCGAGCTCGGCAATCTTGACGGTTTACTGGTACTCAATCTGCACGAGAACGACCTGGAGGATACCATCCCCCCCGAATTGGGCAATTTGCGCAGTCTTCAGAGGCTGGATCTTACCCGAAACGAGTTGACCGGTGAGATTATACCTGAGCTGGGCAATCTGAGTAATCTCCAAGAACTGTTTCTCGGAGGCAATCAACTGTCCGGTGAGATTCCTCCGGACCTTGGCAGGTTGACCAGTTTAAAAGAGCTTTTCCTATGGGACAGCCAGCTCTCGGGTTCAATACCATCTGAACTGGGAGGTCTGCACAATCTCGAATGGCTGGCTGTCGGCAATAATCAACTGACCGGAAACATCCCACCTGAACTGGGACTCCTGGAGAATCTCTCAAGGCTGAATTTGAGTTCCAATCGGTTGTCGGGTTCGATTCCTCCTGAGCTGGGGAATCTGAAAAGTCTAAGTTCGCTGGTACTGATATATAACGATTTCACCGGGGAGTTGCCCTCCGAGTTGATCCAGCTGGATCAACTGACCTATTTCCTGGCATATGATACACGGTTATGTTTGCCCACCGACGCCGCATTCCAGCGGTGGATATATCGATTTCCTGATGTTGGGCTACCCAATTGCGAGACCACGGTACATACAGTGCAGTTGGTCCCGGATTCGGTACGCATAGATTCGGGCGAAACCGTCCAATTCGTCGCGACGGTAACCGACGCCGACGGTCAAACAGTACCGGAGGTGGGTGTTACCTGGTCGAGTGGCGATGATTCCGTTGCCAGCGTAGACATGGAAGGTCTGGTTACAGCCCACATGAACGGGACCACAACCATTACGGCCAGATCTGAACGCGTCGCGGCACAGGCTAGGCTGATCGTAGGCGCTCCGAGCGTTCAAACGCGATTGACGATCCAGCCCGACGACCTCGATTTCCATGCCGTTGGCGCAAACAAGCTACTTAACGTACTGGTATATGATCAGCACGGCCGGATCATGGAAAATGCTTCGGTATCGTGGCGAAGCGATGATCCCGCGGTCGCGGCGGTAGATCCTGATGGACTTGTCACGGCGGCAGGTGAGGGAATGACCCGGGTTTCGGCTGAATCCGGAGAGGCCTCAGCCTCAATTTCGGTTACGGTGATGCAACAGATACGTGCGATTTCCCTGACGCCGGGCTCGGCGGTACTGGCGACCGGCGATGACCTCCGGATCGAGGCGGTGGTGTTGGATAGTCAGAAAACCCCGATTGCCTGGTCGCTCCCCGACTGGACGACCGAAGATGAATCCGTGGCGACAGTGGACGCAAATGGTCTGGTTTTTGCCGTCGGTGCAGGTACTGCCATGATTACGGCGAGCGTGGCAGACATCTCCAATAGCGCCCAGATCACGGTGATCAACGATATAGACAGAGAGGTGCTTGGAGCATTGTACAACGCCACGAACGGCCATGCATGGAAGGATAACACAGGCTGGCTGAGCGATGAGCCCCTTAACAACTGGTCGAAAGTAGAAACCGATCCGGAGACCGGGCGCGTATATATTCTATTATTGAATGACAATGGGCTGTCAGGAAGGATACCACCCGAGCTTGGCAGCCTGGATGGTCTCAGAGATTTGAATCTGGCAAACAACCAGTTGTATGGTGATATTCCCCCCGAACTGGGAAGTCTTCAGAATCTAGAATATCTGAGCCTTAGCAGTAACAGCCTGACCGGAGAGATTCCTCAAGAACTGAGTGAGATAACCAGACTGAGGGTTTTGGATTTGTCGTTTAATCCCTTGCGGGGAGGTTTACCGTCCTCACTAGGTGATCTATCTAGTTTGAGATATCTCTACGCCGAGGGCAACGAATTGTCCGGGGAACTGCCGGTAACACTGGGTAAGCTATCCAATCTGGAACGACTGTCCCTTTTCAATAACAGATTTACTGGAGGTATCCCCAGCGAATTCGGCAATCTGAGCAACCTCCAGGAGTTGTTTCTAGATGGGAACACGCTTACTGGCATACTGCCTGCAGATCTTGGGAACCTGGAAAATCTCGAGGTGCTGAATATCGCGGGCAATCGGTTATCTGGAGAAATTCCAGCCGAATTCGGCAGTATGATCAATCTAAGAAGAATGATTCTTTCTGGAAACCAACTGACGGGCACAATACCTCCGGAACTGGGGGGGCTAAGCAGTCTCGAGGCGCTATACCTCAGTTACAATTACCTGTCCGGTAACATACCGTCTGCACTGGGCAGCGCGTCCCTCCTAAGGGAAATGCGATTAAGCAACAATCAGTTGACAGGCGAGATCCCGCCTGAACTGGGTTTGTTGCGTAACCTCGAGCATCTTGAACTGTTTTACAATGATTTATCCGGCGGTCTGCCACTGGCACTTACGGCCCTTTCGAAGCTCGAAGAACTGTATCTGTCCGGTACGGAGATCTGTGCGTCTTCTGACAAGGAGCTCCAGAACTGGATTGATCAGCTTGAGGGAAGTAGAATCTCAAACTGCGAAGCCGCATTCAGAACCGATGGAGTAGTTGCTTACCTGACGCAGGCGGTGCAGTCGCCGACGAATCCCGTACCACTTGTGGCCGGTGAACCCGCCCTGTTGCGTGTGTTTTTAACATCGGACCGTGAATCGGACATCCTGTTGCCACCCGTACGTGCCATGTTCTATAACAACGGATCGCAGGTGCATACGGAGTACATCCCAGGTCAGGAATTGAAAATACATGCGGAAATCAACGAGGGCTCGTTATCGGAGTCGGTCAATGCTACCGTGCCCGCTTCGATCATTACGCCGGGATTGGAAATGGTAATTGAAATCGATCCCGATGGTACGCTTGATCCAGGTTCCGGCGTTGGAATGCGTATACCCGAGTCCGGTCGGACCGAGGTACACGTGGCCGAGGTACCTGAATTCAACCTGACGCTGATACCGTTTCTGTGGGAACATGATCCGGATTTTACTGTAGTCACCGAGACCGAAGGCATATCGGCTGATCACGAACTTTTCCGTCAGACTCGAGACAATCTGCCGGTAGTCGATTTCAACCTTACTGTACACGATCCGGTATGGACCTCGGTCGATCCATCTACAAGTAACCAGGAATCCTTGATCCTTGATACCGAACTCATTCAGACGATCGAAGGACAGCCGGGATATTACATGGGGACCATAACCGGCCGTTGGGGTGGGTATGCCTGGCTGGGCGGAACGGTCAGTGTAGCCCCGCTGTCCTGGAGTTTAATAGCGCATGAATTAGGGCATAACATGAGTCTTGACCATGCGCCTTGTGGCGGCGCCGGCTCACCCGATCGTCATTTTCCCAATCGAATTGGAGCGATCGGAGCGTGGGGTTACGACCATATCACAGATACGTTGATATCTCCCGACACCCCCGATTTGATGGGCTACTGCGGACACCCGGATGATACCTGGATAAGTGATTACTTTTTTGCCAAAGCACTGAACCATCGCCAATTCGAGGAACCGCAGTACCTTGCGGTTGCTCCTTCAGCTATCAAAAACCTGGTACTGTGGGGTGGAGTGAATGGAGACGGCAATCTGTCACTGAATCCGGCGTTCGTGGTCGGCTCCCTCCCTTCTCTGCCTCAGAGCCCAGGACCATACCTGCTTACGGGTGAGGACTCAGCCGGCAACACGTTGTTCGATCTGTCCTTCGACACGGGCAAAATCTCGCACGCGCCGGGCGTTTCCTTCTTCGCTTTCTCGTTGCCCGTGCAACCGGAATGGGCCGATGAACTGGTGAAGATTACCTTTTCCGGTCCGGAAGGAGCCGTGACGATAGGAGCCAGTGGGGATGCGGCCGCGGCGCTTCTGATGGATCCCGCCACCGGACAGGTGAGGGGAGTCCTGCGCAACATACCTGCGCAAGACCCGTCAAGGTTGTCCGCCAGGCGTGTAATGCCGGAAGCCGGATTGGATATGGTGATCAGCCGGGGTATACCCGATTCCACCGACTGGTGAGGATATTTCGCGTATGCTGTTGGTTTAAGCCGCCGTATAAATCGATGCGAATAGTGGGTTTTTGTTTACGCCATTCTTGTCAAAAGACTGTGCTTCGAGTCTTGCTGGCAACAGTATTGCTCGTTGTCGGCTGTGAGAACAAGGTGATCGACCCGGTGACGCCGCCGGAGTCTTGTAACCCCGCCGGAGCCGGTAACGCCACCTGAACCAGTAACGCCTCCCGGACCGGTACCGCCGCCGTTCGCCGGCGCCGTTTGGATCTCACCGAACATCATCGACTCAGCAGACGCTTCATCCGTTCAGCGTATTGTGTATGTCGGACGCGAGGAACGAGGGTTCTATAAGGGTTATACCATTGGATTCACAACATTGGAAACTTGCCTGTTTAATGTAGTGTATCCGGCCGGGAAGATTGTTGAATTTCAGGTCGAAACAGCATGGGGAAGCCAGGAGGACGCATTGGAGCAGGTCGAAATCCATGCGGTCGAACTCGGGCGCATGCCTCTGCTTCTTGTAAATCTAGTCAGTGAAATGGAAATCGGTAATATAGGCAGAATCGCCGCTAGCCCTCAATACGGGGAAATCCACGTCGATGTCGAGATTGGAAGGGAATCGATAGAAACAGGTTTCTGGCAGGAGTCTTTATTCCACGAGACGGTGCATACCTCGCTGGAAAATGCGATAAGATGGGATCATAAGTGGTTCGCCGCACAGGAAGCGGACGGCACTTTTATTTCGGAATACGCCCAGTTCTTACCGAACACCGAGGACATCGCCGAAACATTCTTGATGTGGTTCGCGGTGCGGTATCGTCCTGAAAGATTGCCAGGCGATGTGTTGGAAACGGTCCTGAATACCGTTCCGAATCGATTGGCCTTCTTCGATGCCCAGGGTACGACATGACTCCATATCGTTTAAGCAACTAAGTAGCGAATACAGCTCTCCGGCCCTTACGATTTAGATCGTCGTATTCATTTTGATAGTGCTTTCTGGGTTATCCCTGGCACTATTATGTGACTTTTATACATCACGCCCTTAAATTACCTGTGCTAAAACGGCAGGCTCGCCAGATCCGCACGCTCTTCCTCCTTGCGTACAAGATCAAAACTATGTCCGAAAGGCACCCCACATGACCCCCAAGCGCGTCGCCCTCGTCGCGGGCGGACGGACGCCCTTCATCAAGTCGGGCAAGGCCTTTGCCGACGTCGATTCCCTGGCCATGGCGGTCCACGCCACGGGCGGCATGCTGGACCGGAGCGGCATCGACCCGGAGCTGATCGAATCCGTCGTCTTCGGCACGATGACGCCCGACCCCCTGAAGCCCAACCTGGCCCGGGAGCTCGTCTTCGAGGCGGGCCTGCCGATCCGCGCCGAGGCCCACACCGTGGCCTCCTACTGCATCACCGGGCTTCGGGCGGTCACGGTCGTGGCCGACGCCATTGCCGGCGGCCGCGTCGAGGTGGGCCTGGCCGGCGGGGTCGATTCGCTCACCCGCGCCTCCATGGACCTCTTCCGCGAACCGTCCACGGGCCTGACCATGGGCGAGCACATGGAGCTGACCTGCAAGGAATGGGATATCCCGCGCGAGCGGCAGGACGAGGTGGCCCTGGCCAGCCACCGCAACGCCGTGGCCGCGCGCGAGAAGCTGGCCGGGGAGATCCACCCGCTGCTGGGGGAGGAGGCCGATTCCGGACCGCGGGCCGACACCTCGCTCCAGGCCCTGGCTGCGCTGAAGCCCGTCTTCGACCCGGAAAACGGTACGCTCACGGCGGGCAACTCGTCGCCCGTGACGGACGGCGCCGCGGCGGTGCTGCTGATGAGCGAGGAGAAAGCGGCCGAATGCGGCCTGGAGCCGCTGGCGTACATCGGGGGCATGGCCTATGCCGCCCACGATCCGTCCGAGGGGCTGCTCATGGCGCCGGCCATCTCCGTGCCCAGGCTCCTTGGAGGCCGGAACCTGTCCATGGCGGACATGGACCTGGTGGAGATCCACGAGGCCTTCGCGGCCCAGGCCCTGGCCAGCGCGGCCGCGTGGGAACGGGGCTGGAAAGGCGCGCCGACGGGCCCGGTGGACTGGGACCGCGTGAATGTCAACGGCAGTTCCATCGCCGTGGGCCATCCCTGGGCGGCCACGGGCACGCGCATCCTCACGACCCTGGCCCACGAGATGCAGCGGCGCGACGCCCGCTACGGCCTGGTCAGCATCTGCGCCGCGGGGGCCATGGCGGGCGCGTTTCTGCTGGAGCGATAGGGAGCCGGGATTGACCGTTTCCGCACTAGTGAGTTGGCGCCATGGAAGTGTTGTTCGTGTAGCCGGGGTGATTCACTTGAACAATCTTACCACAATGGCCACGACGCCTATCAGGGTAGGTATTCCCAAGGTTAGCATGACTGATAGTATGTAGGCTTTGGTTGGTACATGATTCAATGTCTCTTCAATCCTCACCACTGAATCTCTGAGATCATCAACTTTCTCTGCTGTGTTGTTCGTGGACACTTCCAGCCGGTCGAGCCTGAAATCCCTGAGCCGATTCCCATTACAGCTTCCACTGCTCGAACCGCTGCCTTCTCCAGCGGGCTCGCCAGGCAACTCGCGTTTGGGCAAAGTCATCAGAACACCTCCACGAGTGCGTAATATGTCTTGAAAAGCATGACAGGCATGATCTGATCTATCCAATTCCTTATTCGAATCAATTTACTATGCGCAGGTACGCTGAACGAGTCCTGACCGGCTCTTAATAGAAACCGTCGGAAGCCGGGAAGCTCTTCTCGTATGGAATTTACCTTTTTTGTACTTGTATATGTAGTAAACGACGGACTGGAAAATGTCAGTCTTTATTGTAAAAACCCCGGGTGGTCACAACCAATAATCGTTGACAATGTGCCAACACTTGCGTTAATAGACGCATACGAATCTAGAGGAAAAAACAAATACAGGTTTGAGGGTTAAAGTGAATGGCCAATGACGTTTTTATTTACTGGGACAATTCCAATATCTTTCACAGTGCGCAGGAAATCGCATCGGAACGTAATGGCGAGTCAGATTCGTATTATCGATTACGGATAGACTTTAGGAACCTGTACAAGCTTGCTTCCGCAGACAGGCCAGTAAAGAAGGCAATAGCCGCTGGTTCCATACCCCCAGCCATGACGGCATTATGGAACGTGTTAGAAGGGCAGGGTATAAAAGTCGATTTGTTCGAACGTGGAGCAGAAAACCCTTCCGAGCAAGAAGTCCCTGACGAACGGCTTCAGCTTGCCATGTTACGTGATGTATTGGACAACAGAGATAATCCCGGCAAGATCGTTTTGCTAACAGGCGATGGCCGCGGTTACGATGAAGGACGGGGATTTTTCCGTACAATCGAAGACATACATTCGTTGGATATGGGATGGGATATTGAGTTATTATCTTGGGAACATACCTGTCACCAACGAATGAAGGATTGGGTAGGAGAACACGGAACGTTTGTATCTTTAGACGATTACTATGAATCCGTAACCTTCCTAAAACGCAACGATGACGATCCCTACCATTTGAAGTTGCGTAACAGGGCATCAAAACTTGACTTGTCGGCCCGACCAATGCGGTAAAGGACCCCACCACGACATAAACTTGCACTCTTTATAAATTCCATCACCCGGCCCGCCGACTACCGGGTCGGCGACCTGACCGCCATCGGGCCACCGCCCTTTCGGGCAACTACCTGTACCATCCACCTCAGAACCCGAACGAGTCAACTTCCTAGTCCCCGCTCCGCCGCTCCTGCTCGAACTTCACGTCGGGGTGGGCCATCAGGTTGATCCGGAAGTAGAATCCCTTGTTGATGCCGTTCGGCACCCACCGGAAGGTAAACTCCCAGCAGTGCAGGGGCCGGTACAGGTCCACGCTGTGGGCGACGATCTCCTTGCGGCGGTAGTCGTAGTTGATCGAGTGCTGCACGCGCCACTTGTCGGTCACGCGGTTGGTCAGCCGCATCAGGTCCGTGATGTCGTTCAGGGCGAACCGGTTCGTGGCCCGGATCTCGTGGGCGCTGGTGCTGAATCCATCTTCGTCGTTGGGATCCGAGCGCCGGATGGAGTAGCGGTGGGAGAGCCGGACCGTCCAGGGCCCCTTGACCTGGGCGAACCGCTGGTTGAACCGGTCGTCGCCGTACCCGCCGTACCCGCTCGAACCGTACCCGCCGCCTGAAAAGCTGCTCCCGCCGAAGCTCCCGCCTGAGAAGCTGCTTCCGCCGAAGCTGCCGCCTGTATAGTCGTCGTACCCGCCGTAGGCGCCGCCGAACTGGCCGTCGCCGAACTCGTCGCCGTCGCGGTCCCTGCGCGGCCCCACTAGGTTGAGGGACGCGCTGAGCGTCAGGCGGTCCAGCCAGGGCCGCCGGAATTCGTCGGTTTCCGGGTCGTAGAAATCGTGGTTCAGCGTCAGGTTCACGTTCAGCCGGCGGCTCGGGATGCGCACGGTGGTCCTCAGGTCCGCGAATTTCCGGTCCTCGGCCTGGAAATCGTAGGACGTCGACGATTTGACATACACCAGGTTGTACTTCTTCTCGCGGCCCTCGTGTTCGGTCCGGGCCTGCAGGATGTTGTTCACGGAGAACCGCACCGTCTTCCGGACGCGCGTCCCCCCGGACTGGGAGAAGTTGATGTCGGGCGTGACCACGTGGCGTATGGCGTTGAGCCGGCCGATCTTGGGCTGGAAGAGCCCGTAGAGCGTCGTGTTGACCGACATGCCCACCGTATGGCTTTCCTCTGCTTCCCAGTTACTCTCGATTTCCGGGTCGGTATCCTGCTCCCAGGTCCGGGTGTACCGGGCCTGCGGACGGATCTTCAGCCAGCCCCCGAGCTTCTGCGGCGCGCTGAGGTTGAAGGCGTTGGAGAAGGTCCGGATGGCGTCGTGCCGGTAGTTGTAGCGGGTGTCCGGGCCCGTGTAGGTCGTGTCCCGGTCGAGCCGCACGTTGTTCCGCCGGTTCCGCAGGGTGTTGTTGAATCCGAACATGATGGAGTGGAACCAGCGATCTTCGATCTCCGTGCGGGGCCGGCTGAAATCGGGCATGCTGCCTCGCCGCGTCTGCCTGCGGGGCGGCTTGAAGATCGCCTTCGTCCCGAAGCGGAACCGGAGCGTGGTGGTGGGCCGGCTCGGCTGGCCGGTCCTGCCGGACGTAGACGTGCTCAGGTTGAGGCTGTTCCGTCCGAACTTCTTGTCGATCGCGAAGCTGGAACGCGTGGTGGACCGCAGCTGTCCGGGGTCCGTCCCCCGCGTCGTCGAATGCAGGTACCGCAGCGATTGGGCGAAGTTGCCCTGCCCGCGGATCGTCAGGTCCGGGATCACTTCCTGCCGGTGCCTGGCGGCGATGTCCCAGCCGGTCGTCGTCCCGTCGAATCCTCTCCGCCACGATCCGCTGGCCGAGCCCCTGAGCCGGCGGTCCTGCCGGTACTGAACCCTTTGTCTCAGCAGGAAGCCGGTCTTGGCCTCGATGTCCGCGGTGGTCTTCATGTCGAAGTACTCGTTCGGCGCCCAGTAGTAGCCCAGGTTGCGCAGGTACCGGCCTTCCTCCACGCCGCTGCCGTAGTTCGGCACCGTAAGCCCGGACTGCCGACCGCGCTTCACCGAGAAGACGTAGACGGGGAGATAGACGATGGGGATGCCCATGATGTAGCCCGTCACGTTCCGGACGACCGCCTTGTCCTCAGGGACGACCTTCGCCTCGCCCATTTTCAGATAGTAGTGCAGGTGGTTCGGATTGTCGCAGGTGGTGTAGGTGCCGTCGTGAATCTCGAAGGTCCGGTCGGCGTTGAGCGTGATGAGTTCGCCGTTGAAGAATCCCTCCTGATACTGGGTGCGGCCCTTCCAGATCTGCCCTTCGCCCGTATTCATGTCGTACTGCATGCGGTCCCCGACCACGACGTTCATCTCGTCCTGAAACCGGGGATAGGTATTGGTCTCGGGATCGATGTCCGGCGAGGGGGGCAGGAAGTCCGCGGTCAGGATCTCGCTGTAGGTGTGGAATCGGAGCCGGCCGGCCGTCAGCTCGATGCCGCCGTACTTCAGGTGGGCGCTTCCGACGAGCGCCATCGTGGTATCGGCGAATATGTACTCGATGCGATCCGCATTGTAGTCGATTGCCGGCAGTCCGGTCGTATCGGCCTCGGCGCCGCCCGTGCCGCCGGCCGCGCCCCTGCCGCCGCCACCGATGGGGAACTGAGCGAGGGCCGTCCCGGAGACGCAGAGCAGCAGGCAGCATAGCAGGCAAGCCGCAAGACAGGCCGGCAACCCACCGTTAACTTTACTTCTATGACAATGAATGTAAATAATGCGCCTCATTCTGCAGTTTTGTATTGACCCTGACCCTGGGCCGGGCTATATATTGGATTCTGTCCGGTTCCTGTAGTTCCAGTATAATCTAAGGAATAAGGGTATCCGGCGAAAGCGTTTCGTCTCATGGGATCGGCAATCTGACGTCAACATGCATCCCGCCGGTGGTACGGGTAAGCGCGGCGGGTGCGGAAGCCCGATGGACAAGCGCAATTGACAGGAAAATCGGTTGACACGCCTGTATGCGGGCACTATACTTGCAGTTAGTATAGACATAGCCGGTTCTTTGAAAACCATTACGGTCAGTTAAGTTTATGGTTGCGATCAGCACGTAAGGAATTGTGTTGCAACGAAATAAAAAGATTCATTTTTTCCTTGCATAATCGAAGTGAATCATATTATATGGGTTCAAAACCTGTACTTTTCGTGAGGAGATATGGCGAGAATCGTATTTCTTTTGGTTGCCACGCTGGTATGTGGTGATGCATACGCCCAGTTGGATATGAACCTGGGCGTGTCCGGCAGCAGGTCCTATTCTTGCCTGGCAGATCTCACCGACTCGGGAATCGGGTACGGTGTACGGGTCGAAATGGCAGCGGATTTGAACGACCGGTTTCAGTTCATTGGCAACTTGTCGTATGATCGGCACAACAGCGACTACTCGTCCCTCCCGGTCATGGCCGGGTTGAGGGTGTCCACCACATCGGATGACGACATGTTCTGTTTCGTCCAGGCCACGGGAGGAAGCGAATACAGGGTCATGGGCGATGAAGACGGTGTGAGGGCCTGGATCGTGAACGGCGGTATCGGTACGGTGTGGAACAGGCTGGGCGCGATTGTGGAGTACAATATCTCTGACGATGCAAGCGATAAGTGGAGTTGGGTATCTATTCGTACATTCATAAGGTTACCACTTGGATTTTAGTGTCCATGCCACGATGAGGGCATATGGGAAAGGAGCGCATATAGATTGCTTACTTATGTACATGAGCAAATAGTAAAGTGCAGTTCTCATCTACGGGAGATACAGATGCATTACTTCATAGTAGTACTGATGGCATTCGCTCTCAGTATGTATGGATGCGAAGGTAAGACGGGTCCGGCGGGTGCGACCGGCGCTGCAGGCGTCGCGGGTCCGGCAGGTCCGGCTGGCCAGGATGGCGCTCCGGGTCCGGCAGGTCCGCAGGGTCCGGCTGGTGCTGATGGCGCTGATGGCGCTGATGGCGCTCCGGGTCCGCAAGGTCCGGAAGGTCCGCAAGGTCCGCAAGGTGAAAAGGGTGACCAGGGTGAAGCTGGCGCAGGATCCGATCCGGGTGCTGTCCAGGATATCATCGACGGAGTCATCGCTGGTGGTGTCTTGGCGGACGTGCACCACATCCTGATTATTCAGGACGGCGAAGATGCTGACGATGCACGCAGGGTCAACGCTCCGAATTTCGATGATGATCTCATGGGAATCGTCTTGCTCGTAGACGAGAGTACCCACCTTCTTGCCAAGGCTGGATCACAGGACGGTATGGCCGTTGACGCCGTCTTCACGTGGGCAAGCGCGGATGCTTCCATCGCCGAAGTAGACGCCCTCACGGGAGTCGTTACCGGTGTGTCTAACGGAACAACGACGCTCACAGCGACAGCCGTTGGTCGTGGCATAGATGTCGAACTTGGCGTCACAGTGTATAAGGGCGTCGATACAGTCACGGTGGCTGATGCAGATGAAGGTACAAGTAGTACACTTCAAATCGGCGGTACCGTTGTGTTAATGGCTACGGCCCTTGATGAGTCTGATGCCGATGAGGGTGTCGAGATTCCCGGCGTTGAGTTTGCCTGGAAAAGCTCTGATCCCGACGTAGCCACTGTGGAGCCCGATGAAGACAACAGTGCTATGGCTACGGTGACCGCGAAGGGTGAAGGACCAGCCACGATTTCGGTCACGGCCGTGGGTTCTGATGCAGACGCCGCCGAGTATGAAGTCGAGGTGTTCGACGTTGTGCAAGGTCCTGCAACTCGGATGACCTTTGACGAAACGGTACTACCTCTCAATATCGAGATAGCTGCCGACAGTTCCAGTACCACTCCAGGGACGACAACCATCACGGTTATGGTTCAAAGAAGAACCGGTGCTGTCGATGCTGAGACCGGTTTGAGGGCCTGGGCGGCTGCCCCCGATGGCGTAGAGGTGATGTTTGAAGTCGTCAGTGGCCCCATTCGAATTGCAATGGCCAACGCGACTGCTGAGTCTTCGGGTGGTTCAGCTGCTTTAGAGATCGGTTATTCTCAGACTGACGATACGATCACTGGTGTTAGCGGGGTTGGCGATGCCGTTATCAAGGTGAGTGCTGAGGGTTATGGCACTATCTATGTCCCCATTAGCATTACTAAAGCGGAGTCGTAGTAGGTTGATCACTAGTGGTCTTTTCATTAGACCCTAACGCAAGACAATAGAGAATACTCAGTTAACCCCGAGTATCTTCCCGTCCGTCCTTAGTAGGAGCTTTAGCGACCGAACAGGGCGGACGGTTTTTTTTGTGCTTTGCCTGTCGGGCCGGACCACACCGGTCGGGCCGGACCCCACGCTGTCTAACTTACCTTCCTCAAAACCCCTCTCATACGGCCATTTTTTCTCCGGACGGCCTGCCTCCGCCTGATACTTTCTTGACTAATCCTTAAACAAATCGTACTTTCTGCATTCGTCATTGAATCGACCGTTGCACGCGGCACCACCGGGAGGTCTCAATCGTGTTTCGTCACGCTGCCATAGCACTGTTTTTTCTTGTTTTCCTTGCCTGCAAGGGTGATACGGGTCCGCAGGGCCCGGTCGGTCCGGAGGGTCCGGCTGGCCCGACGGGGGAGACCGGATCAACGGGCGCCGTGGGGCCAGCCGGACCACAGGGCGAACCCGGCGTAACGCTGGACTGGTCGGCCGTGATCGAGGATCAGAACCTGGATGAAGCGGTCTATGCAATCGGCGTGCAGGTGCAGGGTAAGAACTACATTCTGGGCTCGGGGTTCGTCGCACACTTCTGGAATGCCGTCTGGACCAACGCTCACGTTGTGCAGGCCGTCCTCATTTCGACCCGGTTCATCGAAGATCTCAACCCGCGGGCCTTTGCGGTCAAGTCGGGCACCGAGGTCGGCGGCGCCGATACGTACTGGCTGGAGACCTTCTGGGTTCATCCTGACTACAACGGTACGGCCGGATCCCCCGATATAGCCCTGCTGTCTATCGATGCAAACATAACGGACCTTACGTTTTTCCTGCCCAGGGACCAGGCGCAGGATCTGCAGGTAGGGCAGCCCGTCGGCACGATCGGATTCCCGGAAGAGACCTCGGGCGAGCCGGTCAACGTCCCCATCGCCACGTTCAGAGACGGCACGATCAGCGCGTTGAGACCCTTCGCGGACGAGGTGCCGACGCCGGCAAACAGCCGGGTGATCCAGCACAACCTGGACCTGTCCGGCCGTACGAGCGGCAGCCTGATTTTCGATCACCAGGGGTACATCGTCGGGATGAACTTCGCCGGCATCTACCGCGTCACGTACGATCCTCGTACCGGCGAACCCACCCGCATCGTTTCGGACAACCCCGGCCTGGCCGTACGCGTCGACGAGCTCTGGCGCCTCTACGATCTGGCCGCCGGAGCGAGCCGGATCGCGATCGACATGGCGGGGACCGGTGCGGCGGGCAGGCGAACGGACGTCCCGCTGGTGCTGGAACCCGAGCAGGACTATCCGCACGATGCCTATATGGCCTTCCCGAAAGACTGGAACGGAGGGACGCTGCTACCGTGACGGACCCCAGGGAACTATGGCCTCGGGCCGAACTGCACGGCGGGGGATCGTAACCAGGGAAAGGTAAAATCGATGAGCAACGACCGCAGGGAGGAGCTGTGCGACCGGTTTGTAGCCGCGACAGTCCGTCTGTTTCGTTTCATATACCTGGGCCTTGTGGATGACCGGAATGATACGGGTCAGTATGAGAAGACCAACCGGTTTGAAATCTTGATGGTGCTGGCCTACAAAGGACCTACGGTCGTGGGCGAATTTGCTGGTTTACTCGGATGCTCTGATTATATCATAAACAGCACTTTGCGTAGGCTCGATAATAGCAAAATGATCGAGAAGGCGAGAACTCAATATGACCGGAGAGTGGTCTTGTGTGAACTGACTCCCAAGGGACGGAAGGTGCTGGAAAGGATTGATCATGTCGTCAGGCAACTTATTCTGCCGTCCACCGAGACCTGGAGTCTGGAGCAACTCGAAGCATTTGTAGAATCGATGGAGTCTATCCATCCCAGCTGAGCGTAGGTGGCGTCCGAGACATCGACCGAATCACGAGGATGGTATACAAATCACATTCATTGGGAAACTGAACGTCCTCAATGATTCAGCACGTTCGACCGGAACCGCAATTGCGTCAGTCCATCCCGGACAATCGTCACATCTCCGACCATTCTGTATAGTCCGGACTCAGGCGGCGTGTACACGCATAGCCTGTTCTCGCCGCGCACCGTTCCAGGTATGGTGACCCAGCCGAACTCGCCCATCCGTTGCCATCTGGAATGGTGAAACTGGTACTGTACCGTTTCGTAAAAGGCTTGCGGATCGACTTCTATGCAGGAGCCGGGTCCCTGCGCAGACAGTTCGAAAAACTCGACGCTATTGGCCGTGACAATCAGCCCCGATAGTGTTAGGTAGTTTTCGTCGTCATCGGGATGTGCCGCCGGGTTCACCGTAACGGAAATGGATATCGTGGCGCTGTTTCCGCCTGGGTCGGTTGCCTTGACGGTGACCGTGGCGCCTCCCTCGGACAATGGCGTGATCGTCAGAACCGATCCGGACATGGCGACTGTGAGGACGGATGCATCGCTCGATACCGCCGAGTAGCTCAGTGCCTGCTCCTCGGGATCCCTGAACGCCGTCGCGAAGTTGATCGTCAAACGTTCCTGGTCGGCCGTCAAGGTCTGCGCTTCAAAGCTTTCGACCGCCGTAGGCGGGAAATCCTCCTGGAGGCGCGGCTCCACGCCTTTGTCGCCGCCGCATCCCATGGCGACGGCCAGGGGAACCAGCAGTATATACATTGTAGCGATTCTCATAGCCTTCCCACTCCTCTCCTATTCAGTATGCTTGCAAGTGTCGCCGCGCCTGTAGCCGGCAAAGCCTCAGGCTCGGAAATCAGTGTTTTATGACGTTGGAATAACTTATATTGATAGTGCGAATAATCCCAAACTTAAATATAGTGTTATTTAAAATGTTCAATATATGCTCGCTATATGTTCTCGTGCTGCGCGTTGTCGATGAAGCATTTGGGTGTTATCAAGGTCAACTGCGCCAGCTGCCACATCAGCATAGTGTATATCGCACGAAACTAGCTTCCGTACTTCCCGAACATATGGAGTTTAAATGCGTATCCATCGGCGTCTGTTTGTCTGGTGCAACTCGTCTGTCTTCGCGGTCGCGGTCCTCGTGACGGCCTTTCTTGTCTTGACCGCCTGCGGCAAGGACGGTCCGACCGAGCCCACTGAGCCGCCGCCTCCCCCACCGGTAGCTACACGTATCATAGTCTCGCCTACGTCGATTGCGCTCGATGCGATTGGGCAAACCAGCCAGTTGACCGCGCAGGTATTCGATCAGCACAATGCGCCGATGGGCAGCGCCGTCGTTGCCTGGACCAGCGGCGATGACGCGGTGGCGACAGTCAGCGCTGCCGGGCAGGTGACGGCGGTGGGGAATGGAAGCACCGTGATCTCGGCCAGGTCGGAGGAAGCTTCGGCGACTGCAAACGTAACGGTCATGCAGACGGTTTACGGTATCGTCGTCGAACCGCGGGCGGCGACGCTCACGGCAATCGGCGAGACCGTTCATTTGGCCGCGACCGTACTGGACCGGAACGAACAGCCTGTGGGCGGCGCGGCCGTCTCGTGGACCAGCAGCGACCCCGGCGTTGCGACGGTCGACGAGGAGGGACTGGTGACGGCGGTCGACATTGGCGATGCCCGGATCACCGCGTCCTCCAGCGGCTTTACCATCACCGTCCGGGTCAAAGTCGAGATTGCCAATCAGGACAGGGATACGCTGATCGCGCTGTACAACGCCCTTGGCGGACCGAACTGGACGCATAGTACCCACTGGCTGTCCGACCTGCCACTGGGCGATTGGCACGGTGTGGAGATCGACGATGAGGGAAGCGTCACTAAACTGGATCTCGGTTTCAACAACCTCAGCGGCCGTATCCCCCCGGAGATGGGCAACCTGGCCAGTCTCCAGGAGCTGTATCTTTACGACAACGCGCAGTTGTCCTGCATCATCCCTCCGGAGTTGGGCAACCTGTCCAACCTTCGGGAAATGAATCTCGAGCTCAACGCGTTGTCCGGCTCTATCCCTCTGGAGTTGGGGAACCTCTCCGAAATCACGTATCTGTCCATGATGTTCAATGAGGCACTGTCGGGTCCATTGCCCGATACGTTCACCCGCCTCGAAAACCTCGAGACGCTGATTCTTTATTCCACCGGTTTATGCGTGCCGACTGACGAGGCATTCCAGGCGTGGTCGGAGAAGGTGCCGGTCCTGGAAGTGGGACCCTGCGAAGCAATGTAAGACGTAGTCGAGTCGACATCCCTCCGATTCAGGGCACTTTCCAGGCGCAGAAGTAGCCTGTAGTGACAGATAGGTCCAGGCCCCCGCCGCTGCGCCAGCTTCCCGCAAAACCGTCCTCGTCGATTCTGTGTACCCTCAACGCCATGTAGGCCCCGTCGTAACGCACCAGATCCTTCCTGTTGGCATCCGAGCCCAGCCGCATCGTGATGCCGCGCCGTCCGTATTCTGACCTTTCGAGCACGAGTACGCCGGGCGCCGAGGGATCCTCGCTCCCCGGATCGCCGACGCGGTGGGCGCCGACCGATCTCGGATCTAGATCCGTGAACCCGAAAAGGGGCGTCGAGGTATCGCGCGACGATTCCGGATCCAGTGTCTGCCGGCGCAGGGTGAGCTGACCGGAAACGGTCCGACGGTCGGTGCCGCCGGTATCCGCTACGAGCACAAGATGATACCGGCCGGAACGATCAGACAGCGTCGCATCGCCGTCCAGGCCATCAGCAACAGGTTCGCAGACGCGTTCCCCCGTCATCGCGGCCTCCTTCTCGGCCGCGGGATTGTTTTTTGAAGCCGTCTGCAGGGCCACTGAGCAGCTGGCAGCGAGACAAATTACGAGTATCAACAACGGTGCCATCGACATAAGCACGCTCTTTGCGGCGTTGCAGGCAGATAAAACAACCTGCGCACTCAGTAATTCAAGACGTTTGAGCTTAATCGCTATCGTGTATGTCTATCTCGACCAATCGTAATGTAACCGAACGCGCGCGACAAACCGAACGTTTCGTCCCGGCCTCGTTACCAGTCTGTCGCTTCAGGCACGCCCTGGCTCGTAATCGCCTCCAGCCCCGGTTCGGGCAGTACGCGGCGGGCCGGTGGCGTTCCCGTGCCTGTTTCCATCCAGTCGTGCAGATACCCGCGTACCTGGCCGGTGGCACGGTCCAGCAACAGCGCCGCGGCGCGGTCGCCTTCTTTGTCCTGTGTCACTACGCCTTCCGGCCCGGAAAGGGTGATCTCATCCAGCCTCGCGGGCCAGTCCGCCCGGATCGGAAGGATGAAGTTGAAGCCGCCGCCGCCCACGTCCCCGAATGCGTTCATATCGAATGATACATTGAACAGGACGCTGCCATTCACATCCTGTCCGGTGAGTTGGTACGGGCCGTTGCTTTGTGGAACGTCCGGCGGAGCTTCGACGGCGAAGGCCGGTTCCAGCACGAGGTCGCCGGATGCAGTTACATGGCCCCAGAGCATCAATCCCAGTGTAGTGGTCGGCGCTGCCGCCAGCCGGACGTCTTTGGACTGACGCCAGCGAAGGGCCTTGTTGAAACTGTAGTAACCGATCCATTCCGGCTCGCAGTAGCTCATCAGGTCGGGCCGGCTGGGGGAGATCAGTTCCCGGTTGCGAAAGTCGTAACCCCATGCGCCGATGGATCCGTCGGATTCCGGATAGTTGGAGTCCGCTCCGGAAGGACCGCCGCACGGCGCATGGCGCAGAGACAGATTGTGGCCGAACTCGTGGGCGATTACCGGGCCTTGCAGCACGGTCACACTCGAGTACTCTCTGTTGAGTCCGAAGAAAAAACCACCTACGTAGGCGATTCCAAGGACGCCGTTATCACCTCTGCGTCTGAATACACCCATGTAAAAGGTGTCCTCCGCGTCTTCCATGTCGCGGATCGATTCCGTCAGCGATATGAGCTCCTCGGCGTGATCGCCGGTCGGATCGTACGAAACGAAAACCGGGTCGTGCACGTCGAACGAAATGTCGCCCACCGGCAGAAAGTCGCGGGTTTCTCGCAGGAGTTCGCCGTCCGCGGTAATGGCGTTGATATCCGTCAGGATGGAACGGTCCGGATTTTCTTCCCAAAGGTAGGGAATCGCCAGGATATCGAAAGAACGAACCGTCCGTACCTCGATGGTTGTGCGGCCGGTGGGCGGTATGCGCCGGGTGATTCCGATCGCAGCGTCCAGGGTGCTGTCCGGATCGATCTCGACGACCATTTCCAGGCCCGGCTCGATGACGGAGCCGGGAATCAATGCATTGGATGACTGGTCCAGCACGCCTTCTTCGATCTGCGCGGGTATGCTGGCGGACTTGCCCGGTATATCCACCTCGTGTACCATCGATCCGTTGTGATAGAAGGTTGCGCGGACCGGCGGTATGCCGATATCCTCGTCGCCTTCTGTTGCCAGAAACACCCGCAACAGGGCGTCATCGCCTTCTATAAGGGCGACGGGGTCGCCGACCGATTGTACCGACTGCGTGAGATACGCGTAGGAATCGGCGCCGACGATGGACGGTTTTTCCATGACGTCGACGGAGACCGCGCCGGAGCAGTTGTTCTGATCGTCCGATTCCTCCGACAGCGCATCCACGCAGGCGCCGTAGTAGTAGGTTCCGATGATATCCGGTGCCGTCAGGCTGATGGATTCGTCGCCGGTCCTGCCGCCGCCGAGTCTGGATACGTAATCCGTTCCCACTTCCATGTCCCCGTCTGAAATCGTGGCGTCGGCGGACTGGTAGTAGCGCAGCGTCGTCGATGAGGTCGCGTCGCCGTCGCCCTGGTTGCGGACCGTCACGCTCAGGGTGAAGGCATCTCCAACCTGCGGACTGCTTTCGGATACCGTGGGCAATCCGACGACCAGGTCGGGTCCGTCGACCGTCACCATGACCGCGGCGGAGCAGTTGTTTCCAGTATCCGACTCCTCGGACAGCGCATCCACACAGGCGCCGTAGTAGTGCGTGCCGAGCGTCGACGGCGCTCTCAGCCTGATCGATTCACTGCTGGTCGACGAGGGCCTGAGGGAAGATACGTAGTCGTCGCCAATCTCCGTGTCGCCGGTGGTGATCACGGCGTCGGTGGAAAGGTAGTATCGAAGGGTCGTGGATGATCCCCGACCGTTGCCCTGGTTTCGCACGACGGCTCGAAGGGTGAATCGCTCGTCGGCGCTCAGTTGGTCCTCGCTGGCCGTCGGGGTTTCCACGATGAGGTCGGGCGCGAGCGCGACGGGAATCTCCACGGCCACCCGGATCGTCTGCCTCGCCGTCAGGCTGCCGTCGTCGGCCGTTACGGTGATGGTCGCGTTGCCCGCCGCCTTGCCTTCCACCGTCACCACGCTGCCCGACGTGACGGCCGTCGCGACCGCCGCGTCGGAGGAGGCGGCCGAGTACATCAGCCGGTCGTTGTCGGGATCGCGGAAATAGGAGGATACGGTGATCCGTACAGATTCGCCCACGTCCATGTTCTGCGCCGGAATCGTCCCCTGGGCGACGGGGGCCTGGTTGACCGGCTGCCCTACGGTTACCGTCACGGCGACGGAACAGTTGTTCCGCGTGTCGGATTCATCGGACAGCGCGTCCACGCAGGCGCCGTAGTAGTACGTGCCCGCGTCTGAAGGCGCATCCAGCGTGATCGATTCATCACTGGTCTCGGACGCGTCCAGGGCGCTCACGCGGTCCGTACCGACTTCCGTGTCCGCGGCCGAGATCGTGGCGTCGGCTGAGCGGTAGTAGCGCAGCGTGGTCGAGGACGAGGCGTGGCCGTCGCCCCGGTTGCGGACCGTCGCGCTGAAGGTGAACCGATCGCCCGGCTCGAGGCTTCCGTCGCTGGCCGACGGCGATTCCACGATGAGATCGGGAAGTGGGACGACGGACTGCCTTACGGTGACGCGTATCGGTTGCCCGGCGGTCAGATTGCCGTCGCTGGCCGTGATGGTGATCGTCGCATTGCCGGCCGACACGCCACGGATCGTAACTTCGTCGCCCGGAATGAATGCGGTCGCGACCGCGGCGTCCGACGTCAGGGCCTGGTAGGAGAGCGCATCTCCATCGGGGTCCGAGAAGTAGGTAGATACGTCCACGGTGACCGATTCGCCCCCGTCGACTTCCTGGTCCGGAATCATGCCCCGGGCCACCGGCGGCCGGTTGCCGGTCTGCCCCACGGTCACCGCCACGCCCGCGGAGCAGTTGTTCCCCGTGCCGGTCTCATTGGCCAGCGCGTCCACGCATGCCCCGTAGTAGTACGTTCCCGCCGCATCGGGCGCGTTCAGCGAGATCGACTCCTCGGTCGATTGGCCCGCATTCAGCCGGTTTACGAAATCGGTCCCGATTTCGGTGTCGCTGTCTGAAATAATGGCGTCGCTCGAGCGGTAGTAGCGTAGCGTCGTCGATGTGGCGGCGTCGCCGCCGCCCTGGTTTCGGACTGTCGCGCGCAATTCGAACGGATCGCCGGCCGCCGGGTTGCGCTCGCTTACGGTCGGTGCATCGACGACCAGGTCGGGACTGCTGACAGTAATAGTCACCCCGCCTGAACAGTTGTTCCCCGTGTCGGCTTCACCGGGAAGCGGATCGACACAGGCCCCGTAGTAATAGGTGCCTCCGTCCGAAGGGAGGCTGAGGAATCTGAGCGTGCGTTCCTGGGATTCGGATGCCTCGAGGGGAGAGACTGCCCACGTGCCTACCTCCGAGTCTGCGGTCGAAATCGAGGCGTCGCCGGACTGGTAGAAACGAAGCGTCGTCCACGCGATGGCGTCGCCGCCCCCCTGGTTGCGCACCGTGGCGCTCAGGGAAAACCTGCCGCCCGCGACGGAACTGACGTCGCTGATCGTTGGGCGCTCGACGATGAGATCCACTGATTTCAGGGATACGGTCACCGCTTCCGAGCAGTTGTTCTGCTGGTCGGTTTCCTCCGGCAGGGGGTCGACGCAGGCGCCGTAGTAATACGTGCCGGCGACCGACGGCGCGTAGAGGACGGGCAGGGACCATTCCCGGGTCTCGTCCGCGTCGAGGGGGAGTATGGACCGGTCGCCGAGTTCCGTGTCACCGGTGGAGATCGTCGCGTCAGTGGACATGTAGAAGCGCAGTCTTGTCAGGTCGATGCTGGCACCCGCGCCCTGGTTCAACACCCTGGCGCTCATCGAGAAGCGCTGTCCCGGGCTCAGACTGGTTTCACTCACCGCGAGGGAATCGACCACCAGGTCGGGGCCTCCGATGCTCACCCTCAACGCTTCCGAGCAGTTGTTCTGCCCGTCGGTCTCTTCCGGCAGGGGGTCGACGCAGGCGCCGTAGTAGTAGGTGCCGGCGGTTGTCGGAGCGGTCAGGGCGGGCAGGGACCACTCGCGGGTCTCGTTCGCGTCGAGGGGGAGAATGGGCCTGTCGCCGAGTTCCGTGTCGGCGGTGGAGATCGTCGCATCAGCGGACATGTAGAACCGCAGCCGAGTCAGGACGATGCTGGCGCCCGCGCCCTGGTTCAGCACTCTGGCGGTCAAGGAGAATCGCTGTCCGGCGCTCAGACCGGCTTCGCTGACCGCCAGGGAATCGACCACCAGATCGGGCCCGTCGACGCGCACCGTCACCGCCGTCGAACAGTTGTTCTGCTGGTCGGATTCTTCCGGCAGGGGGTCGACGCAGGCACCGTAGTAATAGGTACCGGCGGTCGAAGGCGCGTCGAGGACGGGCAGGGACCATTCCCGGGTCTCGTCCGCGTCGAGGGGGGTTATAGGCCGGTCGCCGAGTTCCGTGTCGGCGGTGGAGATCGTCGCATCAACGGACATGTAGAACCGCAGCCTGGTCAACTCGAAGCCGCTGACGTCCGCACCCTGGTTCTTGACCGTCGCGCTCATGGAGAAACGCTGACCGGCGCTCAGGCTCGTTTCGCTGAGCTCCACCGATTGGATCACGTAATCCGGCGAGGTGGCCTGCCCGGTTGCCTGGCCTCCCTGGCCGGTCACGACGGGCGTCTTTGTCGAGTCCGATACGACCGAAACGGTTTGCGGCGTGGCTGAAACGGAAGTCGGCGCGGTTTCAGTGGTCTGGGAACTGGTGGAAGCGGCCTGCGGACCGGTTGTGGTGGCCTGCGGCCTTGCCGCGGCCTTTGGCGCGGCCACCCCCTGCCGAGAGGAGCTCGTGGGACTGTCTTTCCCACAGGTGAAAAACGTAACGGCCACCAGGCAAAGGATAACCGGGAATCCGACTTTAGCGGTACGATACATCAAATAGCCACACCTTCAGACGACGGCAGGCGTCGCGTCGGTTTGAGGATCAGCCGGTCCGGATTACTCGTCCGGGCAGCCTTCGATTTCGCTGAGATCCGCAATGTTGCCCAGCCATTCCAGGAATTCCTCGGATAACGGTGCGCAAAGTTGAGTTTCGTTTATGTGCAGGCTTTCCAGGTCCAGACTTGAAAGCGACAGGGGCAGCGGGCCTGCAAGTTCCGGGTTCGAGGCTACGTTGAGTGTGGTCAGATTGCCAAGCCGGCCGATTTCCGACGGCAGCGGACCCGTGAAGCGGTTGGCCGACAGGTCCAGGTGGACGAGGGCCTGCAGCGTTCCGATTTCGGGAGGGATGAGGCCCGAAAACACGTTGTCCCCAAGGTCAAGCACTTCGAGTGCTTCCAGATGTTCGAGTTCGGCGGGAATTTCGCCGGACAACTGGTTTCCGGCAAGGTGGAGTGTTTCGAGATTGCGCAGGTGCTCGATATCAGGGGGCAAGGTGCCCGTCAACCGGTTCTCTTCCAGGTTCAACGCTTCAAGCAACGTCAGCAGGCCGACCTCCGGCGGGATTCCGCCGGACAGGTGATTGCCGCCGAGGTCCAGCACGGTGATACTGCCGAGCCGCCCGAGTTCAACAGGAAGCGTACCCCGAAGATTGTTGGCGTTCAGTTCCAGGCGGGTGACCATGCCGTCGGCATCGGTGGCGACGCCATGCCACGCGTCCAGCGGGGCGTTGGACAGCCAGTTCGCCCGGTCCGTCCAATCCGGACCGCCCGTCATGCCGTAGAACGCGATGAGCGCGTTTCGATCCGGACTCGAGACCACCGTCGTCACGGCGAAGCTATGCGTAGCGCTCAGGCCTTTCGGGTCGGTCGCGCGGACTGAAATCGTCGTTTTTCCTGGCGATCCGGGCCGGATCGTGATCCGCGCTTCCATTGCGTCGACCGTGGCGACCAGTTCGTCGCTCGATACAGCGGTATATGCCAGGCGGTCACCCTCGGCATCGCGAAACGCGTCGGACACGTCCAGTTCTTCGGCCGGTCCGCCCTCGACCAGCCTCAGGTCCGCGATCATGCCCACCGCCTCCGGCCGGGTGTTCATACCCGTAACGGCCGTGACGGTGACGGATACAGTCTGCGTGGCGCTCAGGCTGTCCGGATCGGTCGCGGTGACCGTTACGGTCGTTTCGCCGGCGGCGACAGGACGGATGGTGACCGTGGTACCGGACGCATCCGCCGTGGCGACCTGGTCGTCGCTGGATACCGCGGAATAGGTCAGTTCGTCGCCGTCCGGGTCGCGGAAGGCGGCGGATACGTTCAGCTCCGAAGGGGGGGCGTTCTCCGCCAGTGACTGTGGCTCGATTTCGCCCACCGGCTCCGGGGCGCGGTTGGGAACAGGCGCCGATACGGTCACCGTGATCCCGTTCGAGACGCTGCCCGAACGCGCGGTGATGCGGGCCGTGCCGTTGCTCACCGCCGTCACCAGGCCACCGATGCTTACTGTGGCAACGCCGGTGTTGCCCGATGACCAGGCCACCGACGCTCCTGTAATCGGACTGCCGTTCTGATCGTTGACCGTGGCGGTCAGTTGCGCGGTCTGACCCAGGGAGGTCATGGTCAGGGTGGCCGGCGTGATCCGGATACTGGTCGGTACGGGCTGCGGCGGCGGAGGCGTTGGCGGCGGTGTCGGCGGCGGTGTCGGCGGCGGTGTCGGCGTGACGGGTGATGTCGTTCCTGGTTGCGAAGAACCGCCTCCGCCACAGGCAACCACAGCCGTAAGGACCAGCGATGCGATGACGGATGAAATCAAGCGGGACGTAAGCAAACCTGGGCACTCCTTGAATGGTGTTCGCCGCTCGCGTTCAAACGTTGGGTCTGTTTATTATGACAGGTTGCGTGCTTAACTAATATAACCGTTGGTTTGTTAAAAAGTTTTGGTTTTTCAAGTTTTTGTTCGTTTTTCACATGCGAAGTACGGTACGGTCATTATTTTAATATCCTAAGCTTCCTTGGGCATCCTGTTAATCTTCTACGCGCGGCGAATGGTCAAAAGTCAAGGTTAGGATCATGTACAGGCCGGGTAACAAACTACTGGTATGGTTTCTTATCTTCAGCTTCGTTTTTTTCGTGGTAGCGGTTATCGTGGAGGAATTCTCGCTGT
This sequence comes from bacterium, assembly GCA_965117045.1. GTDB lineage: Bacteria > JAAXHH01 > JAAXHH01 > JAAXHH01 > JAAXHH01 > JAAXHH01. The sequence goes on from OZ220749.1 coordinate 148,951, forward strand.
TCGATTCCGAAGCGGAAGTACAGCCTGGCGATCCATCGGGAGGGGCATTCGAACAAGGCGCCGCCATGGATGACCCGGCGGATGCGTCCGCCTCCGGGGCGGGATCCGGCGGACCTCCAGCGCTGACGAGCCGGTCTCTGCGGTTGGTGACGACGACGTGGCCGCCCTTCTCGGGTGCGCAGGGAAAACCGCGTTTCGCCCTCGACCTGGTCGATGCGGCCCTGGAGCGCATGGGCATTGGCGCCGATATGGTCGTCATGGATGAGGAAAGGTTGTCGTCCGTGCTGCTGACCGGGGGGTTCGACGGCAGCGCGACCGCCTGGAGGAACGAAGCTCGGGAAGCCGCGATGATATACTCGCGGCCGTATCTGGAGAACCGGCTGATCCTCGTGGGGCGGGCGGGCAGCGACGTATCCGCTGCCTCCCTGGCCGGCCTCGCCGGAACGAGCGTCGCCCTGGCCGCAGGGTCCGGGTACGCGGGTGTGGCAGCGACGGAAGGCGGGCCGGAATTCGTCCGCTCGAACAGCGTCGAGGACGGCGTCACGAGACTCCTGAACGGGGAGGTGGATTACGTGCTGATGGACGACCTGGTCGTCCAGTACCTCATCGCCAACCACGAAAGAGAAGCTCAAACACGGCTGGCCTTCGGTTCGACACCGCTGCTTGCGCGGTCGCTTCACCTCGCCGTCCGCCGTTCGCTTCCCGACGCCGATGCGATCATCTCGCGGTTCAACGCCGAAGTTGGCGCCATGGTGGCCGACCGGACCTATCACAGCCTGCTCATGCTGGATTGGATCCGAACCGACGTCGACGGCGACGGTCTCGGGGAATACGTCCCACACGGTAATCTGGCCGGGCCGGACCCGCCGGTGCATTTCTACGAACTTTTCCTGTCGGACAGGCCGGCCATGGGGCCTGGCATGACGCGGCGTTATTACCTGGACGGCAGCGTCTACGAAAACTGGCAGGCCGTGCCCGAACGGTACAAGGCCCCGTACGTCGCCCGATCCGGTCCGGACCCGCGCACGGCCGGATCATTCAGCTTCAGGTGGTAGGCCGGGCGTACGGATGGACCGCCCGCGCATCGCACGATTCCGAGGTGACCTATGAAAGGATCTGCCCTGCTCGACCATATCATTATCCGGCTCGTGGTTTACTATATTGCCTCGTTCCTGTTTTTTGCGGCCCTGTGGGAGTTGCTGCCGGGGGTCTTCCTCGGACTTCAGGTGGCCGAACGGATCGAAGAAAGTCCCCTCCCGGGCCTGGATTTCAATCAATTCGATGCCGATGCGGGCCTGACCAGTGTGTTCGTTCCGGTGACCATGTCGTTGCTTTTTTCCTTTCTCTTCGCCCTGCCCGTGGTGTGGGTCTACCGCTGGACGCGGTCCCGCAAGAAATACGATCAGGCCTTTGCCCAGACCCTCCTCGTCGTCCCCATCGCGATCGCGCTGGTCGTGTTTCTCGTGAAGGACAGCATCGCCCTCGCCTTCAGTATCGCGGGCATCGTCGCCGCGGTGCGCTTCCGCACGTCGCTGAACGAGACCATGGACGCTACCTATATGTTTATAGTCATCGGGATCGGGCTGGCCGCCGGGATCCAGTACGGTTCGGTGGCGATCCTGGCCTCTGTGGCCTTCAACACCGTCGTGCTCGTCGTCTGGCGCATGAACTGGGGTTCGGAGCCCGCGGTACTGTCCGGGCTCAGGCTGGTACATCCGCCCGATGGGGGGCTCCCTGCGCCTGATGGCGGCGATGGCGGCGATTCCCAGAAGGAAAAGAAGCCCAAGCCCTTCACGTTAAAACTCAGGGTCCACACCTCGCGCTCCGGTGCGGCGCAGCAGGCCGCCGAAGCCCTGCTGGCGACCTATGCCGCGCGCTGGCAGTTCGCGGGGGTCGTGGAACAGAAGGACGACGCTTCAATCGTCGAGTTCGACGTCAGGTTGAAGAAGAAGGCAGACCCGGCGGCCTTCACCGCGGCACTGGAGAAGATCACCGAAGGGCATGCCGCAAAGGTAGAGCTGGAGGAGCAGCCGCGACCTTAGGGAGATCTGGTCTATGAGGGCCTCGGGCAATAAATTGCTGGCGGTGTTTCTGGGTTCAAGCGTGGTCTTCTTCGCGGCGGCCATGCTCGTGCGGGAGGACACGCCGGTGGGATCGGACGGGGTCGCGGGGCTTGATGGCGCATCAGGCGGCGCCCCCGCACGGGAAGGCGTAGGTGTTTCGGCGGAACCGGCCATCGGTGCGGCCGTGATACGGCAAGCGGTGATGGATTCCGCCATGAACGCCCGGGTCGAAGCCACCGACACACCTGCATCCGCTTCGGGTTCCGCCGCGGCGAACGAGCATCGTTCTGATCTCGGGCACTACGATTTCGATAAGCCGGACCGGCAATTCAAGTTGCCGAATCGGTTACGGGAGGTTTCCGGCCTGGCCATGCTCGCGGGGGACCGGTTGCTCGCCCACGATGACGAAAGAGGTAGGGTAGTAGAAATCGACTTTCCCGCCGGTTCGATCGTGAAGGACTTCGAACTCGGCGGTCCGCGGGGACGGGTCGCCGACGACTTCGAAGGCATCGCCGCCGCCGAGGGCCGGCTGTACCTCGTCACGAGTTCGGGCCGGCTGTACGAATTCGCTGAAGGCGCCGACGGGGAGACGGTTCCCTACAATCGGTACGAGACCGGCATCGGACGGCTCCACGAAATCGAAGGGCTCGCATATGATCCGGACCGTCGCGTGTTGTTGCTCGTCAGCAAGAACCCCAGAAACGCCAGGCAGTCGGAACAGATCGTGATCTACCCGTGGTCGATCGAGACCCGGCGGCTCGTTGACGACGGACGTATCTACATCGAGTCCTCTGCGCTTGCCCGTCTTATTGATGGCAAGAGATTCCAGCCTTCGGGCATCGAGCGGCACCCGGTATCGGGAAACTACTTCGTCGTGGCGGCCCGACAGCACGCCGTTGCCGAGATGACCCCGCAGGGAACGGTCCTCGCCGCGCACAGGCTCAAAGCCGGCCAGCATCGGCAGGCCGAGGGGATCACCTTTGCCTCCGACGATTCCATGATCATAGCGGACGAAGGGGCCGGCAAGCGCGCGACCCTGAGTTTCTACCCCGTTTCAAAGGGACGGTAATTGCGAGGATCGAGAAACGCCCGACCGGTCCTGCAGCCGGTGGCCGCACTGCTTCTGGCGCTGGCCGTGGTCCTCGCGGGTTGCCACGCGGGACGCCTGCGCGGGGAGAACTACGACGCAGAAGAGGCCCCGTTCATCCGATGGGACGGTCCGGCGGACGCGATCGCCGCCACCGGTCCGGCCGATACGGCCCGCGTCGTCTTTCGGATCATCCTGGCTGGAGATACCGGCGAGCCGGTTCCCGAGGACCCGACTTTAGCCGCAATCGGAGCATGGGCGGTTCCACCGGAGCGTGCCGCCGTCGTATTGCTGGGGGACAATCTCTACCCTTCGGGCCTGGAGGAGGCCAGCCGTGCCTGGGGCGAGTCCATTCTGCGCCAGCAACTCGAGGCCACCACGGCGCTTCGGATCTTCGTGCCGGGCAATCACGACTGGGGTTCCTCGCCCGGGGACTGGACGGGAGAACGCGTCATCGCGCAGCAGGAGTTCATTCTGGACTGGCGCGAGGGCGACGTGGATTTCCTGCCCCGCGACGGATGCCCGGGTCCCGCCGTCCGCGAGTTGCTTCGGCCCGGGGAGGCGATGGAGCGGGGGATCGCCATCGTCGCCATCGACTGGTTGCCCTGGTTCTCCAAAGTCCACGACAGCAGCAGGTGTCCTGACGGGGAATTTGGACAGCGGATCGACGACGTCTTCGCCTCGCTGGAAAACCACCACGTGATCGTGGCCAGTCACTATCCCCTTCGGTCGGCCGGCGACCGCGCCGACCTGGGCCGCGGGATGCTCATCGACGCCCTGGTCAACCTGTATCATCTTCTGCTGCGACCGCGGTCCGAACTCAACCTGTTCCACCCGGAGTATGTCGTACTCGCGGAGAAGGTAGAAACCGCGCTGGTAAGGCACAGGCCACTCGTCTATGCCGCGGGGCACGATCACAGCCTGCAGGTTTTCGAGGGAGACGAGGTCGCCCGGATTCACATCGTGAGCGGAGCGGGATCAGTCGGCAAAGTGACGCGCGTGACCGACCTTCCCCGGACGATCTTCGCCCATGCCGTGCCCGGATTCGTCGTGCTCGATTTCGTCGACCGCGGAGGGGCCGTCGACCGTGCCGGGACTGCGAACAACGGAGGCGCCGTCGACAACGGAGGCGCCGTCGACAACGAAGGGGCCGTCGTCCCTGTTGTGCGCGTAGTCAGAACGGGGCGGGAGGTGCCCGTGTTTGAGATGCGCATTCCGTAGCAGGACGGATTAGACGGGAAAGCCCGCCCGACCCTCCACTAGAACATGAACCCTACGAACAGGTACAGCTCGGTCTTGTCCTTGCTGTCCATCATCGCCAGGCTCAGCGTCGCCCGCCGCTCGGCGAAGGAGACCCAGAGCCCGCCGCCCCGGCCGATATGCCAGTTATCGGCATCTGCCGGGTCGTCTCCGTAAAACACCCGCCCCACGTCGACTGCGGCAAACGCGCCGAGATCACCGGGAATCAGAAACTTGATCGGGGTCAGCCGGAACCGGAGCTCGCCGTTGCCAAAGACCGCAGAGTCCCCCGCGAAACGGAACTTTCGGAATCCGCGCAGGTTTTTCGAGCCGCCGATGGCCGCCGCTTCGTGGAAGGGGTACGTGCCCCGGACGGTTTTTCCACCCACCCGCAGGGCGAGGGTGGGGGAAGCGGGTATGTTCGCCGTCAGGTAGGTGGACGCCTCGCCCGCGATGTGCCCGAAGGTCGATTCGACGTCCCAAAGTTTCGGATAGAGTTCTCCGGACAGCTTGAGCCTCAACCCCCGCCGGGCGTGATCGGGATGGTCGCGGGTATCGAAGACCAGTTCCCCCCGCGCACCGACCTGCCCGAAAGTCTCCGTGCCGTACAGTGGTGTTTCATAGGTGGCGATGAACTTGCCCTCGTTGCCGTCCAACGAGGTCCTGGTGATCTTGGCGACGGGACCGCCCGTGAGATTCCACTTACCATGGGCCTCATCCGAACCCGTGAAGGACAGGGCGGGCGCGAGCAGGAACTGCGCCTGTTCCAAATCGTAGAAGGGCTCGTCCTGGGTGAGTTCGACGTCGTTTCCGAAGCCGTTGAAGCGAATCATGTTGATGCCGGAGTATCCCATCTCGAGCTTACCGTCCAGATTCCGGAGCATATGCCGGAACGTGCCGGAATAGGAAACGAAGGGTTTTGCTCCTCCCCGTGAGGCGACGCCGACGTCGATGCCATGCCGCGCGGCATAGGGTGCTTTCCGGTAGCCATAACTCAAACGGGAATAGTGAAGCCCGGCGTAGAAGCCGATGTCGGACGTGTAGTTAACTACCGGGCGAATGCCCGAAGTACTGCCCCAGTCGAGTTTGTATATGTCCTGCGAGATCACACTTTCGTTTCTTGGCTGCCTGAACCGCCGCTCATTGACGTGCGCCGGGTTTCCTTCGAAGTGGTTCCGGCCGCGCGCGTCGTAGAACCGCGTCATTCGCCGTCCCGAACGGGAGTTGTTCGCAAAGACGTCGTCGCCGCCGCCACCGTCCACGTGGACCTTGATCCCGGCCCGGTCTCCGACGACGTTGGTCCGATCGTCCCCGCCGTGCAGGTAGATCCGCACTTCCCCGGTTTCATGGGGATAGAGGGTGCGGCGGAAGTAGGGGGTGTCCGGCGTCCCGGCCAGGCTGATGCGGACCTCGAGCGCGCCGTCCGCCCGATGTTCCAACTCGAGATACTCGTCCTCGTCCGTCGCCCTGATCTCGATCTGCTGGCTGATGAAGCTGTAGTATAGCGCCGCGAATTCGCCGAGTCCGTCCCGGCGAACCTTAAGCGTCCTGGCCAGGAAGTCCCCCACCTGGGCATAGAACGGTTCCGGAAGCCGCCGGACGGCGTCGTCGATCACCGGGTCCGGTAATTCTGACCGGAATGTATCTACCACTGCTTCCCATTCGCTCCACTCCAGTTCGGACAGCAGCCTGCGGTCCAGTTCCCAGCCCGTGCGGGAAAGTCCCTTATGGCTCGGATATTCTTCCTGAAAGAGAATGAATTTGGGCTCGATCCGGCGCACCAGTTTCATGAGCTGGCCGTCCAGATCGATAAAAGCCTTGTCCCGGTCCTCCGGTACGGGCAGCCACGTGTAGCAGTCTCCGGCCGGAAACTGCGCCCAGCGCCACTGGCCGCGGTGCCGGTCCGAGTCCCCGATGAGAAAATCGACGAGCCGCGCCTTGAGGTACGCGCGGGCGTCCACGCGTTCGCAGGGGGACTCTTCAAGGCCTTCGTACAGTCTTTCCGTTCCGCTCACCCTGCGGGAACCGGCGAATCCCGGCTCGTTGCCGGGGGCTTCGGACGGATGTTCCTGGAGGGTTCCGATCAGTCCGGCATATTCCTCTCGAAACGATTCCAGCCTGGGATCGTCGGGGATCACCACGAGCCGGTGCGGCGCATGCAAGACGCCCGTTGCTTCCATGAGCGCATCCACCACCAGGCCCGCCGCCGGCAGATGGGCGCTCACGAGATCCTGGATCACGTCCTCGACGACGGTGTCCTTGAGTTCCTCCAGGAGCCGCTTGGACGGATCCTTGTCGATGGATCGCACCGTGTAACGGCGACCGTCCTCGCCCATGAAATGGAGCGAAATGGACTGGCCGGCGCCGCCCGGACGCATGGGCGACAGTCCGCCGCCCACGGCATCCAGATCGAGGACCGGCAATTCGATCGGCGTCGTCCAGAGCTGACGGTAATCGCTGCCGTAGAACCACCGGCCGAAACCGCCTTTCTCGAACCGTCCGCCCGGTATGGCTACATGCGTCGTGTCGCCCTGTTCCGGGACCGAGCGGAAGATACGCTGGCCGGCCTGGGCCGCTGCGGTATCGGCGCCTGCAAGTGACAGTGCAGCGACAAGCAGCACGGTGAACCACCGGCGCCGGCGTGGACGAATAGTGTTAGCGTTTTGTATCATTTGGAGGTCACCTGTTCATACAAGAGTTAACATGCAGACATGATCGGGTCAACTTCAAATCGTTAGTTTCAGGTTTACATTAAGGTTTTGCCACGCCGGTAGCAAAGTTTCTGGCTCAGTGGTATGTAAGCGTACGCGTTGCGAGGCATAGACGCCTGCCTGGTTGGTCACGTCCAAGACGCCCGGATTTGTCACGGATTTGCGAATACATACTACGATATTGCGTTGCAGAAACATAACCAAGTAGTAATTTAAAAATATGAATATCAATATTATGTGTTATAAACCAGCCGGTTCGGTCGGGATCTTCCCACGCAAGACGATCGGATATGTATGAGGCAACATCGTTCCCGGTGGGTTGATCGGATTGGCCATAGATGCTTTTTGGCCAGGCATGGAATTGGGTCCGGGGGACAGTTGTGCGTTTGATGGCTCCGTGTTGCGTCTGCGGAAACCGGTGAAACTTGACCGGAAACTGCAGACGCTTTTTCTTTTAAGTTACACAAGTGTACTTTCGAGCGTCATTGCCAACGATATCAGGAGCGTACCATGCGTACCATGATCGGAAGACTGCGTGCCGTCGTATCGCGTATGCAGGTGGCCTCGTTGCCGGTGCTTGTATCCTTAATGCCGTTGCTGCTTGCCGGATTTGTGCTGTTATCGGTCGCGGGATGCGCTGAAATCGAGCAGGACGAATCGAAGGCCCCGGCCTCGCCCCCGTCTGCACCCGAGGCGGTCTATCTCACCTCGGAGACCACGGCGAGCATGAACCTGCCCTTCTCGGACGCCGTACGCGTAGGGCACCTGCTGTTCCTGTCCGGCCAGATCGGGAACATCCCGGGCACGACGGACCTGGCGGCGGGGGGCATCCAGGGCGAGGCCCGCCAGACCATGGAGAACATCAAGGCGGTCCTGGAAGCCAACGGGTCCTCCATGGACCGGGTGATCAAGGCCACGGTCATGCTGGCGGACATCGCCGAATGGCCGGCCTTCAACGAGGTGTACGTCACGTACTTCCCCGGCGACAAGCCGGCCCGGAGCGCCTTCGCCGGCAGCGGCCTGGCCTTCGGCGCGCGGTGCGAAGTCGAGGTGATCGCCACGGTGGGAGAATAGTGGCTCCGGAATGGAATGTAGGGTGGCTTGTCACTTCGGCTGTGGTAATTGAAACAGCGAAACAATCGTTAGTGTATCGAGAGAACTGCCAATGCGCCGACTAATTCCTAAAATACGGCAATGGATTCAGGCTGCCATCCGGCCTGGCCAAAAACGACGCATTCATTGGGCTCGGCGAATTGGAACTGATCGAAATCTTAACTTCATTTTTGAACATGGCGAAGGAGGCTATTCAAGCCGGAAAGGCGGTGTATGAAATGAAAGAACCCAGAAAGATGTCCCCATCCAACGATTCAGAGATCGATCGGGAATACAGGTCACTGATGGCAGACCACAAGTCACTGGTGAGTGATCATAGGCGCGTGCTGCGCAAGATCGAACGAATCGTCGATGCGAAAGCGAAAGAAAACGGAATCACTTTCACCAAAGATCAATAGCCATGGCTAAAGGCAAGTTCTGGCACGACGGATTGCATTTTTCCTGCCACGGGTGCGGCCATTGCTGCACCTTCCCGGGTGGATTCATCTACGGCAGCGAGAAGGAGTTCCGGCGCATCGCCGAGTACCTGGACCTGCCGTTCGAAACCTTCCTGGAACGCTACACGGAAGAGATCGACGGCTATCTCTCCCTGGTCTCTCCGGATGACGGCCCCTGCGTATTTTACGACCAGGGATGTTCCATCTATCCGGTGCGGCCGTCCCAGTGCAGCAGCTATCCCTTCTGGCAGGACATCCTGAAGTCCAGACGCCGCTGGGAACGGGAAGCGGAGACGTGCGGGGGCATGAACAAGGGAAAGCGCTGGACGCGCAAGGAGATCGAGGCGCAGGCGGCAAGCCGGACGGAGAATCTGATGGCGGCAAAGAAGCGGGCGTAGGGAGTGCAAACACATGGATCAGGATATGCGGGAAGACGGGCGTGTGGATGAGCCTGAATCGGCGGCAGCGGAAAGCGGACTGGACCGGCTGGACGGGCTGGACAATTTGAATCGGCTGAACCGGCGCACGTTCATCCGGGTGAGCGCGCTGGCCGGGGTGGCTGGTGCAGCCGGTGCGGCCGGCGTTGCGTCGTCCGGTTGCGGTAGTGCGGGCGAGTTGGATGGATCTTCTGGAGGCGGGGGAGCGGGCAATGCTGGTGGTGCCGGCAGTGGCCCGGCGGGTCAGGGCGACGACCCCGATGCCCTGGCGGCCGACCTGAGGGACAACGTCTATACCCGGCTGCTGGGCGTGCGGCCCCATGTGGGCGCCCACGAGCATCTCTCGAGCATGGGCGGCTCGCGCATGCCGGCCGAGGTGATGGCGGCCATGGCCGAGGCCAACCGTTACTTCGTGGACATGGCGGAGCTGCACGACGCGGCTGGAAAGCGAATCGCCGAGATCATGGGGGCGGAGGCCGCCCTGGTCTCGTCCGGCGCCTTCGCGGCCATGCTGGTGGGCGCGGCGGGCGTCTTGACCGGGTCCGACGAGGAACGGATGGAACGCCTGCCCAATCCGACCTGGCCGAAGGTGGAGTGCCTGTTCCAGACAGCCCATCGCTTCTTCTACGACAACGTGTTCGGCTTCGCGGGCATGAAGCTGGTGGAGGCCGGCACCCGCGCGGAATACGAGGCGGCCATCACGGACCGGACGGCGCTGCTAGTGGGTCTGGCCTATATCGAGCACCAGACGCGGGGCGTCCCGCCCTTTCCCGTGCGCCACCGCCAGGAACACGACCCCGAGACGCTCATGCCCCTGGAGATCATCGAGATCGGCCGGCGCAGGGGCGTGCCGGTGATGATCGACCTGGCGTCCAACCTGCCGCCGAAGGAGAACCTGACCAAATACCTGGAAGCCGGCGCCGACCTGGTCGTGGTCAGCGGGGGCAAGGGGATTCGCGGCCCGAATTCGACGGGGATCCTCGCGGGCCGCGCCGACCTGATCGAGGCCGCCCGGATGCAGAACGCGCCGAATAACGGCATCGGCCGGGGGCTGAAGGTCGGCAAGGAGGAGATCGTCGGCCTGGTCGCCGCGCTGGAACGGTACGTGGCCCTGGACGAGGAAGAGGAGATCGCGGCCTGGAATGCGAGGGCCCGCTGGCTGGCGGACCGTTTGCAGATCATCGACGGCCTGGAAGCCCGCTACGAGCTCAACACCCACGGGTACTGCGACGTGGAACTGGTCTGGGACGAGGCGGTGATTCCCCTGTCCCGGGAAGACGTGGGCCGGCTGCTGCGCGCGGGCGACCCGAAGATCATCTACGACGGTCCGGGTCCGCGCACGCTGCAGCTCGAGGAAGGCGAAGTCGAACTCGTGGCCCGCAGGCTGCGGGAACTGTTCACCACGGGAAGCTAAAGGAACTCCGAAAGGACGGGCATGGCCGACGAAAAGCCGAACCGAAGCGGCACGCCTGGCGGTCAGCCGACCGGTGACCGGTTGACCTACGAAGAGTCCGGCGTGGATTACGACCGGATCGATCCCCTGAAGGTCCTCGCCCAGCAGGCGGCGCGGGCCACGGGGGCCAATCTCGAGCGCACGGGCGTCCGCGAGGTGGCGGCCAGCCGCGGGGAGTCGGCGTACGTGGTGGACATCGGCGACGCCTATCTCGCCTCCATCACCGAATGCCTGGGTACCAAGGCCCTGGTGGCGGACGCGATGCGTGTGGTGCCGGACTCGGTGCGGAAGATGACGGACGCGGTCCCGCCGACGCCCGGGTCATCGGGACGAACCTGGTACGACCACATCGCGCAGGACACCATTGCCACGGCCGTCAACGACCTCGTAACCGTAGGCGCGCGGCCCCTGAGCATTCACGCCTACTGGGCCGCCGGTTCGTCGGACTGGTTCGACGACACCGAGCGCATGAACGACCTGGTCGACGGCTGGAAGGCGGCCTGCGACGTCCTGGGCGTGGCCTGGGGCGGCGGCGAGACGCCCTGCCTGACCGGCGTGGTGGAGGAAGGCGCCATCGACCTGGCCGCCTCCTCTGTGGGCATCATCCGGCCGAAGTCGCGCCTCACCCTGGGCGAGGACCTGGCCGCCGGCGACGCGATCGTCCTCTTGGAAAGCAGCGGCATCCACGCCAACGGCCTCACCCTCGCGCGCAAGCTGTCCGAGCGGCTAAGGCAGGGGTACGCCACGGTCATGCCCGGCGGCCGGACGTACGGCGAGGCCCTGCTCGACCCCACCGTGCTCTATCCTCCCGTGACCGAAGCGGCCTTCGAGGCCGGCATCGGCCTGCGCTACATCGCCAACATCACCGGCCACGGCTGGCGGAAGATCATGCGCCACCCCGGCCGGTTCACCTACCGCATTACCGAAGTGCCCCCCGTTCCCGAAGTCCTGCGGTTCATGGTGGAGGAGACCCGGCAGACGGCGGAAGAGGCCTACGGCAGCCTCAACATGGGCGCCGGTTTCGCCCTCTTCGCCCGCCCGGAAGACGGGGACGCAGTCATGGCCTGTGCCGAAGCGCAAGGCATCCGCGCCTGGGTCGCCGGCATAGTGGAGGATGGCCCCCGCCAGGTGGTCATCGAACCGCTGGGCGTCACGCTCAGCGGGGAAAGTCTCGCCCTTCGGGATTGATCCGTTGGTCTACGCCAGGTCGAGCAGCGGCCGTTCCTGGAACTGAGTTGGCGCGTTTCCCCCAGCCTATCCTGTTACTTTTTCTGAGAAAAACTCCGAGTATTGCCTGGTGATCTCCGACTGAAACGTTGTAGAGGTCGGTTATTCGTTCTTTGTCACGCCCACCAGGAGGTCGGAAGATGACTGGAATGTCCCGTGAAAACTGGGCCTTTGGCGCGCAGATCGTATCGGCCATTGGCATCCTCGTAATTGCCGTCGTCACCTTCATCAATACATCCAACAAGGAATTCCGGGATGAGGTTCGGGCCGAGTTGACCGGATTGCGGACGGAAATGCAATCCGAATTCGCCTCCATACGGTCCGAAATCCACGATATGAACACGCGCCTCGGCCGCGTCGAAGGAATCCTGCGTGTATCCGGAAGCGAGTAAAAACGGAAAAACAACGAGAACGGCAGACAGATTTCTGACTATTGAATCATATAGATCCGACTATTCACACATCGTCATGCCCACCAGGAGGTCGGAAGATGACTGGAATGTCCCGGGAAAACTGGGCCTTTGGCGCACAGATCGTATCGGCCATCGGCATCCTCGTAATTGCCGTCGTCACTTTCATCAATCATCATTTCAACATGGAATTCCGAGATGAGGTTCGGGCAGAGCTTACCGGAGTTCAGACGGAACTCACCTCGATACGTTCCGAGATGCACGATATGAACACGCGCCTCGGCCGCGTCGAAGGTTACCTGCGGGTATCTGTAAACGAATAGAAATGTACCCTGTTTTCGGTACTTCCTGTATAGCGGGATGAATGCTGGTATAATAACTAATATAAGGTAATAACAGCAGAGGTCTGAATAATGAGCGAACACAGTAAGAGAGATTGGTCGTGGACACCTGTTATTTCAGTCGCCGGAATGCATGTCATGATGACGGGTATCATCGTTACGATAGTGCTCTTCTCAATTGGTGACCTAAATAACAGGGTGCTTTCGGTAGAAGAAAAACTGAGAGACTTGATTGAGGTTGTAACACGCGTAGAGACAAAAATCGACAAAGTAATCAGGAAGTGACCAAATAGAAATCAGTCAGGGAGAGATCGTATTAGCGCAAGAACACTCTGGAGGTCATGATGGATAAGCGTTTGGGGACGTTGGAAGCGCGCATCGTCGCACTGGAAGACAAGATAGACAGGCGCTTGGACTATCTCGAGAACAAGATGGACAGGCGCCTTAACTATCTCGAGAACAAGTTGGATAAACGGTTTGTCACACTGGAGGACAAGATGGACACCCGGGTTGGCCGGCTGGAAGGAGTGCTGATTACGCAGCAGAAGGCGTCTTGATCAACGTGTCATTTCCGCTACGTATCGGATTTGAGCACCAGCGTCCGGGCGATCAGGTCGTGGAAGGCCTGCCGGCGCTGGGTGAAGACCGCGGCGAGGTAGCCTGGCCATAGGACGGGCAGGCACTTGGGAATGGCCCTCAGCGCGGCGCGGCCGAAAGTGGGCGTATGCCCCTCGGCGTCGGCCACCCGGATGTCGAGGATCATCTTGCCGATGGTGGCGCCTCTGGACGAACTTTCCATGGCCGCGTAGTAGAACCAGGGCATGAGCAGCTGGAACGCGCTCAAAAGCGGGACGGTGACCGGGTCCGAACCGGTTCCCAGAAATTCGGCCGCCAGCGCGATCACGGCGCCCGCGGCGGTGAGGATCGCCAGGTCGATGGCGAAGGCGCCGATCCGCTGGAAGTGGCCGGCGTAGTCTTCGGACAGGGAGTAGCCGGAGATGAAGGTCACGGCCGGGCGGGCCCTCCGTCGGGCGTCCGGGCCTGGGTCCAGTTGATGATTTCGTCCTGGCAGGGATAGCGGGCCGCCAGTTCCTCGTTCACATCGACGCCCAGCCCCGGGCGGTCGTTGGGATACATGTAGCCGCCGCGCACTTCGGGGGTTCCGGGGAAGATCTCGTAGACCAGGTCATTGAAGCGGCACCATTCCTGGATGCCGAAATTCGGCGCCCAGAGGTCGAGGTGCAGGTTGGCGGCGTGACCCACCGGGGAGACGTCGCCCGGACCGTGCCAGGCCGTGCGGATGCCGTACATGGCGGCCATGGCCGCGACGTTCCGGGCCGGCGTAATGCCGCCCATCTGGCTGATGTGCATGCGCAGGAAGTCAATGAGCCGTCCCTCGATCAGGGGCAGCCATTCGGCGGGGTTGTTGAAGAGTTCCCCCATGGCGATGGGCGTCGTCGAGGTCTGCCGCATGCGGCGGAACCATTCGTTGTCCTCCGGCGCCAGGGGGTCTTCGAGGAAGAACAGGTTGAAGGGCTCGAGCTGCTTCGCGAAGACGATGGCGTCGGCGGGCGTGAGCCGCTCGTGCACGTCGTGGAGCAGTTCCACCTCGTCGCCCACGGCCGCGCGCAGGTGCTCGAACATCTTGAGCGTGCGGCGCATGTAGCTCCGCGGATCGAAATAGTCCCCGGGTTTCGCGCCCTCGGGCGGGGTGACCCGCGGCTTTCTGCCCCCGTATCCGCCGATCTGGCAGCGTACGTGCCGGTAGTCCTGCTCCATGTACTTCAGTACGTGCTCCGCCACCTCTTCGGGGGATGCGCCGTCGGCGTGGACGTAGGTGTCCGCCGCCTCCCGGCACTTGCCGCCCAGGAGCTGGTACACGGGCATGCCGGCCCGCTTGCCCTTGATGTCCCACAGGGCCATGTCCATGCCGGAGATCGCGTTGTTCAGTACCGGTCCGTTGCGCCAGTAGCCGTTCACCATGGCCGTCTGCCACAGGTCTTCGATATCGTCCACGTCCTTCCCCGTGAGGAAGGGCTTGAGGTGGTGTTCGATGGCCGCGTGGACGGCGCGGAACCGCTGGGTGAAGGTGGCGCAGCCCAGCCCGTACAGGCCGGGTTCCGAGGTCAGGACCTTCACGACGATCAGGCGCGACCCGGCAGGCTGGGTCAGGATGGTCTTCACGTCGGTGATGGTCACGGGCATGGTAGTTTTTCCTAGAACGCGTCGCCGAAGAAGACGGCATTGAGGAACAGGCCGTTCGTGCCGTACCAGAAGGCCCGGAAATTGGGGTTGTCGGCGAAGAGCACGACGGCGCCGGCGCCCTGCCTCCGGGCGATCAGTGCGGCAGAACCCGCCAGCTCGCCGTGACGCTTCGGCGAGACGTAGCCGGCCAGAAGCGGCGACGACGTGTACCGGGCCACCGTGGCCCCGGGCGTGGCGGAAGGTTCGAAGAAGATCTCGTGGTTGCGGAAGAGCGGCGCCCGGTCGCCGTAACCGAAGGCCAGCGGGTGGGTGGTGTCGAGGGCGGCCGCGAAGATGGCGCCGCCGATACGCTGCGCCCCCCGCGTGGACGATACCCGTTCATAGGGGATCGCGACCGTATCGGGCCGGGCGGATCTCAGGCCTTCGTCGATCACTTCATTGCCGATGAGCCACCGGGCGGCGCTCTTCCAGGCGATGAGGATGCCGCCCTCCCGCACCCAGCTCTTCAGCCGGTTCACGTCCTCCGTATCCAGGTCATAACTGCCCATGACCATAACCAGCGTCGTGTACCGGTCCAGGTCCAGGCCGGAGAACCCGTCGGCGTCGACCAGGGAGACGGGAATGGCGAACCGCTCATTCAGCAGGTGCCAGGTCTCGCCCACCTCGTAGGCCCGGGTGCCGGGACCCGAGAGCAGCACGATCTCCGGTTTGACCAGCACCGGGGAGGTCGGTCCGCCCAGGTCGCCGCCCACGGGCGTCAGACCCGTGTCCGTGCCGTGAACGACGACGTGGTCCTCCGCAACGATCCGGTCGATCAACGCCCGCACCTGCGCCACGGTTACGCTGGACGCGGCGTCGCGCTGGGCCACGGGGATGATGATCGTGCCCCGGTCGAAGGCCCGTTCCGTGCCGCCCGGTGTACCGGAGCCGCCCGGTGTGCCGGAGCCGCCCGTGCCGCCCACGGCCGCGGTAAACGGTTGCCGGGCCAGCCGGGGCCGGAGGCCCGCGTCCAGGATCCGGTAGAGCGCGCGCGGCGCGAAGTAGCGGTCCCATTCCATCAGGTAGGCATAGGACCCGTGGCCGCCGATCAGCTCACCGCCGTCGAATGCGGCTTCGGTGATTTCCGCGCCGGCCAGGTCACCGGAGTAACTGCGCAGTTCACCGCTGGCAACGCCCATGGCCAGGGGCAGGGTCCATGCCGATACGTCGTAGAAGAGGGAGTCGGTGAAGGTCGTGACCCGCTCCATCGAGGCCTTGATGAGCCGCGTCTGGGGCTGGTCCAGGGGGATGATGACCGACTCGCCGGCGCGGAAGGTACGTCCGTCCGGACCCGCGGCCGGCCCGGTGCGCTCGTTCCCGGCGGTGCGCCCGTTCCCCGCGGTGCGCCCTGCCAGCACGGTCCGATCGGCCTGCACCGTCCGTGCGAGTTCGTACACGCGGATGCGGTGTCGCAGCAGCATTTGCAGGAGGGCCTGCGCGCGCGTGCGAGAATCGCCGAGATCGAGGACATAGGCCTTGACGGGATTGCCCCGCGCCGCTTCGGGCGCCGACCCGTAGAAATCACGCTGGTGGGTGAGCAACTCCGTCCGCAGGGCCAGGCTGCCGGCCAGGGTCGACATGGAGGTGGCGAACTGGTTGCGGATCGTGAAGGGGTAGGTCAGCACCCCGTCGTTCGTCATCCGCTCCAGCGCACGGGCCGAGGCCTGCTCGAAGAGGATGCCGATGGCGCCGTTCACGTCCGGAAAGGTGGAACCCTTGCCGTAGAAGAAATCGTCGAAGGTCTCCCGGGAGTAGTACAGCGCACCGTGGCGGTCGAGCCACTCGGCGTGGTGCTCCGCGAGCGCCGCCGTCAGTTCGAAGGTCCGCTGCGGCGTGTTCGGGTTGTTGCGGCTCGGGATGCCGGGCTGGAAGAAATAGGTCGCGTTGCTGCCCATTTCGTGGACGTCGGTCAGCACCTGGGCGCGCCAGTGGTGGAAGAGCGCCACCCGGCCTTGCGATTCGGGGTGCTGCGCCACGAGCCAGTCCCGGTTCAGATCGAACCAGTAGTGGTTGGTCCGCCCGCCCGGCCACGGTTCCACGTGCTCCCGGTCCTGGCCGTCCCGCGTGGCGACCGGGCCCCGGTTGGCGTTGACCCAGTTGACGAAACGGTCCCGCCCGTCCGGGTTGTAGTTGGGGTCCAGGATGATCACGGCGCGGTCCAGCAGGCCGTCCACGGCCGGTCCGCTGCCCGCGGCCAGGTGGTAGAGGACCAGCATGGCCGCCTCGGGCCCGCTCGCCTCGTTGCCGTGCACCCCGTAGCCCATGTGGACGACGACGGGCATGGTCTCGATCAGGGCGTCGGACACCTCCCCGGGCGCGTCGGACAGCCGGTGGTTGGCCAGGCGGATCTCTTCCAGGCGGGCATGGTTGGCCGGCGACGTCACCACGGCGTGGAGCAGATGGCGTCCCTCGTAGGTGGCGCCGTGGCGGTTCACCGCGACGCGGTCCGAAGCTTCGGCCACGGCCCGGTAATAGGCGGCCACCAGGTGGGACCGCGTATGCGTTTCGCCCACCACGTGGCCGATGACCGATTCGGGCCGGGGGACGGCCGGGTCGTAGGATGCGACGCCGGGCACGCGGACCTCCATGGCAAAAGGAAGGTCCTGGGCACGTAGGCTTGCGGGGACGAGGGCACAGATCAGGCCGAAGGCGAAGAGGAAGACTGCGGACATCGCGCGTTTGCGGATCATGGCGGCTCTTTCGATCAGGATTCGATCCGTCCTCGCGACTGTTCGGAGATCGGCATCCAACCCGGTTTCATGTGAAGGTATATCCTGGCAAGATACCGAAAAAGATATCGGATCGGATAACGGGGATCAAGAGTTTAACCGGCGCGGAATTGCAGTATAAGACGGCATTTTATCATGTAAATCTTTCTTGACACGCTCGATTTTCATGGTATTTTGCTCGTATGATTCCCCGACCCGCCATAATGGAGTCCATCGCAGGAGCCCTTTCGCGTAGCCCCGTCGCCCTGCTTCTGGGACCTCGGCAATGCGGCAAGACGACATTGGCCCGCCAACTCGTGCCTTACGAGGATCTGAACTATTTCGACCTCGAAGACCCGGTTAGTCTGGCAAGATTGGATGAGCCCATGACGGCGCTGGGTCCGCTCAAAGGTCTGGTGGTCATCGACGAGATACAACGCAGGCAGGCGTTGTTCCCTGTCCTGCGCGTTCTGGCCGACCGGACGCCGCTGCCCGCCCGGTTCCTGATCCTTGGCAGTGCTTCCTCCGACCTGATGCGTCACGTATCGGAATCTCTGGCCGGACGCGTGGAACGTATCACGATGCGGGGTTTCAGCCTTCCCGAGGTCGATGTTGCCCACCAACGGAAGCACTGGCTGCGTGGGGGGTTTCCGAGATCGTACCTCGCTGCGTCCGAAATGGAAAGCGCAGTCTGGCGCAGGGAATTCATGCAAATGGTGGTCGAACGGGACGTGCCGCAACTCGGTCTTCGTCTGCCGGCTGCGACGCTGCTGCGGTTCTGGACCATGTTGGCCCATTATCACGGACAGGTCTGGAACGCGGCCGAAACGGCCAGGTCTCTCGCTGTCGCCGAAACCACGACCCGTCGCTATCTTGATGTACTCGAAGGACTGTTCATGGTCAGGCGGATGAGCCCGTGGTTTGCCAACTTGAAGAAGAGGCAGGTCAGGTCGCCCAGGATATACGTTCGGGATAGCGGTCTGCTCCACGCGCTTCTGGGCATACGGTCAGAAAGAGACCTGTTGCATCATCCAAAGTCGGGGGCCTCGTGGGAAGGATACGTCGTCGAGGAGGTTCTGTCCGTCTTCGCGCCCGAAGAAGTCTATTTCTGGGCGACCCACAACGGAGCCGAACTGGACCTTCTCCTGGTCAAGGACGGTCGAAGGATCGGCGTGGAGTGCAAACGTCAGGACGCGCCGCGCATGACGCGTTCAATGCGTATTGCGTTGGAAGATCTGGCCCTGGATCATCTGTACGTCGTCTATCCCGGTTGTAAGACCTATGCACTCGGCGAGAAAGTTACCGTAACGCCGCTTACACGCATTAGCCCGGTCTAATGATAAAGAGTTTTTGATTGAGTCCTGGCGTTGATCAGAGATTCCTGCATTGCTTGACTTCTCAAACACGTTTGATATCTTTTTGTCGTATAAACGCTCGGATCCTGTCCCGCCCGGATCCTGTCCCGCATTGTAGCGAATCACTCCTGGTTTTTTAGAGGTCAAGTGCCATCAGCACTCGCCTTCTCTTGCCATCTATCCCAAGGTCGTTAATACCGTAACCTGGGGAACCGTTCCAAACACGGAGGCACCCTTGCGTATTCTCGTGATCGGCAGCGGCCTGATGGGACCCGCGGCGGCGTACAACGCCATGGTGGACGATAAGGTGGAGTGCGTTACGGTCTGCGATCTCAGCGATGACCAGCTCGTGGCCTGCCGCGAAACGTTGCGGGACAAGCCTGGGGCGGACAAGGTCGTCTACCGGCGGCTGGACATGAACGATCGGGACGAGTCCATTGCCGTGATGAAGGATCACGGGGCGGGCGTGGCGGCCCTGCCCAGGGACGCGAGCATGGCGGCTTTTCCGCTCGCTCTCGAAGCGGGCATGCCCTACATGGACCTCACCCGCCTGGACATTGCCGGCATGCCCCGGGACGATCTCGATGCCATGAAGTCGCGCTATTCCGGTTCGCGGGGCTTCGTCATCCTGGGATGCGGGCTCGAGCCGGGACTCACCGAGATCCTGGCACGCCGCCTGGCTGAGCAGCTCGACAGCACGGACGAACTGCACATCCAGTGCGGAGGCATTCCCACGCGGCCCGAACCGCCCCTGGGGTACAAGATCGTCTTCGGCGGCAAGCGCCTGCCTCTCCGTGATTCCACGGCCAGGATGGTGAAGGACGGCCGTATCGTGGACGTCCCCCGCTACTCCGACCCGGAACCGGTTTCATTCGACGGCGTGGGGGACTGCGAAGCCTGGCACGAGGGGTTCTTCCCCTGGCTTCTCGAGTTGGATGTGTTGAAGGGCCTGCGCACCGGCACGCAGAAGACTGTGCGCTGGCCCGGGTATTCCAACAAGGTCACCGCGCTGCGGGAACTGGGCCTGCTGAGCGAGACGCCGGTGGACGTGGACGGCGTGAGCGTGATCCCCAAGCACGTGGTGGACGCCGTGCTCTTTCCCCGGGTGAAAATGGCCCCGGAGGACCGGGACATCACGACATTCCGCGTCACCGCGATCGGAGAGAAGGACGGCCGGCCCGCCACGCGTACGGCCGAGATGATCGACCGGTACGACGAAGAGACGGGATTCACCTCCATGGCGCGGACCACGGCCTTCACCGCGGCCATCGGCGCGCGGATGACGGCCCGTGGAGACCTGCCCCATCCCGGCCGGCCCTTCGTTACGCCCGAGCAGGCGATCTACGGGGATGGTTTCGATACGATGATCGCCGAGCTCGACCGGATGGGCGTGCGGTTCACGATGAGCGGCAGCTGAGGAGGCCTGGTGCGTACCGGACCGGACCCGGCGCGATACAGGATGCCTGTTACGGCCCGGAGGAACGGGGAGGAACGCGCGTGAATAAGATCGACGGGAAGCAACCCGCGGAACCTGGGAAGAAAAAAAAGAAGAAAAAGAATAAGAAAAAGCTGAGCCAGAAACACTACGAAAAGGAACTGGCCCGGCTGCAGGTCGAGTTGTCCAAGCTCCAGGAGTGGGTGGTCGGCCAGGGCGAGAAGGTGGTGGTGATCTTCGAGGGGCGCGACGCGGCCGGCAAGGGTGGCACCATCTCCCGCATCACCACGCGGCTTAATCCCCGCGTCTGCCGGGTGGCCGCACTGGCCAAGCCGACCGACCGGGAACAGTCGCAGTGGTACTTCCAGCGGTACGTCGCGCACCTGCCTTCGGCCGGCGAGATCGTCCTTTTCGACCGGAGCTGGTACAACCGCGCGGGCGTCGACCGGGTGATGGGGTTCTGCACGGAGGAGGAGTATCGGGAATTCCTACGGACCTGTCCACAATTCGAACGCATGCTTGCAAGATCCGGCATCCGGTTGATCAAGTACTGGTTTTCGGTGAGTGCGAAGGAACAGGAACGCCGGTTCAAAAACCGGATCAAGGATCCCCTGAAAAGCTGGAAGTTCAGCGATATGGACCTGCAGTCCTACATGAAGTGGGACGAGTATTCACACGCCAAGGACGAGATGATGAACTACACCGACATCAAGCAGGCGCCCTGGTACGTCGTGCCGTCGGACAGCAAGCGCCGCGCCCGCCTGAACTGCATCACCCACCTGTTGAGCCTCTTTCCCTACGACCGCGATCCCCCCACCGGGAAACTCAATCTGCCGGACCGCGATACCGACTCCGGCTACGTGCGCCCTCCCATGGACGACCAGCGGTTCATCCTCGAAAAGTACTGAAGTTCCGGCGCGTCACCCGTGCGTCTCCGCAACGATTGCCTTGCGCCGGCCAACCGGCCTGCCTGATCATCTCGCCTACCTGATGATCTCGCCCAGTATGCGCCCGTCGCGGTTCGACGGCAGGGTGATCCGCAGCAGGTTGCAGATCGTCGGCGTGATATCCGCCGCGTCGATGGCGTGCCGGTAGTGGCCGGGCGCGATCCACGGACCGTAGAACATGATCGGAATGTGCGTATCGTAGTCGTGGGGCCAGCCGTGGGAAGTGCCCACCGTGGCCGACCCGTACTCGCCCAGCAGCAGGTAGAAGGGCGTGGCGATGAGCATGATGTCGCCGCTGTTCTCGGAATGGAAGCTGTGATTGACCGTCTTCGTGAGGTTTGATTCCGGCAACAGCTTCCGTTCGATGCGGTGGCGCGTATAGGCCCGCAATACGGCCGGATGGGTCACGACGGCCGCGGCCGCCGTCTCTTCCACCTCGGCCCGGCTCAGGCCGCGGCTGTCGATGGCCTCCCAGTTCAGGTACACGCCCGATTCCGCCACGTGCAGGACCCAGTCGTCTTCCCCGTGCAGCCCGTCCAGGGCCTCCTCTATCAGGGCCGTCAGCGGTTCGGGACCGGCCCGTCCGGCCTCCAGACCCCTGAGCGCCAACTGCTCCGGCAGTTCCATGGCGCCGTGGTCGGCCGCCACGACCAGGAGGGTGTGGTCGCGCCCGACCCGCTCGTCGAGAAATCCGAAGAAGTCCGCCAGTTGCCGGTCCGTGCGCAGCGTGGCGTCCATGGATTCCTGGCTGAAGGGACCGAAATCGTGGCCGATGTAGTCATTGGCGGAGAGACAGATGACCAGGACGTCCGGTATATCATCCTGCCCCAGTTCTTCCTCGATGATCGCCTGCCGGGCGAATTCCAGCTGGTAGTCGGTGGACCATGGCGTGTGTTTGAAGGCGTTCCAGTACCGGGGCCCCGGTTCCTCCAGGCCGCCTTTCGTCACGTGGGGGAAGACGATCCCGCTGTTCCGGTTGTCCTCCTCGCCTTCCCGGATGTCTTTCCCCGCCCGTTCGAGGTACAGTTCCTCCGGCAGCAGGCGCTCCCATTTACGGCCGAAGGACTGGTTCGGGATTTTCCGGTCGTTGAAGCGCTTCACCCAGTCGGGCAGATCGTCCATGAAGTAGCTGCTCGACGTGATCCGGCCCAGGGACGCTTCGAACCAGTACGGCGCGCCCAGTTTCCCGGCGGAGATCATGGCGCTGTAGTCCTTGAGTGATATCGTGATGGCCTTGCCCCGGTAGCGCGTGGCCATGCGCAGTTCGTCCGCCAGGGAAGAGCCGACCAGTTCCCGCGTGGAGGCGCGGCCGGTCGCGGTGGGCCACAATCCGAGGATGTGGCTTTCCGGATCCACCAGCGACGGCCGATACACCCCCATGGACCGGCTGTACCACGCGTTGTTGACCATCCCCGTTTTGTGGGCGTAGGTGCCTGAGGTGACCACGCTGTGGCCTGGTGAAGTGGAGGCGTGTACATGCGTGAAACGGGCGTCCTGCATCCACGCGCCGTGGTCCATGAACCGGCGGAAGCCGTCCTCTACGAAGAGGTCGTCGAACCGCTGCAGGTAATCGTGGCGGAACTGGTCGATGATGATCAGCACCGCGAGCCGGGGCGGGTCGGTCGGCGCCGACGACGCCTGTGCGGCCGCCGACGACTGTGAGGGCGCCGATGACTGGGCGGACTGGTCGGTCGTAGCGGGCAGTCCAGGCGGTCCATCTGCTTCCTGGAGAACCGGTTCGCCGGTGGTGTTGTTCGCTGAAGCAGGCGCAAGAATCAAAAGCAACGACAGGATCAAACCCGTCCTGATGGATCCGGCAATAGACATGGTCGGCCCTTTCAGATATCGAATGTGTTAGCGAGAGTTTTTTATTACGAGGTTCCAGCGGGCACTTGTGACTAACCCTTTTAACACAGGTGCCGGGGTGTAATGATCGGTTACGGGACCCGGTCGACTGCATGGCCGTCGGCTTCATGTCCATGGTCTCGGACGATCAGGACGGCACGTCATCAGGTTGATTTCAAGATAGCGTAATATCGAGCATTGTCAACGCAGGGTCGCGTCCAGGAAAGGGGGATGTAGAATCAAATGACGGAATTTATGGTGGTTACCCAGGTGATTTGCGCGGCGGGGGTCCTGTTACTCGGAATAGTGACCTTGACGGGACGGATCACGAAGTCTTTGCGTGAGGAGATGCGTGCGGACCGGGAAACCGTTCGCGAGGAGATGAGACAGGACCGGGAGAATGTCTTCGGTGAAATCAGATCGCTTCGTGAGGAAATGCACGCTGGATTCAGCACCCTACGCGAGGAGATGCGTGCCGATCGTGTGGCAGTCTTTGGAGAGATCAAATCGCTTCGTGAGGAGATGCACGACATGAACGGCCGGCTGGGCCGGGTAGAAGGTCATATGAGCATCTCCGGATCGAACCGTTCAAAGGAGTCGCAATGACCGAAATAATGGAAGTTTCGTTGCTCATTCAAGCGATAGGCATATGGATGATCATCTTTGTCATTTACACCGGTTGGGATCTCCCGAAAATACGGGCGATGATTCGTGAGAAAAAGCCCGAGATACGTGCGTTGCTGCTTACGTTGCGATCATATTCTCGCGTTGGGCCGTTACGGTCACGCAAACACGCGAAACCGGGTCAAAGAAAACCGGTGGATTGATCGATTTGGATCCCAGTGTCAGGTCGATTCAACTTCCCGTTGCCAGATTCGGTGAAGCAGGGCGATGAGGTGATCTCGAAACACGGAGCCCGCATCGGGTTCGAAGGGCAGATGGCGGCAGATCCGTGGCGCGAACACCGCGGCGTACCAGCCGAATCCTTCCTGGTCGAAGTCCTGCGGCCGCGCCAGGTAGCCGACGGTCTCGTTGGCGTACCCGACGACCATGGTGTGCGGGTAAGGGGAGGCCGACTGGATCTGCTTTCCGTAGGTCAAGAACAACTCCAGCGGATGGGCGAGCAACACGGCATCGTTGACGCGCATCCACGAAACGCGGAATTCCACCCGCTGCGGATGGGGGCCGTCGAGCAGGCCTAGACGGTGCGCGCGCCAGTCCGCCTCGAAGCGCAGATTGCGCAGGTCTGCGGGGTCCGCACCACGGCCCGAAGCCTCGAGACGGTCGCGGCAGTCGGCCAGTTCGGATGCCAGCGCCTCCCGGTCCGCCCGGTCCGGGACTTCCGTGGGCAGCGCGACTTCGAAGGTGTCGCCGTCCAGGTTCACCTCGGAGTCCGTCGCGATGTCGTCCAGGGCGGGCAGGACATGATCGCGGAGGAGGGAACCGTTCGCCTTCATCACGTCCATGCCTTCGCCGAAGCCCCGGCAATTGAGATCGCCGCAACTGCCCTGGAGGAACAGCACCCGCAGGTCTTCACGATCCTGCTCCATCTTCCCGATGGCATCGGCCGGATAGTCACCGCAGATCACGGTGTCGGCGCCGAGGGTAACGGGGTGGGCGCCGAAATTGATCGTGGCGGCGCGCATCCGGCCGCGGGTATCGTCGATGCGCATCAGCAGCGCTTCCGCGTCGGCTTCCCCGCTCTCGTCGACCCGGTTGACCGAAAGCTCCGGTACGGGCGTTCTCCCGAACCCGATACGTCCGGGTTCCAGGTTCGACACGGCCTGGCCGATGGCGTCGGCGAACAATTCCGGCAACCCCGCCGTGTAGTCTTCGTCCCATTTCCCCCAGGCCACGGTCTTCATGGTGGCCGGGCCGGAATGGGTATGGGTGTTGGTGATGATCACGCGCGCCGGGTCGAGTCCGTACCGGTCGCGGACGATGCGGTGGGTCTCGTCGACCAGGGAGCGGTCCGTCCACACCAGGTCGTTCGAAACCCATACGAAGATCCGGTCCCCGTCCGACAGGGCTAGGGCCGTGCAATGGAGGTCCTGGTGCACCGCGGTGGCCCGGCGTTCGAGGTAGGGACCGTATCCGCAGAGCTCGATCCCCGCTGGGGGCGTGATGAGGGTTCGGCCGGTGCCGAAATGCAGCTGGGTCATGGCCGGCTCAGTCCGTCTGGTCGGCAAACCGCACGGTCTTCCCCGTCTTCACCGATTCGGCCTCGCCGTGGCAGATACGCAGGGCGTCGCGGGCCGCGGCGGCCGATACCAGGTCGGGCTCCGTGCCGTTTTCCAGGGCGTCGACGGCGTATCCCAACTGGGCCTCGAAGGCCTCGGGGAAGTCGATTTCAGGTTCGGTTCGGCCGCCGTCGGGCGTGTAGAGCGTGACCGGCCGTTCGGAGAGCACGTTGTACCAGAGCGTGCCCTCCTCGAAATAGGCGTCGTAACCGTGTTCGAAGGCGGCCGAGCTGATGGCCCCGCACTGGGACGAAACGGTGATGTCCCGGTCGTCGTACCCGTACTGCGTGTTCAGGTAGAGTACGTAGCCGTTCGGACTCGTCCTGCCGTCGGCGTGCACGCTGTCGGGCATGCCGAAGAGGTAGCGCAGAT
This sequence comes from bacterium, assembly GCA_965117045.1. Taxonomy (GTDB): domain Bacteria; phylum JAAXHH01; class JAAXHH01; order JAAXHH01; family JAAXHH01; genus JAAXHH01. Next base: position 174,615 of record OZ220749.1, read on the forward strand.
AGTCGGTGTCGTGGATGTGCAGGTCGATGCCCGCCGCGCCCGTGCGCTCGTAGTCTCCGAACCAGTTGCCCTCTCCCCAGAGGGGCTTGGAGATGACGCGCTTGAGGTGCAGGCCCAGCAGGCGGCCGTAGCGCCCGTCGTCGATGGCGGCCTTGAGGAAGGCGAATTCGGGAAAGAACTTCAGCACGTGGGCGACCATCAGCGTCCGGCCGGCCTCCCCGGCGCGGGCGATCATGCGGTCCGCCTCGTCCAGTCCGAGGGCGATGGGCTTCTCGACGAGGACGTCCTTGCCGGCGTCCAGCGCGCGCAGGACGACGTCGTGGTGAAGGGCCGTGGGCAGGCACACGTCGACCAGGTCGATATCCGGGTCACCGAGTACTTCGTCGATATCGGTACAGGTACGGATGCCGGTGAGGTCCTGCACGCCTCCGCCACCCCCGAAGTTGCCCTGGATATGCCGCCAGTCGCCGCTCAGTTTCCGCTGGTCCCGGGTGCAGATGGCCCCCACTTCCGCGTTGGCCAGGTGCTTGATCGCCATGAAGTGGGTCGTCCCCATGAAACCGATGCCCAGGATGCCGATGCGTATCAATTTAACGCCTCCTCGCTTTAGTCCGCCGCGGACGGCGTGAACAACTGCTGCCCGTGTTTCCGGTAACCGCCGATGAGGGTCTGGGCCTCCGGCGAGGTCACGTAGTCGATGAGCGCGCGCGCGTGCCCGTACTTCACGTGCGGCCAGCGCTCGGGGTTGACGGCGATGATGCTGTAGGGGTTGTGTAGCGGGGGATCGTATTCCACCAGGACCCGCAGGTTTATCGTATCCCGCAAGGCCAGGTAGGTGCCCCGGTCGATCAGCACGTAACCCCGCTTCTCGTCAGCCATCCTCAGCGTGGCCGCCATGCCCTGGCCCACTTCCACGTACCAGTCTCCCGAGGGCTCGATCCCGGAAAGGTCCCAGATCGCCCGTTCCTTCAGGTGGGTACCGGACAGGTCGCCCCGCGAGAAGAACAGCGCTTCCCTTCGCGCGATGGTGGCGAAGGCGTCGGCGACCCGTTCCGTTCCGCCGATCCCGGCCTGGTCGGCCGACGGACCGACGACGACGAAATCGTTGTACATGACGCCCCGGCGATCCACCCCGAATCCGGACTCTACAAAGGCTTCCTCGAGCTCCGGCGCGTGAACGAGGACCGCGTCCACGTCGCCGTTCTCCGCCAGCTTCAGGGCCTTGCCCGTGCCCACGGCGATGACGTCCACCCGGATCCCGCCCGCCCGCATTTTCTCGAAGGGCGGCAGAAGGATGTCCAGCAGGCCGGAGTCGTAGGTGCTGGTCGTCGTCGCGAGCTTAAGGCGCGGCTGCGCTTTCGCAGAGCCTGCGAAGACCGCGACGATAAGCAGCAGAATCAGAATAAGTCCGTTACGCATGCTTTGGACCGAGCGTCAGTTCAGCCGGAAATTCAACATGAGGCGGAGGCGCGTGCGCCACGCGTTGCTGGCCACGGGGGAGACGAGCGTTTCGGGGGATTCGAATTTGCGGGTGTACAGTGCGATGTCGACGGTAAACCGTTCGATGAGATGGTGGCCGAACAGGAGCCCGACGCCCTTCGTATTGGTCTGGGAGTAGTCGATGTTGCTGAATGGGGCCAGGGTGGCGTCCTGCTGCATGAGGAAGGCATGGACTCCGCCCCGCGTGCTGCCGACCCGTGCCGTGCTGCCGTAGGTAATCATGCCCGTGACGCCCTGGCGCATGTCGTCTGCCCCGGTGTTGAACACGTAGTCGGCGTTCACCGTCAGCGGCCGACCGTTCACGGACCGGGTGTACTGGGCGCTGAGGTTGATCATGCGGAACTCGGAAAGATAACCGTCTCCGTACCGGTTCGCCCGGTTGGAATTCGGCGCGACGATCGACGGCGGAGATCTCAGGTTCTGTGCGGCGAAGAGCGAGTCCGCGCCGGCCACGCTATAGATCGCCGCGGCCAGTGTCTGCGAACTTCCCGGCTGATTGAAACGGGCCACGAACTGTCCGCCCAGGAAATAGGTGCGGTCGAGGTCTTTCACCGGCGAGGCCACCTGGTTGATCACGAACTGGCCGAAGTTCATGCCGAAGGACGCCGATCCGTCCTCGTTGTCGATCAGGATCTGCTGGGCGAATCCCTCCGGCGAGAGATCGCTGTCCAGCACTACCTGTGTCGGCCTGAAAAAGGGCAGGGGAAACTTGCCCGCGGTAAGGGTCAGCGTGGGATTCGGACGGACCTTAACGTACATCCACGACACATAGGGGTTTTCGCGTACCAGCAGGTCACCGTAGCTCATCCAGTCCGCGGTGACGATGGCCCTGGGGTTGCCCGACATGATGCGACCGGTCACGTCGATCCGGTCGGAGAGGCGGAGCGTGCCGTTCAGGAAGAAACCGTACATGAACCGGTTCAGCGCGTTGCTTCCATCCTGGTAGTCGCCCTGCAACCGCGTCCTGACCATGCCGTTCCAGGAGAATCGGTCTTCCTCCTGCGCGGCGTCCTGCCCGGCGGCGGGTACGACGTACGTCAGGACGGAGAGTGCAAGGACGCACAAAAGGGAACATCTGGTCCGCATGGGCTCGATCCCTCCAGTGTATCGGTTCTCCCTGGCTTCGTGCATTGTGCCGACTTCGTGCAGTGAGCCGGATTCGCCGGAAAACGCCGGCAGGCGATCCAGTATTCGATGGCGGGTCTTGAAAAAGGGATAGTATGGACGGGTTGGTTTGGTGTCAAGAAATATTGAACCGGTTGCAGCAGGGGTCCGCGGGATTATGTTAGAATGAAGTCGGTGGTTCGGATGTATCCAAATTGTATACACGAATCTGCCCGGAATCGTGTCCCGGTATCGTGACTTTAAGGGTTGTCAGGACACCCCCGGGCGCGTATATTCGACATCGTAATCGAACCGGCTCATCCACGCAAATGCGGGTATACATGCGGGTGGGACGGATTCGAACGCAGCCGCTGCGCGGCCGCGTCCACACACACAGGGAGAACTTCCATGTTGAACCGAATCAAGGAGACGGTCGGTACCGGCCTCTCCCGCCGCCGTTTTCTCTCGGGAACACTGGCCGCCGGCGCCGCGCTGACGCTGGCCGATCGTCTGGCCCTGGCCCAGACCATGGCAGCGGGCGGCCTTACCGCCAAGGACATCCACGGGATCGGCGTCGAGCCGGGTCTCGTCCGCATGGCGCTGAACGAGAATCCCATCGGACCGTCCCCGCGGGCGCTGGAGGCCATCGCCGAAAACATGTTCAATATCAACCGTTATTCCTTCGGCGGTGGTGACATCTACGGCGCGCTGGCCGAATTCGACGGGCTGGAGCTGCCGCCCCCTCCCCGGTTCGGCGGTACGGGTCGAATGGGCGGTGGAGGCCGTTTCAGGTGGCAGGTTCCGTTCTTCATTACGGCGGGATCCGGCGCGCTCCTTTCCCAGATCGCGCTGGCCTATCTGAGCAAGGGCGGCACCGAGGTCATCGAGGCCGATATGGGCTACGGCGACATTTCGGGTGATGCCGAGGACTACCAGGAAGCCGGCCTCAACGTGAACATCATCCGCACGCCCATGAAGGACTACCGGCACGACCTGGACGCCATGCTCGCGGCGATCACGCCGAAGACGTCCGTGGTGGTCATCACCAATCCGAACAACCCGACCGGTACGCTGCTCTCCTTCGAAGAGACGGAGAAGTTCGTGGCCGCCGTGCCCGAGAACGTGATCGTGGTCATCGACGAAGCCTACATCCATTTCGTCAGGGATCCGCAATACCGGACCGCGGCGTCGCTGACCCGGAAGTACGACAACGTGATCGTCACCCGGACCTTCTCCAAGGTCTTCGGCATGCCGGGCATGCGCCTCGGGTACGGGATCTGCAGCCAGGCCATTCAGGAAAAGCTCCGTTTCTACAGCACGGGCCGGGCCAACGCCCTGGCCTACGCCGCGGGCGAGGCGGCCCTGAAGGACCGGAACCACTACAACCGCTCCCGGGCGGTCGTTCAGCATTTCCGGGACCGGCTGGAAGACGAATTCACGAAGATGGGGCTGGAATATATCCCGTCCGAAAGCAATTTCATGATGGTCGACCTGGGCAAGCCGTCGATGAACATCATGCGGGCGATGTTCGAGAAGGGCGTCATGGTGACGAACCGGCGCAGGCAGCAGATGCCCACGTGGATCCGCGTATCCTCCGGCGACGAGCGGGAAACGGAAGTCTTCCTCAACGTGCTGAAAGAAGCGCTGGGCAAGACCAGCTAGCAGCACGGGGCCGCCCATGTCGCTCATTCGCCTGCCCCTGATCGTTACCTGGGGCCTGGTCGTCCTGTGGTTCCTGCTGGACGTAACGAACCTCGTGCCGGGCGGCCCCTTCAATATCAACTGGACCATCCCGGCCGCCGCCGCCTGGCTCTCGGTCATCTGTCTCCGCGCGGGCAGGGGTTACGGCGGGTTTCTTACCGCGGCACTGGGCTATACGGCGGGCGTCCGCCTGTTGATCATCCTGCTGGCGATAGCGGGCAAGACGGCGGGGCTGGACGGCGAGTATTTCACCTGGGGACGCAGCGCGCTGTTCGGCCTGGTCATTCCCCATGTCGTCCTGTGGCCGGTCGTCACCTTCATCGCGGGTACGCTGATCTGGCCGGTTCTGGCCCTGGCCATGCGCCGGAGACAGGTTTCCTATCGAGGCGCGGCCATGGGCGTCGTAGTCATCCTCCTGATCGTCTTCATCGGCCTGCCCTACCTCATTTCGACCCTTTATACCGGCAGCGTGGGTCCCCGGCGCACGGCGCAGCGCACGCCCGCGGACCACGGACTGGCCTACGAAGACGTATCGCTGACCACGTCCGACGGCCTGAAACTGGCCGCCTGGTACATACCGAACGACGCCGGCCGGGGCACGGTCATCTACTGCCATGGTCACACCAACCACCGGGGCCAGATGCTCGACCAGGCCGCCTTCCTGCACGCAAACGGGTTCAGCGGGCTACTGATCGACTTCCGCCGCCACGGGGACAGCGAAGGCGACCTGACCACATTCGGCTATTACGAATGGCGCGACGTGCAGGCGGCCATGCGGTACGCGGTCGACGAACGGGGCGAGGAGGGACCGGTCATCCTTTGGGGCGTTTCCATGGGTGCCGCAACCGCGCTGCTCACGGCGTCGGAGGAATCCGGGATCGACGCCGTCATCGCCGAAAGCAGCTTCTACGCGGCTTCCGAAACGCTGCGCAGCGACCTGAGCCGGATGTTCGGCCTGCCCACGGTGCCCTTCGGGTTCCTGACGAGTACGATCACGGAACTCCGCGTGGGCATCAAGATCGATGACCTGGACATCGGCCGCGCGGTGTCCGGACTGGAGAACACGTCCGTGCTCCTGGTGGGCGGCACGGCGGACCGGCGCATGCCGCTGGCGAACAACGAGCGGCTGTTCGAGCAGATTCCCGGTGCCGGCAAGGAGATCCACGTGGCCGAAGGCGCGACCCACGGCGACATCTGGGAAATGGACCGGGAGGCGTACGCGGAGAAGGTCCTGGCCTTCCTGGATAAGTCGGGGTTTGTCGATGACCTGGAATCGCCGGCCGGAGGCGGGGAATCCGATGACCTGGAATCACCGGCCGGTGACGGAGATTCCGATGAATCCCGCTAGCGCGCGCAAAGGGGTAATGGTGTGAAAGAACCCGTGTTTCAATCCCTGTCGACCTACCGGGAGTATCCGCCCGAAGAGATGAAGCAGCGGGCTGAAGCGTTCTACCGTGAGCTTCGCCGGCGGAGAACAGTCCGCGATTTCTCCGACCGGCCTGTGCCGAAGTCGATCATCGATCACTGCCTGCTGGCGGCCGGCACGGCGCCCAGCGGCGCGAACATGCAGCCGTGGCATTTCGCCGCGGTGTCCGACCCGGAGATCAAGGCGAAGATCCGGGTCGCCGCCGAGCAGGAGGAACAGCAGTTCTATCGTGAGAAAGCCCCTCAGGAGTGGCTCGACGCCCTGGCCCCGCTGGGTACCGACGAACACAAGCCCTTCCTGGAAACGGCGCCCTGGCTGATCGCGATCTTCGTCCAGCGTCACGGCGTGCTGCCCGACGGCCGGAACGTCAAGCACTACTACGCCGTGGAATCGGTGGGTATCGCCACGGGCATGCTGATTGCGGCGGTGCACGCGGCCGGCCTGGCGTCGCTAACCCATACGCCGAGTCCCATGAATTTCCTGAACCGACTGCTGGGAAGGCCGGCCAACGAACGGCCCTTCCTGCTCCTGGTCGTCGGGTACCCGTCGGGGGACGCGGAAGTGCCGGTGATCACGAAGAAGCCGTTGGAAGACATCGCCACGTTTATTTGAAGCGCGGCGCGGCGGAACTAAGCGAGACCATAGGATAAAGGAGAAAGTATGCGCGGGTCGATCGTACCGGTGGTTACACCTTTCAAAAACGGGTCGCTGGACCTGGACGGCCTGGCCGACCTGGTCGACTGGCAGATCCGGAGCGGGTCCCATGGCGTGTCGGTGCAGGGGACGACGGGCGAACCGGGTTCGCTGTCCCTCGATGAGCGAAAGGAAGTGATCCGCACCGCGGCCGCGGCGGTGGACGGAAGGGTGCCCTTCGTGCCGGGCAGCGCATCCACCCACCACGAGGAGTCCGTCGAGCTCTCCCGCTTCGCCCAGGAGAACGGCGCCGACGCCCTGCTCTTCATCGCGCCGTACTACAGCCGCCCGGGCCAGGAGGGGATTTTCCGTCATTTCGACGCGCTGGCAAAGAGCGTGGACCTGCCGGTCATCCTGTACAACATCCCCGGACGCACGGCCGTCAACATCGAGATCGATACCGTGGCGCGGCTGAAAGAGGCCAACGACAATCTCATCGGCGTCAAGGAGTCGAACAAGGATTTCGAGCACATCAACCGGCTCCTGCACCGCATGGGCCGCGACTTCCTCGTGTACTCTGGGATCGAACTGCTCTGCTATCCCATCCTGGCCATCGGCGGGGCGGGATTCGTGAGCGCCACGGGCAACCTGATGCCGTTGGAAGTGGCGCGGTTGTACGACCTGGTCCAGGAGGGCAAGTGGCTGGAGGCGCGCGAACTCCATTACCACATGATGACGCTCAACAACGCCGTGTTCATGGAGATCAACCCCGTGCCGGTCAAGACGGCCCTGGGCATGATGGACAAGATCAGTCCCGAGGTCAGGCTGCCCCTGGCCCCGTTGTCCGAATCGAACCGCGAGAAGCTGCGCGGGATCCTGGCGGACTACGGGCTGATCAGCTAGCCGGTCATGGCCACTCCCGGTCGTGGCCGCTGACTGTCTTGGCCGCTGCCTGTCATGGCCGCTGGCCGGCCGGTCACTTTTATGTCACATACACCCTATCGACTGCATTACAACGAGAACCCGCTCGGTCCGTCCCCGAAGGTGATGGACCGGATCAGGACCCACCTGGCCGGCCTGAGCCTCTATCCGTCCAGGGACGATGAGGCGCTGAGAATAAACCTCGCGGCGTTCTACGGCAAGGGCCTGACGCCGGCGCACCTGTTCACGACCTACAGCGGTTCCGAAGCCTTGGATCTCATTGCCCGGGTCTTCCTGTCGCCCGGCGACGAAGTCATCGTGTGCGGGCCGACGTTCCACGTATACGAGCGGACCGCCGCGTGGCAGGGCGCGAAGGTTGTCGACGTACCCCTGGATCCCGAGAATTTCAATGTCAGAATCGGCGCGGTCCTGGAGGCGGTGACGGCGCGGACGCGCCTGATCTGCCTGGGCAATCCCAACAATCCGACGGGTTCCATCGTTACCCGGGACGATATGGACCGGCTTTACCAGGGCCTGCCCGGCAATGTGACCCTGGTTTCCGACGAGGTGTACCACCAGTTCGTGACCCGTCCGGACTATCCGGATTCGCCCGCCGATGCCGTGGCCGGGCGCAACGTGATCGTCCTCCACTCCTTTTCGAAGGTCTACGGGTTGGCCGGCCTCCGCGTCGGCGTGGTCATTTCCCGTCCCGACATCGTCGAACGCCTGGTGGGACTTCGCCGGACCTTTCACCTGGGTTCGCTCGAGATGGAGGCGGCCGCCGCGGCCATCGGGGACCAGGACCACGTCGCGCAATCCGTGGCACTGGCGGAGCAAGGCAAGAAAACGCTATACGCGGCCTTCGATAGACTGGGCGTTGACTGCTGGCCGAGCGAAGGCAACTTCGTACTCTTCCGGACGCCGGTCCCCGCCGACGAGTTCGCGGCCCGCATGGCCGACCGGGGCATACTCGTGGGATCGGGCAGCCGTTTCGGCCTGACGCTCAGCATCCGGGTCAGCGTAGGGCTTCCGGAGGCGAACGCGGCCTTCATATCGGCGCTGGAAAGCATCCTGGCATAATTCATGAAGGGAAACGCATGTCGCAAACCGCATTGATCGAACGGGCCGAACGGGTTTTCGTGGGCGGAGGAAACGGGGAATTCCGCCTTCCGCCTGAAGCCAACCTGGTCGTGACCCGCGGCGAAGGTGCAACGATTCACGACACCGCGGGAAAGACGTATATCGACTTTCTCCTGGGGTCCGGCCCGATGATCCTCGGTCACGCCCATCCCGAAGTGGTGGAAGCGGTGACCCGCCAGGTCTCGCTCGGGACGACTTTCATGGCCCTCAACGAACCGGCGATCGAGCTGGCCGAACGGGTGGCCGACGCCTCGCCCTGCGGGGAGAAAGTCCGCCTGGTGATCACCGGGTCCGAATCGATGCAGTTCGCCCTGCGGGCCGCCCGGGCCTTCACGGGCCGCGACCGCTGCCTGCGCTTCGAGGGGGGCTGGCACGGCGTGAGCGATGCGGCGCTGCACGGGGCGCGGACGCTGGAGCCCGGCGCCTATCCCGGTACGTTGCCGGACGGCGGCGGCATTCCCCGGAGCTGGTCGGCGGACATGCTCGCCGTGCCCTTCAACGACGTGGAACGGGCCACCGAGATCGTGGAACGCCACCACGAAGCGCTTGCCGCGATCGTCATCGAGCCCCTCCAGCGGTGCATCCTGCCCCGGCCGGGTTTCTTCGAGGCGATGCGGGCATTGTGCGACCGGTACGGCATCGTCCTCATCTTCGACGAGATCGTCACGGGCTTCCGTATGGCCTGGGGCGGTGCGCAGGAACGCTACGGCGTAACCGCCGACCTGGCGGCCTACGGAAAGACGATCAGCGGCGGCTATCCCCTCGCCGCCATGTGCGGACGGGCCGACGTGATGGACGTCATGAACGGCTGGCGCCCGGCGGACGATCCGAAGCGGATCATCGCCTCCGGCACCTTCAACGGCTATCCCGTGGGCGCCGTCGCCGGGCTGGCCACCCTCGACGTGCTGGAACGTCCCGGGACCTACGATCGGCTCTTCGCCATGGGCGACCGCATCACCCGGGAGATCACAGCCATGGGAGCGCGTCATTCGGTCCCCCTGCTCGTCGGCGGCGAAGGCCCTGTGCTTCAGGTGCTGTTCACCGGGGAGCGGGAGATCGTCGATTACGGCTCCATGTTCCGCGCCGACAAGCAGAAGGCCTATGTCTTCGGCGTCGAGCTGATCAAGCGGGGGCTCTTCGTCAGTCCCTACGAGAAGATCTACCTGTCCCTCGTGCACACGGACAGCCACATCGACCGGCTCCTTGAGTCGGCCGAAGAGGTGCTGCGGGACGTGATCGCGAAAATGGATTGAACAGAAGGAGCAAAGCCATGAAAAACGTCCTCCTGCTGGGCGCGTCCGGCAATATCGCACCGTTCATCATCCCCGGCCTGGAACAGCACTACAACCTGCGCCTGGCCGATATCCGTCCCCATCCCGGCGGAAAACCCATCATGCACGTGGACATGGGCGACTACGGGCAGGTGCTGGAAGCCGCCCGCGGCATGGACGCGATCATGAACTGGACCGTGGTCCGGCAGGATCCCGTGGCGAGTTTCGCCGTATCGACCCGGGGCGCCTGGCACGTGATGAAGGCGGCGGCGGAGCTCGGTATCGAGAAGATCCTGCACACGGGTCCGGAGATCATCATCCCCGGCTACCTCCACGACCACGACATCGGCGACGTGCCCCAGGCGCCGGGCACGGCCTACTACATGCTGACCAAGCATCTGGCCATGGAGATCTGCAAAATCTACGCCCGCAAGTACCGGATACACACGGTTTGCTATCAGTTCAACGGACTGGGCCCCATGCCCGAAGAGCCGGTCAGGAACACCGACCACCCGCCCTTCACCATTGTCTACGACGACCTGGTGGAGGCCTGCCGGCTGGCCCTGGAGATCGAGGAGGTGCCGGACTACTTCCAGGCCTTCAACATGGGCAGCTACCTGCAGCAGGGAAAGTACACCATCGAAAAGGCCCGGCGCATCCTCGGCTACGAACCCCGGACCAACCCCCAGCGGTTCTACCGGCGGCCGGTGTCGGCTTCATGAAGATCACGCGGTTCGAGGTCATTCCCCTGAAGCAGCGCGGCCTGCTGCTCAAGGTGCATACCGATTCGGAACTAGTGGGCTACGGATCGCCCATGAACTACGAGCACGGCCGGACGGTTACCCGGGCCATCCATGACATGGAGGACTACCTCCGCGGCCGCGACCCCCGGCAGATCGAGGACCACTGGCAGACGCTGTTCAGGTCGAGCTACAGCCGCCAGATGCCCATTTTGCTCTCCGCGCTGAGCGGTATCGAGCACGCCTGCCTCGATATCCTCGGCAAGTCGCTGGACATGCCGGTCTGGCGGCTGCTGGGCGGCTCCTGCCGGGATCGCGTCCGGGTCTACGCGTCCGTCGGCGGTCCATCGCCGGAAGCCTACGCGAAGCACGCCCGGGCACGGGTGGCGGAAGGGTACACCGCGCTCAAGTGCACCCCGTTCCTCGATCCGGTGCGCTACGTGGATACGCCGGCGGCCATGGAGCGCATCGTCGCCCGCGTCGCCGCAATACGGGACGCCGTGGGACCGGACGTCGACGTGGCCGTGGATTTCCACCGGGCGGTCAGTCCGGCCATGGCCAGACGCCTGCTGAAGGAACTGGAACCCCTCAATCCGATGTTCGTGGAGGAACCCGCCCATCCGGAAAACGTCGATGCCCTGCTCGAGATCACCCGTTCCACCACCATCCCCATCGCCACCGGCGAGCGGAACACGACCCGCTGGGGGTTCAGGGAACTGGTGGAGAAGAAGGCCGCCGCGATTCTCCAGCCCGATGTGCGCCACTGCGGGGGGATCCTGGAGATGAAGAAGATCGCGGCCCTGGCCGAGGTTCACTACGTGGCCATGGCGCCCCACTCCGCCGCCGATCCGGTGGGCGTGGCCGCGTCCCTGCAGGCCATGGCCGGCACGCCCAATTTCCTGATCCAGGAGTACGGCGGCGGTGGCGGCGATACGCTTTTCACCACGCCGCTGGCGTTCAAGGACGGTTTCGTCGAACTGCCGCGGGGGCCCGGCCTCGGCATCGAAATCTCGGAGGAAGGCCTTGCGGCAAACACGGCCGAGTCCTGGCCGCTTCGCAACATGCGCCGCGATCCCGACGACCGGTCCTATTCCGATATCTGAACGGGGGCAGCGCGCACCATGCCAGAGACAAGCACGCTACCGGCGAAAAGTACGCTACCGGCCGCATCGCGCCCAGGCAGATTTGCACGCCGAACGGCCGCTACAACCGCCGGCAAGTCCGCGCGCCGAACGGCCGCTTCACCCGCCGGCAAATCCGCACGCCGAACGGCCGATTCAACCGCCGGCAAGTCCGCGCGCCGAACGGCCGCTTCACCCGCCGGCAAATCCGCACGCCGTTCGGGCATCCCGTTCCCGGGTATTGCCGCGGTCTTGTGCGCTTTCGTGACTCTGGGCTGCGCGTCGGAACCGGATCCGTCGGCTTCGACCGCGGATCCCGAAAGCCGCGGGGGAGAAGTACCGTCCGCCGCCGGCGACTCGCTCACTTCGGCCGCCGCCGACTCGCCCAATTCGGCCGCCAGGCCGATCCGTCCGGTCGTACCTGACACTTCATGGACGCCGCCGCGTCCACGCTCCGCCCATGAGCGGCAGCGGGAGCGGGCGCGCATGGTCGAGGTGATCCTGGACAAGTCTCCCATGGTTACGGACGGGGCCGTACTCCGGGCCATGATGGATGCGCCCCGCCACGTGTTCGTCCACGAACAGACGCGGCGTATCGCCTACGATGATACGCCCCTGTCCATTGGACTCGGGCAGACCATCTCCCAGCCCTACATCGTGGCGTACATGACCGAGTTGCTCGAAATCGATTCCGCATCGAAGGTACTGGAGATCGGTACCGGTTCGGGCTACCAGGCCGCCGTACTCGCGCACCTGACGCCCCACGTGTATACCATGGAGATCATCGAACCCCTGCTGGACCGGGCCCGCGGGCTGCTCGCGGAGGAGGGATATGACGCGGTTCAGACGCGCCACGGCGACGGTTATTACGGCTGGCCGGAGGCGGGGCCCTACGACGCCATCATCGTCACCTGCGCGGCCGGCCATCTGCCGCCCCTCCTGTGGTCCCAGCTCAAGCCCGGCGGCCGGATCGTCATTCCCATCGGGGAGATGACGGGTGTGCAGCGGCTCGTCGTAGTGCGCAAGACGGCGGACGGAGAGCGAACCTCCCGCACCGTGATGCCCGTTCGCTTCGTGCCCATGACCGGCCGGGTCGAACAGTGACGTCGCGAACCGGAAACGCGGATACGCACGAGGGATTTCCGGCGGGTTATCTCGTACGGGTCGCCGGCCTGGTGTCCTGCGGCGTCATCGCCTTCGAAATCGGGCTCATACGCGTCCTGCAGTACGCGAGCTGGTACCACTTCGCCTTCCTCGTCATCACCATCGCGCTCCTGGGCTTCGGCATGAGCGGCGCCATCCTGTCGCTGTGGCGCCGATACCTCCTCCGGCATCGGCATGCGGCCCTTCCGGTATTGTCCCTGCTCACGGCCCTCTCCATTCCCCTCATGCTACAGGCCGCGCAGCTTCTGCCCGTGACCGGCCGTTTCCAGCCCGGTCTGGTCGCCGGGCAGCTGGCCTGGTGGGCGGGATACTGGGCCCTGCTGACCGTTCCCTTCGCCCTGGGCGCCACCACCATCGGACTGGCGCTGATGTCCGCCGGGGAACGGCTGACCGCGGTCTACGCGTCGAACCTCATCGGCAGCGCGTCCGGCGCGGTCGGCGTGACCATCGCCATGTACTTCGTGGAACCCGCCTGGCTCGGTTACGTCACCGGGGCCGTGGTCCTGGCCGCGGCATTCCGCGGCGACCGGCGGGCGTTGAGCGCAGGGTTGGTTTCCGCGAGTGTGCTTGCCGTGCTGGCCGGTGTGCTTCTGGCGCTGCTTTATCCTCCTTCCATCCGTGTTGACGACGACAAGTACCTGTCCTACGTGGACCGGCTCGAATCCGGCGGGCAGGCCGGGCTGCTGGCCCGCGCCATCGGACCGTCGGCGATCGTGGAGGTGTTCGGCAGCGATGCCTTTCACGACATGGCCTTCATGACCGACGATCGCGTGCCGCCGGCCATGGCGTCGATCGTCGTGGACGGCCACCGCGCCGGTTCCCTGTTGCGCATCGACCGGCCGGAACAGGCGGAGGCGCTGGACGGCACGCTCATGGCCCTGCCCTATGGCCTGATTCCATCCAATCCCGGTGTACTGCTGCTGGACGAGGTTGGCGGCGGCAACATCTGGCTGGCCCGGCGGCACGGCGCGGCCGCGGTCGACGTCGTGCAGTCGAACCGGGTGCTGTCGGACCTCCTGGCCGGTCCCCTGGAGGGAGAAGGCGGCATGGTGTTCGACCTGCCGGGCGTCGCGCTCCATCCGGCCGAACCCCGGGCCTTCCTCGAAGGGACACGGGGTTCCTTCGATCTCATCCAGCTGGCGGGCATGGAGTCCTGGTCGGCGGCTGCGGGCGGCCTGGAAGGGCTGAACCAGGATCATCTCATGACGGTGGCGGGCGTGGCGGCCGCCCTGCGGCGCTTGTCACCGGACGGCATCCTCCACGTGTCCCGCGGGATACAGCTGCCGCCCCGGGACAATGCGAAGATCGCGGCGACGGTCATTGCCGCCCTCGAACAGTCGGGGATCGCCCGGCCCGGCGCGCACATCGCCATGGTCCGGGATTTCCTGGGCGTCTGCACCATGGTCCGGCCAAGGCCCTGGCGGGAAGGGGAGATCCGTCGGCTGCGGGGCCTGGCCGCGGAGCGGAACCTGACCCCGGTGTACTTCGAGGGGATAAGGGCCTCCGAACTGAACCGTCCCGACGAACTTCCCGGACCACCGGGGGAAGACGGCGACTACCTGTACCACGCGATGCGTAACCTGTTGTCCGGGGACCCGGACGAAACCGCCCGGTTCTTCGACGAGTGGCCCTTCGAAATCCGGCCGGCCACCGACGACCGTCCCTTCTTCGGCAATTTCGGGAAACTGAGCGCCCTGCCCGATTTCCGGCGGGCATACGGCGCGGGGTGGCTGCTGCGGTCGGAACTGGCCTTTCTCTTCGTCCTGTCCACCGCCGTCATCGTCACCTTCGCGGGCCTGGTGTTGATCCTCCTGCCCTTCGCTTTCCGTTCCGACATCAGAAGGGCGACCGGACGGTCGATCGCCGCAGTGTACTTTCTGGCCATAGGGCTGGCCTACCTGGTGCTGGAAATCGCCTTTCTGTCGGGCATCCAGCGCCTGCTGGGCGACCCCGTGATCGGCGGCGCGGCCACCGTGGGGGGCTTTCTGCTTTGTTCGGGACTGGGCAGCCTGTCGGCGAACCGCATCGCCGCGTTGCCCGGCGTTTCGCTGGCCAGGCTGGCCATGGTGCCGGCGGTCCTGGCCATACCCGTATTCACGGGACTGGTCCTCCTTGCGCTGTTCGGCGGCGCCTGGCCGCTGGGACTCCGTCTCGCCGCGGTACTCGTCCTCATCGCACCCCTGGCCTTCGCCATGGGGCTGCCCTTCCCGCTGGGACTGCATTGGTTCGGGACGCGGTCCGCCGCGCTGGTGCCGTGGGCCTGGGGCGTGAACGGCTGCGCTTCCGTCCTGGCCTCGCCGCTGGCCATGATCATCGCCATGCAGTGGGGATTCGTACTCACGGTAACGGCGGCGGCGGCTTGCTATGTCGTCGCGGCGTGCGCGGCTGTGAGGGTATCCCAACCTTCGCCGCCGGAGCTGAGCGGGCACTGCTAGACCCACACGACGATGCCCTAACGCACGCGGCCGATAACGGCGGTCTGGTCGTCGAACTGTTCCACGCCGAGCGAGAAGTCGCGGACGGAGGCGAGGATCCGTTCCAGGATCTCCTCGCTGGACCGGTCGCGGTTTCGTGAAAGGACCCGGCGGAGGCGCGCTTCCCCGAAGTCTTCATCCTCCCGGTTGAGCGCATCCGTAATGCCGTCGGTATAGACCGCGAAGAGATCCCCCGGATCGACGCTGACGGAGGTATCTTCGTATTCCGCTTCCGGGAACAATCCGATCGGGTAACCGCCGCTATCGAGCAGCGCGACATCCTCGCTGCCGTTGCGCAGGAGCAGCGGTGGATTGTGCCCGGCGCAGCAGTAATTGAGCCGGGACCTCTCCTTGTGGTAACTGCAGATGAACACCGTGGCGAATCTCTCGGGCGACGTGCTGTGGCACAGGTAGATGTTGAGGCGTGACATCAATCTGGACAGCCGGTCCGGGCTTCCTTCCAGTACGGGGTCCAGCGCCTGGGACCGCAGCGACGCCTGCAGACCGGCCATCATGAGCGCCGCCGAAATGCCCTTGCCCGAGATGTCGCCCACCACGATATCCAGCATCCGGTCCCGGTGTTCGATGAAGTCGTAGTAGTCGCCGCTGACCGTGCGGGCGGGGATCCAGGCGCCGGCCAGTTCGAGGGGACCCCGCTGCGGCGGCACGTTGGGTATGAAACGGGCCTGCACCTCTCGGGCCATGGACAGTTCCGTTTCGATACGTTCCTTTTCCCGTTCTTCGTTCATCAGCGTCTCGATGCTCCGCGCCATGGTGTTGAAGGAGCGGCCGAGTTCGCCGAGTTGATCCCGTGCTTTTTCTTCCACGCGAAAGTCCATCCTGCCGGAGCGAATGGCCTTCGTTCCCTCGTACAACCCGCCTACCGCCGTGGTAATCCGCCGCGAAACGAGGAGTCCGATCATGAAAGAGATCAGCTCGACGCCTACGAATACCGCGCACAGGACGATGACGACGGAAAACAGCGGGGGAAAACCGGACAGCAGCATGTCTCCGGTGACGGTCGCTTCGAAAATGTGTGCCGGATCGAGATCCAGGCCGAGGATCGCCATGGCCTGCTCCCCCGAATCCCAGGACCGAACGGAAAACGAAGCGGCCCAGGGCACGTGCAGCGCTCCCCAGATCGGCAACCGGGACCTTTCCACTTCCGAAGGTGCTGATTCATAGACGATGACGTCTTCGTAATCGACCGGTCCGGACCGAAACGCGACCTCCGTGCCCAGATCTTCCCAAATCATCGTCCGGTAATCTACCCCTAGCGGCTTGTAGGAAAGGACGAACAGGTTACGGCCTCGGAATTCGATCGCGGTGCCGGCGCGAAAGGACAGCGCGGAGAGCCCGTCGGACAGGCTGTCGGACAGGCTGTCGAATACGACGGCGGCGAAATGGTCTTCCCTGAGCAGCCAGTCCGGGAGGGGTTCCGGCCTATCGAAGGGGGACGGAGCAAGTACCGGGCGGCCATCCTCGAACACGCTGATCGACAGGCCGGTAAGGTCCGGATTGTCCCGCAGGATCTCATTCACGATCCCGGCGAAAGGCGGACGGTCTTCCGAAGCCGTCCTCAGCAGGGCCAGTTGCATATCGACCGGTATATGATCGAGCCGGTCGACGGTTTCTTCGATATGACGGGTGACCAGGTTGGTACCCAGGGTTCCGATCCAGAGCCATCCGACAAGTATGCTGATCGAAGATGCGATACACAGGGGCGCGATGCCGGCGAAGAGGAAGACGACGAGTATGCGATTCCGGACTTTCCACAGCAGATGGTCCCGCAGCCAGGAAAACGTTTTCCAGGCGTAGTAGGTGGCGCTGACGGCCAGGAGGGCGATCGCCAGTACGAACACGACGAACCACGTGAACAGAAAGTACGCCGCGATCATAACCAGTCCCGCATAGGTGCAGCGCTTCATCCAGGTATCCGGGGCCAGCCGTTTCAGCGTCCGGCGGATGGCGTGCCCGAATCGTGCGGCGATGCGTGCGGCGCGCTTCATGAAACGGTACTCCACGGGGATGGTTCTTGCGGGTCCTCAGGCCAATGCGGGCCCTTGGCTCAAAAACGCGACGCGATACCGGGCCATTGACGTCTCAGCCAGCCGCGAGGCGTCAATGCCGGTCAACCCGGGGCTCGATGGGCAGTGTGCGGAACTCCCGGATCAGACCGGCCAGTTCCTCCGAGGCCGCGCGGTAGAGCGCTTCGCCCTTCTCCACGGTGGCCACAGTGGCGTCGCCGATGACGCCGGAATCGGAGATCCGGGACCACTGGTCCATCATGCGCAGAGGCGAAGCGCCCTTGCCGCGGATCCATCCGCGCCAGTAGTACTTCGACACGGGGATCTTCACCTCGCGCACCGCCTTGTCCATCTGGATCGCGTCGTCGTTGAGGTAGCGGTAGACCGAGGTCTCGATCTCGTCGGCGTGGGACTGGAGCTCGGAGTCGCCGATCTCCCAAAGCTTCGACTGCGCCACGCTCCACCAGTTGAGCGTCCCGCAGTGGGCGTCCGTCTCGATGACCGTCCGCCGGGAGGCCGTCTCCAGGATGGTGGCGTTGGAACCGTGTCCGTTGACGATGAGGATTTTCCGGAAGCCGTGGTGGGCCACGCTCCGGGTGATGTCCACGACGAAGTCCTGCAGGTGGTCGTCCCGTACGGTGATCGTCCCGGGGAAGTCCATGTGGTGGTCCTCGAACCCGTAGGGCAGGGCCGGCAGGATCAGCACCTCGTCCGGGATGAGTTTCGCCGCGCCTTCGCACACGCTGCTTACCAGGAAGGTGTCCACGTCCAGGGGCATGTGGTAGCCGTGGTCCTCCGTGGAACCGACGGGAAGGATGACGGCGGGCTGGTCCTCGACTTTCTCCTTCAGTTCGACCCAGGTGTAGTGATCGTAGCGGTAGGGGAGGCGTGGGCCCTTCATCTGTGCTCCTTTGGCGGTGCGGCGGCGTGGCGGCGTGGCGGCGTGTCCGGTTTTACATGCGCGGCATCACTTCGTGGACGAAGAGGTCCATGCTGCGGAGCCAGGATTCCTTGTCGTCCCAGTCGTAGCCCATGAGGATCAGTGTGCCGAAATCGCCGGTCTCCTCCCGCATCAGGTCCAGCCGCCGAAGGACCTCGTCCACGTCGCCGTGGATGATCTGTTCCGTCATCAGGTAGTCCAGGTTGCATTCCGAATCCGGCATGTCCGGGTCCCGCTTCAGCATCTTCCGTCCCAGGCCCTGGTCGAAAAGGCCGCCGAGGTATTCGAAGCCCCGGCCCAGGGAATTGTTGCGCACTTTCCGCGCCGCTTCCTCCTTGCTGTCCGCCAGGAAGATGCTGCGGGAGACGCGCCAGTCCTTGCGGTCGGGCGTACGCCCGGCGCCCAGGGCCGCCTTTTCGTACACCCGCCAGTTGTCGGCCACGACGTTGACCGGGGAGATGTTCGCGCTGATGGGCGACCAGCCCTTCTCGCCCGCCATCTTCATGGTGGAGGAATTCATGCTCATCCCCGGGGCGCAGATGGGCGGATGGGGCTGCTGCAGCGGCTTGTGGATGTACCCGATCAGCGTGTCGTGGTCCACGTTTTCTTCCAGGTCGATCTCCCAGAAGCGCCCCTTCAGGTGATAGGGCGGGTCCTGGCTCCAGATCTGCAGGATCATCTCGGCCGACTCGGCGGCCATAGCGCTGTTGAGCTTCGGATCGATCTTGTAGAGCTCCAGGTCCGTTGTCACGCTGCCCGGGCCGAAACACAGGTTGAGCCGCCCGTGGGAGAGCTGGTCCATGAAGGCCAGCCGGCTGGCCACGTGGGCGGGGTGGTGATAGGGCAGGCAGGTGGGCGCCGTGCCGAGACGGATGGAGTGGGTCATGGCCAGGGCCTTGCCGATGAAAGCCTCGGGCAGGACGATGTTCTCGTACTTCATGGTATGGTGCTCGCCGATCCAGAACTCGGTGAATCCCAGCTCCTCGCAGCGCACGATGAGTTCGAGGTCCTCGTCGTGACACTGCGCCGCGGGCTTGACCGGGTCGTGGAAGGGCATGATGAACATGCCGTAGTTCATGTCGGATTCTCCATTGTAGGGTTAGCCTTCGCTATCTGCCTGCCGTGTAACTATGGTGGCCGGCCCTTACCCGTGGCGGCCGGTCCTGGATTCGGCGTCGTCCGCAGGCGCCGCATCGTCCCCGGCCTTCTGCTCAGTCGTTCAGCGCCGGCATGACTTCGTTGACGAACAGTTCCGTGCTGCGCAGCCAGCGGGCCTTGTCCTCCGCGTCGTTCCAGTCGTAGGCCATGAGGATCAGCGTGCCGAACTCGCCGGTTTCCTCCCGCAACGCGTTGAGGCGCCGGATCACTTCGTCCACGTCGCCGTGGATGATCTGTTCGCTCAGCAGGAAGTCCCTGTCGCATTCCGCGTCGGGCATGTCCGGGTCGCGCTTGAAGAACTTGCGGCCGGGCCCCTGCCCCTCTCCCTTGTCCAGCACCCCTCCGAGGAAATCGAAGAACCGGCCGAGGTAACTCGTCCACGCCCGTCTCCTGGCCTCCTCCGGGTCGTCACCGACGAAGATGCTGCGGCAGACGCGCCAGTCGGCACGGTCGGGCGTGCGTCCCGCCTCGATGGCCGCCTGCTCGTAGACCTTCCAGTTGTCCGCCACCACGTTGCCGGCGATGAGGTTGCTGCTGATGGGCGCCCACCCCTTACGCCCGGCAAGCTTCATGGTGCCCGAGTTCATGCTCATGGCCGGCGCGCAGATGGGTGGATGGGGCCGCTGTAGCGGTTTCTGAAGGATGCCGAGGCGCGATTCCCGGTCCACCCATTTCTCCAGCCCGATCTGCCAGAACCGCCCGTCGTACCGGTACGGCGGGTCCTGTTGCCAGAGTTGCAGTATGATGTCGGCGGCTTCTTCGGCCATGGCGCTGTTTACCGCGGGGTCGTGGATCCCGAAAAGCTCCATGTCCGGATAGACGCTGCCCGGACCGAAGCACAGGTTCAGGCGGCCGTGAGACAGGTGGTCCAGGAAAGCCAGGCGCGTGGCCACGTGGGCCGGGTGATGATAGGGCAGGCACGTGGGCGCCGTACCGAGCCTGATCGTGTCGGTCAGGGCCAGGGCCTTGCCGATGAAGGCCTCGGGCAGGGCGATGTTCTCCCACTGGTGGGTGTGGTGCTCGCCGATCCAGAACTCGGAGAAGCCCATCTCCTCGGCCAGCACCACCAGTTCGAGGTCCTCGTCGTAGCACTGGGCCGGCGGCTTCGCCGGATCGTGGAAGGGCATGATGAACATGCCGTGTTTCATTTTGGACTCCGAAACGTTATTGGATCCTGGAAGTATCTACAATGTATATACTTGCCAGGACTGGTTACGGCGTGAACCTTCCTGCGCGATCAGGCGATATCCAGCGGTCAGGCGTAACCCAGCGACTTGTTGAACCTCGGCATGACTTCATTCGCGAACAGTTCCAGGCTGTTGATCCAGGCCTCCCGGTCGTCCCAGTCGTGGGCGGTCA
Source organism: bacterium (assembly GCA_965117045.1). Classification (GTDB taxonomy): domain Bacteria; phylum JAAXHH01; class JAAXHH01; order JAAXHH01; family JAAXHH01; genus JAAXHH01. The sequence goes on from OZ220749.1 coordinate 195,294, forward strand.
TGATGAATGTGCCGAATTCGCCCGTTTCCTCCATCATGCGGTGCAGCTGCCGCACGCACTCGTCCGGGTCGCCGGCGATGACCTGCTCGTCCATCATGTAGTCCAGCGTGCAATCGGAATCGGGCATGTCGAGGTCCCGTTTCCAGAAGGCCCGCCCCGGTCCCAGGTCCGTGAGCTTCATGATGTATTCCAGGCATTTGCCCAGGGAGTTGTTCCGCGCCAGTTCGCGGGCTTCCTTCGTCGTCTCCGCCACGAAGATGTTGCGGGAGATCTTCCACTTGCGCCGGTCCGGCTCCTGTCCGGCGGATTGCGCGCCGCCGGCATAGGTCTCCCAGTGGTTCGCCAGCACGTTCGCGGCGACCATGTGGTGGCTGAAGGGAGAATAACCCTTCTGGCCCGCGATGCGGGTCCCGGCCGAATCCCGCATGATCACGGGCACGGACAGGGGCGGGTGGGGCTTCTGCAGGGGCTTGAGGTAGACGCCGACGCCCAGGTCCTCCCGGACTTCGCGGCCCACGTGCACCTGCCAGAACCGCCCGTTGATGTCGTAGGGCGGATCGGTGGTCCAGAGGGTCATGATCATCTGGATCGCTTCGCCTACCATGGCGCCCGAGTCCTCGGGCCGGATCCCGAACATCTCCAGGTCGGTCGGGATCGCGCCGGGGCCGAAGCAGATGTTCAGCCTGCCGTGGGAGAGATGATCGAGGAAGGCCAGGCGGCCGGCCACGTGGGCGGGATGGTGGTAGGGCAGGCACACGGGCGCGGCGCCGAGCCGCATGCGGCTGGTAAGCCCCAGGGCCTTGCCGATGAAGATCTCGGGCATGACGATGTTCTCGTAGCTCGACGAATGATGCTCGCCGATCCAGAACTCGCTGAAGCCGAGCTCCTCCGACCGCACCAGCAGTTCCATGTCTTCGTCGTAGCACTGTCCCGGCGGCTTGTCCGGGTCGTGCACCGGCATGAGGAACATGCCATAGTCGATCATTTCGCGCTCCCTTTTCTCATTGGATTCCGGTCCGGCCTGGCCGTCACGCATGGCCCTGGCCGTCACGCATGGCCCGTGTAATCACAACAGTCCCTTGCGACGTTTTCCCTCTATGGTTTTCTCTACGAATCCAGGCCCGCACAGGGCGTCGAACCCGTTGCCCGGAAACCGCGCCGCCCAGGCATAGACCGCGCTGATCCGCGCTTCGTCGCCGCCGAGGACTGAAGGTTCGGCCCGTACCGCGTCCAGCGCTTCGATGACGGCGTCCGCCATCCGGCCGTAGAGCCGGTCGGACCAGGTGCCCGCCGTGCTGTCCGGGCCGAGGTTCCGGCGCGCCTCATGGTACCACGCCATGGCATTGAACTGGACCTTGCGCGACCGGGGATAGAAGGAACACATGAGGTTCCAGTCGTCGCCTTCCCGTTCCTGGTCGCCCGACGCCCGGAAATCCGATCTGAGGAGTACGGAAGGGATGTCGAGCATCTTGGCCATCATGAACTCCACCACCGTGCCCGAGTCCAGATCCGTTCCATCGAAGTTGAAAAGGCCCAGGTCGCAGGCCATGACCTGCATGAGGTCCTGGTTCCGTATGTCGACCATCCGCTCCGTGGACTGTTCGAGGTCCTGGGGCAGGACGCAGGCGTAACGCCCGCCGGACCGGCGATCGACGGCACCGGCCAGGAGTTCGTTTCCAGCGAGATGCTTGTGGTCGAAGAGATCGCCGGCGAAGTACACGGTGTAGGTCGTCATGCGCTGCCGCTGCCCGAAGGGTCCTCCGAATCGCGTCCAGTGTGTATTTTGCCGATTTCGGCCGCCTCACGGCCGCAGCCGGAGACCATCACGCCCTCGTCGATCCGGTCGGTCACGTTTTCGGGATTCGCCCCGTCCAGGAAGGCGACGCCGTTGGCCTTGCAGGCCTTCAGCACCGCGGTCCGCGCGGCGATCATCTCCGGCGGGTAGGGCGGGTCGTGGCGGTCCGGGTACCCGAAGGACATCCCCATGTCGCCCGGACCCCACTCGGCGAAGGCGATACCGGGCACGGCGAGGCTCTCGTCCACGTTGGCCAGGGCGCGCTGGTTCTCGATCTTGAGGCCGAGCATCAGCTCCCCATCCGGGTTCAGGGGCCAGACGTCGGCCTTCTGCACGTAATCCGGTGCGGCGAGTCCCCAGGTGCGCGCGGCAAAACCCTGGGCCCCCGAGCCGCGCTGGCCCACTTCGAGCCCGTCACCCACGCCCTGGGCATGGAAGGGGTACCGGGCCGCTTCCACGAAGGCCCGCACGGCGCCCGGTGTCTCCGCGTGGCACAGCAGGAGCCCGTGGACGCCCAGGGCCAGGAGCTGCTTGACCATCCAGGCGTTCGCCCGCATGACGGCTTCGCTGGTCCCGTTCGTGGGCAGCGTGACGATGATGCAGGGCGTCAGGTGTCCGCCGGATGTGGGTCCCGCATCCGCCAGTCCGGTCATGAAGGCCTTGAGACTCGGCAGATCGAAGAGGCCGTGCTCCATTTCGACGACGAGATAGTCCTCCCATCTCCCGGAGGCTTCGCCGCCCTTTTCGTAACTCAATTCGCCGGCGCCGCCGTAGTAAATAGGCTGGCCCCGCCTGAGCAGTTCCACGGCACGGTTTACGGTGGGCATTTCCTGCTCCTGTGTACTTGACTGCCGCCAGGGAGACGGCGGTTTCTGGTTGATGATCGGGACGCGCCGGTAGGTCACGGGTGCTCCGACCTGCCCGGTACGTCACGGTCAGCACGAGCGACACACCTGCCCCGCCCGGTCCGTTCTGCCTGCCCGGTGCGTCACGGGTGCTCCGGCCTGCCCGCTGCCTTACGGACGCTCGAAGGGCAGCCGGTCCGCCAGGCCGGTATCGTCGGCCAGCCCCGCCAGGTTCTCCGTTGCCATGCGCGTGAGCGGCACGCCCTCGCGCCGGGAGACCGCTTCGCTGTCGTATTCCATCTCGCCGGGCACGTAGGTGCGTTCCACTCCGGCCGCCTTCGGCGCTTCCCGCATGCGGCGGATGAGTTCGTCAACTCGGTCGTAATAGTCGTCCAGCGGCATCATGGCGCCCACGTCGATGGCCATGAAAGTGTGTCCCTCGTCGCAGGAATCGTCCGATACCTTGGACCAGGAAAGAATGTCCGTCGTGACCCCCGCGCCGGCAAGCACCCCGGCCAGGGATTCCACCAGCAACGCCAGGCCATATCCCTTGTGCGCACCGAAGGGCGTCAGGGCGCCGGTGACGGTGAATACGCCGGGATCCGTCGTCGGAAGCCCTTCCCCATCGGTGAGCCATCCCTCCGGCAGCGGTTCTCCGCGGGCCTGGTACGAGGCGACCTTGCCCCCCGCCACCGTGCTCATGGCGATGTCCAGGACGATGGGCGGCTGGGATCGGGCCGGAACGGCGTAGGAGAAAGGGTTGTTTCCGATCGCCGCGCCTCGACCGCCGGGAATGTTCATGACCACGTCGGTATTGCTCATGGCGACGCCGATCAGGGGCCGGTCCGCTCCAGTCGGGGGTTGGTCCGCTTTGGTCAGGGGACGGTCCGCGTTTTCGACGGCCATGACCGTATAGGCCGATGCCGCGCCGAAATGATTGCTCCGGCGGACCGTGGCCATGCCGATCCCGCACGCAGCGGCCTTTTCCATGGCCACCGTCATGCCGTAGTGCGAGGCCACCATGCCCACGGCCTGGCGGGCGTCGATTCGCGCCCAGGCGGGACCGTCGCTGGTGACTTCCGGTACGGCGGTTACGTCGATGCCGCCGTCCCGCATCAGCTGCACGTAACGCCTCAGCGCGACCGTGCCGTGCGTAAAGATCCCGCGCATGTCGGTGCGGATCAGGACGTCCGCTGTCAGCCGGGCGTCCGCCTTTGATAGTCCCGCCGCGCGCATCGCCGCGGTACAGAATTCCGCGAGCGGTTCGGATGGCGTACGCAGGGCGTAGAGTTGATCTTCCGAGGAAGTCCGGCGGGAATCGGTAACCAGTCTGATGCCTTTCGGAAGGCGTGCCTAACCGCCGCCGCGGACGCCGGCGGCGACCCGTTCGAAACCACTGATCAGGTAGCTGTAGTCGCAGTCCAGCTGTATCCAGTCGACGCCCCGTTCGCTCCAGCGCCGGCCGAAGGCGTATTGCGATCCCATGCCCATTCCGATGGAGAGGCCCGCTTCGTGCCCCACGTCGATGATGCGCTCCATGGCGCTCACGACCTCGTCGTCTTCGAGCCGCCCCAGGGTGCCGATGGAGCCGCTCAGGTCCACGGGACCGATGACCAGGCTGTCCAGACCGGGTATGGCCGCGATGTCCTCCAGTTCCCGGTAGGCCTCGGCATGTTCGATCTGGACCGAGACGAAGAGGTCCCGGTTCATGTCGTCCACGTAGGCGTCGAAATCAGAAAACGCCCGGCCGTAGTTCGACGGGCGATGGGGTCCAAAGCCCCGGTCTCCCGCGGGCGGGTACCGGCATGCGTCGACCACGTGGCGCACCTCGACGGCGGAGCGCACCTGCGGGACGACGATCCCCGGCGCGCCGGCGTCGAGTATGGGCTTGACGTGCCCTATGGCGCTAGAAGGCACCCGGACCAGCGCGGCGGTGCCTCCGGCGCGCGCAGCCATCAGGTGCCTCGTGACCGACTCCCGATTCATCGCCGTATGCTCGGTGTCGATCCAGATGAAGTCCGCCGAATCGCACAGTGCCTCGGTCACGGCCGGATCGGTGAAGGTCACGGCGGGGCCGAGACAGAGTTCGCCGCCGGCGATCCGCTTCCTGAACGCGCTGATTTCCTTGGAAAACAAAGGTCACTCCCTGGACGGGCCGGACCGCGCCTTGATGCCACGACTCCCGGACCGCGCCATGTTGACGCGACGGTCCCTAGACCGCGCCCTGTTGCCACGGCCCCCAGATGGCGTAGGTCAGTCCGGGCCGCTGCATGTTGACGAAAAGGGTCTCGCCGTCCGGGCTGAAGGTCGCCCCGGCGAATTCGCCCCGGTAAGCGATGCCCGCCACGTCCCGGGCCACGTCGAACACGCGGCCGTCCTTCGTCAGGCCCCGGATATGCTGTACGCCGGCCCGGTTGTCCTCGCACACGATCAGGCCGCCGCGGGGACTCACGCAGACGTTGTCGGGCGCGGCCATGAGCGAGGCGTCGGGCGATTCGAACAGGAGCGTCAGCATGCCTTCGTCGTCGCCTTCGGGGCGGTATTCCCACACCTGACCCAGGCGTTCGTCGCCCCCGGTAGTCGCCGTGAAGAAGATGCGGCCGTTGCCGTACCAGCATCCCTCCAGGCGGTCGAAGGCGGCGCCGCCCTTGTCCGCCCCCTCCTTGTACACGAGATTCCGGTCCAGGCCGGCTCCCGCGGGGTCGGGATCTTCGATTTCCACCCAGGTAACGGGCACGTTCGCACCCATGGACTGTCCTTTGCGCGTGTCGTACTTCGGCCGGTCCTTGACGGCGAGCATGCGCAGGCGTCCTCCCCTGGCCAGCTCACCGGGATGATCGGGGATGTACTGGTAGAATCCGCTCGGACTCTGGTCCTCGGTCTCGTACACGATGCCCGATGCCGGATCGACGGCGATGGCCTCGTGGACGAACCGTCCCATGCCTTTCAAGGGTTCGGCCGCCACGCTCTCGTCGGCATCGGCAGGCACCTCGAAGCAATAGCCGTGTTCCTTGTCGTATCCGCCCAGGTACTGGAGCCAGCGGGAACTGAAGAACCGGTCCGTGCCCATGGTGGTTTCTTCACAGGTGATCCAGGACCCCCACGGCGTCGGACCACCGGCACAGTTGTGGAGCGTGCCGCCCACGCTCACGAAATCGCGGGCCAGTTCGCGCGTCTTGGGATCGACGATGAGCGTGGTGACCCCGCCGGGCGCCGTGGGATCGTAGGCTGCCGATTTGTTGCCGATGGCTTCCACCGGTTTGCCCGTGTTGATTTCGTGGTTGCGCAGGAGCCGGACCATCCCGTCGGCCGTCGGAAAGGCGGCCATCCCGTCGTGGGCGGGTGGCGTGGGCTGGCCGTCCGACATGAGCCCGCCCTTCTTGCCGAAGACGGTATAGGAAAACGCGGGCGGCAGCTCGAGCAGGGTCTCCCCCGTGTTCTGCGAGGGTATGGGAGAAAGGGGTCCGTATCCACCTTCTCCGCGCGGCGCTTTCAGGCTGGCGTATCCGCCGGCCATGGCCCGCGCGCGCCGGGCAATCAGGCCTTGCAGTGCCGAGGCGCCAACGGTCAGCGCGCCTACGGAGACGGCGGTGTTTCGAATGAAGGAACGGCGGGTCAGTCGGGACACGTTCGCAGGACTCCTTTGTTATTACCTTACACTACCCCGCGACAACGGCGGATATCCAGCGACGGCGGCGAAGCGCGAAAACGGGTCGGATCACGGCAGGTTTCGTTAGGCAATGTAGTCATTCCTGCCCACTAAATCAAGGCGCGTTACGTGGTATTTCGCCACATGATTCAACCGAATTTGATAAAGACGAGTCCGGCGACGATCATCACCACCGAACCCACCTTCAGCGGGGTGATGCGCTCCTTGAGAAAGACGAATCCCAGCACCGCGCCGAGCACCACGGCGAACTCCCGCAACGCGACGATATAGCCCACCTGCCCCACAGTCATGGCAAAGAGGATCATCAGGTAGGCGGCGGTGGATCCGAAGCCGATCAGCGCCGCGGGCTTCCAGGTCTCCGCGAATCCGCTCCACCGGATCCCCAGGTGACGGACCGCGACGAAGGGCGTGGCGAATACGGCGCTCAACAGGAACATGCCGAAGATGTATACGACGGGATGGACGATACCCACGCCCACCTTGTCCACGAGGGAGTAGCTCACGATCGTGGCGCCCACGCCCAGGGCGGATACGAATCCGCGGTTGGCGGTACTCGAGTGCCGTAGGACCGAAACGCCCATCGTCAGAATCCCGAAGCAGATCAGGCCGATGCCGGCCACCCCCATCGGCGTCAGTTCTTCACCCAGCAGCAGCCATCCGAGGAATCCCGTGAATCCGATGCCCGAACCCCGGGCGATGGGGTAGACCAGGGAGATCTCGCCGTGTTCGTACGCCCGGGCCAGGAACAGGAAGTAGAACGTGTGGATGACGCCCGTGGCGAGCACGTAGAACCATCCGGCTTCCAGCATGGCCAGGAATCCCGCTGGGCCCATTCCGGATGCCACGATCGCCACGAAGGGCAGAAGGAACAGGCAACTGATCCAGAGGGACCACCAGAAGACGGTCAGATTCCCCGCGCTGCGCCGGGCGACGAAATTCCACGTGGCGTGCAGGACGGCGGACAGCAGGACGAAGACGAATAGGTCAGTGGGCATGGACGGATTTCTATATGGACGGAAACCAACGGAGTGTCAACGGGATATTGTGTTTGACGCGCGTGGGCGGGCGATTAACATTCAAAGGACTCCCCACTTGCCTCCATAGATCCGGGTTGATTCACCGCAACGGGTTCCCAACGGCCGGGTCGTGAGAGCATTCTCGGAAAACCGGCCCCCTCGGAAAACCGGCCCCATGGTCCGCCACTACATCGTATCCGCATTCCGGCAGATCGCGAAAAGCAAAGGCGTGTTCGCCGCGAACGTCTTCGGATTCACCCTGAACTTCATCGTGGTGATCTTCGGGTTGAACTACGTCCTTTTCGAGATGTCATATGACCGGTTTCACGAAAGAGGAGACCGGATTTACCGCGTAATGGTGAGCGTCCCTGATTTTGGTAACGAGCAATCCGCCACTACTTCCGGTCCGTTGGCGCCAACACTAGCGGAAGCTTTCCCCGAAGTGGAAACTGCGGTACGTATCTACTACATGCAGAATATTGAAATTGGATCTTCTTCGAGTAGCCGATCTGAATCCAGTGCTTTTAACATAGCCTACGTAGACCCCGACTTTTTCCGCGTTTTTTCACACGAACCTGTACCGAAGGAAGCAATTGAGGGATTGACCGGCCCGAACTCGGCGGTGATCAGCCGAACCGTGGCGAAAAGGTTCTTTGGGGATGAGGATCCAACCGGGAGGCTGCTATATGTGCGTAGTTTTAACGTGGAAAACGTGGTCATAGTGGGGGTGATGGAAGACGTCCCCCGAAATGCTCATTTGCGACCGGACGTCATCATATCCTTTGCCACGGTACCCGAAAACAGGATTGGCTGGGGGGCATATCAGCTCCTGACCTACATTATGCTTACCGACAACCTGGTAGAAACATTACACAGTATCCGTGCGAAACTGGAAGACTTTCCTGTACAGTACCTTCCGGATGTCCACTCGGGTATTTCGTATGACCTAGAACCGCTTTCCGAGGTTTATTTCTCGCCAAACGCATATTGGGGGCAAGTTAAGGGGGACATCAACTACGTTTATTTCGCACTGGTGTACCTGGTGCTTATATCATTCATGACCGTAGCGAATTACCTGAACATCAATATTGCCTACCTGGTTCGACGGGTAAAGGAGATGGGGCTGCGCAAGTCTTTTGGAGCGGGCCGAACGCAGGTGATCTGCCAGTTTGTCGCCGAGACCCTGATAGGCTGCATGGCCGCCATGGGCATTTCCCTGGCCTGTGTAATGTTGCTCAGCACGGGTCAATTACCGATCCTGGAAAACCTCTCGCGATCAGCGATCAGCCTGGAATACATTGGAACATTGGGGCTCGCTTTCCTGGTCATCGGGTTGATTTCGGGAATCTGCCCCGCATTTGTCTTCTACCGGATCAATCCGGTGGATATGCTGGCGAACAGGATATCCGCCGGATGGACTGCAAACTTGTTGAGAAAGGGACTGCTGTTCTTCCAGCTCGCCATATCCGTGGTACTGCTATTGCTCACTGCCCTGTTCTACAACCAGGTGTCCTATTTAACCGACAAGTCGCTGGGGTATGAGAAAGCAAATAAGATCGTCGTGCCGCTCATCGCATCAGCAGGTTGGCACCAGCGGTTGGCGGAGCGTTTCGAAAGACATTCACGGATAAATAACGTCTGTTCGGCTACGGGATACCCCGGAGGTTTCCCAGGTATCATCGTCCCTTCAGTCGTCAAGAGATCGGATGCTGAGGTGCGCCTCAAAATAATAACCGTGGGGCGTAACTTTTTTGAAACGCTTGAGATAACGACGATTCACGGGAGGTCGTTCGTTGACGACGAGTTCCGAGGTGCCGTCCTGCTGAACGAATCTGCGTTCGACGCGTTGCGCCTGGATGAAGAGGACGTCGGCACCGAGCAAGAAATCGCCCACGAAAGGGTTCGCATCGTGGGTGTCGTTTCCGATTTCCATCTCGAGTCGCTCCATCATGAAATCGGACCCTTGATGATCAAACTCCAGAATTTTGGTCTGACCCACCTGATCGTGGATATCGAACCGTCCAATCAGGACGAAACCCTGGCATACCTTACAAGCACTTTCCAGGAGTTGCTGCCCAACTACGGATTTGAGTATTTCTTCCTGGATGCGAAGTTGGACGAGACCTACGGCAGCGACCGGAAGATCCTGGACACGCTCCTCTTACTGGCCCTGGTCGCCTTTGCCCTTGCCGTGGCCGGAATCTACAACTACGGGGTGTTCTTCACGCTCAACCGGATCCGGGAAGTCGCCATTCGCAAGATCCACGGTGCCTCCGCGGGCGATATCGTCCGGATGAACGTCACGGCTATTTCCAGGTCCGTCGGGCTGTCCCTGGTCATCGCACTGCCAGTCGTCTATTGGGTATACGGTCAGTGGATCGCCCAATACGCGTACCGGGCGGATGTTTCTCCGTTACTGGTTGCCCTGCCCGTGCTCGCCGTATACGTTCTGACCTGTAGCATGGTAATCCGCGAAACGCTCAAGACCGCCGGCATGAAACCGGCCGAAGTGATCCAGAACGTACAGCAGTGAGCCGCGGCTACCTACAGCCGGCCGGCCTTTCCCGGTCCGTTTGTCTCGCCCGGCCGGTCGTCTCGCCCGTTCGCCTCGTCCGGCCCGTTCGTGTCGACCGGCCGACAGCCCAAGAAAGGAACCCCCATGCCTCTGAAATTCGCGTACCTGGGCCTGTGGCACAGCCACACCGGCATGCACATCCGCGACGCGGCGAGCCGCCCCGATGAATTCCAGCTCGTGGGCGCCTACGAGCCGGATCCCGAGATCCGCCACGCGAAGCTGGGCGACTGGGCGTCAGACCTCCCGGACATCCCTGTTTTCGAATCGATCGAACAGGCGTTGGACAGCGATGCGGAAGCGATCATCTGCGAGGGTCGCGTCTCGGAGAACCTGGACTACGCCGAACGGGCGCTTGCGGCGGACAAGCACGTACTGCTCGAGAAGCCGGCGGGCGTAAACATGGCTCAGCTCGAGAGACTTCACGAAACGGCGCGGCGCAAGAACCTGCATCTTCAGATGGCCTACATGTGGCGGTACAACCCGGCCATCGCCGAGATGATCCGGCTCTGCAGGGCCGGCGCGCTGGGTGATCTCTTCTACTACAGGGGACACATCCCGAAGCCCATGGGCTACCATGCCCGGTTGGTGGAGGAACTGGACCGGTACAAGGGATCTCTCTATTTCGAAATGGCCGGGCACCTGGTGGACATCATGGTGACCTTCATGGGCGAGCCGCGGCAGGTGGACACCACGTTCGGGCGGTTCTACGGCGAGCAAAAGCACGTGGACAACGCGGTGGTCGTCCACCGGTTCGAAAACGGCGGCCTGGGGACGATCGACACCGCGTCCATGCACGTGGAGAGCGGCCTGACCCGGCGCATCGAGTTGTACGGGACCCGGGGCACGGCGGTCCACACGCCGATCGGATCGAACAACCTGACGCTTTCACTGGCGGCTGCCTTCGAAGACTTTGCGGCAGGATGGCAGGAGGTGACCGTCCCCACGCCGCCGGGGCCGCCTTCGCTGCTGACCGAACTCGCGGCCTGTATATCCGGCGCGAAGGAGCCGGACTACACTCTGGACCACGATATGGCGGTGCAGCGCACCCTCTTCGCGGGGTGCGGCATCACCGATGGTTCGGCCATGACGGACGTGCCGCATTCGGCAAAAAGCGGTTGACAGAAGCAGCGAATTCCGTATATTTACGGGATAGACGACGCGGGGTGGAGCAGTCTGGTAGCTCGTTGGGCTCATAACCCAAAGGTCGGAGGTTCAAATCCTCCCCCCGCTACTTAGCAATCGGTGTGTGTAGGCACATCCGATTTCTTAAATCCCCGTCATTCCTTTCGTTACTGGGAATCGGCGGGGTTTTTTTATGCATAAACGGTAAGGCGGCGGCCGTTGAGCTGGCGGCGGCCGTTGAGCAATCAAACGTCGGCAGGACCTAGATTGTGGTCTTCGACCGGGACCTTGTGGTCACGTGCGCTGGCAATTTTCTCAGACGTCGTTGGGGAATGCGTAACTCCTCCCGGTGTAACCCAATGGTGTTGACAATGTGCCAGCAGATTAGTTAAGTTACGCAATTGTTGCAAATTTGATTGTAAAATCATGAAACAATCATATTGATCGGTGACCGGCGATTCTTCAGGTTGCTGCAGCACCAGCCAACAGGATAGGGAGATCTTGATGCGTATACTGGTCCTGGTATTGAGCGTTTTTGTTTATGGTTGTTCGAACAACAACTCGCCGGTCTCGTCATCCATCCCGATACCCGAACGTGTGCGCCTTACCGCCCATCCGGACGGTGATGATTCCCCCATACATGAGGCGTATGATTTCAGATGGAGCAATTGGAACGATTCCAAGGCCAAGGTTACCGCAATTGAACCGGGAGCACTCAGAATAGAAGTACATGACGGCAGTGGATTGTCGGCCCTGGAATCGGCCTGGACCAGTGACGATTTCATCTTCGCCACCGGAGACACCATCGCCGTAGTAGTCGAATATGAGTTCGCAGGCGACGAAATGTTTGCAGGTCATTACTGGTTCGATGAAACCATGACGCCTTCCCTCACAGAGACCCTCATCGAGGTCCTGACCGATCAATACGGGGCGACGGTGGAAGAGACAGACGCCAGGATTACGTGGATGAAGAATGGCGACACTGAGGTCTACATCACAATTACGGATGATGGGAGCGGCGGCTGCCTGCACTATTACAGTCCGGACGCGGACGAGAAGGTGGAAAAAGCGAAAAACTACAACGACCTGCCCGTGCGTCCTGTCGTTCCAGATACTGACTGATCTGAACTTGCACCCGATTCCCCAGGCCCCGGCATTACGTCGGGGCTTTTTTGTATCCGGGTAGCGTGCGGGAGTTGGACGTCGTTGATCCGGATTAAATACATTGGTAAGAGTCAACCGACTACTATACTATGTGATTACAAGACGGATTCGTGGGGAGGAACTCCAATGCCTGAAATGTCCGGCTACCGGTACATCGCGGAGATGCTGCACGGCTACGGGATCCGGGCCGTCTTCCACGTGCCCTACGTCCTGGACGGCGCCCTCGTGGAGATGGAGAAACTGGGCATCCGGCGGATCCGGTGTCATTCCGAGAAGGCCGCGGCCTACATGGCGGACGGTTACGCGCGGGTCGCCCGCGGCCCCGGCATCGCCATGGCGCAGTCCGTGGGCGCGGCCAATCTCGCCGCCGGATTGCAGGACGCCTGGCTCGCGGGGTCGCCGGTCATCGCAATCACGGGCCGCTGGATGCCCCACTACCTCTACCAGCAGGCCTACCAGGAGATCGACCACCGCCCCCTCTACGATCCGGTCACCAAGTTCAACGCCTACGTGGATGGCGTGGAACAGATCCCTTTTCTGCTGCGCCAGGCCTTCCGCGAGGCCACTACGGGCGGGCCCCGACCGGTCCACCTGGATGTCTTGGGCCTGTCCGGCGACATAGCCGCGGGCTCGACGCTCGATGCCGATGTGACCGTGGAGGCGTCCTTCGCCCGTTATCCGGCCTTTCGTCCCGAACCGGAGCCCGGGCGCGTGGCGGAAGCGGCGCGACGCATCGCACGATCGGAGCGACCGGTTCTGGTTGCGGGGGGAGGCGTTACCGCATCGGGCGCGCAGGCCGAAGTGGTCCGGCTGGCGGAGCAGCTTTCCGTGCCGGTGGCGACTTCCCTGAACGCCAAAGGTGCGATTCCGGAGCACCATCCCCTTTCCGCGGGCGTGGTGGGCACCTATTCCCGCAAATGCGCCAACGAGATCGTGTCGGAGGCGGACCTCGTGATCTTCGTGGGCAGCCATACCGGCGGGCAGGTCAGTCACTTCTGGCAGATCCCCCGGCAGGGAACGCCGGCCATACAGATCGACGTGGACCCCGCCCAGATCGGCCGCAACTATCCCGCTGAAGTCGCCATCCAGGGCGACGCGAAAGTGACGCTGGAGCGCCTCATCGAGGCCGTGGCCACGGTCCCGGACAGAACGGCCTGGACGGAGCGCGTGCGCTTGCTGGTCGACCGTTGGCGGACCGAGTTCGACGGGTTGCTCCGGTCGGATGCCGTGCCGATTCGCCCCGAGCGCCTTTGCCGCGAAATCACCGAATTCCTCCCATCCGACGCCATCTTCCTTTCGGACACGGGCCATGCCGGCATGTGGACGGGCGCCATGATCGAGATCACGAAGCCGGGACAGACCTATCTCCGGTGCGCCGGGTCCCTGGGCTGGGCCTTTCCCGCGGCCATGGGCGCCAAGTGCGCCGCGCCGGACCGTCCCGTCATCTGCTTCACCGGCGACGGCGGATTCTGGTACCATCTCGGGGAACTCGAGACGGCCGCCAGATTCGGGATCAACACCGTCACGTTGATCAACAACAACCGGTCCTTCAACCAGTGCCGGGACGCCTTCGAAGATGCGAGCGGCGGATCAGGCCAGGGGTCGGACGACCTGTGGGTCTTCGAGGACGTCAACTTCGCCGGAGTGGCCAAATCCATGGGATGCAAGGGGATACGCGTGGAGGACCCGGAACGGATCCGGCCGGCGCTCGAAGAAGCGTTGGCGGCTGATGGTCCGGTTGTCGTCGACGTGGCCACCGAAATCGGCGCCATGGCGCCGAAAGCCTACGTGCCCGAATGAAGGCAGGCGGTCGCCTTTGCCGGTCCTGCCTCTGCCGCCTGGTCGCTGCCGCCTGGCCTCTGCGGCCCGGCATCCGGACAACCAACCTCATACAGAAGCTGTTTCCTGTTTGGCAAATAGTTAGTACATTACAATCAAACAGCGACTCATTCTCAGTATTCCCAGAATCCGATACTGGCTATTCCGCGATTCCTAAGGCAGGAGGTCTACGATGCGCTGTCTGGTATTCGCTTTTGCCATGATTTTCGCCGGATGCTCGTCGTACACCCAGCTCGGTTCGGACGGGCCCGGTGACGCGCGCGGTTCAGGAACGGCGAACGGTTCGGAAACGACGGTAGTCTGGCTGGACAGCCAGGGCGCGTTCCCATCGGTTGGATACTTCGACGTGCAGACCATCTTCAACGTGACTGAACTGGGGCCCGGCTCCTACATCCGCGTCGCAGCCATCCACATTACGGGGACGGCGCGAGAGACCCTCGTCTCAAAGCTGCGGCTGAGCGCTTCGCAGATCGGGGCGAACAGGCTGCTCATCGTAAAAGTGGAGGAGACCAGAGAGGAAGTCTCGCTGTATTCCGAACTGGAGAACGTGGCCCGGTTCTTTTCCGGAGAGAAAACGGATGCGGACCGGAGTAACGAAGCCTACACGCTCAGAATCGACGCGATCGCGATCCGACAATCGGATGACCTGACAAACGTTATTCAACCCCGTCAGGGGGAGGGATGGCCAACGGTCTATCGACCTCGTTCGTCCTATGATCGTCCGACCGTGTACCGGCCCCGCCGGCCGCATGACCGGCCGTCCGTCTATCGACCGCCTCGTCGGGATCACCGTCCGCCGGCGAAACCGCCGCCCCGGCGGGATGACCGGAGACCGGTGAATCCTCCGATACCAAAGGATGAACCGCCGATCGTGGCGCCGCCTCCTCCGAAGGATGACCGTCCACCCGACCCGGTTCCTCCTCCGAAGGACGAACCGACGGAGGTTAAGCCGCCTCCGCCTCCGCAATTGCCTCCTGAGAAGGAACGGTCGCCCCTGAAACGGCCGCGTATGGAGACCCATCGACCTTGATGCGGCCCGTCGAACCTTAGACCCTTAGACGGTCAAAGGTCAGAAACGGGCACTCTCGGCGTCGGGCAAAATCCCGCCCTCGTCCCTTGGGAGGACCGAAAGGGGCAGGGCGATGGAGGAGCCCGCGTCGACCGGGAGCGTGATCCCCGTGATCCAGCGGGATTCGTCGGCGGCCAGGAAGACGGCTGCGTGGGCTACGTCCCAGGCCGTTCCCTCCGTGCCCAGCGGTGTGGATCGCCGCCGGAGTTCCCGGTGCGCGTCCGACAGCCCAACGGTGAAGGACCCGTGCAGGTGCCCCGGGGCGATGCAGTTCACGCGGATTCCGTCCCTGCCGTGCTGTACCGCCATGTTGTTGGTCAGGGCGATGACCCCGCCCTTGGAAGTCTCGTAGGCGACGTTGTACGACCATCCGGCCCTGAATCCGTCGATGGACGCCACGTTGATGATGGATCCGCCCCCGGCATCCACCATCGCCGGAATGGCGAACCGGCTCGCGAGCATCATGGCCTTGAGGTTCACCGCCATGATCTCGTCCCAGTGCTCCTCGCGCACGTCCACCACCGTGCCGGGATAGCTGAGCCCCACGTTGTTGAAGAGGATGTGCAGCCCGCCGTACCGGTCCACCGCGGTTTCGATCATGGTCCGGCAATCCGCCGACCGGGTCACGTCCCCGGTGAAGACTGACGCCGCACCCCCTTCTTCCTCGATGATGCCCAGCGTCTTGCCGGCGTTCTCCGCGCTGCGGTCCGCCAGCAACACCTTCGCGCCTTCCCGTGCGAGGAGCACGGCGGTCGCCTGCCCGGTGCCCGCCACGTCTCTATGTGCGCCGGCGCCCGTCACGATGGCCACCTTGCCGTCCAGGCGGGGTTTGCGCGTCGTCATTTGTATTCCTTGTTGATCAGAAGATCTCCGCGCCGCCGGCCACCACCAGGTCCACGGCCGTGAGGTAGTCCGATTCCGAGGAGGCAAGGAAGACGACCGTTTGCGCCACGTCGTCGCCCCGGGCCACCCGGCCGAGAGGTGAGATGCCGGCCTTTTCCTGGATGAACGCCTGGTGGGCCTCGCTGTTTTTCCACGATGTGCCCTGGACGGCGCCGTCGGATACGGCCTCTTCAATGAATCCCAGGCGTTCCGTATCGACCGCGGTGGGCGATACCGAGTTGACGTTTATGCCGTGGGGACCGAGTTCCTGCGCCAGGGCCTGGGTGAACCGGATGATGGCCGCCTTGGACGCGCAGTAGGCCGAGAACCGCTTCCGCCCGATCCTGCCCGACGTGGAGGCGATGTTGATGATCTTGCCGCCGCCGCCCCGTTCGATCATGTGGCGCGCCGCGGCCCGGCACATGAGGAACACGCCCTTGGCGTTGACGTTCATCTCTTTGTCCCAGGCTTCCTCCTCCATATCGACGACCTGCACGCGGTCCTTGCCCGGCAGGGAACCGGCGCCGTTCACGAGGATGTCGATGCGGCCGAACCGCTCGATCCCGCCGGTCACGAGCCGTTCCACCTCGTCCGCTTTCGAGACGTCGGCCAGGCTGGCCGCCGCGCTGCGTCCCGCCGCCTCGATCTCCCTGACCACGGAGGGCAGTCCCTTCCATTCCGATGAGTCGCCGGGATAGGGATTCGCGACCAGGTCGCTGACGATGATGTCGGCGCCTTCCTTCGCGAGCCGCGTGGCAACGGCCCGGCCAATGCCACGTTCCCCGCCCGCGCCGGTGACCAGGGCGGTTTTGCCTTCTAAGTTGTACATAATCGATCTTCTGAACTGATCAATCGAGTTCTGTTTCGATTTGCGACGCTTAGCAAATCTGCGAAGATACCATTCACGCCGTAAACCGCACCTGGAGACCCAACGCACGCACGATACGAACTACTGTGGAGAATGCGGGATTACCTTTTTCTGACAGGGCCTTGTATAGACCTTCCCGGCTCATTCCGGTCTCTTGGGCAAGCCAGGTCATGTTCCCCGATCGGGCGATATCATTCAGCGCGGCTCGAATGAGACTGCCATCGCCTGGATCCTCTTTCGCGCATGCCTCCAGGTAGAGACGAGCGTCTTCCAAGGTGTGCAGGTGCTCCGTCACTTTCCACTTCGAAAATGAAATACTCATTTCCACCTCCATTCCCTCGCCAGCCTGACGGCGTACGCAATATCCCGCCTTTGACTGTCTTTATCGCCGGCACAGAGTACGATCATCCTCATCTGTTCGCGAAGGACATAGATCCGATAGCCTGGTCCATGATGTAGTCTTATTTCGAACAGACCGTGTCTCACGGGCTTGACATCCCCTGCATTACCCAGTGAGATGTTTCGCAACCGCGCGTTGATGCGTGCAACCGCACTGCGGTCAGACAGGCCACGGACCCATCGCCTGAATACGGCACTTTCAATTATCTCGATCATACGTAATGTAAACTACAGTTCACACTCTGTCAATCGTTACTTGATTAGCAAGTGCGACTGAAACGGGATCTCCACCGCCTCTTTTGTAGACTCACATTACGTGTTAGTCGTATTTGTTGATCTGGATCTTGCCCCTGCAATCCTCACTCGCCCTCTCTCCGCGGCCGAACCACGGTCTCACCGTCGTCCTCCACGATAGGGTGGTGATAGATGTAGGGTGGTTCCAGCACGGCGCGCTGGGCCTCGGTAAGCTCCGAGGTCCATTCGGGCAGGCTGGTTTCGTAGATCCCGCCGGCGTAGTGCAGGTACTTGGGGGTGTACCGGTACAGGGCGACCCGCCGGTCGTGCTCGCCGTGCCAGGGCAGGGTGCCGTGGGCGGTGGCCTCGTTGAAGATCACCAGGTCGCCCGCCTTCTGGACGATGTGATGGACCAGGTCCTGGTTGGCTTCCCAGGTCAGGATGTCCTCCGGACAGGCGAAATTGGCCTTGTGGCTGCCCGGGATGACGCAGAGCCCGCCCGCGCCGGGGTCCACGTCCGCCAGTGCGAACTGGCACACGATAAGGCCCGAGCGCATGCGGCCGTTGTGATAGTGGTAGTAGCGGGAACCGTTGAAGGTCGCGTTTCCGGAACCATGGATCTTGAGCCCCTCGCAACCCGCTTCGGCAATCAACACGTCGACGCCGTGGTCGAGTTTCCAGCCGCGCCCGAAGAGGGTGTTGAGATAGGGTATGATCTTCGGATGGGCCAGGAGGTCGCGGAAGGGCTGGCACCAAGGCTGCGGCCAGGTGAGCATGCCCTCGTAGTGGCGAAAGGGTGACTGACGGCCTTCGAAGGGCCTGCCCCGCCAGTCGCCGCTGAGTTCGTTGGGGCCGTCGTATGAACCCAGCCGGTCGGGATTGGCGTCGAGGGCGGCGTTCAGTGCCCGTACTTCGTTCCCTTCCAGGAACCCGCGGACGTGTAGAAAGCCCTGCAGGTCGTACAGGTACTGTTCCTCTTCGCTCATGGTGGTAAAGGCCGGCGATTCGGGCATGGAGCATCCTCCCCTGAGCCTGTTCGAACCGGTCTGGACGGCGGGCGCTGAAATCGAAGGTGTTTGTGCACAGAAAGATAGCCTTCCCGACAAGGCGCGCAACGATAAAAAGTGCGTCGGGGACCGTCGCGCGGGAGCTTGCTCATGACGTCTCAAAATGCCTTGACAGCCCGCTTCGGCCCGGTTAAAGTCACCTAGTCCGTTCCTCATGGTGAACGCCGTAGTGCAGCCGGAACGGACGCTGAAATCTCCCCTGGAAAACCACGCTCCAAAACTGCGGGATGCCGTGTCCGAAGAACCCGAAGTACCCGAACAGATCGAAGCGCAACATCTCGACCGTCCCGTGGTGCCCGAACTGGACGAGATCCTGGGCGTTCCCTTCAAGGTGCTCGACGACGGGTTCGTCCGCGTCGTGGACTACATGGGCAGCGATCATTCCATCGTGCAGGCCGCGCGCGTGTCCTACGGCGCCGGTACCCGCCAGGTACACCAGGACCGGGGGCTGATCCGCTATCTCATGCGGCATCAGCACACCACCCCTTTCGAGATGTGCGACATCAAGTTACACCTCCGGGTGCCCATGGATTGCTGGCGGCAGTGGATCCGGCACCGGACGGCTTCGGTCAACGAGTACAGCACCCGCTATTCGCTGGCAATCGACGCGACACAGACCACATCCCCCGATGCGTGGCGGTTTCAGGCGGAGGGCAATCGCCAGGGCAGCGGCGGCTTTGTGGACGCCGAGCGGGGCGCCTATTTCTCCGAGAAGGAACGGGAACTCCAGGAGGCCGCCCGGACCCGTTACGAAGAACGTATCGAGGCCGGCATCGCCCGGGAACAGGCCCGCAAGGACCTGCCCCTGTCCACTTACACGGAAGCCTACTGGAAGGTGAATCTACTGAATCTGCTCCGGTTCCTCCTGCTGCGCATGGATGACCACGCCCAGTGGGAGATCCGCCAGTACGCCCAGTTGATCGGACACCGCATCGTAGCGGCC
Organism: bacterium; assembly: GCA_965117045.1. Lineage (GTDB taxonomy): Bacteria > JAAXHH01 > JAAXHH01 > JAAXHH01 > JAAXHH01 > JAAXHH01. The sequence continues at coordinate 214,782 of OZ220749.1, forward strand.
TGGTGTCCCATCGCCTGGCAGGCCTTTCAGGATTACAGCGTGAACGCGATGCAGCTGACCCACCTCGACTGGGAAATCATCCGGGCGATCCAGGCGGGCGATAACGGAAGGGTCGACGAATTGCTGGTGGAATACCGGTTCGTTTCAAAGTCGGGCAAGCTGCGCCGCAGCCGGGAACGGGATGAGCTCGAAGCCAAGCTGCATAGGCTGAACATGCCGGTTCCGTGGCGGTCCGGTGACGGATGAACCGAAGCAAACCGGAACCCGTATCCCGTAGATACGATATCGCCGACGCCGGCAGGCGGCGGGGTATCTTCGAGGCCCTGGAAAACCTCGGACCGGCGGAGCGCAGGACCGAGGACTGGTGCGACTGGGTACTGGCGTTCGAGGATGAAGGGGAGAGGCTGGTCCTCAAGCAGTACCGGAAAGGCACCCTGATGATCCAGGGCAGGGCGGGTCATCTGCTCCAGGTGATCCTGCACGTGCTGTCGCCCTTTCTGGATGAGCCCGCCGAAGCGGCCACCGGTGGGCCCGCCAATGGATCCGGCGGCGGCGCTCGATCCGGCGGCACCGGGACCCGTAAGCTTCCCCTTCCTCACATCGGGACGGACGAATCCGGCAAGGGCGATTATTTCGGTCCGCTGGTGGTCGGCGGCGTGATGGTCGAAACCGGGACCCGGAAGCAACTGGTGACCCTGGGCATCCGGGATTCCAAGAAACTGGGCGACGCCCGGTGCCGCGAGCTGGCGGCCGAGATCAGGCGGATCTGCGTCGGAAAATACCGCGAAGTGATCATTCCGCCGGAGCGTTACAACACGCTGTACGAGGAATTCCGCCGGGAAGGCAGGAACCTCAACCATCTCCTGGCCTGGGGACACGCCCGCACCATCGAAAGCCTGCTGGAAGGCGCCCCGTGCCGACTGGCCGTGACGGATCAGTTCGGCAACGAAAGCTACATTCGGTCCCGGCTCATGAAAAAGGGCCGCGAGATCGAACTGATCCAGGAACACCGGGGCGAGCGGTACCTGGCCGTCGCCGCGGCGTCCATACTCGCACGGGACCGGTTCCTGGAGTACCTGGAAAGGCTGTCGGGCGAGGCCGGCCTCACCCTGCCCAAGGGCGCGGGCGCGCCGGTCGTCGCCGCCGGCAGGAAATACGTCGAACGGCATGGCGCGGAAGATCTGCCTTCCGTGGCCAAGATGCACTACAAGACCACGGCCCAGGTAATGTAAACCCTCAGGGAACAAGGCCTCTATGCGCCAGACGACACTATACGCGCACACGAAATTCCAGATCGCACCGGTCGATCCGAGGATCTTCGGAGGATTCCTGGAGCATATCGGCCGGGCCGTCTACGAGGGCGTGTACGACCCGGACTGCACGCACGCGGACGAGGATGGGTTCCGCACGGACGTCATGGATGCGATGAAACGTCAGTCCATGACCGTCATGCGGTATCCCGGCGGCAATTTCGCGTCCGGCTACCACTGGATGGACGGCGTGGGCCCGCAGAAGCTGCGCCCCACGGTGCGCGAACTCGCCTGGCAGAGCATCGAGCCGAACGCGTTCGGCACCGACGAATTCATCCGGCTGTGCCGTAAAATGGACTGGCAGCCCATGCTCACGGTCAACCTCGGCACGGGCTCGCCCGAGGAAGCCCGGAACTGGGTCGAGTACTGCAACTGTCCCGCGGGCACGAACTTTGCCGATATTCGGGTGGGCAACGGGGAGGAGATGCCCTACGATGTCGGCCTGTGGTGCCTGGGCAACGAGATGGACGGCCACTGGCAACTCGGACACGTGCCGGCGGACCAGTACGCGATCCGGGCCCAGCAGGCCGCGAAGATGATGAAGGACGTGGACCGGCGGATCGAGCTGGTCGCCTGCGGTTCCTGCTCCGTGGACATGTTCGACACCTACATGGAGTGGGACCGGCAGGTGCTCGAATACCTGGGCGATTACGCCGACTACATGAGTCTGCACCGATACGTGGGCAACCCGAAGGACGACACGCCGGACTACCTGGCGGTCACGAACTCCATCGATCGTCAGATCGAGGAGATGGACGCGGTATGCCGTTTCGTCCAGGCCAAACGCCGGAGCGAAAAGCGCACGTACCTGTGCTTCGACGAATGGAATGTGTGGTACAAGAACCGCGAAATGGACGGAGAGGGGAAATTCGCGCCGCACCTGGTGGAGGAGGTGTACAACCTCGAAGACGCCCTCGTCGTGTCCGGTTTCCTGAACAGCTTCGTGCGCCACGCCGACTCGGTCCGCATCGCGAACATAGCCCAGATCGTCAACGTCATCGCGCCGCTGATCACCCGGGGAGACGACCTGCTCGTACAGTCCATCTACCACCCCTTCACCATGTACGCGGGACGGCAGGAAGGCACGTCGCTCCGGACCTTCGTGGACGGCGCGGGATACCTGAGCGAAAGCTATGGGCGGGTGAACTACATCGACGCCGCCATGATACAGAACGACCGTAAACTGCATGTCTTCGTCACGAACCGCAGCACGGACACCGACGTGCCCCTGCGTATCGTGCTTGAAGACCGGCCGATCGAATCGCTGGTCAGCGCCGAGATACTCACCGGAGGACAGGACCCGAAGGCGGCCAATTCGTTCGAGCAGCCCGACCTGGTCGGCAAGCGGCCCTTCCAGGAGGTCAAGGTCGCCGGGGGCAGGGTGCAGTGCTTCCTTCCCCCGCTCTCATTCGCGGCGATGACCTTCGAACTCGAGAAATGGTAGGCGGCGACAGCCGCTTCGACGTACCATCCATCCCATGACCGCATCTGCCAAACCCCGGAAACTGTCCCGCCGCGAGGCCCTGAGAATCGGCGGCGGCGCCCTGCTTGGCGTGGCCGTGACCGGCTGCGGCGGAGGCGGTGACGACGGGGCTGACCGGCCCGGCCGGGCCGGTCAGGCTGACCGGACGACCGTGCGCTTCATGACGGCCCAGACGCGGGAGAAGCACCGGTCCCTGGAACCGCTCATCGCCGAGTTCATGGAGATCCATCCCGGTATCCGGATCGAGCACATCAAGGTGCCCTGGGACCAGGCCCATTCGAAGTATCTCACCGCCATCCTGGGCGGCGCGCCGCCCGACGTCATGACCATTCCCAGCTGGTGGGTGACCGAGTTCCGGGCCATGGGCGCCCTCGAGGACCTCGGACCGTGGGTGCGGGACTGGCCCCATCTCCAGGGCTACACGGAACAGGTGAAAAGGCTGACCCGGGCGACCATGGCCTTCGACGGCGACCAGGTATTCGGCCTGCCCACGGAGGTGGCGGTCCGCTCCATGTTCTACCGCACCGAGTGGCTCGACGAACACGGACTGGCGCCGGCGGAGACGCGCGAGGAGTGGCGCGCGCTGCTCGAGAAGATCACGGACCCCTCCCGCCAGCGTTACGGTTACGCGCTCCGGGGGGCCCGGGGCGGATTCTGGTCGTGGTGGCCCATCGCCCAGGAATACGCCGGGTCGAACGCCTGGTTCGACGCAGACCATCGGTGCGTCATCAACAGCCCGGACCACGTGGCGGGCCTGTCCTACTGGAACGACCTCTACCAGGACGGCCTCGCGCCGCCCGACTCGCTGAACTGGGGTTTCAACGAACTGGTCCAGGGGTTCTGGTCGGGGCTCTGCGGCACGATGGAGCAGGACCCCGAGGTCGTCCGGACCTGCCTGGAGCACGGCCTGGACGAAGACACCCTCGCCATCACGGTCATGCCCGCCGGTCCCAGGGCCCGCGTGGCCCTGTCCGACGGGGGGTATACGTCCATGTCTTCGGCTTCTCCGCACAAGGACGAAGCCTGGACCTTCCTCGGCTGGCTGATGGCGCCCGAACAGCGGCTCCGGTACTGCAGGGACGTCAACATGATCCCGCCCTTCGCCGATGCGATGGAGGACCCCGCCTTCGGCCAGGGCCTCTATCGGTCCTTCGTGGAAATGGTCACGGATCCGGCCATCCTCCAGAACTGGTATCCCAACTACCTGCCGGAGATGGGGGAGTTTCTGGAGGTGCGCGTGACCGAGGAGCACCAGAAAATGCTGCTGCGGCGGCAGTCTCCCCAGGAGACGCTCGACCGGCTGGCCGATTTCCTGACCCGGGCGCAGAAGAAGTACGTGGACCGGTTCGGCCCGGATACGCCGAGGCCGCCGGCATAGCACTACGCACCCGGACGACCCGCGCCTCCGAACATAGCGCGGCGCTCCCGAACATAGCGCGACGTTCCCGGTCGACCGGGCGCCGCAACGGCATACGGAAGCAGGATAGGCTCGATGCGCCGACACGCGAAACACGACCTGAGACCCGCGCTTATGACCCGGCGCGACATGCTGCGGCTCGGTGGAACCGCCGCCGCGGGTGCGGCCGTACTGGGCTGCGGAGGCGGAGACGACCGCCGCACCGTCACGGTCTTCAGTCCGATGGGCGAAGTAAAGAACCAGGCCCTGGCCAGCCAGGTAGACCGCTTCATGGCCTTGCGGGACGACCTGCGCGTGGAAGTGCTGCCCGTGCCGTGGGACCAGGGCCACGCCAAGCTGCTGACCATGATCGCCGGCGGCAACCCGCCCGACGTGATCACGGTGACGGGCCAGTGGATGGCCGAGTTCCGGGCCATGGGCGCCATCGAGGACCTGACGTCCTGGTACGGGTCGTGGCCCCATCGCGACGCCTTCACACGGACGGCCCTGCTCCGGTGCGAAAGCAGCACGGCCATCGAGGACGGCCGGGTCTACGGCCTGCCCCTGGAATTGACGACGCGGGCCATGTTCTACCGCAGGCAATGGCTGGACGAGCAGGGACTGGATCCCGCGGCGACCCGGACCGGCTGGCGCACATTGCTGGAGCGGATCACCGACCGGGAACGGGGCCGTTACGGCTACGCCCTGCGCGGCGCCCGAGGCGGCTTCTGGACCTGGTGGCCCATCCTGGAGGAGTTTTCCGGTACGAACGAATGGTTTGACGGGGACCAGCACTGCATCATCAACAGCCCGGAACACGTGGAAGGACTGGCCTACTGGAACGATATCTACCGGGACGGGCTGGCGCCGGCGGACGCGGTGAACTGGGGATACAACGAACTGGTGCAGGGGTTCTGGTCCGGGATCTGCGGGTGCATCGAGCAGGACCCGGAAGTGGTGCGCACCTGCCTGGATCACGGCATGGATGAATCGACCCTGGTCACGGCGCCCATGCCCGCCGGACCCCGGGCCCACGTGGCCTCCAACGACATCTGGATCCTCTCCATATCCAGGGAAGCGAAGAACCCGGACGGCGCCCTGGCGTTCTACGAATGGATGATGTCGCCGGAGCAGCTCATCGCCTACAGCAAGGACGCGAGCGTGCTGCCGACGGTGACGCAGGGTATGGACGACCCCTACTTCGGCCAGGGGTTCCTGCGCCCGTTCATGGACATGGCCACCGATACGAGGCTGCTGCAGAACTGGTACCCGAGCTACCTGCCCGAAATGGGTGAATTCATCGAGGTGCTGGTCACCGAGGAACAGCAGAAGATGCTCCTCGGCCGGCAGTCGCCGCGGGAGACGCTCGACCGGCTGGCCGACTTCCTGGGCCGGGCCCAGCAGCGATACGTGGAACGCCACGGTCCCGATACGCCGCGGCCGCCCCTCGCGACATGAAAAAGGCCGATCCCTATCTGCTCCTGGCGCCGGCCTACCTGCTCATCGCGGGATTCCTGTTCTACCCCATGGCCACGGTGTTCCTGTTGTCGCTTCAGGAATACCAACTCATGGATCCCCTCAATACGCCCTTCGTCGGACTGGACCAGTACGCCTTCATGCTCGGGGACGAGTACTTCTGGCGGAGCCTGTGGAACTCCGTGGTCTGGGTGGTCGTATCGCTGGTCTTCCAGTTCCTGCTCGGCTTCAGCCTGGCGCTGCTGCTCAACAGCGCGCGGTTCAGGGGCCGGGGGATCCTCCAGGCCATCGTCTTCGCGCCGTGGGCGGTATCGGGGTTCCTGATCGCCATCATCTGGGCCTGGCTCCTGAACGGGGAATTCGGGCTGGTCAACGACCTGCTCATCCGAGCCGGATTACTGGATCAGAAAGTCGGGTTCCTTTCCCGCGAGGAGACGGCCCTCCTCTCCTGCGTGCTCGCCAATATCTGGTTCGGCGTCACCTTCTTCGCCGTCATGCTCTTCGCCGCGCTGCAGGCCATCCCACCGAGCCTGTACGAAGCGGCCGACATGGACGGCGCCACGGCCTGGCAGTCCTTCTGGCGCGTCACCGCGCCCATGGTGAAGCCGGCCATCGTCATCACCATTCTGCTCCGGGCGATCTGGATCTTCAACTGGGCGGACCTGATCTGGGTCATGACCGGGGGCGGTCCGGCCGGGGCTTCACGCACCCTGGCGCTCTACGTGTTCCAGAAGGCCTTCCTGGGCCTGGATTTCGGTTATTCGGCCGCCCTGGGCGTGGCGCTGACCGTGGTCTCCCTGGTCTTCACCGCCGTATTCCTCCGCGTCACCAGGTTCTACGGCGACGAGGCCGCCATATGAGGCAGGGACGATGATCCGGACGCATCCATTGCGCCGACTGGTTCAGTTCACCGGTCTGTGCGCGTTCTTCGCCTTCGCCGTTTTCCCCGTGTACTGGATGGTGGCTACTTCCCTTACGCCGGCGACGGACCTCTTCGTATGGCCCCTGCGGTATTTTCCGTCGGCGCCTACGCTGGAGCACTACGCCGAGGTCTTCCTGCGCACCGACATCCCCCGGTTCTTCACCAACAGCCTCACGGTCGCCAGCCTGGCCTCGGCCTGCACGCTGACCGTGTCCGTGCTGGGAGGCTACGCCCTGGCACGCTACCGGTTCCGGGGACGCCAGGCCACGCTCCTGGTCTTCCTGGCGACCCAGATGATGCCCGTGGTGGTGCTCATCGTCCCGCTCTTCATCATCTTCCGCGTGCTCGGCCTGCTCGACACGCTCTACAGCCTGATGATCGTGTATACCGTGCTGAACATCCCCTTCTGCACGCTCATGATGCAGGGCTTCTTCGCGGGCGTCCCTTCGGAACTCGAAGAGGCCGCCATGGTGGACGGGTGCAACCGGATGGGTGCGATCCTGCGCGTGGCGGTACCGCTGGCCCGACCCGGGCTGATCGCCACCTTTCTGTTCGCCTTCATCGGCGCCTGGAACGAACTGCTCTTCGCGGTGATGTTCCTGAACACGGAATCCACCTTCACCCTGCCCGTGGGCCTGTACAACTTCATCAGCAAGTACGACGTCCACTGGGGACGCATGATGGCCGGCGCCACGCTGGCGCTGCTGCCCGCGCTGGCCGTGTTCGCCTTCGTCCAGCGGTACATGGTCAGGGGATTGGCTTTGGGGGCGGTGAAGGGATAGGGGGCGGTTGGTCCGGTCGGCCCAGGCGTTCGAGCGGCCTGGCTGGATCTTTCACGCGTTGCTTCGTGTCAAATCAGGGCGCGCCGTCCAGGAGTAGCGGGCGCACCCAGACGAGGTACAGCTGATCGCCGGAGCGGATTACCTGGTTAACGGTAAGCAGCCCGTAGGCTTCACGGGCCGATGGTCCGGTGAGCGTGCGGTATCCCCGCGGGCGCTTTCCCTTTACCTCGGCCAGGTCGATCGCATCCAGCGGCCAGTCCACGGCTTCATCAGATTGGTCCGCCATATACCGGGGCAGATGCTGTACGGCGATCTCGACGCGGTCGGGGACGTAGGGTTCGGCCCCCGGATGGGTGAATTCGGCGAGGAAGAGGTTGAACTCGTATATGGCGTTCCACGCCGGAGCGAGCACGTCGTTGACGGAGCGGGCCTTGAGCAGCGCCGGCGAATAGGTGTGCAGGCTCGGCGGGGAGTGCATGCCGATCCAGATGGTCACCCTGTCGTTGTTTTCTCTGAAAGGCTCCTGTATGCTTCTGGCGTAGGCCAACTCGTTATCGAGCCATTCGTTGGTCAGGCTCGACAAACCGAAGTTGCTCTGCATGACCACGTACAGTCTGGTCAGATCTTCACTTTCCAACCTGACATGACGGTGTAGCGAACGGGCATCGTCGTCCCGGAACACCACGAGGCCGTTGTCGAAGATCACGATTTGCGGCGTTCGCGAAAGAAAAACATCCTGCACGGTGGTCGATGCGCGCAACGTTTTACGCCAGATCGCCGGTTCGCCTTCGGATCCATGAGCCAAGGGGGCGCCGAGGAGTCCTGCCAGCACCACCAGGAGCCCCGGAACCACGTTAATGAGTGTGCCGGATCTGCCGGACCTTTCAATTTCATTGGTCATTGACTGTCTTCCAATTTAGATACCTATGCGCTGCAACCGTTGCGACCGAAAGATGATCGAGGAGAAGCGCAGCTTTCACAAGCAGCGCAAATGGCGGTGTCCTTCCTGCGGCCGTAAACGGTTTCAGCGAAACAGGTCCGTCCGGTCCGCCTGGTCCGCGCGGTCCGCGAAGTACCGCCGCGAAGAATGAACGGACCATGGAACGGCCCTGAATAGCGAGGTCCGGTCCGGTACGACGCGGTCCGGACCGCCGCTTCATCTTCCCACCTGCCCAGCATGCTTTTCGTAGGTCGACCGGTGCGTGGGATCGATCTTGATGAGTAGGTCGTAGACTTCAAGGGAAGACTCCGAGTCGGGCACTTCGGTGGGTGATTCCGCGCTGAATACATCCGCCAGTTGCAGGTAGTGGGCATTCAGAAACTCACTCAACCACTTGTCTCTCGGGTTCTTCCCGTGGATTTCCGACATCAGATCCACGGCCTCGCGGCAGAGGGTGCGGGCCTCCACCAGCTTGTTATCTTTTTGTGCCGCCAGCCCCCGGTAATACCGGTTCCGGATCAGGCGGTAGGGCTTGTAGTCTTCGGCCAGAATCCCGTCGATCAGGTCCAGCCGTTCGTCCCACCCCCGCTGGAAATCGCGACTGAACCGGCCGTCCAGCGCGATGGCATTGGCGCGCTGGAAATGGCGTTGGCCGCCGAACTCCGTGTACTTGTCGAGCGCGTGTCCGATCATGATGTGCACGTAGTAGTCGATCAGCCCCGTTAAGGCGTTGAACTGCTGGTCGTCGTGTTGCAGCAGGTCTTCCCGTTCGTACTCGAAAAACCACCACCGGTCCAGGTATTTCAGGTCCGTTCCACTGTACACGGTCAGGCGCGAGCCGTACTGGGTCTTTACCGCGCTGCCCATAAAGGCCAGAATGGCTTCGATTCCCACGTGTACCGGTTCGGGCAGGTCCTCTTCCAGCCAATCCCATTCTTCGATGTAGTCGACGAGCGTAAGGCCGAAGCCCGCCATCTGCTCGCGGTGCAGTACGGGCAGGGCTTCCAGGTGCACCATGACTTCAGCTCTCACCTGTTGTCCGCGGGCGTCCTGCGGTGGAATCGCCAGCAGGCAGAGGGCCAGTACGCCGGCCGAAATCCACGTTCGTTTCCGGGTCTTGCGGTGCGTCATCGCATCCATGCGCATGCTCCCGGTATCCGAGGGTGCCGTTACAGCCGTCGTTGTCGAAAAACTAACCGTGAGAATGCGGCGTGTCAAGCCTATCCCGCACCGACACAGCCGCGGTGCCTGCGTTGGCGCGAGCCTTGACACCCGGGTCCCGGAAATGTATTTTGGGCGTCCATAGCGGATGGTGACACGGACGATCGGTCCGGTGCGGCCGCGGAAGCGGGACCACGCGGCCGATCAGCTTTTCGGAAGAGTGCATGTTCGGACAATCCCTGGCGGAGACGCTTGCCCGTGAACGGGGTACCGTATACAAGAATCCGGACGGCAAGGCCGTTCGAATCGCCTTGGTGTATCCAAATACCTATTACCTGGGCATGTCGAATCTCGGGTTCCAGACCATCTACCGTCACCTCAACGAACGGGACGACGTCGTCTGCGAACGCGCCTTTCTCCCGGAACCTTCCGGCCTGGAAGCCCTTTCCAGGACCCGCAAGCCGCTGGTAACGCTGGAATCCGGACTACCGCTAGGTTCGTGCGACATCGTGGCTTTTTCCATATCCTTCGAGAACGACTATCCCAACCTGGTCCGCATCCTGGAACTCGCCCGCGTCCCGGTGCTCGCAGAAAACAGGACGCGCTTCGATCCGATCGTGCTGATCGGAGGCGCGATTACCTACATCAACCCGGAGCCCCTGGCGGATTTCGCCGACGTGATGGTCATTGGCGACGGTGAAGAGGCGGCTTACGCCTACATCGACCGCTACCTCGCGGACCAGGGACTGGACCGGGAACGCCATCTCGCCCGCACCATGTCGCTGGCGGGCATGTATGTGCCTTCCCTGCAGTCCGCCTCCCCGGGTGATCAGGCGAGGCCGCCGGAAGCCGGGTCGGCCGATGACGGATGCGATGCCGCGGCGGACGGTTGCGATGTCCCGGCGATCGATGCCCCGGCGGCCGGGTTGGAGAGTGCGCCTTCCGGACGGATCGCCAAGCAGCAGGTGCGCGATTTCGAGGACTATCCCGCCCATTCCGCCGTCCTCACGCCCGACACCGAGTTCGGCGACATGCTGCTTATCGAGATTTCCCGGGGGTGTCCCCGCCGGTGCCGTTTTTGTGCCGTGAGTTACGTCTATCCGAAGTTCCGCGCCTTGAAGCCGGATACCATACTCGACGTCATCCGGTCGAAGAACGCGTCCCTGGCTCGGGACGGCAAGGAAGGGCTGAAAGCCGTGGGCCTGGTCAGCTCGGCCATGTGCGACTATCCCCACCTAGACGAACTCTGTGCGGGCCTGGAAGAAACCGGGCTCCGCGTAGGCGTTTCGTCGGTTCGGGTCGACCTGGTTCCGGACAGCTTGCTGAGGCTGATGCTGAAGACGGGGCTGCGTACCATGACCATCGCGCCGGAGGCCGGCTCGGAAAGGCTTCGCAAGACGATCAACAAGCCCATTTCCTCGGAAGAAATCCTGACCGGCGCCAGGCGGATACTCGAGAAGGGCATCAAGCACCTCAAGGTGTACTACATGGTCGGCCTGCCGACGGAGACCGACGCAGACATCGAGGAACTCATCGAGATGACGCGCCGGCTTGCCCGGCTGCAGCGGGAGTGCGGGGAACCGGGCGGACGGCTGCGGTTGAGCATCAATCCCTTCGTGCCGAAAGCGCTGACGCCCTTCCAGTGGAGTCCCATGGCGTCTCCGAAGGAGGTCAAGCGCAAGTTGAATCGCATACAGAAGGCCCTGCGCGGCACGGCGGGGGTGGACGTCAAGCACGAGAGCCTGAAGTCCGCCTACTTCGAGGCCATCCTGTCCCGCGGCGGCCGGGAGCTGAGCGGATTCCTGATGGAAACCGCGCGGCAGGACGGCGACTGGAAACGCGCCGCGGCGGAGCTTGGGATGGATACCTCGCGCTATCTCGGGGACATGGCGGACCTGCAGTCGCTCCCCTGGGATTTCATATCGACGGAGAAGGAGAACCACCGGCTCCAGTGGGAGTACCGGAAGAGTCACCGGCTGCCCTATCGCAAACGGCAGCCCGCGGCTGGCGCCGCCCGCCCGGTACCGGCTCGCGCCGGCTGACCGGGGCCTAATCATCATTCCAATTTAGTGGAGGAGAAAGATGCGTTATCCAGGTCTATTGACGGCCGCATTACTCGTGCTGTTCCTGGCCGCGTCATGCGGCGAATCGACCGACCAACCTGAAACCAGCGGAGAACCCGCAAACATGTTGATTATCGAAACCACCCTGGGCACCATCAAATGCGAATTGTACCATGACAAGACGCCCATGACCGTGGACATCATCTCGAGCCTGGCCGAAGGCACGCGGGAGTGGATCCATCCGGTTACCAATGAGACCATGAGCGGCACGCCTTACTATGACGGCGTGATCTTTCACCGCGTCATTCCGAACTTCATGATCCAGACCGGCGATCCGGCCGGCACCGGCATGGGCAGCCCCGGGTTCGTATTCGATGACGAGTTGAACGAGGAACTGCGCTTCGACCAGCCGGGCCGCCTGGCCATGGCGCACCGCGGTCCCAACACCAACGGCGGACAGATCTTCATCACGGTGGCGCCAACGCCCCATCTCGACATGGTACATACCATCTTCGGCCAGGTCGTGGAGGGACAGGAAGTGGCCGACGCCATTTCGGAGGTGCCCGCGAACCAGTCGCGGCCCATCGAAGAGGTCAGCATCGTCAAAGTGACCGTGGTCAGAGGGGAGGGCGAGTAAAGGATGCGCAGGATACGAATCACCGCGATAACCGCCGCGCTGGCGGGGCTCGTCGCCTGGTCGGTTGCGACCGCGGCGAATCCGCCCGTCCAGTCGAACGACGCGGCGCAGTCGGAAGCCGGCGAACTGGCCTCCCAGGCCCTGGGACCGGGGACCTACGCCGTGTTCCAGACCAACATGGGTGTCATCATCTGCAAGCTCTTCGACAAGCTGGCGCCCGCCACCGTGGATAACTTCATCGGGCTTGCCGAGGGCACCAAGACCTTCAAGGACCCCAAAACCGGACGGGAGATGAAGCGTCCGTACTACGACGGTACCCTCTTCCACCGGGTCATTCCCAACTTCATGATCCAGGGTGGCGACCCCACGGGCACGGGCCAGGGCGGCCCGGGCTATGAAATCAAGGGCGAGATCCGGGGCACGCTGCGCTTCGACCGTCCGGGCCGGCTGGCCATGGCCAACGCGGGATCGCCGGATACCGCCGGCAGCCAGTTCTTCATCACCCACGGTCCGAAGTCATACCTGGACGGAGGCTATACCATCTTCGGCCAGGTCATGAAGGGCCAGGAAGTGGTCAACGCCATCGGCCGGGTGCAGACGCGGAGCGACCGTCCCCTTTTCGATATCGTGCTGGAAAAACTGACCATAGAGCGGGTGCAGTAATACCGGACCGGTCCGGCCCGGTCCACGCGACGCCACGCAGACCGGTCCAGGCCAGACCGGCCAGACCGACCAGACCAGCCGAACCAAGGACTACAGGGAAGCGGCATGAAGCGCGCATTCCGCAAGCATGCGGGTTCCATTATGACGTTCCCGCTGGCGTTCCCGCTGGCGTGGTCAATCGCCGTCTTGCTGGTCCTTGCCTCTCCGGGCGCGCTGAAGGCCTTCGAACCGGCCACGCCCCACCTGGACGCCTTCCTGGCCGGACTGGACCAGCGTGAGCCGGGGCCCGTTCCTCCGGGTCTGCGCGTCTTTGCCGGCGATTCCACGGCCCTCCGGCTGAACGGGGCGGACGTCATTGACATGTTTACCGCCGCGGAACAGGACACGATCACGCTGTTGCGGGTCAACGTGGTCCTGGCCCGATGGATCGCCGAACGAAACCTGCCCCTCTACGCCGATGGGGAGGCGGTCGACGAAGCGCTGACAAAGGGATTCTCCCTGGGCCTCACCTTTCCACTCCACCACGTCGCGTACCTCTTTTTCAGTCCCGACGCTGCCCGGTCCGGCGATTTCCTGGTCCACATCCGCGCGCTCTACGACATGAACTACACGTTCCGCTTCGACCGGGACATCCTGAACGCCGACGTGATCGTCCACGGCGCCGAGACTGCGTACACCGATGACGGCGGTCCCCGGACGAGCTACCTGGTGACGGCGGAACTGCACGACGAACTGGAATGGGCACGATACACCGATTTCGAGGGCCTGTCGGGCCGTAAGCGGGGCGTAGCGGGATTCTTCCAGCGGGTTTTATTCTTCATTCCCAAGACCCTGGACGGCCTGGAACTCCGGGACGGACACCTCAAGATCAAGGCCTTCGTGGACCAGAACATCGAAGACTTCGAACGGCTCGAACGCTACCACGTGAGCCGCTAGCCGTCCTGGCCTGGCCGAGAGCGCTACCACGTGAGCCGCTAGCCGTCCTGGCCGGTGTGGATTCCGCCTAAGGGTATGCGGCGGGCGAACAGGTACCACGCGACCACGATCAGGATGCCGGCCGCCCCCGCCATGAAGGCCACCAGGCGCGCCGCCAGGGCGTCCAGCAGCAGGCCCGTCCCCAGGGTCGAGATGGAGAAGGCCAGGGTGAACAGGCCGTGGTCCGCGGCGAACACCCTGCCGCGGTAGTCTTCGTCCACCACGAGTTGAAGTCCCAGGGAAGAATAGACCCACATCACCATGCTGCCCGCGGCGGCGAGGATGATGCAGACCGCCGCCAGCCAGATGGACGGGGCCTGCGAGAACAGGATGAAGAAGGCGCCGTAGCCGACCAGCCCGACCAGGATGCCCGTCCTCAGCCGGCCCAGCCGGATCGTATCGAAGAACTTGATGAACACGGCGCCCAGGAGCGTGCCCAGGCCACGGGCCGTGTACAGGATGGCGATGCCCGTGTCGCCCGCACGGTAGACCTGCCCCCCGAACACGGCGTAGAGCAGCACGGCGCCGCCCCCGGCGAGACCCCAGGTGGCCTTGCCCGGCAGGTAGACCCGCGTGGGCCGGTCGCGGCCGATGTACTTCATGCCCTCGATGAAATCCGAAAGGAACCGCACCGGCTGTCCCGCGCCGGACGCGGCGGGAATGGCGATCCGGGCCACGAAAACCGCCGAAACCAGAAAACTGAAGGCGTTCAGCTGAAAGGCGGCGGACCGGCCCAGGTGATCGGCGACCAGGCCGCCTACGGCGGAGCCGATGGTCAGCATGGCGGCCCAGGTCGTGCTGGACAACGCGTTGGCCGCCAGCAGCGCCTTGCCCCGGGCGATACTCGGCAGCGCGGCCGTGCGCGTCACGTCGAAAAAGGGCTGCAGACCGGACAGCAGTGCCATGAAGAGGTACAGCATCCAGACGTCGTCCGCCGTTTCGACCAGCAGGAATCCGAGGGCCACGCCGGCCCGGAGGATATCGGCGGTGATCATCACCCGCTTGCGGTCGTAACGCTCGGCGACGACGCCGGCCAGCGGGGTCATCAGGAAGGGGGGCAGCATCTGGCAGATCGTGACGATGCCCAGGGCGAGGCCGGAGCCGGTCAGGGCGAGGGTAAGCCCCAGCACGGCGATGGTATTGAACCAGTCCCCCGCGTTGGATACGACCTGCGACAGCCAGACGAAACGGTAGGTCCGGTTCTCCCTGAGCAACCGGGTGTACGAGAGGGCCGAACCTGTTTTTGTCGTCAAAGGCCAGACCTGCGGTTGACAAGGGCGGGTGGTCCGTTTACCCTTCGGTTAATCACTTTGATGGTTAGACTGCGGCTGGAGATGTTTCAGGAGGCATGCTGATGAGCAAGCTGAAGTCGATCATGCACAACCGGACCCACGGCCACCTGGGGGAAACGCGGCGCGACTGCACCGACTGCGTCCACGTCATGCCCGGCATGCACGGAGACGAGGTGACCTGCGAGATCTATACCTTCAAGTACGAGGCCTACAAAGTTCCGAGGCGAAGTTCCCTCTCGCCCTCCTTCGCAAACGACTGCGGATTCTACCAGGCCATGACGCCGGTGCAGAAGGCGGAGTCGGAACGGAAATTCAGGGAGTTCTACAAGCGGCTCAAGTGATTCGCACGCGTAATCGGGCGTGCCCGCGCCTGCCAGCCTCGCCGCTACTCGTTCATGGACTTGAGGAAATCCACGTTCGTGGGCGTCCGCGAGAGGCGCTCGGTCATCAGTTCCATGGCTTCCACGGGTCCCAGGCCGTCCAGGAACTTCCGCAGGATCTTCACCTTGCCCAGGATATCCGGTTCCAGGAGGAGTTCCGCCTTGCGGGTGGACGACGCGCTCAGGTCGATCGCCGGGAAGATCCAACGGTTCGCCAGCTTGCGGCTGAGCTCCAGTTCCATGTTGCCCGTGCCCTTGAATTCCTCGAAGATGCCCTCGTCCATCCGGCTGCCGGTCTCGATCAGCGCCGTGGCCACGATGGTCAGGCTCCCGCCTTCCTCGATGTTCCGCGCCGCACCGAAGAAACGCCGCGGCTTCTGCAGCGCGTTGGCGTCGATACCGCCTGAGAGGATCTTGCCGCTGTGGGGCGTCACCGCGTTGTGGGCCCGCGCCAGGCGCGTGATGCTGTCGAGCAGGATGACCACGTCCCGGCCGTGTTCCACCAGCCGCTTGGCCTTCTCCAGGACCATGTCCGAGACCGCCACGTGGCGCTCCGGCGGTTCGTCGAAAGTGGAGCTGATGACCTCGCCTTGGACCGACCGTTCCATGTCGGTCACCTCTTCCGGCCGTTCGTCGATGAGCAGGACCATGAGCACCACCTCGGGGTGATTGTCCGTGATGGCGTTGGCGATCTCCTGCAGCAGCATGGTCTTCCCGGCCTTCGGCGGCGAGACGATCAGCCCGCGCTGCCCCTTGCCGATCGGCGTCAGCAGGTCCATGACCCGCGTCGGCAGCTTGTCCTTCATGTATTCGAGCTGGAAGCGCTCCAGCGGGTAGATGGGCGTCAGGTTGTCGAAGAGCGTCCGTTCCTTGCTCGCCTCGGGATTGTCGAAGTTGACCGTGTCCACCCTGAGCAGCGCGAAGAAGCGCTCCCCGTCCTTGGGCGGCCGGATCTGGCCCGAGATGGTGTCCCCGGTGCGCAGGTCGAAGCGCTTGACCTGGGACGGCGCCACGTAGATGTCGTCGGGGCCGTGCAGGTAGCTGTAGTCCGGCGACCGGAGAAACCCGCAGCGGTTGTCCGGCAGCACTTCGAGTACACCCTCCCCGAAGATCACGCCTTCCTTCTCCGTCTGTGCCTGGAGAATGCTGAAGATCAGTTCCTGTTTCCGCAGGCCCGTATAGCTTTGCAGATCGAGCTCCTGGGCGATGGAGTACAGGTCCGGCAGGGTTTTCGTCTTGAGTTCCAGGATGTGCATGCTTCCTTCCCTTTGTAAAAAACGTTCGGTGAACTCCCGTGAACGCTCGCTGTCCGGGCGTTCCTTAAGGCGCCGATTCCCGCGACGCGTCGTGGGGAGTGTATTTGCAGTCAGACTGGGTTGTGGGCATGGTGTGCGGCGGAAACGGCGGCTTGCGAACGGGTCGTTTCCGGAAATCGGGCCTGGGCGTGCCGCGTCTGGAGACGCGCGGCTTTAGCTGGTTCTGGTTATGCCATCAGGATACGGGCAAACGCAACTTGCCTTGTTGATGGAGTAATCCCGTAGAATGCGGTACCGGCCGTCATGAATCTTGATCTAAGGAAGAATCGGCTTTCCAATGAGGAATCAATCAGGGGAACGTGCAAGGTTCGGGCTGCCGCCGAGTCGGCGACACGGGTAAATATACGGGTTTATGTCGCGCTGTCAAGTCCCAAGCCCATTTTTTTTCGTGAACGCGCATGTCGCCGGGCCCTTCCGCAGAGCGGCCTACTCGTTCATCTTGGGGTCGAGGGCGTCCCGGAGCCCGTCGCCCATCAGCTGGAATCCGAGCATGGTGAGGGCGATCATGATGGCGGGAAAAGTCGCCAGGTGCCAGTAGGACCGGATGTAGTTGGCGTTCTCCCCGACCATCTGTCCCCAACTCGGCGTGGGCGGGCTGATGCCGATGCCGATGAAGCTCAGGCCGGCCTCCGCGAAGATGGCCGACGGGATACCCAGGGCCAGGGCCACGATCAGCGGCGTCAGGCTGTTTGGCAGGATGTGGGTGACGACGATGCGCAGGTGGCTGCCGCCCATAGCCTTGGCCGCCCGGACGAATTCTTTTTCCTTCAAAGACAGGATCTGCCCCCGCAGGAGACGGCATACCCCTACCCACCCGGTCACTCCGATGGCGACGAAGATGTTGAAGAGCCCGGCGCCCAGCCACGACATGATCAGGATGATGAAGAGCAGGCCCGGAAAGGCCGACATGATATCGACCCCGCGCATGATGACGCTGTCCACGCGGCCTCCGGCGTAACCCGCCAGGGCGCCCAGGGGCACGCCGATGGCGAAGATGATGGCCTGCACGAGGACGCCCACCGTCATGGAGATCTCCGCGCCGTAGATGACCCGGCTGAAGAGGTCGCGGCCCAGGCCGTCCGTGCCGAAGGGGAACATCCACGACGGTTCCTGCCAGGCGACCAGGAAGTTCTGCTTGGTGTAGTGCAGGGGCGCGATCCAGGGCGCGAGCAGCGCCGTGTTGCTCAGCAGCAGGACCAGGAAGAGTCCCACCAGGGAGAGCTTGTTGCGGGAGAAACGCCGCGTGGCGTCCGCCCAGAGCCCGCTGTCGTGTTTCTTGAAATACCGGTAGGCCCGCGGCCAGAGCAGGGTGAACTCCGTGGCCAGCGCGACGCGGAAGATCAGTCCCGCCCAGGAGAAGAAGGGCTCGAGGCCGTCCCAGCTCATGGACTCCGACAGGCTTTCGGGGATGTCCTCCGTACCGTAGGGGTACTGGTCCATCCAGGGGCCGAGCAGCCACCACGCCGCGAGCAGGGCGACGACGCCCGCGGCCGCGAAGTAGGACTTTCGCTGGACCACCCGGTGGCAGAAGGACGCCCATCTTCCGGTTTCGTCCCGGTGACCCAGGCGGTACATGCGGGGCAGGTAGAGCACCAGCTGGATCGCCAGGGCGATCCGCCCCACCTCGAGGATCATGGTGTCCCAGCTCCATCCCAGCAACGCGCCGAGGACCCAGACGATGCCGACTTCGCCCGTTGTGCCGATCGGATCCATGCCTAATCCTTCCTATACCGGATGCGGGGGTCCACCAGCGCGTACATGAGGTCCGTGATCACGTAGATCACGACGATCAGCGACGACCAGAGCAGGGCCGTGGACATGATCATGGGGTAGTCCCGGGCGAACACGCTCGTGGTGAAGTACCTCCCAAGGCCGGGGATCCGGAAGATCGTCTCGATGAAGAAGGACCCCGTGATCAGGTTGGCCATCATCGGTCCCGCGATGGTCAGCAGGGGGATCAGGGCGTTCTTGAACACGTGCACCACCACGACCGAAAACTCGGTGAGGCCCTTGGCCCGGGCGGTGCGCACGTAGTCGGCCCGGATGGCCTCGATCATGTTCGACCGGGTATATCTCGCCACCACGGCCATGTCCCCGAGGGACAGGGCGATCACCGGCATGACCCAGTCCTTGGGCGAATTCCAGCCTCCCGTTTCGAAGAGGTGCAGCCACAGGGAAAAGACGACGGTAAGGCCCACGGCCACGACGAAACTGGGCGTGACGATGCTGAAGACCGCCGTGAGCGAGGCGACGTAATCGATCCAGGTGTTCTGGTACACCGCCGCGAGAATGCCCAGCAGCAGCCCGCCGGTGAGGGCTACGAACAGGGCCATGCTGCCCAGGTGGACGGAGACGGGCCAGGCCTGCGCGATGAGCTCCTGGCAGGTCTTGCTCTGGTGCTGGAAAGAGTAGCCGAAATCGCCCTGAATGACGTTGCTTACCCAGGAGATGTACTGGATGTGCAGCGGCTGGTCGAGGTTGTACTTCCGCATCAGGTTGGCGCGGACCTCGGGCGTCAGCGGAATGCCGCCGGTCTCGCCGCCCGCGTCGAAGGGACCGCCGGGCACGGCGTGCATGATGGAGAAGGTGATGACCGAGACGGCGAAAAGTACGGGAAAGATCCAGAGGATGCGGCGGACCAGGTACCGGAAGCCCAGGTTCAGTCCGAGGAGGAAAATGCTGGTGACCGCAAGCATGATGAGCGTGCGGATCAGCATGACGTTCTGGGAGTCGGTGCCCCACAGCGCCAGGCTTACGGCCGCCAGGGCGATGGCCCGCGCGGCCAGGTGCGGCACGCGGAACCGCCGCAACAGGGTGGAAGCGGCGACGAACAGGAGGAGCCAGAGCGTCGCGAGGGCGGTGTTGAACACGCCGAGCTGCGGCGCCGCGACGGCCAGGGCGACGATGGTGATCAGCGTCTGGACGCCCTTGACGAAGGCCGCGTCCAGTTTGCGCCGGTTACCCCAGTATCCCGCGGCCAGGACGAGCAGCAGCCACAGGACGCCAATGATCCCTAAAACGGGCATCCGATCGTCGAATCCTTTGCTGGAGCAGGAGAATCACTTGCGATACCGCGATTCGAGGGATGAGGAAACTGCCTGGTGGGGCGAGCCCGTCCGACTGGCCGCGGCGCCAACGGAGTCCGGCTCCGCTGGATGCCAGACAACCTAAGGTCCACCGGTTATTCTGTCAACGTATTTCGGTCGCTCCCACGGGGCAAAAACCTGTTGATTCACCGGGCCGTTTTGTTGTTTCATAGGGGTTATGGAATACCTGTACAGTGGATTTCAGGAAGCGGTCCGCCTGCTGGTCACGGGCGAATCCGGCGTTTACACCATCGTCGGCGTTTCCGTGTTCGTCGCGGTATCCGCGATTCTGCTGGCCTCCGTGATGGGACTGCCCGCGGGCTACCTGCTCGCCACCCACCGGTTCAGGGGCCAGCGGCTTTTGACCACGGTGCTCAATACGATGCTGGCCATGCCGACCGTGGTGATCGGCCTCTTCGTCTATTCCCTGATATCCCGGCGCGGTCCCCTCGGCTTCATGGAACTGTTGTATACGCCCAAGGCCATGATCATCGGCGAGACGCTCCTCGCCCTGCCCATCGTGGCCGCCTTCACCCTATCGGCGTTCCGCGCCGTGGATTCCCGGATCTCGGAGACGGCCCTTACACTGGGCGCTACGACGGCCCAGACGGCACGCACGCTCATTTCGGAGGCCCGGTTCGGCATCATGGCGGCGGTGGTGGCCGCCTTCGGTCGGGTCATCGCCGAGGTGGGCGCGGCCATGATGCTGGGCGGCAACATCAAGGGTAGCACGCGGACGATGACGACGGCGATCGCCCTGGAGAGCAACAAGGGCGAGTTCGGCCTGGCCATCGCCCTCGGCATCATCCTGCTCCTCACGGCATTCGGCGCGAACATTCTCTTTCACTGGCTGCAGGGGTTCGACGACTGATGGCCGATCCGATCACGGCCGATCGGGTCACGGCCGATCCGATCATCGTATGCGAGCACCTGGCGCACCGTTACGGTTCCGGGTTTCATCTGCACGTAGAAAACCTCGCCCTGCACGCCGGAAAATCCTATGCCGTCTACGGGGCGAACGGATCGGGCAAGTCCACGCTGTTGAACATACTCGCCCTGCTGACCCTGCCGCAGGAAGGCCGGATTCTCTTCCAAGGCCGGCCCGTGAACGGGGTCGATCCGGCACGCAGCCGGTGGTACCGCCGGCGCGTCACGCTGCTCATGCAGCACGTGTACCTGTTCCGGTCCACCGTATTCGAGAATGTAGCCTCCGGCCTGCGGTTCCGCGGCATGGCGAAGGAGGCCATCGAAGCGCGCGTGACCGGCATGCTGGACAAGGTGGGCCTCCGGCAATTCGCCCAACGGCCCGCCCACAGCCTGTCGGGCGGAGAAGCGCAGCGCGCGGGACTCGCCCGGGCCCTGGTCACGGACCCCGACGTCCTGCTGCTCGACGAGCCCACGGCCAGCGTGGACGCGGCGCACGGGAAACAGATCGAGGCGATTCTCGCGGAGACGTGCCGCCAGCGGCGCATGACCGTCGTGCTCTCGACGCACCAGCACGACCAGGCCTATCGCATCGCCGATGAAGTGTTGATCATGCGCGACGGGCGAATGCTCGAGCGGGGACCGGAGAACGTCTTCAAGGGCCGCATCGAGGAATCCGCCGACGGCCCTGTCGCCATACTGGACGGCGGCGTGACCCTGCGATCGGATACGACCGCGCGCGGACCGGCCCACATCGTCATCTCTTCGCAGGAAATCATGTTGGCGAAGGCGCCGCGCACGCAGGACGCCGCGAGTACGCTCGCGGGCAACGCAAATACGCTCACGGGAGCCGCGAATTCGCTCGAGGGCGTCGTGACCGCCGCGGCGGTGGACGGAGACCGCATACGCCTGGACGTGGACGCCGGCCCGCGGCTGGATGCGGAGGCAGGCCCTCCCACGGATTTGCCCGCCGGCCCGCGACCGGATTTGCCCGCCGGCCCGATACTGGACGCGGACCCCGGCCTTCGCCTGACCGTCCACGTGGCGCGGGCGTCTTTCGCAGGCATGGGCATCACCGTCGGGGATACGGTGCATGCCGCCATCGAGGCCTCGGCCGTCCGGGCTTCATGAACGACCAACCATGGAGGAACCGATGACCACCCGGGAATCATCAAGCCTGGTCATGGGCAAGGACGAACTGCAGATGGGCGGGAAGTACCTGTCCACGCTCCGGGAAGCAAATGAAGTGCTGGACGACGCGGAAGCGCTTCGGGAACGCATGTCCGAAGACGGCTACCTGCTTATCCGCGGCCTCCACGATCCGGAAAAGGTCGCCGAAGCGCGCAGGGTCGTGCTGGAGAATCTCCAGGCCAACGATCAGATCAATACGGACTATCCCCTCGACCTGGGCGTCGCGGCGCCGGGCAAGCGGGGCGCATTCTTCGGCGGCGCCAAGCGGGTGACGCACACGGACGAATTCCTCGCCGTGGTCAATTCGCCCGAAATCATGGGGTTCTTCGAAAGGTTCCTGGGCGGCCCCGTCCTCACTTTCGACTACAAGTGGCTGCGGGCCGTGGGGCCGGGCGACAACACGGGGGCGCACTACGACATGGTCTACATGGGCCGGGGCACGCCGAACCTGTATACCGTGTGGACCCCCTTGGACGACGTCACCTACGACATGGGCCCCCTGGTCATCCTGGCCGGATCCCACCAGTTCGAGGCCGTCAAGGAGACCTACGGCCAGATGGACGTGGACCGGGACCACGTGACGGGCCACTTCACCAACGAGCCCATCGAGATGGTCGACCAGTACGGGGGCCAGTGGCAGACGAACGAATTCCGGATGGGCGACGTCATCGTCCTGGGCATGTACACGATGCACGGTTCCATCAACAACACGTCCAACCGGTACCGCATCAGCACCGACACCCGCTACCAGTTGGCCAGCGAACCCGTGGACCACCGGTGGGTCGGCGAGAATCCCATCGCCCATTACGCGTGGACCGAGGGCAAGACCGTGTCCATGGAAGAAATGCGCCGGAAGTGGAAGGTCTAGCGCGTTGAAGGGGGATCTTCAGGTGCGTATCAGGAATATCATTCCCGTACTTCTGGCGGGTCTCATGATGCTGGGCGTCTTCTCCGCCTGCCAGACGACAGGGGTCCGTGACCGGGTGGAGCTCCTGGCCGAGCCGATCGGCGATGACCAGGTGGCCGCCGTGGTCGACTCCACGCGGATCAGGCAGACCATTACCGACCTGGTTTCCTTCGGTTCCCGCGTGGCCGGCTACCCCGGGGCCACCAGCGCGGCGCACTACCTGGCCGACCGCATGCGGGAAATCGGCCTAGAGGAGGTGGAGATGGAGGAGTTTGTCTCGTCCGTCCCCCTGGACGAAGGCGGCGAACTGACCCTCCTGGATGCCACGACCCTGGAAACCCGCACGATCCCCCTCTACGCCCTGTGGCCCAACCTGGTGCGCACCTCCACGACGCCGCCGGGCGGCATCACGGGGAAGCTTCACTACGTCGGTAACGGTGAGTGGAAGGACTTCAACGGCATCGATCCCACCGGCGCCGTCTTCCTCATGGATTTCAATTCCGGCGTCAATTGGCAGCGGGCCGCCCAGCTCGGCGCCAGTGCCGTGATCTTCGCGGAACCCGATCACACCACGCGGGTCGACGGGGAGGAGAAGCACCTCCAGGTTCCCCTCGACTTCCCCCGTTTCTGGATGAAAAAGGCAGCGGCCCGGCCCCTGGTCGAATACCTCGAAGCAAACGGTTCGATCAACGTCCGGGCAAGAGGACGCATGACGTGGAAACGGCGTCCGGCCTACAATGTATTCGGAAAGATCACGGGGACCCATCCGGATTTGAAGGAAGAGGTCATCGTCCTCAATGCCTACTACGATTCCATCTCGGCGGTGCCGGCCGTGTCCCCCGGTGCGAACCAGGCGTCGGGCGTGGCCGCGCTTCTTGAAATGGCTCGTTATTTCGCAACCCACCGGCCCGCGCGCTCGGTGTTGATCCTGGCGACGTCGGGCCACTTCATGTCGCTCAGCGGGATCAACGACTTCTCCTACCGCCACGCGCGCATTTCCAGCCACTTCGCGGACGAACTCGAGGACCCCATCAACATCAAGCTCTTTGCCGGTATCGACCTGTCCAGCGCCCGCGACCAGGTCGGCGTCATCTACTCCGGCGTATTCTTCGGGGGGGATTCCTTCGAAAAACAGCGGTTCTTCACGCCTTTCGGCCGGACCTTCATGGGCTACGCCGACGAGGTGATCCGGCGGGGCGCCTTCCCGGCCGATGCCCTGGTGAACGTGATCTCACCCTCGCAGGGACACCGGACCGCCGGTTTCTTTCCCGCGGGTCAGATCGGCCTGGAAGCCGAGCTCATGTTCTGGATGGGAATTCCGGCCCTGTCCTTCGCCACGGTGTTCGACGTCCGCGAGTTCGTAGACACGCCCATCGACGACCTCGACCGGGTGAACTTCCGCAACGTGTACACGCAGACCCTGCTGCTGACCGAACTCTTCGGACGCGGCGTCAACGATCCCCGTCTTTTCCCGGACTTCAAGATGCAGCTCGAGGACCGCTTCGTGAACGGCCGGATCCGGGTAGTGGAGTTCGATCCCCGGGAGGACTACATCCCGAGCAAGCCCAAGCCCGGCGCCGTGGTCCGTTTCCGCCGCTACAACAAGACCATCAGCGGCGTGAAGAACGAGATCTTCGTGGTGGCGGACAGCACCGGCGTGGCCGAAAGCACCGAACTGGAGGCGGGACGCACCTACCCCACGGAAGGTTACGTGATGGACCCCGAAACGGGGGAGATCATCTACGCGCCGGATCGCGGTCCTTACGGGGAGGGAGCCTACCCCCTCGAGATCAAGATGGACTGGGTGGACAAGGAGAAACCCACGGTGGTCTTCCGGTCCGAGGCGACCAACATCTACGACCTGGTGGACCCGCGCTTCCTGACCCGGCTCAACGAGGCCGTGGTGCTCGACGAGTCGGGCAATCCGCCGCTCGAATGGGGCATGACCTTTCAGGAGGGTGGATGGACCACGGGTTTTTCGTATGAGGAGGATACGGCCGTCCTCTTCATGCCGCCGGAAAGCCGGTTCAAGCTCACCATGTCCACCGGCCTCTTCGGCCGCCGGCTCATCCTGACCAACGCGGACGCGAACAACCCCGAGGGACGCGGGTTCGAGTCGGGCATCGACGCCATCCCCCTGACCTCGTACCAGGTCGCGAAAGACATGTGGCACCTCGACGAGGCGCGGATCGGCGCGCTCAAGTCCGTCGGCGTGAGCAACACCCGGCTGGACGACTTCCACCGGGAGGCGGGCCGCCTGCTGGACATGGCCGAAGCCGCCCGTCAGAACCTGCAGTGGGACCGCTTCATCAAGCACGCCCGGGCCGCGTGGGGATACGAGTCCCGCGCCTATCCGGACGCGACCGGGACGGCCAACGACGTCGTGAAGGGCGTGTTGTTCTACATGGTGCTCGTCATTCCATTCGCCTACGCCCTGGAGCGGCTGGTCTTTGGATTCGCCAACGTGTACAAGCGTATCGCCACCACCTTTGCTATCTTCCTGGGCGCGTACGGGTTGCTTCGGTTCACCCATCCGGCCTTCCAGATTACCACGGCGCCCGATATCGTGCTTCTGGCCTTCATCACCTTCGTCCTCGCCGCCGTGGTCATCTGGCTTATCTCGGGCAGGTTCAGCCAGACCATGCGCGAAGTGAGGCAGGACAACCGGACCGTGCAATCCACCGACGTGCGTCGGTCGAGCGCCCTGGCCACGGCTTTTTCTCTGGGCATCGGCAACATGCGAAAGCGCAAGGCCCGTACCCTGCTGACCTGCGTCACGCTGGTACTCCTGGTGTTCACGGTGCTTTCCTTCACCTCTGTGCAGACCTTCCTCCGGCTGCAGACCCTGAGCCGGGACGCGGAGGCCACTTACACAGGCTTCCTCGTCCGCAACCCCAACTGGGGACCGCTGCAGAAGCAGACCTTCCAGTACGTGAAGTCCGAGTTTGGTTCGTCGGAGGCCGAAGACCTGGACATCACCATCGTGTCCCGGTCATGGTACTCCGGCACGTTCCCCGGCGAGACGACCTTCATCAGGCTGGACCGGAAGGGATCGGACGGCACGGACCATTCCACCTACGCCTCGGCCATTCTCGGCCTGCTGCCGGAAGAAAGGGAGGTGAGCGGACTGGACCGCACGCTCAAATCGGGCCGGTGGTTCGAGCCGGGGGAACGCGAAGTATGCATCGTCCCGGCGGAAATGGCGGAGCTGCTCGGCATGACCGGCGATGAAATCGTGGGAACCGAAGTCCTCGTGTTCGGACAGCCTTTCAAAGTGATCGGCGTGTTCGACGCGGCCGATCTCGAAAGGATTACCGACCTGGACGGCGAGCCGCTCACACCCGTGGACTACACGGCGACGGGACGGGACTTGCTGACCGAACTCGCCCTGATGGATTACGACGAGGAACCCGTGGACATGGCGGAGTTCGAGCACCTGCCGGCCACGAACATCCTCCTGACCCCGCAGGCCTATGTGAACGATCTCGGGGGTACCCTCCGCTCCGTCGCGGTCCGGTTTCCCACGGAGGGGGCGGCCGCAAACCGCCTCGAACGCTTCATGCAGCGCCTCGGGATCCCCGTGGTCGCGTCCGTAGACGGAGAGGTCGCGGTTTACAGCGCCATGGCGCTGAGTTCGCTGTCCGGTCTCGGCAATCTGTTCATTCCCATGGTCGTCGCCGCCCTCATCATCCTGAACACCATGATGAACGCCGTCTACGAACGCTTCAGCGAGATCGGGGTGTACAGCGCCGTGGGCCTGGCGCCGGCCCACATCGGGGCCCTGTTTATCGCCGAAGCCGCCATGTACGCCGTCATCGGCGGCATGTCCGGATACCTGATCGGCCAGACTATGGCCCGGGGCATTACGGAGTACCAGTTGCTCGCGGGGCTGAATCTGAACTACTCGTCCCTCTCCGCGGTGGCCTCTACGGCCATGGTCATGGCGGTTGTCATGCTGTCGACGATCTACCCCGCGCGAAAGGCTTCCCAGATGGCCGTGCCGGACGTCAACCGGCAATGGGCCTTCCCCGAGCCCGATGGCGACGACTGGAGTTTCGATTTCCCCTTCACCATCAGCCGCACGGAGACACTGGGCCTCTACGCCTACCTGACGCGGTTCTTCGAATCCCACGGCGAAAGCACGTTGGGAAACTTCATGACGGACGAGGTGGTCCTGACGGGCACCGCCGAGGAGAAGGCGACAACGTACAAGATTGCGATGAAGACCTGGTTGGCACCATACGACACAGGCGTCAGCCAGCGGGTGTACCTGAGCGCGGCGCCCGCGGAGCAGGAACACGATTTGTACGCGGTATGGGTGGATATACATCGGGAAAGTGGGGACGTGGACTCCTGGCAACGGCTGAACCGGCGTTTCCTGAACGTCCTGCGAAAGCAGTTCCTCATCTGGCGCACCGTGGACCAGGAAGTCAAGCGGGTCTACGCGGACGAAGGGCGGGAGATGATCTCGGCCGAGACGGTAGAGGTGGTCGCGGAAGGCGCGGGTGGCGCGGGACAGGAATCATGAAAGACGACGGCAGTGGAGGCCCCGGCGGCAACGGAGGTTCCGGTGGTTCCAGGGGCAACGGAGGTCCCGGAGGTCCCGGAGGTCCCTGGCTCGAAACGCTGATGGGCCAGAACGTCCGTGTCATGACCCCGGGTTCCGCCACGGAGAATCGCGTCACGGTCATCGAGGCCGTCGAGCCGCCCCACAGCCCGCCGCCCGTATTCACCCGCCACGCCTTCATCGAGATGTTCCTGGTCGTTAAAGGCGCCCTGACTTTTCAGTTTCTCCACGAGAACGCCTTTGTGCTAGAAGCCGGAGAAATGGTCACCGTACCGGGATGGAAACCCCATTCGTTCTGGAACGACGAAGACGATCCGGCGCGGATTATGCTGATCTGCACGCCTGCTGGCCTGGACCGTTTCTTCGAGGCGTCCGACCATTTGCTGCGGCGCATGCCTGCCGACACGTCCGATCCCGAGGAGTTGAAAGCGAAGATGGCCCGACTGCGGGAGGAGTTCGGACTGGAGCACGTGGCGCCGGCGCCGGGGTGAGGTGTGTCTGTGGTGCCTGGTAGGCGTCCTTACCAGATAGCCTTCTCGTAGAAACTGCGGAGCACGTTGTCCGAAGTCACGAGCGGGCAGTTGTGCAGAGAAGCCGTGGCTACGATTGTCCGGTCGACAGGATCCCGGTGATTCCAATCCAGCTGTAGATTCCTGATCCAGGTACCCAGATCCACAGGCAGTATTTCCATCCGATCGGTTTGCTCGAGGTTTTCCAGGTATTCCCCACCGGAAAGGGGCAGTTCAAGCCTGCCCCGTTCTACTTTGATCCCGATCTCCCAGATCGATATCGAGCTGACGCCTACGCGGTCGGCCTGTGCGATGGTCTGTTCGGCGGTCCTGGTCAGGCGGCCGGGATCCAGCGTCCAGTATATCAGCGCGGAAGTATCCAGTACGACCATTACGCTTCATCCCATTGGTCGGTGGTGGACGTGTTGATGTCCTCGTGGTAGACGACCTTACCCCTCAACCCCTTGAACACCCTGTCAACCGGTTGCTTCGTACCAATGGGTCGTATGCGCAGCACGGGCCGCCGGTTGTGCGTCACGATCAGCTCCTCACCCGATTCCTCGATCTCCCTGAAAACCTGGAGCATGTTGGCCTTGAGCCTGCTTTTCGAGATCGTCGGCATGTGGTCCTAGGACAGTATTAAATGACTATGGTCATGGCTATGGTCATATAATAGAGACCGTTTCAATGTTTGTCAATTGTAAAGTGGTGAGAATAACAGGATTACACGTCCACCGGCCGCAGATCCAGAGCCAGATCGCGGAATCCCTTCACCCGGTGGAGGGTGACCAGGTTGGTGTCGTGCTGGTTCTTGCCGCCCCGGGCGGTGCGGGCCACCACCAGGAGGTCGTCTCCGGAGATGACCTGCGAGGCGTAGCTGAAGGATTCCATCATGCTCCTGCTCATGGCCACGCAGCCGGCCTGGAACCAGTTCAGGGCATCCACGCTGTACATGAGCATCAGGATGCGCCGTTCGTTGCCCGGTGGGCCGCTGAAGCCGATGCGCCGAAGGGGTTCCCGGTCCTGCCACGGGTTGGTGGACAGGGTCACGGTGGTCCAATAGAGGCCATCGGTCTCGTCGTGGACGATCTGGAACTTGCACTGGGCGCCGGGCATGGGATGGAACTGGATGAACCGGTAGTCGAGGGTCTCGCCGTCGTCTGTGATCCGTCCCACAGAGGCCAGGCTCGACGTCGTGTGGCCGTCGACGATCGTGCGCATGACCATCCGGATTTCGCCGTCCACCAGTATGATGTTGCCTTCGAGGAAGCTGTCGGCCGGGACTTTGTCTTCTCCGCTTTCCGGGTACCGCCGTTGAGACAGCACGTCCGGGATGCCCGGGAACCGGACGTGGTTGGACATGCGCCAGGCAGCCGGGTCCAGCAGGTCCTTCGAAAGGTCGCCGGCCACCACCAGGGACTTCCAGTCGAAGCGGCTGGGTGCGTCGCAGGTTTCGAAGGCCCGGTAGGCGTGCCCATTGTGGATCAGTACCGGCGTAGGCGCGCAGTGGTGCCTCCCCTCGAAGAGCGTGACGGGTCCCTCCCAGGTACCGCCACCGTCCTTCGAGCGGCCGATTATGATATCCCGGCTCTTCCGGCGGTTGCCGATGAGGTAGGCCGTGTCTTCGTGGGACCAGATGGTCGCCCAGATGAAATCCTGCGAGGCAGTTTTGGTCCACGAGGCGCCGTCGTCGTCGCTGACGAGCACCTCGGTCTGGTTCGGCATCGCCTCCTTCATGGGACTGGGACGAAACCACTCGTAACTGGCGAGCAGGCGCCCCGAGCGCATCCGGGCGATCGAGGGCGATCCGGCGTACACGTGTTCCGGATCGGGCGACGAGGCCAAAACGAGGTAGTCTTCGGCAAGCATGTGGTTCATGGTTCAAGACCTCCGGGAGATTCGAATTCGGGTGGAAATCGATACTACGCGAAAGGCATGGTCTTGTCAACATAGCCCTTGATCTGTTCAGTCCGTGGGATGTATCATAGTACCGATCACCGTAATACCCCATCTCAATCGATCACCCGAAACCGAATCGAAGCAAGCAAACCGGATCCTCCGGGAGGATACCAACATGGCCGGAAAGACCAACCTGTCCCGCAGAGACGTGTTGATCAAGGGAGGGATCGCAACAGCCGGCATGACGCTGCTGCCTTCCCACGTGCTGGCCCAGTTGGACCAGCTGGCGCGGGATGAAACGCCCGTGAACTGGATCGATGAATTCGGGCCGCCCCGGAGCCCCGATTTCGTGCTGCTGGACTGGAACGGACTGGAGTCGTGGATTACGCCCGTGGATCAGTTTTTCTCGGCCAGCCACTATCCCGAACCGACAGTCGACGGAGATACCTACAGTCTCGAAGTTTCTGGCGCGGTGAGGCAGAAGCTCAACCTGAGCCTGGACGAGATCAAGGACATGCCGCGCAGGGAACTCGACTTCACCCTCGAATGCTCGGGCAACCGGGGCGTTCCCGTCTTCCGCGGCGGTGTGTTCAACGCCCGCTGGACGGGCACGCCGCTGGCGCCGATCCTGGAGCGGGCGGGGATGTGGGACAATGGCATCGAGGTGGTTTTCTTCGGGCACGACGAGGGAGAGGAAGTCATCACCCCCCGGCGTAGCGAGCCGCTGACTATGAAGCAGAACTTCGCCCGTTCGCTCACGATGGCGCAGGCCATGGACCCGGACATCCTGTTGTGCTACGAGGTGAACGGCCAGACGCTGCCGCCTAAGCACGGTTATCCCCTGCGCCTCATCGTACCCGGCTGGTACGGCATAACCCAAGTGAAGTGGCTAAAGCGCATCGAGGTGCGTACGACCCGGTACATGGGGCGGTTCATTTCACGGGATTACGTCACGATCCGTGAGGAGACCCACAACGGAGAGACCGTGTGGCGCCAGGAATCCGTGGGCAAGGGCCGCATCAACTCCGTCACGGCGCGGGTCACCCGGGTCGGTCCCCTGCACCGTATCTACGGCGCGGTATGGGGCGAACCGCTCAGGGCGGTGCAGGTGCGTATCGACGACGGTCCGTGGCAGACGGCGGAGATCATCGAGGGCGAGGACGCGGAGTACGCCTGGAAGTTCTGGCGCCTGGACTGGGAACGCCCGTCTCCGGGCGAGCACACGATCACGTCGCGGGGCGTGACGACGGCCGGCACGATGCAGCCGGCGCCGGACGACCCCTACCTGGCCGGCAAGAAGACCTACTGGGAGAGCAACGGGCAGGTGACCCGCACGATACGGACCTTCGAAAGCTAGGGAACCGTTTCCCGATCCATGATCATCGATTCCCACGCGTACTGCTTTCCGCCGGGTGACGCGAAGGCCGGGCACGCCGACGCCCGGGACCACCTCAGGTGGATGCAGGCCGAGCACGCGGTCCATCACCAGCCGGCCTGGCGGGTCCGGGACCGGGCTCCCGCGTCGTCGGAGGCGATCGCGCCACAAGCGCCCGGCGACGGGTCCTCGCTCCCTGACGTGGACTTCCGCGTCGATCGCACCCACGGCCGCGTGGTGTGGACGATCGACGGCGAAGACTACACCAAGCAGTTCTACCCGCCCCATCTGCGCAACCTCGAATACACGCCCGGCGGCCTGATTGCCGAGATGGACTACGCGGGCGTGGACGCCGCCCTGCTCCATACCAATCCCATGCTGGGCCGCGACAGCGCCTTTCAGGCCGCGTGTCTGGAAGCCTTCCCTGGTCGTCTTTTCTCCATGGCGCCCGTGGACGAATGGCGCATCGCCGATGAACCGGATGCGGTGATCAAGGAGATCGAACGGGCCGTCCAGGCTCACGGCCTGCACGCGGTCAAGTTCAATGCCTCGCTGGCATACCGCGGGAGCGAGCAGCCCTGGAGCCGTGGCGCCTACCAGCCGTTCTGGGAGGCCGTGGCCGCGTTGAACGTCCCGGTTTTCTTCACCCTGGGCGCCGGACCCGTCCTCGGCTACCATGCCGACCTCACACAGGGGTACCTCGACGAACTCGGCGTGCTCATGGACTGGATGGAGCGCTACCCGGACGCGGTCTGCAGCATCACCCACGGTTTCCCATGGCGCATGTTCGTCGACGGCGACCGCCTCATCCTGCCGGAGGGTTTGTGGAGACCCTTCGAAAATCCCAACCTCAGCCTGGAAGTCTGCTTCCCCGTGCGCATCGGCGACCTCTTCGACTATCCCTACCGCGAGGTCTGGCCGGCGCTGGAGGAGATGGTCGGCCGCATCGGCGCGGATCGGCTGCTATGGGGCACGGACATGCCCTTCCAGAACCGGTTCTGCACCTACCGCCAGTCCCGGGACTGGATCGAGCAGTACGCGGATTTTCTAAGCGAGGCGGACCTGGCCGCGATCATGGGCGGCACCGCCGCACGCGTACTGGGCATCAAGTTTACATAACCTGGAGGAATCCATGCACGTAGGCACCCAGCAGTTCAGCACGGCGGACGAGGACCTGGAATACCTGGCCCGTCACGGCGTTTTCAACAAGAACGAGAACAACATCACCTTCCACCGTGAATATGGGTGGGACGTGGAGGAACTGGCGGCGAAGAAGGAAAAGTGCGGCCGGTTCGGGATCGACATGGAAATGGTGGCCCTGCCCATCGCCCAGTTCAACGTGGACGGCGGCCAGGTGCCCAACTACATGCTGGGCAACTACGAGGAAGGCGACAAGGAAATCGAGCTGGTCTGCAACATGGTGCGCCAGGCATCGGAAGCGGGTATCCCCGCGATCAAATACTACCTGTGCGAGATGGAGAACCAGCGCACCGAAAGCGATCCGCCCGGCCGCGGCGGTTCGATCTACAGCACCTGGGACCTGGAGAAGGCGAAGGACCGGCCGCCACGTTACGACGAGCCCGTGACGGCCGAGATGAACTGGGCCCGCATCACCTACTTCCTGGAACGGGTGATCCCCGTGGCGACGGAATGCAAGGTCCGCATGGCCTGCCATCCCTGCGACCCGTGGCTGCCGCCCGGCTACCGATGCGTGGACCGCGTCCTCGGCGGATTCGACGGATTCAAGCAGTTCATCGAGATCTGCCCCAGCCCCTATCACGGCGTCAATCTCTGCCTGGGCTGCATGGCGGAGAGTTCCCTCGATCCCCGCAACGAGGTGCCGGACATCATCCGCTATCTCGGCTCGCGCAACAAGATCTTCCTCTGCCACTTTCGCAACATCGTGGGCGGGCGCAACAAGTTCCAGGAGGTCTGGCCGGACGAGGGCGTGATGAACATGCACCGCAACATGCAGGCGCTCAAAGAAGTCGGCTATGCGCACATGTGCGTGCCCGACCACGCGCCGGGCCACAAGGACCCGGACAGCTACCGCCAGGCCTTCGCCTACGAGTTCGGCTACATCCGGGCGATGATCCAGGCCGTGATGGACGAGGGGTAGGGTGCAGTCTGGCCTGGCGGTCCCGTAAACGTCCTCGCCAGGTGTGCGGTCAGGTCGGCCACTCGATCAGTTGCTGGTCCTGCTTCAAGCGCGCGCGCTGGTGCTGGGCGGCGGTGAAGATGTCTTCCAACCCGGGCGTGTCGACCTCGAGCCCCGGCAGGGAGTACCGTGCTTCCATGAAAAACCGGTCCTCCTCGGGGGATTGGACCCATGCATGCCGCCACCATTCCAGCATGCGGTCTCGCGCGTCGGCCATGGCGCTGGAGGAGGGCAGCCGGTCGCGTTTGCGCAGGTTGATGTTGTCGTGGGCCGGCAGCAGGTTCCAGAGGTCGTTGTTGCGCCAGCGCGCCCACGGGAAACAGTGGTCGATGTGCAGCGATTTTCGAATTCGCGTAGCGGACCAGACGCAAGTGAGCGCGAATCCGTCCTCACGCAACTGTTTCGCCCTTTCCTGGGCGATGCCGGTGTCGTAGCGGCTTTCGGTCCATTCGAACGGGTCGTTCGTTGAAGTTCCGGCCCCGTATTCCCGGACCAGGAAGGCTGGGCCGGCGGACTGTCCGACGGATTGGCCGACGTTGGCCGCCATCCGCTCGGCACTGTGCCGGTTCGCCGGGCCAACCCAATTCGAAGTCAGTTGTCGCCATTCCCCTACGATGACCGGATCCAGCCAGCAGGCGAACTGGCCGAGCGCCTGCCACAGCAACGCGGGTATCCTGAAGCGGCCGAACCGCGCCAGGTATTCGCGCGACAGGACGATGGGCCGCGGCGTCGCCCGCGTTCTGGAGAACCCGGATTCGAACAACTGCCGGTCGTCGGAACCGGGAAACGTGATGTAGCGTACCGGCATACGCTGGATATTCTCGCAGGCGTCGTTTATGGCGCGGGTGAGGAGGACGGCCCGGTCCGAATCAAACCGGGCGCCGAGTCGAAGATCGGATGGCGAGACGTCTTGCAGTTGATAGAACGCTTCCTTTGCCCAGCCATAACCGCCCGGTCCCGACGGGCGTTGCGGCAGCCGGTGATGTAGGACCAGGGGCAGGTATTGCTTCAACCAGTACAGGCCGACGGCGCCAAAGGGGATTTCCACGTAGTCGTCCGTACGCGCGATGACCAGCCCCGGCGCGGTTTCGGCGAGGCGCACCAGGGTCCGAAGCAGCCCGAGCTTGTAGGTCGCAGACTTGTTGTCGTTCACGATCACGTGGCGCAGCAGCGGCAGGCTGCCGGTGCCATCGTCCGGCATGGCGAAGACCAGCGTTTCCCAGTGTATGCCGGGGCGCGTCAGGTCAGGCTGCGTCGAGTGGCTCCGCAGCGCGATAGCCCGCCGGTTGGCGAACCCGATAATCTCCTCTGCCGAGGTGTCATGGAATCCCCGGGCGGCATTTTCCGCGGCGTCACCACCGCGCCTTAGCGAAATCACCAGCAGACCGGATGGATTGAGGAGCTCGGAGAGGATGCGGAACGCCCGTTCCCGGACTTTCGGCGCTACGTGCATCCACACGGCACTCAGCAGAATCAGGTCGAACCGACGGCCGAGCGCGCGCAAAGCCCGAAGGTCCGGCAGCGCGTCGTCCATCCAGACCACGCCAGGATGGGCGCGTTCCGCGGCGAGGTCGCGCAATGCGCTCGGTTCCACCGCCACGACCTCCCACCCCCTGGCCGCAAGCCAGTTGGCATCGCGTCCCGAGCCGGCCCCGATGTCGCAGGCGAATCCGGGTTCTTCACGCAGGTGCGCCGGCGCCCAGTCGGCATGGACTTCGGCGGAATCGACTCCGTCATATTGGGCGACGAGGGCGTCGGCGTTGAGGTCGTAGTAGCCGGTGCTGTTCATGTGAATAGGCGAGGCTGTCTCGGGTAATCAGGATCGGCACGGAAAACGGTTGAGTATTCCATGTCGAAACCATTATCTATGATCTTGCCATAGTAGCCGGAAGGCGCGAGATGTCAAGCAATCCAATGCGCCTGCCGCCCCTGGATGGCGACCGCAACGGGCGACCGCGACTGGCAACCGCGCCAGCCGGCAGCGTCAGCCTGCGTGTCCTGGACACGCAACAGCCGATAGGAGACACAAAGTGATCTCAAAACGCATACTACCCGGCGAGCGTCTTGACGACGCCAGGATGGAAGCGATCCTCGACGACTTTCACCGGGACGGCTTCGCGCTCATCCCAGAGGTGCTGACCCGGGATGAAATCGACGCGCTCCGCGAGGTCACGGACCGCTGTTTCAATGATCCGGTGCTGGCCGGCACCGATTACTTGAGCGGACGGGGAGACGGATTCGTGCTGCGGAACACGCTGGAGCTGGACGCGGTCTTCGTGGACATGCTGATCCGGGAACCGATCCTGAGTCTGGCCGAGACGGTCGTGGGGGAGGACTGCAAGTTCTGTGGGCAGAACGTGATCCGGAACGCGCGGGGCCAGGCGATCGATCTGTGGCACGTGGACGACCGGGTGGAATTCCCGCTTCCGGACGACGTGCCGCGCCACGATCCCCGCATCCGCATGCCAGTGCAGTGGTTCACCATCCAGATGGCGCTCACCGACATCGATACGGTCGAGGACGGCCCGACGCAGTTCGTCCCGGGCAGCCAGTATTCCGGCAGGGACCCCAACAGCCAGGAAAACCCCGAGTTCGAGGGGCGCGGGCCGGTATCGGCCTTCTGCAAGGCGGGAGACGTCTACCTGCAGAACAACCAGTGCTGGCACCGGGGTGCGCCGGTCACCTCGGACCGCATGCGCTACGTCTTCCAATCCCAGTATGCCGCCCACTGGGCCCACCGGCGGTTTTCCGAGTACAACCACGTACCCGTGCCGCCCACGGTGCTGTCCCGGGCGTCCGACCGGCTGCGCGGGGTGCTGGGCGTTTGAAGCAGGGAACTCCGGACCAGCCCTGACGTCGGCCGGGTGTGCCTGCGCGGCTTAGTGCACGATGGTCTCGAATTGCGCGGGCAGCGCCACTTCGAGAAGTTCGAGGTCGGCCGAGCGTTCGGTGAGGGACGTTTTCGTGTGGGGCGGAATGACGTAGGCGTCCCCCGCCTCGAGCCTGTGGGCAACCTGGTTCTCCCCGTTCAGCGTCACCTCGCCTTCCATGACAAAAGTGAAGAGGATGTCGCCCGTGTGGCTCGTGACCTGCTCGCCGCCGGCTGAACCGCTGTCCGCGCCGCCATTTGCGCTGCTGCCGCCGTCCGCGCCGCCATTTGCGCTGCTGCCGCCGTCCGCGCCATCCGTCGCCCGGGCGACCTGCACCGACGCCACGCCGCCCGTCGCCTCGCCGATGCCCGTCTCACGGGCTTCGAATCCCGCCAATCTCCACGGTTCCCACACCGCATCCTTGAGCTGGTGGCGACAGAACGTCTGACCGCCGAAGACGCGATCGGGATTCAGCACATTGGTCGGCAACTCGACCTCGTGGTCGATGGTGGTCACGTGGTCGGCCGGCACGCCGATCTCGATGACCTGCAGGTTCTCCGACGATTCGAGCACGCGGTGCCGGATCTCAGGGGGCTGGATCACGCAGTCTCCTGCCTTCAGCATGAAGGGCGGTCCCTGGTCCTCGTAGACGAGCTTCACATCGCCCCGGTAACAGAAGATCAGCTGGAATCCCACGGTATGGTAGTGCACGACGTCGGGAACGGGACCGGCGTCGGGGATACGGATGTGGGAGGCGATGATGCTGCCACCCAGGCGGCCGGGCACCAGGTCGCGGTAGTGCATGCCTGCGCGGCCGATCACCCAGGGCGTGTTGTCCTTCAGCCTCCGCACTAGGAAGGCATGCTCCGTCGGCGGGATCTCGAGCGGCGGATCGGCCTGTACGATCTCGACCCGGGTGCCGTTCGGCGCGGTGAGTTCGGTCTGGCCGCCGGCCAGGGCCGACGGTTCGCGGCAGAGGATTCTGAGTGTGCCCGGCGGCTCGGAAGCATCCTGCTCCAGCCGGATCGTGAGTCCGTGGCCGGAGAGCACGGAAACCGTCGGATAGTCGGCCGGGTAGATCTTGTCCATGCGGAACCCCAGGGTCTTCATGAAGAAGGCCAGGTCCGCGGTCAGGTCCTCGGACGGCAGCCGGATTTCGGCACCTTGGATGTTGTCCGCGCGGTTGGTCTGTTTGTCGTCATGCAGTTGCATTTTGCCCGCTCCCTACTCTCCTGCTCCCCTTCTCCCTTAGCCTTCGAACCGGTACTTCTCGACGACGTCCATGTTCAGTTCCGTTCCCAGCCCCGGTTTCTCGGGAAGCTTGAAAAAGCCGTTGTCCACGACCGGCGGATCGGTCAGCAGGTCGTCGCGCCATGGGGCGTCCCATTTTTCGTCCACGAACTCGAGCACCAGGGCGTTGGGGATGTTGGCCATGACGTGCAGGCTCGCCGTGGTCGACACGGCGCTGTTCGGATTGTGGGGCGAGACCTGCATGTAGTAGCTCTCGGCCATGGCGGCGATCTTCTTGGTCTCCATGATGCCGCCCGTGCGCACCACGTCGGGCATGATCATGTCCACCGCCTGGGCCGCGATCAGGTCCCGGAAACCAAAGCGCGTGTATCGCCGCTCGCCCACGCACACGGGCACGTTGACGGCCGCCGTCACCTTGGCCAGGGCGTCGATGTTCTCCGGGTGGACGGGCTCCTCGTAGAACAGCAGGCCGATTTCCTCCAGCCGGTTGCCGATGCGGATCGCGGCGCTCGTGGTGTACCGGCATCCCACGTCGGTGCAGAGGTCCACCTCGTCGCCCACGGCCTCGCGGCACCGGCGCATGTGTTCCAGGGCGAGCTTCTCTTCCCGCAGCGTAACCGACCGGGGTGAATCGATGCGCTCTCCCTTGACCATCGGGTCGGCGGGGAAGTAGGCCTTGATGGCGGTAACGCCCTTGGCGGCCAGCGCTGCGCATTCCTCCGGGTTGGACGCGTGGCTGTAGAAACGGATGCGGTCGCGGCAGGGTCCGCCGATGAGGTTGTAGATCGGCTGCCCGGTGACCTTGCCCACGATGTCCCACAGGGCGATTTCGATGCCGCTGACGGCCGCGATGACCGTGCCGGTCTGCCCGATCTGCTCCAGGGCGTAATACATACGGTGATACAGGTACTCGATGTGGAAAGGATCCTCTCCGATGATGAGCTTGGCCAGTTCATCCACGGCCTGGGCGATGATCGTGCCGCCCGGCCAGTTCGTGGCGTCCCCCAGGCCCGTGACGCCTTCGTCGGTATAGACCTGGACGAAGACCCACGGCGAACCGATGTCCGTCGATTTGCGCCAGGACTCCACCAGGTGCACTTTCACATCGGTTATTTTCACGGATTTCCTCCGGGCCGGTATTGGCGACAGCCGTCCTCAGTCCCGCCGCAGACGGCTGAACTCCGGTTTCGGACCACCCTCTTCGCGGTCCCACTGCCACAGTTCCGTGTAAGGGGACTGCGCCTGAAAACCGAAGATGACCGGTCCGTCTTCGCCCGCCCGTTCGAGCACATCGGGCTTGACCACGCGGGCCATCTCGTACTCGCACTTGGTCCAGCGCCTGCGCCACGGGCTCAGTACCGCGTACCGCGTTTCGTCGGTTTGGTTCTTTGTCGTGCCGTGCCAGGTGTTCACATCGAAGAGCACCAGCGAACCTTCCGGAGCGACGGCGGTCCGGGCATTGTCGTAGGCCGAATCGGGCACTTCCAGGAACTCGTAACGATGGCTGCCGGGGACGAACTCCGTGGCGCCGTTGAGTTCCGTGAAGGGGCTCAGGCAGAAGATCGTATTCATGGCGATCGAATGGCTCGTTATCCGCCGACCCTCGTCGGCATCGGGCATGGAAGCCTCGCGGTTGTGCCCGGTGATGCCGCTGTCGGAATGCAGGCCGCGGCCGCCCTCGCCGGGCAACACAACCGACCCGTACACGGCGCTCAGGAGCGCGTCGGGACCGAGAAAGTGGCGGATCAGCCGCAGATGATCGGGTAACTGGTAGAACCGTTCGAATACCCGCGCCTTGTTGAAGAGCCACTCGAAACTGCCCCGTTCGCGATCGGGGTAGCGGGTCTCCAGTTCCTTACGCGCTTCGGCGCACTCTTCCGGGGTCAGCTGGTCCGTCAGGATGGTGTATCCCTCGACCTTGAGGGCCAGCACGTGGGCTTGAAAAGATGCCTCTGTCATTTATTTATCCGGTTTCCATGGGAAGTTGGCAGGACGGCGGCCGGCCACGTCGTCGCCGGGCTAGCCGGTCATCGCTGGCCGATCACCGCGCCCGCTCGAACCTATCGTCCGGCCAGGTCGTCGCCCAGGTCGGTCGCGTCCACTTTGCCCTTTTCCAGGCTCACGCCGACGACAAAAAGCTCCAGGTCCTCGTCCGTATGATTGAAGATGCCGTGGGCGCCGCCCAAATTGTTCGGGATGGCGTCCCCGCGGACGACTTCCTCGGTCTCGTCGTTCACCGTCATCCTGCCGCTGCCGTTCATGATCATGTAGGCCTCGTCGACGATCTCGTGCCGGTGGTACCCCACGGAGGTGCCCGGCGGCAGCAGGATATGGCAGAGGTATTCGAAGTTGGTCTGGAAATCCCGGCTTCCCCACACCTCCCGGAAAAGTACCTCGCCCTTTCCCCCGTGGTGCTTCCGGGGCTTCAGCAAGGCGCGGTCGAACCGTCCGACGGGCAGCCTGTCCGTGGACTCCAGCTCGACCCCGATGCGCGGGTCGTCGAAATCCTCGTGCCTCGGTTCGCGGACCGTATCCACGCAGTGAAAGTTGAAGAACCAGGTGTCCCGGTCCGTGTGGTTGTAGATACCGTGGGACTCGCCCGAGCGCAGGGGCACCGCGGCGCCGCCCACGACTTCGGCCGTGCGGCCGTTGTGGGTGAATTGCGCGGCGTTGTCGATGGTTACGAAGATCTCTTCTGCGTGGGTGTGGATATGTTGGCCTATGCCGCTTCCGGGCGGAAAGATCACCGAGTGGATGAACGTCCACGGCGATTTGAAGTCACGTTCGCTGAAGCCGGGGTTGAAATAGCTCGCCGCGGCACCGCCGTGGCTTACGCCCAGGTGCATCTCTTCACGCCTGGTGTGGGTTATCCGCATATTCTCCGTTCCGGCAAAGCGCTCCGACCGGCCGTTTCAGTCTTCCCGTCGGTGGTCTCACAGGGGCGAGCATGTACGAACGCTAAAGGGCAACTTCCTCGACGGGCTGCGTGCCCGTCTCATAGGCGGGGCGCCACCGGTCGTGGGTCATGGACTCTTCCTCGCTCAGCCCACACAGCCAGTTCCAGGTGTGGATGCGGCGCCTCAGGTCCCGGTAGGATTCCACCCCGCTCGTGTAGGGCGAGGCCGGGCGGTCCCGGTACGCGGGGATTTCTTCCGAATCGATCAGCCAGTCACGCCGTCGCGGATCCGAATTGCGGAAGTAGGAGAACTTGATCATGCTGCGGGGCTTGTGATTGAGCTTGGGGCCGGCCCGGTGCCAGATGCCGTACCGGGTAATGGCCACGGTGCCGGCCTTCACGACGAGCGAAAGCTGGCCGGCAAGATCGCCGTAGTGGGCCAGGGCGTCACGGTTGACCGCCCGGCAGTGGGAACCGGGCAGGATCATGGTCGGACCATCCTCGATGTTCACGTCCTGCGGGTAGTAGTAGCACTGGAGTTCGTTGATCTCGTAGCCGAGACCGGAAATGCCGTCCGAATGCCAGTCCTGTCCCGATACCGGCTGGTCTATGAGATGGTGATGCCCCCCCGT
The DNA here is from genome assembly GCA_965117045.1 of bacterium. Taxonomy (GTDB): domain Bacteria; phylum JAAXHH01; class JAAXHH01; order JAAXHH01; family JAAXHH01; genus JAAXHH01. The sequence continues at coordinate 255,843 of OZ220749.1, forward strand.
GGGCATCAGGAAATTGGGACCGAGGAGCGAACGGATCACGCCGGCCAACCGGGGATGGAGCAGCACTTCGCGGATGAAATCGGGCGAGCCGACCGTTTCCTTCGCGGGGCCTTGCTCGAGGTTGCGGCACCGCTCGTTGAAATCGGCATCCACCATTTCGTCGAGCACCACATATCCATTGGCCACGAAATCCATCACGTTGTCATCGGTCATCGTCGGTTTGATCTCAGCCATGGCAATGCCTCCTCAGTTTCACTTCTCAAGAATGAAATCGAAACCCACGTAGTCGTTTTCGAGGTCCTTATATTCGTAAAGCTTATTGATAGGGTACTGAACTACGCGCCACCCGTCGGCGACCGCCTCCAGCACGGATTCGTAAGGCGGCTCGTCGCTCGGCAACTTGAGCTCCGGTCCCTCGCCCGGTACGAAAACCGCCCAGCCGACGATCCCGGACCGCATGTTGATCGACCGGGCCGTCAGGTACATGATCCTGGACGGCCGCTGGTTTTCTATAAGCGCTTCCAACCGGTCCAGGTCCCCGTCATCCAGTCCTCCGTCATCCAGTCCCTTCCCCTCCAGTTTCCGCCTGCTCTCGGCGATCCATCGTCTGATTTCCGATTGCATTTCGCAAGATCCCTTCTGCCGCGTCGTCGGCGCGGAAAACACAGAAGTAATAGGTGAGGAATATGGAAAATCGACGGCCGGATTTGCATTCGGCTCTCTGCAATGGTATACGGGTTGCGTGTTTCGTGTCAAGCAGGAACGAACCGTCCTTTATCAAAGTGGCGCAAGCCGGGAATCCACGGGTCTTGACAGCGTCCGGCACGCCCCTTAAGTTCACGCCTATGTCCAATGCCCAGCCCTTGAATGCCCAGCAGGTCGCCCACTTCAAGCTGAACGGCTACCTGGTGCTGAAGAGTGTGTTCGACGAGGAGACCCTCGAGGCGTGGCGGCAGCAGATCTGGCGGGCCCTCGATGGCTGCCTGGAGGATCCCGCGACCTGGCCCCGGGAGACGAGCGGCCTCGACGGATACGAATACGATCCGCCCGAATCGGCCCTTGTGCACCATCCCGCCATGATGTCGATCATCGACCAGCTCAGCGGGGGCCACTTCGTCGCGGGCGACGGCATACCGATCATACGCTGGCCCGAACCGGAGCGGACGTTCGAATTGCCAAAAACGGGACATATCGACGCCTACGGGGGTCGCTGGCTGCCCTTCATGATCGGCGCGACGACCTATCTCTACGACGTGGAACCCGGCGGCGGCGCCCTCATCTACTGGCCGGGAAGCCACCACGCCGCCCACCGGTATTTCCTCGAGCATCCGTCGCACGTCGACGGGAGTTTCCTGGAGATCGAAGGTTTCTCCTGGGACGTGTTCTGCGATAACCCGGCCACCGGCGGCCGTGAATTCACCGCGAAGGCCGGCGACGTCGTGCTCTGGCATTCCTACCTGACCCACAATGGGTCGGAGAACACCAGCACCTCGCCGCGCTTTGCCCTGTTCGCCCGCTGGAACCATGAGAAACACCTGGATCAGGCCTTCCGATACGAGATTCCCGAGGATCTGTGGAAGTACTGGGCCGTGTGAGCAACAGAATAAGGTCTGAAGTTGCTCATTCTCAATCAATTGGAATTGATTGGCGACGTACAAGTTTAGGAAATTACTAAGTGCAGATCGTAAAACTCGACTGTTTCGAATATGGATGGACATCCTATGTATAGATAGCAGTCTCATTATCGTAGAGTTAACCCGTTAACTATATCTGTTCGTGCTGTGGTACCTGATTCTATTAGTTTTCCGTCATTTAGGGAGACTGTGATAACTTTAGGATATGGATTGTATGGAAATTCTAACTCATCCTAGGCCGCCGATATACCATCGGCAGAAACTACTGATGTACATGCTGCAAAGTGTGACAGACGGTTTATCAAAAATCGATCTGCATAAACTCATGCTATTGTATATGAAAGACATGAATTTGGATTACTATGATTTTGTGCCATACAAGTTTGGTGGTTTTTCTTTTGTACTAGCAAACGACCTAAGGATACTTGAAAAACAAGGCTGGATAGTCGAAGATACGAAGGAAGTTCGACCTAAAACCGGTACTCCTTGTAGGCAATGGGATTCCACATCTAAAGTCCGGCGGAATGTTACGCAATGGATGAGACAAAACGTTGAAAGGGGTGATAATCTGATAAGAAAAACCTATCTAATGCATCCTTATTACGCTCTTAACAGTGTGATGAAAGATCGACTACTAAACGCCGATGAGCTTTCAACTGTTTTAAGCACAATTGAAGAAACCAAAAACAATGGTGTTGTGGTGTATACGATTGGATACGAGGGATTACACCTTGAAACTTGGCTGAACAAGCTGATTCAGAACCGCGTGTCGGTGTTATGTGATGTTCGAAGCAATCCAATAAGTAGGAAATTCGGTTTTTCCAAGAGTATGCTTCAGTCAATCTTGCCGAAATTGAATATCGAGTATCGCAAGTTCCCAGAACTCGGTGTAACTACAACTAGAAGAAAGTCTTTAAATTCAAAAACTCAGTACAAGATCCTGTTTGATGAATACAAGCGGGACTTACAAAGCAAGAAACACAGTCTCGATATGTTGGTTAGAGTAGTAAAATCCAAACGACGTGTCGCATTGAATTGCTTTGAGGCGGAACACAGAGAATGTCACCGACATTGCATAAGCGACGTACTAAAAAACAATCATGGCTTTAGAATCGTGCACCTATGAAAGAGAAAATCCTGATTATAGTTAAGACTTATCCAGTTTTATCAAAGACTTACGCTGAGCTCGTGTGCACAGCTGGTGTTAATGAAGTAGGCGAATGGCGACGAATCTATCCCGTTCCATTTCGACAACTTAACAGTAATCAACAATACAAGAAGTACCAGTGGATTGAAGTGAATATTGAAAAGTCAACATCTGATCGTAGACCAGAAACATATCGGATAAATGGAAATCTAAGTAACGTAAATGCCCCTTTACCTACTACTGATAATTGGAAATTGCGTAGAATTGAATTTGTTGATAAGGTGCCAACCCATAATGATTTGTCTTATCTGATTAACTCAGCCCATGATAATAAACTTTCATTAGCCTTATTCCGACCGCAGGACTGGATGAATTTCACAATTGAAAAGACAGATCGAAATTGGGATAAAAGTAAGATTGCTAAACTTGAAGCTGAGAAGTCTCAACTAAACTTGTTTAGAGACATTCGTACTGTAGAAGAAGACTTCAAAGTCGTGAACAAATTACCGTACAAGTTTTCATATAGATTTACAGATATCAATGGCAAGAAGAGCAAAATGATGATTGAAGACTGGGAGATCGGTGCTTTGTATTGGAACTGTTTTAAACAATGTAATGGCAACGAAAAACAAGCTCTGGAAAAGGTTCGACAGTGTACTGCACCCTTGACCGGGACACAGCGTTAAGCTTCCTTCTGATCGAGGAGGCACCCCATGGCTCTGAGACGGCGTCAGTTCACACGAGAGTTCAAGCTCCAGGTCCTTCAGGAAGCCGATTCCGGCAAGTCTATCAGTCAGTTAGCCCGTGAACATCAGGTCCATCCCACGCTGATCCACAGGTGGCGGCAACAGCTTCGCCATCAGGGTGAGCGCGCCTTTCCGGGCAACGGCAGGGCGGTCTCTGACGAGGCGCGGATCGCAGCCCTTGAGCGCAAGGTCGGTCAACTGACCATGGAGAACGACCTGTTAAAAAAAGTCTTGAGTCGGCTCGAGGAGACCCCACGCTCAGCCCGAGGCAATGGAGGAAGCTCATGATCTCCCTGGTTACTCAGACCAAGTCGACCGCGGACCGCGCCGCAGTCGGGAGGTTGTGCAAGGCGCTCTCGATCAGTCGGTCCAGCTACTACCGCGGTCGCCGTGGACGCAGGGATCCGGACCTTGAGCTGCGGGACCAGATCCACAGGATCTCCCTTTCCTGGCCTTCCTACGGTTACCGTCCCATGACCCGGGCGCTAAAGCGCATGGGATACCACGTGAACCACAAGCGGGTCTTGCGTCTCATGCGCGAGGACAATCTGCTTGCCCTCAGACGCAAAGCCTTTGTATCGACCACCGACTCGAACCACGACCGCGCCGTCTACGCCAACCTGGTACCGGGACTCGACGTAACCGGCGTCAACCAACTGTGGGTATCCGATATCACCTACATCCGGCTTGTCCGCGAGTGGGTCTATCTGGCCGTGATCCTCGACGCATGCAGCAGAAGATGCATCGGCTGGGCTTTGGACCGGACCCTCGATGCCCGCCTGGCCCTTAACGCCCTGGACAGTGCGCTTGCTGCCAGACCGACACCGAAGGGACTTGTACATCACTCAGACCGGGGCGTGCAATATGCCTCCAAAATCTATGTCGATACCCTAAAGAAGGCTGGTATCAGCATAAGCATGAGCCGGCGAGGCAACCCCTATGACAACGCCAAGGCAGAGCGTTTCATCAGAACGCTCAAATACGAGGAGGTCTATCTCTACGAATACGAATCGCTGGAAGAAGCCCGATCACGCATCGGCTACTTCATCGACAAGCTCTACAATCGCAAGCGCTTGCACTCCGCCCTGGACTACCAACCATCGGCCGAGTTCGAGCAGATGATGACACGTGTTAAAACGGTAGCTTAACTGGTTGTCCCATTTGGGGGTGCACTACAATAAATGTGAATGACAGCGTCAAGCGATTCTGGCCAAAGGATAGTTGTTAAGCAATCTATTAACGAAAACCAACGGTCAAGAAAAACTGCGATACGAGGCTTCATGACCCCATCCCCCCGCTACCTGACCGAAGCGCAACTGGAACAATTCTGGTCCGAAGGCTACCTCGTCCTGAAGGGTACGCTGGATGACGAAGTCGTATCCAGGGCCCGCGAGTTTCTGCTGGACCTCATCCCCCGCGACCTGGTCATTCCGGACCACTACCACGCGAACCACGCCCGGTTCAAACCCCATAATCCCGACGGGAACGGCAGCTTTTTCGAACCTGCGATGCTGCCCCTGCTGCAGAACGAAGCACTGTTCGGCGCCGCCGTGGACATCCTGGAGACCGAATACATCCAGGTGTGGGACGGTTCGGCGGGGATCACCCTCCGCAACCGCGCCATGGAAGGCCGGCTTCAGAACCTCCACCTCGACGCCGTGCCGAAGGGTCCCGAAGAACTGAATGAAGGTTTCCTGCGCACGGGCATCGGTATCGGTGGATGCTATTACCTGAACCGGGTGGAAGACAACGGCGGCGGCATCCACGTGGTGCCCGGCGCGCCGAACCGGGTGCGGGAGATCATGTTAGGCGAGCCGGACGGGCTCACGCGCAACAACGGCTGGGGCCATATCGTCGACTTCGAATCGTCCATGGAGGTCACGGGCGATGCCGGCGACTTCGTGCTCATGCACCACCTGATGCCGCATTCCGCGAGCGCGAACCACAACGCCTCGCCACGGATCGCCCAGTTCACCCGCCTGCAATCCCTGTCGGAAGAAGAGGCCCGCCAGGCGCCCGGACCCGACCGGCCCCTGAGCCCGGACGCCCTGGCCGCGCTGACCCCGCTTGGCCGCAAACTGTTCCGCCTGGATCCCTGGACCGGGTAACTTCAAGTGCCGCAAACGGATCAAATGAACGCCATGACCCCTGAACCACCCCGGTCACGGGGCGCTACGGCCATTACCCTGCGGGCCGGGCTCATCGGGCTCGCGCTCTCCGCCGTGGTCGCCTTCTGGGGCCAGTTCTCCGCCGATCACGCCGGATACAACTTTTCCACCTACGCCCATCTTCCCGCGGCGTTGCTGATCCCCTTCCTGATCCTGATCCTGGGTCCCCACGTCCTGCTCAAGCGACTGGCGCCCGGATACGCCCTGACGACTTCCGAACTGATCGTGATTTTCGCCATGGGCCTCATCGGTTCCATGGTGCCCGACTGGGGCATGACCAGGTACCTGGTCTCCCTCATCACCGGGCCCTTCTACCATGCAAGCCCCGAAAACCGCTGGGCGGAAACGTTTTTCGACACGCTGCCCACGTGGCTCGTGATCAGCGCAAAAACCGACGCGGTCAGGGTGTTCTACGAGGGCGCCGCGCCGGGATACCGTATCCCGTGGATGGCCTGGATCTCGCCTCTGCTCTGGTGGATGTCCTGTTTCGCCGCCCTGATGTGGACGGGCGCGTGCATCGTGGTCATCCTGAGAAAGCAGTGGGTCAGCCATGAGCGGCTGCGCTTTCCCCTGGGGGAGGTGGCGCTCAACCTGATGGGCGTGGGAAAGGACCGGGACGACCCGCCCATGGTCCGCACGACCGCCTTCAGGATCGGCGCCGGCCTGTCGCTGGCCGTCGTGGTCTGGAACATCGCCTCGTACTGGGACATCGTAACGCCCGTCCCCATCATGGGGCCGGACCTGCTGTACCTGAAGTTCCATCCATCGATTCCCGATCTTCCCATCCGGCTGAATGTCTTCGTGTTCTGCTTCGCCTTCTTCATCAATGCCGAGATCCTCTTCAGCCTGTGTTTCTTCCTGCTGTTCACCACGCTGCAGCGTGGGGTGCTGAACATGCTCGGCATCTCCGCCGCGACGACCATGTCGCCGACCGGCCTCGTTGGCACGCAGTCCATCGGCGCGCTGATCGCCCTGGTGGTGTGGGGACTGTGGATGGCGCGCCGCCATCTGGCCGCGGTGGGCCGGCGGGCGTTCCGACAGGATCCGTCGGTGGACGACAGCGGGGAGTTCTTCTCGTACCGGGTGGCGGTCTTCGGGTTGGTCTTCGGCCTGCTCTACCTGCTGGCCTGGCTGTACAGCATCGGCATGTCCCTTCCGGTCAGCCTGATTCTCCTGGCCGTCCTCTTCACCATCTACCTCGGCATGGCCCGGATCGTCGCGGAGGCGGGACTGGTGGCCATGGACCTGCCGGTGAACGCCAACAACTTCACCGGAGGCATCATCGGCGCCGACAACCTGGACCCGTCCACGATCACCGCCCTCGGCATGACGAACGCCTTCGCCCGGAACTGGCGGACCTTCACGATGATCGGGCTGTCCCACGCCGCCTACCTGCAGCGCTGGATGGCGCCGGCCACCCGGCACCTCTTCCTCTGGATCTGCCTGGCTTTCGCCGTCAGCGTGGTTACGTCCCTCTACTATTACATCAGCGCGGGTTATGCCGTGGGCGCCGACAATCTCCTGTCCAAGCCGGGCGACCTCGTGCCCTTCTTCTACAATACGATCATGACGTGGAACAGCAGCGTAAGCAGCGTCTCGGACCTGGAACTGATCTTCTTCGGGAACGGCATCGTCATGTACATGCTGATGATCCTCGGGCGCTTCCTGTTCCTCTGGTGGCCGCTGCACCCCATCGGCCTGGTCGCGGTGGCCGCGGACACCGTGCGGTTCATGTTCCTGCCCTTCTTCCTGGCCTGGCTCATCCAGGTGATCCTGCTGCGCCTGGGCGGCGGGGCGTTATACCGAAGGGCGCAACCCCTCTTTCTCGGCATGCTGGTAGGGTATGTCCTCGGGATGGCCCTTTCATTTCTGGTGGACAGCCTCTGGTTTCCGGCGGCGCCGCACCAGTTCGAGTCGTTCATAAATTAAATGCCTTGTCCGGAACCAAGCGGATCGCCACCGGGGCGATCCGGGTCGACCGCAACGGAATCGAGACGAGATCACGCACACCCTGAAGCCGATAAGGACGCAGACATGGCCGAATCCAGACGTCCCAATCTCCTCTTCATCATGGACGATCAGCACCGCCACGACTATTTGTCGGCCGCGGGCGCGTCGTTCCTGAACACGCCGAACCTGGACCGCCTGGCAAGTCGCGGGATCCGGTTTACGCAATGCATCACCAACGCCCCGGTCTGCGCTCCCGCGCGCATCGGCCTGGCCAGCGGATTCCAGCCCGCGCGGCTGGGGTGCCTCGACAACAACTGCTACCTGCCCCGGCATATCACGCCCTATTACGCCCGATTGCGGGACGCGGGGTACCGGGTCGGCTGCGTGGGGAAACTCGACCTAGCCAAGCCGGACCCCTACAACGGCCGCCGCGGCGACCGGCCCCGGGTCTTCGGCTGGGGCTTCACCCATCCCGTGGAGTGCGAGGGCAAGATGCACGCGGGCAATGCAGACGAACCGCGGGGGCCTTACGGGTTCTGGCTGGAGGAGCAGGGGTTGTTCCAAGCCTTTCGGGCGGATTACGCGGCCCGTCAGGCGCGGGGATGGATCGAAGGCGCGTCCCACGATTCGGTGCTGCCCACCGAGGCCTTCGAGGACGTTTACATCGGCCGCCGCGCCGCCGAATGGATCGAAACCGTGCCGGACGACTACCCGTGGCACCTCTTCGTCAGCTTCGTGGGTCCCCACGACCCCTTCGATCCGCCTGCCAAATACGCCGGCCGTTACCGGGACGCGGAGGTGCCGCCTGCCGTGCGCGGCGGCCGTTACCGGGACGCGGAGGTGCCGCCTGCCGTGCGCGACGGCCGCGAGCGCGGGGGAAAACCGGACTGGGTCAACGCCCGGCGCCGCGATCTCTCCGCCGGGGAAATCGCCGTCACCCGCCGCCAGTACAGCGCGGCCATCGAGCTGATCGACGACCAGGTGGGCCGGATCATCGAAGCGGTTGAGCGGCGGGGCATGGGGGAGGATACCGTGGTCGTCTTCGCCAGCGACCACGGCGAGATGCTGGGCGATCACGGGCTTTACACCAAGTCGGTGCCTTACGAGGCGGCCCTGCGGGTACCCCTGATCGCCGCCGGACCGGACATACCGGGCGGGCGTACTTCAGACGCCCTCGTGGAACTGATCGATGTGAATCCCACATTGTGCGCGCTGGCGGGGTTGCCCGCGCAGGAAGGCCTCGACGCGCGGGACTTCGGCCCCGTGCTCGCGGGGGAACGGACGACGCACCGGGAGGAGGCGGCCAGTGCGCTTCGGGAGTTCAGGCTGGTCCGGACCGCGGAACGTAAGCTGGTGGCGCACCAAACGGGCGAGGTCGAACTGTATGACCTGGAAAGCGATCCGGACGAATTGGAAAACGTGGCGGCCGATCGGCCCGACGAAGTCGCGGCGCTGCGTAAGCGGATGCGTGAGCGGTTTCACTTCCCGCCCTGACCTTGGCCGCCGCGTCTGACGGGCTGCCTTGCGCACGACTCTGCCTTTTAGTGCAGACCGGGCCCGCCGTAGGGCGCGCCATCGGGCGAGGGCTTTTGCGGCGAGACGATCTGCCGCTGTTCCGGGGTAAGGCGTTCCAGCAGTTCGGGGGATGCCTGGTATCCGTGGCGGAAGTTGCCCCAGGACGGTCCGTACCGGTAGACCACGATACGACGGGTCCCCTCGTTCCGCCGCATGGCCGAACCATGGGAAATGCCGTCCACGAAGAGCAGCGCGTCGCCGGCCTCCATGAGCAGTTCCACCGACGCGGCGATGCCCTCCACGGAAGCGCCTTTCGGCTTCATGGCGTGACGGGCGAAATCGGGATGGGTGAAGTTGGATTTATGGCTGCCCGGTATGACCATGGTGCCGCCATCCCCCGGACCGATGTCGGTCAGGGCCATCAGCACGTTGATCTGTCCGCACATGAACCGGCCGCCGTGGTAGCGGAAACCGTTGCGCAGGATCGGCGGGAATCCGCCGGAATGCAGGCCGATCGCTTCCCCGGGTTCCCGGAAATTGGCGAAGTTTTCGTCGATGAACAGCGGTCCGTGATTGTAGTCGAACGTGCCTTCCCCACCTACAAAAAGCTTGAGTTTTTCGATCCAGGATGGGTGATCGATCAGGGCCTCGAAAGGGGCGCCCGCCTCGTAGATCTGCTGCAGGTTAAGGCCGTCCACGGTGCCGTAGGTATGGGCGTGGACGTAACCGTGCCACTCGCCTGGCGACAGCGGCGGGAATTCGTCCAGGCAGGCATTTAGTTCCGATACTTCCGAGCGGGTCAGGGCCTGCTTCAGGTGGAGGAATCCCTGCAGGTCGAACAGGTAGATTTCGAGATCGCTTGGTTTGCTCATGAACGGTGGAGGTCCCGAACGTTAAATCCGGTTGATTTGTGGTCGGCGATTCGTTAATCTCTTGACCGGCAATATAGTACGCCGGCCGACGGCACACAACCCCAATAAACCTGACTGTCGCGACGTTGCCGGCGACGGTTTCATGCCATCCCGAAACGCCCGCGTTTATAGGACGAGGTAACCTGAATGAAGGCTGCTTCACCGCCCAATGTGCTGATCGTGCTGAGTGATCAACTGCGGCGGCAGGCCCTGTCCACCTACGGCGATCCGAACATCGTCACACCCCACGTCGACGCCCTGGCCGGCCGGGGCGTGCGCTTCGATAACGCCAGCTCGACCTGTCCCATCTGCGTTCCCTTCCGCTTTACCATGATGACGGGCCTGTACGCCCACGACCGGAAGGTCCCCGCGATCGAGTACCGGATGTCTCCGGCGGAGCGGACCCTGGCCGACGAATTCAACGAGGCGGGTTACGAGACGATTTACACGGGCAAGTGGCATCTCGACGGCGGCCACGGGCGCATGGGTTCCGCGGTCCAGTGCGGCAGGACGGCCGTAAAAAAGGCGTACCGGGGCCGCTGGCAGAAATGGATGGGTTTCGAACTCAGAAACGGCCCCTTCGACACCTACTTTTTCGAGGACGATGACCCGGTGCCCAGGCCGGTCGAAGGATACCAGACCGACGGGCTCTTCGACCTGGGCATGAACTACCTCGAGCACCGTGACCCGTCCCGGCCGTTCTGCATGGTGATTTCCGTCGAACCGCCGCACGACCCCTTCGAGGCGCCGGAGGCGCTTCAGCGGACCTGGGAGGCGATGGACATCGTGCTACCGCCCAACGTGGAGACGGCCGACGCCGAGGACGCGGAACGGTTCATGCTCAACCGGAAACGGTACTACGCCATGGTCGAGAACCTGGACTGGAACATGGGCCGCCTGGGTGCTTTCCTCTTACGCACCGGGCTGCATGGAGAGACCGTCATACTGTTCATGGCGGACCACGGGGAACTCGGCGGCGCCCATGGACTGCGCGGCAAGCAGTGGCCCTACGAGGAGTCCACGGGGATACCGCTCATCGTAGCGGATCCCAGGCACCCGGACCGGGCCGGCGCCGTGATCGAGGACCCGGTTTCCACCGAGGACCTGTTCCCTACCGTGCTGGGTCTTGCCGGACTGCAGCCGCGGGACACGCTGCCCGGGGAGAACCTGGCCCCGCTGATCCACGGCAGCGTCGGAGGGCTGGACCGGGAGGGCGTGATGCTGGAATTCGTGGCGGAGCAAAGGAAGGGCGCGGTCTTTCACGATTGGGTATGGCGCGGGTTCCGGTCCACCCGGTACAAGTACACCGTCCGCGGAGACAACCTCGGCGGCAGGCCCTGGCAGTTCTTCGACCTGGAAGAGGACCCGTGGGAACAACGTAATCTCCTTGAGGATCCGGCGTACCGGGCGGAGATCACGCGGCACCACGACCTGCTGCTGAATAGGATGAAGGAGACAGACGATCACTTCGTCCTGCTTCCGGCATACGGCCGGGAGGGACTGAACACCTGGGATTGAAGACCAGGGGAATGCTTAGCTTACATGTCCCAGACCAGTGAAACTCCAACGCAAACCGGCGAAACCGGGCGTGGTGGCCCGGCGGCCACGTTAACATCGGGACTCACGCTAAAAGCGCTGCTGATCGGCGTCGTGATGTCCGTCTTGCTGAATATCTGGACGCTTCACGCGGCGTATGTTACCGGGTCGTCCTATATCAGCCTGACCCACCTGCCTGTTGCCGCACTTTTCCCCTTCCTGCTGGTCCTGTTGGTCCTCAACCCCCTCATGAGGGCCTTCCAGCCGGTCTGGGCGCTGAACCGGAATGAACTCATCGTCGTTTTCTTCCTGGTATTCACAGCGTCCACCATACCCGCCTGGCCCTTCAGTTCCTACTGGATCTCGGCTATCACCGCGCCTCATTACTACGCCACGACGGAGAACCAGTGGGCGGAGCTGTTCTTCCAATACCTGCCTTCGTGGCTCATCGTGGAAAACGAAGACCGGGCCATTTCATGGTTTTTCGAAGGCGTACCGGAAAGCAGACCGTCGTTCCTCGGACTCATCCGAAACGCCTGGATGATTCCGCTCTTCTGGTGGATCACCTTCTTCCTCGCGATCTTCGTGGTCGGCGCTTCGGCCATGGTCATGCTGCGGAAGCAGTGGGTCGAACACGAAAGGCTGACCTTCCCGCTTGCGCAGATCCCGTTGATCCTGATCGAAGAGGGGACGGGCCGCCGGGCCTTTCCGGCTGTGATGCAGTCGAAACTTTTCTGGTACGGCTTTGGCATCACGCTGTTCATTTTCCTGTGGAACATTGTCGGGTTCTTCAACTGGGTCAGTTCGATCCCCATCGGGCCGCTGCACAATTTCCCCCTCGTCCTCGCCCGGTCTTTCCCCGCCATACCCATCCGGTTCAATTTCCTGGTGGCCGGGGTCGGCTATTTCACGAACCTCAATGTCCTCTTCAGCATCTGGGTCTTTTTCGTCATCATGATCATCCAGCAGGGCATCATGATCCGCCTCGGCGTGCCCCAGGCCTTCGCGGTCGTCAAATCGCAGCATTCCGGTGGCTTTCTCGTTTTCTCCCTGTTCGCACTCTGGGCTGCACGACGCCACCTGAAGGACGTGTTCATGAAGGCGATCGGAAAGGCTCCCCACGTGGACGATTCACGGGAGTTTTTCTCCTATCGCATGGCCGCGCTGGGCGTCCTGGGCGGCGTCACCTACATCGTGTGCTGGCTGTACGCGACGGGGATGTCCCTGGGTATCATCGCGTTCATGATGGGGTCGCTGCTTCTCATGTTCGTGGGCGTTACCCGCATCGTGGCGGAAACGGGCATCGTGTTCCTGGACCTGCCCTTTGAGACCCATGATTTTACCGTGGCCGTCATCGGATCCGGCAGCATTGACACCCGGAATCTGACCAACCTGGCCATCGGGAATGCCTACGCCAGGAACTGGCGGACGCTCGGCATGTGCTCCATGGGGCATATCGCGAAGGTGGACGATGAGTTGGGCGGTACGGGAAAGGGTTCCTTCAAGACGATCACCGCGGTGCTGGCTTTGAGCATCGTCGTGGCGGTGGCTTATACCGTGTACCTGGGATACACCCACAGCGGGGCGTCGAACTTCCTTGAACCCGCCTTCAACACGGGGAGCAAGCTGCCCTATGACAATCTGGTAAAGTGGATCAACAACGAACAGGCGATCACGGGAACGGAATTTTGGTTCATGGCCATCGGCGGCCTGGTGACCGCGCTGCTGATCCAGGCCCACCACCGTTTTACCTGGTGGTCGCTCCATCCCATCGGGTTCGCCGTAGTCATGACGCCGGGCATGGTTAGTTCCGTGTTTTCCATCTTCGTGGTCTGGTTCGTGAAGGCCTTGTTGCTAAAGGTCGGCGGCATCCAGCTGTACCGCAAGGCGATCCCCGCGGTCCTGGGCATGCTGGTCGCCTTCGTGCTTGGCGTGTTTCTGTCCTACGTGGCGGACTGGGTATGGTTCCCGCAGGCCGGCCATCCCGTCCAGACCTGGTGACCGGGTCGGCGTGCATCTGACCTGAAATAGTGTACCTGGAGGGTGACGTGTCGGAAGAAAAGGATCCCCAGGAAGTACTCGACCGCATCCTGGAAAAGGATGGCCGATTTCCCCGGCGGGCTTATCTCTTTGTCATGGAGGCGGTTTCCTTCACCGTGGAAAAACTGACCGTCCGCAGGCACATCACAGGGAAGGAACTCTCCCACGGCATCCGGGACCTGGCCCTCGAGCGGTTCGGCATCGCGGCGAAGCTGGTTTTCGACGAGTGGAACATCTCGAAAACCCGCCACTTCGGGGATATCGTATTCAATCTCGTCAACGAGGGATTACTGCGCAAGACCGAGGAAGATGCTATCGAAGACTTCGACGAGGTGTTCGATTTCAACACCGCTTTCGAGACAGAGATCCGGATCGACGTCGAATCGAAATGACACTGATCTTGCACGCGGCGCGCCCCACGGACCCTATCGTATCGCATGGGGCGTACCGCTTGGGCGGAAAGACGGCGTCTATCCGCCCTACGATCAAGGCGCGCAGCCGGAGGTGCCTTTTGGAATCAAGGCGCGCAGCCGGAGGCGACCTTACGACCGGCGGACCGTACGACGCTGCCTTCGTCCGAAAGTGGGCTTGGCATGAGCGGTGTCCTGCGCGGTGTCCTGCGCAGTCTCGTTTGCGGCTTTCGGTGTTTCCTTGCGGGTATCCGCGGCACTCGCCTTGTTTTCCGCCGGTTCCGACGCGGCATCCTTTCCGCCGCGGGCTGCCGGTTCGGTCTCCACCGGGACGGACCCGGCGTCAGTTTGCACCGGTGATGGGTCCTTCTGAGAAACCGAATCGTCCTTTTTGGCGGATCGGCCCCTGGTCCGTCTGTGGCCGTTGCCTCGCGCGGCACCCGAGCCTTCCTTCCCGCCACGCTTTCTTCTGGTCGAGCCCCGCCGTTTCTCTGTAGCCGCGACCTTCTCGTCGCCCTTGGCCGCAACTTGCTGGTCGTCTTTGGCGACGGACTTCTGGTCCTCCTGGACCGCGTCCTTCTGGTCTACCTCGGCCGCGACCTGCTGGTCGTCTTTGGCCGCGTCCTTCTGGTCTACCTCGGCCGCGACCTGCTGGTCGTCTTTGGCCGCGTCCTTCTGGTCTACCTCGGCCGCGACCTGCTGGTCGTCTTTGGCCGCGACTTGCTGGTCCTCTCCGTCTACATCTTTCCGGTCGTTTTCGCCGCTTGCGGGAGCCGGCGCGCCGTTCGACTTCTGGCGCGTTCCGCGACGGCCGCCGGATTGCCGGGACCTGCCCGATCCCCGTTGCGAACGCCCGGAGCCGGATCTGCGGGATGAACGGCCTGCGGGTTGTTCCGTATCGGCCGCCACGGTCTCGTCCCCGGCGTCGCCATTGGCCGCGGGCGGCAGTACCCGGTAGTTGATCCGGCCGGATGCGGCGGGCACCGATTTGATCTTGTTGATCAGGCGCTTGGGGAAGACCATGCGCGCGGTCGTCAGCGGATTCCCCCACTGGCTGACACGCAGGCTGCCGCCCAGGCTGACCAGCGCATAGGCCGTATCGAAATCGAGTCCCTTGTCCTGCGAGATCCATTTTACCATTTCCGAGATCGCCAGGCGCGCCGCCTGGTCCACCGTGGACGCGGACGTAATGGTGATCCATTCGCCCTTCGATTCGACCCGGGGCCACGAAAACCGGCCGCCTGGCAGCGTGTCCACCCGCAGGGTGACCTCCGCCTCGACTTCCACGCCGGAACCGGCGATCTGTCCGTCTCCCACGCAGGCCTTCACATCGCCCAGCGACAACAGGGCGCCGTTGACCTGCACGGGGAGGTAGACCCGGGATCCCGTCGTAATTTCAAGGGTGTCCATGTTTCCGCCGTGCCGGCCCGGATAGACGGTATCGATTTCCCCGTGCTTGGCAGCCACGCCCATGCTCCCGATCACCGGGCGAAGCGGCAGTTTGAGCCGGTCGTCCAGGTGGACCTGGTTCTCGTTGACTTCGAGGACGCGCACCCCCGGTTTCTGGATATCCTGCCCCGGTACGCCGGTCTCCGGACGCACGGCAAACACGCCGGTACCAGCCGTCTCGATCTGTTTCACCTGGATCGACAATACATCGCCGATGCTGGCTTCTTCTACGTAGATCGGACCGGTTACGGGTATGCCGCCGGCCCGTTCGTCATCGCCATCGGTTCGGGGTTCTTTCGTAAGGAGACCCCGGTAGCAGTCCTGCGTTTCCACCACGACGGTTTCGCCGCGGTTCACCGTAATGGCCGGTGAGACGTTCGGACCGAATGCCTGGTGGACCCGGTCTCTGGTAACCCGTCTGGTCAGGACGGCCTGCTCCTTGCTGTCTGTCTTGGACGTTCGTGACGTCCTGGATGATCTGCGAAACAAAATAGATATTACCTCTCTTGAATGGGTTGGTGAATCCAACCGGAGCGGCTCAGCCGAAGAGCTCGTCTCCATAGGCGAAAATTGCGGGCGTTCCTCCCGTGTGAAGGAATACGACGGACTCGTCCGTCTGGAACCGCCCTTCGCGGATGTGTATGGCCAGGCCGTCCATGGCCTTGGCCGTGTATACCGGGTCGAGTACGATGCCCTCGGTCTGCGCCACCAGGCGCATGGTCTCGAGGCTGGTCCGCGACGGTTCGCCGAAATCCGGTTTGGCGAACGCGCAGGTGACATCGAAATCGTCCGGTGTGAAAGTGTGTTTCAGTCCGATGACCGAGGCGCATTCGTTGGCCACGGGCGCGAGACGTTCCTGCATCTCCCGGTCGTCTCCCACCCAGTAGTTGAGCCCGACGGCCTTGAAGCTGGCGGAGACGGCGCGCAGTCCGACCACCAGCCCGACGATGGTGTAGGTCATGGAACTCGTATAGATGGCCCTTGGCGTTATGCTCCGCTGTGCCAGTTGCTCGCAAAGTTCGAGGATGGCATCGACGTAGGCCACGGCACGCAGGATCGCGCCGTCGCTGCTCGTATCGTAAGCCTTCGATCCCTTCGTTTCCAGTTCCTCGACCTGCTTTTTCAACTCGTCCTTCACGGTCAGGGGAAAGACGTACTTGATCTGGTCCGCAATGAGGTGGTTGAGCAGCAGGTTGCCGGAAACGGGATAGGATCGGTGGTCCCGTGGGATGACCACGATGGACTTCATGCCCAGCCGGGCGGCGGCCGCGGCGGTCTGCGCGGACTGGTTGGACTGGGAATCGGAGCCGTGGACCAGGTAGTCGCACCCGTTCTCGAGGGCGGGACCCAGCGAGTAGGTGAACTGGCGGGCCTTGTTTCCGCCCATGGCCAGTCCGGTCATGTCATCGCGTTTGATATATATACGGGGGCCCCCGAGGGCCTCCCCGAGGCGAGGACAGTCCTGTAGCGGAGTGGGCAGGTGGGCCACCGGCGCTCGGGTGAACCTGCCCAGAAGGTGACGCAGTTCCTGCGCGGCGTCACGGTCGTACAACTTCAATATGGCTGCTCCAGCAGGCGAGAGGCCGGGTTCCTAAGCGGGAATCATCCCGGCGGGAATCGTCCGGCGCGTTCGCCTAATGTCCGAATGCAGCGCCTTCGATCCTGGGGTCCGGGGCGCCCAGTCGATCGCCGGTATCGGGGTCCACCATGATGCTGTGGCCGTCTCCCTGGCGGTATGAACCGCCCCCCCATCCGCGACTGCTGAGATTGTGCCCCTTCGTCTTCAGGGCGTCGACGACGTCGGTCCCCACTCCGCCTTCCACGCGAAGGAAGTCCGGGAACCACTGGTGGTGGATGCGCGGCGCGTCGACTGCTTCCTGTATATTCATGCCGTGATCGACGACATTCAGGATCAGCTGCATGGTCGTATTGATGATCGTGCGTCCCCCGGGGCTGCCCACTACCAGGTACAGTTCGCCGTTGCGCGTAACGATGGTCGGCGACATCGAACTCAGCATCCGCTTGTTCGGTTCGATGAGGTTCGGCGGCGTGCCGATCTGCCCGGTGTTTCTGGTAACCCCCGGTTGGTAATTGAAATCGCCCATCTCGTTGTTCGTGATCATGCCCGTTCCCGCGATGACGATGTGGGAGCCGTACCCGCCCTCAAGCGTGTAGGTGTTCGATACGGCGTTGCCCCACTGGTCGACGACGGAATAATGGGTTGTTTCCATGGGCTCTGTCGCCATGGTCAGTTCCGGTCCCAGTTCCTCGCTGGGCGTGGCGAAGTAGGGATCGATCGTGGCCCGAAGCTCCGCGGCGTATTCCTTCGTCGTGAGATGTCCCGGTATCTCGACGAAGTCCGCGTCTCCCAGGTGCCGGGCGCGTTCGGCGTAGGCCCGGCGCATGGCTTCGGTCATGACGTGAAGGGTGTTGGACGCGTTATGGCCCATCCGGCTCACGTCGTACCCTTCGAGTATATTGAGCATCAGCGACATGGTGATGCCGCCCGAACTCGGCGGGGGCATGGAAATGATCTCGTATTCCCCGCGGTAGGTGTTGCGTATGGGTTCCCTGATGATCGCCTGGTAGTTGGCCAGGTCGGTCCGGTCGATCATGCCGCCGCCGGCCATCATGTCCTTCTCGATCAGCTCGGCGGTCCTGCCCTTGTAAAAGCCGTCGTGACCGTATTGCGCGATCAGCTTGAAGGTTTCCGCCAGGTCTTTCTGGATCCAGCGGTCGCCTGCCTGCCAGGCCTCCCCGTCGCTGCGGAGCATGGCCGCCTTGCTCGCGGGGATCTGGTCGAAAATGACCTTGCGGCCGTTCAGTCCCCGGGCGATGCGTTCCGTCAGGATAAAACCGTTCTCGGCAAGGTCGATGGCGGGCTGGATGACCTCCGCCATGGACATGGTGCCGTATTTCTCGAGGGCCAGGGCGAATCCCGCGACAGTGCCCGGCACGCCGATGGCCAGGTGGTGGATCCGGTTGGTAAAGGGATGATAGGGTGTGCCGTCGCCGCGGGTGAGGACGATGTTCTGGTTCACGGCCCGGTTGCCGTCCGGATCCAGGTACATCCGGGCATGGGCTTTGCCGGGCGCCTTTTCCCGGTAGTCGACGGCCACGGCCGTACCGTCCGCCAGGCGGATGACCATGAAGCCTCCGCCCCCGATGTTGCCTGCGGAAGGATGGGTCACTGCCAGGGCCAGCCCCAGACCCACGGCCGCGTCCACCGCGTTACCGCCCTGCTTGAGGATGTCAGCGGCGATCTGCGTGGCCAGGGGCTCGACGGCCACCGCCATGCCCTTCTTGCCGACAACCGGCTTGCGCGACGCCGCATGCGACTCCGGAACGGTGGCGGACAGAAGGATGAAGCCAAACAGAACGGCCAGGGTCTTGAATCGATGTATCATTTATCGAAACCTCATGCTTGTCGTCACGGTACCGCTATTTTTACGGGTCGAATGCAAATCGGGGACACCATCTTTCCTGCCGGGCCTGCCATTCCGTCTGCGTCATGCCGCCTGCGCCATATCCGCCACGGAACAGACCTCTTTCACGGTATCGAACTTCTTCGCGGCACAGACTGTAGTAATAAAGGCGGACAATTCGTCCGAGTCAAGGCCTATGTGTATCCGGCAACCCGCGAAAGGTCACGAAATACACTATTTTAAGATACGGCGGCCACCCCTTGCGCCTTCAGTTTTTCTCTGTTGATCCACCTGGTGCGTTGCCGTATATTCGAACGATGTTTCGACCAGAAGTAAATGACGAATGAACCCAATAGAATCTACACATCCACAGGTAACCTCCATGCGTAAACACTACCGCCTGATGATCCCCGGTCCCATCGAAGTCAGCCCCCACGTGCTCGCCCACATGAGCGATCCCCTCACTGCCCACTACGGCGACTGCTGGGTCGAAATCTGGCGCAAGACCGTATCCAATCTCCAGCGCGTGATCGGGACGAAAGGCGATGTTTTTCCGCTCGTGGGATCGGGCCACACGGCCAACGACGTGGTGATGAACAGCCTGTTCAATCCGGGCGACCGGATCCTGACGCTCGACAACGGACTGTTCGGAAAGCGCCTTGACGACCTCGCGCGGGCATTCGGGCTGGATTCGGTGGTGTTGGAGAAGCCCTGGGGCATCCACTTCGAGGCTTCGGACATCCACGAGGCGGCCGCGGCGAATCCGGGTCTGAAGGCGGTATTCATGGTACACGGCGAAACGTCGACGGGCGTGGCCAACCCGGTGCACGAACTGGCCGCCGCCGCCCGGGAACACGGCATGCTCGTCCTGGTGGACACCATCGCGTCCCTGGGCGGCGAGCAGTACCTGATGGACGCCTGGGACATCGATGTCACGGTGTGCGCCTCCCAGAAGGCCCTGGGCGCGCCGCCGGGCCTGGCCCTCGTGGCCGTGAGCGACCGGGCCTGGGAGGCCATGGAGGACCGCCGGGAGCCCCGCGGGTTCATGACCGACCTGCAGAACCTGCGTCATTTCGCCGAGACGCAGGCCGACGTCCATCCCCACCCCGGCACCATGCCGGTCAACAACTTCGTCGCCTTGACCCGAAGCACGGACGATATCCTGGAAGAGGGGCTCGAGGCCTGCTGGACCCGGCACCGCAAGGTCGCCCGCGTAGTGCGCGAAGGCGTCCGCGCGATGGGAATGAAGGTCATGGCCGAGGAACGGGCCGCCTGCGTCAACATGACGGTCATCCTCTCGGAAGATCGTTTAAAGCCCACCGCCTTTTCCGATTTCATGAAAGCCGAGTACGGCATGCATGTCGGCCTGGGCCTGGGCGACTACGTGAACCGGACCATTCGCGTGGGCCACATGGCGCACAACGCCAACCTCGAGGCGGTCACACCCTTCCTGGTCGGCCTGGAACAGTACCTGCGCCGCCAGGGATTCGACGTGGCGCGCGGCGCGTGCCTGGCCGGCCTGGACTGAAGGGAGAATCCGATATGATCTATGAAGAACGGATCTACAAAATCATGCCCGGCCGCGTGCCGGATATCCTGGACCGGTTCACGAACCACGCCGTGCCCCTCTTCGAGAAGCACGGCATGAAGCTGGTCGGATTCTGGCAGACCGCGGTGGGCCCGAGCAACCACGAGCTCACCTACCTGCTGGCCTTTGAAGACGCGAACCACCGCGACCGGGCCTGGGCGGCGTTCATGGCCGACCCTGCATGGGTCAAGGCCAAGGCCGACAGCGAAAAGAACGGCGTGCTGGTCGCCGAGGTGGCCAACCGTATCCTGACGCCGGTTCCCTTCTCTCCCCTGCAGTAGAACGTCCCGGCAAGTAAATCGCCCTTGAGTCAGATCGCCCTTGCGGCAGATCGCCCCCGAAGCAGATCGGCACCGGCATGGCCAAAACCCAGCGCTTGAGGAAGGAACTTCGGTTCTTCGAAGTCTACGCCGTCGCGACGGGCACCACGTTAAGCGCGGGCTTCTTTCTCCTGCCGGGCCTGGCGGCGATAGAGGCCGGTCCTTCCCTCGTGCTGGCCTACCTGCTGGCGACCCTTCCCCTCATCCCGGCCATGCTCTGTGTCGTGGAACTGGCCACCGCCATGCCCCGCGCGGGCGGCGTGTACTACTTCGTCGACCGGTCCCTGGGACCTTATGCCGGACTGATCACGGGGATCGGGACCTGGCTGGCGCTCATCCTCAAGGTCACCTTCGCCCTGGTGGGCATGGGCGCCTACATCGCTCTTTTCTTCCCGGGCCTGCCCCAGCTGCCCGTGGCCCTGGTACTGGCGGTGGGCCTCGGCGCGGTGAACTACTTCGGCGCCGCGAAAAGCGGCCGCCTGCAAATCTACCTGGTGATGGCCCTGCTCCTGCTGCTGGCCGGTTTTATCGGCGGCGGGGTACCGGCGCTGGATGCCGTCGCCTTCGAGGGCCTCTTCGACGTCGAGATCACCACGCTCATGGGGACGGCGGGACTGGTCTACATCAGCTACGTTGGTGTGACCAAGGTCGCAAGTCTCGCGGAAGAAGTCGAAAAACCTGAAAAGACCCTTCCGCGGGGTGTATTTCTGGCCCTGGGCACCGCCGTCGCGGTATACGCCTTCGGTACGGTGGTCATGGTGGGCGTCATTCCCATCGAACGCCTCGCGGGCGACCTCACGCCGGCGGCGACGGCGGCCGGCATCCTGTACGGGTGGTGGGGAAGCCTGCTCCTCTCGGTGGCGGCCCTGCTCGCCTTCGTCTCCGTGGCGAACGCGGGCATCCTGAGCGCTTCCCGCTATCCGCTGGCGATGAGCCGGGATCGCCTGCTGCCCATCGGGATGAGCCATGTAACCTCCCAGGGCGTGCCGGTCCGATCGCTGCTGGTAACGGTGGGAAGCATCCTCGTCATCCTGCTGACCTTCGACCCCGTGGGCATCGCCAAGCTGGCGAGCGCCTTTCAACTCGTCGTTTTCGCCGTCGTGTGTTTCGCGGTCGTCGTCATGCGGGAAAGCCGCATCGCCGAGTACGACCCGGGATACCGCTCGCCCTGGTACCCCTGGATGCACATCGCGGGCATGATACTGCCCTTCCTGGTGATCTGGCAGATGGGTTGGCCCGCCATCCTGTTCATCGTCGGATTCATCGCCGCCGGGACCCTGTGGTATTTCTACTACGCAAGGTTCAGGGCGGACCGCAACGGCGCGATCTACCATATCTTCGAACGGCTCGGGCGGTCCCGTTACCAGGGGCTGGACCGGGAACTGCGCGGGATCCTGAAGGAAAAGGGGCTCCGGGACGAAGACCCCTTTGAAGACATGATCACCCGGTGCCAGCCGGTCGATCTGGAAGAAAAAGTCGAATTCGATCAGGTGGTCGCCGTCGCGGCGGAGAAGCTGTCGCCCCGTGTCGGACTCTCAACCGGTGAAATCAACGACAGGTTCACGCAGAAGGAAGGTGCGGGCGGGACACCGGTCGCCGACGGCGTGATGCTGCGTCACTTTCGCATGCCGGGTATCGCCCTGCCGGAGCTGGTACTCGTCCGCGCATTCGAGGGCGTCCGTGTATCGTATAAAAACCCCGTGACCGGCACGCTGAATTCCGACGAAATCTCCGCGTTTTTCTTCCTGGTCAGCCCCGCGGAACACACCGCGCTGCATTTGCGCATGCTGGCCCGGATCGCGGAACGGGCCGACGACGTGAACTTCGGCCTGGTGTGGATCGCCGCGGTCGACGAACACGCCCTTCGCGACATCTTCCTGCGAAGCGACCGGTACCTGACCGTCCCGGTCCTCCCCCAGTCGCCCGCGAACGGCCTGATTGGCATGCCGATATCGGAAATGGAAATCCCGGGGGGATGCCGGATTGTATGGATACGCCAGTTCGACGAGGTGATCGTCCCCACGGGCGACACCGTGATCAAGTCCGGCGATCTGTTGACCGTGATCGGAGATCCCGCGGACTTGAACGCCTTCCGGCGGATGTACCACGACTGACCCGGCCTGGGGTTCGCAGGGCGTCCCATCGGTAATACCGCCGTCTGCTATGCCGCATTCCGGCGCCTCATCGGGCGTGTCCAGGACGGCGATGCCGACTGCCGGCGGATGTACCCCGCTCAGGGCACGTAGGGCGTCCCCGTCCTGCGCAGTTCCTTCGTAACCGCCATCTGGCAGGTCACGTACGCCTGGGCGTCCGCGTTGCCGCGGCGGTTCAGCAGGCCGGCGGCATAACCCGGCCGGGCGTCGGCGATGGTGCCGACGATGAGGTTGGCGTATTCGACGGTGGTGTCGTACCGGTCCGCGATGAGGGCGTTCATCTCGCTCCACGCGATCTTGACGGCCTCTTCCCAGTTGTAGCCCTGCCCGCTGGTCAGATACTCCTCCTGCGACTCCACGATGCGGGTCTTCTCCACCACCGGCGCGCTGCACGGAAACCCCGGTGACCGGTCCACCTTCATCGTGATCGTCGAATCGATCTCAACGCCCGTGCCCGTCAGCTCGCCGTCCCCCATCCGGGCGTGCACGTCGCCCAGGGACAGCAGCCCACCCGGTTTCTGGGCACAGATGTGGACCGTGCTGCCCGGTTGGATCGCGTTGAAATCCATGTTACCACCCGTATCGATCTGGTGGAGCGCCACCGATTCCAGCATGACGACGCCGATCATGGGCCGCACCGGCACCACGAAATCGGGCGGGAAGTGGACCAGGCCGTCCCGCACCGGCGCGATCAGGCGCAGGCTGCCCCAGTGGGGGCCTCCGTTGCGGTAGAAACCGTAGGGACCGACCTCCATGTCGAGGATCTCCACGGACACCCAGTCCCCGGCCTCGATCCCCTCGATATGGAACGGTCCGCACGGCCGTGAATACCGGTAGGGATCCACGTCCATCACCGCCCCGGCCCGCAGGTCCTTCTTGGCGAGATAGTCCTGGTCGTGGCCGCCGTAGGTCTCGACCTGGACCGTCTCCCCAAGTTCGAGCACGCCGCGGATCTCCTTGAATGCGGGATCGTCCGGTCCGGAGAGATAGGGGGTGCGGGTAAACCGGCGCATGGGACGCTCCTTCCTTTTTGGTCCGACGGGTTGTTAACGGTTTGCTGCGATTTCGACTATATTCGATTTCAGGCGTGTTTTCTGTCGCCTTGCGGCATGGGCGCGTTATATTTCGGATTGTATTCGATCCATCGTTGCCTTACAAGTCCTAAACCGACCCCAGCCATCGGTCCGGCGCTCGAAGCGGTCCGGCACTTGCGGCGGTCCAGTGCTGGAAGCGGTCCGGCATTTGCGGCGGTCGGGTTCACACAACGGTCCGGTCCATCCGGCGACCCGCCGCGGAGAACCTCCCATGCGACTGACGAAAGAGCAACTGGCATATATGGACACCTTCGGCTACCTCGGTTTCCCGGGGCTGTTGAAGGACCGGATCGACGAGATCGTCGATGCCTTCGAGGCCGTCTGGACCGAGCGCGGCGGCGGACATGACGGTAAGCCACACGACGGGACGGCCCGATCCTGCATCGTGCCCTTCATCGACCAGCATCCCGTGCTGTCCTCGCTCATCGACGACTCGTGGGTCAACGGGATCTTCAGCAGCCTCCTGGGAGACGATTTCGTGTACCTGGGCAGCGACGGCAATTTCTACGTAGACGATACCCGGTGGCATTCGGACACGGACTGGTCGGGCAAGATGCGCGCCGCGCCGCCCCGCATTTACTACAAGATGGCCTTCTACCTCGATCCGCTGACCCGGGAATCGGGCGCGTTGCGGGTGATCCCGGGCAGTCACCGTTGGGGTGACGCGTATGCCGATGCGCTCGAATCCCAGATTCGGGAATCACCGGAGAACTGGGGCATCGAAGGCTGGGAGGTGCCGTCCGTGGCCCTCGAGACACAGCCCGGCGACATCGTCGTCTTTAACCAGAATACCAAGCACAGCGCCTGGGGCGGGGGCGACCGGCGCAGGATGTTCACGATCAACTGCACGGCCCGGTTTGCCGATGAGGATATCCCGATCCTGAAAAACGAGATCGCCGCCGCCGCGCGGTTCTGGCTCGACAGCGTCTACGGCGAGGCCATGCTGGAGACGGCCGGTCCGGCGCGCATGAAGCACCTGGAACAGCCCCTGGCCCACCAGGATCATCTCGTGGAGGAAGTGCGCAAGGCCAGGCTTCGGATGAAGGAACCGTCGCGGGGCTAGGACACGGGCGCAATGCGTGCGGTTGCCAGGGCACGGGCGCGCTGTGTGAGGTTACCGCCAGTCCTGCTGGCCGCGGACCTGCCGAAGGAACCGTCGGGCATTTCCGGAGAAGTGGTCCTCGATCTCCTGTGAAGTCAGCTCCAGCATGACCGCCACCTGTTTCTCCTGCCGCAGCTGCTCGTAGATGACCAGCGTCGCCCGCGAATCGCAGTGGATCGTCGTCTCCGTCGTACCCTCGTAGTAGGTCCACGCCCGACCGTAGGTGACGTACTTGCCCCGGGCGCATCCCGCCACCACGTTGTCCGAACCGAACATGACGCGCGAGCGGTCCTCGTGTTTCATCAGCAGGTACTGGGTGTAGAGGTCGTTTACGGCCGAGGTGTCGTACCAGATGTTGGGCAGGCCGGTCAGGAACTGGATGGCCCGCTCCATCATGAAGCAGTTGAAAGCCCGGGCGCAGTGGGCGAGGATCCACTGGGCGCGGGGATACTGCTTCGTGTAGTAGGCCAGGTCTTTCTGGTTGTCCGCGTCGGCAGGCCCGTCGGGCTTGGACATGTGCATGGTGATGGCGAGTCCCAGGTCGTGGGCCACCTCGATGAAGGACTCGGGCAGGAAGTCGCAGATGCGGCAGTGCGTGGGGTCCGGCGCGAAGACCCGGTAGGGCTTCAGGCCCAGGAAGCCGTGCTTTTTCACCTGCTCGGCCACGTATTCCGGCGTCATGTCGGGCGTGACCATCATGTTGATGGCCGATTCGGGGTCCTGCTTCATCTCCCCGGCCATCCAGTCGTTGTGGCCTTCCGTGTCGATCCCCCCGGGAATCGGCGTGCCGAGGACCAGGTAGTGCATCTTGCGGCCCGGATACAGCTTCTCCGCCCAGGCAAGGTGGTCCTGGTAGTCGATCTCCAGCCGGAGCCCGGTTGGGTTCGGAGGGAGCTTCCCCCGGTGACGTTCAGACCACATGTGCACGTGCATGTCGTAGACCGTATCCGGCACGAAATCGGCCAGTTCCTCGTCCCAGATGCCCCGGTCGAAATCCTGGTATTCAAACTTGTTCATGGACGCTCCTCGCGATTGCAGGGGTAGCTGAAGGGCGGTGCGTTGAAATCGGAAAACATGGTGTAATACCGTGTGAAACCGGTTCAGTGTACCCATATCACGTATCCAATTCAAGATCAAAAGAAACTTTGACTTTCCACCATGGCGGACGCACATTTTCCTCTAGATCACATCCAATTGATCGTTATCGAAGACGGAGGCTATTATGGCTGAAGCACAAGACATGAACCGGCGCAGTTTCCTGCGCAGTTCCCTGCTGGGCGGCGCAGGCGTCACGCTGATGGGCACGCCGGCCTGGGAAGCGGCCGCCCAGATGGTCAGCGGCGCCGCGCGTCCCGTGAACGGTGTGGGTCTCGACGACCCCCTGCTCGTTCAGCTCAGTATCAACGAGAACCCCCTCGGCGCCTCGCGCCGGGCCATCGAGGCGGTGGCCGGCAAGATGTTCGGCATGAACCGGTATACCATGCACTTTGAACTGGAAGAGGCCCTGGCCGCCCATCACGGCGTCGACGCCGAGTCGGTTGTCCTGGGCGTGGGCTCTTCGGAGATCCTTTTGACGGCGACCCTGGCAGCCTTCTGGAACAATCCGGGAAACGCGGTCACGGCTTTTCCGTCCTACCGGTCCATTCCAAGGACGGCGGAGGAACTCGGGCAGACGGTCAAGAAGGTGCCGCTGACCGGAGACTGGCAGATGGATCTGCCGGCCATGGCGGCCGCGGTGGACGGCGCTACGCGTATCGTCAGCATCTGCAATCCCAATAACCCGACGGGTCAAATTCTCGATCCCGCCGCGCTGGAGCAGACGATCCGGGCGATGCCGAAGGATGTCATCGTCTGCGTGGACGAAGCCTATATCCAGTTTGTGGACGATCCCGATTATCCGTCCATGATCCCGCTCACGAAGGAAGTGGAGAACCTGCTGGTGTCCCGGACCTTCTCGAAGGCCTACGGATTGGGTGGCATGCGGGTCGGATACGGCGTGGCCCATCCCGCGCTCCTTGAGCGCATGCAGCGGTTCAGCATCGGCCTGCTCAACAAGAACACCCTGTCGACCGTGGCCGCGATGGCGGCGCTGAACGACCAGGAGCACGTGCGCCGTACGGTGGAGATCGTCCGTGAGGGGAAGGCGTTTCTCTACGGGGAACTGGAGGCCATGGGGTACAGCCCCCTGCGCACGCAGACGATCTTCGTCACCGTCGAAGTCGGTTCCAACGCGGAAACGCTGATCGACCGCCTGTGGGAGAAGAAGGTTCAGGTCCGCCAGGCCTTCGACATGGAAGGCTTCATGCGCATTTCCGTTGGCCTGCCGCGGGAGAACGAGGCCTTCATCTCCGCCTTCAAGCGGGAACGCAGCGCGTTGTAACGCGGCCATGCCCGGCGAGAGAACCGGGCGCGCGTCTCGGCGCGCCGCAGGCGTTCAGAAAGGTTTCCGAATTCAATGAAGTACCCCAATCCGTTGAAACAGCGCATCCGGGACGGCGAACTGCTGCTGGGCTCGGTGCTGAATGCCCACGATTCGTTTTCCGCCACGGTCGTATGCCGCGCCGACATTGATTTCCTATGGATCGATACCGAGCATTCCGCGAGTGCCGTGGAAGACCTGGACATGGTCCCGGTGATCGTCCGCCAGAGAGACGTGGCGCCCATGATCCGCGTCGCCTGGAACGATCCCGCCCTGGTCAAGAAAGCCTACGACATCGGCGCCGTGGCCGTCATGGTTCCCCAGGTCAATACGGCCGAGGAAGCGGAGCGGGCTGTACAATACGCCCGTTATGCGCCGGAGGGGAATCGGGGCATCTCCCCCTACTGGGCCATGCTGGCGGGACTGGATTTCAACCACGTGGTCAGAACGGCCAATGACGAGACGGTTCTCGTGCTCCAGATCGAAAGCCTGGAAGCCTACGAGAACCTCGACGAGATCATGCAGGTCGAAGGGATCGACGTGCTCTTCGTCGGACCCACGGACCTGTCCGCCACCGTGGGCGCGATCACCCGGACGGATTCCGATGAGGTACAGTCGATTCTGCGGGAGGTCCCGAAGCGCCTCGAAGGTTCGGGAATCGTGGCGGGCACGACCCTGGACGACATGGACGAAATCCGGCAGAAGATCGACTGGGGCTACCGGTACATCAGCGTCGGCTCGCCCATGGGGTATGGGATGAAGGTGTTACAGGAGAACCTGGACACCCTGCGGAATGGATGAAGCACGAACGGCGACGTACAGGACGGATGACGGAATGATCAACGAAGCGCAGGTCCGTACATTTAACGAGCGGGGATGGCTGGTGGTCGAGGAGGTCTACCGTCCGGATGAAGCGGACGAGGTGGCCCGATTGGCCGTGGAAACGGCGGATTCCATGGACGTGGACGAATCCATGGAGGGTTATCTGCTGGACCGTTCCGAAACCGGTGAATCCGCGCCTCGGAAGATCGACAGTCCCTACCTGCGCAACCCGGTGTTCAGGAACTTCGCCCTGGATGGCCGGCTGCGGAACATCCTCCGCCGGTTCACTGGCGAAGATCCGCTTCTCAAGAGCGACCAGCTCTTCATGAAACCGCCTCGGTTCGGGTCGGAGAAACCCTACCACC
Organism: bacterium; assembly: GCA_965117045.1. Lineage (GTDB taxonomy): Bacteria > JAAXHH01 > JAAXHH01 > JAAXHH01 > JAAXHH01 > JAAXHH01. Next base: position 284,637 of record OZ220749.1, read on the forward strand.
AGGACAACTTCTACTTCCGGTGCATGCCGGGCGGCCACGTAATCACGGCCTGGATCGCCCTCGACGACGTGGACGAAGAGAACGGTTGCCTCCGGTACATCTCCGGTTCGCACAAGAAGGGGATCATCGACCATGTTGAGGTCCCCGGCCAGCCCTACAACCTGGCCCCTCCGGACGACCTGATCGATTGGGAGAATGAAGCCTCCGCGCCGGTTCGCAAAGGCGGCGTGGTCTTCCACCACTCGGAAACGCTCCACTCCTCGCGCCGCAATACTTCGGACCGCTGGCGGCGCGGCTACGCGACCCACTGGGTCACCGCGTCGGTCACGACCGAAACGGACAACCTGGAAAGCGCCTACTTTCGCAGCGACGACTACGCGGAGCACGTTCGGGCGGTCGACCGGAAGATGGGCGGCGCGGCGCAGGTTGGGACCGTGGACCGAAGTTAAGGGTAACGTATCCTCCGAAACTGCCATCGATCGGGAAGAGAGATTCCGTGCTGTACGGAAGGTTTATTGGGCGCACTTCCGTGGTATTTCTGAAGTGTGAATCCAACCCTGTGAATCCAATCCCAGGTTCATTAAAACAAATACCTGCGGTATTTTAAATAGAATACAACACCTCACAGCCGTTGAAAATCCTTTGATGTTTTAAATATGGTTTATTTCGAGAGAAACGTGAAACCTGCACGTGATAAGGAAGCATTGTCTGTGATCACTTCGTTGCTGAGCACCTAGTAATACTTGCGACGCATCAGTTCGTTTATTGTACGCTGAAGGTCCACCAGGAAATTCTCATCAATGGTGTCCGTCCACCAATGCGCAATGTCATCCCTGTAGTCTTTCAGTTCGAGCAGTGTTTTCTTACCAGCGACTACTACGCTGTCCTCCCTGACATTTCCTTGGTAATCCAGGCACTTCCCTGCCGTCTCTGACAACGATTGCCACAGCCGTAGGTACTGGAGTCGTTGATAGGAATCGTCCTTGTGTTCATCGTTGTACATCGAATTTACTAACAGCGCCATATGTGGAGTTTCCATGTCTGGTTCCATCGCAGCAATGGCTTTTTGAATCTCTGCCGCCTTGTCCCTGAAGGTTATGGCGTCCATCTTAGTCGCAGTACCAAGTCTCGCTGACATCTTAGGTTGTATCATCACCACGAAGCGGCCATCGTCCGTAACGAGGCAACTCTGATCCACGTACTTGCGTATCGGATCCGGCGTCTGCTGGGCTACGCGGACGCCCGCCAGTATCATGTTGACCAGTTGTTGGTTTCCGGGTAGTTCCGGCCATGCACCGTTATTGGCGGCCCAAGCGGTTATGAACTTTTGTCCTTCCCTGCCGCCGATCAATATTGGTTTCTTTTCACCGTCTTGCACGATTACTTCATCCGAAATACAGCATTCACCTTTGCGCATCTCAACCGGTGTAAATTCGTTGTACTGCTCAATGACTAGGAACACAGGCACCCGACCGTTTTTCTGGACTCTGACCTTCTGATCAGTTTCGGTGACTATGTGCCGCAGAGAAGGACTGATGGCGTAATGCCTGTTTTGCGTCGCGTTCTCGAAGTAATCAACCAGGTTCGAGAGGACACACGCTTGAACCGAAGGAGACGTATAAATGGTGTGATGAGGCTCCTCTCCGTTCGGATGAAAGTCGATTTGTGGGAACTCGAATATCTGTGTTCGGCAATGCCCACTGATTGTACAACATAGCTTTTGGCCACCCAAACCCTTGTACATCATCTGCAATCCGGCTAGGGTAAAGTGGGCCTCTGGGCAGACCTGTTGCAGGGACTTATGGCGATCCGCTACTGTTCGGTTCTTTTTTGTCATGATGAGTTCACTCCCCCACTGTTGCTACTTCGCCATCCGTCCTTGGTCTTAGCGCCGAGTCACGAGCCGCCCCCTGCGTCCGGCCAATTTAGCAACTTGTCCATTGAGGACTTCGCGTACTAGTCCGACCAAACATAAATTTGATTCTGTCGTTCGCCGCAGCATCGTGTCGAACTCACATAGTTTATTCTGCGTGAATCAAAACCTACGGCGGTTGTTTCGATCGATGTGGTCATCACGCAGTTTAAAGATCGTCGCTATACGGACTTATCTTTCTCCATGAGAAGATTCTCGCCGAGTACGTGCTCATGCCAACGCCTCGTGTATGCTGGATGCAGGTCGGTTCTTGAACGATGACCGACATTATCGAGGAGCCTCTCGAGCGACACCAGCTGTTGCCGAAATCCAAGTGGGACGCCGCAACGTAGGCTGGCCCTATCTGGTCCGCACAAGACCCATGCATCGGTCCGGGGCATCGCATGCGCCCAAAGCGAAGCCTCTCCCCGCCATGACGCCTCACAGTTCGATTGCGCACTGGACGTCATGTGCTGAGAAGAGGTCCTTGAGGTCCTCGACGCTCAGATCTAATAAGCCGGCAACGTTTCGTATTGAGACGCAGCCCTGCTCGATCGCAAGTCCGAGCACCTCCATGAAGGGTCTCGAGAACAGGGCGGGAGGGACATGCTCAACGTCGTCAGGCCGGTTGTTTCGCAATGCCGCTTCCGGCAGGGAACGCGCGACCGCGGGTTTCAGTTGACCGAGCGCGACCAGCCGCCATCTCAGCGCCGAGGCCGTTACGCGCAACTCGTTCGCCGCCATATGGAGTTTCCGGATCAACTTGCCTTCGTCGAGGTCCGACCAACTTCCGAACTTCGCCAGGGACGCGGACGGCATCAGCACCGCCGCCGCGAAGTTGTTAGTGAGTTGCTCGGTGCGGTTGCCACCGGTCTCCAACACTTCTTCGGAGTGCATCGGAGGCATTGCATCCCAGGTCAGGATGTGAAACAGTTCATGGGCAAGATCGAAGTGACGGCGTCCGGGTATTTCACGTCTCGCGATCAGTACTGCGTCGAGTTCGGGCAAACGGCACGCCGCACCTGAAATGCCGCGCTCGGTGTCCATCATGAGGACCAGAATGCCGAGTTCCCGTTCCATGACATCCACAAGGCGTACGGCGGGTATTTCGCCGAGGTCGAACTCGGTGACGAACCGCTCTCCGGCCGTCATGGCATCCTCGAAACGCGCGTAGCGGGTGAGACCGAGCGCCCTACGCATCAGCGGGGTTTCGTATCCGACCTGCGGCGCCAGGGTGCGGTACGCACCGATCCAGCGCCCTGCGTTTTGTTCGCAGGCTTCAAGCCGATCAGTATCTACGCCGGTCTGGCGCCAGGAGAAGCGCCCTTCGCCTGCCAGCAGGAACGGGTCGGTAAAATACTCGAGCGGTGCGTCCAGTCTTTCGACGGCGAGCAGCAGTTCCTCCGCCGACACACGCCTGGCGCCCGTCTCGATGGCCGATACCGTCTGCCGGTCTTTGAAGCCGAAGATCTCCGCTAAACGTTCCTGCGAGAGCCCGTGTTCCTCTCGCAGCGCCCTGATCCGTCTGCCGATAAGCCCTGTTGTCATCAGTACACTCCCGCGAACACCAACTCTTGCGTTTTATAATATGCAGCATTATAATGCGATTTACAATATGTTTTGCGTGTCATCTCACGAACTACCCGAATCGATAAGCGTATATCTGCGAAGTGACAAAGTCGGATGGAAGGGAATCGTAATGAGTCCGCTTTCGGTTTGATTACATGTTTGAAATGTGTATTTTGGGCAGATTGGAAATGCAAGAAACGGAACATGATTGAGCAGGTTGCGACTGTTCATTCGTGAGATACGTAATCTGGGAGTGTTTGGATGACAACCCCATCGTCGACAGGAACCACCACCGATCTCATGTGGTCGGAGACGGCATCGATCTACGACGCGATCCTCGCCCATCCCTTCATCAAGGGGCTCACCTCCGGCGACCTCGACCGTTCGGCCTTCGAATTCTATACCGTGCAGGACGCGCTGTATCTCAAGGACTACGCCCGGGCGCTTAGCCTCGCCGCTGTCAAGGCCCCGGACGAGGACACCATTATCCTCTTCAACGAGCATGCCAAGGGATGCCTCGTGGAAGAGCGGGCTATGCAGGAGAACTTCTTCGACGTCTTCAGCCTGTCGTCGGAAGCGGTCTGGGCCACGCCCAAGGCCCCGGTATGCCAAGCCTATACGAGCTACCTGCTCTCTGTGGCCTACGGCCGACCTTTCCACGAGGTCGTGGCTGTCGTCCTCCCTTGCTACTGGATCTACTGGGAGGTGGGCAAGGCGCTGGCGGAGCAGGGATCGCCCGATCCCATGTACCAGCAGTGGATCGACACCTACGCCGGCGAGCAGTTCGCCGAGTGCGTCGTCGCCGTCCTCGAGATCACCAACCGGGTCGCGCAGGGGCTACCCGCGGAGGACCGCGAGGCCATGCTGGGGCACTACATCACCACCAGCCGCTACGAATGGATGTTCTGGGACATGGGGTATCGGAAGGAAAAGTGGCCGGTGTGAAGGTGAAGTCCAGTGTATCGTTGTCTCTCTGCACAATAGATTACCTCGTCAATAACAACCACGTATAAACGCCAATTTACCCTGTAATCAGACCTTTGTTGTGGGGAATGATAAAGAAACATTCAGCAACTTCGGATATAAGAGACATTATTCACTTACACCAGAATCTGCATACGTTAGGCGGTTTGGTTGTCTAATCCGGCCAGCCAATAAATGCGGATCCGCTGAAAACCGTTCTTGATAAGGTGACTCTCAAGCACCTTGAACTCGCAAATTAAAACTCGATCAGATAAAGGGTACAGTACACACCGTATAACGAGAACGAAGGATGTATTTTTGGGCAAGGACAGAATACAACGCTTAGCCTGGCTTTGAACTTGAGTTACTCATTTACGATATTCACTGTGCAGTAAATAAAGGTTTCTTGACATACAGTGTTGCTATATGTATGTTATTTGCTGTACAGCAAAAAGGCAGAATACCGATGCTTGACATAGAGATTACCGAAAGACAGCTACTCGACCAGTTCCTCGAAGCTCTGCGTGAGTTGCCCGAGGTGCAAGTGGAGTTGGGCTTCCGCCAATTGTCCGATGGCACGGACCGGGGATATGATGCCCGTGTTGACCTTCGGGCAGGTGGTAAATCGGTAACCCTACTGGTAGAGGTAAAGAAGGTCCTCTATCCTCGTGACGTGAGGCAGAACATTTGGCAACTTGAGGACTACGCACGTAGATGGCCGCAATCTGAAAAAGGACGGCAAACCTCATATTGCTTAGTTGCACATTCAATCTCACCCGGAGCCAAGCATCTGATGAGGGACAAGCGGATCGGCTACTATGACAGCGGGGGCAGCATGTTTATCCCTGCCAAGAATATCTACGTCTATGTGGACAAGCCACCTCCTAAAACCTTGTCGAGATCCATACGATCCTTGTTTTCAGGTCGTCGTTCGCGAGTGCTCCACGCACTTCTGATGCGACCTGACGAGTGGTTCGGAGTTAATGAACTCGCTGAGTCGGCGTTTGTCTCACCTGCGACCACCTCACAGGTGTTCAAGGAACTGGAAAAGTTCGACTGGGTCGAGTCGCGCGGGCAGGGGCCAACTAAGAAACGTATTTTGCGAGAGCCTGGTGCATTGCTGGATGAGTGGACCAAGCAATTGGCGCTGATGCGGCCCCTACCCCTTAAACGCTATTACGTGCCCTCGGTGCACGTCGAGGGGCTGTTACAAAAGTTCGCCAAGGTTTGCGATGACCATAAGGCCGAATACGCAATTACTCACGAGGCGGCCGCGCAATGGTACGCGCGTTTTCTTTCGAGTTTCTCCCAGGTGCGTTGCCGGTTGGTAGTCGACGAACCTGCAGATGCGGTCCTTGACTCACTTGATGCCCACAACGTCGATCACGGCGCGAACCTTGTCGTCATCCCTGTCAAATCGTCCGACGAATTGCTGTTTAGCAAACGGGTGGACGGAACTCGGATGGCGAGTCCCGTCCAGGTCTACTTAGACCTCATGCGCAGCGAAGGCCGAGCCAGGGATATGGCTAAGCACCTACGCAAGGAAAAGATCGGCTTCTAATGAATAAACCCACGACCTACGACGGCTACACCGAACAGTACACGGTCGATTGCGAGCGCGTTCTCGTGACCTTGCTGCGCAGATTAGGCCCATGGAAGGAGTCGGTATTTCTGGTGGGTGGCCTGACGCCGAGATACCTGGTTACGGCTAGGCCACCAGCCGTACCGGCGCATGCAGGCACGCTTGATGTCGATTTAGTCATCGACCTGCAAATCCTGGCCGACACCGAGGCCTACAGCACGCTTGAGCACAACCTTAAAAGGATGGGGTTCGAGCGGTCCACGAACGACAGTGGGCAGAAGCTCTCGTGGCGGTGGCAGAACTGCACCGAACATGGTGCACTGATGGTGGTCGAGTTGCTCGCCGACGCGCCGGATATCGCCGGTGGCAAGGTTGAGCCGCTGCCCACAAAGGGGACTATCTCCGCGCTCAACATCCCGCACTCGTCAATCGTCTTCAAACAGAACCAGGTCACAGAGATTCAGGCAGAGCTTCTGAACGACGCAGGCACCGCTATCGAAAAAGTCAAGCACGCCAATTTAGTGAGTTTCACTTGCCTGAAGGCGTTCGCCTTCGATCAGCGTTTCGAGCGTAAGGACGCACATGACCTGGTGTATTGCATTGAGCACGCGCCCGAGGGCCTCGACAGCGCTGCGGAGATGTTCCGAGGGGCCTTGGAAGGCGATCACGGCGCAGTTATCCGGGACGCCTTGGGAATACTTCGCAGTCGTTTTGCTCCGGGTCACCAGGTCGATGGTTATCGGAAGGATGGTCCCGTGGCGGTTGCCCAATTTGAATTGGGTGAAGATCACGAGGCTGACCAGTACGAAGCCCGTATACTTCGGCAACGCCAGGTCAGCTACGTAATTGAGCAACTGCTGGCGCGGATCGCTCTTTAGTCGGCAGGATTCTGAAGGCTGTTTTCGTTGGTATTAGGGCTGTGACGGTGTGACAACCGGACCGATGCTTGATGTACCCGATTCAGAAGGCGAAGTGAACGTGATGCAAGCATGAAAAAGTAATCATGTTCCCAAGGTGCAAGAGGATTATACTGTAATTTCGCTGGAAAGGCGTCGGTGCACTGTATATTTTGGCCCACTCTTTCGGATGCGAATATACGTTTCGAGGATCTACGCACCTTCCTGCTAAGTCTGGGATTCGTTGAACGGGTTCGAGGGAGTCACCACATCTTCAGAATGCAGGGCATCCGTGAACGGCTAAACATTCAGCGTGAGGGAAGCCACGCCAAGCCCTACCAGGTACGCCAGGTCAGACAGGCTGTCCTGAGAAACAGACTCTAGGAGGAACACACGATGCACAAGTATGAGGTCATCATCTACTGGAGTAACGAGGACGGAGCATTCGTGGCAGAAGTACCGGAGCTTCCCGGGTGTTCGGCTCACGGGGACACCCAGCAGGCGGCTTTGGAGCAGATCGGACAGGCCATGGACCTGTGGCTTGAAACGGCGCGGGAAGAAGAAGGCCCGCAACGCATCGGAACGCGCAGACCGTTCGTCGTGATTCCGGAACGTGTCTGGCGAGCGCGTAAGGAAGGACCGCGGAAAGCACTCGGACAGTGGCTGGTGGAAAACACGCCGCGCGGCACCAATCTGACCTTACCAGACCGCAACACCAAACGCAAGACGCCGTGACCACGCTCACTGAATAGGCAGCAACAGGAAAACAAGCACCATCCCACCTTCTGGTCTTTTCTTACAAGAATCCCCCGTTTTTCCCTACTAATCAAGTATACAACCTGAAGAACGCAGACGGTACATACAGCCAACCTGGCTGCAGCCTGGCTGCGTACGAATCCGTCGCTTTCGGATTGATGAAAACGTGTGTATGGCGCGACTGTGAAAGCGACCTGCCGGAAGGAATCGTCATGAGTGTCGATATCGTTCGAGGTACCAGCCAGAAGCCCGTGTCAAGCGATGTCCTGGTGGAGATCGTTGCTCAGCAAACCACCTGGTCGGGGCGACTGTTCATCGGATATCCGATTTTCAGCACGTCCGAAGGAATCCGGATGATTGACGCCCTGCTGGTTTCGGCGGATAGGGGCGTTGTCGTTTTCGATCTCATCGAGGGACGGGAAACGGGCGACTACGGAGCGCGGCAGGACGATGCGGCCAACAAGCTCGAAGCCCGGCTTAAGGTTCACCAGGAACTGATGCGGCGCCGGGAGCTCTTGGTACCCATACACGCCATCTCATTCGCCCCCGCACTAAGCAACCCGGATTCACTTCGTATAGACGGCTACCCGCTCGCGAACGCTTCCTCGCTCATACAGGCACTAAACCGGTTCACCTGGTCCTGTCCCCATGACCAGGAGATGTGTGATCGGGTGCTGTCGGCGATCGAGCACATTTCCACGGTTCGAAAAAGCGGATTCAGCCGGAGCGCAACGGAGGAGGATTCGCGAGGCGCAAAACTGCTAAAACTCGAGAAATCGATCGCGACACTGGACAATACGCAAAGTCAAACCGTCATAGAAACGGTCGAAGGCGTACAACGCATTCGTGGTCTGCCGGGTTCGGGCAAAACCATCGTACTGGCGCTGAAAGCGGCCAGTCTCCACGCGCATCATCCTGACTGGCGCATCGCGGTCACATTCAATTCACGTTCCCTCAAGGATCAGTTTCGTCGCCTGATCAGCAACTTCTTCATTGAACGAACCGGCAACGAGCCTGATTGGGATAAACTGCGTATCGTAAACGCCTGGGGATCCTGGCGGGGTAAAGACCGCGAAGGGATCTATCACGAGTTCTGTCGCCTGCACGGCATGGCGTTTCTCGATTTCGGAAGGGCGCGCAGCAAATTCGGAACAGGCAGGGAGTTCGCGGGGGCGTGCGAATATGCCCTTTCCTATGCGCGTGAACTCGAACCGGTCTACGACGCGATATTTGTCGACGAGGCGCAGGATTTACCGCCCATTTTTCTGAGGCTTTGCTTCAAACTTCTCAAGCACCCAGGTAGACTGGTGTACGCCTATGACGAACTGCAGAGTCTTCGTGGCAGTTCCCTGCCTTCACCAGAAGAGATTTTCGGGACGAACGAGGACGGATCGCCCAAAGTGCGGTTTGACGATACCGGTCATCCCGCACCGAAGCGCGATATCATGTTGTCGAAATGTTACCGCAATTCGAAGCAGGTTTTAGCCACGGCTTTTGCCCTTGGATTCGGGATATACCGGAAACCGCCCCACGGATCGGAAACCGGTCTGATCCAGATGTTCGACCGGGCACATATCTGGGAGGACATTGGTTACAGGGTGCGGACCGGTGCATTGCGCGACGGATCGGCAGTAACACTTGACCGTACAGAAGAAACAAGCCCTGGATTTATGGAAGACCATTCCGACCCCGATGACCTGGTCCGTTTCATCACCTTCAGAAACGCAGATGAACAGACCGACTGGCTGACGGAGGCCATCGCCGAAAACCTCGGTAAGGACGAACTGCGACACGACGACATCATGGTCATCAACCCCGATCCGCTTTCCACACGCCTGACCGTCGAACCGATACGCCGTCGTTTGAAGGAACTGGGCATCCGATCTCATCTCGCCGGCGTCGACACCAATCCCAATACCTTCTTTCGACCGGGCAAAGCATCGGTGACCCTGACCGGGATTCACCGCGCCAAGGGCAACGAAGCCGCAATGGTCTATATCATCAATGCCCAGGATTGCCATTCAGCGGTTCGTAATCTGGCGAGCATACGAATTGGCCTGTTTACGGCGATAACGCGCAGCAAAGCGTGGGTTCGCGTGCTCGGTTTCGGCGAATCCATGGCCATGTTGAAATCTGAGTATGAAAAACTGAAAGCGCGGCGTTTCGAGTTGCGGTTTACCTATCCGACTTCGGAGCAGCGGGAGCGCTTACGGCTCATACACAAGGATATGACCACGGCAGATTTGAAACGCTTCAGGAACCGCGACAGGCATCTGGATGATCTTCTGTTTGAGCTCGAATCCGGCGAAGTGCAGATCGAAGACCTGGATGAGAAGACAGTCGCCCGTTTCAGGCAAGTGCTGATGGAATAGCGTTATCCGGCCGGCTTGCTCCCCGACAGAACAGCGCGTAAAGGAGATGATAGAATGAATATCGAACAAATCAAATCCCTCACCGCCTCCGGCGAGTCCGATACGCTGGAGTTCAAGGAGACTACCGGTACTCGCCGGGTCGGGAACACCACGCTGGCGATGTCTCCGGACGAGTACAACCGGATGCTGTTCGAACGGATGCACAGCGAGCAGCGCTGGGAGAACCAGCCTGCCGCGGGATGGTCGATCAGCGACCTCGACGTAGCGGAGATTCGGCGAGTCGTCGCGGAGGGCGTTCGGCGCGGCCGAATGGATGAACCACCGAGCAGGGAACCGGCCGACCTGCTGCGAGGACTCGGTGTGCTGCACGATGGCGTTTTGCTTCGAGCCGCAGCCGTACTGTTCGGCAACGGGGAACGGTTGGAGGTCGACATGCCCCAATGCCTGCTGCGCGTAGCCCGCTTCCGGGGAACCGACAAGATGAAGTTTCTGGATAATCGCCAGTTCAACGGCAATGCCTTCACGCTCCTCGCGAACGCGGAACGTTTCCTGCGCGACAGCCTGCCGATCGCCGCTCGATTCGAAGACGATCGCTTCGACCGAATCGACGAACCGCTTTATCCACCCCTCGCGACGCGCGAGGCGCTCGCAAACGCTTTGTGCCATCGCGACTATTCCTTTGGCGGCGGTTCCATTGGCGTGGCGATCTACGATGACCGCCTGGAGATCACGTCCGCCGGATCGCTGCATTTTGGCCTGACTCCGGAAAAGCTGTTCGTCCCGCACGAATCACGCCCTTGGAATCCATTAATCGCCCGCGCGTTCCATCGACGCGGAATAATCGAGGAATGGGGGCACGGAACGCTGAAGATGACGGATCTGACCAGCGTGGCGGGTCTTCCCATGCTCGAAATTGAAGACGACGGTTGGAGCGTCGTGGTGCGGTTCCGGCACGGGCAGTTCGTGCCTGAATCGGGTGATCGCGGAGGTCGTTCGGCGAACCGGTGTGCTGAGGTCCTCGTTTTGCTCAATCACGCGGAGGAGGGACTGACGCGCCGCGATATTCACGCTCGCTTAGGTTCTGGCGTCAGCGAACGCCAGGTGCGCAGGGCACTGGAGGAGTTGAGAGACAAACAGCTGGTCGTGACCAGGAATCGAGGACCGTTGACACGCTGGGTACTCAACCAGGGGCGCGATAGGGGCGCGATAGGGGCGCGATAGGGGGCTTATAGGGTGTCGTGGACTTCAAACAAGTCAGTTTCACGTCATTGATCGTCTTGAGAGTGTTGAGTTACCCATAGTACACAAAAACTTGGAGTTCGAGTCGGGTGGGTACCGGCCGTTAGATAACACCAGTGACAGATGGAGTCGGCCCAATTCGTTTCCAGTTTCATCCAGCACGATCCCCGGCGACAAGGTTCCTCAGGGTCCGCACCAGTGCCCGTCCCGGCGCCTTTTCCGCGTAGCCCGCGAGTTCGAACGTCCGGCTTCCCAATCTGTGTTTTCGATCTCTCTCCAGAGCATCCTCTCTTTCAACCGTACATCGTCCAGTCCACTGATATCTTATGGTGTCGGCAAATCTTCATATGATTTGAGTGTATCCAGCGACGACTAATTCGATCTACAGATTGGCAGATTAAGGCTTGGGTGGAGTCCATGACAGATCCCTTTTGATTCCCGCTATTATGTTTTTCCAGATTACGTTATTCATCCCTTATATTTAGTTCGTCCTCCCGATAGTTGATAAACATATTGTTCAGGCCATCTTTAGCGCCTTCATCGAATCGTTTCCACTGCCCACCTCCATTTAACATCTCAGGAAATTTCAGTTGTAGCCTCCGTAGCATTTCATGTCGAATCCAATCAACTGGGTAGCGGTCCTCGTGGATCTTTGACGCAAGACACATTTCGATTGCGGCGTTTCGACCAGCCAAATAAAAGGGATCGGTCTCAATTCCGGGTGCTCTCATAGTCGTTTCCTCTCTTGCCTTTCTCTAATTTACTGATCCGCAACCACAAGGTTCTTTAGAATGCTCACCAGCGACCTCCCCGGTCCCTTTTCCGCATAACCCGCCAGTTCGAACGTCCGGCTTCCCCTTCTGCGCACCAGGATTTCGCTCCAGAAGAAGAATCCTTCTTTCAATTTGACTTCCGTCAGGTCACCGATGTCATACAGGGTCCCGGTGTTGTTGTTGACCAGGTGGTTCGACCTGGTGATGGCCATGCCTTCTTCGCCTGAACCGTCGATATCGTAGAACACCAGCAGGTCGTGCACCGTAGTGGCTACACCGCTGTAGCGGACGGTCCGCTGCAGGGAAACGATGAAATTCGCCGCCCGGTCGGCGTCGATATCGGGATAGATGTACAGGCTGGACCGAATCTCGGGCCAGATTCCGCGGGCGGCCTGTCGTACACGCTGAATCGCCGGATCGGCCGAGGAACCGGTTCCCGTACGGCTGGAGGCGCCCGACCCGGAGGCGTCGGTCCAGGAGGCACCGGACCCGGAAGCCCCGGACCGGGAATACTCGGTTCGTGTATGAGAAGAATGCGACGAGGAACGGCTACGAGGCGGTGGCCGGCGTTGGGAAGACGGCCCGGAGGACGAGGTCATCCGCAGATTCTCCGGATGCCGGACGAGCCACTGATAGGCCTCGTTGATCTCCGTGAACTTGGCCGTGGCCCGGTCTTTCACCCGATCGGGCACCTTGTCCGGATGCCAGATCAGCGCCAGTTCCCGGTACGATTTCTTCACGTCGTCCAGCGACGCGCCCGGAGCGAGGTCGAGCGAGTGTAGCGCCTTGTTCGTGGTATCATCCATACATGGTTATTTAAGCCATTCAAAGGGTTGTCTCAAGCGATTTATACTGGTATATTCAACGTCGCTACGTGGCTTCAGGTCGCTACGTGGCTTCAGGTCGCTACGTGGCTTCAGGTCGCTACGTGAGTTCAAGTCGCCTGCCGGCTTCAACGTCACCGCCCGGCCAAATTCCTTCTGACCAGTGCCGCCCAATACGTGATATTACGACAAAGGTCACGCCATGCCCATTACCGATGCACTGCCCGAAATGAAGCGGGAACTGCGGTTTTTCCCGGCAAGCAACGAAAATCCAAGGACGCTTTCGCGCGAACAGGTCGATTTTTTTAACGCGAACGGATTTCTCTGCCCGCTGGACGTTTTCACTCCGCAGGAAGCCGAAGCAAACCGCCTGTATTTCGAAGACCTGATGGCGCGCGCCGAGCAGGAGGGATACAACAGTTATTCGATCAATGGCTGGCAGCGGCACTGCGAGGGTATCTACAACCTGGCTATGAACAAGCGGATACTGGACTACGCGGAAGATCTGGTCGGGGAAACGCTGATCTGTGAAATGACCCACTATTTCTGCAAGATGCCGGGGGACGTGCAGCGCGTGAGTTGGCACCAGGACGCGTCTTACTGGCCCCTGACCCCGAGCAAGGTGGTGACGATCTGGCTGGCCATCGACGACGTGGACGATGAGAATGGTCCCATGACGGTCATCCCCGGTTCCCACCTCCACGGACAGATCCCCTTCGAGAACAGCACCGAAGCCGAGCGGAACGTGCTGGGACAGACCGTCCACGATCCGCTCAGGTGGGGCGGCGATCCCGTGCCCTTCGTCATGAAGGCAGGCCAGATCTCCATGCACACCGACCTGCTGCTGCACGGGTCCGAGCCGAACGTATCCGACCGCCGGCGATGCGGCCTGACGATCCGGTACCTGCCACCGGACGTGCGGGGCCGCTACCCGGAGTACCACCGGGCCGTAATCTGCCGCGGCAGCGATCCCTCGGGTTACTGGAGGCCCATACCCCGGCCCGTTGGCGACAGCATACCTCCGCGTAATCGGTAGGACTTTACGTTGAGGATGAGTAACCGATCCTCTAGCTATAACTCAGTTGACCAGTATCCGAAGCCCAACTATCTTTCTGAAGTAGTCAAAGTCGCGCGTAGTCGAAAAGGGTTCCAGTTATGTATTTAATGATAGGCTACTTGGCCGATAAGGTTGAAACTGGGGAAAATGGGAAGCTCAACATAACCGGTGTTTTTAGTGGGATAACAGGGAAGGAGATTCCATTTAAACATCGGAATTTTACCATAATCGCTAGAATCGGTGGAGATGTATCGGAGGTAGGACCGCATAGGATAGGTATCTCACTTATTGATGTGAACAATAAGGAGATAGGTACACCTGCTGAAGTCTCAATAAACCTTAAAAAAGAACAACGTTCTCCTATTCCGCCGTTTTGTGATGTGATTATTAGAGTAACCTCGGCGGATTTCCTCAAAGAAGGGATACACGAGTTCGTTATTTCAGTAGATGACGTTTATATCGGTAGCATTCCCTTTTTAGTTACTAAAACTGATCCTAACTCATAATATGCTGTTAGTTGTTTATGCCCAAAAAGACTCGAAGGACAGGAAACCGGAAAAGGGATTCTTCGGCTCAGATAGATAGTTACAAGGATCTAGCTCGACTGCTTCTTAAGGAAGGTTACAAGTCTCCAAGAAAAAGAGGTAAACACATCGTTTTTGTACATACAGTACATAAAGACCTAAATATCACGGTACCCAAGGGGAAAGAAATAAAGCCATACCTGGCTGATGATGTTGCTAAGAAACTTAGATTGATTCATGAAAGGGACAAAAATGCGTAGCAAGCTCAAGCAAACTCTTAGACTACCATATGCTCGACGTATCGTTAGGAAGCAAGACGGCGATGGGGCACCCTATTGGGTCGCATGCATTGAAGAAATTGACTGGTGTAAGACGTATGGAGACACTTATTGGGAAGCTTTGGCAATGTTAAACGATTGTTTTATCGGTTGTATTAAAACAATGATTGAGGAAGGGGTGGATATTCCACCACCCAATAGGATTAAGCGAGCAAGTTCCTATAAAGTATCTGGGTTTAGTAGCGATATCGTGGCTGAAAAGGAAGATGAACTCCATCACCACCATCCTAATATCGAACATAAAACTCGCTTCGCTACATCAACCTTGAGAAAGAAATCATATAGTAGTTCTGGCAAAACCGCCGCGCATAAAAATGCTGTCTATCAACATGAGATGTTTAAATAGCCACTTTATAAATCCGCCTGGTATTTAGATTGCAAAACAGTCTACACTGACAGCGGCCTGCAGTGCTTACACGGCCGGCACCCGCCGTTCGCCGCGTCCTCCGTACTGCTGAATTCAAGGCGGTGCTGCTTCTGGATCCGCCGGGCGTCGCGGCAGGTCGGATAGCAGTAGATGCCTGTTGTCCGGCTGCCGATGTAGCGAACCCCGCGCTGCTTCCAGTGCGCGAGGTCTTCCCGCGGAATCCCTTCCCGTTCCAGCAAAGCCCATTTCATTTCCGGGCCGTAGTAGTAGTTTCCCACGCCCCCGGTCGAGGGCACGAGCCGGTGGCAGGGCATCAGGAAGGGTACGGGATTGCGGGCCATGACCGTTCCGACGGCCCGGATCGCCTTCGGCCGGCCCACCTCCCGGGCCAGCCAGGCATAGGGACGGACCTCGCCCGTCGGTATCCTGGCCAAGTGCTCCAGCACGGTCTGTTCGAACTCGGTCAACCCCTCCAGCGTAACCGGCGGCTGAGTGATCTTCTCACCTCGTATGGCCCGCCTGACCGCCTCGGCATACGCTTCGGGCAGTGAACCACTGACCACGCCCCGTCCCAGCCTGTCCTGGTAGTAGGATTCGAAGGCGCCGTCCTCTTCCACGTCGAGTTTTACCGCCGATATGCCCCTGGGCGTAAATCCCACGTGTGCCGCTCCGAAATCCGTTTCGATCACATCGTAACGGTCTGCAATCCTGATCATCACTTCCTCCTCGATCCCCGCGGGTGCGGTCAGCTTAAGTTTGGGAGATTCTGCGGCGAGGTCATTCAAAAACGCGGCCTCTTCGCGTATGTCGTCGCACCCTTCCAGTTGTTTCGCCACGGCCCGGCTCGTTGCGTCGTCCGCCTCGCCGGTCCTGACTTGATCCAGGTACTGTTTTGCTTCTTTACCATCCACTGGAGCCATCCTCCATGATTTTGCGAAGCCTACGTACCGCCCGGTACACCTTGCCGCGCAGCGCCGACTCCGATGAACCGGTGACCGCCGCGATTTCCGCGTAGGTGTATTGCTCGATGAAGCGCAGGATGATCAGTTCCCGGCTCTCCCTTCCCAGTTTATCGAGGGCTGTCCGAATCGCCCTTGTCCGGTCGTTCTGAGGGACGAAGGACTGTGCCTGCAGATCCTCTTTCATCTGCTGCGCTGCACCTGCCATGCGCTTGCGCGACCTCAGTTTATTCAGCGCCAGGTTCCGAACAATACGGTACAGCCAGGGACGGATCTCGAGCGTCCGGCAGCGTTCCGCATCGTACTTTCCGGTGAGCGTGGTGTAGGCCTTCACAAAGGCTTCCTGCGTAACGTCGAGGGCGTCGTCCGAACCGCCGAGCATATGGAAGGCGTAGGTGAAGAGCCTGTCCCTGTATGCCGCCACCAGGTCCGCCACCGCGTCCCGGTTGCCGTGATGGATTTCCAGCGCGATACATCGTCCCTCTTCGTGCGTCATGCAAAGTCCTTTGCCGGCCGGCGCTCATTCGGTACCAATCCTACAACACCTGAAAGTGGGTTTTCGTTCGGTGGGAGTGAAGAATACGGAATGAAAATCGATAAGGAGGGATGACGAAACCCGTGTCGATGTGCTTCCCGTCATTCGTCTTTTCCGAACAGGCGACCAAAGAAACCGGGTGACTGTGCGTCCTTCTCCCCCTCCTCCGCGATGTAGATCGTGAAGGCCGTATTCCCGATCTGCTCGCCCCGCCAGGCCCGGAATCCGCGGCGGTTCGGTTCGAGGGCGTCCCCCTTGATGTCCGATTTCCATATCTGGTTCATCGTCGGGTACCACACGAAGAGGCCGCCCACTTCCTCCACCAGGATGCGTTCGGCCTGCCGGTAGACGTCCATCCGCCTTTCGTAGTCGCCCACGACGCCTCCCGCCCGGACCACGAGCCGGTCGAAAAGGTCGTGTTTCCAGGCATGGCGTCCCGAGGAAAGCCAGAGGTTCATCAGGCTGCTGGGATCGATGAAGTCGGCCCCGAACCGGACGAGCCCCAGGGGAAGCTCATGGCTGTTGATGGCGTCCATGAAGATCTTGACCTCCATGTTGCGTACCACGAGGTCGATCCCGAGGTTCTGCTTGATCATGGCGTGGATCGCCTCACCGGCCTCGTGGACCGGCCGCACGTCGCGACGGACCCACATCTCCACCCGGGGGAAGCCCTTGCCGTCCGGATACCCCGCTTCGGCGAGCAGCTTGCGCCCCAGGGCGGGATCGAACCGCTGGACGGGTTTAAGGGCTTCCGTCGCTTCCGCCGGAAAACCGGGCGGCAGCATGGAGTAGGCGGGGATCGCGAAACCATTCAGCGCGGTAGCGCACACGGCGTCCCGGTCGATGGCGTGGCTGAAGGCCTGGCGCACCTTCAGGTTGTCGAAGGGCGGGTTGTAGGTATCCATCGTGAGGTAGTAAGTCGCGAAATCCGTGTAGGAATGCAGCTCCCGGCTCAACTGCGGATCGGTCTTGATCCGGGCGAGTTCGGCGGGATTCGTCACGAGTCCGAAGTCCACCTCGTCGGCCTCGTAGGAGGCGAGCAGGGGCGGCGGCGTCGACGCGTTGTGCAGCTTGGCGATCAGCGTCTCCAGGTAGGGCCGCGCGGCGCCGTGGTACCGGGGGTTGGCCTTGAGTACGACCCGGTCCGCCTTGGTCCATTCCGCCAGGTGGAAGGGTCCACTGGCGATGGAGGTCTCCGGGCTCGTGGACCAGGCGTCGCCGTATTTCTCCACCGCCTGGCGGGGCGAGACCCAGCTGTCCACCATCAGGTCCGGCATGTAGGCGCAGGGTTCGTCGGTCTCGATGAACAGGATGTGATCGTCGATCGCGTGCACGCCCAGCGAATCGAGGGGCAGTTCCCGGGCCACGACGCGGCCCCAGTTCTTGATCGGTCGGTAATACCACTCCACGTCGTAGGCGTTTTCCGGATCGGCCCCGCGCCGCAGGGTGAACACGTAATCGTGGGCGGTCAGCGGCTTTCCGTCGGAGAATTCAAGGTCGTCCCGCAGGTAGAAGTACCATCCCAGCCCGTCGTCGGCTGGTTCCCAACGGTACGCCGCCGCGGGGATCAGATTGAAGTCCTTGTCGAAACGGATCAGCGGTTCCGCGATGATCCGGTGGCCGTAGGTTCCCTTGTAGATCGTGCGGAACCACTCCATGTAGGTGTTGTCCAGCTGAAACGTGCGGACGTACTGCTCCGAGGGCGGCGCCGCGTCGGGCGGCAGTTCCACGCCCGCGGAGTTGACGTACCGGGAGGGTGCCTGGGAGGGCAGGCCGCCGGCCGGACCGCCCGGACCGCTCAGAATGCGCAGCATCCCGGCCACGGTCGCACAGCATATCACGGCGAGTGCAATGGCGCGGGCAGATGTGGTCATGGGAGACCATCCATACGTCGCGGTGGAAGGTTCGTGAAGTACGTTATTCCCTTCCCGCCTTCGCGTCAAGGGTAGCCCGGTGATTCGGCCTGGCTGGTACGGTGATTCGCCTTGACCCGTTTCGGCCGGTCCTTATTTTGCACGTGGACACTAACCCCCCGGGTGAATCACCGCATGGATTCCTTCCTCGTATCTCAGGCGCTCGCCGCCGTCGCATTCACGTGCGGTGTCGTCTCATTCCAGTGCAAGAAGCGCCGCGACGTATTGCTCTGGCTGAGCGCCTCGGCCCTGACGAACGCCTTCCACTTCTTCGTGCTGGGGAGAAGCAGCGCCGGAACGATGTATGTCGTCATGGGCGTCCGGGTCTTCACGGCGGCCTTCACGACCGACCGGCGCCTGATGTACCTGTTCATGGCGCTGATCCTGGCCGGGTTCTTCTTCTCCTACGAACGTCCCCTGGACATCCTGGCGCTTTTCGGCTCCCTGCTGCCCACCTACGGAAATTTCCAGAAATCCGACCGGAAGGTACGACTGATCTACATGGTCTGCGCGGTGACCTGGATGATACACAATTACATCGCCGGCAGTCCGGTCGCGGTGCTCATGGAGACGACGTTCCTGGTCAGCAACGTCATCGGGTACTGGCGGATTTACCGATTTGCGCTGAAGGCCTGAGCGGGCAGGTTCGACCACGGCCGCTTCAACCGGTTCGCTGAAAGCATGAACGTAGAGGACCGGGCAGACTCGCTTGCGCGGCGGACAGCAGGTACCAACCTGGTCCGTGACAGGATACTATCCGTACATCCGGATCGGGGTCGGCTCGGTCGGCTTGTTCTTGCGGGGCGGGCGCTGCGCCGTGACTTTCAGCGCTTCCTCCCAGCCCCGGCTCCAGGTGCCGAAGTCCGAGAGCACGAATTCCGGGTGGCGCTGGCTGCGCACGATGAAGTTGGGGTAGAACGAGCGGCCCGTGGGCAGGCCGGTCTGCTGGTATCGCAGGTCCAGGCTCCACCGGATCGTACCCGAACGGTTCGGGATGGACCGGTGCGGGATCAGCTTGTGCATGAGCAGGACGTCGCCCTTCCTCATCGGCAGGGACAGGACCTCGCCCTCGGGCAGCCGGCCCTCTTCGATGCCGAATCCTTCGCTCCAGTACACGGTCCGGCTGTGGTGCACCCGGGGGATGATCTGCAGGCATCCGTTCTCCTCGTCGGTGTCGCACAGGGGAAGCCAGACCGTGAGAATGAACACCGGGTCGGCGTCCTCGTGATGCACCTGCGCGTCCTGGTGCCAGGGGGCCACGTTTTCCCTGATGCGGGCGGCCAGGGCGTCCTCATCCCCCATGCCGCCGCCGGTGCCTCCTCCGTTGCCGCCGCCATTCCCGTGACTCGACCGGCTGTTCAGCCCTTCCGGCAGCTTCGCCCGCAAGTGCTGGATGGGGCTGCACGTGATTTCCGGCCCGACAAAGGGTTCCACCAGGTCCAGCATCCGGCCGTTGCCGAGAAAGCGGAACACTGCCTCGGCCCGCATGTTCATGATGTCGATGTCATCGTAGATCGCGGTGTCTTGCCGTGTGATCAGGGCCAGCCGCCGCTCGAAGGGTTCGTGCTCGTGCAGGTCGGAAATCCGTCCTTCGCGGTGGAGTGCTCGCGCCTGTTCGTCGACAAAGGCCTCGATCCCCGCAATGACGGGATCCAGGTCGTCACTGGTGAGCGCGCCTTCGACGACGACGTAGCCTTCGTCTATGAAATGCTGAAACTGCTCCCGTGTAAGAGACATGTCGGTGGTTTCCCTTTCCGGAGCCATAACGTCATACCGGCGCCGCAGCGTCATACCGGCTCTGTATCCTCAGGCCGCTTTCGGAATGTGCGAAATCAGGTTCTGCAGGTGACGCAGTCGTTCGGGTGTAGCCGTGGAAAGCAGGGGGCCGTCCTCCCCGCCGAATACCTCCCGCGTTGTATAGCCATGTTGACGGATGATCTTCCTGAAAGCTTCTAGCGATGGACCGTCTGTGTGGTGTCCCGTGTACACAATCGTGAACATGCGCCTTCTTGTGCCGCCGCCCCACGCGCTGTGCTTGGTGGAATGGTTGAACACGGCGAGGTCTCCGGGCCGGGTCTCGACGGCGACCGCAGGTACGTCGCTGCCGTGAAGTCCGCCCCAACCGCCTTTTTTGCCCGTCAGGTGCGCGTGGACCGTTTCCGCGTATCCTTCTCCAAACCGGTGGCTGCCCGGAATGACCCGAAGCGCCCCCGTGTCTTTCGTCATGGGGTCCAGGTAGATGGCCATCTTGTAGAAACGAATGGGCTCGGGCCACTGGGTGTCGGAATGCCACCTCGTGTCGCCGACGTAGAGGTTTCCGTCGCTGTTCCAGTACTGGTACCCCTCGCCCAGCAGGCCGGCCGCGATGCCGTGAATGCGGGGATCGTCAAGCAGCGTGCACAGGTACGGGTCGTGGTTGATGAACGGCACGACGGCCAGTCGCTCCACGCCTTCGTGGTCGTCGCCACCGTTTTTGTTCAGCAGCCCGTCGAATGCCGCTGCGATCTCACCGATCCTGTCGTCGAGCAGGCCGGGAAAGTGCAGATACCCGAAGGTATCCATGAATTCCTTCTGGTGTGATTCAAGCTGAAACATTGAAACTCCCGATTGCCATATACAGTCGAAATCTCTCAGTATTCCTCGAGCACCGATCCTTCAATGCCCCGTGTACCGTCTTCATAGACATAATAGTAAACGACCAGCACCCGTCCATCCTTCAATTCAAGCGACCACGGATACCCGCAGTCCGGTTCAAGGGAATCGGCGCGCACGACGATATCCGGCGCGGTATCCAGGTCATGGGCCTCGGGATCGAGGACCCGCGCCAGACAGCCCATCTGTCCTTCCCAACGGGTGCCCACCGTGGCCAGGATGCGGCCGTCCCGCAGTTTCAGCAGGTGACCGGGGCACCCACGCATGGTCGTGGACCGCCAGGGGGACCAGGTCGCGCCGCCGTCGTCCGAGTGCACTTCCACCAGGTGCACGTCCTGTCCGGGCGGCTGGTTCGGATGACAGCGGAAGAGCACCAGGATCCTTCCGGATGGCGTCAGGCAGATCGCCGGTTCGCTGAAGTGGGCGACGTCGTCCTCGGCTATACGACCGGCGTAGGTCCAGGTATGCCCGTTATCCGCGGACATTTGCATCATGCCGAAGAACGGCGGCCGGCCTTCCGGATGGTCCGTCGCCTTGCCGGGAAGCAGCATCCGCCCGTCCGGCAGCTCCAGCAGGCCGCTTCGGCAGATCCCGGTGTGCGTGGCGGGATGGCCGTTCACGGCATCCGGCAGCGGCGGAAACGGCGCGGGGTGCGACCAGGTGGTTCCGTTGTCCCCTGAACGCACGTGGAATCCCACACCTGGACGGGAAACCCAGGTGTGCTTGGAGACTTCCGGCGCCTGGGCGAGTACCAGGTCCACCGTGCTGGCGTGCAGGAAGATCTCGCCGCTTGAAAGCGTGTGGGTCCCGAAATCGATCACGCCGCCGTGAGGATAGGCCGTCACCAGTTCCGTCGGCCCCCAGGACTGCCCTTCATCGCCTGAGCGGCAGGCCCGCACGTCGAAGAGGGGGTGGCTGTGGTGGCTGAACCCCGTGGCGGGCGACCGGTGGAACAGGGTCAGCAGGTCGCCGTCCGGAGTCCGGACGACGTTCGGATGGGCGCCGTACCAGCCTGCTTCACGGTAGATCGTCATATGATCCGCTACGCGCCAGCCCATGCGAACTCACCCTTCCTGCTATTGAATGGGTACCGATTGTTTCTGAAGCCGGCGTCTATGCAGCCGGTTGTTCATGATGCCCGGCCAGTCATGCGGGCTCGGAGGTCATCGGAATCGACGATGGATGCAAGAATATACCTGTGGCGGCTTCGCGGTAAATGGAAATATGAACATGATGCGCTGCGAGACCGGGCTGGTCGTATTGATTCATCCGGACAGCGCGGCAAGCCGCCTGAACGCGTCCGGCCGGGGACCGGTTTCAATGTGCTCCAGGATTTTGCGGGCACAGGCCTCGGCGCTCGACTTAGTCGTATCGACCTCGAGGTCGTAGATACCGGGTCTATGCACCTCCCGGTCCCAGATTCGCACCAGTTCGGGCACGGGCGCTTCAGCCGGTATGTCTTGTCCTCGGAGCCAGGTCTCCCTGCGGCGTCGCCACACGACCTCGGCGGAACAGCGTACGCCTACGAAGTACGTTTTTAAACCCTCCAGGCGCCTCGCGCAGTCGTAAAGGATGCCGCTCAGTTTGGCGTAATCGTCGTGATGCGCGACGTCGGCCACCACGTTCAGGCCCCCTTGGAGATGGGCTGCGATCGACGCGTAGAGCGCGTCGTACATGATGGGAATCAGTGGTTCGAGATCGGGTCTTTCGCCCCCTGGCCGGTCCGCGATGCCGGCGGGCCGGAGCCCGATCCCGGGGCGCAGCCGCTCCGGCGTGATGTCAATGAATCGATCGGCGCCGAGGTTCATCCACGGGTCCCGCGACATTCGCTGGATGGCAGAGGCGATACTGGATTTTCCGGATCTGGGGGCGCCATTGAGTATTACGGCCGTACCCGGCACGGCTGTACCCGGCTGAGCGGCAGAATTCGGCATGGCGGTCATCTCCTCGATACGTGCCTGGAGACCAGGGATGGACATTCGAGTAATCCAGTGGCGAACAGGGCCGGCCGAATCCCGGTTTCGCGGTGGATTAACCGGAATATAGGGTGTATCTTCTGCAGGACAAATCGGTATTGTGTACCGTCCTGTTCAATAGTGTATCTCTCACAGTCCGGATGTTTCGTCGTCCTTATATTGGTCGTCTTCCAATCGGGAACCAGTCGATGATTACTCGACGCGTAACCGGCAACTACGAGCTAAGCGCAAGAATCGCCGGTGCGGATCCGACCTCCGCGGCGAACACGTCAACGCCGGGCGCACCTGTGGCGAACACGTCAACGCCGGGCGCACCTGTGGCGAGCATCCGGTTTTCCGGATCCGACGGTCCCGTGAGCGTGTATCTTGAAATCGACGAACAGGGATTCCGCGTGGTGCGACAGGCCGGTGAAGACCGTTCCAGCCTGAAGGACTATCCCGGCGGGGTTCCGCCCCCGTGGGAAGTCTACGTGCTGAAGAAGGGTAATTTCTTCCGGTTCAGGGTGAATGGAAATACGGGCTGGATCCGGGGCCCATCGGGCGAGTGGGAAGGGCGGTACGACCCCTGGGAGAACGAGCTGTCCCTGGAGGGGACCGGGGGCTGCGGAATCGAATCCTGCACGGTCACGACGCTGCCGTGGCTGGACCGGCAGACGGAACCGGTCATCGCGCGGGGTCCGTCCGGCAGCCACTACGAGCAGCAGATCATACCGGGCGCCATCCTTGAAATCGACCGCCGATTCTACCTGTACTGCATGGCGGGCATGGAGGGCGACCAGGAAGGATCCTCACGGCGCACCGTCGCCGTGGCGGAAAGCGACGATCTGAGATCGTGGGATGTGCATCCCGTTCCGGTGCTTTCCCATGCGGACGCGCCGGGGGACAATATCTACGTGAACGGCGCGGTCGTTACGCCCGACGGCCGGATCGTCATCATGTACGCCGTCCAGCAGTATCCATCCTGGCTCGGATTCATGATGGCCACGGCCGACGATCCTAAAGGGCCCTTTACACCCCATTCCGCGAATCCCGTCTACCGGCACTTCAATGATGCCGCCCACGAGTTCGACCTGCTGCGCGTGGATCATCCGGATTACCGGTACGTCATGTGCTATGCCGGCTACACCCCGCAGCCGTCGGGCGGCTGGCCGGGCGGCGACCGGGGCTACCTGCTTTTCAGCGACGATCTCGTGCACTGGCGCGAGGCCGAGCATAATCCGGTGTTCGGTCCGGAAACGGCGGGCGACTGGGACGCCGTGCACGTCCGGCCGCGGTCCCTGAACCGGATCGGCGATACGTGGTATCTGTGGTACGAAGGCTGCAACGCGTGGACGCCCCCGGGCGTCGCGGGGCAAGAGCGGTGGTGCGATTCGGTAGGCCTTGCCCGTTCAACGGACCTGGAAAACTGGGATTACTATCCCCGGAATCCCGCCCTCCCGGCGCTTGGCATCGGCGCGGAGCGTTTCGACCACACCTGGACGGGCTGGCCCCGGATGTTCGTAAAGGACGGCCTGGGGTACGTGTTCTATACCGGGAACGCCCAGGTCGGCCTGAGGACGATTCCGATTCGCCAGTTGACGGACTGGACGTCAGAATGCGGCGAGGCGTACCGGATCGTCTAGGCGGACCTTTCAGATCGTGCGGCCTGTCCCATCTGCCGCGCCTGCCGCCGTCGTGACAGGTGCACCGGCAGGTACACCGCGTAGAACATGGCGAGCGCGACCACGTCGAGGATGGGGATGTACCACGGCCACGGCGCGAAGAAGAAGGGCGACACCGTACCCCAGGGCGGCCGCGATAGGTACATGTAGTTCGACTCCAGGAGCAGGTTGATGATCCCGACGAACAGGGCGAACACGTTCAGGGCGATGAAGGCGCGAAAGAGACCGCGCAGCGTGGGCCGCATGCCCAGGCCCCAGGTGGCGTACAGGACAGCCACGACGATCCCGGAGTGGGCGATGAAATACTGGAAGAAACGCCACGAAGGGAAGCCGGCATCCATGGCGCCCGGGGTAATCACGGCGTTGGCGGAACCGACAAGACCCCAGAAGAAGGCGATCTCGTAAGTGTACCGGTTCCGGAAGATCAGGGTCGCGGCCGTGACCAGGTTCGCGACACCGCAGATATGCAGCGGAAGGTGGTGGCGGACGATGTATTCCGGCCCGAATTGCACGAGGCGGTATCCCCAGGCCGAGAACTCGTTGACCAGGAGCACCGCGGCGAGCAGGTAGCCGATTCTCGCCGCCATCCGTTCATCGCTCGCTCGTCGTGCGAGACCCGATAGCAGGAAGGGCAGGACGAGGGTAAGCCCCATGACGATGAGATGGGGCGTCCCGAAAGTCTGGAATCCGGATGGCGTCATGATGTAGGATGATAACAGGGAATCCATCCACAAGACAACCCGCATTCTCCATGATTACACTTTTCGAAAAAGGACAACCTCGGGCGCGGATCGTGCTGTCCTCGTCGGCAGGACCTTCGGAACATCGGGCTGCCGGGGAGTTTCAGCGCATTCTGGGCCGCATGGGCGGTGTTGAACTGCCGGTCCAGCAGTATGACGAAGGGATTCCCGCAGGCGGGGACATCGGGCCGCATCCGGATCACGAGGACGATGACGGCCGGGTGTATATCGGCTGGGTACCCGCCGAACTCGACGTCGACCTCTCGGAATCCGCCCTGGGTTACGATGGGTATGTCATCCATTGCACCGGTAACACGTTGGTGCTCGCTGGTCGCCGGCCCTACTCCGCGCTCTATGCCGTGTACCGCCTGTTCGAAGAACATCTCGGTTGCGGTTTCTTCGAAGAGGGCGAGCAGATTCCCCATAGAGAGACGGTCTCGATCGGCGACCTTGAGGACTACCGCAGGCCCCGCTTCAAATGGCGGATGTACTTCGCGAACATGCAGGACGCCTACAGCGGCATGCGCTGGTGGACGTGGGACGAGTTCAGGCCCTGGGTTGACTATCTGGTCAAGAAACGGTTCAACATCCTGGAAAGCGGCAACATCGCCGACTGCTGCGGCATCGTCGCACTGGCCGCCAACAAGCTGGGGGTTCCGGTGGAGCTGACCGACTGGCAGAAGGCGCGCATCGCGTTGTTGCGGCGGGTCTTCGACTATGCCCGGGAGGCCGGCATCCGGATCCGGTACCGGATGCAGCTCCACGTGGGCACACCCGCGGTGAATCCCGGTTTCTCCCCCTACGCGGACGGACGCCAGCTCCAGGAGTTCGTGGACGGGTACGAGGCCATGAGCGGAGAGAAGATCCGGGTCGCGCCATTGGAGTGGTGCGGCGAGTCCGAGATCGTCCTCGACCCGCGGGACCCGGTGACCCGGCGGTTCACTACCGCCGTGGTGGAATCTTACTCGGAAGCGCTGGGCACGGACCATCTCTACAGCCTGTGGCTGCCCACGGAGGAGACCTGGGTGGAGGAGGACCCCGAACGGGCCGCCGAACTGACCCATGCGTCCGTCGACGGCATGATCCAGGCCATACGGGACGGCGATCCGGACGCGGTGCTGTTCAGTCCCCGGGTGTGCACGGACAATCCCACGGCGGCCGCCCAGGCGCAGGCGGTCCGGGACGCCGGCCTGCCCGTGATCGGCAACATGTTCCTCAACCATGCCGGGCGGATGTACGACTTCCTCCGGTGCGACTATTACTGGGGGCTGCCGTGGTCCACGGGCATGTGCGGCCAGTGCGGCCGGGAGACCAATCCCAACGGCGACATCAGGACGGCGATCGACAACGCCCGTTCGTTGGCCGACCACCCCAGGGCATCCAACCTGCAGGGCTTCATGGTGTCCTCGGAGACCAACCGCCGGAACGTGATGACTATGGATCTCTACGCGGAGCTGTCGTGGAACCCCGCGGACCTGGATCCGGACGCCTATGTCGAGCAGTGGAACCGCAGACGGTACGGACCGGCGGCAGAAGAAACGCGACCAGCCGTCCGGATCTTCGCAGACACGATCATGTCCTACTTCGATCCGTGCACCCATAACGGCCCCCTGTACCGGAACTGGGACGGTACCCTGCTGCCCGGTCTTACCTCGGGCTCGGTCAAACGGCTCATCGGGTATCTGCCGGCACTGCACGACATGCTGGAGATCCTGCTGTCCCGGTACGATGTGCTCCAGGTATCCCCCATGTACCGTTTCGACCTCGTCGACATCGGCCGGACCTACCTGGCGGGGATCTTCAACCACCGGCTGGCGGACGCACGCAAGGCCTTCCGCGCCGGGGACCGGGAACGATTCGAGCGGATGGCCGGGGAGACGGAGCGGGTGATGCACGCCATGGCCCGGTGCTGCAGCGCCCACGAACAGTTCAGGCTGAAGACTCACGACGACTGGGCGGCCCGGTGGCCCGAGATCGTGCCGGGCCATGCCAACAGCGAGAGCAACTGGATCACCTTCACCGCGCTGATTTCCCTTGAAAACTGGCAGGTGCTGCTGGACTACCTCCCGGAGGACTTTGCCGAGATGATCGTCCATTACTTCCTGCCCCGCGTCCGGCAGTACCTGGACCGGATGCGGACGCTCATGACCCGGGGAGAGGACATCTCGGAGCGGCTGGTGGACCGGGATTCGGACGTGGATCTGCCTTCCCGCGTGGCGAACTGGTCGACGCCCCGAGGCAACGCGCCCTGGTCGCCCTACGGAGACACCTGCGAACCCGAGTTGACCGGAGAGGACGAGGCCCTGGCGCTCCGGCTCATCAAGGCCGGATCCGTGAGCGGCCGCTACGACTTCTACGAGGGGCCGCTGGATGTCCTCGTCCGCGAGATGATGGACGCCTTCCCGCCGCCCGGGGACATCGAGGCGATCCTTGCCGAGGAGGACTACGCGCCGCCGGGCAACCGGCTGGTGCTGCACGGGATGCCCGGCGAAACGATCGAGGGATTCAACGTGCCCGGCTTCGTGGAACGGGTCGTGGTTCCGCAAGAGCTACACGACATCATCGCGGTGCGCGAGGTACGCAGGGAGTACAACATCGCCCGGGGCGAGATTGCCCTCTACCACGTGACCGTGCCGCCGGAGATCGGCATGACCCGCCGCGAAGACGAGCCTGCCGCTTCGGACGGTCACAACGTCGCGGTGTTTACATTCAGCGCCGAAGGCACGGCGTACAAGGTGTGGTTCGACAGTGGGACAGACCTAGACGTGGCGTCATTCGTCGTGAAACGATCCCCGGCTTCGAGCTAGTTTTTCTATGTGGATGGCTACATATCGGAGACTGCCTCGGGCGACTCCATGGCGGGAGCTGCAGCGCCGGGAGCTGCAGCGCCGGGAGCTGCATTTGCCTTTGACACTGCTCTCGCGGCAAGCGTATTATACTTCCCGTTCACACGCTCCCAGTGTTTCTGCCGAGGCAATCACCCATGTCTTCCACGCCGGCCGACTGCGACCTCGACCTGAAAATAGCGGAACTCAGGATCAGCGGATTCACGATCTTCGAGGGCCTCGTCGCACCGGAGAAAATCGATCGCGTTCGGGAAGCTTTCATGCCGCGGCTGGACCGGCTCAAGGCCCGCGAAGAGCACGAGATCCACCCGACGGAAAGGGGCGAAGTCGGCACGGGCAAGGGACGCCAGCAGTTCGTCAATCGCTATACCATGCACTTGCCGTGGGAACCGCCGTTCTCCGACCCGGAGCTCTATGAGAACCCCGTGGTGCTGGCGTTTCTCGAACGATACTGGGGCGCCGACGATTTCCACATCACCTGTTACCACTCCAATAATCCCTATCCGGGCAGCGAGTTCCAGCCCTGGCACCGGGATATGCGTCTGATTACGCCCCACGTCGGCCTGCCGGTCTGCCCCCATTTCGGCATCAAGTTCCCCCTGGTGGACACCAGCGAAGAGAACGGCAGCTTCGAGGTCATGCCGGGCACGCAGTACCTGGCGGACCCTGACATGGAGAAGTCCTACAATGACTTGCTGCTGCGGGGAGATTTCCCGCCCGCGCACCGGGTGAACCTGAAGAAGGGCACCTTCTGGGTGCAGGACCCGAGAGCGCTGCACCGGGGCACGCCGAACCGGTCGGACCAAGCCCGGGCGGAACTGGTCATCTGCTATTCGCGGCCGTGGTTCGGCACGTCCACGATCGAGATGACGGAAGCGGAATACGGCAAGCTCTCGGACCGCGGCAGGGCGCTGCTGTCACGCAGCCGGATCGTGGCGGCATGATCCGGGTACGGGCACCTCGCTGAAAAACCGGAGTCATACATGCTGTCCAGCGGCCAGATCGAACATTTCCACACCTTCGGTTTCCTGGTCATTCGCCGGGCGTTTGCCAGGGGCGAAGTAGACGGGCTGATCCGGGAGGCCGCCGCGGCGTGCGCGCAGAAGCTCGGACGCGACATCGGCGAAGAGGAATGGCTGTGGGACGGGGAGTTCGTGGAGTCGCGTCCCGCGCTCACGGGGCTGGTGGAAGACGACCGGATTTACCTGCCCGTGGCGGAACTGCTGGGCGACGACCTCATCTGGATCGGTTCGGAGGGGATGTGGGGGATCGATCCGGAGCTGGCCGACCACACCTGGCATTTCGACGGCCACAAGACGCCCCGGTTACTCGACTATACCCGGACCAAGGTCATGCTGTACCTCGATCCGCAGACGAAGGATACCGGCGCGCTGCGGGTCATTCCCGGTTCCCACCGGGACCCTATGCATCAGGCGCTCCTGCCCCTGCAGGACGCTCACCTGGGCGGCGATCCTAATCCTTTTGGGGTCGACGGCTCACGGATCCCCGGCTGCGCCGTCGAGACCGAGCCCGGCGATATCGTCCTGTTCAACCAGTGGCTCTACCATGCGGTTTACGGCAAGGCGGGGAAACGGCGGGTCATCGTCTTCAAGTTCGGCCCCCGTCCACGCACCGAAGCCCACAGGGACATGCTGCTTCAAGGCGCGCCGCGGGGGTTCAGGCCCCACACGTCGTTCCTGGAGAGCGAGCGTCCCCGGATACGCCGTCTGGCCGAGGGCATGCACGCTGTCGGCAGGAAATCCTGACAGGCGGACCGAAAGCCGGTGTCAGGTCAGGCGCTCGGCGTCCGTCAGACGCCGGCGTCAGGTCAGGCGCTCGGCGTCCGTCAGACCGGCCGCTTGATCCTCGCCACGATGCCGCCCCACCAGTTACGCAGGTCTTCGAAGGCGCTGTAAACCAGGGGCAGCGCGATCATGGCGCCGATGGTGGAGAAGATCAACCCGCCCATGACGGACCGGCCCATGGGGTAATAGGGCTGGTCGCCGAGGGTCGCGGTCCCGATCGCCATGGGCAGCAGGCCGAGCATGGTGGTGAACGCGGTCATCAGGATCGGCCGCAGGCGGTCGCGGCCGGCCTGGATGATCAATTCCCGTCCCTTCAGGCGACCCTCCCGCTCCAGGTGCTTTATGTGGTCGATGAAGACGATGGCGTTGTTGACCACGACCCCGATCAGGATCACGATACCGATCATGGCGAGTATCGACATGTTGGTACCGGTTGCCCATAGCATCCAGTAACATCCGAAGTAGGCGAAGGGGATGGAAACGAGGATGATGATCAGGGGATCGATATAGGACTCGAACAGGGACCCCAGAAGCAACAGCACGGCGACGAGCGCGAGCATTATGGCGGTCACCATGGCGGCCGTATCTTCTTCCAGACGCTCCCAGCGGTCCCCGAGGCGCCAGGAATAGCCCCTGGGCAGGGATAGGTCCGCCAGGCTGGTGCTGATTTTGCCGCCGAGGGTCTCTATGCCCTCTTTGGTGGTGTTCGCGCGGACCATCAGGATGGTCTCGCTGTCCCTGCGGAAGACGGTCCTGAAGGCCGGCGTCTGGGTAAAACTGGCCATGGTGGCCAACGGAAGCTGGGTCCCGTCGTCCAGGTAGACCGCCTGGTCCCGGAGCTGGTGGACGGTCTCGCGGTCTTCCTCCTTGGACTGTACCCATACCCGGATTTCCCGGTCATCGGTCTTCAGGCGCTTCAGTTCATTGCCGCGGATGCCCGAGAGGGTCATTTCGGCGACGCGCCGGGGCGTTAGGCCGAACTTGCCTGAGATCTCCCGATCCACGGTGACCTGGACCTCGTCCTGCGTTTCCTCGTTGTCCAGGTCGGTGGTGATGGCCGTGATCTCGGGCAACTGGCCGAGACGCGCGTTCACGTCCTCCGCGATCTGTTCGAGCCGCCTCGGGTTTTCTCCGTGCAGGGCGATGCTGACCCTCGGATCTTCCTCTCCGCCCTCGCCCCATCGCCACCTCACGACGAGTCCCGGCACCTCGGGGATGGTGTCCCGGATGATCCGGGCGACCTCCTCCGAAGACCGGAACTTCTGCACGCCGCCCTGGGTGCCGAGGATCAACAGGATCGCGACGTACAGCGCCGTAAGCACGGCGGTAATCTGCAACGCGTTGGTTTTCCTGCGCACCAGGATGAGCACAACCGCGCACAGGGCGAGCGATCCCCAGACCCACGGTGCTTTTGCCTTGTGACGAAGAACGTCCCAGGCCGAATCGTCCGCGCCGTTCTGGAGGAATACTTCAAAGATGATGCGACCGGGCCGGAAATCGGATCGTATGGCCCTGATGTTCAGCGAATCTGCCGAAGCCATCCACTGGTTCTCCAGGTCGGTCACGAATCGATCGGTGTATTCCAGGCTGGCAAACTCCCCGGGTTCGATATACATCCAGATCTGTCGCGGGTCCGAGGACGAATTGTCCATGGTCACGCTGCGCATGGGGACCGAAAAGGTCAGGATGACAAATCCCCCCAGGATGAGCGCCACGTCGAGCCGGTGGTTCAGCACCCATCCGATTACCTGGGCGTACCGGTGTTCGAGCGCTTCGAGCAGGCTGACCGTCGGCAGGCGTCCTTCCTTCAAAAGCCGGGAAGCCAGGAGCGGTATGAAGCTGAGCGACATCACCAGGGACGAGATCAGGGAGATGGTGATGACCAGGCCGAACTCCCGCATCTCCGTCTGCGCGTTTCCGCCTTCGATAAAAAGCAGGGGCAGGAACACGATGGCCGTCGTCATCGTGGCGGCGCTGACGGCCACCGATACTTCGCGGGCGCCCTGGATCGCCGCCTGCACGGGTTCCACGCCCATCCGCCGGAGCCGGACGATGTTTTCCAGCACCACCACGGCGTTGTCCACCAGCATGCCGATGCCGAGCATCAGCCCCATGAGCGAGATGAGATTGAGCGAAAGGATCCCGTAACCGGTATTCACGAAATACATCACCGTGAAGGTGACGAGGATGGACGCGGGGATGGACGCGGCGATGATGAAGGTCGTCCGGTACCTCCGCAGGAAGAAAAACAGCACGCCCAGGGCGAACAGCCCGCCCCACATGCCGGCGGTACCGAGCGCTTTGAGCGAATTCAGGATCCAGGAAGCCTGCTCGAAGTAGATGTAGTAGGACAAGCCGGGCCAGCGCGGATCGCGGGTCAGGTCGCTTAAGGTTTCCTTCACGGCCGCCGTGACTTCCACCGTGTTGGCGTTCGACTCCTTCCTGATCACCATGCCCACGGCGTCCTGGCCGTTCAGGCGGAAACGGCGGTATGACGTGGGTTTCCGGTATTCCACCCGGGCCACGTCGCTGAGCTTGAGGCCTCTTTCATTGATCGGGTAGGACTGGATGTCCTCCACGGTCTCGAAAGCGCCCGTGAGGCGGACGATATAGCGGAACCCGCCGTCTTCCACGTAGCCTCCGGGCGAGTCCATGTTGGCCTGGTCCATGGCGCGGATGAACTGTTCCACGTTCACCTTGTACGCCTTGAGCAGGTCCTCGTCCAGGTCGATGATCACCTGCCTGGACTGGGATCCCCACGCGTCGATGCCGGCGATGCCGTCGATCCGCTCGATGCGGGGGATCAGCTGCTCGTCGACGATCTGGAACAGGGCGTCGCGGTCGCCGTGCCAGGACAGGGAGAGGTACATGACGGGGATGTCCGTGCTGGAGAACTTCCGCACCCAGATCCGGTCGATCTCGTCCGGCAGAGAAGGCCGCACCCGTTCCACGCGGTCCCTGACCTCCACGTAGGCCAGTTTCATGTCAGTGCCGGGTTCGAAGACGAGGTTCACGTTCACGCCGTTGGTACTCGAATTCGATTCCACGCGCCGCAGTCCGCGCAGGGTCTTCAATTCTCCCTCCAGCGGACGGGCGATCAGATGGACGTTGTCCTCCGGCGTGGAATTGGGATAGGGTACCCAGATGTTCATCCAGTTCCCGTCCCTCGCCGGCACGAGCTCCATGGGCAGAAGCCGGAAAGAGACCGCTCCGAAGAGGATCGCGCTGACAAGGACCATGAACACGGTGACGGGCCTTCGGAAGGCGAAGGCGGTCCAGTTGTTGGGGGAGAGGAATTTAAACATGTCAGACTCGTCGAGTGTTGGTCATGATTGGACGGGACCCTCCGGGACGGGACCCTCCGCCGGAGCGCCCTCCGCCGGAGCGCCATGCTGATCCCGGTCGACCAGCGAGTAGATCACCGGGATCACGATCAGGGTCAGGAAGGTGGATGCGATCAGTCCCGCGATCACGGTAACGGCGAGGGGCGTGCGGATCTCGGCGCCTTCGCCCAGTCCCAGCGCGAGCGGAAGCAGTCCCAGAATCGTCGTGGCCGAAGTCATGAGTATGGGGCGAAGCCTGACCCGGCCCGCGGTGATGACCGCCTCGATCCGCTCGATGCCGCGGCGCCTCAGCTGGTTGATATAGTCCACCAGCACGATGGCGTTGTTGACCACGATACCGGCCAGCATGATGATGCCGATCAGGACGATCACGCTGATCGCGATATCCAGTAGATACAGGGTAAGCAGAACACCCGAAAGGGCAAGCAGAAAGGATATCATGATGATGAACGGGTGGAGCAGCGACTCGAACTGCGAAGCCATGACCAGGTAGACCAGGAATACGGCCATGGCGATGGCCAGCAGCATGCTGCGCGAAGCGATGGTCATCTCCCTGTATTGGCCGCCGATGTCGATGCTGAAGTCGTCGGGAAGGCGCATTCCGGCCAGCCTCTCCTGCATGTCGCCGGCCACGCTTCCCAGGTCGATGCCGGTCAGATTCGCCGTCACCAGCGCCACGCGCTGCTGGTCGATTCGCCGGATCTCGCTCGGACCTTCGTCCAGCTGGACCCGCGCCACGGCGCCAAGCTGGATCGGACCCCCATCCTGCGTGCGGGTAGAAGTACCCTGGGCGCTCGTCTGGAATCCCGGCCCCTCCCCTTCGTTGCTGCGGTTCGTCTGCTCATTCTGCCCAGCGTTTCCCCGTTCGCCCGCGTTTACGGCCAAGGCTTTCAACTGGGCGATCTGCCTCCGGTCCTCCTCCCTTGCCCGCACCAGGATGTCGATCTTGCGTTCTCCCGCCGAGAAACGGGTGGCCACGCTGCCGCGGACCTTGTTCCGGATCGCGTCCGCGGCCTGCCCGATGTCCACGCCGAGGGCCGCCATCCGGTCGCGGTCGAATACGATCACGGCTTCGGGGTAGCCCGCTTCCATCAGGGAACGCACGTCCCGCAGGCCTTCCAGGTCGTCGAGGACGTCGACCACCTCGCCGCTGACGCCGCGGAGGTCCTTGAGGTTGTATCCCCGGATCTCGACCTCCAGCGGGGCCTTGAAACTGAACAGCGCCGGCCGGACGAATTCGACCCGGGCGTCCGGTATGTCGGCCAGGCGTTGGCGCAGACGGTCCATGACCGGATCGCTGCCCCGTGTCCGAATGGCCTCTGCGTCGAGCATGACCCCGACACGGGCCACGTTCTCGCGCTCTTCATCCATGAGCGATCCGCTGGACTCCGTCGCGCCCACCACGACGTAGACCTGCCTGATGTCCGCGTCCTCCCGGATCAGGGATTCGATCATCGTCGCCGTTTCGTCCGTTTCCTCCAGCGGCGTGCCGGTGGGCAGGATGAGGTCCACCGCGAACTCGCCCTGCTCCATTTCCGGGATCAGTTCGGTGCCGAGGCGGGGAATGAGTATCGTGGTCGTCCCGACGACCGCCGCGACCGCGAGCAACGTGACAAAGCGCTGGTTGAGCGCCCTGGTGAGGAAGGACACGTAGGCGGACTGGAGGCCTTCAAGCCCCCTGTTGAATACATACAGAACCGGTTGCGTCACCTTGCCCAGCACCCAGAAGACCCCGCGCAGGAGAAACCACGCGGGTACGAGCGCCACGAGAATCAGGTTGGGAACAACGGTGAACAGGATCTTGAACGTGCTGCCGACCAGGAACCGGACCAGCCGGTAGACGGGCAGGACCAGCCGGTAGAGGAAGACGAAGATCCAGCGCGGAACCCACGCGGCCGCGCGCATCCACCGGTTCGCGGCAGCCTGGGCATCCCCGTTCCGGCGCTGCCGTACGCTGCCCCACAGCCAGTGGCCTGCCAGTACGCATATCCGGCCGGCCAGGTAAACGGGAAAAAAGAGGATCCAGCGCGCTGCGGTCGGCGGCCGGTCGCCACCCCGCCGCCGGAAACGCTGCGTGATCTCGCCGAACCAGCGCAGCCCCGGGAAGGTGTTCACGAACCAGTTCGCCGTATCCCGGACCAGCCTGCCGGCGAACCATCGGATCGCCCCGCCGCGCTCCTCCGCGTCCGTCCGCCTGAAATCACCGAATGCCGACTGAACCCAGAGGCCCCGTCCCGCCCTTTCTCCCAGGCTGCCCTCCCGCGATGCCATCATGGGGATGAAGGTCAGGGCCACGGCCAGGGACGCCAGCAGGGCGAAGGTGACGGTCAAGGCCTGGTCGGTGAAGATCTGGCCGGCGATGCCTTCGATGAATACGATGGGAAAGAACACGGCGATCGTGGTCAGGGTCGAAGCCGTCACCGCCATGCCCACTTCCGACGCGCCCCGGCGGGCGGCTTCCACCATGCTGTCGCCTTCCTCCCGGCAGCGGAAGATACTCTCCAGCACGACGATGGCGTTGTCCACCAGCATGCCGATGCCGAGGGCCAGGCCGCCGAGGGACATGATGTTGAGCGTCGTCTGGCTGAAGAACATCAGGATGAAGGTGATCAGCACGGACACCGGTATGGCCACGCCGACGATGAGCGTGCTGCGGAGGTTGCGCAGGAAGAGGAAGAGGACGAGGATCGCCAGCACGCCGCCCCACTGGGCCGTCTTTATGACCTCGTCGATGGCGTTTTCAATGAAGCGGGACTGGTCCGACACGAGGTGCAGGGTCACGCCTTCGGGCAGCGTCGAAACGATGGTGTTCGCCTCGATGCCCATCACGGCGGCACCGGGCCCGGCGCCTGTCGATTCCGCACCGGCCGCGGCCGTTTCTTCCGATTGTTCGGCCGTTTCGTCTTCCGTTCCTTCGGCGACTTCTACGTCCGCATCCCCCGTTGGCTCCGCATCCCCCGTCTCGACATCGCCTAGTCGTTCCCGGATTGCCCGGGCGACCGTCACCGTGTTGGCGTCCGCTTCCTTGAACAGGGCGATCTCCACGCTCTCGCGGCCGTTGATCCGCGTAAGCGTCTTCCTTTCCTTGAAATGCCGCCGGACCGTGGCCACGTCGTGGAGACGCACGGGCACCTCGCCCCGGCTGGAGATGATGATCTCGCCGATCTCCTCGACGGTCTGGAACTCGTTGACCGCCCGAACGATCAGCGCTTCGTCGCCTTCCTGGAGCTGCCCCCCGGCCTGGTTGATGTTCTCCGCGGCGAGTCGCTGGTTGATCTGGCCGAAGGTAAGGCCCAGCCTGGTCAATTGCGCTTCGTTGATCTCCACCTGGATTTCTTCTACCAACCCGCCCTTGATCCGGACCGACGCGACGCCCGGCACGGTTTCAAGCTGCCGCCTGATTTCCCAGTCCGCCAGGTTCCGCAGCATGATCAGGTCGTCTCCGGACAATCCCAGGCGCATGATGGGATCGAGCTCCGGGTTGTACCGCAGGAGTATGGGGCGCTCGGCGTCCTGGGGCAGGAATACGCGGTCCACCCGTTCCCGCACGTCCATGATGGCCAGGTTCATGTCCGTGTCCCAATCGAACTCGAGCACCACGTCGGAGACGCCCGCCCGGGAAATGGAACTGACTTCCACCAGGCCGGTGACGACCCCCACGTCCTCTTCGATCCTGCGGGATATGAGGTTTTCGATTTCCTGGGGTGCGGCGCCTTCGTACTCCGTGCGCACCGTGAGGGAGGGGTAGGAGATGTCCGGAAGGAGATTGACCGCCAGTCGCTGGAAGGACACGTATCCGAAGATCAGCGCCGCCAGTACGAGCATGGTGATGGTGACGGGCTTGCGAATGGCGAAATCAACGATGTTCATGGAGGTTATTCCGGCGCTTCGGGAGCGACGATCTTAACCCGGGTGCTGTCTTTCATGCTGCGATGGCCGGCGATCACGACCAGATCGCCCGGGCTCAGCCCTTCCTGGATCTCGGTGAAGTCCGCGTCCTGCAGGCCGAGGGTGAGGGCGACGCGGGTTGCGATGCTGTCCGTCACGGTGAAGACTTCATTGTCTTCCAGCAGGGCGATCTTGGGGATCAGCAGCACGCCCTCGTGCTGGTCGGCGAGGATTTTCACCTTGACGAACATGCCCGGCTTGAGCCGCCAGCCGGGGTCGGCGATCCTGATGGTGACCTTGAAGGTGCCGTTCTGGGGATTGATGATGGAGCTCACGCGGTGTATCGTGCCGTTGAACGTGCCGTCCGGCAGGGTCTCCGTTTCGAGGATGACCCGTTGGTCCGGGGCTACGTGCGACCACTCCATTTCGGGCAGATGGGTGTAGATCAGCAACGTGTTCAGGTCGACCAGCGTGAAGAGCGCATCCCCCGGCCTTGCCATGTTGCCGACGTTCTGGTGGCGTTCCGTGATGGTGCCGTTGAAAGGTGCGCGGATGGTGGTCTTGTCGAAGGCGACCTTGGCCGACTCCCAGTCCGCCCGGGCCATAATCAGTTCCCGTTCCTTCGCTTCGTGATCCACCTCGCTGATCAGTTGTCCCTCCAGCATGGCTTCCGAACGATCGAACTCCTGCTTGCGGGCATCCCGGATGGCCTTCGCACGAGCCAGGCTTACTTCTTCCTCGTCGTTCTCCAGCACGGCGAGGACATCGCCCCGCTTCACGTAGTCGCCTTCTTCGACGCGCATTTCTTCGATCATGGCGGTCGTCCGCGGGTAGATCTGCGCATCGCGGTCGGCTTCCACCGTCGCGGTCGTCAGCACGATATCCGAAATGGTGCCCAGGGAAGCCTCGATCACGTTTACCGGGACCGGCGGGACCTCCGTGGTGTCGGCTTCGGCCTCGCCGTCCTTGCCGACGATCTTCTCTTCGCCGGTTTCCTCTTCGGCCGTATCCGAATTCGCGGCGCCGCATCCAGCCGCGATGAAGGCCGCCAGGAAAGCGATGCACACCGCGGCGGCGGCTGTCCGGGAAATTCGCATGATGAGGGGTAGAACGCCTGGATGATTCATGCCTGCTCCTGTAGTCCGGCCTGTCGAATGTCTCCGGCCGGTTTCCATCGTGGAAACAATACTAAATCAATACTTATTGTTAATCTACACCTAATATACACCCGTAAGACTCAGTCATTCACGCGAAGTTCCCATCCATCTGCTCCATTAGACAGCGCGCGGAGGGCAATAGTTTCCGATAAATTCGCGGGTTTATCCCGCCGCCGCCAGCAAACGCGCCATATTCCCGCCCAGGACGAGGTCCATGTCCGCCTTCGCGATGAAGGTACAGTGGGTTCGCACGGCCTCGAGCGAGTGCAGGTACGTACTCGCCCGGGCGACCGGCGGATAGTTGGATGCCCAGCAGAGACGGTCGGCCCCGTAGTACTCGTAGAGCTTGCGGACGATCCACATGCAGTCCGAGTAGGGATATTCCCAGGCGGTCTCCGAAACGTATTGGAAACCGGAAAGCTTGATGTGGATGTTGGGTACGTCCGCCGACGCCAGGATCTCCTCGAGCATGGGCCGGGGCGGCGGTTCGCCTACCTTCGCGCCGGCCATGTGATGGCAGAGGAAGGGCGTGTCCCGGAACCGTCGCGCGAGCTTGCGCAGCGCGGACATCCAGGCGGGACCCAGCGCCAGGGAAGCGATCTGGTTGAGTTCGGCCGCTTTCTCGAAGAAAGCCAGGCCTTCCCGAGACTCGAACCAGTCCGTATCGCCCTTCAGATAGTGGGTGAACCCTTTTAACCGGTATTTCTCTACCGATTCGGCCAGCCGGTCGGCGCCGCCCGGGATGTGGTACGTGTCGGACCAGGAACAGTCCACGTCGGCGAACTGGATGAACCGGTCGGGGTATTTGCGGACGCACTCGGCCCCATAGTCGTTGTTGTTCGGGTTGTGTTCGATCCGGGCGCAGACCAGCACCGCCTTGTCCACCCCGGCCAGGTCCATTTCGTGCAGCAGCATCTCGGCCCGGCCGCGGTTCTCCGGATCCGGGACTTCCGGTTCGTAGGGCCAGTAATCCCACGCATGGGCATGGCAGTCGATGATCATCGTCGGTTTCCTTTCTGTAGTTGCGGTTGTTGGCCTATGGTCGTCCAGGGCCGAGTTGTAGTACCCTCGGACTTCAATGCCGGTTGACCACCCAGAGCCCGGCCGCCAGCAGCACCAGGCCGCCCGTGAGGTAGGTGGTCACCTGGTCGCCCAGGATGAGCCAGCTCAGGAGGACGCCGAAGAGGGGCGTCGTGAAGAAGAAGGCGCTGATCTGGGTGGCGCTGTGCCGCTGCAGCAGCCGTATCCATACGAGGAAGCAGAATCCGGCCACGATGGCGCCCTGGTACAGGACCGCCGCCACGATGGCCGGGTTGATCATGACGGGCAGGTGCCATTCGGTCGAGACCCAGAGGACGGTGAAGATGGGCAGCACGACCACCTGCTGCCAGAATATGACCGAGACGGGGGAGATGCGCCGGACCAGGACCTTGTTGATCATGATCTGGATGGCCAGGCTGATGGAACTGCAGAGGACCAGCACGTCTCCCAGCGGGGTCGACGGTCCTCCGGCTTCGTCGTATATGGTCAGCGCCATGCCGGCGCCGGCCAGGACCAGCCCGAGGTTCTTCATCAGCGTAAGGCGGTCTCCCGGTATGATGTAGTGGGAGATCGCGGCGACGACGAAGGGGTAGGTCTGCATGAACAGCACGGCGTGGCTGCCGGAGGTCCGCTCCGCGCCGATGTTCAAAAAGAGGATCTGCGCGGCCATGACGAGGGCGGGCACGGTGATGATCAGGCGGTCCCCCCGCGCCACGAAGAGCGAGACGCCGGCCAGGCGCGTCCAGGCGAAGACGCACACGAGGGCGACGCCGAAACGCAGCACCGCCAGGAGGATCGGCGGGATGCCCTCCAGGCCCACCTTGACCGATACGACCAGGCCGCCCCAGAGCGTGCAGAGCATCAGCACGAGGAGGACGGATCTTGTCGTCAACGGCTGGTTTTCGTCGATGTGGGTCACCCTGGCCAGCCTTTTCGCGGAAGGAAGGAAGCGCGCGGAAACGGCAGGGCGAGATTATACGAAGCGGGAGCGCCTGGAAGCAACGTTAAAGTTCACGCCCGCCCGCGGGAAGCCGCGACGGCTTTCCGGTCATACACGCGCCGGAACCGCAGGGCCACGTTGACCAGCGCGATCATGACCGGCACTTCGACGAGGGGGCCGATCACCGCCGCGAAGGCCACGCCCGATTCGATGCCGAAGACGGCCACGGCCACGGCGATGGCCAGTTCGAAGTTGTTGCTCGCGGCGGTGAAGGAGAGCGTGGCGTTCTTTGAATAGTCCGCGCCGATCTTCCGTCCCATCCAGAAGGTGATCAGGAACATGAGCACGAAATACACGAGAAGCGGAATCGCGATCCGGACCACGTCCAGGGGGATGGCCACGATCGTGTCGCCCTTCAGGCTGAACATGACCACGATGGTAAACAGCAGCGCCATCAGGGTGATGGGGCTGATGCGGGGGATGAACGTCGACTCGTACCACGACCGTCCCTTGAGCCGCAGCAGGACCAGGCGCGTCGCCATGCCGCCGAAGAAGGGGATGCCCAGGTAGATGAGCACGCTTTCCGCGATCTGCGCGATCGTTACCGGCACGACGCTGCCTTCCAGCCCGAACCAGGGCGGAAGCACCGTGATGAAGACGTAGGCGTACACGCTGTAGAAGAAGACCTGGAACAGGCTGTTGAAGGCCACCAGGCCGGCGGCGTACTCTGTGTTGCCCTTCGCCAGTTCGTTCCACACGATGACCATGGCGA
Organism: bacterium; assembly: GCA_965117045.1. Classification (GTDB taxonomy): domain Bacteria; phylum JAAXHH01; class JAAXHH01; order JAAXHH01; family JAAXHH01; genus JAAXHH01. Next base: position 326,038 of record OZ220749.1, read on the forward strand.
TGCACCGGGCCAGGCCGATGAGGATCAGGCCGGTCATGTATTCGGGATGGGCCGGGAGGAAGAGCGCGGCGAGTCCGAACATGAGGATGGGACCGACGACCCAGTTCAGGAAGAGGGACGCGCCGAGGATCCTTACGTTGCGGAACACGTCCCACAGTTCCTCGTACTTCACCTTGGCCAGTGGAGGATACATCATCAGGATGAGCCCGATGGCGATGGGCAGGTTGGTCGTGCCCACCTGGCCGAGCTGGATCAGGGCGGGCACCTCCGGTGTCCAAACGCCGAGCGCTACGCCAAGGCCCATGGCCAGGAAGATCCACAGGGTAAGGTAACGGTCTCGCGCCGACAGTTTGCTCGTCGGTGTATCCATGGTTTCCTCTCACGTGGTATTACTGATGAATGCTTTGAACGCTCGCCGGTACAGCGTGTAAACGGGTGGCATCACGCATCAGCCGCAATTCCCGTCCCGGCCACCCTCGCGAACAGCCACACCATCTCCCGGCAGATCTCCCGGCATCTTTCGTCGTAGACCTCCGCTTCCCGGTCCGTGCCATCGGCCGCCCTCGGGTCCTCATAGGGGACGAGCACGCGCCGGTCCGCGCTGGGAATCACCGGACATTCGCGGTCGGCGCTCGAACAGGTCAGGACCGCGCAGAAACCGCGCTGCGGGTTGGATGGATCGTGGTAAGTCTTGGAAGACGCGTGTATCGGCGGGATCTCGTTCCCTGCGTAAACGCGGTAGAGCGGGTTGTCGTCGTTGACATCATTCGAGCTCCGTTCGATTCGGAAACCTGCCCTGACCATCGCCGATACAGCCCTCGGATCGAAGGCCGTGACTTGCGTACCGCCCGAGAACGCGGCGACCCCCGGTACGCCGCAGAACCGCGCGGCGGCCTGTGCCCAGAGCCGGGCCATCTGGCTCCGGCGGGCATTGTGCGTACAGATGAAGGTGAGCCGGGCCGTTTCGCCGTTTCTCAACCGCTCCAGGATGTAGACGGAAACGCGTTCCAGTTCTTTCTCGCGGTCCTTCGGTATCACACCGGATTCGGCGAGCCGCGCCTCGAGATAGCGGCTGAGGTTCGGGTAGATAGCGGCATCCTGGGGGTACGGTCTCACTGCAACTCCCTTTAAATCATCGATTGACCGTGCAAAGCCGGATCGTCTCGTTCGTCGACCTGGAGCAGGGCCATGGAGGGCTGGGGCACGCAGATCTTGCCCTCGCTGGCCAATCCGCGTAACCGGTCCAGATCCGCCTGGACCCGCTCGTGAACCTGGCGGGCCGAGACGAGATAGACCGACACGTACTTCAAGGCGATCGAGGCGTCCGTGGCCAGCGCGTAGTAGATCCAGACTCCGTCGCGGCGGTCCTTGAGCAGGCCGTATTGCTTCAGCACGGCCAGATGCCGGGAGATCTTGCCCTGGGGCATATCCAGGACCGCCATGATTTCGCACACGCATAGTTCCCGCTCGGTCAGCAGGAACAGAATGCGGAGTCGCGTCGCGTCCGAACAGGCTTTGAATACGGCAATATCTTTATCCATGAGAATACCCCGGCGCATCAGCACCCGCACTTGGGCCGGTGATCGGCAACACCTGCGCGTCTACCCTTGTACAGCGGCTTCTGTACGGCGGCTTACGCCCGATGAATACGATTATATACTGATAAACGAATATACAGATATAATTTGACTTGTCAACACGATTTGTCAACGAAAACACATCGTCTGAAATCGTCGGTACTGGTGGACACCGGGCAGCGCGTATTGTATATTGTGGTATTCGTTTAACGCACCTTAACTCGATGTATGATCTATACGGGAGCACCATGCCGTCACCTCCCCACGTATTGCTCGTCTGTACCGATCACTGGCCGGGCAGGCTGTTCGGTCACGCGGGACATCCGGTGATCCAGACGCCCACCCTGGACACCCTCGCCCGCAGCGGGGTGAGGTATACGCGGGCCTACAGCGAATGCCCGGTGTGCATTCCCGCCCGCAGGACGCTCATGACCGGCACGACCACGGCAACCCATGGCGACCGGGTGTTCAAGGTCGACAATCCCATGCCGGCGGTACCCACTGTGGCCCAGACCTTCCGGGACAACGGATACCAGGCCTTCGCCGTGGGCAAGCTGCACGTATACCCGCAGCGGGACCGGATCGGGTTCGACGACGTGATCCTGGCGGAAGAGGGCCGTCCAAATATCGGCGCCCTGGACGACTACGAGGCCTTTCTCGGCGAGAACGGTTACGCCGGGGAAGGATTCACCCACGGGATGGGCAACAATGACTACGGCCAGCGGCTTTGGCATTTGCCCGAGGCCATGCACGTGACCAACTGGACCACGCGCCAGATGGCCCGGATGATCCGGCGCCGCGATCCGACACGGCCGGGATTCTGGTACCTGTCCTACTGTCATCCCCACCCCCCGCTGACCCCACTGCAGTGTTACCTGGACCTGTACCGCAACGAGGACCCCGGCAAGCCGTATCTCGGCGACTGGACCGAGGACCCAGACGGCCTGCCCTATGCACTGAAAGCGGTACGCGGGCGATTCGGCGGGATGAGCGACAGCCAGGTCGCCTGGGCGAGAAGGGCTTTCTACGCGCTCTGCACCCACATCGACCACCAGTTGCGCGTGGTGATCGGCACGTTGCGGGAGGAAGGCCTGATCGACAACACGATCGTGCTCTTCACGGCCGACCACGGGGACATGCTGGGCGATCACGGCCTTTGGGCGAAGCGCTTGTATTACGAACAGTCGACCAACGTGCCCATGATACTCGTGAACCGGGCCGGCGACGACCGGGTCGGCCACAACCGCACCGACGACCGGCTCGTGGGCTGGCAGGACGTAATGCCCACGCTGCTGGACCTCGCGGGAATCGACATTCCGGACTCGGTCGAAGGCCTTTCCATGACGGGCGACGAGAAACGGGAGTACCTGTACGGCGAGTGCGGGGAGAACGACCAGGCCACGCGCATGATGCACGACGGACGGTACAAGCTGATCTACTACCCGACGGGTAATCGCGCGCAACTGTTCGACCTCGAGGAAGACCCGGAAGAACGCCGCGATCTATCCGGATCGGCGGACCACACCCGGATCGCAGCCCGGCTGAAGGCACGGCTGGTGGACCAACTGGCCGACCTGGACCCGGCGTGGATCCAAAACGGAGAACTGACCGGCCTGCCGGACCGCGAATACGCATTGCCGCCCAACCGGGGCCTGTCCGGCCAGCGGGGGCTGCACTGGCCGCCGCCTCCCACGGATCCAGGATCTTCCTACGTACCTTAGAACGCATACCGGAGAACCGTTCATGCGCACTGTACGAATCGTCATAGTATCGATCCTTCTGTTGTGCGGGTCCCCGCCAGCCGCGGCCTGGGGGCCGAACGGCCACCGCATCGTGGGCCAGATCGCCGAGAATCATCTGACAGACGCAGCGCGGAAGGGCATCTCCGAACTCATCGGCCGCGCATCGCTGGCGCAGGTCAGTACCTGGGCCGACGAGATCAAGTCCGATCCCGCCTGGCGCCATGCTTCGCCCTGGCACTATGTCAATGCGCCGCCGGGCCAGGCCATAGAAAGGGCGCATAAAAGCCCGAGCGGCGACGTGATCGAGGCCATTCTGCGGTTCGAGCGGGTGTTGAGGGACCGCGGCTCAGACAGAAAGGAACGGGAGGAGGCGTTGAAGTTCCTGGTGCACCTTGTGGGCGACCTTCACCAGCCGCTGCACGCGGGCTATGCCAGTGACAGGGGAGGCAACGACATCCGGGTGCGGTGGTTCGGTGAGAGCACCAATCTCCACACGGTCTGGGACGAGCACCTCGTCGAGCACCAGCGGATGAGCTTCACGGAATGGGTCCGGTTCTTCGGACACGCCGAACCCGGCGAGATCCAGGCCTGGCGCCGTTCGGACGTATATGACTGGGCGCGGGAGTCGCGAAGCATGCTGCCGGCCGTCTACGATTACGGCGACTCCCGTTCCGATAGAACGCCCTACCTGGGCTACGACTATATCTTCAAGCATGCCGACGGCGTCAAGCGCAGGCTGCTGCAGGCCGGCATCCGCCTGAGCGGTCTGCTGAACGATATATACGCCGCGCCCTGATCCCGTTCTTCAACCCCCGAACAGCATGACCCCGCCCGCCGCCAGCACCAGTCCGGTGATGGTGATCTGCAGGTAGCGCTCCGGTATCCTCCGGGACATCCGCACGCCCAGGGGCACGCCCACCAGCGATCCGGCCGCCATGGTCACGGCGATGGCGAGATCCAGCTGGCTGCTTCCGGCGTAGATGATCGAACTCGTGGAAGTCAGCGACAGCGCGATGAAGATCGACGAGCCCACCGTGTCCACCGCGGTGAGGCGGAAAATGATAATCATGAGCGGCACGATCAGGATGCCGCTGCCCACCGAAGTGGCGGCGATCAGCCCGCCGATGAAGGCGCCCAGGATCGCCACGAGGAACACCTTCCCGCCGGTGACCTTCGCAGGCGCGCGCTGGTCCGCTTGAACCGCATCGTCCGTCTCGCCCGCCTGGTCCGCGGGCGCGTGGGCACCCGGCCGCATGAACATGTGCCAGAGGATCAGCAGGCCCGAAAGTATGACCACCGCCGCGATGAACTGCCGGAGGTTCGCCTGGAGTTCCTGCCAGGCCGGCCCCGACTGGTCCATGGCGCCGGCGTACCCCGTGATCCAGAACGCCACGGCTATGGTCGCCGGTACGGCCCCCGCAAGAAAGTACGCCGAGGTCCGGAACCGGATGGTGCCCTGCCTGAAATGGAAGAAGACGGCCGGGATCTTGCAGAGACAGGAGTAGAGATGGGCGGTGCCCACCGCCACCGTGGAAGGAAGGCCGAACCCGAGCGTTAGAACCGGCAATATGAGCACGCCGCCACCGATGCCGGTCATGCCGATGCAGGCGCCGATCAGCGCGCCGGCGAGGAGTTGCACGACGGTATTCAGGACATCCAGTTCCATAGAACGTGAAACGGCTCCCTTCCAAAGGACGGATATCGCTCCCGGTCACCTGCGCTTCCGCCCATTTTTTTCTTGCCACACCCCTGCAAACGATGCAAACATGACCTTGCGATGATTCCGACCAAACCATACGCGGCCACGGACCTGGGCATCTTTCGGTTTCTCGACGGCAAGTTGCTCGTCTACCTGGTCGAGTTGAAGATCGAACCCTTCGTGGGCCGCTATTCGCTGCCCGGAACCCTGGTGCTCGAAACAGAAGACCTGGAAGCGGCGGTGCGGCGGGCTTTCCGTGAGGCAACGGGCCGGTCAGGCGCCTACTTCGAACAGGTCTACACCTTCTCCGCCATCGACCGGGACCCCAGGAGACGAACGATCTCGACGGCCTACATGGGGTTTCCCGAACGGCCGGGCGAGCCCTTCGAGCCGGTAGACAAGTACCGCACGGGGGAATGGTTCTACGTCAATGACACCCCGTCGCTGGCGTACGATCACAATGAGATTCTGAAGGTGTGCACGGACAGGATCGCGGCCAAACTGAATTACACGAATATCGCGCTGTTGCTGCTTCCAGGTGAATTCACGATGGCGGAACTGCAGTGCGTGTATGAACAGGGGCTGGGTGAAAAGCTGGAAACGGGGAGTTTCAGCGACAAGGTCCTGTCACTCGACATGATTGAAGCCACCGGTGATGATCGCGAGGAAGCGCACGCCCCGCCGGTCCCCCTCTACCGCGCCGTGCACCGGGAACTGCAGGAAATCCCCTTCATCTGAAACGCGGCTTCAACCCGGTGCGGCAACGTCTTTTCCCACTACATCATGCGCTTGATGATGCGGTCCGACTGTTCGCCGGTGATCCCAAGCTCGCGCCGGGCCATGCCACCGCCTTCATCAAGCACGGGTTCCTGGTCGCCCAGCGTGGGCGCATCCGTCTTCTGAAAGAACAGGCCCGTGTAGATTTCGTCGCCCCAGATCATCGCCTTCTCGCAGGCCGCCTTCCAGTCGCTCGGATCGTGGCTCTCGTCTTCCAGTTTCTTGACGCGCTGCTTGAAGAAGGGGTAATCATTGTCCTTGTTGAACGTGACGCAGGGGCTGAACACGTCGATGAGGGAAAAACCCCGGTGGCGGACGGCCTGCTCGATGAGACCGGTCAGGTGGCGGGCGTCGCCGCTGAAGGCCCGGGCCACGAAGGTCGCACCGTTCATGATCGCCGCCGTGATGGGGTTCACCGGCGCTTCCACGCTGCCGAAGGGCGTGCTCTTGGTCCGCATGTCGATGCTGCTGGTCGGGGACACCTGTCCCGTGGTCAACCCGTAGATCTGGTTGTCCATGACGATGTAGGTCAGGTCCACGTTCCGCCGCGCCGTGTGCGTAAAATGGTTTCCGCCGATTCCATAGCCGTCGCCGTCGCCGCCCGTGACGAACACGGTCAGCTCGTGGTTGGCCATCTGCGCGCCCGTGGCCACGGCCAGCGCGCGGCCGTGCAGGGTATGCATCCCGTAGGAATTGAAGAAACCCGGGAAATTCGAGGAGCAGCCGATCCCGCTGATCGTGAGGATCTCGTGGGGGCGGAGCCCGAGGTTAACGCAGGCCCGCTGCAGACTGCTCAACACGCCGAAGTCGCCGCATCCCGGACACCAGTCCGGATCGACCTTGCCCTTGAAGTCCTTCGCTTTCAACGGGGCTACCGGTTTTGCTTCCACTTCCTCGCGTGGTAATGTTTCCACTGACATGTTGGTGACTCCTTAGACGATGACTTCCTGGTAGGGCACATAGATGTCGGTCGCGCCGGCCAGCAGTTCCTTTACGCCTTCCACGATGTGATGGGGCATGAACGGCTCGCCGTCGTACTTTCGGATGTGGCCGTCGGCCGTCAAGCCGGTCTCGCTGCGCAGATAGCGATGAAATTGGCCGGAATGGTTGTTTTCCACGATCACGGTCCGTTTCGCGTTGGCAAATACCTCCGCTATGGTCTCCGTGTGAAGCGGGACGATCCACTTGATCGGCAGGTGGTTCACTGCGACGTCTTCACGGTTCAGGGCCTCCACCGCCTCCCGGATCACGCCGCGGGTCGATCCCCAGCCGATGAGCGTGACTTCGGCGTCGTCGGCGCCCGAAAGCTCGGGCGGGTCGATGTGGCTTGCGACGCCCTTGAACTTCCGGGCCCGTTTCTCCACCATCTTGCGGCGCTTGTGGGGATTGGTGAACTCGTCGCTGACCAGGACGCCGTCTTCATCGTGTTCGTCGGTGGCCACCACGTGGGCGTATCCCTCCTGGCCGGGCAATGCGCGGGGAGAAATCCCGCTCTCCGTGTTCTCGTACCGAAGGTAACCATTGCTCGGCGCCCCGATGAGGCCGTGTCCGTTCGCTTCCTGCGAACCCGTCGGGATGTCGCTCGCGCCGTTGGCCGACTCGGTGATCAGGTCGCCGCGGTCTATGTCCGGCTGCATGTCGATTTCGTCCGGATCCACGCTGAACGTGCCTTCGGAGATCAACAGATCCGAAATCACGATGCCCGGGCACTGGAAACGATCCACCAGGTTGAAAAGATCGGGCACGGTATTGAAGGCGTCCAGCGCATCGGTCGGCGCCACGATAAACCGCTCGAAATCGCCCTGGCTCGCGCCGAGTATCTGCCAGAGATCGCCCTGCTCCGTCTTGGTGGGCACACCCGTGGATGGACCTGCGCGCTGCACGTCGATGAACACGACGGGGATTTCCATCATGGCCGCGCTGCCGACCGCCTCGGTCATCAGGGCGAAGCCTCCGCCCGACGTAGCGCACATGGCCCGGCAACCCACGTGGGCGGCGCCGATGGCCATGTTGGCCACGCCGATCTCGTCCTCGACCTGGCGCACCATGATGCCCAGTTCCCGCGCGTTCTGCGCCATCCAGTGGAGGACACCCGTGGAGGGACTCATGGGATAGGCGCAGTAGAACTTGACGCCCGCGGACGCTCCGCCCATGGCCAGCGCGTCGTTGCCTGTCCATACGGCAAGCGGCTTGCCGCCGGAGGGCAGAGCCTGCGAGAAAGGCTCGAAGTGCGCCGCGGCATAATCGTAACCCGCGCGTGCAACGCCCACGTTCTCGTCGACCACTTCCTGCCCCTTGCGCTGAAACTGCATGGTGAGGATGTCCTCGAGGATCTGGAAGTCCACGTCGAGCAGGTTGAGGATCGTCCCGAGCGCCACGGTGTTCTGCACGAGCTTGTTGCGGTTGTTGTCGGTCAGTTCATTGATGGGCAGCGGGCAGAGGTGCACGCCGTCTTCCGGGGTCCCGGGCGTGATCGTGTCGCTGTTGTAAAGGACCCGCGTACCCGATCCCATGAGGCCCAGGTGCCGGTCCATCGTATCCTGGTTCAGGCAGACCAGCAGATCGAGCTTGTCGCCGTGGTTGTGAACAGGTTGGTCACTCATCCTCATCGTCAGGAAAATATGACCGCCCCGGATAATCGACTGATAGGCATTGTAGGCGTTGAGATGCAGACCGCGTCGGATGAAAATCCGGGCGAGCACGTTGCCCGGCGTGGCGATCCCCTGGCCCGCGGCGCCGCCTATGGCAATGGCAAAGTCGAATCTGTCTGAACTCATCGGTTTCTCCTGTCTGACCGTCGTTGACAATCCGGTTCCGCTGGTCGAAATATGTACTTTTCGTCAGATGGTTGCTGATTCAGTGGGAACTTACAAAATACACGGTCCCAGGTGGGGTGTCAACCATTCTGTATGGCAAGCAGCCGCGAACGGCCCGTCCGGTTTTAGCGGGAGCATGGCTACGACTTTCCGACCGGGTCTTAACGCTTGAAGCCGCTTTGGCGAAGTCGTAACTTCAATACGAGGAAATGGGAAACGACTCGCGGTTGACGTCGTGCTACGAGTCGGCATTAGTTGACCGGTTTCCCGTTCTTCACCTTTTTCTTTTTTTAACAGGCCCCCGGTTTCGGCCGGGGGCTTGTGTTTTGGTTCCTTCCTGTCGGCGACGGAACCCGGCCTCCCGGCGCCCTGCAACCGGCGCCCCGGGACGGCCCCCCGGCGACGGAACCCGGCCCCGGTCCCCGGCGTCCTGGGAAAGACCGTCTTGACGCTGAAGCGAATACTGGATAATTATAGAAGTCAGATTTGAACGGGCAGGCAGGCTCCGACGTCGCATCGGCAGGCAGGCTCCGACGTCGCATCGGCAGGCAGGCGCTTACGAAGCGGGCAGGCAAGTTTCGACAGCGCATCGGCAGTCGAATCTCGCGGGAGGACGAATGGCCGAGAAGATTGAAGGATGGGTAAGCCGCGCCGAAACGAATATCACGGCCGGCGTGGGCGTATCGCTGGAGGATCTCGAAGAACTGAAGGCATTGGCGGGTGAGCCCCAGCAGCACCTGCTGTATATCTGGGCGAACGCGGACCTGATTACGGCCGACGTCCTCTCCTGGAACTATTTCGGACCCTTCGACGCCGAGTACCAGTTCGATCCCCGCCACGCATGTCCCTATCGGAATATCAAGGAGGCCATGGCGGACGGCTGGCGGATCATTGCCTTCCCGGCCGTCGAGTATCCCCTCGAAAATACGCATAACCAGCTGGGCCACGAGTTTATTCTGGAACGTTTCTTCCCTCCGGGTGGCGGACTGCCCCATACGCCCCACGGGGCCAGGAAACAGGATACGCCGCGGAAACAGGAACCTCGGGACCGGGACACGGTGAAGGGAACCGATGATGAACGATGACTTCAGGGTCCTGAAGAAGCAGTTCGTGGACACGGGCTACGTCCTGCTGGAGGACTGGTTCGACGAGGACCTGGTGGCGCGAATCAGCGAGGACAGCCTGGTCTGCAAGGGCATATCGGCGTTCGAACGGGAAAGCGTCGGGGACCTGCTCGCCCATCCCACGGTGGTGGAGTTCGTGTCCTACCTGCTCGAATCGCCCGATATCGCCATCAGTCCCTTCCGGTTCTGGAACCACCTGACCCCCGGCGGAACGAGCGACGGGGGAGGATGGCACGTGGACGATACGTGGATGGCGGACCGTCCGCTGACGGAGATCCTGTGCATGTACTACCCGCAGGACGTCGCCGAAGACATGGGCCCGACCATGTTGCTTCCGGGAAGTCACCGGAGGCTGTATACGCCGAGTCAGACCGGCAAGCTGGGCTGGATCCGTGGACAGGAGAAGCTCACGGTCAAGGCGGGATCGCTGGCCGTTACCTTTCCTTCCATACTCCACGCCAGGGCGGCCCATTTTTCCGAACGGCCGAGGTCCATGATCAAGTATGGCTATGAGATCGCGGATCCCCGGTACGGCTACTACGTCACGCAGGAAACCTACGATAACCTGGGCAGATCGGAGACCGGGCGCGGATTGATCCGGTTCGCGGAGGTCAAAGACAAGCGGGACGCGGTCTGGAACAGTTACTGGGACTTTCACCAGAGCTATACGTTCCAGGATTTCAAGCACCAGATCGGTGTCGTGGGCCGCGCCCTGCGCAAGCACCTCGAACACGAATAGGGAGATTCGCCCATGAACGGCGCCGATATCGTTAGCCGGTACGAAGATGACGGATACGTCGTCCTGCCCGGGGTCATCGACGATGAACTGACCGCCGAGGCCCAGGGACACGTGGAGTGGATGGGAAAGAAGTATCCCGACGTCCGGCCCGAGCAGTACCATCACCACCTGATCGTCGACGATCCGTTCTGGATCCGCCTATGTACCGACCCGCGGCTCATCGACGTCATCGAACCCTTCCTGGGGCCCGACATCGCACTCTTCGCAGCGCATTACATCAGCAAGCCGCCCGGGACCGGGCAGCCGGTGCTGTGGCACCAGGACGGGAACTACTGGCCGCTGGAGCCCATGGAGGTCATCACGATCTGGCTGGCCGTGGACGACTCCACCCCGGAGAACGGCTGCATGCGGGTGGTTCCCGGCAGCCACAGGGGCCAGAAACTGTACCGGCACCGCACATCGGACGGGGAGAACGTATTGCGTTCGGAACTGGATGTGAAGGTGGATGAGTCCGAGGCGGTCGATGTCATCGTGCCGGCGGGCGGCGTATCCCTGCACGATCCCTACCTGATCCATGGATCGAAGGCCAACCTTTCCGACCGGCGCCGGTGCGGGTTGACCCTCCGGTACATTCCCACGACGACGCGCATCAAGCGCGAGAACTTCCCCGCCTACCTGTGCCGGGGCAAGGCCGTGGGCGGAATCAATCACTACCCTCCGCTTCCCCGGTTCAGGCCCGGCGATCACTATCCGTTCAATGGGTGCGACCGGCCGCCCTGGAACTGACGCCGCCCAGGCAGTGATGCCGCGCTGGTGCTTGCGGCCGCCCAGGCAGTGACGCCGCGCTGGTGCTTGCGGCCGCCCAGGCAGTGACGCCGCGCTCAGACGATTCCCATGTCCCTCAGTTCCCGCCTGACCGCGTACATGGCGCTTTCGGTCGCCAGGACCCACAGGCGGTCGCCCGGGGTGAGCTGTCGCATGATGTCGTGGAATACGTCGCTGACGTCCGGGGCCGAGGCCATGTACTCCGCGTCGATCTGCTCGTCCATCAGGGCCAGGTGTGCGCCGCCCGCGCCGGCGACGTGCACGGACCTCGATTCGTCCACCATGCCTTCCAGGTCTTCGTCCACGATCCACGGCCCGTTGCGTCCGGCCCGAACGGACTCGTCAAGCAGAAACAGGAAGTGGCCCCGCTGCCGGTCCAGCCGGCAGGTCCTGAGCGCTTCGTGAAATGAAGTCCTGTTCTTGATCGTCATCAGTCGGGCTTCCCGGTCATGAATCACCACCCGTTCGTCCCGTCCTCCGGTAGACCTCACGGATTCGAGGCCCTTGCGTATCGTCACGGGACTCAGGCCGAGGGATAACGCGGCCGCCGCGGCCGCCACGGCGTTGTACACGTTGTGCAGCCCGGACAGGCGGAGGCGCACGTCCAGGGGACCCCGCGGGGTGATAATCCGGAAGTTCGATTCATCCGGTCCCAGGTCCACATCGATGGCGTAGACCGTGGGCAGCGGCCTTTCCCAGCCGCAGCCTTCGCAGGCGTAGTCGCCCAGGTGGGCTAGGCTGGTGATACGGTAGGACAGGGGAACGCCGCACCGGTGGCAGGGCACCTCGGTTGCGGCCTTGTTCGCCAGGTGCAGGCGTTCATCCTCCACGCCGTAGTAGGTCAGCCGGGGCGGCACGCCGCGCGTGAATCCGCCGCAGAGGACCGGATCGTCGGCATTGACGAGGATATGCTGTCGGGAGGACATGGTGCCGAACCAGTCGCACCATGTCCCGATCAGGGCGGCGCGGTCGACCCCCTGGATCGATTCATCGTCGTACAGGTTGTTCAGGACGAGCGTACCTGGATTGCATATCTTGATCGCCCGGTCGAGCATGCCGGTCTCGAATCCGAACACGCCGTAGTCCGCCTGGATCCTGCCGCGGTGGTCGGTCGCCCGGACCAGGGTGGAGACGACTTCGTCGAAGGATGGGGCGATGTCTTCGGGGTAGAGTGTCCGGGCATCGGACTGCCGCAGAATCGCGGCCAGGATTCGGCAGGTCGTATACTTGCCGTTCGTTCCGGTAACCCCGGCTATGCCTTGACTGAACTGGCGCACCAGGGACCGGGCCAGGCCCGGCCAGAGGACGGCGGTGAGGGTGCCGGGCGGGATGCGGCCACGGGAGAAATCAAATAACTCGGCCGCCCTCGCGACGGTTTTGTCAATGGAAAGGGCGGCCGAATTGAGTATACGCATAGGAGGTTGATCGAAACCGGGGAATCAACCCTTGGTCAAATCTTCACGCCGCGCCACTCGTCCCGGTCACATGAGATGTCGACGATGTTGCCGTCGGGATCGATGGCCTTGAAAGCGATCTCCGGCGGGGTATCGGAGGAGATGGCGTCCCGGCCCTTCACGGTCTTTGGCGCTTCGGCACCCCAGTTCCGGACCCTGTACCAGGCGGCGTGGAGGTCGTCTACCAGCACGCCGAAATGGATGTACTCCTCGCCTTCCTCGAGCGTGGGCCGCGACGGATCGTCATGGGGCAGCAACGTGATGTTGGCGGTGCCGTCGCTGAGATCGACGGCCTCGCCGTTGCCCCTCCGGCCGATAAAGGTAAAGCCGATCACATCCTGGTAGAAACGCTGCGAGACCGACACGTCCCGACACCGCAGTGCGAGGTGACGCAGATAGGCCATTACACCTTCCTCCGAAGCTGATCGTTCAAGCTTGTTCTTTCCTGGAGAGCCACCACCGGAGTATACCGGATTACACCGGATTACAGGCGCTTCTCCTTCGCGATTTCCTCGATGGCGCCGATGAACTGGTCGGTCTGCGCGTCGGTCACCATGATATGCATCGACGTCCGGTTGGCGTCCCAGTTGATCTCGTCGTGCGTGACGTTCCGGATATAGATACGGTGGCGATCCCACAGCATGTCATTGACATCGCGCGTACCCACGCCGCTGACCTTGAACGAAACGAGCGCCGCGCTCAAGCGGGGATCGGGCGAACTGTATACGTCCACGCCGTCCATGTTGCGCAGGGCGTTGGCCACGCGCGTGGCCTGGTAGCGGTTCCGGCTTTCGACGGCGGCCGGTCCGATCATGTTGTGGAAGTCCAGCGCCGCGTCGATGGCGACCCGGGCCGGGGCGTTGGAGGAACCCCGCAGTTCGAACTTGGAGGCCCCCGCAAGGTACTCGTCGTAGTACACCTTGGCGAAGCCCGTGGGTTCCATGCCATACATGGTGAGCCCATTCACGGGACCGGAGTACAGGGTCGGCCAGACGCGATCCACAATGTCCTCTTTCACGTAGAAGAAGCCTGTGTACATGGACGCCATCATCCACTTGTGGCACGGCCCCGCGTACATGTCGCAACCCAGGTCGTGCATGTTCAGGTCGAGCATGCCCGGCGGCTGCGCCCCGTCGACCAGCGTGATGATGCCCTTCGACCGGGCCATCTCGCAGATTTCCTTCACGGGGAGGACTAGCCCGTCGCCGTAGTTGATGTGGCAGAAGCTGAGCATCTTCGTGCGCGGCGTGATAGCGGCCTCGAAGGCCTTGAGCAGCGCGTCGGGACTGTCGGGCGGGTGGTACTCGGGAGACGAGAGATCGATCATGACGGTCTTCGTTCCCTGGCGGACGGCCCGCAGGTTGATGGGCTGCACGCCGCTGGAATGATCGTGATTGGTCGTCACGATCTCGTCGCCCGGCTCCATGTCGATGCCGAAGGTGCCGAAGACCATGCCTTCGGTGGTGTTGTTGGTGAAGGCGACCTCGTTCGACTTGCAGCCGATGTACTTCGCCATCTTCTCCCGCATCTGTGCCCGGAAGTCGCTGTTGTAGACGTAACTGGTGTAGCTCTTGTAATCCGAGTTCGCCCCTTCCAGTGCGGCGATCTGTGCCCGATGCACCGGGGCCGGGGACGGACCGCGCGTGCCGGTGTTCATGAAGGAAACGCCGTCGCGGATGATGTACTGATCGGCCACCCAGTTCCAGTATGCCACGTCGTCGGGTTCCGGGAGGTGGTCTTCGGGCATCGGCGGCTTTGCCCCGGCCTTTCCGGCCATGGACAACAGGGCCGTCCCGGCGGCGAGACCTCCCGCGATCCGGCCCATAAACCCGCGCCTCGACAACGCTTTCAGCTTTTCAGGATCCTCAAATTTCGGATCGAAGTTAAAACCGGACTCTTCCGTAATCATGGTGTATCTCCTCACGGATACCTCCGGCGCGCACCGACGAATTATACGGCGTAAAACACCGCGTCGGACCGGACCAGGGGCCTGGAAAAACAGCCGAAATGTAGAGAATCTGTAAACAGAGTATACAGAGCACGCAGGGGAGGCTTCAAGTAAAAACTGCATTTCGACGGTTTGCGGACCGCGGTGCCGATTTCTGGTTGCGGGGTGGATGAAACACCGCTTACTTGGTAGGGGTCTATTCGACAGCTCTCCGTGCGATCTTATGGTTATAACTTATAATCGGAATAGCAGGCAATTTCCGTTACACGGGTGATCACCCCAGGGCAATGAACCTCGGCAGCATCATTCTGTTCGTCAAGGACATGAAAGCGGTATCCGCGTTCTACCGGGACGTCGTTGGGCTGCAGCCGGCGTCGGACCAGGCCTTCCCGGAGCATCGATTCCTGCGATTCGACACAGGTTCCTGCCAACTGTGTCTGCACAGCGCGGCAAGCCCGAACGGGGGCCGGCAGAAGATCGGCTTTCACGTAGACAGCGTGCGCGCCGTCCACGATGCGTTGAAATCCCGGGGATTGCGCCTCCGGCGGCTGGTAAACGAAGACGGGAAAGCATGCTTCGATATCTCCGACCCGGAAGGTAACCGCATACAATTCTGGGGCGACTACTAGGCAATTGCCGCCGCTTACCACCATGGCGACACGAAAGGCGACCTACGTGAAAATCGAAGACATCACCTCGTATTTCATTGGTGGCGGATACGTCATCCGCGTCCGGACCGACAGCGGGCTAACCGGGGTCGGACAGACGGCCTGCTGGGGGTATCCCGAAGCCGTGCACCAGATCGTGGAGCGGTTCAAGGATTACCTGGTGGGGCAGGACCCGTTCCGCATCGAGCATCACTGGCAGTACCTCTACCGCATGTCGCCCTTCCGTGGAAGCGCCCTGTCCGGGGCGGTCAGTGCCGTCGACATCGCCCTGTGGGACATCAAGGGCAAGCACTTCGGCGTTCCGATCTGGGAACTGCTCGGCGGGAACTGCCGGGACCGGGTCAGGTTGCACCTGCTGGGCGGCGGCGGCACCCCGGAGGCCATGCTCGAATCCGCCAGGAACGCGGCGTCGGAGGGCTTCACGGCGCTCAAGTTCGATCCCCTGCCGGGCGGCTACCAGGATATGGCCCTGGACCGGATGATCCGAACCGCCCGGGATCTCGTCGCGGCCGCGCGCGAGGGCGGCGGGCCCGACATGGACCTCATCGTGGAGGTCCACCGCAAGCTGACACCGCTGACCGCCATGCCTCTGGCCAACGCGCTGACCGAATTCAACCTCTATTTCATCGAGGACCCCATCCAGATCGACAGCATCATGGCCCAGGGTGAAATCGCCCGGCGGATCGGCATACCTGTCGGGAACGGAGAACGCCTGAACACCATCTGGGAGTTCCAGGAGCTTCTGGCCCACGGCGGACCGCAATACGTGCGGCCGGACGTGGCCCTCGCCGGCGGCCTGACTCACTGCAAGAAGATCGCGGCCATCGCCGAGGCCCACCACTGCGCCGTCGTGACGCACAATTTCCTGACGCCCCTCATCACCGCCGCTTCCGTGCACCTGGATACCACCATCCCCAATTTCGTGACGCAGGAGTACAGCATGGGGGACGAATCGGAAGCCAGCAAACTGTACCGGACCAACATACGCCGGGAAGGCGGCTACATCCCGATTCCCCGGGAACCGGGCCTGGGCGTGGAACTGGACGACGAACGGATTAAGGACGCGGTATTCACGCCGATGAATACCGCGAATACGCTGCTCAGGGCGGACGGATCGGTAGCCAATTCGGTTTAGGATTGCGCCGTGCGGCGTCCGGTCGCCGCGCCACGGTGGACGGACGGGAGGATGAAAGGGCACATGCGTCGATTCAGTATGCTGCATCCGCTCTGGATGGCCTTCTATGAGGGGGCGATTTACGAGGATGCGGCCCGGCACTGGCGAAACCGTACCTTTCTGTACCTCCTCCTGCTGCTGGCGCTGACCTGGATTCCCATCACCCTCCAGACGCAGAACGAGGTGGACGAATGGGTCAGCCGGGAAGCCCCTTTTTATATCGACCAGGTCCCTGATCTCAGCCTGTCCGGCGGCGAACTGTCCTCGTCCTCGTCCAAGCCGACGCTCCTGCGCGACCGGGACGGGACGGTGCTGGCCGTGATCGACCCCACCGGACAGTACACCAGCCTGGACGACACCGAGGCCCCTGTGCTGGTAACGCGCACCCAGATCTTCATCCGTGGAGAGGGCGACCAGGTCGACGTATCGTCCCTGCCGGACGGACCTCCGGAGACGCTGACCCGGGAGGACCTGTACGTGATCGCCGACTGGACCCGGTCCCTGGTCAATACGCTGCTCTTCCCCATCCTGCTCGCGCTATCCTACGCATACCGGATCCTGCAGACGCTGCTGTACGCTTACGTGGCTTCCTTTTTCACGGCGTCCGCCGGAGGTGCGCTGCCGTACCGTACGCTCCTGAACCTGGCCATCATCGCCATCACGCCGGCCGTCGTGCTGGACACCGTGCACATGCTCATGGAATCTCCGCTTCCGGACTGGTTCTGGTGGCCGGCATGCGTGCTGCTTTCCCTGGGCTATCTGCGGTTCGGCATCCGCGTCACGCTGGACGCCGAACGGCAGGCGGCAGCCTGAAGCCTGCTATCCTTCCACCCGTCGATGAAAGGTCCGCCGTGAAACGCATACTGCTCTTGATCAACGCGCACAGTCCGCCGTTCAGCCAGTTCGCCGCCATGTTCGAACGGCTCGTGAACGGCGCTTCGCAGTTCACCCTGGACGTTACCGATGACCGGAACGCCCTCTGCGACCCGTCGGCTTACGATGCCGTGGCGCTCTACATCGCGTCCGGCGAACTGACCCGGGACCAGGAAAAGGGGATCACCGGCTACGTTCGGAACGGCGGCGGGCTGCTGGCCGTGCACACCGCCAACGCGGGGCTGGCGCAGTATGCCGATTACATCGAGATGATCGGCACCGAGTTCATCGGCCACGATCCGCTGGGCGACTTCGACGTAGAAGTCGATCCCGCCTTCGACGACATCCTGCCGCGCATGAGCCGGAGTTTCCGCGTCCAGGACGAATGCTACAACATGGACATCAAGACGGAGGCGCCGCTCCGGTGGTTCCAGCACGGCATATGGAAACTCGAACGCAAGCCATTGGGCTACTTGCGGGATTACGGGAAGGGACGCGTATTCTACACCGCCCTCGGCCACGACAACCGCGCCTTCGTCCATCCCGACTTCCAGGACCAGCTGATCAAGGGACTCCGATACGTGTGCGGGATGACCGACGGATCGCCCGTCCGGATCGGGCTGGTGGGCTACGGACCGCTGTTCGGCATGGGGAGGCACCACAGCGAGCAGATCGCCTCGACGCGGGGGTTCGAACTGGGGGCGGTCTGCGACCGGGACCCCACCCGGCTTGAAGCGGCGCGGGAGGAGCAGGGCGAGGACGTGCCCATGTTCGAGGATGCCGGGGAAATGGCCCGAAGCGGGCTCATCGACCTCGCCATCGTCATCGTGCCCCACGCCTACCACGCGTCCGTGGCGAAGCCGCTCCTGGATGCGGGCCTGCACGTCATCACGGAGAAGCCCTTCACGGTCAAGGTTTCCGAGGCGGACGAGCTGATCGGCCTGGCCCGGGACCGGGGCGTCATGATCTCGGTGTACCACAACCGGCACTGGGACCCGGACATCCTTTCGATGAAGGAGATTGTCGGCCGGGGTGATATCGGCGAGGTGTACTCGATTGAAAGCGCCTTGGTGGGGTACGGCCTGCCGGGCCAGGCGTGGCGGTCCCACAAGCCGGTTTCCGGCGGCGCGATGTACGATTGGGGCGCCCACAATTTCGAGAAGATCCTTCAGCTGGTGCCGCGGTACGACGGACAGGGCAACCGGATCAACAAGCGGGCGACGCTCTACGGGAACTACATGAAGCGGGTCTGGCACAGCAGCACCAACGAGGACTACTGCAGGGCCTACGCCCGTTTCGACGGGGGCGTCGAGGCGCAGTTCATGACCTCATCCATCCATGCGTCCCGCAGGCCCATGTGGACCGTCCAGGGCACCGCCGGATCGATCGTCATGGAAGGCGGGGACGGCGCGGGCACGGTGACCATGGCCTCGGCCGACGGCCGCCACCGCGTCGTCGAGGTCAAGCCGTACGACCGGGGCCATAACTGGCAAGGCTATTACAAGAACGTAGCCGATCACCTGCTCGCCGGCCTGCCCCTGGAGATCACGGGAGAATGGGCGAAGGGTCCGATCCAACTCATCGAGGGGTGTGAAACCGCCTCGAGAGAGAACCGGCTGGTGGAAGTGGAATTCGATTTCTGATCGGCCGCGGACCCGGAAGAGAGACGTCGGATATGACGACCAAAGAAAAACTCGAAGCGGGCTTCACCATCCTCGCCATCCTCGCGCTCTGGCCGGTTATCCTGGGCTGGGAGAATCCGCTGTACCAGGTTGTGCTGGGCGTGATCCTGGTGGTGTTCATCGCGCTCGTCGCGCAGAAGTTCCGCCGCATTCGAGCCATCTACAACGCCACCAGGGTGGAAGCGAAAAAGCGCAAGCCGCCTACCGGGAACCCGGACGAACCCTTCGGCTGACCGACCCGCTGCCCTTCACAGGCAAGGCGTCCATTACGGGCGTGATTCCGACGCAGGGCAGACCGTAGAGGATCGTACACGAATCCGCTCTGGCACCTGTCTGTCCGCTCAGGCGTATTTCCCCGGTAGATCCGGAGCGGAGACCTCATCCAGGCGGGTGCGGTCTTCCGGTTCGAGCGCCCATCCCACGGCCCCGAGGGATTCCTCGACCTGCTTGGGAAAGTCCGGACCGATGATAGGCGCCGTCACTTCTTCGTGGTCCAGGATCCAGGCCAGCGCCACCTGGGCCGGCGTCTTCCCGTACTTTTTCCCCACGTCGATCAGCGTCTGCACGATGCCGTCCAGCTTGTCGGTCATGGCCTCGTCGAAGGGATAGCTCGAGCGGCTCAGGCCCGGGCGGGGGTTCTTCCCCCAGGGGCTGTTTTCGGGCGGTACGGCCCCGCGGCGGAACTGGCCGGTCAGCAGGCCGATGGCGAGCGGACTGTAGCACATGAGTCCGAGCCCGTGATCTTTGGCCATGGGCATGAGCTCGAGTTCGGTCTCCCACCGGGCCAGCAGGCTGTAGTTGTACTGCAGGCAGACGAAGGGCTCCAGGTTGCGCCGGTCGCTGGTCCAGAGGGCATCCACCACCTTGTACACCGGCCAGTTGCTGCAGCCGATGTACCGGACCTTGCCCTGCCGGACGAGGTCGTCGAAGGTCGAAAGGGTTTCCTCGAGGGGCGTGACCGGGTCGAAGCTGTGGGCCAGGTAGAGGTCGATGTAGTCGGTCTGCAGCCGCTTCAAGCTCTTTTCCACGCCCTGCATCAGGTTGAACCGCGACAGCCCCGTGAAGTTGGGTCCTTCGCCCGCGGTGCCGAAGATTTTGGTACACAGCACGACCTGTTCGCGCCGGCCCTTGAGCGCTTTTCCAATGATCTTTTCGGACCTTCCCTCCCCGTAGAAGGCCGAGTCGATGAAGTTGCATCCCAGGTCGAGGGCCGTTTCGATCACTCGGATGCCGGCATGCTCGTCGATCTCGCCCCGAAAGGCGGTGCCGAGGCAGATCGGCGAAACCCGCAGGCCGGTCTTGCCCAGATAGCGGTATTCCATAATTCATCCTCACGTTGAAAGATGCTCAGAAGCCCTATGCGGGGTGGTGTCTGTAAAGTCCCCGGTTTTACGCTCACATTCGATCGCCACGAAACCATTCACGCCCGGTCGCCTCTCACGCCCGGGTCGTTCACGTCCGGGGCACGCCGGCTTCGGCGAAGGCTTTCTCCAGGGTCCGGTAGCACAGGGCGGCCGCTTCGAAGGGGTCGTACCCCGGTTTCTTCTGCACCATGTTGCTGACCTCCGCCGTGATGGAACCCTCGTAACCGGCGGCGTGCATGGCACGCAAATAGGCCGTGAAGTCGAAATCGCCCTCTCCGGGAATGAGAAACTCGAAATCGGGCACGCGGCCGCGCTGGTCCTTGACGTGGGTATGGACCGCGTGGGGCGCCATGAGCCGGACTGCTTCCTCGATGGGCATGCCCAGGACGTCGAAGTGGCTGATGTCGAAATTGAGCCCCAGGTGGGGCGAGTCCATGGTCTCAACGAGTTGGACCGATTTCTCCGCGGTGTCCAAGGCACATCCCACGTGGGCTTCCATGCCGATCACCACGTTCCGGGCCGCGGCGTAGTCCACCAGCACACCGACCCGCTCGAAGATGAAATCCCGCCTGGTTTCCCAGTCTTCCGGCGCGCCGCCCATCACCGTGTCCAGGACCGGCGCTCCGCGGCCGTCGCTCCACTCCGCGCACAGGTCGACGGCCCGTTTCAGCAGGCGCATGTTCTCGCGGTGCGCATCGGGGTCCTCTTCGAGGAGCGAGCGGTGGGCGGCGACGGCGGGCATGGCCAGGCCGTATCTGTCACAAAGGCCCTTGATGCGGCGTCGTTCAACGGCGTCGAGTCCGTCCACGACCGTCGTATAGTTCGGCAGGACCGTTATTTCCACCGCGTCGAAACCCTGATCGTGCAGGAACGAAAGGGCCTGGTCCACGGGCACTTTGGGCATGCCCCAGGTGGTGTAGCCTACTTGCATGGGTGTGATTCCATTTACAGCATGCCGCCGTCCGCCAGGAACCCCTTGAGCCGTTCCATCTCATCGTCGGAGAGATCGGGCAGGGGGCTTCGGCGCCAGCGGCCGCAGATCCCGGCCAGCTCCAGGACGGCGTGCTGCGCCGCGTCGCCGCCCGCTGGAAAGGTGTTGTACAGATAGTCGAAAAAGGGCATGTCGTAGCGCGTTATGACGTCCGCGGCCGCATCGAGGTCTCCCTGCTCGACGGCGGCCCAGTAGGCGTGGGCCACGTCCGGCTTGAACTTGATGAAAGTCGACATGTATCCGTCGCAGCCGTAGGGCAGCATGTCCATGTGGGTCTGCTTCTGCCCGCCGGCGAAGATGACCCATTTCTCGTGGGCCCGCGCGCTGGCGCCGCGGGCGAAATCCGGACCGAAGTCTTCCTTGAATCCCACGACCCCGGGCACCTCGTCCAGGAGCCGGTCGACCGTCTCCAGCGCACCCCGGACCCCCACGCTCACCAGGCCGGCGCTCAGGATGAAGGCCGGCAGGGCCTGCGAAACCGCGTCGTAGTACGCCACGAGCCCGTCCACCGTCATCCCTCGGTCGGGAGGCGCCACGATCACCGCGTCCGCGCCGCGGTCCCGGGCGTACTCCGCGAAGGCGGCGGTCTGCGGCGTGGACCAGAATCCCGCGCTCGCGATGAACAGCGCCCGCTTGTTCACGACGCCGGCGGTGAAGGCCGTCATCTCGGCGACTTCCGCCTCGGTGAGCACCGAATAGAGACTGTCCCCCGGGGTGAATAACACGGTTCCCGCCCCGGCGTCGATACAGAAATCGACGAAACGGCGCAACCCGTCGTAGTCGATGCCGTCATTTTCGAGAAAGGGGGTGTTGATCGAAGCGACGGGGCCGGACAGGTGATGCCGGAAGCGATCCATGTCCATTCAGGCCCGCCCTTCTTCCGTCCAGGTGTCGAAGGGGTTGCCCGTTTCGGCAAAGGGGAAGGCCACCCGCGCGCCCGTGATGTGGGAACGGTGCGCTCCCATGGCCATTTCGATATGGCGGCGTGCCGTGCGCGCGTGGCAGAGCTCGTATTCGGGCGCTTTGCCCTCGATGAGATCCATCATGGACCGGGCCATGCGGTGGTGGGCATTGATCCATTTCTGCCCGCCCGATACCCGCTCGTGAGCGAGTACCTCCCAGCGGTCGTCGTCGAAGGGCTGCGGATTGGAGTGGGGATGGAAGTAGATGTCGGGTCCATCCTGCGTGGGGCCGGGCAGGATGAGCGTGCCCTCGGTCCCGTGGATGTCGATGCGATAGGGATTCTCGATGCCGTCGCCGGCGAAGGATTCGAATTCCGCGTTGAAACCGTCGAACTGGTAATGGGCCCACATGCCGTTTCCCGCGGAGGTGCCCATGCCGAACAGCCCTTCTTTCCGGTCCGACGGGCGGGCCGGACGGCCGTCCTGGGTGATGATCGCCTGGCACCACGACGGTTCGCCGAAAAGCTGCCACAGGAAATCGAAGAAATGGGGATAGAGATCGATAAACCACTGATTTCCCCCGTTTTCGCCCCCGAATCCGTACATGCGGGCCCAGCGCGGCTGCCCGATACCGCCCTCCCGGATCATGGGGATGGCCTGGCGCTGGATTTCCGGCCGTCCCCGCCAGGGGTGGCCCATGATCAAGAGAACGCCGGCCCGGTCGCAGGCCTCCACCATGGCGTCTACTTCGGCCGGGGTGCGCGCGAGGGGCTTCTCTGCGTACACGTGGACCCCCTGTTCGGCGGCGGCCAGCACCATGGCGAGATGGTTGCTCATCTCGTGGGTGGCCAGGACGACGATGTCCAGCTTCTCCTGCTCCAGCATATCCGTGTACCGGGCATAACCCTTCGCCGCGCCCGTGCGTTGTATCGCCTCGCCGCGCCCCTCCTCGACCGGATCGGCCAGGGCGGCGATCTCGGCGCCTTCCACGCCCACGAAGGCCTGGTCCAGGGAATGTCCGTAGTCTCCGCAGCCGGTGTGCCCGATGATGCCGATTTTCAATGCCGTGCTCCTGTTCCGTCAGTCCGGCTGGACCGGACATGAGAAAAGGCCGCGATCAAACGACGACCATGCGTTCGGCCTGGATGATAAACACCTGCGCGCCGCCCACCATGGTCGTAACCGCCTCGCCCAATCCGAGGGCGTCGAGATGGGTGCCGATCTGCGCGACGTCGATGGCTTCTTCCCGCGCGTGACAGTGGTTCTGGATGAGTTCGAGCACGGGAGGCACACGCTCGTCGTCCACCCCGATCAACAGGGTGACGTTGCCGGCGCGCAGGAACCCGCCCGTGCTGCCGATTTCGGTGAACCGGAAATCGTTGTCGATCAGTGCATCGGTAAGATGCCGGATGTCCCTTTTATTGACGATCGCGATGAGTAGTTTCATGGCGCGCCTCCTGGTCCCCGTGTCCTCTTCAGGCCGTAACCGATTCAATGGCCTCTCCGGCTACGTTAACCATCCGGTCCAGCTCTTCGGCGGTGACGACGAAGGGGGGAGCGAAATTTATGCTGTCTCCCCGGCAACGGGTGTAGACACCGTTTTCGAGCATCTTCTTCACGATGCGTCCGCCGATCTTCGACCCGGAATCGTAGGGTTTGCGTGATGCGGGGTCTTCCACCACCTCCACAGCGGCCATCAGCCCGATGCCGCGGATGTCGCCCACGTGCGGCAGCGCCCGCAGCGCCCGCAGGCCCTCCATCAGCTTCTCGCCCATGATCCTGCTACGCTCGATGAGCCCTTCGTGCTCCAGGAGATCGAGATTCGCAAGGCCGACGGCGCAACAGGTCGGGTGTCCGGAGTAGGTGAAGGAGTGGTTCCATTTCCGGTCTCCGGGGGCGTTCTGGATGCAGTCGTGTATCTCGTCCGAGACGATGATGCCCCCGAGCGGCAGATATCCGCTGGTAATACCCTTCGCGAAGGTGATGATGTCCGGTTCGACGTTCCAGTAAGACATGCCGAACCAGTGGCCGATGCGGCCGAACCCGGTGATCACTTCGTCGGCGATCAGGAGCACGTCGTACTTCGTGCAGATCTCCCGGACCCTCGGCCAGTAGTCCTCCGGCGGCACGATGACGCCCGCCGCGCCCTGCACGGGTTCTCCGATGAAGGCGGCCACCTTGTCGGGGCCCTCCCGCAATATCGCTTCCTCGAGCGCCAGGGCGCTCGCCTCGCCGCATCCCACGCCGGGATCCTCCGGCCTGTAGTGATAGGGATATGGCGCGTCGATGTGGACGTATCCGGGCAGGCTGGATCCGAAGTCCTCCCAGTACGCCTCCAGGCCGGTGGCGTTCATGGCGCCGATGGTCACCCCGTGGTAGGCATGTCTCCTGGATATGATCCTGGTCTTGTCCGTCCGTCCGGCCCTTTGCCAGAAATACCGCGCCGTCTTGATCGCGCTGTCGTTGGAAACGGCACCGCCGGACGTGAAAAAGGTATGGTTCAGCGCGCCCGGCGCCAGCTCCTTCAGGCGGCTGGCCAGGCTAATGGCCGGGACATTCGTCGCCCCCGCGTAGCAGGAAAAGAACCCCAACTCCTCGATCTGGTCCGCGGCGGCGGCCGCCAGCTCGCGCCGGCCGTGACCGGCGTTTACGTTCCAGAGGCTCGAAAGCCCGTCGATATAGCGGTTGCCCTCGATGTCGAAGAGCGTGGAGCCCTCGGCACGTACGCAGATCAGGGGGTCGACATGATCGTCGCGGTGCTGCAGCGGATGGATCAGATGTGCGTCGTCCCTCAGCAGTTGGTCACGGTCGCCGTAGGTCATCGCGTATTACTTTCTATCGTATGTGTAAAAGGAAGTCTGTTAATGGGAAATTGACAGGGTGCCGGGCACCGGTTATGGTATATATTATACGGAGCACAAGGCATACAATCAAGGTGAATGAAAGGCGGATTTCATGACCGGCGAGCACCCCCATCCCTGGCGGGAAGGATGCGAAGGCGCCGTCTCCCTGACCTTCGACGACGGGATGGCGTCCCAGCTCGACCGGGCCCTGCCGATACTGGCCGAATACGATCTTCACGGCACGTTCTACGTCAATCCCAGGGGTACGGACTGGCGCGGCCTGCTCGCGCCGTGGAAGGCCGTGGCGGGCGCCGGACACGAGGTGGGCAACCATACGGTCAACCACCCCTGTTCCTGCGCGTTCAAGGAGACCCGGACCGACTGCCTGGAGACGATGACCCTCGAAGACATGGAGTGGGAGATCGGCGAGGGCAGGCGACGAATCTCCGAGGCCATTCCCGGACAGGCGGATTTTACCTTCTGCTATCCCTGCTATCATGCCCACGTGGGCGAGGGACCGGGCAGGCGAAGTTACGTTCCGGTCGTGGCCCGCCACCATATCGCCGGCCGGGGCAAGGGGGACTTCGCCAATCATCCCCTGACCGCCGACCTGCACCACCTCTACTCCTTCCCCGTGGAGCGCCAGGCCTGCTCCGGGATGATCGGTCTGGTCGAGGAGGCCATGAACGGGGGACAGTGGGCCGTGTTGACCTTTCACGGGATCTCGGAAGGGCACCTGTCCGTGACGGAGGCCGATTTCAGCGGACTGTGCGGCTATCTCCAGGCACACCGTGACCGCATCTGGACCGCCCCGGTCGTCACCGTCGCCCGGGCGGTGCGCGACTGGCGGTACGCCGCGTCGCAACGGTCCGAGGAACCTGCGGGAAGCGCCGAAGGTCCCGCGGCAGGCGCCGGGAACGACTCGTGACCTCCCATTCGAAGGCATCCGGTGCTACCGAAAACCGCCCCCTGCCGGTTCTCGTGGGTCCCACCGGTGCCGGCAAGACCGCCGTGGGCATTGAGCTGGCCCGGCGCTTCGGCGCGGAAATCGTCTCGGTGGATTCCCGCCAGATCTACCGGTACATGGATATCGGCACGGCCAAGCCCACCCCGGATGAACGGGCCGCGGTCCCCCATCACCTCATCGACATCGTCGATCCGGACGTACGGTTCAGTGCCGGCGAATTCGGCCGCCTGGCCCGGGAAGCGATCCGGGAGCTTGCGGACCGGGAGGTGCCGGTCCTCGTCGTCGGCGGCGCGGGGCTTTACATAAAGGCGCTTGCCGGCAGTCTGTTCGCCGCGCCGGAGATTCCGCAGGCACTCAGGCAGCGTCTCGCGGAAGGATACCGGGCGGAACCTGTCGCCGCGCTCCACGGCCGGCTCTGCGAAATCGACCCGGTGTCGGCCAGGCGCATACACCCTAACGACCGGCAACGCATCGAAAGGGCGCTGGAAGTCCACGACGCGACGGGCGCCACCCTGACTTCCTGGTTCGAAAGACCCGTAGAACACCGGTCTCCCGGAACGCGTCTGGTCGGGTTGCGTCGAGACCGCGCCGCACTTTATGCGCGCATCGACGCAAGGGTCGAGAAAATGATCGAATCGGGCCTCGAAGCAGAGGTCCGCGGCCTGATGGACCGGGGGTATGGTCCCGGAACCCACGCCATGTCGACGTTCGGTTACGCGGAAATGTTGCGGTACATCGGGGGCGAGCTGGAATTGAAAGAGGCGGTCTCGGCCATACAGCAGCGGTCCAGGCAGTATGCAAAGCGCCAGTTGACCTGGTTCAGGCAGGCCGGGGACATCGAATGGATCACGGTGGACGAAGGGGAAGATCCGGCCGACACCTGCGAGAAGATCATCCGGTCCTTCCCGGATCTACTGTTTTAGGAACAGCAGCTTGCGCGTTACTTCGGAACGCTCCGCCGCCCCGCCGGTCGTCATCCGGCACAGATAGACCCCGCTGGCCACCCTTCTTCCCCCATCGTCCGTTCCGTCCCACGTGGTCGTGAACGTGCCCTCGGCATGGATGCCGTCCACCAGTGTGCGGACCTTCCGGCCCATCACATTGTACAGGGTGACCTGAACTTCCCCCGGCCGGCCGACTTCGTATCGGACGGTGGCAGGACCGCTACGCTGGTAGAATGGATTCGGGTACGTCGTGAGGGACGCGGCGATCGGCCGCCCGGTCTCTTTATCGCCCGTAAGACCGGGGTCGTAGGCCGCCGTGTAAGCGTATTCGAAACCGTCTCCGGTGCGATCGAGAGATGCCACCACGAGCATGACGGTCTCGTAGCGCGTCCAGTCGGGAACCTCGATGGTCACGCCTCCACGGGTCGCGGGGACCGTCATCACCGTGTCGACATCGCCGCTGGCCGCCACGGAAACGCCCCACTCCCCGGTTATGCCCGAGAAATCGATGCGCAGCCCGCCGGGCCGCGAGGGGTCCGGGACGAAGCGTATGTAGTTCGCGCCGAGGTGGTCCGGATACTGGTGGGCGGGGATTTGAGGGCCGTCAAAAAAGTATGTGCCCGATGCGCCCTGAGTATCGTGTTCGTCCTGGCCATGAAGGCCACTCAGCTCGACCAGGGGATAGGCGGCGCCTTCTTCGTAGAACCGGTCCGCGTTGGCACGGTCACCGGTGAAGACGTTCCACGTGGTAAATTCCTGGAAGGCGGATTCAAGATCGCTGCCGACGCGGCGCAGTTCCCCGTCGATGGCATCCAGCGCACGGCTCGTCCCGGCCCGTTCCCAGATGCCGCGGATCAGGTCCCTGTCGTGCCGCTTTTCCAGGTACAGCGGCCAGAGCACGCCCGCGTATTCAAACTCCCCGTTCGAAGTATCAAGCGAGAACCATGGCTCCGTCAGGAAGCTGCTGAACGCAGGCAGGTAGGTCAGGTAATCGTCGACCTCGTCATAGACCTGCTCCTCTATCCACACGGCACTCTGCTCCAGCCAGAATGCCTCTTCCCCCGCGTCATAGCCGAACTGCACGGCGTGGAAGTACTCGTGGGCGACGGTGATCCGCAGCAGGTCCAGCGCCTTCTCCACCGTCCTCCGGGATTCGGCGAAATCGTTGTCCACGACGATGTACGAAGGAAGGGCAGCGCCGGTCGTGACCGCTTCCGGGCGGGTGTATCCACTAAACTGACTCGGCAGATCGGTGATATAGACGTCGTATAGCCCGTCCCCGCCATCGTCCGCATCCATCGCCACGTATCGGTCGTGATGATCGTAGTCCACCGGCGGCGGACGGTAACCCAGTTCCTCCACGATGACGCGGCGGGATTCATCGAGGAATAACGCACAGTGCCGGACATATGCTGGAACGACGCCGTCGGCGCCGTCTTCCAGCTCCGGCCAGCCTGCACCGGGCCGATCTTCCGTCGTGGTGACGTACCAGATCTTGAAGTGGCCGCCGGGACTGACGTAGGATTCGGGCTCGGCCGTATAGGTATGTCCGAGGTTGTTCGTGCGGTCCCCTTCGCCGGGAACGGTTGGTCGGCCCGGACCGACCTGTTCGGGCCGGTGGGCCCTGGCGGCGAGTCCGCCCTCAGGTGGCTGGACAAAGGGATGGAGGTGCAGCGTGCCGCAAAGCGGCCTGGAAGGTTCCTGGGCGGCAACGCCGGCGTGGGTGACCGCACCGGCGATACAGGCCAGCAAAATACGTTTGAAGATAGGACGGGATGACACGCAACGCCTTGACACAGCGCCTTGACGCACCACGAAAAACGATCATGAGCGGAGGACTCGAGTCGTCCTGGCGATCAGCTTCCCGAGGCCTCCTCGCGCTGGTGTTTAGGTGGAATGGGGAAGCGCTCCGCGTATTGGGACAGGTCCTTGCCCGCGATCAGGTCTTCCAGGATATCTTCGTTCTTGTCCCAGTGCTGATCGTTGGGGTGGACGTCCAGCTTGATGCGCCCCTCGCTGTCGATCAGGTAGGTGACGGGAATCCCGTAGCGCTGGTTGGTCTTGGCACGGAACTGGCGTTCCCAGTAACCGCGGAAATCGAAAAGGGAAGTCGGGCTGTTCATGTAGTACGCGATGACTTCTTCATTCCGCGCCGCGATACCGGCCATTTTTTCCGGATCGTTCTTCTCCGATTCGTCGGAGGGGCGAACCAGCCTTGACGCCTGAAGTTCCTGCTTGAACAGATCCAGTCCGGGGCCGAATCCTTCCTCGAATTCCGCAGGATCGAGCGGTTTTTCGTCCTTGTAGAATTTATTCACGCCGACGAACAGGAAGTCGATCCGACCCTCGTACTTTTTCGCGATGTTCATCAGGGGTTCCGCATCCCGGATGCAGGGTGGGCACCACCACGCCCAGAAGTTCACGAACAGGGGCCGGCCCCGGAAGTCCTCCAGGGTTACCTTCGTTCCATCCATGGTATACACTTCGAAGTTCGGCGCTATATGGCCGATCTCGGTGCCGATCGTCTCGGTGCTGACGACCGCGGCTTCCTCCTCGACCGTCGTCCCGCTGCATGCGATTCCGATCATTCCCGCAAGCAGGCCCGACATCAGGAGCGTTCGATTCATTTCTTTCCAATTGCGCGGCATACATCGCCTCACTTTGGGATAAAGTAAGCGGAAGGCAGTATGGATTGCTGAAATGTCGATGGTTCCTCACTAACTTCGGTATGTTTACCGGAATTGTCAACAACTATTTCAAATACCGCGAACGGTGCCCGGAACGGTACCGGGAACGGTCACAGGCCGCCGAGGGCCTTCTCAAACTTTCTGACGGCCGCGGGAATGTCGGGTTGGGACAGCACCGCCGAGATCGCGGCGACACCGTAAGCACCCGCTTCCAGGCACGACCTGGTACGGCCGGGGGTCACGCCGCCCAGGGCAAACACCGGAATCGTCACCGCTTCGGCCGCTTCCGCGAGCGCCTGAAGGCCCGTAGGCGGACCGTATCCGGCCTTGGACGGCGTATCGTATACCGGTCCGAACGTGACGAAATCGGCCCCTTCGGCTTCCGCGGCGCGCGCGCTTTCGGTGCCGTGGGTCGATCTGCCGATCAGGATGCCGGGGGGAAGTGCTTCGCGGGCCTCGCGGACCGGCATGGCGGATTCCGGAAGGTGAACGCCCTGCGCCCCGCAGGCCGCGGCGACCTCCAGGTTGCTATTGACGGTCAGGACGGGCCGAAGCGATCCGAGTTCTGCCTGCACCTCCCTGGTCAACGCCAGCAGGTCCGGAGTCGACAGGTCTTTCTCCCTGACCTGAACCGCGCGGACGCCCGCGCGACAGGCCTGGTCCAATGCCGAAGCGAGCGATCGTCCGGCGCAGCAGGTCCGATCGCCGATCAGATAGAACCTGAAGTCAACCATGGAGACTATTGGGAGGACGAATGGATCACACCGCTCAGTGGACTGGAAGCGGACGCGTAGGCCTTCATGGGAATCCGTCCCGCTTCGAAGGCGAGTCGACCGGCCTCGACCGCTTTGCGCATGGCGACGGCCATCTTGACCGGGTCCTGCGCTCCGGCCACACCGGTATTCATCAGTATGCCGTCGCAACCCAGTTCCATGGCGACGGACGCGTCGGAAGCGGTCCCGACCCCCGCGTCGACGATGACCGGCACCTGGCTGTTCTCGACGATGATGGCGATGTTGTGCGGGTTGCGGATACCCAGGCCGGAACCGATGGGCGCGGCGAGCGGCATGACCGCGACGCATCCCGCCTCTTCGAGTTTCTTGCAGACGATGGGGTCGTCGATGGTATAGGGCATGACGTTGAATCCCCGGTCGACCAGCGTGCGCGCGGCTTCCAGGGTGGCCTCGTTATCGGGAAACAGGGTCTTCTCGTCCCCGATGACTTCGAGCTTGACCGTATCGGTCCCCAGCGCCTCCCGCGCCAGTTCGCAGGTCAGCACGGCGTCGCTCGCCGTATAGCATCCGGCCGTGTTGGGCAGCAGTTCGTAACGGTCGCGGTCGATGAAGTCGAGCAGCGACTGCCCGGAGGGATCATTGAGATCGATCCGGCGGATGGCCACCGTAACCATGCCGGTACCACTCGCCTCGAAGGATTCCCGCATCAGTTCGAAATTCGCGTATTTTCCCGTGCCGAGAATCAGCCGGGAATCTAACGTCAATCCGCCGATTTTCAGGGCGCACATGTTGGTCTGCTCCTTTGCCTGTACGGTCCAGGGCCGCTGTGTATAGTGGTCATCCGCCCGCTACCGCCCGAATCACCTCGATCACGTCGTCGTCGGTGAGCATGGCCGTCCCGTGTTCCTTCCTCGGGACGACCGCTCCGTTGAGGGCCACGGCGGTTCCTTCGGGTGGTACGCCGAGTGCCTTCAGCAAATCGGCGATGCTCGTTGCTCCAGGCAGTTTCCTGGTCGTCCCGTTAACGGTCACGTTCATTGTTCGTCTCTCCGGTTCGAGCGGGATAAAACCGGTCGGGCAGAAAGGGTTGCATGATGGCAGGAACCCGGTCGTGCAGGATGGCCTCGGCGAGCAGGTCACCGGTCAATGGCGCCAGCAGTATGCCGTTCCGGCCATGCCCCGAGGCCGCGAACAGGCCGGGCGTCCCCGTGGCCCCAAGCACGGGCCATCCGTCCCGCGCCACCGGCCGCAGTCCCGACCAGGTGGAATCAAACGCCCAGGTCTTCAGGCCGGGTGCAAGTTCAAGGGCGTCACGGAAAAGCTGCATGACGCCGCCCAGCGTGACCTCGTCCCGGAATCCGGCTTCCTCCACGGTCGCGCCGATGATCAACCGCCCATCCGATCGGGGCACCAGGTATACGCCGCTGGTATAGATCGTGTGATGGAACGGCGGCGCGGCGCCTGCCCGCAGCGCGAGGATCTGCCCGCGCACCGGTCGGACTGGGATTCTCCAGGCGGGCGCTATGCCGTCCAGATAGCGCGCCCGGCAACCCATGGCGTTCACCACCGTCTGCGTTTTCCAGGTGCCATCCGTTGTGTCCACCCCGGCGACACGGTGGCCGTCCAGCAGGATCTTCCGCGCGGTAACGCCTTCACGGATGACACCGCCGACCTTCCGGACCGACTGCGCGAGGGCCGAAACGACGTCCCGGTTTTCGACCTGGTGGTCGTCCGGGTAGCGCAGCGCCATGCGGATTCCGTTCGTCAGATTCGGCTCGAGGCGCCGCGCCTCGCGTACGGTGAGCCGCTCTACGGGTACGCCGTCGTCGCGATGCCGTTCATACCGCGTCTCCAGCCGCGCCTGTCCCCGGTCGCTCAACGCCGGAAAAACCACCCCGGTCGCATTGTAATCGATCGGGCATCCGGTTTCTTCCCTGAGCGTTTCGATGAAACCGGTGTAGCGTTGCAGTCCGGTCCTGCACAGTTCGTAATAGGGATCGGATTCGTCGAACTCGCAGTGGGGCGCCAGCATGCCCGCGGCGGCCCAGGACGCCCCTCGGCCGGTCCGGCGCCGTTCCAATACCGTGACCGCGCAGCCGGAGAGACACAGCCGTCTTGCCACGGCCAGACCGATGATCCCGCCGCCGATGACCACGATGTCCGATCGCTGCGCCACGGAATCCCGCCACTTCCCCACCGGAAAAGAAAAAGCCGCTTCTCTGCGAAACGGCTTCGTTCAGCCGTTTCCCTACGCTGGCATAACCCAGGTCAGGTTCGAAGGGTCGTGATTCTCAGGCTCCCGAGGAGCCGCCCCTAACGGTAACAGGAAGTGTATGGAAAGCGGACGGCCGTGTCAACGGATTCTTCCGACGGCGCGATTCCGTCCCGCCGCCCGGTCCGCTTGTGCGACGGACGATCCGACGGCGTTCCGGCGCCGGGCCGGTCGGTCAGACCATCCCGCCCCGCCCGGGCCGGTCGGTCAGACCATCCCGAGATACCGCCGGTAAAACCATTCCGCCGTGAGCAGGCAGACCAGCAACGCCAGCACAACGGGATGGTTCCAAATCGAGACGGTGCTGGACTCCTGCACGGTGACCTCGTCCAGCTCGATCTCGTCGGCCATGCGATCGATGCCCGTTGGCAGGTAGAAACCTCCGCCCGTCATATCGGCCAGCTGGACCAGCAGTTCCCGGTTCATGCGGGTTCGCTCGAACTCGGCGCCGGTTTCACCCACGACGAATCCTCCCTGGTCGGTCCCGATCGGTACGCCGCCATGCGCGGCGGCCGCTTCGAAGGAGTACGCGCCCGCGGGCAGAAACTGAAGGCGTCCGGCGTACCGGCCGAACCCCTGCCCCGTCGAAGTGAGGTTTATTTGCAGCGCACCCGATTCGTCCTGCGCCGGGCGAACGGCCACGGTCAGTTCGGCCCCTTCAACCGGCCGGTAGTTTTCATCGTAGACCTGACCGTCGAAGCGAATCGTTTCACCGCCGTGGTACTGGAGCTTGTCCGTAACGACGCGTATCCTGCGGCTGCCCTCGCGCACGGTTATCCACCTTACGGCGTTGTTCCAGAACCTTTCGTAGGCCGCGTTGGTCCCGCCGCTGCCCCACATCATCAGGTCCCAGCGCCACAGGCCCTGGGCCGCGATGCCGAGTACCCGGCCCTGCCCGTAACGATGCTCGGCGATGACCGGCGTGCGCTCGTCTTCGGTCCGCCAGGTCGGATGCCTGGCGAGTACCGTCGCGCCGGGTTTCGCCCGCCCGACCTGGTTCATGCCGGGCAGCGGCGGAAGTTCCAGCCAGCGCCGTTCCGATTCGGCCGGGTCGTCATCCAAACGGGTGATCGGATGCGTGCGGCCGTCTGCCGTCAAATCCGGTACGAAGGACGCTTCGGACAGGCCCCTGGCCGTCGAAGCGATGCCGAAGGGCATCAAATCACCGACGGGCGTTCCGGCGTACCCGCCCATTTCAAAACTGTGCGGACCGCCCAGGGCGATCAGTCCGCCGCCCCGTTCCTCGACGAAGGCCACCAGGAAGGGCGCCCACGGCCGGATGCGTTCATAGTCCACACTGCCCAGGATGACGAGGTCGTAGGAAAACCAGTCCGCCCGTGAAGCGGGCATGGGTACCGGAAAGGCCCGCCCGTCGGGCCGGAGCAGGACGCTGCTCACTTCCAGATTGGCGTCTTTTTCCATCGAGCGCTTCAGGAAGCCCATATCGGCGCGGGGAGCGCCTTCGACATACAACACCCGCAATCCGGATTTCAGCACTTTGATCGCGAATTCACGGCGGTTGTTCCCCGCGGTGATCTCACCATCCAGTTCGGGAACTTCCACCTGGTACCGGTGAACGCCTTCGGTCTCGGGGACGACGTGGAAAACGACGGTCCGTTCCTCTTCCCCGTCATCCAGCAAGACTTCCTCGCTTTGGAGGATACGGCCTTCTTCCCGCAGGGTGACGGGCACGGGCACGCGACCGTACCCCCGGCCGCGCACGCCGATTTCGACAGGGACGTTGCTCCCGGTGTAAACCACTTCGTTAACCGTCAAATGGGAAACGCCGATGTCTCGGACACCCAGCGTGTCGCCGATGCCCACCGTATACACGGGCATATCGAGATCCTCGGCGACCCTGAGCGGATCGCGCCCGGCGGTGAAATTGCCGTCGGTGACCAGGACGGCGGCGGCGAAACGACCGGCGCCTGAACCGCCTTCGAGAAAGGACATGGCGCCGCCGATGTCGGTACCCGCGCCGTCGGTGGACAGGGAATCGAAAAAGTCTTCAGGCAGGGGCGAAAGGTCTTCAGCGAACCGGTAGCGCTGGACGCGGTGACGGTTCTCCAGGGCATGCATCGCGTCGCCGGAAAGGACCGAGGCCAGGACTTCGTCCCGCCTGCCCAACCGGTCCGTCAGGCCCATGCTCGCCGAGGTATCGACGAGTACGGCCAGGCGGGGTGATTCGGTCCGCTCCAGCACCATTCGCGAGACGGGATCGCTCAGGACCGCCAGCGCCACTGCGGCGGCCGCGATCCGCAGGCCGATGAGACCCCATGCGGCGGCCGGTGACAACAGGCTGAACAGCCGCCGGGAAAGCCCATAGATCAGGATTCCCGCAAGGATGAAGGCAATGAGGATCCAGATCAGGGCATCCGTTTGGATATCCACGGGCATACTGGAGTTCCGTTGTTAACGATCGGTTATGTCTACTTTCCCAGGGCGCCGTCCAGCCTGGCCTGGGCGATCAGGTAATCGTACTGCGCGCCGGCCAGGTCGGACTTGGCCCGGACCAGGGCCTCCTGTGCCGTAAAAACCTCCAGCAACGTGCCGGAACCCACCCGGTACCGTTCCTCCGCCAGCCGGAGACTCTCCTCCGAGGCCACGATGTTGTCGTTGCTGAGCGTGATGACTTCCCGGGCCGTTTCCAGGTCGAGCAAGGCGTTCCGGATGGTCAGCGAGGTCGTCCTGCGGGTCTGGCGCAGCGTTTCCTCCGCAATCAATTGCTGGGCCTGCGCCTGCGAGATCTCGGCATAGGTCTGCGTGCCGTTCAGGATCGGCATGCTGAGATTCAGATTGAAGGACAGGCGCCAATTCTTGTCATAGGTGCCGTAGACGTCCTGGAAACGCACGCCCGACCGGCTGTAACCTACAGAGCCTGATATCGTCGGCCAGAGTCCGCCCCGGGCCATCTTGGTCCCGATCATCGCGGAACGGATGCCGCCCTCGTCCCGCTGGATGGCGGGATTGGTCAGGTCGGCCATCCGAAGTGCGTCCGATAAGGCCATGGACGCCGTCGTATCGAGCGCCCCGCCTTCCAATGGATCTATGATCTCGAATACCTCGCTGGAACCGATGCCCATGACGTTGGCCAGCGCGGCCCGGGCCTGCATTACGTCTTTATTGCGGTTATGCAAAGTGATCCGCGCCGCGCCAAGCTGAGCCGTGGTCTGGAGCACCTCCACCCGGGCCACGGAACCGATCTCGTACATACTCTGGGTCCGACGCAGTTGTTCCTCGTTGAGACGGACGTTTTCTTCCTGCACTTCCTTGAGCCGCAGGGCCCGCAGCAGGCCGTAGTAACCGGTCTTCACATCCACGGTAATCTGGTTTTCGGTACTTGCCTGCCCCAGTTTCTCGTTGTCTACAAGCTGCCGGTTACGCCGGATCGCGTTCCAGTTCTGGCCGCCATTGTACAGATTCATGCGCAGGAAGACGTTGTTGCCGTAATTCGTCCGGGTGCTGCCCGGCGACTCCCGGATCAACTCGCCCTCGAGGAAGAGTTGGGAATCGCCTGAAGTCGTCCGATTCGCGTTCATCAGGTTGGCGGTCAATTGTGGCATGACCCCCGTATAAGAACCCAGGACGGCCGCCTGTCGGACTTCCACCTGTTTCCGGGCGATCTCGATCTGGGGATTGTTCTGCATTGCGATCTGAATACACTGCTCCAGCGTGTACCGACCGCCCGCGGTCGCGGCGGATCCGGAGACCTGCCCACGTGCCGCTTCTCCCTGGGTGAACAGGCCGGCCGTGATCAGGACGGCCCAGCCAATGGAATGTCGAGTCTTCATGAAATAGCTCCTTGTTACGGTGATCGACGAAGTACCATATGAGGTTCCCTATATTCGATTAGACGGAATTCCACGCGAAATCCCGCGCAACAGATCGGTTTATCTGTTAGACCACAGACAGCGTGGAAGGTTTCCGGGTAACTTGAGAAGCAGAGGAAGGGCAAAAACCCGTCACATGCGGCGACGCCAGAGGATCCACAGGCCGACCGCGAGGATGCCCGCGCCCGCACCGATCCACGAGGTGTAGCCCGCGGGCGCGGGGGATGCGGAGACCGCCGGCTTGATCGTGCAGAGCGAAGTGAGCAATTCGACGGATTCGCTTACGGCCACGTCGCCGATCAGGGTGAAGAGCTTTCCGTCGTAATGGCGCCGCAGAATGGAATAAGGGCCTCGTTCCCAGACACGCACGTCGCCATGCAATTCGGGCGTACCCCTGGGAGACCGTTGCGATGCTTCGGAGGAGGCGATCCGCTGGAAGAGCGAGATGCGCGAAAGGCCGTCGCTGTACATGAAATGAACGAGCGGCTGGCCGTGGTGCTGCATGACGCGGCGTTGCTGAAGGATGAACCCCGGTGGAACGTAGACCGGGGCGTTCAACTTGAAATCCGCCTCTTTCTGTACTTCGCTGATGGACCCGCAGGCAATGACCTGGTTGATTTCGACGGACTTGCCCGTCCATTCCTCCGTATCGAAGATGCCCGGTGAAATCCGCGGGTCCTGCTCGAATTCCGTCAGGAAGACTTCCTCGACCAGCACGCCCGCCTCGTTGCGTTCTTCCGTGCGCATCACGAGGCCCGTCTCCTCGTCGATCCAGGCCGTCATGGTCATCCTGCCGGGGTGGCGGGGCTTGAAGGCCAGGATGGCCACCGGACGGTCGAGAAGCCGATCGGCGCCGGCGATTTCGAGGTCGTAGTTGGTCTGGAGCAGGTCGAGACTGCTGAACTCCAGGTTCATGTCGAGCACGTTCGAGTTCGACTGGCGGCGATGTGAGTATAAGAGCGAATCCCCCGAGGCCGTGCGTCGGTAGATGTCATGGTCGACGCGGATGATGACCTCGCGGATGCGGCCATCGGCATCGGGGATGTCGATACGGTCGCGGTCCGGACGCTGATGGGTGATGATCTGGACGTATCGTGTGGTGTCCCCGTCCGCGCTGAACCGCTGTTTCGTCAGGGTGGCGCGGTAGCTCACCCGATCCGGGGCTTCCAGGATCTTCTGATAGGTGATGTCCGGATCGACGCCGTGGACCGGCGCGGTCATCGCGATACACGCCGTCGTGACGAAACAAAGGAATACAGGCCGTAACCCCATCTCGTACCACCTATTCCTTGTAGTTGACCATGACGGAACCCAGGGTACCGCTGGTAAACACGCTCTGGTCTTCGATCAGGGCGTGTTCCTGCAGGATGAAGAACATATCGTCGTTCGAAAGCGTGCGCTGGGCGGACGGCGGCTCGACCGGCTGGATCGACTGCCAGATCAGCCCCCCGGCTACCAGCAACAGCACGGCCGCCGCTGCGATGAACCGGCCAGGCTGCTCGCGAACCGGCGCGTCCCTTCCCTTCATGCCCGGCACCATGTGGGCGTGCGTCGTGCGCTCGAGCACCGCGGTCTGGACTTCCGCTACCGTTACGGCCTCGGGTTTCTCCGCGCGGCAGCAGCGCAACATGCCGCGGACGGACTGCAAACCGCGCAGTTCCCGCGCGCAATCGGGGCAGGACTCGATGTGGCGCGCGATTTCGGCGACTTCCTCGTTGTCGCACATGCGCTCCAGGTATCGCGTTAGCCGTTTCTTTATCTGGTGGCAGTTCATGGTACGTTCCTATAGATCAAGGTATCCGGCCAGCCGCTTGGACAGCACGCGCTTCAACTTGAGCCGTCCGTGATGCAGCCGGGACATCACCGTACCCTCGGGACACTGGAGGATTTCCGCGATCTGCCTGTGGGAGAGGCCTTCCAGGTCGAACAGCACGACAACGGTTCGGTGCCGCTCAGACAGCGTATCCAGCGCGGCCATGATCGACCGCTTCAATTCATCGCTTTCCAGCACCTCGTGCGGGTTCTTCTCGGAAGAGGCCAGATTGGAAACCAGAAACTGTTGGCCGGCGCTGCCGTTCCGCGAGCCGTAATCCGTAATGGAGAACATGCGGCGTCGGGATTCCCGCTTGCGGAAGTTGATGCACTTGTTGATCAATATGCGGTATAACCAGGTCGAAAACCTGTACTGCGTGTTGAACCGCTCCCGCGTCCTGAATACCTCGAGGAACGCGTCCTGGACGAGGTCGCGCGCGTCATCGTGACTCGCGAGCATCTGGTATGCCACGGAGTAGGCCTTCTCGCTGTAGCGCCTCGTCATTTCGTCGAAGGCCGGGCCGTCACCCGCTTTGGCCCGTTCCATCAACCGGCGTTCTTCCTCGCGCCGGTCTTCGCCTGCGCCGCGCGCAGCCGGTTTTTTCCGTCCCTCGACCGAATGCACGTTGTTGACGGTGTTCATCCGGTTACAGACCCTCCTGAGCCCTCTCTTTACTGCCCATTAATTAAATCCGTATACATATTTTGAATCGTTATCTTCAACAATTCAGCCGGACCAAAGCCCGTCCGCGAGCATCAAAAGTCAGACCAGGCCGATTTCGTTTGATTTCCGGTACATCTCGAGCGCCTTGTCTGCTTGCTTGATTTTGTCGTAGATCGTACCGAGATACCGATACGCCTGCTCGTTGCGCGGATCATGGCGAAGCAGGGCCTCGAAGTGCTCGATCGCTTCCGTGTGCTTATCCACGTGACAGTAAGCCTTGCCCAGCTGAAGGTGTACGTCGGCCTTCGTCCGGTCCACGTCCAGCGCACGGGAGAGTATCCTGATCGCGGCGTCGTAGGTACCGATTGTTATGTACAGTACACCGAGCAGGTAGCAGGCCTGGTAGGAATAGGGGTCGTATTCCAGCACGCGAAGCAGGTCGGTCCTGGCATCCTCGAACTGCCCCATCTCCATGTACAACTCCGCCCGGTCGACCAGCGTGTCCACGTGGCCGGGATCGTTTCCCAGCGCACGGTTGTAGTGCTCGAGGGCGGTTTCCTGGGCGCCGAGGCGAAAGAACATCCTGCCCAGGCTGCCCGTGGCGGTGGTATGTCTCGGTTGCCGTTCGAGTATGCGGTTGTACTGCTGGATAGCCTGTTCGACTTTGCCCTTGTTCGCAAGGACTTCGGCCCTGTTCAGCATGGCCGAGATTTCGTCGGTTCGCTCTCTGGGCGTCTCTTCGACCTGCTGGATCGCCGGTTCGTCGGCCACCGGACCGGTTTGCTTCTCGGAAACGGGAGACTGTTGCGCGACGGTATCCTTTAACGTATCGAAGGGCATGAAGTGGGGAATGTGGCGGTCGTTCAGGCGAAGTTCCACGTTGGCATTCAGGTCGCGGGCCGTACGTGCTTTCCTGATCTTCACGTTGAAGGCGCCGAACCGGTGCAGCTTCACCCGCTCGTCCCGGTGCATCGCCTCGGTAACCTCCGCCAGGAACCCGTTCAGCACGACTCTTACCTTGCGCCTGGATACCTGCAGACTGGATGCCACTTCTTTTACAAGCGAATCTCTGTTCATGATGCTCCGATTTTGCCGGGGCAATGCCTCGAGCGCTTCCGAAGTACCCGTTTCCGAGGTGCGTGCTTCCGAAGTACCCTTTACCGAATTGCCCGTTCCGGGGAAAGCCGGCCGCCTAACGTCGGCATTCGGCGGTAGCGGTTACACGATATTTACCGGTGTGGTTACTCGGTGACCGGGCACGCGAGCGCTTGCCTGAATCGGTTGGCTGTGAGGTGAACCTGTCGTGACTCCGAAAATCGTCCGATACCGGCCGCCTGTCAAGCAAGAATGAACGTTACGCGCACATTTCGTTGCCGGGCGGACGCCGGTAGCACGCCGGCTGGTCGAGGGCCGGACGCTGGACAGACCCAAGCCGGATGACAGGCGCGCCGCCGAGTTACGACGGGGCGCGCTCGTCGGATGCGGCAACGTAAGCACGGTACAGGTCTTCGATTTCGCCTTCGCCGGCCACCTCGTCGAGCACCAGGAATCCGTAACGGAGATGGAGGCGGTCCGATGCGGGGATCGTAAGGTCTTCCTCCATGAGCGGACCGGTGCCCAGGAGATTGCGGCGGGTAAACCAGGGCACCTGGTGGCGAAGGTTTCCCGGATGGTCCATCATCACCACCATGCCGCCCTGGGCGCCCGCGGCGGCAACCCAGCGGTCCCGCGTTCTCATGATGGCTTCGTGGCCGACGAGGCCGCTGCCGCTGGTGTGGTGCGCATCGGCGAACGGCGGTCCCATGCGTAGGATCAACCCGCTGTATCGGGCGGCGCGCGACGCGCCCAGGGTGACTTCTCCCTCGACGGGGGTGATTACCGAGTCGATGAGCCAGAGGAAGCGGTCAGCCCGGCCAGCCCGGCCAGCCCGGCCAGTTTCGCCGACCGCGCCGGTCTCCAGGAAATCGAACCGGCGCGTCTCCCGGATCACCGGGCGGGCGTTGCGGTCCAGCCAGGTGAGATGTTCGACGACGGCGACACTGCCGGACCCCGAGTCGGGCACCTCCGTGAATCCATCGTGGCGCTGCACGCCGTGGCTGCCCGGAACGGGAACGTACTTGCCATGCTCCGGAAGGTACCAGGAACCGCCCCAGAAGTTCGTGTCATTTACGTGTACCCAGCCGAAATACAACCCCGTGTGCCAGGTGTGGTCATCGGGACGGTATTCGGTAATCAAACCGCCGGAAGGGGTGTAAACCGGATGAAAAAAGGGTTTGGGCGATTCGTCCTTCGGCAGTTGGTCGGTCTCGGCGTTGTACCGGCAAAGCAACTTTCGGCCGGTCCGGCCTGCGTAGACCTCGAAGCCCGTCCCTTCGTTGACTTCCAGGCTGAGATGGCTTAGGTTTCTTTTTGATGGGTTCTGGCTCATGGCTGGTCCGGTTACTCCGGTTGCAAGGTATATTCGTATCGACGAACCTGGTGCAGGTCCGATCGGCGACTATGAAGTTCTGCGCGGTACTGCTTTCCCTGCTGTTGATGCCCGCCTCGGCGCAAGCCGCCACGATCAGCGGATTCGTAACGGATCGAAACAGCGGCGAGTACCTGCTCGCCGCCAACGTGTTCCTGAGCGGCACGTCCCTCGGCGCCCTGAGCAACGATAACGGCTTCTACGCGATTACCGGGATCCCCGAGGGTTCCTACGAACTCGTCGTGTCTTTCATCGGATACGAAACGTTCCGGGACACGCTGAGCCTCGGACCGGAAGCCTATCTCCGGCGGGACGTGGAACTCGTACCGACCCTGATAATCGGCGACGAAACCGTCGTAGAAGCCGAAAGATACCGGGACGAGCGGCTGGCCCAACCCGGGTTCGTCGCCCTCCAGGCCGCGGTATTGAAAGAGTTGCCCGCCATCGGGGAAACCGATCTGTTGCGCAGTCTTCAGCTTCTCCCGGGTATCCAGGCCTCCTCGGACATCAGCAGCGGCCTGTACATACGGGGAGGCGGCCCTGATCAGACCCAGATCCTGCTCGACCAGATCCCCCTTTACAATCCTTCTCACGCCTTTGGGTTCTTTTCCATCTTCAACCCGGAGGCCATCAAGGACATGCGCCTGCACAAGAGCGCCTATCCCGCCAGTTACGGCGGCAACCTCGGCGCGGTCCTCGACGTGACCAACCGCGACGGCAACCGAAACAAACTCGGCGGTTCGGGCGGGATCAGCCTCATCTCGATGCGTACCATGATCGAAGGCCCCCTGGCGCGCGGATCGTTCATGGTATCGGGACGGCGTACGTACCTGGAACCGGTCCTGGCCTACATCCGGTCGCGCGTGGAGGATATCCCGGGATACTATTTCTATGATGTAAACGCAAAAATCAACCAGAATCTGTCCTACTCCGACAACCTGGTCCTGAGCGGATACTTCGGCCGGGACGATCTCAATCTCGAAACCAGCGAGAACGACCTCTTCAACGTTCGCTGGGGGAACTCGGCGGTCACGGGCAAGTGGACACACCTGTTCTCGCCGACGCTCTTCGGCAATTTCATGGTATCGGGCAGTGACTACACAAGCCGGCTCTCGGCGAATTTCGACGGCACGGAGATTCTGTTCAGGAACAGCATTCGAGACATCAGCGTCAAAGGCGACCTGGACTATGTAGCCGATGGGGAACACGCGCTGAAGGGAGGTATCCGCGCTACGACGTACCGGTTCAGTTTCATCAGAAGCTTCAACCAGGATGACCAGCTCGACCTCAGGCTGAAGCCCTATGTGATCTCGGTATATGCTCAGGATCAGTGGCAGGCGCGGGCTTCCACCTCGCTGCGCCTCGGGCTGCGCGCGAACTATTACAGCGAACGCGAATCCATCGACCTGGAACCTCGCCTGTCCTTCAGTCACCGGTTGACCGAAGGATTGCGCCTCAAAGCCGGCGGTGGGCGGTACCACCAGTATCTGCAGCTGATCACGACGGAAGGCTTCAGCGGCGGTGATTTCTGGGTGCCGCTCGACGGTAGCGTGTCCCCCGGACAGGCATGGCACCTGGTTATCGGCGCGAGCTGGGATCCGGCGCCGAGCTACCGGCTCTCGCTCGAGTCCTACTATCAGCGGCTGGGCAACCTGGTGGTCGTGGACAACACGCGGGCGGTGGGCGGCGACGAAACCCGATCGGAGGATGTGTTCATCACCGGTGGAAAAGGCTATGCCACGGGCGTGGAGGCCTTCGTGGAACGCATGTCGGGCAGGTTGACCGGATGGATCGGCTACACGCTCGGGTGGACGCGAAGGCAGTTCCCGGAAGTGAACCAGGGGAACTGGTTCCCTCCCAAATACGACCGCCGGCACGATCTCGTGGTTTCGGCCAACTACCGGGCCGGCCGCTGGACGTTCGGCGGCAATGTGATCTTCGCTACCGGACAGGCATTCACGCCGGCCTCCGCCCGGTATGAATTGCGGGAATCGGCGCGGACCGGCATACGGGAGGACTATTTCCTGCCCGCGGATCGCAACACCTCGCGGCTGCTTCCATACCACAGAATGGACCTGAGCGTCAAGCAGGACTTCCGCCTGTTCGACCAGGACTTTCAATGGTATCTGCAGGTGTTCAACGCGTACAACCATCGCAACGAGTGGTTTGTACAGTATGATACGGAAGACGAAGAAATTACGACCGCGGAAGTCGTTAAGATGCTGCCCATCGTGCCCACCATCGGGCTGAACTACAACTTCTGACCATGAGAAAAACGACCAGGCTGCGCCGCTGCATCAAGCCCGTTCTGACGGTCGCCCTGCTCGCCGGTATCGCCGCCCATCCGGGTTGTTCGGGAGAGCGGGATCCCGCGACGCTCTTCGGTCCGGCCGAACGCGAAACCGTCGTCGTGGACGCCGTGCTGTATGTCGATCGCAGTCTGCCGGAGATCATTGTCAGCCGGACCCGCAGGGCGGATGCGGTGTCCACCGGGGACGCCACCGGAGTGAATGATGCCGAAGTCACTGTCATACAGGGACTTGCGGAGTACAGGTACGCAAGTGTAGGACACCTGGGCCGTTACCTCCCGCCGCCCGGCGCGCCGAAAGTACTTCCCAACACCGAATACCGGCTTCGCGTGCGCGCGCTGGGTGAGGAAGTCCGCGGGGTCACGCGCACGCCGGCCTCCCTGGTAATCGATGAGATCGCCGTCCTCGAAGAGCCTTCCATGGAGGTTATCCGCCGCCTGGATCCCGATTCCGCCGCGGGTAACAGGATGCGGTACCGGGAGGGGTTGATCGAGGTCCGCTTCGATCCGATCGACGTGGAAGCCTACCAGGTGATCGTCCTGGAACCCGGTTCCGAAGACGGGGGTTCTCCTCCCCTGGAAGCACGGGACGGCCGGCTGCTGCTGCCCTGGTTCGCCATCGGCTCCTCCGGTGAACACGAAGTCGAAGTGTACGCGCTGGACCGGAACCTGTTCGATTTCCTCAGAAGCGTGGAGGCCTCCGGGCAGAACGCCTTCGGCTTCGGCAGCCTGGCGGGCGATACCTTCGAAAGACCGGTTTTCAATCTCGACGGCGGGATCGGCGTATTCGGTTCGGCCTCCCTGGATACCTTCGGTTTCTTCGTGATTCCGGATAGTTGACGCGGCCGGTGAGGTCCGGCCCGACCAGACGCTGCGGCGGCCCGTTGCTTTGACAAATCCCGCCCCGCCGCCTATCTTCCTTTGCCCGATCCTTTCGTTGAACATGACCTTCCACCGAACTGCGCGGTTTCATGTCTGCTCGAACGCCCAACAACATCCCCGCCAACGGATTCTCCCTCACCTTTGCCATTCTCGCGATCCA
Organism: bacterium; assembly: GCA_965117045.1. Classification (GTDB taxonomy): domain Bacteria; phylum JAAXHH01; class JAAXHH01; order JAAXHH01; family JAAXHH01; genus JAAXHH01. The sequence continues at coordinate 370,963 of OZ220749.1, forward strand.
TCCGGATGGCCGGTCCTCGCCACCGGACGAGTCTTTTACGGTGGCGCTCCTGGGGCACGATGAAAAACCGAAGGTACGCACCGGTCTCGATATGGAAGCGATCGAGCGTCTCGCCGGCACGCACGCCTCCGGAATCCTGCTCGCCGCCTATGGACCGGAAGACCATCTGACCGAGCGTCTCTGGCGGATCGCGGCCGGCATCGACGCCGTTGTGCTGGACGTGTGCCTCCTCGCCCGGGTCCTGCTGCCCGGACTAAGGGACTACGAACGCGCAACGGTCGAACGATGCGTCGAACCGGAACCTGCGGCGGCCGCGGACGGCGTCGGTGAGAAGAGTGCGGAGGCCGGAGCCGTGGAAGGCGAACCGGAACCCGCGGAGTCCGGGGCCGAAGACGCGCAGAAGACGGCATTGCTGTGCCGGGCGCTGCTGGGTTTGCTGGCGTCGCAGGACCCCGATACCATGGAAACGCTGATCCTGCTCGCGGAGGGCACCGGATCGGGGCTGGAGCGCCTGCTTGCCCGCATGACGGCCGGGACGACCGGTCACGGGGATGCCGGCTACCGCGTGGATCCTTCGGCTGGTACGGGGGAGCGACCGTCGATCGCCCATTCCGCGCTCGGCCCGCCCACGATCGGCGACGGCGCGTGCGACGCGACTGAAGCCGACGACGAACTCGATCTCATGGACACGGAGGAGTTGGCCCGCCTGTTCGAGACCGGTGGACTGTTCGAAAGCAGCATGGACGGTTACGAGCAACGGCCGCAGCAGGTATCCATGGTCCGCAGCGTCACCGGCGCGTTCAACGATGGCGAGGTGTTGCTGGTGGAAGCGGGTACGGGCACGGGGAAGTCGCTCTCCTACCTGACGCCGGCTCTGATCTGGGCGGTGCGGAACGATCAGCGGGTCATCGTTTCCACCAACACGAGGAACCTGCAGGAACAACTGTTTTACAAGGACCTGCCTTTCCTGCTGGACAACCTGGGGCTGCCCTTCCGCGCCACCCTCCTCAAGGGCCGGTCCAACTACCTGTGCCTGGACCGGTGGCGTCAGGTCACCCGGCGACCCGCGGACCATCTGACCGTAGAAGAACGGGAGGCCGCGATCCCCCTGGCCGTGTGGGCGCGGGAAACGCAGACGGGGGACATTTCGGAGCACGCGGGATTCAACCGGGGCGCCGGAGCCGGCCTGTGGGACAAAATCAACGGCGAGGGGACCGCCTGCCCCCGGTGCATGCTCAAGGAAGCCTGTTTCGTCAACCGTGTCCGGAGGGCGGCCATGACTTCCCACGTGGTGATCATCAACCACGCCCTGCTCTTTGCCGATCTACAGTCCGACCATGCCGTGCTGTCCCGGTACAGCCATTTGATCATTGACGAGGCCCACAACCTGGAGCGCGCCGCCGTGCAGCACCTGACCCTGGAAGTCGGAGGCTGGCGCATGCGCCGCGTACTGAGCAGGATGCATGCGCCCGAATGGGGTGGCACCGGCGTGCTGGCGGGGCTGGACAAGCTGGCCAAGAAAGCGGCGGAGAACCTGGAATGGAAGGCTCCGCTGGCGACCGGCACCCGCATGGCCATCGACCGGATCACGGAGGTGAACCGCCGGATCGAGGACTTTTTCCGCATCGCCAGCGACGAAGCGTTCGGCCAGTCGGACGATGGGTCGGCCCGTCGGACCAAGCTGAGGTACCGGGCCGAAGACGAGTATGCCGGTATCCTGAGGTCATCGGCGCTGGTGCTCATCGAGGGCCTCGCCGGCCTGCGCGAATCCCTCGGCATGCTCCACGCGACGCTGGACCAGGTCCACGATTCCTGGCTGGACGACCGGGAATCGCGGGGGAACGCCATCGTGGCCGCCATGGACTTCTGCACGGAAACGGAAGAAGCCCTTTACGTGCTGACGGAGGCGAACGAGGAAGAACGGGTCTACTGGGTCGAAGCCACCAGGTCCCAACCCCTGTCCTGCATCCTGACCGCCGCTCCGCTCCGGGTGGCGGACCGGCTGCACGACGACCTGTTCCGGCCATTGCGAACGGCGGTGCTCACGTCGGCCACGCTGACGGTCGGGGATCGTTTCGACTACCAGATCGAGCGGCTGGGGCTCGACCGGATCGATCCCCGGCGGCTGCAGGTGCGGGGCATCGGTTCGCCCTTCGATTACGCGGATCAGGTGCTGGTCTGCGTGCCCGCCTCCTTTCCGACGCCCAGATCCGATGCATTTCAGTCCGAGGTCAGCCGCCTCATCCTGGACCTGGTCGTCTCCACCATGCGGAGTACCCTGGTGCTGTTCACTTCGTACGCCCAGCTCAACCGGACCTTCCAGGACATCGAACCGGACCTGGCGGAACACGGCGTGGCCGTGCTGGCGCAGGGCACGTCCGGACCGCGCTCGGCGCTGCTGGATCGTTTTCGCAGGTCCGATACGGCCGTACTGCTGGGCACCGACAGCTTCTGGGAGGGGGTCGATGTGCCGGGAGAGGCGCTGGAGATGGTCATTCTGGTCAAGCTGCCCTTCGCCGTACCGACCGAACCGCTGGTCCAGGCGCAGGTGGAACGCCTGGAAGACGCGGGGCGCAACAGTTTTTTCGAATACCAGGTACCGGAGGCGGTCATCAAGTTCAGGCAGGGCTTCGGCCGGCTCATCCGTTCCACCCGGGACTACGGCGTCGTCACGGTTTTGGACCAGCGTGTCGTCAGCACGGCGTACGGACGCCTGTTCCTGGAATCCCTTCCGGCGGGATCGGAGATCTACCCCGACGCAGAAAGGCTGGTGGAGGGCGTGACCTACTGGTTCCGCGCGAGAGAAAGGCGCCGGGTCATACGCGGTTCATTGATCACGTAGGTTGCACGGCGAACGCAGGTTGCACGGCGAACGCAGGTTGCTCGGTAAACATGGGTTGAAAGGTATGAGCCAGAAATCGTCATCATCCCTGTCCGCGATTGGATCCGTGGTCGTATTCGGCCGGATGATCAAGCTCTCCCACAGCGTTTTCGCGCTGCCCTTCGCAATGGCCGGCGTGGCCCTGGCCGCCCGGGGCCAGGGGATCGAAGGGCAACAGCTGGTGTGGATCGTCATCGCCATGGTGTCCGCCCGGAGCGCGGCCATGGGGTTCAACCGGCTCGCGGACCGCGTAATGGACGGAAAGAACCCCCGCACGTGGGACAGGGCGTTGCCGAGGGGACGGATCGCGCCCCGCGCCGTCGCCGTGATCGTGGGCGCGTGCTGCGCGCTGTTCGTCTTTTCCGCCTACCAGCTCAACGAACTGTGCCTCAAGCTGTCGCCGCTGGCCCTGCTGGTGATCCTGTCGTACTCCTATTTCAAACGGTTCACCTGGGCCACCCACCTGGTCCTGGGCCTCGCCCTCGGCATCGCGCCCGTGGGGGCGTGGATCGCCGTGACCGGCGCCATCGATCCTGCGATGCTCTGGCTGGCGGCGGCCGTATTGACCTGGGTGGCGGGCTTCGATATAATATACGCCTGCCAGGACTACGAATTCGACGTCGCGCAGGGTGTCCACTCGATTCCCCGCCGCTTCGGGATCCGGCCGGCATTGTTGGCGGCCCGACTGCTCCACGCGGCCACAGTCGTGTTCCTGCTGGCCGTCCACCAGGTTTTCGACCTGCACGCGCTGTATCTGTGCGGCACCGTGATGGCGACCGGGATGCTGGTATACGAACACACGCTCGTCAGGCCGGACGACCTTTCGAAGATCGATGTCGCCTTCTTCAACACGAATGGCCTGGTCAGTGTCGTCTATTTCGTTTTCCTGCTGGGCGATATCCTGTGGCCGATATGAGAACCGCAGACGAGAAGTCCCGGCACATCCGGCGCATGTTCGATCGCATTGGGCACCGGTATGACCTGCTCAACCACCTGCTGAGCGGATTCGGCGATGTCCGGTGGCGCAGGGCCGCGGTCCGCGCGTTGAACGCGTCCGAGGACGACCTGCTGCTCGACGTGGGCATCGGCACGGGCGACCTGGCGCTGCAAGCGCTCAAGGGCCGGCGGAAGCCGCGGTTGATCGTCGGGGTGGACGGGGCGATGCGGACGATGCGGATCGGCCGGAAGAAGTCGGAGCATGCTGAGCGGCGGACCGTCCGGTTCGTCGGGGGAAGCGCCGAAGCCCTGCCCCTGCGGCCCGGGGTCTTCGACGGCGCGATGGTGGCCTTCGGCGTGCGCAACTTCACGGACCGCGCCGCGGGTCTGCGGTGCATCCGGCGCGTGTTGAAACCCGGGGGCAGGCTGGTGGTGCTGGAGCTTTCCGTTCCCAGGTATCCGGTGATTCGCCAGTTGTACCGGCTCTATGCCGTGCATGCCATCCCCTGGATCGGCGGCGTGATCTCGGGAGACGAGGACGCTTACCGGTACCTTCAGGTTTCGGTGGAAGCGTTTCCGGAGCGGGAGCGCTTCCGTACGCTCATGGAAGACGCGGGTTTCGTGGACACGGGCTGGCGTGACCTTACGCTGGGGGTGGCCACGGTCTACTGGGGGGACAAGCGGTCATGAAACATGTCATCGTCGCCGTCACGGGCGCCAGCGGCGGGCTGTACGCGCTTCGGCTCCTGCGCGCGCTGCTGGCCGGCGGCCACCGGGTCAGCGTCGTGCTGTCCGGATTTGGCCGGTACGTACTTCGTGAAGAAACCGGCCTGGGAACGGGCGGCGACCTGCAGGACGGACTGGCCGGCCTCTACGGCGACCAGGTGAGGAAGGGCACGCTCACGGAATACAAGATCGGCGACCTGGCGGCGTCGATCGCAAGCGGGTCGGTGCGCACCGACGGGATGGTCGTCATACCGTGCTCCATGAAGACGCTGTCCGCCATCGCACACGGCACCTCTTCCTCCCTGATCGAACGGGCCGCCGACGTCACGCTCAAGGAGGCCCGGCCCCTCGTGCTGGTACCCCGGGAAACGCCGCTGAACGTCATCCACCTGCGCAACCTGCTCGCCGCCGCGGAGGCGGGCGCCCGCATCGTGCCCGCCATGCCGGCGTTCTACCAGAAGCCTTCCAGTTTCGACGACCTGGCCGACTTCATCGCGGGACGGGTGCTGAACCTGCTCGGTATCGAACAAAGCCTCTTTACCCCCTGGGACGCGGCATCCGGCGGCGAACCGGAGAGCGGCGAGGAGCCGGAGAGCGGCGGCGAACCGGAGAGCGGCGGAGAGCCGGAGAGCGGCGGAGAGCCGGAGAGCAGAGAGGAGTCCGCGGGATGAATGACCGGGATATTCACCAGGTGATCTCCATCCTGGAGGACGTGACTTCCGGGTGGACCGAAACGGCGTTGACGCTGGTGGCCGAGCAGACCCGGCGCGATCCGTTCCGCATACTGATCGGCACCGTGCTCAGTCTCCGGACGAAGGACGAGACGACCGCGGAAGCCTGCGAGCGGCTCTTCGGGCTGGCCGACACGCCCGAGGCCATGCGGATCCTGCCCGAGGAAACCGTGGACCGCGCCATCTATCCGGTGGGGTTCCATGCCACGAAGGCGCGCAACATCCTAGACATCTGCCGGATCCTCGTGGAGGAATACCAGGGCCGCGTGCCGGACGAGATCGACACGCTGGTCAAGCTGCCCGGCGTGGGCAGGAAGACGGCAAACCTCGTGGTCACGATCGGTTACGGCAAGCCGGGCATCTGCGTCGACACCCACGTGCACCGCATCTCCAACCGCTGGGGATATATCACCACCCGGAATCCGGACCAGTCGGAATGGGCTTTGAGAGAAAAGTTGCCTTCCGAATACTGGATCCGGTATAATGACTTGCTCGTCATGTATGGCCAGAACCTGTGCAAGCCCGTTTCGCCCTTCTGCAGCCGCTGCCGCCTGTCGCCATACTGCAAGCGGGTCGGCGTGGACAAACACAGGTGACGGCGCAATCCGCGTATAGGGTTTAATGGAGGAGAAGCATCAATGGATGCATCACTGAATACGCCCAGGGGGCTCGGCCGCACGCCTCATATCATCGCGGCGTTGTCCGTACCCGTGAGCGAAGCGGGTGAAATCGACTTCGACGTCTTCGCCCGGGACCTGGAAAGAACCGCGGAACACGGGATAGAACCCGCGGTGCTCATGGATACCTACCAGATCAACCACTGCACGCTGGATGATCAGGTCAGGGGTTTGGAAACGACACGCGAAGTCATGAATGGGCGGGCGTTTACGGCGGGCGTATACGTGGAGGACGAGATCCGCGGAGACGGGATCGAGGACATCATCCGTGCGTACCAGGCCAAGATCGAGCAACTGGAGAACCGTTACGGCGCGAGTCCGATCGTATTTCAGACCGAACGTTTGAAAGACGCCGACGCCGCCACCGTGGTCCGCGTCTACGAGGGACTGGCCGAAGCCTCCCGCGGCGGCCTGAAGGCGTTCGAACTAAGCCCGGTCTTCGCGCCGAACGGCTGGATGTTCCCGGATGACGCGCTGATCGAGATCCTGGCCGGCGAAAAATGGGCGGGCGCGAAGCACTCGTCCCTGGATCCGTCCATGGAATGGGTGCTGCTTCGGAAGGTCCATCGCATCGGAAAGAAGCTGTATACGGGGAACGACTACGATTTCGCTTCCATGATCTTCAACGGAAGCGACGCGCTGCTGGGTATCGCGACCTTCATGCCCGACAAGTTCCGGGAACTCGCGGATGCCTTGCGGGACGGCGATCTTGCGCGGTACCACGACCTGGGGAACCGGATGGAATTCCTGGGACGGGTCGCGTTCCAGCCGCCCGTGCCGGCCTACAAGCACAGCGCGGCCATGGTGAAGAAGATGCGCGGGTGGTATCCCACGGACTACTTACTGCCCGGCAACCCCCTCAGGCGGGACGAAGCGCACCGGGAAGCGCTGCGGGAGGCCCTGAAAAACCTGGCTATCCCCTGCGGTTGAGCGGCCGCTATCGCCGGGTGTACCGCGCCAGGAGACTCGAGATCTCCCGGGTCAGTTCGCTCGTCTTGTCGTCGTCGTGCGAAAGCGTGCTTTCCAGGGCGTCCGCCAGGGCGGCGATCTCGTCGCAAAAGGCCTTGTGCTCCATGGCATGTCTTGAGAGCGCGGCGCGCAGGTCGGCGAGTATTTCCACCGCCCTCACATCGAGCTCGCCAGGATCCTCCGCGGCTTCCGCGTGTTCGTCGAGATCCTCCGCGGCTTCCGCGCGCTGCTCATCTTCCGCCGCAAGTCCTTCCGTGTGTTCGCCGTCCTGAATCGACGGCTCAGGACCGGCGTTTTCCCCAGGCAGGACTTCGTCGGACGGCGTGGTCTCGTCCGCCGTTTCCTCGTGATCCGTGACCGTCAGGTCGTCCGCCGGCTGTGCGTCTTCCGCCGCAAGTCCTTCCGCGGGCTGCGTATCTTCCGCCGATTCCGCGACCTCGTCATCTCCTCCGGGCGTTTCTTCCATACTGTCTTCCGGTACTGATCCACCGGCGGCGTTCACCTCGTCCGGATCGTTCATGGCCTGCGTATCGAACGCAGACTCCGGTGACGGCTCTGATTCGTGGGGCGCCCGGCCGTACTGCCGGCGCGGCGTACCGTTCGAATCAGGATTCGCCGGCGCCGCCTGGCCGATCGGGGGATGCATGAACAGGTCGATGGATTCCCTGGACACGAAGTATCTGCCGTCCTCCAGGTAGTACTCCAGCTTGCCGTCTTCGCACATCCGCGTCACCTGTTCGGGCATCCTCTTCATCAAGTCCGCAGTTTCACTCAAGGTCATCCACTGCGTTTCTGGCATCTTCTCCTCCCGCGCTTATTTAAGCCCTTCCCGCAAGCTTGCGTTCCGGTCCGTTTTCGAGTTCGGTTCTTCCTTCGTTGCCTAGAATACCTCTCCGGCTACCTGCCTGCCGTCAATTCGCAACTGTAATCTAACGCTCAACAGTGCTTTGGCAAACACTTCCACGCGGTGTTCGTCAGCGCCGATCCGCAGATTCGTGCTCAATATGCGCGTTTTCCGCAGCGTCACGCGGCGGATGCTGCGGTCCCGGCAGACCCCGTCGACGTACAGCCGGGCGTCCTGGGTCCAGGTGCTGAACGCCCGGATCTCATGGCCCTTGAATTCCGCCCTGCATTCGACGCCTTCCGGGTTCGCCAAATTTAATCAACTCCGTGTGAGGTGCGTCGAAGCGTTCATCACGCATTGGCCGCAGTCCTTGTTGCGGCAGGTCTCGAGATCGATCTGCAACAGGCCCTGTTGGAGGACGGCCCGGTCGATGGAGGCCTTCTTTTCAGGCGTATCCATGAAAAGCAAGTTCGTCATCGCCTGGATCACGCTGTTGTTGGCCTGCCTGCCGTATCCGGTGTACATTTCCCGGACAAGGTTCATCCGGTCCGACTGGCTGTCCCGGTCTGCCAGGGCGTAGATGAATGGAAGGACCACGTCGACCATCATGCCGCGATGGCGGTCGCGGCCGATCAGCGTCTTGCGGGCCGTTCGCGAGGTCTCCCCGAACACCGTATGCCTCAACCAGTAGTCGCCGGGCAGCGGCCGGGTCATCGCCTCGAGCCGCCGCGCGGTCTGCCGCAGCAACGCGACGGGACCTCGTTCTGCGCCGGCGTTCATCGGACCGGCGATCAGCGTGTCCAGGCCGTCCCGCAGGCCCGACGCGACAAAGTAACTCATGGCGGCAAGCCGGACCGTGGGGAAGTTAATGGGTCTCAGCCGGAAAAACAACCAGTCCTGTTCCTGCATGGGAGGGGAGGGAATGGACGGGCGGAAGGCTTCCCAGCGCGTTTCGATGTCCCTTACGTACGGGTCGTCCGGGACATCACCGCCGTATGTAAGCCGCTGTGAGGGCAACAGCCCGGCCGCCCCCAGGAGCAAGGCCTGCAGATCGACAATACGGTGGCCGCCTCCCGTGCCGATCAAGGCGCGAATCGACGCCAGGGGCAAGCGCCGGGCGAGAGCCTGGCACGCATCGGTATTCTTCGTGTAACCCGCGGCCCGCATGGCAAACTCATAAAGCGTCTGTTCCGACGAAACCTGTTTCATCCGCCGGGACATTTCCGCCGCCTTCTTCCGAAACCGGTCGGAACCTTTCCGGTCCAGCAACGCGTGAACGCGCTCGACCGACAGCTGCTTCACCAGGCTCTGGCAGGGGTAGCTGGCAGGGGCGGGAGCCTCCGTTTTACGCCGGTGTTCTTTACGTATCCGGTCAAGGCCGTGCCTGAGCTGATCGGATAACACCAGCGTGGGGACATACTGCCCGTTCTGCTTCCTGACGGCCGGAAGTTTCTCGTCGTGCCAAAGGACGACGTGCAGCATGACATTGTTGTAAAGCGGGTCGCTCGCATGGCCGTGACGCCCCCAGTCGACGGGTCGGATATGGATCTCCACGTCACCCCTGAGGCGTTTGCCGGGTCCGATGGACAGGACCGCCTGGAGGAAATCGGGGCCGCTGTCGGGATTCAACGTGCCGGGATGATAGACCCTGAGCGTCCGGCCGTCAGTGAGCCGGAGCTTTCCCGTCCGGGACAGTCCCTTCTGCCACAGATGCCAGATGAGCGCTTCCGCGATATCCGAGTCGGCGATTTGAAGCATATTACCTGTTCAGGATGTTCCTTTTTGCCTGGTCTCATAACCAATAGTCGGAAGAAGGTCATCAGTCTCGTATGTCGCAGTCCGAAGGCGATGCGCGGGCCTTCGGTCGTACGGGACATCCGACAAATGACACTGGTTTTTTCTGACGATGGGGTTATAATTCGGATAAAGCCAAAAGGCGTCGTACGTTCATTCGAATCTCACGAGTCCGGTGACCGCAGCATATTCCATCCTGCAGATCCTCAGCGTGCTGGTCTTCACCCTGTTGTTCGGGCTGTCGGCCATGTTGCTGTCCCCATTCAATCCTTCGGGCCGGCTGGTACACTGGTTCGCCCGCTGGTGGGCGCGCACCCTGTTGTGGGTGGGCCGGGTGCCGGTCCGCCTCGAAGGGCTGGACAATATTCCTGAAGGGCAGCCGTGCGTGCTGGTTTCCAACCATGCGAGCGCGGCGGACATACCCATCCTGTTCGGTTCGCTGCCCATCCAGTTCAGGATCATCGCCAAGGATTCCCTTTTCCACATACCGGTCCTGGGATGGTGCATGCGGCTGGCCGGCTACATCAGCATCAACCGAACCAACCCGAAGAAAGCCATGCGGAGTCTCAAGAAGGCGGCCCGTCAGATCAGGGAAGGGTTTCCCGCGGTCGTCTTCCCGGAAGGCACGAGAACACGGACCGGCGAACTGCAGCCGTTCAAGGCCGGCGCCTTCCTGCTGGCCATAGAATCCGGCGTGCCTGTAGTGCCCGTGGGAATTTCCGGCAGCTTCGACATCCTCGTGCGCGGCAGTATGAAAATCCGGCCGGACGCGCGGGTCGCCGTGCGCATCGGCAGGCCCATTGCGACCGAAGGCTATACGACGAAGGACCGGCGCGGCTTGGCCGAACAGGCGCGAAAGGCCGTCGAGGATTGCCTGCGGCCGGAAGGCCGGTAGGGATGGCGCTCCCGGCGACTACGGTTTTCGCAGCAGGTAATGCGGTCCTGTTCGATCTCGATGACACCCTGGTCGACCGCAACATGGCGCGGGACCGGTTCTTTTCGTTTCTGCTGGACACGTACTTCCCGGACCTGAAGCCGGAGGGAGCAGCCTGGTCCGAGCGCATGGACACGTTGCGCGGCCTCGACCGGGCAGGCCGGGGCAGCAAGGCCGCGATCCACGACTATCTTTTCGGCGAGCGCCCGGCCATGCCGGCTACGGACTTTGTCCAGCTGATGCGCGGCAAGATCGCTGGCTACGCTTCCTGGGTGGAAGGTGCCGAGTCGCTGTTGAGATGCCTTCAGGCCAGAAAGCACCCCATGGCCTTGGTCACCAATGGTTCAGAATCCCAACGGGACAAAATCGAAGCCCTGGAAGCGTCGAGGTATTTCGAAGCGGTGCTCATTTCCGGGGAAGTGGGGATCGCCAAGCCGGATCCCCGCATATTCCGGCAGGCGTTGTCCCAACTGAACGCCGCGCCCGGTCGGTCCGTTTTCGTGGGAGACAGCATGAAACACGATATAGCCGGCGCCAGGAACGCCGGGATGATGACGGTCTACATCAAGAAGGGAAAGGCGGAAGATGCCGATCACGCCGCGTGTGACCTGGTCGTTTCGGATCTAAGGGAACTGTCGGATCTGGTCATCGGTCTTGGCGTCTGTAATTAAACCATTTTTGCAAGGAGCGTATTAAAAATGAGACGATTTCCCCTGACCTGGACACTGGCCCTTTGCATTGCCCTCTTCGTGCCCGGTTGCGCGGAAGAATCCCCTCCCGCCGAAGAGGCGGCGACCGCGCCGGACGCGAGCGCGACGGCCCAGGACGCGAACGCGACGGCCCCGGATGCGACGGCCCCGGATGCGACGGCCCCGGATGCGACGGCCCCGGATGCGACAACCCCGGATGCGACAACCCCGGAAGCGACGGCCCCGGACGCGGGTGCGGCATCCGTTGCGGCGGTAGATGGCCTGCTGTCGGACCACATGACGGCCGAAGCCATGCTCACGGCGCACTTCGTGGCGGCCGCGGTAAAGGCGGGCATGAGCACGGAGGAGATAAACGGAGCGCTGTCCTCGGTCGCCGAAGGGTCCGCCATCAGTGAATTCTGGGTAAGCGACGAGACCGGCCGCGTGGTGTATACGAATATGCCCGAGGTAGCATTCGCCTTCCCCACCGATCCGGACGATGATTCCCAGGCGGCGCCGTTCGCGGCGCTGCTGACCGGCGGTCAGGCGGTCGTCGACCAGGATTTCATGCCCCGAGAACTGGACGGCATGGTCTTCAAGTACGTAGGCGTCGCCGGGGTGGACCAGGCGCGCATCGTGCAGGTGGGCATGGCGGCGCCGCAGGATACGACCGCGCCCTGATTCCCGGGGCGGGATCCATCCAATGGCCGGGTAGTCGCCCGGGCAGTCCGGGGCGGCGTTTTTTCACCGGAAGGAACGGAGCCATCGATGCACTCCATAACGGCAAGCGTCCACTACGAGGCCACGCCGCTGTGGGCGATCCTCGAACGCAAGCTCATCGACACGATAGACGAAGCGGTCCATCCCTACATCGAGAAGTACACCCGTCCGGACGGGTCGCTGATCTGGGCGGACACCTGGTCCGGAAGCCGGGACGGGATGGATGATTTCTACGAAGCCTTCACCAATTTCGCCCAGTGCTACAGCCTGGGCGGCGGCGACCATCTGCTGGCGGCAGCGGACCGGCACTGGGACGCCATTACCCGGCAACTGACCCGCTTCGGGCGGATCTACCGGGAGTATGAGCGGGGATACGACCAGTTTCACCAGAGCGAAAGCTACATCTACTTCTACCATCTCTGCCTCGCCGACCCCGCCAATCCCAAGCTGCGCGACCGGGCCCGGCGATTCGCCGGCTTCTACCTGAACGAATTCCCCGACGCAATGAACTACGATCCGGTGCATCGCATCATCCGGGCGCCCCACAACGGCAGCGGCGGACCCGCCTGGGGAATGAGCGAGGACGACAGCCGGCTGTCGTACAATCCCGGTCCCGGCATGCGGGTGTACGGCCTGCCGCTGAGCGACGTCCCGGGGATCACGCACGTGGACGATCTCAAGGACCCCGCGAAGGCGCGGGCCATGGGTGGGGCCATGGCCGAACGGTTCCGCGAGGGCGACGTGGGGAACAACCTGAGCGTCAACGGACTCATCATGAATGCCTATTTGATGACCGGCGACGACAAGTACCGGGACTGGCTGCTGGAGTATACCGGGGCCTGGCTGGAACGCGCCCGGGAAAACGGCGGGCTCATGCCGGACAACGTGGGGCTGGACGGGCGCGTAGGCGCGCTGCACAACGGGAAATGGTACGGCGGCCTATACGGCTGGACGTGGCCCCACGGGTTCCACAACCTGGGGTTCGCCGCCATCACCGCGGCCAATAACGCCTACCTGCTCTCCGGGGACGCGGGCTGGTTCGACTTGCCGCGGGGCATGATCGACCGCGTGCTGGAGGCGGGAATCGACGCGGATTTCGACGAAATGGCGGCACAGATCAGCATACGGGATCACTACATCGGCGTCGACCGCAGCCTCGGTCCCGACCGGCGGACCTTCCTCACGCCGTACCGGTACGGCGACCAGGGCTGGATGGACTACCAGCCCATGCCCGTGACCTATCCCCTGAACGTGTGGAACGTGTCGGAGGACGACGAGGACCGGGCGCGCATGGATTTCCTGCGCGAACGCAGCGGCTATGACTGGTCGGCCGTTGTGCCCTTCAGGGACAAGGGCGACATGCATCACGACGAGCCCTGGCTGCTCTACCTGCGGGGAGAGAATCCGGACTATCCGGAACGGATACTGGGGGCCGCCCACGCCCAGGTCTGCCATCGCCTGGCGCAGATCCGCGCCGACGAATCGGACCTGGAAGCCGGGCCGGGCATTCACCTTTGGCAGCAGGTGCAGCCCGTGACCACCGAGGCCCTCGTGCAACTCACCATGGGATGCCCGCAGGTCATCTACTACGGCGGCATCCCCAACGCGCGGCTCCGGTACTATGACGCCGACCGCAAACGCCCGGGATTGCCGGCCGACACGGCCGCCCTCGTCGATCGGATCGAACCGTCCCGCGTGGGTGTTCACCTGGTCAACCTGCATCACACGGAATCGAGAAGGGTCGTGTTACAGGCCGGCGCCCTGTCCGAGCACGCCTTTCGCAGCGCCTCCTATGATGCGACCGACACGCCGTACCCCGGCGCCACGGGGGCCTACGCGGCGCCGAAGGCCTCGGTGCGCCGCCAGTCGGTGCAAGTGGACGATACGCGCCTGTGTGTGGAGTTGCCGCCGGCCACCCGGATCCACCTGGACCTGGAGATGGCCCGGTACGTCAACCGGCCGCGGTACTTGACCGCCTGACCGGCCAGACGGGAAGCCAGGATGGGTGTTCTCGGTGACGGGTATTTCGATGCGGCGTGCGGGGGAACCGGTAGACGAGGCGCGCGGCGGAATCGAGAGGTGCTGAGCGCGGCGGAATCGGCGATCAACCGGTGAATTCAAATCTCCGGATGAGATCCAGCTCACCGGGGTCGAGCGGGGTGCCGTCGGGATGCATCATGTCGTGCTGCCAGACGGCCGGGGTTGGATCGCCCTGCTTCGACTCCCAGGCCAGGTAGGTCTGAGTCCTTCCCGCCACGAGTCCCCAGTTGTACCACCCGATCCGGTTTTCCGCGAACACGGGCAGCATTTCCGCGAAGGTGTTGCCGTGGTGCCGCCGCAGCCACTCTGTGCAGATCACGGGCCGGCCATGCGCGTTGCACCGGTCGAGGCTGGGGCCGTTGTCTTCGGCCGCCCCGTAGTAGTGGAAGGTGATGATATCGGACAGCTCGAAGAGGCGTGAAGAGAGGTCGTCTGCGAAGGCGTTCCAGGTCCATGGTCCCGTGGTAAGCGGCTGCATGGGGCCGGTGGAACGCGCCCAGGTGAAGGCGTCCTCGACGAGCGGCTGGCTCCGCAGGTCGTCGTCCGGTTCGTTGTACAGGTCCCACACCAGCACACGCGGATCCGATCCGAAGGTGCCGACGATGTCCTTCACGTAGCGCTCGAGACCCGGCCAGGCGTCCCGGTCGGCCAGACGATCGAACCCCGGACTCGGCACCCACTGGCTGTTGTGCACACCGGGCACCGGGCCGTCCTGGGGACCCAGGTAGGGGTCGCGTCCCCCGAAGAAGCAATCGCAGAAGAGGATGACCATGGTGCTGACGCCGTGCCGCGACGCGATGGCCAGAAAGCGGTCCATCCGCTCCTTCAGGCCCTCGGGGTCGTCTTCCCAGACCAGGTACTGCACGAAGATCCGCACGCTGTTGTAGCCCGCGGCGGCGGCCCAGCCGAGTTCCTGGTCGATGGTTTCCGGGTCGAAAGTGGGCGCCTGCCACATCTCGGTCATGTTCACGGCGGTGCGCGGCAGGTAGTTGCAGCCGCGGATCACGCCCGTGTCACGGTACCATGCTTGGGCTTTTTCGGCGGTCCATCTGGTCATGATATCTTATGTCCTTCGATTTCGCATCCGCGGACCGGTTCATTCGGGTACGCCGGACGGCACCATCAATCTGGAGGTTCCGCCAAGGTCTTCAGCACGTCCTTGATCCGACGAAGCGCCAGGGCCCGGTGGCTGATCCGGTTTTTCACCCCTCCGTCCAGTTCGGCGAAGGTTTCTTCGTAACCCGCGGGCACGAACAGCGGATCGTAGCCGAATCCAGCGTCGCCCCGCGGCGCCTGTAGGATCCGCCCTTCGCAGGCTCCTTCCGCGGTCCAGGTGCGCCCGTCGGGAACCACGACCGCAACGACGCATCGAAACCGGGCCGTGCGGTCGGCGTCGGAGATCCCGTCCAGGGCGTCGAGCAGGCGCCGGATGTTGTCCTGGTCGGTGGCGTCCCTGCCGGCATACCGTGCCGAGTGAACGCCGGGCGCGCCGTCCAGGGCGTCCACCTCCAGGCCCGAATCGTCCGCCAGCGCGGTCCTTCCGGTGTACCGCGAGACGGCCCGCGCCTTGATGAGGGCGTTCTCCTCGAAGGTTCGTCCCGTCTCTTCCGGTTCGGGACAGCCGGCGAACGACGCGGCCGTCGCGAACCGCACGTCGGGAAGCAGCGCTTTGATCTCGGAGATCTTTCCGGTGTTGCGTGTGGCCAGGACAAGGGTCATGTTCGTGGCCTAGCCCCGGGTCAGCGCCTGCTTCTGAAGGTCGATCAACCGGTTAACGCCCAGTTTGCCAAGGTCGAGCATGGCGGCCAGCTGATCCGTTGAGAAGGGGTGGTGCTCGGCGGTGCCCTGGATTTCCACCAGGTCGCCTTCGCCGGTCATGACGAGATTCATGTCGACGTCCGCCGTGGAGTCCTCGTCGTAGCACAGATCGAGCATGGGCACGCCGCCGATAATGCCCACGCTGATGGCGGCGACCGCGTCCCGGACGGGGTCGCGATCGATCAACCCCTGCTCGGAAAGCCAGGACACCGCGTCGCGAAGCGCCACGTAACTGCCCGTGATCGACGCGGTCCGGGTTCCCCCGTCGGCTTCGATGACGTCGCAATCGATGAGGATGGACCGTTCGCCCAGGCTGTCCAGGTCGAATACGGCGCGGAGCGACCGCCCGATGAGCCGCTGGATCTCCTGCGTACGGCCGGAGACGCTGCCGCGCCGGCCGTCGCGGGACACCCGCGTGTTCGTGCTGCGCGGCAGCATGCCGTATTCCGCCGTGACCCAGCCCTTGCCGCTTCCTTTCAGAAAAGGCGGTACGCTCTCGTCCACGCTCGCCGAACAGAGCACGGTCGTGCCGCCCATGGATATCAGTGCGGATCCTTCCGCGTGCCGGAGGTAGTTGCGCCGGATCTCGACAGGACGCAACTGGTCGGTCTCCCGGCCATCAATCCTGGACGCAGACGCCACGGGTTCTTCCTTTGCTTTTGTGTGAACGTACGGACGGTACCGCAGCACGGAGACCGCGCTACATGTTCTCTTCCTCTTCCGCGATGAGCGCGAGGGCGTCGCGGGGGTCTTCCGTTGCGATCAGCCGTTTTCGAAGGTTGTCGTGCCGAAGCAGGCGTGAAATGTGGGCGAGCGCCCGGATATGGGGGCCGGAGACGTTCAGGGGCGACACGAGCAGGAAGAAGAGGTAGACCGGTTGTTCATCGAGGGACTGGAAATCCACGCCCTCCTTCTTGATCCCGAGCACCCCGACCAGCCGGTCGACGGCCTTGCACTTGCCGTGGGGAATGGCGACGCCCTTCCCGATCCCGGTGCTCATGATCTTCTCGCGTTCCAGGACGGCCTGGAGCACTTCCCGGTTGTCGCTGATCCGGCCGGACGCGGTCAGTGCCGCGGCCAGTTCCTCGATCACTTCCTGTTTCTGCGTGGCCTTAAGATTGACCAGGATAGCCTTTTCGTCCAACAGTTCCGTCAAGCTCATGCCGTGCTCCTGTATCCCGATCCTTCCTGAAAAACGGAATCGCTACAAAAACCTGTGTGATTCTATGTACCCGCCCCGGAATTGTCAATAACGATTTGGACGGCCAATGGGTCCGGCGTTAAGGCGGGCATTAGAAAAGCCGCCTGACCACGTCGTCAGACGGCTTCTTGTTTCCTGGCAGATTTCGGCAAGGCGCCGGTCCAGCCGCCGGCCCGTTCAGCCGCCGGCCCGTTCCGCGAAACCGTCGGCCGCCATGTTGGCTGACTCGAGAAGCATTTTGAGATCATGCCATTTCTCGCCCGAATTCAGTTCATTCAGTTGCATCGTCAACGAGTCGGCGAATGCCGAGGCTTCCTGGGCGAGTGCACGGGCGGCCTGGCCGCGTCCCTGCTCGATGCTGCCCGAAATCTCCCCCCAGCGTTCCAGGAACGCCGGCAGGGCTTCATCGACCTCGCGCTTGGTCAACTCTTTCTGCACCACGGATTCCTGGCTGGCCGATTCGAAGAGCGCCATGGCGTTTTCGGCGGCGGTCTTCGCGTCGCCGTATTCCTCTGCGGCCATGTGCGCCCGGGCCATCTCGAGCTCGGTGGCGGCCGCTTCATATTCGGCCGGCGCGTACTTGTCGACTTCGGCTTCCATGGCGTCGGCCATGGCCGTCTCGGCCGCGTCCATGGCCTCGGTGGGCGGTCCCGCGCATGCGGCGGCCACGAAGAGGCATGCGATGACGCTCAGCGCGGTCAGAAAGGCCTGCTTGGACATGATAGAACCTCCTGTTCGAACCGGTAGATGAAGTATGTCAGATCACATGAAGTATGTCGGATCGCTTGAATCGGTGTCGAATGGATCGGGAAAGGCACTACTTCAGCAGTATAACTCAAAATATAATAGAGCGGTTCGAATACGTGTCCAGCAAAAAAGGTATCTGGCAAAAAAAACATGGCCTGCCGCGGGGACGTAACCGGCGGGCGGGGTCCGGGATTGCCCGGTTCGCCGAACGGGTGAACGAGGCCGTGATTGCCCTTGACTTTCCGGCCGCTTGACCGTAGTGTGAAGGGTTCGATTTGGAAGCGGTTTCGTCTCGATGTCCGGACCGTCGCGCAGCCAACCATACGCCGAAGGGAAAAACGCGAAGCATGGTGTCTGAAGACCTCATCCGGAAGCAGTTGGATTTCGTGCTGAACGATACCCGCTTCGACCTGGGCGAGAAATTCGAAGGCAAGGTCAGGGACAACTACCGGCTCAACGGGAAACGGATCATCGTGACCACCGATCGGATTTCGGCCTTCGACCGTGTGCTGTGCGCCCTTCCCTTCAAGGGCCAGGTCATCAACCAGACCGCGGTCTACTGGTTCGAACGGACCCGGCATATCATCGAAAACCACCTCATCGACGTGCCCGATCCGAACGTGCTCGTGGCCAGGGAATGCCGGTTGATTCCGGTCGAGATGGTCGTCCGGGGGTATCTGACCGGCGTGACCACGACGTCGGCCTGGTACCATTATTCCCGGGGGAGCCGCGACTTCTGCGGCAATGCGCTGCCCGACGGCATGAAGAAGAACCAGGCCTTCGACCGGCCCATCATTACCCCTTCGACGAAGCCGGAGAAAGGCGCGCACGACGAGTCCATCTCGGCGGAAGAGGTTCTTCGCAGGGGCCTCGTGGATGAAGGCGCGTACCGGGAGATGGAACGGGCGGCCCTGGCGCTGTTTGCCTTCGGGACCGAACGGGCGGCCGCCAACAACCTGATCCTGGTGGACACCAAGTACGAATTCGGCCTCTTCGAGGACCGGGTCGTGTTGATCGACGAGATCCACACCCCCGATTCCTCCAGATTCTGGATCAGGGATACCTACGAAGACCGTTTCAGGCGCGGCGAGGAACCGGAGAAGATGGACAAGGAGTACGTCCGCGGCTGGCTTGCGGACCGCGGTTTTCGCGGAGACGGTCCCATACCGCATATCCCGGACGAGATCAGGATCGAAGCCGCCCGCCGGTACATAACAGCCTACGAGATGATCACCGCCAGGTCTTTCGAAGCCCGGAACGAGGACGTGTTGCAGCGGATCACCCACCGGCTGCGGAGCCCCATGTAGCCGAACCGCTCTCGTATGCGCCTTCCAACCCTCCTGGACATCACGGAAGCATCCCCCGTCGTACAGCGTTACCTCGCGCTGGCCGCCGATGACGCCCGCACCGCGCGGGTGTCGGGACTCGCCGGCTCTTCGCGGTCTCTGCTGCTCGCCCACGCGCACCGGAAACGGGGCGGCGCGACGCTGGTCATCGTGGAGGACACGGACACCGCCGAGGAGATGTACGAGGATGTCTCCAGCCTGCTGGAACCCGATGACGTGGCGTTGTTTCCCCCCTGGGAGGTGCTGCCCTACGACCAGGTGTCGCCGCCGGGCGACCTTTCTGGACGGCGCCTGGGGTCGCTGCACGCCCTGCTGAACAACCGGCCGCTGTTCGTCGTCGCGACGGTCCGGGCCGTCATGCAGCGGACCATGCCGCCGGCCGTGCTCGCCGGGGCCGTACTCCAGGTCGCGACGGGCGCCACCATCCCCTTGAGCGAACTTACCGCGCGGTGCAACCGGCTTGGTTACGAACGGACTGACATGGTGCAGGCGCCGGGCCACTTCAGCGTGCGGGGAGGGATCGTCGACGTCTATCCCCACGGGATGGAACAGCCGTGCAGAATAGAGTTCTTCGGTGACGAAGTGGAATCGATCCGCCTGTTCGATATTTACACCCAGCGGTCCTCGCGAAACATCGACGAGATGACGGTGCTCCCGAACCGGGAAATGATCGACGATCCGGAAACGCGCGACGACGTGATACAGAGGGTAACGGGGGCGGGTGAATCGCTGTCGATCGACTCGTCCGAACTGGTGGCGCATATCGAGGACGGCGGCCTGTTCGAAGGCAGTGAGCGCTACCTCCCCTTCTTCCATCCCTCCGCCGCCACCATCATGAACTACCTGCTGGACCGTACGCTGATCGTCCGCTGCGAACCCGATGAACTGGCGCGCGAAGCGGAGTCGTTCGCTGAGGAATACGAAGACACTCACCAGCGGAGAATCGAGGCGGACGACCTGGTCCCCGGACCGGAAGAAGCGATCCTGCACTGGCCCGGCATCATGGAGGAGTCGGCCTATTACGGCACGATGGACATGGTGCGCGGCACCCGGGCGGCCGATGGGTGGCTCACGGTCGGTGCAGAGGCATCCGGCGTGTACCAGGGGGCGATGGACGTACTGAAGTCCCGACTGGAGGATTGGAAGGCGGACGGCGCCCGGGTCGTGGTGGTCTGCGACAACGAAGGACAGGCGGAAAGGCTGCGCGAGATCCTGGGCCCGGACGCCCCGGAGATCGACATGGCGGTCGGTCCGATGCACGCCGGGTTCATGCTGAAGGACCTGCCGCTGGTCGTGCTGACCGACGCGGAGATCTTCAACCGGTACCGGAGACGCCGCCGCAAGGTCTTCAAGGAAGGCGTGGTGATCGAGGATTTCACCAGCCTCAAAGAGGGGGATTTCGTCGTCCATATCGACTACGGCATCGGCCGTTACGTCGGGCTGAAGCGCATTGCCGTGGACGACCGGGAAAGAGATTGCCTGACCCTGGTCTACGCCGGGGACGACCGGGTCTTCATCCCCATCGAGCAGCTGCACCGTGTCCAGAAGTACGTCGGTTCCGACGGCGAGGCGCCCACGCTGTCGAAACTGGGCGGTAAAGCCTGGGAACAGGCCAAGAAGCGTACGCGCAAGGCGGTCCGGGTCATCGCCGAAGACCTGGTCAAGCTCTATGCGGTCCGGCAGGCCAGCCCCGGATTCGCCTTCTCGGCCGACACCCCCTGGCAGCGGGAAATGGAAGACTCCTTCATCTATCAGGATACGCCGGACCAGGAGCAGGCTTCCTCGGACGTGAAGTCGGACATGGAAAAGGCGGTGCCCATGGACCGGCTGATCTGCGGCGACGTGGGCTACGGGAAGACCGAAGTGGCGATCCGCGCCGCTTTCAAGGCGGTGCTGGACGGCAAACAGGTCGCGGTGCTGGCGCCGACCACCATCCTGGCGCAACAGCACCTGACCACCTTCACCGAACGCCTCGCGGACTACCCGGTGAAGATCCGCATGCTGAGCCGGTTCGTCCCGCCAAAAGAGCAGAAGGCCGTTGTCGCGGGGCTCGGGAAAGGCGATGTGGATATCGTCATCGGCACGCATCGTCTCATTTCCGGCGACATAGACTTCAGCGACATGGGCCTGCTGGTGGTCGATGAAGAACAGCGGTTTGGCGTGGTCCACAAGGAACGGCTCAAGCAGTTGAAGACCTCCGTAGACGTCATGACCATGACCGCTACGCCCATCCCGCGGACGCTTCACATGTCGCTGGTCTCCGCCCGCGACATGTCCCTCATCACCACCCCGCCCAGGGACCGGCTGCCCGTGCACACCGAGGTGGTGCGTTTCAACGAGGAGGTGATCTGCGAGGCGATCATGCGGGAGGTGGACCGCGGCGGCCAGGTCTTCTTCGTCCACAACCGGGTTCAGTCCATCGAGGCGGTCGCCGAATTCCTCCGGCGCCTCCTGCCCCAGGTGTCTTTCGTCGTGGGCCACGGACAGATGCAGGAACGGGAACTGGAACAGGTGATGATCGATTTCCTGGACCGCAAGTACGACTGCCTCGTGTCCACCATGATCATCGAGTCCGGGCTGGACATCCCCAGCGTGAACACCATCCTGGTGAACCGCGCGGACCGGTTCGGACTGGCCCAGCTGTACCAGCTCCGGGGCCGCGTGGGCCGGTCCAATCACCGGGCCTACGCCTACCTGATGGTTCCCGCCGCAGGTACGGTGACCCCCGACGCCCGCAAGCGGCTGGCCGTGATCGCCGAGTACACCGCGCTCGGATCGGGATTCCACATCGCCATGCGGGACCTGGAGATCCGGGGCGCCGGCAACCTGCTGGGCACCGAGCAGCACGGGTTCATCTCCTCCATTGGTTTCGATCTGTACTGCCGCCTGTTGAAAGAGGCGATGCAGGAACTCAAGGGCGAGACGCGGGAAGAGACGCCCGAAGCCGAAGTCGAACTGCAGGTAGGCGCTTTCATCCCCGATGACTATATCGCGGACCGGAAGCTCAAGGTCGGTTTCTACCAGCGGCTTTCCCGGGTGGAAGACGAGCAGGAAGTCGCCTCGCTCCGTGAAGAGATGCAGGACCGGTTCGGCCGGTTGCCCGATCCGGTGCGCGTCCTTTTCGACCTGGTCTCCATTCGGCAGATCGCGGCGAGGATCGGATTGCAACAGCTCAGGGTGAGCGGGAACGAGATGACCGTAGCCTACCGGAACGGCCTCTATCCATCGCGGGACCGTATCGCCAGCGTGACGGACGATCCCTCGCTGGACATCGAATTCCCCCACGGGGACGGTTTCCGGATCAGGGCGGGACTGACCGGTGATACGGAGGCTGAACGGGTCGATCTGGCCAAAAACCTGTTGCTCAAACTCCTGTAATGGGTTAATGATACATGCCCGGTTACCGAAGTTGGACCCGCCCGCTGGAGAATGAAAATCAGCATGAAATCCGCGGTCTTTTATGCCGTTGTGCTGAACGTGGCGCTTCTCTTGACGCAGTGCAGCTCGATATCGGAAGAACCCGATTCGGTTGTCGCAAGGGTGAACCAGTCCACGCTGACGGTCGATGAACTGGAAGCCGAACTGGAAGCCGCGGCGCTGTTCGCCGCCACGCCCCAAATGAGAAAGGACCGGGTGTCCGACTGGATCCGGACCGAGTTGCTCTACCAGGAAGCTCAGCGGTTGAACCTGGACAGCGACGTCAAGACGGTCCGGGACCTGGAGAGGATGCGCAGGGAGCACCTGGCCAACGTCGTGCTGGAACACATGGCCGCCGATTCGGCGATCGTGGTGTCAGACGAAGAGGTCGAGGCCTATTTCGAGGGTAATCGGCAGGAATTCGTCTACCTCGAGCCGGAACTCAGAGTCTCGGTGATCGTTCTACCGGATGTGACCACGGCCCGGCAGGTCCGTAATCAGTTGGCCCGCCGGAGCGCTAGCTTCGAGGAGCTGGCGCGGACGCGGTCGATTCACCCTTCTTCGGCCGATGGCGGGGACCTGGGTTTCCTCAAAAGGGCGGATATCAGCGACGTGTCGGTACAGGAGATCGTCTTTTCCCTGAGTGCCGGACAGGTTTCGCGCCCCGTCCTTTCCGAATCCGGTTCGTATATTTTCAGGGTCGTGGAACGCCGCGAGGACGGCACGTTGCCGCCGCTGGACGAGGTCCGCGACGAGATCGTCAACAGGGTACTGCGGGACAAGCGCCGCGAACTGGTCAGGCGGTACGTCGATGCGCTGCGGCAAGCGGCCAACGTGGAAATCCTTGACGGGAACCTGATGCGGCCGGAACCCGGTGCGCATTAGGCAGGGCACCGCAGAAAGCGCGCCGAAGTAAATGCGCCGTTGGCAGGGCGCCGCAGACCGGCACAGGAGGAGCATGACCTTCCAATCGATCACCCGGCAAATCCCGCTGCTGCTGTTACTGGCCGCGGTCCTGGCGGCACGCCCGGTCCAGGGCCAGCAATTGGTGGACTACGTCGTCGCCGTCGTGGACAACGAGATCATTCTCTACTCCGACGTCGCCGAAGCGGTGAAGATGTACCGTATGCAGGAGACGGAGCAGGAACCGGAAGACCTCCCGGACCAATTGTTGAAGGACATGATCGATACGCGCGTCGTGCTCGCGTATGCGCGTCGGGACAGCGTGCGGGTACCCGCTGAACAGGTAAACGGCGCGGTGCGCCAGATCATCGACCAGTACACGGAACGGCTCGGTTCCGAAGAAGCCCTGGAACAACTGGTGACGAATTCGGGCATGACCATGCGGGACTGGAACCGGCTGCTCCGGCGCCAGAAGGAGGAGGAGCTGCTGCAGCGCAGGCTCGAGGAAGACCGCTTCGGCGAGGTCCGCGTGACCGGCCTGGAAGTGGCCCGGTATTATGAGACCCACTACGACAGCATACCGTCGAATCCCGTCCAGCTCGACCTGAGCCATATCATGATCACGTCACGCCCGGACCCGGAAGTCGTGGCCGCCATGAACGCGCGTATCGAGGAGATCCGGCGCCGCATCGCGGAAGGGGAGGATTTCGGCGAGATGGCGCGGCGGTATTCGGAAGACCTGAACAGCGCCAGAAACGGTGGAGACCTGGGGTTCTTCAGCCGCGGCACGTTCATGGCCGATTTCGAAGAGGCGGCTTTCGCGCTGGAAACGGGCGGCGTCAGCCCCACGGTGCAGACGGACGTGGGCCTGCATATCATCAAACTGGAGGAACGGAGGGACGACCAGATCCGCGTGCGGCACATACTGGTCCAGATCCCGAAGACGGATGACGACGATCATCGGGCGCTGGAGACGATTTCCATGCTTCGCCAGCGGATTCTCGACGGCGACGAGACTTTTTCCGATGCCGCGGCGAAGTACTCGGAAGACCTGGCCTCCGCTTCCGACGACGGCCACATCGGGGAGTTCATGCTCGACCAGTTGCTGCCCCAGTACCAGGACGCCCTCAACGAAATCTCCATCGACGAGATGACCGAACCCATCAAGGTGGTGGACCAGGGCGCCGTCTCCTATCACATCATGCGGCTGAACGACAGGACCGGGGGCGACAAGTACACCCTGGACGACCACTTTCAGGAAATCACGAATCTGGCCAAATTCGCCAAGTGGAGTGAGGAGCGGGAACGGTGGCTCAAGGATCTGCGCCGCGAGTTGTACATTGACGAGCGCGGCCTGGAAGTCCTGCCCTGAACGCCCCGCCCTGAACCGAGATCCGCAACACGCGTCCAACGCGTGACCAACGTGCGACATCCCATGAAATGAGAGTAGATCTCTTTCTGAAGCGGTCCCGCATCATCAAACAGCGGGACGCCGCCAAGAAGGCCTGCGATAGGGGTATGGTTACCATTTCCGGCAGGTCCGCGAAACCCGGCCACCAGGTCGCGGCGAAGGACGTCGTCGTCGTGGCGTGGCCCGACAGAAGGCTGGAGTTCGAAGTGTTGGACGTCCCGGAAGGGAACGTCTCGAAAGACAGGGCGCAGTCCATGTACCACGTCCTCAGCGACGAACGCCTGAACGATGACGATTAGGGCATCGATGCTCGATGAAAGCCCGCCCGGACGCAGAATCCCTTGAGCATGCGCCAAACGAAAAACCACCCGGCCGATCCGGAGTCTCCCTACAGCCAGTTGGCCCCGATATACGATCACGTGATGCGTCACGTGGACTACGATCGGTGGGCGGACTACATACAGTCGGTATTCGAAAGGTTCGGAGCGACGCCGAAGGACATCCTTGAACTGGCGTGCGGTACCGGCGTCATGGCGTGTATCCTCGATGACCGCGGTTACCGGATGACGGGCATGGACCGGTCGGAGAGCATGATCGCCGTCGCCAGGCAGAAAGCCCTGGACGGCCGCCGGTCCATCGCGTTTCAGACCGGCGACATGGTAGACCTGCCCGTTTCGGGAAGCTACGACGCGGTGCTATGCCTGTATGACAGCATCAACTACATCATGGAAGAAGCGGACATCGCTGCCCTGATGAATGGGTTGCACGGGGTGCTGAACACCGGCGGCCTTTTCGTATTCGACGTCTGCACGGAAATCAACTCGCGCAAGTACTTCCATAACCAGGTCGACCAGGAAAGCAACGGGGGTTACTCCTATGTCCGGCGCTGCGAGTATGTCCCCGAGTCGCGCATACAGGTCAATGAGTTCCAGTTAACCTTCCACCGCGGCGGAAAGCGGTTTTCCACCCGTGAACGCCACGAACAGCGGATCTATCCCGTGGCCCGGCTGGCGGAGATCTGCCGGCAATCGGGCTATCGCGTGCTCGGTGCATTCGACGGTTTCGGATTCCAGGAAGCGTCGGAGCGATCCAACAGGGTCCACTATGTGGTCCGCCCCGACTGATGAAGAGTCATTATGGCTTTCGATCGCGTTATAGGACACGACCGGCAGCGGCAACGGCTCATGGAGGCCGTAAAGCAGGACCGCCTGGCCCACGGGTACCTGTTCTCCGGACCACCCGGCGTGGGCGCCGAGGCGCTGGCCATCGAGCTTGCGTGCGCGGTCAATTGCGAATACGGACCCGGTGAACCCTGCGGCCAGCCTGGTCAGCCTGGTCAGCCTGGTCAGCACGGCCGGCAAGATCAGCCTGGGCAGCCTGGTCAGCCTGATCAGCCCGGCCCGTGCCGACATTGCCGGCGGATACGCGCGCTCCAGCATCCGGACGTACACCTCCTGGTCCCCTCTTCATCCGCCCCGCTTCCGGATCGTTCTGCCCGTCGCGGCGAGGGCTCGTCCGGCCGCAGTGAGGGCCCGTCCGGCCGTGCGAACGCCCGTGAGGAACGCAAGCAGGGCCTGGCCGCCCGGCTGGCCGAAGACCCCTACGGCGCCCCGCCGTTCGGAATGAACGATCTACTTTCCGTGGAGGACGTCCGGTCGTTGCGCAGGGAGGCATCGGCCAAGCCTTACGAGGGCCGGAGGAAGGTCGCGGTCATCGTCGCGGCGGACCGGATGAACGCCGCGGCCTCGAACGCACTGCTCAAGACGCTCGAAGAGCCTCCGGGCACCTTGATGCTGATCCTGACCGCGTCCCGTACCGGCAGGTTGCTGCCGACCATCGTGTCCCGCTGCCAACCCGTATATCTTTCACGCCTGCGGGAGGACGAGGTGAAATCGGCGCTGATCGAGCGATACGACGTTGCCCCGGAGGAAGCCGGAGAACTCGCGCGGCGGTCCGAAGGCCGCCTTTCCGAAGCGCTGGTGGCCAGTTCGGAGCCGGGTTCTAAGATCCGTGAAGATGCCTTCGCCCTGCTGGAATGCGTAAACGACGCATCGCCGCTGAGCCTGTTCGAGCAGGTTGAATCTCTCGCCGCGTCCCATCGCGAAGAACCGGTCGTGGAGAAGATCCTCGACCACCTGCTTACACTGTACCGCGATTTGTTCGTCCTTTCCTCGACGAACGGGTCTCCGACGCTCTCGAACGCGGACCGCTCGGCACCACTGCGGGAACGGGCATCCGCGATGAACACCGAAGAAATCGAGCAGGGCATTGCCGCCATCGAGGAAGCCCGGCGGGACATCGCACGGAACGCCCACGTCCAATTGGCCCTTTTCGTGCTGGTCCTCAGGCTCAGAATGAATCGGGGATCGGCGGGTCCGCGACAGACGCCTCCCACCCGGATGCCATCCCGCGAGACGCCATCCGGTGAATCATCGCCCCATGGCCTGCCGGCCGCAGATTGATCCGTTGACAAACCCCCTTCCACACCCTATTCTGATGCTGGAAGAAAACCGGGCTCGCCTGAATTGATCCCCCCGCGTCCGAGAGGTAGTCGTGGCCGAAAAAATACTCGTTACAGACGCGTTGCCCTACGCGAACGGCAAGCTGCACATCGGCCATATCGCAGGCGTCCATCTGCCCGGCAACATCTACGTGCGCTACCAGCGGTTGAAAGGCCGGGACGTCGTGCACGTCAGCGGTTCGGACGACCACGGCGTGGCCATCACCCTGGCGGCCGAGAAGCAGGGGATCACGCCCAAGGAACTGGTGGACAAGTACTACCCCGTCATCCGGGGCGCCCTCGAAGACTTCGGCATCGTCTACGACAATTTCTCCCAGACCTCGCGTCCGATCCACCATGAAACGGCCCGGGACTATTTCCGCCGCCTGGAGGAGAAGGACTGTTTCGACGTCCGCGAAGTCGATCAGATCTACTGTCCGGCAAACGGCCGCTTTCTGCCCGACCGCTATGTGGAGGGCACCTGTCCCCACTGCGGTTCCGACCGGGCCCGGGGGGATCAGTGCGAGGCCTGCGGCACCATCCTGGACGCCACGCAACTGATCGATCCCCGCAGCGATGTCTGCGACGGACCCCTCGAGGTAAGACCGGCCAACCACTGGTACTTCAAGCTTGCCCGCATGTCCGACCGGCTTCAGGCCTGGATCGATACGAAAACGCACTGGAAGGTCAACGTGCGTAATTACTGCCAGGGCTGGTTCAACGAGGGGCTGTCCGACCGGCCCATCTCCCGTGACCTGGATTGGGGTGTGGAGCTGCCGCTCGAGGACGCGGTGGGCAAGGTCATGTACGTCTGGTTCGAGAACACGCTGGGCTACGTGTCGTCCACCCGGGAATGGGCGGTGGCGCAGGGCGACCCCGACCGCTGGAAGGACTACTGGCTGAACCCGGACTGCAAGCTCGTCAATTTCCTAGGTAAAGACAACATCGTCTTCCACGCGATCCTCTGGCCGGCCATGATCATGGAGCACGGTGATTTCGTTCTGCCATCGGAGATCCCGGCCAACGAGTTTCTCAACATCGAGGGCCAGAAGCTGTCCACCAGCCGGAACTGGGCGGTCTGGCTGGACGAGTACCTGGCGGACTTCCCGCCCGATCCGATGCGTTACTGCCTGGCGTCGATATCACCCGAGACCAAGGACTCCGATTTTACCTGGAAGGACTTCCAGGCGCGCAACAACAACGAACTGGCCGATATCTTCGGGAATTTCGTGAACCGGACGCTGACCTTCATCAACCGGTACTTCGACGGCGTGATCCCGGATCCGGGGACCTTAACGCCGGAGGACCGGGAGATGCTGTCCACCGTGGCCGGTGCCCCGGAGCGCGTAGGCGCGTGTTTCGAAGCATTCCAGGTGAGAGGCGCCGTACGGGAGCTGATCGCCATGGGAAACCAGTGCAACCGGTACTTCAACGACCAAGCGCCGTGGAACACGCGCAAGACCGACCGGGCGCGTTGCGCCGCCACGCTCCACGTGTGCGTGCAGGCGGTGAGGGTCCTCGCCGTGGTCATGTCGCCCATTCTGCCATTCAGCGCCGAGAGACTGTGGAAGATGGCGGGCCTGGAAGGACGCGTCGATGAACAGCAGTGGGACGAAATCGAGATCGATGCGTCGCTGTCCGGCCGTCCCATCGGTGAAATCGAGATCCTGTTCCCGAAGATCGAGGACGAGGCGATCAACGCGCAGATCGCGAGGCTGGGCCGGTCCGATGGCCGGGGAGACGGCGGCACGGAGTCCGTGGAAGCGGCGTCCGCCGAGGCGGAGACCGTGGAAGCCGAACCCGCCGGTACGGAGCGAAACGAACTCGTATCGATCGACACGTTCCGCCAGATCGATTTGCGCATTGCGGACATCTTGGCGGCGGAACCCGTACCCGGAACGGACCGGCTGCTCAGGCTGCAGCTGCGCATCGGCGCGGAGGACCGGCAGATCGTGTCCGGGATTGCCCCAGGATACACGCCGGAGAAACTGGTCGGCCGGCAGATCGTGGTGGTGGCGAACCTGGAGCCCGCGACAATCCGTGGTGTGGAATCCATGGGTATGCTGCTCGCGGCCGAAGACGACGGCGGCGCCCCCATTCTCCTCGGTCCGGACGTCCGCGTCCAATCCGGTTCAACGGTGACCTGAAAGACAGCATACCGGCCGCGGCCAGACCGGCCAAACCGGCCAGACCGGCCAAACGGAACGTACGTTACCCGACAACCTCCACCCAGTCGCTGCCTTGTTGTTCGATACGCATACCCATCTCACGGACGAAGCATTCGACGACGACCGCGCCGACGTGATCCAACGGGCGCTGGACGCAGGCGTGGAACGCATGGTCGCCGTAGGGTACGATCTGGAGAGCAGCAAGGCGGCCGTGGCGCTCGCCGAGAACCGGGAATCCGTGTACGCCGCGGCGGGCATTCACCCTTGCCACGTCCACGAAGCCCGTGAAGGGGACTATCTTGAAATCGAGAAACTGCTGGAACATCCGTCCGTAGTCGCGGTGGGCGAGACCGGCATCGACCTGCATTACGACCGGTCCACCTACCCGCTGCAGGAGGCTTCGTTCAAAAAACATATGGAGTGGGGCGGTAGCACGGGACTGCCGGTGATCGTCCACGACCGGGACGCCCACGCCGAGGTCATGGCTATGCTGGAGGAATTTCCCGGCGAGGAAACGACCGCGATCCTGCACTGCTTTACCGGGGACGTCACCATGGCCGAAAGGGCCGTTTCCATGGGGAGCTACCTGGGGTTCGGCGGCATCGCGACGTTCAAGAACTCGACGGTGGGCAAGGTGGTCTCCGGGTTGCCGCCGGAGTGCATCCTTGTCGAGACGGACGCACCCTATCTCGCGCCCGTTCCCCACCGCGGACGCCGGAACGAACCATCATACCTCGTGAACACGGCCGAAGCGGTTGCCCGTCACCGGGCCGTTTCCGTGGATGAACTGGCACGGACCACGACCCAGAACGCGAACAAGGTGTTTAAAATCCATTGAGTACGGTGCACGATCCGCCTGAAGACCTGCTGGCCAGCCTGCGCCGATCGGATTTCCGCCCATCCCGGTCGAAGGGCCAGCACTTCCTGAACGATACGTCCATCGCCCGACGCATCATCGATTCGGCCGGCGTAACGAAGGATACGGCCGTACTTGAAATCGGTCCGGGCACCGGCGCGTTGACCCGCCACCTCGTCACCCTGGCCGCCGGCGTAACCGCGGTGGAAATCGATTCCAGACTGGCAGGGATCCTCCGGGAAGCCTATGGCCGTTACGACCACCTGACCATCGTGAACCGGGACGTGCTCGATCTGGACCTGTCCGACCTGATGGGGAAGCATAACGAGACGGGGTTCGTGCTCGTGGCCAATCTGCCCTATGGGATAACGGGTCCCGTCCTCGACCGGCTGATTACCCACCGCGCGGAGGTCAGGTGCGCGGTCATCATGGTTCAGCACGAAGTAGGCGGACGCCTGACGGCGCGTCCAGGCACGAAAGCCTACGGTGCGATCACCGCCATCATGGCATACCATTACGACGTCGAATTGCTGTTCCGGGTGGGCGGCGACCGGTTCGTACCCCGTCCGGCGGTGGATTCGGTCGTCCTCCGGTTGACGCCCCATAGTCGGCCGCCCGTCGCGGTCAGGGACGCCGGCTTGTTGAACGTCGTAATTAAATCGGCCTTTCAACATCGTCGCAAGATGCTGCACCACGCGATGAATCGCCTGGTTCCCGGTTCCGCCGCCTATATCTCGGATCATACCGGCATCGACCTGAAACGACGCGGCGAAACCCTGAACCTGAACGAGTTTGCGGCGCTTGCCGACGCGCTCCGAGCGTACCGGGGCCATTGCAAACCCGATTGCTGACGGACTGAAAAATGCGCTTCCGCTATTCCCATTCGGCCAGAACGCGGATGGCGAGCAGAAGGAACCAACGCCGGTCATACTATCTGTACGCCTGGCTCGTATCGGCCGCGGTCGTTCTGCTGGTCCTCGCCGTGTGGATCATGCTGTATGGAAACCAGGCCAGGAAGGTCGTGGACTGGCTTCTGGACCGGCCCGTCCCGGTTGCCGTGCCCGATCTCGAACGGACGTCCGCCTGGAAAACGGACCAGCAGGCGTTTTACGCAATGGAAGCGGCCCTGTACAGTGCGTTCATGAATCTGCAGGTCACACCGGACAGAATACGGGACACCGCGCAGCGCACCGCGACGGCCGCAGGCCGTTGGAGGCCCCAGGAACGAAGGATCATCGTTTCCGGTACCTATTCGCTTACCGAATGCAATTTCGAGATCGCCAGGGCGGTCGTCCGGGCGGGCGGAAGGGTCTCCCGCGCGGAGGAACGGGCCCGGACCGGGGATTTGCTGCTCGAAATCACCTTCGATGGCGACGTAACCCATCGCCTCGATGTAATACGCAACCCGGCTATCCAGCGCAAAACAGGTCGTCTTGCCGTCGTGATCGCGTATACGGACGGCGATCAGCGGGGCGTGATCACGGAACTTTCCGAATTCACCCGGCCCCTCACTTTCGCCCTGTTTCCGTGGGCGGCCGGCGCGAACGAAATGGCCGCCGAACTCGGGCGCGGCGATCACGAGGTCATGGCGCTGCTGCCCGTTCAACCGGCGTCTGACACCGCCGGCCTGCCGCGCAGAAGATCCGTATCGCCCACGCACTCGGAACTGACGAACCGCCGCGTCGTGGAAGACGCGCTTTCCACGCTACCCGGGGCCCGAGGCGTCCTTCGGTATCCTGCCGGCCGCTTGAGCCATGAAGCCGAGGTGCTGGCCCCCGTGCTGGACGAACTGGGCAAGCGAAACCTGTATTACGTGGACAACCCGGGCGGATCAGGCGGACCAGGCGGACCAGGCGGACCAGGCGGACCAGGCGGACCAGCGGATTGGGACGGAAAGGGCGTCCGGATCGGGGCCTGGGGCGTGCTCGACCCATTGAACAACCCCGTAATCATATCCATGAACCTGGACCGCGCGTCGCTTTCTGCCCTGGACGATACCCGCGCCGTCGTCATCGCCGATGCCAGGCCACATACCCTTCGGGTGCTGATGGACCGGATGAGGTATCTTGAAATCAGAGGAATCGAGTTCGTTCGGGTTTCCGACCTCGTGGACAACTGACACCGGAGATCATCCATGGTTAAACTGAGTGTATGCGTAGACCAGGTCGCCACCCTGCGGAATATCACGAAACGGGGGGAACCCGATCCCATGACCGCGGTCATGATGTCCCAGGTAAGCGGGGCGGACGCCGTATCGATTTCGTGGGCTTCCGACGATTCGCTTTACCTGGGCGGGGAATATGACATCATCCGTCAGCTCGTGCACACGCACCTCAACCTGATCGCGCCGCCGGACCTGGAAGTCCTGCGTAGTATCTTGACGATTTCGCCCGATATGGTTACTCTTGTTCCCGAGGGCTACGGGCACACCGGCCTGAATAACGACTGGTCCGATTCGTCTTGGCCCGAAGGCGATTCCCTGGAACGGCCGGTGGAACGCATGCTGAAGGCCCTGCAGGAGAAGGGAATCCTGACGAGCATATTGATCACGCCCACCGCGTCGCACGTCCGGCAATGCGCCGAATTCAAGGCAGACTACGTCCACCTTGACGCAAGCCGGTTCGTACAGGCCGCCGACCCCGTAGAGAAGGGACGGCTGTTCCAGGAAATCGCCGGTACGGCCAGGACCGCGGCACGGTTGAATATGGGCGTCACCCTGGGACGGGGCGTCGATTACCGGTCGGCAGCCGATCTGGCGGGTATCCCGGAGGTGGAGGAAATGGTGGTGGGCTACGCCGTTGCCGTGCGGGCGATGACCATCGGGTTCGAGCGAGCCGTCCGCGACCTGGTCGACATCATCCGCCACGCGCCGAGGTCCCAGGCAGACTGGTAATCCGCTCCACCGCGGCGAACCCATCTCGGTATCGAAAGGAACAGTACCATTCACAAGCGCATTTCATTCCTGGTGTTTCTCGCCGTCACCCTGCTGGGTGCGGTCCTTGTCTCCCCGACCATCAGGCTGTGGTTTTCATCTCCCGAGTCCATCGAAGCGCTTGCTCCCGAAGAGCGGAAAGCGCTTTACGGCCAGTCCACGGTTCCGGGCATCGACCTGGCCGGCGGTTATCGTCTCGCCGTAAGCGTGGACCTGTCCCGGTACACGGAACGGGGCAGGGCTCGGGTGGTGGAAGGCCTGGTCGAGAATTGGCGGCGGCGCTTTAACGCCTTTGGGATCTCCGAACCGGTTATTGCCGAAGGGGAGAACGACACGTTCGATATCGTCGTCCCCCTGAGCGCGGACACCGGTCTCGCGGGCAGAATGATCCGGGAATCCGGCGAGATCACGCTGCATTTGTTCAAGGACGGCGCAGAAGCGCAGGCGTTGCGGCAACGCATTGATGACGCACTTTCTGAACGGGCTTCGGAATCGACCGTACCGGGGGAATTCAGCGCGTTGCTGGCAAGCATTACGGTGGAGGAAGGGATCGGAGATATCGCGGTCCGGGAAGACAACCTGGATGACGTCAAGGCCATACTGGCCGACTCAACGGTCCAGGCCAGCATACGGGCCTTCAATCTGGCCAATCCTCCCGCCGGCGCCTTCGCATGGGCTTCCGAACCGGTGGAACGCGGAGGCAGGCTGTTCCATCCGCTCTACTTCATCAACCAGGATGTCGACCTCAACGTGCAACCGGTGGCGTCGGCCGTGGTCAGCGACGCATCGGTAACGGCGAACCGGGGCGCATACGCGGTACGCCTGTTTCTGCAGGACGAGGGCAGGGAAAGTCTGGCAAACCTGTCCAGCGCCAACGCCGGAAACCGACTGGCTATCAAGATGAATGGCCAGGTGTACGTGACGTTGAATATACGGGGCAGAATACCCGATGGACGCGTAGAAGTGCCCGGCGGAGACTCGCTGGAAGCGTCCCGCGCCCTGGCGGCCATCCTGGAATCCGAGTCGCCGCCC
Source organism: bacterium (assembly GCA_965117045.1). Lineage (GTDB taxonomy): Bacteria > JAAXHH01 > JAAXHH01 > JAAXHH01 > JAAXHH01 > JAAXHH01. The sequence continues at coordinate 405,235 of OZ220749.1, forward strand.
CTGGACGTGGTGCTCCTGGACCAGGGGGCGGATGTGCCCTCGCTGCTCGGTGAAGGCGCCGAGGACAGCGTGGCCGGCGCCGGTGCGATCGGTCTCGGATTGCTTTGCGCCATGTTCGTTATCCGCTACCGGGTCGCCGGCCTGCTTTTCGTCCTGGGGATTCCGCACTATCTGATCATGACCGGAGCGGTGCTGAGGCTATGGAACATCGCCGGGATCGCGCCGTATTTCTCCCTCGCCGGCGCGGTGGGATTACTGGGAGCGGTCCTCGTCTTTGCCTCCGTGCATCTCTGGATCCTGGAATACCTCCGGGCGGAATCCGGAACGGAGTCATCAGTCCGCCAGGACGTCCTGGCTTCGCTCGAGAAGATCAAGCCGGTCCTGGTCTGGACCCACGTCTTGCTGCTGCTCGTATCGGTGAGCCTGGTCGTAGTCGGCACCGACGCCGTCGTCAATTTCGGCCTCGTGTTGTTCTCCGGCGCGGCCGGCAGCCTGCTCACCTGCCTGTGCTGGACGTACATGCTGCTGTCCTCCCTGGTGGCGGACTGGCAGATCAGAAAGTTGAGCGTATGATGGAAAACGGAATTGCCGCGCTGTACGGAAAACTGATCGACCGGCCGGGGGGCGTTTACGCCTTCGCCGCCATACTGGCCGTGGCGGGGATTGCCGCGACGGCGATGAAGACCGAACATACCGTCGACGACGGCCTGGTGGCGCTGCTGTTGTCCGGCAACCTGCTCTACGGCCTTTTCGTGACCATGCTGATCGTACTGGTCATCGTCGGTGCCCGTATCGACGACCGGCCGGGAAAGAGCATCGCGCTGGCGCTCGGTGTGCTGGCGGCCGGGAGTATCGTTCGGATGCTGCTCCCCTTTGCCCGTTCGGTCGACTGGCTGGCAGAATGGAACGGGGCCATGATCGGAATCATGATTATAACCCTCTATCTGTCGCTCCGCATTGGCGCCCGATTCGCCGTGACGGCCATGGGCTGCGCGCTTTACACCATGTTCGTCACGGCGGGAATCACCCTTGGCCTGGCGGATCGGATTACGGTGCCCGGTATTCTGACGCTGACGGCCGTGGGGGTCCTGGCGGTGGTCATGGCCTTCCTGGGTTACAGCCTGGTCAGAAGCCGTATTGAATCCGCACGGCGGGAACCGGTCAGCCATTCCGTGCGCACCGGAATGGTGCAGGCCATGCCCTTTCTGGTGCTGGCCGGCCTGGCCGTTCTGCTGATCGCCGCCCCGCTGGCCGTCGTCATGGACGGTCCCCTGCGTGATTTCGGTCTTTATCTGATGGTCGGCGGTCCGATCGGTGCCTGCGCCGCGTTGATGTCGGCGATTCCGCTCGCCGCGATGACCCGGAACGTCCGGTTCGAAGCCGGCGCACCTCCGCGGCGTGGGGGCCGGCGGCAGCGATAGGCGCCGGCACGGCCAAGGTAGCCGGCGGCAGCGCCAAAGGCCCGCCGGGAAACGATTCCCCCGGGCCGCCTGGAGTATCATGGCCGACCAGCCCAACATCCTCCTTATTCTGTCCGATCAGATGGTCGCCGCTTTGACTGGAGCCTATAGTCATCCCGTCGTGCGGACTCCCAACCTGGACCGCCTGGTAGAGACCGGCGTGCGTTACGATGCCGCCTATACCGCCTTTCCTCTCTGCGCGCCTGGCAGGGCCTGCCTGATGACGGGAAGGCATGCATCGGAAATCGGCGCCTGGGACAATGGCGCATTGCTGTCCGCCGACCAGCCGACCTTCGCCCACTACCTGGCCCGCGCGGGATACGATACCGTGTTGTCCGGCAAGATGCACTTCATCGGTCCGGATCAGCTGCACGGATTCAGGATGCGCCTGACCACCGACATCTATTCCTCGGATTTCGACTGGGTCAAGCCGGAATGGATCCACCTGAAGGAGACCCGGGGCGAGGACTGCGAGCAGGTGATGGCCGACCGGCCATCCTACAACGCGGCGGGATACACGGGCGACGGCGTGCGGTTAGGCGTCTGGCACAACGCCCTCAGCTACGACGAGGAAACCCATTTCCGCGCGGTCGAATACCTGCGGTCCAGGAAGCCGGGCGGGGACGAAGAACCGTTCCTGCTGTGCGCGTCCTATCACCATCCCCACGAACCGTTCTGGCCGCCCGCGTCCTACTGGGCCCGGTACGAAGGTTCGGAAATCGAACTGCCCGATTTTCCCCCCGACCTGGATGATCGCCATTCCATGATGGACCGCAACCTGAACGCCTATCACGGTACCGGCCGTTACGACCTGCAAAACGAAGAGGGCCTCTACCGGCTTCGCCGCGCCTATTACGCGCTGGTGAGCTACATGGACGACAAGGTCGGCGGCCTTCTGGACACCCTGGACGAGACCGGCCTCGCGGAAAACACGGTGGTGGTATTCGCCAGCGACCACGGCGACATGTTGTGCGAACGCGGCATGGTGCAGAAGCGATGTTTCTACGAGTGGTCCTGCCGGGTGCCCCTCATCGTCCGCTATCCGGACGGCTGGCGGGCGGGAACGGCCTGTCCCCATCCCGTGTCCCTGATCGATCTGCTGCCGACCTTCTGCGACCTCGCGGGCGTCGACGTCGAGGACCGGCTTCCCCACGACGGCGAGAGTCTGGTATCGTCCTCCACCACGGACGAAACGGACCGCGTGGTATTCGCCCAGGCCCACGAGGCCGTGGGCATGCCCTGCATCATGGCGCGGCAGGGACGGTACAAGTACCAGTACATCCACGGGTACGCGCCCCGTCTTTTCGATCTGGACGACGATCCGGGCGAATGGCATGATCTCTCGGGCGACGACGCGCACCTTCACGTGGAATCCCGGCTTCGCGGCCGGATCCTCGACCGCTTCGATCCGGATGCCATCGCGGAAGCAAACCTGTCCAGCCTGTACCGCCGGCGGCTGATCCGGGACACCATGGCGCGTCACGGGCGGACGTGGAGCCACGATCCGGAATTCGATCACCGCCGCGGCGCCTTGAACCAGTACGTGCCGCCGTCCGGACAACAGTGAAACCCGACCGTGCTGCCGTCGGCACAACAGTGAAACTCGTAACCGGCCCAACTTAACGGGCGGGCATCCCCAGGGAGGCAATCCATGCTGCGCGCAGGTTTTATCGGCGCCGGGGGCCGTTCCCAGAGCGCTCACTATCCGTCGGTCGCCCGGCTGCCGGACGTCGAGATGACCGCCGTGTGCGAACTGGACGAGACGCGCCTGGCGCAGGTCACCGACCGCTACGACTTTCCTCATGTCTATACAGACCACCGCGCCATGCTGTCGGAAGTGGAGCTCGACGTGGTCTACTGCGTCATGCACGAGAAGTGGCTGCTCCAACCTGCCATGGACTGTCTGCGCGCGGGCAAGCACATCTTCATGGAGAAACCTCCCGGAAAGAACAGCAATGAAACGCGGCAACTGCTGGACGCGGCCGTGAAGCACGACGTGTATGCCATGGTAGGGTACCAACGACGCTATACCACGGTGGTCCGCGAGGCCATGCGCCGCATTCGCGCGAGGGGACCGGTCTCCCATGCCGTGACCACCTTCAACAAGAAGCTTTTTTACGACAAGCCGGCGTTGTCGACGACTCTGTGGGACGACGTGACCCACGTGGTGGACCTGCTGCGGTACATGGTGGGCAGCGAACCCGTCGAGGTGACCCGTTATCGCGACAAGTTCGATTCCGTCAGCTGGAACCATTACACGGCGCTGGTCCGATTCGCCAGCGGGGCCACCGGCGTCGTATTCGGAAACCGGGCCTCCGGCGGCCGGGTGTTGAGCGCGGAGCTGCACGGCGTGGGCATCGGTTGCTACATGAAGCTGCCCGAGGAAATCGACATACGGGAGGACGACCAGCAGACCGTATTGCAGGGCTGGGAGATCAACGGCGACGACCCGGAAGATACGCCCCTTTACGAGGGTGCGCTCGCCATGCACGAGCATTTCGTGGAATCCGTACGCAACCAGACCATCCCCGTCAGCGATCTTCGGGACGTCATACATACCATCCGGCTCGTGGACTGGATCGAAACGGGACAGTGCCCCGACTAGGCGCTGGTCCGGAGTGCCGGACCCCCTAAATCATGGAACGGCTCAATTTCCCGGAATACGGATTCGAAATCGAATCGGACGAAGCGGACCGCAAGGTCATTTTCGACCCGATCCGGCGCAGGTTCGTTCGTCTGACGCCCGAGGAGTGGGTCCGGCAGCACCTGGTGCGGTACCTGGTGGAGGACCGGGGCTTTCCCGCGGGCTTCGCCGCCGTGGAAAAAGGATTCCAGTATGCCGGAACGGCGGTTCGCGCCGACGTGATCATGCACGACCTGGGCGGCCGGCCGGTGCTCATGGGCGAATGCAAGGCGCCGGACGTTCGGGTGACCGAAGCGGTGTTCGAGCAATTGGCCCGGTACAATTCGGTCATCAACGCCCGGTTCCTGGTCGCCACCAACGGCAAGTCGCACTTCTGCTGCGAGCACAAGGCCGGCGGGGGATACGCCTTTCTGCCGGAACTGCCCGTATTCGCGGGAACCTGAGGAGTACGAGCGTGCCGGAAGGACTGAAACTGGTAGCGCGCGAAACGCTGGAACAACGGATCGAAGCCCTGGAACAGGACGGTTACGTCTATTTCCCGGGCGCGCTTTCTGAAGGTGAGATCGTCGAATTGCGTACCGCCATGGACCGGCTCGAAGCCCGTCCCGATGAATTCGACCGACATACGGACGCCGAGTCCCACGGCTTTCTCAACAAGTCGATCAACAATGTGTTCAACCGCGATCCGGTCTTCCTGTCCTTTCTGGACCGGCCCGAGGTCATCGACGTGGCCGAAGCCGCACACGGCCCCGATTGTCACGTCATCGGCATGACGGCGTGGATGACGGGTCCGGGCCGGCCGGACCAGGGCGTCCACGTGGACTGGCAGCCGCTGGAGCTTCCGGAAGACGTCATGGTCGATCCGCGGGTCAAGGTACCGGTGTATATCTCCACAGCCCACTACTATCTCGACGATATCTGCGAGAAACTGGGGCCCACGCAGTTGATTCCCGGAAGCCACCGAGCCGGCCGGCGCCCGTCCGATGGCGAGTCCACCTGGCGCGGAGTCGAGCCGCGGAGCGTACTATGTTCCGCGGGCGATGCCATCCTCTTCCGCTGCGAAATATGGCACCGGGGGACGGCGAACACGAGTGGCCGGGTGCGTTACCTGCTCCAGGTCCACTACGCCCAGCGGATGATCACGCAGAAGTTTCCGCCCTACCTGAACCGGTTCCGGTTCGACCCGGCCATCCTGTCCCGGGCTACGGCCCGGCAGCGGCGGCTATTGGGGGAGCATGAACAGAGTAATTACGACTAGTTTTGCATGGACCTGCGGAAACGCGAAACCGTCAACAGGGCAGGCCCGACTACGAAACACAAATCAACGCTTACATTTAGGAGGTACCCCGATGATATACGCCAGGTTTGCCATCGCTTTGACGCTCACCATCCTTTTCGTCCTCACCACAGTTGTTGTGCGCCCCGCAGCCGCCCAGACGCGGGAAGAAGGTCCGTGGTGGCCCCATCCCATCTGGGGCAAGGATGACCAGTCGGGCGGTTCCAACTGGATCACGCCGGAGAAGGTGCTGAAGGCCCTGACCCTGGTCAAGACGGGCCAGATCTACGAAATCGGCCAGGTGTACAGCGCCGATATGCCCCTCTTCGGCCAGCGGACTTATTCCATGGTGCTACCGGGTTCTCCCACGGGCGAGCCCATGGGGACGAACAACCTGATTTATTACGACGAGTTCCTGGTGGCCGAAATCGGCCAGGTCGGCACGCAGTTCGACGGTCCGGGCCATATCGGCGAGCGGATCACAATGGCCGACGGAACGAAGAAGGACGTCTTCTACAACGGATTCACCAATGAGGAGATCAAGGGACCCTACGGCCTCCTGAAGCTGGGTGTCGAGCACGTGGGACCCTTCATCACACGCGGCATCCTGGTCGACGTGGCCGCGTACAAGGGCGTGGAATCCCTCGATCACGGCTACGAGGTCACCGTGGAAGACGTCGAAGGCGCGCTGGAGCGGCAGGGCATTGCGATGGACAGTCTCGAGCCGGGCGACGCCTACTTCTTCCGTTACGGATGGGCCCGCCACTGGAACGACCCCGGAACGTACAACGCCAGCCCGCCGGGGATCGGAATGGCCGTCGCCCGCTGGGTGGTCGAGAAGAAGGCCTCGATGATCGGATCGGACCAGTGGACCACAGAGGTCGTGCCCAACCCGGATATCGGCAAGGCCTTTCCCGTACACCAGGAATTGATCACCCGAAACGGGGTCTGGAACCTCGAGAACATGAACTTCGACGAACTTTCGGGGGACGGCGTCTACGAGTTCCTGTTCATTCACACGCCCATCCGCTTCAAAGGCGCGACGGGATCACCGGCCCGGCCGATCGCCATCCGGTGAGATTAAGAGGGTGTTATCGGGGAAGTTGAAGCAGGATGTCAGAGCACAGAGGTTTCCATGTAATCGGAGGCCTCTGTTTGTGGCGTTTGTGCAAACTGTCTATTCTTCAGGAACAACCACACGCAAAGGCAGATCGTTATAGTCGGAATCGCTGCCAGTTGACCGTTCTACATAGTCAATACGCATGGGGTCGTCTTGTGTTGCGGCATATAGACGTACCCAGGTGCGTTCATTTCGCCTCCAAAGGGTGTGTCCTTCCGTTTCTTCACTGACACCGTAACGTTCGTCAAGAACGGTTTTAATGGTGTCCAGCCTGCTGGATGGCACATCCGTCCCAAACGCATATGATCCTGCACTGAGGGCGTTGTCCGTAAACGAGTACGAGACGGTTACTGTGTCGGATATCTCTTCACTGAACATCAACACTCCCGTGACAGATCCGGTTTCCAGGGTGGAATCTACCTGGCTGTAGGTCAGGGTGTCGAGTTCGGTGGATTGTACATCCTCCTTGCTGTCGCCCCACCTGCTCCATCTGAAATCATAGTATTCAGATTCGGCCAGGCCTGCGGCACAGACTGGCACGATCATATCGAAGGAATCACATTCCTGATAGACTGCAGCAACAGAATCTGCTTCGGCCTGATCCATGGTCAGATTGTACTTCTTCTTGATTTCCACCCACTTGCCCACATACCAGCATTTGTTGTTTTCCGGCATCCATTCTGCCGGATCCTTGTCGGATTTCTGGTTTCTGTTTACACTCGGCGCAGCCAGGGTGAGGTTGTCCAGGTCCTTGCCGTAGGCACTGCGATCTTCCTCGGTCCTGGCATACATGCCGCTGGCATGGGCCTCCGCGGTTGCAACGATATGTTCAATATCCGTTTCGGTAGCGGAATCGAAGCAGTTGAGCGAATAGGGAGAGAACAACCCTCCCTGGCGATTTACAATATCAGCCTCTATTGAACTGGGGTAGTCGTAATCTTTTCTGTCATAGGAACCGTCATCGACCTCGGCAGCGATACGGACGCCCAGAACGGGATGTATGGTTTGCACCGTACGTTCCAGGGGTACAAGACCCGAGTCCGCAATTGGACTGGAGTCACCTGAACAAGCCAGGATTACTGCACACAGTATGGAGATTGTTACACGTGCCAATCGAACACCTCCGGCTGCTTGAGGGTCTCGTACCTAAAGCACATACTCGGTACTATTAGTTACAATTTGGAACAGTTACACTACCGTTATATTTTACCCCGTCAAGTAGTTATTCCACTTCACCAACCGTTAACGCCGTTTAACACTGGTCACAGCGTGCAAAAGCTCGTTACTTTACGTCACCGAAAGATTGAAACACGTGTTTGGGAAGCGTTTTAGATCACAATCGGAGGGGTCTATCATGGGGAATGAATCGGGAGCAGCATTCGAAGGAAAAGTGGTCATCGTGACCGGCGGCGCAAAGGGCATCGGAGGGGGGATCGTCCGCGCCTTCGCCGGTGAAGGCGCTCATGTCCTGTGCGCCGACATCGACGATGACGCCGGCGCCGAAATCGCCGCGTCCAGCAGCAACATCCGCTACGTCCATGCGGACGTGACCACGAGCGAGGTGTGCCGGTCCGTGGTGGAGACGGCGACGGATTCCTGGGGCGGGGTGGACATCCTGTGCAACAACGTGGGGATCCAGCCCACCACGAGCTACCTTCCCGCCCATGAGCTCTCAGAGGATCAGTGGGACCGGATCATCGACGTGAACCTCAAGAGCCGGTTCCTGATGGTCAAGTACTGTGTGCCCGTGATGAAGGCGCGGGGTGGCGGGGTGATCATCAACACCGCCAGCGTGCAGGGACTGCAGTCGGCCAAGGGCATCTCGGCCTACGCGGCGAGCAAGGGGGGCGACCTGTCGCTGGTGCGCCAACTGGCCCTGGATTACGCCGAGGACAACATCCGCGTGGTGGCGGTTAACCCGGGCACCATCGAAACGCCGCTCCTGCAGGAGGCCATCGATTCGATCGGCGGCGACGAGGACGAAATCCGGACGGACATGGCCTCCCGGCACGCCGTGAACCGTCTGGGCAGTCCGGAGGATATCGCCAACACGGTGCTCTTCCTCGCGAGCGACCGAGCCTCCTTCATCACGGGTGAATGGGTGAACGTGGACGGAGGTCTGATGGCCCGGGGGGCCTGGGCGTAGGGGTGCCGTAGTCTGAATCCCAATCTCTCATCAGTTTTGTTTATTTCATACGATAGACCTGCAGATGATAGCGACTAATGTAAATGAAGTAGTCGATTCAGATGCGGACGTGAAACCACGATCCGAGCGTCGTGTACGTTTCGACCGTATGATAAACACGCCTGAGCGCCGGGAGGATTTGAATTGAGCGTCGAGTTGATCGGGATAATCAGTGTAGGCGTTGCGCTTGGCGGGCTTATTCTAGCGTCGAAGCGGGAGATTATCCTTCGTCTTGTCGCTTTGGAACAGGGTCAGGCAGACCTGAGAGAACGTATGGCAAGACTGGAGGGTATCCTGGAAGGTCCGGCCCTGGGTCGTTCAGAAAAGACCGAAAACTAGGCCGGTTCGTCGCTGTCCTTCGACTTGAAGATGCGCAGGAGCCGGTTGAGCGGATCGTAGAACTCGCCGACGACCCGTTCCTTCAGGGGAATGATGGCGTTGTCCGTGATGGTGATCTCTTCGGGGCAGACGTGGGTGCAGCACTTGGTGATGTTGCAGTAGCCGATGCCCTGGTCTTCCTTGAGGTCGCCGAGACGGTCCTCGGTATCGAGGGGATGCATCTCCAGGGCGGCGTTGTGGACCATGAGGCGCGGTCCGATGAACTCTTCGTGCAGGTCGTGTTCGCGCAACACGTGGCAGACGTCCTGGCAGAGGAAGCACTCGATGCACTTGCGGAACTCCTGCACCCGCTCGATGTCGTCCTGGTCCATGCGCCAGGTACCGTCCTCGTCGTCGGGATTGCGGGGCTTGAAGGGCTTGATCTTCATCTTGGCTTCAAAGTTCCAGGAAACATCCGTCACCAGGTCGCGAATGGTCGGGAAGGCCTTCATCGGTTCGATGGTGATGGTCTCGTCCTCGGGCAGGTCGCTCATGCGCGTCATGCACATCAGCTTCGGATTGCCGTTGACCTCGGCGGAACAGGACCCGCACTTGCCGGCCTTGCAGTTCCACCGGACCGCGAGATCCGGCGCGGATTCCGCCTGGATCTGGTGCACCGCGTCCAGTACGACCATGCCCTCGTCGATCTCGGTGGAATAGTCCTCGAATCCACCGCTCTCACCGTCGCCCCGCCAGATCCGGAAGTTGGCCGTAGCCATTATCTGTTCTCCTCGATGATCGCGGCCAGGTCCTCCCGGAGCGGTGTGACCGGAACGCGGTTGATCACCATCTCGCCGTCGTCGCCTTTGTGCTGGGTGATGTTGAGGTTGCCGAACGCCTCGTCCTTCTCCTCGAAGTCTTCGCGGAAGTGGGCGCCCCGGCTCTCCTTCCTTTCCAGCGCGGCCCGGGCCACCGCTTCCGAAACGATCATCAGGAACTTCAGGTCCAGCGCGGTGTGCCAGCCCGGGTTGTATTCCCGGTTGCCGATCACGGAGACCTTGCCGGACCGTTGCCGGAGGTCGTCGATGACCTCGAGGGCCCGCTGCATGTCGCCCTCGTTGCGCACGATGCCGACGAGTTCCTGCATCCGGTCCTGGAGTTCGTACTGGATGTCGAAGGGATTTTCGCCGCTGTTTTCGCGGTCGAAAGGCGCCAGGGTCTCGCTTACGGCCGCGTCAATCTGACCGTCATCGATCGCGCCGTTGGCGTTCTCACGGGCGAACTCCGCGGCGTACTTGCCGGCGCGCTGGCCGAAGACCAGCAGATCGGAAAGGGAATTGCCCCCCAGCCGGTTGGCGCCGTGCAGCCCCGCCGCGCATTCTCCGGCGGCGAAGAGACCGGGCACGGTCGACATCTGCGTGTCGGCGTCCACGAGCACGCCGCCCATCACGTAGTGAGTCGTCGGTCCGACTTCCATGGCCTCCTTCGTGATGTCGATATCGGCCAATTGCTTGAACTGGTGGTACATACTCGGCAGCTTGCGCTTGATATGCTCTTCGGCGTTGGAGAGTTTCTCGCTGATCCACGAAATGTCGAGGTAGACGCCATTGTGGGGCGATCCGCGTCCTTCCCGGATTTCCCGGACGATACACCGGGCTACGTGGTCTCGCGTCAGCAGTTCCGGCGGCCGGCGGGCTTCCTTGTCCCCCTGCGTATAGATCCAGCCCTCTTCGGGGTTGTCCGCCGTCGAGTTCTTGTAGAGGTCGGGAATGTCGTCGAACATGAACCGGTTGCCGTCGCTGTTCGTCAGGATGCCGCCCTCTCCCCGAACGCCCTCCGTGACCAGGATGCCCCGCACGCTCGGTGGCCAGACCATACCCGTCGGGTGGAACTGAACGAATTCCATGTCCAGCAGCGCGGCCCCGGCGTCGTAGGCCAGGCCGTGGCCGTCTCCCGTATATTCCCAGCTGTTGCTCGTGATTTTGAAGGCCCGGCCGATGCCGCCCGTGGCCAGGACGACCGCTTTCGCGCGGAAGACCCGGAAACGTCCCCGCTCCCGGTCGTAGCCGAAGGCGCCCACGACCCGGTCGCCGTCCTTCAACAGGGCCACGATGGCGTGTTCCATGTACACTTCCATGCCCTGATGGATCCCGTAGTCCTGAAGGGTGCGGATCATTTCCAGGCCGGTGCGGTCACCCACGTGGGCGAGACGGGGATACTTGTGTCCGCCGAAGTTGCGCTGCAGGATGCGGCCGTCGGCCGTCCGGTCGAACAGGGCGCCCCAGGCTTCCAGCTCACGTACGCGGTCCGGCGCTTCGCGGGCGTGCAGTTCGGCCATGCGCCAATTGCTCAGGTACTGGCCGCCCCGCATCGTGTCGGCGAAATGGACGCTCCAGCCGTCCCGGTCGTCCACGTTGGCCAGCGCCGCGGCCACGCCCCCTTCGGCCATGACCGTATGGGCCTTGCCCAGCAGGGACTTGCACACCAGTCCCACCGATACCCCGGTAGCCGAGGCCTCGATGGCCGCCCGGAGTCCCGCTCCGCCGGCGCCGATCACGAGCACGTCATGTTCGTGGCTCTGGTATTCCGCCATTAAAGGATTCTCCAATCCGTCCAAACGCCCATGGCCACCAGGCGTACATAGATATCCGCGAAGCCGACCCATACCAGGCTGAGCCAGGCCCAGGTCATGTGTCCTCTGTTCAGGCACGAAACACAGTTATAACCCGCATGCCGCACAGGCGCTTTCGAAAGCAGGTCCAGATTCCCGCCGATCAGGTGCCGCAGGGAGTGGCAGCCGAACTGGTAGCCGCCCAGCAGGACGACGTTCAGGATCAGCACAAGGGTTCCGACGCCGATGCCGAAGGTGGTATCACCGGTCGCCGCGTCCGTGAACCACAGGGCCTTCCAGGCGTCCTGGACCAGGAAGATCCAGATGATGAATACCAGGTAGAGAAAGTAGCGGTGTATGTTCTGGAGTATGAGCGGAAAGGACTGCTCGCCCCGGTACTTCTTCCTCGGTTCGGAAACGCTGCAAGAAGGCGGGTCGGCCCAGAAGGCCTTGTAGTAGGCGCCCCGGTAATAATAGCAGGTGATGCGGAATCCGGCCGGCGCCCAGAGGATCAGGAAGGCCGGTGAGAACGGGAGCATGGCCGGCCACCATTCGGGCCTGGGTCCGAACAGGGCATGGGACGAGCTACCGAAAATCTCCGGAGAATAAAAGGGCGAAAGATAGGGCCCCCAGGCGTAGAACTCCCCCTGAAAGGCCGCCCACGTGGAGTAGACGACGAAGGCGGAGAATACGCCCAATGTCACCAGTTGCTGCACCCACCAGGCGTCACTGCGGCGCGTTTGGCCAAACCCGCTGGTCTTCAGCGAAACACCGGTTGTCGACATAGGTTATCCTCTTTAAACCAGATATTTAATCGGCCAAATTTCACAGACAAAACACAATAGCGCAAATTAGATGATGAGCGGCCGCAAGGCAATAGAAAAAACCGGTCCGCATGCCTTGGCCGCGAGACGCATCCCGGCGGTTTTCGCTCCAAAACGCCCGCATAAAACATTAGCCGAAACCGGCGGTGTGGAGATATATTGAAAACCCTTATTCGCACCGCCGTGCCTGCACGCCATGGGCACCGATTCACCCCACTGACTGGAATCCACGTCCTTAGATGCCCACCGATTCAAACCAGGAATCAACCTCTATCCAAACCGCGACCGGCCTGACCGCCAGGGTCCTCATCCTGGGCAGCGCGCTCGCCGTATTCATCGCGATCTGGACGCCCCACACCAACTACGTCATGCACGGCCCGCGGCTGACCCTGAGCCATTTCCCGGTCGCCGCACTGGTTTCCTTCCTCATCGTGATCTTCTGTATCCAGATCCCCCTGCGCAGATGGCGGCCGGAAAGGGCGTTTTCTTCGGCCGAGCTGGCCGTGCTCTTCGTCTTCTGCCTGGTTTCGTCGACGGTTCCCGGCAAGGCCTTCGTGGACTACTTCATCGGCATCCTGGCTTCTCCCTACTACTACGCCACGGCGGAAAACCGCTGGGCGGAAACCTTCTTCCCCCACCTGCCGGGATGGCTGGTCGTCCGGGACGACCTCGGAGCCGCGACGGGTTTCTACGAAGGCGGCGGCCAGAGCATCGGCCTGTGGGTCGACTGGATCATCCCCCTTTTCTGGTGGATGTGCATGCTGGCGGCGCTGTTTCTGGTCATGGCGTGCATTTCGGTGATTTTCCGCCGGCAGTGGGTCGAGCACGAGCGGCTGTCCTTCCCTGCGGTCCAGATTCCCACGATGCTGATCGCGGAGACGACACGGGCCGGACCGATGCCGGCTTTCCTTGCGAACCGTTACTTCCAGGTGGGATTCGGGATTACTTTCGCCCTGCTGGCCTGGAACTGCCTGGCCTATTTCGGTTTCGTGCCGGCCATACCCGTCGGCGCGCCCTTTCGAACCCAGATCCAGCTTGCACAGTCCGTACCCGCAACCCAGGTGCAGTTCAACCTGTTCATGATGTGCTTCGCTTACTTCGCCGATCTCAAGGTGCTCTTCAGCATCTGGTTCTTCCACCTGCTCGCCCTGTTCGAAATCAGCCTGCTCAACCAATTCGGCGTTTCGGCGTCCGGTGTGGCGGGCGGCGCCAATGTCATTGTAAAGACGCAGCATTTCGGCGGGTTCTGGGTTTTCGTTCTCTGGGGGCTGTGGATCGGGAGAAACCACCTGAAAGCGGTGTGGCGCAAGGCCCGGGGAGGGGCGCCGGAGCTCGATGATTCCAGGGAGTTAATGTCCTACCGTATGGCCGTGGCGGGACTGGCCGCCGGTCTGTGCTACCTCCTGTTCTGGCTGAACCGCATGGGCATGTCGGTCGACGTGGCGGTACTCTTCCTCGCGATTACCCTGGCGCTGTACATCGGCGTCACCCGCATCGTCGCCGAGACCGGGCTGGTCTTTCTCGACCTGCCGGTCAACTCGAACGAAATGACGGTATCCGTCATCGGATCGACAAACCTCTCGCCCTCGAATCTCACCGCCCTGGGACTCACCCACGCCATCTCCCACAACCACCGGGGAATCGGTCTGTCGTCGCTGATACACGGCCTGAGGGCCTCCGAGGGTTTCGCGCGGTCGCGGAAGGGCCTGTTTGCGTCTGTGTGCGCTGTGTTGGTTCTCACCTTTATCGTAACGAACGGCTACACGATCTACGCCGGCGCAGCCGGCACGGGCGCCCATGATTTCGCGCCGCTGCGGGCCGATTTATTCTACGACCAACTGGCCACCTGGTTCAACAATCCCTATACCCTTTCCTACGAAGAAATATACTTCCTCTTTCTCGGCGCCGGGTTCACCGCGGGCCTGCTGTTCATGCAGTACCATTTCCCGGGGTGGCCCCTCCATCCCATCGGCTACGTCGTAGCCTTCGCGGACATCATCAACTTCGAAATCACGTCGATCTTCACGATCTGGCTGATCAAGGTGCTGTTGCTGCGCCTGGGCGGTTTCGAAATGTACCGGCGGATGCAGCCGGCCGTGATCGGCGTGCTGCTGGGCTACGCGGCGGGCGTGACCCTCTCCCTGGTCGTCGATGTCATCTGGTTCCCGGGCCAGGGGCATAACGTGCACAACTGGTAGGCCTTCCGGTGTGGCCGTCCCCGGCGGCCTAGAAGATCTCGGTGATATGCGGCGTGTCCGGGAAGTAAATCGTATCGACGATGTAGGCGGCCAGGACCCCGGCCACGTAACCGACGAGGATGCCCAGGAAAAGCGGTTGCGCTTTCCGGTACAGCCGGACACCGCCGATGCGGAGCAGGATGACTTGCACGAGCCATGCGACGAAGAGCGTGAAGGTAAGCCCCCGTATGGGCGCCGAGGCTCCGATGGCGAACCCGATGGGATTGAGCGGCCACCAGTAGAAGAGGTACCGGCCCAGGGCAAGGAGGCTGCTTACGGCCATTCCGACCGTGAGAAACAGGATTTCGAGGGCGGTGATCTGCGTGGCGTTCTTCATCCACTTCACCACCAGGTCGAAGAACAGGTTCCCCGTGTTCCTCAGATTGATGTGCAGGTTGTCCGCCCCCTCCGCGTAACCTGAGTAGACGACGTATCCCGTCGAGATCGCCGTCCCGCTGACGAACGCGAGCATCACGAGCAGAAACAGCCGTCCGCGGTTCTCTCCGAGATAGTTCCGCCAGAAGGCGACGTGTGATAGCCCGACCATCGTAAAGGTCCGCCAGTTCCTCGCGAAGACGTTGGTCAGTCCGAGACCGGTCAGCGTCGACCCCGACAAGTTGGCCGAGCCCACCATCCCCACCGTGAAGGCATGGGCGTTGATCGGCAGGTCGAGGTTGATCAGGCCCGCTTCGGCGAGGATGCGCGCGATGCCGAAATAGAACACCAGCAGGAGGAACAGGAAGAGCAGGGCGACGGGGATGGAGAATCCGATGGCGTGCAGCCAGGCGGTCATGAAGAGCAAGCCCAGTACCAGGCCGATGACCGCCGTGCGGTAGGAGAACATTTCGTTCTCGTCGCGCAGGTCGCTTTCCCTGCCGAGGGACTTTCGAAGGACGTTTCGGATGTGTTTCCGGGCCATCCAGACGCTGATCAGGGCGAACATGATCAGTCCGCCGCAGAACTGGATGGATACCAGGCCGCGGGGCACGATCGTCTCGGCCGGCGAAACCACGCCGAAACGGTTGAGCAGGCCGGTTTCCATAATGCCCAGTACCTGGAAGAACCAGACGCTGAAGAGTATCTCGACGTTGACGAAAAAGGCGAAACACAGCACGTAGGGCACGAGCCGGATGGCGATGGGCGGGTAGGCCGGGTCGATGACCACGTTGAATACAGGGCCGGGCAGCGGGATGTGAGGCAGCACGCCCCAGAATCCGATGATGTTCCAGGTCATCACGGCCAGGCTGGCCGCGAAGCCGACCTGGAACAGCCGGTTACCGAAGAGGACCGGCCACCTGCCGGATGCGTTCTGATCGGTCTCGAGCAGCCGGAGCACCACCTCGCCCATGGGAAACTGAAGCCGTTCGTGTTCCACCCACTGCTTCCGGAAGATCACGACGAGACAGGCGCCGATGAAGAGCAGCGCGCCCAGGGCCGACATCCACCAGAAGAGCGGAATGACCCAGTCCTGCCAGGGGATCGGCAGACCGGAAGGCCGTCCCGCGAAGAAATCGGACAACTGCCCCTTGTCGTTGGGAATGACCGCCCATTCCGGCAGGTAGGCGAAGAAGTGCGCCTCCCACTGGTTCTCGGGACTGGCGAAGTAGTGCGGCGCGGCGATGACGCTGATGAGATAGCGGACCATGCCCCAGTCGGGCACCATGGCCGCGATCAGCCCCATGGCGAAGATGACCAGGAGTTCCGGCCTCGTGAGCGCGGCGTCCCGGTTGATGGCGCGGATCAGCGTGTTTGGAAGAAGGACCAGGAAGAGGTAGGGAATGACCAGGCACAGCGGCATCTGGGGGAAGGTCAGATAGTTGTAGTTCAGCTGCGCCGAGGCGTGCTGTCCCCAGAAAGCGACGAAACAGGCGAAGGCCAGACCCAGGCCGGCGGTTTTGAGGGAAATGGGTTTCGTGGTCATGCCTGATCAAACCCGGTCTGGTATGGTCGCGCCGAAAGTCACTCCTTGATGGAGGCCGTGCCGCGCTTCAGCCAGAACCCCCCGTCGACGCGCAGGACCTCCCCGGTGATGTAGTCCGCAGCGTCGGAACAAAGAAAGGTGGCGGCCTTGCCCAGGTCCTCGATCGTACCCATCCTGCCCCAGGGAAGCCGCCTGCCGCCCTCCTCGAGTTCCTGCTCGGTGGAGTACTGCCGCTCGCCGGGCGTGTCGGTCCACCCGGGTTCGATCACGTTCACGCGGATGCGGTGCTCCAGCAGTTCCAGGGCGATGATGGCCGCCATGTGGTTCATGCCGGCCTTGGCCGACGAGTAGGCGAGGGACGTGGGGAAAGGCAGGAAGGACATGACCGAACTGATGAAGAGGATGCTGCCGCCCTTCCCGCCGGCCACCATCTTCCGGGCGCCGGACTGGGCCACGTGGAAGGCGCCGAAGAGGCTGACGTCGTAGGTTTTCCGCAGTTCATCCACGTCCATTTCGAGAAAGGGCTCCCGCGTGGAATAGTAGGCATTGGCCACGACGATGTCGGGCCCGCCGAGTGCCTCGGCTGTCTGATCCATCATTTCGTCCACCGCGGACCGGTCCGACGCGTCCGCGCCGATGACGACCGCCCGCCGCCCCATGGCCCGGATTTCGTCCGCGACGGCCTCGCCGTCGTCCCGGTGGCGGAAGTAGTTGACGGCGACGTCCGCCCCGGCGCGGGCTATTTCAAGTGCGATGCCTTTGCCGATCCCGCGGGAGGAGCCGCTGATCAGCGCCGTCTTTCCTGAAAGGTCGATCATGGTACCCTCGCATCGATATACGTGGTGACCGGAAGGATCTTTACAGTCCCATGGCGGTCATGTTGCGGTAGCTGATGGCGATACTGTCGAAGGGATCGCCGGCGCAGGTATCCTGCTCGACCACGTACCACTGGGCCCCGGCGGTCTCGCAGGCGGCGACGATACCGGGCCAGTTCATGTTCCCCTCGCCGATCTCGGCCATCATCTGTTCCCGGCCCGACACGCCGAGGTCCTTGAAGTGAATAACCGGGCACCGGTTGCTTACCCGTTCGATCCAGTGGATCGGATCGCCTCCGCCGTACTGGATCCAGTAGGTGTCGATCTCGAAGCACAGGGCGGGGTCGCTGTCCTCCACCAGGATGGCCAGGCCCGTCCGTCCGCCGACGCGCACGAGTTCCGTATGATGATTGTGATAGCTGAAGGACATGCCGGCTTTCTTCAGCTGGATCGCCACGACCGATGCGTCTGCCGCGAACCGCGAGAACCCGTCCGGATCGTCCCAGTAGGACCGCGGCATGGACCCGACGGCGATATGCTCGCATCCCCAGAGGCGGTGCTCCTCGATGACTTGATTCGGTTCGTCCTGCAGCCGTTCGAATGGCACGTGCGTGGCGCAGACGTGCAAGCCGGCGTCCCGGATCATGCCGCCGAGTTCCGCGGGGTCGACGGGACCGAGGGCGGAGAGCTGTATGTGATCATAGCCGATGGTCTTGACTTTCTTCAGGGTGTCCGCGATGTCGGCCGGCGTCTGCACGAAGTCGCGCAACGTATAGAGGGTAACGGCGATTTTAGTTGCAGCCATCGAGGTCTCCTTCACGATTTCAGTTGTTCGAAAGCCGGCGAGTCATCATCCCACGCGCCGCCGACGGGTCGCAGCTGGCCGGCGCCGGAGACCGGCCTGGACCAGCCGTCCCGGTCCGGGTCGGCATAGCGTTCGAACCAGCTCTCCAGCTCGCCGCGCAGCGACCGTTGCCTGCCGGCGTATCCGGCATCGTCCGCGAGATTCGCCCGTTCGTCCGGATCGTTCTCCAGGTCGTACAGTTCGTTGGGTCCGTCGGGATACCGGTGCACGTATTTCCAGGATTCGGTGCGGATCATGCGCGTGCCGCCGTATTCGTCGAATACCACGACGTGGTCCCGGCCGGCGTCGGTCGCCTCGCCCCGGCCGGCGTCGGACGCCTCGCCCCGGCACATCCAGGCGTCCACGGCGTTGCGCCCCGGCAGGTTGCGTTCCCAGGGCACGGGCAGATCCAGGTAGGACAGGAGTGTGGGCATGAAATCGTAGGCGCTGATCATCGCCGATTGCACGGCGCCTTCGGGCAGGCGCCCGGGCTGACTGACGAGCGCGGGCACCAGGATGGAGTTCTCGTACATGTTCAACGGGCTGGTTCCATTGCCCTTGCCCCAGAACCCGTGGTGGCCCAGGCTGAAACCGTTATCGCTGAGAAAGACCACCAGGGTGTCCTCCCGGATGCCGTGATGATCGAGCCGGTCCAGCAAACGCCCGATGTCGAGGTCCATGGCCGTGACAGCCGCGAAGTAGCCCTTCAGGCTTTCCCGGTCACCCATGCATTCGCGGGTCAGGCCGCCGGCCCATGGGTGGACGGGTTCCTGGGGGCAGGAGGCGAAGGGGCAGTCGTCGTAGGAGTCTACGATATCCTGCGGATGGCCGGTCCACGGACTGTGCGGCGCGGTGTAGTGGACGCTCAGGTAGAACGGATCATCCTGGTTGGCGTGGTGGTCGATGAAGGCCAGCGCGTCGTCGGTGATGACGTTCGTGACGTATCCCGGTTCGGTGACCGGGACGCCGTTCCGGACCATAGGCGCATCATTGTAGGGACCGCCGCCGAACTGGTGGGTGAACCAGTGGGAGAATCCGTGCTGGGGCAAGGTGCTGTTGCCCAGGTGCCACTTGCCGCTGAGGCCGCATCGCCAGCCGTGGGCCGCGAGCACATCGGTATACGCAGTTTCTCCTTCGAGATAGGATGCCGCATCCTCGCCTACATTGCCTCCCCTGATCCAGTCGTGCACGCCGTGCTGGGAGGGGATCCGGCCGGTCAGCAGCGTCGCGCGGCTCGGTGAACAGACGGGCGTGGCCACGAAGAACCGGTCGAAGCGAACCCCGGTCTCCGCGATCCGGTCGATGTTCGGCGTACGGATTTCCCCGTTGCCGTAGCAGCCGGCCGCCCAGACGCCCTGGTCGTCGGTAAGGATGCAGATCACGTTCGGTCGCGATGTCGCCATGGACAGCCTCTGGATCGGGTGGTTACCCGGCATGAGATCGGAAAGTGCGGTTCGAAGTCGGTTGAAACGGCAAATTAGCGCGTCGCCGGTGGAATGTCACGGACATTATAGGCCACCCAATTCGCGTTTGCCATGCATCCGGCCCTTTCCGTATATTGTCCCCCGCACAGCAGGCGGGCGGCGCGGAGGACGCGGTACGACAACGGGGAATGAGCCCGCGTGGTATAGATGCAGCCGTGGTATAGATGCAGCCGTGGTATGGATGCGGCCGTGGGGAATCGTCATGATACGAACGGGCATCGTGGGCTACGGACTGGCGGGACGGCTTTTCCACGCCTACCTGGTTTCGCGTACCGAGGGTCTGGAACTCGCCGCCGTTGCCAGCCGGGACCCTGAACGCCGGGCACAGGCGCATCGGGACTGGTCCGTGGATACTCATAAGACCCTGACCGATCTCCTGGCGGACGACGGCATCCGGTTAATCATCCTGGCCACGCCTCACCACACTCATGCGTCCCTGGCCATCGAGGCCATGGAGGCCGGGAGACACGTAGTCGTCGACAAGATCATGTGCATGTCGGCCGCCGAAGCCGAGGAAATGATTTCGGTCAGCCGGCGGCGCGGGGTCATGCTGAGCGTATTCCACAACCGCCGCTGGGACTGGGGCTATCTGACCGTGCGCAAGGCCGTGGAGGATGGACTGCTTGGTGAACCTTTCCTGGTCGAAAGGGCGGTGCACCGGTTCCGGGCTTCCAGGGGCTGGCGGACCAGTCGGGCGGAAAGCGGCGGCCTGCTTTATGACTGGGGCGCCCACCTGGTCGACCAGGGGCTGCAACTGCTGGGCGGCCGTCCGGAGGCGGTCCACTGCAACGGCCACAAACGCCTGTGGGAAGGGGACATAGAAGATCATGTCACCTGCACGCTGTATTTCGAAACGGGCGCTGAATACCGGATGGAAATCAGCAATCTTTCGCATATTTCCAAGCCCCACTGGTACGTGCTGGGTACCCGGGGGTCCCTCGTAAAGACGGGACTCGATCCCCAGGAGGACTGGATGAAGAAGGGCAGGATCGAGGACGCGGCGGAGGCGCCCGAAGACCGTGTCCGGGTGGCCGCGGAGCGGGATGGGGCGGTAGCGGAGATGATCCTGGAGCCGGTGAAAGGAAGTTGGGTGGACTACTACCGGAACATCGCGGCCGTGCTGACCGAAGGCGCCGAACTGGCCGTCCAGCCCCGCGAGATGCTGGAGCTGATGAAGGTACTGGACGCCGCCACGGCGTCCCTGGAGACCGGCCGCGTCGTTTCGATGAGCTGAGGATCGGCGGGTATCCGCAACCCAGGCGAGTACTATGCAACCCAGGCGAATGGTAATTCTCACCGAGGGCCAGCTGGGCACGTTCTCCTCCAAGACGGCCGCGTCACTGGTCCGCTACAAGTCCGACGAGACCGTGGCGGTGCTCGACAGCTCGCACGCCGGGAGGAAACTCGAAGACGTGCTCGAGGTGGGAAAGGGCATCCCGATCGTGGCGACGCTGAGCGAGGCGATGGCTTTCGAACCGACCTCGCTGGTCATCGGCATCGCGACGCCCGGGGGCGTTTTGACCGATGCCTGGCGGGAAGTCATCCACGAGGCCATCGAACACGGGCTCGAGGTGGTGAACGGGCTCCATACTTTCCTCAACGAAGACGAGGCGTTCGCCCTGCATGCCGGGCAGAAAGGCGTGCGGCTGTGGGACGTGCGGCAGCCGCCCGGTGACCTGGACGTGGGACGGCACCAGGTTCACGGCCTCCCCAACCTGCGCGTACTGACCGTCGGCGCCGATTCCAGTATCGGCAAGAAGATCGCCGCGATCGAAATCGACCGGGCGGCCCGCGAGGCAGGCTGGGATGCCGAGTTCGTGGCCACCGGGCAGACCGGCATCATGATCGCCGGATCGGGCATCGCGGTGGATACCGTGGCGGCGGACTACATATCGGGCGCGGCGGAAAGACTCGTGCTGGAACGCAAGCACCGTGAACTGCTGGTCATCGAAGGGCAGGGTACGATCCTGCATCCTTCCTATTCGGGCGTTTCGCTCGGTTTGCTTCACGGCGCGGCGCCGCAGGCCCTGGTACTGTGCCACCAGCCGGGGAGGGTCGTGATGCGCAACCTCCCCGTGGCCGTGCCGTCCTACGCGGAGATGATCACGGCCCACGAGAACATCGCCCGGCCCCTGTTCCCCTGCCGGGTCGTGGCCGTATCGCTCAACTGCTTCGGCATGTCCCCGGACGATGCCCGGCGGGAAGTGGACCGGGTCGAAGGGGAGACCGGGCTCCCGGCCACGGACTGCGTGAAATTCGGTTGCGATCCCATACTCGAGGCGCTTGCGCCACTGAGGCCCGCGACGGGGAATACCCCATGACCAGTGAGGGGAAGATGAACATCCGGATACTGTCCGCCGAAGAGGCCGGGTCGACCATCCTGCGGCGGCGTCCGCTGGACGAGGCCATGCGCTCGCCGGAGATCGAAGCACGGAACAGGGAACTGTTCGGCGAGCCACTGACCGCGGAACAGGCGGTAGCCAGCATCATCGAAGACGTCAGAAATAACGGGGATGATGCGATCAGGCGGTACGCCCGGCTGCTGGACGGAAGCGCACCGGACGCCTTCGAGGTCCCCCGGTCCGAAATCGACGAGGCGGCGGCATCGCTGCCTTCCGGGTTGCGCGATGCCCTGGAAACCGCGGCCGGCCGCATACGGGAATTCCACGAGCGGCAGCCGGCCGGGTCCTGGACGCACTGGGACGACGAGGGAGGCACCGGTCAGATCGTCCGGCCGCTGGACCGGGTGGGCGTCTACGTGCCCGGCGGAGGGGCCGCCTATCCTTCCTCGCTACTGATGGCCGTAATCCCCGCCCGGGTCGCGGGCGTACGGGAAGTCGTCGTGGCCACGCCGCCCGGGAGGGACGGCGCGGTGCCGCCCGCGGTGCTTGCCGCGGCTTCCGTGGCGGGTGCGGACGCGGTCTACCGAGTCGGTGGCGCCCAGGCGATCGCGGCCATGGCCCATGGCACCGGGACGATTCCCCGTGTCGACAAGATCGTGGGTCCGGGGAACATCTTCGTGACCCTGGCCAAGCGCCAGGTCTACGGGATCGTGGATATCGACCAGCTCGCCGGTCCCACCGAGACCCTGCTCATCGCCGACGAAACGGCCAGCCCGGACCTTGCGGCGGCCGACCTGCTGGCGCAGGCCGAGCACGACACGATGGCGAGCGCCATACTGATCACGCCGTCGTCCACACTGGCCCTGGCCGTGCAACAGGCCGTGGAGGACCAACTGGCGGAGCTGGATCGCGCGGACACCATCCGCTCATCCCTGGCACAGCACGGAGGGATCGTCCTCGTATCGGGTCTGGATGAGGCGGCCGAACTGGCTGACAACTATGCACCGGAGCACCTGTGCCTACTGGTGGCGGATCCCTGGCCGCTCGTGGACGGGATTCAAAACGCCGGGGGGATCTTCGTGGGAGAACACTCCTCCGAGGCCCTTGGCGACTATGTCACCGGCCCCAGCCACATCATGCCCACGGGGGGCAGCGCCCGGTACCATTCTCCCTTGAGCGTCCGTGATTTCCAGAAGATCACCAGCCTGTTCGCGGTCAACGAACGGGCGGAGCAACGGTTGGGACCGGCCGCGATCCGGCTTGCGGAGGCCGAAGGGCTTACGGCCCACGCCATGGCCATACGACGGCGGCTTTCGAAAGACCGGAACGGGGACTGATCGGCCGGTACGGACCCGTTCCCGCTCCTCGGTTGTTCCGACCGGCCCGAACCGAGCGTGATCCGAAGGACTACCGGCCGACCTCGGCGAGCGCCGCCCGGGCCGCCTGGGCCAGGAACCCCATATCGCTTCCGAGGGTGATCCACTGGAAGCCCTCCGCGATCCGCTTCCGGTTGGCGTCCATCGTGATGAACGCGTATCCACCGGGCACGCCGAGTTCCTTTCCCCGGTCCATGATCCCTTTAACAACCTTTTCCATCTCCGGGTGGGTCGGCTGGCCCACGTAACCATGGGAGGCCGCCAGGTCGTTCGGCCCGACCAGGAAAGCGTCGACACCGGGCGTGGTGAGTATGTCGTCGAGGTTCTCCACGGCTTCGACGGTTTCGATCTGGACCATGATGAACGTTTCTTCGTTGGCGGTGCGGAGGTATTCGGCCAGATCCAGTCCGGCGGTATTCAGGAAGCGCGCGCCCATCCCGCGGATGCCCATGGGCGGATACTTGGCCGCGCGGACGGCGTACTCCGCCTGCTCCCGGTTATTGACCCAGGGAATGATCAGGCCTTCCGCCCCGATGTCCAGCGCCTTCTTGATATGCACCATGTCGTTCCACGGCACACGGACGAGCGGGGTGACGTCCCGGCCCCGGGTCATCTGGATCATGGGATGAAGGATCTCGGCATTCAACGGGCCGTGTTCGCCATCGAACCAGATCCAGTCGAAGGCCAGGTTCGACGCCAGCTCCACGATGTCGTTACTGGGGGTTCCGACAGATATGCCGTAGGTCACTTCTCCGTTGCGCAACTTCTCTTTCAGCTTGTTTTTCATGGGTTCTCCCGCGGGGCGATCAGACGAACAGTACGAGGGCTTCACATAGGATTTCACGATTGATTCACAGTGCTTCGTTAAGTATATTGAAACCCGTCGTGTATGGAAAACAGTAAATGCCCACGGGGCGCTCGATCCGCCATCTCGGACCGGGGCCTCCTGGTTCGAAAGAGGGGTAGACTTCATGGCTGGAACATCATCCCGGAGGCACTTTTCAGTGCCCGTAGTGTTCACTGCTTTATGCATCTTTGCTGTTACGGCATTGGCGATCCACGGGCAGCAGATTCCACACGCACCGACGTCCGAAGGCGAGATCCCCGAAGCCATTCTCGGCAAGGCCGGCGCGCCGCGCGGCGTCGACCTGGCCTATTTCGACGAAGATCCGGCCACGAAAGGTTACCTGGCCGAACCGGAAGGGCCGGGTCCCCGGGGCGCCGTCATCCTGATCCACGAATGGAACGGCCTGGTGGACCGTGTCAGGCAGGTGGCCGACGCGCTGGCCGCGGAGGGCTATGTCGCCCTGGCGGCCGACCTGTATTCGGGCCGGACGGGAAGCAACCGCGACGAGAACATGGCGCTCGTGCGGGAAACGCTGGCCGACATGGACAGGATCATCCGCAACCTGGACGCGGCGGCGGCCAACCTGAGATCGCGGCCGGACGTGAACGGCAAGATCGGGGCCATGGGCTGGTGCTACGGCGGCGGGGTCGCCCTGAGCTACGCCCTGGGCGGCGAGAACCATGACGCCACCGCCATCTTCTACGGACGCCTGCTCGACGATCCCGAAAGACTCAGCGCCATACACCACGAGATTTACGGTACTTTCGCAGGACTCGACCGCGGCCCCTCGCCCGAACAGGTGGAAAGCTTCGTCGCGGCGCTCCGCCAGGCCGGCGTGGAGAACGACGTGCACATCTATGACGACGTCAACCACGGGTTCTGGCTGTACGTGGAGCGCGATCCGAAGAACGAGGAACCCGCGCTGGACGCCTGGGAGCGGCTGAAGGCCTATCTCAAGCGGACCATCGGAAGCGACTGATGGATGCGTTCGAACAGGCCCTTGCCGAAATCGATACCTTCGGTTTCACCCTGTTGCCCGAAGTACTGACGGCGTCACAGGTGCGCGTACTTCGTGAGGCGTTGATCCGCGTCGCAGCGGCACACGGCGAGGCCGGATACGAGAACCGCGGGGGCACGTCGCTGCTGGTGCGGAACCTGCCTGCGCTGGACCCGGTGTTTCTCCAGGTCATCGACCACCCCGTCGTCCTGCCCATCCTGGAACATGTGCTGGACAAAACCCTCGTGCTGGGCAGCCTGAGTTCCCGCATCGTCCGTCCGGGCGACGGGTATCAGGATTTCCACAGCGACATCCCGCAGCACATGCTGAACACGGTTTCCCCCGTGATGATGAATACCATCTGGATGCTGGACGATTTCGACGCGGAGATCGGCGGTACGCGCATCGTCCCCGGTTCGCACAAGAGCGGGTGGGCCGGTCCGCCCGAGGGCATGGAGGTGCCGCACGTCTATCAACCCGAGGCTTCCGCGGGCAGCGTGCTGCTCTTCAACGGACAGTGCTGGCACGGCGGTGGAGCGAATACGACCGACCGCAACCGACACGCCCTGTTCGGGCACTACCGCAAGTCCATGCTCCTCTTCCAGCTCGACCCCCACGACGGATTCCGGGACGAGTGGTTCGATGGGCTGTCCCCTCGGCAGAAGCAGCTATTGCGCATGCAGAACGGCGTCGGCGCCCGCCACGCGGCAGACGACCATTTACTGTAAATGAAAAGCGATTCTACAGGTTTGGCCGGCTGGCCGCGCGGAATCCGGCCGTGCCGCCTTCTCACCGACGCGCCGCACCGGTTCTCACAGACCGTCTTGTAGATACAACGTATACACGTGGAGTAGCTATGGCGACCTCATCAGATTCGAAACACCTGGAAGAAGGATCAGAGGAGACCCTCGATTTCTCGAAGCTCAGGCGCATTGCCGGCATTGAAGAAGACGTCCTGCCGGTAGTCGTGCAGGATTCTTCTACGAAGGAAGTGTTGATCCTGGCCTACATCAATCGCCTGGCCCTGAACGAATCCCTGAAGACCGGGATCGCCACGTTCTGGAGCACTTCACGGAACGAGCTGTGGGTGAAAGGCGCCACATCGGGAAACGCGCTGGGAATCGATGAAATTCGCGTGAACTGCGAGCAGAATTCCGTGGTCTTTCTCGTGACGCCCCGGGGCGGTGGCGCCTGTCACACGAAGGACAGCGAAGGACAGTACCGGACGGGCTGTTACTATCGGCGGATGAAGTCGTCCGGGGAACTGGAATTCGTCCGAGAATGAACTGAATTACCAAGTCGAGCTGGTCCAAGTGCGATGCTGATTGCAAGAAAGGACAAACTCAATCAGGAAATTACTTTTCCGGCCCATAGCGTTCGCAGAAACGTTTTCCAGGGGACGATTCTAACAGGACCGACGACGCGTTCCGCTGTTTCATTGCTCACGACTAGTGCTTTTCGAGGAGCGTACTCTTCGACGAAAGTTCGTAGAGATCGAAGCGACTTGGCATCCACTCGGCTCGTCCCCTTTACTTCAATAGCTACCTCGCCGTCGCCCAGTACGAAGTCAACCTCCAGGCCCGATTTCGTCCGCCAGAACCGGATGTCGTAGTGTATCTCACTATAGGAAGCGTGCGCCTTTAACTCGCAGAAAACAAAATGCTCGAAGGCTTTGCCGAAAACCGATCCGCGCGTTTCCGACAGATGTCGTTTTTCGAGGACTCCCGCTACGCCCACATCGAACAGATAGAATTTGGATGATCTTGTAATGACCTGGCGCCCCTGCCTTTTCTTGAATGGCGTCACTATGCTCCCCAGAAGCGTGTCTACGAGAATCTGATAATACTCCTTAACGGTCTTGGAGTCGACCCCACACTCACGTGCAATATTGGAGAAGTTGGTCAATTCGCCGTGTGCGTAGCCCATCGCTTCGAAAAACCTGGAGAAAGCAGGTACATCGCGCGTCAGTCCCTCGGCGAAAACCTCCTCTTTCAGGTAGTCCTGCAGATAGGCGTTCAGAGATCGACGATATTGTGGACTGACATAATGATCGGGAATCAATCCGCGGTTCAAGATCGTCAACAAATCTATTTCCGAGTCATGCAATTCATCAGTCACAATCGGGAACATCTCATAACGCCATGCCCGCCCGCCAAGCAGATTGGCTCCGCCGCGTTTCAGCTTACGCGCACTGGAACCGCACAAAATAAACCGCAAGTCCTTGTTTTCAATGAGCCAGTGCACCTCATCCAACAGAAGCGGCACGCGCTGTACCTCGTCCAGGATGATCGGATGTGCCAGCTCCGTGTCCGGACGTGCGAGTATCTGTTCACGCAGCAACGAGGGTCGCCGGTTGAAGTCCAGCATCAATTCTGTCTTCAGGAAGTCAAAGACCAGGCTGTTGGGAAAGGTCTGGTTCAAATAGGTGGATTTACCCGTTTTTCTGGGACCCCAGAGAAAGGCCGACTGCCGGTTAGGCAAATCCATTTTCAATCGACGAGGGAATGTAACCATTTCGGATTTTCCTCCGAAAATATCCTACTTTTTCGGAATATAGTCCAAAATGGCAAGAAAAGCAACCCGAATTCCGTTAAAAAACAAGAGGTGACCCTCGCCTACCTTCCGAAAGCCTCCATGAAAACCTTCGTCCGTTCGTTCAGGATGCCGTAGAAGGCCCGGGTCTCCGGGTCGTCGCTGTCCCGCCAGAGGGTGGCGGGAATCCCCGAATCGTTGGCCAGCGGATCCCGGTCCCGGTGGCCGTAGTAGATCTGCGCGGTCTTCCGCACGGCCCGCGTGGGACGCGTGGTGGCCGTGTGGAGCACCGATACGTTGAACAGGGCGCAGGTGCCCGCCGGTCCGTGGAGATCGTAGACGCCTCGTTCGAGTTGCGCGCTGTTCTCCTTCAGGACAGGCTGATCGATCCCTTCGGGCGAGATGGAGAAGCAGTGGGTAGCCTCGTCCACGTCGGTGAAATAGACCATGAGCTGGATGTAGTCCATGCGGAGGGGATGGTCGAGCCAGTGGGCCTTGTCGCGATGCCAGCGCTGGTGAAACTCGCCTTTGTAAGGCCCCATGGACCGCAGCCCGATCTCTCCAAAACAGAGCGGACCGCCCATCAATTCCTCGATGGTGCCGTAGACGGCGGGATGGCGGATCAGATCGTCGAAGGCCGGCGTGGTGACGAGGGCATCGTAATTGGCCTCCTGGTGGTGGCCGTAGGGATGCCAGAAATAAGGGTACTTGCGGCGGTCCTCGTCGAAGAGATTTAGAAAACGATCCACCTCTTCGTCCGCGAGGACCTTACCGAGGTTGATGAATCCGTTCTGACGGAAGTACGCCAGGTCGGCCTGCTTCATTGATTTCCCTGAGCTTTCACTGTGAGGGTTCTCCCCTCAGACCGACCGCGTGATGCCCCCGTCGACCCGCAGGTTCTGCCCGGTGATGTAGCCCGATCCTGAAGACAGCAGGAAAGCGGCCGTTTCCGCGATTTCTTCCACGGTGCCGTAGCGTCCCATGGGAATGCGCGACCTGAAGGCCTCCGATTCCGGAAGGCTGTTGATGAACCCCGGCAGGATGTTGTTCATCCGGATGTTGTCGCCGGCGTGGTTGTCGGCGTAGACTTTCGTATAACTCGCCAGGGCCGCGCGGAAGGCCGTCGACACGGGAAAGTAATGTTCCGGTTCGAAGGCGGCGTAAGTCGAGATGTTCACGATGGATCCACCGCCCTGTCCAACCATGATCGGCGTGACGAGGCGCGCCATGCGCACCACGTTGAGGAACACGATGTCCAGGCCCTCGTGCCAGTCTTCATCCGGAATGTCCAGGAGATCGCCCTTGGGCGGATGCCCGGTGCTGTTGACGACCCCGTCGATGCGGCCGTGGGCGTCCATGGTCAGGTCCACCAGTTTCCGCAGGTCGGCTTCGTCCGTCACGGAACCCGTCACGCCGATCCCGCCGAGTTCACCGGCGAGTGATTCGGCCGCACCGGAGGGGGACAGCAGGGAGACCGCCCATCCCTGGCCGGCCAGGTTTCTCGCGATGGCCGCTCCCATGCCGCGTCCCGCTCCCGTAATGACCGCTACCCGTTGCGTACTCATGCCGCTCCCTTCGTCGAATCGATCCGTTGTCTGCTGTCGGACTCCAGTCCGGAGTTATGTACCGGTATTCCAGCCATGCGGCCGGGATCACAGATATAACCGGCCCGGCCAAGGCGTTATATAAACAAATGCGTTGCCGCAATCAATGACAGAATGTAGCGTTAAACTTGGTGAATTGGAGGACGGATTATGAAGATAACCGGACTGAAGACCCACGCTGTCCATGTGAACCACCGGGGCGACTGGACGTTCCTGGCGGTGCATACCGACGAAGGGATCACCGGTTATGGCGAGGTGAATCCCGGCGGCGCCCGGTCCGGAAGCGTGGACTACCTCCGGGAGGTCGAACCTGGGCTGGCCGGCCGCGATCCCGGCGCCATCGAACGCATCCTGGCCGAACGCCTTCCTTCCCCAGTCGACCGACCTAAAGTGTTGGCATTGAGTGCCCTCGACCAGGCGCTGTGGGACATCAAGGGCAAGGTCCTTGGCGTGTCGGTGGCCGACCTCATCGGAGGCCGCTGCCGCGATGAGATCCCCTTATACGCCAACATCAACCGGGCCACCACCGATAGGACGCCCGCGGGATTCGCCCGGAACGCGGCCGCCGCGGTCGCGGACGGATTCGACGCCGTGAAGCTCGCGCCCTTCGACGGGATGCCTGCCGGCATCGACCGGGCTTCGGACGCCCGGGAGGGTATCGCCTGCATGGAAGCGGTGCGCGCCGAGATCGGTCCGGACGTGTCCCTGCTGATCGACTGCCACAGTCACTTCACCGCCCGGGGCGGGTGCGAGGTCTTCGACGCGCTCAAGGACCTGGACCTTTACTGGTACGAGGAACCCGTGCCCGATGAAGACCACGAGGGCTACCGGACTATCCGGGATCACATCGACGTGCCGCTGGCCGGGGGTGAAAGCCTGATGTACCGGGAGGGGTTCTGGCCCGTCCTGGACCAGGGACTGATGGACGTCATCATGCCGGACGTAACGATCGTGGGCGGGCTCTGGGAACTGAAGAAGGTCGCCGCCATGGCGGAGGGCCGGGGAATACCCACCGCGCCGCACGGACCCTTCGGCCCGCTGACCATCGCGGCGGGCGTGCAGGCCATGGCCGCCCATCCCCGGTTTCAGATCCTGGAATACGCCTGGGGCGAGGTGCCGTGGAGACACGAACTGCTTGAACCGCCGGAAAGGATCGAAGGCGGCCGGATCCGTGTATCCGACCGGCCCGGGCTGGGCGTCTCGCTGAATATGGATGCGATCGATAAATACCGCGCGGACCGATAGACTTACTTCTTTGCCAGCGCAGCCTTGATCGCGGCCTCGAAGGCGTCTTTCGTCTGGTTGTTGACGAACCGCTTCGAAACGGTGCCTTCGCGATCGATCACGAAGGTATGGGGAATGGTAAGCACGTTGCCGTAGGCCTGGTAGGTCTTCCGGTCCGCTTCCACGATGGGATAGGTTACACTCAGCTTTTCCACGAAAGGCTTCGTGATGGGAAGTCCCTCTTCGTCGAGCGAGAGTCCGAGCACCTCCAACCCCTGGTCCCCGTAGGTCTCGTAAAGTTCGTTCAGAACCGGCATCTCCACGAGGCAGGGCGGACACCAGGTAGCCCAGAAGTTCACCACGACCACCTTCCCTTTCAAGGCGGAGAGACTGGCCTCGCCGCCGCCCAGGACCGGCAGGTTGAAATTGGGCGCGGCGCTGCCTTCCTTCAGCATGAGCCGGGCCTCGATGGCCTTCAACTCGGCCACGACGGCCGCCCGGACGCGGGGAACCATGATCGGGGTCACCTGGATCCCGAGCTCATTGTATACGGCCATGGCCGTTTCCGGACCGAAATTCGGCTTGCCGGCCTTGGACTCCGAAACCTGCTTCATGATGTAGGCGACGATCTTCTGCTCGTCGTCGGTCAGGGGATCCTGGCCCTGGTCGGCGGTCTGCGCCTGTACGTGGGAAAGGACGAAGGTTGCGGCAAAAATCGCGTATAAAAACGTTCTACATATGCTTCTCACGCTTTCCTCCCATTCAACAATGCGTTACTGTTCAGCCGATCGTCTTCGACTCCGACCGTGCTTGATCATCATGAACACCCGTAATCGCGGTGGAGCGGGCACCCGGATCGGCGAATCGGACCCGGTTACGGATTTTGGCATCTCAGGTCTTGCTGCCCGCCTTCTCGGTCCCGACCGCTTTCTTGAGCAGTTCGTTGAAATTCATCTCGAAATTTGCCAGATCGCTGCGGTCCACGATCGTGGCGGCCGCCACCCCCACGGCGATGGCCACGGCTTCCCGGATTTCCGCGCCGTCGGCGCCGTACTTCATGGCCTTCTTGAGGTGACCTTCCAGGCAGTTCTGGCATCCGGCGCTCAGCGAGGCGGCTATGGCGATCAGTTCCTTGGTCTTGTTGTCGAGTGCCGTGCCCTCCCGGTAGGTTTCCCGGTAGAAATCGAAATAGATTTCCTTCATGCGTTCTTCCAGCAACTCGTATGACCTGAGAACCTTGCCCACGTATGTATCCTCCGGAACCCGACGCCGATGCGAAGGCGTCATATTGCTGTCATTGTGTTTTAAGCGATCCGCCTGCGATCCGCCTGCGATTCGGCCCATCCGAACCCATAGGAGTATTCAAAAACCGCGCCGGAGTTATTCAAACTTAAACCCCGGCACCGTTACAGACATACTAAGCCGTTTCCTCCGCCGGCGCAATCTGATTCCGAGCCGCCTCGGGCCACGCCCGCCCGCCCGGAACGGACCGTTCAGGATGCTTCCGGATGGAAATACCGGAACACCTTTCGCGCCGCGTCTTTGCCCACGCCCTGGACCGTCCTGAGTTCCTCCTCGGTGCATTTACGGATGTTCTCCACGGAGCCGAGTGCCAGGATCAACTGCTGTTTCCGCTTCGGTCCCACCCCCGGAATGTTGTCCAGTTCCGACCGGATCATGCGCCTTCCCCGCTGCTGCCGGTGGAAGGTCACGGCGAACCGGTGGGCTTCGTCCCGGGCCTGCATGAGCATTTTCAGTGCCGGGGAGGACCGGGGAACGAGGATCGGTTCGGACTGGCCCGGGCGGAAGACTTCCTCCAGGCGCTTCGCCAGGCCGATAACGGGCAGGTCGACCAGGCCCAGTTCGTTCAGGACCTGGCGGACGCTGGAAAGCTGTCCTTTCCCGCCGTCGATGAGTATGAGGTCCGGAATAGGTTTGTTCTCGTCGATCAGCCGACGGTACCGCCGGCCGACGACTTCCTGCATCATGGCGAAATCATTGGGGCCGATCACGTCCCTGACCTTGAACTTCCGGTAGTCCGACTTGCGGGGCCGGCCGTCCACGAAGCAGACCATGGAGGCTACCGGGTCCGAACCCTGTAGGTTGGAGATGTCGAAGGTCTCGACGCGTCTCGGCGGCGTCTCGAGTCCGAGGATTTCCTGCAGGGATCCCACCGAAGCGGGCATGCTGCGGCGAACCCGGGCTTCGGCCCGTTTCAGCGCGTGGGTGTTCAGCTGCAGTTCGGCGTTTTGCACGGCAAGCCGGACCATGGCGGCCTTGTCGCCCCGGCGGGGCACGGCGATTTCGACTTTGGAACCTCGCTGCCGGGCCATCCATTCCCGGAACGTCTCCATGCCGTCCGGTTCGCCGGCCAGCAGGATCTCGTCGGGCCAGAGCTGCGCGGCGAGGTAGTACTGGGTCAGGAAGGCGCCCAGCGTCTCCGGTTCCGTCGACTCCTCCGGCGCCGTCAGGAAGAAGTGCTCCTTGCCCAGCAGCTTGCCCTCCCGGACCTGCAGGACCGCCCCGCACACGTCGGTCCCGTTTCGTGCGAGCCCGATGATGTCCCGGTCCACTTCCCTGCTCGAAAAAGCCCGCTGGCGGATCGTCGTCTTCTCGATGGCGACGATCTGGTCGCGGATGCGCCCCGCCAGCTCGAACTGCAGTTGCTCAGATGCCCGCGCCATCCGTTCCTTCAGCTGATTCAGCAGGTCCATTGTCCTGCCGGTGAGGAACTGGCACACCTGCTCGATGATCTCGCCGTAGCCTTCCTCGCCGATGTGCCCCTTGCACGGTCCGGGACAGCGGTCGATATAGTAGTCGAGGCAGGGCCGGTCCATGGACGGCCACGCCTTCGCGCTGGGACAGGTGCGAAGCGGGAAGACCTTCCGGACCAGGTCGATCGTCCTTCGCATGGCCTTCACGTTGGTGTAGGGGCCGAAGTACCGGGCCCCGTCCTGCCGGACGTTGCGCGTTACGACGACCCGCGGAAAGGCCTCGTTGGTCACCATGATGAAGGGAAAGGACTTGTCGTCGCGCAGCATCACGTTGTACTTCGGCTTGTGCTCCTTGATGAGATGGTCTTCGAGGAGCAGCGCGTCGACCTCCGATTCGGTGGCCACGTAGTCGAAGTCGCGAATCCGGCTGGCCAGGGCGACGGCCTTGGGCGCCGTGAGACGGGTCTTCTGGAAATACGAGCGGATCCGCTGCCGCAGCGCGCGGGTCTTGCCCACGTAGATGATACGCGACCGGGCGTCTTTCATCAGGTACACGCCCGGTTTGCCGGGGAGCGACTTGAGCTTCTTTTCGATTTCCGTCGATTCGACAGCCATGGGAAGGGTCGTTCGTTACTGTGGATTCAGGGTGTGCAGCACCGGTGCGCATCGACGGCGGCCGGCGTGTCTGGCCGCCCGCGGACCATCCGCGGATTGCCCGTGGACCGTCCACGGACCGCCCATGGGCCGCCCGTCGCATACGGGGCGGGCAACGCCCACGCCGTTGCATCAATTTAACCTTGACTTCCGGCGGCTCGCCAGCTAATTTGGTGCTGGTTCCAACAGGACGTTGCAAGCCGGAAGACAGGCCGCATCACAGCGGATCGCATCTCATCAGGCCGCATCGGCCGAGACGCCCTGCGGTTTTTTGACGATTCAGCGCATTTAAGGGAGTAAAAGTTGCCTACCCTCGTTTCATCCAAAAAGCGTCTGCGCCAGGAAAGCGTGCGTCAGCGCCGTAACGCCACGGTCAAGTCTGCCCTCCGAACCGCCATCAAGCGCCTGCGCGATAATTCGGACGCCAAGGCGGTGCCCGGGCTCCTCGGCCAGGCCTATTCCAAGCTGGACAAAGCCGTCAAGCGCGGCGTGATGCACCGGCGTACCGCCGCCCGCATCAAGTCCAGGCTGACGAAACAGGCCAACTGAACCTGTAACCTGTTTCCGGGTACCTTCCCGTACCTGCCAGGTTTCCAGACCGTGCGGTCCTCATAACGCTGTTCCACTAGACCGGCCGCTCGTACGTCATTCCTCTATTCCGCCTGCCCGGCCTCCATGGCCACCTGCCGGTTTTCCGCTGATTCCGCGTACGTTAATGCGGCCTGCACCAGGCCTCTGAACAAGGGGTGGGGTCTGTAAGGACGGCTGGTCAACTCGGGGTGGAACTGGGTGCCTACGAAGAAGGGGTGCGTGGGGATTTCCAGTATCTGCATGATCTCCTCGTCGGGCGTCATGCCGGAGAACACCATGCCCTTGTGCTCGATGAGTTCCCGGTACTGGTTGTTGAACTCGTACCGGTGGCGGAACCGCTCGACGGCCGATTCCGATCCGTAGCAGCGGTGGGCTTCCGTGCCTGCTTTCACTTTTACTTCGTGTCCTCCGAGCCGCATCGTGGCCCCCATGCCGGACAGCTTCCGCTGGTCGGGCAACAGGTAGATGACGGGCGTTTCCGCTTCCGCGTCGAATTCCGCGTGGGCGGCTTCAAGCATGCCGCACTGGTTGCGCGCGAACTCCACCACAGCCAGCTGGAAGCCGTAGCACAGGCCCAGGAACGGCAACCCGTTCTCCCTGGCGTACTGAATGAACCGGATCTTGCCCTCGGCGCCCCGCTCGCCGAAACCGCCGGGCACGATGATACCTGAAATCCCGTCCAGCTTGCCCTCGTCCAGCGGCTGATCACTCGAGAATTCGGTCGTGTCGATCCATTCGGTGGCGATCTCCGCGCCCACGCCGACCTTGCTGTGGTCCAGGGCGTTCAGGATGCTCACGTAGGAATCGTGGAGCGCCGTGTACTTGCCGGTTATGGCGATGCGTATTTCAGGGTGGCTTCCGGACAGGTACTTCACGTAGATGTCGAACATCTGGGGCCGCTGGTCGGTACGCTGCGGGAGGTTGACGTTGAGCTTGTCGGCCACGATCTGCACCGTCTCCTGGCGGTCGAGCAGGGTCGGCACCCGGTAGATGGAATCGGTGTCCGGGCTGCTGACCACGCGGTCCTCGGCGATGTTGCAGAAGAGGCTGATCTTCTGGCGGACGCTCTTGTTCAGGGGTATGGCCGAGCGGCACACCACGATATCGGGCTGGATGCCCAGTTGCAGCAGCGCCTTGACGCTGTGCTGCGTGGGCTTGGTCTTCAGTTCCCCCGCGGACTTGTTGTAGGGCACCTGCGTGACGTGGACGGACATGACGTTGTCCCGTCCCTCGTCGTAGAGCATCTCGCGGGCGGCCTCGATGAAATGGATGTTCTCGATATCCCCGACCGTGCCGCCGATCTCGATGACCAGGATATCGTAGGGTCCCTCGTGGGCCTTGGTACGGATGAGGTTCTTGATCTCGCCCGTCACGTGGGGGACGACCTGCACGTCACGTCCCAGGTACTCGCCCCGCCGCTCCTTGTCGAGAATGATACGGTACACTCGTCCCGACGTAATGTAGTTATTCCGGTTCAGGTTATCGTCGAGGAAGCGCTCGTAGGTGCCCAGGTCCATGTCGCACTCGGTGCCGTCCTCGAGCACGAACACTTCCCCGTGGCGGTAGGGGTTGATGGTGCCGGCGTCCTGATTCAGGTAGCCGTCGATCTTGATCTGGGAGACGGTGAATCCGTAATGCTTGAGCAGGTGTCCGAGGGAGGCGCTGAAGACGCCCTTGCCCACGCCGGACATGACGCCGCCGGTGACGAAGATGTACTTGGTCCGGCCGATGCGGTAGTCGGTGGGGAAGAACTCGATGGCTTCGGACTCTACGGTCCTTGCGCTGTGGGCGTCCAGGTCGACTTCATCAAAAAACATATCGTCGCTATAGTCCGGGGCGCCGGCCAAAGACTTGCTCCTTTTTAGGGATTTGGGATTTGAATGAGGCCGCACTTAAAATAGGGCGGGAAAGGCAACTTCGCAATACAATTCTATCAGAACGCCTATATCAGTACTCCCCGATCCATTCGCTCCTCAGCGCATCCAGCGTACCCTTCTGTTGCATCTGGTACAGCCAGAGGTTCAGGTAGTTGATGAAGGGCTGGTCGCCGCGGACGGTCATGTAACCGAGGTCCTCGCGGGTCAACGGCTTGTCCGGATCGAGGGCATAGAGCAGCGGATTCTGCCTTGCGTAGATCACCGCCTCCACGTTGTCCGTGAACATGACGTCCACGTCGCCGGCCGCCACGGCTGGTTGTACGTCCAGGTTGTTCTCGAACATGACGATCGTGGCCTGACGGATGTTGGCGCGTACATAGGCTTCGTTCGTCCCACCGTAGTTCGCGCCGATCCGTATCCCGGGCCGGTCGATGTCCTGCAGGTTCCTGAAGCGATCGCGGTCGGCCTTCCTGATGAGCGGCGACTTCCCGATGGTGAGGTACGGGTCGGTGAGGGCCAGGTCCTTCTGCCGCTTCAGCGTCCTGGTTATGCCGCCCATGGCCAGGTCGAACCGGTCGTTCAGGGTGTCTTCGGACAGGTTGCTCCAGGTCGTGGACACGAAACGGACACCGACCCCCAGCGCTTCACCGAGCCGTTGCGCCGCGTCGATGTCCATGCCCTCGTAGGTGCCGGTCTCCGGGTTCAGATAGGTGAATGGCTTGTAGTCGCCGGTCGTCCCGACCCGGATTTCGCCCCGTTCCTGGATCCGGTCCAGCAGGGAGGTCTGGCCGTGAACGTGCGCTGAAAGTGCACTCAGGAAGGCAAGCAGAAGTAGCGATGGGATGGCGCGCATAGGTAAAGTACTCATTGATCACTCCAGCAGGATATGAATCGCCGTGGGAACTTCGATCGATCTGCCGATCAGGCTGTCGGTGAGTTTATAGTGCTTCCGGTCAGGCGTGTCAATGCATCTTGACAGGCCAGTGCCGGGTTTCTACCTTGAAACGGCATTCGGACCACTCGGAATACACGTGACATTCCCGTCTGTCCACCCACTGGATATCTTGTCCCTTCAGGCCATGTCACCAGCCTCCCCCAGTACGATACGGACATCGGCTACCACGCTGTTCATCATCCTGATCATTGCACCCTTCTTCCTCGATCGATGGCTGTCGCGCGAGTCGGGCGTACGCGATTTGGACGTACGCGAGACGGACGCGGCAAACCCGGGACGGTACGGGTTTTTGTTGAACGATGCGACGGCGGCCGCCGGCATTGATTTCGTCCACGAAAAACCGGCGCTCGATCCGAAGCTCGAACCGATCATGCCCCATATCTCGGCCCTCGGGGCGTCTGTCTCGGTCGTGGATTTCGACAACGACGGTTGGCAGGACCTGTACGCGACCAGCAGCCATAAGGGGACGCCGAACGCCCTGTACCGTAACCTGGGCGACGGCGGCTTCGAGGAGGTCGCCGGGCCGGCCGGCCTGGCCGATGTGAACGGGGACGGCGGCGTATCTATGGGCTCGGTATGGGGGGACTACGACAACGACGGTTTCGAGGACGTCTTCATCTACATGTGGGGCCGCCAGCGCCTGTACCGGAACTTGGGCGACGGTACCTTCGAGGACACGACCGGCGCGGCCGGGCTCGACCGGTGGATGAACGCCAACAGCGCGGTGTGGACGGACGTCGACCGGGACGGCCTGATCGATCTTTACGTGGGCGGATATTTTTCGGAAGTCCATGACCTGTGGCAGGTTACGACCACGCGAATCATGCAGGAGAGTTTCGAATACGCGAACAATGGCGGGCACAATTACCTCTTCCTGAACCGGGGAAACGGCCGTTTCGAGGACGTGACGGAAGCGTACGGGGCAGACTGCACGCGGTGGACCATGTCCGTCGGCGCGGCGGACCTGAACGGCGACGGCTGGCCCGATCTGTACCTGGCCAACGATTACGGTCCCGAGGTGCTCTTCCTCAATATCGAAGGGGAGCGTTTCGAGCAGCCCCCCGGGACCACGCTGGAGGAGACCTCCAAGAGCGGCATGAACGTGGCCTTCGGCGACCTGTACAATGACGGGCGCGCGGACGTCTACGTGACGAATATCTCGAAGCGCGGCTACCTGTTCCAGGGGAACAATCTCCGCCGCAACCTGATCGCGGAAAACGGCCGGATGATCAACATCGCGGAGGGCGAGATCGCCGACGCGGGCTGGGCCTGGGGCGCGCAATTCGGGGACCTGAACAACGACGGTTTCGTGGACCTGTTCGTCACCAACGGCTTCGTCTCGGCCGATCCGCAGGAGGACTACTGGTACGAGATGTCGCGGGTCGCCATGGGCAACAACAACATCTTCCAGGACGTGAGGAACTGGGCGCCCATGGGCGATCAGAGCCTGTCGGGATACGAGCGGTCCAGGCTGTACCTCAATGACGGCGCCGAGCGCTTCTACGACGTGGCGGCATCCGTCGGCGTAAACGACCGGTACGACGGCAGGGGGGTCGCCCTCGCCGACCTGTTCAACCGGGGCGTGCTCGACGTGGTGGTGGCCAACCAGGACGGTCCCCTGCTCCTGTACCGGAACGAGGTCGAGCCAGGGAACGCGTGGATTGCCTTCGAACTGAGGGGCACCGGCGGCAACGCGAGCGCCATCGGCGCGGAGGTCCGGGTATTCCGGGACGGCCGCCAACAGCTCCAGGTCGTGACGGCGGGCGCGAGTTTCGCCGCTCAGAGCCAGCGGAGACGGCATTTCGGACTGGGCGCCGCCACGGAGATCGAAAAGGTCGAAATCCGCTGGCCAAGCGGGACGGTGCAGACGCTGGAGCGTCCCGAAATCAACCGATTGCACACCGTGACCGAACCGGAGGGATGATGAGCGCAACGAAGGCCGCGGCGGCCGAATCCGCGCCGGGACCGCACGGGCCTCCGGGACTGCCGGAAGGGGCAGGATGGCAGATCGATCCGCGATACCTGTCCTCCGGCCTGATCACCCTGATCCTGGTCTTCGGCCAGTTGTACGTGGGGTTCCTCCACGACCTGTCGCAACTGTTCACGGCGATCGCCGTGGCCCTGACGGCGGAAATGGCCCTGGGCCGCCTGCTGACGGGCAGGTGGCTCAATCCCGCCAGCGCGTACATCACCGGGATCAGTTGCGGCATTCTGCTGAGATCGCTTTCCCTCTGGCCGTACGCCATCGCCAGCCTGCTTTCCATCCTGTCGAAATACGTCCTGCGTTTCCGGGGGCGACACCTGTGGAATCCATCCAACCTGGGCATCTGCGTCGTGCTCTTCGCAGCGCCCGGGACCGTGGCCGCCCTGAGCGAGCAGTGGGGTAACGACCTCTGGGCCATGGCCGTGATCTGGGTGCTGGGTTCGGTCATCCTCTGGCGGGCGAAGCGTTTTCATGTTACCTTCACCTATGCCGCGTCCTTCGTAGTGCTTGCATTCGCGCGTTCCATGATCACCGGAACCCCGTTCCTGTCCGAGGTCGCGCCCATTACCGGCCCCATGTACCAGCTCATGGCCTTCTTCATGGTCACGGACCCCGCCACCTCCGTCTCCTCCCGCGGCGGCCGCATCGGGGTGGTTTTTCTGGTCGCGCTGGCGGAAACGGTACTGAGGCTCTTCGAAATCGTGAACGCGCCGCTATACGCACTGTTCCTGGTGGGACCGGCGGCGAAGGCATTGGATTTGAGACGTTCGGCCTGAATGAACAGGAGATCTCCATGGCCCTCAGGGTAGGCATCGTCGGGGTGGGCGGCATCGCGCATTGCCACGGCAGGGCCGCCCGGGAAGCGCCCGAAGCGGAGCTCGCCGCGATCTGCGACGTCTCAGAAGACGCGATGGACCGGTTCGGCGGGACCTTCGATGTTTCCGCCCGCTACACCGACCTGGAGCGCATGCTGCGCGAAGTGGAAATCGACATCCTCTCCATTTGCACCTGGGGAAACTCGCACGCCGACATCGCCATACGGGTCGCGCGGACCGGCCGGGTCAGGGCGATTCTCTGCGAAAAGCCCATCAGTTCGACGGCGGCCGAGTGTGAAGCCATGATCGAAGCCGCGCAGGAACACGGCGTGCTGCTCGCCGAGGCCTTCAAGTTCCGCCACCACCCCTGCCATCTCAGGGCGAAGGAGCTCATCGACGCCGGTGAGATCGGGCAGGTCAGGTTGATCCGAAACACCTTTACCGCGGCGGTGGATCCAGTCAATCTGAGACCGGACTACAACTGGCGGTTCAACCGGGAGAAGCGGGGCGGCGCCACCTACGATCTGGGATGTTACTGCATACACCACGCCCGGTTTGTCGCGGGATGCGATCCGGATGTCGTCCACGCCCGCGGCCATTACGGACCGCAATCGCAGGTGCCCGAGTCCGTCCTAGCGCAGCTCGAGTTCCCCAATGAGATCAGCGCGCAGTGCGCCTTTTCATTCCGGTTCCATAGTTCCCAGGAGTTCGAGGTGTTCGGTACGGAAGGCTACATGCGGATGGACATGGCCTGGAACAACGAAGATCGCCCGGTCGCGCTGGAAATCCGAAAAAACGACGGGGAGGAAAGAACCATCAGGTTCGCGCCTGTTTTTCAGTTCACCGACCAGTTGCGGCACCTTTGCGACTGTCTCGAATCCGGCCGGCCTCACCGGATACCTCCGGATAACAGCCTTGGAAACATGCGGGTCATCGACGCCGTGCACGCGTCCATCGACACGGGACAGCCCTTGGTTTTGAATACCGGCTAGCTTACCGGGCTCACACTTCACACCCTGCAGAGGAGGGCATCGAGCAATGAGAATCACACTGACCAGCGTCGCGGTAGATGACCAGCAGAAGGCGCTTCGCTTCTACACGGAAACACTCGGCTTCCAGTTGAAACACAATATACCCCTGGGAGAACACGCCTGGATCACCGTGGTATCCAAAGAAGATCCTGATGGGACGGAGCTGGCGCTCGAACCGGACGTCCATCCCGCGGTGCGACCGTTCAAGAAGGCCCTTGTGGACGATGGCATCCCCTGGACCGCCTTCTCGGTCGACGACGTCGAAGCCGAACACGAGCGGCTCGTGGCAAAGGGTGTGCGTTTCGTACAGCCGCCAACGGATGCGGGGAGCGTTGTTATCGCGGCATTCGACGATACCTGCGGCAACTTGATTCAGATTTTGGCGGAGAAAGAACAGGCGTGACGATCGCATAGCTCCCGTCGGCCATCTTGCGGTTCACGGGCATGATGCCCATTTTCAGGGAGGACCATGATGCTCAGGAACATCCTCGCGGCCATCGCCGGCTATGTGGCCATGGCCGCCGTACTCTTCGTACTCTTCTCGCTGCTGTGGGTGGCAGTGGGACCCGCGCATGCCTTCCAGCCGGGTTCGTGGGAAGTACCCGTCGGCTGGGCGCTCGGTTCGCTCGTGCTCGGTTTCGTGGGGGCATGTGCCGGCGGAAAAGTCTGTGCCAGGGTCGCGCACGATGCCAGGGCCGTCACGATACTGATCGGCCTTGTTATCGTGTTCGGTGTGGTGAGGGCCCTGATGCCGGTGGAAGCACCGGCGGGACCACTCCCCGACGACCTGTCGATGATGGAGGCGACCGCGGGGG
This sequence comes from bacterium, assembly GCA_965117045.1. Taxonomy (GTDB): domain Bacteria; phylum JAAXHH01; class JAAXHH01; order JAAXHH01; family JAAXHH01; genus JAAXHH01. The sequence goes on from OZ220749.1 coordinate 447,332, forward strand.
CCGTTCACCCGGCATGGTTCAACTGGCTCAACCCGCTGATCGGGGCCGCGGGCGCCTGGCTCGGATCGCGGAAATCTCGGGCGTAGCAGTCAACGCGTAGGGGACAAAAAGAAAACCAACGGTCCATCGACGTGACCCGGATACCTGGAGCGGCCCATCCCATGAACATGGAAGAAATGACCCTCGGCGTCGAAGAGGAGTACCAGATCATCGACCCCGATTCGCGAGAACTGACCTCCTACATCTCCGAGTTTCTCGAAAAGGGGAAGCGGGTCTTTCGCGACCAGGTCAAGCCGGAATTCCTGCAGTCCCAGGTGGAAATGGGTACCGAGGTCTGCAGGGACATCAAGGAAGTCCGCAAGGAGATCGCCCGGCTACGGAGCATGGTATCCGAAATCGCGGAGAAGAGCGGCCACCGGATCGTGGCGGCCGGCACCCATCCCTTTTCCCGCTGGCAGGAGCAGGAAATCACCGAGAAAGACCGGTACCGCAGCCTGGTCGCCGACCTTCAGTACGTCGCCCGCCGCCTGCTTATCTTCGGCATGCACATCCACGTCGGCATACCCGACCGGGAACTGCGCATCGACACCATGAACCAGATCAGCTATTTCATGCCCCACATCCTGGCCCTTTCTTCTTCATCCCCCTTCTGGATGGGAGACAACACGGGACTCAAATCCTACCGGAGCATCGTGTTCTCCGAGTTGCCCCGCACCGGCATACCCGATCGGTTCAACTCGGCCGACGAGTATGAACATTTTGTACAGACGATGATCAAGACCGGCTGCATGGACGAACCCACGAAGATCTGGTGGGACGTTCGTCCCCATCCCCGTTTTCCGACGCTGGAGCTCCGGATCTGCGACTGCATCACCAAAATCGACGAAGTGGTGGCCATCGTGGCCCTGGTCAGGGCGGTGGCGGCCAAATTGATCCGGCTTCGCCGCGAGAACCAGTCCTGGCGGTACTACCGGCGCGATCTGGTGGCCGAGAACAAGTGGCGCGCGATCAAGGACGGGCTGGACGGAAGCCTGGTCGACTTCGGAAAGGAAGAGGAAGTGCCCGTTCGGTACCTCATCGAGGAACTGCTGGAGATCGTGGACGACGTCGTGGATCCGCTCGGGGTCCGGGAGGAGATCGAGTACATCCGGGTCATGCTCGAGCATGGAAGCAGCGCGGACCGTCAACTCAGGACCTATGATGAAACCGGCGATCTGAAAGCGATCGTGGACCAGCTTGCCGGGGAGACGGTGACGGGACTGTGATCGGAACGTAGCACGTTGGAGATTTCCATGGACGAACAGCTGAAGAACGACTCGGTTCGACTGGTGCGTGTTCTGTGGAACGCCTGGCGTACAATTTGGTGGTGAGTTTTTGTAATAGTCGTGATCTTTCTCATTAGCCGCCTGTTCTTTTCCTGAATCACATCGGCCCATGGCTTGCTGTTTTTTTTCTGCTACTCAGGCTAGACGCGAGGTTCCCTTGCCTTCCCAATCCAGACCGAACATCCTGTGGATCTCCTTTGAGGACACCGGTCCCTACTACGGCTGCTACGGCGACCCGGTGGCCCGCACGCCGAACGTGGACCGCTTCGCGGCAGAGGGGTGCCGGTGGACGCGCTGCTTCTCCACGTCGGGGGTATGCGCCCCGGCCCGCTCGGCGATCATCACCGGGATGTACGCCATCTCCATCGGCACGCACCACATGCGAACCACCCACGTCGACTCCGCCACGCCTGAATTGCCCACGCCCTACTCCGCGGTCCCGCCCCACTACGTCAAGTGCTTCACCGAGTACCTGCGGGCGGCGGGCTACTACTGCACGAATAACTTCAAGACCGACTACCAGTTCGATCCGCCGCTGACGGCCTGGGACGACCTGGGAAAGGATGCCCACTGGCGAAGCCGGCCCGATCCGGACCAGCCCTTCTTCGCGGTCTTCAACCTCATGCGCAGCCACGAGAGCGGGATGTGGCCGGAAAAGTGCCCTTCGCCCGAGTTCGATCCCGTATCCATCGAGCCGCCGCCCCACCTGCCGGACACGCCGGTGGTGCGGGAAGCCCTGGCCCGCATGTATACCCATATCGCCCACAACGACCGGGAGTTCGGCACGCTCCTGGGTCAACTGGAAGCAGACGGGCTCGCCGGCCAGACCTACGTCTTCAACTGGAGCGACCACGGTCCCCTGCCCCGGGGCAAGCGCTGGCCCTATGATGCGGGCATCCGCGTGCCGCTCATCGCGCGGGGACCGAACCTGGAAGCCGGGCGGGTATGCGAAGACCTGGTCAGTACGATCGACCTCGGCCCCACGATGCTGTCCCTGGCCGGTGTAGAGATTCCAGGCCACATGCAGGGCCGCGCCTTTCTGGGGGAACAGACCAGGCCGCCCCGCGAATATGTCTTCGCCAGCCGCGATCGCCACGACGTTTCCTATGACATGGTCCGGGCCGTACGGGGCGGGCGGTACAAGTACATCCGCAACTATCGGCCGGACCTGCCCTACCTTTCCTGGATCCCTTATCGAAACCGCCATCCGATCATGCAGGAGATCTGGCGGTTGCACCTGGAGGGCGGTCTGGACGAGGCGCAGTCGGCCCTGTTCCGGTATCCCAGACCCGTGGAGGAGTTTTACGACACGGCGGTCGATCCCCATGAAGTTCACAACCTGGCCGACGAGCCCCGGGTCCGTGGTGATCTGGAGCGGATGCGCAAGGCGCTGGACGCATGGCTCGAGGAAGTGGGCGACCTGGGCCGCATTCCTGAAAGCGAGATGGTTCGGAACTGGTATCTGGGCGGCCGCCAGCCCGAGACCGCTCCCGTGGTCTGCGTGCCCATTTGTGCTGGAAGTCCCGGGATCGAACCGGCGCTGGAGGGCGGTTCGTTCGAAGGCCCCGTGCTGCTGCAGCTTCACTGCGCCACGCAGGGCGCGTCCATCGCTTACACGCTCCAGACGGGGGATGACCCCCACTGGCTATTGTACACCGAACCGCTGCGCCTTGACGCCGGCGAGTACCTGGTGCGGGCACGGGCGATCCGCATCGGGTACCGGGAAAGCCCCGAGACCCGGGCGAGATTCGTGGTTTGGGAAGCGTGATCGGTGCGGCGGCAGGCCGTGGCCGACGCTGCGGTCAACCGTGGCCGGCGCGGTCCTGACGGGCGGCCCGGCGCCCGGGTGCGCACGCCCCGGTTTTCAAATGGGTTGACCATCGGGTTATGAATCATTAAGAAAATACAAGCACGATTCGTGACGTTCGGGCGATCCAATCCCGGAGACCCGCCATGGACCCTTCCTGTCTCGCCTACAGTCTGACGGACGAAGAGCGGAAACGCTTCGATGAACAGGGCTACTTCATCGTGGAAAATGCCCTGCCGGGCGACATGGTCGAAGCACTGGGCCGGATCGCGGACCAGATCGACGCGGAATGCCGCCCGAACATGGGGGGCGGTCCCTACAGCATCAAGAATCACTTCGACATCATCGGACGGGACGATCTGCTGCTGGAACTGCTCGACTGGCCGAAGACCTTCCCCAAGGTCTGGGGTATTCTCGGCTGGCACATCCAGCTGTACCATTCCCATTTGATCGTCTCGCCTGCATGCCCGGAGGACCAGAAGCCCAAAAAACGGCGCCTGGGCTGGCACCAGGACAGCGGAAGGCTCAATATCGACCTGGAGACCACGCCTCGGCCGCGGGTGTCGCTGAAAGTGGCCTTCTTCCTGAGCGACTGCACGGCCACCGACCGGGGCAACTTCCACGCCGTTCCGGGCAGCCACCGGAGCGACGTGATCGAGTTCCCCGATGAGTCCGAACGGGATCCGGAGGGCGCCGTTCCGATCCGGGCCGCGGCCGGCGACGCCGTGTTTTTCGATCGCCGTCTCTGGCACGCTTCCGGGATCAACTACTCCGATATCACCCGCAAGGTGTTGTTCTACGGCTACAGTTACCGCTGGCTGCGTCCCCGGGACAACATGACGGTCGATCACTACATGGAACGGAGCGACCCGATCCGCAGGCAGCTTCTGGGCGCCGGGCCTTCGGGCGGCCATGGCTACACGTCGCCCCTGCCCGAAGACATCCCCCTGCGCGAATGGATCGGCAAGCACGCGGGCCCGGAATTCGTGATTAGCTGAGGCGGTAAGATGCTCCGACTGCCCGTTGAAGAATGGGTCCGTTCAGGCCGACCGGACTGGCCAGGCGGTCCAGGCGAATTGGGTGAACCAGGTTGGCCAGGCGAACCGGCATGAGTGATTCGAACGGAAACCTGGCGGAACAGCAGGCCCTGCTCGATCGGATCGCCGAAGCCATTGTCGCGCGCGAGCTCACCGCGCCCGCGGTCCTCTTCCTGGAATCCATGAAGCCCCTCTCGTTCCTGGGCGGCCAGTTCATGGCTTTCCTGAGTCCCTTCATTCACATGGTGGTGGACGCGTCGGACTACGACCGGATCGCCGAGGCCATCGAGCGCCGGGAGAACGTGGAGTTCCTGATCCAGCGCATAGAGCATCACGCCTCCGGGGCGGAAGACACGGCAAACTGACTCCATGTCCCTACCAACAGAAATCAACGTCATCCTGGCCACGGACTGCGGCAGCACGACCACCAAGGCCATCCTGATCGAGCGACGCGACGGCGCCTACCGTCTCGTCGTTCGCGGCGAGGCGCCGACGACCGTGGAAGCGCCTTTCGAGGACGTGACGCGGGGCGTCCTCAACGCGGTGCGCGAGGTGGAGGAGCAGTCCGGCCGCGAGATCCTCGACGGGGAACGGATCGTCTCGCCGACGGACGGCGGCCGCGGGGTGGATCTCTACGTCTCGACGAGCAGCGCCGGCGGCGGGCTCCAGATGATGGTGGCCGGCGTGGTCAAGAGCATGACCGCCGAGAGTGCCGAACGGGCGGCCCTCGGCGCGGGCGCCATTGTCATGGAAACCCTGGCGTCCAACGACGGGCGTCTGCCTCACGAGCGCATCGAACGCATACGCCAGCTCCGGCCGGACATGATCCTGCTGTCCGGCGGCGTGGACGGCGGCACGAAGTCCCACGTGGTCGAGATGGCCGAACTGATCGCCGCGGCGGACCCGAGACCCCGGCTGGGCAGTGGATTCGATCTGCCGGTCATCTACGCCGGGAACGTGGATGCCCGGGAGGACATCGGCCGGATCCTGGCCGAACGAACGGAACTCAGCCAGGTGGACAACCTGAGGCCCGTGCTCGAAGCGGAAAACCTGGGCCCGGCGCGGGACCAGATTCATACCCTGTTCATGGAACACGTGATGGCCCAGGCGCCGGGGTACGGCGACCTGATGGCGTGGACCCATGTGCCCATCATGCCCACGCCCGGCGCCGTGGGACGGATGGTTCGGGTCGTCGCGGAACGAAACGGGATCGACGTGCTGGGCGTCGATATCGGCGGTGCGACCACCGATGTGTTCTCGGTCTTCGGCGGCGCGTTCAACCGGACCGTCAGCGCCAATCTCGGCATGAGCTACAGCATTTCCAACGTGTTGACAGAGGCGGGCCTGGAGGCCATAGCGCGGTGGCTGCCCTTCGAGATGACCGACGCCGACCTGAAGGACCGCATGGGCAACAAGATGATCCGGCCCACCAGCATTCCCCAGACCATGGAGGAGCTGATCATCGAGCAGGCCGTGGCCCGCGAGGCCCTGCGGCTGGCCTTCGAGCAGCACCGGAACTTCGCCGTCGAGTTGAAGGGCGTGCAACAGCTTCGAACGATCTCGGACACCTTCGACCAGCAGACGGGCGGGCAGACCCTGGTCGACCTGATGAACCTGGACCTGATTATCGGCAGCGGGGGCGTGCTTTCCCACGCGCCGAGCCGGGCGCAGGCCGCGCTGATGATGGTGGACGCCTTCCGGCCCGAGGGCATCACGAACCTGGCGGTGGACAGCATTTTCATGATGCCCCACCTGGGCGTGCTGTCGACCGTGCATGAAACCGCGGCGCTTGAGGTCTTCGACCGGGACTGCCTCGTCCACCTGGGACCCTGCGTGGCGCCCGTGGGCACCGGGGCGCCCGGCACGCCATGCGTGACGGTCAGGGCGCGGACGGACGACACGGAATGGACGCACGAGGCAGCCGTATGCGAACTGGCCGCGATCCCGGTCGGGGAGGCGGAGGAGGTCGCCCTGGAGGTCGCGCCGGCCCGCGGATTCGACGCGGGCGCCGGAAGGGGCGTGGCGGTAACCCGTACCGTGCGGAACGGCCCTCTGGGCGTGATCATCGACACCCGCGGCAGGCCGCTTCAACGGCCGGACGACGCGGCTGAAAGGATCGATGCGCTGCGGAGGGATTACCGCGCGCTCGACCTCTATCCGGAGTCCGGCTGATGGCCCATGCCTATACATCCGGCCTGCGCGTTTCGCCCCGGACCGTCGTCGCCAGGACGCGCCGCTTGCCCCTGAGCGGCCAGGTGCTGGTGGATGTCGGCGACCGGGTACGGCCCGACACGGTGGTCGCCGAAACCTATCTGCCCGGCCCGGTGCATAACGTCAATGTGGCCAATGCCCTGGCCATCGCACCCGAGGAAGTACCGGGCTGCATGCACATGCAACAGGACGAACCGGTGGAGAAAGGCGCGTTGATCGCCGAATCGAAAGGGATATTCGGACTGTTCAAGTCCAGCGTTCGCAGTCCCGCAAGCGGCACCATCGAAATGGTCTCGGAAGTAACCGGCCAGGTGCTCATCCGGGAACCGTCGACGCCGGTGCGGATCAACGCCTACCTCGACGGCACGGTCACCGAACGCCTGCCCGGGGAGGGCGTCGTGGTGGAAACCTCCGGCGCCTGCATCCAGGGGATTTTCGGCGTGGGGGGTGAAACGCACGCGCCTATTCGACAGATCGTCGAATCGCCGGAAGACGAGGTCACCGGCGACATGATCGATGACCGCCTGCGGGGCCGGATCGTCTGCTGCGGATCCATGATCACCCTTGACGCGCTGCGTAAGTTGATAGAAGTCGGCGCGTCCGGCGTGGTCGTGGGCGGCATGCGGTACCACGATATCGGCGACCTCCTGGGATACCAGATCGGCGTCGCGGTGACCGGCGGGGAAGACATCGGACTGACCATGGTCGTCACCGAAGGCTTCGGACGGCTGCCCATGGCCGAACGCACCTTCGAACTGCTCCGTTCCCTGCAGGACCGCGAAGCTTCCGTGAGCGGCGCGACGCAGATCCGGGCCGGCGTGATCCGTCCCGAGATCATCATCAAATCCGACGGTAGCGAGACGTCCTCGGACAGGACGGCCCCGGCCGGCCGCGGCCTTGAAGCCGGTTCACTGGTACGCCTGATCCGCGAACCCTGGTTCGGGGAACTCGCCACGGTGGCGTCACTGCCGGAACAGCCCACAAGACTGCCCACGGGCGCCTTCGCCCGGGTGCTGGAAGCGCGCAGGACCAACGGAACGCTCGTGACGGTGCCCCGGGCGAACGTGGAGATCGTGGAGACCTGATGCACCCTACTCCGAGCAACCGCATTCAACTAAGCGCAACCCACGCGACCGGTCTGTCGCGGGCGATCCTCGCCTTCGCGGCGATCTTCTCCTTGTCGCGGGCGGTCCTGGCCTTCGCGGCGATCTTCTCCTTGCTGCAGGCGGATCCCGTTTTCGCCCAGACCGCCTCCGAATCGGGCTGGTTCAACGCGGACCGGACCCAGGCCCTGGTCCTGGGGATCATCCTGACGGGCGCGATTCTGCTTTACGTCGTGCTGGCCTCCGCGGGACGGCCGCTTTTCATACGCAAGATCGCCGGCCTGGAGACGGTGGAGGAAGCCGTGGGACGGGCGACGGAGATGGGCAAGCCCATCCTCTACGTTCCCGGCCTGAACGACATGGACGAGGTGCAGACCATCGCGTCCATGAACCTGCTGGGCCATCTCGCCACCATCATCGCAGGCTACGATTCCCGGCTGCACGTGCCCGTGCGCAAGTCCCTCGTCATGAGCGTGGCCCGGGAAACCGTGCAGCAGTCCTACCTTACCGCGGGCCGCCCCGACGCCTACCGGGAGGACGACATACACTACGTCTCCGACGCGCAGTTCGCTTACGCCGCGGCCGTCGACGGCATCATCGTGCGGGAAAAGCCGGCCGCCTGCTTCTACCTGGGTGGGTTCTACGCCGAATCCCTGATCCTGGCGGAGACGGGCAACTCCATCGGGGCCATACAGATCGCGGGAACGGCCAGGCCTCCCCAGCTGCCCTTCTTCGTGGCCGCCTGCGACTACACGCTGATCGGCGAGGAACTGTTCGCCGCCAGCGCGTACCTGTCCAAGGAGCCGCGCATGCTGGGCAGCCTGAAGGGGCAGGACGCCGGCAAGGCCATCGCCATCCTGTTCATCCTGGCCGGCAGCGCGCTGGCCACCCTTTATTCCGTTACCGGTAGTGAAACCGTCCACGAAGTCTCCGAAATCGTGCTCTGGCTCTTCAGGTAGATCCCATGCGCCGTAGAATACCCCTCATCATCACCTTCATCATCGGCGTGGTCCTGATCACGGGTTACTTCGTGACGCGGGGGCCCTTCAATACGCTCTACGAGAGTTTCTCGGACTACTTCGCCATCATTACCGTCTTCGCGTTTATCCTCGGCGGCGGAAGCCTGCTCAAGATACACCTGAAACGCGTTTCCAGCCGCGCCGCGGACTGGCCCTACAGTATGGTCACCCTGGTGGGATTCGTCCTCACCCTGGTGATCGGCCTGTTCAAGGTGGGCAACCCGGGCGGGATGGGCGGGGAGATCCTGGCCGCGGGTTCCTGGCTGCGGTTCGTGTTCGACGGCGTCTACAACCCGCTGTCGGCCACCATGTTCTCCCTGCTGGCCTTCTTCGTCGCCTCGGCGTCCTACCGCGCCTTCAGGGCGCGCACGAAAGAGGCCACGATCCTTCTGTCGGCCGCCATGGTCATCCTGCTGGGCAGGACGCCCGTGGGGGCGTGGCTGACGGCCTGGATGCCGGAAAGCCTGGCATTCCTCGAGCTGCCGAACCTGGCCAACTGGATCATGGCCTGGCCCAACACGGCCGGCCAGCGGGCCATCATGATCGGCATCGCCCTAGGGGTCATCGCGACCTCTCTGCGCATCATCCTGGGGATCGAACGCAACTACCTGGGCCGGGGAGAATGAGCATGCGGATACCCGATTCCATCCTGCAGATCGACCGCCGGATCATCTTCCTGCTCATCGGGGCGGCGGTCTGCATCCCCCTGATCTTGAAACCCCGCTTCCAGGATAGCCCCACGCCCATCGTCCAGTCGATCTTCGACACCGTGGAACGGCTGCCTTCCGGGTCGCGGGTGTTCCTTTCCTTCGATTACGGCCCGGACACCGCGCCCGAGCTGGACCCCATGGCAAAGGCCCTCGTGCGGCATACGATGACCCGCGGCCACGAAGTGTCCTTCTTCACCCTGTTCCCCGAAGGGGTGGGGCAGATCAAGAAGATCACGGACAACCTGCTGCCCGCGGAGTTTCCGGAAAAGGCGTACGGGCGGGACTTCGTGAACCTGGGGTACAAGGCCGGCCTGGGCGGCGCGATCAACACCATGGTCGTCAACTTCAGGACCCTGGTCAACGCCGACGCGGAGGGCACGCCGCTCGACGACCTGCCCATTACCGCGGATGTGGACGAGATGGTGGACTACGTCATCATTCTGAGCCTGACCGCGGGAGACCCGGGACTGAAGGAGTGGATCCAGTTCGCGGGCGACATCGCGGGGATTCCCGTCATGGGAGGCGGCACGGCCGTGGTGGCGCCGGAACTCTATCCCTACTATCCCCAGCAGCTGGTCGGGCTGATGGGCGGCCTCAAAGGGGCTTCCGAGTACGAGTCCGCCCTCGTGGACCGGTATCCGGCCTACCGGAACGCGACCATGGAAGCCACCATGCGCATGGGTCCCCAGGTCGTGACCCACGTGCTGATCGTCCTGCTGGTCCTGCTGGGCAACCTGGCCTATTTCTTCGGACGGGCGGACCGGGCCAGCCGAACGGGCCGGTCGCGCTAAATGAGCTGGACAGGCTGAACGGGCTGAACAGCCCATGGAGCCCGGGCGAAACGCAGCCAATAGAGGAATCGCTTGTATGGACGTAACGCTGATGCTCTGGATCGACGCGGCCCTCACGCTGATGATCCTCAGTTTCCTTTACCGGGACAATCCCTTCTACAAGTTCGCCGAACACCTGTTCGTCGGCGTTTCGGCCGCGTACCTGATGGCCGTCGGGTTCTGGGACCACCTGGTGCCGAACCTGCTCGGCAAGCTGTTCCCTTCGCTCATGTCGGGTGTCGTGCCCGGCGCCGTGGGCCGATCGCCGGACTACTACTACCTCATCCCCGCCGTCTTCGGCCTGCTGCTGCTCACCCGCCTGATCGACCGCTGGGCCTGGCTGAGCCGCTGGGCCCTGGCCTTCATCGTCGGCGGCGCGGCGGGGTTCAACCTGCCCCGCTTCCTCGATTCGGACTTCATCATCCAGGTCCAGAGCACCATGATCCCCCTCGTGGTGCTCGACGCTTCGGGAAACCTGCTCTGGGGCGCCAGTTTCTCCCACGTCGTGCTCGTCCTGGGCGTGATCTGCGGCCTGGTGTACTTCTTCTTCTCCGTGGAACACAAGGGTGCGCTCGGACACATATCCCGCGCGGGAATCTGGGTGCTGATGGTGACCTTCGGCGCGGCCTTCGGGTACACGGTCATGGCGCGCATCTCCCTGTTGACCGGCAGGATGGAAGCCCTCGGTGCCTGGCTCGGTTCGATCTTCTGAATCCAAGGCAGCCCACAGCCGAGAGAACGTCAGCCCACAGCCGAGAACGGCAGCCCGCATCTGCGAAAACCGTGGTCCGGACCGGAACCGGCGACCATGATTTCTGTTGCGCACGGCCATGGTCCAATGTTACTTACTGAACCGTTCTTTTCGGTCCCGGCGCGTGCCGCCGGGAGAAGGCGCACCCGCGCAAGGAAGTCCCATGAAAGCCATCATTCCCGTCGCCGGCAGCGGCAGCCGATTGCGCCCCGTCACGCTTGAAACCCCCAAAGCCATGGTCCCCGTCGCCGGCAAGCCGGTGCTGGAATACCTGCTCGACCAGGTAACCGGCATGGGCATCCGCGACGTCGTGCTGGTGATCTCGCCTTCGGGCGAAGCCATCCGCCGGTACGTCGACCGCAGGGATGACCTTGAAGCCCGCTACGTCGTGCAACACGAGCCGCTCGGGATCGGACACGCCGTGCACATGTGCGGGGACCTCGTGGATGACGAGCCGCTCCTGGTCCTGCTGGGAGACGTCATCTATCTATCCGATTTCGCGTTCCTGGCCGACGGGCCGTCCGGCAACGCCATCGGCGTCAAGCGGGTCGCCGGGGACCTGAGCCGGTACGGACTGGTCGAGATCGAGGACGGGCGGATCACTCGGCTGGTGGAGAAACCCGATCATCCCGAATCGAATCTCGCGATCGCCGGGATCTACGGTTTCGCCAGTCCCCGGCCGCTCATGGAAGGACTGGAAACCCTGGTACGGTCCGGTCGAAGGACCCGGAACGAGTATCAGTTGACGGACGCCCTGCAGTGGATGGTGGAACAGGGCGAGCACCTGTTCCCCTTTGAAGTCGACGACTTGTACGACTGCGGGACGCCGGACCGCTTGCTGGAGGCCAACAGGCGGCTGCTCGACCTGAACGGGGGACGCTGTGACATACCCGGCAGCGTAATCATCCCGCCGGTGGATATTGCGTCCGACGCCATGGTTCACCGGTCCGTCATCGGCCCCCACGTCGCCATCTCGTCCCGGGCTTCCGTCGCGCGCTCCGTCGTCCGCGACGCCACCATCGGGGCCCACGCCCGGATCGAGAACTGCGACCTCACTGGTTCCATCGTTTCCCCGAGTGCCGTCCTGGCCGATACGGTAAGGCGTGTATCGGGCGGTTTGGGCGACCCGGACGACCTGGGCGGCCTGGACCGTCCCGGCAGCCCGGACGACGCACACAGTGGAGTTTTCGTCTGACCATTTATCTTACCACGAAACCGATCGTTCCCGACACGCGGGCAGTCCGTTAGGAGCATGACGCATGACACCAGGTTACCTCTTCACTTCCGAATCCGTTACCGAAGGCCATCCCGACAAGGTCGCCGACCAGATCTCAGACGCGGTCTTGGATGCCGTCATCGAACAGGACCCCTACTCCCGCGTCGCCTGTGAAACCTTCGTAACCACGGGCCTGGTGGTCGTTGGCGGGGAGATCACGACGGACGGCCACGTGGACGCGCAAAGCGTGGCCCGCGAGACCGTCAAATCCATCGGGTATACGGATTCCGGTTTCGGGCTGGACTGGGAGTCCTGCGGCGTGGTCGTCTCCCTCGACCAGCAGTCGGACGACATCGCCATGGGGGTGGACCGGCAGGGCGCGGGCGACCAGGGCATGATGTTCGGCTACGCGACCAACGAGACCCCCGAGATGATGCCCCTGCCCATCACCCTGGCCCACCGGCTGACCCGGAACCTCGCGGCGATCCGCAAGAACGGCTCGGCCCCCTATCTGCGTCCCGACGGCAAATCGCAGGTCACGGTGGAATACGTCGATGGCCAGCCCCGCCGGATCGACACGGTAGTCATCGCCGCCCAGCACGACCCGGACGTTTCCAACGAGAAAATCCGGGAGGACATCGTCAACGAGGTGATCGGCCCCGCGTTGCCGGAAGCATTGATCGACCCGGGCCGGATCAAGTACCACGTCAACGCGACCGGTCGTTTCGTCACCGGAGGACCCCAGGGAGACGCTGGCCTGACGGGCCGGAAGATCATTGTGGACACCTACGGCGGTTACTGCCGCCACGGGGGCGGGGCCTATTCGGGCAAAGACCCGACCAAGGTGGACCGCTCGGCGTCCTACGCGGCCCGCTACGTGGCCAAGAACGTCGTCGCGGCCGGACTGGCCGAGAAGTGCGAGATCCAGCTCGCCTACGTCATCGGCGTGGCGGAACCGGTCTCCGTCAACGTCAATTCATTCGGGACCGGCGCGGCCGATGACCTTGAAATCACGCGGCTGATCCGCAAGCACTTCGACCTGACGCCCCAGGGCATCATCGACAGCCTGGACCTGCGCCGGCCGATCTACCGTCCCACGGCGTCCTACGGACACTTCGGCCGCAACGAAGCGGGCTTTACCTGGGAAAACTGCGACAAGGCGGAGGAACTCAGGAACCACGCCTGAGCTGCAAAGGGCGGGCTGCCCGGTCAGACGGACCAGGCGGTGATGCAGGGCGCAGCCAGTCTCATTTAGGCGCTCTGACTAACAGTATCACGGCCAGCAGGCAGAAGAGGGCGTTGGCGCCCCACGCCGCCGCCATGGGCTCGAGCAATCCTGCGTGTCCGAAGGCCTGGGCAAAGCGGAGCAGCCCCCAGTAGACGAAACATATACCGATGCTCAGGGCAAATCCCACGGCTACGCCGCCCCGTCTCAGGTGAGAGGCCAGCGCGCCTCCCAGGAGCACGATGATCAGGCCTGCGCTGGGAAAGGCGATCTTCAGGTAGAGGTCTACCAGGTAACCCTGCACGTCTCCGCCGCCGCGCCGGACATTCCGGATCAACTGGTCGAGTTCGCCGTAGCTCATCTCCTCGGGCCGTTTCTGCCCTCGCATGAAATCTTCCGGCGTTTCGGACCATCCGGCCGGTTCCAGTTCGTCGAATGTTATGTATTCGGACAATCCGCCTCCCGCCTGGAACCGCCGTACCACCCCGTTTGTAAGCAGCCAGCGCCCGTCCTTCCATTCGGCGGTTTCCGCCTCGAGCACGCTGGAGACGAGGCTGTCGCGGAATTCGGTGACGAAGACCCCCGTGCCCACCGCCTCGTGTCCGTCGAATACGCGGATGTAGGTCTGGCGACCCCCCTCACCCAGAAAATACACTTCGTGCCGGACGTGCTGCCCTTCGCCGCCCTGCATGTCCACGTGTTCCGACCTGATTTCGGCCCGTTTCATGCTCGTGTGGGGAACGAGCCATTCGCCGGCCCAGAACAGGCCCGCGCTTACCACCGCGCTCACGAGGAGCATGGGCCGCAGCAATCGGTACAGACTGAGTCCCGACGCCTTCATGGCGGTCAGCTCGCCCTGCCTGGTCAGTTGGCCGAAGGTGTACAGGCTGGCGAGCAGCAGGCTGACGGGAATCGTGAGTACGAAGATATAGGGCGTGTAATAGACGTAGTAGAGCGCGATGTAAACCGGGGCCACCTCTCGGTCCAGGAAACGGTCCAGCTGCTCGATGAGATCGACCACGAAGAAGATGCTGACGAAGGCGACCAGGCTGACGACGATGGCGGTGATGTACAGACGGAGCACGTACCGGGTGATCAGGGACATGAAACGGCGTTCCTCCGGTGATATCGAATCGAAGCGGATCCCGGCGTGGCCTGGCATGTCCAGGCGTGTCCAGGCTGTCCAGGCTGCCCAGGCTGACCGTCAGACGCGGCCCCTGCCGGTCACCCAGACCAGGACGGCGCCGGGAACCCCGATGACGATATTCGCCGCCCACATCGCCCAGACAGGATCAATCAGGTCGCGGTCCGCCAGTTCCTCACCGCCGAGCAGGCAGGCCCAGTACAGCAGGAAGAAGCACAGGCTGACGCCCACGCTGACGCCGAGGCTGCCGCGGCGTATGCGAACCCCCAGCGGCGCGCCGATCAGCACAAAGACGAAGCAGGCCGCGGAAATGGCGTATTTCTTGTGGATCTCCACGGTGTAGCTGTTCTTCTGCCGCTGCCTCAGCGAGACCGTCCGCTCCGCCCGGGTCCTCGCCGCTTCGAGGGAATCCGCGTTCGCCTCCGGGGCGACCGGACCGGGTTCTATTTTCGCCGAAGCTTCGTCGATCTCCTTTTGCCATTCATCGATTCTGGCACGCATCATCTCGATATTCAGCTCGCGGTCGCCCCGGATTCCCGCCTCCGACCGCTGGACGCCGGCGGGTTCGGTGCGGATCGTAAACCGCTGCCGCTCGAAGATCTCTTTGAAGTAGCGTCCCGTAGATTCGTCCTGCTGAAGCAGTTCTCCGTCGTACAGCATGAGATCGAGCCGGCTGCCCGTCTCGTCGACGTGGAATTCACCTGACTTCGCCGTCATAAGTCGCGGGTAGCGCTTGTTCTCTGTCTCGTAGATGGTGATGCTGGAGATTTCGTTGTTTCTCGGGTTGACCCGGTCGATCAGGATGCTGTATCCGGGAATGTCCTTCATGAATATACCCGCGGTGAAGAGCAGCGTGGGCCGCGCCCGGTGGATGTCGTTCATGAGGGAGCGCGCCCGGTAGTTGGCTTCGGGCAGTATGACGTCCATGAAGAACAGGTGGCCGCTCCCCAGGAGGATGCCCGCTGCCAGGACCGGCGAGACCATCTGGAAGAAACTGACGCCGCCCGCCTTGAGCGCGGTGACCTCGTTATCGGCCGAAAGCCGTCCGAAGGCCATGAGACAGGCGACCAGCACGGACATGGGGATCGAAACGGCGACGATCCAGGCCAGGTTGAGGAAGAACACCTCGAGCACGATGAACAGATCGAGGTTCTTGCCGATGATGAGGTCGGCGATCTGAAATATGATGTCCATCACGAGGATGAACGTGATGATCACGAAGGAAAACAGAAAGGGACCGACGTGTGCCTTGAACACGTATCGGTAGAGGTGAACCGGGAGGGTCATGGGCCAATCAGGCGGATAACGGGCCGGGGGAGGGCATTCCGGCAGGTCCGATGTCGGGTTCCGTCGACAATAGTTACGATGTTTCGCAAAGGTCCCTCGACTATTCGAATATAGCGCGCGATATCGGGGAAAAGCAAGCGGTTTTATCCTGCGCGACGGTCCCGGGACAGCGGGAAATTCGCTTGACTTGACCAGTGTATCGCGCTATACTCAATTCATTCTTTTTCATATAAGGAGCATCCCAAATGGCCAGCTTGAATAAAGTCATTCTTATCGGCAATCTCGGCGCGGATCCCGAGATGAGGTACACGCCTGCCGGCCGGGCCGTGGTCAACTTCCGCATGGCCACGACGCGCCAGTGGAACACGCAGGACGGAGAACGGCGGGAAGAAACGGAATGGCACCGAATCGTGGCCTTCTCGAAACTGGCGGAAATCTGCGGCCAGTACCTCAAGAAAGGCGCACCGGTGTATGTTGAAGGACGGCTGCAGACCCGTTCCTGGGAGGATCAGAACGGGATGAAACGGTACATGACCGAGATCGTGGCGAACGAGATGCAGATGCTGAGTGCCCGCCAGCAGAACGACGTTGCATCGGACGCGCCCGGAGGAGTCGGGAGCACGGCGAAGGAAGTGCCGCCTTCTTCGCCCGAGGCCGATTCCGACGACGATCTTCCGTTTTGACGCCAATCGAGGGATAGTCCGTTCGCCGCATCCGGTTGCTTCTTCCAACGTGGGCCTGTAGTGAGCACCCATGACCGTTAGACTAAGCGGCAACGGGCTTCCCCGAATCACCATCCTCATAGCCCGCAAGGAACCCGTCGAACCGCTGATCAGGTGGTTGAGCGGCGCAGGTTACCCGTTAACGGAACTGCATTACACCGTTGTTGAAGACCTCCACGCTCGCATACCCGATTCGGACGTCCTGCTCATCCAGACGGACCGGCCCCGGTCGGACCTTCCCTTCGTGATGGACGAACTGCGGTCGCGCGGGTTCCGGCAGGCTCCCGCGGTCATCGTCCTGACCGGCTGTGACGCCATCGGCGACCTCGACGTCACCCGGGGAATCGACGATTTCATCTGCGCGCCGTACAACGTCCGCGAGTTCGACCTTCGCATCAAGAACGTCCTCTGGCGGCGACACAGCGTGCAGATTCAGGATATGATCGTGTGGGGCGACCTGCTGATCAACCTGGGCAACTACGAAGTCACGATCCGGGGCAAAGCGATCGACCTGACCCTCAAGGAATACGAGTTGCTCAAACACCTGGCCCGGCACCGGGGACGGGTGTTCACGCGGGACGAGCTGCTGACCGCCGTCTGGGGATATGATTACTTCAGCGGTACGAGGACGGTGGACGTGCACGTGAGACGGCTGCGCATGAAGATCGAGCGCCACGGCGTACATATCATCACGACCGTCCGGGGCGTCGGGTACAAGTTCGGAGACTGAGATGCGCAGGAATACCCTGATCCTGTTCGCCCTGGCGTGTGTGTTCTTCGGATGTGCGTACTACAATACATTCTACAACGCCAGGAAGGCGTTCAAGGAAGGGGAGCGGATACGCCTCAACCAGCAGACCCCCGACGGCGGCATTCCTCCCCTCGCCATGACCTCCTACGAGCTCGCCGTTGAGAACGCGGGTCTCGTCCTGCGGGATCACTCCGGAAGTTCCTATGTAGACGACGCGCTGGTCCTGATCGGCGACGTCCGGGCGATACAGGGACAGCATCTGCAGGCCATCAAGCGTTACGAACAGGTACTGAGGCTGTTCCCGGACGGCGAGTTTACCGGCCATTGTGTTTTCTCCCTGGGCAACAGCCTCCTCAACGCGGGCGATTCCACCCGTGCCGATGAGCAGCTGGTTCGCTTCGTCAGGGAGTTTCCCGACAGCGACCGGATTCCGGACGCCCTCATGCTTCGGGGAAAGATCGCCCTGGGCGGCGCCCGCTACGGGGAAGCCGTCGCGCGGTTCCGGGAAGTGCTGGAAACGCGGCCCGGCGATGAACGCGAGGCGGAGGCCTGGTACTACATCGCCCGCGCCACGTTGGAGGAGCATCGGTTTGCCGAAGCCAGGGAACATCTCGCAAAGGCCATCGAGCAGGCACAGACCCGAAAGCTAGAGTTTCAGGCGGGTTTCATGCTGGGCGAAAGCCTGCGGCGCGAAGGGGATCTGCCGGCTGCACTGGGGATCTACGAGTCGTTGCTGGATCAGCGCGCTTACAGTGACTACCACCCCGAGGTCATGCTGGCGATAGCCGCGTGCCTGGCCGAAATGGACTTGAATGAATCGGCCGTTTCCACGTACGAGTCGCTCATCACCCAATTTGAGTCCGACCGGAGTCACGCGGAGGAAGTCTCCCGGTCCATGTACGAACTGGGGGAACTATACCGGACCGCGGGCGATCTCGATCTGACGGAACACTGGTATGACGAAGCGCGGCGCAAAAGCCCGCGTTCGTTCTGGGTTGGCGATGAGTCCGACCGGAAGCATCGCGCCATACGCGAACTGCGGCGCCTGGACGGTAACCTCGGAAACCTGCTGGCCGCAATGGAAGCGCTGAAGTCCCCCGGCGATCCCGATTCAAATACCCCGTCGAACTACGCGAAGTTGACGGAAGACGCGGTCGGACTGAGGTTCCAGCTGGCGGAACTCTATCTGTTTCAGCTGGAGATGGCCGACTCGGCCCGGAGTCAGTACCGCGCCATAGAAGAAGCGTCCAATGATCCCTCCGTGGCTGCCAAGGCCGCCTATGCAAGGGGCTGGATACTCGACGAGATACTGAAAGACAGGGAAAGGGCGCGTTCGGTATTCGACGCCATCGCCGTGCGGTATCCCGGGACCGCGCACGCCGTGGAAGCAGCCCTCCTTCAGTCGAAACCCATCGAAGGCGAGCTGCCCCCTGACCGGCTCTTCGCCGAAGCGGAACGGCTGCTTTTCGAAGCCGACCGGCCAGACTCCGCGCGCGGGCTTTACGAACGGGTCCTCCAACGGTATCCGGACGATGAATACGCGCCGCGTGCGCTCTATGCGCTGGGCTGGCTCGCCGAGATGCGTTTCGACGATCCGGAAAACGCCCTCGACCGCTATCGCGAAATCCTGGACCGCTATCCCCGTTCGGAACAGGCAAGGTCCGTCCGCGACAAGATTCGCCTCATGGAGGAACTGCGTCCTGCCACAGATCCGGCTCCCGATCCGGCCCCGGCCCCGGCTTCAGCCGCCGATCCGGCTCCCGATCCGGCCCCGGCTCCCGATCCGGACAAATGATGCTTTGACATCCGGCCTGTTCGGCTGTATCGTAAATCAGCATGTCGACCATCCCCATCTGCCAGTACGATGCCGAGGTTCTTTCCAACCGTGAAATCGGTCCCGGACTGTATTGGATCGACCTGCTGGCTCCCGAAATCACACAACACGCCCGGCCCGGTCACTTCGTACACCTGATCGCTTCCGATGTCTCGGAGGACAGCAGCAGGCAGACCTGGCTCCGTCACACCCCCCTGCTCAGGCGTCCGTTCAGCATAGCCGAACGGGATCCGGAACGCGGCGTATTCGGGCTCATCTACCGGATCGTCGGCGGCGGGACCGAGATCCTGGCGACGCGGCGCCGGGGAGAACGGGTCGACGTGCTCGGACCCCTGGGAAGGACGTTCGAGCCGGTGCGCGCGGGACGGCCGGTGGTCATGGTCGCCGGGGGCGTCGGCGTGGCGCCCTTTCTCTCCCTGGCCCAGGAAACGGCAAGGGATGGACGGGCGCGTCCGGCGGAAATGACGGTGCTCTTCGGCGCGGCGACGGCGGGCCTATTGAGCGGGGAAGAGAAATTCCGCGAACACGGGGTCGACGTCAGGCTGGCGACCGACGACGGCACGACGGGCCACCACGGCCTGGTGACGGACCTGCTGGAGCGGGAACTGGCCTCATCGCCCCGGCGATGCGCCTATCTCTATGCCTGTGGACCGACGCCCATGATGCGGCGTTGCCAGGAAATCGCCCGGGAAGCCGGTATCGACGGACAGGTCTCCCTCGAGGGGATCATGCCCTGTGGCGTGGGCGTGTGCATGGCCTGTGTCGTGGCCTGCGCCGACCCCGGTGCCGACCCCGGTGCACGGTCGTCATCCCGACATTACGAGCGGGTCTGCGACGCCGGTCCGGTGTTCGACATGCAGGAGGTCGTGCTGTGACGGCACAACCCGATTTGACGGTAAACATCGGCGCGCTGGAACTCAAGAATCCCGTGCTCGCCGCGTCGGGCACCTTCGGATACGGATCGGAGTACGGGCGGTTCGTGGAGCTCTCCGATTTCGGCGGCATCGTCACGAAAACGCTCACGCCTGAACCGTGGCCGGGCAATCCCCCGCCCCGGGCGGCGGAGACGGCCGCCGGCTTGCTCAATTCCATCGGTCTGCAGAACGTGGGCGTGGAGGCCTTCATCCGGGACAAGATGCCCTACTTGAGAAACGTGGACACCGCGTTGATCGTCAACGTGGGCGGAGGTCCGGTGGAGGAGTTCGTCTACGTGACCGAACGCCTGTCGGACTGCGAGGGCATCGATGCCCTGGAGATCAACATGTCCTGCCCGAACGTGTCCGGGGGCATGGACTTCAGCACCGATCCCCGGCGCGCGGCGGAACTGGTCTCCACACTGCGGGGCATCACGGGACTGCCGCTCATCGCCAAGCTCACGCCGAACGTTACGGACATCGGGGAGATCGCCCGCAGCGTCGAAGAGGCCGGCGCCGACGCCATATCGGCCATCAATACCCTGCGAGGCATGGCGGTGGATATCCGTACGCGCCGCCCCATGCTCGGCGCTGTCACAGGAGGCCTTTCGGGCCCGGCCATCAAGCCCGTGGCGGTTGCGGCCGTCTACCGGATCACGAGCCAGGTGGCCGTCCCGGTCATCGGCATCGGCGGCATCATGAGCGGAGAAGACGCCGTGGAGTTCCTCGTGGCGGGCGCCACGGCCGTCCAGGTAGGCACAGCCACCTTCGTCGAACCCCGCGCCGGACCGTCTGTCGCGCGCACGCTGGCCGAATGGTGCGCCGCGGCGGAGGTGCACTCGGTCCGATCGCTGATCGGAAGCATTCAAATCCCTTCACAAGAGGACGCTCCATGTCACCCTTCGTAGATAAATTGAACCTCGCCCGGAATGCGGCGGACAGCCTGGTCTGCGTGGGGCTCGACCCGGACCTGGATCGATTCCCGGAGCACCTCAGGTCGGAACCGGACGCGGTATTCGAATTCAACCGGGCGATCATCGAGCACACCTCGGACCTTGTTTCGGCCTACAAGCTGAACATCGCGTTTTTCGAGGTCATGGGCTCCAGGGGCTACGAAGCGCTGGAGCGCACGCTCACGGTTATACCGGATGGGGTCGTGGTCATATGCGACTGCAAGCGGGGAGACATGGGAAACAGCGCCCGCATGTACGCGAAGGCGCTGTTCGAGCACTTCGGTTTCGACGCGGTGACCGTCAATCCCTACCAGGGCCGGGATTCCGTGCAGCCCTTCCTGGACTACACCGATCGGGGGGTTTTCATCCTCTGCCTGACATCCAACGAAAGCGCGCGCGAATTCCAGTACCTGTCGGTCAACGGACACCCGCTGTACCTGGAGGTAGCCAGCGCGGCAAGGTCGTGGAACACCGCCCGGAACGCGGGCCTGGTCGTGGGGGCCACGCAGGCGGAATCCCTGGCGGGCATCCGTGCCGTCGTTCCGGACATGCCCCTGCTGATCCCCGGGATCGGCACCCAGGGCGGCGACCTGGAAGCGGTCATCCGGGAAGGCGCCGACGAGCACGGCGGCGGACTGCTCATCAATTCCTCCCGGAGCATCCTCTATTCCTCAGGCGGTCATGACTTCGCCGAGTCCGCCCGGGCGGCCACCCTCCAGCTCAGAAAAGAGATCAACGACCTGCTGTCCTGAACGTCCCGCGCGCAGGAACCTCCGTGCGACTGACGCCCTGTGCGAAGGAACGCCCCGCGCGAATGACGCCCTGTGCGAAGGAACGCCCCGTGCAGTCCAGGAAAACCGGAGCCATGGAGACGAATTTCGAAGTCCGCAGCTTCGACGCGGAGATAACGAAGGAAGCGTACGACCGGCTGCCCAAGCTGCCCCTCTACTTCGTCCTGGACAACCTGCGCAGCGCATTCAACGTGGGCTCCATCTTCCGGACCTGCGATATCCTGCGGGTGAAGGGCCTTTTCCTGTGCGGATACACGGCCTGTCCGCCCCACGCAAAACTGGAGAAGACCGCCCTGGGCACCATCGATTACGTCCCCTGGCGTTACTTCGAAACGGCCGTCGACGCGGTCGAATGCCTGCAGGATCAAGGCATCGCGGTGTGGGCTGCCGAAACCACGTCGGAATCGGTGTCCTACGACGCCGCGGTGTTTCCGGACGAACTGGCCATTGTGCTCGGTAACGAAGCGCTCGGGGTGAGCCGGGGCGTGCTGGAGCGCTGCGACGGCCTGGTCGAGATCCCCACGCGGGGCTACAAAAACTCACTGAACGTGGCGTCCGCCTGCGCCGTCCTGGGATTCAAGGCGCTGGAGACTATGGAAGGGGCTCGAGGCGATACGGGAGAATGACGCCGGTAGGTTACGGGTCGCTCGACCAGGTCTTCTTGCCGACGAAGAACGGTCCGAGCGAATCGATGTACAATGCGGTCTGCTGGGTCTTGCGCATGTCCTGCACGACCCGGGACAGCGGGTAGAGCTCCTTGCCGATAAGCCCGATGATGAAGTCGTTGTCCGCCTCGTCCAGCCCGTAGCAGGCCAGGCGGATATCGTGGGCGAAGTCGGCACGGCCGTAGGCCCTTCCGATGTGGGCGTGCTCCATCAGGATCTGGCGCTGTTCCTTGTGTTCCAGTCGCGCGAAGGCGCCGTTGCGCCGCAACGGGTACCAGATGGCCCAGGGCCAGTCGGGGTTGAGCACGGTGTTGCGCGGCCGGTGGATGAGCGATTCCATCAGATCCGGCTCGAATCCCATGGAGTAGGTCCTGCCGAGCATCGTCATCGACCCGCGGCGGTCCAGGACATCGAAAGGCCGTTCCGTCAGCAGGTTCCGTACATCGGATACGAAGGTGTCGGGATCTTCGGCGAGAAACAGCACGCCGATACCCGCGGGATCGTTGACATCGAGGTACACCGCTGCGTCCAGGCCGGAATCGGCGAGCCTGGCCGCGATGTCGACTGCCGTGGCCCGGGCCCGGCGAGGCTGGCCAGGCTGACCGGGCTGGCCGGCGGACTCGGTGCCGGACAGGGTGAACACGTTGAGCTGCATGTACAGCCGCGTTTCGGCCGTCTGGGGTTGCCCGTCGACGGGCGCTCCGTGTTCAAGGATGTCGGGGGTTTTCCCGGTTTCTTCGCTCACTGCGCTTCCCTGTTGCGGATTCCGCGAAATCACGCGAAATTCCGATGGATCCGGCCGTGCGTATATTACGGTCGGGCCGGTAGATTGGCAAGGAAATACGGGCGCTGCACACCATGCGTGGAGGAACACCTTTGAACTACGACGCACTGCTCCTGGTATCCTTCGGAGGCCCCGAAGGCACAGATGACGTCATCCCCTTCCTCGAGCGTGTGCTCAAGGGCCGGCGCGTCCCCCGGGAACGGATGATGGAAGTCGCGGAACACTACCATCATTTCGGCGGGGTCAGCCCGATCAACGGCCAGAACCGTGCGCTGATCTCCGCCCTGGAGGAGGCGTTGGAAGACCGCGACCTCGCTCTGCCGGTCTACTGGGGAAACCGGAACTGGCATCCCCTGCTTTCGGATACGATCGGGCGCATGGCAGCGGACGGGATTCAGCGGGCGCTGGCCTTTGTCACGTCTCCGTACAGCTCCTGGTCGAACTGCAGGCAGTATCTGGAGAACATCGAGGAGGCCCGGAGCGACGCGGGGCCCGCCGCACCGGTGATCGAGAAGATCAGGCCCTTTTTCAATCACCCGGGATTTATCGAAACGATGGCGGCGCGCGTCCGCTCCGCGCTGGATCGCCTGCCGGAGGATCGCCGTCTGCGGGCGCACCTCGTATACACCGCCCACAGCATACCTCTTGCCATGGCTGGCGGCTGTGCGTACGAAGCCCAGCTCCGCGAAGCGTCACGGCTTATCAGCGAGCGCGTAGGCCTGTCGTCCTGGGTGCTGACCTTCCAGAGCCGCAGTGGACCGCCCGCCCAGCCCTGGCTGGAACCCGACGTCTGCGACTATATCCGGTCGTTCCACGAAGCAGGCGCGGCTCGGGCGGAAACGGCAGCCCGGGCGGAAAACGCGGCCAGGATGTCTCAGGCGGACGCGGCCCGTGCAGACACGGTAGCCCGTTCAGACGCGGCTGACCGTGCTGACCGTGCTGACCGTGCTGACCGTGCTGACCGTGCTGACCGTGCTGACCGTGCTGACCGTGCTGACCGTGCTGACCGTGCTGACCGTGCTGACCGTGCTGACCGTGCTGACCGTGCTGACCGTGATATCGTGGTGATCCCCGTGGGGTTCATCTCGGACCACATGGAGGTGGCCTACGACCTGGACGTGGAAGCGCGGGCCTGCTGCGATGAACTCGGGGTGCGCATGGTCCGGGCGGAAACGGCGGGGACCCATCCCCGCTTCGTGGACACGATCGTGGACCTCGTCAAAGAGCGAATGTCCCCGGCAGCGGCCAGGCAGGTCGTGGGCGTCCTGGGTCCCTGTCCCGATCGATGTCCGGCGGACTGCTGTCCTCCCGGCAGGTAGGTCAGCGCCAGCTTGCCGGTCGTGCTCAGTCCGTTAGTCCCCACCGGGCCATGGGTTCGGTGGAACGCACCCGGTGCATGCCCGCGTCGGCAAACCGGCCGAAGGCCTCCTCCGCCTCTTCGGTAAAATCGATCACACCGGGCACGACTACCGGCGAGGTGCAGTCCTCCAGCAGGCAGACGCGCGCGGTCATGAACGGCTTGCGCGCGGCGAACTCCGACCGGAGGTCCTGCACCGTCCACGCCACGCAGTGGCTCTTGGCCTGCCCGGCCACGATGACGGCGTCGAAGGTCATCAGGTGGTCGACCAGCGCGGTGTTCTTCACACCCAGCGGGCGGCCTTCGGCGTCTTCCGTCACTTCGGGGCGCAAAACGGAGTAGTTCTCCGTGAGGGCATGGTTCCCCTTGATCTCGAAGCGCGTCTGCCGGACCCGGGCGATGCCGTGAAAGAACACCGCCTCCTCCACGGCGGACACCAGGGCGTGGCCGATTCCCCCGAGCATGGCGTGGTAGGGCCAGATCATGAGGGGATACTTGCCGTCCCGCGTGAGGCGCCGGACGTAATGCAATGCGTAGGCGGAAAGATCGACCCGGCCGCTGTACCCGGCCTCCACGGCCGGATTGACGCGCCAGGTTCCCGCTTCCACCGCTTCAGGGGTTATGACGGTCTCGCCGCCGGTGGGATGTCCGCCGTCCCGGCCTACCCAGAACACCGGGTGGAAGACCTGCAGGGCCGTGTGGGTGTCCAACGTGGGGATGATTTCCGTGATGGAATGGAGATTGCGGTAGATGAAGTCGCAAAGCCGCTTGTTGTCATCCACCGCGCCCCGGCCGCTCCGGCCACCCACGAAGAGTTCGAATCCGGGGAGACAGAAGGTGTTCTGGCAGTCCACCAGGAGCAGCGCGGTGCGGCATGCATCTTCGGCCGAGGGCTGGATGCCGTGTTCCGCCGCCCAGGCGCGGGCATCGTCCGCCCGTTCTCCGTAGGGAACGCGCCAGAAGGTCTCGACGGAATCGGGCCGGTAGTGGGGCGGCAATTCGCCGGGTGGTTTAAAGCCCATCGGGGATGCGATCCAGGTCCGCCAGCCAGGCTGCCGGCGAAGCATCGGACGGCATCCGCCAGTCGCCGCGGGGGGAGATGCAGGTCATGCCGACCTTGGGTCCTTCGGGCAGGCAGTTCCGTTTGAACTGGTTCTGGAAGAACCGGACGATGAAGACGCGGAGCCAGGCCTTGATTTCAGGGAGTCCGTACTTTCCTTCGAAGGCGTGGAGCGCCATCCGGGCTATCCGGGAAGGCGAAAAGCCAAAACGCAGGAAGTAGTAGATGAAGAAATCATGCAGCTCGTAGGGACCGATTTCCTCTTCGGTTTTCTGTGCGATCTCGCGATCGCTCGGGGGCAGCAGTTCCGGCGAAATGGGCGTATCGAGGATGTCCAGCAGTACCTCGCGGACCTCCGGCTCCTCCTCGAAGACCTCGTCGGCCGTCCATTTGATCAGATAGGAAATGAGGGTCTTGGGAATCCCGGCGTTGACCCCGTAGTGGCTCGCGTGGTCGCCGAACATGGTGCACCAGCCCAGCGCCAGTTCCGATAGGTCGCCCGTGCCGAGCACGATGCCCCTGACCTGGGCGGCCGTGGCGAGTTCCTCCAGCTTCCGCGTCCATGCCTGGGTGTTCTCGTAGACGAGGTCTTTCTTGTCTTCCGAATGCTCGATGTCCCCGAAGAACTTCCGCACCGCGGGTTTGATGTCGATCTCCCGGAACGTGGCGCCGACGGCCCGGATCAAGGCGCAGGCGTTCGAGTAGGTCCGCTCCGTGGTGCCCAGTCCCGGCATGGTCAGGGCCACGATGCGGGACCTGGGCAGGCCGAGCAGGTCCATGGTGTGCACCGCCACGTTCAGGGCGTGGGTCGAATCCTGGCCGCCGGAGACCGCCACGACGACGCGCCGGGCGTCTTCGGGCAGCGATCTGAGCTTGGTCGCAAGACCCGTGGACTGGATCATGAAAACCTCGCGGCACCGCTCGCTGCGTTCCGCCGGATTCTGGGGTACGAAGGGATGGGAGGGTATGTGGCGATGGAAGGTCCGATGCGCCTGTTCACGGTCGCCTCCGGCGGCATCGGTATCCGCATCCCCGGCTTGACCGGGCCGGAAGCCCGGCATCGAGACGGACCGCCAGGATGACTTGTAATCCATGGCGTTCTGCCGGAACGAGCCCTGGACGCCGCGTTCCAGCACCAGCGCCTCCACGTCCACGTCCGCCGTGATGCAGGTCCCGTCCAGTTGAAAGCGTTCCGTTTTCGCCAGCATGTAACCGCGCTCGGCGATGAACCCGTGGCCGTCCCATACCACGTCCATGGTCGATTCTCCGAAGCCCGCCGCGGCGTACATGTGTACGGCCTCGTTGCGTCCGGAGGAGGCCAGGATGAGGTCCTCGCGGTACTGTGCCTTGCCGATGACGATGTTCGACGCGGAGAGATTGGCGAGTATGGTCGCCCCCGCCAGCGCCGCCCGGCTGGCGGGCGGGACCGGTACCCAGTCGTCTTCGCAGATCGTCGGGTAGATCACCACCCGGGGATCATCCGTGCGCAGGAGCACATCGGGTCCGAAAGGCGCGTCCCGGCCGCAGAGGGATACGGTCTCCGTCTGCGCTTCAGCCGCCCGGGCGAAGTACCGCGTCTCGTAGAATTCGCGGTACTGGGGAAGGTAGGTCTTGGGCGTTACGGCCACGATCTTCCCGCGGCTGCAGGTCACCGCGACGTTGAAGACCGCGTGGTCCAGCCGCAGGGGCATGCCCAGGCTGAAGGCCAGGTCGAGTTTCTCCGTGCCGGCGAGCAACGCTTCCAGGGCCTCCAGGGCGCCTTCCAGCAGCGCCTGGGAGTGAAAGAGGTCGGCGCAGGTATAGCCGGTGAGACTCAGTTCGGGGAAGAGGACGTAGGAAGCCCCCTTCTCTCCGGCCATTTCAATCTGCTCGAGGTGATGGGCCACGTTCTCCGCCGGGTCGCCCACGCGTATGCGCGGAATGGCGATGGCCAGGCGGACGAAGCCGTGGCTGCGAATATCGAGAAACTGATCGGGTGAGAACTTCGGGTCCATGGTCACCATATCTTGCTGCGATTCCGCACGAACCGGCTCGATCCGGCAGGCTGACGATCACGAAAAAGATAAGGGATTCGCAATTGGACAGGCAAGGCGCAATTTACGGCGCACCAACGGGTTCGGGGCCGTCAATCCGCCTCGACCAGCCGGCCCTTCGCGTCATGGCTGACTTCCGCGGTGTCGCGGCCCTGCCTGCTTCTGCGCATCCGGTCCCGGTACCGCACGGGCATTTCGCGGCTGCGCCAGGCGAGGAATCCCCGCTCCTGCCGGTCGCGGTTCCTGAGCGACGGTGGCGCCGGAACGGCGATGGTCCCATGGGTGATAGCAGTCTGCTTGCGGGACAGGGCGATGATTTCCCCTTTGCTAACGATCAGCGTGACGCCGACGTTGGCTTCGACGATGGGCACGCCGTTCTCCCTGGCCCGGGCGAGCACGGCGTGGTCCTGGGCGCGGGCGGTCGACCCGAAAGAAGGTATGAGCAGGTAACGGGCGCCGTCGAGCACCGGTATGCGGGCGATATCCGGGTTCCACCGGTCGTTGCAGATGACCATGCCGGCCCGGCCGAAGGGGGTGTCGAAGGCGCGGCTTTGCTTGCCGAGGCGGTTGAACCACCAGGAACGGTGATGGCCCTCGGCCAGTTGCATTTTGTGGTACTTGCCTCGCAGCCGCCCCCGGTGATCGAGGAACACCGCGCAGTTGTAGACTTCGCCCCCGATCCGCTCGGCGAGACCGAAGGCGAGGCACATGTTCAATGATCTCGCGAGTTCCCGGAATCGACCGATGACCGGGCTGCGCATGGTAAGTGAAACGCGGTTCATTTCATCCGGTGAGATTGCTCCGTCGATGATCTCGTTGACGACGTAGCCTTCCAGCACGCCCTCCGGCGCGACGGCGAGTTCGGCCCCACCGGCCGCCGCTTCGCGAAACATCTCTTCCAGCCGGACCGCGTTCGCCTGCAAGTCCAGCTTGACCGGTTTGAACGAGAGCGCCGCGACGCGCACCTCTCTGAACATATCCCGCCTCCAATCTTCTTCCAGAAGCATTGCTGTTTTACAGCTAACTCAATATATTGCGCCCGAACGCGTCTATGCAACGGAACTCATGCTCATGCTGGCGCTGATCGTCATCGCCGGTTCCATAATCGCCAGTCTGCTGTACATATCCTGATGGATCGAACTGCCATGAAGGCTGCCGTCGTACTGCTCAGCGGCGGGGTCGATTCGGCGACCACGCTCGCCATGGCCCGGCACGAAGGATTCGCGTGCCACGCCATCACCTTCGACTACGGCCAGCGCCACCGTTTCGAACTCGAATCGGCCAGGCGCGTCGCCGAGTCCATGGCGGTGGGACACCACGTAACCATACCCTTCGACCTGCGGGCTATTGGCGGGTCGGCACTGACGGACGACATCCCCGTGCCCACGGACCAGGATCCCGAGTCCATGGCCGGACAGATCCCGTCAACCTACGTCCCGGCCCGCAATACCATCTTCCTTTCCTTCGCACTGGGCTGGGCCGAAGTGCTCGGCGCATTCGACCTGTATATTGGGGCCAACGCCATCGATTACAGCGGCTATCCCGACTGCCGTCCCGAATATATCGCGGCCTACGAAAACCTGGCCAACCTGGCCACGCGCGCGGGGGTGACCGGCGAGGGCCGATTCAACATCCACGCGCCGCTCATCGAAATGTCCAAGGCCGATATCCTGCGTACCGGCGTCCGGCTCGGGGTGGACTACGCCCTCACGACCAGCTGTTACGACCCGGCGGACGATGGGGCGGCCTGCGGCCGATGCGACGCCTGCATCCTGCGTCGGAACGGGTTCGAAGAAGCCGGTATCGAGGATCCGACGCGGTACGCCTCATGAAGGTTCCGGTTCGCGCAAGCCCGCGTTGATCCGGGCTAAAAGGTCCTGTAGTCTTTTCGGCGAAACGGTCCGAGCGGTTCCCAACTCCTGGGCAAATACCGACACGCGGAATTCCTCCAGCATCCACCGGAACTCATCCAGCAGGGCGGGATCCACGTCATCCCGGGTTTTGAGTGATTTGAGCGCCTCGTCGAAGGGCTTGACCCGCTCCGCCTTCTTCAGGTCCTTCGTACGGTCTTCCCGGGCCCGGCGGGAACGTATTTCCACCGCCTTCAGGTATCGGACCAGGTTGGGCAATTCGACGGCGGGTGTTTTCCGCAGGAAATCGGGGGGAAACAACCGGTCGAGGTCGTCTTCCATGCCGGGGTAAGCGCCGGTCTTTCGGAGTCTTCCTCCGATAACCCGTTCCAGCGCCTCCATCTGTTGCCGGAACCAGCGGGGGAGTTGTTTCAACAGCCCCTGCGCGGTCTCCACGTCTTCTTCGAAGCGCCGGGTCGTCAGCGGATACAAAGGTTCCCGGGTGAACAGGGCGGCCAGGAGGTGGTCGTAAGCGGAGTCCTGCAGCGCTTCGAAACCGCCGGCATGTTCCGCCAGGGAGGGGAGGTTTCGTAGAAACGCCAGGTCCCGGCGCATCCAGGCCATTTCCTCGCCCATCCGGCGTTCTAGCAGGCGAACCAGTCCCCTGCGGCTTTCCCGCCGCGCTTCATGGCGGTCCCGGAACAGGCGCATGTCCACCAGGTCGTCATCCGCCTGCAGTCCGGGATAGGCATACTGGGGAACGGTTCCCGACAAACCGATTTCGATCCTTTCGGGCAGGTCCCCGACCGACCAGTCCCGCAGGTCAAACTGCTCCCAGGTTTCCACCGCTTTCCGCCATCCTTCGGATTCGACGGCGGCGGCGCGGCCCGTGACTTCGGCGTGCAGGCGGTCCGGATCGCGGGTGGAAAGGACGGTGCTCCCGTCCTCCGCGGTCACCTGGACGCGCATGTTCAGGTGATCGGGAACGGACTCGGGCGACCAGTCCGCCGGGTCGATTTCGATCCCGTGCCGCCTGGCGATGTAGGCCGCGAGCGCATCGGTCAGCGTAGAAGCGGAAGGATCCAGGTCCTTCGCAATCGTTCGGGCCGTTTCGGGGATGGGAACGAGTTGCTTGCGTTTCCTTCCGGGCAGTCCTCGGAGCAGGGCCTCGATCTTCTCACACAGCAGGCCGGGTACGAGCCATTCCAACGTTTCGGGATCCAGCAGATGCACCCTTTCGACCGGCAGCGAAAGGGTGACTCCATCCTCTTCCTTGCCCGGCCGGCAAGCATACTGCAGGGGAAGCAGATCGCCTTCCAGGTTGAATTGTTCCGGAAAACCTTCCGGTCGGCCTGGCCTGCCCGCAGGACTCGTCCCGACCTGCCCGCCCGCTTCTTCCTCGATTCCCGTGAGGTCCCCGATTTCCATGTACAGGAAGGAAGCGTTTTCCGCGCTGGCCGTCGTCAACAGTCGGTTGAGATCGTGTACCGAAGATACCCCGGAGATCCGTTCTTCGTAGAAACGGAAGGCGGCCTCGTCGAGATCGACGCGGTAGGCGTTTCGGTGTTGCAGCAGTCGGATCTCGGCATCCCGCCTAATCCCGCGGTTGTGTTCAAGGAAGGCATGCCGGGCTTGCAGGTCATCACCGGCCGGGCTGTCCAGGCCGTCCGGGCCGACCAATGCCTCGCGGATGAAGATACGCGTCGCGTCTCCGGGATCGATCTTCTTGTAGTCGACGGTCCGGCGGGCGACCATCATGCCGTACAGGTGCAGCGTTTCCGTAACCGTCACCCGCCCGGCGGACTTGTCCCACCTCGCATCGGAGCAGGAAGCGCGGCACAGGTGGCGGCCCAGATCGGCGGCCCACCCAGGCTGTATCCGGGCTACCGTGCGCGCATAGAGCCGGTTGGTCTCGACCATTTCCGCGGCCACGATCCAGGGCGCGGCGCCCGATCCGTCCCGCGGTGCATCCGAACCATCCTGCCCGGGTTGCGCGTCCCTCCGTCCGTCCGGTTTTTTCTTCGGATGCTGGTCGACCGGTTTCCTTCGAAAGAGTCCGGAACCGGGGAAGACCATGGCGGTGCGGTTCCGGACCCCGGTATAGAGGTTGCCTTCCCGGTGTTCCGCGACCTGGCTGAGCAGTCCGCTGAGGATCGACCGGTGGATCGCGTCGTAGTGTGCGTCTCCCGTACGTCCCGCCCTTCCCGACCGGCCGCGGAAACCACCGGATTCCCTCAGCGCGCGGCGGAGTTGCACGTAAATATCGCGCCACTCGCGCATGCGGTTGTAGGACAGGTAGTGTTGCCGGCAGAACCTGCGCATGGCAGCCTGGGTCTGCAGGTGCTCGAAGGTACGGTGAAAGGCCTCCCAGATATTGAGCAGGGTCAGGAAATCGGAGGTCCGGTTCCTGAACTTGCGGTGTTCGGCGTCCGCCTGTTCCTGCTGGTCGAGCGGCCTCACGCGGGGGTCCTGTATGCTGATGGCCGACGCGATCACGAGGACCTCCTGCAGGGCGCCCTCCTGCCGGGCTTGCAGCAGCATGCGCGACACCGTCGGCGATACGGGCATTCTCGCCATGTCCCTGCCCCGGCTCGTCAACCGCCGGTTCCGGTCTATGGCCCCTAGTTCGACGAGCAGCTGGAAACCGTCCCGGACCGCCTGGGGCGTGGGCGGATCGAGAAAGGGGAAGGCGTGGACGTCGCCCAGTTTCAGCGCCAGCATGCGCAGGATGACTTCGGCGAGATTGGCGCGCTGCAACTCGGGCGTGGTGTACTCCGGCCGGCCCGCCAGGTCGGCCTCGCTGTAGAGCCGAAGGCAGACCCCTCCCGTCACGCGTCCGCACCGCCCGGCGCGCTGCAGGGCGCTGCTTTTCGCAATGGGCTCGATGGGCAGGCGCTGGGTGCGGGTCCGCGCGGCGTACCGGCTGATCCTTGCGAGACCGGTATCGACGACGTACTTGATGCGCGGTATGGTCAGCGAGGTCTCGGCGACGTTCGTGGCCACGACGATGCGCCGGTTGTTCCCCGGCCGAAACACCCGCTGCTGGTCCGCGCTGGTCAGCCGGCCGAAGAGCGGAAGCACGTCGGTGTGGCGGTAGGACCGGCCTTCCAGCCTCCTGCGCGTCTCGTGGATGTCCTTCTCCGTAGGGAGAAACACCAGGATGTCGCCCCGGCCGGGTTCTTCCATGATCCTGTCGACCGCGTCCACCGCCCCGTCGACATAGGTATATACTTCGGCTTCCCCCCGGGTATCCTCGAGGGGCAGATAGCGGATCTCCACCGGGTGCAGGCGCCCGGACACCTCGACGACCGGCGCCTGTCCGAAGGCATTCGAGAATGCGGCGGCATCGATCGACGCCGAGGTGACTACGACTTTTAGGTCCTTCCTGCGACGGATCAGCAGTCGCAGGTAACCGAGCAGGAAGTCGATGTTCAGGCTGCGCTCGTGGGCCTCGTCGATGATGACCGTATCGTATTCCAGCAGGTCGGGGTCGTGCTGAATCTCGGCGAGCAGCATGCCGTCGGTCATCATCTTGATGCGGGTCTCGGCCACGGTCTCGTCCGTGAACCGGATCTTGCAACCGACTTCCCGTCCCCAGGCCACACCGAGCTCCTCGGCGATGCGGCGCGAAACGGACAGGGCGGCGACGCGACGGGGCTGCGTGCACGCGATGCGTCCGTATACCCCCCGGCCGGCTTCGAGACAGATCCGGGGCAGCTGCGTCGTCTTTCCCGAACCGGTCTCCCCCGTCACGATGACCACCGGGTGGCCGCGCAGGGTTTCGAGGATTTCATCTTTTCGGGTTGAAATGGGCAGCTGGGGGTCGATGTCGAAGGAGGGGTCCGACCGGAGGCGCTCCTCCACGAGGCGTGCCGAGGCGGTCGCCCGCGCCTTCAACCTGCGAAGCCGGTGCTGGTCCGCGTTTCCACTCCCGCCGCGCGCACCGCTCCCGCCACGTGTCCCGCTCCCGCCGCGCGCACCGCGCGACTTCTTCAGCCCGCGCTGGATGTCCCGCCGGTCCTTGAGCGTGCAGCGGGGGAGCAGGTCCCGGATCTCGGCCGCCAGCTTATGGTCCGTGGATGTTTCCACTACATCAGGAGGCCCGCCACGGTGGCGGTCATGTTGGCGGCCAGGGCGCCGCCGATCATGGACCGGATACCGAACCGGGCGATGTCCTTGCGCCGTTCCGGTACCAGTCCGCCGATCCCCCCGATCATGATCGCGATGGTCCCGAAGTTGGCGAAGCTGCACAGCGCGTACGTGGCGATGGCGAACGACCGTTCCGACAGTTGCGCCTGCATGGCGCTGAGGTCCTGGTAGGCGAGGAACTCGTTCAGGATGGTCTTCTTGCCGATCAACATGCCCACGGCCTGGGCGTCTTCCCACGCTACGCCCATGAACAGCGCCAGCGGCGCGCAGAGCCATCCGAGCATGCGTTCGAGGGAAAGCGGTTCGCCGCCCACGTAGGGGGCGAGCCCCACCGCCCAGTTGAACAGGCTGACAAAGGCGATGGCTATGATGAGCATGGCCGCCACGTTCAGCGCCAGTCTCAATCCGTCCGACGCGCCGCTGCAGGCCGCATCGATGAAGTTGACTCCCGGTTTCGGAACGTCCACGGTCACGACGCCCAGGGTGCGGGAGGTTTCGGTTTCGGGGGTCATGATCTTGGCGACGACCAGCGCCGCAGGCGCCGACATGAGCGAGGCGGCCAGGAGATGACCGGCGTCGGCGCCCAGGGCGACGTAGGCGGCCAGTACCGAACCCGCTACCGTCGCCATGCCGGAGGTCATCACGGCCATGATCTCGGACCGGGTCATGGACTTCAGGTAGGGCAGGATGACGAGCGGCGCAGTGGAAGCCCCGAGATAGACGTTCGCCGCCGCGGCCATGGATTCCGATCCCGAAGCGCCCATGACGCGCACCATGACCCGGGCCATCTGCCGGACGATCCACTGGATGCAGCCCAGGTAGAACAGGATCGAAGTAATGGAGGATACGAAGATGATCATCGGGAGCACGGAAAAACCGAACAGCGCGGTTTCCACCAGGTCGCCGAAGACGAACCGCGCGCCTTCGTTGGAGAACGCGATCACCTTGTTGACGGCCAGCCGGGCCACGTCGAATACCACCTGGCCCGGTGCCGTGTGGAGCAGCAGCAGGGCCAGCAGTCCCTGAAGCGCCAGGCCGCTGCCGATGAGCCGCCAGTTCATCCGCCCGCGGTTATCCGAGAGTAGCCATGCGATGGCCAGGAGAACGACCAGGCCGAAAATGCCGAAGACACGTTCCATGGGCTATCCTTGGCGGGCGGTTCCCGGCCACAGGGAGGCCAGGCCGACGTACAGGTAACCGGCGAAGAACAGGCACAGGAAGGGAATGGAAGCGTAAATGCCGTTGATGGCCGTGTAGTAGATCAGCAGGCCGAAATGCACGGCGAACAGCAGTTCCAGCGCGGGAAGCCAGTTGCGGTTCCCCCGGTAGCGCAGATTGCGCCACCCGACCGCCCGGTCCGCCTGGCCGGGCTGGTCGGGCTGACCGGGCTGGTACGCCCCGGCCGCCTGGTCTGCCTGGTCCGTCTGGTCCGCCCTGCCGAGGATGCCGTATTTGGGCGTCCGCTGGAAACCCGACTTGAGGTTCAGCAGTGCCTCCAGGACGGCCCGCGTGTTGTTGAGGCAGATGCCGATGCCGATGGACATGAGTACGGGCAGGTAAAAGGGGGACCATATCCACCGGGGGCGGTTGATTTCATACTGTGCGAACAGGTAGAAGAGCGATACGGAAACCGTGGCCGCGCAGAGAAAGGGCAGGTCGATCCAGAAGGAATTGATCCATCCCGCCTGCACCCGGATCACGATGGACGGGAAGATCAGGACCGAGAGCAGCAACATAAGCAGGTAGGCCATGTTGTTGGTGAGGTGATAGGTCGCTTCCAGCTTGAAGCGGAAGGGCAGCGCGCTGCGCCATACCGGGAGCAGCATCTTCTTCGCGGTCTGTATGGACCCCTTGGACCACCGGTGCTGCTGGGTCTTGAAGGCGTTCATTTCCACGGGGAGTTCGGATGGCGTGGAGACTTCCTCCAGGAACACGAAGCGCTGGCCCCGGAGTTGCGCCCGGTAGCTCAGATCCAGGTCCTCCGTCAGCGTGTCATGCTGCCAGCCGCCGGCCGCCTCGATGCACTCCCGGCGCCAGATCCCCGCGGTCCCGTTGAAGTTGAAAAACCGCCCCGACCGGTTCCGGGCGCCGTGCTCCATGACGAAATGGCCGTCCAGCATGATCGCCTGGACCCGGGTCAGGATCGAGTAGCCCCGGTTGAGATAGGACCACCGGGTCTGTACCAGGCCCACCCGCTCGTCGCGGAACCGGTGCATGGTGTTCCTGAGGAAGTCCGGCGGCGGGATGAAGTCGGCGTCGAAGATCGCGATGAACGAACCGCGCGCCACCTCGAGTCCCTCCTGCAACGCACCCGCCTTGTATCCGGTGCGTTCCTGCCGGTGCAGGTAGTGGATATCGATGCCGGCCGCCCGGTGACGTTCGACGCATCGGACCGCGAGAACGCGGGTTTCGTCGGTCGAATCGTCCAGCACCTGTATCTCCAGCCGGTCGCGGGGATAGTCGATGCGGCAGACGGCGTCGATCAGCCTTTCGGCCACGTACTGTTCGTTGTAAAGGGGCAGCTGAACCGTGACCGCGGGGGGCGGATTTCCCAGGGCTTCCGGCTTTACACGCCCGGCCCGGTGCTTATATTTGTAGTACAGGTACACCATCAGGTACCGGTGGACCCCGTAGACCGCGAGCAGGAACAGGACGAGGAAGTAGAGAAGTATGAAGATCAGCGAGAGATAGCTCATACATGTCCGTTTCTGCTTACAGATTCCCGGCCGGATTCACTGGTCCGCCTGGACGGCCCGCCCTGATCACCGTCCCCGGACTCCTGCTCGTGGCCGCCTGTGCCGTCATCGTGGCCATCGGGGATCTGCGGGCGGGACTGATCGGCCCAGGCGGACTGTTCGACCCCGAAGCGTTCCTGCCTGCCTTCCTGAACTCGTGGGTGGCCCTGCCGGACGCCCTGCTGCTGTTCTGGATCCCCTTCGCCGCCGCATTCATCGCCTATACGGTCGCCGTCGTCCACCAGGTCCGGGCCGGTGCGCCCGCGGGCCGGAGCACGCTCTGGTTCATCCTGGCCGCGGCCATCCTCTGCCGCGTCATCCTGCAGTTCAGTCCGCCCACCCTGTCCGACGACATCTACCGGTACCTCTGGGACGCCCGGATGCAGTTCGAGGGCGTCAACCCCTACGTATACGCCCCGGACAGCGACGCGGTCGCCCACCTCCGCGATGAATACCATGAGGGGATCAACAACAAGGACGTCCCCACGGTCTATCCGCCCGTGATGCAGGCGGCCTTCATGGCCGCGGCGTATCTGTGGTACAGTCCCGCTTCGATGAAACTGCTCTTCACCCTCTGCGACGTGGGCGTCATCATCCTCACGATCCTGATGCTCGGCCGCCGGAACCTTCCGCGGGAACGCGTGCTCATCTACGCCTGGAATCCCCTCGTCCTGGTCGAAATCGCGGGTAGCGGCCACAACGACTCGCTGCCCGTCGTCCTCATGCTCGCCGCGTTGCTGGCCGTGGACGGCCTCCGTCCGGTCCGGGCGGTCGCCTGGTTGGCCCTTTCCATGCTCGCCAAGTGGTTCACCGCCATGCTTGTCCCGGCCTTCTACCGGAAAATACGCGGCATCCGGCCTTTCTGGCTGCTTCCGGTCCTGCTGCTCGCCGGCTACCTGCCCTACCTCGGCGCCGGGCCTGAGCTGTTCAGCGGACTCCTGGTCTACGGCGACAAATGGCGGTTCAACGACAGTCTCTTCTCGATCTTTTTCTACCTGACGGATTCGCTGAACGCGTCCAAGATCATCGCGGGTCTGCTCTTCGCCGCCCTGGTCGCGTACTGCGCGGCCATGATTACGGATCCGTTCCGTTCGGCCTTCGTGCTGCTCGGAGGCTACCTCGTGCTCACGCCCACGGTGCAGCCCTGGTACCTGGTCTGGATCATTCCCTTCCTCTGCCTGTACCCCAACCCGGCGTGGATACTGCTGTCCGGCCTGGCCGCCTTTTCGTACCATGTCTTGATCGGGTTCGCCCTCACCGGGACCTGGGAAGAGGAAACATGGGTCCGCTATGTACAGTACGTCCCCTTCTACGGCCTGTTGATCGCGCGCTTCGTGAAGGACGGATCGTGGCGGAACGCGCTGAAACCGGCCTCATGAAACCCGCGGGATTACATGGTAAAATCAGAGGCGGCGCAACCGTGCCGGCGCACCGGCGTAAAGTAACCGGCAAGGGCGCCGGATGCAAGGGGTAAGGCGATGCCCGGCGCGGCCACCGCATGCAAGGCCCAACACGCCGCCCGGCGCGGCGGCGACAGCCGAAATCGATTGACGAAATCCAGCCCCGTTTGTACACTTTCCCGCCGTACTCAGCCTGTTGGCCGTGGTTTTCATGACCAAGCGTAACCAAGCATACCCAAGCTGGCCGGAGGATTCAATGCCCGATACATCCCTGTTTTCCCTGGAAGGCAAAACCATGATCGTCACCGGTGCGAGCAAGGGCATCGGCAAGGCCATCGCGCTGGGGGCCGCCCGCGCGGGTGCCGATCTGGCGATCGGAAGCCGCACCAGGGCCGACCTTGAGCCGGTGGCTAAAGAGATTCGGTCGATGGGCCGCGCCTGTGCCGTTCATACGGTGGACGTGGGCAAGGTGGACTCGATCCGCGCATTCGTGGACCAGGTGTTCGCGGACGCGGGCGACATCGACATCCTGGTCAACAACGCCGGGTGCAACCGGATCATGCCGGTACTCGAAGTCACCGAGGAAGTGTACGACGAGATCATAGACGTGAACCTGAAAAGCGTCTTCTTCCTCAGCCAGGCCCTCGCCGCGCACATGATCGAACGGGGCCGGGGCGGGCGCATTATCAACATATCCTCTCAAGTGGGTGTCGTCGGCGGTCCGCTGCGGGCGGCCTACACGGCGGCCAAGGGGGGCGTGTGTACGCTGACCAAGTCCATGGCCGCCGAATGGGCGGAACACGGCATCACCGTGAACGCCGTGGCGCCGACCATGACGCGAACTCCCATGGTGGAGAAAGCGATGGAGAACCCGGGGTTCCGGGCCAATATCAAGAAGATCCTGCTGGGAAGGCTGGCCGAACCGGAGGAGATCGCCAGTTCGATCATCTACCTCGCGTCCGACGCGAGTGCCATGGTGACCGGCCACACCATGGTCGTGGACGGCGGTTACACGGCCGTGTGACGGCAGGCGGCATGCGATTGGTGGCCGGTATACCGTCCGCCACTGACGGGCTCGGCCGCCGCAGCCGGGCACGGCCCGTTCGTCCCCGGTACTTGTCGCTAACGGCTATTGCGCAGGCGTCTGACCTGGGCTCGGGCCCGGTTGTGCTCGCTGTTGGTGATGGAAAAGATGTGCCTGCCGTCGCCCCGGCCAACGAAGAACAGATAGGGCACGTCCTTCGGATAAAGCGCGGCGCGGATGGACGCCTCGCCGGGGCTGCAGATCGGTCCCGGCGGCAGCCCGGCGTGGACGTACGTGTTGTAGGGCGACGGGTGGGAGAGGTGCTTCTCGTAAAGCCTCATGTTCGGCCTGCCGATTCCGTACTGGACCGTGGGATCGGCCTCCAGGCGCATCCCCTTTTGCAGCCGGTTGTGAAACACCCCAGAAATGACGTCCCGTTCGTCGTCTACCATCGCTTCCTGTTCGATGATGGAAGCCAGGGTAACGATCTCGTGTACACTGTACCCCAGTGCTTCCGCCCGGTTCCGGTACGCCTCCGTAATGGTTACCAGATGTCGCGACGTCATCTGCTTGAGGATGTCATCGACCGTCATGTCCGGGTACATGTTGTAGGTCGCGGGATAGAGGTAACCTTCCAGGGTCGGCGCCTCGATCCCCAGTGATCGCACTTTCTCCTGATCGGCGGCCCGTTGTACGAACGCGGTGGAGTCGATACCGATCCTCGCCTGCAGGACCCGGGCCGTTTCGGGGATGGTCAGGCCCTCCGGGACGGTGACGCGATTGACCGCGATCCTGCCCTCGGTGAACATGCTCAGGATCTGGCCGGCGTCCATGTAGGACTCGATTTCGTAACGTCCCGCGTTTAAGCCGTGCCCTGCCCCCCGGTAACGCGCCAGCAGTTCGAACAGGATCGCGTGACGTACCACGCCCCGGTCTTCCAGTTCCCCGGCGACCTCGGACAGGGTCATGCCGGGTTCGATGGTGTACTGGATGACGGTGTCGCGCTCGATCGCGAGGTTGGAGAACTGGTAGGCCGCGACTAGCGCCGCCGTTCCGGCCAGCACGACGAAGACGATGGCAGAGGCAAGCAACTTTTTCATGGGCTGGAATCCGGTTCTTTTATCGTTCCCCGGCGGAAATCCAGGAAGTTCTGTAGCAGCAACGTGGCGGCGATCCGGTCCAGGCTGCCCTTGCTTCCCCGGGTCCCCCCGCCCATTTCTTGCACGGCCCGGCGGGCCGAAACGCTGGTCAACCGTTCGTCCCACGTACGTACGTCGCAGGACACCTTTCTTCGCAGCTGTTCCGCAAACGCTTCGACCTTCCCGGCCATTTCCCCCGCGGTCCCGTCCATGTTGACCGGCAGTCCCAGGATGATCTCCCTGACCTGCTCCTCCTCGACGATATTCACGATGGATGCGAGGGTTTCACCCGTACCTGCCGTATGAATCGTCTCCAGCCCCTGGGCGATCAGGCCGGCCGGATCGCTCAGGGCGAGCCCGACGCGTCTTTCACCGTAATCCACGGCGAGTACCCGCCCCGACGACGGTTGCTCCGTTCCGGTTCCCGAAGCAGCGCCGGCGTGCGCGTGGTCACCGGCGTGCGCGTGGTCACCGGCCATGCCTTCACCGGCCGTGCCATCGGTGGCCATGCCATCGGCGCCACGCGCCTGGAGGCTTGACTGCCGTCCACGCTTCGACTTCTGACGACGTGGCGTCGTGGCGCTGTTGGGTCTGTTTTTCCTGGGCATGTCGATCTCACCTGTCTGACGTTCCGCCGAAAGCCGCTCAGTGACTGGCCGCACGCTCCCGCTCGATCAAAGGCGGCAGCCCGGTCACGCTGATGCGCCAGAGCAGGCGGCTGTCATGGGGACCGGTGGCCGGTTGCAGCACCGTCGCCTTATGCAGGGTCGAAAAGGTGTCCCACGCACCGGCGTCGCCCACCCTGAAGTCGTACTCGGTCACGTAATCGGGCTTGATGGAATGGGCGGCCAGTTCTTCCAGCAGGTCGAAGGCCTCGTCGTCCGGCATGCCGACGATGCCGAAGGAACTGCCGCAGACGCCGTAGAGCGCTTTGCGGCCGGTGACCGGGTGGTGCTTGACCAGGGGATGGTAGACGTTTTCGACCCGGTCCTTCTGATCCAGCGTCAGTTTTTCCGCCGAGGTCGAGGACTCCTCGTTCAAGTCCGCCCGGTTGCCGTAGTGATGCAGGACGGACAGGTTGTCGATGGTGTCTTTCATCTTATCGGGCAGATCGTCATAGGCGGTCATCTGGTCGGCGAAATAGGTCGGACAGCCCCCCTCGGGCCACTGTCGGCCGTAAACGACCGTGGAACTGTTGGGCGGGTCCTGGTAGGCCACGTCCGTGTGCCAGAAGGCCGCGCCTTCGTAGACGCCGATCGGACGCCCGTCTTCGAAAACGTTGGAGAGGTTGAGTATGGCCGAATGGTTTTCGTGGCGCAGGTGATCCAGGAAATGCGGCTTCTGCGCGCCGAATTCCCGGGTGAAGGCATCGTAGCGATCGAAGGTCATTTCCTGGCGAGGGATCACGATCAGGCCATGGACGTGAAACACCCGCAGGATTTCCCGCATGACGTCCGGCTCCAGGGGTTCCGACAGATCGACGCCGGATATCTCCATGCCGAATCCGGGCAGGGGTTTCGTGGAAATTCGCATGGCGGTCACCTCCTCCAGTTCGTCGTGGCGCCGTCCCCTCAACCCGGCTCCATTGCGCCATCCCCTCAACCCGTCCCCATGGCGCCATCCTCACGGCACCTTCACCAATCATGCCGTCCTATGCCGGCGCGCCGTACGGACTGTCTCGAAACACGGCCTTCAGGTCCTGTGCCCATCCCGATTCGGGCAGAAAGCGTGCGCAGTCGTTCCAACCCGATTCAAACGCCGCGCGAAACAGTGGTTCCGCGGATGACCGCGGCCACGCGCCGATCAGTCGGAACAGCGCGGGCGAATACGTGCCGGGCCAGGGTGGTCCGGTTGTCCCGTCCGGTCCGGGCGGCTTAGCTGACCCGTTCGGCCCGGCTGGCTCGTCCGGCGCACGCGGCCCAGCCGGTGCAGCCGGTTCCGGCCGGATCATGGCGTAGACCGCCGGCCCGTAAAGCCGGTCGTCGTACCGCGCCAGCAGCTCGTATACCGAAGTCTCGTCATCCGGTACGGGTTCGTCCTCCATCTTGAAAAGCAACTGTAACAGGGGTAGCATGGCTTCGTCGGGCAAAGTCTCCGCCGGGCACTCGAGCAGGGAGACATAGGCGGCGTCCCGGGTGTATTCCGCGCCCAGGCTGCCGAGGTGGCCATACCGATCGTCGACCACCGGCGGCGTCCCGTACGCGACAGGCGCCAGGGTCCGCTCCGGGGGGAGTACCGTCTCCCCGTCCGACGGGAAGACCTCCCGGTAGGCCGTAAGGGTGAGCCGCTTGACCTCGTACGCGTACATATCGGGGTGGACGTCCTGCACGCGGTCCGCGGCGAACAGCAGCCATCCGGGGGCGTACAGTGCCTCGTCCCGATAGAGCACGGCGCGGATAGGCTCGGAAGCCTCGTCGGCCAGGATACGCAACTCGGCGGAATCGAGGGGAAGGTTCCGGACGGTCCGGTGCGCCACGTCGAACAGTACCGCCACCTTCCGCAGATCATCCTCTTCTTCAAGTCTCAACGACGATTTCAGCGTGCTATCGGCGGCCTTGCCGAGCCTGCCCAGCGGTTCGACCACCGTCCAGTTGCCCTTTATTTCGGACTGTCCCCGGCCGATCCAGCCACCCCGGTTGAACCAGTTCGCGATCGTTCGGACGAGCAGGATCGCGACCACGACGAAGAGGGCGATGATGAGAAGGCGTTGAAACATGATGGGCTAACGCGCGACTCCCAGCATGTCGGTCACGATGCCGCAATAGGCCCGCGCGACACGGAGGGTGGACTCGATATCGACGAATTCGTTGGCCTGGCAGGTGTTTCCCCCTTCGGGTCCGTACACCAGCGTCGGGATGCCTCCGGTCACGGCAAAGTGATTCGTGTCGGCCACGCTCCGGGCCAGGGCGTAACGCACCGGCCGGCCGAGTTGCTCCTCGACCCGATTCCGGGTGGACTGTACGAACTTTGACCCGGGATCCACGATGTACGGCGCCGGCGCGGGCGTGGGCCGGTCGTCCCACGTGACGCGCCACTCGGACGCGATCGACAGGGATCGGATCAGCGCTTCGACGTCCGCCGCGGCCTCGTCGATCGACTGTCCGGGCAGTATGTGCCGGTCGAGGACGACCTGCGCGTGTTCCGGCACGAGAATGATGTTTCTCCCCCCGCTGATTTCGATGACGCAGATCGTGCCGCCGAGGTCGAACTCCTCGTTCCACCCCAGTTCGATCCGGTCCAGCGCCGTAATGATCTTCGCGGCGTCATGAACGGCGTTGACGCCTTCTCCCGTGTAAACGGCGTGGGCCGTCCTGCCCGCCAGGTCGATCTTGATTACGTGCCGGCCCCGCGATCCGATGCGCAGTCGTCCCGGTGGCGTGGGCTCGGGTATGAGGCAGCCTTCGCACCCCTCGAGCAGTCCGCTGTCGATCAGGGCGTGGGCGCCCCGGGACCAGTTCTCCTCGTCGGTCGTGGCGGAGACGATCAGGTCGCCGGCCAGTTCCGCCCCGGACCGGACGATGGCCTCCACCGCGGCGAGCACGGCCGCCGCCCCGGCCTTCATGTCGTGTGCGCCGAGTCCGTACATGCATCCGTCTTTGACCACGGGTGACCAGGGGTCCGTTTCCCACCCATCGCACGCGTCGAAGGTGTCCTGGTGGAAATTGAGCATGAACGCGCGGCCATTCCCGCGGCCGTTCCCGTTCCGGCGGCCGGGAACCCGCACCGCCAGGGTGTCGCCCGAATCCTCCACCGGAATCCGGTGAACGTCGGCAAGGCCGATTTCGCCGAAATACCCGTGGAGCATGTCGCCCAGCGCCCGTTCGTTTCCCGTGACCGACGGAATGGCGACCAGCCCTTCGATCAGTTCGATGATCCGTCTGCGCGTGATGGATGTGGTGATGGCTTCCAGGGTCATGTGTCCGGCCGATTCGATGCACGTTCCGGGGCCCGTATTCACGGGGCTTACGCTCCTTCTCATGATACAACGTAAAGCCCTGGCAGACAAGAGAATTATC
Source organism: bacterium (assembly GCA_965117045.1). Lineage (GTDB taxonomy): Bacteria > JAAXHH01 > JAAXHH01 > JAAXHH01 > JAAXHH01 > JAAXHH01. Next base: position 491,174 of record OZ220749.1, read on the forward strand.
TTGACATCCAGGGCCGTGCGCCTTAGTTATACCAGCGCTTCAGGGACCGTTGGGATTCATACATTTTCCGGAGTCAGACATGGCATCAGAGATCTATGACGTGGCAGTGGTCGGCGGTGGGCCGGGGGGATACGTTTCGGCGATTCGCGCGGCCCAACTGGGCTTGAAATCGGTGGTGATCGAGAAGGACAAGCCCGGTGGCGTGTGCCTGAACTGGGGGTGCATTCCCACCAAGGCGCTGCTGAAGAACGCCGAGCTCGTACTGACCCTGCGTCACGCCGAAGATTACGGCATTTCCTGCGACAACCTGCAATTCGACATGGGCAAGGCCGTGCAGCGCAGCCGCAAGGCCGCCGACACGCTGGCCGGCGGCATCAAGTTCCTCCTCAAGAAGAACAAGGTGGATCTCGTCAGCGGCCACGGCCGCCTGCTTTCGGCCACCTCCGTCGATGTGACGAACGGCAACGGTGAAACGCAGACCGTCAACGCCCGTTCGATCGTCCTGGCGACGGGTTCGCGCTCCAAGGCGATCCCGGCCGTTCCGGTGGACGGAAAGCGGATCATCACCAGTACCGAGGCCATGCTGATCGAAGAGCCGCCCAGGTCGATGACCATCATCGGCGGCGGTGCGATCGGCGTGGAGTTCGCCTACTATTACGCGGCCTACGGCACCGAGGTCACCATCGTCGAGATGCTGCCACACCTGCTGCCCGTGGAGGACGAGGAGATCAGCGAAACGCTGGAAAAGAGCTTTGCGAAACTGGGGATCGGGATCAAGACCGGGGCGCGCGTCGAATCGGCCGAATCGGGTTCGGACGGCACCTCCGTGACCGTAACCGTAGGCGGGAAAGAGGAGACGCTGAAAGCCGACGTCACGCTCCTGGCCATCGGCCGCGACGCGAACATCGAGGACATCGGGCTGGAAGCACTCGGCGTCGAGACCGACCGGGGCTTCATCAAGGTGGATGACGAGTGCCGGACGACGGTGTCCGGCGTGTACGCCATCGGCGACGTCACGGGCCCGCCCCTTCTCGCCCACAAGGCTTCCGCGGAAGGGATCAACCTGGTGGAGCGGCTCGCGGGCCATTCATCGGCGCCCATCGATCGCGAGAACATCCCCGCGTGCACCTATTGCCAGCCCCAGGTCGCCAGCGTCGGCCTGACCGAGGCGCAGGCCGCCGCGGAACGCGAAATCCAGGTTTTCAGAATGCCCTATCGTTCCAGCGGCAAGGCCGTGGCCGCCGGCCAGACGGACGGCATGGTCAAGCTGATCGCGGACGCGAAGTACGGCGAGATCCTCGGCGCGCACATCATCGGGGCGGACGCCACCGAACTGATCGCGGAGATCTGCACCGCGCGCACGCTCGAATCGACCACCCGGGAACTCCACAAGACCATTCACGCCCATCCCACGCTGTCGGAACTGGTCATGGAAGCCGCCGCCGGGCTGGAAGGCGCGGCGATCCACATCTAGGGCCGCCCGCATGCCTCGCGCGGCCCGCTTGTGCCTCGCCGCCTTCGTCCTCCTCGCTGGGATCCCGCCGCCTTCGTCCTCCTCGCCGGGATCCCGCCACCCACCGATGGGCGAGACGTGAAAGCAGTTGCCGAATACATCCGCAATGGTGTACAGTAACGGGAAGACCCAACCTGCACAGGATTCGCCATGCCTGAGACAAACCTCACGGCCGACCCGCGACTGAGCGCGCCGATGCGCCGGCATCTCCGTTCGCTTCACCTGGATACGGTGGAAGCCTACAGGGCCTGGTGCCGGGAGAACGGATTCAACGTCCGGCTGAACAAGACCCTGCCGCAGCGCCGGCAAGAACTGGCCTCGTCGCAAAAAACCACGAAACAGCACCGGATCGACGCGGAACTCGAAGCGCATATCGCCGCCCTGGGCCTGGGCACGGTCGCGGAGTACCAGGCGTGGTGCCGGGCGCACGGCGCCGGGGACGGCCTGCAGAAGAGCAAGGCGCAACGCCGGCAGGAAATCCGGCTCGGGCAGCAGTCGCGCAGCCGGCAGAAGGCCGACCGGTCGTCCGCCAGCCAGCACCGGCGACGCCGGAAAGACCTGCTGAAGCGAATCGCCGCCGGTGAGGTCGACGACCGGGAACTTACCAGTCCCGTGCTACTCCGGGTGCGCCATCTCTTCCAGAACGCACCGCTCGATCCAGCGGCCAGGTCTGCGTTCCTGACGCTCCTCCTGCACGTCGAAAGCCAGGGAAGACTGTTTCATCTCAAACCGGTCGTACCTCAATACGGACCGCAGCCGTCCAACAATTACATGGACGGGCTGGCGTCGCTGGCCACCTGGCACGACCGCTGGATCCGAAAAGTGGAGGCGTGGAAACCGGTCAGCCACAACGGCCGGCGGCAGTTCGGCGCCCTGGCGCGACATCTCCTGGCCGAATACGACGTGCCCGCGTGCATGGATACGGCGTTCTTCGCGGGTATGGAATCCGCGGCGCGAACCCGGCAAGACTGGTTTGTCCATGTCGGCAGCGGCCAGAACATTCGCAAGGCCGACATCCCGCTACGCTTCACCAAGCGCATGGCCCATGAATTCATCGTGTCCGCTCCGGCCGGATACACGGTGGACGGAGCCCTCCGATGGGCCCAGGTGATCGGGATGGGCGGAGACGACCTGCTGGCGGAAGCGGTCTGCGATTCGATGCTCGGGGAGAGGTTCGAGGACGGACCGTTCTGGGAGACCGTGCTGCACTTCTTCGTGAACCATCCCATGCTCGACGTGGCGCACGTGGGGCCGATCGTCGACTACGTCCATCACCGCCGGTCGGTTGTCCAGGAGCGACGGGAGCCGGACGGAAGCGTTCGTCTCATCGATCCGCCCGAACCGGATTTCACCATGAAAGGCCGCACGCCCGAATCCATGCTGCGTAGGGTGGACGCCTGGCACCGCGGATTGAATCGATCTCAGCCCAAGAAACCCCGCCAGTGGGCATCCTGCGGGGTAAACGGATACACGTGGGTGGACGAGGACGAAAGGGCAGGGGAGATCCGGACCTGGCGCATTGAGGAGATCCGCAACAGCCGGGACCTGGCCTACGAGGGAAAGCACATGAAGCACTGCGTGGCCTCGTACCTTACCTCCTGCGCGAATGGTACCCGGTCCATCTGGTCCATGAAGGTCGATTACCTGGGATCCGGTGCGACCAGAAACGTATTGACCATCGAATTGCTCAACAACAAGAAGTACATAAGGCAGGTGCGTGGTCGCAGCAACAGCCGGCCCCTGGACGCCCACAGCGGCCGTGCGCAGGAAGGCTGGAACGTGCTTTGCACCTGGGCCGACCAGGAAGGACTGACGTTGCCGGGCGCCAAGTCGTGGGCCATGCGCCGGGTGTAGTAAAAAAACATAGCGACGGCATTTGGGCGGCCGCATGGGAAGCGGCAAGGAATGCCGTCGCTAAAATGATTGGATATGCTCCCGCGGGGCGCCGGAGTCATACCGAATCCTTGATCATTGGCGGGCATCGATCGTGGCCGTGATGCAATCACGTGTTCGATGCGCGCCTGTACTACACTATTGGACTCCGAAACGCGGAAAAAGATGCACTAAATCGGTCGCGGCATACGCATTCGCGATCCCGGCGCCCGGCACGCGATTCCGACATACGCATTCGCGATCCCGGCATAGGTATTCCCGATCCCGCGGATCAGTTGCCCATCCGAGCGCCCCCTCGAACGATGCAAATCGAAACGATTACTTTTCTCGCCGCGATTACGGGCTACGCCGGGTTGACCGCGAACATGGTCCTGGTCGCCGCCGGCCGGCACCGGCCGAAACATATGACGCCGGTCGCGCTGATCGTATTTGCCCATGTTCTAATGGTCTGGCACTACCGGTACGAATGGGCGATTGACCAGGCGACGAGAAACGGATACGCGGGGTTCGTTATATTCCATGCCGCGCTGCTCGGAATCCTCGCCGCCCCGCTGGCCGGGAACCGGTGGGCAAGGCGGCTCGTGGCCTTTTCGTTCCTGGTCGCCGCCATGGGGGCCAGCGGCGCCGTAATGCGTTACGACGAAGTGGCGGTCTACCGCCTGCCTGTTTTCGTATGCGATCTCGTCGGCCTTTCCGCGCTGGGATATTGGGTATTCAGACGGTTCAGACCACAGGGGGGACACCACGATGACGAGCCTGGCTGAACAGAAGGCCTTTTTCGAAGAAGAGGGATACCTGGTCGTCGAAAGCGTGCTGTCGGAGGACGAACTGGCCGCATGCCGCGCGGAAATCGAACGCCTGCACCGGCTGTCGGCGGAACTCGAATCCGCCGGCGATCCGGCATCCTCGCAATTCCAGCGCGAGCCCTACGCGAAAGGCGCGAACCGGCCGGACGGCTTGCCCGTGCTGAGGAAAATCGAGAACACGCGTGAAATCTCGCCGTACTTTCGCGATCTCTCCGTCCATCCCAAATTGCTCCGGGTGCTGGGCGAATTGCTCGGTCCCGACCTGCTGCTGTTCCGCAGCACACTGATGCTCAAGCCGGCTTATCACGGCTCTGCCCATGCACCGCACCAGGATTCGGCCTACTGGCCCATCGAACCGCCCGCGCTCGTGACCGTCAGCATCGCCCTGAACGACGCCACATCCGAGAACGGCTGTTTCAACGTCATACCGCGCAGCCACACCTTGGGTCTGAAAGACTGGGGTCTCATCGCGCAGGCGCAGGATGCGGAACCCGCGCACTACCATGACCCGCAGGAAGCAAATCAGATCGAGGTGCCGCTGAAGGCCGGCAGCGCGCTCTTCTTCCACAGCCTGATGGTACACGGATCCGGCCCCAACAGGTCCCCGTACCCACGCAATACGGCGCTTTACGCCTACTTTCCGCCCCATGTCCGCTACATCCCCGGCAAAGGCGGCTCCAGGGAGAAAACCTATCCGGTGGCGTGTGGTCTGGATGGCCGGAAGACCTACACGCTGGAGGCCGCGGGTCAGCAGGCGTAGGCCGGAACGGGTTTGCCTTCCGATGTTATTACAAAAAAAAGTGAATTAAACTTCCGCTTGAAATAATAATAAACTATATAGTAACTATACATCCGGTTTAATGATGGCATCCCGGCTTCCGCACCGGCTGCCGTTCCTTCACGCATCCGTTCCTGAGACCTGTCCTGTCCGCACCGAATCGGGAGAGACTAAATGCGAAACACGGAAGTACAAGAGACCACCGAGGTACTGAATGAATTGCGTGGCGAGTTGCACGAGGTGGTCATCCTGCTGTCGACGATCGCCAGGCACATCGACGATTTACGTTACGAGACCCACAAGTTGAACCGGTATCTGCGCAACATGCCGCGCGAAGAACAGTCGAGCGCCTAGGCCGGTCGGGCTGACCATGCCGGCCGGGCTGACCATGCTGACCGGGCTGACCATGCCGGCCGGGCTGGCCGCGAGTTTTCTATGTATTATGACCAGGGATCGTTCGATATCCGATGCGAGTGGGGCATGGAGGGGCTTCAGGAACTGCTGCCCGACAGCAGGGCCGTGGTCATCGTCGATGTCCTGTCGTTTTCCACCAGTGTGAACGTCGCGGCGGGAAACGGTGCGATCGTGTACCCTTACCGATCGCGGGACGCGTCGGCGGCGGCCTTCGCCAGGTCACGAAATGCAGTGATGGCCAATACCACCCGGAAATTCGACGGGGGCGGCTTCTCGCTTTCCCCTTCGTCCCTGGTGGAAATCCCGGCCGGCACCGCCCTGGTCCTTCCCTCTCCCAACGGGTCTACGCTATCCTTGTCGACCGGCGATATCCCCACGTTCGCCGGTTGTCTCAGGAACGCAACAGCCCTGGCTGGTGTACTGCGGCGATACGGGACCGGCATCAGCATCATCCCCGCGGGGGAACGCTGGAAGAAACAGCAGACCCTCAGGCCCGCGATCGAGGACCTGATCGGCGCGGGGGCCGTCATCCACGCACTGGAAGGAACCCGGTCGCCGGAAGCCGAAACCGCTGCCGCTGTCTTTGCGGCCTTCCGGGACGAACTGGAATCGGTCCTTCGCGCGTCGGGGTCCGGCAAGGAGTTGATCGGCAGGGGATTCGCGGAGGATGTGCGCCTTGCCGCGGCGCTGGACACGAGCCGTTGCGTGCCGGTTTTAAAGGATGGAGCGTACCGGGTCTCCCCCGATCGAGGCAACGCGGCGTTGTGACTGCGGGTTCCTCACACTTCGTACGCTTTCCACGTTCCCAGGCAACCGTGGCCGCGCCGCACGTGAAGCAGCCGTTGATCGGGTTCGGCGATGTATCCTGAAATCGAATGCATGCCGACCGCGCCGTGCCGGCAGATCCCGCCGGGATCGTTTTCGTGATCGGCCAGGATTTCTTTGATCGTATCGACGGTGATCGTCCCCCACCGGGCCTGGACAAGATGCCGGATGCGGTCCAGGCGGGGACAGGAATCGGGCAGGTAACCGGTTTCGTGATCGGCGAACGCCGGGGCAAGGTAGTGGTTGGTATGCAGGCAGGCGTCCGGATGGTCGTCCCGGTACCGGGCAATCCCCTCGGGCCGTATTTCCACCGTATCGATGTGTCCTCGTCCGTCGCACAGCACCAGGTTGGCGGCCGAACAGGTGCGGTGCCTGGAAAGAAGCGCCACGCAGTCTTCGACCGACCGCTGCTCAAGGACCAGGCGCTTGATCGGATAGTGGGGCAGTCCCAACCGCCAGGTGCATCCATAGAGGGCATTGGCGAAATGGGCCACGCCGTGCTCGTTCATCCCGGAATAACCCAGCTGGCCGGCAAAGGTGAACATCAGCGCCCGGGGCCGGCCGTCGCCGGGCCTTACCCTTAGCAGCAGCGCGACGTCGGCGTATTCCGGTTCGAGATCCTGGTTCTGACCCGCCAGCGTGTTGCCATCGGCCGTTGCCGACCGCGTCAGCGCGAAGGCGGTGCAGGCCCCGACCGCCTTCTGCGCGGCTTCGGCCCGGGCCTGGCACAGCACCGCTTCTTCCAGGCTGATGTCCGCGCCGGCGGCCAGGCCCCGCACCTCCTCGGAGAAGGCCGGACTCATGCGCTCCATCAGCGGCCAGAAACCCATGGCGTTCCGGCAAAGCGCATCCCGGGACCACCCGGTCAACCGCTCGATCCATCGCAGGTACCGCTGGACGAGCACGGCGGCCTGCGCGCCGTGTTGATAGCCCATCTCATAGCCGCTGCCCTCGACTTCGATCAGCGGAAAGGTGTGGTCAGGCATGGTGTGATCAGGCATGGTGTTTCTCCATCTGATTCACGGTACTTGCCGGGAGTCATTACGCGGTGCCAGCCGGACGGCCTGCCAGCCGGACGGCCTGACAGGCGGCCTATCGAGCGGCCGCCCGGAACGTCATCTACGCGGGTTCCCCTCGTAGGTCCACGTCCGCCACCCCTGCAGCATCGGGAAATACAGGCCCAGGCTGACCGGACCGGATTCCAGCGACTGCAGCACGCTCGCATAGCCCTCCAACTGGTTGCGGTACCGCTGCTGTTCGTTATCCAGAAAACCCTCCAGGTCCCCGCCGGTATGGGCGCTGGTCTTGTAGTCGATGATCCAGCGCCTGCCTTCGAAAACGAAAGTCCGGTCCACCACGTATTGTCGGGGCCGGCCGTTGAGGACCGTGGTAAGGGCAAGTTCTCTTTCGTCCTGCGGGTGCCGGGACAGGATCCAGCGACCTCTTGCGTCGGCGACCGTGTTCCCCAGGGCGGACTGCGCCCGCGAGACCGCCTCGTCCAGCTTTTCGCCGGCCAGCCCTTCCTGCCGGAGCGCCGTGCGAAGCCTGTCCTCGTCGAAGTCCAGGAGATCCGGTGCGTACATGCGCTGCAGCATCTGGTGCACGACGATGCCCACCCGACGCTGAAGTTCGGTTACCCATTCGAAGGTTGGATGTCCCGGCGCTTCGCCGTCGGCTTCCGCCGGATCGTAAAGCGGTTTGAAGTCGATGCCTTCGGGCTGCGGTCCGGGCGTCCAGTCATTGACCAGGCGTCGGAGCGGCACCCCACGGGGCTTCGCCGCGGCCGCATCGCGTTCCGGATCTTTTCCGTCGTAGTCCTTCAGTGCATCGATGAACTCCGGTTCCACGGCGTGCCAGATCCTTGCAAGCAGCGTCCGTGAGCTTGGCGTCTTCAGGGCTTCGTTCTCCGGATCGGGCATGGCGTGCCCGAGCAGATGCAGGCACTTCCGGGCCCGGGTGGCGGCCACGTAGAGCAGCCGGGTTCTTTCGTTTTCGCGCTTTTCATGCTCAATGCGGGCAAGATAGGCGTAGAGCGGGTCCTTTTCACCGCCGGTGGCGCGAATAGGTGCCAGCAGCAGCCGGGACCGGCCGCCGCGGGCGTATTCGTGCCACATGAGCAACCTCGGGTCCTCCGATCGCGGAACGCGACCCAGACCGGGCAGGATGACCGTATCGAACTCCAGCCCCTTGGCCCGGTGAATGGTCAGCAACTGCACGTCCCCGGCGGCTTCGATGTCGGATGGTGCGAAAAGGCGCGCGACGTCGTCGGCGAATGCCTTCTCGTCCGGGATCCCCAGGCCGTCCTGAACCTGTTCCAGCAGATTGAGGAAAGCGGCGGCGTCTTCACGCTCCGTCCGGGTTTCCAGGCAAGCCGGTCCGCCCAGCGCGGACCAGACGCCTTCCACCAGCCGGCGGACGGGAAGCCTTGCGCGAAGGGCAAACGCATCGGTAAGTACGGGCCGCATGCGGTCAATCCTGGTTCGAGCGTCCGTCGACAGCCGGTCCAACCGCGTATTGTCCTGAAGAACATCCCAAATGGTGGACGGGGCGTCGCCTCCGGCCAGGGCTTCGAGATCCGTCAATGTAAGGCCGCACCACGGTGCGCGCAGTATGGAGAGCCAGGCTATCCGGTCACCGGGATGCAGGAGCGCCCGCGTGAGCGTCATCAGGTCCCGCACCACCGGACGGTCCCCCAGGGCGTCGATCTCCACGGCGCGGAACCTGATCCCCGTCCTTCTCAAGGCGGATACGATACCGGCCAGATGACTGCGGGCGTGGACCAGCACGGCGATGGTCTCTTCCGGTCGCCGCGCCCGCGCCTCGGCGATTATCTCGACGACGCGTTCGGCTTCGGCCTCCCGGTCGCGGTCGAGGAAGGGATGGAAGCGGACGCAACTGTCGGGATGGTCGGCTTTGAACGCCTCGGAGGGCTCGTAGGTCACCGCGCCCGAGAGGAAGTCCTCGCTTAGAGGAAATGCGTCACGCAACACGCGGTTTACCCACTCCACGACGGGCGGATGCGAGCGGAAATTCACCGAAAGCGCGAGCGGGACCGGGCGGACGGCGCCTACGCCGTGCTGACGAGCCTGAAGAAAAAGCCCCACCTCCGCTTCGCGAAACCCGTAGATCGACTGCATGGGATCGCCCACCAGGAACAGCGTCCGGCCGTCATCCGGACGCCAGTCCCTGATCAGGCGGGTGAGCAGGCCGTACTGGCTCTGGGAGGTGTCCTGGAACTCGTCGATGAGCAGGTGCATGATGCGATCGTCCAGGCTTCGGGCCAGGTCGGTGGGTGCTTCGTCCGGACCCAGGGCAGCCCTCGCGCCGATGCCGATCTCCGTGAAGTCGACGCATCCCTCTTCCTGGAAGACGTACCTGAGCTGTTCCACCGCCACGGGCAGCAGGAGCATCAGCGCGTTCAGGACGTCCCATTGCCGTTCATCGAAACGGGGCGCGGGCAGTGTGCGCAATGCGTGCAACGAATCGACGGTTTCCGGGTCCAGGTCGATGCGGGCGAGCCGTTCCTTGGCGTCCCGACCGGCGTCGGTCGGCGGGAAACCATGGTTGACGTTCAGGGCCTGTCGCCGGGTCCCCTGCCCGGTCAGGAACATCTCCGCGATCCCGTTCCAGCGGTGAAGAGACTCGGCATCCGATCCGGGAAAACCAGTCATTTCGTAACACGCGTCGGTCGCGCTCGTCCGGTTCCCCGCACGCAGGTTTGATGCCGCAAAACGGGCTAGTTCGACGGTTTCGTCCATGAAGGGCTCCGGGAACCCGGTCCGGACCTCTTCCAGCGCGCCCTCGACGACCTCTCGGAGGGAAGCCTCCAGGTGGGCACGCAGCGCTTCGGGTCCGCGAGGCGCCGAAGCTTCACTAAATACACTGACGTGTCCACGATGAGCCACGTGCCGCATCCACTGGTCCCGGGTACCCAGCATGACGCTCAGCAACTGCTCGACTCTCCCGAAGTGGTTGTCCAGGTGGGCAAGCAGTACGGCCAACGCCCCGGCCACGTCCGCCGGCGCACCTTCGGCATCCAGCATGGACACCGACCGGCGGGCCGCGCGCGCGTAGAGGAACCCCGCGTCATCCACCGGCCGGAGCGCCCCGCCCATGCGGGAGACCCAGGGCATCCTGCGCACCAGCAAGGCGCAAAGCGAGTCGATCGTCTGGATACGAAGGCGCGCCGGATGGTCGGCCAACCGCCAGTCCAGCCGGTCGTTTTGGGCAACGGCTTCCCGCGCGAGCTGCCAGGTGTGGGCTTCGTGCGGCGTCGCGGGCCGTGGTCCGGCGGCGCTTCCCAGGGCCGCGACGATACGATGGCGCATCTCCGCGGCCGCCTTGCGGGTAAAGGTGATGGCCACGACGGCCTCCGGTCGTTCCACCCGGGCCAGCAAGGCCAGGAACCGCTGGATCAGCAATTCGGTCTTGCCGGATCCCGCGGGCGCCTGGACGATGAACGACCGGGCGGGATCGAGCGCCTCGAGACGTTGCTGCTGGTCTGCTGCAGGTTCAGCCACGGTCGTCCTCCGGTTGCCTCGGTTCCTCTGGTTGCTGCGCTTCCTCCGGTTGCTGCGCTTCCCACGGTTGCTCCAGTTCCACCATCCCCTGGCTGATCCGGCACAGGGACGGCAGTTCGCAGTACCTGCAGGTCCTGGCGGGGTCCTTGGGATCCACGTGCGCCCGGCCCTTACGGTAGTCGCGGCCGAGTTCATCCAGCACCGCCCTCCAGCCACTTATAATCTGCGCTATCGGCGGTTGCCTTTCCGGTACCCGGACCCTCGGCGCGATATCCGGGGATTCGGCCAGCCCCCTGAATGCCAACTCGCCCGTCCGCAGCCTGGCGAACAGGACGGCGGCCACGTCGGCTTCCGCGGTAACGGCGTATATGGGCAACTGGGGTTCGTCCGGTCTCGCGCCTTCCCAGTCGCCGGGTCCGCATTCCCCGGACTTGTAGTCCAGGATGACCAGCTTGCCGTCCTCCAGGCGGTCCACCCGGTCCACCCGGATTTCCACCTCGATGCCACCGACTTCAACCGACCGCCTCTCCTCCTGGTCGACCACCGCGAATGGCTGCCGCTGCCGTTCCAGTCCCATCCATTCACCGATGATGCGCACCAGCCTGGCCTGCTCGATCTTCGCAAGACGGGCATTGCGCCCGAACCGGCCGCCGAGTATCCTCCGGACCTCGGGTTCGACGTGCCCGCGTACCAGATCCGCCAGCCGCTCTTCCGTCACCGCGAGCAGGTGACCGCGAGACTTCAGCCTTCCCCAGACCCGTTCGAGCACGCGGTGAAGGAGCCTTCCCCGGTCGAGCGCGTTCAGGCCGGGTTCGGGTACCTCCAGCGACCTGGCGCCGAGCCGCAGTTCGGCAAACGCCTTGAACGGGCAGGCCGCCTGCAGCTTGAACAGGAAGGTTCCGCCCTTGAGCGCCACGTCGTCGCACGCCGGTCCGTAGTGGTCGTCCAGCACTTCCAGCGCGGCGCCAGGTGGCCCTTCCCCGTCACCGCGAAATCCTTCCTCGTCGCCGGGCGGCCCTTCCCCATCGCCGGGTGACGGCGGGATCCCCAGGTCGGCCGCCGTGGTTTCGGGCAGCATGCGAACGAGCGGACTGACGGCCAGGTCCGCATCCTCCTCCCGCTCGGGATAGCTGACGACGACGGAAGGCGCGGACGAGAGAAGGCGCCCGGTGAGTATCCGGGTAAACTCGAGCTCCCGGTTCGGAGATGATCCGCGCAGGCCGTACCGGCGCTGAAGACGTACCGGAATGAATGGATCGGGCACGGGATCGGCGGGCCAGGCGCCGTCATGCAGACCCATCAACCAGAGCCGGTCGTAACGCAGGCCGGAACTTTCGATGACGCCCAGGATCTGGACGGGGGCCGGCGCGGATTCCGGCTGAAACTGCCGGGCCGATGCCAGGTTCCTTAGCGCGTCCACCGCGCCATGGAGCGGAACGTGGCCGAACACGTCGTCCAGGTTGGCCAGATCGGAGAGTAACTCGCGCCAGACTTCAAGGGTCTGGTATTCGATACTGTCGAGCGTGCGATCTCCGGGCCATCCGATGTTGCGGAGGAACGCGGAAAGGGCCGGCGCCCAGTCGCTGGGCAGCCGAGAGGCTTGAAGCGTCCGGTGTTTTTCCAACCAGGTTTCGAGCAGGATCACCAGTCCGGGACACCCGGCCTCGCCCGTTCGCTTTCGGGCCAGTCCGATCACGTCCGTAAGGGATACGTCCGGCGCGCCGGCGGCACGAAGGACCGCGTCCAGCAAGGCCCGGCTCGTCATTTCTTCCGTAGCCCGCGGCAGAAAGGGCGATCGCAGCATGCGGCCTGCGTGTTCGATGGAAAGATCCCCGGGGTCGATGCCAAGAAACAGGAACGCCGACTGGATGACGGGATATTCATCGATTGGACGTCCGAGGGAGATATTGAAGCAACGCACCGGGTCGAGGTCTGGTCGCAATCGATTGCGGGGGTGCAACACTTCACCGAATACGCGCTCGATTTCGTCTCTTTGCTGATCAAGATCGGGCACGACGATGCCGATCCGGTACGACGGGTCGCGCGCTTCCGGATCGCTTTCCAGGCAATGGCGCGCCCATTCGGCGGCGGCGCGGATCTCCCGGCCCGCATCGGCAAAACCCACGCACACGGCGTCGCCGGCTTCTTCGCTTCGAGCACGTTCCCGGACCTTCACGCCGCGCCGTTCGAGGGTGTCGATCAGGCGTTGCTGCACCGGCGTAAGTTCGAGGAACCCCGCGAATTCGACCTCCCCGGGAACCGGTACCGCGCCGCGGTCGATGAGATCCGCGACATACGCGGGCAGCCCGGCGCTCGAAATCCATCCGTTACGTTGGCAACGTGCCTGAAACGACCGGGCCCAGCCCAGGAAAGCCCGGGCGTCTTCGGATTCATTCCACGCCTCGGAGTCGAGCGGTATCGCCCAGTTGCACAGGCGTTCCCAGGATCGGGCGGCGGCCTCTGCCGTCGAGGGTATGTCCAACAGCACGTCCTCGGCCATGGATCGGATGACGCCTTCCCAGATCAACCGTTCTTCCGCAGGCCGAAGCAGGCGGTGCGCCGTTGCCGGGCGATCGGAGAACAGCCCGTTCCTCCACGTTTCCGCCAACCACGCGGACAGCGGCATGATCTGCGCGGTAGGCCACGAAGCCCGTCCCGCCGCCTCCTGGACCTGATCATGATCGCGACGGAGTTCGCGTGCAAGGCGGGTGGTCGCGGTGATTACGGTCATGACAACTATACCCGGGTGTATGCGTAAGGCGGTTCAGGCGGAAAAACGGACGGTTTCGACAGGCGTCCTGGGCTCGGACCAGAAAATGTGGCGATGTGCGTGATTTGAGGAAAGCAGTTTCTGGCAGAACAACGCGCCAAAATAATAAAATAAATCTAATTGTTATGTAATTTTGCACGTATAATTCGATTTTGAAAGATATTGCTTGACATAGCCTAAGTGTCACCGGCATAAGTAAATAGAATCTCTTGCACACGTGGTGCAGTTCAAAATGCACAACGGTGTGCATTGAAATCGGGAGATATCCCCGGGTATTCTGACACCATTTTATGGCGCGTCCAGCAGTCGAGACGCAGGAAAGTGATTATGGATAAACACCGGAGAGGGGAGTTAACGGACCGGTTCGTGTCTGTGGTGGACCAGCTGAATCGCCGGATGTCCGGCGGTCACTGGGTCAGGTTGCGGATACTGGACCTGAACGTCCACCACGTCAACACGCTCCAGGTGTTGAATCAAAACGGGCCGCTTCGCATGAGCACGATTGCCGATCACCTGGGCAGTACGCAGTCACACGCCACGAATGTCGTAAAAAAACTGGTCGACCGAAAGTACTTGAACAGAAAATCGGATCCGGAAGATCGAAGGGTCGTGATCTGTGAAATCACGGACATGGGAAAGCTGATTGCGAATCGTTACCTGGAACTTCTGACGCAACGCGCGACCGGCATGTCCGAAGCGTGGGACGAGGAGCAACTGGAATCCGTCGTCGCGTCATTGGAGCTGTTTTGCCGCCAAGAAGAGGCTTCGCGGCACGGGCGTGGTACCGCCCCGGGCTAGATCACACGGCGGGGTACAGTCTTGGGAGATCTGTTCCATCCAGACCGTGCCAACCGCTAATCCACCTCGCCCGCCAGGGTCGTGACCGCTTCGACCAGCGTGTCCAACTCGGCATCGCTGGTGTAGAACGCCACCGAGATCCGCACGCCGGTCGGTTCGTTGATGTAGGTGGCCCGTTGGGTGATCTGCCACCGGCTCAGGAGCGCCTCGGAGACTTCGGTGCCCTCCATGCCCTCGATGGCGAAGGCGACGATGCCGGTCCGGGTATCGGCGCGGCGCGAACTGATGACCCGCACGCCGGGAATGGCGTCGAAGCGCGTTCGCAGCGATTCCGCTTTTCGTCCCGCCTCTTCCGCGATGGCCCGGGGTCCCCCGATGCCATCCATGAAATCGAGACTGGCACGAAGGCCCTGGTAGAGCATGCTCGCCGGCGTTCCGGTCTCGTACTGGCGGGCCGTGCCATCCGGCGCGTGCGGACGCCGCAGCGGCTTCAGTACCTGCTGCGCGTCTTTCCGGACATAGAGAAACCCGGTGCCCATCGGCGAGAGCATCCACTTGTAACAGTTGGTGGCGTAGAAATCGCAGCCCATGTCACGCAGATCCACCGGGAACTGCCCGACGGCCTGGCAACCGTCCCAGAGCGTCAGAATGCCGCGCTCCCGCGCCAGCGCGCAGATCTCCCGGGCGGGTAAACGGGTCCCGGTGTCCGTCGTGACATGGCTGAAGCAGAACAGCCGGGTCCGCGGGGTGATGGCATCTTCCAGCCGATTCAGGAAAACGTCCTTGTCCTGGTCGATTTCGACGACCTTGATGACGGCCCCTGCCCGGTCCGCCAGGCCCTCGGCGGCCTGCAGGGGTACCGGGTGTTCTTCGTTGGTGATGATCACCTCGTCCCCCGGCTGCCAGCTTAGCCCGCCGAGCACCATCCCGTACCCCTCGCCGGTGCTCATCGTCAACGCGATTTCCCCGCCATCGGCCCCGAAGAAACCGGCGATCCTGGCCGGCATCTCGGAAGCCGCCCGCTCCATCTCGGTGTACCAGTCGATCGTACTCACGCTGCCGCTGAGCATCTGCTGGTAGCCATCGGCCATCGCCTTGTTCACGCTGACCGGCGCCTGGCCGATGCCTCCGGTGTTCAGGTAGACGCCGAACCGCAAACCCGGCATCTGATCTCGAATCTGTTCGATATCCATGGGATTCCTTTTCTTCGTAACAACCACGTATCGATTCCGCGACGGGCACGGGTTTTGCGCTCAGCTACGTGAATCGCAGCACCAACTACTCGGCGAGGTGTCGCCTGAAGAAGCCCACGGTCAGGTTCCACGCCTGCGCCGCCGCCGTTTCGTTGTACCGGGGCGTCGAGTTGTTGTGGAAACCGTGAAGCGTCCCCTCGAACATGCGCATCTCGTAGGTCACGTCGTTCGCTTTGAGCGCTTCCTCGTACTCCGGCCACATGGCGTTGATGCGCCGGTCGGTCCCCGCGTAGATGATCATGAGGGCGGCCTCGATCTTCGGCACGTCCTCGCTCGCGGCCGTGGCGCCGTAGTACGGCACGCCGGCGTCCAGGTCGCTGCCGAGGGCGACCGCGAGACGATTGGTCATCCCCCCGCCCCAGCAGAAACCCGTGGCGCCGAGACGTCCGTTCGAAAGGGCATGGCCTTTCAAAAACCGTGCGCTGTTGATCATGTCCTGGTCCAGCTTCTCCCGGTCGAGGCTCCGCTGCATGGTACGGCCGTCGTCATCGTTTCCGGGGTAGCCGCCGATCGGCGCCAGGCCGTCCGGGGCCAGCGCGAGGAACCCGGCCACGGCCGCGCGCCGCGCCACGTCCTCGATGTAGGGGTTCAGCCCCCGGTTCTCGTGGAAAATGATCACGGCGGGGAAGGGCCCGTCGCCGGTGGGCTGCACGAGGTAGCCCCGCATGGTGCCTGACGTGCCGCCGGGCGACGGGTACTCGACGTACGTACCCTTGATCCGCCGGTCGGTGAAGGAGATCGTCTGGGCCTCGGCGTAACGGGGCAGGAGCGCCTGTGCCATCGAGAGCGCGGAGACGCCGCCGATCGTGATCGCCGCGGCGCGGCTGAGAAACGTGCGCCGGTCGATGTAGCCGTGACAGTATTCGTCATACAGCTCGAAGACGCGCGGGTCGATCTTTTCTTCCGAGGGTTTTTCTCCAGGTAGCTTGTCTTCGGGGGGCATGGGTTATCGCTCCTTGGGCTGGTGGATGCTGATTTGATCTTGCAGGCCGGGGCAGATTTAAATGGTCGTGCTTGCTTGACCACAGTCGATGGGTTCGATTTTGAGAACCACTGCCCATTGAAATACTCGGTCGACAGAAACCCTGACCGTCTTAAATCCCGGTCTAACCAGTTTAAATTAGGCGTGTACGAATTCCTTCGTCAATCAGAAGTCCCCGTATGAACCGAATTCATTCCAGGGAATCGATGGATCTGAGATAGTCGAGGGTAGAATGTGATCCATAGGTACTGATAAGCCCTGACATACTCGAGCACAGTACAGACAAAACACTCGAGATCGTTAAACTAAACTCCGTCAGAACGAATAGGCGGAGTTTATGTACCCCGATTTCTTGGACGGTCTACGAATTGAGGTTCAGACAGGCGGCGTTGTACTTGGTATGTCACAAGGCCAACTCAGTCATTCAAGTGTCCGCAAAAGGCCAGTATTCAGAAATGCTCTTGACGTCATATGATATTGGAGTCATATTATGAAGTATATATGGAAAGTTGAATTCCATCCTGCGTTTGATCCCGAGTTCGACGTCTTGGAGCCGAAGGTACAACACGAAATACTTGCGCAAGCAAAACTCCTGGAGACGTTCGGACCAACGTTAGGTCGTCCGCTGGTGGATACGCTGAAGGGATCACGACATGCCAACATGAAGGAACTTCGTTTTACATTACCTGGCGGAGTCTGGCGGATCGCATTTGCTTTCGACCCCGAACGTAAGGCCATACTTTTGGTCGCTGGCGATAAATCGGGCGTCAGTGAAAGACGGTTCTACCAGCGACTGATCAGGAAGGCTGATCAACGCTTCGATCTACATCTTGATCGGTTGAAGACTAAGAGGAGGATAAGTAGATGAGTACGCTGACAGACAGAATGAACGAGCTGCCCCCGGCCCGGCGGAAGCAAGTCGAAGAAAGAGCTCAGGAACTAATCGCCGAAGAGTTGACGCTACGGAACCTGCGCAAGGCTAGAAAGCAAACGCAGGAGCGGGTGGCCGAGAAGCTGGGGATCAACCAGGAGAACGTGTCCCGCCTTGAACGGCGCAGTGATCTGTTGATTTCCACACTCAGCGACTATGTCGAGGCGATGGGCGGGAAACTGAGCCTCGTTGTGGAGTTTCCGGACCGACCACCGGTTACGCTGACGGGCATTTCGGCACTCGACGACCTTTCGGAATAGCCCACAGAATCTCAAACTGGATGTAGGAAGATCACAATAAACGAACGAAGAGTTAATGACAACCAACGCGAATCGGAGCTATGGATACGGCCCTGCTGAACTATGGGATTAGAGGTATAATGATCAACCCAGGATCGAAACACTTAGATCGAATCTCAAGATCTAAGCTGACCGGATGTTGTCACCCACTGCAGGTTTAACTCAGTGCTCGATCATCTTCACCTCAAACCTCGCCGATCCTCTGCGTTAATGGGACAAAGCCGGGTTTTTATTGCTAAGGTGAACGGACACAGAGTTCTCGAGAATGACCAGAAGCTCTTTGTTGGCGTCGTCCCGATCTATGCTGCGTACCTTGGTATATGTTATATCATCAATGAAATCTGTGGTAAGAGGAGAACCGACCTCTAACTCAGTGCTTTCCATGTCACAGCAATCCGATTCGGGATTCTCATCGGGCATCTTTATGGTGCCGGGTTTTATTACAAGGTCAATGGTAATTGTGTTTTCGAGTTCTATCTTGAGGTGACCGCCGTGGTATTCATAAAAGAATGTACGGTCGTTGTGTTCCGTATCTATACGTCGCACCTTGGTGCTTATCAAATCATTGATGAATTCCACAGTTAAAGGAGAACCGACCTTTAACTTCCAACTTTCCCAGTTAAAGTTCTCCCACTCAGTACTTTTCCAAGCACACATTAGCCAGTCACAGCTTTCAAATTCGGGACCTAACGATTCTTTCTGCATATCCATCTCTCGATTCAGTGTACATAGCGTCTGACGAGTTCAATCTTAGATACGGATGCCAAAACCCGTTAAGAAGATCAGGTATATCGTCTGGAATCGTGTTTTGGAAAAGGTGAAGATGAAAAGGAATTGCTAGAATGGTAACTCGAAAGCTGGATCGATGGTGATTCTAATCATCCGACAATTCATTGAGACTGGAAACTGGAATAGTACCACAAATGAAATTCATGCTTCTATAAAATCTTAATAACCATGCTGTCGAGTACTCACAGTCCTCTGCCACTTGATACCAGTATTCAAACACATGGTTACCGATGACCCTTACGGGGGGTCGCTCGATCATTTGGCCGTAGACAGTTGCTATTTTACCCTGCATATCTTCGTCATTAACCGTTAAGATTGCATCGCTTCGGCACACTGTTGTCCAATCTCGTGGCAGTCTAACCTCGAACGTGTGCCAATAAAGGCCACGTACTATCCTGTCCGCGACCCGGTTTAGCCGTTCATGACTTATTTTGATTCCGGCTCCCTTCCCCACGTAAATCCCGCTGGGGGTATGCACGTCTACATCAATCATGATTTCCCGTAACAGATCTGAGAATCCTGTTGCCTCTGGTCGTTGTAGAGATCTAAAGATCCTCGGTCGGACTTTTTCGGCCTCTGGGTGGTCACTCGTGTCAATTCTACTGGTTAAAACGAACCTAAAATACTCATCGTCCTCTGAGGCCGAACCATTACACTGCCGGCAGCAAGGAACCGTAATGAGATCCGATGGTCTTGGTTCGGGAAACAGGTTTTTTGGAGGGACATGGTCACGAGTACGGTCACGGACGTCTGGATCTTCTAGTCCGCAGTAGACACATACCCATTCAGGTTCTGCCATCACAAGTATCTCCGAACTTTGGGGACGGGTTTATTCATTCACGTTCACATTTGGTTCGGTGTTTGGGGCAACCACTTCATCCCAGTTCTCCGGTGGACCTTCGCGCAGCAATTTAAACAGTGTCTGTTTGGCAATGTCGAATCCCTTATCGAACGATTCGAAACGTTCTTGTTGAGGCACGTTGTCGGATCCCCTATGCACGATATTCGACCGTGTGTCATAAAACTCCTTGATGTCCTTTCGAATCCTCTCCTGGCTTTGCGAGTCAGGTCCAAGATACAAAGAAGCTCGATTTCGTAACTCTTGGGAAATCATCCGTTCGGGCAGGTCATACATCCGCTCAAGTACTATTGCCACTTTCAAGAACCTGTTTTCGTCCGGAAATCGTCCTTCCCGTACGAGTGCTTCGGAAAGTCGACTAACTTCCGTGGTTACGCTGGCGAAACGCGCACTCTCTCGGTCATTGAATGCGTCTATTGCCTCGTCCAGAGCCGTCGGTAGGGGTTCCGGGCATAAATCGAACCCATCAAAGCTTTGAACCGATCGGCCAGGATTGTGGCTGTTTTTTCGATCGGCCAGACCCAGAAGCCTCCCTGCGGATCTGTCGATGCAGTTCTCCATTGTTGCAAGGTATGGTACAGGTGTCGCGTGCGCTATGGCTAGAAGATCCAGAAAGATCACCGCATCCCTAAAAAACCTACGTGGATTTCTCGGTACCCGATCCCCAAAACGGCCGGTCCGGCGAAACTCCGGTCGCCAATGGAACGGTCTTACCACAGCCCCCAGTGACCGCCAGCCATGGAATCCGGCACCCGGTGGAGCAAGCTCATTCACGAGGTTTTGGTCAACAAACCTCCGTATCTGTTCAAATGGAAGAACCACCATTCCGTCTACGATGTCGATCCGATGCTTGAATGTCAGGCCAAAGAACAGCACTGCGTCGAATCCGACACCCAACTCGCCCGGCACGTCAACCTGACCTGCTACCGGCACCGGATCGAGGAGCTCGTTTAGTTCGGCGACAGCTGTCCGGTATCCATCTTCGGACAATTCCGAGGCACGCGCGATCAGACCTGCGATCAGGTCCGTCGTGTAGGTCAATCCCCCGGAGTTCAGTATATCCATCCAGAATTCGTCTTTGCCGATGATCGGGCTCGCGACCCGCGCCAGTGTGGGATGCGAACGAAGTATGTGCCGTACAGGATCCAGCACTTCACACAGAGGGGCGTAATTCCCCTCTCCATCGCGGATATTGCCGCGGCGAGCCATAACATAGAGGAGACGCAAATCGTCCAATGGGAAGACCGGAGTTTCACCATTACTCCAATCTTCGAACTCTTGCACAAACGTGTTATGCTTGTAGTATTCTTCCAGGTAGGGGATCTGGGCTTTGGCCAGGTTAGTGAGTGCCGGCGTGAGTCGGTCGATCCAGTCCGTAGCCGAGAATTCACTGGAGGCCATAGGTGATGGTCCTGACTTGGGCTGTTGCAATCTCCAATGGTTCCGAGACGGACTGTGCTGGACATTGGTTAAATTACGTTTGTTAGAAATGTCTTGTTGAAGTCGTTCATTCAGATCGGTTTACACATTTTACTGTTTAGTTTGATCCTAGTGTTCCACTTGCCCCTATCCCAGTTTTACATTGCAATATCCTGCCATGTAAAGGATCATCCAACGTCAGCTGTGATACTAATGTTAAGTTAAGGAGAGTAAACTCGCAGCGTAAACGTCACAGCCGCGGAGTAGTACATTTGAAATCGGTTATTCCAATGGGGATAGTCCAAGTTCCTTCAGAAACTCGTTGTGCTTCGCCGCTGACTCCCGAATCTGAATCTCTATCTCGACCAAATCCCTATGCGTGGCTGACAGGTCAATCTCGACCTCCTCCTCGGCCGTGCTGACATAGCGAGAGATGTTCAGGTTGTAGTCGTTGTTCTTGATCTCGTCCATCTCCACGCGTCTAGCGTACCGCTCAACGCTCTTCTCGGGACGTTCCCGGTACGTTCCGATGATTTTCTCGATATGCTCATCGGACAGGTTGTTTTGCCGCTTGCCCTTCTCGAAATGCTCGGATGCGTTGATGAAAAGGACGTCATCGGGCTTCTTGCACTTCTTCAGGACGAGGATGCAGACCGGTATGCCGGTCGAGTAGAACAGATTCGCTGGTAGGCCAATGATGGTGTCAATGTGCCCGTCGTCGAGTAGCTTACGGCGGATCTTCGCCTCCACGCCACCGCGGAACAGTACACCGTGGGGCAGGATGATCGCCATTACACCGTCTTCACTGAGGTAGTGAAACCCATGTAGCAGGAACGCGAAGTCCGCCGCCGACTTTGGGGCCAACCCGTAGTTCTTGAATCGCACGTCCTCGCCCAATGCTTCGATCGGGTCCCAACGGTAGCTGAAAGGCGGGTTGGCGACTACGGCATCGAAGCGAAGCTTCTTTGCCGGGTTTGTCTCTCGGAGCATGTCCCAGTCGTTGGTCAGCGTGTCGCCGTGGAAGATCTCGAACTCCAAGTCCTTCACCCCGTGCAATAGCATGTTCATGCGAGCAAGGTTGTAGGTGGTGATGTTCTTCTCCTGCCCGTGGATCTTGCCAATGCCGTGCGGACCCATGCGCTTGCGCACATTGAGAAGTAGCGAGCCCGAGCCGCAGGCGAAGTCCATCACATTGGCAAGGTGCTTCCGCTTCTCAGTTTTCGGCTCTTGGCCGTCTAGCGTGACGATCTCGGAGAGTATGTCCGAAATCTGCTGCGGCGTGTAAAACTCACCGGCCTTCTTGCCCGATCCTGCAGCGAATTGACCGATGAGATACTCGTAGGCGTCGCCTAAGGCGTCGCCGTCAGTTGAGAATTCTTCGAGGCCCTCGGCTATCCTGGTAATGATTGTGCAGAGCTTCGCGTTTCGATCCATGTAAGTCTTCCCAAGCTTTTCGGAACTGAGATTGATTTCCGAGAATAGACCTGAGAACGTGCTCTCGAACGACTCGTTCTCGATGTATTTGAAGCCGGCCTGAAGCGTTGTGAGCAGCTCGCCGTCCTGGGTGCGGGCGAGGTGCACGACGCTAGCCCAGAGGTGTTCCGGACGGATGACGTAGTGCACCTTGAATCGCATTTGCTTCTCGAACGCCGACTCATCATCGAGGTTCTTCTCGTACCAGACAGACAAGGAGGACCGCTCGTCATTGCTTATGTCGTTCGGGTCGGGGTAGTCGCGACCTAGCTCCTTTTTTGCCGCCTTCTCGTAGTGTTCCGAGAGGTAGCGGAGGAACAAGAACGCGAGCATGTAGTCTCGAAAGTCGTCCGCATTCATCGCCCCCCGGAGCTGGTCGGCGATAGCCCATAATGTTTTGCCAAGCTGTTTCTGGTTATTTTCGGTCATTCGGTCGTCCTATCAATGGATCTGCAGTTGCCAGCGATTTAAAATACTCAGGATTGAAACGGAATCGCTTAAGGAAGACATCTAGGATAACCTGAAAGTGCTTTTTGTCCTCATCGAGTAATTCGGAAGATTCGAAATGCGAATAACCCCCGTGACTGTAAAGGTTTAAGAAACGACGGTGCAACCTGGCGTCGAATTCGTGACCATCATCCTGTATGCACTCCTCAAAGCGTTCGTATCCGTGAAAACTGGCCGCCTTCTCAGCAATTGCGCGAAGTGAATTGTAATGCCGCTTCTCAACACACCCCCGTTTTGCATCATTGTACAACTCTATCAATGTGGAAATATGGTGGAAAAAGGGCGTAGCACCAGTGTCCCGGAGAACGAAGGTGTCATTATCGCTCACCTTTCCTAGGAAGAGGCGTCGACATCTCTCCCTTCTTAATTCGTTCCACAAAACATTATGAAACAGTGGGTGATGCGTAGAGATGACAACACCGGGTGGGGCGGTTGCATCTCGAAGAAGGTTGACAAGATGCACAGCAACTTGAACCGCATTCTGATCGTCAAGGGACGAAATCGGATCATCGATATAGAGATAATTGGCCCACTTGTAGGCATCAATGTCGGGGTCAATCGCCAATTGCAGGATTGCCAAGAAAAAGCACCAAACAAATATACTCTCCTCGCTTCGAGACACCTTAATTCCCTCAGTCTTCACCAGTTTAGGGTTATTATCAACTTCAGTGAGAACGTTGCGAGAAAATACAATTCTTCCATTCTTTGGTCTTCCATTCTCAGAGTTAGTATCAAGAATTATCTCGAAGTCAAAGTCGTCATATCGCTCCAAGATGGTGCGAATGCGAGTCTCTAATTCGTATTCCTCCATCGCTTCAAAAAATCGGGATGCTGTATTCAGAATGAGAAATCGATCTTGGTCATACTCAAGATCATTATTCCACGTGAACAGATCTTCGGTGAAGGCGTTAAAGTAGAGCGTGTCGCCCTCTATGGTCTCTGCATCCGTGTTCACACCTTTGCCGAGGTCCTTGAAAGCGGTGGACAGTCGAGTTTTTCCCGTGCCGTTATGACCGTAGAGCAAGACGAATTTCTTTTTTTCCAGCTCTAACCTCAGATGTTCGGCGAGCGTAGTGAGGTTGGTAAATGTCGTTGAGTTATTCATAACTCAGTTATGATCCAGAGAGGGGAAGAGCTGTTGCAGCAGGCCTTGTTTATGTTGGCGCAAGGCAAAGAGTTTCCGTGTTTGTGCGTCGGTTTGGGCATCGACTATTGATAGGCACCCCGCAATGGCCTCATGTTCTTCTTCAATCGGCGGTAGCGGAATCGGGATTTGCTTAAGCTTGCCCAGTGTGAGCTTTGGGGGCGCAGCACCCGTAACGAACTTACCGAGATCAATCATTGTAAGGTAGCTAGCGAGTAGCGTGTCATTCGTTGCATGTGGTTTGAGGACATGCGCATGATTGTTTACCCAGTATTTTCCTTCCGCGATAAATGCAGTAGGTTGGAAAGCACCCCATTTGGCCCCATCCTCTCCGACGAGAACAAGTCGCTCATCAAAGCGGTAGTCGTCCACGTAATCGACAATTCCACTAGCACCATAGTAAGGAAACGGGCCTGACTTGCGATCGCTGCTCGTTATGGGAACTCTTCGATTGTTTAGTATTTCGCAAGAGTCTTCGAGTGCTTGATATTTCCATTCCGGGGCATCTCGAAACTCTGGGAACCGAAGCCTTGGTACGGATTCACCTGGCTTGGGAAACAGCTGCTGCATTAGCCCTTTCTTGTGCTGCCGCAGAACATCAACCTTTCCGCCCGTCGCCGCGATCAGATCGTCCAACGAGCCGAGACAGTCGGCGATCTTCTGTTGCTCTGGTTTCCGCGGCAGTGCCACATGAATAGATGCGAGATCCGTTGGGTTGATCGCGGGATAGTTAGATCCTGCACATCGCGCCAATACACTATTTACAAACGAGTCCGTGTAAATTAGCTGAAATAAAAATCCAGCACATTCGTGTGCTCGAAGCTGTGCATAGCCCGTAGAGGCCACATATTCGTACCCGTCGTTAGAGTCGAAGTAGAGGTTATTACGTTGATAGGGTCGAACAGTTTGGAAGATTATGTCATTGCACCTCAGGCGTCGTTGAGCACGACTCGGTGCACCGTCTCGAGTAATAACATCGCGTTTAACAAGCGTGCTGCTCTTGACAGACTCGAGGTCAATGTAGATAAAAACCTCTGGCAATCCGTCGTTTGATGGGTTCACATCGGCGGCGGATGATAGAGTTTGCAAGTTCCATCTGTGCCCGTCTCGAAACTCTGGAAACCTCAACTTCGGCACAAGGCTCGATGGCTTGTCGGCTGTCATCACGCGCCTCCCTGTTCGTAAGCGGTGAGTCCCGCAATAACTCGGCCGTGGGCCTGCTTTTTCAGAATCGGTATTAGATCGTCCATAAGTGCCAGTTCTCGCTCGCGGCGTTCACGCCAGCCGAGGTCCATCGGTTCCATCAAATCAGTGAGTTGCTCGCCGTCGAAGATCATACGGTCGAGGATGTTTTTGACGAAGGCAGCAAGGGACTCATGTGAAAGACTGTGAACCTGAGCTAGGTCCATTATCTCCTTGGCCTGCTTCATCTCCTTGAACTGTATGTAGCCGGTGCGGATCGCGTCCTCGTCAAGGCCTTCGCCCTCCTTGAGTGAGTCTACGTACTCGATGATCTCTTCCCGTTCGTCAAGGAACTTGGCTTCGGACTGAATCAGTCCGATGAGCTGCTCGCGACTGATCTCGACTTTCTTGGGATCCTGATTCGAGTATTTGGTGATTAGTTGCATGATGTAGTCGTAGTCGATGAGGGTGGAGGCGAAGAGGACGAACTCAAAGTCGAGTTGGTCGGTCTCAGTTGTGACCGGCTTGTCGTCTCCACCAGGTGTGCCCTGTTGGTCTTTCAGACGTTGTGCGGTTTCGAGGTAGGCGCCTCGGAAGGCTTGAAGGTCGTCTGGGGGGAGGGCGTCTTCGATCTGCTCGCGTTCCAAATCGGTAAGGTCAGTGTACTGGTCGAGTTGTGTCTTGAGACTCTGGACCTCCTTAAAGTGCTTGACGAACTGGACACGGGCTTCGTCGCCTAACAGGTTGTTGACTTGGTCGGGCCTTGTTTCGAGGCCCTGTGACTGCATGAACTCGCCGAGATCGGCGACGGCCTGTTTAAACTTCTCGATGACGACGGGTGCCTTGTCGACCAGCCAGATCTCGCGGGCCCTGTCAGGTTGTGCACCGGAGAAAAGCGCGATGGCGGTGTCGACGCTTTCTTGCTGCTTGCGGAAATCGAGTATGTGGCCGTAGGGCTTGGTTGCGTTGAGAATGCGGTTGGTGCGGGAGAACGCCTGGATCAGGCCGTGGTGTTTGAGATTCTTGTCGACGTAGAGTGTATTGAGGTACACAGCATCGAAGCCGGTGAGGAGCATGTCGACGACGATGGTGACGTCGATCTTCTCGGCACCTTTTTCAGGCAGGTCGCTGTTGGGGTACTGCTGGTCCTTGATGCGCTGTTGAATGTCCTGGTAGTAGAGGTCGAAGCTGTTGATGTCGTGGTTCGTGCCATACCGCTCATTGTAGTCGTCGATGATAGCGGTGAGCGCGGTCTTCTTTCCCTCGGGGTCGTTCCGGTTGTCCTCCTTCTCTTGGGGAAGGTCCTCCTGGATCTGCTGGATGTCCTTGTTGCCATCCGCCGGCGGTGAGAAAACGGCGGCGATCTTGAGAGGGACGAACTCGGGATCGTCGGCCTGGAGTTGGGCGTGAAGCTTCTTGAAGACTTCGTAGTACTCGATCGCATCGTTGATCGAGGCGGTGGCCAGCAGTGCGTTAAAGCGTCGTTCACCGGTTGCGGCATTGTGCTTGTTGAGGATGGCTCGAGCGACCGCCTGTTTGGCGAGATTCTGGCCGGGCTTGAGAGTCGGGGTGTCCTCAGGCATGTAGTAATCCACGTGGAAACGAAGGACGTACTGATCCTCGATCGCGTGGGTGATGGTGTAGGCGTGAAGCTCTTTCTGGAAGAGATCCCGAGTAGTTCGAAGAGTGGCGACATTTCCCTTGATCTGGGTGACGGTCGCATTGTCCTCGAAGATTGGGGTGCCTGTAAAGCCGAAGAGCTGGGAGTTCGGAAAGAACTCCTTGATGGCCCTGTGGTTCTCGCCGAACTGGGAGCGGTGACACTCGTCGAAGATAAAGACCATCCGCTTGTCTTTGAGATGCTCCATTCGCTGCTTGTACGACGGCTGTCCTTGAGAGGTTTCCTGCTGGTTGTTGTTACCGTTCTCGGCGAGGGCGAGCCCGAGCTTCTGAATGGTCGTGACGATGACCTTATCCGCGTAGTCGTCGGATTCGAGACGGTTGACGAGTGCGGCGGTATTGGTGTTTTCCTCGACACAGTTCTCCTGGAACTTATTGAACTCATCGCGCGTCTGGCGGTCGAGATCCTTGCGATCGACGACGAACAGGCACTTGTGGATGCTGTGGTTGTATTTGAGGAGTGTCGAGGCCTTGAAGGAAGTAAGCGTCTTACCCGAGCCGGTCGTGTGCCAGATGTAGCCGTTACCGCCGTTCTGGTCGATGCAGTCAACAATTGCCCGGACGGCGTAGATCTGATACGCGCGCATCATCAGGAGCTTCTGCTCGCCTGCGATAAGGACCATGTACTTGCTGATCATCTCACTGAGCGTACACTTGGCGAGGAACCTATCGGCAAAGTCGTCGAGGTGGGTGATCCTGGTGTTGTCCTCGGCCGCAAATCGGTAGACCGGAAGGAACCGCTCGTCGGCGTTGAAGGAGAAATGCCGCGCGTTGTTGTTGGCGAAATACAACGTATCCACGCGATTGCTGACGATGAAGAGCTGGACGAAGCAGAGCAGCGTCTTGGTGTATCCGTTACCGGGGTCGTTCTTGTACTCGACGATCTGCTCCATCGCCTTTCGCGGGCTGATCGCAAGCGTCTTCAGCTCAATCTGAACGACGGGTACGCCGTTGATCAGGAGTATGACGTCATAGCGGTGATGGCTGTAGTCCGTATTGATGCGGAGTTGATTGACGACCTCGAAGGTATTCTTGCACCAGTCATCAATATCAATAATGGTGTAGTTGAGCGGCGTGCCGTCGTCACGGTTGAAAGCTTGCCGATCGCGTAGGATCTGGGCGGCTTCGTAGACGTCTGGTCTGACTATCTCATTGAGAAGCCGTTCGAACTCACCATCCGTGAGTTTGACTCGGTTCAGGGCCTCGAACTTTTCCCTGAAGTTTGCATCAAGCTTTGCTCGATCGCGGATATCGGAGCGATAAACGTACTTGAGGTCCTGAAGCTTATTGATGAGGAACTCTTCAATCTTGCTTTCAGGTGTGCTCATATGACTTGCCTCAATTCATCGTTGCAGCCGCACTCGTTGGACTTTCCGATGAGAACATTGTGACGTAACCCGACTATTTGATAAAGCCTTCGGTAGATTTCGGGCTGTATCTACTGTGTATATACTATAAGGTGTGAATTTTACACCCTACAGTTCATTTCCGCAAGAAGAAGGATTGCGGCCACGATGTGGGACTGTAAGGAGATCGAGGAGGCCGTCGCCTTGGCGGAACTCATGTAGGATCTGAGGTGACGAAATCAGAAGGAGGGGGGATCTCGTTTACGAGCGCATTCGCGGGATATTCGGCTTTGCCAACTGCTGTTATGGCATCGTCAGAAGCATTCTGAACGCTAGCTTTTGTCTCGCTATACTGTTTCTGGAGGTAAATTCGAGATCGCGGTACGAAACGCCGTCAGTAAGGTATACACGAGGGGGTTTCTGTACCGGACCACGACGCGGCGCGTACAATATGAGGGTATCAACATTGACAGACTGTTGAGGAAGGTAGTATTATACATCGTAATATACCTCATCGAGCAGATTCAGAGATGTAAGGAGACCATCATGGCCTCGCTCAGTAAAGAAATAGCAACTTACGAGAAAATGCGAGATTACTTGGAAGCGGACCATTTTGGTGAATGGGTTGTCATATACGATGAGAAACTACAAGGGACATATCCAACATCGGAAGAAGCAGCTTATAACGCTGTTCAGCGATTCGGGCGTGGTCCTTTCTTAATCAGGCACGTTGGCGAACCTCCTAAAACACTCCCGGTTTCTGTATTGTATAGGGTTTAACATGGCGTCAGTAAGGGCAGGATTCAGCAATACCAAAGACGACTTAGCACCGGATCTGTTAGTACAATTCGGACCTACATTAGTGGTGCATATAGGGTTCGATCCAGACTTCCAACCCGGAGGACCACATCCCAATTTGCCCAATGTACCTTATCCGGCCTTAGTTGATACGGGGGCAACGGAAAGCTGTATAGATTCTACCCTTGCGTTGAATTTGGATTTGCCGGTAGTAGACAGGCAGACTGTCTCTGGGGCGCACGGATTGCATGCTTTGAACTATCACCTTGCCCAGGTCTACGTTCCCAATCTACAACACACAGTATATGGATTGTTTGCAGGGGTTCATCTCACTGCCGGCGGTCAACCTCATAACGCTTTAATGGGGCGGACTTTTTTGAAAGGTTTTATCATGACATACGAAGGTACTACTGGGTCAGTAACAATCAGCCATGATAACGATTCTTAAAATCCGAAACCCTACCGTTACTACCAGTCTGAACCGGTTCCGGCAACGACTCGTGTGTTGTATGGTAAGGGCGATTATCAGGTAGGCGAGTGCGGTTCGTATCGGGCTTCGGCGGATCCGGTTTTCCAAATGGCAACGGTTGTTCGTCCTTTATGTAGGTGCTGCTCAAGGCTGTCCACCGCTTGACACTTCTTCTCCGGTTTTAAAACTTCCAAGCAGAATCCTATTAATGCGGTAATTGAGCACTGTCCAAGAATCGGAAAACAGTATGGGAGATCTACCTAAACCTTTTAGAGCGTTAGAGAAGCAGTGCTGTAGAAACTGCCATTTTCTATCAAAAAGGCTTAGAAACGGCAGGGGAGGGTACTCGATACCGGAATCGTGGACAGAGGACGAGCGATTCCAGTTTGATTACTTTAGAAGGCACCCTAACTCGAACGAATTGCCAGGTGGGGTTAGTTTCGATGCAGTTTTATGTTACAAAAACGTATGGCCGCAGATTGAATATGAGTTCTATTTGCCCACCTTAAATGTTATTGATTCGACAATCAATGAAGAACGAACTGATTGTTTCCATATCGCACCACGACCAGGAATGGCATTCGAGACCGCAGAGGAACTATTTCGAATCGAAAACGAAAATAAAAAACTAAGGACTGCGCATTGGGCTACAGTCGCAGGTTTAACCATTGCAGGTCTTGGGCTGTTTTTGAACTTTTTAGTGCAAGTCGTCGCTCGAAATTCATCCGCTCCCTGATATTGCCTAAAATCCATCTCAAAACCGCATGAGCCGGTCCCGTTGATTTCTTTCATCAGATTATCGGGAGTCATGACTTGATCTGGCTTCGTCGGAGATGGGAAGATCAGGTCCGAGCCATCCCTTAGGTGTTGGGCTTCATCCAGTACGGCTAGAGCCGTCCCTGTCGCTGGTACTAGGTGTAGCTTCTCACCCTTCATCCGGCCCGCTGGAATCTCCAACATAGTCGTCCCTAGACAATCTCGCTGCTGGGTACTTCTCGAAAACAAGACGGCTTGTGGCGCTCCTTCTTCGTCGGCGGGAACGCGCAAGACAAAAAAACCCCCGAAAACCCTTAATATCAGGGCGTTCGGGGTAACTGTTAAGAACGAATGAGAAGTAACGAGAAAGTTAAGTTGATGGAGGTGGGGGGAATCGAACCCCCGTCCGGAAGTGCCTAAGCGGGAACGTCTACATGCGTAGCCTGTTTTTTGGTCTCGTTCCGGAAAACTCCAGCAGGCAGGATTAAACCGGAACCAGCCTCAGTTGAGTCTCGCCTGGCGCCCTGAGGCGCGACGCCCGGCCAGCCTGCTTTATCGACGCTTTTGAACATCCCGCAGGCGGGGCTGATCAAAAACGGGTTGCGCTAACTGTTGTTAGGCAGCCATTGCATACGAAGGTTCGTCTGCAGTTAATTATGTTCCCAATGGTTTTACGAGGTTATCGGGGACCTCGGCACGCGATTCCCACCGCATCCACTCCCGTCGAATCCTTTCACCCCCATGTCAAAGAAGGTAGGGCATTTGCCCGTCCCTGTCAAATCCACCCGTGCCTGCATGCGCAGGTGGGACCGGGAAAGGGCAGTGCACCGCCAGGGAATCGAACCCCGAACCCACTGATTAAGAGTCAGTTGCTCTGCCAATTGAGCTAGCGGTGCATCTATGAGCGCGGAAGGAATCGAACCTTCGACCCACAGATTAAAAGTCTGTTGCTCTGCCAACTGAGCTACGCGCCCTCGCAGGCGAAGCAAGATAAGCGGTTTCGCCCCGAAGGTCAATCAATTTCCGGTATTGGACAGGCCGGCCGGTCGGCCCCGGCCGCAGTGCGCTAGCAGTACCTGCATTACAGGAATATGGTAGTGCACTTGCAGCACCTGCATTACAGGAATATGGTAGTGCACTTGCAGCACCTGCATTACAGGAATATGGTCGCGTCCCGGTGCGAACCGACGGAGACGATTTTCACGTCGGTCTTCACCAGTTCCGAAACCCGTTCGATATACGCGCGGGCTTTGACGGGAAGATCGTTCCAGGTCCGGATGTGCCCGGTGGGACGATCCCAGCCCTCCATCTCCTCGTAGACCGGTTCACACCGGGCGAGGACATTCGCGTCGTTGGGCAGGTGGGGGATTACGTCGCCGTTCAGCCGGTAGCCCACGCACAGCCGCAGCGTCTGGAGGCTGTCCAGCGTATCGAGCCGGGCGAGCGCCAGGCTGTCGATGCCGTTCACCATGACGGCGTAGCGAACGACCATGGCGTCGAACCAGCCGCAACGCCGCGGTCGGCCCGTCGTGGCGCCGAACTCTCCCGCCATGCGCCGGAACTCGTCGCCCCACCGCGAGGGAAACTCCGTGGGGAAGGGACCGTTCCCGACCCGTGTCGTATAGGCCTTGGCCACGCCGATGACCTCGTCGATGCGCGTGGGGCCGACGCCGGCTCCCATGCAGGCCGCGCCCGTGGTCGTGTTGGAGGACGTAACATAGGGGTAGGTCCCGTGGTCCACATCCAGGAGCGTACCCTGGCTGCCTTCGAAGAGGATCTCTTTGCCTTCGTCAATGGCGTCGTTCAGGTACTCCGAAGTGTTGATCACGTACGGGCCGATCTGCCGGGCGAAAGCCAGGTATTCCTCGATGATCCGGTCCGCGTCGAGCGCTTCGGCCTGGTAGATGGCGTCGAGGATCCGATTTGCCTCCCCGATGTTCCGTTGCAGCTTCTCTTTGAGCACGCCGTGGTCGTGCAGGTCGACGATGCGTATCCCCTTGCGGGCGGCCTTGTCCGCGTAGGCCGGACCGATGCCACGGCCCGTCGTGCCGATGCGGTCTTCCTCCTGTCTCTGCTCCTCTCCGACCCGGTCGATCAGCTTGTGATACGGCATGATGAGGTGGGCGTTGTGGCTGATGAACAGCCGTCCCTCCACGTCAATGCCGTGCGATCCGAGCATCTCGATTTCTTCCATCAGCGCTTCGGGATCAATCACGGTGCCGTTGGCAATGACGCAGGACTTTTCTGGCCGGAGAATGCCCACGGGAATCAGGTGGAGGATGTACTCCTGGTCTGCGATCTGTACGGTGTGCCCGGCATTGGCCCCGCCCTGGAACCGTACGACGATGTCGGCCTGCTCACTCAGAAAATCGACGATCTTGCCCTTGCCCTCGTCGCCCCAGGCAGCGCCTACGAGAATGCGAACGGCCATCTTTGCTTCCATCTCCCTCGTATATACCCGGATGGCCGGTCCTCCGCTGTAACAGAGACCGGGTCCCGGGTCCACAAACAAAAAAAGGGCGAGTCATAAGACCCGCCCCTGGAGACCGTTAGATCTTACAGTTCATTGTATGCGGTATAGGAGCGGTAGGTCAAGAAAAATTGGATGACAAAAGTGGGGTAATGTCAGATCGACGGCACACTGTCGGTGCGTCGCCCGCGCACCGTCCGCCGCGCACCGTCCGCGCACTGCCACCGCGCACCGTCCGCGCACCGCCATGGCCTGACCAGCGCACTGTCAGGACAACCCCGGACTGATCGGTTGACAATCGAGACGTACGTCGTACCTATGATGTAAGCCTTAAAGCCGACAGGAACTATAGACGCGCAAGTTCTGGTTTTTGCCGCGGACCGAATCACGGACGCGGCACGCCCCGGTTCAAAAAGCAGAGAGGAAGCGAGACCTGTCATGTACCCATGCATCAACGGCGCGACGACCATGCCTTATACCCTCGAGCAGGACCTGGAAGCCGCGGCGAAGGCGGGGTTCGACGCCGTGGAAATCTGGTCCAGAAAGCTCGATGCCTACCTGGAAACCCACGATACAGCCGAGCTGAAGGCGCTTTTGAAATCCCACGGGCTGCGCGTGGCCTCGCTATGTCCCTACGGGCTGGTCGGATTCTCCGACAACCACGAGCAGTTTCGGGCCATCGAACGCGCATCGGAGGTGGCTGCGGGGATCGACTGTCCCATCCTCCTCGTCTGCGCCGACGCGCCGCCGGAAGGCATGGACCGGGATGAGGCCTACGACACCATGGCCGCCACGGCCCGCGACTACGCCGTACGTGCCGCCGCTCACGGCGTGAAGATCGCCATCGAGCCCCTCGGCCGGCATCCCTTCATCCCCGGACCTCGCGAGGCCCAGGCGGTGATCGAACGGGCCGGACACGACAGCCTGGGCCTGATGATGGATTTCTTCCACTACTACAAGTCGGGCGTCCCGCTGGACGACATCCGGGCGATCCCCACCGAATTGCTGCTGATCGTCCATGTCGACGACTGCGAGGACCTGCCGCCGGCCGACCTGACCGACCAACATCGTGTCTACATGGGCGAAGGCGTGCTGCCCCTGAAGGACATGATGGGCGTATTACGGGAGAAAGGCTATTCGGGTGCGCTGTCCGTCGAGATCTTCAGGGAGGAATACTGGGAGAAGGACCCGGTGGAGATATCCGTCGCGGCGAAAGCGGCCTGCGACCGTATGATGGCGTCCTGAGGACGGGACCGAAGTCGCCGCCGCCGATCCGATTTCCGCCGCCGGTCCGATTTTGCCGCCGCCATCCCGATTAGCCCTACTCTCCCAGCGACTTCCGGTACCGAAGGTTCAGGGTCTTCGGATGGGCGGCGCGCGCCTCGTCGAGGCGGCCGACCGGCGTGGTGTGCGGGGCAGTGCGGACCAGTTCCGGATCGTTTTCCGCTTCTTCGGCGATGGCCGCCATGGCGTCGATGAACCGGTCGATGGACTCCTTGCTCTCGGTCTCCGTGGGCTCGACCATGGCCGCCTCGGGCACGATGAGCGGGAAGTAGATCGTCGGGGCGTAGAAACCGTAGTCGAGCAGGCGCTTGGCGATATCCAGCATCCGGACGCCGTGCGCGCGGAACCGGGTGCCGGAGGCCACGAACTCGTGCTGGCAGGGCACTGCGGCGGGAATGGGGGTCTCCTTCTGGGTGCCGTGGACGAGGACGGTGCGGGGGTATTGCTTCTCCAGGCGCCGCATAATGTAGTTGGCGTTCAGGATGGCGTTCTCGCTCACCTGGCGCAAGCCGTCGGGACCGTTGGCCCGTATATAGGCGTAGGCCCGGACCATCATGCCGAAGCTGCCGCCGAAGCCGCGGACGCGGCCGATGGAATCCGGCCGGTCGTCGTCGAACCGGTACGTATCGCCGTCCATCACCGGCACGGGTGTCGGGAGGAACCGGACCAGGTCGCTCCGCACGCCCACGGGTCCCGCGCCCGGTCCGCCGCCCCCGTGGGGCGTGGAAAAGGTCTTATGCAGGTTGAAGTGGACGACGTCGAACCCCATGTCGCCGGGCCGGGTAATGCCGAGCACCGCATTGAGGTTCGCCCCGTCCATGTAGAGCAGGGCCCCTGCGTCGTGGACGATGTCCGCGATGGTGCGTATCTCCGATTCGAAGAGCCCCAGCGTATTGGGATTGGTGAGCATGAAGGCGGCCGTCTCCCCGTCGATCAGCTCCGCCAGCCGGCCGGTGTCCACGAGCCCGTGGGCATTGGTCGGGATCTGCACCGTCTCGTAGCCCACCAGGGTGACGCTGGCCGGGTTGGTGCCGTGGGCGGAATCGGGGATGATGACCTTGCGCCGGGCGTGTCCGCGCGCTTCGTGGTAGGCCCGCATGATCATCAGGCCGGTCAGTTCGCCGTGGGCCCCGGCCGCGGGCTGCAGCGTGACCCCTTCCAGACCGGCGATTTCCGCGAGATCCCTCGAGAGTTCGTACATCAGCTGAAGACCGCCCTGGCAGGTCTCGTCCTGCTGCATGGGGTGCAGGCGCGCGAATCCCGGCAGGGCAGCCATGTCCTCGTTTACTTTCGGGTTGTGCTTGATGGTGCACGAACCCAGGGGGTACATGGCCCGGTCCGGATGGAAATTCAGGGTGGACAGCCGGGTATAGTGGCGGACGACGTCGACCTCGCTGACCTCGGGCAGCCCGGGCGGCGTGCCGCGGAGGTCCGCTTCGGGCAGGTAGGACGAAACCGGCTTGACGGGCACGTCCGGCGCGGGCAGCGATACCCCTCTTCGTCCGGGGGAGCTCAGTTCGAATATAAGCGATTCCGACAAACTTCATCCTCTCAGGTTGTGTCTGTTTCGTGTCCGGCGGTACCTGGCTCGCGGGTCCTTCGCTCCAGGGTCCTTCGCTCCAGGGTCCGCCCGGTCCGAATGGGCCGCCCGGTCCGCCCGGGCCACCCGGTCCGCCCGGGCCGCCCGCGGCCTTCGGAATTCAACTGAATCGCCCCAGCGCTTCGACCAGCCGGTCGATCTGGGCGCGCGTCCGGCGCTCCGTCACCGCGATCAGCAGGCCGTCTTCGATTTCCAGTGACGGAAAGCGTCCCAGGTCGATGCCGGCGAGCAACCCGTCGTCCGCGAGCCGGGTCAGGATCTCTCCGGGGGCGGCCGGCGTCCGTACCACGAATTCCTTGAAGAACGGCCGGTCGAAGGCGAGTTCGTAGCCCGGCAGGTCCGCGATACGCGCTGCCGCGTAGTGGCTCTTGTGGAGGCACAGTTCCGCGACCTGCTTCAATCCCTCTTTTCCGATCAACGACAGGTAGATGGTCGCCATCAGGGCGTTGAGTTGCTGGCTGGTGCAGATGTTCGATGTGGCCTTGTCCCGCCGGATGTGCTGTTCGCGGGCCTGCAGCGTCAGGACGAAACCCCGGCGATGCTTCTGGTCGACGGTCTGTCCCGCGATGCGCCCGGGCATGCGCCGGACGAAGCGGTCCCGCGCCGCGAAGAAACCCAGGGCCGGTCCGCCGTAACTCACCTGGTTGCCCATGGACTGGCCCTCCCCCACGGCGATGTCCGCGCCGTAGGCGCCCGGAGACTCGATGACCCCGAGGGAAATCGGGTCCACGGCCATGACCAGGAGGGCGCCCGCGCCGTGCACGACCCGTTCCAGGTCGCGCATGGATTCCAGGCAGCCGAAGAAATTTGGATGCTGGACAATCACGCAGGCCGTGTCGTCGGTCAGGGCCGACGCCAGCAGGCCTGGGTCCAGCGCGCCGTCCGGGCAGGGCAGCGTCTCCACCTCGATGCCCGGACCGTGGGCGTAGGTACGGACCGTTTCGACGTAATGGGGGTGCACGCTGCCGGCCAGGATCACGCGGTCGCGCCGCGTGGCCGACCGGGCCAGCATGGCCGCTTCCGCCGTCGCCGAGGCGCCGTCGTACATGGAGGCGTTGGCCACCTCCAGGCCCGTCAGCTCGCAGATCATCGTCTGGAACTCGTAGATGCCCTGGAGCGTGCCCTGGCTCACTTCCGGCTGGTAGGGCGTGTAGGAGGTCAGGAATTCAGAGCGGCCGGCCAGGTGGCCTATGGCGCTGGGAACGAAGTGATCGTACATGCCGCCGCCCACGAAGGACGCCATCCGGTCGGCCGAACCGTTGCGGGCGGCCATCTCGCCCATCGTATCGTGGAGTTCGAGTTCCGACAGAGCGGCCGGGAGGTCCAGGGGGCCGTCGAGCCGGACGTCGTCCGGGATGACGGTCAGCAGTTCTTCGACCGACCCGATGCCGATGGCTTCCATCATGGCCTGCCGGTCGGCGTCGGTGTTGGGGATGTACGTCATGGGTTCTCCGCACAGGCCGCCTCAGGCACCGACGAAGGAACGGTAGTCCTCAGCGGTCATCAGGCTGGTGTAAGCGCCCGCGTCGTCCACTTTCAGCCGGATCATCCAACCGTCGCCGTAGGGGTCCTGGTTGACCGCCTCGGGGTTGTCTTCCAGGTCGTCATTGACCTCCGTCACGGTCCCGCCCATCGGACTGTAGAGGTCCGAAACGGTCTTCACGGCTTCCACCGCCCCAAAGACGCCCATCTCGGCCACGGGGTCGCCTTCCGAAGGCAGTTCCACGAAGACGATGTCGCCCAGTTCGGACTGGGCGAAGTCCGTGATGCCGACCGTGGCAATGTCGCCTTCCAGGCGCACCCACTCGTGTTCGGTCGAATAGCGGAGATCCGCGGGCGTGTTCATGCGTTCCTTTCTCCGGCGCCTGGGTCCGATGCGGGCCGCCGCTACCGGTCAATTCGTCAACTCGGGGAAGGGGCCCGATACGGACCGCCGACTCCGGTCAATTCGTCAACTCAGGGAACTCAAGGATTCAACGAAATCCGTATCCGCCTTTCCGGCACGGAAGGTCGGGTGCTTCAACATGAACTGGTGGAACGGTATCGTCGTGTTGATGCCTTCTACGATGAACTCCTCCAGGGCCCGCTCGGTCCGCGTCATCGCCTCCTCCCGGTCCTTGCCCCAGACGATCAGCTTCGCCAGCATGGAGTCGTAGAAAGGCGTGACGACGTACTGGGCGTACACGTGGCTGTCCACGCGCACCCCGAATCCGCCCGGCGTGTGAAAGCTTGTGATCTCGCCCGTGGAGGGCATGAAATTCCGGTCCGGGTCCTCGGCGTTGATCCGGCATTCGATGGCGTGTCCCCGCATCTGCACGTCTTCCTGCGTGAATCCCAGGGGACTTCCCGCGGCGACGCGGATCTGTTCCTTTACGAGGTCCTGTGAAACGACCATCTCCGTCACGGGGTGTTCCACCTGGATGCGCGTGTTCATCTCCATGAAATAGAACTGCCGGTCCTCGGTCACGAGGAACTCGACCGTGCCCGCGTTTTCGTAATCGATCGCCCGCGCCGCGCGCAGGGCGGCCTCACCCAACCCGGAACGCAGTTCATCGTCAACGAAGGGGGACGGCGACTCTTCGATGAGCTTCTGCCGGCGCCGCTGTATCGAGCAGTCGCGCTCGCCGAGATGGACGACCTGGCCGTGCCGGTCGCCCAGGACCTGCACCTCGATATGCCGGGCCTTTTCAATATACCTTTCCAGGTACAATGCGGGGTTGTTGAAGGCGTTCTGGGCCTCCCGGGAAGCCAGGCGGAAGGCTTCGCGCAACTCGCTCTCGTCGCGGACGATGCGTATGCCCCGCCCGCCTCCACCGGCGGAGGCCTTGATCACCAGGGGAAACCCGATCTCCCGGGCAGCTTCTACCGCGGCGTCCTCGTCGGCGACGACATCTTCCGTGCCCGGGATGGTGGGGACGTCGGAGGCCGACACGGTCTTTCGCGCTTCGGCCTTGTCACCCATGAGGCGGATGGCCCTGGAAGGCGGTCCGATGAAGGCGATGTCGCAGGATTCGCAGACCTCGGCGAAGTGGGGGTTTTCGGACAGGAACCCGTATCCGGGATGCACGGCGTCGGCGTTCATGATTTCCGCCGCGCTGATGATGCGGGGGATGTTCAGGTAGCTGTCGTTCGGCGCGTTGCTGCCGATGCAGACCGCCTCGTCGGCGAAGCGGACGTGGAGGGAGTCCTGGTCGGTCTCGGAGTGGACGGCCAACGTCGCGATGTTCAACTCTTTGCACGAGCGGATGACGCGCAGGGCGATCTCGCCGCGGTTGGCGATGAGGATCTTCTGGAACATCGCTTCCTATGCCGGTTCGATCAGAAACAACGGTTGGCCGTACTCGACGGGCTGGGCGTCTTCCACCAGGATGGCCATCACGCGCCCGTTCAATTCGGACTGGATGGGGTTCATCAGCTTCATGGCTTCGATGATGCACAGCTGCTGGCCAGAACTGATCCGGTCCTGCTCCTGAACGAAGGGCTCGGCGTCGGGTTCGGGCGACCGGTAGAAGGTGCCCACCATGGGCGAGGTCACCTCGACGTAGGTATGGTCCAAGGAATCTGCCTGGCCGTCGTCCTGCTGCACGTGTTCCGCAAGGGGCGCGGCGGCCTGCGCGTGCGGGTCCGCCGCGGGTGCGGGGACGGGGGCCGCGGTCACACCGGGCGTCATGCGCACGATCCGGATCTTCCGGTCGCCCTCGACCACCTCGACTTCCTGGATGTCCGTATCCCGCAGCGTTTCGATCAGCTTGAGCACCTCATCGATTCCCATGTCAGGCTCCTCGGAAGGGCGGTTACACCCGCTCTACGTATTCGCGGGACCGCGTATCGATGCGCAACACGTCGCCGGGGTTGATGAACAGCGGGACCTGCACCACGGCGCCGCTCTCGAGCGTGGCCGGCTTGGTGCCTCCCGTCGCGGTATCGCCGCGGATACCCGGATCGGTCTGCGTCACTTCCAGCTCGATGAAATTCGGCATTTCGAGACCTACGACGCCCTGGTCCGCGGTGAGCAGCTCGAGCGTCATGCTGTCCTTGATGTAATCCTTGTTGTCACCGATGATCGACGCGCCCACCGGCACCTGTTCGTAGGTCTCCAGGTCCATCATGTAGTACATGTCGCCGTCGGTGTACTGGAACTGGGCCTTGCGCCGTTCCACCCTCACGTCTTCCAGCTTGTCCGAGGCCTTGTAGGTCTTCTCGATCACGGCCCCGGTGTGGATATGCTTCAGGCGGGTGCGCGAAAAGGCCGTTCCCTTGCCCGGCTTGATGTGTTCGCAACCCGTGATGAAGTAAATGGACCCATCGATCCGTATGGTCATACCGGTGCGCAGGTCCGTAGCGTTCACCATGAGATCCGGCGGTCTCCTTCGCGTGCTTCAACGGCCGTAACGCGGCAACCGGTTCACCGCCGAAACTGCCGCGCCGTGGATCCGGTCCGGGTGGGAAGAAAGCGTCCAGATTTTAAGGGTGGGCAACGGGATTCGAACCCGCGACCTCCAGAGCCACAGTCTAGCGCTCTAACCAACTGAGCTATGCCCACCATCACCGACGAATAGAGCAGGCAATATAGGCGCGATACCAAACGGCTGTCAAGGGAATTGTCGGGAATCCGGCGCCCCGAATCACGCGTCGCAGCGGGAGCCACGCGGGAGCCGCAGCAGGTGCCGCAGCAGGTGCCGCAGTAGGTGCCGCGGTGGGTGCCGCAGCGGGAGCGTCCGCTTAAAACCCCGTGCCGGCGTCCGGCGCCCCGTCCACGGTTTCGAAGACCGTTTCCGCCTCTTCCAGGGGACGGCGGACGACGGATTCAGGAAGACGCACCCCAATGTCCGACGGCCGCAACCCTCGGTTGACCGACTGGGTCCGGTAGGTCAATTCGAACGTCCCCGCACCGGGGCCGTCCCGGGTGATGCGGACGCGGTCCGGCCTCCAGACTCCGTTCCGGTTTCGAGAGCGTTCGAAGGTCCTGGTGAAGGAACCCCGTCCCGGGGAAGACTCCGATTCCACGCGCGTGACCGTCATCCTGCCGGTGTCGATCCACAGCGTCCTTCGGCCGCTATCGCCCCCAAGCGTGACGGCCGCCGTGTTTCCGTCGAGGCGGTAGTCGGCGATGGGCAGTCCCGGGTATCTGCCAGGCACTATGGTCCCGGTCACGGCGGCGTGCACGTCGTCCAGGGTCAGGTCCAGTCCGGGGATGGAAGCCTCGCGCGCCTCGAGCGTGCCTTCGAACACCGTGTTCTCCCGGGGCATGTACAACCGTACGCGGAGGTCGTGGATCAGGACGACGGCGAGGATCTCGAACAGGGCGCCGTGCACGTCGATACGGAATCGTGCCGGGCTGAGATATCGAATGCGGAGGGACGTGCGGCCCCGGCGGTCCGCGAAGGAAGTCTCCACGCGCGCGCTGCCCCTGAAATCCTGCAGGCGCCTGGAGGCCGTATCG
This sequence comes from bacterium, assembly GCA_965117045.1. Taxonomy (GTDB): domain Bacteria; phylum JAAXHH01; class JAAXHH01; order JAAXHH01; family JAAXHH01; genus JAAXHH01. The sequence goes on from OZ220749.1 coordinate 532,175, forward strand.
ATCTCCTGGAGCAGCAATTCGGGTGGCAGAGGCGGCGGCGCTGGAGGCGGCGGACGGCAGGACAGCAGCAGGAGACCGAGGCAGGCGAACGTACAGATCCGGCCGGACATGTTACCTGGCATCTTGGAGTTTCTGCTGGATCTCTTCGGATTCCTCGGGGGTTATGTCTTCCATTTCGAGGGCACGCTTCCAGTAACGTTCGGCGCTTTTATGCATGCCGAGCCGGCTGTAGATGTCCCCGAGATGGTCGTGCACCGTGGCGCTCGTGTCTTCGTATTGCAGGGCCTTTTCCACGTACTGCCGTGCTTTCCGGTAGTCGCCCAGCCGGTAATACACCCACCCCAGGCTGTCGAGGAATGCGCCGTTTTCCGGGCTCTTCTCGAGGGCTTTTTCAATCATCACCTTGGCTTCATCGAGCCGCAGTCCACGGTCGGCCAGGATGTATCCCAGGTAGTTCAGCGTGTAAATGTCTTCGGGATCGATTTCCAGGGCGGTCTCGAAGGTGGCCACGGCTTTCTCGAACTGGCCCGACTGGTCGTAGTTCTGCGCCAGCAGGAAATGGAGACGGTGGTGGTCGTCGAATCGCTCGACCGCTTCTTTCGTGATCGCGATGGCTTCTTCGTAATCCTCCTGCTCGGTATGGGCATAACCCAGATAGAACCACAGGTCGGGGTTCCCCGGCGCTTTGTCCAGCCCGTCGCGAAGGACCTGAATACCGGTCTCGTAATCCTCCTGGCGCAGATGGGAGAGGCCGAGATTCACCCACCCTCTTCCGTCCTGCGGGTTGAGCTCCACGACCTTGCGGAAGTGCGCGCCGGCCTGGTCGAACGCCTTCCTGGACATGTAACTCACGCCAAGGTACAGGTAGAATTCGGGCATATCGGGCAGGATCGACAGGGCCTGGGTGAGCACGCGTTCGGCCTGTGCGTACTGGTCCTGGCGGAGATAGGCCAGGCTCAGGCTGATCCACCCGCGCGGATCATGGCGGTTGATGCCGATGCTCTTCTGCGACTGGTCGATGGCCTGGTTGTACATCCCGTTTTCCAGGTATACGTTCGCCAGGTTCAGGCGCAGGGTAACGTCGTCCGGCAACTTCTCCACGCCTTCATGCAAAGCGGCGATGCCCTCCTGCGTCTGTCCCTGGTCCATGAGGGCGTATCCCAGCGAAATCCAGCTGCGGCCGTGGGCGGGATCCGCGGCAACGGCCGACCTGTATGCGGCGACGGCACGGGGATAGTCGCCGGCTTCCTGGTAGACGAAGCCCAGGTTCAGGTAGAGGTCGGGATGGTCTCCAATGTAGCCCAGGCCCTCGTTCAGCGCATTCACGGCCTCCTCAGTTCGTCCGGTGGCGCGATAGGCCATCCCCAGGCCGATCCGGAATCTCGTCTCGCGCTCGTCCAGGGAGATGGCCTTCTGAAGCGGCGCCACAGCCTCCGCCGGCTTGTCCTGGTCGAGCAGCACCTCGCCCAGTGTGCCATGAAGCTCCGCCGAGCCGGGATGCAGTTCGATGCCCTCCTCCAGGGTGGAGAGCGCCTGCTCCACTTCGCCGAGGTCCTGGTAGGCCTCCCCCAGTTCCGCCCAAAGGGCCGGGGAGGTCCGGTTGTGCTCCAGCAGCACCCGGTACTCCTCGACCGCTTCGCCCGCCCGGCCGAGGAACCTCAGGAGTTGCGCGAGCCGGTGCCGCAGGGCCGCTTCCCGGTCGGGGCCCAGCGCGATGATCTCACGGTACATGAGGACGGCCCGGTCCCACTGCCGCCTTTGCTCATAGATCTCCGTCAACCCCACCCGCGCGGGGATCGAATCGGGATAGTCGTCGAGCACCTTCTGGAGCGCGATGACCGCCTCGTCGTACATCCCTCTCTGCTTGTAGACATCGGCCAGCTTGAAGTGGAATTCGGGATTGCGCGGCGCCAGGCGGCTCACTGTTTCCAGTGCGCTCAGCGCGGCGTCCGGGTCGTTCAACCGGCTTGCCAGCTGGGAAAGGGCGATATGGGCCTCGATGTGGCCCGGCTCCAGCGTGACGACCCGTTCGAAAGCGGCCCGGGCCGGCAGGTACCTGCCCAGTTCGGCGTGGTGCCTGCCCAGTACGAACCAGGACTCCGTGGCCGTCGAATCGAGTTCCACCGCCGTCCTGGCGTGTTGCTGCGCCAGGTCGCGTTCCGTCACGCGGTAGTAGGCCCGGGCGAGGGCGGTGTGGATATCCGCGGAGGTAGAATCGTACTCGAGCGCCTGGAGATAGGATTTGATCGCGTTGGCTGGATCGTTTCTGGCGTCGTGAAGGCCGCCTTCCGCGTAATGCTCCAGGGCCTTGGCCCGGTCCATCTGTCCGATTGCGTAGTCCTGGGGACAGACGGCGGCCATGATCACGGTGACGACGAGGACGTACCAGGTACGACCGGCGGCGCCGAGACTTCTCCCGGCGGGCATGTTTCCTCCCTTCGACCCGAAACTACCTGAAGATCCGTGTGACATCGTTGAATACCACGAAAACCATCAGCAACAGCAGCAGGGCCATGCCCGTCTGCTGCCATACCAGCCGGTACTTCAGGGAAAGCGGTCGCCGGATGATCTTCTCGACGCCCAGGATGAGCAGTTGGCCGCCGTCCAGCGCGGGTATGGGCAGGAGGTTGAGGATGGCGAGGTTGATGCTCAGAAAGGCCATGAAACTGAAGAGGCTGCTCGCGCCCTGCCGCGCGCTGTCCCCTGCCATCTGGGCGATCGCGATGGGACCGCCCACCGAGTCGGTGGACACCTGCCCCATGACCAGCTTCCCGACGAAGTCGATAATGGTAAAGGTAACGGCCACCAGTTGCGTCCCCGCCAGGCCGGCGGAGGAGACGATTCCGATCGGACTGCGTTTGATGTGGTCCTGCTGGGTGATGCCGATCTGGCCGATGTCGATGACGTCTCCGGTGTCCCGGTCCAGGTCCTGGGCCGTATTGGGTACGATGCTCACCTGGTGTGACTGGCCGTTCCGTGTCCAGGACAACGCGGTCTCCATGCCCGGCCGGACGCGTATCTGCTCGACCATTTCATACCACTGCGTAACCGGAACGCCGTTCACGGAGGTGATCACGTCCCCGGGCCTCAGGCCGGCCCGTTCGGCGGGTGAGTCCGGTATGACGGTGCTCACGGCCGCCGCGCGGAAATAATCGAGCCCGCCCAGCCGTTCCGCCGTCCCGCCGTCGCCATAACGTACCAGGACCGTCCGGTCCAGCCCGTCCCGGCGCAGCTTCAGGGACACGGACGCTGCCGTGCCGGTCGCGAGCCGTTCGCGGACATCCTCCCAGGTATCGACGCCCGCCTGGTCGATCTCGAGGATTTCATCGCCGACCTGCAACCCCGCCGCGGCATAGGGGCTTTCGAGGGACACCCGGCCCACGGTGGTCGTGTCGACGAGCATCACGCCCATGGTCGCGTAGAACAACCAGAAGATGATGAAGGCAAGGACGAAGTTCGCCCCCGGACCGGCCGCGATGACGAAAGCGCGGGCCCCCACGGACTTGGACTGGAACTCCCACGGCTTTCCGACCTCCTCTTCGGACTGGGCGTCGGGCCGCTCCCCGGCCATGGACACGTATCCTCCCAGGGGAATCCAGGAAATGCAGTACTCGGTGTCCCCTACTTTCTTTCCGATCATCTTGGGCGGAAAGCCGAGGGAGAACCGTTCCACCCTGATGCCCATGCGCTTGGCGGCCAGGAAATGGCCGAGTTCGTGGAAGAAGACCAGCAATCCCAGGACGAAAATCGCCGATAACACGGTGGTCAGCATGCCCATGTCTCCGTTCTACGCCTGCCGTCTCTTATACGATGGCTTCCGGTGCTGCCCCGCCCCTGCCGGCGCGCGGCAACCAATTCAACAATATACAGGTTTTCGGCACTACCCGGCAATCAACTTTTCCCCGCAGAACGTCCGGGTCCACCGGTCCGCCGCCATTATGGTTTCCAGGGTGACGGGGACCGTGAGATCCGGCGCGGCCAGGTGCTTGTCCATGGCGTCGGCGATGATGCGCGGAATGTCGGTGAACCCGATCCGCTGCCGGAGGAAAGCCTCGACGGCCATCTCGTCGGCGGTGCTCAGGACGGCGGGCACGGTGGACCCGCGGCGGACGGCCTCGTAGGCCAGTCCCAGGCAGGGGAACATGGCCTCGTCGGGCGGGTCCAGGGTCAGGGACCAGTTCCGGGTGATGTCGAACCGGGGCCAGGGAGACTCAAGGCGCTCCGGGTACGAGAGGGCGTACTGGATCGGTATGCGCATGTCGGTCGGACCCATCTGGGCCAGCAGCGACCCGTCGACCATCTCGACCATGGAGTGGATGATGGACTGGGGATGGATCACCACGTCGATCTTCGAGACGGGGAGGCCGAAGAGCCAGTGGGCCTCGATGACCTCGAATCCCTTGTTCATGAGCGTGGCGGAATCGATCGTGACCTTCTGACCCATGTTCCACGTGGGATGGTTCAGCGCGTCCTTCGAAGTCATCCGCTCCAGGGCGGAAGGGGTGCTGTCGCGAAAGGGCCCGCCCGATGCCGTGAGGACCACACGCTGGATCCGGTCCGGGTTTTGCCCGGCCAGGCACTGGTGCACCGCGCAGTGTTCGCTGTCCACGGGCAGGATCTCCACCCCGTTGCGCCGCGCCGATTCCATCACGATCTCGCCGGCCATGACCAGGATCTCCTTGTTGGCCAGGGCGATGGTCTTGCCCGCTTCGATCGCCCGCAGCGTGGGGACCAGCCCCGCGCTGCCCGGGAGGGCGCTGATGACCAGGTCCACGTCGGGATGGGTGACCGCTTCGATCAGGCCCTCCACGCCGGAATGGATCGACGGTCCAGGCTGACCGCCGCCGCCTCGCGCGATCCCTGTGGCCAGCCTGGCCCGCTCGGCGCTGTCCGGGTCCCGGACGGCAACCACGCGCGGGCCGAAGCGCGCGCACTGCTCCTCCAGCAGGTCGATCCGGTTCCTGGCCGTCAGGCTGTGGGCCGAATACCGGTCCGGAAAGGCCGCGATGACCTCCAGCGTCTGCGTGCCGACCGAACCCGTCGAACCCAGGATGGCAATGCGTTTCATGGTTGATCGATGCTCCGTCCATATGTCCGGACCGCCCGGACCGCCCGGACCGCCCGGGCCGCTCGGGCCGCCCGGACCGTCAGGTACTTCATCCGGTCACGTAGGCCAGGTAATAATACACGAAAGGCGCCGCGAAGAAAACGCTGTCGAACCGGTCCAGGATGCCGCCGTGGCCCGGAATGATGCGGGAGGAATCCTTCAGTCCCGCGTCTCTTTTCACCAGGGACTCCGCGAGGTCTCCCAGCTGGGCGACGATGGCGCCGGCGGCGCCCAGGACGACGCAGTGCAACGGACTGAGAAACGGAAACAGGAGGTACTGGAGCGCGAACATGAAGGCGACGGCGCCGATCAGTCCCCCGATGGCGCCTTCGACGGTCTTGCTCGCGCTTACGCGGCGCAGCAGCTTGCGGCGGCCCAGCAAGCGGCCCGTGAAATAGGCGAAGGCGTCGTAGGACCAGGGTATGGCAATGGCGAGCAGGACCGGTTTTATGGCCCGCTCCCCCCACGCAACCACGTCCGCGTCCTCCATCGGCCACTTGCCCAGCAGGATCAGGTGACTGCCGAGCAAGCCGATCCAGCCCACGCCGAACACCGTTGCGGCGATGTTGTAAAAGGGGGATCGCGCGTGCTTTCTGAATACTTCCGCCGCGGCGGTCGTCAGCAGCAGGGCCGTGAGGATCAGCGGGGCGTGGCGGCCCGATTCGAGCCAGGCGTCGAGACACAGGAGAAAAGCCGCGGGTACGCCGACGTACCAGTTGGGTTCCAGGTCCCTGGCCGCGGCGATGCCGTGGTATTCACGCAACCCGAAGAGCACGACCAGGGTGACGAAGACGAAGAGGGTCGTCCCGCCGATCCAGCAGATCAGCACGATGCACGGGATGAACACCGCGCCTACCAGGATTCGGATCCACGTCTCCGCGTAGGCCGCCATGGAGATGCACTCCGTTACGTGCTGTTTGAGGAGACCTGTTCGCCGGTTCGGCCGAAACGGCGCTCCCTCGACTGGTAATCCCTGATGGCCCCGATGAAGTGGCTCCGCGAGAAATCGGGCCAGAGGACCGGAGAAACCAGGAGTTCGGTATAGGCCAGCTGGTAGAGCAGGAAGTTGCTGATCCGCATCTCCCCGCTGGTCCGGATCAACAGGTCCGGGTCGGGCAGGTGCTCCGTGTACAGGTAGGACGCGAAAAGCGACTCGTCGATGGCTTCCGGATCCAGCCGGCCGGCCTGTACGTCCAGGGCGATGCATTGGGCGGCTTCGACGATCTCCTGCCGGCCGCCGTAATTCAGGGCGAAATTCAACAGAAGGCGGTCGTTGCCCGCGGTCTGCTCCGTGATCTGCCTGATGATCTGCCGGTTGGATTCCGGCAGCTCGTCCCACCGGCCCAGGAAGGAGACCCGGATCCCGTGCGCGCTGGCTTCCTCGACGGCGCCGCGGAGCGATTCGACGATCAACTGCATGATGGCGGCGACTTCACGCCTGGGACGATTCCAGTTTTCGGTGGAAAACCCGAAGAAGGTGAGGATCCCCACGCCGAACTCCCCGGCGCACCGGATCATCTCGCGAACGGATTCCACCCCCGCGGAGTGACCCTGGTCCCGCGCGAGCCCCTGTTTCTTCGCCCATCTGCCGTTGCCGTCCATGATGAACGCGATGTGGCGGGGCATGCGCTCCGGATCGAGCCCTTCTTCCGAGACCGCCCGGTCTTGCTCTGCGTATCGACCCACGTCACCCCCGTAAGGCCGCCGTCGGGTATGGACCCGGATAGCCGGTTTCCGCCTAGATCTCCAGGATTTCCTGTTCTTTTACCGATATGGCGCTGTCGATGGAGGAGGTATGCTGGTCGGTGAGATCCTGGATGGTCTTCTGGTTCCGCTTGCTATCGTCTTCCGACATCCGGTGGGCTTTTTCTTCGGCCTTGATGCGCTCGTTCATTTCCCGGCGTACGTTCCGGATGCCGATCTTGCAGTCCTCTCCCAGTTTCTTGATCACTTTTACGTATTCGAGCCTGCGCTCTTCGGTCAGCGCGGGTACCGGCAGATGGATGACGTTGCCGTCGGAATTCGGCATGAGCCCCAGGTCGGAGGTCTGGATGGCACGGATGATTTCGGGAACCATCTGCTTGTCCCACGGCTGGATCGAGATCGTGCGGGCGTCCGGCGTGTTGATGGTGGCGACCTGGTTGATGGGGGTCATGGTCCCGTAGGCTTCCACCTGGATGTTGTCCAGCAGGGCCGGATTGGCCCGCCCGGCCCGGACGCCGGCGAGTTCCACGCGCAGCACCTCGACGGACTGATCCATCTTTCGGCTGGTTTCCTTGATGATATCTTTCGCTTCCACGGTACACCTCTCTGGCATCGTAAAACCGGTTGCGTTCCTGCCGGCAAGGTCTAAGGCGGGCTATTCTCCGCCCAGCTCGTACCGGACGAACCGTCTTACCAGGATGTTCTCGCCCAGCGTGGCCACCGCCTCCGTGATCAGGTCCCGCACCGTCTTGTCCGTATCCCGTATGAAGGGCTGTTCCAGGAGGCAGTTCTCCTGGTTGAATTTCTCGATCTTTCCCTGGACGATCCGGTCGACGATATGATCCGGCTTGCCCTCGTTCCGCGCCTGGTTCCGGTAGATCTCCCGTTCCTGTTCCAGGACGGCTTCTTCGATCTGGTCCCGGTCTACGGCCAGGGGGCGGGTGGCCGCCACCTGCATGGCGATATCGCGGGCCAGGGTCTGGAAGGACTCGTTCCGCGCGACGAAATCGGTCTCGCAGTTGATCTCGACCATGGTGGCGATGCGGCTGCCAGGATGGATGTAGGTATGGATGATACCTTCTTTCGCCTCCCGGGCGCTCTTCTTGGACGCCGCCATGATGCCTTTCTCGCGCAGGAGCGTGACCGCCCTTTCAATACTGCCTTCGGACTCTTCGAGGGCCCGCTTGCAATCCATCATTCCGGCGCCGGTCTGGTTCCTCAGCGTCTTTACGTCACTGGCTGGTATAGTCATGAAATCGTAGGGTATCTAGCGGATACGATCGGATCCGATCATCCGCTACGGCCGCCTTTCCCCGGCCACGTATCCGCTTCAGGCCTGCTGCTCTTCGACCTCTTCGACCTCTTCGACCGGTGCTTCGTCTCCGGGTACGGCCCGCCCGGTATTGCGCAGTCCTTCCTCCGCGGCGCTGGAGACGACTTCCGTGATGAGGCCGATGGACCGGAGGGCGTCGTCGTTCCCGGGTATGGGATAGTCGATCAGGTCGGGGTCGCAGTTCGTATCCAGGATGCTGACGATGGGGATCTCCAGGGTGTTCGCCTCCGCGACGGCGATCCGTTCCTTCCTGGCGTCCACCACAAAAATAATGCCGGGCAGGTCGCGCATTTCGCGGATGCCGCCCAGTACTTTCTGCAGGCGCTCCCGCTCCTTCTCCAGGCTCGCGGCCTCTTTTTTCGTGAGTGCTTCCATGGTGCCGTGCTCTTTCATCTTCTCGAGTTCTTCCAGGCGCTTGACGCTGGTCTGTATGGTCTGGAAGTTCGTCAACATGCCGCCGAGCCAGCGCTCCGCAACGTAGAACATGCCGCATCGCTGCGCCATTTCGATGATGATGGGCCTGGCCTGCTTCTTCGTGCCCACGAAGAGGACGGACTGCCCGTTCTCGACGGCCTTGCGCACGGCGTCATACGCGATTTCGATCTGGCTGAGTGTCTTCTTCAGGTCGATGATGTAGATGTTGTTGCGTTCGGCGAATATGAACTGCTTCATCTTCGGGTTCCATCGTCGGGTCTGGTGACCGAAGTGAACGCCCGCACCGAGCAGTTCCTGAATAGTCGGAATACCCATAGGCGGTACTGATCTCCTTGTCTGGCAGGCGGACAGGCCTGCGTCTAGTGAATTAACGCTTAGAGAACTGGAACCGCTTGCGTGCGCCGGCCAGTCCGTATTTCTTGCGTTCCTTGATGCGTGAATCCCGCGTCAGCATGCCCGCTTCGCGCAGCGGCGCGTGCAGGCTTTCGTCCATGTCCTTCAGCGCCCGCGCGATGCCGAGTCTCAACGCCCCGGCCTGGCCGGTCTTGCCGCCGCCGAAGGTCCGCGCGAAAACGACGACCTGGTCGTTCATTTCGGTGAGCACCAGGGGCTCCTCGATCGCTGCGACGAGACCGGGACGGTCGAAGTAGTCCATCAGCGGCTTGTCGTTGACCTGGTGACTGGCGCCATCCTTCTTCGCGCGAAGCCATACCTTGGCGATGGCCCGCTTCCTCCGGCCCACCGCGTGGTGTCCATGGGTATCCGAATTCATGCTCCGTTACGCTCCTTTTTAAAGTTCCAGCGCGACCGGTTTCTGGGCGCTGTGGGGGTGTTCCGCGCCGGCGTACACGCGGAGCTTGCGAAAGATCTTTCGGCCGAGGGCGTTGTGCGGCAGCATGCCCTTGATGGCCATGCGCAACACGCGCTCCGGGTGGCGGGCGGCCATGCGTTCGTAGCTGATGGCCTTCAGGCCGCCGGGATAGCCGCTGTGGCGGTAGTAGATCTTGTTCTGGGGCTTCTTGCCGGTCAGGACCACCTTCTCCGCGTTGATGACGATGACGTGGTCGCCGGTATCCAGGTGGGGCGAGAAGATCGGCTTGTGCTTGCCGCGCAGGATCTTGGCCACTTCGCTGGCCAGCCTGCCCAGCACCTTGCCGTCGGCGTCCACGACGTGCCAGTCCCGCTGCAGGTCCTCCATTTTAACCGTTGGTGTCTTCATAGTATGGTACACGCTCCTTTATCCGGTGACGGCCGTTATCCGGTGACGGCCGGTTCCCATGCATGGTGTGACAGTGCGGCGAGGCTCTCGGCGTAGGGCGGTCTGGCCACGCCGCGTTCCGTGATGATCGCAGACACGTAACGGGCCGGGGTTACGTCGAATGCGGGATTGTACACGTCCACTTCCTCCGGTGCGGTGCGTCCGCCCGGCCCCTGGCTTACTTCATCGGCTCCGCGCTCTTCGATCGGGATCCCGGCGCCCGATTCGATGGACAGGTCGATCGTAGAGCACGGCGCCGCCACGTACAGGGGCACGTCGTGCGCGTCGGCCAGCACGGCCACGCCGTAGGTGCCGATCTTGTTGGCGACATCGCCGTTGGCGGCCACGCGGTCCGCGCCCACGATCACGCAGTCGATCCGACCTTCCTTCATGACCTGGGCGGCCATGTTGTCGCATATGAGCGTCACGCCTATGCCCGCCCGGGTCAGTTCCCAGGAAGTCAGCCGGGCGCCCTGCAGGACGGGTCTCGTCTCGTCCGCGTACACGTGGATCCGCTTGCCTTCGCTGTGCGCCCGGTACACCACGGCGAGGGCCGTGCCCGCACCCGCCGTGGCGAGCGCGCCGGCGTTGCAGTGCGTGAGCACCGTCTGGCCGGAACGCAAAAGCGCGGCGCCGTGCTCACCGATCAGGCGGCACGTATGTTCGTCCTCCGATTGTATGGCCAGGGCTTCGTTGAGCAAGGCGCGCTTGATGTCCTCCACTGATGCGTCTTCGTGTTCCCGGACGGTCCGGCGCATCCGCTCCAGCGCCCAGAAGAGATTGACCGCCGTGGGACGGGTGGCCGCCAGCAGTTCCGCGGCATTGTCGACTTCCCGGCTGAAGGAGGCGAAGTCGGCCGCGCGGCTGTGCTGGACCCCGACGACGACCCCGAAGGCCGCGGCGACGCCGATGGCCGGCGCACCGCGTACGCTCAGCCGCCGGATGGCATCCGCCACGGACGCGATGTCCCGGCACCTGGTGTAGACCACTTCGCCGGGCAGGCGCGTCTGGTCCAGCAATACCAGCACGCCTTCGTCGCGGTCCCACCGGATGGTCGTAAAATCCATGACTGCCGATCCTTCTCTTCCTGCTACCACTTCCTGCCCTGCGCCGGTCGGGGCGTGAACTTCACCAGGACGTTCAGGGCGTGATCATCTCCATGAACCGGTCGTGACGGTCCGAAATCTCGGTTTCGGTAAGCGTTTCGAGCCGCCGGACGCTGAAATCCTCCACGTTGAACGAGGCCATGACGCTGCCGTGCACCATGGCGCGCTTCAAGGCGCTTACGCCCGTATCGCCCGACCGGGCGAGGTAACCCATGAATCCGCCCGCGAAGGTGTCCCCGGCGCCCGTCGGATCCACCACGTCGGCCACGGGGTATGAAGGGATGCCGTACCAGGCGTCGCGGGTACAGAGCGTCGCGCCGTGGGCGCCTCTCTTGACCACCACCGCCCGCGGGCCGAGCTCCAGGATACGTTCGGCTGCCCGCACGAGGTTGTGGTCATCCACCAGTTGAAGGGCCTCGCCGTCGTTGATGATCAGCACGTCCACCCCGCTGAGCGTCGACAGCAGGGACGCCCTTCGCCCTTCGATCCAGAAGTCCATGGTGTCGCAGGCGACGACGCCGGGACGTTCCGGACGGTCTGAACGGTCCGGACAATAGGCCTGGGTCAGCACATCGCGCTGCACGTCCGGATCGAGATTCGCCAGGAATACGTGATCGTGCGCGCGGTGCCGCTCCGCCAGCACGGGCTTGAAATCGGAAAACACGTTCAACTGCGTGTCGATCGTGCGGCGGTCGTTCATGTTGGCGGCGTATTCGCCCGCCCAGCGGAAGGTCTTTCCTTCCTTCACCTCCAGGCCCGATACATCGACCTGTCTCTCCCGCAGGAAATCCAGGGACGCCAGGGGGAAATCGTCTCCCACGACGGCAATGACGTCTACCGGCGCGTAGAAACTGGCGGCCGCCGAAAAATAGGTCGCCGATCCCCCGATCGCGTCGTTTGCTTCTCCTTCCGGCGTCTTCACCGAATCAAAAGCCACCGTACCGACGACGAGAATGCCCAATCTAAGCCTCGTGTTCCAGCGCGTCCACCCTGGCCCCGGGTACGCCCGCATCGGGCGTACGGATGATTTCACCCGTTGCCGCGTCGGCCGAAACGGTGACCCGTGGCGCGTCTCCCCAGAGTCGCTCGAGTCCGTAGAATGCGCGGACTTCCGCTCTGAACACGTGTATGACCACGTCCACGTAGTCGAGCAGGACCCACCGCCAGCTCTGTTTGCCCTCCGTGTGCCAGGGCGTCGATTCCCGTTCCTTGAGATCCGACGCCACCTGCTCGGCGACGGCCTTGATCTGCGGTTCGGAACCCGCCGTCCCGATGACGAAGTAGTCCGTGATGGACGAAAGCCCCCTGAGGTCGATGATCATCACGTCGGCCGCATTCCTGGACAGCATGGAGAGGGTCGCCTGCTCCGCGATTTCCTTCGATGCCAACGCCACGATCAGTCGTTCTCCACGGAAAAGAGCAGTTCGTCGTAATCCTTGCCGATCACTACCGACACGTCCACCAGGCGGTCATCGTTTCGCTGGAGCAGGACGTATTGCGTTCCCAGCGCGTTTCCGACCGCGCGGGCGGCCTCGGACGGCCCGTCCGTTCCCCTGCGGTCCAGCACGACGGTTTCCCGGTACTCGAAATGGTCGGCGTTGTCGATATTGACCACGTCGAATCCCCGTTCCCGGAGGAACCGCATAGCCCGTTGTCCGATCCCCCGTTCACCGCATCCGTTCAGGACCTCCACCTGGATATGGAAGGCCGATGGGTCCACGACCACTTCGGCGGACCGTTCGGTGGACGAAGAGAAGACGGACGAGGTCGCCACCGAGTAGACCAGGTAGGCGTTCACCCCGACCAGGATGATGATCACGCCTTCCAGCACCCGAACGCGCCAGCGGCCGCCTGGACCGCGTCCTTCCGGAACGGCGTCCGGCCGGTTCGCGGAGGGTTGGATGACCTGTCTCGTCATGGCGGATCCCACGCGGAACGCGTCCTGAAGGTACGGCCTGCAACGGGACCGTGCGACCATCGATATCTGCTTGCCAGAGATAACCGGAGAGCTTACTAGGGGATAACACCAGGAAGGGAAACATAGGCAGGGTAACAACAGTGCTTCATCGACCAGCTCCTTTCACCATGCGATCCCCCTTTGTACCCCGGTCTCGACACCGTTCCGCCGTCAAATCGAATGCTGGTTCGACAGGCGGAATCCGATTCGTTTTCCAGACCACTATATATACAGAATGGGCGGGTACGATGTCAACTGTTTTTTAGCTTTCGGGAGGCCGTGCGCGGTCCCCTTCCAGCAGCCACGATTCGGCCGCCGACAGCTGCTCCGGGGTGTTTATCCCCATGGTTTCTTCCGGCATGCCGGCCGGCGCGTCTGCGATGCGGTGGCCCTCCCGCCGGAGGATCTCTATGGTGTCCGTCAGGTAGTATTCGCCCTGCCTGTTCTCCGGGGTCAGCCGGTCCAGGGCCCGCAGCAGCAGGGCCGGTTCGAAACAATAGGTGCTGGTGTTGATCTCCTTAAGCGCCCGCTGTTCCCCGGTGGCGTCCTTCTCCTCGACGATCCGGTCGATACGGCCTTCGCCGTCGCGCAGGATGCGTCCCAGGCCCGTGGGGGCGTCGACGTGGGCGGTGAGTACCGAGGCCGCGGCGCCGTCCCGTCGGTGCGCGTTGATCAACGTCGCCAGGGTGGAAGGACGAATCAGGGGCGTGTCGCCGGCGAGGACGAGGACGACGCCGCTTTCGCCGGCCAGCAGCGGTCCGGCCTGGCGCACCGCGTGGCCGGTGCCCAGCTGCTCCTCCTGCACGGCGAATTCCGCGGGCGGTCCGGGCGGTCCAGGCAGTCCAGGCAGTCCGGCCAGTTCCCGCCGCACCGAGCCGGCCTGGTGGCCGACGATGACGATGATCCGCCTCGGCCGGAGCGCCCGTGCCGTGTCCAGCACGTAGTGAATCATCGGCCGGCCGTTTAGCCGGTGCAGCACCTTGGGCAGGTCGGAGTGCATCCTGGTGCCTTTTCCCGCGGCCAGGATCAGCGTGATCAGATCGCCGTTGGCATGTTCCATCGGGGCTCCGGTTACGGTTCGGCGAGATATCGGACGAGATGGTCCACGGGTTGCAGGTCATCCAGCAGGTCGGACACGGTCCGCCCGTAGACCGGGTGGACCAGTTCCGGGTGGATTTCCGTCAGGGGAACGAGCACGAAGGCCCGTTTCGCCATGGCGGGGTGGGGCAGGTCGAGACCCGGCCGTTCGAGTACCAGGTCGTCGTAGAGCAACAGGTCGAGATCGATTTCGCGGGGCCCCTTGTCCCACGTGACGGAACGTCCCATGCGCGATTCGACGTCCTTGAGCGTATCGAGCAGCCGCAAGGGCGACAGCGTGGTCTCCAGGAGGGCCGCGCCGTTGACGAAGTCGGGCTGGGGGGCATGGCCTACCGGCCGCGTCTCGTACCATGACGAGCGCTTTACGATCCGGATCGCCTCGTTTCCGGCCAGCTCGAAAAGCGCCTGCCGGCACCTTGCGACGCGATCCCCGATGTTGCTGCCCAGTCCCAGCGCGACAGACGCCATTTCTCACCCTGCGGTCCGGTCACGGTCCGGTACGTCCCGCCTCCCTGCTTCGATGCACGGTGACCCCGGGGGTTCCCGAATGCGGCAGGTCCGCGGCCACGCCGGGCTTCCGCAGCCTGACCACGACCTGGTCCACCGGGGGGTAGGCGGAGAGCAGTTCGTCCGCCACCCTGCCGGCGACCGCCTCCAGCAGGCGGCACGGCTCGCCGCCGAGGATGCGTCCCACCCGCCGGCAGACGTCGGCGTAATCCACGGTATCGGAGAGACGGTCCGTCCGGGACGCCTTCGACAGGTCCAGGCGCAGTGCGACGTGGGCTTCGAAGACCTGTCCCCGAGCCCGTTCAGGGGCCGTCACGCCATGATGGCCGAATGTGCGGATTCCCCGCACGCTGATCCAGTCTCCGGGCATGGGGCGGATCCGTTCAGGCCAGGCTGACCGCGGGGAACGCCCGCTTGCGCAACCGGAACCGCGACATCTGCCGGTCGATGCGGTCGAGCGCAGCCTGGATCTGCGACTCGTCTCTGTCAAATGCCATTCGGACGTATCCTTCGCCGTATTCGCCCAGGTATGCGCCGGGCACGACGAACACGCCCGCCTTGCGCAGCAGGATGCTGAATCGAACAGAGGAATAGCGGGGCGGTACGGGAAGCCACACGTAGTGTCCGCCGCCGGGTGCGGAGAGGTTCCAGCCGAGGTCCCGCAGCCCCGATACCATCAGGTCCCTTCGCGACCGGCACCGGGACGCCACCGCTTCCACGTGCCGGTCCAGATGGGGAAACTCATCGGCCGCGGCGGCGAGAAGGCCGGGAAGCAGCGGGGCGTGCAGATGGGAAGTCAGCTGGGACATGGCGGCCAGCGCGGAAGGATTGCCCACCGCCACGCCCAGGTCGCGGAACATGCCGCCGGGCAGCACGGAAAGGGAGAACAACTCGATGCCCACGTTCTTCGCGCCAGGCGTCTGCAGGAGGCTTGGGGCTTCGACCCCGTCGTACGTCAGGAAATGCTGCGTCGCATCGTGACAGACGATGATGTTGTGCCTGCGCGCGAAATCGATGAGCTCCCGGAAGAACGAATGGTCCGCCACGACCCCGGTCGGGTCGTTCGGAAACCCGGCATACATCAGTTTCGCCTGCCCGGCGACCCGGGGTTCGATCTGCTTGAGGTTGGGAAGGAAATCGTTTCGTCCGTGCAGGGGATAGGACTGGATCTGCCCGTTCGCCAACACCGCGCTGGTCCGGTAAGCCGGGTGGGAGGGGTCGGGCGCCAGTACGGTTTCACCGGGGTTGACCAGCGCCATGGCCACGCAGGCCGGGCCGATCGCAGAACCCGCGAAGGGCAGGACGTGCGCGTCCGGATCGATCTCCACGTCGAAACGGTACGCGAACCAGTTGCTGAATGCCCTTCGGAACGCGTCGCCGGCGTGCCGGGATGTCTCGGCAGGATCGGCTTCGAATGTCCTTTCAATGGCATCCTGCCGCGCGGGAGGGTCGGCGTAACCCGTGGTCAGATCGATGGGCTCGATCCCCCTGGCGGCCAGTCTTCTTAAGTATCGGGAATGTTCCAGAGGACGGTTCAGCGGGATCTGATGAAGCCGTTCCGCGCGTTCTATAACCACCGGGTTTCTCATGGTCGCTCCGTCGCCCAGAACCTGTTTCCGCATGCGCCGCCGGTCTCGGGGAAAATATAGATTCAGCGACCGGCCGTAGCAAGAGAAAACCCCCGATGATGCCACCGGGGGTTTTCATGGAACCGGCCGGTGGCCGGTTCTCTATCGAAGCGTCCCGCTTAGTACATGCCGCCGCCGTGGGGCATGGCCGGAGGCGGGGTATCTTCGGGGAGTTCCGCCACCAGCGCTTCGGTGGTCAGCAGCAGGCCGGCGATGCTCGCGGCGTGCTGCAGCGCTACGCGGGAGACCTTTGCGGGTTCGATAACGCCCGTTTCGGACATGTCGCCGTAGGTGTCGGATTCGAAATTGTAACCGAATCCGCCCTCGCCTTCCCGGATCTTCTGCAGGATGATGGAGCCTTCAAGACCGGCGTTTTCAGCCAGTTGCCGCACGGGGGCCTCGAGCGCCTTGCGTACGATGCCGGCGCCCACCGCTTCGTCCCCTTCCACGTCCAGTCCGTTGTCCAGCGGGGAGAGCGCGCGGATGAACGTGACGCCGCCGCCCGGGACGACGCCTTCTTCGATGGCCGCCTTGGCGTTGTTGAGGGCGTCTTCGACCCGTGCCTTCTTCTCCTTCATCTCGGCTTCCGTCGCGGCGCCCACGTTGATGACCGCCACGCCGCCCGCCAGCTTGGCCAGGCGTTCCTGCAGCTTCTCCCGGTCGTAATCGGAGGTGGTCTCCTCGATCTGGGCGCGGATCTGGTTGATGCGTCCCTGGATCGCGTCGGTGCCGCCGGCGCCTTCGACGATCGTCGTGTTGTCCTTGTCGAGGTTGACGCGCTTGGCCGTACCCAGGTCGCCCACGGTCACGTTTTCCAGCTTGAATCCGGCATCCTCGGAGATGACCGTACCACCGGTCAGGATGGAGATATCCTCGAGCATGGCCTTCCGGCGGTCGCCGAAACCGGGCGCCTTGACCGCGGCGACCTTCAGGGTGCCGCGAAGCTTGTTGACCACCAGCAGGGCAAGGGCCTCGCCCTCAATATCCTCGGCGATGATCAGCAGCGGGGATCCGCTCTGGGCGATCTTTTCGACGACGGGATAGATGTCCTTGACGGCGCTGATCTTCTTGTCGTGGATCAGGATCTTCGCGTCCTCGAGTACGGCTTCCATCGACTCGGAATCGGTCACGAAGTAAGGCGACAGATAACCGCGGTCGAACTGCATGCCCTCCACGACGTCGAGGGAGGTTTCCATGCTCTTGGCCTCTTCGACCGTGATGACGCCGTCCTTGCCCACCTTTTCCATCGCGTCCGCGATCAGGTCGCCGATGGCGGCGTCGCCATGCGCCGAAACGGTGGCGGTCTCCGAGATTTCCTTCCGCCCTTCCACGGCTTTGGACATGTCCGCAATCGCACCGACCACGCCGGTCACGGCCTTGTCGATGCCCCGCTTCAGATCCATGGGATTGGCGCCGGCCGTCACATTCCGCAAGCCTTCCGCGTAGATGGCCTGGGCGAGCACGGTGGCCGTGGTCGTCCCGTCGCCGGCCACGTCGCTGGTCTTCGACGCGGCTTCCTTGATCATCTGGGCGCCCATGTTTTCGTAATGGTCCTCGATCTCGATCTCCTTCGCCACCGTGACGCCGTCCAGCGTGAACGTGGGCGAACCGAATTTCTTGTCGAGCACGACGCATCGGCCCTTGGGGCCCATGGTGACACGGACCGCGTCAGCCAGGGCGTCCACCCCTCGTTTGAGGGCCTGCCGGGCATCCGCATCGAATGAAAGTTGTTTGGCTGGCACTTCTGCTACCCCCTATGTTTCGCCGGGTCGTACCGGGCGTTTCCATGCAAGGCGAACGGACTCGGCCTTACAAACTTTGAGTCAACTAAATACTTGTATTTCAACAAGTAGCGAGTCTGAAATTAGCACTCGAATGTCCAGTCTGCTAATATATGAAGGGTTATTGGATGATGCAAGTTTTTTTTGTTTCGGGTCGGCAGGATAATTGGGCGTTCGGGGGAGATTGGAAGTTGCACGGCACGGGCGGATGGTTCGGAGTTATGAGGCGTATGCGTGCGTGTCTGCGTGACGTCCCGAAACCGAGCGGCCTGCTTGCCGACCGGAGACGCGCCAGCCCCGGGCCGGCATCCGATCCTCTGATGCGGATCAGGCGCTCCGCCGCAGCATGGCGATATAGATCAGCGCGGTGGCGAACATGATCAGGCTGTAGGTCGCCGCCGGCATGGTCGCGAGCCCACCGCCGAACAACAAAACCGCGACCGCGATCGCGAGCGTCCCGTTCTGGATACCGCATTCGATCGCAATGGCGGTCCGCTGGGTCGGTCCGGAGGCGAACATCCGGGCGAGAAACCAGGCGAGCGTCATCATCAGCAAGTTGAGGACGAGTGTGGCCAGTCCGGCCTGCGCGAAATAGGGGGCGATGTTGTCGCGTTGATCGAAGATCGCGCCGGCGAGTACGAGCATCAACAGCACCGCGGAGGCCTTGTGGGCTGCTGGTCTGAACCGAAGTGCGAAGCCTTCCGCGATGCGGCGGATGACAAGACCGATCAGCACCGGAACGGCGACAATCAGGAAAACCCCGAGTGCGGCGCCGGCGACCGATATGTCCTGCTCCGCCGAATCGCCGATGAAACGCCCGTAGGCAAAGACCACGATGACCGGTATGGTGATCACGCTGGCCAGACTGATCACCGCGGTCAGCGAGATCGAGAGCGCGACGTCGCCGCGCGCAAACGCGGTCAGGATATTGGAGGTCGGGCCGCCTGGCGCGGCGGCGATGATCATCAGGCCCAACGCGAGCTCCGGCGCCATCGGCCAGACGCTGGCGAGGATGAAGGCAACGGCCGGCAGCAGGACGAGCTGGGAGAGGGCACCCACCACGAAATCGCGCGGCCGGCGCACCACCCGGGCGAAATCGTCGAAGGTGAGCCCGAGCCCAAGTCCGAACATGATGAAAGCGAGCGCCAGCGGCAGCCCGACGTCGATAATCAATCCCATAGTGCCTGGTCTCCGGTCGGAAAAATCGAATATGTGGGCGAATCAAACTATTATACCGGTATTATGTGCAAAGCCTGATGGACCCGGAACGGATGACAACGGGGCCGCCCTCCTGACGGTCGAGCACCAGGCCGCCTTCCTCATCGATGCGGGATACGCGGCCGGCGGTTCCGGCGGGGCTGTCGGCCTCGACCGTCAAACCCCGCCAGGCGAGCCGGGCGTCCACATCGGCGAGAAAAGACGCGGGCCCCGATGCCAGGTAGAGCCCGTAAGCGGATTCGAAGGAGGCCAGGATGTTCAGGAACAGGTCCTCGCGACGCACGGGTCGGCCCGACTCGATATGCAGCGAAGTGGCGGAAGCGGAAAGCGCGTCGGGAAACTGTTCACGGGTGTGGTTTACGTTGATCCCCATGCCGATCACGATGACCGGTTCGTCACCGGACACGACGCGGGATTCCGCCAGAACGCCGGCGACCTTGCGTCCTCCACAGCCCCCGCGTCCCTCGTGATCCCCGCGTCCCTCTTGATCCCCGCGTCCTCCCATGAGCAGGTCGTTCGGCCACTTGATTTCCACGGACACGCCCGCGGCCGTCTCCAGGACGGGGGCCAAGGCCGCGGCCGCGCACAACGTAAGCGGCGGAGTCCGGGCGGCGGACAGCCGGGGCCGGAGCAGGATGGAAGCCCAGATCCCGCATCCGGGGGGCGAGAACCATCCGTATCCACGGCGGCCCCTGCCGGCCGACTGCTCATCGGCGAGGCAGACGGTCCCATGGGGCGCGGCCTGTTCGGCAAGGTCCAGGATCACGTCATTGGTGGACCCTACCCGCTCGTGGTATTCCAGTACGCGGCCGAAGATCCGCGATGACAGCTTCGCGCGCATGCGGTCCGCGTCGTACCGGTCCTGGAGTGCTTCCAAACTATTGCTCGGGGCCGGGGGTTTCATCGTCGTTCCGTTCCGGTGCATCCGTTTCAGGCGGAATCCATCATGTTCAGGCTGATATCGAGTGCCGGCGCGGAATGGGTCAGGGCGCCGACGGAAATCACGTCGACGCCGGTTTTCGCGATCGCCTCGAGCCGTTCCAGCGTGATCGTTCCCGACGCTTCGACGACGATGGACCGTTCCGCCGCGGTCATCGTGCGAATCCGGCCGACCGCCGACCTCATTTCCTCATCGCTCATGTTGTCCAGCATGATCCAGTCCGCCTGGCTGCGCACGGCCTCTTCGACCTGATCCAGGCTGCTCGTCTCCACCTCGATGTCGTACCTCCTGCCCGATCGCTTCATGTTCGACCTGCACCTGAGCACCGCGGCGGCGATGCCTCCCGCGGCGGCGATGTGATTGTCCTTGATTAGCACCATGTCGAAGAGACCGTGGCGGTGATTGACTCCGCCTCCGTGCAGTACGGCACGTTTCTCCAGGTCGCGGAGACCGGGCGTGGTCTTGCGGGTATCCACGATGCGTGCGCCGGTGTTCCGCACGGCATCGACGTATTCCCGGGTCATGGTGGCGATGCCGGAAAGGTGGCGGATGAAGTTGAGCGCTGTTCGTTCGGCGGTGAGTACCGACCTCGCGGCACCCCGCACTTCGGCGATGGCCTGGCCTGGTTCCACCGGGTCGCCGTCGGTCAGCAGGGCACGGAATTCCAGGTCCGGGTCCACCGCATGGAACACGAGACTTGCCGGGAACAGGCCGGACAGGACACCGGACTGCCCGGCATCGAACCGGGCGCGGGCCACCGCGCCGGGCTCCAGCGTCCACTCGGTGGTGACGTCGCCGTCTCCCACGTCCTCCCGCAAGGCTCGGACCACGATTTCCTCAAGCGAAACCGGGTCGAATTTCGTGTCCACGGTAACCTGCTTTCTAGGGTGAAATCCGCTCCTCGCCCGTATGCAGGAACGCACCGGGCAAATGGTCGATGAGATCACCGGCCACGAGGCTGTGCGGCCCCATGGCTTCGGCGCCGAGATCGCCGGCCAGGCCGTGGAGGTATACCCCCAGGCGGGCCGCGTCCCACGCGCCGAGTCCCTGCCCGAGCAGGGCCGCGATAAGACCGGTCAGCACGTCGCCC
The DNA here is from genome assembly GCA_965117045.1 of bacterium. GTDB lineage: Bacteria > JAAXHH01 > JAAXHH01 > JAAXHH01 > JAAXHH01 > JAAXHH01. Next base: position 553,337 of record OZ220749.1, read on the forward strand.
GATCCGGCGGTGGCCATCCCCGGGTTCCCCGTGGGATTCACCGAGACCTCTCCTCCGGGGGAAGCCACCAGCGAGGCGGCGCCTTTGAGCACGAGCGTGACCTGAAGGGCACCGGCGGCCTGTCGCGCGGCCGCGACCCGGTCCGCCTCGATGTCATCGACGGCCATGCCGGTCAGCCTGGACAGCTCGAACACGTGGGGCGTCATAATGACCTCCGGTGCCGTGCCGGACAGGCCGTCCGGGTGGCCTGCGAAGGCGTTCACCCCGTCGGCGTCGATGACGACCGGCCGCTCGCTGTTTGTTACGACGCGGCGGACCAGCGCGGAGGTTTCCTCGTGGCGCGTGAGACCCGGGCCGATGGCCAGCACGTCGGCCCAGGAGAGCAGCGCTTCGATGTCGGACTCGGCCGCGAGAGAAAGCGATCCTTCGGCGGTTTCGGGCAGGCCGCGAAGCATCACTTCCGTGTGCCTGGCCGTCAGCGCATCCATCAGGCCCGCGGGCGCTCCGAGCATGACCATGCCCGCACCGCCGCGCAGGGCCGCGCGGGAAGCCAGCGTGGCCGCTCCCGCCATACCCGCCGAGCCGGCGACGACGGCGACCCGTCCGCGGCTTCCCTTGTGGTCCCCGGGTTGGTGAACCGGGATCAGGCCGGCCATCTCGCTTCGTTCGGGCATGGAGAGGTACAACCCCTCCGCCTCTACGGCACGGTCGGGAAACCCGATGTCCGCGACTTCCTGGCCGCCGCACCAGGAACGGCCGGGGAAGGTGGCCAGATCGACCTTCACCAGGCCGATCGCGAGGGTATGGTCGGCGCGCACGCAGGTCCATTCCGCGCGGGGGCGGGACTGCGGACTTCCGCAGCCAGACGCCAGGCCCGACGGGGTGTCGACGGAGAGCACGGGGGAAGGACTGAGGTTGATCACCGCGATGGCGGCGGCGTATGGATCGCGCGGCGGTCCCTTCAACCCGGTGCCGAGGAGCGCGTCGATGATCAGCGCCGGGGGGCGGTCGGGCATTTCGAGCGGACCGTCGGGCCGGAAGTCCGGTTCCAGACCGGCTTCCTCGAGCCGTACCAGGTGCTTCGCGGCGTCGGCCGGCAGGGCCGGCCTGTCGGCGAGGACGTGACAGGTGACCGAAGCACCCCACAGATGGAGATGCCGGGCGGCCACGAATCCGTCCCCTCCGTTGTTCCCCTTCCCGCACGCCACGTAGACCGACTTGCCGGCCACGCCGTCCAGCAGTTGCTTCGCGGTTTCCGCCACCCGGCAGCCCGCCCTTTCCATGAGTTCATATCCGGACAGGCCGTAGTCTTCGATGGTGCGTCGGTCGATCGACCGCATCTGGAGGGTGGTGCAAAGCCTCATAGTCATCACTCGCTGTCCGAACCGCGCTATGTGCCGTTCCCGCCGGTTCTGCCGTCCGCACCAGCCCGCCTTTAAGCGCGGGTCAGCCCGTCCCTGGGATCAGGCCGTCCGCGCCGGCCAGGCCATGGGCGGCATCGTCGTAAAGCAGCTTCCTGGCTTGTTCCCTGGTCCGAATATCACGTATGGTCTGGATCGTTTCAAGCTTATCCAGCAGGCGGCCGACCTGCGGTCCCTCGGGCAGGCCCAGGTCGTTCATGAGGTCCGCGCCGCTCAATATCAGGCCACTTGCCCGCAGGCTTCGGTGCCGTGTGTAAAGCCGCAGGAGACGGCGCGCGGTCTTCGCAAGCCTTTCGCCCGCCGCGCTAACCTCGTCCGGGCCGTGCGCCAGGGCGAGGAGCGCCGCGCCGGGGGTGTCGTCTTTCGACCCGCGCAGCATCCGGCAGAGCGCCGTGTCGCCCGGTTCCCGCGAAGCGGCCCCCTCGAGCAGCCTCGCCGCCCCGAATACCAGGTGGTGGAGCGCCTGCCTTTCCCGCTTGCTCAGCCTCAACCGGTCGGCAGCGCCTTCGACCCGTTCAAGTATCGTGTCCGCGCCTGTTGCCTCGCCGCCGGCCCGGATGCCGCACAGCACGAGGCTGGCGAATCGGAGGATCCACAGGCTGGTCCGGTCGCCCGCCATTTTTGCTTCGTAACCGGTCAGATGGGTGTACAGTCCCTGATCCTCCTCGAAAACGTCCCGTGCGATAAGCCGATCCGTCCGTTCCAGCCGCTGAGACGCCGATGCCGGCAACGATCCCATCCACCCCGGAAAAAGCGACCCGAACACGCCGGCGCGGATCATGGCGGACACCTGGTCCGAGGTATGGCGTCGGCCCATGATCAAGGACAGTTCGTAAAGCAGGCGTTCTCCCGATACTTTCCGGAGGTCTTCGTCGCATGCCGCGATCCACGCCGCGGTACGGGGCGTGATGTCCAGGTCGAACTGTCCGGCAAGGCGGAACGCCCTCAATACGCGCAGCGGGTCGTCGCGAAAGGAAGCCCCGGAAACGGCCTTGAGCCGCCTTGCCGCGAGGTCGGCCGCGCCGCCCAGGGGATCGATGATCGACGGCCGGCCGTCCAGTACGTCAGCCAGGCGGATGGCCATGGCGTTGATGGTGAAATCCCGCTTGCGGAGATCCGCCTCCAGGGTATCGCCTTTGAAGGACGATACATCGATCGTAAACCGGCGCCGCAACACGATGCGTCCGGTCCGGTCCGTATCGTCGAGCGGCACGAAAGGACACCGCAGGCGGTCCGCCAGTTTCCGACCCAGCGCCAGTCCGTCCGCCGCAAGCGTGAGGTCCAGGTCCCGCACCGTGCGGCCCAGGATGGCATCCCGCACGGAACCGCCCACGAGATAGACTTCGTGATTCACTTCCCGGCACAGACCGGCCAGATCGGAGGCCAGTCGCCTATGGGCCTTCAACAGGGGCTGAACAGGATCGACAAAGGCTGACATCGGGTATTTGGAACGGCGTGGGATCGTAGGGTCGGAAGGGAAGTCGGCCATCGCACGGGGAACCGGCATAGAATGGACCGGGACACCCGGTTAGCCATCGTGCCGGATTTCACCGAAAGCTATGGACCCAGGTCATCAATGTCAAGGGATTTGTCGGTTGACAGGCCGGCGCTTTCCGGTCCATCTTTAGCACAGGGCGCGTGGTTGGAAATCGCGCCGTCGGACAGGGCTTCGGAGGGTAATGATTCCAAATGCAACTCTACCCCGCCATCGACATCAGACAGGGGCGATGCGTCCGTCTCGTCAAGGGCAGGCGCGACCGCGAAACGATATACGGCGATTCCCCGGCGGAGGTCGCGTTGAGATGGAAATCGCAAGGCGCGACCTATCTGCACATCGTCGACCTGGACGGCGCGTTTACCGGCGAAGCGGGCAACCGGACCAGTGTCGTCGGCATCCTGGAACAGGCCGATCTGCCGGTGCAGCTGGGCGGAGGCATCCGTACGCCCGAGACCGTGGAAGCCTGGTTGGCCCTGGGGGTGCGCCGCGTCATCTTGGGCACGGCGGCCGTGGAGCGTCCCGACATGGTGCGACAGGTGGTGGAGAAGTGGGGGCCGGAACGCATCGTCGTCGGCATCGACGCGAGGGCGGGACAGGTCGCCGTCAACGGCTGGACGTCCGGCGCGTCCTGTTCGTCGCTCGAACTGGCGGCGGCCATGAAGGAAGCCGGCGTCTGTCGAGTTGTCTACACGGACATCGACCGGGACGGTACGATGAACGGACTGAATACCGGTTCGACGGCGCGCCTGGCGCGTGAAAGCGGTATGCGGGTGATCGCATCGGGGGGCGTGGCCACGCTGGAAGACCTCGAACGGGCTGCCGGAGCCGTCCCGGACGGTTTGGAAGGGGTGGTGCTCGGGAAGTCCCTGTACGAAGGAACGATCGATCTGTCGGAAGCCGTGCGGAAATATCAGTCCGCCCAGTCGGCCCAGGCCGCCCCGAACGATCAGGATCCAGGAGCGTAAACATGTCGGAACACACCATCGAAGTCCTGATGATCGAAGACAACCCCGTGCACGTACAGCTGATTCGCCACTACATGGAATCCAGCCGGCTTACGACCCGCGTTCACGTCGCCGGGACGCTCCGGGATGGACTGGACCTGATCGAGGAGATGTCCTTCGACGTGGTGCTGCTGGACCTCGTCCTGCCCGACAGCGCCGATCTCGACACGCTCCATAGCGTCCGGGCGGCCGCGCCGGACCTGCCGGTCATCATACTCACCGGACTCGACGACGTTTCCCTGGCCGCCACGGCCGTGGAGACGGGCGCCCAGGACTATATCGTAAAGACCCAGGCCAACACCAACGTGCTGTCCCGGTCCATCCACTATTCCATCGAGCGCGTTCGCGCGCGCAGCGGCGAGTGGGATTCGGCCATGTTCAAGCTGGCCCAGCAGCAGTTTCTCAAGGCGGCGCAGATCATGGGACTGGACGAGAACATCCGGGAGCGGCTGCTCTTCCCCCAGCGGACCCATATCGTGACGCTTCCCTTCCGCCGGGACGAGTACCACCTCGTGGAAAACGTCTTCGGATACCGGGTGCAGCACCTGCTCACCATGGGGCCGACCAAGGGCGGCATCCGCTACCACGAGGACGTGAACCTGGGAGAGGTCTCCGCACTGGCCATGTGGATGACCTGGAAATGCGCGCTGATCAACCTGCCCTTCGGCGGCGCCAAGGGCGGCGTCCGGATCGACCCGACCGACCTGTCCCGACGCGAACTGCAGCGGCTCACCCGCCGCTTCACGTCGGAAATCATCGACATCATCGGTCCGGACAAGGACATCCCCGCCCCCGACATGGGTACCGACGAGCAGGTCATGGCCTGGATCATGGACACGTACAGCCAGCAGGCGGGCTACACGGTACCGGGCGTCGTCACCGGCAAGCCGGTCGTGCTGGGCGGGTCCCTCGGCCGCCGCGAAGCCACCGGCCGCGGCCTGGTCTACCTGATCGAGGCGGCCGCGAAGCACATGGGGATGTCCTTAGGCGGCGCCACGGCGGTGGTCCAGGGCTTCGGCAACGTGGGCAGCAACACGGCGCGATTCCTGGATGAGGACGGTGTCAGGGTGGTGGCGGTAAGCGACGTCACCACCGGGATCTACAACGCCAACGGACTGTCGCTGGAGGACGTCTTCAAGTACTGCGAGGAAAACCGTTTCCTGTCGGGCTATCCCGAGGCCGACGAAGTCACCAACCAGGAACTGCTGGAACTGCCCTGCGACATCCTGGCGCCGGCGGCGCTGCAGAACCAGATCACCGGCGAAAACGCGGACCGGCTGCAGTGCAGGCTCCTGGCGGAAGGGGCCAATGGACCCACCACGCTCGATGCCGACGAGATCCTCGGAGAAAAGGACGTGTTCATCCTGCCGGACGTCCTGGGCAACGCCGGAGGCGTAACCGTCTCGTACTTCGAGTGGGTGCAGGACACGCAGAATTACATGTGGACGCTCGAGGAGATCAACGGCAGGCTGCACAATATCCTCATCGATGCCTTCGGAAGGACCGTCCACCGGGCTTCGGAGGACAAGATCGACATGCGTACGGCGGCGTTGATCGAGGGGATCAGCCGGGTGACCCAGGCAAAACTGCTCCGGGGGATCTTCCCCTGATCGCCACCGGTCCGCCTGGTGCGACCGGTGCGCCTGGTCCGCGGGGTGCGCCTGGTCCGCGGGGTGCGCCTGGTCCGCCTGGCGTGCGTTGACCGGGAGGAAGTCATGGCTTCGACGGAAAACGACCGGGCTTCAACGGTAACCGACGCGGCTTCGAAAGCGATAGACGCGGCTTCGACGGAGATCGATGCGGCGTGGGTGCGGCTGCTGCTGAAAGCCGCCTACCTGTGCAGCGTGATCGACATCGCGTGTTCGGTGCTCGTGCTCGCCGGCTGGCAGTTCGATCTCGCCGTCCTGCGGGGTCTGGTCAATCCCGGGCGGGTTCCCATGAACCCGCTCACGGCCGCGGCCTTTCTGCTGGCCGGCGGCACCTTGTGCGCCCTCTTGCCCAGGAACGCTTCGGCATACCGCAGGTGGACGGGTTTTGCCGGCGCGGCCCTGCTCATGGCGCTGGGCGCCGTCAAGCTCTTCGACTTCGACCTGGGCGGCCGGGGTATCGACCAGTGGCTCTTTGCAGCGTCCCTCAGCGGCAGCCGCATGGCCCCGCACACCGCCTTTACCTTCATGCTCGTGGGCCTGGCGCTCCTGCTGCTCGACCTGCGCGGACCGAGACACTGGCTGTCCCACGTCTGCGTCATGAACGCCGGAATCATTGCCCTGCTGTCCCTGGCCGGCGCGATCTACAGCACCATGGTCCTGTACAGGGTCTCCGGCGTGATCCCCATTTCTCTGAATACCGCGCTGGGTTTCGGCGTCCTCTGCGTCGGCATATTCTGCGCGCGTCCCCGCCGCGAACCGGCGGTCACCCTGGTCAGCGCCACGGCCGGCGGCCTCATGGCCCGCCGTTTGCTCCCTGCGGCCTTTCTCATCCCGATCATCCTGGGCTGGCTCCAGTTTCAGGGAGAAAGGGCGGGGTTCTACGGGGTGGAATTCGGCCATTCGATCTTCGTGGTCTGCAACGTCATCGCCTTCAATATCCTGATCTGGTGGAACGCCCGATCGATCGGGCAGATCGACGCGGAACGCACGCGCATCGGGCACGAACTGCACCGGCAGAACGCCCTGCTGGAGCAGACGACCCACGACATGGTGCTCTTCCAGGGCGAACTCCAGGAAGCCAAGGAGTCGGCCGAGGAGGCCAGCCGGGCCAAAAGCGAATTCCTGGCCAACATGAGCCACGAGATCCGCACGCCGATCAACGGGATCACCGGCATGACCCAGCTCATGTTGCATACCGACCTCACCTCCCGGCAGCGGGAGTTCATGAGACTCATCGACCAGTCCACGGAATCGCTCCAGGGCCTGTTGAACGATATCCTGGACTTCTCGAAGATCGAAGCGGGCCGTCTGGAACTCGAATCGATCCCGTTCGAACTGCGGGAGCGCATCGCCAATACCGTGCAGGCCATGTCGATCCCAGCCACGGAGAAGGGCCTCGAGCTGGCGTACCAGGTCGCTCCCGACGTGCCCGACCGGCTGGTGGGCGACCCGGGCCGGTTGAGCCAGATCGTGATCAACCTGGTTGGAAACGCCATCAAGTTCACGGAAGCGGGAGACGTGGTCCTTACCATGTCGCTGGCCTCGGAATCGGAGGAAGCCGTTACGCTGGCCTGCTCGGTGGCCGACACCGGCATCGGCATACCGGAAGACAAGCAGCAGCTGATCTTCGACGTCTTCAGCCAGGCGGACAGCTCCATGTCGCGGAAGTACGGCGGAACGGGCCTGGGACTGGCCATCTGCGCGCAGTTGACCGCCATGATGAACGGCCGCATCTGGGTCGAAAGCGAAGAAGGCCGGGGAAGCGCCTTCCACTTTACCGTCGAAATGCAAAAACGGCGCGACGCGGTGGAGCAGCCGGTCGTGGACACCGGGCCGCTGACCGGCCTGCGGGTACTCGTGGTCGACGACCATCCCACCAATCGAAGGTTCCTGGTCGACATGCTGGCCGAATGGTCCATGCGGACTGAGGAAGCCGGCACGGGCGTGGAAGCCCTTTCCGCCCTTACCGGCGATGACGGCGAATCCATCCGGCTGGTCCTGCTGGACGAAACCATGCCGGAAATGGAAGAATACGGGCTCATCTGGGAAATCAACCGGTGCGCCGACGGAAGGAATCTCGGAATCATCCTGCTGGTCTCCGCCGGACAGCGGGACGACCCCGGGATCGGCGATTACGACGGCATCGCCTGTACAGTCAGCAAGCCGGTCAAGCAGTCCGACCTGCTGAACGCCATCATGGAAACGGTGGCCGGCACGTGCGCACCCGCACTGGAAGAGGGCGCCGACGGCCTGTCCGAAGGCGTGGCGCCGCGGCGCATCCTCCTGGCCGAGGACGGCGTCGTGAACCAGCGCGTCGCGGTCCTCATGCTGGAGTCCAGGGGCCACGAAGTCACCGTGGCGAACAACGGACGGGAGGCGGTCGAGCGGTTCAAGTCCGGCGCCTTCGACCTGATCCTGATGGATGTGCAGATGCCCGAGATGGATGGACTGGAGGCTACGCGGACCATTCGCGGCCTGGAATCGGGCAGCGATCACATCCCCATCGTCGCCATGACGGCCCACGCCATGAGCGGTGACCGGGAGCGGTGCCTGGAGTCGGGTATGGATGATTACCTGTCCAAGCCCATCCAGGCCCGGTTGCTGTACACAGCGGTGGAAGGCGCGCATGCGGCCGGCCGACCACCGGCTGAGCCGGAATCCACATCTTCTACCGCAGGATCGGGCTCCGTGCCGGTCGATTGGGAACAGGCCGTTGCGCAGGTTGGCGGGGACGAGGCCGTGATCGCCGAGCTTGCCGGACTCTTCCTGGCCGAGTGTCCGGGACTCGAGGCCGGCATACGCGAGGCGGTCGATGCGGGGAACGCCGTCGACCTGAGACGGCACGCCCATACCTTGAAGGGCTCCGCCGGGGTTTTCAAGGCCGAGGGCGCCGTCGACGCCGCCCAGCGCCTGGAGAAGATGGGCAGGGAAGGCGACCTGGACGGTGCGGAAGAGATCCTGGCGGCGCTCGCCCGGGAACTGGACCGGTTGAAGCCGTTCCTCGCGGATCGTGTCGCCGAAGCGAAACCGCAGGCCGGGAGGGGAAACTGATGAGCGCCCTCCAGGAGCTCACCGCGGAACTCGTTTCGATTGACTCTACCAATCCCTCGCTCTCACCGGACGCCGCGGGCGAGAAGGAGATCGCCGCCTTCGTCGCGGACTGGTGCCGGGACCGGTCCCTCGATGTGCGGATCGTGGATGCGGACGGACGTCCCAGTGTGGTAGCCGTCGCGCGGGGTACGGGAGGGGGCCGCTCGCTCATCCTGAACGGTCATCTCGATACCGTCGGCGTGGCCGGAATGGACGATCCGTTCCGTGCGAGGGTCGAAGCGGGCAGGATGTACGGCCGCGGCGCCGGGGACATGAAGGCTTCCGTCGCCGCGATGATGACTGCATTGGCCAGCGTGCGCGCCATGGCCTTGAGGGGAGACGTGGTCATGACGGCGGTCGCCGACGAAGAGGCCTACAGCGTCGGCACCACGGCCGTTCTGGACAGCGGTGTGACGGCCGACGCGGCCATCGTGACCGAACCCACCAACGGGGAGGTCCTGGTCGCGCACAAGGGTTTCGTCTGGGCGGATGTCACCACGCAGGGCCGTGCCGCCCATGGCTCCAGGCCGGTCGATGGCATCGACGCCATCACGAAGATGGGGGCGTTCCTCAAGGGGCTCGGAAACCTTCAGGCCGAATTGGAAAACCAGTCGGGCGATCCACTTCTCGGTACCGGATCGGTGCATGCATCGGTCATCTCCGGCGGCCGTGAGATGTCAAGCTATCCGGCGACCTGCCGCCTGGGGGTGGAAAGGCGCACGGTTCCGGGAGAGACGGCGCAGCGCGTGATCTCGGAGCTGGAAGAAATCGCCGAGCGATGCCGCCGGGCCGATCCGGAATTTGAGGCCACGATCGATCTGACCTTCGAACGGAGGCCGTTTTCGATCGATGCCGGTCATGAGATCGTCGAACTGGTCAGGGCGGTCGCCGAACGGACATCCGGCTGCAGACCCCGTGTCTCCGGGAGTGCCGGCTGGATGGACGCCGCGCTGCTGAGCGAGCGCTCGATCCCGACGGTAATCTACGGCCCGGCGGGAGGCGGCTTCCATGGGGATGAGGAATGGGTGGACGTGGCGTCGATCGAAACCTGTGCCGAGGTCCTTGCTGAGGCAGCAAAAGCGTTCTGCGCGTGACCCGGCGCGATACCGCCCACTGCCGGCTTACGTTTTCTTGCCGTACCGCTCCAGGTACCGGTTTTCCGCTTCGATCGTTCCGATGAGCAGGATCTCGCACCCGGTGGACAGCTTCATCGACGGAGGGGGACTCACGATGCTCTCCTTCCCGGTGAAAACGGCCGCGATGTAACATCCCGTCTCCGGATAGACCTGCGATTCGGCGATGGTCTTGCCGGCCAGTTCGCGGGGGAGCCTGACCCGGAAGAAGTTCAGCCCTTCCGTGATCATGACGATGTCGTTCCGCTTGAGCAGGTTCAGGATGATGTTGGCGCCCATGGAAGCGTAGGACATGACGAAATCGGCCCCCGCCCGGTGAAGCGCTTCCACGTTCCGTTCCTCTTTCGCCCGGGTGATGATCTGGACATCCGGCCGCAGCTTGCGGCAGTAGATCGTGAGGTAGATGTTTATGTCGTCTTCATGGGACGTGATGATGACGGTGGGCGCGTCCATGAGGCCGGCCTTTTTCATGGTCTCGATATCCGCCGCGTCGCCCAGCACGTAATGCTTTTCATTCCGGATCCGGTCGGCCTGCTGCTCGATGATCCGGTAGTCCAGCCCCCGCTCCGCGAGCGTGCCTCCCGCGGACCGTCCCACGCGTCCCCCGCCGATGATGACGATGGGCGGATCGGAAACGTTGTAGATGGCAAAAAGCTCGTTGTAGGAAGTGATCTGGCTTTCCGTACCCAGGAGCACCAGGATCATCCGCTCGGTCAGCGGCGTATCGGGCGCGATCACGTGGAACCTCCCCCGCTCCCACACACCGACGACCGTTACGCCGGTCAATTCGCGAAGACGCGTCTCGCGCAGGGTCTTGCCGATGAGCGGGGTATCCACGATGCTCGCGTCGGCGACCATCAGGTCTTCGACGTTTCCGAGTACGTGAGACATGGAATCCACGCTCGAAGCGAGCCTGGCGAGGAGCTGACCCATCTGCTGTCCCAGCTGGATCACGTGGGTGCAGCCCGCCAGTTCGAGGATATCCACGGAGTCGGGAGAATTCGCCGTCGCCAGGATGGGAATGTCCCTGTTGATATTCCGGATCGTGAAGGCGATGCTGGTATTCAGCGTGTCCTTGCCGGTGGCCACGACGAGCGCCGCCTGGTCCACATTCGCGTGCCGGTAGGTCTCCGCGTTGTCCAGGTCGCCGTATACGACGTTGAGGCCCCGGTCGTGGAGGAGCAGTGCTTCGTCCAGGTTCGGTATGATGAATACGTAATCGTTCCCGTATTGCTTGAGCCGGGCGGCAAGGGAACTCGTCACCTCGTCGTGATTGGTGATGACCACGTGTTCCTGGAAGTTCGGTTCCAGCATCCGGGGGGCGCGCGCGATGGAGTGGGCGCTGAGCCAGGGCCGGTAGATGAACTCGACGAAGGCCACGGGAAGCACGATGATCAGCGTCGTCAGTCCCGTCAGCAGCACGCACAAGGAGAAAATCCGGCCCAGGTCGCTGGTAAAGACGATGTCGCCGTACCCGAGCGTGGTCATGGTGACCAGCGTCCAGTAGAATCCGGTGAACCACGTATGTTCCCGTCCCTCCATTGCCTGGAGCTGGTGGAACAGGACCGTGTAGACCAGGATCAACAGGAAGAGGAGGATGAAGAACCGGTAGAAGAACTTCAGGTTTCCCGATCCGATCGTGGTGCGCAATACGCCCAGATACTGTTTTAAGAAGGTCTGCATGGCAAAATCGGAGTTGGCCGTTGCGGCCTGATTAGCGGTTTCGGACTGATCCCTTTTGTGGTCCGGGACACGGCGCGACGCATCCCGCCGGCACCCTGCACTGCGCTGCGAAGTTACCAGTCTAAAACCATGGAGGCATACTGTCAAGCCCACACGGCATGCCGGCGGCCGAAATGTCGAATCCCGCCCGGCGCTGGCCGAACCGCGGTCTCGTCCCCGGCTCCGGCCGAACCGCGGTCCAGTCCCCGGCGCTGGCCGGACCGCGGTCTCGTCCCCGGCCCCCTTGTTTTTCTCCTTGCTCCTCCGCACGCCGATTCTGTAACGTGCCAGACGCGCGCGGCGTTTCGATCGCGGGCGGCCGGTACCCGTCCCGGGCGGCCGGAGGCCGGTACCCTTCTCACCTTCTCCAACGAACGGAATCGCAGACCATGGACAAAGTCATTTCCTACCTTGAAGGACAGCGAACTCAGGCACTGGAGGGATTGAAGGACTTCCTCCGCATTCCCAGCGTGAGCACTCATCCCCACCACCGCGAGGATCTGCGCCGTTGCGCCGGTTTCCTCGCCGACGAACTGGAACGGATCGGCATGCAGCATGTGGCCGTGAACCCCACGCCCGGCCATCCCATCGTGACGGCGGACTGGCTCGGTGCGCCCGGCAAGCCCACCGTCCTGTTATACGGCCACTACGATGTCCAGCCCGCGGAACCGTTCGAGTTGTGGGAGAGCGATCCTTTCGATCCCGTGATCCGTGGCGACAACCTCTACGCCCGGGGTTCGACGGACGACAAGGGGCAGGTCTGGGTGCATGTGAAGGCGCTGGAAGCCCATCTGCGGGAGAACGGCCGGCTGCCGGTGAACGTCCGCATGCTGATCGAGGGCGAGGAAGAGGTGTCGAGCGAGAACCTGGAAGCCTACCTGGAAAGCCACCGGGAAGCACTGGCGGCGGACGTGGTGGTCATTTCCGACACGTCCATGTTCGACTACGAGCAACCGTCGATCGGATACGCCCTGCGGGGCATGGCCTACATGGAGGTCCGGCTAGAGGGGCCCAACAAGGATCTGCATTCGGGCGTCTACGGCGGCGCGGTGCCCAACCCCCTGAACGTGCTGTCGGGGATGCTGGGCAAGATGGTGGACGGCGACGGGAGGATCACCGTGCCCGGTTTCTACGACGACGTCCTTCCCCTGGACGAGGAGGAACGGACGTCCCTTGCCGCGCTGCCCTTTGACGAGGAAGGATTCGCCGGGAGACTGGGCCTGCCGGAATCCACGGGCGAGAAAGGCTACTCGACCCTGGAACGCCTGTGGGCGCGGCCTACCCTCGACGTAAACGGTATGCTGGGGGGATTCACGGGCGAGGGATCGAAGACCGTGATCCCGTCGAAGGCCATGGCCAAGGTGAGCATGCGCCTCGTACCGAACCAGGATCCCGAAAAGATCGCCCGGTCGTTCGAGGACTACGTCAGAAACCTCGCGCCGCCCTCGGTCAAGGTGGAAGTCATCCATCACGGCACAGGCAAGCCGGTCCTCACGGCGAGGGACCATCCCGCGGTGACGGCCGCCCACGAAGCCATAACGCGGGGCTTCGGAAAGGAGCCCGTCTACATCCGGGAGGGCGGAAGCATCCCGGTGGTGGCCATGTTCGAGGAGATCCTCCGCCTGCCCACGGTCCTGATGGCCTTCGGCCTGCCCGACTGCGACGCCCACGCGCCCAACGAGAAGTTCCACCTGCCCAATTTCTACCGGGGAATCGACAGCGCAGCCTGGTTCTACGCCGAATACGGACGTTGCGCGGACTGACTGTTACGCGGACTGACTGTTACGCGGACCGACCGGCCGTTCGCGCGGCGGCCGCACGTTTCTCCATGGCATCCACGGAGGTCGCCACGGCGGCGTCGCCGGTGACGTTCACCGCGGTGCGGCACATGTCGAGGATGCGGTCGACGCCGAGGATCAGCGCGATACCCGCGGCAGGCACGCCGATAGTCTCCAGGATGATGATCAGCATGATGATACCCGCGCCTGGCACGGCGGCGGTGCCGATGGAGGCGAGGACGGCCGTGAGGACGATCTGAAGCTGGGCGGTCGTGTCGAGCCCGAGACCGAGGGCCTGGGCGATGAACACGGCCGCCACGGCCTGGTAGAGCGCGGTGCCGTCCATGTTGATCGTGGCGCCGAGGGGCAGGACGAAGGAGGAGACTTCCTTGGATACCCCGAGGTTCCGTTCGCTCATTTCCATGGTGACGGGCAGCGTGGCCCCGCTGGAACTGGAGGAGAAGGCCAGGAGCTGGGCCGGGGCGATTCCCCGGAAGAACCTGCCGATCTTCATGTTGGAGAAGATCTTCAGCAGCATCGGATAGGTGACGATGGCGTGGATCAGCAGGCCCACCAGGACCACCAGGCAGTAGAATCCCAGCGCGGCAAGGAGTTCTCCCACCGCGGACAGGTCGTCTTTCGCCACCTGGTTGATGGTCTTGGCGATCAGGGCGAAGACGCCGATGGGTGCGACGACCATGATCATGTGCACGATCTGGATGATGACCGACGTGAGACCGGAAAAGAAATCAACCAGGGGCTTGCTCTTGTCCGACGGGATCAGTACCAGGGCGATGCCGAAGAGGAGGGAGAAGAAGACGACCTGGAGCATGCGCCCGTTATTGCTCAGCGCGCCGAAGATGTTATCGGGCGTCATGTCCACGAAGACCTGCAGCGGACCCCGCTCCCTGGCCGTTTCGGCCCGTTCCATGTCGGACTCCGCGTCGGACTGGTAGGCCGCCTGTAGCTGTTCCTGCAACCCCTGGGGCACGCCCGTCCCGGGTTCGAGCAGATTGACCATGACGAGCCCGATGGTTACGGAGACGGTCGTGGTGAGGATGTAGATGGCGATCGTCCTGCCGCCGATGCGCGACAGTTTCCTCACGTCCGACAGGGAGGCGACGCCCATGATGAGCGAGCCCAGCACGAGGGGTACGGCGATGACTTTGAGCAGGTTCAGGAAGATGTCGCCGAAGGGCGTAATCCAGTCCTCGGTGAACCGGCTCCAGCCCATGGCCGCGGAGAGGATCCCGTATAGCAAACCGAGAATCAACCCAATGATGATCTTCCAGTGCAGGGGAAGGCGCAACAGGTTCATATGGAATGATTGCTCCGTGGTCTCGGTCTAAACGGTAATGTCGTGAAAAAGGCCCTGGACGGTGCGGACCAGCTTCTCCTCATCGGGAATGGTTTCCGGTTCCAGCCCGGGGCTGAAGGGTACGGGGACGTCCATGGCCCCCACGCGCTTCACGGGGGCGTCCAGGTAGTCGAAGGCCTCGTCGGCGATCCGGGAGGCCAGTTCGCCCGTGACCCCGTAGCTCTGATAGGCCTCGTCGACCACCACGGCGCGGCTGGTCTTCTCGACGGAACGAATGATCGTGTCCATGTCGAGCGGCGACAGCGTCCTTGGATCCACCACCTCCACGCTGATTCCGTCCTTATCCAGCTTGTCCGCGGCCTTGAGCGCGGTGTGCACCATGCTCGAGGTGGCGACGAGGGTCACGTCCGCCCCTTCCCGTTTTATGTCGGCCACGCCGAAAGGTATGGTGTAGTCGTCGTCATCGGGCACCGGCCCCTTCAGGCCGTACATCATCTTGTCTTCGTAGAGGACGGTGGGGTTGTCGTCGCGGATGGAGGTCTTGAGCAGGCCCTTCAGGTCGGCCGGCGTGGAGGGTATGGCCACCTTGACGCCCGGTATGTGGGACAGCCAGGCCTGCAGGCTCTGGGAATGCTGGGCCGCCGAGGAACGGCCGGCGCCGATGGTGGTCCGTATCGTCAGCGGCACCCTGGCCTGACCGCCGGTCATATAGCACATCTTGGCCGCCTGGTTGACGATCTGGTCCATGGCGATGGTGATGAAGTCGCCGAACATGATCTCGACGATGGGCCGCATGCCCGTCAGGGCGGCGCCCACGCCGGCGCCCATGATGCCCGCTTCCGAAATGGGCGTGTCCCGCACCCGGTCTTCGCCGAATTCGTCCAGGAGCCCGACGGTTACCTTGAAAACACCGCCCGCGGCGGCTACGTCCTCGCCCATGAAGAAGACGGTATCGTCCCGCCTCATCTCCTCCGCGATGGCCTCGCGGACCGCTTCGCCATAGGTAATCACGCGCTCAGGCGTAGACATGGTCGGTTACCTCGTCGGCCGTGGGATAGGGGGATTCGTTCGCGAAGGTCACGGCGTCTTCCACCCGCTTCGTGATGTCCGCGTCGATGGATTCCAGTTCCGCTTCGTCGACCATGCCGGCCTTCAGCATGCGCCGGGCGAAGCGGGGAATGGGATCTTTCGCAATCCAGATGTCCGTCTCCTCCTGGGTCCGGTAGGTCTTTTCGGGGTCGCCGTCGCCCACGTGGTGCCCACGGTACCGGTAGGTCTTATTTTCTATCAGGCAGGGGCCCTCGCCGGCCCGGGCCCGCTTCACCATCTCCACCGCGGTTTCGTGCACCGCAACGGCGTCGTTGCCGTCTACCACCATGGCCGGCATGTTGAACCCGGCGGCCCGTTCGGCCACGTGTTCCCGGACGGCCGTAACGTCGCTGGCGGCCGTGTATTCTCCATAATGGTTGTTTTCACAGACGAACAGGACGGGCAGCGACCAGATGGACGCCAGGTTGGCGGATTCCAGGAAGGCTCCCTGATTGATGGCACCGTCGCCGAAGAAGCACACGGCCACCTGTCCGCTGCCGCGCATCTTGCCGCTCAGGGCCGCGCCGGTCGCCATGCCCATGCCGCCCCCCACGATCCCGTTGGCGCCCAGGATACCCAGGCTCATGTCGGCGATATGCATGGTACCGCCCTTGCCGCGGTTGTAGCCGTCTACCTTGCCCATCATTTCCGCCATCATGCGGTCGACCTTGCCGCCCTTCGCGATCAGATGGCCGTGGCCCCGGTGGGTGCTGGTGAGGTAGTCGTCGTCGTTCAATGCCGAGCAGATGCCCACGGCCGAGGCTTCCTGGCCGATGTACAGGTGGGCCAGGCCGCGCATCAGGCCCTGGGTGTAGATCTCCAGCACGGCCTCCTCGAACCGCCGTATGGTCAGCATTTTATCGTAGATTTCCCGGCACAGCGGCTCGGGCAGCGGCAGCGTTCCTTCGTCGCTGGAGGTCGTAATCAACTCCAGGGATTCCGACATGGACCAATCGCTCCTGAACAGAAAGGGTTGACGGAATAAACGGTTCGGACGAACTGAGACATAATACGGGAGGGCCGACGGCCAGGCAAGAGGAAAATACCCGCGTCGAGGCGCCGCTGATCCCGCTCGGTTTCAGCGGTTTCCACCCCGGCGCTCAACCGGTCCGGTCCGGCGCGAAACCGCGGTTGAGCCGGCGTACCAGCGGCGGGGCGAAGAGGATCATCAGGGCCGTCTCGGGGACGACGACGCTGGCGTTGTACAGCAGGGCGTAGAGCCACGGCGCTGTCCATTCCTGGAGCAGCGGGGAGAGGGTGATCCCCGTGTAATCCCGGACCAGTTCGTAGACCTGCCGGTTCAATTCAGGGGGCGTGAAGGCCGCGAAGTAGACCGCGCCGGACACCACGTGGCTCGCCAGGCGGAGTACGCCGGCCGCAAGGATGCCCACC
Source organism: bacterium (assembly GCA_965117045.1). Classification (GTDB taxonomy): domain Bacteria; phylum JAAXHH01; class JAAXHH01; order JAAXHH01; family JAAXHH01; genus JAAXHH01. The sequence goes on from OZ220749.1 coordinate 570,431, forward strand.
CGGGGCCAGGAAGGGAAGAAGCCGATGATCCCGAGCAGCGCGTAGGGCAGCAGGTAGTCCAGGAAGACCTGTATGGGATGGAGGATGACCGGGTCGACGATCAGCGTGACCAGGCCCGCGGCGAGCCCCCCGGCCATGCCCGCCCTGGGGCCGTAGGTGATTGCAAGGTAGACCAGGGGCAGGATCTTGAGCGAAAGCGATCCGCCCCAGGGCAGCCGGTAGAGACGGATGAAACCGAGGAGGACCGCGAGGGCCACGGCCACGGCCATGGCCGTCAGGCGGCGCGTGCCGGCGGCGCTATTCGGCGCCTTCGGATTCGCCTTCATCGGGCTCGTGCTTGCCATGTCCGTTCATTTCGGCAACGCGCTTCAGTTTTTCCTGCTTGTCCAGTTTCCGCATCGTCTCGAGGAGCGCCGTGTCGAGTTTCCTGATCCGTTGCGTGGTAGAAGTCAGTTCCAGCAGGGATTGCCGGTCCTTCAGGACCATGTCGATCGTCGACGCGATGATGAAGGAGAAGTGCACCGGGTCGAATATGCCGCGGATGGCGCCCACCCCCCTGGTCTGCAGGCGGATCATCTTCTGGTAGGCGTTCAGGACCTTCTTCAGGAGGTCGGAGGGGATGTCCTCGGTCTCGTCGTCGAAATACTCCACGACGGCTTCCAGGTAGGCCTCCCGGTTCAGCACGTCGAGGACCCGGAACCGCCTGCGGCCCTCGGTGAGGATATCCATGGAACCGTTCTCGAACTGTCGCAGCACCTGCGTGATCCGGGCCGTGCAGCCCACCTGGCATAGCTGGGTTTCATGGAGGAGGAGAATGCCGAATTCCTGTTTTTCGTGGAGACACTTTTGCACCATTTCCTTGTAGCGTGGTTCAAAGATGTGAAGGTGCAGGGGCATGCCCGGAAAGAGCACGGTATTAAGCGGGAAGAGCGGGATCTCGGGAGTGTTCATAGCCATGGTGAAGGTTCGAAATGCGAGAAAATGTCGCGGGATCGTGCGGTTCAGTGGATGACGGACGCGGCACGGTGGGCGGTGAAACCGGAAATCGCCGCGCGCGATCTTCGCGATCATACCGGTGATCGGGTCATGCGAATCTTAATCCGGCCGCGCCGGAAATGTCAACGGAATTCGGCAGTTCCCGCAGGGGTTTCAAAGGCGCACTTCCCGCTTGACGACCCCCTCCCCGTGGCTATATTACGGTGTTGCTCGCAGGTGTAACTGAAATAGTCTGGCGTAATTAAGTCGTGCCGGGCGGACGGGCGAACGGGCGGACGCGATGGACGGAATCGAAAGAAAGCCGAAGGAAGTCAAAGACGGAGGACGGCCCCTGCGCAAGCCTTCCTTCACCAATATCTCCGGATCTCCCGTGGAGGAGTTGTATTCGGCCGGTCGACGGTCGGGTACCGGCTATCTGCACGACGAGGGATTTCCGGGGCAGTATCCCTACACGCGCGGGATCCACGCTTCCCTGTATCGCGGCAGGCCCTGGACCATCCGGCAGTTCTCCGGCTTCGGTTCCGCGGCCGATTCCAACACCCGTTTCAGGTATCTCCTGGACCAGGGCCAGGACGGCCTGTCGGTGGCCTTCGACGTCCCCACGCTGATGGGGCTGGACTCGGATCACCCGTCCTCCGAAGGCGAAGTGGGCGTCTGCGGGGTCGCCGTCGACACGCTGGAAGACATGGAGACCCTGTTCAGCGGAATCCCGCTGGACCGGATCAGCACGTCCATGACCATCAACGCCCCGGCCGCCGTGCTGCTGGCCATGTACCTGGCCCTGGCGGAGCGAAGGGGCATACCGTGGACCGGGTTGCGGGGCACGCTGCAGAACGACATCCTGAAAGAGTACATCGCGCAGAAGGAGTGGATCTGCCCGCCGGCCGCTGCGTTGCGGTTCGTATCCGATACGGTGGTTTTCTGCACGGAACACGTACCCCTCTGGAACCCCGTCAGCATCAGCGGGTACCACATCCGGGAAGCGGGAGCGACGGCCGCCCAGGAGCTGGCCTTCACATTGGCGGACGGCTTCGCCTACGTCGACGCCTGCGTCGCCGCCGGCCTTGACGTCGACCGGTTCGCCTCCCGGCTTTCCTTCTTCTTCAACGCCCACATCGATTTCTTCGAAGAGATCGCCAAGTTCCGCGCCGCGCGGAGGATCTGGGCGCGCCACATGCGACGGCGGTACGGCGCCCGCTCCGAGCGATCCTGGATGCTGCGCTTCCATACCCAGACCGCGGGGTGCAGCCTGACCGCCCAGCAGCCGGAGAACAACATCGTGCGGACGGCCGTGGAAGCGCTGTCGGCGGTGCTTGGGGGCACCCAGTCGCTCCATACCAACGCGCTGGACGAAGCCTATGCGCTGCCCTCGGAAAAGGCGGCCCGCATCGCCGTGCGGACCCAGCAGATCATCGCCCATGAAACCGGCGTGGCCGACACGGTCGATCCCCTGGGAGGATCGTACTACGTCGAATCCCTGACGAACCGGCTGGAAGAGGAGGCCGAGGCGTATTTCAAGCAGATCGACGGCTTCGGCGGCATGGTCGCGGCGATCGAAGCGGGTTTTCCCCAGCGCGAGATCATGGCCGCGGCCAACCGGTACCAGGCGGAGATCGAAAGCGGGGAACGGGTCATCACCGGGGTGAACGATTTCGTCGCCCCCGGGGACCACGACCTGGAGACGCTTCGCATCGATCCCCGCGTGGAGAGGGAACAGCGAAGCCGCCTCGACGCGGTGCGGCGGCGGAGAGACGGCCCGGCGGCCCGGCACGCCCTCGATAACCTGGGAACCGCGCTGCGGAACGGGGAGCATATCATGCCGCCCATGCTGGCCGCGGTGAATGCCAACGCCACGCTGGGGGAAATCGTGGGCGTGATGCAGGAGGTGCATGGGGTGTACGAGGAATCCGCGGTTTTTTAGCGCACGTCGACCGTAATTGCCATTAGGATGCCACCGCAAAGGGTATCTCAAAACGGAATCTTAAAGGAAACCGGATCACATGCCGCGTAACAAGAAGGGACTGTCCACCCGTTCCGTGCATGGCGGGGAACACCGCGACAAACCGTTTTCGTCGGTGACCAATCCCATCGTCCAGACCTCCACCTACGTGTTCCAGAATACCCGGGAGTTGATCGACTACACGACGGGAGAAGTCGACCGGGAGGAATACGGACGCTACGGCAACCCCACCAAGTCAGTGGCGGAGCGCAAGATCGCCGAGTTGGAAGGCGGTGAGGACGCCGCCCTCTTCTCTTCGGGGATGAGCGCCTTCACGTCCGTGCTGCTCGCCATGCTTTCCTCGGGCGCCCACGTGATCGTCATGGACGAGTGCTACCGGCGCAGCCGCCAGTTCTGCCGGCAGATCCTCCCGCGGTACAACATCGACGTGACCTTCGTCAAGACGGGCGATTACGATGAACTGGCCTCGGCGATCAACGGGAAGACCCGGCTCATCGTATCCGAATCGCCCACGAATCCGTACCTGAACGTGATCGACCTGGCAAGGGTCGTGGAGATCGCCGCCCGGCACCGCGTAAAGGTGCTGATCGACGGGACGTTCGCCACGCCCTACAACCAGAAGCCCCTGGACTTCGGGATCGACCTGGTCCTCCACAGCGCCACGAAGTACCTGGGAGGCCACAACGACCTGTTGTCGGGCGCCGTCGTGGGCAGCGCACCACTCATCGCCGCCGTACGCGAGTTCCGCGACGTCACGGGGGGCATCGTCGATCCGCACGGGGCGTACCTGCTGATCCGCGGCCTGAAGACCTTCGCCCTGCGCATGGAACAGCACAACGCGAACGGCCTGGCCGTCGCCCGATTCCTGGAAGGCCATCCGCGCATCCGGAAGACGTACTATCCCGGTCTGGAGAGCCATGCGGGTTATGAAATCGCGCGCAAGCAGATGAGCGGTTTCGGCGGCGTGGTGAGCTTCGAGGTCGACGGTGACATGGATACCACCATCCGCTTCATCGACGCGGTGCGCATCCCCTACATCGCACCGAGCCTGGGCGGCGTGGAAAGCCTGATCGAGCAGCCCGCCATCATGTCCTTCTATGAGATGGACCGGTCCGAGCGCCTCGAGATCGGCATCAAGGACGAACTCGTCCGGTTTTCCGTGGGGATCGAAAACGCCGACGATCTGATTGCCGACCTGGACCAGGCCCTGGGACAGATCTAGGCGGATCAAGGTCCGTGGTGTCCGGGGACGTGAAGCCCGTGCCCCGTCGCTTAAGTTGCCCCAGTTTCCGTTCGACAAACCATCCATCTTCCTGAATCGTTACTTCCGATAGCTACGCTGGACGGAATGGATTCAGTTGTTTCTTTAGCAGAAATGTTTATATATTGGAGAATAGTCGATTTCTTTATTGAGATGAGTGAACCCACGTTTCCGTTAAGGCGATGATGCAGAGAAAACCGAAAACAGGCCCGGAAGGAACACTAATCGAAAGGTTCGTATACGCGGTTGAACATCTGAATCGCTTGATGTTCAGCGGTCGTATCGCGGAACTCAAACGCCTGGACCTGAACGCGCACCAGATCAACACCCTGTTCCTGCTGGGATACTTCGGGCCGTTGAAGATGAGCGCTATCGCCCGCGAACTGGGCACGTCGATCGCCCACACGACGATCATTGTGAAGAACCTGGTTCAGAAAAAATACGTAAAGCGAGGCTCAAGTCCGACAGACCGCAGGCTGATTATCTGTGAACTGACCGATCGCGGCAGGGAAGCGACGGAACTGTTTTTGAATCACGCGCGACAGCGTGCGTTGCTCATCGCGGAGAAGTGGAATAAGAAGAGCCTGGAGTCCGTGGTGGACTCGTTGGAACTGTTGTGGGAAACCGAAGACGAAGTACTGAAATCAGCAGGGACAGATTCAAAGCAGCAAACTCCGGGGCCAGGATTCGAACCTGGATAGCCAGAACCAAAATCTGGTGTCCTGCCAATTGAACGACCCCGGAATACTCACGGTCCGGTCGGCGTTCCGGACCGGAAGACCTCCAACTGCGAAGCGATTTCGCACGACCCCGTCTGCGCATTTCTTTCAGCCCGGTACCGAAGTACGGTGTCGGCGGCGACTTCCACCGAACTGCGGACGACACCCGAACAGGTAGGAGACTCGACCGACAGGATGTGCGTCCCGGGCTTGACGGACCGGAATTCCGTGTACGCGCCTAACGGCACTTCCCTCGCGTCCCCCGCGAGGTCGACCCGAATGGCTTCGGTACTCTCCAGCGTATTGTAAACAGTCAGAACGAAGTTTTCTCCGCCCCCGCAGGCCGCATGCATCAATGCCGCGACAAACAGGGCAGAGGCAAAGCCGGCCCGCCTTCGTGATGACCTTGAGCCGTTGAATCCATCCATGACATTATCCGAACCCATTGCCCGAATACCGCGGTACCCGCGGCCCGCCTCAATCTACCCGGCCCGTCGCCGCGTGTCAATCGTAAGTTGGCCGGCAGCCCGCGACAGCCGGCGGCCCGCGACAGCCGTTTGCCCGTGATAGCCCATATCCCGCGTTGACCCGTGCCCTGGGGCCTGAATCTGCTTGACAGGCCGGCCAATCGATTGTAAAATGTGGACACTCACACGTTCCCCCTCCCGATCAGGTATTACTAGACGGTGTTTTCATGCTGAAGACACGGCATATCACGGTCAGACACCTGCTTGCCTGCGCGTCGATCCTTGGCCTGTCTCTGTGCTTATTGCCCGACGCGGTCCTCGGCCAGCGATCGGAGCGTCCCGGACCCCAGGATCCCCAGGAGGCCCGGGACCGGCCGTACCAGGCTGGCGGTACGGTCACCATCGGCAAGGTGGCCGTCGGAGACCTCACCTTCCACCCCCTGTTCAACAGCCTCGGCGTGGAGCGTGAGATTGCCTCGTTGATATACGGCGAAGGCCTGCTTCGCGTCGATGAATCGGGTACGCCGTCGGAAGGGCTGGCCTATCTGCCCTTCAAGCTGTCGAACGGACGCGACTGGGTGTTCCGGCTGAAACAGGGAATGGAATTCCACGACGGGGAGCCGATGACGGCCGCCGACGTGATCTTCACGTATACGCATTACAAGGCTGCCCGGGTGTACGATCCCGTCTTCCACCGCTATTTCCAGAACATCGAACAGATTTCCGCCCTCGATCAGCAGACCGTCCGGATCATCATGAAGTCGCCGATCGAGGCCTTTCCCAACCGGCTCGCGACCCTGCCCATACTGCCCCGGCATCAGATGGGGCCCGGCCTCTTCGCCGACGCCGGCGCACACCTGGAAACGACCCGGCCCATCGGACTGGGTCCCTATCGGGTCGCGTCATGGCCGGTCCGGGATACGGTGACGCTCGAGGCCAATGAAACCTGGCACCAGGGCCGTGCGAACCTGGACCGGGTGGTCTACCGGTTCTACCCCACGTCCGCATCCCTGCAGGCGGCTTTCATCATGCGGGAAGTGGATCTCATAGAAGTAGAACGCGACGGTACGCTGAAGGACCTGAAGCGGGCGCGGACCGATGCGAAAATCCAGGCGATCGTACCCGGAAGCCGGGCCTTCTCGGCGGTTTTCTACAATCACCGGCATCCCCTGCTTTCGGATGTGGCCATTCGGCGCGCGCTGGCCTATGCCACGGACCGCCAGCGCATCCTGGAAGAGGTGCTCGTGCGCGGCGCCGGTGTGCTGGCCCAGGGTCCCATCCACCCGGATTTCGAGTTCAAGGGTGACGACATGGGATACGATTACCGTCCGCGCGAAGCCCGTGAGCTGCTGCAACTGCAGGGCTGGGGGGACACCGACGGAGACGGGTTCCTCGACCGTGAGGGCCGGCCCCTCCGGTTCGAATTGCTGTTTCCCAGGGGACAGACATCGGCCGAGAAGACGGTGCGGGTCGTCAAGCTGAACCTGAACCATATCGGCATCCAGGTCGTTCCCGTGCCCGTTACCCAGAAAGAACTGGTCCAACGGCTCGGAATCGGCAGTTACGACGCGGCGCTGTTCGTGCAGGATTTCGAGCCTACGGCGGACGATCTCTACGCCGTCTTCCACTCGGAGAGCATCGGCCTGGGGAACATGCTCGGATACCGGAATCGCCAGGTCGACCGCAACATAAACTTCCTCTTCGGGCTGCCCGACCAGTACCGGGCCGGACCCGTCTACCAGCAGCTCGAAATGCTTCTGATCCGGGACCAGCCCTGCATGTTCCTCTACTTCGTGGATACCCGATACATCGCGTACGATCCCACCTTGCAAAACCTGGGCCGTCCGGGTGAAGCGCTCCAGTCGCCCGCGGCCTGGTTCCGCACCGAATACGCCCCTTGACGGCGCGCAAATCCATGTTTTCCAGAATCTTACGAGAAGGCTTGTGGCCACGGCTGCTGGTGTCCCATATCGCGCTGGCCACCATTCCGGTGCTGATCGTCGGACTTCTGCTGCTCGCGACGGCCCGCCGTTCGATCGAGGACACGGTGGCCGACGGCAACCTCGAGGTCGCGCGCCGGGCAAGCAACGAGATCCGGTTGTACATCGAACAGGCGCAGCGCGTGATCGACCTGGCCGCGGACAACATGGACATGATCGACGCGACGGACGCGGTGTATCAACAACTGATCGACAACCTGGTCATCGGGCAGGACTTCCTCGGCGAACTGGCCGTGCTGGACCTGTCGGGCACGGAAAGGCTGACTACGCGGCTCGAAGGGCCGTTGCGGGCGCGGCCGGACCTGGCGCTTCCTCCGGAGGACGGCACCGCGATCTCCCCGGTGTTCATTGCGGACGACGGCCTGCCCGCGGTGACGATCACCGTCCCCGTGCGGCGGCTCGACGAGCACACGGGATACCTCGCGGCGCGGGTGAGCCTGAAAGACATGTGGGACCTGGTGGACAACATTCAACTGGGAGAGGGACAACGGGAAGGGTTCGGCAACGCCTACGTCGCGACCGGGAACGGCCGCCTGATTGCCCATCCGGAACGGGAAAGGGTGTATCGCCAGGACGATTTGTCCGGCTCTCCCGTCGGCACGGCGCTGGGTGAACAGCAGAGCGGCACGCTGATCTACGCCGGGGCTTCGGGGGAGATGGTCGCCGCCTTCGCGACTGTCACGCCGATAGGGTGGAAGGTCGTCATCGAACAACCGGCCGACCGGGCTTTTGCCAGGTCGCGGGACATGATTCTTGGCATCAGCGTACTCATGGTAATCAGCGCGGGGGTCGCCTCGCTGATCGGAGTTCTGGTCGTCCGAAAAATCGTCCGCCCGATCTACGAACTGGTGCGCGGCGCGCAGTTGTTCGCCCGGGGCAAGCTGACCCATACCATCGAAACGCCGGGCCACGGCGAACTGACGACCCTGGCCCGGGAATTCAACCAGATGGCCCGCGAACTGCTGGAGAAGGAACGCCGCCTGAAACAGGCCGAACGGCTGGCGACCCTGAGCAAGTTCGCCACCATACTCTCTCACGAGATCCGGAATCCGCTTAATTCCATGATCATAAACCTCAGGATCCTCAAGCGGGACATGGAGAAGCAGAACGGCGACCAGGGAAACCGGGGCGGGCACTATGAAAAGGTGATTTCGGAAATCTGGCGTATCGACAGCCTCGTCGAGAACTTCCTGAACTACGCCCGGCCGCCCGAACTGATGCCTTACCCCCACGACATCAACGGGGTGCTCGACGAGGTCGTCGCGACCCACCAGGGCACGGCACAGGAACGGGGCGTGCGCATCGACACGCGGTACCGGGACGGCGAGTTGCAGGCATCGGTCGATGTCAACCAGATCAAGCAGGTGTTCCTGAATCTCATGCTGAATGCTTTCGACGCGATGGAGACCGGAGGCACGCTTACGATTTCCACCGGGCGGGCGCCGCCCCTCAGCCGAAGCGACCTGACCCTGGAAGGTTCCGGGGAAAGCCCCCGGATCCACATAAAATTCGAAGATACGGGAAGGGGTATTGATCCCGGACGGCTAGATCGTATATTCGAGGTGTACTACACGTCCAAGTCAAACGGTACGGGCCTGGGCCTGCCCATCGCCCAGCAGATCGTGGAGAAACACGGGGGCGTGATCTCGGTCGAAAGCACGCCCGGCAAGGGGACGGCCTTCACGCTGACCCTGCCGGCGCTAGAAGCGGAAACAGCCGAGTCTTCCGCCGGACCGACAACCGGCACCACGGACATGGCGTAGTCCGGCGCAGTCCGGCCCGTCTATCGGGACAAGAGGGAACAGGGGTCATCCATGGAACGCATCCTGATCGCGGAAGATGACCGGAACACCCGTGAGGGGCTGGTCGAGCTGCTGTCGGGCGAAGGGTACGAAGTCACGGGGGTGACGGACGGCGAGCAGGCCTATGAAACGGCCCGGAACAGTCAATTCGACGTCTTGCTCACGGATATGAAAATGCCCCGGGTCAACGGACTGAACCTGATCAAGCGCATGACCGGCACATCGCCGGAAACGAGTATCATCATGATGACGGCTTTCGCCACCGTGGAGACGGCCGTCAAGGCCATGCGCGACGGTGCCTTTTCCTACCTGACCAAGCCGGTGAAGTTCGAGGAACTGCTCGCCACCATAGAAGGCGCGCTGCAGGAGAAGAAGAACCGGCGGCGCACGGATGCATCCCCCAAGCCATCCTCCATCCCCGACCCGGATATCATCGGTGAAAGCGCCCTGATCAGGGACATCTTCGACCGGGTGGAGAAAGTCGCCAGGGCCAATACCACGGTCCTGCTGCTCGGTGAAAGCGGAACGGGCAAGAGCCTGATCGCCCGGGCGATCCATGCCAGAAGCTACCGGAGGGAACATCCTTTCGTGGATGTAAGTTGCGCTTCCATTCCCGAAAGCCTGCTGGAAAGCGAACTCTTCGGGACCGAAAAGGGGGCGTATACCGGAGCGCTGAGTACGACGCGCAAGGGGTATTTCGAGCGGGCGGCCGGTGGGACGATCTTCCTTGACGAGATCGGAGAGATCAGCGGTGCCGTCCAGGTCAAGCTGCTGCGCGTGCTGCAGGAACGCCGGTTCGAGCGGCTGGGCGGTACGGAACCGCTGCATATCGACGTCAGGGTGATCGCGGCCACCAACCGCAACCTGGAGGACGCGGTCGCCGAGGGGCGATACCGGCAGGACCTCTACTACCGGCTGAACGTCATTCCCATCGTGGTGCCGCCTCTTCGCGAGCACCGGGACGACATCCCGCCGCTCATCGACTACTTCATCCGGAAGTACACGCAAGAGAACGGGCTCGGCGACAAGTACATCTCCGAGGAAGCCCTGGAGATCTGCACGAGGTACGACTGGCCGGGAAACATCCGGGAAGTGGAGAACGCCATCGAGAGCGCCGTCGTATTGAGCGACGGAGAACGCATCCTGCCGGAGCACCTGCCCGGCTTTCCCCATGCGCCGGCGATCGAACAGGACGCGGTCCACGTCAAGGGGTCACTCAAGGACTCCAGGGGACAGGCCGAAAAGCGCCTCATCCAACAGGCGCTGCTGGAATCCGGCGGAAACCGGACGCGCGCGGCGGAGGCCCTCGGCGTCACGGTCAGGACCATCCAGTACAAGATCAAGAAATACGGTCTTCAGTGACGGGCTGCCGGGAAGCGCTGTTTCCGTTCCCGGTGTATGCGCCGTTTGATGGTATCGCGCATGGAAACGAAAAACCTTCCCGTCTCCGTCGTGATTCCCACCTACAACCGGGAAGGCAGGCTGCCGTCGGCAATCCGGTCCGTCCTGGAGCAGACGGCAACGCCGGCCGAGATCATCGTGGTGGACGACGGTTCGACGGACGGTACCCCCGCCCTCGTCCGAACTTTTCCGGAAGTGCGGTACCTTCGCCAGGAGAACCAGGGTGTGAGCGCGGCCAGGAATCACGGCATCCGCGCGGCGAAGCACGATTGGATCGCCTTGCTGGATTCCGATGACGAATGGCTTCCCCGCAAATTGGAAAGACAGTGGAGCGCGCTGGAACGGGAACCGCGGTTCAGGTTCTGCCACACCGATGAAATCTGGATCCGCAAGGGCAGGCGGGTCAATCCCATGAAAAAACACGCCAAGCACGGCGGATATATCTTCCGTCATTGCCTGCCCCTGTGTGTCATTTCCCCTTCCTCCGCGCTGATACATCGTGATCTCTTTGGTCGCTTCGGCATGTTCGACCCGGAACTGCCGGTGTGCGAAGACTACGACCTGTGGCTGCGCATCTGCGCGCGGGAACCCGTGCTCTACGTGGACGAACCCCTGCTGTTGAAGTTCGGCGGCCACGAGGACCAGTTGTCGCGCGCGTACTGGGGCATGGACCGTTTCCGCATCCGTGCGCTGGAGAAGCTGATTCAAAGCGGCGCGGTGGAAGGCGAGGCCCTGACCGCCGCCCTGGATATCCTGTACCGGAAAATCGACATATACGCCGCCGGCGCGGAGAAGCGGCGCAGGTTCGAGGAAGCCGATCGCTACCGGGACAAGAAACGGTGTTTCGCCGTCAGCCTTGGCTGCCAAGGCGAGTCGGCGGGCGGCTGAGCCTATGCAAAACCTTTCATATCGTTCCGAAGGGGATTTCCGGTTCACGCCCTCTTCCCGCATCCGCGTACTGCAGAGAATCCCCGCGTCCTGGGCGGTCTGATCCCGGAATTCACCGTTTTTTTACGATTCCGGTAGAAAATTAACGTGGAAAACATCTGTCGGCATGTTATTTGCAACTTGGATGGAACGGGTGAGTGTATCGAACTTGACGTGCGTCGACTCGGACGCAGCAAGGCCGGATCTGTGCCACCGGCGTATCGAGAGGCCTATGAAGCGCATCGCTCTGCTGATTGTTTTTATCTGCGGACTCGTCCCGGGTTCCGCCCTCGCCGTTACCTCCGGCAAGGTCACGGGGTTCGTGCGGGACGCGGCAACCGGTGATCCGCTGGCCGGCGTCACGGTTCGCGTCCTGGGCACCGAATCCCGGGCCGTTTCCGGTCTGGACGGCGAGTATTTCATCCTCAACGTCCCCGTAGGCGCGTACCGGCTCGGAGTGCAGATGATCGGCTACCTGCCCGTCCGCACCCAGGTGCTTACCGTCAACAGCGACCGCACCACACGGATCGATTTCGAGCTGGAAACGACGATGTTGGACCTGGCCGAGCCCGTTACCATCACCGCGCGGAGGACGTCCGTCCGATCGGACCTGACGGCTTCGAGCGAATTGATCGTCCCTCGTGAAATCGAGTCGTTGCCCGTAACGGACCTGTCGGACCTGATCTTTCTCCAGAACGGGGTGGTCCGCGACGCCGAGGGCGGCCTGCATGTTCGAGGCGGCCGGGCGAACGAAATCTCCTACTACGTGGACGGCGCCACCCTTGAGGATCCGCTGCTGGGCGGCATGGGCACGCATATACCGCTGGATTCGGTCGAGGAACTGGTGATCAACCGGGGCGGCTTCAACGCGCAGTACGGGGAGGCCATGTCGGGGGTCGTCAATATCGTGACCCGCGAGGGAAACGGTCCCCTGGCGGGCACCTTCAGGGTCGCGACGACGCTGCAGTCCCGGTACGATCTGGAGGCGGGAAGCTACGGCGAAACCTCGGCGGGACGGGGAGGGCGCCTGGAAGGGACGCTGGGCGGCGCGCTGCCCTGGTTCGGGAACCGGGGCGGCTATTTCCTTTCCGGCCAGGTCCTGAGCGACGGGCACCATATCCCCCACAACAGCCGTTCGCTGGCCACGGTGGCGGGGAACCTGGTGTTCAGGCCCTATCCGCTCATGAAGCTTAAGATCAGCGGTCATTACTTCCGCCAGCGCCATATGCAGTACGACCACCGCAATCAGAATGGGCTTTCTTACGATTTCAACCCGGACGGACTTCCGGAAAGACAGGCCGGCAGCCAGGCGCTCAACCTGTCCGTCAGCCAGAACATCAACCCGCGCCTTTTCTATACCGCACGGTTTTACAGGTATGCCACCAACAGCATCCTGTTTCCCACCATGCTGGCGGACAGATACTGGTCGGAGTGGCCGGGCTATTCGGAGGACGGTCTAGGTCAATACAACGGATCGATCTACGAGTCCACCCAGTTGCCGTCCGATCGATACGAGGGTTTGCCCTTCACGGAAGGCAGCGACTTCTTCCCGCTGTACCGGGACGCCCGGGCTACCTATTACGGCGCAAGGGCGGACCTGAGCGGGCAGGTCACCTACTGGAACCAGGTCCGGGCGGGCGTCGAAGCGCAGTGGTACAAGCTGGACTGGAACGAGCAGTCGTTCCTGCAGGCCGTACCGCAGGGCCAGCGATACACCGTCAATCCCGTGGAAGGCGCCCTCTACTTTCAGAACAGGCTGGAGTTGAACCGTTTGATCTTGGATGCCGGGCTCCGGATGGATTACCTGGACACGAGCCAGCGGTTTTTCGTCGATCTTCCGTCGGGACAGGCCGCGCAAAGGGACAACTCGACCAAGTTACGGCTGAGTCCGCGTCTGGGTGTTTCCCACTCCTTCACGCCGCGGAGCCTGCTCCGGTTCAACTACGGCTACTTCTTCCAGCCGCCGGAGTTCCGGCATGCTTACACGAACTTGCGGCGCGACTTCAGCGGCGAGTCCCCGCGCCTGGGGAATCCCGACCTGTCTCCGCAGAAGACCGTGGCATATGAGTTCGGCCTGGAGCATATGCTGTCCGGCGACGTCCGTGTCGGGATCACGGCATCCTACAAGACCATATCCAACTTGACGTCGACGGCGCAGGTCCAGTATCCCGGCGGGATGTACTATATCTTCAACAACGCGGACTTCGGTTCCGTGCGCAGCGTGGAGTTGATCGCGAAACGGAACGTGTCGCGCGTGGTTTCCGGTACCTTGAACTACACCTATTCCATCGCCCGGGGAAGCGCGTCCACGCCCCAGGAGCACGCGGAGCAGGCCGGTTCCGACGATCCCGCGGAAAGAGGTTATTTCCCGCTCGCTTTCGACCAGCGCCACACGTTGAAAGCCGTGGTGAACGTGCTTGCGCCCCAAACGCTGGAGAAACGCATACTGGGCGTACCGCTGCGGGGATGGGGGATGTCCCTGGTCGGTTATTTCGGCAGCGGCCTGCCCTACACGCCGACCAACGCCCTGCGCGAACGGACGGAGATCGAGCGGAACCAGGCGCGGCTGCCGGCCTTCGCAAACCTCGACCTGCGCCTCAGGAAGCGCTTCAAGACCGGCCGGTTCGCGTACACGTTGTTCTCCGAAATCCGGAACGTGTTCGACCGTCGGAACGTCGTCAGCGTTTACGCCAACACGGGCCGTCCGGGGGACGACGGATACACCCTGGAGTCGTTTACGGGCCGGTCGGAGGAGTTTGTCCGGCTGCGGCGCCTGTTGAGCCTGGATCCCCAGCAGTACGCCCCGCCCCGGGAAATCCGGCTCGGTTTCGAAATCGGCTTCTGAAGTCTCGGTATCAGAGCGGTTTCGCCCGTTGTACCAGTTGCAGCGGCGCGCCTTCCGGGTCTCGAAAGAAGAGCAGGATGTTCTCCCCGGCCCGGGCCGGCGGACCTTCCAGCTTTACCCCCTTCGATTTCAGCTCGGCAATCGCTTCGTCCATGTCATCCACGTTGAAGGCGATATGCACGTGGGAGGTCCGGATGTCGGCGAGTTGCGTGTCATCTCCTTCGGGCATGGAAATGATCTCGATGAAACAGGTGCCGGCGGGGTCCCGGACGAAGTAGAAATTCGCGTCGTTGCCCGGGTTGTTGAACTTGAGTGCGATTTCGAAACCCAGCACGTCGCAGTACCACTTCGCCGCGGCGTCCGTGTCCCGATAGGCCACGGCTACATGTTCCAGTGAACGAATCTTTACCAAGGAAAAGCTCCTTCCGGTTCAGGAGTGATCTGTAACCTGCCGCAATCTCAGCGTACCCGACCACGGGTCGATTGCGACGGGTGTCAACACGATTTCTACACCCGGTGAAGGCCTGCCCTCCACCTTGACCGCCATCCGCGTTCCGTAATCCAGAAACTCGACCAGGATGTTCCGCTCCCGCGTCTCGAGGACGATCGCCCTGATGTGGACGTCTTTCTGCTGATCGAGATGCTTGAGCAACCAGTACCATTCCCGGCGGGCCTGGATCTTGTTCAGTATCCTGCTGCGTTCGAGGGCGGAAAGTTCATCCATCATTTCATCGGCGTCATAGACCGGGGGGCCTTCCGTCAGGGCTGCCCGAAGTTGCCGCTGATGGACCAGGTCGGCGTAGCGCCGGATCGGCGACGTGATCTGGCAGTAGGTGTCTACGCCAAGCGTGGCGTGCGGACGGGACTTCAGGCTGAGTTCGAGGGGCTTCATTTTTCTCAGTACCAGGAAGCGCCAGACCGCGTCGTGCTCCGCCTGCTCCAGGTCGCCCAGGTCGGTCTCGGCCTGGGTACGGTAAATCGCGGGCATGTCTCGGCCGGCCAGATACGCCGCGGCGGTACGGTTGGCGAGGATCATCAGTTCCGACACGATGTGTTCGGACCGGGTGGAGGTGTCCCGGAGCATGATACGGATACATTTCTCACCGTCCACCTTGATCGAGACCACGCTGCGTTCCAGGTCGACCGCGCCCTGGTCGATGCGCCGCTGATAGAAGACGTCCACCGCCTGGTTCAGGATCTGCAGTACTTCGGCCCAGGGTTGCTCGATCGTCCCCAGCAACCGGTTGGCTTCGTCGTAGGACAGCCTCGCCCGGTTGACGATCAGGGTCGGCATGATCCGGGAATCCAGCAGCTCGAAGTCGGATGACAGCGTGAAGAAGAAACTGATGGCGCAGCGCCTTTCGCCCTCGAGCAACGCACAGTGGTTCTGGGAGAGACTGGCGGGCAGCATGGGTATGTGCCGATCCGGCAGGTAAAGGGACGACATCCGCTCCCGTGCCGCGAGGTCCAGGACCGAATCCCGGGGCACGAGGTCCGCCACGTCGGTGATGTGCACGCCGATCCGGTAGCCGTCCTCGGTCCGTTCCGCGGAAAGGGCGTCGTCTATATCCTGCGTGGATGCATCGTCTATCGAAAGGACCGGCAATCCGGTCAGGTCTTCCCGGTCCGATTCGGAGGACCGACAGGTCGAGGCGTATTCGAGCACCTCGTCGGTAAACTCGGTCGGTATCTCGTAACGCAGCAGATCGAGGTTTTCGTCCTCGTCCCAGTAACCCTTGCGCACCATGACATCGAAAACGGACCGCTGTGGATCGCCGCCCGACAGGGTGGGTAAATCCTTCAGCAGGATCCGCACCTGGTCGATCGCGGCGCATTCGTCGCCCTGAATGACGAACTCCCGGAGGTGGGACAGCCAGCGCTTCTGGCGGTTCGTCAGGGACTGAAGGTCCTGTTGGTTCTCGTCCGCGAGCCAGCGGTCGAATCCTTCCCGCTCGGCGTCCACGGCACGCTGGCGGGCTTCTTTGTCCAGGATGCTGCTGACCTGGTCGGACGTGCGGGACGTGAAGCCGTTGTCCCGTGCGCTGAAGTACAGGCACTGGCGGCTCAGGTGCAGCTGCATGGCCGCCCGTTGTTCGGGCGAGCCGGGCTCGCCCCAGTACAGTTCACCGATGTCTTCCGAGGTGAATACGGTGGGATCGTCCTTGAGGATCTCCCATACCTCTTCAAGGTCGAAGGAAAGGACCTGGTCCTCGATCTGTCGCCGGACGACCAGCATTTCCGGCAGGTCGCGGACCCGGATTTCGGTATACCGCACGATGAGGTCCGCCGAGATGTCCATGACCCGGTTGGCGGAGGTTGCCACCTTGAGTTTCTTTCGGGTAACCGCCTGCAGCATGCCGATCTGAATGTCCCCGTGATGACGGAAGATGATCAGGTCGCCGATTTGCACGGAGCGCTCTTTTCTATCGGATTCAAGCCGTTTGAACACGCGTGTTTTCATGCACTTATCCTGCGCCCGGACCGGGTCGAAGTCAAGCGAATTCACGGGCGGCGGGTAACCGGTTGACTTCATCCCGCCGATGGGATATCATGCGGGAAACCGGGTTGCGACGGCTCGGGGCACAGGCGATACGTAAGGGACAGTGACGACAATCATGGGAAATGGTCGATTTGAGAGGAACGGGGATGATATTCGAACAGATTGAAAACGGGGGCGACCGGAACTTCGGTTACCTGGTGGCCGACGAGAAAACCAGGAAGGCGGCGGCGGTGGACCCCTCCTACCGACCCGAATACTACATACGGCGCGCGGGTGAGCTGGACGTGGAACTGGCCTGCATCATCTGCACCCATTCCCACCATGACCACGTGAACGGAAACGACCATCTGATCGAGGAGCTGGGCCTCGACGTGGTGATGTACCGGGATGCGGAGTATTTCTACGATATCGAAGTGAAGGATGGCGAGATCTTCAGACTGGGTGAACTCGAACTGGCCGTAATCCACACCCCCGGCCACTGCGAGGACGGCATGTGCCTGCTGGCGGAAGACAAGCTGATTACCGGGGATACGCTCTTCGTGGGCAAGGTGGGTGGCACGGCCACCGAAGAGGAAGCGCGGAAGGAATACGACAGCCTGCGGCGCCTGATGGAACTGGACGACGGGATCGGGGTCTACCCGGGCCATGACTTCGGCGTAAAGCCTTCTTCGACCATCGGTTACGAGCGCAACAACAATCCCTTTATCCTGCAGGCCACCTTCGCGGATTTCCTGCATCTCAAGGAAAACTGGCTCGCCTACAAGTCGCAGCACAACATCCCGTAGGCCACACCGCGAGAACCGGAATGCCCCTCTGCCGGATTCAATGCCCGATCCGGATCATCCTGGCGCCGAATTACCGCGTCCGTTCCAGCACCGATGCGACCTTCCGCACCGCGCCGGCCACATCGTCGATATCCCCATCGGTGTACTGTTCGTTGAAGGAGAGCATCACGAGCTGTCCGAGCAGTTCGCGGGTGCTCGGACACATTTCGTCCGCACGCTCGAAGGTGCGTTCCGTGTACGGGCTGAAGAAGGGGAAACGGGAGTCTCCGTAGGTACGGTGTTCCGCAAGCGCCGCCGAACACTGGAAAATCGGATCACCGATGTAACCGGCGCTCGCGCCGATCCCTTCGGCGTTCAGCGCCCGGGCGAAGGTTTCGGCCGAATACCCGGTGACCCGCATCGGATACGACCAGTAACTGTGCGTTGCGCCCGGCGTGACCGGCGCCGGCACGATGCCGTCGAGGTGCTTGATCCCCTCGGTCAGACGGCTTCCGAGCCGGTTCCTCGATCCGACGACCCGTCCGACTTTTTCCAGCTGGGCCAGTCCCACCGCGGAATGGAGTTCCGTGATACGGAGGTTCATGCCCAGCGGTCCGTACATGCGAGATCCCGCTCGATCCCGGTCGTAGTGCTTGTCCGCGAAGCCACGCATGCAGCGGCCCAGGGCGTCGTCGTTGGTGATGGTCATGCCGCCGTCCCCGGTGGTCATGTGCTTCGACTGCTGGAAACTGAAGCAGCCGATGTCCCCGTAGGTGCCCAGCAGCCGTCCCCGGTATGGCGTCAGGTGAGCCTGGCAGCAGTCCTCGATAAGCGGGATTCCCCTGCGGCTTGAAATCTCCGCCAGGTCCTCCATCCGGCAGGCGTTACCGAACAGGTGTATGGCGATGATCGCCCGCGTGCGCGGCGTGATGAGCCGTTCGACGTCCTCCGGCTCCACGGTAAGCGTATCCGGATCCGTGTCCGCGAAGACCGGCACGGCGTTCTGGTACAGGATCGGGATGATCGTGCCCAGATCGGTGATCGCGCTCGTGATGATCTCATCCCCGGGATCCGGGTTTACCGCGCCGATGGCGACATGCAGGGCCGCGGTCCCCGAAGTGGATCCGATGGCGTGTCTCGCACCGTAGGCTTCGGCAAAACGGCTTTCGAACAGCGGGGTGAGTTCGCCGCCCCAGCGAAAGAGGTTCTGGGAACGCAGCGCCTTCGTGACGAGTCGAATTTCCTCGTCTCCAAAGGGCGTCCTGGTGGGAAAGGGACGGGATTCCGTATCCCGGTAGGGCGGTCCGCCGTGGAGGGCCAACATGAAACGCCTCCCTGGCTGCGGCCCGTCCTGAGGTCGTCAGGCCGGCCTGGTTGCATTGAAAGCGCTATCCGCATCCTTAAGTCACACCCGCGCGCGGGCTATAGGTCCAGCCGGTACCGGCACTTCCACTTCGTGTCCCACCGGTAGAGCGGATCGCTTGGGGGAATCGGAACGGTCTCCACCAGCGTGGAACCGATGATCTCGCAGGTCCTTCTGGACGCTGCGTTCTCCGGATTGCAGGTGATCCAGAGGGGGTTGACCCCGTGTGACCGGGCGAGCGGCAGGATGAGCAGGCAACTGCGGGCGGCCAGCCGGCGGCCTCGATAGGGCGGGTCCACGGAATATCCGATATGGCCGGCGTACATCTCGATGTGCTCCGTGTTGCCGATGCGCAGCGACATTCTTCCCATCACGGTGGCCGGTCGGTCCGGTTCGTCCGTTCCGTCCGGTTCGTCCGCGCGCACCATGTCGAAGATGTACTCGGGAACGATGCCGCGACGCGCGTTGCCCGGCAACGTCCCTTGGAGCCGCAATCGCAGGTCTCCGTCCACGAGCACGCCCGGGTCGTGAAATTGAAACGGGACGTCATCGACCTTGAATCGGTTCCTGAGGGTGGCAAAAAACAGACTGAGGTTTTTCATCGAGAACGGTGGACATCCCCCGCGAATTCACGGGGAAGGCTGATGGTCCACGCCCCTTTCGCCCGTCAGTATCGATAATGATCGGGTTTGTAGGGGCCTTCGATGGGTACGCCGATGTAATCCGCCTGGTTCCGGGACAGCCGGGTCAGCTTCACGCCCAGTTTCTGCAGGTGCAGCCTGGCCACCTCCTCGTCCAGGTGTTTCGGCAAGGTCGTCACGCCGGTCTCGTGTTCGTGAAGCCGCAGGTCGATCTGCGCGATCACCTGGTTGGTGAAGGAACTGGACATGACAAAGGAAGGATGGCCCGTGGCGCATCCCAGGTTAACCAGTCTCCCCTCCGCGAGCAGGAAAACGGCATGCCCGTCGGGAAATACGTACTTGTCCACCTGGGGCTTGACGGGCTGTTTCACGATGCCCGGAAACTCGTTCAGCGCGTCCACCTGGATTTCGTTGTCGAAGTGCCCGATGTTGCAGACGATGGCCTGGTCCTGCATGCGTTCCATGTGCTCGACGCGGATGATGTCCCGGTTCCCCGTCGTGGTAACGAAGATCTGGCCCTGGTCCAGCACGTCTTCGATGGTCGTCACCTCGTAGCCTTCCATGGCGGCCTGAAGCGCGCAGATGGGATCGATCTCCGTGATCACCACGCGTGCGCCGAACCCCCGCATCGACTGGGCGCATCCCTTGCCCACGTCGCCGTATCCGCAGACGACGACCGTCTTCCCGGCGACCATGACGTCGAGGGCGCGCTTGAGACCGTCCGCGAGCGATTCACGGCAACCGTAGAGATTGTCGAACTTGGATTTGGTCACCGAATCGTTGACGTTGATGGCCGGGAACAGGAGCTTGCCTTCATCCATCATCTGGTACAGCCTGTGCACGCCCGTGGTCGTCTCTTCGGAGACGCCGCGTATGTTCGCGCTCATGTCGTGCCAGAATCGCGGATTCCGGTCCAGCTGCCGCCGGAGTATTTCGTTGATGATCTGCAGTTCCCGGTTGTCCGTGGGTTCATCCAGGATGGAGGGATCGTCCTCGGCCTCCACGCCGCGGTGAATAAGAAGCGTGGCATCGCCGCCGTCGTCCACGATCTGCGTGGGTCCGGTCTCGCCTTCAAAGGTCAGCGCCTGCAGCGTGCAGGCCCAGTATTCCTCCAGGCTTTCCCCTTTCCACGCGAATACGGGAACACCGTCGTCCGCGATGGCGGCCGCCGCATGGTCCTGGGTCGAGAAGATGTTGCAGGAAGCCCACCGAATCTCCGCGCCGAGGGCCCTGAGTGTCTGGATGAGCACGGCGGTCTGGATCGTCATGTGGAGGGAACCCATGACACGCGTGTCCCGCAACGGCTGTTCGCGGGCGTATTTCTCGCGGACGGCCATCAGCCCCGGCATTTCCTGTTCGGCGATGGCGATTTCACGATGTCCCAGTTCCGCCTCGGACAGGTCGGCCACCTTGTAAGGCATGCCGGAATAGTCGGGCAACTCGATGGTGGTCGGCAATCCCTGCGCCATGTATACACTCCTTGATTCCGTTATTGAGTCCGCTATTGAGTCTGCGGTCACACAAAAACACTTTGAAAATCGCACCTATTATACGAGGTAGCCTTCTTAAACGCAACATCCACGTTATCCAACGCCGGCCGGTCGCGGCGTTCACCGGGAACCAAGCCGCCTTCCCGGCACCCGTCGCCGTTAAAAATCGCTTGATCACGCTTCCGGTGCACCTTATAGTCTGTCCCAATCAGCACCTTTCGACACGCGGGACGCCCCGTGACATTCGACGCGGCGGCACAGGGCTACGGACGCGGCACTGCAAGGCAACGAACGCCGCGCCTCGAGGCTCCGGGTGCGGCACCGCGAGGCAACGAATGCCCATGCGCGAGGCACATCGGACGCGGAGGGAAGCATGATCGACCAGGATTTGCTGGACATTCTGGCCTGCCCGGAAACCAAGGAAGAGGTCCGTCTCGCTTCCGATTCAGAAGTCGCTGCCATCAATGAAATGATCAGGGCGGGCAATCTCGTCAACCGGGGCGGCGAGAAAGTGACGGAGCCCATCGACGGCGGGCTGGTGCGAGCCGACGGCGAATACCTCTATCCCATCCGGGAAGAAATCCCCATCATGCTGATCGACGAAGCGATTCCCCTGTCCACCGAGGCGGAAGCATCCTGAGCGGCACCGCGCAGCGCCGAACCGGCCGTCTCAGTAAAGAACCCCGTACAGGCAACCCCCATGTCCCGTGACTACGACCCTTACGCGCTGCTCCCCGAACATGTGAGAAAACCGCCCGCCGACCGCTGGTCGACGATACGCCAGTTGGGGCCGGGGCTGCTGTTGACCGGTTCCATCGTGGGTTCCGGCGAACTCATCGCCACCACGCGGCTCGGTGCCGAAGTCGGTTTCGTGGTGCTCTGGCTCATTCTCCTGAGCTGTGCCGTCAAGGTGCCGGTGCAGAGCGAACTCGGCCGCCATGCGATCGCCACGGGCCAGACCACTTTCGTAGCCTTCAACAAGGTTCCGGGACCGCGCTTGCGAGTATCGTGGCTCGTTTGGGGCAGCTTGCTGCTCCTGCTCTGGAGCACGATGCAGGTCGGGGGCATTTTCGGTACGATGAGCCTGTCGCTGGACCTGATCTTCCCGGTTTTCGGAAACACGTCCTGGCTGATCATACTCACCCTGGTCGGCATGGGGCTCGGTCTCGTAGGCCAGTACATGACGCTGGAACGGATTACCACCATCCTGGTCGCCCTCTTTACTTTCACCACGCTGGCCAGCGCGCTGCTCCTGTTCTGGACCCCCTATGCCGTTTCTCCCCAGGCGCTCCTGGACGGGTTGCGGTTCGCCCTCCCGCCGGACGGCGCCGTGACGGCCTTTGCCGTCTTCGGCATCACCGGCGTCGGCGCTTCCGAACTCTTGCTCTACCCTTACTGGTGCGTGGAAAAGGGATATGCCCGGTCGGCTGGACCCAGGGAAGACAGCCCGGACTGGCGGACGCGCGCCCTGGGATGGATCGGCGTGATGAAAAAAGACGTGTGGCTGTGCATGGTCATCTACACGCTGGCCACGCTTGCTTTCTTCTTTCTCGGTGCGGCCGTGCTCCACGCCCAGGGGATGGTGCCCGAGGGTTTCGGCACCGTGCAGATCCTCTCCGGCATGTACACCGAAACGTTGGGGAACTGGGCGTTCTACCTGTTCGGCGTGGGCGCTTTCGTGGTCCTCTTCTCGACCTATTTCGTCACCATCGTGGGCCAGTCGCGCATGCTGGCGGACGCCCTTTCGGTACTGGGTTTTGTTACCTATGCCCGGCCAAACGACCGGCAGCGCGTCGTGCGGACGATCGGCGTCCTGCTGCCCCTGGTTTATCTCGTACTCTACGTACTGTGGTCCGCGCCGGTCACCATGGTGATCTTCGGCGCGCTGATGCAGACGATCCTCCTGCCTGCCATAGGGTGGGCGGCGCTGTACTTCAGCCGGACGACGGCCAGGGAAGCGGGCGTTCCCCCGTCCCGGCTCATGCAGGCAGCGCTGACGGCCGCCACGGTGATCATGGCGGCTTTCGCGATCTATGCGGTGTGGGTAAGGTTCTAGGCTGAGTGCCCGATCAAACCAGGCCCGATTCCCGGTCGCGTGAACGGCTGTCCGGGTCCCGGGATCCGGGCGGTCCGTAGCCGCCCCCTCCGGCGGACAGGGCGATGATGCGGTCCCCTGGGAGAATGGGCACTTCGGTTTCCTTCGATTTCAGCATCCGCTCCCTCCCATTGGACACCACCTTGTACCGGTGCGGCAGGCCCGGCGCGCCGCCGAAGAGCCCGAAGGGCGGGTTGACCACGCCGTCGCCCGCCATGTTCAGCTTTGCCGGTTCGTCCCCCTCGTAGACCATTTCGAACACGGCGCCCAGTCCGCCCCGCCACGTGCCGTCCCCGCCCGAGCCCGGCCGCAGGTCGTTCCGTACGATCTTGAAGGGGAAGCGCTCCTCGGTGATCTCCACGCTGGGGCTCCGGATCGCCCCGGCCACGTTGACTTCGCCGACGCAGGACCAGCCGTCGTATCCCCGTGAGGCGCCCCCGCCCCCCCGTCCGAAGAAGAAATGCCAGATGAACCGGTTCCCCGTGCGTGGATTGCGCCCGGTAATCGCGAAACGGAGCCTCCGGGAGAACCCCGCGTTCACGGCATCCGGTGCGACCGGGGCCAGCGCCTTGAAGACGGCCTCCACGATCTCCTCCCCGCAGTGGTTGGTGCTCATGCACACCGGCGCCGGCGGGTTCGGGTTCACGATCAGGCCCCTGGGCGCGACGACCTTGACCGGCCGCATGGATCCCTCGTTCTTGGGTACGTCGGACGGCGCCATGTACATGATGGCGACGTGGGCCAGCGAGCGCGTGTTGGCATAGGCGCTGTTGATGAACCCGGTGACCTGGGGACTCGATTCGCCGAGGTCAATGGTCATATGATCGCCCTGGACGGTGACCTTTGCCCGTATGGGGATCGACTTGGCGTCGAATCCGTCGTCGTCCAGCAACGTCTCCCCGAAGTACACGCCGTCCTTCCAGCCGCCGATGAGTTGCCGGATCCGCCGTTCCGCGCTGTCCAGGATGGCTTCGACGGACGCCAGCAGCCCATCGGCGCCGTAATCGTCTAGCAGCGCCTGCAGCCGGCGCGCGGCGATCTGAACCGATCCGATCTGGGCGTGCAGGTCGCCGGTGAAGTTCTCCGCGTGGCGCACGTTGACGGCCAGCATGTGCAGCAGATCCTCCCTGGGCCGGCCCGATTCATAAAGCCTCACGGGCGGAATGCGAAGGCCTTCGTGGTACAGTTCGCTGGCCGAGGGGTTGTAGCCGCCGTGGGTTCCACCGCCAATGTCGCTGTGATGGGCCCGGTTCACGGCGAAGAAGCGCAGGACCCCGTCGCGGAACACGGGGTAGATGGCCGTGATGTCCGGCAGGTGGCTGCCGCCGAAATAGGGGTCGTTCAGAATGAACAGGTCACCCTCGTGGATGTCGTCGCCGAAGTATTCGCGCACCGCTTCGACCGACGGCGGCAGGGCGCTGATATGCACGGGGATGCCCTCGCCCTGCGCCACGAGCTGACCCATCGCGTCGAGGATCGCCGTGGAGAAGTCCCGGCTGGAGTTCAAAATCTGCGACATGGAGGTGCGGATCATGACGTCCGCCATCTCGCGGGCGATCGATTCCAGACGGTGGGCCACGACCGAGTGGGTGACCGGATCCGACCTGGCCGGGACCGCCTCGGGTTCGTCGGGCGCATCCGGCGCTTCCGGTGCATCCGGCGTTTCCGGTGCGTCCAGCGCATTCGACGCTTCGGGTGCTGCCGCCATCGCGGTCGATACGGCCAGGACCATCCCGCCGTAGGGATCGACTTCAAGGCGGTCGCCTTCTTCCACGAGCACGGTGGTGAAATCGGACTCGACGATGGCCGGTCCTTCGATCACGGTGCCGGGCGCGAGGTCGTCCGCCGCATAGACGGCGGCTTCGGTCCAGGTTCCGGTGTAGATCCTTCGTGTGCCTTTCGCAGCCTCCCCGGCCTTGTCGTTCCCTTTCTTTGCGGGCAAATCGATAGACGGCAGCTTGCCCGTGACCGTGGCGCGCAGCGTGACCAGGCGGATCTCCTGGTCGAGCTGATGGTAGGAATACAGGGTCTGGTACCGTTCGTGGAAGAGCGATGCCCATTCGCGCCGTATCGCATCGTCGTCCATCGCAAGGTCCGGGACGGTCACGTTCACCTCGTAGATCTGGTCCAGGTAGCGCATGTCGGCCGTGAACCGGGTGGCGATGTCCCCGTCGGCCAGTCCCTGGTTTTTAAGCCGTGCGATGCCCTGGCCGGCCATCCGGTCCGCCAGGCGTCTGACTTCGTCGAGGTCGACCACGTCCAGGCTGGCCGTGAACGACTGGGCGAAGTCGTACCGGAGGTCGGACGCGAGCATGCCGTAGGCGGACAACACGGGGGCCGCCGCGGGCAGGTAGACTTTGCCGATACCCGTCTTCCGGGCGACCTGGCCCACGTGCAAGCCCGCCGCTCCGCCGAAGGCAAGCAGGGAAAAATGGCGGGGATCGCCTCCCCGGCGCACGGTCAGCAACCGGATGCCTTCGGCCATGGCCGTGGTCACCACGTCGAGAATGCCGCGGGCCGCGTCCACCGTGGAAAGCCCGAGGGGTTCGGCAACAGATGCCCGTACGGCCCGTTCAGACTGATCGGGAAAGAGGGGATTCCGTCCACCGAGGAAGTTGCCGGGATCGAGGTAGCCCAGGACCAGGTTCGCGTCGGTAACGGTGGGCTGATCGCCGCCCCGGCCGTAACAGGCCGGACCGGGATCGGCTCCGGCGCTCCGGGGTCCGACGTGCAGCGTTCCCCCGTCGTCCACCCGCGCGATGCTCCCGCCGCCCGCGCCCAGCGTGTGGAGATCGATCATCGGCACGGCGATCTTCCATCCCCCTTCGTAGTGTTCCCCGGAGACCTGGGGATCGCCGGCTTCGATCACCGAGATGTCCGTGCTCGTTCCGCCCATGTCGAATCCGATGAGATCCTCCGCGCCGATCAGGCGGCCGTAGGCGACGGCCCCGCTGACCCCGCCGGCCGGTCCCGAGAGGATGGCCTGCACGGCCTGCCGCGCCGCGACGTCCATCGGCGTTACCCCTCCGTTGGAAGTCATCGTGAGGATGTCGCTCGAGAGGCCCAGAAGGGTCGCATCCTCCTTCATGCGTTCGAGATACCTGGCGTAGACCGGCCCCACGTAGGCGTTCACCGCCGTGGTACTCAGGCGATCGTATTCCTTGATCTGGGGCAGGATCTCGGAGGAGAGCGAGAGGTACAGTTCCGGGTGCCGCTGCCGGATGCGTTCGCCAACCAGCCGCTCGTGCGCCGGGTTCAGGTAGGAGAAAACCAGGCAGACGGCGACGGATTCCACGCCGGTCCGCGCGAGTTCGTCCAGTATTTCGTCAAGCGCCGCATTGTCCACGGGCGCTTCGACGGTGCCGTCGGATCGGATGCGTTCCGCCAACGTATGCCGCAGGGACCGCGGAACCAGGGGCTCGACGGGGGTCATCCTCAGATTGTACCGGTCTTCTTTCAGCCCTTCCCTGAGCGCCAGCAGGTCCCGGAAACCCTCGGTGGTGATCAGGCCGACCCGGGCGCCTTTGCGCTCCAGGAGCGTGTTGGTCGCGACGGTGGTGCCGTGAATGAACAGCCGGGTCCGGGACATCAGTTCGGTCGCGGAAAGACCGTGGGCTTCGGCGATATCTCCGATTCCATTCATCACTGCGTCGGACGGCGCCCTTGGGGTCGACGCCGTCTTGAAGTAGCGTGGCGCGGAATCTCCTTCCACGACGACGAAATCCGTGAACGTCCCGCCGACGTCGATGCCAATGGAGATGGGCGGATTCGCGTCATCGGGTTTCGCGGCATTGGGTTTCGCGGCGTCGGGTGTAGCGGTGTCCGGATTCACGGCGTCGTGTCTCGAGGCATCGGTGGCGTGTTCGTTCATTTCGAATCTCCGGACCGGTCCGTATTGACGTGGCGCGGTCGAAGGTCTATACTATATCCATGAATCCAGTCCGCATTTTCGAACAAAACGAACACTGGATCAAGAGAAGGCTGGGTTCCGATCCCGGTTATCTCGATCGGCTGTCGCGGCCGCAGCAGCCCGGGGTGCTCTACATCGGATGCGCGGACAGCCGGGTGATGCCCGAAGCCTTCATGGGCGCCGGCCCCGGTGAGGTCTTCGTGCACCGCAACGTGGGCAACCTGGTCGCCCCCGGGGACCCGAACACGGGTTCCGCTGTCATCTACGGCGTCGAGCATCTGAAAGTCGGGCATATCGTGGTGTGCGGCCACTACGACTGCGGTGCGGTGAAAGCGGTGCTCCAGTCGGAAGACCTCGGTTCACTCGAGTCGTGGCTGCGGAACCTGAGAGCGGTCTACCAGCGCCATCAGGAGGAACTGAACGCCCTTCCGGATGCGACGGACCGTTGCGACCGCCTGGTCGAACACAGCGTCCGCGCGCAGTGCGCGAACATCCTCGGGTTCACCGAAGTGCAGGCGTCGATCAGCGAGACCGGCCTGCGGGTACATGGATGGGTCTTTGACCTGCGCAGCGGCAGAATCGTGGACCTGAACGTCGGATGCGGATGATGCCGTCCCCTTCGGACGCGGGTTGAGCCGTATGGATGGCGATCGGGCATCCCCGCCGCAGGTGCTCAGGCCGATCCCGCCTGCTTCCGCAAAACCGAACCCGCCAGCGCGCCGGTGTGTTCACCCCCGTCAATGACGACCGCGCCGTTTACCAGGACGCTCTCGATACCCTGCGCGTACTGATGGGGGTTCATGAAGTCCGCCCGGTCGATGACCGTGTCCGGATCGAACACCACGAGATCGGCGGCCAGGCCCACGTCGATCCTTCCGCGGTCGGCGAGTCCCAGCCGCCGGGCCGGCAGGCCGGTCATCTTGTGCACGGCGGTGGACAGGTCGAACAGTCCCTCTTCGCGGCAGTACTTGCCGAGTACCCTGGGGAAGGTCCCGTAGTACCGGGGATGGGGCGTGGTTTCGCTCAACGGGCCATGGACGGCGGCGGCCCCGCCGTCCGAGGCGACCATGACCAGCGGATGGGTAAGGACGGAAGTGATCTCCTCCTCGCTCATGCCGAACCCGACCATGCCCACGCTCCCGTTCTCCGCGATGAGCAGTTCCCGTACGAACTCGAACGGGTCCTGACCGCTTCGCGCGACGATCTCCGATACCCGCCGGCCCACGTAGTCCTGGTTTTCCGCCCTGCCTACCGAAGTAATCAGGACCGCGCTCCAGTCCCCCAGCATGTCGACCTTGTCGACGGCCGCCCTTCTCATGGCGGGCAGGACGTCCGGTGACTGAAGACGGCTGACGAAGGCCTCGGCCCCGCCCGCGCGGAAGCGGGTCGGAAACAGGTTCTGCAGCGTCGTGGCGTAGGCTATGTAGGGATATCGGTCGAGGGTGATGTCCATCCCCTCGTCGATTGCCTGCTCAATCATGTCGAAGCATACCGCGACCTTGTCCCGGTTCCGCCTGCCCGAAGCCTTGAAGTGGGCGATCTGGAGCGCGATCTCGGCTTTCCGTGCGGTGCTGATCGCTTCGCTTACGGCTTCCACGAGGAAATCGTCCTCGTTGCGCATGTGGGTTGCATAGAACCCACTGTAGCCCGCCGCCACCCGGCCTAGTTCGGCGATCTCATCCTCGCCGGCAAAACTGCCGGGCGTGTATTCGAGCCCGGACGAAAGGCCCCTGGCGCCTTCCGACATGGCCTGGTCCACGAGGTCCTTCATCGCATCGACCTGGCGCGCGCTGGCCGGCACGTCCTCGTACCCCACGACGAATCCGCGTATGGTGCCCTGGCCCGCAAGCGAGATGAAATTGAGACCGATGCCCTGCCGTTCCAGGGTGTCGAAAAGGCCCGTGAAATCTCTCCATCCTATATCCACGTCATAACGCCGTCCGTAACCGTCCTGCAGCGACCTGAGCCGCGCATTCGTCAGCGGGGCCAGCGAAGAACCGTCCTGGCCGGCCACCTCCGTGGTCACGCCCTGCCGGATCTTGCTCTCCGCCCTGGGGTCCACCAGGAGCGAAAGATCGGTGTGGGAATGGATGTCAATGAAGCCGGGGCAGACGATCTTGCCGGAAGCGTCTATGGTCTTCCTGCCGGAACCACTGACCGGTCCGAGCTGGACGATCCGGTCTGCCTCGATGGCGATGTCGGCGGCCACGGGTGCGGCGCCCGTCCCGTCAATCACCTGTCCTCCTCTGATGATTACGTCGTAGCGCTGGGAGATCGCGCATCCGTCCAGCATCGTGGACAGCCCGCCGACGGCCGCGCCGGCGCCCGCCAGTCCGGTTCTCCTGAGAAAGTTGCGTCTGGACCAGTCCATGATTGTGCTCTTTTCGTTAGTTGGTCATCCGGATCTTCAGATCCCGATCGTGAAGATGCTGCTTGATGGAGTCCACCGAATAGTGGCCGTAGTGCAGCATGGAGGCCACCAGGGCCGCGTCGGCCCCTCCTTCCGTAAGGGCGTCGTACAGGTGCTCCGGCCTGCCGCCGCCGCCCGAGGCGATGACCGGGATGCCCACGTTGTCGGCGATCATCCGTGTGAGTTTCAACTCGTATCCTTCGAGCGTGCCGTCTGCGTCGATGGAGTTGACGACGATTTCGCCGGCGCCGAGGGCCTCGCCGCGGCGCGCCCATGCGAGGGCGTCCATGCCGGTGTCTCGCCGGCCTCCATGGGTCACGATCTCGTAGCCGGACGGCAAAGAACCGGCACCGGTCGCCCTGATGTCCATGGAAAGCACGACGGCCTGGACCCCGAAGGCGTCGGCCGCCTCGGAGATGACCGCTGGATTGCTGACGGCCGCCGTGTTCAGATTCACCTTTTCCGCGCCAGCTTCCAGCACCTTACGGCAGTCTTCGACGGTCCGGAGTCCGCCGCCCACCGAGAAGGGGATGAATACCTGCCGGGCAACCTCCTCAACGACGTCGAGCATGATGCCGCGCTGGTCGCTGGATGCCGTGATGTCGTAGAAGACGAGTTCGTCCAGGCCGGCCTCGTAATACCGCCGCGCCGCGGAGACCGGGTCGCCGATGTCCTTCGTGTTGACGAACCGGACGCTCTTGACCAGCCGGCCGTCTCGAACGTCCAGGCAGGAAATGAGCCGCTTGCTCAGCATGGATTCCCGTCCCAGCGTGCGAACTCACCCAGCATCTTCAAGCCCACGGGGCCGCTTTTCTCCACGTGAAACTGGGCTGCCACGATATTGCGCCGGCCGATAACGGCCGCGAATTCCACGCCGTACCGGCTTCTCGCCAGCACGTCCCGCTCATCGCCGGGGACTGGGTAGAAGGAATGTACGAAGTAGACCTCGTCGCCCGGCATGACGTGGCGGAGCACGGGGTGCGCGCGGTCGACCCGCAGCGCGTTCCACCCCATGTGCGGCACCTTGAGGGCGTCGTCTTCCGGCCGGAACCGGAGGCACCGGCCGCCGATCAGGTCCAGGCACGGCAGATCGGATTCCTCGGAACCCGACAGCAGGATCTGGCAGCCCACGCAGATCCCCAGGATCGGCGTCCCCCGGTCGGCGGCCGATTTGAGCGCTTCGTCAAGCCCCCTTGCCCGGAGCGTCTCCAGGGCGGAGTGGGCATGCCCCACGCCTGGAAACACAATACGTTCCGCCCGGACCAATTCCTCCGGTTCCGACGTGATGACCGAGTCCACGCCCAGGTGATCCAAAGCTCTTTTTACCGAGGTCTGATTCCCGGCGTCGTAGTCAACGATGTGAATCATTAAATGCGGATCATTTGAACGTACGTTCTTCGGGGTGGTCAGGAGGGACAGAATACGATCCTGGCGCATGCTCGCCGCATGTCCCTAGTAATCCGATTGCGCCCGTTTTGTCAAGGGAAAGATGGCGCCGCGGGACTACCGCCGAGATCCTGGAAGAGGATTCGGTCGTTGACATCGCCGGTCGGCGTTTCTATACTGGCCTGGTACTTCATTACGACTCCGCCGCCGCACCGGATTGAAGGCGCGGACAGCGGATCCATCGCACCGAAATCCATCCTGCGGAATCGAAACCCAGATGCTCTTCAATGCCGAACGGGCGAGGGCGTACATGCGGGATCGCGGACTCGACGGACTGATCGCGACCTCGCCCGTGAATATCACCTATTTCACCGACTACTTCATCTGGATCGACGGGCTCATGAAGGCGTACATGGTCCGGCCCGGCGCATCGGCGGATCTTTCGCAGGGATACGCTCTGTTTCCCCTCGAGGGCGAGCCCGCGCTGGCAGTGACCGGGGCGATGCTGGCCGTCAATGGCGTCGACCTGTGGGTGAAGGACCTGCGGATCAGCGGCGATACCGGTCTCGACTGGTCCCTGCCGCCCAGGCCGCTGTCCGACCGGATGGACCGCATTTACCACCTCCTGAAAGACGCTCCGGACTACACCACGACCACCCAGGCCCTGGTAGGGTCCCTGAGCGACCGGGGACTTGCCGCGGGCACGTTGGGCGTGGAAGCCGACGGCCTGACCGCCGACCGCTACCGGCAACTGAAGGAGGCGCTGCCCGATGCCCGGCTGCTGGATTGCTCCAACCTCATCCGGCTGCTTCGCATGGTCAAGACCCGGGACGAAATCGACCGGCTCGAGCAAGCGGCCGAGATTAGCGAAACGGCGGCCATGACGGCCATGGAACAGGCGAGACCGGGAGAAAACGTGCAGGAAGTCGTTCACCGGTTCAGGGCGGAACTGGGTGCCCGGGGGGCGGACCTGGACCACTTCGCCTTCGGGGTCCACGGACTCGGTATCGCGACGGAACCGGACTTCATCCTCGGCGATTCCGACGTGGAGTACGTGGACTGGGGATGCCGGTACCGGTCCTGCTATTCGGACACCGGGACCACCTTCGCCATGCGTCCGCTGTCGGACGACCTGCAGGTCCGGTTCGACGTATTGCGGGCGTCTATGGACGCCGGCCTGGCCGCTATTCGCCCCGGCGTCAAATCCTCGGAGGTACAGGCGGCCATGCAAGAGGTCGTCGACGAAGCGGGATTTTCCATGTACCCCCATGGCCACGGGGTCGGCATGGAAGTGCGGGACTACCCCGTCCTGTCGCCGGACACCGGCCTGAGGATTTCGGACGACTGTGTCGACGTACCTTCGGACCTGCCCATAGAAGAAGCCATGGTGCTCAACGTGGAAGCGCCGCTGAGCCTGGCCGGGGTCGGGTCCCTGCACCTGGAACAATCCGTCGTTGTGACTGCGAGCGGATCCCGTCCCCTCACCGAGCAGCGGAGGGACGGGCCGGTCTTTCCCCTGGGCGCATCGGGGCAGGCGTAGGGCGGAACGGCATCGAGGAAATCGCTGGCGCCGGATTGCGAGCCCGGTCGCCTTAAACTGGATTCGGTATCAACATCCCATGAAAACCACCCGTATCACATTTCACCGACCCGCCGGTTTGCTGCGCCTGGTGACCGACGATGGGCTCGAAGGGCACTGCACCGGGATCACCGCATCGAACGCCGGCGTCGAACGCGCAGCGCCCATCCTGGTGGGATCGAACCCCCTGGACCGCGAACGGACGTGGCGGGCCATGCAGGACCAGGACGAAGCATGGCCGCCAACACTTCGCGCCGGGATCGACGTCGCCCTTTGGGACCTCGCCGCGAAGATCGCGGGACGGCCGCTCTTCCGGCACTTGGGTGGGTTCAGGGACCGCGTTCCGGTCTGCCTGGCCGGTACGGGAGGTACGGCATCAGAGATCGTCCGGGAAGCGCAAGACGCACAGCGGACCGGATTTAAAGCCTATCGGTTCGGCGCGATGGCGGATGAAAACGCCCTCGTCCACCTGGTTCGCGAGGTGCGTGCGGCCGTGGGACCGGATTTCCCGCTGATCCTCGACGGCCGGGCCCGGCGCGTGGTCGACGAGGCCATTCGGATTGGCCGGGTGCTCGACGATGCGGACTATTTCTACTTCGACCGCCCGCGTCCCCGCAACGACCACACGGGCGGGAAGCAGGTGGCCGGAGAAATCGATACACCGACCAGTGCGGAAGTGTGCAGCCCCATTGAGGCCTCCCAGGTCATGACGGCCCAGTCCGCCGATCATATTCGTACCAGCGTATGTAGTGCGGGCGGGATCACGGACGTGTTGAAGACGGCCCGCTGCGCCGAGGCGTTCGGCGCGTACTGCCACCTGGACGGCGCCGGGATCGGCGACGGCTTCGCGCATATTCATCTCGCGGGCGCGCTCAGGAACACGCCTTTTCTCGAGAGGACGGGCCATGAGGTCGCGCCCCCATACATTCTGAACGCGGTACAGATCGAAGACGGCTTCGTCCACGTGCCCGATCTTCCGGGCCTCGGCATGGAAATCGATTTGGACGCAGCCATGGAAATGACCGCGGAACTTATAGAGACCTGACGCGGCTCGGCCGTCCCGCC
Organism: bacterium; assembly: GCA_965117045.1. Taxonomy (GTDB): domain Bacteria; phylum JAAXHH01; class JAAXHH01; order JAAXHH01; family JAAXHH01; genus JAAXHH01. The sequence goes on from OZ220749.1 coordinate 604,012, forward strand.
AAACGGTTCGGCCGCTCGGCCAAATAGCTCGGCAGTCGGAAGGACGACACGGAAGTCTGAGTATCGACACGGTTTTTTGAACAGGAAATTCCATGCAGATCCGGGACGTCAAGTGTTACGTGTTGAATGATGAACCCGAAACGCGCCGGGAGAGCAGCGCGGACCGGGGCAGCATGGCGCCTGTGCCGCCGGGGATCTCCGGGCTGTTTACCCATGACCAGGGATTCGGCGCCGGCGCGCCCGACGGATACGCCTTCACCGGGGATGGCCCCGAACCGAAGTACCGACTGGTGGTCCGCCTCGTGACGGACGGCGACCTGGACGCCTATGCCGATTATGGCACGGGTTTCGATCCCCGGGAACTTGAATGGCAGGGCCGCCAGTTCCTGGCCCGGTACGCTCACATGCTTATCGGCGTGGACGCCTTCGACCGGGAATACGTGTGGCAGCGGTTCTGGATGGCCCAGCGCTTCATGTACACGGGAAGAGGATTGCTGGAGACGATCGACCGGATGCTGTGGGACCTGGCGAGCCGGAGCGCCCGCCTTCCCGTCTACAAGCTGCTGGGTGCATGCCGGGAAAGCGTGCCCGCCTACTGCAACGTGGGCGGCCGCACCATCGACGACCTGGTGGCCAACGCGGTGCAACGCGTATCCGAGGAAGGCTTCATCGGCTGCAAGGACCATTCCTACCGGGGCGTGAAGACCAACGGGGAAATGGCCGTGAAACTGCGGGAAGCACTGGGCGACGACATCATGCTTTTTCACGATCCCGTCGAGTCGTACACCTATGAAGAGGCCGTGAAAATCGGGCGTATCATGGAGAAATGCCAGTACCGGTGGATCGAGGAGCCCCTGCAGGACTACGATATCATGGGGCTCAAGAAACTGTGCGCCACCCTCGATCTCCCGGTCCTGACCCTGGAATGGATCGGCGCCATCGGCGGACAGCCGTACAACACGGCGCCGTACCTGGCCATGCAGGCCGCCGATATCGTCCGGCAGCGGGGCATCGGCATTACCGGGCAGATCAAGCAGGCCCAGTTGGCCGAGAGCTTCGGCGTTGAGGTACACGGCGGGGATCCCCACGTCATCCTGGCTATCGGGAACGACCCCGTCTTCGAAGCCTTCATGGGGTTGCAGCCCCGTCCTCCCGACGAGGAGCTCGACTGCCGGGGCACACTCGTCGTGGAAGACGGTGCCATGTCCATCGCCTGGAGCGACCGACCCGCGCCCGAACCGGACTGGGACGAGATGGCGCGTAGCGCGGTTGTGGTGATCTGAAGTCCGGTGTCAGAAGAATGCTTGACAGCGAATTCTGCAGTCATAAGGATTCTGTGGTTAACCAAACTGTTAGGGAGGCCGCGATGAGTACCACTGTCACTGTCCGCGGCATTGATCCGGCGGACAAAGCCTGGCTTAAACGAGAAGCACGAAACGTCGGCGTATCAATGGAAGAATACATCCGTCATATGATCCGCGAAAAGCGTGCAAAGGCTGAGCACCGCGCATCGCCTTCCGAGGCTTTCAAGCGGTATTTTGGACCCGAAAACGGGGTCGAGCTCCCAGAATCCGGGCACTACGCATATCGTAAGGTCGAGTTCGCAAGTGAGCGTGAGACGTGAACACGCCTGTTGCCTGGCTCCTCGATGCGAATTTCATTTCAGAAATGATGCGCGCACATTATGGAAGCTAAGCGGCGTAAGGGCGAAGCGCTTGAGAACCATCTGCCGGACGCCTTTCTCGCGGCAACGGCGGCCCGACGCGGTCTCACCATCGTCACAAGAAACGCCGGTGAGTTCCGCAATACCGGTGTTGAAGTCGTCAACCCCTGGACTGATGGTTGACGGGGACGTCGTCAACCGACACACGGAGCAAACATGTCTGAAACCATACGATGGGGCATTCTTGGAACCGGGAAGATCGCCCACAAGTTCGCCGAAGCGCTCGCGGTGGTGCCGGATGCCGAGCTGGCGGCCGTCGGGTCGCGGGCACAGGGTACGGCGGACGCCTTCGGCGACGAGTTCGCGGTATCCCGAAGACATGCATCTTACACGTCCCTTGCGGAAGACCCCGAGGTCGACGCCATCTACGTGTCTACACCCCATCCCATGCACTGCCGGGACACGCTGCTCTGCCTGAACGCGGACAAGCCCGTGCTCTGCGAGAAACCCTTCGCCCTCAACGCATCGGAAGCTGAAGCCATGATCCGGCGCGCGCGGCAGCGGGGCCTGTTCCTCATGGAAGCCATGTGGACGCGGTTCCTGCCGGCCGTCGCGCAGGTACGCCAATGGCTCGCCGATGGTGACATAGGCGAAGTTCGAAACATGATGGCCGACTTCGGATTCCGGGCGGGTTTCAACCCGGAAGGCCGCCTGCTGAATCCAGCATTAGGCGGGGGCGCTCTCCTGGACATCGGCGTATACATCGTCTCAATGTCTTCGATGGTCTACGGGCGACAGCCGGATCGGGTCGCCGCGCTGGCGGATATGGGCGCGACCGGGGTCGATGAACAGACCACCATGGCCTTTCGTTACGACTCGGGCGCCATGGCCGCGCTGACCTGCGCGGTCCGGACCAACACGCCCGGCGCCGTGACCATCCACGGGACGCAGGGAAATATCCGAATCCCGTCTCCATTTTATGACACCCATACCGCAACATTGAACGCGGACGGCGGGGAACCGGTAACGGTGGAGCCGCCGCGCGTGGAGAACGGATTTAAATACGAGATCGAGGAAGCGGGGCGCTGCCTGCGGGAAGGGTTGCTTGAGACGCCCGCGCTCCCGCTGGACGAGACCCTGGCCATCATGAAGACGCTGGACGCCGTCCGGGCCGAGATCGGGTTGAAGTATCCGATGGAGGCGTGATGCCCTGCGAGGATTCAGGAGCGTCGCGCCCGGCATAATCGCGCCCGGCATAACCGTGTCCGGCATAACCGTGCCTGACTTCACCATGCCTGCCACTACCGGAATTCCACGCCGGACGTCGCGGGACCACTGGCAAACTTGAGGAGCACCCATGGAGTACGGCAACATCGCGAACGTCGACAAGCCCGTATCGCGCCTGGTACAGGGCACCATCATGCTGAGTTCCGCCGAGGAGGAATACAGCTTCGACCTGCTGGACCAGGTGTACGACGCCGGGATCAACACCTTCGACAGCGCCCACCTGTACGGCGGCGGCGAATGCGAACGGGTGCTGGGCCGCTGGATCGCGGAACGGGGCCTGCGCGGCGAAGTGGTCATCCTCACCAAGTGCTGCCACATGAATGCGGACCGAGCGCGGGTGACGCCCTACGATATCTCCTCGGACCTGCACGACTCCCTGGCCCGGCTGAAAACGGACTACGTGGACCTCTACCTCCTGCATCGCGACGACGTGAGGGTTCCCGTCGCCCCGATCATGGATACGCTCAATCAGTACATCAGCGCGGGTAATCTGGGCGTGATCGGCGGATCCAACTGGACCCACGAACGGATCGAAAGAGCGAACCTGTACGCCGCCACCAGCGGACAGCAACCCTTCACCGTGAGCAGCCCGAATTTCAGCCTGGCCGAACAGGCCGAACCGCCCTGGCGAGGATGTATCAGCATCAGCGGCAAAGACGGGGCCGACGCGCGGTCGTGGTACCAGGAAAACCAGATGCCGCTGTTTACCTGGTCCAGCATCGCCAGCGGGTTCTTCTCCGGTCGGGTAAACCGCGGAAATTACGAATCGCTATCCGAGCAGGGCTTGTTTGACGAAAGCTCCGTCAGGGCCTACTGCACGGACGACAACTTCGAACGGCTGGATCGGGTCGAGGAACTGGCGAGCGAACAGGGCCTGTCCATACCCCAGGTCGCACTGGCCTACGTGCTCAGCCAGCCGCTCAACATCTTCGCCCTGGTCGGCGCCCGAAACGGCGATGAGATCCGGGCCAACCTGCAGGCACTTCAAACGAAGCTGACGGCCGAAGAGATGGCGTGGCTGAACCTGGAACGACCGGAGCGATCCTGAATGAGACTCGCAGTCACATTCATCACCGTGCTGGCCCTGTCAGTCACCGGCATTGCGGCATTCACGGGTATTCCGGACGCCCAGGTGCGCAACGCCGTCGGCAGGGTGATGCCCGCGGACGCGGCGCCGCCCGCCCGCCAGGTTTTCCGCTTTCTGAATGACGAGCCGACCAACCTGGACATCGGCGTGGCCATCTACGAGGTGGGCGGGATCGTGTTCCTCTTCGAGCGCCTCACCATGCTGGACCACAACAACCGCGTGATCCCGGGCGCGGCTACCCGTTGGACGGCCAACGAGGACCAGACGAAGTGGACCTTCCACATGCGGCCCGGCGCCCGGTGGAGTGACGGCCGACCCGTAACGGCTCACGACTTCGAATACAGCTACAAGCGCATGCTGGACCCCGCGTCGGGCAGCGGCTACGCTTTCTTTTACTACAACATCAAGGGCGCCCGGGCCTTCAATACGGGGCAGACCGCCGACCCGGACGCGGTCGGCGTGTACGCTGTGGACGACGTGACCCTCGTGATCGAAACCGACGGCCCCTGCCCGTATCTGCCCATGATCGCCGCCTTCTTCACTTCGATCCCGGTCCCGCGCTGGCAGGTAGAGCGGTTCGGTCCCCGCTGGGCGTCGGACGAGAACGTCGTCAGCAATTCTTCCTACAAGGTGGACAACTGGCGCATCGGCGAGCGCCTCACCCTTTCCCTCGACTCCTACTACAACGGACCGTTAAAGGGATATTTGTCCGAGATCCACTCCATGTTCAGGAACCGGGTGAACACCGGACTGCTTTCCTACGAGAACGACGAGCTGGACCTGGTGCAGATCGACGTGCGCGACCTCAGCCGGATCGAGGAAGATCCCGAGTTGAGAGCGGAACTGCACAAGTACATGGATTTCAACGCGCTCTACCTGTTCTTCCGAACGCGCGAAGGGGTGTTCAGCGACCACCGGGTGCGAAAGGCCATCAGCCACGCCATAGATCGTGACGCACTGTGCAACATCGTGCTTCGGGGAACGGCCCTGCCGGCGTACACCATGCTGCCGCCGGGCTTTCCGGGTTACTCGGGCGACGAACTCAAAGACGTCCAGCGGTACGATCCCGAGCTGGCGCGCACCCTCCTGGCCGAGGCGGGGTATCCGGGCGGCCGGGGATTCCCCTCCGTGGACATCTGGCTGCGCAACGATCCGAACCGCATCATGGCCGCTGAGGCCGTATCGGGGATGTTGTCCAATAACCTGGGCCTCCGCGTCGGCGTGAGGAACATGGAGCCCCGGGTCTACAGCGAGGCCATGGCCCAGTACCAGATCGACCTCAGCCTGATCCCCTTCCAGTACGACTTCCCCGATCCCCACAACCTCCTGGGCATGGTCTGGCACTCCCAGCCCGTGGGCGCGGGCCGCCACGACTGGATGAACGCGGAATTCGACCGCCTGGTCGACGACGCAGCAAGGGAGACCAACGAGGAACGACGGTTCGAGATGTACAAAGAGGCGGAACGGATCCTGGTCGAGGACGTGGGCGGAGTCTTTCTCTACCACGACTATTTCCTGCAGCTCCGCAAACCCTGGCTGGCGGGCTGGAAGAAGGACTCCACGGGCCAGGAACCCTTCTTCATCGACAATTCCACGATTACGGATCTGTATATACGGCGGTAGGGGCTGAGCGTTGACGGCGGAAATCCAGGAAGAAGATACTGCTGGTCTACCGTAACCGCGCCAGGTCCTCCCAGAAGCGCGGATAGGTCTTTCCGACCACATCCGGATCGAGGATGTTCAGGTTTCCCAGGCAGGTGCCCAGCACGGCGAAACTCATGGCCATGCGGTGGTCGTCGTAGGATTCGATATCGATATCCACGGTTGGGTTCAAGGCGCCTGGCGGAAGCTCCCCGACCTCGATAAAGTCCGGGCCCGTCTTCACTTCCACGCCGATCTTCCGCAGCTCCGCCGCGGGGCTTTCGATCCGGTCGCACTCCTTGTGCTTCAATGTACCGATGCCCGCGATACGCGTCGTACCTGGTATTAATGGCGCAATCGCAATCAGGGTCAGTGCGGCGTCCGGAATGTCACTGCAATCGATTTCGCCCGTCGCCGGCCGTACGCGGCCACCTTCCGGTCCTGCAATGACCGTTTTTTTCTCGTCCATTTGGACAATTGCGCCCAGGCTTTCGCAGATGGACAGGAAACGGATATCTCCTTGCCGGGAATCGGATCCGAGGTTCTCGATGACCACCTTCCCACCATGCAACAGGGCGAGCGCCGCGAAATAGGAGGCGGCGGAAGCATCGCCTTCCACCGACCGGGGTCCCGATCGACACCGCTGTGGAGCGACCCGGAACTTCCGGTAATCGTCGTTCTCCACGTCCACGCCGAACGTCCGCATTTCGTTCAGCGTAATGTCGATGTAAGGCCTGCTGACGAGTTCGCCTTCGACCTGAATCTCAAGGCCGCCGGGCAGTACCGGTGCGATCTGCAGCAGGGCGGAGAAGAACTGGCTGGATACATGTCCTTTCATCCGGACGGATCGGCTGAACGTGCCCGGTCCCCGAATGGTAACAGGAAGGCAACCGCCATGGGCAGACTCGGTTGCCCCTCCCATTTGCTCCACGGCATCGAGCAGGGGGGCATTCGGCCTTTCGTTCAGGCTGCCCCGTCCGGCCAGTCGGGTTTCATCGGTCCTCAGGGCGGAGAGCGCGATCAGGAATCGGGCGGAAGTACCGCTGAGTCCAAGGTCAAGGCTGACCGGTCCTTCGGCGAACCGTCCGCCTCTTCCTTCCACGGTCACGCGGCGATAGTCATGACTCGCCTCGATGGCGATCCCGAGTTTACCCAGGCAATCCACCATTTCCCGGGTGTCGTCGCAGTCGCATGGCGCGTCGATCTCGGTGCTTCCCTCGGCCAGCGACGCGAGCACCAGGTTTCTCAGGGTGATGGATTTGCTTCCTGGCAGTGCGATACTGTGGTTTATTCTATTACTAATCGTATTGATTTTCACCGTATTGATCCGATTTTAAGTTTAAACACATCCTTCATAAGCCTTCCCCGATACCAGGTCGTATTCCGGCATTGCGCCCTCGCCGATGTACTTCGAACGGGCGTCCATGTAGGCGACAGTCAGGCCGATGCGCCGGTCATCGCTGGTATTGGCGTCGGTGCGGTGAAGCGCGAGGCTGTGGTGGAACGAGCAACTGCCGGCCTTCAGGGGTACGGCGACTTCCCATTCATAGCCGACATGGGCGTCCTCGACCCGAAAGTCCTCGAGGTGCTTGTGTTCGATCACGCCGGCCTTGTGGGAACCGGATATGAATCGCATGCACCCGTTATTCTCGGTGGCGTCGTTCAGGGCGATCCAGCAGATCACGAGATTGGGCGGATCGATGCTCGTCCAGTAGGCCGAGTCCTGGTGGGGCGGTTTCGCCGAACCCACCCGGGGCGGCTTGCAGAGGGTCTGGTCCACGTAGATCTTGAGATCGGGACCGATCAGGCTGCGGACTACGCCGAGGATCCTGGGATGCCGGGCCAGTTCCATGAAGACCGGATCGTGTTTCGTCAGATTCCAGATCTTGCGCACGTTATTGAACCGAACGGGATCGGCCTGCGTCTCGCCGCGTTCCACGCGCGGTTCGATCTGAACGTACTCGTCCGGGAAATCGACCCGTTCGTTGCCGATATCTTCGAGCCGCTGGTGAAGCGCTTTGACCTCGAGCGGCGTCAGCAGGTCCTCGTAGGGGAGAAATCCCTGTTCGTTAAACCGGTCGATCTGTGTCTGCGTCAACGACACATCCTGCCTCCTTTAAGTCGCACTGGAAGGTGCACTGAACCACCACGCCGGCCAGGCGAGCACCAGTTCCGCCAGCGCGGCATAGCCGCCTTCGGCCGGATGGATGCGGTCGCCGCGCGCCGCTTCGCTTTGCCAGACACCGCCGGCATGCAGTTCGTGGATCACCTCGAGATAGGGCACGCCGACCCTTCCGGCGATCTCGCCGACGAGCGATGAAATCTCCATCCTTCGGCTGTGTTCGTCTGCATCGATCCCGGGTGGCGGTCCGATCATCAACGCGGGAAACAGGGACTGTGCGCGTGTCAGAATCTCCTCGGTGTTGCGAATGGTATCGGCGCGGTCCACGCGCGGCTTCCCGTCCAGGATCCAGCAGTCGTTCGCGCCGAATCCGAACACCACCCGGCCGTCGTGGGGTATCAGACGCCGGGCCTCCACTTCCCGTTCCCAGCGCCGAAGCACGTCGGTGCTCGTATCGCCGCGGATGCCCAGGTTGTAGCAGGTGATGGCGTGCTCTTCCGACCTCGACACGGCACAGGCCCGTCCCGGCCAGCCGAGATAGGCCGGGTCGCCGGTACCGTTCACGTAGGAATCACCGATGAAATAAATGCGGATGTCTGCCAATTCGGTTCGGTCCTTTCTGTCGGTCCCTGTTCCGGTCCGTTGTACCCGTTCGCCGTGCTATCTGCGTGCATGGGGCGTTTCCCCCGCCGGACGGTTGGATTTGCACGCCGATCAGGAGCATTCGCGTCGCCTTAAGCATACGAATTCACGCGGCATTTATCAATTGCCAATTAAGCCGCAACGTGGAAAATTGCCCATGGTACGGTGTGTTGGAAAAACCGTCAACAACCGCGATCGGTCGACAACCGCGACTGGTCGACAACTGCGAATGAAGAAACTGGTGAAGGATCGCTACCATGCGCGCATACGTCGTTGACCACAACAAACTTCGCCGGTCCGATCTGCCCGAACCTGGGGATCCCGGACCGGGCGAGGCGCTGGTCAGGGTCCGGTCCGTATCGCTCAACTACCGGGACCTCATGGTCGCCCGGGGCCGGTACGGCAAACCCTTCGAGGGCCTTTTCGTCGCCGGATCCGACATGGCGGGCGACGTGTTGGAGACGGGAACGGGAGTATCGGGCATACGGCCGGGCGACCGGGTTGTCAACGCGCCGTTCCTGCGCTGGCCCGCCGGAAGGCTCACGCCCGAAGGGATGAAGACCCTGGTGGGCGCGGGCGGCGTGGACGGCGTGCTGTGCGAGCGAGTGCGCTATTCCGCGGACGCCCTGGTTTCCATGCCGTCCCACTTCTCCTACCACGAAGGCGCGACGTTGCCCATCGCCGGACTGACCGCCTGGGCTTCGGTCGTGTCGCAGGGTCGATTGCAGGTCGGGGAATGGGTCCTGCTGCACGGCACGGGCGGGGTATCCGTGTTCGCCGCACAGATCGCGGAACTCACTGGGGCGCAAACGTTATTGACCACGTCATCCGAAGAGAAAGCCCGTCGGATGAAGGATGACTTCGGTGTGCTGGAGACCTTCGACTACCGGGACGAAGGCTGGCAGGACCAGGTACGTTCCTATACCGGCGGCGCCGGGGTCGACCTGGTCGTGGACGTGGCGGGCGGCCAGACTTTCGCGAAGTCCCTGAAAGCCTGCGCGCTGCACGCCCGGATATCCCTCGTGGGCATACTGGACGGCTTCGAGTCCCGCATCAACCCCTTCGATATCATCGGCCGGCAAATCCAGATTCGGGGGATTTATACCTCATCCACCGAGGACCTGCGCGACCTGGCCAGGGCCTGTGAAGCGTCGGGCCTCAGGCCCTGCATCGACCGCGTGTTTCCCTTCGATGAAGTGCCCGCGGCCTTTGACTACCTCGAATCACAACGGCATATCGGCAAGATCGTGTGCGCGTTGCCTTGACGGAGCCTCGATGCCAGCCGTGGTCATTCCATCAAGCTGGGTCGGCTGAATCGAGACCCTGTCCTCGATGCCGACTCATCGTGGGTGAGATCCTTTAACGCTCACGCTGAGGGCTCAGCGGATCTTCAGGTGCTGTTTCCGGTCGGTTACCCGTCCGATACAGGCCGCCTGTGCGTAACCGGCGTCCCGCAGTCTGGCGACTATCTCGTCGATGCCGGAGGCAGGCACACCGGCCAGCAGTCCACCGGACGTCTGGGGGTCGAAGAGGAGCGCGTCCGCCGTGACGGAAGCGTCCCCGGGATTCATTCCGTCCACCGTATGGGGGTTCGCCGTGCCAGCCGGGTCCAACGAGCCGGAATCCACTTCCACCTGCCATCGCTGCTGCAAGTGTTCCCGGTTGGACGGTGCCAGGGTGCTCTCCACGCCGGCGGCCACACAATCCGCCGCGCCGGCGTAAAGCGGTATCCGGTCGATTTCGAGCTCCGCGCCCGCGCCGCTGGCCTCGAGCATCTCGACCAGGTGCCCCGCCAGGCCGAAGCCGGTCACGTCGGTGACGGCGCGTATGCCGGCCTGGGCAAGGATCCCCGCCGCCTCCGCGTTGGACCGCAGCATGCCCTCGAAGACTTCGTCGACCCAGCTCCCCCGGGCCTTGAGGTGCATGTCGGCCGCCAGGATGACGCCCGTGCCGACGGGCTTGGCGAGGATGAGCCCGTCACCGGGCTGCAGTCCGCCCTTCCTGAACACGGCGTCGCCGCCGGTCAGGCCGTTCATGGTTATGCTGACGGCCGTCTCCGTTCCTTCGCTCGTATGCCCGCCGAGGAGCGTGATCCGCAGGCGCCGGGCTTCCTCCGCGATGCCGCCCATGAGCTGTCTCAGGTCGTTCGCCACGAGGGGTTTTTCCGCGTAGGGCAGCGTGACCGTAACCAGTGCGGAGTGGGGTTCGGCTCCCATGGCGTACAGATCGGACGCGGCGTGGACCAGGGCGATGCGGCCGAAGAGGTGCAGGTCGCCGGTGAAGGCGCGGAAGCCGTCCACCGTCTGTACCAGCGACCGGCCTGGTGGTATCTCCAACAGCGCCGCGTCGTCGGCGTCGTGCAGGCCGATCCGTACGTCCTCCCGGTTGAATACTTCCAGTTCGTCGAGCACGCCGGTCAATACGGTCGAACCGACCTTGGCGCCGCACCCGGCGCAGCGCATGGCCGGCGCTTCCGGTACTTCTCCGGTTTCTTTCCCTGTGGCGCGCGCGTCGCCTTTGGGGCGCACGTCGCCGGCCGGGTCCATGGGCGGCAGCAGTGCCGGTTCGAACTTTCGCATCCAGCGCCGGTCGATCCAGTCCTTCAATCGCCACACCCAGGGGCCGTGGAAGGACGCGTGGCGCCGGCTCGCGACGGCATTCCGCGTTCCGGTCATGAGCAGCGCGAGCGCGGAAGCCTGGGGCTTGTAGGGAACCAGGGACCGGTTTTCGAGCCAGGCGTGGAGGTTGCGGGCCAGGACGGGTCCCTCCCGGACCGCGTAGACCCCCGATTTGGGCAGGGAACGGGAGGGAAACTCGATACAGTCCCCCGCCGCGAAGACGTTGTCGTAACCCATGGCCTGCAGGGTGGGCCGGACGCGGATGAATCCGGCGCCGCTGGTCTCCAGGTTTGTATCCTTCAGCAGACCGGGCGGCGCTCCGCCCGTAGCCCAGAGCAGGAAGTCGCAGGGCAGGGACGGATGATCCTCGAAATGGACTCCTGTCTCATCCACGGCCGTGACCCGCAGGCCGGTAAGGCAGGCGATCTTCTTGTCTTCAAGGTACCGCCCGATGATCGCGGCGACCCGCGGACGGTGCCCGGTCAGCAAATTAGTTTGCGATTCCACGAGGGTGATCTGGACGGGCGCGAATCGTTCTCCCCATCTCGAGTGCATGGCGAAGGCCAGTTCCACGCCGGCCGCACCGCCTCCCGCGATGACGATCCGCAACGGCCGGCCGTGTGTCCGGTGGTTTTCCTCGAACCGGTGAACTCGCTTCAGCAGCAGACCGAGCGGCCGTGTGGGCACGGCGTGTTCCCACACCCCCGGTGTATCCATGCCCCGGGGAATCGAACCGACGTTGATCGATAGCGTATCGTAGGAAAGGGGCGGACGGCCGTCGTCGAAGCGAACCTGCTGGAGGGCCGGATCGAGGCCGGCCACCCGTGCCCGGACGAACCGGACACCCGCCCAGTTGCAAAGCGGTCTCAGTTCCATTTCCATCTCGTCGGGCCGGTACAGGCCGGCCAGGCAACCGGGCAGCATGCCGGAATAGCAGACGGTGGATTCATCCGAGATGAGCGTGACACGGATGCCCCCCAGGGCCTTCTTCATGGCCAGCATGCGGATGACCTGTACGTGGGAATGGCCGCCGCCGACCAGCACGAGGTCTTTCTTGAATGGGGTTGCCTGGTTCATGATCGTATCTACTTTGTATCGACGCGTTCTCGCTGGAGATACGGAGTTCAGCCGGTATGACGATGACTCCGGAACCGCGATCGCAATGGATTCCCGGAAGGTTCGGAATACTAAAGCGACCGCGAGGAAATATACATAGCGAATCCGTATAGACCAATGACCATTATGACCGCGACAATTGACCGAAAACGCAGGCTGAGCGGTGTCGTTGAACTACCCTGCTTGACCTTGACACAGCCCGTAGATTGTTCTGACGAAACAGCCTTTCCCTAACAAGGTGAACCGCGTTCGAAACGTTCTGAGTAGACGCAACTTCCAAAAGGAGTATCCATGTCTTTCAACATCAGGAAGCGGGGCAAGTTGACCTACTATTACCACGGCGAAAACCCGGTGCTGTCGGCCCTGGTTACGGAAGCGCAGCCGGACGGGGACTTGAAGATCTACTTCGCCGGACTCACGGGCGGCTATTCCGCCAAAGGCGTGCTGGAGCGGGATGAACTGATTTCGATGGAACCGGACCAGGAGATCCCGCTGGTCTTTCAGAGCTGGGAGAAATGGCTGATTGACGCCGGCCTGTGCAAGTCGCTGCGGGAAATCGACTTCATCGAAGTGCACGCCTTCGGGTGCCAGCCCAAGTCGCCCAATCCCCTCGTGGACCCGGTGGGTTACGCGGCCGAGCAGGACCGGCTGAAGGAAGCGTACGCCCGGGCGTATAGCAGCTTCTTCAGGGATTACCTGCCGGATAACGGCGTGCCGTGCCGCTTTACGGTCCATCTCGTCGACGTCCCCGACAAGGCCGCGTCTTACGAGTTCTACTCAACAGCCCCGTGGCAGCGGTCGCTCCAGTCCGGATCGTCCGAATGATGCGTATGGATCCGGCTTGCCGGCCCGTCGCGCCGGTTGCGGCCCACGACGTGCAGGTGCCCATTACCGGCTTGACACCCCGTCGAATCCGGACCATATTCCCCGGGCTCAATCCACCGATTTGACTGACCTGTTTTGCCGGCCGTTCTGACTGGCCTTTTAGACTGTAGATTGCCAACCCCTGTCCCATCCGCACCCCGGAAGGAGTGATGCATGTCCACGCGGTCCCCGCAGGAGACGCTGGAGGCATTGAAACGGTTCGACACCCCTACGATCACCAACGTGGTGGCCACTTATCCCACCCATCCCCTCTGCCTCGGACTCTACAACCCGTGGGCGGTGAACTGGTACACGGACCAGTCTATAAAATGCATGTATCCCGAACTCGGTCGGACCGTGGGCTACGCCGTGACCTGCGTCTTCGGCCTGCCCGATCCGGGTTTCAAGAATCTCTCCTTCATCGATGTCATCGACGCCCTGGACGAATCCCCCGGTCCGACGATTCTCGTGATACGTCAGAATTTCCCCGAGGAAATCGCAGGTAAGGTGGGATTGGCAGGCGGGAACATGACGGCTTCCGTCAAGGCCGTGGGCTGCGCCGGCGTGGTATCCAACGGACCGTCGCGGGACATACACGAAATCCGGCCGATGGAGGTCCAGTACCTGCTCAGCGGCGTCACGCCGGGGCACGGGGACCAGGCCGTGCACGCGGTGAACGTGCCCGTATCCGTGGGCGGCATGGATGTGGCGCCGGGCGAGATCATCCACATGGACGAGAATGGCGCGTGCAAGTTTCCCGCCGACAGGATGGACGCGGTGCTCGAGAACGCCACGGCGCTCGCGGAGGAGGAAGAAGAACGCATCGGCGCCTTCGAACGCGCCCGGTCCGCAGAAGACATCAAGGCGATCCTGGGCGGACACAGCTACGGCAAGAAAGAAGACGAATCATGAAATGCGTGTTTATCGTGCTTGATACCGTCCGCCGTGACTACCTTTCGACCTACGACAACGACTGGGTGCACACGCCCGCCCTGGACCGCCTGGCCGAACGCGGCGTCGTCTTCGACAACCACTGGGTGGGTTCGCTGCCCTGCATGCCCGCGCGGCGTGAGTTCATGACCGGACGGTACAACTTCATCTACCGCGGCTGGGGCCCCATCGAACCCTACGACGATACGCTTCCGGGCGAGTTGCGGAAGAACGACGTCTTCACCCACCTGCTGACCGACCATTACCATTACTTCGAACTCGGCGGCGAGAACTACCATACGGCGTTCAACACCTGGGACTTCTTCCGCGGCCAGGAGAACGACTGGTGGGCGTCCCACGTGGACCGCATGGCCCTGCCGGACCACCTGGGCCAGCTCAGCCAGCAGAATTACGGCAACCGGAAACTCCAGCAGCGGGAGGATGACTTCTCCGGGCCAAAGACCGCGCAGGCGGCCATCGAGTGGCTGAAGACCAACAGGGCGTCCGACGACTGGTTCCTGCAGGTCGAGATCTTCGATCCCCACGAGCCCTTCTATTGCACCGACAAATACCGGGCCATGTACGGCGACGATTACGACGGACCGTTCTACGACTGGCCCAGCTACGACGAGGTCCACGAATCCCCTGAAGCCGTCGAGCACATCCGGAAGTGCTACGCCGGTCTGCTTACGATGACGGACCACTGGGTGGGCAGGATATTCGACACGCTCGACGACCTGGGACTGTGGGACGACACGCTCGTCGTGTTCACCACGGATCACGGGACCATGCTGGCGGAGCATGACTTCTGGATGAAGAACATCATGCCCCTGTACAACGAGATCGTCCGGATCCCGCTGATCGCGAGCCTGCCCGGCAACGAGCGGGCCGGCACGCGCACCGGAGCGCTTACGCAGACCATCGACCTGATGCCGACCTTTCTCGACTACTTCGATACCCCGCCGCCGCCCCACGTCCAGGGACGGTCCCTGCGCGCGGTGCTGGACGGAGGCGGCGTCCGGACGGACGGTATCTTCGGTTATTTCGGGATGGCCATGAACATCACGGACGGGAGGTACGTGTACATGCGCAACCCGGTCAACGAGGACGCGGGACCGCTGTACGCGTACACGGCCATGCCCACGGGCGGTTTGAACCGCTGGTATCCGAGGGAGGTGTACGACCGGGTCGAAACGGGCCGCTACTTCGGCCATACCTACAACCTGCCGTTGTACAAGATCCCCACCGACGGAAAGGTCCCGCGGCACCACCCCGACGAGGCGTCCTACGCGGGGCGTAACCAGTTGTTCGACGTGGTGGAGGACCCGGCGCAGCAGCACCCCATAGAAGATCCGGCGTTGGAAGCCGGGTTCACTGAACGCATCGCCCGGCACCTGCGGGCCTGCGAGGCCATGCCGGAACAGTTCACCCGGCTGGGTATCGATCCGCCCGCCGCTTAGCCCGCAGCTTAGCGTTCAGGCCGCAGCTCAGGAAGGCAAGATTATGAAGCTGACTCGTATCCTGCGACGTTTCCCGGCGACGCTCCTGCTCGCCTTTGCGCTGTTGTTCGTGAACTGCGGCGGCCAACAGGCGCCGGACGATCCCGGCGAAAGCGCTCCCGAGCCCGAGCTGTACTTCGGCCAGACCGCGGAAATGAAGGAAGCGGCTCACGCCGCGCTGATGGAGCGCCTGCCCGACGACGCCGCGCCCCTCGAGTACCAGGTGTTCCGGTACATGGCCGCGGAACCCAAGAGCATGGACCAGGGCGTCTCGATCTACGTGGCGGGCGGGAGCGAATTCCACTTCGAACGGCTCGTCATGTTCGGACTGAACGGGGAGCTGCTTCCCGGCGCGGCGCAATCGTGGGAACCCACCGAGGACGGCAAGACCTGGACCTTTCACCTGCGCCGGGACGGCCGCTGGAGCGACGGCCGGCCCGTCACGGCCCACGATTTCGAATTTACCTTCAAGCGGTTCCTCCATCCGAACGCGGGCAACGTCTACGCCTTTCTCTATTACGACATCAAGGGCGCGCGGGCCTACAACCAGCGGGAAACGGACGACGTAGACACCGTGGGCGTTACGGCCCTGGACGACTACACCCTGGTCATCGAGACGGAGCAGTCCTGTGCCTTCCTGCCCCATATCACCGCCTACCTCACTTCCGCGCCCGCTCCGCCCTGGCAGGTGGAGAAATACGGGGACCAGTGGGCGCTTGCCGGCACCTGCCTGACCAACGGACCTTTTCAACTCGAGACGTGGAAAACCGGCCAGTACATGACGTTCGGCCTGAACCCCCATTACACCGGGTCCAATCCAGGCCATCTCCGCCAGATCGTCCGCATTTTCAACGCCATGGTCGGCTCGGCCAGCGCGGCGAACGACATGGGCCTGCTGCCCTACGAGAACGACGAGATCGACGTGATCGATGTCAGTCCCATGGTCTATGGCGGCTTGCGCAACGACCCGGAGTGGAACGAACGGGCGTGGTCCTACGACCAGTTCACGACGATCTACCTGTTCTTCCGGACGCGCCAGCCCCCCTTCGACAACCTCAAGGTCCGCCAGGCCTTCGCCCACGCCATCGACCAGGTGTCGCTGAACGAAACGATTCTCCAGGATATGATGATTCCCGCCTACACCATGCTGCCGCTCCATTTTCCCGGCTACGTGGGAGACAAGTACCGGGACCACCAGCGGTTCGACGTGGACCTCGCCCGGCAACTGCTCGCCGAGGCCGGCTATCCGGACGGCAGGGGTTTCCCGCGGATGGATCTGTGGCTCGCCGACGCCACGCCGGCTTCCGCCATCAGCCAGGCGGCCCAGGCGATCCAGGAGATGCTCAAGGAGAACCTGAACATCCAGATCGACATCCGCAACACGGAAGGCGCGGCGTACCGGTCGGCCATGTACAACTGGGAGTTCCCCATGAGCATCATCGGGTTCAACTACGATTTCCCCGATCCCCATAGCATGCTGGGCATCATCTGGCGGTCCCAGCCCAGGGGGTACACGCGCCACGACTGGCTGAACCCGGAGTTCGACCGGCTGATCGACGCGGCCGCAGGGGAGCTGAATCCCGAGGCGCGCATGGCGATGTACGACGAGGCCGAGGGGATCCTCGCCTCCGAGGCCGCGGCCGTCTTCCTCTGGCACGTCAAGGCCTACCAGTTGCGCAAGCCCTGGCTGAAGGGGTTCCGGGAAGACCGGTGGGGCAACTTTCCCAACTACCGGAACGCGAATACGTACTACGACATCTACATCGGCGACGAGGCCGTGGAAAGCGGCCGCAGGATCGATTACTGAGGCGCCCGGGAGATGCGCGCTTTGACCGGCGTATCGCCTATTGAAGCGACCGGGCGATACACACGCGGAGACCGCAGGATCGATTCCTGAGGCGTCCGGCGATCATCGCGCCCGAGCCTCCGCGTCATTGCGCCCGGACACGGCGTCTCGGCAAACGTGGACGGATAGGAGTCCGTGAACCAGAAAATGAAGTCCATACCAATCACCACTTTCCTGATGCTCGCCCTGGTGTCACAGACTCCGGGGTCGCCTGTTCAGGCCCAGGTCCAGACTCAGTCGGCCCCGTCCGCCTCGTCGGTCCCGACCGAGCAGCAAGACATCCATATCGGCCTGTTGCTCGATTTCGGGCCCGTCGCGACTGACGCCCAGAGTAATCTGGCACTCCTCCAGGAGGAAATCCACAGGGTCCTGGGCGCAGAGAGGCCAGTCCGCTTTCTCCCCGAGCATCAGCGTGTTACGATGGGTCAAGCGGATCGTGTCGCAGCGGAATACGTGTCGCTGTCCGGAGACCCGACTGTCGATCTGGTCATTGCCGTCGGCGCCGTAAGCGCGTCAACGCTTGCTGCGCTGGGCGCCCTGCCCAAGCCGACTGTCGCCGTTGGGATCATGGACACGGACCTGCAAGAGATGCCTCTCGTCGAGCCAGGGGTCTCCGGAGTACCAAACTTCACCTATATACTCAGCGCAAGCCCGATCCAGGATGACCTGGCGGAATTCCACCGCATTCATCCATTTGAGCGTCTGGCCGTGATCGTCAGTGAGAACCTGAAAGACGCCATGGATTTCGAGGGATTTTTCGATCGCCTGGCCGCGCCGTTAGACGCCAGGGTGGAGTTGGTCTTTTGGGAGACGGAGGCCCCGCTCCCGACGGTGAGCGCCACGGCAGACGCCGTGTACCTGACCACGACATTCGAGCGCCGGCCGGAGGAGATCGTTCCGCTGGCCTCTGTCCTCGCTGAGCGTAAACTGCCATCATTTGCCAGGGGCAGGCATTACGTTGATGCGGGGATGATGGCGTGTATCGGTTATTCGAATGTCCTGGACCAGATAATCCGCAAACTGGCCCTGACCGTGGAAGGAATCGCCCTAGGCGAGGATCTGTCGGCCATGCCGGTGCGGCTCAACTTCGACGAGCAACTGGTGATCAACGCGTCCGCCGTCGAGCATACCGGAATCAACCTTTCTTTCGAGACCCTGTTCTCCGCGCGTATACTCGAGACCGAGGAATCGACTGCCGGACGGCTTGTCGGCCTGCACGAAGTGATCATGGAGGGATTGAGAAACAATGTCGAACTCCGGATCGAACAGCAGAACGTTGATCTGGCCGGCGAGGATGTTCGCCTGGCCAGGTCGTCTCTGCTGCCGAAAGTCGACATCTCGACTACGCTGTTGCAAATCGATCGGGACGCCGCGGAGTTGTCGCGGGGTACGCAGCCCGAACGCAGCGGCTCCGGGGTGGGGAGCATACAGCAGATCCTGTTTTCCGAGCCGGCCTTTGCCAACGTGACGATCCGGCGGTACCTGGAGGAAGCCGCCCGACATCATACCGACCTGGTGGCGCTGGACGTGGTGCTGAATCTGTCGAAGGCCTATTTCGATGTCCTGCTCGCCAAAACGGCGAGGCGCATACAGAGACAGAATCTGGAAGTTTCGCGGCGTAACCTGGAAATCGCCCGAACCCGGAACGCCGTGGGATACGCCGGTGTAGCGGACGTTTACCGCTGGGAAAGCGAGGTCGCCCAGGCTACGCAGGCATCCATCGAGGCCTTCAATAACCTCTACCTGACTAAGGTACAACTCAACCGGCTGCTCAACCGGTCGGATATCGACGAGGATTTCGACGTAGCGGACGTCGTGCTCGAAGACGAGATGTTCGGACGCTTCGACCCGTCCCGGATCGGGCGGCTGATCGACAACGCGCGAGATCTGCAGATCCTGACCGAGTTTCTCATCGACGAGTCGCTTAAAAACATGCCTTCGGTGAAACAGCTTGAAGCCAACATAAGGGCGGCCGAACGACAGCAGAAGTTGAACCGGCGTATGTATTACCTTCCATCCGTGGCGTTGCGCGGGCAGGCCGATTACACCTACTTCCGTGGCGGCAAGGGGGTGCAGCCGAGCCCCTCCACGCTTCCCGATGTCACCTGGAACCTGTCGGTCCATCTGTCCTATCCCCTTTTTCAGGGCAACCAGCGCAGGATCGCCATGGATCAGACCGCGGTGCAACAGAACCAGCTTCGCCTCCAGGAAGAGGACCTGCGAAATAGACTTACAGAGGCCGTACGTATTCGGGTGACCAACGCCGTCTCGAAACGCACCAATATTCGTTTCGCCCGGGTCGCGGCCGAAAGTGCCGAAAAGAACTTTGAGCTTGTTCAGGACGCCTACGTCAAAGGGCAACTGGCGATAACCCAGCTGATAGACGCCCAGCGCGCGGCCTTTTCCGCGCGTGAAGCGGAATCCGCGGCCGTGTATGAATACCTGGTAAGCTATCTGGCACTGGAAAACAGCATTGGAGCCTATACGATGCTCATGACTTCGGAGGAACTGGAGGCCTATGTCGATCGACTGACGGCCTTCTTCGCCAGGAGATCGAATACGCCATGAAAAGACGTGTTATGTTGAGGCAGAAACTGGTCAAAACCCAACTACTGGCATTGGGCATCGTGGCAGGCTGTGGATCCGAACCCGAGATTGCCGATCCTCCCATACGTCCGGTGAAATACGCCGAGGTCCGTCCCGCCAGTGCCGTACAGGACCAGCGTTTCGCCGGAACCGCGAAAGCGGGCGTCGAAGCCAGGCTCAGCTTCAGAGTCGGAGGACTCATCGATTCGATCGGGGTGAAGCTCGGGGACCGGGTCGACGAGGGCCAGTTCATCGCCGCACTGGACGACCGCGACGCGGTCCTCGCCCATGAACAGTCCAGGGCCGCATTGGAGAATGCCCGTGTGCAGAGGGCCAATGCCCAGTCCAATCTCATTCGCGTGCGGGAACTTTATCAGGATCTCAACGTATCGCTGGCGGAATACGAACAGGCTAAGAACGGGTTTTCCTCAGCCGCTTCCGGCTATGAATCGGCCCTGAAAAGCCTGGACTTGCAGGAACGACTCCTGGGGTACAACAAGATTCACGCCCCCGTCGCGGGCATCGTCGCTGCGGTGAACAACGAGGTCAACGAGGTGATCCAGGCCGGCGCGCCCCTGGTCGTGCTTAACGCGGGCAGGGACATCGAAATGGAAGTGGGAGTTCCAGAAGCCCATATCGCCCGGATCCGGTCCGGCCAACCAGTGCGCGTGCGTTTTTCGGCGTTGCCCGGACAGGAATTCGGGGCCGGCGTGCAGGAAATAGCTTACGCCCCCGGGGCTTCCAGCACCTATCCCGTCATCGTGCGCCTCGATGACCCTTCCGCATCCATCAGGCCCGGCATGGCGGGTGAAGTGTCATTTCACTTCGGCGTCGATGGTCCGTCCGACCCGCTCGTGGTACCCGTAGCGGCAGTAGGAGAAGGCGCCGGGGGGACCTACGTCTTTGTCATCGGTGACGTCGAAGACCGCCGGGGTACTGTCCAAAGAAGGACCGTTCGTATCGGTAGACTGCTGTCGGACGGCTTTGTCGTGGATGAAGGGCTGGTCGAGGGGGAACTGGTCGCTACGGCGGGACTCAGGTTCCTCCTGGACGGGATGGAAGTGCGCCTGATGGAGGAATGAACGGCTCGGAAGGCGTGGGCAACCGGCCGGCCGCTTCAGTTGGCGGAACTCGCTGATGAACATCACCAAACTCTCCCTGGAAAACAACCGCGTCACCGCCATGGTGCTGGCCGTGGTATTGCTGATGGGTCTGGCCAGCTACCAGTCGATGCCGCGTGACAGCATGCCGCCCTACACGGTACGCATCGCCACGGTGGTAACCAAACTGCAGGGCGCGGGTCCCGAGCGGGTCGAGGCACATATCACCAGCAGGATCGAAGAGGTCGCGCAGGAACTGCCCGAGTTGAAAACAGTCTCCAGCGAGTCTCGGACCGGCCTCTCGGTCGTGTCCGTGATACTCAAGGAAGAGGTGTCTTCATCGGATCTCCGGGCTGTGTGGGATCGACTGCGCCGCAAGCTCGAGACCCTCCAGCCGTTCCTGCCCGCCGACACGGACGGACCCACGGTCAACGATGAGGGGATAGGGGTCGTTTACGGCATCATGATCGGACTCGTAGGCGATGGCTTCACCTTTGTCGAGCTTCGTACTTACGCCGAAAACCTGCGAGATGACCTGATCAAGCTGCCCGACGCTTCCGAGGTGGTAATCAGCGGCAAACAGGATGAGCGGATCTACCTGGAATTCAACGACGCCCGGCTGGCCGAACTCGGTCTCTCTGCCAACATGATCAGGAACACGATCGCAAGTACCAATATTGTATATCCCGGGGGTGAAGTCAGCCTGGAAGATGAGCGCATCGTTCTCGAACCGACCGGTAGTTATGCCGATCTCGAAGATCTTGCGCGCACCCTCGTTCCAGTGAGCGGGGGCGGAAGCGTTTACCTCGGCGACATCACCGACATAGTGCGAGGTTACAGCAGCCCGCGGCAGCACTTGGTGAAAATAAACGGCCGGCCGGGTCTTGCACTTTCGGTGGCTCTCAGCGAAGGGGCCAATATCATCCGGTTGGGAGAAGAGATCGATCGATTGCTCGAGGTTCACCAGGACCGGCTGCCCCTCGGTGTTACGCTGAACCGGATCGCGTCCCAGGATTTCGAGGTGGAAAAGTCCGTTAACGATTTCACCGGCAATCTGCTCCAGAGCGTCTTTGTCGTCTTTCTTTCCATGCTGCTCTTTCTGGGTCTGCGCACGGGTCTGGTGGTCGCCAGCCTCATTCCCATGGCCATCGTCACGACACTTTTCGTCATGGGGTTGCTGGACCTTGGTCTCAACCAGGTCTCGTTGGCGGCGCTGATCATGGCTCTGGGGCTGCTGGTGGACAATTCCATCGTGATCACCGAATCGATCATGGTCAAAATGGAAAACGGCGCCGGTCCCGTTGATGCTGCCACTGAATCTACCCGGGAACTGGCCGTGCCGCTCCTGGTCTCCTCGCTGACGACATCGGCCGCCTTCCTCTGCTTTTTTCTCGCCGATTCGATCATGGGCGAGATTGTGCGGCCCCTTTTCAGTGTGATTACCATCGCCCTGTTGTCCTCCTGGTTGCTTTCCTTGACGGTCGTCGCTCTTTTATCGGTGTTCTTCATCAAAGTAAAACGACGGACTGCGGGAGCGGAGGACGACCGTTCTTTCTTTCAACGGTTGACCGGCCATTACGCCAGGTCGCTTCAGAAAACGCTCGATCGGCCATGGTCGTTTACCGCAGCAATAACCGGACTGTTCATCCTTTCCCTGTTTGGGTTTGGCCTGTTGCCTTTCATCTTCACATCCGACAGTGAACGCAACCTGGTTACCCTGGATATGAATCTGCCCCTGGGTACCAAAATCGAAACGACAACCGCCCGCGTGGAACAAATCGAAGTCTATATTGCGGACAGTCTGCTGGTAGGCGAACGGCGCCGAGGGGTAGTGAACTGGTCGAGTTTTATCGGTATAGGGCCAATGTCCTACGACTTGGGCTACCAACCGGGCGAATCGAATTCGGGCTACGCCCACCTGATGTTCAATACGAGCTCGGGCGAAGACAATCAGTGGGTGATCGACCGCCTTGAGGCTTTCTGCTTCCGCTCTTTCCCGGACGCCAAAGTCAGGGTTGCCGGACTCGCCGGCGGAGGTGCCGGGGGCTCGGACGTGAGCGTGCGGATAACCGGGCCCGAACCCGACGAGTTGTTTGTTATCTCTGAGCGGATCAAGCGGAAGCTCAGCGAAATCGAGGGAACGCAGAGTATCGGTGATGACTGGGGTCCCAAAATCAAGAAGATCACCATAGACATCGACCAGACCAGGGCCCGGCGCGCCGGGTTGACCAACCAGGATATCGCCCTTTCACTGCAGACCGCCCTCACTGGATACAATACTGGTGTATTCCACGAGGGCGATCAGAGTATTCCAATCATCCTGAGAAACGAAAACAGCCAGGAAGTGGACGTCCGTCAGTTGGAGAGCATCAACATCTACGCGCAGGGGTCAGGCAATAACGTGCCGCTGGGACAGGTGGCGCAGATCGTGCCCCAGTGGCAATTCGCAAAAATCCTGCATCGCGACCTTCGCCGC
The DNA here is from genome assembly GCA_965117045.1 of bacterium. Taxonomy (GTDB): domain Bacteria; phylum JAAXHH01; class JAAXHH01; order JAAXHH01; family JAAXHH01; genus JAAXHH01. The sequence continues at coordinate 627,489 of OZ220749.1, forward strand.
ACGCTAACTGTATCCTGCGATGCCAGAGCCGGTTTTACTGCGCAGGAGGTCACCGGCGTGCTTGTCCCCTGGCTCGAGGAAGACAGCAGAACCTGGAACTCGGGGTATCGTTACGATCTGGGCGGTGAGGCGGAACAGAGCACCGAAGCCTTCGGCGCGGTCTTGGACAAGTTGCCGCTGTCCGCCTTCATTATCCTGGGCCTGTTGATCGTCCAGTTCAATTCTTTCCGTAGGACGCTCATCGTCCTGAGCACGATTCCCCTCGGCCTGATCGGAGTCGTGATCGGTCTCTTCGTTATGCATTCGTACTTCGGGTTCTTCGCCCTGCTCGGCCTGATCGCCCTGGCCGGGATCGTCATAAACAACGCAATTGTGCTGCTGGACCGAATCCGGATCGAGCAAGACAGGCCCGGCCGTAAGCTCGAGGAGGCCATCGTAGCCGCGGCCCGGCAGCGTCTGCGACCCATCCTTCTCACGACGTGTACGACGACCCTGGGACTCGTTCCTCTGTATCTCGGGGGCGGTCTGATGTGGGAACCCCTGGCGGTGGCCATTATGTCTGGATTGCTTTTCGCAACCGTAATCACCTTGTTTTTTGTACCCGTACTTTACAAGATATTGTTTACAGCCAGGACCTGACGTTACGATGCCGTCCCGAACAGCCTGGCTGCCGTTTGCCGACCGCAGAAGTCATCATACCATCCGGTCACGGAAAACCGTGTAGACTCTGCCGGCGCATACAGATCAATCCGATATCGAACCCTGGACAGGACCACCCATGCAAAACGGACACCAGTACACCGAGATGACCGACGCGCAGCGGGAGCATCTGGACCAGTACGGCTACCTGGTTATCGAAGATGCGTTGTCTCCCGCGGTCGTCGGCGATCTGAACGCGGCGATCGACGAAGTGTACGACCGGGCCCGGAAGGAGGGCACGCTGGGGGAAAGCGGCGATCTGAACATGCGGAACTGCATCGTGGCCCACGACGCCTTCCTGCAGTTGCTCGACTGGCCGGCTACCATTCCCCTGGCCTGGGGCGCGCTCAGCTGGAACATCCAGATGATCACCTCCCACCTCATCGTGCTGCCCTCGGGACCGGAACCTTCCGAAGAGGACAAGCGCGGGCACGGCATGCACCGTGACGGCGGCCGGTCCTTCGTGGAAATGCAGGAACCCCATCCCCGCATTCTGCTGAAGATCGCCTACGTGCTCAGCGACCAGACGGATCCCTCCTCCGGCGCCACTTCGCTGGTACCCGGCAGCAACCGGATTACGGGGGAGCCGCCCAGGGACCCGGCCACGGGATGGCCCTACGGCGCGATCCAGATGAACCTGCCCGCCGGAAGCGCATTCCTGTTCGAGCAGCGCACCTTTCACAGTATCGGGCGCAACTGGTGCGGCCACGACCGAAGGACCATTTTCATGGGCTACGCGTACCGGTGGGTCAAGCCCATGGACTACATCCAGATGCCGAAGGCGCTTGTGGACCGGTGCACGCCCATCCAGAAGCAGCTGATCGGCGAAGTAGGAGACGCCCTCAGCTACTATCTGCCGGAAGACGAGGACGTGCCGCTGAAGGCCTTTCTCGGGGGAAAATGAGTTCAGCACATGTCCAATGTCCTCCTGCTCATCTCCGACGAGCATAACCCCTTCTATTCCCCCGTCTACGGCCATCCCTTCGTCCAGACGCCGGCCATGGACCGGCTCGCGGAGAACGGGGTCGTCTACGATAGCGCCTACTGTCCGTCGCCCCTGTGCACGCCAAGCCGGTCCGCCTTCGTGTCGGGCCGCAGGGTGCACGAGATCCAGGCCTATTCCAACTGCACCACCGGTGTCGACCGGGATATACCCACTTACGGGGGCGCCCTGACGGAACAGGGCGTGTTTTCCGTGCACGTGGGCAAAACGCATGTCTTCGCACCGAGCGGCGAGCTGGGTTTCAGCGAGGTGCGCCTTGCCCGGGAGAGAATGGGCGGCGGCGATCCGGAGATCGGACGCCGGCCCTTCCGGATCCGGCAGGCCGCCGCGGAACGGGCTTCGCAGTTCGGGGTAAAGGCGTCGCACCTCCGGCTCGACCTGGATCGCGTCGATGCCGCCATAGACTGGCTGACGCAAACCGCGCCTGAGCTGGGGCGGCCGTGGACCCTCGCGGTAAACATCATCCATCCCCATTTCCCCCACTACACCTCGCAGAAGCTGTGGGATCTCTACCCCCAGGGCGGCGATCTGCCGAAATACGGGGTCGATGAGGAGACGGCGAACCACCCCCGGGCCCGTGAAGTGCGCGAACATTTCCAGACGGACCGGTTTACCGAGGACCAGGTGCGGGGCCAGCGCCGCGGGTACCTGGCCTGCGTGACTTTCGTGGACCGGCAACTGGCACGGCTGGTCGAAGCGCTGCAGGCAGCGGGCCTGTATGACGATACCAACGTCATCTACACGTCGGACCACGGGGAGATGCTCGGGAAGTTCGGCATGTGGTGGAAATGCTCCCTATACGAAGACGCGAGCCGGATTCCCTGCATCGCGGCGGGGCCCGATTATTCCTCCGGGTCGCGGGTGACGACGCCCGTGGACCTCCACGACGTTCAGGCGAGCCTCTTCGCGTCGACGGGCGCCGAAAGGCCGTCGAACTGGGCGGGCACTCCGCTGCAGCGCCTTCCCGAGGCCGATGATCAGCGCTTCGTGTTCTCGGAGTATCATGGCCACGGGGCAAGGCACAGCGCTTTCATGATCCGGAAGGGAAACTGGAAATACATCCATCACGTCGATGCGCCCCACCAGTTGTTCGACCTGGAAAAGGATCCCGATGAACTTCGGAATGTGCATGAAGCGTACCCGGCGGTCGCCGCCGACCTGGAACGGGCACTCCGTTCGATCTGCGATCCCGAGGCGGAGGACGCTCGCGCGGACCGGTTCATCGAGGCGCAGCTCGAGTCCATGGCGTCCGCCGACTGAATGGCGTCCGCCGACTGAATGACGATCGACGACTAAATGACAACCGCCGACCCGCCGGTGTAAAATGAGCGAAAATCGATTGCTGGGCATCACCGTACTGGCCGATTTCATCCTGAACGAAGGGGTGGAGGCCGTGCTGGACAACCTGGTGGAACGGGCGGGTGCCACGGCTGTGGCGGTGAATCCCACGGTGACCGCGCCGTCCGAGGAGGGCGTCGGTTCCTTCCAGCCGCCCAGTGACGCCGGCAGCAGTCCCCGCCTCTTCGACCGGCCGCTTTGGGGCCGGCGTTCGCTCTGGGTCCGGAGTGCGCCAAGTTACAAGCCCCGTCTGTCGTACTATGCCGATACCCCGTATAAGCCCCGTGAACCCAACGACCTGACGGACGCCCACGGTGACCTGATCGAACGGTTCATCGACGCGGCGCTTGACCGCGGCCTCGAGGTCTATCTGCAGCTGAGCGGCGCGACGCCGCCGGGACTGTCGGACGATGATCGGCCACGGCGGCCGGACGGGCAGTTGCCGGACCGCATGGCCGACACGGGTTGCCTGGCCAGCGAGGCCATCCGGGCTTACATCGCTGCCTACGTGCGGGACCTGCTCGAACAGTATCCCCGCGTAACCGGCTTTCGGCCGGACTGGCCCGAGTATCCCTGCTACAAGCTGGACGAGGCCTTCCAGGATTTCAATCCCCAGGTGGCGCGCTGGGCTGCGGCAAAGGGGTTCGACTACGGAGCCATCCACCGGGACGTGCGGGCGGCCTACGACTACCTGCACGGGAGGCTCGAAAACCGGGACCTGCTCGACTTCGGCGGACCCGGCCGGGGCGCGGCCACGCTGGCCGCCGTCTTCCGGTCCTTTCCAGGCATCGCGGAATGGCTGCGCCTGAAATCCGCCCTTTCCAATGACCTGCTGCGGCACTGGAGAACGGTCATCACGACGCACGGCGGTCCGGAAAAGGCGCTTTCGGCCAACGCCTTCATGACGCCCCTTACGCTGTGGACCGGCTTCGATTTCCGTGGGGCGCCGGAGATCTGCGACGCGGTGTCCCCCAAGCTGTATACCATGCACTGGTCGGTCATGGTCGAATTCTGGGGAAAGGTGCTGCTGGAGCACAACCCCGGCCTGGACGAACGGCTGCTCGTGCGGTCGCTCGCCCATCTCTTCGACCTGGGAGACGAAATCACGGCCACCCGGATCGACGAGTATGGGTATCCCGGTCCCGACGAACCTCATCCGGTCCCCGATGACGTCCAGCGGCGGCGGATTGAGCAGGTCTGCGCGGAGGTGAACGGGCACGCGCTCGTTACGCCGCTCATGCATGGATACGGCCCCCACCACGATTTCGTCCGGCGTTTCCGGGCGGTGGCGGAAAGCCCGGCCGACGGCGTGTGGATCAACCGGTACGGTTACCTGAGCGACGAAAAACTGGACGCGGTGGGCCGCATCTGGCGGCAGGCCCGTTGAGCGCCAGCGTTCCCCAGCGTGGATTTCACGCGGTCGACCCCATCCGGCGCGGCCGCCAAGAGGAAACCCGATGACCCGCCCCAACATCCTCTTCATCATGACGGACCAGCAGCGGTTCGATACCATCGCCGCGCTGGGTAACGAGCATATTTATACCCCCAACATGGACCGTCTCGTACGGCGGGGCGTGTCGTTTACGCAGGGCTACTCGACCTGTCCAGTCTGCGTGGCGGCACGGACGACCATCCGCACGGGATGCGATCCGCCCACGACCCGTGTATTCAGCAACGGCCGGTCCGATCCCGTTCCGGGCCAGGCCGATACGCTCGAGGGCCGGTGCGGAGACTATCTCGCCCGTACGCTCTCGGAAGCGGGCTACCGGACCTTCGGCGTGGGGAAATTCCACACCTTCCCGTGGAACGAGGACGTGGGTTATGAGTCCCAGCTCCACAGCGAGGAACTCTACGGCAGTCCGGAGCAGCGGCGCGGAGACGCCTACGCGGGCTGGATCACCCGGGAGCATCCGGAATTCGACTATATCGAGGCGCTCATGGGGGAGCGGTCCGAAATGTACTACATGCCCCAGATCAGCCCGTTGCCCGCCCACCTGACCGTGGAGTCCTGGGCCGCGGACCGCGCGATCGAAGCGCTGCGCGCGTCCGACGACCGGCCCTTCTTCGGTTTCGTGTCCTTCATCGGTCCCCATCCGCCCTTCGCGCCGCCGGTGCCCTTCAACCGCATCTACGACCCCGACCGCACGCCGGGTCCGGTCCGCGGCGACCCGGAAGTGGACCACCTGGACGAGCAGATTCCCTTCATGAACCGGATCATCTGGGCGGATGAAATCAACGACGCGCAGACCCGCGTCCTCAAGGCCCGGTATTACGGCGAGATCACCTACATCGACGACTGCCTGGGCCGGTTGCTGGACGCCGTCGAGGCCCGCGCGGACGCCGGCAACACGCTCATCTGCTTCTTCTCGGACCACGGAGACCACCTCGGGGACCATACCGCGTGGCAGAAGGAGAGTTTCTTCGACGTTTCGGCGCGCGTGCCGTTCCTGGTAAGCTGGCCCGACCGCCTGCCGCGTGACGTCCGGCGAGACGACCTCGTCTGCCTGACCGATCTATTCGCCATCGCCACTCACGCCGCCGGCCGGCCCCAGGTGCGTGACGGGGTGGACGTGCTCGGCGTGCTGGAAGGCAGCGCCGCGCCCAGGGAAACCCTATTCGGGTATAACGGCGAACCGGGGACGGACCGGTTCAAAATCATGGTACGAAGTGGCGATTGGAAGTATATTTACCTTGCGAACGGCGGCAGGGAGCAGCTGTTCAACACGGCCGAAGACCCGTCCGAAGTGGTGAACCGGGCCGCATCCGACCGGGATGTCGCCGACGCGCTGTACCGGCGAGGCGTGCAGGCTTGCGGGCATCCGGGCGCTTCAGATGCCCTGGATGGCGACCGCCTGCGTATCTTTCCCTACACGAAATGGAAAGCCTCCCGCATCTACCAGTTCGACCGGTCGCGCGGCGTCCGGGGGTTTCCCGGTCATCCGCGTGATGTGCTGGATCCGTGGATCCGGCGCGGCCGGCTATAACCCCGGATTGCTCGGCGGCCGGCGATAGCCCCGGATTGCTCGGCGGCCGGCGATAACTTCGGGAATCCGGGATCACTTCATGCTGCAGGTCCGAATCTGCAGGAACGAAAAAACCAAGGCGACACCATGAACCCAGTCGACGCATCCACCGCAGTCCCGGCATCGTCCATGCCTTCGGCCGGAGGAGATCCGGTCCCGGCATCGTCCATGCCCTCGGCCGGAGGAGATCCGGTCCCGATCCCAGCGTTTCACGTGATGATGAAACCCCGGGGGGCCATCTGCAATCTCGACTGCAAGTACTGCTACTTCCTCGCCAAGGAGGACCTGTATCCCGGCAGCGGGTTCCGCATGTCCGACGACCTGCTGGAGGAATACACCAGGCAGTATATCGAAGCCCAGCAGGTGCCGGAAGTCACCTTCGCCTGGCAGGGCGGAGAGCCCACCCTCATGGGGTTGGAGTTCTTCCAGAAGGCCGTCGAGTACCAGAAGAAGCACCAGAAACCCGACACGCGTATCTACAACTCCCTGCAGACCAACGGCACGCTCCTCGACGCGGACTGGTGCCGTTTCTTCCACGATAACGACTTTCTGATCGGCCTGAGCCTCGACGGACCCCGGGCGCTGCACGACGCCTACCGGGTCGACAAGGGCGGCAAGCCGACCTTCGACACGGTGATGGGCGCGGCGGAGATGATGCAGGCAAGCGAGGTGGAGTTCAACATCCTGACCACGGTGCACGCGGCGAACGCGGAGCACCCCCTCGAGGTCTACCGCTTCTTGCGGGACGTGGTGAAGACGCGGTTCCTGCAGTTCATCCCCATCGTGGAGCTGGACAACGACACCGGGTACCAGGAAGGCTCCGAGGTGACGGACCGGTCGGTGACGGGGAAGCAGTACGGCCGGTTCCTGGTCCGGATATTCGACGAATGGGTGCGGCGGGACGTGGGGAAAATGTACGTGCAGATCTTCGACGTGTCGCTCGCCGCCTGGTCCGGCCAGAGCCCGGGGCTGTGCATTTTCATGGAGACCTGCGGCGATGCCCTGGCCCTGGAGCACAACGGGGATCTCTACGCGTGCGACCACTACGTCGAGCCGGACTACTTGCTGGGCAATATCACCGAGATACCGATGATGGAGATGGTCCTGTCCGAACAGCAGCGAGCCTTCGGGCAGGCCAAGCTGGACACGCTGCCGCAGTACTGCCTGTCATGCGACGTGCGGTTCATCTGCAACGGAGGATGTCCCAAGAACCGCATCATCACGACGCCCGACGGCGAACCGGGCCTGAACTACCTGTGCGAGGGGTACAAGGCCTTCTTCCACCACATCGACGGCCCCATGCGGTTCATGGCCAACGAACTGAGTCACCGGCGGGCCCCCGCCAACGTGATGACGTACATCCGCCGGCGCGAAGCCGAACTCAGCAAGCAAAAGGCGTTCCGAACGGCGGGGAGAAACGACCCTTGCCCGTGCGGAAGCGGTCTGAAGTTCAAACGGTGCCACGGCCGGCAGGCCGGCGCTTGAACCTCACATGTAGTAACCGCGTTCCACCGCGAGGGTGAGGGACAGTTCGATGTCCGAGATCGCCCTGGACATGGCCTGTCCGATGAGGTCCAGCTTGCGCACCTGATCGATGCGTTCGGCGGCCTGGGCGAGTTCCCGCGAAGAAAGGATTTCTTTGAAGAGGTTGCACGCGTGAGCGAGGTTGATAATCACGACGTCGCGCGGGCTGGGGATCTTGTCGCTGAACAGCACTTCCATGATGCGTAGTTTGACTTCACGCTCGGCCGTTCCGTCGATGACCGGATAGCGCCGCGACCGGAATACCCACAGGAACTGGCCTTCTTCCCGCTTCAGGATACCCCGTTCCACGAGCCGGTCGATGGACGTCTCCCGGATGTCTTCGGCGCGGTCGACGCCATGCTCGATCCAGTACCGCGCCCCGTGCGTTTCGGCTGACGCCGCAATATCCGCCAGCACGGGGTCTAGCAGATTGTCTCCCAGGGGCTTCGAATCCACGAGGACCAGCTTGTCGACATCGGTGTCGATACGGTTTTCGAGGGCGAGGTCCATCAACACGCCACCGGCGAGACCGTATCGTAACAGTCGGTCGGGCACGCCCACGAATTTCCCGTCGTCGTCGAGCATGAGCAGCATGATCTCTTCAGCGAATCTTAACATCGTCTCTCCCTGGTCGTAGTTCGGATTTCGTGTGTGCCGCTGGTGTCCCCGCCGTCTGGGGATACCGCATGAATCAATAATAACCAGCCACGGTTTACTTTACAATATGGAACATAAATACGTGTCCGATTTCGTGCAAGGTGTCAAGGGAATAAAGCATCGCCTGAAACCCGCGGGTTCGAGTCAAAAATGACGCGCAAGTTCCACGCCCCAGTAAGGCGGTTCGTTGACGAAACCGGTCAGGTTGTTGAAATCGATGCCGCCGGTGAGCGATACGTCATCGAAGACGTTTCGGCCGACCAGTGAGATCTCCATACCGCTGTTCCCCATCAGATAGGAAAGACGCACGCCGCATTCCAGCCGCCGGTCGTCCCGGAATTCCACGGATTCGTAGAGAAAGAAACGCACCGCGCTGCGGAAGGCCAGGTCGGCCGAGGCGACCAGGAAGGACCCGCCCGGCAGGGCCAACGGATAGCGCAGGGCGGCATCCGCGATCCATCGCGGCGCCTGGGGCAGCCCATTGCCGTCGATCAGTACCGTGCCGGCCTCCGGCCCTGGCGGATCCAGCACGGTGCACGGCGCGCCGCAGGGTTGCACGGCGAGGCGGTCGTCGTCTATACGGGTGTGATTGTAACTCAGCCCGCCCGTAACCTGTAACCCGCCTGGCGGCGCGAAGGCCAACTCCGCCTCGAATCCCCGACCCAGAGTTCGGTCAGCGTTGACGAGCCGGTTGAAGTTGGTCTCGCCGCCCACGGCCGTGAGTTGCTGGTTCCGCAGCCGGTAGTGAAAGGCGGACAGGTCGAGGCGGAGCCGCCCGTCCCACAGGCGCATCTTGGCCCCGCCTTCGATGGAGTGTATCGTTTCCGTCCCGGCGATGGATACCTCGTCGCCGAAGAGCAGTCGGCCCTGGATACTGGGTGCGCGGAACCCCCGGGCGGCGCGCACGTAGGTCTGGACACGGGGCGACGCGGCATATCGCATGCTCAGGTCGCCGCTCCAGGCGTTATCGGTCGGATTGCGCCGGATGGGTCCGATCGTGCCGGCCCCGGTGACCGCGGGCGCTTCGTCCCGCCACGCCGAGTAGTCCTTCGCGTCGCGGGAAAACCGGAGACCCCCTGCGATCTCCAGCGCGTCTCCCAGGTGCAGCGTGGATGCGAGGAACGCGGCCCACGCCTCGGCCTCCTGGTGCTGCCGCGTGAAACCGTCGGAGGCCCCGCCGGAGAACGTATCGTAGTTGTAATCCTCGATGTCCACCGATTCATGCAGGTAGTACAGGCCGACCTGGTAGTCCAGGGGCCGGTGTTCCTGGCTCACCAGGCGTACTTCCTGACTGATCTGGCGCAGGAAGGGGATGGCCCCCGACGTTTCGGAGGGGAAGGGAATCACGCCCGGTCCACTGGGCGGGTTGAACACGGCACCGAAGCCGCCGTCAATATCGCCGCGGGAGAAGCTTTCGAGCCGTTCCATGCCGGTCAGGGACACGAGTTGGTGCCTTTCCATCTGGTACCGCAGTTCCACCATCATACCGTGCGCGCTCAGTTCTTGTGTGTTGCGGCCGTCGATCGCGATACGGTCCCGGGAGAATCCTTCGACCAGGCCGCCGCGACCGGGTTCGATGGCGTTGGCCCGAAACGCACGCGCGGAGCCGTCCAGGTCGCGGGCATGGAGCTTGACCAGCGTCTCGAAAACGGGTGAGGGCTTCCAGCTCACCTGGAGCCGGCCGGCCAGTTCCCGGTAGCCGGCGATGGCGTCATTCGGACCGTCGTATTCGTTTACGACCCAATCGTCCCGCCGCTGCAGCAGCACCGAGAGACGCGCCGTGAGCCCGGAGGATCCAAGCGGTCCCGATACCGCGCCTTCGAAAGCGGTGCTGTTGTAGCGCCCGTAACCCAGGCGGCCGAACCCTTCGAGCGCTTCGGTCGGCCGCGCCGATTCCAGCTTGATGATGCCCGCAGGCGTGTTCCGGCCGAACAGGGTCCCCTGGGGACCGCGCAGCACCTCGATCCGGTCCAGGTCGAATGCGGGATAGCCTTTCAGCATGACGTTTTCGAGCACGATGCCGTCATAGACCACGGAAACGGGTTGCGACGCGTTCAGGTCGAAGTCCGTGTTGCCGAGACCTCGAATGTATATACGTGGAAAAACCCGGCCGTAGGAGGACTCCAGCTGCAGGCTGGGTACCCGGTTCGAAAGGAATCGCAGGTCCATGCCGGAAGCGCGAAGGGCGGTGGACTTCACTTCCTGTATCGTGGACAGGGAAAGCGGGACCTCGAAGGCGGGTTGCGCCCGCTTGCGCGCCGTGACCACGACTTCCTCCATGACGATGGCGGGCTCGTCGGACGGGCTCGTGCTTTCCGGATTTGCCTGTTCGGATTGCCCGGGAGATTCGGTCTGGCCCGGATCTTCGGACGCGGTGCGGTTATCCTGCGCGGCTGAAGCGCCGGCGGTGAAGACGAAGACCAGGCACAGTAACGACCGCAGTGCAACGATAGTGCCCGCGTCTGATGCGCGCCGCAGCGTAGCGCGTAGGGAAAGGAACAGATTGCCGGTTTTCATTGGTCTTCGTCCGGGGGTATACAGGTTAATGAGTGAGGTAACCCATGCCGGTCACGGTAGCGCAGATATCAGTCGCAATCATCCGGCACGCCCATCGAACCGGACTGAAAATCTGGATGGATCGATTCGTCCTGTCAAGCCCAACGTTACTGAATGGGAACGGTCATATAATACATTCTGATGGTAGGGGATGCCCCCTCGAAACTGCTTGTTACCGGAAGCGGACGCCGATCTGGCATCGCTCGCCGATGCCACGCTCTCGGACAGCATCTTCGGCTTCCAGTTCCTCGCCGGCGTGGACCACGCGGTGAATATCAGACCGGATGGGGCCGGTGCGTTGATGGCCAGCTGTTGCTACGGTAGACTGGCCTGAATCAAATAAAAAACGGGCGCCGGAACTATTTGCTCCGGCGCCCGTGTCGTTTCGTCTGGGTTCGTTACCGCTTTACTGCTTTACGACGTTTGCGGCCTGGAATCCCTTGGGCCCTTCCGTGATATCGAACTCAACCGCATCACCTTCCGAAAGGGACTTGAAACCCTCTCCCTGGATCGCGGAGTAGTGTACGAAGACGTCATCGCCACCATCGTGTTCGATAAAACCGTAGCCCTTGTGGTCGTTGAACCACTTTACTTTACCGACTGCCAATATTGCTCACCACCTTTCAGGCATGTATAGATACATCTACAACGAAGTCCCTGTTCTACTTTCAACCCACATACAGAAAAACGGCAGGACCGTTAGTTCTGATCCGTGCCGCATCGTCTTTTGTATTATACGATCATGCAGGAGACAGAGACAAATCCTGATAGACAATAAACCGTTACGCTTGGAAAAGTCAACACTTTTTTATTGTAACATAGATTGTAGCGACAGAACGATGGTCTTCCGGTTTGCCTGTTTGTCTAGCCCTCCCCCTGCCTTACCCGGGCTTCCATCAGCAGCCAGGCATCGGGGTCGACCCTCACTTCGCCGGGTGCCCTCTCCAGTTTGAAACGAAACTCGTGCGACCGCTCGCGAAGCTCGACCTGGCGGCGTTGCTGCCGGTCTCCCGCCTCGAAGGCGAGGGTTACCGGCAGTCTGTAAGGCGCCTGAGGCTGCGTCTGGGTCAGGCGTAAATAAACCTCCCCGTTCCGGTCGTCCCAGGACCACGTCACCTCGACTACGGGATGGCCCGCGCGGTAGATCCACTGGTCGAAGAACCAACCCAGGTCCTCTCCGAGGCGGGCTTCCATGACGGACCGGAAATCCCGGGTCAGGACGGTCTGGTCGCGGAACCTGGCGTAGAAATCCCGAATGCCCTCGAAGAAGGCCTCGTCGCCCATCAGGCCCCTGAGCATGTGGAGCACCAACCCGCCCTTGCTGTAGTTGTAGGCGTTCAGCAGGTCGAACAGGTCGGTGATGCCCGGATTGTATATCGGAGCCGGTGCGCGGCGGTCCGCGTCGAAAACCCGGGACCGGCTCCGGGCCAGCATTTCCTGAAACCGCTCGTCGCCGTCGGCTTCTTCGAAGAACACGGCGCCGAAGTAGGTGGCGAACCCTTCGCTGAGCCAAAGGTGGTGCCAGTCGGACTCGGTCACCGAGTCGCCGAACCACTGGTGGACGATCTCGTGGGCGACCACGGCTTCGTTCCGTCTGGTGCCCGTTATGCTATGTTCCGAAAAGAAGATGGCGCTGGCGTTCTCCATGCCGCCGAAGCGGGTGGAAGACTGTACCAGCGCGAGTTTCGCATAGGGATAGGGACCGAACAGGTCGGTGTAGAAGGCCAGCATGTCCGTGGAACGGGCGAAATCCGTGGTTCCCGCGTCCCGGTCGCCGGGAAACAGGTAGTACGAAACGGGGATTCCCCGCCAGGACCCCGGCCGGACGATGGTAAAACGGGCCGCCCCGACCACCATGCAGTAGGTGGGAATGGGCGCGTCGGTTTTCCAGTGCGTTCGCTTTCGTTCCGGCGGGACGGCCGTAGTCTCAATCATCCGGCCGTTGGCCACGACGTCGTAGGCCGTGGGCGCCGTGACGATGAACTCGACCGTGGCCTTGTCATAGGGGTGGTCCACCCCCGGGAACCAGTGCCGCGCCCGGTTCGGCCAGTTGTCCGCGAAGACCGACCTGTCGCCGAACTTGTTCGCCTGAATGAACAGCCCGTCCACGGGTTCGCCCCGGTACGAGACGATCACCGTGACCGTGTCGCCCTCCGCGTAGCTTTCCTCGAATGTTATGTTCAGCCGGTTGTCATTGTGCGCAAAAGCCGCGTCGCTTCCGCTGACCGTAACCCGGTCCACGGTGAGCGGGCCCAGGTCGAGGGGCAGGACGTCCCGGCCGCCGGCCAGCATCTCCGCACGGATCGTGGTCTCGCCCTGGATGGTCCGGCCTGATTTGCCGATCTCAAGCTGGATACGGTAATGGAGAATATCCACGTCATCCAGGCGGGGGTAGCCGTCGTTTGCCAGGACCGCGCCGGGCGTCAGGCCCACGACGAACAGCAAAGCCTTCGGAGTGAGGCTGAAGACGAGCAGCGCCGCCGCGACGGTCCATTTGCCGATCCGCTTCTTCACGTCGTGTTCCTCCTTGACACGTAACGCGATCCGTCCCATATATTCTCCGCACGATTCCACCCGAACCGACAGGATGGATGGTCATGGTCCGTCTGACCGACGACGACATCCGGTTTTTCGTCCGAGAAGGCTACCTGATCAAGCGCGGCGTCCTCGATCCCGGTCTGATGGCCCGGGGCAGGGACCGCATGTGGAGCAACCTGCCGCCGCCCCTCGAGCGCGAGAAACCGGAAACCTGGATCGGGCCTTTCGCCGAGCCGGTAGCCGACAGTAGCTCCCACCGGCACAATTTCATGTGGAAGTATCGCAAGCCGGGCGAAGAGGACTGGATGGTCCGCCTCCTCGCCACCGATCCTTCCGTGATGGGCATGGCGGAGCAGTTGCTCGGCAAGGGCAAACTGGTCGAACCGGACCGGATCCGCGGCATTTACTGCGTCCTGCCCGAAGGCGATGCGCCGCCCCGTCCCATGGGTTGTCACGTGGACGCCCACCCCTTTCACCTCGGCGTCGTGGGGTACATCGACGACGTGGAGCCCGGAGGCGGCGGATTCACTGTCTGGCCGGGCAGTCACCGGATTTTCTATCACGATTTCACCCGGCGCTACGTCTTCGACAAGACGCCTGAATACCTGGCCCACAAGGACGAGATGGGCGAAATGCCCCCCATGGACTGCCACGGCAAGGCCGGCGACATCGTGTTCTGGCACCACCGCATGGGCCATTCCGTCGGCCACAACCGGACCGGCCGGATCCGCCAGGCGGTCCTTTACGACTACAAGCGGGCGGACCTGGACGAGGACGCGCCTCCCGGCGACGACATGTGGTCAGACTGGCCCGGCGTCCGTGCGTTACACCTCTCCTGATGCCCTACTCGAAATAGCGGCCCACGATCGGCCTCAGCTTCTCCAGCGTGCCGGCGGGCACCGCGTCGCGATCTGAAACGATGGCATTGGCCAGCGCGTTGTGGCAGCGGCACGTACTGTCCAGCGGAATGGCCGGCACGACGTGGCGGATGACCTGTCGCGCCTGGTCCACGTTCGCGTGCAGGTTCTCGATGATCATGTCGACGGTGACGGAATCGTGTTCCTCGTGCCAGCAGTCGTAATCGGTGGAGCACGCGATGGCGGCGTAGCAGATCTCCGCCTCCCGGGCGAGCTTCGCTTCCGGCGCCGCCGTCATCCCGATGACCGAAAAACCCCAGCCCCGGTAGACATTCGACTCCGCTTTGGTCGAGAACTGCGGTCCCTCCATGCAGAGATAGGTCCCGCCGTCGTGCACGGTCAGGCCCGTCGATTCGGCGCCGCCGACGAGCAACCGGCGGAGCGGTCCGCAGAACGGCTCGCCGAGGCCTACGTGCACCACGAGGCCGCCGCCGAAGAAGCTCGTCGTGCGGTGCCGGGTATGGTCGTACAACTGGTCGGGTATGACGAAGTCCCGGGGGCGTATGTTTTCCTGGAGACTGCCTACGGCGCTTACCGAAATGATCCACCGGACGCCCAGCGTCTTCAGCGCGAAGATGTTCGCCCGCACGTTGATCTCGGACGGGCCGATGCGGTGTCCCCTTCCGTGGCGGGCCAGGAACGCCACGCGCCGGCCTTCTAGCGTGCCGGTCATGATGGCGTCGCTCGGATCTCCGAACGGGGTGGTCGGACGAACCTCCTCGACGTCTGTCAGGCCCTCCATCCCGTAGAACCCCGTGCCGCCGATGACCGCGATCTGTGCTTCCGCCATACTGCAAAGCTCCGGATGGTTTGTGAGGTCGTTCTGGTCCTGAGAATGCGCGTGAAATCGTACCGAAATAGACATATAACGAGCCCGCATTTTTATATCAACAAATAAAAACGATTAGTCCTTGACAACGCCCCCCGTCGGTTTATCTTGATCGGCGAGTTCAGGGATAGATGTGCCTGGAAGCAGTCTCCGTCGACCGATCTATCTGTTTTCCCGAATCGACTACATGTCATACCTGCCCCTTATCCTGCTCGTAATACTCGTTCTGATCGTCGCGACCGTAATCGTTACCCTTTCCTCTTACATCGGCAAAAAAAAGACCAGCGCATCCAAGCTCGCCTCGTACGAATGCGGCGTTCCGCTGAAGGATTCCGCGCGGAAGAACTTCTCCGTCAAATTCTACCTGATCGCCATTCTTTTCATCCTTTTCGACGTGGAGATCATTTACCTCTACCCATGGGCCGTCGTTATGGCGATCTTCAGTTATACGGCGCCGCGGCCATGGGGGTGTTCTTCCTCCTGCTCGTCATCGGATTCCTGTACGAATGGAAACGGGGAGCCCTGGAATGGGATTAGAAGACCAGCTGCAGGAAAACGTCATGACCACCAAGGTCGACGCGGTGGTGGGCTGGGCCCGGAAAAACTCGCTCTGGCCGATGCCCTTCGGCACCGCGTGCTGCGCCATCGAGCTCATGGCGACCCTGGCGTCCCGCTTCGACCTGGCCCGCTTCGGGGCCGAAGCCATCCGGTTTTCGCCACGGCAGTCCGACCTGCTGATCGTTTCGGGTCGGGTATCCATCAAGATGATGCCCGTACTGAAGAAGATCTACGACCAGATGCCGGAGCCCAAATGGGTCATCTCCATGGGGGCCTGTGCCTCCTCCGGCGGCGTTTTCAATACATACACCCTGGTGCAGGGCGTGGACCAGTACATCCCGGTGGACGTGTATATCCCCGGCTGTCCGCCCAGGCCCGAGAACGTCATCCAGGCGTTGATGAAGATCCAGGAGAAAGTAGCCCAGGCTAAAGCGAACTGATGAACAGAAAAACCATCGCAGAGCTTCTGCTCGATATCAAAGCCGTCACCATCAACGTAGAAGCGCCCTACCATTACAGTTCCGGCATCATCTCCCCGATATATTGCGATAACAGGCTGATCATATCCTGCGTGGAAGAGCGCAAGGTGATCATCGATACGTTTCTCGAGATTATCGACGGGCTCGATACGACGCCAAATGTCATCGCGGGCACGGCGACGGCCGCCATTCCTTTCGCGGCCTGGGTTTCCGACCGGCTGGACCTGCCGATGGTCTATGCGCGGTCGGGCCAGAAGGGATACGGCAAGGAACACCGGATAGAGGGCACGCTGTCGGCCGGCCAGAAGGTACTGTTCACCGAAGACCTGGTCACTACGGGCGGGGGCGTCCTGAAGGCCGCCGAGGACGCGGTCAAGTTCGATGTGGAGGTGATCGGGGTGGCCACCATATTCGAGTATGGCCTTCCCGCCGCTACAGAGGGATTCCAGAAAGCCGGCCTGCCGAAATGGAGCATGGCGGACTTCGTGACCGTGCTGGACGTCATGAGCGAGCGGGGCGAGCTTTCGGACGACGACCGGGAGATCGCCCTGGACTGGCAGTCGGATCCGCGCGGCTGGGGCGGCAAGATGGGGTTCGAGTAAATGGGGGAAAAAGTGGAAAACCAGGAGGAACGCGAGACCGAAGGCGCCGGCCGGCCCGATTCTGAACCGGGTCCCGTCACGACGCGCATCCGGGACCGGTTCGGCGACGCATCGGTCAGCGCCGGCAACGCGGTGGGTTTCGAAAGCGTCCTCGCGGAGCGGGATGCGCTCCTTCCATTCATGACCTTCCTCAGAGACGATCCGGAACTGTCCTTCGACTATCTCGTCGACGTGACCGCCGTGGACCGCCTGCGGCTGGACGAGGAAATCCGGTTCGCCGTGGTGTACCAGCTTTATTCCTACAAACACAACCGCCGTTTCAGCGTCAGTGTGCCCGTTCCGGAAGCGGACCCCCGGATCGGTTCGGTGGTGTCGGTCTGGCCGGGCGCCAACTGGCTGGAGCGGGAGGTGTACGACATGTACGGGATCGTCTTCGAAGGCCATCCCGACCTCCGCAGGATCCTGATGCCCGACGATTTCGGTTCCTTCCCCTTGAGAAAGGACTATCCCCTGCACGGCAAGGGGGAACGGGACAACTTCGTTTTCTAGTGATTTCTTTTAACGCAGGTCATGTCGGATCTCCCGTCCCGGACGGATCGCCCGTCCCGGACCGACTGCCCAAACCGGGACACCGGAAGCACACATCGTGAATACTGCACAAATCGACAAGCTTGCAGAGACGGACCTCGAGGAAATCCGCAACGAACGGGTGTCTTTCGAGCGTACACCGGACATGCCGACCGAGCACATGATCCTCAATTTCGGTCCCCAGCACCCGGCGACCCACGGGACGCTGCACATGGTGCTGGAACTGGACGGGGAAAAGGTCGCGGGCGCCACGCCGCATCTCGGCTACCTGCATACCGGTTTCGAAAAACTGGGCGAGTACCGGAGCTACAACCAGTTCGTCACGCTGACCGACCGGATGAACTACCTGTCGCCGCTGTGCAACAACATCGGCTACACCCACGCGGTCGAAAAGCTGATGGACATCGAAATCACGCCGCGGTGCCGGAGTATCCGGGTCGCCCTGGCCGAACTCTCCCGCCTCGCCGACCACCTGCTGTGCGTCGGCACGGCCGCCCTCGATATCGGGGCCTTCACCGCCTTCCTGTACGGGTTCAGGGCCCGTGAGGTCCTGTACGATCTGTTCGAAGCGGTGTGCGGCACACGGCTGACCACCAGCTACACGCGCGTGGGCGGGCTCCTGCGGGACGTTCCGGAAAACTTCGCGGAAATGGCCAGGGAGTCCGTGGAGGAGACCCTGCGGGCCACCTCGGAGATCGACCGCCTGCTGACGCACAACCGCATCTGGCGCGACCGGACCGAGGGCGTGGGCGTCCTCTCGCCGGAAGACGCCGTGGCCTGGGGCGCCACGGGGCCGGTGCTCAGGGCGTCCGGCGTCGATTGGGACATTCGGAAGAACGAGCCGTACCTCGGATACGAGGCCTACGATTTCGACATCCCTATCGGCCGCAACGGAGACGCGTACGACCGCTATCTCGTGCGGATGGAGGAGATCAGGCAGAGCGCGAAAATCGTTCGCCAGGCCGTGGAGGACCTGCCCGCGGGACCCGTGAACGCCGACGAGGAGCACACGGTGCTGCCCGAGAAATCGGAAGTGTATGAATCCATGGAGTCGCTGATCTACCATTTCAAGATGACCATGGAAGGACACGGGCCGACGCCGCCGGTGGGCGAGGTGTACGCCGCCACCGAGGCGCCGAACGGAGAACTCGGCTTCTTCATCGTCAGCGACGGCAGCCGGGAACCTTACCGGATCCGCGTGCGGCCGCCGTCGTTCGTGAACTTTTCCATGTTCCCCATGCTGATCAGGGGGCATATGCTATCGGACGTGGTGGCGATACTGGGCAGCCTGAACGTCATCGCCGGAGAACTGGACCGCTAGATTGGCGACACCGCTCGAATTCACGGAAGCGGCGCGAGAGCGCGCAGAGAAGATCCTGGACCGCTATCCTGCGGAATACAGGAAATCGGCCGTCGTGCCGCTTCTCCATCTCGCGCAGGAAGAATGGGGGTATGTCTCGCCCGAGGCCATGGCCTGCGTGGCCAGTCTGATCGGCTGCTCGCCCGTCAAGGTCGCGGAGATCGCGACGTTCTACCCCATGTTCAACAGGGAACCCGTGGGCGAGCACGTACTGGCGGTATGCCATACGCTGCCCTGCGCGCTGACCGGCTGCGGGCGCGTTTTCGATCACCTCTCGGAAAAACTCGGGATCGGGCTGGGCGAGACCACGGAGGACGGCCGGTTCACCTTGAGGAAGTCGGAATGCCTCGCGGCCTGCGACCGGGGCCCCGTGCTCCTGGTCAACCGGCGCCTGCACACCCACGTTTCTACGGAAAAGGTCGACGAGATTCTCGCAGAACTCGATTAAGGATAGGGTCATGGCCGCACCGCTCGAAATCCTGACGGCGTCCCTCCCGGAGGAAACCGATCCCGGTGACATCGACGCCTACCTCGCCGCCGGCGGATACGTTGCGGTACGGAAGGCGCTTGAGTCCATGAGCCAGGCCGAGCTGATCGAGGAGATCAACGCCTCGGGGATAAAGGGCCGCGGCGGGGCCGGGTTCTCGACGGGCATGAAGTGGAACCTCTGCGCCGACCGGTTTCCCCGGTACCTGTGCGCCAATGCCGACGAAAGCGAACCGGGCAGCTTCAAGGACCGGCTCCTGCTGGAATCGAAGCCCCACCAGATCATCGAAGGCATGATCATCACCAGTTACGCCCTGGGGATCAACCTGGGCTACATCTATATCCGCGGCGAGTTCTTCCAGATCATCGACCAGATGGAAGCCGCGCTGGCGGACGCACGGAAACACGGTTTTCTCGGCACCGATATCCTGGGAACCGGCTACGACCTTGAACTGTACGTCCATCCGGGCGCGGGGGCCTACATCTGTGGAGAAGAGACGGGCCTGATCGAGTCCCTCGAGGGCAACCGCCCCTACCCCAGGCTGAAGCCGCCGTATTTCCCCGCCGCCATCGGTCTCTGGGGCCAGCCCACGATCGTCAACAACGTGGAGACCATGGCCCAGATCGCCACCATCGTCCACATGGGCGCGGAAGCCTACAAGGCCATCGGTTCCGAAGAGGATACGACCGGTCCCCGCCTGTTCGGACTGTGCGGCCACGTGAACAAACCCGGTATTTACGAGTACGATTCCGATGTCACGCTGCGGGAGCTGATCTACGAAGCGGCCGGCGGCATCCGAGACGGCAACCGGCTGAAAGGCGTCATTCCGGGCGGGATCTCGGCGCCGATCCTGACGCCGGAAGAGATCGACACGCCCATGGGCTTCGGTGCCCTGGGCAAGCTGGGTTCCATGGGCGGTACCGGCGGGATCATCGTGATGGACGAGACCACCAGCATGGTGGACGCCCTGCTCAACGCGTCTTCCTTCGCCGCCCACGAGTCCTGCGGCCAGTGCACGCCCTGCCGCGAAGGGGTGCCCTGGATGAACGACATCCTGCGGCGGATCCGCAACGGCCAGGGCCGGGAC
The DNA here is from genome assembly GCA_965117045.1 of bacterium. Lineage (GTDB taxonomy): Bacteria > JAAXHH01 > JAAXHH01 > JAAXHH01 > JAAXHH01 > JAAXHH01. The sequence continues at coordinate 647,734 of OZ220749.1, forward strand.
GAGGACCTGGACCTGCTGCTCGACGTCTGCAAGCAGATTCACGGCCACACCGTCTGCGTCTTCGGACAGGCACCGGGCGTCTGGCCCGTGCGCACCATTCTCGTCAAGTACTGGCCCGAGTTCAGGGCCTGCATCGAACGGAAGGAACTGGTCGTCCTGCCCCTGGAGGAATCCTACCTGCGGCCCGGCCAGTATGAACACATTCCCCCCGTACCCGGCAATTTCCGGCTGAAGACCGACGAAGCCGACGCCGCCGGATGAGCGAATCATGGCCACCATTACCATAGACGAACAGCAATACACCGTGGAAGAAGGCCGCAACCTGATCGACGCGGCGGCGGACCTGGGCATCGACATCCCCCATTTCTGCTATCACCCGGGCCTGGCGCCGGACGGCAACTGCCGGATGTGCCTGACCGAGATGGAGATCCGGCCCGGGCAGTTCGGCATCGTCACGTCGTGCACGATCCGGATCAAGGACGGGATGAATTTCCGGTTCAATTCCCCGGCGGTGCTGGACAACCGCAAGGGGATCATGGAGTTCCTGCTCATCAACCATCCCCTGGACTGTCCCTGGTGCGACCAGGCCGGGGAGTGCAAGCTGCAGGACCATTCCTTCGACCACGGCCGGGGCCACAGCCGGTTCGTCGAGACCAAGCGCGTCCCGCCGAAGAAGGACCTCGGACCGCACATCACGCTGTACACGACGCGCTGCATCCTGTGCCAGCGCTGCACCCGCTTCTGCGACGAGATCACGGGGACGTCGGAACTCGGCGTCGTCCAGATGGGCAGCAAGTCCGAGATCGCCACCTTCGAAGGCATGCCCCTAGACAACAAGATGTCGGCGAACGTGGCGGACATCTGTCCCGTGGGCGCCCTGGTCACCAAGGACTTCCTCTACAAGCCCCGCATCTGGCATTACGACAAGGTGGATACCGTATGCCCGGGATGCGCCACGGGGTGCAACACCACGCTGGAAGTCCTGCACCAGAAGGTCTACCGGACCAAACCCCGGCACAACGAGGCGGTCAACGGATACTGGATGTGCGACGAGGGCCGGTTCTGCTACCACGGCTGGCAGGACGCGGACCGGTTGAAAGCGCCGCTGAAGCGGGTGGACGGTGCATTGCGCCAGGTCACGTGGCCCGATGCCATGGACGCCGCCGTCAGCGGCATCCAGGCCGTCCTGGCGGGCGATGGAGACGCCGCCATGGGGGTCGTAGGATCGTCCGTGGCGACCAACGAAGAGAACTACCTGCTGCGCAGGCTGGGCGCGGAAGCCTTCGGGGCGACGCGGACCGGCCTCGACCGCAAGCCCGATGGAGAGGCGTGGACGTCGAAGAGCGGATTCCACATCGACGCGGACAAGACGCCCAACACCCGGGGCGCCGGCGACATGCTCGGAGCCGATTCGCTGGCCGAAATCCTGCAGGGCATTGATGAAGGGACAATACGGGGGCTCTACGTGCTGGGCGGCGACATCGGCCGGAAGCTTACGCCCGAAGAGACCGGCGCCTTCCGCAAGCTCGAATGTCTGGTGGTGCACGACGTGCATCGTTCCGACCTCGCCGAACTGGCCGACGTGGTCTTCCCCGGGACGATTCCCTTCGAGAAGAATGGAACCATGACCAACGCACAGGGCCGCGTGCAGCGGCTGAACCCCGCCTTCCCGCCACCTGGCGGCGCGCGGGAGGACGGCGCGATTCTCCGGTACGTGGGACAGCGCATGGGCGTCGACCTGGGCGGGACGGACCCCGCCGGCGTCCTGGAGGAGATCGCCGGAAACGTGGATGGATACGCGGGACTCACCTATGACCTGATCGGCGATCAGGGCGCCATGACGGGCGGCGAAGGGCCGTCCGAAGCCGCGGGAGGTTAGTGGATTGGTCGTGGATCCCATGATCCTGGAAGGCGCCATCGCCCTGGTCAAAATCGGCATCCTGCTGGGGGTGGTGTTCACCACCGTAGCCTACCTCACCTTCATGGAACGCCGGGTGAGCGCCATGATCCAGGACCGGCTCGGTCCCAACCGCGTCGGGCCCATGGGCCTGCTGCAGCCGCTGGCCGACGGCATCAAGTTCATGTGGAAGGAAGAGTTCATCCCGGCGAGCGCCGACAGAAAGCTCTTCGCCGTCGCGCCGGCCCTGATCCTCGTGCCGGCCCTGCTGATCTTCGCCGTGATACCCGTGGGCGGCGAAGTGACCATCCCCGCCTTCACCCTCTTCGGCCTGCAGATCCAGGAGACGACGACCTCGCTGCAGATCATCGATCTGAACGTCGGCATCCTGTACATCCTGGGCATGACCTCCATCGCCGTGTACGGGATCGCCCTGGGCGGATGGAGCGCCAACAACAAGTTCACCCTGCTGGGCGGGATCCGGTCGTCGGCGCAGATGATCAGCTACGAACTGTCGCTGGGCCTTTCCATCGTCGGCATACTGATGCTCACGGGGTCGCTCCAGATGAGCAAGATCGTCGCCGCCCAGGACGGATTCCTCGACTGGTTCATCTTCCGACAGCCGCTGGCCTTCGTGATCTTCGTCATCGCGGCCTTCGCCGAGAACAACCGCCTGCCCTTCGACCTGGTGGAGTGCGAGCAGGAACTCGTCGGCGGATACCACACGGAATACAGCAGCATGCGTTTTTCCATGTTCATGATCTCGGAATACGCCAGCATGGTCGCGGCCTCCGCCCTGATGGCGACCCTCTTCTTCGGCGGATGGCACATGCCCTTCGAGGACCAGGTCGGACCGGGACTGGTAACCCTGTACCAGGTGGCCGGGTTCCTGCTCAAGACGGGATTCTTCCTCTTCGTCTATATCTGGGTGAGGTGGTCGCTGCCCCGGTTCCGGTACGACCAGTTGATGGCGATCGGGTGGAAGGTGCTGCTGCCGCTGGCCCTGTTGAACGTCGTAGTCACCGGAATCTGGATGCTGGTCTGATACGGGAGTGTGATCCATGGCAATCATCGTCGAAGCACGCAAGATGACCCTGGCGGAACGGCTGTACCTTCCCGCGGTGATCAAGGGCATGCTCCTGACACTCGCGCACCTCTTCAGGAAGAAGGTCACCATGCAGTACCCGGAGGTGCAGAAAGTCCTGCCGCCCGGATACCGAGGCGCCCACCGGCTCAACAAGGACGAGCAGGACCGGATCAAGTGCGTGGCCTGCGAGATGTGCGCCGTGGCCTGTCCCGCCGACTGCATCACCATCGAAGGCATGGAAACGGAATGGAAGGACCGGGAGAAGATCCCCCGCACGTTCCAGATCGACATGCTCCGGTGCATTTTCTGCGGCATGTGCGTGGAGGCCTGTCCCGAAGACGCCATCGACATGACGGACGACATCGAACTCGTGGCCACGTCGCGGGAAGAGATGATCTGGGACCGGGATCGCCTGCTGAAGAATTACGATGAAACCAAAGACCAGGAGGGCACGCTGGGCCAGGTCCTTCGAAAGAGCCGGGAGGCCTTCACGCGCCCCCGGGGAGATCAGCTTCCCGACCCGGGCGGCCCGGGCGGTCATTGAGAGACTGGGCGGAACGGGTAGCCCGGGCGGTCATTGAGAGGCCGGGCGGAACGGGTAGCCCGCCCCGAAGAGAGGCCATGGAACTCTATTTCTTCCTTTTTTTCGCCATCGTAGCCGTCGCGAGCAGCGTGGCCATGATCCTGCAGCGCAACCCGATCTACTGCGTGCTGCTGCTCATCATGGTCATGATATCCATCGCCGGCCTGTACCTGATGCTGGACGCCCAGTTCGTCGCGATCATCCAGATCGTCGTGTATGCCGGCGCCATCATGGTCCTCTTCCTCTTCGTCATCATGCTGCTGAACCTGAGCCGCGAGGAAGGCGGGGTGTTCCGGATTCAGAAACCGCTGGCCGTCCTCCTGGCCGCGCTGCTGTTCCTGCCCGTGGCGGCCCTGGTCATGTCCTACGCGGGCGGCGGAACGACCCCTCCGGCGGATGGCGGCGGGGCCGGGTTCGGCGAAGTGGAACAGATCGGGACTTTGCTGTTCACGAAATACCTGCTGCCCGTGGAGATCGCGGCCGTGCTCCTGTTGATCGCCATCGTGGGCGCCGTGGTGCTGACGCGCAAGGGCACCGTTTCCGTGGGCGAATGAGGGGCTGACCTTGCCGGAGTCGACGAACCCATGATCCCAGTCACCTATTACCTGGTCCTGAGTGCCGTGCTCTTCCTGGTCGGCGCGACCGGCGTACTGGTACGGCGGAACGCCATCATCGTCCTGATGGGCATCGAGTTGATGCTCAACGGGGCCAATCTCTCTTTCGTGGCCTTCGCCCGGCAATTCGGCATGGCCGACGGCCACATCTACGTGTTCCTGGTGATTACCGTGGCGGCCGCCGAGGTGGCGATCGGCCTGGCCCTGGTGATCCTGCTGTTCCGCAACCGCGGAACGGTCAACATCGACGAGGTCCGGTCCCTGCGCTGGTAGCCGGCTCGGCCGGCAAGCCCAGGACCCTGCGTGCACCCCATGACCGAATCCTTCAGTTACGTCTGGCTGATCCCCTTCCTGCCCCTTCTCGGGGCCGTCATCAACGTATTCTTCAACCGGAACCCCCGCGTAGCCGGGATGATCGCCTGCGCCACGGTGGCCTTGTCCTTCCTGCTCGTGCTGGGCGTCTTCTTCCAGCTCATCGGGCTGCCGGACGGGGAACGCAGCGTCGACGTGGTCGTCTACTCGTGGATCACGTCGGGCACCTTTGCGGTGGACGTGGCCTTCCTGATCGATCCGCTTTCGACGGTCATGATGCTGGTGGTGACGGGCGTCGGACTGCTGATCCACGTCTATTCCATCGGCTACATGGGCAAGGATACCTGCTGCGTCCGGTATTTCTCCTATCTGAACCTTTTCATGTTCGCCATGCTCATCCTTGTGATGGGCAACAACTTCCTGCTGATGTTCGTCGGCTGGGAAGGGGTCGGGCTCTGTTCCTACCTGCTGATCGGGTTCTGGTGCGAAAGGCGGTCCGCGGCGAACGCGGGCATGAAGGCCTTCGTGGTGAACCGCATCGGCGATTTCGCCTTCATCCTGGGCCTGCTCCTGATCTTCCTGTACGCCGGCTCGCTCACCTACGCCGACGTGTTCGCGGTGGACCCGGCCGTGCTCGCCCCGGTCATCACGGCCATCACCCTGCTGCTCTTCATCGGGGCCATGGGCAAGTCCGCCCAGGTGCCCCTCCACGTCTGGCTGCCGGACGCCATGGAAGGCCCCACGCCGGTCAGCGCGCTGATCCACGCGGCCACCATGGTGACCGCGGGTGTGTACATGGTCGCCCGGTGCCACGTGCTCTTCGCGCAGTCCGCCACGGCCATGACCGTCGTGGCCGTCGTCGGCGCGGTCACCGCCATCTTCGCCGCGTACATCGCCCTGACCCAGTACGATATCAAGCGCGTCCTGGCCTATTCCACCGTGAGCCAGCTGGGGTACATGTTCCTGGCCTGCGGCGTCGGTTATTTCACCGCGGGGATCTTCCACCTGGTCACCCACGCGTTCTTCAAGGCCCTGCTGTTCATGGGCGCGGGCAGCGTCATTCACGCGCTGGAACACGCCCTGGAGAAGGGCAGGGACCCGCAGGACCTCCGCAACATGGGCGGGCTCCGCGATCTCATGCCGGTGACCTACAAGTCCATGCTGCTGGCGACCCTGGCCATCGCGGGGATCGCGCCGTTTGCGGGTTTCTTCAGCAAGGACCTGATCCTGCTGGGCGCCTTCGTCAACGCCCCCGTGCTGTGGGTGGTCGGCCTGGCCACCGGGGCGATGACCGCCTTCTACATGTTCCGGCTGCTCTTCATGACCTTCGGCGGCGAGACCCGGCTGAGCCGGGACGAAACCGAGAAGGTACGCGAGTCGTCCCGCGTCATGACCGTTCCGCTGGTCCTGCTGGCCGTCCTTTCCACCGTGGGCGGATTCATCGGCATCCCCCACGTGTTCGCGGCGGGCATGGACCGGTTCGGCGGATTCCTCGCGCCGGTGTTCTCCGGCTTGCCGGAGGCGCAGGTACCCTCGGCGAGCGTCGAACTGACGCTGATGGTCCTGACCCTGCTGCTGGCCGCGGCCGGTATCTGGGGCGCTTACACCGTGTACATCCGCGGCAACAAGATTTTCGACCGCCTGGTGCCGCGGGCGCTGTATACGCTTTCGCTGGAGAAGTTCTACGTGGATGAAATCTACGACACCCTCATCGTGGGACCGGTGCGGAAGATCGCCCGGGGATGCTGGCGCATCCTGGATGCCACGATCATCGACGGGGGGCTGACCCTGGCCGCGCTCACGGTACGCAGCGTGGGGAACGTGATCCGGTACACGCAGACGGGGGTCGTCCAGAACTACGCGCTGATCATGGTCATCGGCGCGCTCGTGGTATTCGCCTACATCACCGGATACCTGGGACCGTAAACCGGGGCCGCAACCCTGAAGGAACTGAAGGTACTGTACATGACGGAACTGCCTTTCCTGTCCCTCATCATCTGGCTGCCGGTCCTGGGCGCCGTCCTGCTCCTCTTCGTCAAAGGGGACACGGCGGCCCGGTGGGTGGGATTCGGCTTTTCGGCCCTGGTGCTCGCCCTCTTCGCGGTCTGCTTCGGCGCCTTCGAGGCGCACCTGGGCGAACCGCAGTTCGTGGAGCGCATGCCCTGGATCGAATCCCTGGGCGTGTCCTATCACGTCGGGGCGGACGGGATCAGCATCCTCCTCGCCGGGATCACCGCGCTCATGTGGCCCCTGGCCCTGCTCGGCACCTGGACGATCGTGGGCGATCGGGTCCGGGCCTACCAGGTTTTCATGCTGCTGATGGAAACCACTCTGATGGGCGTGTTCTTCTCCCTGGACCTGTTCCTGTTCTTCCTCTTCTGGGAAGGCATGCTGATCCCCATGTACTTCCTGATCGGCATCTGGGGTTATGGAAACAGCGCCCGGGCGGCCCTGAAATTCTTCCTGTTCGCTGTGTTCGGCAGCCTGCTCATGCTGGCCGCGGTCATCACGCTGGCCTTTCTGTATCACCAGGCCCACGACGTCCTCACATTCGAGATGGCGGCGCTTTACCAGCTGTCCATACCGCCGGAAGTCCAGTTCTGGCTCGCCCTCGCCTTCATCGCCGCCTTCGCGGTGAAGGTGCCCATGGTGCCCTTTCACACGTGGCTGCCCGATGCCATCGTCCTCGCCGTGGTGCTCGTCAAGATGGCGGCCTACGGGTTCATTCGGCTGACCCTGCCGCTGTTCCCCGACGCCCTCACCGAACTGGCGCCCCTGATGTGCGCCGTGGCTGCGGCCGGGATCGTCTACGGCGCGCTGATCGCGCTGGCGCAATCGGATATCCGGCGGATGATCGCCTATTCTACGATCAGTCACGCGGGGTTCGTCGTGCTGGGGGTATTCGCCCTTAACCAGCACGGCATACAGGGCGCGGTCGTCCATATCATCAGCCTGGCGCTGTCCACGGGCGGACTGTTCCTGGCCGCCATGATGCTCGTTCAGCGCCGGAATACCTGGGACATGGAAGCCTACGGGGGGTTGTGGCACACGATACCGGTGTTCTCCGCTTTCCTGCTCGTGTTTACCCTGGCTTCCGTGGGCCTTCCGGGCCTGAGCAGTTTCGTCGGGGAGTTTCTCATACTGGTCGGCGTGTTTCAGCAGCACATCCTGATCGCGGCCGTCGCGGCCACGGGGATCATCCTGGCGGCCGTCTACATGCTCAGGATGTACCGCAAGGTGGTCTTCGGTCCGTTGACGCGGGAGGAGAACAAGGGGATCAGGGACCTTTCGTTCCGGGAGGCGGCCGTGCTCGCGTGCATGACCCTCTTCATCATCTGGATCGGCGTGTATCCGAATCCCTTTCTGCGGACCATGGAGGCTTCGGTGCAGAAGCTGCTGGTCCAGACCCACCGGCTCGCCGAATCGCCGCCGGCCGGGATGACCCCGGCGTCCATCGAGACGCCGCCGATGCCGACGGATTCGGCCGGCCCGGGTTCGGCCGCCCCGGGTGGTCTGGCCGCCCCGGACGCAACCCCTGAAATCAGCCAGGATACGCGATGAATACGGCCCTGCCCGCCATAGACCTCTACGCCGTGATGCCGCAGATCGCGCTCGTGTCCGCCGCGACCGTGGTCCTGATCGTCGGCCTGTTCGAACGGTTTCGCAAGGGGATCCCCTACCTTTCCCTGCTGCTCCTGGCGGTATCCGGCGTCGTGGCCGTGAACCAGCTGGGGCGGGGTCCCATCCCCTTCTCGGACGTATCGCCCATGATGGTGATGGACGACTTCAGCCTGGTGGCCACCCTGGTGTTCATCGCCGGCGCCGTGTTGACCGTTTTGATCTCCATCTCCTACGCCGAAGCCCGTTCCATCGACCGCGGGGAGTACTACGCGCTGCTCATCTACGCCGTGTCCGGCATGAGCATGATGGCGGCAAGCACCGACCTCTTCACCTTTTTCCTGGGCCTGGAAGTACTCTCCATTTCGCTTTACGTGCTGATCGGTTTCGAACAGCGGGACGCCGGCTCGAACGAGGGTGCACTGAAATACTTCCTGCTGGGTGCTTTCGCCAGCGGTTTCATTCTCTACGGCATGGCCCTGCTCTACGGCGCGAGCGGCAGCACGGAGTACGAAGCCATCGCGCGCACGCTCGGCGGGGAGCGCAGCGACACCGTGAATCTCCTGCTGCTCGGCGGATTGGGCCTGCTGCTGGTCGGGATCGGTTTCAAGATCTCCATGGTCCCGTTCCACGCCTGGACGCCGGACGTGTACCAGGGCGCGCCGACGCCCGTCGCGGCCTTTCTGTCCACCGGTTCCAAGGCGGCCGCCTTCGTGGTGCTGATCCGGCTCCTCGGTTCGGTTTTTCCCGGCCTCCAGATGGAATGGATCCCGCTGATCTCGGTGCTGGCGGTCCTCACGATCGCCGTCGGCAACGTCGTGGCACTGGTTCAGACGAACCTGAAAAGGCTGCTGGCCTACTCGAGCATCGCCCATGCCGGCTACATGCTGCTGCCGCTTTTGGCGGACAGCCAGGACGGCAGCGCGAGCATCGTCTTCTACCTGATCGTATACACGGCGATGAACCTGGGCGCCTTCGGGGTGCTGGCCGTGCTCTCCGCCCGCGGGGCGCCCTGCGCGACCCTGGACGACCTGGCCGGCCTGGGCAGCCGCCGTCCCCTGCTCGCCGCGGTCATGGCGGTGGTCATGTTCTCCCTGGCCGGCATACCGCCCACGGCCGGGTTTATGGCCAAGTTCTATCTCTTCAGCGCGCTGGTGCACGGAGGATACGTGGAACTGGCCGTGATCGGCCTGCTCTTCAGCGGCGTGTCGTTGTACTTCTACCTCCGCGTCGTGGTTTTCATGTACATGCGGCCCGCGGCCGAAGTGCCGGCCGAAGCGGCCGGCCGCCTGTCCTACACCGGCATGACCGCGCTTTGCCTCTCCGCCCTGGCCATCCTGGCCGTGGGCGTTTTCCCCTCCGAATTGCTTCAACTGGCCGAACGGGCGGTCATGACGCTGCCGTAGCCTGGCCGTTCCGCCGCTTACAACCGTGGACCGGCAACGGCGAATTGGGTTGACTTCCGGACGGTTTCACGCCATATATTCAGGTATTTCAGCGGGCGCCACCGCCAGCCTACCGGAGGGCATTCATAGACTTCCGAACCATCAGTGCGCCGGTCCAGGGCCATCTCGAACAGTTTGAGCAGAAGATCAGCGAGATCTCCCGCTCCGACGTGGAGGTCATCAACCAGATATGGTCCCACCTGGTTCGCACCAAGGGCAAACGGCTGAGACCCGCGCTGGTTTTCCTTTCGGCCTCGGCATACGGTTCGCCGTGCCGGGAGACCATGCTGGCGGCGTTCATCATCGAGCTCTGCCACACCGCGACGCTGATTCACGACGACGTGGTGGACCGTGCGACCACGCGACGCGGTCTGCCCACGCTGAATTCCATTTGGGACAACCACGTCTCGGTGCTGATGGGCGACAACGTGATCGCCCGGGTGCTGACGCTGATCGCGAAACTCGACTGTTCGCGGATTACGGCGAAGATTGCGGCATGCGTGGAGCGGCTGACGGAGGGCGAGTTGCACCAGGCCATCCGCCGGTTCAACATCCGGACGACCGAGGCGGAATACTATCGCATCATCAGCAACAAGACGTCCTCGCTCATCGCGTGCGGTTGCGATTCCGGCGCTTACCTTTCAAGCCGTTCGGCCGAGACGGCCTGCCGGTTCGGCGATTTCGGCGAGAAACTCGGCATGGCTTTCCAGATCGCCGATGACATCCTGAATTTCACGGGGGACGAAGACGTCATTGGAAAACCGAGGGGCAACGACTTCCGGGAAGGGACGGTCACCCTGCCGCTGATCCACGCCCTGCGGAACGCTTCCGCCGAAGGTAACCGGCGCGTGGAGCAGATGATGAAGGAGGAATGGAGCGACCGGGTCTGCGACGAGATCGTCGAGTTCGTCCACGTCCACGACGGCATCCGCTACGCGAAGGGCAAAGCGCTGGCTTACGCGGAAGAGGCCAAGAGGATCCTCCGCGACGAGCCGGACACCCAGGCGAAGCATGCGCTCCTGGACATGGTCGATTACGCCATTGAACGGGATCGATGATGCAGGTATGGATACGATATCCGTAATCGTCATTACCTATAACGAAGAACCGCACATCGATACCTGTCTGCGGAGCGTTTCCTGGGTGGACGAAATCGTGGTGGTGGACTGCGGAAGCACCGATCGTACGGTCGAGATCTGCAACGGCCACGACAAGGTCCGGTTGTATCACGAAGACCGGCACGGCAGCGGACAGCAGAAACAGCAGGCACTGGACCGGGCGATATCCGAATGGGTGTTGAACCTGGACGCGGACGAGCGGCTCAGCGAGCCGCTTCAGTCGGAGATACGGAGCCTGCTCGAAGCTTCCGCGCCCTGCGACGGCTATCATATCCGGAGGGAAAACTACTTCCTCTCCCGGCACATCCGTCATGCGGCCGGCTGGGGAGACGACCGGCCGCTCCGGCTGTTCCGCCGGAGCAAGACGAGTGTTACACGGACCCAGGTCCACGAGACCTTCGTCGTCGACGGGTCCACCGGCCGCCTCGACGCACCGCTGGTACACGATGCCTACACCAGCCTGTACCAGTATATCGAGAAGCTGAACGAGTACACGTCGATCGAGGTGAGAAACCGGCTGAAAGCGCGGCCGGACCGGAAGATAACCTGGGTGCACATTGCCCTCGCTCCCCTGGGCGCGTTCTGGAAGCTGTACGTGATGAAAAGAGGGTATCTGGATGGGATGCAAGGACTTCTGCTTTGCCTGCTCTCATCGGTATCGGTCATGTCCGGGTATGCGAAGACCTGGGAATACGGGATGTACAGGAAGCGGGGCAGCCGGATGTTCCCGCCCATACGGACCGAAGAGGTACGGACCCGGCAGCCGGGCTATAACCGGCTGATCCGGGGTGGCGACGACGAGTTCAACTGGAAGGAAGACTGACGAACGATGGGCCTAAAAGACACCCTTTACAAGACGGCGTCCCGGTACGAGCCGCTGCAGCGGGTCCTGCGCGATTCCATCGTAGCGCGGAAACTGCGGTTCCCGGAAGTGATCAGTATCGAGGGGTCGAGTTACTGCAACGCCGACTGCATCATGTGCCCGAGGGAACTGTTGAGCCGCAAGAAGGGCAACATGTCCATGGACCTGTACCGCAAGATCATCGACGAATGTGCCGAAAACGCCCGGTACATCCGGCTCATACAACCCTTCATGTTCGGGGAGTCCTTCATCAACAAGAAGCTCGTCGACATGATCGCGTATACAAAGCAAAAGCTGCCCCGCGTGCCGGTCAGCGTGAGCACCAACGGATCCCTCATCACACCGCAGAAGGCGCAGGAGCTCATCGACTGCGGGCTGGACAAGATCAACATCGACATCGACGGGGCGACGGCGGAGACCTTCGAGGCGGTGCGCGTCGGGCTCGACTACGAACAGGTGGTGGAGAACGCGCGGTACCTGATGGAACTGAAACGGTCCGTCCGCAGCAAGACGCCGGAAATCACGGTGACCATCATCAACATGGCCGAGACCCAGCACGAGATCGACGCGTTCCGGGAACTCTGGAAGCCCATCGCCGACCACGTGGTGGTGCAGAGCTATACGACCTGGACGGGCAGCGTGGAAGACAAGAACGTGGGCGACCAGGCCGAGGCATCGACATCCGGCGGTTTCACCTTCCCCTGCAAGCATCCCTGGGAGGAGTTCGTCATCGCCAACGACGGCCGGGTGTCCATCTGCTGTCTCGATTTCGACTTCAAGGTGGAGGTGGGCGACGTCTCGAAGCAGTCGATCAGGGAAGTCTGGAACGGCGCGCCGATCCAGGAGATCCGCCAGAAGATGATCGAGAACCGGTACGACGAACTCGAGATCTGCAGCCAGTGCAACAATTACATCTTTCAGACGGAATGCGCCTGGCACCAGGTGTGGAAGTGATACCGGCAGTCCCGTGCCCGTCGGGTACGAGCGGGTCGCCTGGAACGTCTGGACCAGCCGGACTGCCTGGAACGCTTGTGCTGCGCGATCCGTCTCGATATCCGTAATCGTCCCCGATCCGATCCCGATCCCCAACGCCATCGATTAGAGGATTGCCATGGCCGGCATGGCGCCCGCGCGCATCCTGCAGGTATGTTCCTCCCTGGCCTGGGGCGGCACGGAGATGCACGTTCCGATCCTGGCGGGAAAACTCCGGGACCGCGGTCACGACGTGCGCCTGGCGCTTCACCCGGAAGGATCGATTGCCGGCGAGGCCCGGGAAGAGGGCTTCACGGTGGAAACCGTCCCGATCGGCGGTTACGTGAATCCCCTTTCGACCTGTGCGTTGCGGCGATGCATCCGCCGCTTCCGGCCCGACGTCCTCCATCTCCACCTGTCCCGCGATCTCTGGCAGACCGTGCCCGCCGCGTGGCTGGCGGGGTTCGAGGGACCGGTCCTGCTCACCAAGCACGTCGGTTCCTACGTAACGAAGAAGGACCCGCTGCACCGCTGGCTGTACCGGCGCGTCTCCCGCGTCATCACGGTATCGGAGACGCTGAACCGGAACGTGCGGGAGACCTGTCCCGTCCCGCCGGACCGCGTGGTGACGGTGCATCCGGCCCTGGACCTGGAACGGTTCGATCCGGCTCGCTACGACCGGGAAGACACGAGAAAATCGATTGGGATCGCCTCCGGAGCCCTGTTGGTGGGGACCGTGGGCCGCGTATCACCGGGGAAGGGTTTCGAGGAGTTCCTGCAGGCCGCCCGGATGCTCCGGGACCGCCATCCGGGGATGCCCCTGCGGTTCGTCGTGGTGGGCGAGGCGAGCTACGGCGAGGAAGCGTACCACGCCGGTATCATTCGACAGGCCCGGGAACTCGGCCTCGATGAAACCGTGCTGTTTACAGGCTTCAGGCGGGATATTCCCGCCTTGCTGAACGCCATGGACGTTTTTATATTCCCCTCCAGAGCGGAAGGTTTCGGCGCGACGGTCATCGAGGCGATGGCCATGGGCGTGGCCTGTGTATCGACCCGGTCGGACGGCACGCTGGACACCGTGGAGGACGGCGAAACGGGCCTGGTCTTCCAAGGTGGCGACGCGGAAGGACTCGCGCGGTCGGTCGGATCGCTGCTGAAGGACGAGGGCCTGCGCGCGCGCATGGCGGAGACCGGCCGCGTACGGGCCCGGGATCGTTTCAATCTCGACGCCATGACCGACCGGGTGGAAGCGCTCTACGCCGCTTCAATGTCCCCTCCCGCCTGACTCCCATTCCAGTCCCCACATGAATCTGTATCTCCGAGTACTTTCATACGTAAAACCCTACTGGTACTTCATGGCCGGCGCCATGGTATGCATGGCCTGTTTCGCGCTGACCAGCAGCGCCACGGTCTGGGTGGCCCTGCCCTTTCTTCAGACGCTCTTCGGCCAGGAGACCGCGCAGACGGATCAGGGCGCGCAACCGGGGCAGGCCGGGCAAGGCGGGCGGGACGGGCAGGCCGGGCAGCTTGACATGGCGCAGGATTCGGCGAACCGGCTGGAACAGCGCACCGGGATGACGGGTCTGCGCGAGACGTTGAAGGAACGCACCAACGACCTGATCAGGCGGCCGACCAAGCAGGCGACCCTCGAGCGCCTCTGCCTGATCATCCTGTTCATCCTCTTGCTCAAGAACATCAGCAGTTACCTGCAGGCCTATCTGATGGCCTACGCCGAGAACGGGGTCATCAAAGACCTCAGGAATAACCTGTATATCCATCTGCACCGTCTTTCCCTGTCCTATTTTCACCGCGAACGCACGGGGGAGCTCATCTCCCGCGTCTCCTACGACGTCATGAAGATCAACGGCACCATATCGGCCGCCTTCGGCACGCTGATCAAGGAGCCCATGCTGGTCGTGGTCTTCCTCGCGATCCTCCTGATCCTAAGCTGGCAGTTGACGCTGGTCTCCCTGGTCCTGCTTCCCTTGAGCGTCCTCGTCATCACCACGGTGGGCAGGCGCCTTCGCCGGAGCAGCACGGCTTCCCAGGAGGCCATGGCCGACCTGACCTCGACGCTTCAGGAGACCGTGGCCGGCGTACGGGTGGTCAAGGCCTTCAACATGGAGTCCTTCGAAATCGGCAAGTTCAAGCGGCAGACGCAACACTACTTCCGCACGCTGCTCCGCCTGACCCACATGCACAACCTGGCCAGCCCCATCACGGAGATCCTGGGCAGCGCCGTGGGCCTGGCGATCCTCTGGTACGGCGGGCGGCAGGTGCTGGAAGGCGGCCTGCTGGCGCCCGAGGACTTCCTGACCTTCTTCCTGGCCCTTTTCTCCCTGATGAAACCGGTCAAGGAACTCGGCCAGGTGCACAACCGAATCCAGGAAGGAATCGCGGCCGCCGACCGCGTGTTTTCCGTGCTGGACACGGCGCCGGAGATAACGGACGCTCCGGACGCGGTCCCGCTGCCCGACCTGCGGCGGGAGATCCGGCTCGATCGCGTTACCTTCCGGTACGAAACGGTCTCCGACCCCGCCCTGGAAGAGATCGACCTGGTGGTCCGGTCAGGCGAGACCGTGGCGCTCGTGGGACCCAGCGGAGGCGGCAAGTCCACCCTGGTGGATCTCGTCGCGCGGTTCTACGATCCGACCGGGGGGCGCATCGAAATCGACGGGAAAGACCTGCGTTCGGTCACCGTGGCCTCCCTCCGGGAGAAGATGGGCATCGTTACCCAGGACGTGATCCTCTTCAACGATACGGTCCGCAACAACATCGCCTACGGCGTAGCGGACATGCCCCGGGAACGGATTCAGTCCGCCGCGGCCGCCGCGAACGCGGACGCCTTCATCGCGCAGTTGCCCGACGGGTACGAGACGTTTCTCGGGGAGCGGGGCGTGCGGCTTTCCGGTGGGCAGCGCCAGCGCATCGCCATCGCCCGGGCCATCCTGAAGGATCCCCAGATCCTCATATTCGACGAGGCCACGTCCAGCCTGGACACCGAGTCCGAGTTGCTGGTCCAGGAAGCCATCGATCGGCTGATGAAGGGCCGGACGGCCCTGGTGATCGCCCATCGCCTGTCGACGGTGCAGAAGGCGGACCGGGTGGTCGTGATCGACCGCGGCCGGATCGTACAGGCCGGCGTCCACGGGTCGCTGATCCAGGAAGACGGCCTGTACCGGAAGCTCTACAACCTGCAGTTCCGGGACCAGGAACCGGTCGCGGATTAACGGACGGCCGATGATGTGGTATCCAATCGAGAAGCGGCTCAAGACCCGGGTCCTCAAATGGCTGGCCAGCCATCCCCTGGGCGATCGGCGCGCGCCGCCCGGCGCGATCGATCCCGATCGCGTCAGCCGGATCCTGATCATCCGGCAACACGACCAGTTCGGCGATTTCCTGCTGACCACCCCCGCGATCCGCGCGCTGCGGACACGGTTTCCCGATGCGTTCCTCTCCCTGGTGGTCCGCGCCTACCTGTACCCCGTGGCCCGGAACAATCCGGACGTGGACGAGGTCCTGCTGTTCCACGAATCCGGTTTCCGCTGGCGGCCCCGGGACATCCGGTCCTTCATCGATCTCATGCGCGACCCCGTCGACCTCGCCGTCGTGTTCAACACGGTCTCTCACTCCCTGTCCAGCGACCTCATCGCCTGGCTTTCGGGCGCCCCCGCGGTCATGGGACCCGCGGCGCCCACCTTCGACCATCTCGATCACAATCCCTTCTACACCATCAACGTACCCGTGCGTCCCGAACCCAGGCACCAGATCCAGCGGAACCTGGACGTGGTGCGGCACGTGGGCGCCGATACGGACGATCTGTCCTACCGTTACGCCATGACCGCGGAGGAACGCGCGGCCGGCCGGGAAGTGATCGATGGCCTGGCCGGGGATCCCGAGAAGGCCGGAGGCCCCGTGGTCGCCGTCCACTTCGGCACCGGGGACGCGAGGAAGCGGTACCCTGTGGAGCAGCTGGCCCGCGTCTGCGATGAGTTGGCCGCCCGGCGCGCCGCCCGGATCCTGGTCATCCCCGCGCCGGGGGAAGAAGGACTGCTGCGCGCGCTGCGCGAAGCGGCAACTGCTCCGTTGCACGGCGCACCGCCCCTGTCGCTGCGGGAGGTCGCCGGCGTGATCCGCGCCGCGGACCTGCTCGTATGCAACGACACCGGGGTCCTCCACCTGGCCGCCGCCGTGGAAACGCCGACCCTGTCCTTCCACGCCACCAGCGATCCGGCCTACTGGAAGCCGCCCGGCAGGAGGCACCGCGCCTTCTACGCGGCCAGCGGGCGGATCGAAGAGATCCCTCCTGACCGCGTGTGCCGCGAAATCACCGCTATGCTCGATGATTCGGAAAGCGGCGGAACGGGCGAGATCATCCGGATCTGAACCCGGTCCGGGACGGCCTAATTCACTTGACACCACCCCTGCCCGCCCATACCATGTTGCCCGCTCAGGCGGACGCCTCAAGTGGCACGGGAACGGGTGAACATGGCGACCAAACTCGATCTGGGTTGCGGTCCTTTCGGGAAGCTGGAAGGAGCCGTCGGCCTGGACATCAACGATGCGGCGCACGTGGACGTCGTGCACAGCCTGGACGACTACCCCTATCCCTTCGACGACGCACAGTTCGATCATGTGGAGATGTCCCATATTCTGGAGCATATCCTCCAGCCGGCCCGGGCCATGGATGAAGTGTACCGCATCGCGCGACCCGGGGCTTCGATCCGCATCGTCACGCCCCACTACTCGTCGCAGTTATCCTATGGCGACCTGACGCACTACCATCACTTCGGCTACGTGACGATCACCCAGATGTGCAGGGACGGGCGGTTCAGGATGGACGAATGCAGGCTGATCTTCAGCGACGTCTACCGGGTGCTGGGCATCAGCCTGCTCGCCAACTGGTTTCCCCGCAGATGGGAGAAATACCTCGCGTTCATCTTCCCCGGCATGTACGTGGAGGCGAAGCTGACCGTCGTCAAGCCTTCAACGGATAAGGACGAACCGGAGGACCGACATGTCTGATTCGACGGACGCCCCCGGCAGCAAGGCCGCCGCGGCGCTGCGCCGCTACTGGCGGGCCAACATCCGGATCATGGCCGTGCTGCTCGGACTGTGGGCCCTGGCCGGGTTGGGGGCCGGCATCCTGTTCGCGGACACGCTCAACGCGTACCGCATTTCCGGCACCGGCTTCCCCCTGGGATTCTGGTTCGCCCACCAGGGCAGCATCATCGTGTTCGTGCTGCTCATCCTGGCCTACTGCCTGTACATGAACCGCCTGGACAACCGGCACCGCCGGGAACTCGAAACCACCAGGCAGGAAGGATAGACGCGGCCCATGTCGGTACAGGCCTGGACCTATTTCTTCGTGGCCCTCTCTTTCGGCCTCTACCTCTTTATCGCGTGGCGGACCCGGGTCCGGGACACCCGGGGCTTCTATGTCGCCGGCCAGGGCATCCCCGCCGCGGCCAACGGCATGGCCACGGCCGCCGACTGGATGAGCGCGGCGTCCTTCATTTCCATGGCCGGGCTGATTTCCACGATGGGATACGCCGGCGGCGTCTATCTCATGGGCTGGACGGGCGGCTACGTGCTGCTGGCGCTGCTGCTCGCGCCGTACCTGCGGAAATTCGGCCACTATACCGTGCCGGACTTCGTGGGCGACCGCTTCGCGTCGGACGTGGCGCGTGTGGTGGCCGTCTCCTGCGCCATTTTCATCAGTTTTACCTACGTGGCGGGGCAGATGCGCGGCGTGGGCGTCGTCTTCAGCCGGTTCCTCGAAGTGGACATCCACATCGGCGTCATCATCGGGATGGCCATCGTTTTCATCTACGCCACGCTCGGGGGGATGAAGGGCATCACGTGGACCCAGGTCGCCCAGTACTGGGTGCTCATCACCGCCTTTCTCATCCCCGCCATCGCCATCAGCATCAAGCTTACGGGCAGTCCCCTGCCGCAGGCGGGGCTCGGTACCACGCTGGAGCCTTCGATCGCGGGCCAGTCGGGCGTATACCTGCTGGAGAAGCTCAACCAGATACAGACCGACCTGGGGTTCAGCAGCTACACGGCCACCTTCGTGGGGGGGTGGGACAAGGTCAACGTATTCTGCGTGGCCCTCGCCCTCATGGTGGGCACGGCGGGCCTGCCCCACGTGCTCGTCCGGTTCTATACCGTCAAATCGGTCCGGGCGGCGCGATGGAGCGCCTTCTGGGCGCTGCTGTTCATCTCCCTGCTCTATCTGACGGCGCCCGCGACCGCGGCCTTTGCGCGGTACTACATGATCGACAGCCTGAACGGCAAAACCGCGCAGGAACTGCCCTCATGGTTTGAAAACTGGGAGAAGACGGGCCTGATCCTGTGGATGGACGACGGCGACGGCGTCATGCGGTATTCGGCCGGTGACGACAACGAAATCTTCCGCGGCGGTTCCCTTTCGAACGCGGAACTGTCCTCCGTACGGGTCGACCACCAGGCCTGGCTCGATTCGGACGGCGCCGAGGGTGCGGATGGGCGCACGGCCCTCAGGGCCCGGGGGCTCTCCGGTCCGGACCGCGAC
The DNA here is from genome assembly GCA_965117045.1 of bacterium. Classification (GTDB taxonomy): domain Bacteria; phylum JAAXHH01; class JAAXHH01; order JAAXHH01; family JAAXHH01; genus JAAXHH01. Next base: position 666,798 of record OZ220749.1, read on the forward strand.
ATCATCGTGCTGGCGACGCCGGAAATGGCCGAACTGGCCAGCTGGATCATCGCGCTCGTCGCGGCCGGCGGCCTGGCGGCGGCGCTGTCCACGGCCAGCGGGCTGCTGCTCGTCATTTCGTCCAGCGTTTCCCACGACCTGTACTACCGCGTACTGCGCCCGAAGGCGACCGAGAGTCAACGCCTTTCCGTGGGCCGGAGCGTGATCGGTGTAGCCGTGGTCGTGGCCGGCGTATTCGGTATCTACCCACCGGGTTTCGTCAGCCAGGTGGTGGCCTTCGCCTTCGGCCTCGCCGCCGCGAGCTTCTTCCCTGCCATCGTACTGGGCATTTTCAGCAAGCGCGTGGGCACAATACCCGCCGTGTGCGGTATCCTGGCCGGCATCGGATTTACGGCTTTCTACATCATCGCGTGCGTGTTCTTCGACATGGAAACCTGGACCTTCGGACTCTTTGCCAACGGCATCAGTCCCCAGGGGATCGGGACGATCGGCATGCTGATCAACTTCGCCGTGACCCTGTCGCTCACGCCGCTTTTCCCCAGGCCCGGCAAGGAAATCGAGGCCATGGTCGACTCGGTCAGGGAACCGGAAGACGCGGGTCCCGCGGTGAGGATCGAGACGGCCTCGGAACATTGATCCCAGGGGAGCCGGCGCCATGACCCTCTCCGTCATCATCATCGCCCGGAACGAAGCCCCGCGGATCGAAGCCTGCCTGCAGAGCGCGCGGTTCGCCGACGAGATCGTGCTCGTGGATTCGGGAAGCGACGACGATACCGTCGCCATCGCCCGGAAATACGCCGACCGCGTCATCGAATCGGAGTGGCTGGGCTACGGGCCGACCAAGCAACTGGCCCTGGAGCATGCGACGGGCGACTGGTTGCTCTGGCTGGACGCCGACGAGCGCGTTCCGCCGGACCTGCGGGATGAAATCCTCACCGTCCTGGAAAGGGGGGACCGCGCCGGTTACCGGATCGCCCGGAAGACGCTTTTCCTGGGACACTGGATCCGGCATTGCGGATGGTATCCCGACTACGTGCTGCGCCTCTTCCGGCGCGATGCCGATCCCCGGTTCACCGACGACGAGGTCCACGAGGCTTTGCGCATCCGGGGACCGGTCGGCGATCTGAAGCACCCCATGGTCCACGATACCGATCCCACCCTCCACCACTACCTGGCCAAGTTCAACAGCTTTACCAGTCTCGGCGCCCGCCAGCTCTACCGTTCGGGCAGGCGTTTCCGTTTGACAGATCTGGTTTTCCGTCCGATTTTTACCCTGTTCAAAATGTACGTGTGGCAGAGAGGTTTCCTGGACGGCCTGCCGGGCTTCATCCTGTGCGGCCTTTCCGCCTGTTACGTTTTCACCAAGTACGCCAAGCTCTGGCACCTTCACTTCCGGGGCTCCGCCGACGCCGAATCCGGCGCGGGGGGCCGATCCTCCTGAAACCGCCCATCCACCGGCGTCTCCCATGCAATCGCTGTCCGTCGTCGTGATCACGTACAATGAGGAGCGCAAGCTGCGGCGCTGCCTGGACCCGGTTTCGTGGGCCGATGAGATCATCGTGGTGGACAGCGGCAGCACCGACGGCACGGTGGAAATCGCGGAATCCCTCGGGGGGCGCGTGTTTCAGCGGCCGTGGACCGGTTTCGCCGACCAGCGGAACTTCGGCATGGAACAGGCCCGGGGGGACTGGATCCTCTTTCTCGACGCCGATGAGTACGTCACAGAAGGTCTTGACGCGTGGATCCGCGATTTGCTGCGGTCCGGCGGGGATTTCGACGCGTACAAGATCCACCGCCTGGAACACTTTCTCCGGTTTCCGATCCGGCACGGGACGCTCAACCCGAGTTACCAGCCTCGACTGCTGAAAAGCGGAAAGGGACACTGGACGGGAGGCGCGCACGCCCACATCGAGGTAAACGGCCCCGGCGAACTGGGCCTGATCCATGAAGACCTCTACCACGATTCCCACAACACGCTCTCCGATTTCATCGCCCGGATCAACGGGTACACCACGGTGGACGCCGGGGAGCGGATCCAGGCGGGACAGCGCGTGGGACGACTGCGCCTGGTGTTTTCTCCCCTCGGCATGGCGTGGAAGAGCTACATCGTCAAACGGGGATACCGGGACGGTTTCCCGGGTCTCCTCTTCAGCCTGTGCATGGGGATCTATTCGTTCCTGAGACTGGTAAAAGTCTGGCAGGGCGAAACCGGGGAGGAAGGGCGCGCGGAAGGTCCATCGAGGCCCTCCGCGTGACGGCCGATTCGGACTGAGCCATGGCACAGCGCGAACGATGCAGTATCGTGATCCCGACGTGGAACGGGGGCCATCTGGTCGAACGGTGTCTGCGCGCGTTGAAAGATCACGGCGAAGCGGACCGCGCGGAGATCGTGGTCGTGGACGACGGCGGTACGGACGACACGGCCGAAAGGACGCGGGCAACCTGTCCGGACGCGGTCCTGGTCCGGCACGACGGGAACAGAGGCTTCGCCGCCGCCTGCAACACGGGGGTGTCGCGGGCTTCGCACGATGTTGTAATCTTGCTCAACAACGACGTCGTTGCGACCGGCCCCTTCCTGGATCCCCTCCTTTCCCATTTCCGCGACGAGCGGGTGTTCGCCGTCAACCCCAGGGTCTACCAGGCCGGGGACGGGCGTCCAGGCGGCGGTCTCGTGCGGGGGGCCATGCACTGCGGACTGCTTCGGCTGAGGTGGGCGGAAAGTGAGTTTCTGCGGGAAGGCCGTGCGCTCACCCTCTACGCCAACGGCGCCGCCATGGCGGTCTCCCGGGCCAGGTACCTGGCACTGGGCGGTTTCGATACGTTGTACGCCCCGTTCTACTCGGAAGACCTGGACCTGTCCTACCGCGCGTACCAGCGGGGGTGGACCGTGCTCTACGAACCGGAAAGCCGGCTCACCCACGAACACGGCGCGACGATCGGCGCGCGGCACGACCGGGCCCTCATCGACCGCATCAGTGCGAGAAACCGGATTCTCTTCGTCTGGCGCAACGTGCGGGACCGCAGGTTCCTGACGTCGCACGCCTTCTGGATGACGGCCCGGTCCCTGGGCGCAGTGCTGAAGGGCGACCTGACCTTCCCGGGTGCGTTGGTGGACGCGGCGCGCCTCAGGGATGCGGTGAGGAAGCGGCGGCGGTCCGACCCGGATCCCGTCGTATCCGACCGCGAGATCCTGGGGTCGACGTCCCGGTGGGCGGCGCGCGAAAACGGCGGATCGCCGGGCGGCCGGCACTGAAGCAACGTTCGAGGTCTTATGGACGCCCCAGCGGCAAGACGGATCCTCATCTCCCGTTTGCGCTTCATCGGCGACGTGGTGCTGACGACGCCGGTAATCAAGGCGTTGAAGCGGCACTACCCGGAAGCGGAACTCTACTACCTCGCGGAGGCGGGACCCGCGGCGGTCCTCGCCCGGAACCCTCACCTGGAAGAGGTAATCGCGCTGCCGGTCGAGCTCATGCCGGGCCGGTCCGTGCTGACCCGCTGTGGGGAACAGCTGCGCTTCCTTGGTGCCCTGCGAAATCGCCGGTTCGATCTGGTGATCGATCTCTTCGGCAATCCGCGCAGCGCACTGCTGACCCTGGCCACGGGCGCCCGGTGCCGGGTCGGCTATGACGTGCGGGGAAGGGGTGCGGCCTACAATGTCAAGATCAGGCGGTCGGAATCGCTGCGGGTAGTGGACGCCTACCTGGACGCCGTCCGTACGATCGGCATTGCCGTGGATGACGACCGCACGGAAGTCCACTGTTCCGCGGAAGACGCGGCGTGGGCCGATTCCTGGCTTTCGGAGCGGGGCGTGGCCGGCGATCGCCGGATCGCCGCGCTGAACCCCGGTGCGAGCTGGCCGGCCAAGACGTGGAGCGCGGGCCGCTTTGCCGAACTGGCCCGCCGGATGATCGAAGCGCTGGACCTCCGGGTTCTGCTGGTCGCGGGACCGGGGCAGCGGGAGGCCACGGACGGGTTGGCCGACATGGTGGACCACACCTGTCCTGTCGTGGAAACCGATTCGCTGACCCGTTTGGCCGCGTTGATCCGGCGGTGCGATCTTTTCGTGTCCAATGACTGCGGGCCGATGCATATCGCCGCGGCCGTGGGCACGCCCACGATCGGGCTGTTCGGTCCGAGCAGCCCGCGGATCTGGTTTCCCTATTCGGAGGCCGATGGGCACGTCGCCCTGGAAGCCGGTGCGGACGACTGCTGCGGCCGTGATTTCTGCGTCCGGCCTGTCCCCTGCATCGAGTCGATATCGCCGCACCGCGTGCTGGAGGCCGCGGAGTCCGTCCTTGGCAGGGCCTCCAACCGTCCGGCGGAGTAGGCCTATGTCCGAAGATCCCAGGCGCATCCTGGTCATCAAACTGCGGGCCACGGGGGACGTCGTTCTGGCGACGCCCGTCATCGAGAACCTGAAGCGGCGCTTCCCGCGGGCCCGCCTCTCCTTCCTGACGGAGGAGGCGTCCGCCGACGTCCTGCGGTGGAACCCCTTGCTGGACGAGCTCATCGTGCTGCCCCTGCGCCGGTGGAGCAGCCTGGGAATCCGTGATTCCTGGCGCGAACAGGTCAGGTTCTACCGCAACCTGCGCCGCAGACGTTTCGATCTCGCGATCGACCTCTTCGGCAATCCGCGCAGCGCCCTGCTGACCCGGCTGACCGGGGCGCCGGAACGGGTCGGTTTCGCCTTCCGGGTGCGCCGGCGCGCCTACACCACCGTGGTCACGCCCTCAGGCCAGCCCGGGCACGAGGTCCTGTTCCACCTGGAAGCCCTGGAGGCGCTGGACATCCCGGTGGCCACCGACCGGCCACGTGTCGCCGTACCCGGGACGGCCGACAGGAAAGCAGAAGCGTGGCTGCGTGAGCACGCCCCGGACGCCCGTACGTTGATCGGACTGAATCCGGGCGGTGGATGGGCCATCAAGCGCTGGCCGCCGGAGTCTTTCGGCAGCCTGGCGGACGCCCTGATCGATGAATACGGCGCGGATGTCCTGATCCTGTGGGGCCCGGGCGAGGAAGAACGCGTCGCGCGGGTAACCGGCTCCATGCGCAACCGTCCCCTCGTGCTCCCGATGGCGACCCTCGCCGAACTAGGCGCATTCCTCAAACGCTGCGGCCTGCTGGTCAGCAACGACAGCGCACCGATGCACATGGCCGCGGCGATGAACGTCCCCACCGTCGGTATCTTCGGTCCCACCGACCCCCGCGCCCAGGGGCCCTGGGGCGATGGGCACGGCGTGGTGCGGAAGGAAAGCGTCGACTGTCTCGGCTGCAACCGGATCAAGTGTCCGATCGGCAATATCTGCATGACGACACTGGAACCCGGAGAGGTGCTGGAGAAGATACGCGCGTATATTCCGGCGGGCACAGTCTGAACTTGACACCTCGCCTTCCGTGTGTTATATTTAACTACTTTGGAACATTCACGTTAACCGGTCTTAAGAGACCAGACAGAAGGTAGCTATTTGCGGAAAGACATCATAGTTGAGACTGCCACGCATGAAACGCGTATCGCGATGCTCGAAGACAACCACCTCGTCGAGCTGCTGGTCGAACGCCCGGAAAACGAACGGGTGGTCGGGAACATCTGCAAGGGCGTGGTAACGGCGGTCATACCGAGCATTCAGGCGGCCTTTGTGGATATCGGCATGGACAAGGCGGCCTTCCTGCAGGCGTCGGACGTAACCAGCGCGGCCGACTGGATCGATTTCGACGACGACGACGAGAAGCAGGATTCCGGATCCGGAAGGGGCAGGGACCGGGAATACCAGATCCAGGAGATGGTCAAGGAAGGCCAGGAAATCGTCGTCCAGATCACGAAGGAGTCCATCGGCACCAAGGGACCTCGGGTCACCTCCCAGGTTTCACTGCCGGGCAGGTTTCTCGTGCTGGTTCCCCATGCCAGCTACGTCGGCGTTTCCCGGCGTATCGACGATTGGAGCGAAAAGCGCCGGTTGAGGGATCTGGCCAGGAAACTCAAGGCGGACGACTTTGGGGTCATCGTGCGGACCGCCGCCCTGGGCAAATCGGATTCCGAGTTGAAGAACGACCTCAAGCAACTGACCCGGATATGGCGGACCATTGAGAAGCAGGTCGGGAAAACGGCGGCGCCCGCCATGATCCACAAGGACGTCGAAATGACGTCCGGGATGATCCGCGACCTCTTCACGCCCGACATCGACAGCGTGATTATCGACTCGAAGGCCGTATACAAGGAGATCCTGGCCTATCTCAAGGGAGTGGCCCCCCAGCTACGCGAGCGCGTCCACATGTACGACGGGACAGCACCGGTGTTCGACGCCTACGGGATCGAGAACGAGATCGGCAAGGCGCTGCACCGGAAAGTCTGGCTGAAGAACGGCGGCTACATCCTCATCGAACCTACCGAAGCACTGGTGACGATCGACGTGAATTCGGGACGGTACGCGGGATCGAGGGGACACGAGGAAACCGTGTTCCAGACCAACCTGGAAGCCTGCGCGGAGGTGGCGCGGCAGCTCCGGCTCAGGGATATCGGGGGCATCATCGTCATCGATTTCATCGACATGGAAGACCGCGGGAACCGGCGCCAGGTGCACCAGGAAATGGAAAAGGCCATGTCCCACGACCGCGCGCGGACCCGCATGTCCAAGGAGATCAGTGAATTCGGGCTGATCGAGATGACCCGCCAGCGGATTCGTCCCAGCCTGCTGTTCACCTTCAGCGAGGCGTGCCCGGTGTGCGACGGGACCGGCCGCATCATGTCGCGCATCACCATGGTTACCCAGATCGGCCGGTGGCTGAAGCGGGCCAAGCCCGGCCTGAGAGAACGAAAGCTGAAGCTCAAGGTGCATCCCACCGTGGCGTCGAGTCTGCATGAAAACGGCCGGGAGAAACTGGTGAACCTGCAGGACGAATACAAGATGCAACTTCAAGTCGAGGAAGACCCGTTCCTGCACGTGGAAGAGTTCCGCGTGTTCTCGGGAAAACGGGACCTGGACGTGACCGACGAGTTCAAGTAAGCGAACCACCGGAACAAATGGACAAGGAGCGAGATAGATGTACGCTGTGATCAGATCGGGCGATCAGCAGTTCAGTGTCAACGAGGGTGATACGATCCAGGTCGAAAAGATCGCCGCTGAAGTGGGCGACGAGATCACCATCGACCAGGTGCTCCTCCTGGGCGGCGGAGAGACGCTGGTCGGTACGCCGACGGTGGCCGGGGCCACCGTGACGGCCAGGGTTACCGAGCAGGGCCGCCATCCCAAGATCGTGGTTTTCAAGATGAAACGCCGCAAGAACTACCGCCGGAAGAGAGGGCACAGGCAGCCGTATACCGCGCTCGAAATAACCGGCATCAACTACGACCCAAGCGCATCCAACTGATCTGAAAGGATTTACTCAGATGGCCCACAAGAAAGGTGTAGGAAGTTCTCGCAACGGTCGAGACAGCAACCCCAAGTTTCTCGGCGTCAAGACCGGAGACGGCATGCGCGTCCGGGCCGGCAATATCATAGTCCGGCAGCGGGGTACGCGGATTCTGCCCGGTGACAACGTGGGGCGCGGCAACGACGACACCCTTTTCGCCCTGACGGACGGCATCGTCCATTTCCGCCGGTACGGGAAGAAGCGCACGCAGGTCCATATCGCCGACGGGTGATCCCATGGCGATCGACGCCGCCGCCGTCGTTCGGAAGGCGAAAGCCGGGATCTCCGGTTTCCTCGAGGAGCAGTTCCGACGCGGGCTGATCGACGAAGGGCTTTACGAACAGGCCCGCCTGAACGTGCTTCCGAACCTGCGCCGCTGGTTGACCGACCCCCACATCAGCCGGTTGTCTCCCCGCCTCGGCGACGGACTGAAAAACGCCGTCGAAGACGCCAGGTGGGCTGAACTGGTCGAAGCCTACGTGGACGAGATCAAGTTCGGCACGGCGGGCATACGCGGCAAAGCCGCCATGTCGGACGAAGAACTGCTGGTCCTCGCCCGGGACGGCATGGACGCCCCCATCCTCAAGGGGCCGAATACCCTCAATAACATCGTTCTCCTGCTGAAGTCCACCGGCGTTGCGAAGTACGCGACCGCCCATGGACTCCGGTCCATCGTCATCGGTTATGACAGCCGTGTGGCGGGCCAGGATTTTGCCCGGCTGGTATCGGCGGTGTTTCTCGCGGAGGGGTTGAAAGTCTACCTCTTCGACGAAGCCTGTCCGTATCCGGAAATGACCTTCGCCATACCGACGCTGGGCGCCGACATGGGCATCCTGATCTCGGCGAGCCATAACGACCGCAGATACAATGGCTACAAGCTTTCCGCCGGAACGGGATCGCAGTTTTCTCCCCGGGAACGATCGGTCATCTACAACGACTACATTCGCAAGACGGAGCCGGCCCATGTCGCCCTCGTGGACTTCGACGACGCCGCGGTCGATCCGGATCACCCCGAAGACCCGCTCAGTGAAGGCAACAAACTCGTGTTTCTGGGCGGCGCCGCGCCGCTGGCCGGATTCGACTATCTCGGCCGTCCCCTCGTCGATATCCACCGGATGTACCAGGAACAGATCCGGGGATTCATCTCCGATGCCGCGTTGATGAAATCGTGGGCGCCTTCCATCGGGATCGGGTACTGCGCGTTCCACGGGGCCGGACGCAAGGCCGTGCCCCGGCTGTTGCGTGATTTCGGCTTCACCCGGGTGGACCGGGTAACCCGCCACCGGTTGAACGAGCTCAACGGGCTCTTCCCCGCCTTTCAGGACCATCCGGAACAACAACCGGACCCGGGTGATCCCACGGCGTCCGAGATCGCCGTAGACGCGTACGTCGAACAATACGGCACGGATGCCCTGGAGGCACTCGACCTGATGATCGGGACCGACCCGGACGCCGACCGGGCGGGGCTCGTGGTCAAGGTCCCCGCGGCCTTCCGGCAATACCACGACAACCGGTCCCACGTGCTGCTGTCGGCCGATGACGCATGGTCCCTGCTCCTCTGGTACCGCCTGTCGCGGGACGCCGGCGGCTCGCGGGCGGTTCAACCGCGGCCGGAAGAGTCGTTCATCGTGCTTTCCCACATCACGACCGACGCACTGGTCCGGCTCGCGCGGAAATACGGCGTCGGCGTCATCAAGACCTGGGTCGGGTTCGGCCTGATCGCCAACGCGGTCGAACGGGTGTGGGCGGGCGACGACCTGTCGGACCCCCGGTACAGGGATATCATCTATCAGACCGTGGATATGGAGGGTATGCCCCGACGCTGCAACGTGGGCTGCCTGGAGCAGAGCAACGGATTCAGTATTTTGGGAGGAAGGCCCGCCATAGCCACGGCCATGGGAAGCAACGGCCATGTGCGCGACAAGGACGGGGTATTCGCGGCGATCCTGCTCGCCGAAGTGGCGGCCTATGCCGCGTCCATAGGGACGACGGTCTACGAACTGATCGACGAACGGATCTACCTGGATCCCGACATCGGGTATTTCGCCACCGACGTCGTTCCGGTGCCGCGCTGGGGAGAATTCAGGGGACTGGAAGGGCTGACGCGGAAGATCGGCATCCTGCGACGATGCGCCGAGCTGGGACAACAGGTCCGGGACGGCGCGTCCCTTTCGCTGGACGGTCTCCCGGTGCGATCCTCGGAAACCTTCGTGGCGGGCAAGTACGCGGATGCGCACCAGTGGCCGGGGTTTCCCGACGAGGGCATTCGGTTCTATTTCGACGAAGAAAGACTGAACTACCTGACCGTGCGGCCGTCGGGAACGTCGCAGTGCCTCCGGTTTCACATCCAGTTGAAAGCGGAGAACCTGTCGCGAAGCGGTCTGGCGCGGCAGAAGCACGAGACCAGGATGCGTGCCCGGAGGATCATCCACGCGATGCGCGACCTGATTATGTAGCGTGCTTCACGTGGTTTGCTATATGGCGAAGAAATCCCTAAGGTTGTTCTCGATTTCCGCGTCTTCGCGCAGCCTGGTAAGCCACTCCTGGTACAGCTGATTCTGCTTCTGGATCAGCAGCTGCCGTTTCAGGGTTTCCTTCATCACCTCGTAGGTCGTTTCATCGACCGGTTCCCTGGACTCCAGCTGAATGAGGTAATAGCCCCGTTCCCCTTCGACCACTTCGCTGAGTTCGCCGGTCTCCGACAGCTGGAAGGCTCCTTTGATGAAATCCAGGTCCTGCCCGATGCGAGGGATGAATGCCTGTTGCCGGGTGATGAGATCCGTAGTGGCGACCTGGTCCGCCATTTCACCGCTTAACGCATCGAGGTTGCCGCCGGCGAGGCCCGCTCTTACCTCTTCGCCGCGCAACCTGGCCTGTTCCATTTTCCGGTTCCGCACGAGGATCGACCGGATGCGCAGTTCCACTTCCTCGAGGGGCAGTACGCCCGCCGGTTTTTCACCGGCGTTTGCCAGGACGTAGAACCCGCTGGTGTTCTCCAGTACCTCTCCGATTTCACCGGGTTCGGATTCGAAGGCGAAGGACGACGCGCCGACCAGGTACCCGATGCCGGGGATGAAGCCGTCGGGGCGGTCGGCGAAAAACCCGGTGGATTCGACCAGGAGGGAGTCCGGCATGGTGCGGACGGAGCGGACCGCATCATCCAGGCCGCTTTCGACGGCCCGGGCCTGAAGCTGTCTCGCCTCGTCGTTCAGCGCGCCCAGGGTCTGTTGGCCGATAATGGTCTGAAGGAGAATGTGGCGCGCGCGGACCTGTTCCTCGCCGTCCCTGACTGCGGTCTCTTCCACCTTGATGATGTGCCAGCCGTACTCCGTCTTCACGGGTTGCGACACGGAACCTGGCGGCGTTTCAAAGGCGGCCTCTTCGAATTCCGGGACCATGGCGTTTCGGCCGAAGAAGCCCAGGTCTCCCCCCTCGGCGGCGTTGGATGTGTCCTCGGAGAAGTCCCTGGCCAGGGACTCGAAATCGGCGCCGTTGACAATCTGGTCGTACAGTTCGTTGATCTGTCGTTCGACACGAAGGGAATCGGCCACGCTCGGTTGTTTCGGAATCATGACGTAGGAAAGTGAGACCCGGTCGTCCTCCATGAACGCTTCGGGATGCTCCGCATAGTACGCGGCGATATCTTCATCGGTGATCGAATCCGGTTCCACGTCCTGGTCTTCCGGATCGAACAGGAGGTAGCTGGCCGTAAGCTGCTCGTTCTGATTCACGAAAGCCTGCCGGACTTCCAGGTCCGTTACGCGGGCGCCCGATACCACGCGGCTGACGAGTTTTTGCCGGGGCAGAAGCATGCGGTACTGGTCTTCGAGAAACGCCCAGCCTTCGACCGCCGGATCGTTCAGTGCCTGAAGGTACTTGGTCTGGTCGAATTCGCCGTCCGTCTGGAACATTTCCTGCTGCCTGATGTACTCCGGCGGATTCGTGCGGATCGCTTCCAGTATTTCGGCGTCGGTTACGTTGATGCCCTGCTGTCCGATGCTCTGTTCGATCAACGTGAGGTTTACCCGCCGGTCCCACACTTCGTTGATGATTTCGCGGCGCCTGAATTCGTCCACGCTTCCGCCCTGCTGCTGGCGGTCGATTTCCTGCTGGCGTTCCACTTCAAACCGCATTTCCTCGTAGGACACCGATTCGCCGTTGATCGAACCCACGGCATTCTGTCCGCCCGGGCCCCTGCCGGTCATATCGGCGCCCCATTCCAGGCCGATCAGTCCCACGAACGCGATGACCAGGATAATCATGACGATGTGGGTTCGTTCTCTCAATATTTTCATCAAGGCCATCTTGCCAGCGCTCCTTACGGACTTGCGGCGTCCGAGCCGGCCGCATGATACCGGACGATTTTGAAAAGACAAGTAAATATAAGAGTCCGGCCATTCGCCGGCAACTCATTTGTCCCGAGGCCGGCCGGCAAGGGGGCAAAAGTTGCTTGACAGTCCTTACCGCATAACCTATTATTTCCTGGGCGCTTCGACCGACAAGCGGCCGGCGGTGTTGTCAACCTAGCGATGTCCTCAAGGAGCAAGCCCGATGAAGAGCGGAATTCACCCGGAGTACAAAGAAATCACGGTATCCTGCGCCTGTGGAAATACATTCCTGACACGCTCGACGATCGATACGATCCACGTGGAGATCTGTTCGGCGTGCCATCCCTTCTACACCGGGAAGCAGAAGATGGTCGACAGTGCGGGCCGCGTGGAACGCTTTAACAGGAAGTACGGAATAAACAAGTAATCCTCAGGCCGAAGTCGCCCGTCCCTACCAGGCGTGATGACCAGGCTTGCCACGACCTTCGGTCGCGCCGCTCCCCTTTCCTTTCCCATGCCTCCATGTTACTCCATCAACTCGAGATCATCGTTCGACGCTTCGAGTCCCTCGACCGTCAATTGGCGGACCCGTCCGTAACCACCAACCCGCAGAAAATGCGCGAAATCGGGCGGGCGTACCGGGAACTGACTCCGGTCGTCGACCGTTACCGCGTGTACCGGAAAGTCCTGGACGACCTCGAATCGGCCCGGTCGGTACTGCAGGAGTCCGCGGCCGATCCCGACATGGCCGAACTCGCCCGGGACGAAGTGGAAAGCCTCGACCGGGAACGGACGGCCATGGAGGAGGAGCTCACGAGGATGATCGTGCCCAGGGATCCCGAAGACGAGCGCAATATCATCTGCGAGATCCGGGCGGGTACGGGAGGCGACGAGGCGGCGATCTTCGCCGGAGAGCTGTTCCGCATGTACAGCCGGTACGCGGACAGCCGCGGATGGAAGACGGAAACACTGAATTCCAACGGGGCGGAGAGGGGCGGCGTCAAGGAGGTCTTCTTCCAGATCGAGGGCAAGGGGGTCTACGGCAGGCTTAAGAACGAAAGCGGCGTCCATCGCGTGCAGCGGGTCCCCGTAACCGAAACACAGGGACGGGTGCATACCTCCGCCGCCTCGGTGGTCATTCTGCCCGAAGCGGAGGAAATCGATGTGGAAATCGACGAGAAGAAAGACCTGGTCTTCGATGTGTTCCGTTCTTCCGGTCCGGGCGGCCAGAGCGTGAATACGACCGATTCGGCGGTGCGCATTACCCATGTGCCGACCGGCCTGGTCGTCTCGTGCCAGGACGAGAAGTCGCAGCACAAGAACAAGGCCAAGGCCATGAAGGTGTTGCGTGCCCGTCTTCTGGACCTGGCCCGGCAGGAACAGGAAGCGGAGATGGCGAGCAGCCGGCGGTCCCAGGTAAGGTCGGGCGACCGAAGCGAGAAGATCCGGACCTACAACTTCCCGCAGGGAAGGGTCACGGACCATCGCATCGGCCTGACGCTGTACAAGATCGACCAGATACTCGAAGGGGACATCGACGAGATCGTGGAGTCCCTGGCGGAGGCGGACCGTGAGGAGAAGATGGCACAGCTGTCGTCAGCATGACGCAGGCCACCGGATGTGAATTATGAACGAATTCGAATGTCCCACCGCGTCGACCGTGCTCCAGGCGGTTGACTGGGCGGCCCGCAAGCTGGACGGCCGTGTCGAATCCGAACAGCTGCTCGGCGAAGTATGCGCATCGAGCCGCCTCGAGCTGTACCTGGATCACGACCGGCGTCTCGACCCGTTGGAATCCTCGCGGTTCTCGGCGCTGGTCGGCCGGAGAATGCGCGGGGAGCCGGTCCAGTATCTCACGGGCCGTACGGAATTCTACGGTCGCGGGTTCGAGGTTACGCCCGCCGTGCTGATCCCCCGGCCCGAGACTGAAGGACTCGTCGACCACGTGCGTCCCTTCCTGGACAAGGTGCGCCGCGAATGGACGGGGAGTCCGGCCGTGCAGGCCGTCGCGCGGCGGACCGGCACCGTGCAGGCCGACAAGGTGCGTACCGATGCGCCCGTGCGTTTCGCGGACATCGGCACGGGTTCGGGTGTCCTGGCGGTCACGCTCGCCCTGGAGTGCCCCTTCGCACAGGGATACGCTACGGATGTATCCCCCGGAGCCCTGGCGGTCGCGCGGCGGAATGCCCAGAACCTGCTGGGAGACCGCCACAACCGGATTACCTTTATGCAGGGTTCGCTGCTGGCGCCGCTCGATGCGCGTGGCCCGCATTCCCTGGACCTGATCGTGGCCAACCCGCCCTACGTCACGTCCCGGGAAATGGACGGCCTGCCGGAGGAAGTTCGCGGGTTCGAACCCCGGATGGCGCTCCACGGCGGCGAAGACGGGCTGGATTGCCATCGCGCGCTCATCGGGCAGGCTCCGGGGTACCTAAGCGCAGGCGGGATGATCGCCCTGGAGATCGGAGCGGGGCAGTCCGCCGCGGTGGCCCGCTTGATGGCGGACCGCCGCGCCTATGGAAACGTGAAGATCGTGAAGGATTACAACGGCCTGGACCGCATCGTGTCCGCCATATACGTCGGATAAGCCCGGCATTACCGACCGGAAGGTGCAAAATGCTCAATAACCACCGCCTCATGATACTCGGAACAGGAAACATGGGATCCTGCCTGCTCGGCGGCATACGCAGAGCGAATCTCGTTCCTCCGGACCAGATCGTGATTACCGGTCAGCGGTCCGACTATCTGAAGGACCTGGCGGATCAGTGGGAAGTACGGTGGACCACCGACAACCGTGAAGCGGTGCGCGAAGCGGATATCGTCATGATCTGCCTCAAGCCTCAGGCCATCGAGCGCGTGGTGGACCAGGTGCGCGACCTGCTGCGCCCCGACCAATTGCTGATCACGATCGCGGCGGGAGTGACGACTTCCGGGATCACCGAAATGATACGCACCGAGAATCCCGTCGTGCGCGTGATGCCGAACATCGCCTCGCTGGTGGACGAAGGGGCAGCCGCCATTTCACCGGGCAGGTACGCCGGCGAAGAACACAAGCAGATGGCCGCCCGGATCTTCCAGGCCGTGGGACGGGTCGTGTTCGTGAACGAGCATCTTCTGGACGCCGTAACCGGGCTCAGCGGCAGTGGTCCCGCCTACATATATATGGTCATCGAAGCCCTGTCCGACGGCGGCGTGAAAATGGGCCTGCCCAGGGACGTCGCCCTGGACCTCGCGGCCCAGACCGTACTCGGCGCCGCGCGGCTGATCCAGGAGACCGGCAAGCATCCCGCGGTGTTGCGCGACCAGGTCCTGACGCCGGGCGGCACCACCATCGCGGCGGTCCACGACCTGGAGATCCGCGGACTGCGCAGCATGCTGATCAGCGCGGTCGAAACCGCCACACAGCGGTCGAGAGAACTACGGGACGGCAAGTAGGCCTGCCTGCCGCACGACGCACCGATTCAGTAAGCCCCACCCGTTTTATTCAACTTTTTTCTACATACAAGACTGCGTAACAGCCGCAGCGGCCGGAAGAAACCGCCCCGCGACGGCCGTTCCGCGTTTACGGCGCCATATTGTGCCATTTCGCCGCCATCCCGTGGTATATGGTGTCAACGTTTGATGTGTATCAACGTATATATAGTCTTTTGGGCCCTTGGAGTTACGGAGTTTACCTTATCCATAGGTAAAGAAAAACGACGTAAGTCCGATTTTTATTTTGACAATATGGGGGGCACAATGTAGTATAGTGGGTAGAAGTGGGACAAAGTGGGTCACCGAACATCCTAACTGCCAAACACTTGTATAGTATTCTTAAATGATCACCTCACGTTAGGGCGTTTACTCCTTTGTATTTCAAGGAGATGACGGATGGTCAACTTCCTGGGATCGTACACGCACACCGTGGATCACAAAGGACGGGTGAATGTCCCTGTGAAGTTCCGCAAGCACATCCGGACCGACGAGGACGACACGCTGATCATCACGCGGGGGCTCGACGGATGCCTTTTCATATATCCGATCGACGAGTGGGAACAGATCGACACCCGATTGCGCGAACTGCCCGTCACGCGGCAGAACACGCGGATCTTCATCAGGATGCTCTCGTCGGAGGCGGTGGCGGTTTCCATGGACAAGCAGGGGCGCATCGCGCTTCCCCGGCAACTGATCGAACGCGCCGGCATCGAATCCGAAGTGCTGATCGTCGGTACGCTCGACCACTTTGAAGTCTGGAGTCCCAAGGAATACAAGAAGGTGATGGACGAATCGGGACACACCTACGAAGAAATCGCGGAATCCCTGTTCGTCTGATCATCCCCACCCATGGGCAAATGCAGCAACGGAATCGTCATGGGTCAGGCAGATTCTTACATCCATGTTCCCGTTCTTGCCGGGGAAATAGCCGATATGATCGTGTGGAACAGATCGGGCACATACGTGGACGGAACCATAGGAGGTGGCGGTCACGCGCGCGCCATCATGGACAGGCTGGATGCGTCCGGCCGGCTGATCGGGCTGGACAAAGACCTCGAAGCGGTCCGCGTGTCTAGGGCCAGGCTCGCGGGCGGCGGAACCCCTCGCGTGGAAATCATGCATCGTGACTTTACGGAACTGGCGTCCGTGCTGGAAGCGGAACGCATCCCGAGGGTGGACGGACTGTTGCTGGACCTGGGCGTGTCTTCGTACCAGATCGATACCCCCGGCCGCGGTTTCTCCTTCCAGTCCGAAGGCCCGCTCGACATGCGCATGGACCGGGACGGGACGCTGACGGCGGCCGATATCGTCAACGGGGGGTCCCGGGACGAAATCGAACGGATCATCGGGGAGTACGGCGAGGAACGACAGGCCCGCGGCGTCGCGAACGCGATTGTCAGGAACCGGGCGAAGACACCGCTGACCTCCACCACCGGGCTGGCCGAGACGGTCAGGTCGGCGGTCCGCAACAGATGGGCGGTCAAGTCCTGCGCCCGGGTGTTCCAGGCACTGCGGATCGCCGTGAACCAGGAGCTGGACAGATTGAGAACGGCATTGGACAACCTGCTGCCGCTGTTGAGCGGCCGGGGTCGTTTCGGCGTCATATCCTATCATTCGTTAGAGGACCGCATGGTCAAGCGGACGTTCGAAACCTGGGCTTCGGATTGCATCTGCCCGCCGGGTCTTCCGCAATGCGTGTGCCGGCACGAGCGCGTCGCCATATTGCACACCAGGCGGGCCGTCGTGGCTTCACGGGAAGAGGTCACGACAAACCCGCGGGCCCGAAGCGCCAGGTTTCGTATGATCGAACGCTTGCCCGACGATCAACCCGTACACTGAAATACGCACCACCTAATTCGACCGGAGAGGCCGATATGAAATCCGCTTTCAGATTCCGCAACGACCATCCGTACATGGGACAGTTGTTCAGCTGGATCGGAATGATCGCGCTCGTCACGTCGTTGAGCATGTTCTACATCCGGCACCAGGTGGAAACCAGGCAGCTGAAGCGGGATATCCTTCAACTGGAGCACCAGAAGGTGGCGATGGAAAAGAAAAGCGCCTACCTGCACGTGCGGATCGTACGGCTTGCCGAACAGCTTCGGAATGAGACCGTGGCCATGCAACGTTTCGAACTGGAACACGCGGCGGTCGGACAGGTCGTGGTCATGGACGCGGTGGACACGGCCGTGGCATTGGCCGGCACCGAGCCCGACGTGAGGGCGATCGCGGGAAAACCGGCGGATGACGCATTGATCCTCGCCTCCTTCCGGACGGCTCGAGTGGATACCCGATGAGGAATACCCGATATGGTCGCGAAATCCTGTATACGCAGACTGACCTTCGTCTTCGTGGTCGGTATGTTGCTGTGTGCAGGACTCGGATTCCGAATCGCGCTGATTCAGATTCGCGACGGCGAGACCTACAGGCAGCGAGCCCGTGACCAGCAGCACAGGGTCGTCACCGTCGATCCCCGCCGGGGTCGTATCTACGATCGAAACCGGAACACGCTGGCGCTGAGCGTCGAGTTCGACTCCTTCGGCATCCAGGATCTCGACGGGGACCGGTTAAGTTCCGCCGACGTCGGCGACCTGGCCGCCCAACTCTCCCAGATCACCGGCGAAGATCCCCGAAATATCGTGGACCGGATTTCCGGATCCACCGACTTCCGGTACCTGGTACGATGGGTGAATCCGGAGACCAGCGAACGGATAAGGGGGTTGTCCACCTATCCCCGTTTCGAACCCTATATCCGCGCGGAAAAGGAAGCCAGGCGGGTCTACCCCTACCGGTCCGCCGCCGGCCAGGTCCTGGGATTCAGCGTAGATGGCGCCGGGCAGGCCGGATTCGAAATGGAACACAACCGGCTGCTTTCCGGTATAGAAGGATACAGCGTAGTCCAGATCGATGCCCAGCGTCGGGCCTATACGTGGCTGGATGATTACCAGAAATCCGCGGAAAATGGCGCGGACGTCGTCCTGACGATCGATATTGCTGCCCAGGTCGCCGCGGAAGGCGTGCTTGAAGAGGCGATCGCATGGCACGATGCGCTTGGCGGCATGGTCATCGTGATGGATCCGGGGAACGGCGACATTCTGGCCATGGCCAGCTCGCCGGATTTCGATCCCAACACGCCGGGCCGGTTTCCCTTCGAAGCCCAGAAGATCAGGCCCGTAGTAGACACTTACGAGCCCGGTTCGACGTTCAAGATCGTCGCCGCGACCGCGGCCCTGGAGACCGGCGCGTTCTCGCTCGAGGACCGGATCGATACGAGCGGCGGGCGGATCGACCTGGGTTCCCAGACGATTTCGGACCACGAAGTCTTCGACGAACTGACCGTGCGGGAAGTCTTCGAGCATTCCAGTAACGTGGGCACGGTGAAAATCGCCCTGGAGCTCGGCGAGAAGACCTTTTACGAATACACCCGGTCATTCGGTTTCGGCATGAAGACGGGCGTGGCGCTGCCGGGCGAGGTCAACGGGATCCTGCACAAGCCGGCCAGGTGGTCCAGGTCGACGTTGCCCACCATGTCCATCGGCTACGGGGTTTCCGTGACCGGGGTGCAACTGGCGTCCGCCTATTGCGCGGTGGCCAACGGGGGGCTGCTCCTGCAACCCCGGATCATCAAGTCCATCACGCGAAACGACGGTTCGGTGGTGTCCGTACCGAAATCCGTCGTTCGAAGGGTGATGAAACGTCAGACTGCCGATATCCTTATGGACGTGTTTACCGGGGTGGTGGACCGGGGCACGGGAACGAAGGCCGCCGTCCCCGGATTCAAGGTCGCCGGGAAGACCGGCACGGCCTGGAAGGCGCGTGAGGACGGCAGAGGATACACCAGGAACTACCGGTCGTCCTTCGTCGGCATGTTTCCCGCGTCGGATCCGGAGATTGTCGTACTGGCCATGATCGACGAACCGAAGAAACGCGGTTTCTACGGTGGATCGGTGGCTGCGCCCGTCTTCAATAAAATCGTTCGCCGGCTCGTCCATCTGCCGGAGGGCCCGGTGGAGTCGATACCCGAATCAGACGACGGCCTGCCGCTGCATCTGGCATCCATTGAACCGAGCACCGCTTCGGACCGTGAATCCGACGATTCCGCCTGGTCAGTACCTGGTTTCAGCGGACAGATGCCCCGGGACCCGTTGCCGCTCGACGGCCGCTGGGAAATCGAGCGTCCCGGTACCCTCACCGGGCCGGAACGGCCCCGGGTCGCGTTGCCTTCCGTGGTCGGCATGAGCGTTCGAGAAGCCGTCAAGACCCTGGCCGAAATGGGCATCGAAACAACCATCGTCGGCACGGGTTACGTCCGTCGCCAGATACCGGCACCGGGACGCTGGGTCTATACCGGTGATCGATGCGTCATCGAATGCGGCCCATACAACTAGCTGTCTCATCGCTCGCCTCGAGCGTACGACGGCACAGAGGGTCCAGGCCGTGATAAAGCTTTCAACACTATTGGACGCGCTGCCTCGTAAAGAGGTGATCCGCCCGTCGGCTAGGGCCGTCCGTGCGGGCCATGCGCACCAGGCGGACCGGACCGACCCGACGAACCGGACCGATCTGGCCGACCCGGAAATCGGCGGGATCGTTCACGATTCGAGGTCCGTCAAGCCCGGCGACGTCTTCGTCGTGCTGCGCGAGCCGTCGGGCCGTGACGGCCACCGGTACGTCCGCGACGCGGTGGCGCGGGGCGCCTCGGTCGTGGTTCAGGAAAATGAAGAACGCCTCGAAGACGCGACCTCGGTGACCGTCCCGGACACCTCCAGGGCGTACGGTCTGATGGCTGCCGCATATTACGGCTGGCCGACGGACGACCTTTGCCTGGTCGGCATCACGGGGACCAACGGCAAGACGACGGTTTCGCTGCTGGTCGAGGCCATCCTCAGGGAGTACGGCCGGTCCGTGGGCGGAATCGGCACCCTGGGCAGCCGTTTCATGGGCGAGACGCTCGACTGGAAGCTGGGTCACACCACGCCCTATCCGATGGAGCTGCACCGCACACTGAGGACGATCCGGGACCGGGGCGGCGAATGCGTCGTCATGGAAGTATCCTCGCACAGCCTGGCCTGGCAGCGACTGTCCGGACTGCGATTCAACACGGGCGTCTTTACCAATCTGTCCCGGGAACACCTGGACGACCATAAGACCTTCGACGCTTACCGGGAAGCCAAGACAGTGCTTTTCTCCGAACTGCTCGACGAGGAGGGCACCGCCGTCCTCAACATGGATGATCCGGCCTTCGTGCATTTCAGGAAGGCCTCGCGCGCGCGCGTCCTTACCTACGGGTTGGACAAGAGAGCGGACGTCCACCGGGCGGGTCCGATCGGATACCACGCGGACCGGACCACGCTTGCGGTACAGGTGCGTTCCGATCCGCCGTTTAACGTGACGCTGCCGCTCCTGGGTCGATTCAACGCGTACAACGCCCTGGCGGCGATTTCCGTGGGGCTGGCGTTCGGCATCGACGGCGCGCTGATGAACCGGGCCGTATCCGGGATCAGGGTACCCGGCCGGCTGGAGCGCGTCGACGCGGGACAGCCGTTCAACGTGCTCGTGGATTTCGCCCATACGCCCGATGCACTCGGCGCCGTGCTGTCGGCCTGCCGGGAATGGACGCGGGGAAACCTGACCGTCGTGTTCGGCTGCGGCGGGGACCGGGACCCGGGCAAGCGGCCCCTCATGGGCCGGGCGGCGTCCACGCACGCCGACGTCGTCATCGTGACGACCGACAATCCCAGAACGGAACCGCCCGACCGGATCATACGGGATATAGAGCCGGGTCTCCTTCCCCACGTCCGCTCCCTTATCGTCCAGGACCGGGGCGAAGCGATTCGGAAGGCCCTGCGCGAAGCAGGCGAAGGCGACACCGTGTTGATCGCCGGAAGAGGAGACACGGTCTACCAGGTCGTAGGCGACACGCAGATCGAGTTCGACGACCGGATCAAGGCCCGGGAATGTCTCGAGGCGCACTATGGATAATCACAACGGGACGGATGAGCCCACACTGGTGGAAATAGCCGGTATCATGGGCGGAAGACTGCACGTTCCGTCCCCGGCGCTTCGTGGCAGCCGGATCACGGGCGTCTGTTCGGATACACGGCGAATCGGGGAGGGCAACCTGTTCGTCGCGATCAAAGGCGAACGATTCGACGGCCACGACTTCGTTTCCGAGGCCATGAGTTCGGGGGCGTGCGCCGCCCTCGTCTCGGACGACTGGCACGCGCGCCAGGCAAGCGGGGCGGACCGGGCGGACCGGGCGGACCGGGCTAATTGGGAAGCCCCGGAAGCCGCGCGGATCGTCGTGCCTGAAGTTCTTCCGGCGCTGCAGGCATTCGCGGGCTGGCACCGGAGGCGTTTCGACCTGTCCGTCGTCGCGGTAACGGGCTCCAGCGGGAAGACCACCACGAAGAACATGATCGCCTCCGTGCTGGGAGAACGCTATCGGGTATTCAAGACCCCGGGGAACCTGAACAGCCAGCTGGGCGTCTCCGAAGCCCTGTTTTCTCTGCAGGGAGAACACGGCGCCGCGGTACTCGAACTGGGTATGAACCATGCGGGCGAACTGGACCGGCTGTCCCGGATGACCCGTCCGTCCATCGGGGTGATTACCAACGTGGGGCCCGCGCACATCGAGTTCTTCGAGTCCATTGAAGGCATCGCCCGTGCCAAGGGCGAGATCCTGGACCACCTGCCGGAAGGCGGCAGCGCGGTGTTGAACGCCGACGACCCCCTCGTCATGAAGCAGGCCGGCCGCAGCCAGGCGCGGGTAGTCACCTTCGGCCGCGGCGCGGGGGCCGACGTCAGACTGGCACGCGTCAGGACCGAACTGTCCGGATCGGCCTTCACGATGGCGGACGGAGCCGCCTTTCGTATAAACCTGATGGGGGCGCACCAGGTCATGAACGCCGCGGCCGCCGTGGCGGTAGGCAGACTCTCGGGAATCGACGACCGGGACATCGCCCGCGCGCTGCGGAACGTCGAGCCCACGCCCATGCGCATGGAGTACAGGAAGGCGGGCGCCGTCCACCTGATCAACGACACGTACAACGCCAATCCGTCGTCCATGATGGCGGCGCTGGACGCGGTGGCCGCGGCCGCGGGTCGGAAACTGGTCGTCCTCGGCGACATGCTGGAACTGGGCGACCTGGGCAGGACGGCGCACCGGGAAATCGGAAGACGCGCCGCGGAGGTGGCGGAGCGGATCATCACGGTGGGAGATCTGGCCCGGGAAATCGGCGCAGCCGCGGTGGACGGCGGCATGCCGGCGTCTCGCGTCGTGTCCTGCAGCTGCAACGACGAGGCCGCCGACGCCGTATTGGCGGAAGTCGAAGACGGCGACGTGGTACTCGTCAAGGGATCGCGCGGCATGCGCATGGAAACCGTCGTGGAATACCTGGAACAGTCACTCGGCCAGGGCGGCCAGGGCGAAACGGGATAACCTCATGTTGCATCAACGCATCGATCTTCCACTGCTGGTCTCGTCCCTGCTCCTGCTTTGCGTCGGTTCGGTCATGGTATACAGCGCGAGTACGGCCGTTGCAGCGGAATTGTCCTCCGGGGACAGCGGATTCTTCGTGAAGCGTTACCTGGTGCGTTTGATTCTCGGAGTCGTCATCCTGGTCCTCTTCGCAAGCCTGAACTACCAGAAACTGCAGAAGTGGTCCCCGATCCTGATCGCCGTCGGCCTGGTGTTTCTGGTGCTGGTGTTCGTTCCCGGATTCGGGATGACCATCCGCGGAGCGACGCGAACGGTCAGCCTGTTCTCCATGACGATTCAGCCCGCGGAAGGGGCCAAGGTCGCCCTGGTGATCTTCCTGGCCTACTGGCTGGCCGGGCACCAGCAGGTCATGGACCGGTTTTTCATCGGTTTTATGCCCGTGTTGGCCGTGATCGCGGTCACCTGCCTGCTGATCGGCCTGCAGCCGGACTACGGCACCGCTATCGTGCTGGCCGCGACCGCCTTCGCGGTGCTCTACGTCGGCCGCGCCCGGTTGCTGCATCTGTCGAGCGCCGTGGGCATCATGGTCCCGGTCCTCTTCTACAAACTGTACTCGTCCGCGCACAGCCGGGAACGGCTCATGACCTACTTCGAACGGTTTTTCGGCAATTCCGTCGATCAGGCCCAGAACCTTCAAGGCGCCGACTACCAATTGCAACAGGCACTGATCGGCCTGGGAACGGGAGGGATGTTCGGGAACGGCCTGGGCCAGAGCCGGCAGAAGTTCCTTTTTCTTCCCGATCCCCACACGGATTTCGTATTCGCGGTGATCGGCGAGGAGCTTGGGTTCCTGGGGTCGGTGGCGGTACTGGGCCTCTTTGTCGTCTTCGCGTGGCGAGGGGTCCGCATCGCCCGCATGGCGCCGGATGCCTTCGGTTTTTTCCTGGCGTCGGGGCTGACCATGCTCATCACGCTGCACGTGCTGGTGAACATCGGGGTGGTGACGGGCTTGCTGCCCACCACGGGACTGCCGCTGCCCTTTCTGAGCTACGGAGGGTCCTGGCTGCTCTTCTGCATGATGAGTATCGGGATCCTGCTGAACATATCCAGAATGAACTATCGCCGTCAGAGAATGCAGTATGACTGATCGGACCGAAGGGACCGGCCGGTACGACCGGCACGGACCGGAGATGACTTGCCGCCACGCGCATTTCATCGGCATAGGCGGAATCGGCATGAGCGCATTGGCTGAACTGATGCTCGGATATGGATGCAAAGTCAGCGGATCGGACCTGCGGGGTACGCAGTTGACCGAGCGTCTCCAGGGTCTCGGAGCCTACGTCTTTCAGGGCCACGAACCGGACAACGCGGAGGGCGCCGACCTGATCGTGTACTCCTCCGCCATCCCCGGGGACAATCCCGAACTCGCGGAGGCCCGCCGGCTGGGCCGGCGTACCGTCAGCCGCGCCGAACTGCTCGGCACGCTGATGCGCGGGACGCAGGGCATCGCCGTGGCGGGCACCCATGGCAAAACCTCCACGTCGGCCATGATCGTCAAGGTACTGGCCGCCGCGGGCCTGGATCCGACGGCCGTGATCGGCGGGATCATGACGGAAAACGGATCCAACATCCGCCGCGGGAAAGGATTCTGGATGGTCGTGGAAGCCGATGAGTACGATCGTTCGTTCCATATGCTGACCCCGGCCGTGGCCGTGATCACTTCGGTGGACGCCGACCACATGGAATACTACGGTTCGCAGGAAGCCATCGATGAAGCCTTCACCGTCTTCGCCCATCTCGTGCCCGAGGACGGGCCCCTGTTCGTTTGCGCGGACGACCCGGGCATCCGCAGGATCCGGTCCGGCCTGCGGCGCCGCCTGGTGACCTACGGGCTATCGGCGGACGCCTGCGTCCGGGCTGACCGGGTGGAATCGAAGGGCTGGAGCGTTTCCGCCGAGGTGTACGTGCGGGACGTTCCGGCCGGCCGGCTGGTGTTGCCGCAGCCGGGCGAGTGCAACCTGTCCAACGCCCTGGCCGCCATCGCCGTGGCCGACTATCTCGAGCTGCCGGTCAAGCGGACCATGGCGGCCCTGGCGGAATTCCGGGGGCTGAGCAGGCGTTTCGAAGTGCTGGGCAGCATCCGCGGCGTCACGGTGGTGGACGACTACGCCCACCATCCCGCTGAAATCGAGGCCGCACTGCGCGCCGTGTCGAGTGCGGGAGCCCGGCGCCTGTTCGTGGTGTTCCAGCCGCACCTTTACAGCCGGACGCGGAATCTGCGCCGCGAATTCGGACGTGTCCTCGGCCGGTCCCCCGCATACCGGACGATCGTTACGGACGTTTACGCATCCAGGGAAACGCCCCGGGACGGGGTGACGGGCGAGATGATCGTGCACGACGCGAGCGCATTCGGCGGAAACGTCGCGTATATCCCGGACAAGGACCGGGTAGCGGCCGCGCTGGTGGATGATCTCGAGCACGGAGATCTGGTGCTGACACTCGGCGCGGGAGACATCGGCGAGGTGGGAAGCCAGGTTTGCGACCTGCTGCGGAAAAGCGGAGTCCGGTCTCATGGACATATCTGAAATCTTCAGCGGGCTGGTGCCCGCCGAACGGCTGCGCCGGAACGAGGGCCTCGACCGGCATACCACCTACCGGGTCGGGGGGCCGGCCGACGTTTTGTGTCTGCCGGAAACCCGGTCTGAACTGCTGGAAGTCGTCACCGCGGCCAGGGTGCACGAGGTTCCGTGGCTCGTGCTGGGGAACGGGAGCAACATCCTCTTCTCGGATGACGGATTCAGGGGGCTGGTCATCAAGATACGCGGATCGACCCCGGCGGAGGGGACGCTGTGGCATCTGAAGCAGGAAGGCGAATACCTCCGGGCCGGCGCCGGCGTGAGCCTGCCCCGGCTCGCATGGTCGGCGGCGGCCACGGGGTTGGGCGGACTGGAGTTCTGCACCGGGATCCCCGGTGTGGTCGGTGGGTCCATCCGCGGAAACGCCGGTGCCCACGGGAGCGATCTTGGCGGCGTGCTGGAGTCGATCGAGCTGATAAAGCCTTCCGGCGACATAGAGACGGTCCCGGCTGGCGAGGCGGGGTTTTCCTATCGCGAGAGCCGTATCGATCCGGGCGGCATCGTGACCGGGGCCGTGTTCAGGCTGACGCCGGACGAACCGGAAAACGTGTACGAACGCATACGGGAATTCACCGAATACCGGAAGCGCACGCAGCCGTCCGCGGACCAGAGCGCCGGATGCATGTTCAAGAACCCCGAGGGCGGCAAGGCGGGAAGGTTGATCGACGTGGCCGGTTGCAAGGGCCTGCGGGTCGGGGGAGCGAGGGTGTCCGATCTCCACGGGAATTTCGTAATCAACCAGGGCGGCGCGACGGCTTCGGACGCGTTGCGGCTGATCGACATGGTTCGCGAGCGGGTCTTCGAACGGACCGGCGTAGTCCTTGAACTCGAGGTGCGTGTAATGAAATCGGGGGTCGTATGAAGCTGAACAGGATGCATCCCGCGGTCCGGCTGATGCTTGGACTCGCGGCCGGCCTGCTCGTCTCAGGCGTGGTGGCCGGACTCGCCTTGGGCAGCCTGGCGCTGTCTGAGTGGACGAAGACCTCGCCGGCGTTCAATCTGATTACCATCGACGTCGCGGGGAACCACATCGCCGGAAAAGAAGATATCATCACGGTCTCCGGCCTGGAGCGGGGTCGGAGCATCTGGTCGGTTGACCTCGAGGAGACCGAAAGGCGCCTTATGCTGGACCGGCGGTTCGAACAGGTCTCGCTCACCAGGAGATTGCCCGGTACCGTCGTCGTCCGTGTGGAGGAACGGCAACCGATCGCCTTCGTGCAGCTGGACCGGCTCTACGGCGTCTCGGAACGCGGCGAACTGATCCCCCTGACGCCCGGAAACGGGCTGCCGGATCTTCCCGTGATCACCGTCGACGCTTCAAGCCTACCGTGGGCGCCGGACGCCGCGGAGTCGCGGGAACGCAGTTTCGAAACGCTGAGAGACGCCATGCGGGCCAATCCGGAGATGGCCCGCGCACTCTACCTGATGCGGGTGCTCAGGGCGATGTCTCCGGGGATGTATGACGAGTTGTCCGAAATTCACGTTTCCAGTCCCGATGACCCGATCGCCTACATGGTCGAAGGCGGTCTGGCCATACGGTTCGGGACGGGCAACTATCCGAGGAAGATCGAGATGTTGAGACTGACGGTGGAACAGCTGGAAGCCGATGCCATCCGTACCCGCCTGATCGACCTGCGGTTCAAGGACCAGGTTATCGTCCGGCCGATCGTATCCAACCGGTCCGGGGGCGGGAGATCGTAGTGGCAAAAGGAGTTGAACATGGCTCGTGAACTGATCGCCGCGCTTGACCTGGGCACCACCAGAACGGTCGTGCTGATCGGCGAGATTGCAGACGAAGGCCTGCGGGTCCTGGGCAAGGGCGCGAGCAGGTCCCGGGGCCTCAGGCGAGGTGTCGTGGTCAACATGGACGAGGCCGTCCGTTCGATCGCGGAGGCGCTCCAGGCCGCGGAACGAGACGCGGGCGCCAGGGCAACAGCGGTATTCGTCGGGTTTTCCGGCGAGCACATCGAAAGCGTCAACAGCAGCGGCGCAGTGGCCATAGCGTCGGACGTCGGCCGGGGCGTGACGCGGGAGGACGTATACCGCGCCCGCGAATCGGCGACGGCCCTGAAAATTCCCTCGGACCGCCAGGTTATCCACGTGCTCGCTCAGGACCACATCGTGGACGACCAGCGCGGAATCCCCGACCCGTGCGGCATGTCGGGCATTCGGCTCGAAGTGCGCGTGCACATCGTAACGGGTGCGGTCACCCCGTTGAAGGATGTACGCAACTGCATCGTGCAGTCCGGTATGCAGGTCAGGGAACTCGTCCTGGATACGATCGCCGCGGGCGAGTCGGCACTCACATCCGACGAGAAGGAACTGGGCGTCGTGCTGCTCGACCTGGGCGCAGGCACGACGAAGGTCGCGCTGTTCCACCACGGGAGCATATGGCATTCGGCGGTCATACCGGCCGGGGGCAACAACCTCACGAACGACATCGCCATCGGGCTCCGGACGCCGTATGAGGACGCCGAACGGATCAAGTGCGGCTACGCGAGTGCGGTCTATGTCCGGCCGGACAGGGACGACCTGATCGAAGTGCCCGGGGTCGGCGGCCGCGAGCCGCGACAGGTGACGCGGGAGGAACTGGCCTTCGTGGTCGGACCGCGGATCAAGGAGCTGCTGTTCCTCGCGCGGGAGGAGATCCGAAGCAGCGGCTTCGAACACCTGGTGGGCACCGGGGTCGTCATCACGGGCGGCGGTGCGCGGATGTCGGGCATTACAAAACTGGCGGAACAGATCTTCGGCATGTCGGCGAAAATCGGCGCGCCGGAAGAGATTCCCGGATTGGAAAACGACGAATACGCGTCGACGTACGCCACAAGTGTCGGCTTGTTGCGCTACGCCATGAACAACGCTTCGGAAAAGGAGTGGCACCATGGTACGGAAGGAGGATTGCTGGACCGTGTGATAAGCCGGATCGCGGCCCTGATGTAGAACCCGGCAAGCTCAATCGTACAGATTTGGCAGCATGCTGCCTCAAACCCACAGAAGGAGGCTGAAAATGTCTACTTTCGACTTCGATGCGGAACCGGGACTGTTCGCGCGCATGAAGATCATCGGCGTGGGCGGCGCCGGAAAGAACGCCGTCAACCACATGGTTGAAATCGGCGTCCCGGGCGTCGATTTCCTGGTCGCCAACACGGACGCGCAGGACCTGGCGGGTTCCAATGTCAAGTACAAGATACAGCTGGGACACGAGATCACCCGCGGTCTCGGCGCCGGCGCGAATCCGGACGTAGGGCGCCAGGCCGCGGAGGAAAGCCGGGACGTAATCGCGGAACACCTGACCGATATCGATATGGTCTTCATTACCGCGGGCATGGGGGGCGGCACGGGCACCGGCGCCGCGCCGGTGATCGCGCAGATCGCCAAGGAACTGGACGTCCTGGCCGTCGGCGTCGTGACCAAGCCTTTCGCCTTCGAGGGACCCAAGCGTGCGGCAAACGCCGAAACCGGGCTCGCCGCGTTGAAAGAGCATGTGGATACGGTCGTCACCATACCCAACCAGAAGCTGAAGGAAGCCGTGAGTCACAACACTTCCTTCAAGGACGCGCTCAAGGTGGCCGACGAGGTCCTGCTGCAGGCCACGCGCGGTATTTCGGACCTGGTTACCCTGCCCGGGCTGATCAATGTCGATTTCGCCGATATCCGGACGACCATGGAGAACAAGGGCGAGGCCCTCATGGGCACCGGCGAGTCCGAGGGAGACAAGCGCGCGCTGGAAGCGGCGGAACGGGCCATGAAGCACCCGCTGCTGGCGGACATGGACATCGACGGGGCCAAGGACATCCTGCTGAATATCTCGGGTGGCCAGGATATGACCCTGTTTGAAGTGGAAGAAGTGATGACCACGGTGCAGGCGGCCGCGGGACACACCAACATCATCATGGGCACGGTCCTCGACGAAAGTCTGGAGGGCAGAATCCGGGTGACGTTGATCGCCACGGGACTGGACCAGGCGATGTCCACTCCGGACGAAATGCTGACCCGGAACATCCTGAAGTTCCAGCCGGACCGTCCTGAAGAGATCGAAACCCCGGCCTTTCAGCGGGTCAAGCGCAACGGGTTCGAGACGGAGGAAGTGGCCGTGGGCGACCCGTCCGACGACGCGGTCGACAACAACGGACTGGACGTGCCGACCTACATGCGCCGCCGCAGGGCTTTCGGTTCGTAACATCCCGGATCATCCCGCGCCCGAACGGATGATTCCGACACGGGCCGCAGCGGCCAAATTCGATTGACAGGCCAGCGGCGGGACGGTATTTTGAGGCTGGCGATTTTGCGGTGCTGGTTTAAAGATACCATCCCGTCGGAGGGCGTAGTCTTTCCTGTCCGGTATCCGGTCTGATTACGGCCATTCCATATCCTGTTCTATTCTGCAACTTCCGATACGACAGGGAGATACATCCGATATGGCCGAGGGATTGCCCCCTCAGTACGACCCCGGAACCGTTGAACGGAAGTGGTACGCTTTCTGGGAAGAGCATCGGTTCTTCCACGCCGATCCGGCTTCCGGCAAGCCCCCCTATTCCATCGTCATACCCCCACCCAACATCACCGGTATACTCCACCTCGGCCATGTCCTGAACAACACGATCCAGGACGTGCTCATCCGGTTCAAGCGCATGCAGGGATTCGAAACCCTCTGGATGCCGGGAACGGATCACGCCGGCATCGCCACGCACGTGGTCGTGGAACGGATGCTCGCGGAACAGGGCATCGACCGGGAGGAGATCGGCCGCGAGCGGTTCGTGGAAGAAGTGTGGAAATGGCGCGAGCAGTATGGCGGCACGATCATCCGCCAGTTGAAGGAACTGGGTTGTTCCTGCGACTGGGAGCGCGAGCGGTTCACCATGGACGAGGGGCTGTCCAGGGCGGTTCTCACGGTATTCATCGCACTTTTCGAAAAGAAGATGATCTACCGGGGGAATCGCATCATCAACTGGTGTCCCCGCTGCAATACCGCCCTGTCCAACGAGGAGTCCGTACCCCGGGACGAGCAGGAGGGGTCGCTGTGGCGGATCCGTTATCCCCTGGCCGACGGCTCGGGCGGGATCAGCATCGCCACGACGAGACCGGAGACCATGCTCGGCGACGTGGCGGTTGCCGTCCACCCGGAGGACGAGCGGCACGCGCACCTGGTGGGCGAACAGGTCAGCCTGCCGCTGACGGACCGGTCCATCCCGATCATCGCGGACGCGGAACTGGTTGACCGGGCATTCGGCACGGGCGCGGTCAAGGTGACGCCGGCCCACGATTTCAACGATTTCATCCTCGGCAACAAGCACGATTTATCCCAGATCGCGATCATGGACGAGGATGGCGTGATGAACGAAGCCGCCGGTCCCGCCTACCGGGGATTGGACCGGTTCGACTGCCGTCGCAAGGTCGTGAAGGACCTTGAAGACCTCGGCCTCCTCGAAGGGATCGAAGGTCACGTCCACGCCGTCCGCCACTGCCAGCGTTGCGATACGGTCCTCGAACCCCGCCTTTCACGTCAGTGGTTCCTGAAGACCCGCCCGCTCGCCCGCCGTCTCCTGCGTGCACTGGAAGAAGATCGGATACCGGGCATTACCCCTGAACACTGGGAGAAGACGTACCGCCACTGGCTGGAAAACATCGAGGACTGGTGCCTTTCCCGCCAGTTGTGGTGGGGTCACCGCATTCCGGTATGGTACTGCGCGTCGTGCGGAAGCGCGCACGCGGGCATCGAAGCGCCCGTGAAGTGCGGTCGTTGCGGCCACGGCGAGCTGCACCAGGACGAAGACGTGCTCGACACCTGGTTTTCTTCGGCCCTGTGGCCTTTTTCGACCATGGGCTGGCCGGAACGCACTGCGGAGCTTCAGACCTTCTATCCCACCTCCACGCTGGTGACCGGCCACGATATCCTGTTTTTCTGGGTCGTTCGCATGATGATGATGGGCTATGAATTCATGGACGACCGGCCCTTCGACGACGTCTATCTCACGAGCCTGGTCCGAGACATCAAGGGACGCAAGCTGAGCAAATCGCTGGGCAATTCGCCCGATCCCCTGGAGGTCATGGATACCTACGGCGCCGACGCGCTGAGGTACGCCATGATGCTGATCGCGCCGCACGGGCAGGACTTGCTGTATTCCAACGAGCAGGTCGAGGTCGGTCGCAATTTCGCGAACAAAATGTGGAATGCCGCGCGGCTGGTCCTCATGCATCAGAAGCCGCCGGAATCCGCCCCCACGATTTCCGAGGATCTCTGGGATCGCTGGATCCTGTCCCGGCTGGACCGGACCATTGAACAGGCGACGCGGTCCCTGGAGCAATACGCCTTCCACGAGACTGCGCTGCTCCTTTACGACTTCTTCTGGCACGACTACTGCGACTGGTATCTCGAAGCGATCAAGCAACGGCTCTACGACGAGACGGACGTCGCGTCCGCGGATCAGGCGCGGCGCACGGCCCTGATCGTGCTCGAACAGACGCTCCGCCTGTTTCACCCGTTCATGCCCTTCATAACCGAGGAAATCTGGCAGCATCTGAGACCCTACCTGGATGACCGGGACGCGGAACCGGCCGGCATCGTCGTCGCGCCCTGGCCGGAATCGCGTCCGGACCGGGTTCGGGCGGATGCCGAAGGGGACATACGTTACGTCCAGGAACTGATCGGGGCCATCCGCGGCGTCCGCGCCGACTTCAGAGTCCATCCTACCCAGGAGATGGCGGTGCACTGCCGGGTAGCGGATCCCCGCCTGATCGAAGTACTCTCCGGTCAGGCACAGGTCGTCCAGTCGCTTGCCCGGTGCACGCTGGCGTTCGTCGTAGGCGACGAGACCCGCCCCGCCGGCTCTGCGTCCGGCGTGTTGCGGGACATGGAGTTCTACATCCCGCTCAGCGGGTTGATCGACCTGAAAATCGAAACGGAACGCCTGTCCAGGGAGCGGACCCGTGTCGAGCAGGAGCTGGAGAAAGTCCGCAAGCGCCTGTCGAACGGCCAGTTCGTGCAAAAGGCGCCCGCGGAGGTCGTCGAGAAAGAAAAGGACAAGCGGAACAACTACGAGGACATGATCGGCCGGCTGAATCGGAATCTCGAAATGATTTGTGCAGGATGAGCGTCGAGTGCTATATTGATTTGCACGCCCACAGCGACTGTTCCGACGGCGTCGATTCCCCGGAGGAACTCGTGTCGAAGGCCCGCGCGGCGGGCCTGTGCGCACTGGCGATTACGGACCATGACGCGGTGGACGGCGTGGAACGGGCCCGGCGCGAATCAGCTCGCAGCGAATCGGACCGGGACCTGGAGATCGTACCCGGCGTGGAGCTCAGTGCGCGGGAAGGCGATTCCGACGTGCATATCCTGGGTTACTGCTTCGATCCAGGGAACCGGTCGATGCTTTCGTACCTGGAAACCTTCCGGTCGCAGCGGCTTCAACGGGCGAAGGGCATCGTCCGGAAGCTGAACGACCTGGGCGTACCGCTCGAGCTGGAATCAGTCATCGCCCAGGCGCAGGACGGAAAGACCAGCGTCGGCAGGCCGCACATCGCCCGCGCGCTGGTGGAAAGCAACCAGGTCGATTCGATACAGGACGCCTTTACACGGTACCTGGGCAATCACGCCCCCGCGTACCTGCCCAAGGAGTTTTTCGCCGTCGAGGATGCGATTCGGGTGATCCACGAAGCCGGCGGAGCGGCCGTGCTGGCCCATCCGGGGTCCCTCAGGCGGGACGAAAAGATTCCCGGTTTCGTAAAGTCGGGTCTGGATGGCCTGGAGGTCATCCATCCGGACCACTCCGGGACGGCCCGCCGCTACTACGGGCAGCTGGCCGCGAAGCACGGACTGGTTGCAACCGGCGGATCGGACTATCATGGTCCCCGGGCGGACCGTTGCGGCCTGGGCGGCATGCAGGTACCTCTGCATCATCTGACCAATCTGAAACGGATATTGGCTTGATGTAAAGCCGGATGTCGCGCGTACGTACGATGGTTTTGCTGCATTTAAGGAGATGAAAAATGCGTTTTACCCTGCCGGACTTCTTTTCCAATGATATCGGCATCGATCTGGGTACGGCAAATACGCTCGTTTACGTGCGCGGCAGGGGCATCGTCATCAACGAACCTTCCGTCGTGGCGGTCAATACCAAGACCGGTAAAGTCGTAGCCGTCGGCGCCGAGGCCAAGGTCATGCTCGGCAGGGAACCACCCGACCTCAAGGCGCACCGGCCGTTGCGCGACGGCGTCATCGCCGACTTCGAGTACACGGAAGCCATGATACGGTACTTCATCCGCAAAGTGCTCAAGAACTCGTTCTTCATTCGGCCGCGCGTCGTGGCGTGCATACCCTCCGGCGTGACCGACGTCGAGATGAGGGCGGTCCGGGACTCGGCGGAACGGGCCGGCGCCAAGGAAGTGATGCTGATCTCCGAACCCATGGCGGCCGCCATCGGCTGTTCCCTGCCCGTGGAAGAGCCGGTGGGGAGCATGATTATCGACATCGGCGGCGGGACCTCGGAGATCGCCGTGATCTCACTCGGCGGCATCGTGACGGCAAAGTCGGTACGCATCGGCGGCGATGAGATGGACGAGGCCATCATCAACCACATGAAGAACGACTGCAACCTTCAGATCGGTTTCAACATGGCCGAACAGATCAAGTGGAAACTCGGTTCGGCCTATCCCGTGTTCGACAGGGAACTGGAAATGACGGTGAAGGGGCTCGACCTGATCGACCGGATTCCACGTTCGGTCGTGGTCGATTCCCTGGCGATCCGCAGGGTGCTTTCGCAACCGCTCGACGGCGTGATCATGGCGGTGAGGCAGACCCTGGAATTGACGCCGGCGGAACTCGCGGCCGATATCATAGATCGCGGGATCATCATCAGTGGCGGCGGATCCCGGCTGCCTGGCCTGGACAGGCAAATCACGAAGGAGACGAAGCTGCCGGTAAGGCTCGACGACGAGCCCATGACCTCGGTAGTCCGTGGAGCGGGGAAGATCATCGAGAACTACGCCGCCTTCGAGACGATGCTGAGCGTCCTGAAAGACTAGCATGTTCCGGTTCTTCTACATTCTCTACCACCACCGCCAGTACACCGCTTTCGCCCTCGCCATGGTCATCTCGATCCTGCTGCTGACGGCGGCCCCGCAGCGGCAGGTCGGTATCACGCGTATCGTCTGGCTGACGGTACTGACGCCGTTCCAGGAAGTGTTCGCCTTCATCCCTTCCTATTTCAATCTCAAATCCGAAAACCAGCTGCTGCGCCAGAAACTCGTCCAGATGCAGTTGCGGGCGGCTGACTCCGACGAACGAAGTTTCGAAAACGAGCGGTTGCGGGGGCTGCTCAGCCTGAAAGAGAAAAACAGTTACACCTACGTTCCCGCCGAAGTCATCGGCCGGAACACGGACCAGAGACTAAACACCATCGTCATCGATATCGGCCGTTCCGAGCAGATTCAAAAATACATGGCCGTTGTCAAGGAAGACGGCGTCCTCGGAAGGATCATCGAAGTGGGCCTGACTTCGTCCTACGTCCAGCTGCTGACCGACAGGAACAGCCGGATCAGCGGTCTGGTACAACGGAGCCGGGAACATGGGATCATTCTCTATCAGAACGACGCGTTGTACATGCAGTTGCCCCTGCGGGCCGATGTCCGTCTCGGCGATCGCGTGGCGACGTCCGGCCTCGGCGGGACCTTCCCGTCCGGACTGCCCGTGGGCAGGGTCAGCCGGATCGCGCTGGACAGCCGGAACCTGTTCAAGCAGGTTTCGATTACGCCCGCGGTGGATCTGAATCGCCTGGAGGAGGTGTTCGTGATCGCGGGCAAAGAAACAACTTCCGCGGTAGATTCGCTTCTGGCCCAGTGACTTCGGCAAATTCAGGCCGGTAACATGACCCCGGTTTTTCCATGCGCCTAAAACACGTTATCCTGCTGTTCCTGGCGTTTGTTGTCGACAGCACCTGGGGACACGAGATCGCCATCTGGGGAATCCGGCCCGATTTCGTAATGATCATGCTGATCTACGGCGCGATGGAATCGGGAGCTTTCGCGGGGACCGTCCTGGGCTTCAGCGTCGGGTTATTGGAGGATTTCAGCGGCACGCCTGAGCATCTGGGCCTCAACGCCATGTGCAATACGCTGGTCGCATACGGTGTGGGCGTCGCCGGAAACACGCTCTACCGGGACAGCCTTTCCACCCTGTTGCTCACGCTGCTGGCCGCCGGCTTCATCCATTCCGCCGTTTACTGGCTGATATCTACCCGGTTCCAACTGGTCGAATCGGCATACATGCTGGCCACGGTTTCGTTGCCCACCCTGCTCTACACCATCTCCGTGGCGCTTTTGCTGATATTCTTATTGACCTTTCGACAGGGGCAGACCAATGTCCGATGGCTTTTCCCAGCATGACGGCCCCACCCACAGGGGCCAGCTGTACCTGTTCATCGGCATCGTGACCGCGCTCTTTCTCCTGCTGGCCATTCGCCTGTTTTATTTCCAGGTTATTTCAGGCGAGGAGTACCGGGCGCATTCGGAACGGAACCGTATACGGCCCGTCGTGATCGAGGCGCTGCGTGGATTGATCATGGACCGAAACGGGGTGGTCCTTGCGGAGAACAGACCATCCTACACCATCGCCGCCGCCCCTTACGAGACTTCCGACGAAACCGTGGACTACCTGGGAGAACTGACCGGGAGGGAAGCCCGGACCATCCGAATGCGTATCCGAGATCCGTCGGTGAACCGGTTCAATCCCATACCGGTCCAGCGGAACGTTTCCTATGAAATCGCGTGCCGGGTCGAAGAACATCTTCCGGACCTGCCGGGCGTACTCGTTCAGATCACCCCCGGACGGATGTATGGCACAGGCACACTGGCAAGCCACGTGCTCGGATACGTATCCGAAATCAACCAGCAGGAACTCGAGGAACTGAGCGAAGCGGGATACCGTTCCGGTGACATCATCGGGAAAATGGGGGTGGAAAAGGCCTTCGAGCATCACCTTCGCGGCCAGAACGGCATGGAATTCATGGAAGTGAACGCGCGCGGCCAGGAACTCGGACCGTTGCCTGGCATGCCGGCCCTGCTGCCGGAATCGGGAAACAATATCTACCTTACGCTGGACACCCGGATTCAGGCCGTCGCCGAAGCGGCGATTCCCGACAGCCTGGCCGGCGCGCTGGTGGCGGTGGATCCCATGACGGGCGCCGTCATCGCGATCGTGAGCAGACCCGGATTCGATCCGAACCTGTTTACGGAGCGGATCCCGCAGGAAACGTGGGATTCGCTGGCCAACCATCCCATGAAACCCCTGTTGGACCGGACCCTGGACGGGCAGTATCCACCGGCTTCCACGATGAAGATCGTAACGGCCTCCGCCGCGCTGGAGGAGAACCTGGTCACGCCGTCCACGCTATTCCGTCCCTGCAATCGCGGTTACCAGTTCGGAAACCGTTGGGCGGGGTGCTGGACCCACGGTCACGGTTCCATGGCGTTCAGGGACGCCATGACCCATTCCTGCGACGTCTATTTCTACCAGGTGGGACACCAGATGGGACTGGAACGCTGGGGCCGGTATGCCCGGGGCTTCGGCCTGGGGACACCGACCGGATTCGACGTGGGTGACGAACAGGGCGGTCTGGTTCCGGACACGGACTACTACGATCCGGCGGAAAACCGCGTGTGGACACCCGGCAAGATCCTGAACCTGGCGATCGGCCAGGGCGAACTGCTTGTCACGCCGCTGCAGATGGCGACGCTGACCGCCGCGGTGGCGAACGGAGGCGTGCTTTACCGGCCCTACATACTCGACCGAGTGGAATCGGCCGGCGGAGAAACGGTGGAAACCGGCGAACCGAGCATCAGGGGCACGCTGCCCATTTCCCCGGAGACGCTGCACCTGATCCGGGAATCCCTGATTAACGTGGTCAACGAAGGAACCGCGCGGTCGGCGCGACTGCCCTACGCGCAACTGGCGGGTAAGACGGGCACGGCCGAAAACCCACACGGCGACAGTCACTCCTGGTTTGTCGGGTATGCTCCGGCCGAATCACCGCGTATCGCCGTCGCGGCGATCATGGAAAACGCGCCTTCGGGTGCCGCCGTGCCGGTCGTACGGCAGGTTGTAGACACCTGGCTCTCGCTCGAACCGACACCTGTCGCCGGCCTGGTCGACGCCGGATACACGGAAGATGCCGCGCCTTAGCGCGCCCTGGCGCCTTCGCGCCCGGGTATTACGCCTGAAACGCCATGGAAACCCACTTAAGCCGCACGCTCGTCATCATCTCCATCCTGTTGTCCGTGATCGGCATCATCGTGATCTACAGCGCAACACGGGACGAGACCGGCCTGGGTACGTCCCGTTACTTGCTGCAGTCCATGTGGTTCGTGGTCGGCATCGGGGTGATGTACATCACGTCGGTGCTGCCCATTCGTTTCCTTCAGGCCATGACCATTCCCGTATTCGTCGTGGTGATGATCCTGCTGGTCGTCGTGCTGGCCTCCGAAACCGTCAAGGGGTCCAGCCGGTGGATCAGGCTCGGCTTCATTGGCATTCAACCTTCCGAACTGGCGAAGATCGCCGTCATCATGGCGCTCGCGCAGTACCTTTCCCAGTTGCGGACCAACATACACCGGCCCTCGGTCATGGCCACCTGCGGCGTGATCGTGGCGCTGCCCGTTTTCCTTATCCTGTCTCAACCCGATCTGGGCACCTCCATCGTATTCGGGGCAATCTTCTGCGGCGTGCTGCTCTGGGCGGGATTGAGCGTCCTCCAGCTGCTGCTCATGGTTTCCCCGCTGATCGGCGTCGTGATCGGCGTCGTGAGCGGGTTCGACTGGGTCACCTGGTCCGTATTCATTCTAATCGTGGCGGGCATCATGTACCTGAAATGGCCGCCGCGGTTCGTCACCGTATTCCTCACCGTCACGCACCTGGCCGTGGGCCTGGGGGCGGAGCCGCTGTGGGATTCGCTGCACGACTACCAGCAACAACGCGTCGAGACCTTTCTGAATCCACAGGTCGATCCGAAGGGCGCCGGATACCAGATCATCCAATCCAAGATCGCCATCGGATCGGGCGGATTGCTCGGACGCGGGTTTCTGCAGGGTTCTCAGACCAGCCTTGCGTTCCTTCCAGAGCAGCATACGGACTTCATCTTCTCGGTCATCGCCGAGGAATTCGGGTTCACCGGCTCGATGGCCGTCCTCGTCCTGTACTACGTCTTCATACTCATCGGGATCCACATCGCGATGAACGTCAAAAGCCGGTACCAGAGCCTGCTCGCGGCCGGCTGCGTATCCGTCTTCACTTTTCACGTAATCATGAACGTGGGGATGGCCGTCGGTGTGCTGCCGATCGCCGGCGTACCCCTGCCCTTTCTAAGCTACGGCGGCTCCTTTCTGATGACCAGCCTGATCCTGTGCGGCCTGCTGTTGAATGTCTGGCGTCATCGATTTGACTACTGACCACAGTTTCACGCCTGTATGCCGGCTAGCGCCCCAAACGAGGAAAGTCCATGCACCCCATCCTTTTTGAGCTCGGTCCGTTCACCGTACGCACCTACGGCCTCTTGCTGGCCGTTTCATTCATCGCGGGGATTCTGCTGGCGCTCAGGCGGTCCAGGGCCCGCGGCCTCAACCAGAACCAGATGATCAACATGAGCCTGCTCATCATGGTCGCGGGCATCGTCGGCGCCAGGATCATGTACGTCATACCCCACTGGAACGAGTTCAGCGCGAACCCCCTCGACATCATCAGTCCCTTTCAAAGCTCCGGTTCGATCGGCCTGACCGGCCTGACCATGTACGGCGGGTTCATCGCGGCCGTCCTGGTATCCATCCTCTACCTTCGCGTGAAACGGTTGTCCATATGGAAGGCCTGCGATGCCTTCGCGCCGAGTATCGCGCTCGGCATCGGCGTGAGCCGCGTCGGCTGCTTCATGAACGGCTGCTGTTTCGGACTGCCCACCGAGTCCGCCCTGGGTGTGGTCTTCCCGGCGTTCAGCGCGGCGGGATCGTTCTACCCGGATGTACCTCTGCACCCCGCACAGCTTTACAATGCGGTGCTGGGCTTCGGTCTGTTCGGCCTGTTGATGTGGCTGGATCGCAAGCCGAGATACGACGGATTCCTCTTCGCCGTACTGCTGATCGCCGAACCCGTCACCCGGTTCTTCGTCGACCTCTTCAGGTACTATGAGTCGAGCATGACCCTGGGCAGTCTGGGCGGGATCGCCCTGTCCGTAAACCAGGGCATCAGTATCGTACTGATCGGCCTGGGAATCCTGCTCCTGGGTTGGACCAGATCCCGTGCGAGGCAACGCTCGTCGCGAAGCCGGTCCCGTCGCGGGTAACGGATCCCGTCGCGGCGGCTTCGCGTGCTTTGCGCCGCGGTGTCTCCGTCAGACTGGCTGGCGTGCCGCCGATAACGGATCCCGTTGCGGCGGCCATGTCGATGCATGCAGTACGCTTCCGGTCCCATTACGCTTTAATTTCGAACATCACCCGGCCTGTTTCCGACGGATAGGAGGAAGGGGACTGCCGGACTCAGGGCATGACCGGGTCGTCCGGTCCAGCCGGTCCAGCCGGTTCGGCCGGTTCGGCCGGTTCGGCCGGTTCGGCGGTTTCTATGCGCGTTTTCCCGAGGATGTCAATCGTTCGGATCAAGGTTCGAGGCGGTCTGAAAGATTCCCATGGCCCTGTTGTTTACCCATACGTTGCGTACGGCCGGCCGCACGGCCCTGGACACGATCTATCCACCGTGCTGCGTCCTTTGCAAGGCCCGGATCTTCGACGAGCGGCGCGCCGTCTGCGACGATTGCGGATCGGGACTGCTTTCGATCGATGCGCCGTACTGCGAACGATGCGGCCATCCGCTGTGCACGCCGGTGGCCTCGTGTCCGGCCTGCCCGGGCCGCACGTTCTATTTCGAAGGTGCGTATTCCGCGTTCGTATTCAACCGGCCGCTCCAGGATCTCATCCACCTGCTCAAGTACCGGAACCGCCCCGGCATCGGCAGGTTCCTGGGATCCCTGCTGGCAAAAAGGGTTGAACAGGAACCGGGGATACCGCATATTACGGGCGTTTTGCCCGTGCCCCTGCATCCGCTCAGGCGGCGGGAAAGGGGCTACAACCAGAGCGCGTGCATCGCCCGGGGCATATCCGACGTAACCGGCATACCGGTACTGGAGAACGTGCTGGGGCGTAGCCGGAACACACCGACGCAGACCTCGCTGAGTCCCGAAGCGCGGACGGCCAACGTCGAGGGGGTGTTCGAAGTGGTCCGATCCGACGCGGTACGCGGCGCCACCATATCTCTGGTTGACGATATATTCACAACGGG
Source organism: bacterium (assembly GCA_965117045.1). Lineage (GTDB taxonomy): Bacteria > JAAXHH01 > JAAXHH01 > JAAXHH01 > JAAXHH01 > JAAXHH01. The sequence continues at coordinate 707,400 of OZ220749.1, forward strand.
GGCAACGATTAACAGCTGTGCCCGGGCCATGCTCCAGGCCGGCGCCGGAAGGGTGTTCGCCCTGACCGTCGCGCGTGCCTGAGCCCACCGAATCACACCATGCGCCGCGGGCAACCATGCGCCGCGGGCAACCCGGCGCCGCGGGCAACCATATACTGCGGGCAACCATGCGCCGCGGGTAACCCGGCCCCCTCCGTATCACCTGCACGCGGGAGAGAAGACCTCAAATGCATATCGGAATCCTGACGGGCGGCGGCGACTGCCCGGGTTTGAACGCCGCGATTCGGGCGGTAACCAGGCGTTCGATCAAGTCTTACGGCTCGACGGTCCTGGGTATACGCAATGGTTGGGCCGGACTGATAAACAACGAAACCATTCCGCTCGATCTGGCCTCTGTGTCCGGGATCCTGCACCGGGGCGGCACGATCCTGGGCACTTCCAGGACCAACCCGATGAAGGACGAAGGCAATGTTGAACGGATCAAGGAAAACGTCCGGAACCTGGGCCTGGACGCGGTCGTCGCCATCGGCGGCGAGGACACCCTGGGCGCGGCGGCCGCGTTGACCGAAGCCGGCATTCCCATGGTGGGGCTGCCGAAGACGATCGACAATGATATCGTCGGGACGGACATGACCTTCGGGTTCGACACGGCGGTCACGATTGCCACCGACGCCATCGACCGGCTGCATACCACCGCGGAGTCCCACCACCGGGTGATGGTCATCGAGGTGATGGGCCGGCATACGGGGTGGATCGCCATCAAGTCGGGAATCGCCGGCGGGGCGGACTGCATCCTGATCCCGGAGGTCCCGATGGAGCTGGACGAGGTCTGCGCGCTCGTCAAGCAGCGCATCGACCGGGGCAAGACGTTCAGCCTCGTCGTGGTCGCCGAAGGTTTCACGATGAAGGACACCCCGGGCCAGGTGACCCAGGATGACCAGGTCGATGAATTCGGTCACGTGCGGCTGGGCGGTATCGGAGAAGTGGTCGGCGCCGAAATCGAACGGCGGGCGGGCATAGAAACCAGGGTGACCATCCTGGGGTACATTCAGCGCGGTGGATCGCCCACGCCCTACGACCGCGTCCTGGCGACGCGGTACGGCGTGACCGCGGCCGACCTGGTGCACGACGGGGATTTCGGAAAGATGGTGGCGCTTAAGGGCTCGAAGATCGAGAACGTGCCGCTGGCCGAAGTGACCGGCCGGATCCGCACGGTAGACATGGAGCTGTATGACATTGCCCAGGTATTCTTCGGTTAGCAGGCCAACGGAGTAATTGTGAATTCGGCGTCGCGCCGGCTGATCATCGCCGGCAATTGGAAAATGCATACCGACCTGGTCGAAGGCGCTTCGCTGGTCGCCGAGGTGATCGAGCGCACGGAATCGCTCGCCCTCGCCGCGGACCTGGTTTTGTGCCCGCCCTTCACCCACCTTACCGTGGCGGCCACGGAGTTGTCCGGCAGCGCCATTTCACTGGGCGCCCAGAACATGCACGACGCCCCGGAAGGCGCGTACACAGGGGAAGTGTCGGCCAGAATGCTATTGACTTCGGGGTGCGGGTACGTTATATTGGGGCACTCAGAAAGGCGGACGTATTTCGAGGAAACGAACGCGTCCGTCAACGGTAAAGTAAGATCCGCGATTTCCGCCGGACTCACTCCGATCCTCTGTGTCGGCGAGACGCTGGAAGACCGTGAAGCCGGCCGAACCGAGCAGGTAGTCGGTGAGCAGGTCCGAAAAGGTCTCGAGGGTGCGGAACCCCGGACGGCCGACGGTCTCGTCCTGGCTTACGAACCGGTCTGGGCGATCGGGACCGGAAGGGTGGCTACACCCGATCAGGCGGACCAGGTGCACGGCCACCTCAGGACGGTTATCGCGGAAATGTTTGACGATGACTTCGCCGGCCGGATTCGAATCCAGTACGGGGGCAGCGTCAAACCTGAGAACGCGGGCGCGTTGATGACCCGGCCGCACATCGACGGAGCGCTCGTGGGTGGCGCTAGCCTGGACGCCGCCTCGTTCGAGGCCATAATCCGGGCCGGACTGGGAATAAGTGGCGGCTAGCAGAACCTGACCGGCCTCCGGTCGACAATCGAAGGATACCTACCGTGTTTACCACCGTGGTTGCAGTACATGTGCTGGTCTGTCTCGTGCTGATCCTGTCCGTTCTGCTGCAGTCGGGAAAGGGCGGCGGCCTGTCCAGCGCATTCGGCGCGGGCGGACCCACCAGCGGCATGGCCGGCCAGATGTTCGGCGGCCGGGGCGCTGCGACTTTCCTGGGCAAGGTGACCACCGTGCTGGCGACGCTGTACATGCTGATCGTCATCGGCCTGAACCTGATCCCTGACGATACGCAAGGCGTGCGAAGCATCATCCAGGATGAAGCCCTGAGAAACCAGCAGACATCCCCCGCCCAGGGATTGCCCGAAGCGGAATCGGGCCTGCCCCCCGCGCCCTGAGATCCAGGATACACGCCTTAATCCCTCGACCATTTTCAGGCGGTCCAGCCGCCGGCTGGTCGTCATGACGCCGAAGTGGTGGAATTGGTAGACACGCTGTCTTGAGGGGGCAGTGGGAGAAATCCCGTCGCGGTTCGAATCCGCGCTTCGGCATCCTTACCTTTGCTTTGTTTCAGTCCTGCATTTCCGTCCTCGTGAATCCGGAGGGCGTCCCATGCGCTCGGCGCGTATTCCGATCCGTTTTCCAATCCTCCTGGTTGCTGGCCTGGCGACCCTGGCCGTCGTCTCCGCATCCTCCAGCCAGTCTGTGCAGCCCGGCCAATCCGTCCAAGCCGGCGAGCCCGGCCAAGCCGGCGAGCCCGGCCAAGCCGGCCGGAACCTGTTGACGAACTCGGTGGGCAAGGTCATGCCTCCCGATGCCGCACCCCTGTCCCGGCAGGTCGTCCGCGTGATGAACATGGAACCGCGCAGCATCGATTCCGGCATCCATCCCTACGATGACGAGGGACTGGTCCTGCGACCCTTCGAAACGCTGATGTGGCGCGACGAGTACATGCAGCCCATCCCGGGCGCGGCCGAGCGCTACGAGCGTTCCGAGGACGGCCTGACCTGGACCTTCCACCTGCGGCCAGGCGCACGGTGGAGCGACGGACGCCCGGTCACTGCTCATGATTTCGTATACACGTTCCGGCGGAACATCGATCCCGCGTCGGCGAACATCTATGCGAATTTCTACTACGACTTCAAAAACGCCCGTGCGATCAACCAGGGACAGATCCCGGACGTGTCACAACTGGGCGTCCGCGCGCTGGACGACCTGACCGTGGTCATCGAAACCGAACAGCCGACGCCCTACCTGCTGTACATCGTGTCCTTCCCCGATACCTTCCCGGCGCCGCGCTGGGCGATTGAGAAGCATGGCCGCAAATGGACCGAGCAGGACAAAATCGTCACCAACAGTGGATTCAAGATGGCCGAGTGGCTCTCCGGCAGCCACATCAAATACGTGCCGGATCCCATGTACAACGGTCCCCACAAGCCCTTTCTGGAGCAAGTCGTCCAGCTGTTCCGGGAGCCCGCGGCGGCCAACGTCCTGCCTTACGAAAACGACGAGGTCGAAATGGAGGCGGTCGACCTGGCGGAGCTTCACCGCATCCGGAGCGATCCCCGCCTTGGCAGGGATATCGTCCGTTCGCCAAGCTACCAGACCTGGTACTTTATTTTCAGGACCCGCTCCCCGCCCTTCGATGACGTTCGGGTGAGGGAAGCCTTTACCCGGATCATCGACCGCGAGTCGATCTGCCGCGTGATCCTCCAGGGGGCGGGAATCCCGGCCTACTCGATGATTCCCCCCGGATTCGACGCCTATGCGGGACCGGAGTACGAGCCGATCCAGGGCTATGATCCGGAACGGGCCAGGCTGCTCATGGCCGAGGCCGGCTACCCGCGGGGCCGGGGATTCCCGACGGTCGAAACGTGGCTGAGGGCGCCCAATCCCATCACTCGCAGAATCGCCGAGGCGATACAGGGCATGTTGCGAAGCCATCTCGGGGTGGACATCACCTTTCGGAGTGCCGATATGGGTTCCTACATGAGCGCTCTTTTCGACTGGCAGATTCCCCTCGGATTCATCGCCTGGGGCGCGGATTACCTGGACCCGAGGAACATGCTGGACATGACCTGGCATTCCCGGCCCAGGGGGGCGCAGCGCCAGGACTGGACCCATCCCGCCTTCGACGAACTCGTGGACCGTGCGATCGGGGAAACCGACCCCGTCCGCCGCACGGAGATGTACAGGCAGGCCGAACGGGTCCTGGTGTCCGACTACGGCGGAGCGTTCGTCTATCATCCTATCGGCTACGGCCTGCGCAAGCCCTGGTTGAAGGGGTACGCCAAACGGCCCGACGGTACGGTGGGAAGCCTGCTGTGGACTGAAGTCTACATTAGTGAACGTTGAGGACGGGCAGGGAGGCCGACATGACCGGTGAACCGGCGGCCGTTTCCGCGGAACAGCGCATCAACATGAGTTGCGGGCAGACGCCCCTTTCGCCCGCCTGCCTCTCGGCCATCGGGAAGCAGCTTGTGGAGCCGGTCTACTATGCCCATTATCCCGAAGTCGAAAAAGAAACGTGCATGATGCTCAGGAAACTGATGCACACCGAAAACGGCCCCATGCTCATACCGGGGTCCGCCGTATACGGATTGGAAGCGGCCATGCTCGGTACCGTGGAGTCCGGCGACCGCGTACTGACCGTCCAGACCGGCGTCTTCGGCCGGCTGCTGACGGAGCTGGCCAGGTTCGCGGGCGGGGATGCGACCGTGATCGCACTCGAAGAGGGGCAGTCGGTCGACCCGGAAACGATCCGCGCGCGACTGGTCGACGACCCGGAAATCAAACAGGTCGCACTGGTCCACTGCGAGACCACGACCGGTACTTTGAATCCCATCGAGGCCATCGGACGCATGTTGAAGGAGGAGTTTCCCCAAGTAATCTACATGGTGGACTGCGTGTCGTCCTTCGGTGGGGTCGAGGTGCGGGTCGACGACTGGGGCATCGATCTGCTCGTCACTACGCCCCAGAAGTGCCTGAACGCTCCCCAGGGCCTGGCGATCGTGGTGGCCAGCGAAAAAGCGTGGGACAAGATCGAAAACCTGCGGGACCCGCCGCGGGCCATGTGCCTCGATCTCCATTCCTGGCGGCGCCACGGCATGGAGGGAGGCGCCGCCATGGGGTACAGTACGCTTGCGAAAGGGAGCGTTTCCCGGGCGAGTAAACCCCATCCGCGGGACTGGCCCGTTCATGGCCCCCACGCGTCATACACCCTGGTCGTGGGGCTGCATGCCTCAGTGAAGGCCATCATGGACGAGGGGCCGGAACAGGTCTATCGCCGCCAGTACGTCGCGTCAAGGGCGGTCCATGCGGCACTGCGCGCCCTGGGTCTCGGTATCATAGCGGCAACCGAGGCATCGGCCGCGCCCGTGGCGACACGCATCGCGTTACCGGACCACCTGGATGCGGACGAGCTGAACCGGATCCTCTTCGAAGAGCACGGTATCGCGATCAGCAGCCTCGCCCGGATCGGGACCATGGGCTTCATGGCCGTACCTTCGCCTGTGCTCCGGACGATATCGGCGCTGGAACAGACCCTGGACCGGATGGGATGGAAAGTGGAAGCAGGCGCGGGCGTATCGGCGGCCCGGGGAGTGTTCGAGCGCTCGTAGGTCTTCAACGGCCGGATCCGAAGAGCCAGTCCCAGAATCCCTCGTCCCGATCCTCGGATGGCCCGTCCCCCACGGCCTCCTCCGTGACGTAAAGGGTCGTCGACAGGTTGAGGTGCTTGTCGACGCGAATCGCGTAACCGCCCCGCTCGTTCCGCTCGAGGGCCTCGGTGCGAAGATAGGGCTTCCACAGCTCGTTGTGCTGGCTGTGCCACAGGAACACGCCGGCCACGTCCTCGACCACGATGCGTTCGGCCTCCTCGTACAGCGCGATACGTCTTTCCGGGTCGCCGATCAGGTGATTGGCCTCCGCCATGACGGATTCGAAGCGCTGGTCGTACCAGGCATGGCGGCCCGTCGAAAGCCAGATGCCGAGCAGGTTGCTGGGGTCCAGGTAGTCGTACCCGTAGGGGATCATGGCGAAGGCGATGTTACCCTGGTACATGGTTTCCATGAACAGTTTGGCCTCGGTGTTCTGTACGCCGATATCCAGGTTCAGATTGCGCTTCAGCATGGCCTGCACCGCCTGGGGCGCCTGTCCCCCCTGAAGATTGGCCCCCCTGATCCACATCACGGTCCGGGGAAACCCCCTGCCGTCCGGATAGCCGGCTTCCGCGAGCAGCCGTCGCGCCAGGACCGGATCGAATCGCTGAACGGGCGCGAGTTCCCCGGGATTGGACGCGGGGAACCCCTCGGGCAGCATGGACACCGCGGGAACGGCGACGCCCTGGAGGGCGGACTCGACCAGTGCCTCGGTGTCGATGGCGTGACTGAAGGCCTGCCTGACCCTCAGATCATCGAAGGGGGGCTTGAAGGTGTCCATCATAAGGTAGGTGGTCCCGAAGGCCGAATAGGTGACGAGCTGGTCCCTGAGCACGGCATCGTGCTTTACGCGGTTGATTTCCGCCTGGTTTGTCAGGGCAGCCTGATCTACCGCGCCCGCCTCGTAGGACGACAGCATCGGCGGGGTTACCGCGGCGTTGAAGAGCTTCGATACCACCTTTTCGAGATAGGGTCTGTGAGGTCCCCGGTAATGGGGATTCGGCGCCAGCACGATCCGGTCCAGCTTCGACCATTCCACCAGCCTGAACGGGCCGCTGCCCAGCAGCGTTTCCGGCCTCGTCGACCAGCCCGGACCGTACTTCTCGAACAGGTGGGTGGGCGTTACCCAGCTGAAGGTCAGGATCAGGGGCAGATAGGGCGTTGGATCTTCGGTGACAAAGGCGATGGTGTGATCGTCCAGCGCCGAGACACCGAGGGAATCGAGGGGCATTCTGGCGGCAACGACCTCGCCCCAGTGCCGGATCGACCGGTAGAACCATTCGAAATCGAATCCCGTGGCCGGGTCCGCCCACCGTTTGAAGGTGTCCTCGAAATCCTGGGCCGTAAGGGGATGACCGTCGGCGAAGACCAGGTCGGGTTGAAGGTGGAACGTCCAGGTGAGCCCGTCCCCGGACACCTCCCAATGCGTCGCGGCGGCCGGCAGCAGGTTGTAGTCCCGGTCCATGCGCACCAGCGGTTCATTGACCAGGGCGTAATCGTGGCCGATCACCTGGTAGTGGGAGGTGGCCATGTCCAGGTAGCGGTTCTCTGCCTTGAAACTGGTGAAGACCTGGTACTCGGGAGGGGCCGCGTCGGGGGGGAGTGCAATGCCGATGGAATTGGTGTAGGGCGAGGGCGGATCCGCGTCCGGCCAGGCCAGTGCGGCCGTGCAGGCGATCAATGCCGCGGAGAGGAGCGCGATGGCGAACCGTGCCGTCACGGCAAGCCTCCTTCTTCCCTCGCAGGGGATTCCGGTCAATCCAGGTACAGGATGACCATGCCTTCTTCGATCTCCACCCGGTAGGTCTTGGCCCGCATGCGTGGATCGTAGAGCGCCCGGCCGGTGGCGAGGTCGAATTCCCATTGGTGCCAGGCGCATTTCAGGACCTGCTTTTCGTCATGTTCGACCGAGTAGGCCTCATCCGCCGACACATGGGGCCGCAGGCGGCCGAGACAGAGCGGCCCGCCCTTGTGCGGGCAACGGTTCCGCAAGGCATAGAATCGGCCGCCTAAGTTGAATACGCCGATCCCTCCGCGCCCGCCCACGGGTACGATACGCCGTTCACCCGGCGGAAGGTCATCCACGGCGGATACCTCGTAACGGCGGCTCATTCGCGGGGATTCCCGTGTTCGTCCAGGCCGTACAGTTCCCGCGCCGTCTCCACGAACACCCGCCGCTTCAGCCGGGCATCCACACCGGGCAGTACCGAATCCGGCGATTCCCAGTCCCAGTGGGGGTAATCGCTGGCGTAGACCAGGATCTCGTCCGCGTGCAGCCAGTCGAGGAAGGTCCTGAGGTCCTTGCGGGTCGGGGGTTGTTCCATGGGCTGGCACCCGAATCTGACATGGTCTCGTATGTACTCGCTGGGAAGCCTCTTGACCCAGGGTGTGTAGTCCCGGACCGCCTTCCAGTCGGCGTCCATGTGCCACATGAGGCCGGGCACCCAGAAGGTGTCGTGTTCGATGAAAAGGAACTTGAGGCCGGGGAATTTCTCGAAGGTGCCTTCGCAGACCAGGCTCGTGACGTGCGCCATGGCGACCTGGGGCCGGGCCATGCGCATTTCCAGGTAGAAGGAAGGATATCCGGCGGCCGTGGGGGCACCGGCCACGCCCGCGCCTTCGGCGCCGAAGTGTACGCACATGGGCAGCCGGCACGCCTGCGCGGCCTCGTAGATCGGGTCGTAGAAGCGGTTCCCGAAAGGCATGCGCCCGCCGGCCGGCATGATGACCTGCAATACCTCGGGACGGCCGCCGATGCGTCGGATTTCCGCGGCCGCCTGTTTCGGATCGGTAGGGGCGATCGCCACCGACGCGCGGAACCGTCCGTCCGCCTTGATCCAGGCCTCCAGGGTCCAGTCGTTGAAGGCCCGGCACATGGCGGCGCCGTAGTCCGCGTCGGGGTGCACCGCCGCGCCGTATACGGTCGATCCCGTCAGGAGCGCGACGCCCACGCCGTATTCATCGAGATGGTGCCTGCGGGCCAGCTCGATGTTGCTGCTGGGATGGGTTTCGGTATGTTCCCAGAGTTCGGCCCGGCAGCCGCCCTTCGGGAGATTGGTGTACCCCAGGCCGGGCATCATGGATCCGAAGTCCTTTACGTATTCCACGTAGTGACCGGGGAGATAGGGAAAGAGATCCTCGATCTTCTCCACCCCGTGATGCAGATCGCAGTCGATGAGACCGATGGGAGATGGGGCTTTCGATTCGGTTTCAGTCATGATCTGGTCGAAACTCGTCGTGAACCCGGCGGAAATCGGATCCGGCGGAAATCGAACCCGGCGGAAATCGGATCCGGCGGAAATCCGAAAAAGTGTTACTGCCATAAATACGCCGTCCCAGGGCCCTGTCAAGTCGATCATGCGATCCGTTGACCGGGCGGGTGTCGGGTAAACCGATTCGCCTGGGCGCTCCGGACCGCACTGGATGTTCCGGTTCGAACAGGCCGCGGGACAGGGGCGGCCTGTGGACCGTGACGACGTGAAGAAGATAGTGCTTTGTATTTGTCCTCGAGACGCTACATTGCCATACCGTTTCGTTCCTTCGACACATGCGACTGCGGCGCAACCGGGACGGTTCCGGTCTTCAGCCGCGTCGGAAATCGGAGAGGATCACATGGAATACCGGCAACTGGGACGCTATGGCGTGCGCGTGTCTCCCATCTGTCTCGGTACGGCGTTCCGGGGCTTCTGGGCCGGACGGACGGACGAGAAAACCTGTATACGCACGATCGAAACGGCGGTGGATCTCGGGATCAACTTCATCGATTGCGCGAACTTCTACTTCGCTGGCCGGTGCGAGGAAGTGCTGGGCAAGGCCCTGGCCGCCATGAAGGACAAGCGGGACAACCTGGTGATCACCAGCAAGGTCTGGAGCGAGATCGGGTCGGGGCCGAACGACAAGGGCACTTCCCGCTATCATATCATGCGTGAGATCGACCGTTCGCTGAAGCGCCTGGGGCTGGATCACATCGATCTCTATCTCCTCCACCACTTCGATCACGATACGCCCGTGGACGAGACCCTGGACGCCATGAACGACGTGGTGAGGCAGGGCAAGGCCCGGTATATCGGCATGTGCAACTACACGGCCGCACAGGTCGTCGAAGCGCTGTGGGTGGCAGACCGGCACGGATTCGCGACACCGGCATGCCTGCAGAACCAGTACAACCTGATCCACCGAACCGGCGTGGAGACCGAACTGCTCGACCGGTGCAGCCGGCATGGACTGGGGATGATGACCTACAGCCCCATCGCCGTCGGCCTGCTAACGGGCCGGTGCAGGCGTGGCGAGGACCCACCCGCGGGTTCGGTCTGGGCGAAGGATTCCGATCGTTTCAGGAAGATCATGACCCCGGCCGTCGATCATCTCGTCGCCACGTTGATCGACGTGGCCGCGGAACTCGACAGAACCCCCGCGCAGGTCGCCTTCGCGTGGATCCTGGACCATCCCGAGGTGACGGCCGCCATGACGGGACCGGATCTGCCGGAGCACGTGGACGAAGTCTGCGGTGGAGCGGGTTGGCCGCTGCCCCCCGAGATGCGAAGCAGACTGGACGAGGCTTCCGACCCGGACCGGCTCGGACAGACTGCGTAACCCTTACCCCTTATCCCTTACTATTTCCTCCATCCGTTTCTGCCTCATCGGACATGCCGGCCATGCGATCGATCCTGAGCCGCTGGACGCGGGTCGGCTCCACGCGCAGCGCCGTCATCAGGTGCGTGCCGGCGCGGACCTGTTCCCCCTGCCTGGGGATGTGGCCCAGCAGTTCGGTCATGACCCCGCCCGTGGTATCCGAAGTCAATTCATCGGGCAGTTCCAGACCGCAGGCGCGAACGACCTGGTCGACCGGGCAACTGGCTTCGACCTCGAAACGGTGAGGTCCCGTCCGCACGATGAGCGGCGCCTCGCTGTCGAACTCATCCTGAATCGGACCGACCAGTTCTTCCAGTACGTTCTCCAGCGTGATCATCCCGGAAACCGTTCCAAACTCGTCCACCAGCACGGCCAGTACGGAGTTGCGCCGCTGGAATTCCAGCAGCAGCGCGTCGAGGCGGATGGTCTCGGGGAGGAACAGCGGCTCCCGGGCGATACTTTCCAGGGAGGCGAACTGGTCTTCGTCGTAAAGGCCCCTCATGAGGTCCTTGACGTGAATGATCCCGATGATCTGGTCCAGGTCCTCGTCACACAGCGGGAAACGCGTGTGTCCGGACTCGGTCACGACGCGCAGTTTTTCTTCGGTGGGATCGTTCTGGTTCACGAACACGATCTGGTTGCGGGGAAGCATGTAGCGCCGGGCCACCTTCTCTTCGAGGTCGAGCACGTTCTCCATGATCCGTCGTTCCCGCCGGGAAACGTGTCCCCCGGCCACCATGCTGACCAGGGCAATGCGCAGTTCCGATTCGGTGAACGATTCGCCGTGCGCGTCGATTACCCGGATGCCCAGGCACCGGAGCATGAGATTCGCACTTACGTTCAGCAGCCAGATGAACGGTCGAAACAGTCTGTAGAACAGGACGAGGGGAATGCCGATGACCAGCGCCACCTGCCGGTACTTCTGCAGGGCGACGAACTTGGGAACGAGCTCGCCGGCCGTGATGAGCAGGAAGGTCATCACTACGAGTGCGAGCGGGATCGCGATGAGATGGGCGGTCGCCGCGGAAAAACCCAGGGTCAGCACGAGCGGTTCAAGGAACGCGGCCATGGTCCGTTCGCTGAACCAGCCCAGACCCAGGCTACCGAGCGTTACCCCCAGCTGGCACGAGGAAAGATAGGTATCCAGGTTCTGCAGGATATTCCGAACGGTCTGCGCGGTCCTGCTTCCATCCTGGACCATGACCTCGATTTCGGCCATCCGGATCTTGACCAGGGCGAATTCCGCGGCTACGAAGAAGCCGTTGAACGCGACCAGCAGAAAGACGATAATGAGGTCGTTCATGGTACCGGGGATGTGCGGAGAGAGTCAGTATCTGTTGGTAGTCGGGAGCGAATGAACCCTTAGCGAACGGGACGGCCGAATCGGTCGGCGAGGGCTTCGCGCCGGTAGTCGAAAATGGCGTTGAGCTGGTTCTTCACGATCGCCGCATGTACCATACGGCCCAGCAATCCAAATGGCAAGGCATAATGGATCAGGTCTTTCATTTCCACGCCGCCTTCCACGGACCGCAGCCGGTGCTCGTGGTGCCAGAACCTGTACGGCCCCGATCTCTGCTCATCGATAAAGTATCTAAGTGGTTCTGCCTGAGTAATTTCCGTGACCCAGTTAAAGTAGAACATCGAGTAGAGTCCGAGCCGGTACGTGATGATGAGGCCCGGGTACACGCGGTCAGGGAGATCGGAAGTCACGGTCAGGCCGACACCCGGCGGGGTCAGGTCGCGAAGGTGCTCGGGACGGCACAGGAAATCCCAGGCGGTATCGAGGGATACAGGCAATATCTGCGTGCGTTGCAACCGGTAGACATGCATGGAAATTCGGCGCTCCCATCCAGGATACCCCTCGGGTCAATGCGCGGCCGGCCCACGGCGTCGACGGCCGGCCCATCGCGCCGACGGGCGGCCAACACGGACCGCAACCGCGCTATCCGGAAACTACGGGAATCATCGAAGCGAGTCAAACCACATTAGCCGGACGGGAAGGCCGGACGGAGAGGCCGGACAAAGGTAGCCAGGCGGGGGCCGGCCACCAGGAAGGGCGGCCCCGCGGCCTTGACACCGTGCGGCCCCGCGGCCTTGACACCGTGCCGTGCCGGTTTTAACTTCCGCCACACTATGACCATACTCGTTACCGGCGGATCGGGGCTGATCGGCCGCCGGCTGATCTCCAGCCTCGAACAGCGGGGCCATCGCGTCTTTCGCTTGGTCCGATCCAGGGACCTGGCCGGCGACCGGGCGGTCTACTGGTCCACCTCGGAAGGCGGCTTCGAGTGGGACGAATCCGGTTCCATTGACGCCGTCGTCCACCTGGCGGGCGAGTCGATCCTGGGCCGGTGGACCAGGGCCAAGAAGGCCCGGATCCGGGACAGCCGCGTGACTCCCACACGCAGCCTGTGCGCGTATCTCGCCGGGATGGCGACGCCGCCTTCGGTCCTGGTGTGCGCGTCGGCCACCGGTTACTACGGCCACCGAGGCGATGAACTGCTCGGGGAATCATCGCCGCCGGGGGAAGGGTTCCTGCCGCGGGTGAGCAGGAAGTGGGAAGCGGCGACGGAACCGGCCCGAGACGCCGGGATCCGGGTCGTGAACCTTCGCATCGGCATGGTGCTGACCCCGGATGGCGGCGCGCTGGCCGCCATGCATACGCCCTTCCGGCTGGCCCTGGGCGGTAAGGTCGGAGACGGGCGCCAGTACATGAGCTGGATCACCCGGGACGACCTGGTTTCCGTCATATGTTACGCCCTGGAATCGGATGGGCTGACCGGTCCGGTGAACGCGGTATCTCCGCAACCCGTCACCAACGCGGAGTTTACCCGGACACTGGGCAGGGTGCTGCATCGTCCAACCCCGTTTCCTATACCCGCCTTCGCCGTTCGCCTGTTGTTCGGCCAGATGGGAAGCGATCTGCTGCTCGCGAGCGCACGCGTCGAACCCGAACGGCTTCGCGAAGCAGGTTTCCGGTTCGAGCATGCGGACCTGGAGGCTGCGCTGCACGACCTGTTGCGGGCGAAGCCCTCGAGCCCTGCGCAATGAGCGGGACGGACCGAATCTCCACGACGGCGGTGCCCCCCGCGACGGCGGTGCCCCCCGCGACGGCGGTGCCTCCCGCGACGGCGGTGCCCCCCGCCACAAGAATTGACACGGAAGGACCATGAATACCGATAGCCGGCAACAACCCGCGCAGCAGCAACCGCCACCCTCCAGCGCAGCGGCTTCAGGCGGATTCCTCGACGCCATCGAACGGGTCGGGAACCGCCTGCCGGATCCTGCGACGCTCTTCCTGATCGGCGGACTGTTCATCATCGTCCTCTCCGACATCGCGGCCCGCGGCCAGTGGACCGTGGTACAGCGCCTGCCGGAACAGGTGGTCCTGCAGGATGGTTCGGCCGGCGTGGAATGGCGCGAGACCGGAAAGACCTTCACGTCCACCAGCCTGCTTAGCCGGGACGGCCTCTTCTGGGTCGTGGGCAACATGGTGGAGAACTTCATGCGATTCCCGCCGCTCGGTGTCGTGCTGGTCGGGATGCTGGGCATTGGCGTGGCGGAGCGGACCGGCATGATCGGCGCCTTGCTCAAGGCGTTCATGCTGGCGGTCCCGGGCCGGTTGCTGACCCCGGCCATGGTCTTCATCGGCATCATGTCGTCCATGACGCTCGACGCCGGATACGTCATTCTTCCGCCTCTCGCGGCCGCGCTGTACAAGGCGGTCGGCCGGTCGCCGCTGGCCGGCCTTGCCGCCGTTTTCGCGGGCGTGTCCGCGGGATTCAACGCCAACCTCTTCGTGACGGGCCTGGATCCCCTGCTGGCCGGCCTTTCCACGGCCGGGGCGCAGACGATCGACGCGGCCTACCAGGTCGCCGCCACGTGCAACTGGTACTTCATGATCGTGTCGACGGTGATCATGACCCTGGCGGGATGGCTCGTCACGGCCTGGTTCGTCGAGCGGCGCCTGGCGGGCAAGCCGCCCGAGGAAGGCGGACCCGCGCCCGCATCTTCCGCCGGTACGGAGGAACACGCCCTGACCGCTTTGGAGAAGCGGGGCATGGCCCGGGCGTCCCTGACGTTCCTGGCGGTACTTGCGGCCATTGTGTTCATGATCCTGTGGCCCGGCGCTCCGCTGCACGGCACCGGCAATCTCTTCGACCGGTGGGTGGAGGCCATCGTGCCCCTCCTGCTTTTCTGTTTCATCCTGCCCGGCATCGTGTACGGAATCTCGGTGGGCGCCATAAAGAGCGACAAGGACGCGGCCCGGCTGCTCATCGAAACGATCGCCACCATGGCCCCGATCATCGTCCTGGCCTTCTTCGCCGCCCAGTTCATCGCCTACTTCCAGTATTCGGGACTCGGCCAGATGCTGGCGATGGCCGGCGGCCAGGCCCTTGGCCAGGCGCAGATGCCGGCGTGGATGCTGATGATCGCCTTCATCCTCGTCACGATGGTGTTCAACCTGCTGATCGGCTCCATGTCCGCCAAGTACGCCTTGTTCGCGCCGATCTTCATCCCCATGTTCATGATGGTGGGCATCAGTCCCGAGCTGACGCAGGCGGCCTACCGGATCGGCGACTCCGTCAGCAACACCATCACGCCCCTGAACCCCTACCTGGTGATTATCCTGGTCTTCATGCGCCAGTTCGTGCCCAAAGGGGGCATGGGCACGCTGATCTCCACGATGCTTCCCTACACCGTCGTTTTCGCGATAATCTGGACGCTGCTTCTCGTGGCCTGGATGGCGATGGGCATCCCCCTCGGTCCCGCGGGCGGCCTGGTCTATGTTCCCTGATCGGAAGCCGCTTTCGAGCGCCTGCGCAGGAACAGGTAGGCGGGGACGCCCAGGGCGGTCAGCGCGAGGCCCGCGATGGATTCGACGGGCGTCTCGAAAAGCATGTTGGCGAGAATCCCGGCTGAACCGGCGATGAAAAGCAGGGGGACGACCGGGTAGCCCCAGGCGCGGTAGGGCCTGGGCAGATCGGGACGTTTCCTTCGAAGCGTGAACACCGCGGCGGCGCCGGCGATCCACAGCATGAGATTGGCGAAGGTGACGAAGGTAATCAGGTCTTCGAAGGTGCCGCTGAGGGTGAGCACGCACGCCCAGGTCGCCTGAAACACCACCGCCTGCCCCGGCGTGCGGAACCTGGGATGTACCGATCCCGCTCGTCTGAAGAACAACCCGTCCCTCGCCATGGCGAAATAGACGCGGGGCCCCACAAGGACGGTGGCGTTCAACGCGCCGACGATGGACACGACGACGGCGGCGGACAGCAGTACGGCGCCGGTTTCACCGAAGAGCACGTTGGCGGCCGCTTCGCCGACCCGGACGACACCGGCCATATCCCCTACCGGCAACGCTTTCAGGTAGATGTAGTTCACCAGCAGGTAGACGATGGTGACGGTCGCGGTGCCCAGGACGAGGGCGCGCGGAAGGTTCCGCCCGGGTTCCCTGACCTCGCCGGCGACGAAGGTAACCTCCTCCCAGCCGGCAAAGGCCCAGGACACGGCGATCAGGGCGACGCCGAAGGCGACCACCAGCTGTCCGAAGTCGATCCCCTGCGCGTTGATACGAAAATCGATCGGCTGGGCGGATCCGGCCCAGAGCCCGAACAGGATGAACAACCCGAGCGCGGCGATCTTGATCACCGAGGAAACGTTGGTGATGTACTTGCTGAAGGTTACGCCGCGGTAATTCACCACCGTGAGCAGAAGGACCAGAACGATTGCGGTTAGGTGCCCGGCGGAGAGCGCGTACGGGAAAGTCCAGCCGGGCAGGGAGATTTCGGTTTCGAAAAACACGTTGGCCATTCCGAGCGCGGGGATGAAGTATCCCGCGTACTCGGCGAATCCCACGCCGAGGGCGGCGATGATGCCGGTGAGGTACATGGTGAAGGACACCCAGCCGAACAGGAATCCGCAGAACGGACCGTAGGCTTCCCGGAGGTAGACGTACTGGCCGCCCGCCCGGGGCATGGCGGCGCCGAGTTCACCGTAGGCCAGCGCGCCGGCGAGGGCGTGCAGGCCGCCGAACAGCCAGGCCAGGAGAATGAGCGACGCGGACGGTATGCCCCGCGCCATCAGGCCGGTCGTGAGGAAGATCCCCGATCCGATCACGATGCCGATGATGATCATCGTCGTGTCGAAAAGGCCAAGCTGGCGGACCAGTCCAGTCTTTTCTTTTTGATCGCTTGAAATTGCCATATATTGAGGGTAGAAGCCGTTCCGCCGGGCGGCCGCATCCAACAACGGGTGTGGTGGCGGCCGCAGCCAACAGGTGTGGTGGCAGCCGCAGCCGGCAGATGCGGTGGCAGCCGGAGCGGGCGCAGAGAAGTCGAAAACGAACGTCCATTCTACCGGGACGGCCCGCCGAAGTCAAGGCGGGACTGGGCAGTACCAGGCGGGACCAGGCGGGACCGCAAGCAAAGCGGAAAGGGAACCCCGAGGTGAACGATTCGGCGCTTGACCTCATCGACGCGAAGACCTACCCCATACACCGGACCGGATCGGCCGCATACCGCTCGCTGGTTGAAAGGTGCAGGGATGACCTGGCAGCGCAAAGCGCCTGCCTGCTGCCCGGTTTCGTCACAGAGGAGGCGAGAGTTCGCATGGTGGCCGAGGTGGACCGCGCCGCCCCGGACGCCTTTCCGTGCCGGCAACCCCATAACGTCTACCTGGAGGAACACGACGACGCTTTTCCGCCCGACCACCCGCGGCGAAGGCCCCAGGCCACGGAACTGGATTCGGTCGCCTTCGACCAGTTCCGCCCCTCAGACGGCCTGCACCGGCTGTACGTCTGGGATCCGCTCCTGTCCTTTGTCGCGGACGTACTCGAGAAGGAACAGTACTACCGGATGGCGGACCCGCTGGCCGCGCTGACCGTAAACGTCATGCGCGAGGGCCAGAATCACGGCTGGCATTTCGATGAATCCGAGGCGACGACCACCCTGATGCTCCAGGCGCCCGAAGCGGGCGGTGTTTTCGAGTACGCCCCGGACGTACGTCCCGCGGACGGAGACGGCTACGAAACGGTCGACCAGGTGCTGCGTGGCCGCTACCCCGGCATACGCACGCTCGCGGTACAACCCGGTACGCTCATCCTCTTCGTCGGCTACCGGTCCATGCACCGGGTGACCCCCGTCGAGGGTCCGGTGACCCGGTACGTCGCCACGTTCTGCTACAAGGACCGGCCCAATGTCCGCAACAGCCGGGAGGTACAGAAGCTGTTCTACGGACGAACGGCCTGACAGCGGCAGGCTGGAGACGGCAGCCGGCTGTCTTTGAGATCGCTCCAGGAGGTGGACCATTGCACACCGTGATCGTTGGGAACGGCGTAACCGGCGTAACGGCCGCCACGCGGCTCAGGCAGCTACAGCCGGACTGGAAGATCACGTTGGTATCCGGTGAATCGGCCTACCACTATTCCCGCCCCGCCCTCATGTACATCTTCATGGGGCACATGACCTACGAGGCGACCAAACCCTTCGAGGACCGATTCTGGCGCGACCAGCGCCTGGACCTGGTCAGGGACTGGGTCACCGGCATCGATATCGAGGACAAGCAACTGGTGCTGCACCGGAACGGACGGCTGCCCTATGACCGGTTGCTGATCGCCACCGGCGCCAAGTCGAACAAGTTCGGCTGGCCTGGGCAGGATCTCGAGGGCGTTCAGGGCCTGTACAACCTGAAAGACCTGCGCCAACTGTACCAAAACGCGGAGCGTACCCGTGCCGCGGTCATCGTCGGCGGCGGGCTGATCGGCATCGAACTGGCCGAGATGCTCCATTCGAGGCACATCCACGTCACCTTCCTCATCCGCGAACCGTCCTACTGGTGCAACATCCTGCCCATGGAGGAGTCGGGCATGATCAACCGGCTGATCGAGGAGCAGGGCATCGGCCTGATCCGGGAGACCAACCTGAAGGAGATCGTGGACGACGGCACGGGCCGGGTCGAAGCGGTCGTCACCGAGTTCGACGACCGGATCGACTGCCAGCTCGTCGGCCTGACGCCGGGTGTTTCGCCCAATACGGACCTGGTCAAGTCGACCCCCATCGAAACCGGCCGGGGCGTCCTGGTCGACCAGTCCTTCCGCACGAACATCCTCGATATCTACGCGGCTGGAGACTGCGCGGAGATCGTCAGCCGGAACGGAGGCCGCAACCTGATCCAGCAGGTCTGGTACACGGGCAAGAAACAGGGCAAGGCCGCCGGTGAAGTGCTGGCCGGGGAGGATACCGCGTACGATCCGGGAATCTGGTTCAATTCAGCCAAGTTCTTCGACCTGGAGTACCAGACCTACGGCATGATCCTGAGCACCCCCCAGCCTGGCGAGCAACACCTGTACTGGGAGCACCCCTCCCACCGCCACGCCGTCCGCGTCGTCGTCGCCGAGGGGTGCATCAAGGCTTTCAACTTCATGGGCATCCGCGCCCGCCACGAGGTGTGCGAACGCTGGATCACCGAGCGGCGCCCCGTGGAGTACGTCCTGGACCACCTGGAAGAAGCCAACTTCGATCCGGAGTTTTTCGTCCGCCACGAGACGGAAATCGTACGCTCGTTAAAGGAGCAACTCGCATGAGCACACCGCCCGCTGGAACGACGTTGATCGATCCGGAAACCATCGCTTACTTCTACGACGAAGAGGCCGACGGTTTCGGTGAGCCCGCCACCGCGGCCGAGGCGCCCAGGAACCCGGGCATGATGGTCTCCGCCGGCGTGATCGGGCTGGGTTTCCTCGCCCTCGCCGTCACCCTGCTCGGCATGCCCCTCTCCGGCGCGTGGACGCCCTTCCTGCTCTCCTTCGGCCTGTTATCGGCCGGTACGATCGGTTACGTCTGGTTCGCCTACAAGGACACCGTGCCCGGCATCAAGCACGACGGCCTCATGTTCGGAAACACCACGCATCGCGGCGCGATCGCCTGGGCACTGGGCATCGCGCTCACCGGGTTCTACGTCGTACTGTACTGGTGGCCTGAATACCTCGCGCGCGCCATCGCGCTCGTCGAGCCGCTGTCGCTGGCCCTTTCGGGACAACCGGCGAACCAGTGGTTCCTCTACGGGTTCCTCTACACCATGGCCGTGGTGCTCTTCGGTTTCCGCATGTTCATGCGGTACCGCCACAACCGCTACCATATCATCCGGACCATTTCGGTCATGTTCTTTCAACTGGTGCTGGCCTTTCTCCTGCCCCATTTCCTCCGCGCCCTGAACGAGCCGGAGTTCTATTTCAGCTATTTCTGGCCGCTGAAGTACGATTACCTGTTCCCCGGCACGGTGGACTACCTCGTCAACAGTCCAGGCGCCCTGGGCTCTTTCATGGTGTTCTGGGGCGCGGTCTGCTCCTTCATCGCCACGCCCGTGCTGACCTATTTCTACGGCAAGCGGTGGTACTGCTCCTGGGTATGCGGCTGCGGCGGACTCGCCGAGACCCTCGGCGATCCCTGGCGGCACCTGACGCCCAAGTCGACCGTGTCGTGGAAGATCGAACGTGCGATCATCTACGCCGTGCTCCTGCTGATCATCCTGACGACGGCCGTGCTCTGGGTGAGCAGCACGTCCGATGGCGCGCTGAGCGCCATTTCCGCCCCGCTGAGGCAGTGGTACGGCTTCTACATCGGCGCCGTCTTCGCGGGCGTCATCGGCGTGGGGTTCTATCCCGTCCTCGGCAACCGGGTCTGGTGCCGCTTCGGCTGCCCGATGGCCGCGGTGCTGGGCATCATCCAGCGCTTCTTCTCCCGCTTCCGCATCACGACCAACGGCGGCCAGTGCATGTCCTGCGGCAACTGCACCACCTATTGCGAAATGGGGATCGACGTGCGGGCCTATGCCGAGCGCGGCGAGAACATCGTCCGGTCTTCCTGCGTGGGATGCGGGGTCTGTTCGGCCGTGTGTCCCCGCGGCGTGCTCAAGCTCGAGAACGGCACGTCCCACGGTGACCGGTACCCGGGGTCCGACAAACCTGTGGGTGCTTTTTCAACGGCGATCAGCAAGGGTGCGCGGGTGTACGGCGACCGCGACGGGTACGTCTGATCCGGAAACACCCGGCGGCCAACCCGCCGGCATTCACCAACCCGCCGGCACTCACCTGACCAGGAAAATCACCACCGCGACCGTGACGATGCTGCAGACGGTGGACAGGAACACGGCGTTGGCCGCGAAGTCCTCCCTGCTGCCGAATTCCAGGGCGATCAGCACGGTGTTGATCGCGGTGGGATAGCTGGTGGAGACCACCAGGATCGGTGCGATTCTGGGATCGATGTCCAGCAGGAGCACGAGTCCGTAGCCGATCAGGGGGGAAATCACCAGGCGGCATACCAGGGAGGCCAGGCTGGCCTGCCACGCCTGCGTGATGCGCGTTCTGGCCAGCTGCATGCCCAGGGTGACCAGGGCCATGGGAACAAGCGCCTCGGCCAGGTACTCGATGGGAAGCCAGACAAAGCCGGGGAGTTGCAGGCCGAAGTTCCGGATGGCGAAGGCCAGGATCAGCGCGTATACGAAGGGCATCTTGAAGGACTGCAGGAACGCTCTCCGCGCTGAAATGCGGCCGACCGAGACGAAGAACAGCCCCAGGGTGAACACGAGGAAGTTCTGGACGGCCAGGACGATGGACTGCACGGCCAGGCCGAGCGCGGGAAAGGCCAGTTCGCTGGCCGGAAAGCCGTAATTGCCGCTATTGTAGTACATGACCGACAGACTGAAGGCCTGTTTCATGTCCTTCCGGTAACGCATGATCAGGGATCCGGCCAGGCTCAGGACATAGAGCGCCACCAGCATGAGCAGGCAGAACACGCTGGTGTCCCATACGAAATCGGCGGAGAGTTCGGACTGGGTCAGGGATACGACGAGCGTCGCGGGCATGACCAGGTACAGCAGGACACGCGTCAGGGCCTGCATATCGAAATGCCATTTCTTCTGAAACAGGTAGCCGAGGGAGATGAGGACGAAAATCGGGGCGATGATGTCGAGCAGGATGTTCAGGAATGGCATCGGATCGCCGGGGATGGGATTCGGGTAGATTCGGGTGGACTCGCGTGGTGCGTGGTTCGGCGGTCAGCCGCCGAAGGGATCGAAGCGGCCGTCCGCCGCCGTCCACCCGCCGTCGACGAACATGACGGAACCGGTGGTGTAGGAACTGGCGTCCGAAGCCAGGTAGAGGACGGCTCCCGCGATTTCTTCCGGCCTGGCCCATCGCCGGAGCATCGTCTTGTCGGCATACGCGCCGTACCAGTCCGGATGCTGCTTGATCTGGGCGGTCAGCGGCGTGTCCACCACGCCCGGTGCTATGGCGTTGGCCCGCACGCCCCGGTCGGCGAGTTCGGCCGCCAGCGCGCGGATCATGAGCACCACGCCGGACTTCGTCGCGGCGTAGACGCCCTGGCCAGGCTCGACGACCTGTGACCGGATGCTCGAGAAGACGATGATACTGCCCCCGCTGTTTTCGGACATGGACCGGGCGACTTCGCGTACCAGGCGGAAGGTACCTTTCAAGTTGAGATCGACGACCTGGTCGTACTCCTCGTCGGTGTACTCGAGGAGCGGTTTGCGGATGTTGACGCCGGGTGTGCTGACAAGGATGTCCGGGGGACGAATCCGGTCGAGCACGCGCTGTATATGGCCTGTATCGCGCATGTCCAGCGTTACCGCTTCGGCCGAGCCGCCCTCCATGCGTATCTCATCCTGGACGGATTCCGCAGCCTCCTGACGTACATCCGCACAGACCACCTGGGCGCCGAACTGGGCCAGGCACAGGGCGGAACTCCGGCCGATGCCGCTTCCGCCGCCGACGACCAGCGCGTTGCGGCCGGTCAAATCGAAGAGGCTTCTGTAGTCGGTCATACCGTGGTCCGGGTTATCGGCGTCTACGTCCTTGTGCGGAATGCGTCCTTGCGCGGTATGCGTCCTGGCACGGCAAACGTCCTTGCGCCCGTCAGATCCGGGAGGATGCATTGGCTTTCTCCGGCAAGCCCACTATCTTAGGACGAGGGCTGGCCCCTGTCAAGATGTTCGGCCCCCGGGACCGGCGCGGTGGACTTCGTTATCGAGGAAGTAAATGACCGGTAAAACGCTCATCGTCGCGAACCCGACGTCGGGCAGCGGACGCGGCATGAGATACGCGGAGCGGGTGCGGGACCAGTTGACCGAGAACCATGCGGCCGTTGAGATCCGCCCTACCTCGGCCCGGGGCGAGGCGGAGGCCTTCGCGGCGGAAGCGGTGCGCGCGGGGTATGCCTGCGTGGCCGCCTGCGGGGGCGACGGAACCGTCCACGAGGTGGTGAACGCGCTGGCCGGAACGGACGTTTCCCTCGCCATCCTGCCCTGCGGACGCGGCAACGATTTCGCCCGGGCGATGGGGATACCTTCCGCGCCCGAGAAGGCCGCATCCGTCCTGCTGCAGGGCTATGTCCGTCCCATTGACCTGGGCAAGGTGAACGACCGGTACTTCGCGACGGTGGTGACGCTGGGATTCGATTCGGAGGTGGCCAGGCTGGTGTACGAAGGGCGGGTCCCGTTCAAGGGCACGGCGGCCTACCTGTGGGGGCTGGCGCGCATGCTGCGCGTCTACCGCGGTGTGGCGTTGCGCATGTCCGGAGACTTCGGCACCATCGACCAGACGGTCCTGCTCGCGGCCACCGGGAATACCAGTACGTACGGCGGCGGGATCAGGATCACGCCGAACGCCAGCCCGGCGGACGGGGCCCTCGACATCTGCCTCGTGCGCATGATGAGCGCGAGCCGTATCCTGCGCGTGTTTCCCCGGGTCTACTGGGGCGGGCACCTGACCCACCCCGGCATCTTCTCCTACAGGACGGCCAGCCTGAGCATGGAGACGGAGCGGCCGGTCGTGATGTTCGCCGACGGCGAGCCCGTGGGCGAGACACCGGCGGAGATCACTGCGGTGCCCGGTGCGTTGCGGGTCCTGTGTCCGGACCCCGCGGACCAGGCGGACCTTCCGGCTTGAGTCCTTCCCGCCTACTACCTGCTCTTGTATAACCGCGAAAACATGAGGCCGCCCACAGTACCATCGGGATACCGGGTGTATCCCTTGAGGTTCGACTTTCGAAGCTGCATCGTGAGGGGATGGAATACGAAGGCGGCGGCGTAGTCCCTCACAAGAATCTCCTCTGCCTTCCTGTAGAGGTCCGTTCGTAGGTCAGGATCCAGTTCGGACCCGGCTTTCTTGACCAGTGCATCGAATTCGGAGTTCGCCCAGTCGTGCCTTCCCGCGCCTTTCGGCTGGGAGTGCCACGTCATGTCGAGCATGTTGCGCGGATCCATGTAGTCGGCGACGAACCGCAGAAATCCGAAGTCCATCTCCCAGTTGTACAGTTTGCTCATGTAGGCGGTCCGGTCCAGGGTGCGGATGGAGACTTTCACCCCGAGATGCTCCAGCAGCATGCTTTGAATGGCCACGCCCGCCATTTGCATGGAAGGCGTCGGCGCGCGAATCCACATTTCCTGCCTGGGAAACCCCCGTCCGTTCGGGTATCCGGCTTCCCGCATCAGCGCTTTTGCCCTTTCTGGATCGAAAGCCTGGTACGGTTTCATGGCCGCACCGTTGTACTCCTTGAAGTCCGGCGGCATCATGGAATAGGCCGGTGCCGCGGTTCCCCTCAGTACGATCCGGCAGATCGCATCGCGGTCAAGCGCCCGGGCGAAGGCCTCTCGCACGCGGACATCGTTGAACGGCGGTTCAGCCACCTTGAAAAAGAGGTACCAGGTCGTTCTTCCGGGCGATCTGACGAGTTCTCCGCTGAGCAGGGGATGGCGTTCGATGCGGTCCAGGTCGTTTATATCCACGTTTTCGACATCCACCTCGTTGTTCTCGTAGGCCAGGACAGTCTGCGCCGCGGCGTAGCGGAAGGGATGGATGATCTTCTCCAGCAGGGGCTTGTGGGGACCGTTGTACATGGGATCGGGAACGAAGGTCATATGACTGCCCGTAGCCCATTCCTCCATCCTGAAACCGGAGTTCGACACGATTTTGTCGACTTCAGTCCACTTCCGGCCGTGTTTTTCCACGGCCCAGCGCGGTGCGGGGTAGGCCAGGCCAAAGGACACGACATGGGGAAAATGAGGCGCGCCACGCTCCAGGTGCACCTGGAAGGTGAGATCGTCCACGGCGCGCACGCCGAGTTGGTCCGGGTCCTCGATATCTCCCAGGCTGATGGCCTTCGCGTTCTTGATGTCATAGTAGAAGAAAGCGTAGGGATTGGCGTTTGCGGGATCGAGCATGCGTCTGAAGGCGTAGACGAAATCATGGGCCGTGACGGGCCTGCCGTCGCTCCACCGCGCACCCGGACGCAGATGAAACGTCCATTCCCGGGCGTCCTCGGAGACGTCGTAACCGGTTGCGGCGGCCGGGATAGGCTGCCAGAGCTCGTCCCGGATGAGCAGGGTTTCGAAAGGAAGCAGCGTCCCCTCGCCGTCGTACAGGTTGATCTGGATGTCGAGGCTGCGCGGTTCGGGACTCATCAGACGGAAGACCTGCTGCTCCGGCGGCGCCGCGTCGGCCGGCAGGGTGACGCCTACGGAATTCGTGTACTGGGCATGGGAAATGCCGGCTGGCGCCACGACGGCCGCGGCCAGCAGCAGGACGGAAAGTACTTTGTGCATGTAGGTTCCGGGGTGGGGTGAATATGGATGGCCAGTACCGTCGGTGCGTGGTAAATATAGACTCGTTCGCGAAGGCGGGTCAAGTGATTGTCCGTCGTCCTGTATTTGCTTGACATCCGCCATCCCTGCGCCTACTTGTTTACACGGCGTTTCCCTCAAGATCGGCGTTCTGTCCCGGACCATGCTCATGCTGTCTGAAAGTCCCTTTACCTTCGACCGCGTAGTCCGC
This sequence comes from bacterium, assembly GCA_965117045.1. Taxonomy (GTDB): domain Bacteria; phylum JAAXHH01; class JAAXHH01; order JAAXHH01; family JAAXHH01; genus JAAXHH01. Next base: position 732,599 of record OZ220749.1, read on the forward strand.
ATCGCGATCGCCGTGGGCGTGATCTGGCTGTTGATCACCCTTATCGCCTATCTGAGCGACGTGCTCATACCCTTTGCAGTCGCCCTGCTGCTCGCCTACCTGATCAATCCCCTGACTTCCTGGCTGCAACGGATACTGCCCTTCAAGCAACGAATCATCTCCGTGCTGCTGAGCCTGACGATCATCCTCGCCGCCGTGGTCACTTTCCTTTCGATCCTGATCCCGATGGTCGTGTCCGAAATCGCGCAGATGCAGCGGCTGCTCTCCGGGTTGGTGGACGCGGACCAGTGGCAAGCGAGACTGCAGGACTATGTTCCCGAGGAAATCAGGATCTACATCGCGGACCTGGTCCGGTTCGAAGAACTGGTCCAACTGCTGAATCTCGAGAACATCCGGCTGTTCTTTCAACAGGTCCTGCCCGGCATTTGGGGCGTGTTCTCGGGTACGATCAGTTTCATCATCGGTCTTGCTGTCATCATCGTCATCCTGCTCTACCTGGTCTTCATCCTGTTGGATTTCGACGAGATCTCCGAAGGCTGGAAGGACCTGATCCCCGACCAGTACCGGCAGGTCGTGCTCGACGTCGTATCGGACTTTACGAAGGCCATGCGGGTGTATTTCCGTGCCCAGGCCCTCATCGCCTTCATCGTCGGTCTGCTCTTCGCGCTGGGCTTCTGGCTGATCGGCCTGCCCATGGGCATATTGCTGGGCCTTTTCATCGGGCTGCTCAACATGGTGCCCTACCTGCAGGTCGTGGGACTCATTCCGGCGGTGCTGTTCGCGATTGCCGGGGCCCTGGGCGGCGGAGAGAGCATATGGGTCATGATCGTCCTCGTCCTGGCCGTGTTCGCCGTCGTGCAGGTCATCCAGGACGCCATCCTGGTTCCGCGGATCATGGGCAGCGTGACCGGATTCAACCCGGCGGTGATCCTCCTTTCCCTGTCCATCTGGGGGAAACTGCTCGGTATCCTGGGACTGCTGATCGCGCTGCCGGTGACGTTCCTGGTCCACTCGTACTACAAGCGGTTTCTTAAGGGATCTCAACCGGTGAAGGAGCAGTGAATGGATAGAATCTCCTGGGACGAGTATTTCCTGCGCATCGCCTATGCCGTTTCGGCGCGATCGAACTGTATTCGCCGGCACATCGGCGCAGTGATCGTGAACGACAAAATCATCACCAGCACGGGATACAACGGCACCCCCATGGGCATTCCCAACTGCTCCGAAGGAGGATGCAAACGATGCAACTCGGACGGGCCGTCCGGGGCGAATCTCGACGAATGCGTCTGCATACACGCCGAGGAGAACGCCATCGTCTTTGCCGCGCGCCACGGGTCGTCGACGAGCGGCGCCACACTCTACACGACCAACAAGCCCTGCCTGGGTTGTCTTAAAAAGTCCATCCAGGCGGGGATTCGCCGGGTGGTTTACGCAGAGGAGTACGCCTACACGAAGTCTGTCGAAGAGATCTATGAGTGGCTGGTGGGAGAATCCGGCATCGAGATGGTCGAATTGAAACTGGACGCGAGTCCGGAATCCGTCGTGCATCCGGTCAGATAACCGCATGAGCCGAGGGAGAATCTGCTTGACGCGCAGCCGGCCGGTCCGGAAATTACGCGGCGAATCAATAAGGTCCACTGAACGTGCGAACCGGGTGACGTTTTGCATACCAGCGAACGCATAACGCAGTCGGACTTCGTCTATCGCCGGCGGCAGGATTCGATATCGAAGGTCCTGTCGTTTTCCGATGCGTATCCCGATTATCATCCTCAGGACCGCGTGGGACTGGTCTCACCCCGGTTGGAAGACGGCGTGTTCGGGGTGGCCGGCGCCGTCCTCGGCCTGGCGACGGGGTTCTACGACTGCCTCCGCTCAAAAGGGGGCGAGTTCTTCAATTATCCCCAGCACCACGTGTTCATCGGGGGAAGGGATGGACGCGTGCACACGCGAAGCGGCGACAAGGACCTGTCCATCCCGGAGATGGGGAGTGCCTGGGGATGGCTCGACGTCTGGCCGGAGACCAACTGGCATCTCTGCCCGGCGACGCCGGCCGGCATGCTCGAGGCGGCATTCCGCCTCCAGGTCAACCGCCTGTTCTGGCCGTCTTCATTCATGCCCGGTACCGTGGATAGACCGCTTTCGCATTACGCGTACAGGCTGTTGCGCGGCAGGCTGAAATCCGTCTGGTATTACGACTGCGAAGAAGGGAATCTGGAAGTGCGGGCATCGGGGTCTGCCGCGGACGTCATCCGGGAGAGCATCGAACGTCTGCCCGGTGGAGGCCGGGCGACGAATCTCGATCAGGACAAGGCCTCCCGGCCGTGGTTCGAGAACCAGTTTAAACCCGTGGAACCTGAAGCGTTTCTTGAAGATATGTCGGTCTGTTTCACGGATGGATGAATAGGTACATTTGGTCGATTTCGCAATTCGAACAATCCGCCTGGGCCCGTCATGACGACCGTCGTGGGCGGCGACCATTGTGGGCGGCGACCGATGTAGCCGGCCGCCATGCCAGAAGAAGCCATGCCAAAAGAAGTCATGCCAAAATGGAACCATGCTAAAAAGGAGCGGTGACTCATGGTGGACAGATCCTACCTTTTCGACGATGACGCCATGCGCGACTTCATCGTGAACGGCTATCACGTGATTAGCGTGGACAAACCGGTCGCGCTGCATGACGGCATCTACGAGAAAACGAAGGCGATCATCGACGAAGACGGGAATCCGGGAAACAACCTGCTGCCCCGCGTGCCCGAGATCCAGCAGGTCTACGACGATCCCAGGGTGCAAGGCGCGCTGACGAGCCTGCTCGGACCGGACTACGTCATGCACGCCCACCGCCACCCGCACGTGAACCCGCCGAACAGCCGGGGAGGCGCCTGGCACAAGGACAGCTACTGGGGTTACACCAAGGTGCGCGATCACCATCCGCGCTGGATCATGGCCATGTACTATCCCCAGGACACCCCGGTGGAAATCGGCCCGACGGGGGTGATACCGGGAAGCCACTACATCGAGTCCCGCGAAGAGACCGTCGGCGGGAACGGGTCGGTCCCCGAGGGCTTTCCCGCAAGCGGCAAGGCGGGTACCGTTACCATCATTCACTTCGACCTCTGGCACCGGGCGTTTCCGAACCAGACGGACAAGGTCCGGTACATGATGAAGTTCCAGTTCACGCGGATGTCGGAGCCCGACCGCCCCTGGTGGAACCGGCAACGCGACGATATCGATCTCGGCGACCTGTCGGACGATCCACGGAGCGCCATGTGGCGGAACATGTGGCACTGGCTTGCCGGAAACGGGTCGGCCGGGAGCAGGCAGGGAGACGGGGCACACGTCGAGGCGCTCGCCGGCGACCTGTCTCATGAACTCGAACAGCAGCGCCTGCACGCGGCCTATACCCTGGCGGAGTACGGGGAGACCGCCCTTCCCCACCTGCTTGAAGCGCTCCAGCACGAGCAGGACGAGGTCCGGCGCGAGGCTTGCTACGGGCTGGGTGCGCTCGGCACCGCGGCCGTCGAACCGCTGGTCTCCCTGCTCGGTCACAGGAACGAACGCGTCCGGGGATACACCGTATACGCCCTCGGAGACATCCGGCATCACAATCCTTCGGTAGCGGAGCGCCTGGCAGGACTTTCAGACGACCCGTCGCCCTTCGTCCGACAGAACGTGGCCGATGCCCTGGGCCAGATCAAGCTGGCCGCGGACTCGGCCGTTCCCGCGCTGGTCGGCATGATGAAGGACGAGGATGAGCAGGTGCGTTCCAGGAGCGCCTACGCGCTGGCCCGGTTCGGGGACGAAGCCCAGTCGGCCATTCCGCATCTCGCGGACGCGTGCTACGATGAAAACCGGTACGTGCAGGGCCAGGCCGCCATCGCCCTCGAGCAGATCGGCACGCCGGAATCCCTGCGCACGCTGCTGCACTGGTTGCAGGCTTCGCGGTGGTGCCCCCTGACGACGGCGAAGAGCACGTATTAGCGGTCCTGGCAGTCCGGCCGGGACTGATCCGGCCCCGCCGGGACTCGCCCGCTACCAGTCGTGCATCATGTGGCCCTGTCCGGGATAGAACAGGGCATCGACGATGAAGGACAGCACGATGCCAGTCGTATATCCGAGCAGCAAGCCCAGGAAGAACCGCTGGCCCGTGCGGTAGGCGCCGGTCCCGACCTTCAGCAGGATGAACTTGACGAGCCAGGCGAGGAAGACGGACAGGATCGAGTCCCGGATATTGCTGGCGAAGCAGATGGCAAACCCCACCGGGGCGAGGGGCCACCAGATCAGCCAGTGCCTCAGCTTCAGCAGGAGGAGGAAGATCACCGCGCCCGCCGCCATGAACCACGGTTCGTTCTGCCCCAGGGACAGCGGGTTCTTCATCCAGGTGACGATCTCCTCGTAGTAATGCACGTTGAGATTACTGAAGGCGCCTCCACCGAAATTATAGGCCCCCGTGGAATACCCCCAGTCGATCGAATAGGCCACCGCCGTGACCATGCTGACCAGGAACGTTACGGTAAGCACGAACAGCAGCCCCTTCTTCCGCGGCCAGAATCCGTCGGTCAACCGGTCGGCCAGTACCACCGAACCCATCCCCAGACCGCGCCAGTTCCGGGCGTAGGCGCTGGCCAGTCCCAGCGAAGTAAGGCTTTGGGGCGACACGTTTCCCGATCCCAGGGAGAGCACGGTGATCTGGTGGGCGTTCACGGGCAGGTCCAGGAACACGACCCCCGTTTCTGCGATCACCTTCGTCGTTCCGAAGTAAAGCACGAAAAGAAAGGCCAGAAACACCACGATCACGGGCAGCGATATACCGGACTGATATAGCCACGCGCAGATGAAGACGGTTCCCGCCAGTACCCCGGCCACGGCCATCCTGTACGAAACCAGCTCTTTCGAATCATCCAGCGAGGAATCCCTTCCCGCTGCTTTTCTAACCACCGCGATCAGGTGCCGCCGGGCCGACCACAGGGCGTACCCCACGTACACGAGGAACCCCCCGAAGAACTGCGCGTTTACGCCGCCGGTGCCCCCCGGACCGCTGCCTTCCGTGTTGAGTCCGATGTAGCTCAATGTGCCGATCTCGAGAATGCCGAGCATGAAAAACACCCAAATGCTCAGGAGGATGTCGACGTTGATGAAGTATCCGAAGCCGAACATGTACGGGCTGATGCGCAGGGGAATGGACGGAAACAACGGGCTCAATTGAAGCGGCGTCTCGAAAAACGTGCCCACCGGCAACTGGGGGACGACGTGGGCGAAGGACACGATATTCCACAGGGCGACGGCCAGCGCGAGACCGAATCCGACCTGGAAGAGCCGGTCGTAGACCAGCTTCGGCCACCGTCCCGGCGACTGATCGGCGGCTATGAGTTCGAGGGGTACCTGGACCAGGGGAAAGGTGAGCCGCTCATATTCCACCCACTGTTTCCTGAATATGGCCGCGATGCAGGCGCCGACGACGAAGATGGCGATGAAAAAGCTCATCCACCATGCGACGGGTATAATCCAGGGGGACCACGGGACGGTTCCGCCCGGCGGAAGCCCTTCGTAGAACCAGCCCATGGCGTTGTTCTGATTGTTCGCCACGAGCCATTCCGGGAGATAGGGGAAAAACAGTTCGGCCCACTGGTTTTCCGGCTGGGCGAAGTAGAAGGGCGTGGAGACAATGGTCAGGAAGTAGGATACGAAGGCCTTTCCGGGAATCAGGCTGGAGATGAGCAGAATGCAGAAGATCAGCGTCAGCTCACGTCCGGTAAAGGCGGCTCGCGTGTAGAGGCTCCGTGCGACCGGATTGTAGACGAATACGACGAGCAGGAACAGCGCCAGGGCGGAGATGGGCAGGTGGGCCACCGACATGCGGGACGAGTGCAGGATATAGGTCCCGTAGGTCACCCAGATGTTGAGGACGATGGCCAGGACCAGTCCCGTGACCAGGGACCGCAGGGTAATCAACGAGGTAAGCGTGGGTTTCCCTGGCGGCGTATGCGTGGTTGGATCAGTCAAGCAGTACTCGTTTCGGATTCAAGGTGCCGTTGTCCTGTCTATGTGCACCAACGGTCTCTTCCCACCCTCATCAGGTGGTCTGGCGCTCCTGCCACACGACCTCCAGGGGATCGGGGATGGCGTAGGGCTTGACCCGCTGTTCGTGGAGCCAATCCGACAGGTAGTGATCCATCCTGTGCAGGATCTCCGGCTCGTCTTCGGCCAGGTTCCGCGTCTGGTACGGGTCGCTTTCCATATCGTACAGGGCCACCGGGTCGAAGCGGTATCCGAAGTCGTCGTAGGTCCTGACCATGAGGTGATCGGGCGTCCGAACCGCCCGCTGCAGCGTGTACAGGCCGTGACCCCAGACCAGGTAGTCGTGCAGGCGGCACTGTCCGGTGGCGAGCCCTTCCGCGAAGGACCGTCCGTCATAGAATTCCGGCACTTCGCCGCCGGCCAGGTCGATGAGCGTGGCGCTCAGGTCCACGTTATACAGCAGGTCGCCACAGGTGGATCCGGGCGGCGTAACCCCCGGCCACTTGACGATCAGCGGGATGCGGTGTATGCATTCGTCGGCGCATACGTGGTCGCCGTAGATGCCGTGCTCCCCCATGGCCTCGCCGTGATCGGCCGAAATGATGACCGCCGTGTCGTCCAGGTCGCCCAGGCCGGCCAGGGCGTCCAGCACTTGCTGAACGTGATGGTCGGTGTAGCGGATCTCCGCGTCGTATCCGGTCACCATGTGATTCAGGTCGTCCGTGTTCCGGATGGCGTCCGGCATGTTCGGCGTGGGGCTCGGCCGGTCCCCGGGAAAGAGGTGGGACGCGGTAAACCACCCGTCGATATCCTGGTGGCCGCCGATCGCATCGTCGTCGGGCCAGTCCACCGCCGGCGGATGGCCCGCCATGCGGTCGAACCATTCGCGAGGCGCATCGTAGACCCGGTGCGGGTCCCAGTAGTTGATGTACAAAAAGAAATCGTCCCGGCCGCCGTTCGCGGCGATCCAGCAAAGCACGGCCTCGTTGACTTCGTCCGCCGTCTCCGATCCCGTCTTCAGGTTGGGCGAATGGAACTCCGACCAGCCCAGCCCGAACCAGGTCGCGCAGTGCCGGGTGGGGAAGTTGGAGAAACAGACCGTGTCGTAGCCGTGCTGGCGCAACCTGCGCTGCACCAGCTGATTCCGCTCGTCGGGGCCGCCGTACCGCTGTTCGAGAATATGCAGTTTGGATGCGGGGCCGCCGTGGGTCACCACGCCGTTGTTGATCCCGAAACGGCCCGTGATCCACCCGTGCCTGGACGGCATGCAGGGGGAGTCGGCGCAGTAGTACCGGTCGAACCGCATCCCCTGCGCGGCGATTTCATCGATGGCGGGCGAGGTAGGTCGGCCATAGCCGTAACAACCCAGGTGGTCGGGCCTCAGGCTGTCGATGTCGAAGAAGACGATGCGCAAGGAGGATTACCGGTGTCCTGGGTAAATGAGTGCCGCTATGCCGCGATGGCCTTGTCGATGATGACCTTCATCTTGTCGCCGTGCTTGTGTCGGCTGGCGGCTTCGATGAGGGCTTCGATGGGCAGGAACCCGTTGTCCTGGAGCCAGTGGGCGATGGCCGCCAGTGCGGCGCCCTTCGATCCACCCGTCTTCCGGAAGTCCCGGGTCACCAGGTTGGACCGACCGTTCGCACCAGGCTGACCGTTCGCACCAGGCGGCACGGCCAGTTCCGCAAGCTCGGGACCGAGTTTCGCGTCTGCGATCACCAGGGTATGCTCGCCGATGCGGGACCGCACCTTGTCCAGCCCATCCTGCGATATGACGATCATGATGTCGGGACAGTCGATCCCGGTGTAGTGGATAGGCTGCCGGGAGAGGATCACCTCCGCCACGGAGAAACCGGTACCGATGGTAATCGGATAGTCGCCTTTCTTGGTGGCGGAAAGGCCCGCGGTTATGCCCGCCGTGGAGAGCAGGTCCCCCGCGGACTGGATGGCTTCGCCGGCCGAACCCGCGACGATGATTTCCAGGCGGCCGTCGAGCGGTGCCTCGCAGGTGTGTTCGATCGGTTTCAGGCCGTCGAGGAGGGAACGGCCGGTTGCCCTGTGCGGCTGGCCGGCCACGCGCGGGTTCCTCGTCACCACGCTTTCGTAATCCGCCGTATCGTGGAGTTCCTGGACCTTCCGCATTCCGTACGCGGGGCACATTTCAACGATCTCGATTAGGGAGAACCCCGGCGTGGACAGGGCTTCCTTCCAGAGTTCGGCCGTATCCTTGCCGATGAACGTCCGCGCGGTATAGGCCGCGCCGGCGTTGTGGGCCAGCGCGCAGATGTCGTAGCCCGGCACGGCAGTCTCGGGCCGGTCAGGCTCCTTGAACTCGGTGGAGGACAGCCCGCTGGTCTGGCCGCCCGTCATGCCGTAGACCATGTTGTTCTGCACGACGAGGGTGAGGTCCAGGTTGTGCCGGGCCGCCTCGAGCAGGTGCTGCAGTCCGATCGTGGCGCCGCCGTCGCCCTGCAGGGCGATGATCTTCTTGTGCGGATGCTCGAGTCCCATGCGGATGCCCATGGCCAGGGCGACCGCCCGGCCGTGGAGCCCGTGGATGGTGTGGCAGGTCAGCAGCGGATCCACGAGCCCGGTGCAGCCGATGTCGCTCACCACGATGACGTCGAGGGGATGCACTTCCATGTCCGCCAGGGCCTTGCTCATGGACTTGTTGGCGACCGTATGACCACAGCCCGGGCAGTAGGGCATTTTCAGGTCGTTCAGGATGGTTTCCTGCATTGCCTTACTCCTTCCGCGATCTCCTGCGGCGTGATCATGTGGCCGATTTTGTTGACGCCGTGTATCCGGTCGTGCTGATGGTTCCCGTAGAGCAGTTCCCGCAGCAGGCCGACGATGTTCTCCTCGACGACGACGACGTGCGCGTAGGCCGCCAGCACTTCGTATATGCGAGGCGGTACCGGCAGCAGCGTCTTCATGACCAGGAGCGATATGGATTCGCCGCCCGCTCTCAGCAGGCCAACGGCCTCCCTGGCGGCCTCCGCCGAAATACCGTAGGTCAGGATGACCGTATCGGCGCTTTCGTCCCGGTCGTGATCGTAATAGGTGAAGTCGTCGATGCTTTGTTCAATCTTGTTCTTGAGCCGTTCGGTATTGCCGAGGGCCTCGGGACTGTTCTTCTGGGTGATGCCTTCCATGTCGTGCGTCGATGCGTTCAGCCGGACCTGGTGCAGGTCGTTGCCCAGGGGCAGAAAGGGCGGCGCCAGGTTTCCATTTACGCCATAGGTCTTGTATTTCCCGTTCCCTTCGTGCAGGTGGCGTTCCGCGCGCTCGATTTCCTTCAGGCCGGAAATGTCCATGTTCTGGTTGGTCATGACCATTTCCTTCGAGGTCAGCAATACGACCGGGGTGCGGAGGTTTACCGCCGTGTGTACGCTGGCCGCGGCCATGTCCCAGCAGTCGTTCAGGTTCGAAGGGCAGAACACCGGAAGCGAATACCCCCCGGAGATGCATCCCCGGAGCAGGAGCAGGTCCCCCTGGCCGCCCGTGGTGGCCGACCCGGTGCTCGGACCCAGGCGCTGGGCGAGGATGATGACCATGGGCAGTTCCATCATGAAGGACATGTTGATCGATTCGATCATCAGGGCGAAGCCGGGAAAAGCGGAGGCCGTGACGGGGAACACGCCCGACGAGGAGAATCCGGCAGCCCATTGCAGCGCCGTAATCTCGTCCGGCGCTTCGAGGGCGATGGGGATGCGCTGCTTGGCGCCCGCGAAGAGCCAGTTGACGGGCGTGATGGGATACCCGATGTAGGCGCCTGCGCCGGCCCGGGCCATTGCCTCGATGATTAGCCTGGACCCGTCCAGGAAGACCACGCGTTCGTTAACGGTCGTCATGGTGCGTGCGCTCCCGCTCATCTTGAAGGGATTCCGCCACGATTTCGGCGATATCCCGGACCCGCATGGGTTCGCCGGCCCGCTTGTTGGCGTCGTTCATCATCCTGGCGCAGAAGGGACAGCCCACGGCCAGGGTGTCGGCCCCGGTTTCCCGGGCTTCCCGGAAGCGATGGTCGCTGACCGCCTCCCTGCCTTCCTCTTCTTCTTTCCAGACCTGTGCGCCGCCCGCGCCGCAGCAGAAAGACCGGTTCCTGCTGCGGGCCATTTCCACCAGGGAAGGCCGGGTTTCCGCCAGCGCCTGGCGGGGCGCTTCGTATTCACCGCCGTGGCGGCCCAGGTAGCACGGATCGTGAAAGGTGGTGCGCGTCTCCGTCTCGCCCTGCACCTCCAGCTTGCCGGTCTTCGCCAACTCGCCGATGAGTTGGGTGTGGTGCATGACCTCGAACCGGCCGCCCAGCGCGCCGTACTCGTTCCCGAGGGTGTGCAGGCAGTGGGGGCAGCCCGTGACGATTTTCTTCCGGCCGGCCTGGTCGGCGCCCGCGGCGTTCAACGTCTCAATGTTGCCTTCGGCGGCTATACTGAAAAGATACTCGTTTCCGGCCCTTCGCGCCAGATCTCCCGTACAGGATTCGTCGTTTCCCAGCACGGCGAAGTCTATCCCCGCCCGGTGCAGGACCGTGGCGATGGCCCGCGCCGTGTCCCGGGCACCGGGGTCGAAAGCGCCGGCGCAGCCGACCCAGAAAAGGACCTCATAGTCCGGGTTTTCCGCGACGGTCGGTACCTTGAAGTCCAGCGGTTCGGTCCATTCCATCCGGTCGCCCGCCATCTGCCAGGGATTGCCGTTCCGTTCGATCCCGGTGAAGGCGCCTTTCAGTTCATTCGGAAACGCGCTCTCCATTAGCACCTGGTTCCGGCGCATGGCGAGGATGTCGAACATGGGTTCGTTCCCGACGGGACAGGCCTCCGTGCAGGCCCCACAGGCCGTGCAGGCCCAGAGGGCGCTTTCGCTCATGGCGTAGTCCAGCATCGGTTCCGTGTCTTCCCCGCCCTTCGCCAGGGATTTCATGTGGTCGCGAAGGAAATACCGCTTGTTCACTTCCAGGGCCGCGGGAGACAGCTCCTTGCCCGTGGCATAGGCCGGACAGGCGTCCTGGCACCGGTTGCACATGATGCAGGCGAAGGCGTCGGTGATGTGCGTCCGGTCCAGGTCGGTGATCCGGCCCGCGCCGAACTGTTCGATGGTCTCGTCTTCGAAGTCCAGGGCGTCCAGCGCGCCCGGACTGGTCCGTTCAGGAGCGGTCATCAGGTTGAAGGGGCCCATGAACAGGTGGGCGTGTTTCGAATAAGGGAACCAGGGCAGGAAGGCCAGCACCAGCCCGATGGCGATCCACCAGCTGGCGTGCAGGCCGAAAGTCAGCACGGAAGGATCCAGGTCCGTCCAGAGGCCGGCTGCCAGCGCCGCGGCCGGCTGCCAGGGGTCCGACCCTTGTATGGCGATATCGAAGGATGCGCCCAGGAACCGGAAGCCGACGTGGCCTAGGATGAAGCACCCCACGATCAGGGAATCCCGCCGGATGCCATCGGCTGCCCGGGGGTGCAGCTTGACATTGGGCGCGACGGCGAGGTCCGTGGATCTCACGATGAACCTGCGGATGAGCAAGGCGGCCATGCCCGCCAGCGCGGCAAGGGTCATGAGATCGACGAGCAGGCGGTAGACCTGGCCGGCGATCCCTTCCTCCAGAAAAACGAAGCCGGTTACCAGGCCTTCCAGCACGTCCACCAGGTTGACCGCCATGTAGAGGATGAAGCCCCACGCAATCCCGGTGTGTGCGAGGGAAACCAGCGGCCGGTTGCGGATCATGTTGTTCTGGCCGGCCAGAGTCTTGACGCCGGTCAGCAGCCGGCCTGGCAGACCATCCCAGGCCAGGCGGCCCTGCCCCCGCTGAATCGTCCGGATCATGCGCCTGAAGGTGACGGACGCCAGGTACAGCGAGGCGGCCGCGAGGAGGGCGAAGAGGATCTTTTCGTAGGGAGAAAGCATCGGCGTCCCGCGATTCCGATGTGCCGCCGAAGAAAGGCGCGATGCACGGCGTGCCGGGCTATCGGCCCAGCCGTTTCTTCACTTCTTCCGCGATGGCGGGCAGGTAACTGAAGAGGTCGCCGGCGATGCCGTAGTGGGCGTACCTGTACAGCGGCACGTCGGCGTCCTTGTTGATGGCCACGATCACGCGGGCGTTTTTCATGCCCGCCAGGTGCTGTATCGCACCGGAAATCCCGCAGGCGATGTACAGGTCCGGCTGTACCGTCTTTCCGGTCTGGCCGACCTGGTGGGCATAGGGAATCCATCCGGCGTCCACCGCGGCCCGGCTGGCGCCGAGGGCGCCGCCCAGGGCGTCTGCCAGTTCGCGAACGGGCTGGAAACCCTCCGGTCCGCCCACGCCGCGGCCGCCTGAAACGATGATGCTCGCTTCGGTCAGGCTGACCGTGCCGTCCGCGTTCTCCACGGACGCCACGCTGGTGGGGATCTCGTCCTCGGACAGCGCGGCAGGCACCTCGATGATCTCTCCGGTCCGGGTCGCATCGGGATCCGCCGGCTGGAAGATATTTCGGCGTACCGTGACGAAATGATGCCCGGTGCCCTTGAATGTTACGGTGGAAACCAGGTTGCCGACCAGTGCCGGCCGAACAACCACCAGTTGGTCTCCTTCCCTGCGCAGGTCGGTGCAGTCCGGCGCCAGGCCTGCACCGGCGAGGGCGGCGACGTAGGCCGAAAGCTCCAGGCCGGCCGCACTTGCCCCCATCAGGACCACGGACGGCGGTTCGTTCTCCAGGATCCGCGCCAGGAGTTTCGCGTAGGGTTCCACGCGGTAGCGACCCAGCGAGGGATCTTCCGCGGTGTACACGCGGTCCGCGCCGGCCTCGACGGCCTGCCTCGCGATCTCGCCGACCCGGTCGCCGAACACGGCGGCGGTAAGGGAACCACCGGCGTCGCCGGCGACTTTCCCCGCGGCCGCCAAAGCCTGCCACGCGATCGGGTCCGCCTGCCCGTCCACCTGTTCAATCCATACGAATACGTTGCCGGCCATCGGGTCCTTTCCGCCTAAATCACTTTTTCCTCGATCAAACGGTCAACCAGGGTCCGGGCCGCATCTTCGGGGCCGCCATCGATCATTTCGATGTGCGCTTCCCGCACCGGAGGAAGTGCCGTCCGCCATTCGATCCCCGAAGCCCCGGCGCCCACGCCGGCCTCATCGAGACCGAGATCCTCGCAACGCCACACCGGTATGTTGGCCCGCGCCGCCTTGCGTATGCCGATGAGGCTCGGATACCTCGGTTCGTTGATCTCCTTGACGACCGTGATCAGGGCCGGCAGCCGGCTGGTGACCGTCTCCCGGGCTTTTTCGAGCAGTCTGACCGCCGAGAGGGTCTGGTCCGCAGGGTCCAGGTCCCGAAGCTCCGCCACATAGGAGACGAGCGGTACCCCGAGCAGGGCCGCGACCTGCACGGCCGTCGCGGCCGTATTGCCGTCGATGGCCGCCCGGCCCCCGACAATCAGGTCGAAGTCACCGGTTTTCCGGATGGCCGCGACCAGGATCCGCGCCGAAGTCAGGCTGTCGCTGTCCGCCATGGCCGGATCCGATACCAGGACGGCTTCGTCCACGCCCATGGCCAGCGCGGTCTTCAGCGCGTCGGCGGCCTCGGGAGGCCCCAGGCACAGCGCGGTCACCTTGCCGCCGTGCGCTTCCCGGGCCTGTATGGCCGTTTCCAGCGTGTACTCGTCCCAGGGGTTGACGATCCGGGGCCCGTCCTCGGCGGACAACTGAAGGCCGTCCATGGAGGCGGACAACTGCGCCGTATCGGGCGTCTGCTTAACCAGGGCGATAATGTTCAAGAAACCGTTACCTCGCTTTGTGCCTTTTCGAGCCGTCGAGGCCGCATGCGGCCCGTGGTCGGCATGACCATATGCGGTCCGTGGTCAGCTTTGCCAGTATTCCGGATCGTAGGCGGGCATTTCGCACCGGAGCGGGCGGTCCTTCCGGTTGCCGAACTCGTAGTCCGCCTGCATGAGCTGGTGAATCTGCGAGGTGCCCTCGTAGATCACCGCGCTCTTGCTGTTGCGCAGATGTCGTTCCACGTCGTACTCGTCGGAGTATCCATAAGCGCCGTGGACCTGTACCGCGTCGCTGGCCGTGGCGAAGGCCGACTCCGTGCAGTACCACTTGGCCATGCTCGTCTCCCGGGTGTTCCGCATGCCGCGGTTCTTGAGCCATCCGACCTTGCGCACCGCCAGTTCGCCCAGGTCGATGCGCTGCTTCATCTGGGCGATGAGCTGCTTAACGAGCTGATGGTCGCCGATCGGCCGGCCGAAAGTTCGGCGCTGTTGGGCATAGGAAACGGATGCTTCCAGGCAGTACTTCATCAGGCCGACAGCGCCCGCGGCCACGGTATAGCGGGCGTTGTCCAGGCAGGACATGGCGATCTTGAACCCCTCGCCCTCTTCACCCAGCCGGTGGGACTCGGGAACGGGGACCTGGTCCATGTTGATCCAGCCCGTATTGCTGGCCCGCACCCCCATCTTGCCCTTGATCGTGCCGGTGGTCAGGCCCTCCCACCCGCGTTCCAGCAGGAAGGCGGTGATGCCCCGCGTGCCTTCCTCCTGGTTCGTCTTGGCGAAAACGAGAAAGCGGTCCGCCACGTCGGACAGCGTGATCCACATCTTCTCGCCGCTGACCAGGTAGGTGTCGCCTTCCTTGCGGGCCCGGCTGGTCATGGCGGCCACATCCGAACCCGCGCCGGGTTCGGTCAGACCGAAACAGGCGATGTTTTCTCCGGTGGCCAGGGGCGGCAGGAACCGTTCCTTCTGTTCTTCCGTGCCCCACTGGAAGATGGGCAGGGCGTGCAGGCCGAGATGGACCGCGATCGTCTCCCGGACGGAAGAGTCGGCCCACTCCAGGCCTTCCGACAGCAGACCAAGGGAGACGAAGTCCATGCCGGCCCCATCGTAGCGGACGGGTAGGCAGATGCCCATGAATCCATGTGCCGCCATTTTGGGCAGCAGCTCATGGGGGAAAGTACCGTTTCGGTCGTGTTCCCTGATGGAAGGCAGGATGTCGTTGCGGGCGAAGTCGTAGACCATCCGCTCGACCATCCTGTGTTCTTCGCTTAACTCAAAATCCATGGATCTGCATGACCGTTTCGTGGGTAGTTGGCGTATAACTCAACGCGGTCTTCTCAATGCGGTTTTCCGGGGTTAACTCCCGGCCACCCCGGCCGCCTTGCTGAAGTCTCGGCCGGGTCTGGACGCCGGATGGGTCACCGGGATCTCCCGCATGACTTCGAGGAACCGGTCCACGTCCTGGTCCGTATTGTAGAAATGGGTGGACACGCGTGCCCTGCCCACGCCGCCGTACGCACCGAAGATCAGCACGTTCTGGTCCTCGAGGGCGTGGGTCACCGCGTTGACGTCCGACGCGGTGAAGCAGACGTTTCCCGCCCGTTCTTCCGGCGCCCGAGGCGTGATGACTTCCCAGCCCATGTCCGCCAGGCCATCCCACACGCGGGTGCTTAGTCGCAGCACGTGCTCCTCGATGCGGTCGATGCCGATGTCCAGCAGGCAGTCAAGGGCGTTGTCCAGGATGTATACCCCGATCCAGGTTTCGTTGCCCGGCGTAAACCGGCTGGCGTCCTCCCGGGGAACGTAAGCCGAGGGATCCTTCCAGTCGGGCAGGTAGGCCGGCGTATGCCATCCGACGAAGGGCGGATTCAGTTCGGGCACGCGTTCCCGGTTCCAGTAGAAAATCCCCACGCCGTGCACGGCCATGAGCCACTTGTAGCAGCTCGATACGACGAAGTCCGCGTACTGCGCTTCGACCGGCACGGCGCCCGCGGAGTGGGTAACGTCGAGACAGAGCAGGGCGTTTTTGCGGTGTACGAGTTCGGACAGTTCCGGGAGCGGCAGACGCTGGCCGGTGAAATAGCTGACATGGCTCACGTTGACCACCCGGGTGTTTTCATCTATTGCTTGATCAAGATCTTCCAAGTCTGTGCGCCAGTTATTGTTTTCCACGATTCGGAGTTCCACGCCACGTTCCTTCAGCAGGGTCCACGGAAGGACGTCCGAAGGGAACTCCACGTCGGCGACCACCACGTTGTCGCCGGGTTTCCAGTCCAGGGCGTAGACCAGCAGGTTGATGCCCTCGGACGTGGAGGTCAGGAAACCGATATCGTCGGGCCGGACACCGAACAGGCGGCCGACTTTTTCCTTGCACTCCACGGAGACCACTTCGAGACGCCTGCGTCCTTCTTCGCCCAGGAGCTTGTCCTCGAAGAAACGGTGGACGGCGTCTCCATGCGTCTTCAGCATGGGCGATTCGCCGCCTGTGCACAGGTGGGTTATGCCCTTGGTTCCAATGAACTCGGAAGGATCGATCAGCATCGGCGTCTCCAGTTGAAATTGCTGCAGTTTCGGTCGGTCGCGAATTCGACTGCCAAGATATTCGTCGGCGCTGTTTTTGTACAGGGAATTCGGGGCCTTGAAACCGTGCGTTGCCTCCGGCGTTGTAATCGACTCAAAACCGTCTATATTGTATGGGACCCTTGGATCGACCGCACACTGGCAGACCGCATGGAACAACCGCCGGAGTATCCGTTGGTAATCGACTTTCATACCCATTTCTACACGGCCGCCTACCTCGACGAGATTGAAAAGGGGGGATACCAGGCGGAGTTGATCAGGGATGCCGACGGCAATCGCCTGCTGAAGCTGGACGGCGATTACAGCATGATCGCGCCGGGCCATTTCGATGTGGACCACGTGATCGAGCATATGGACCGGCACGGCGTGGACCGGCAACTGCTCAGCTTTTCGATACCCGGATTGCACGTCGAGGCGTCGAATGCCGGCCTCCGCCTCGCCCGGATCGTGAACGAGGCCTTGGCCGAGACCGTGGCCCGCCATCCCGGCCGGCTGTCCGCCCTGGCGGTCCTTCCGCTGCAGGACCCGGCCGCTTCGGCGGCGGAACTGCGCCGTGCCGCGGAATCGCTGAACCTGCGGGGCGGCATGCTGTTTTCAAACATCAACGGTCAGTCGCTGGGCGCCCCGGAGTTCCATGAACTCTATGCGGCGGCCTCCTCCCTGGACCTGCCGCTCTTCGTACATCCCACCACGCCCCATGCCTATGAGGTTTATGCGGCGTACAGGCTTACGCCCATGGCCGGGTTCCCTTTCGACACGTCGGTGGCCGCCCTGCACCTGGTATTCAGCGGCACGATGGCGGCTTTCCCGGAACTGAAGATCGTGCTTGGCAATCTGGGCGGCACCATCCCGTTTCTCGCGGGCCGGATCGACCAGGCCTACCGTTCCTACCCCGAGGCGCGTGAGCAACTGGACCGGCCGCCGTCGGAGTACCTGAAGGGCATGTACTTCGAATCCGCGGGGATACCGGACAGCGGGGCGCTTCGCCTGGCCGTCGATTTCGCCGGTATCGACCGGGTGATGTTCGGTTCCGATTTCCCCCAGCAGATCGCCGACGTCGACCTGGGGCTGCGTGTCATCGAGGAACTGGGGCTGGATGAAGTGGACCGACAGCGCATTGTCGGCCGGAACGCAGCAGGACTTTTGAAGGAATAGCGCTATTCACTGGTAAAATCAGATGACCGTCATATACTGTAGACCTGTAAACACACAACATCAGGCCGGCCCCGCGGGTTGGACGGAAATGCACGGGATAACCCCGGCCAGATCCCGGCCAGTTTCCTTGAAGCCGGAGCGATATACTTATGACTGAGGCCCAGAAGACCCTGTTCCTGCTGGACGGCATGGCGCTGGCCTACCGCGGCCACTTCGGATTGATTCGAAATCCCAGGATGACTTCGACCGGGATGAACGTGTCCATGGTGTTCGCTATCGCCAATACCATCCTCGGCATCCTGAACAAGAACCGGCCCACCCACATCGCCGCGGTGTTCGATACGCCCGAACCGACCCATCGCCACGTGCAGTATCCCGAGTACAAGGCGCAGCGGGACGCCATGCCCGAAGACCTGAGCATCGCCCTGCCCTATCTTTTCCGGTTGATCGAAGGATTCAACATCCCGGTGATCCGCGTCCCGGGCTGGGAGGCAGACGACGTGATCGGGACCCTGGCGAAGCAGGCCGACGAAGCCGGTTTCACCACCTTCATGGTCACGCCGGACAAGGACTACGCCCAGCTGGTCTCCGAGCAGTCCTTCATCTGCAAACCCGGGAACACCGGAGACAACTTCGAAACCATGGGCGTGGCCGAGGTGCTGGAGAAATGGGGCATCGAACGCGTCGACCAGGTGATCGACATGCTCGGACTCATGGGGGATGCCAGCGACAACGTGCCGGGTGTCCCGGGCGTCGGCGAAAAGACCGCCCAGAAGCTCATCGCCCGGTTCGGTTCCGTCGAGAATCTGCTGGAAAACACGGACCAGTTGAAAGGCAAGCAGAAGGAACGCATCGAGGAAAACCGGGACATGGCCGTATTGTCGAAGAGCCTGGTCACCATCGAGCGGGAGGTGCCGCTGGACGTCACGCCGGACGCGTTGACCGTCAAGGAACGCAAGGAGGAGGACCTCAAGAAGCTGTTCGTCGAACTGGAGTTCAACACCCTGGGCAAGCGGCTCTTCGGGGACGACTTCTCGGCGGCCCCCCGACTGACCGTCGCCGGCAGCCAGGAAGACCTGTTCTCCGATGACCAGCTGAAGACGATCGTGGACGTGGAGCACGACTACCGCTGCGTCGACGACCCGGAGTCCCGCGCGGCGCTCATCGATTCGCTGCGCCAGGCGCCGTCCTTCTGTTTCGACATGGAAACGACGAGCCTGGATCCCAAGACCTGCGAAATCCTGGGTTTCGCCTTCGCTATCGAACCGCATACGGGCTACTACGTGCCCATGCCCGATGGACGGGAGGACGTGCTGCGGGTCGCCGGCGAATTCCAGTCCCTCTTCGACGACTCCGGCAAGGAACTCATCGGGCACAACATCAAGTTCGATCTTTCCGTGCTGCGGTGGCACGGGATCACCGTGTCCTGCCGCATCTTCGACACCATGCTGGCGGCCTACGTGGCCGTGCCGGACCTGCGCAGGACCATGGATTACCTCTCGCAGGCCCTCCTGGGATACACGCCCATTTCCATCACCACCCTCATCGGCGAAAAGGGAGAGGAACAGGGCACGCTGAAGGACGCGCCGCTGGAGAAGGTCGTGGAGTACGCGGCCGAAGACTCGGACATCACCCTGCAACTGGCCGAACACCTGCGGCCCCGGATCGGCGAGATGAACCAGGATACCGTCTTCACGGACATCGAGTGCCCCCTGGTGACCGCTCTCGTGGAGATGGAGCACGAAGGCGTGCGGATGGACGTGGGGCAGCTCGAGCACCTGTCCCGCCTGCTCGACGATGAGATCCAGCGGTCCTCGGACCGGATCACCGAGCTGGCCGGGGAACCCGTGGATTTCAATTCGGCCAAGCAACTCGGGCACATCCTATTCGACAAGCTGAAAATCGATCCCAACGCCAAGCGCACGGCCAAGACGGGCCAGTATTCCACGGCGGAAGCCATACTCCGCCGGCTCGCGCCCAAGCACGAGATCGTGGAGCAGATCCTCCATTACCGGATGTGCACCAAGCTCAATTCGGTGTACGTCAGCCAACTGCCCCATGCCGTGTTTTCCGGGACTGGGCGCGTGCATACTTCCTACGAGCAGGCCGTGATCGCCACCGGCCGGATCCAGTCCCACGGGCCCAACCTGCAGACCATCCCGGTCCGCACGGAGATGGGCCGCCAGATCCGCAAGGCCTTCGTGCCGCGGGACGACGACTACCTCCTGATGGCAGCGGACTATTCTCAGATCGAATTGCGCATCGCGGCCGAACTCAGCCGGGACGAGGGCATGATGGAGACCTTCATCCAGCACGAGGACATTCACTCGGCGACGGCCATGAAGATCTACGACGTAGACCCCGACGGCGTGACCGACGAGATGCGCCGTCGCGCCAAGACCGTCAATTTCGGCATCATCTACGGCATCTCCGCCTTTGGGTTGGCCGAACGGCTCAACATCCCGCGGGGGCAGGGCCAGGATTTGATCGACCAGTACTTCGCGAAGTATCCGGGAACGCGCAAGTACATGGACGAAACGATCAAGTTCGCGGAGGAGAACGGTTTCGTCGAGACCATGACGGGCCGCCGCCGGTACCTGCGGGACATCAATTCCCGGAACAATACGACCAAGCGCGCCGAGGAGCGCGTCGCCATCAATTCCCGTATCCAGGGCACGGCGGCCGACCTGATCAAGCTGGCCATGACGCGGATACACAACGAACTGAAGAAGCGCGATTGCAGGACGCGCATGCTGCTGCAGGTGCATGACGAACTCGTCTTCGACCTGCATAAGTCCGAACAAGATTCCCTGCCGGGTATGATCGAGGAATGCATGAGGAGCGCGCTGCCCATGACCGTACCCATCGAAGTGGAGATCGGCATCGGCGCGAACTGGCTGGAAGCCCACTAGAAGAAGCACACCGGAGAAAGGAAAGATTCCAATGAGTTCAGGCAACGGCTGGATCCGCGTCGGCTCGCTTGCAGACGTGCCGCCCGGGGAATCCCGCGCCGTCAAGATCAGCGAGGGGCGCAGCGTCGCCCTGTTCAACGTGGACGGCCGCATCCACGCCACGGACAACCAGTGTCCCCACATGGGGTTTCCGCTGACGCGCGGCGTGGTAAAGGACGGCGTCCTGACCTGCGACTGGCACGGACGCAGCTTCGATCTCGAAGGCGGGGGTTGCTTCAACTACGAATGCGACGATCTGGAGACCTTCCCGGTCGACATCCGCGGAGACGAACTGTGGGTTCAGGCCGGAGACGCGACCTACAGGCGCCGAGACCAGCACCTGCAGCTGCTCTGGGAGGGCCTCCTGAGCGGGGATTCGTGGACGATCTCCAAGGCTACCGCACTGCTTCTCAACGGAGGCGTGTCGGAGCACGACATCGTGCAGCTGATCCTGCGGCACCTGGGCCGTCACGTGGCGTCGGAACAGGACGCGGGCGGGGGCGGCAACATCGTTACGCTCCTGGTGTCCGGCCTCGAGGTCGGCAGCAGATACGACGGCGAGGACCGTCTGATGGCCCTGTCGCTGGCCGGCCGCGCGGCGTCCGGAAGGGCGTCTGAACGGCTCGAGGTCATCACGCTGCCACCGCCCGTGAGCTGGGAGCAGATTGACCGGTGGGTGCGCATGTTCTCCCGCAACATGCAGGATTTCAGGATCGAACGGTGCCTGCACACGGCCCGCGAGAACGGCCAGGAAGCACATATCTTCAAGCTGCTCTTCGAGTGCGCCGTTGCCCCGTATTTCCTGGGTTTCGCCCGGAACGTGGCCAACCTGGGAGACCTCGCCCGGGTGGTGGATACCTTCGGTTGGAGCGAGGCGTCCGAACTGGTCTGCAACCTGGGCGCCAAGATGGTCGGACGGGGACGCGACGAGCCGGAGCGTTTTCACCGGGACGCGGTGCGCCTGCTCGAAGACCTTGCGCCTGAACTCGAGTCACGGGATTACGGGGCGAACACCCGCACCGAATTCGACGAGAACGCCCTCGTGGACGCCCTGCTCAGCGTGGACGTCGAACGCGCTTTCGAAGCCGTGGCCAAAGCCTTGCGGGACGGCGTGGCCATCGAGCGCCTCATCACGACCTTCGTCCTGCTCGCGGCGGACCGCATGGCGCGCACGCCCGTGAACGTCGACGCCGGATGGGGTTCCCTGTCCACCGAGTACAACCTGGCGGCGTCCCTGCGGCACGTCCACGCCTACGGCGGACCCGCGGCCGCGGCGAAGGGCCTGTTCCACGCGGCGTGGCAGATCTTCGACAACCGCTGGATCAACATTCCCGCCCGCGCCCTCGACGAACCGCTTCCGGATCATACTTCCGACGCGCCGGACGCGGCCTCCGCTTCGGATCGCATCGTCCATTCCATCAAGTCGCTGGATATCCACGGCGTGGGCGATCAGGTGGTGGGTTACCTGAACAGCGGTTTTGACGGTGCGGAGCTGCTCAGGGAAATCGGCCGGTCGATCCTGTGGGACGATACCAACATGGAGCTTCTGCCTACGCTGCGCGTCACCTTCAATGAATGGGACGGTGCGGGCGGCGCGGACGCCGCCGGATCGGCACACCCGTCCCGGTACCAGCTCCTGGTGGGGCTGGCCCGGTATGCGACGGACGTGCGCCTGAACAAGAACAGCATGGCATCCATCAATACAGCCATGCGGTTTTCCGAAGGGCGGACGACGGTCGAGGTATTTGACGACTGAGCATCGACGGACTGCAGATGATGGACTGCAGACACGGATCATCAGGTAGGAATCAGACACGGATCATCTGAGAGGTAATCGGTTATGGCGACGGAACAGAACGGATTCGTACGGGTGGCGGGCTCCGACGAGGTGGTGGACGGCAAGCCCAAGGCCGTGAAGGTGGAAGGCAGGAGCATCGCCCTCTTCAGGCACAACGGGTCGATTTTCGCCACGGACAACCAGTGTCCCCACATGGGCTACCCGCTGACCCGGGGGCGCGTCCGCAACGGCGTGCTGACCTGCGACTGGCACGGATGGAGCTACGACCTCGGCGGCGGCGGCTGTTTTACCGGGGGTTGCGACGACCTGGAGACCTTCCCGGTCGAAGTGCGAAACGGCGACGTATACGTGAGTGTCGGAGACGGCGGATCGAAACGGTCCGACGCCCACTTCCTGCTGCTGAAGGAAGGGCTCTATTCCACGGACCAGTGGACGATATCCAAGGCCGTCGCGATCATGCTGGCGCGGGGCGTGTCCGAAGGGGACACGCTCAACCTCATCATTCGCCACGGCGGCCGGCACATCGCCACGGAACGAGGCGCCAACGACGGCGGAGGAGAGGTTTCGGATTTCGTCAACGGGATCAAGGTTGCCCGTCAGTACGAGAGCGACGACCGGATCATCCCGCTTACTTTCGCCGCCCACGGGTTGTCGGGCCGCGCGGGGGACCGGCCGGCCATCCAGCGGCTGCCCGATCCGGTTACCTGGGAGAAACTCGAAAGCTGGATCCGCGCGTTTTCGAAAGACAAGAAATGGGAAGGCATCGAGAAATGCCTGATCACCGCCCGGCGGATGGGCGGCCATGACCACGAGATCCTTCCGCTGCTCTTCGAATGCGCCATGGTGCCCCATTTCCTCGGCAATTCGAACAACCTGCTCAACATCGGCTACATCGCGGAGGTGCTCGAGGAATTCGGATGGGACGAGGCGGAGGAACTGGTCTGCAACCTGTCGGCCAAGATCCTGGGCCAGGAGCGCGGGCTGCCCGACGAGATCCGGCAGTCGGCCATCGACCGGTTCATCGCCGACACGGCGACGCTGGATGCCCTTGCAGACGGGCAGGCCGACGGTTCCGGCGTGGCTTTCGACGAGGATGCCTTCGCCGAAGGCCTGGTCAGCGGCGAAATCGGACCGACCTTCGGTGCGGTCACGCGGGCGTTGAAGGACGGCGTATCCATCGACCGGATCGTGACGACCATGGTGGTACTCGCCGCGGACCGCATGGCGCGTACGCCGGTGAACATGAACCCCGGTTGGGGGGGACTGGTCCGGGAGATGATGATGGCCTCCGCGGTTCGCAAGGTCCAGCGGTTTGCCGGATCCCGGATCGCCGCCCAGGCCCTGTATCATGTCGCCTGGCAGTTCTACGGCGACCGTTGGCTGAACATCACCCACCGGCCCCTGTCCGAGTCCCGCGGCAGTCTGCAGCCGGGAAGCGCGGACGAGTCCGAAGCGATCGAAAGCGTACTTGCGTCCATCGAGCAGATCCAGATCCGGGAAATCGGGAGGCAGACCCGGGACTATCTGCGCTCCGGATACTCGGGCGACGCGCTGCTCCGCGGCCTCGGCCTGGTGATCCTCAAGGACGACAACGGCCGCAACATCCTCTCCACGCTGCGGACGATCTTCGACGAGTGGAACCTGTGCGCGGATCACCCCTCGCGCAACCAGCTGCTGGTCGGCCTGGCGCGCTGGGCCACCGACAGCCGCCGCGCCACGGGCAGCCAGTCCGCCGCGGCCACCGCCCTGCGGTTCGCCAAGGGACAGACCGCGGTGGATCTGTACGAGGCGTAGTGGAAGGCCGCTGCCCGGGTCGTATAGGATACGAGGTGCACGGACATGGACGCCGATCCATCGGTTAAAAGGCTTCACGCGCTCTACCGGGAAGATCCCGACGAGGCCGACCGCCTGCTGTTCGGACGCCAGACCCACCCGGACCGGCGGGGTTTCCTGAAGAACGCCGGCCTGGCGGCCATGGGCGCGCTGGTCGGAGCTTCTATCCCCTTCCACCGCAACATGCCCGCTCACTTCATTCCCGCGGCCCTCGCCGCCGAGGGCGTCATTCCCGGCAAAGACGGACTCACGGTCCTCAATGACCGGCCCATGTGCGCGGAGACCCCGCCGCACCTCCTCGACGATGCCATTACGCCCACCGCAAGGCACTTTGTCCGCAATAACGGCCTGATGCCCGATGATCTGGATCCGTCGCGCTGGAAACTGGCGATCGACGGCCAGGTCGACAACCCGGTGACGCTCAGCCTCGAGGACCTTGAAACGCGCTTCGAAGTCGTTACCCGGGCGCTGACCCTGGAATGCGCGGGAAACGGCCGCGCCTTCTTCGACCCGAAGGCGAAGGGCGAACAGTGGACCTACGGCGCGGTGGCCTGCTCGGAATGGACGGGCGTGCGGTTGTCAGACGTTCTGGCGGCCGCCGGAATCCGGCATGGCGCCGTCTACACCGCCCACTACGGCGCCGATACCCATCTGTCCGGCGAATCGGCCGGGCTTCCCATCTCCCGCGGCGTGCCGATCAAAAAGGCCATGGACCCGCACAATCTCATCGTTTTCGCCCAGAACGGGCGGCCGATTCACCCGATGAACGGCGGGCCGTTGCGGCTGATCATTCCGGGATGGCCCGGGTCGTGTTCCCAGAAATGGCTGACCCGCATTGAGATACGGGACCAGGTGCACGACGGGCCCAAGATGACCGGTACGTCCTATCGGTTGCCGGATCGGGGGATCGCACCCGGCGGGACCGTGGACGAGAAAGATCTCCGAATTATCGAACGCATGCCGGTCAAGTCGTTGATCACCCATCCTGCGACTGGGTACAGAACGACTGACCGGTCGGTGGAGGTGCGCGGTCATGCATGGACGGGTGAAGGACGCGTCTCCGCGGTGGATCTGTCAATCGACTTCGGGGCGACATGGAAGCGTGCGACGCTGGATGAGCCGGTCAACGCCTATGCATGGCAGAACTGGCGGGCCGAAGCGACGATCCCGGGGGAGGGATATTACGAGGTCTGGGCGAGGGCGACGGATTCGCGCGGCGAAAGCCAGCCCCACGCCATCGCGTGGAATCCCGGCGGCTACCTGAACAACGCCATGCAGCGCATCGCGGTGTACGCTGAATCCTGATAAGCCTGTACGACTTTATAATAACTCGAAAAAACCAGTGTGAACTCGACTGATTCCAAATAGAGGTTAGTAAATGAAATTGTGCTATTGACAACGTATCAATATTGATGCACTTTGAGATTCGGCATTTACATGTTGAGTGTCGTTTTTTACAGGACTGAAAGTGGACGCGAACCGGTACGTGACTGGTTTGCGACTTTATCCAGGGAGGATAAGAAGACCATAGGAATAGCAATCAAGACCGTTCAGTTTGGCTGGCCTTTAGGCATGCCGCTTGTGCGCAAACTGGATCGAGGGATTTGGGAAATACGGTCTGCACTTAAAGGACGCGTAGCACGCGTGCTGTTCTCAGTTCAAGGAAACACCGTCGTTTTATTACACGGATTTATCAAGAAGGTAAGTAAAACCCCTACTCACGACCTGCATCTTGCAAAAATGCGAATGGCAAAGCTGGGAGATACGCCATGAAGACATCTGTAGACCGACACGTTGGTAGCGATTTCGATGAATATCTGAAGGAAGAAGGACTGATTGAGGAAGTAGAGCGGGTCGCTATAAAACGAGTCGTTGCATATCAGGTAGGACAATTGATGCTGAATCAAGGATTTACAAAAACAGAAATGGCCCGGAGAATGCACACGAGTCGCGCCTCACTGGATCGCCTATTGGATCCTGAAAACAACTCTGTCACGTTGCAGACCCTGGAACGGGCGGCCCGTGCGTTGGGAAGACGCTTACATATCGCTCTGGTTTGACCTGAAACCCGCCCTGCCTACACGTTATCCGCCGCGGGCCGTGGCAGATCCGCCCAGTGGCCGGTAGGGTCCGACCCCTTGACGACCACGCCTTCCTTGTTCCAGTTGAGCTCCGCACGCACTGAGGCGGCGCAAAACCTCAGCGTCAATCCACACCTCCTGCGGTCCGACGTGTTGAGTCCCGAACCGTGCAGCAGCAGGTCGCTGTGCAACGAGATTTCCCCCGCCTTGAGTTCGATATCCACTTCGGTGCCGTACATCCCGACTTCTCTCACCGTCTGGTTGAGCACGTTGTTCTCGGCTTCTTCGCTCATGTGATAGGTCAGGTGCCCGTGGTGGTGCGATCCGGCCACGAACCGCATGCAGGCGTTGCCCGTGTCCGCGTCGTCGATGGCCAGCCAGGCGGTGACCGTCTTCGACGGCGAGAGGGGCCAGAAGCTGGCGTCCTGGTGCCAGTTGACGATCTTGCCGTCCCCGGGCAGCTTGCAGAAGAAGTGGGCGCCCCAACCCACGACGTCGTCGCCTAGGAGGTCGCTGATGTAGGCGACGATCCGCGGATCGTTCATGATATCGTACACCATGCCCGATTTCAGGTGGGCTGAAATGATGGAGTAGTTGTGGTCTCCCCGCGCCATGACCTGATCGATCATGCCGTCGAACTCGTCCCGTATGGCGCCGATCTCCGCGTCGGAGTATATCCTGAAGGGTTTCAGGTAACCCTGTTCGTTGAAGATTTCGATCTGCGCCGCCGTAAGCACGGACGGGTTCTCGTTGCGGGCCGGATGGTACCGCAGGTCGCGGGACATGCGTATCAGGTCTTCCGGGGTCGGCATCTGCTTGAACCGGGTGTCCTGCAGGGTCGTCTGCGCCATGGGAACGCTCCTTGTGGTGACTGTTGGCGGGTTGCCGGCCTCAGTCTGCGTTTTTCGTTTTCAGTAAGACGTTCTCGGATTCAATTTCCCAGGTCTCGTTGTAGACCAGCGGTCTCGGTCTGCGCGGCGGATAGTCCGGCGGCGGATTCTCCGGGTCGTTCAGTTCCAGGCGGTCTAGTCCGCGGGGCGCTTCGTACCAGTGTTTTTCCCGCTCCGCCGCCTCGATCTCCCTGCGGAGGATGAATTCCGCGTGATCGAAACCGGAGATCGCCGCGTCCGCCAGGAATACGCGATGTACCTCACTACCGTCCCAGGTAGCCAGGTCCGGCAGGACCAAGGGGCCCGTACAGACCTGAAACTCGGCGTCTTCCTCGTTAATATTGATCAAATCCACGGGAAACTCAAGGGTTACCCGTAGATTCCGGCCCGGGCGACCCGATTGATCCGGGCGACCTGATTGATCCGGGCGACCTGATTGATCCGGGCGACCCGCTTGACCCGCTTGACCTGCTAGACCCGTTTGACCCGATCGGTCAGTCTCCCGGTAGGTAATCCTCCCGTTCATGAGGTCCCGGTCAATCGTCGCATCCACGACAGCCCTGGCATGGGTCAGGGATTCCTCGGAATCGTAATGCCTGATGTCGATTTCGTGGGCATGGAACTGTTCCTCCAGCGGCTTTCCCTTGAATTCGGCGGCCTCGGTGCTCGGCCTGCGCGATATGGGAATGCTCAAGCCGCGGCTGAAGGCCATGCGCCATTCGTCGCTGGGTACCTGGAAGAGATTGCGGCGGGCGATCGTATACTCCGTTCGGCAGGGCGCGCCGAGATACAGGTCGGTCTTGCGTCCCGTGTCCGGATCTTCCACGATACAGGCCGCTTCGAGGTGGAACCGCACCTGGTAGGCCTGTCCCGGAACGCCGACGAACCCGCCCGCGTATTTGTAGACCGGGTCGGATTTCCAGGGCCGGGATTTCCAGTGGAAGGAGGAGCGATGAAATGCGATCATGGGCGTGGATCAATAAGCGTTCGTATACCGGGCCTGCCGGACCGGAACTGCGTGGCCCGGGCCTGTTCAGCGTCAGTGCGACGATGTTCCAAAATGACGCGTTTACCGGGCCGAAGCAACACAAAACTGACCGTGCTGTCCAGGCACCGCCGCCTTGATTTTTATTGCGAGTGAAGGGTGGGAGCGCTACATTGAAGAAGCGTTTCAAACGGCAAACGGCGGTGTGCGGTCCCGGCAAAGAATGGTACTCAGCCGCGGTTCGCGGCGGCGCGCGGCCCCGGCGAATAGCCGTTCATGGATTCGGTAAACGGTGGCGCGGGCTTATCGTTAAACGGCCTTCGGATTTGCTATGACACAGGATTCCTCACGCTCGGAGTATGAAATTGACCTAGACCGCGTAGAGTCTCTCGAATGGCTCGAATCGCTGGACTACGTGCTCCAGCATTCCGGTCCGGGCAGAGTGCGCCAGCTGATCGCCCAGCTCCAGGCCCATGCCCGGGGCAAGGGCGTCCGGCTTCCCTTCGCCGAGAACACGCCTTACATCAACACCATCCCGCCCGACCAGCAGCCGCCCTATCCCGGCAGCGACGAACTCGAGCACCGGATCCGCAACATCATCCGGTGGAACGCCATGGCCATGGTGGTCCGCGCCAACACGGCCGACAAGTCCCTCGGCGGCCACATCGCCACGTACGCTTCGGTCTGCAACCTCTACGAGGTGGGCTTCAACCACTTCTTCCGCGGACCGGGCGAGGGTTATGACGGCGACCAGATCTTCTTCCAGCCGCACTCCTCGCCGGGCATCTACGCCCGGGCCTACATCGAGGGGCGGTTCAACGAACAGCATCTCGACAACTTCCGCCGCGAGCTGCGCCCCGGCGGCGGGCTCTCGTCCTACCCCCATCCCTGGCTCATGCCCGACTTCTGGATCTTTCCCACGGCTTCCATGGGCTTGAGCGCCATCATGTCCATCTACCAGGCCCGGTTCAACCGCTACCTGGAAGATCGCGGTCTCAAGCAGGGCAACGGCTGCAAAGTCTGGGCCTTTCTCGGCGACGGGGAAACCGACGAGCCCGAGGCCCTTGGCGCTATTACGCTGGCGGCGCGCGAGAAACTCGACAACCTGATCTTCGTGGTCAACTGCAACCTGCAGCGGCTGGACGGCCCGGTACGGGGCAACGGGAAGATCATACAGGAACTCGAAGCCGCTTTCCACGGGGCCGGATGGAACGTCATCAAGGTGATCTGGGGAAGCGGCTGGGATCCCCTGATCGCCCAGGACGACGAAGGGCTGCTCGTGAAGCGCATGGGCGAGATCGTCGACGGCCAGTACCAGAAGTACACCGTTTCCGACGGCAAGTACCAGCGGGACCATTTCTTCGGCGTGCATCCCAAGCTCATGGAGATGTCCAGGCTGCTCACCGACGAGCACGTGCGGACCATCATCCGGGGCGGCCACGATCAAGAAAAAATCTACGCGGCGTACAAGGCGGCGGTGGAACATCCGGGCGCGCCGACCGTCATCCTGGCCAAGACGATCAAGGGATACGGCCTGGGCGAATGGGGCGAGGGCAAGAACACCGCCCACCAGCAGAAGATGATCGACGAGGACGGACTGCGCCACCTGCGTACCGAACTGGGCATCCCCCTTTCCGATGACGAGGTCCGCGAAGCGCCTTATTTCAGGCCGTCGGCGGACAGCGCCGAGATGGAGTACATCCGGGAACGCCGCGAAGCCCTCGGCGGCTACATCCCCCGGCGCAACGTCGTGAATCCCGGCCTGCCCGCCGCACCGAAGGACGAAGTGTTCGAAGAATTCAAGGCGGGGACCGACGGACGCGAAGTCTCGACGACCATGGTGTTCACCCGGATGCTCTCGCGCCTGCTGCGCGAACCGGAAATCGGCAAGCTGATCGTCCCCATCGTGCCCGACGAGGCCCGTACCTTCGGCATGGAAGCCCTGTTTCGCCAGTGCGGCATCTACTCCCACGCCGGCCAGCTATACGAACCGGTGGACATCGACACGCTGCTCTATTACAAGGAGGCGCAGGACGGCCAGATCCTCGAGGAAGGCATCACGGAAGCGGGCTCCCTGTCCTCCTTCGTGGCCGCCGGGACGGCCTATTCGACCCACGGCGTGAATACGATCCCCTTCTTCATCTTCTATTCCATGTTCGGCCTGCAACGCGTCGGCGACCTGATCTGGGCCGCCGCGGAAATGCGCACGCGGGGCTTCCTGCTGGGCGGAACGGCGGGGCGGACGACGCTGAACGGGGAGGGGCTCCAGCACCAGGACGGCCAAAGCCACCTGCTTGCGGACCCGGTGCCCAACCTGCGGACCTACGATCCGGCCTACGCCTACGAACTGGCGACCATCATCAAGGACGGCATACGGCGCATGTACGTCGACCAGGAAGACCTGTTCTACTACATCACCGTGCAGAACGAGAACTACGCCATGCCGTCCATGCCGGAAGGGGTGGAAGAAGGCATCCTGAAGGGCATGTACCGGCTCAGTTCGCTGAACGGAGGCACGGCGAAGGCCCACCTGTTCGGAAGCGGTTCCATCATCAACGAATCGCTGAAGGCCCAGGAGATGCTGGCCGAAGACTTCGGGGTGGAAGCGGACGTCTGGAGCGTGACCAGTTACAAGCAGTTGCGGCGCGACGCCATGGAGGCTGAGCGCTGGAATCTTCTGCACCCTTCGGAAGCGCCCAGGGTGCCGTATGTTACCACCTGTCTCGAGGGTACCGGAGGCGTGTACGTCATGGCCTCCGACTATGTCAGGACGCTACCGGATTCCATTGCGCGCTGGGTGCCGGGCTCCGTGGTCTCGCTGGGGACGGACGGTTTCGGGCGGAGCGACAGCCGGCCGGCGCTGCGGAACTTCTTCGAGATGGACGCCCGATTCATCACCCTCGGGACCCTCAACGCCCTCGCCCGGAAAGGCGACCTCTCCCCGGAGGTCCCGGAGCGGGCCATGCGAAAGCTGGAAATCGACCCCGAAAAGGCCAATCCCCTGGACGTGTAATCGGGCGGAGATCAGGCATACAAGGCGTTGCTGAAGGCACGGCGATATTGCCGCGTGATGGGGTGATCCTCGCCGAGCATGCCGAAAATGGCGACGCAACTTCTCCTGGCCCCGTCGTCGTCATAGGACCGGTTCTTCTCCAGCACCTCGATGAAGCGCTGCAGGGCCAGGTCGTATTCCTCCCGCCTGAGATGCTCGATGGCCTGGACATAGACGGACCGGACCGGGGTGTCCTCGAGGTTTTCGGGTGTGTCCAGGTGAAGGAAGAGTTCCGCGATGGTCCGCAATACGACCGCCGAGTCGTGGTATTCCGTGCCCGGTTCGATGGGTCGCAATAGCTCCAGGCTCCGGCCGGGGTCGTCATCCAGCCAGGTGCGCGCCAGACAGACCGCCGCCTGCTCGTTGTCCGGCTCGGCCGCCAGGACGCCCTCCAGCAACCCGCGGGACGCTTCCCGGTCGCCGGCATCAAGGAGCCGGAGCGCTTCTTCCAGCTGACGCGCGTGAGGACTCGGCAGGGCTTTCTTTAGCCACTGCTCGATCATGGGCTCCGGCAGCGCGCCGGTGAACTCGTCCCGGACTTCGCCGTCGACGAACATCTTCACGTTCGGAATCCCCTGAATCCCGTATTGCCGGGCGATGTCCGCGTGCTCTTCCGTGTTGACCTTCACGAGTTTCCACCGGTCACGGTGGCGTTCGGCGAGGGATTCGATTACGGGACCCAGCATCTTGCAGGGCCCGCACCATTCCGCCCAGAAATCGACCAGCACGGGGACCGTGTGGCTCTGTTCGACCACTTCCTTATTGAAGTCCGAAACTTCGTAACTCATTGCCGTTCCTTACCGGTCTGCGGCGCGCGCGGCTACGAGCCGCCGGTTGACACGTATGCGGTCCTGGGTTATCTTTCTTTCGCGGTTCATCGGGGTGAACGGGCTTTCATTCGTCATCGCCGAAGAGTCTGCGGCGGGTGTCGATCACGATGTCCGCCATGTTCTCCCACGAGGTGCGGGACGTGTTGAAGACCACGTGGTACAGGGTCGGGTCCGTCCAGTCGCGGTGGTAGTTGTGCTGAAGGTAAAGCGCCCGCTGCCGGTCCTTTTCCTTGATGAGTTCGGAGGCCCGGTCCCGCGTCAGGTTCATCTCGTCCATGATCACTTCGACCCGGTACTCGAACGGCGCGATGAACAGGGTGTGGAAGACGGCCTTTCGGTCCGACAGGATGCACTGGCACCCGCGCCCGACGATGATGACGTTTTTTCTGTCGGCCAGCGACCGGATGGTGTCCTGAAGGATTTGCAGGTATTCGTCCCGATCCAGGAAGGTGTTCTTCAGGGAGGTGGGATCCTTCGTCCCCTCGTCGTCGCCCGGCACGTAGGGCCAGATGAGGGGCGGGTATTCCGGCGACAGGGAGTAGACGGTCGAAGGGGTGAACAGTTCGCCGAGAAAGCGCCGTATGGGCGATTCGCCCACTTCATCCAGTTGCTCGACGACATCTTCTGATACACCGGCCGCGTGGGCGGT
Source organism: bacterium (assembly GCA_965117045.1). Classification (GTDB taxonomy): domain Bacteria; phylum JAAXHH01; class JAAXHH01; order JAAXHH01; family JAAXHH01; genus JAAXHH01. Next base: position 765,167 of record OZ220749.1, read on the forward strand.
TTCAGCAATGAGTTCCTTGTCCACGCAATCATAGCCCAGACGGTCCGCGACGATCCGCGCGATATCTTTCCCGCCGCTGCCGTATTCCCTGGCAACCGTGATGATGCTCATGATGGACTCCTTGTTGCATTCAGCCGTCGAGGGAGACGAGGAAACCGTTTGAAAGCGCCGCGCCATGCCCCGTCATGAACCGTTGGATGAAACCACGGACTTCCTGGGTTCGCAGGGTTTCGCGGCCGCCCGCTTCGGCATGATCCTGGGTACCGGATTCGGGTCGTGCGTCCGTGCGGTTGAAAAGAAATCCGTTGTACCCTACGGTTCCATCCCCCATTTTCCAGTATCGACCGTTAAAGGCCACGAAGGCAACCTGGTCTTCGGCGCCCTGGGCGATGAATCCGTGATCGTGATGCAGGGGCGGATCCACCTGTACGAGGGTTACGACGCGCTACAGATCGCCTTTCCCCTCGAGGTGATGCGCCGGTTCGACGTCGAGGTGCTGCTCGTGACCAATGCCGCCGGGGGACTGAATCCCCGGTACGAGGTGGGTGACCTCATGGCCGTACGGAATCATATCCATCCCATCGGCGTCAAACAGATGGGAGACTTGATGTCAGATACGGTCGGCGAACCCTGTTACAATGCGTCTTTGAGGGATTCGCTTTTAAAAATCAGTATACAAAGAAACCTGCCGGTTCAACAGGGAATTTTGGCGTGGATGCCCGGACCTTCCTTCGAGACCCGAGCCGAGATCGCCCTGCTGAAATCACTGGGTGCGGACGCGGTGACCATGTCGACCGTCCCGGAAGCACTGGCGGCCCGGCGGCTTGGCATGAGGACCCTGGCCGTATCGTGCATATCCAACGTGTGGACGGGCCGGACCGGTGAAACCGTCGACCCGGACGACGTGGTGTCGACGGTCGAATCGGCGGCCGGACGATGTGCGGATCTACTGGCCAGCCTGGCCAGCCTGGTCGGCCTTGTCGGCCCGGACGGTCTGGTCGGCCCGGATGGTTCGGACCGAAGTGTCACACGGGGCGCCTCTCGTTCATAGAAGGTCTCAGGCTTCAATAGGAGCAAGAGCGGACATCATGGCCTGGTTTGAGAGAAGACAGCGGGGACTGAGCCCGCAGAAGCGCAAGGAAATCCCCAAGGGGTTGTGGGTCAAGTGCGACAAGTGCGACGCCATGCTGTACAAGGCGGAGCTCGAACGGGACTTCAACGTGTGCGGGCAGTGCGGGTACCATTTCAAGATCGGCCACCAGGGGTACATCTCCCTGATCATGGATCCGGACACCTTCGCGGAGACCGACACGGATCTGCGCACCGTCGACCCGCTCGAGTTCAAGGAGAAGGAAAACTATCCGGACTACATGAAGCGGTACCAGAAGCGGACCGGCATGATGGAGGCCGTGGTATCGGGTACGGGACGCATCGAGGGAAGGCTCGTTTCCCTGTCCATCCACGACGGTTCCTTTCTGGCCGGGAGCATGGGTTCCGTGGTCGGCGAGAAAGTGACGCGGTCCATCCGGCGGTCCCTCGACCTGGAGATCCCGCTGCTCGTGGTCGCCACGTCGGGCGGCGCGCGCATGCAGGAAGGCATCCTCTCGCTCATGCAGATGGCGAAGACTTCCCTCTGGTTGAACCGTCTATCGGAAAAGAAGATCCCCTTTGTCGTCGTGATCACGAATCCGACCATGGCCGGCGTGATGGCGAGTTATGCCTCGCTGGGAGACTTCACCCTGGCCGAACCGGGCGCCATGATGGGCTTCGCCGGCGGAAGAGTGATCGAACAGACGATAGGATCGAGCCTGCCGGAGGGGTTCCAGACCGCGGAGTTCTTCCTGACCAAGGGTTTCGTCGACCAAGTCGTGCCCAGGACCGGTTTGCGGGAGACCCTGGCCACGATCCTGAGCTATTTCCCCGACCGGGAGAAGAAAGAAGAGGTGGAATCGGAAGCGCCGTGACGCACGCGCCGGTGACGAACCGCGTTCCTGGGGGTTAGCCGACCGAGAGGACGACCCGCGAGCGCTATGATTCCAGCATGAGCTTGTTGAGCGAATCTTCCGGGACGACCGGGTAGTCCCCGCTGAAACAGGCCGTGCAGTATCCCACCCCGGGCTTTCCATACTCCTTCCCGGTCTTCACCATGCCTTCGATGGACAGGTAGCCCAGGCTGTCCGCCCCCAGATATTGGCGGATCTTCTCCACCCGGGTCTGCGAGGCGATGAGCTCGCCCCGGCTCTGCATGTCGATCCCGTAGTAGCAGGGATGGCGGATGGGAGGACTGCTGATCCGCACGTGCACCTCGGACGCCCCCGCGCCGCGGATCAGCCTGACCAGCTGATTGAGGGTCGTGCCCCGCACGATGGAATCGTCCACGAGGACCACGCGCCGGTTCCGCAACACGCCCTGGACCGGGTTGTACTTCAGTCTCACCGTGAATTCGCGCATGGACTGGTCCGGATCGATGAAGGTCCGTCCCACGTAGTGGTTCCGGATCAGGCCGATCTCGAACCGGATGCCCGACTGTTCCGAGTAACCCAGCGCGGCGGTCGTGGCCGAATCCGGCACCGCGATGACGATGTCGGCGTCCACGGGGTGTTCCTCCGCCAGCTGGCGGCCGAATCGCCGGCGGAACTTGTCGCTGTTTTCTCCGAACACTTTGCTGTCGGGCCGGGCGAAATAGATGTACTCGAAGATGCAGGCGGCCGGCTCCGCCTCCTCGAAGGGGAAGAAGGACCGGACGCCCTGTTCGTCGATGACGACCATTTCGCCGGGTTTCACTTCGCGGACGTACTCCGCCTTCATGATGTCGAAGGCGCAAGTCTCCGATGCGAGCACGTGGGCATCCCCGAGGCGTCCCAGGCACAGGGGCCGGAATCCGCGGGGATCCCGGACGCCGATCAGCTGCGATTCGGACAGGAACACGATGGAATAGGCGCCTTCGACGTGGCGCAGGGCGTCCGCGATCATGCCGGACAGGTCGGGTTCGTTCGACCGCGCGATGAGGTGGAGTACGATCTCGCTGTCGGACGAGGTGCGGAAGATGGATCCGGACTCTTCCATCGACAAATGCAGCGCGCCGGTGTTGGTGAAATTGCCGTTGTGGGCGGTGGCCAACTGTCCGCGCTTGAAGTTGACCATGAAGGGCTGGGCGTTGTCGACGTTGGACGTGCCGGTGGTGGAGTACCGGTTGTGGCCGATGGCCATATGGCCTTCGAGGTCGTTCACCCGCTCGCCATGTTCGTAGGCTTCGCTGACCAGGCCCATGGCCCGGTGGGATGCGATGTGATGTCCGTCGGAGACCGCCATGCCGGAGCTTTCCTGGCCGCGGTGCTGGAGGGCATACAACCCCAGGAAGGTCAGCCGGGCGGCTGCGGGGTCGCCATAAACGCCGAAGACACCGCACTCCTCGCGAATTTCATCGTCTTCCCACATGGCCTTGCCCCGATTGTATGTTGAAACAGCCCACCGACATTATACGCGCCGAAGCGCTGAATGTCCACCGCAATTTTGTGCCATCGAAGCGATTTGCAAAGGGGGCATTTCCGTTGACACTCCGGGTGCCGCCGCCTACATTGCACGAGGCTTTAAACCATTGTATCGACTCACATTTAAAGGAGAATCAATCCGTGGAACGAACGCTTGTTCTCATCAAGCCGGATGCCGTACAGCGCGGGATGATCGGCCGCATCGCCGGCCGTTTCGAAAGCAAGGGGCTCAAGGTCGCCGGTCTCAAGTTGATGCAATTGACCGACGGGATCCTGAACGAACACTACGCGCACCTGTCCGACAAGCCCTTCTTCCCCCGAATCAAGTCCTTCATGCAGGAAACGCCGGTCGTGGCGCTGTGCCTGGAAGGCGTCGACGCCGTGGACGTCGTGCGGGGCCTGTGCGGTGTGACGAACGCCAGGCAGGCCGCCCCGGGCACGATACGCGGCGATCTCGGCATGAGCGTGCAGTGCAACCTGGTGCACGCTTCCGACTCCCTGGAAACGGCGCGGGACGAGGTGCCCCGCTTCTTTTCCGTGGATGAACTGTTTACCTACGCAAAGGCGGAAGACGCCGTCGTCTACGCCAGCGACGAACGTTAGGCGCCTTACTCCGGTCAGGCATGGACATACTCACCGGTACCATCGAGCGCATCACCTACCAGAGCGAGGAGACCGGCTACACGGTCGCGCGGCTGCGCGCCGAACCGGACGCCTGCAGGACCACCGAGAACCTGGCGCGCGCGGCCACGCGGGACGGCCTGCTGACCGTCACGGGCGAACTGGCGAAGATCGCGCCGGGCGAGCACGTCGAAGTCACCGGGTTCTGGGTAACCCACAAGCAATACGGCAAGCAGTTCAAGATCGTCGAATCGAAGTCGATCCAGCCGACGACCAAGGACGGCATGCGCAAGTACCTGGGATCGGGGCTCATCAAGGGACTGGGCCCGGCCAAGGCCGCCATGATCGTCGATCACTTCGGCGAGGACACCCTCGAGGTTATCGATAAGACGCCCGCCCGGCTGTCCGAAGTGAAGGGCATCGCGAAGAAGACCATAAACGTCATCCGATCCGGCTGGGAGGAGCAGAAGCACATCCAGGAGGTCATGCAGTTTCTGCTCGGGCACGACGTCAGCATGGCCTACGCGGTGAAGATCTACAAGGCCTACGGCAACGAGGCCATCCGGCAGGTCACGGAGAATCCGTATCGCCTGTCCACGGATATCTGGGGCATCGGTTTCAAGACTGCCGACAAGATCGCCATGAACCTCGGGGTGGATCCCGGAGCGCCCGCCCGGGTCGAGGCCGGCATCCGGTACGTCCTGGAAGCGCAGGCCGACGACGGGCATGTATTCGTGCCCCTGGATACCCTCACCGAGGAAAGTGCCGCCGTGCTCGATGTCGAAGCCGAAGCCATTCCGGCCGGCATCGAAGCCCTGGTCCGGGCCGAGGTCGTCCTTCGCGACGAAGACCGGGTCTATCTCCAGCCGCTCTACTATGCCGAGCAGGGCATCGCGCGGAACATCGCGCGCCTGGTCGACCATCCCCGCACCCCGCCGCCCCCCGAACGGATCGACGAACACATCCTGCACATCGAAAGGGAGCGCAGTATCGTCTTCAACGCGGAACAGCGCGAGGCGATACACACCTCGGCATCCCGCAGCGTCCTGGCGATTACCGGAGGGCCGGGCACCGGCAAGACCACCTGCGTCCAGGGCATCGTCTATCTGTTCGACCGCGTGGGCGCGAAGGTGTTGCTGGCCGCGCCGACAGGAAGGGCCGCGAAAAGGCTGTCCGAAGTGACCGGCGCCGAGGCGAAGACGATCCACCGGCTACTCGAGTTCAATCCGGGACTGATGGAGTTCGGCCGCGACCAGGACAACCGGCTCGAAGCGGACCTGGTCATCCTCGACGAGTCCTCCATGGTGGATACGGCTTTGATGAACGCCGTGCTGCGGGCCGTGAAGACCTCCGCCCGCTTCATCATGGTGGGCGACGTCGACCAGTTGCCTTCCGTCGGGGCCGGCAACGTCCTCCGGGACATGATCGACGCCGGCCGGCTCTCGGTGGTCCGCCTGACCGAGATCTTCCGCCAGGCCCGGGAAAGCAGCATCGTGATGAACGCCCACCGGGTGAACCGGGGGGAAATGCCGGACACGAAGAACAGGAACCAGGGCGATTTCTTCTTCATCAACGAACCCGACCCTGCGGCCGGCGCGGAACAGATCACCGAGCTGTGCACCGACCGTCTGCCGCGCAAGTACGGACTCGATCCCTTCAACGACATCCAGGTGCTCACCCCCATGTACCGCGGCGACATCGGCGTGGACCAGCTCAACCAGAAGCTTCAGCAGGTGCTGAACCCGTCGGGCGCCTCGTTGAAGCGGGGCGACCGGGAACTGCGGGTGGGCGACAAGGTGCTGCAGACGCGGAACAACTATGGGAAAATGACCTTCAACGGCGATATCGGACGCATAGCGCACATCGATCCGGACGACCAGGCCGTGGACATCTCCTTCCAGGAATCCGTCCGGTACGATTACGGCGAACTGGACGAGCTGGTCCTGGCCTACGCCATCAGCGTGCACAAGAGCCAGGGGTCCGAGTACCCCGCCATCATCCTGCCGCTCTACAGCACCCACTACATCATGCTGCAGCGGAACCTGCTGTACACCGCGCTGACCCGGGCCAAAGCCCTGGCCGTTCTCATCGGCACGCCCAAGGCCCTCGCCATCGCGGTGAAGAACAACCGGGTCGTCGAGCGATACACCGGGCTGCGGGAAGCACTGGGTGAACTGATCGGCGACCGGACGGGGAGCCTTCCGGGCCTTTCGCCGTGAGTCCGTGAGTGAGGTTCGGTTACGAAATACACCTTGACAGGGGTATGTGGCGTCCTATCTTGTCAAATTTGTTATCCGGACATGCGGAAACTGGTGAATCCCCACAAGTTTGCGCCAATGTATATACGTTGTATCTACTTGGCGTACAACATGTTGCGAGTATTAACGGCTGTACCGCTTCAGGAGGCGCGCGTTGTCCGTCCGTGAAGAGGAACTGAGGGAAGACAGTCCGGAACAGTACCAGAATCCGGATACCGCTTTGTTCGGGGAAGCGGACGAACCCTACCTTCCTGGATTTAACCTGAAGACGATCTGGGCCTGCCTGTTCGTCGGGTTCGTCATGCTGCCGGGATCGATCTACCTCAGCCTGGTGACGGGCGGGCAGACCGGCGCGGCGGACTGGGTCACCGTCATCCTGTTCCTCGAGATCGCCAAGCGGTCCCTCGTCAAGATGACCCGGCAGGAAATCATGATCCTGTACTGGGCCGCGGCCGGTCTGGCCGCCGCGGGGAACGCCATGAACACGGGCATCACCGGCGGCCCCTTCGCCCACCTGATCTGGGAGCAGTACTACAAGCAGTCGCCGGAAGCCACGGGCATCGCCACGCTGATCCCCACCTGGGTCGTGCCGACCCTGGACTCCACCGCGATGGCGAGCCGGACCTTCTTCCACATGGACTGGTTCGTGCCCGTCCTCGTCCTAACCGCGGTTACACTCCTCTTTGCCGTAAACTCCTACTCGATGGGGTACATCCTCTTCCGGGTCACCAATGACGTGGAGCGGCTGACCTTCCCGCTGGCGCGGGTGCACGCGGGCGGCGCCACGGCGCTGGCCGAGACGTCGCAGAACCGGGAGGGCTGGCGATGGCGGGCGTTCAGCATCGGGTCCGTGATCGGCGTGTCGTGGGGACTCCTGTACGTGATGATCCCCATCCTGTCCAGTACGTTCCTGGTCACGCCCATCACCATTCTGCCCATACCCTTCATCGATTTCACCACCAGTCTCAAAGAGGTGCTGCCGGCGACCATGGTCGGCATCGGCACCGATCTCGGCACCCTCGTCGCCGGGTTCGTCCTGCCTTACTGGGTCGTGATCGGCACCTTCGTGTCGTCGGCCGTGATCGCGCTGGTCGCCAACCCGCTCCTCTATCACAACGGCATCCTGACCACCTGGGAGCCCGGGATGTCGCTCATCCCGACGCAGATATCCAACAACATCGATTTCTGGCTGAGCTTCACCATCGGCGCCTCCCTCGTCATCGGTATCGTGGGCTTCACCGCGACCATCCGGGCCATTATGAAATCCAACCGGGAGCGGCGGAGCGACCCCGACAGGGAAACGGAGGTGCGTCCGACGCCGAAGGGCCGCGGCGATTTGCCGATCTGGCTCGTCTTCATCTTCTGGTTCGTCAGCACGGCGGGCTTCGTGGTCCTGCTCTACATCCTGATCCCCGACTTTCCCTGGTGGATCAGCGCCATCTTCGGATTCCTCTGGTCGCCGGTGTTCTCCTATATCGGGGCCCGGATGATCGGCATTACGGGTTCGCCCTACGGCTCCTCCTTCCCCTTCGTCAAGGAGGCTTCCTTCCTGCTTTCCGGCTACAAGGGAGTCGCCGTGTGGTTCGCGCCGATCCCCATTTTTGAGCACGGAAAGGTGGCGGAAACCTTCAAGCAGCTGGATCTCACCAAGACGACCTTCGGCAGCGTGGTCAAGCTGACCGCGGTGACCACCATCCTGATGTTCGTCTGCAGCTTCATCTTCTACTCGCTCGTATGGAAGCTCAACCCGATCCCGTCGGCGGCCTACCCCTACGTGCAGAAGATGTGGCCCCTCAACGCGGCCATGCGGACCATCTGGGTGAAGTCCACCCTTCCCGGCGGCATCACGTTCATCTTCGACATCATCAAGATCGAGTACATCATCGCCGGCCTCGGCGTCACGGGCGGGCTTTTCGGCCTGCTCACGCTGGTGGGCGCCTCGCCCCTCTTCTTCTACGGCCTGGTCGGCGGCCTGGCCATGCCGCTCTGGCAGACCCTGCCTACCTTCTTCGGCGCCATCCTGGGGCGCTACTACTTCTCCAAGCGCTTCGGTGAAGAGAAATGGATGGCCTACGTGCCCATTGTGCTGGCCGGCTACGGGGCCGGCATCGGACTCATAGGCATGATCGCCATCGCCATCGCGCTGATCTCCAAGGCGATTTCGCAGATCGTGTATTGAGGGAATCCGGTACCGGTCGAGGTAGGCATCTGCGGTTTCCGGTCAGTTGGCAGGGCCGCAACACCGGTGGATAACCTGGTGTCGCGCGGCATCGGCCGGCAGCGTCGCCTAGTGATATTCCCGCATTGGTTCCACCGCTTCGGCCACGCGGCCGGCGATGTCTCGCGGAACCCGTGGATTGAAGGGACCGCCCTCGCCCGCCGCAACGTCCTCCCAGCCCCCGATGATCATCGCCTCCACCACCGCCGAGTAGTTGTACTGCCGGCCGTTCATGAAACGCAGGTGTTCGAGGTCTGCAATGACGGCTTCTACGGCGGCCGAGGCCGCGTGGTCGCCCCGCCGCTGGGCGTTATTGATCTCGTCGGCCGAACGGGTGGCGACGATAGCCGTGCCCGAGGTGTGCCCCCGGGCGCCCAGTTCGGCGGCCCGGGTGCTCCGGTCTCCGATCCCCCACATGACGATGCCGTCGTCGCCGATGCCTTCGATGAGCGGGGTTACTTCCTCTTCGCTCGTACCCACCTTGACGCCCACCATGTGGGGCGAATCCTTGACCAGCCTGATGATCGGGTTCACGTAGTCCGCGGACCGCATGTACAGCAGGAAGCAGGCGCCGCAGTCCGTACCGAGCCGCTCGGCGAAGGCCATGTAGTCGTCGTAGGTCGCCTCGTGGTCGGCCACGCCGGTGAGCGGCATGATAAGGTAGATGTCCGGCGGACGGGATAGGGCCGACTGCCTGCGCACGAGCTCCTCGGCCTGGGAAAAGGGATTCGGCACGATGCCGGACATGAGGAACCCGTCTTCTCCCATCTCCTCCCCGGTCGCGGCGATGACCCGCATCTGGTCCTCGAAGGAGAAATGGTGGATCAGGCTCGTGCCCGCGATCCCGATCACGCGCATCCGGTTGCCGTCGAGATGGTTGTTCTCCATCAGATATTGGATGTTCCTGCGGTGGCCGCCTAAGTCGATGGCGCCGTCGCGGTAGGGTACGATAGGTATCGCGGTGACGGAATTGAGGGTGTCGTACAGCGCTTCCGTATGCATGAATCATATTCCTTTCGTAGGGTGACTGTGGAACCAGCGGCCCTGCATCTTGCGGTCTTGGCTCAGGCCGCCGCCGGGTCGACGCGGTTTTCCTCCACGACGCTGGGTTCCAGGCTCAGGCCGAGACCCGGACGGTCGGGGATATCGATCCGGCCGTCAACGATCCGTTCCGCGGGCGTTACGAGTCCTTCGCGCCAGGGCACCTGTCCCCAGGCGTATTCGAGGATAAGAAATCCCGGATGGGAAGCCATAAGCTGAACGTGTGCCGCGACCGTGACCGGTCCGAAGGGGCCGTGCGGCGCGGTCAGCTGTCCCCTGCTCTCGGCGATCGACGCGATCTTCTTGAGTTCGCCGATGCCGCCCGCGATCGTGACGTCGGGCATGAGGACGTCCATGGCTTTGGCATCGAAGAGTGGCCAGCATCCCTCGATGAGCATGGCCCGTTCCCCGCCGGCGAGCCGCCACCCGGTTTCCCTTTTGATTTGCCGGTAGCCCTCCAGGTCCCGTTCCCCCACCGGCTCTTCCAGCCAGTAGAGCTCGATGTCGCGCAGTCCATCCACGATCCGGCGGGCTTCATCCAGCGAAAAACGGCCGTAGCAGTCGAGGAGCAGATCGATATCCGGCCCGATGGCCTCCCGCACAGCCTGCACGCACTCCAGTCCGTGGTCAATCAGCTTGTTGCCGTCGCCGAAGCGGCCGTCGAACGGCGCGATCTTCACCGCGGTGTGCCCGTCTGCGACGGCGCCGGTGGCCTGGCGGACGAAGTCGTCCGGCGTGCCCTCCAGCGCGGCCCGCGTGACGTTGGCGTAAACGGGGATGCTGTCGCGGCACTTGCCCCCGAGCAGGGCGTGTACCGGGACGCCCAGTGACTTCCCGAGGATGTCCCACAGGCCCTGTTCAAAGGCGCACAGGGCGTGTACGGCGGGCCGGTCCTCCGGCCGGGGTTTCAACCGCGCGGTCAGATGTTCGATCCGTCGGGAGTCCGTTCCGATGACCTCCCGCTCGATTTCCCGCAGCGCGGCCAGGACCGCTTGCCTCGGCGTCGATGGATTAAGCTCACCCAATCCGTCCACGCCATCGTCGGTCCGGACGTGCACGAACACCCAGTGATGCTGTCCGTTGACGTCCACCGCGTCGACATCGATGCCGGTTATGCGCATGGTTCATCCATGGCGACCCACCGCGACTCGACGCGGCCCGCCGCGGTCCACCGTGGTCCGCCGCGACTCGATGCGGTCCGCCGCGGTCCACCGTGGTCCGCCGCGACTCGATGCGGCCCGCCGCGGTCCACCGTGGTCCGCCGCGACCCCGTGAGCGCCGGATGATGACCGGCCTCGGGGGCTGTAGTGCACCCCGATCTCAGGGGCCGTACACGGTGGACTGGTTGTACGGAATGATGAGGGGTTCCGGTCCGCCTTCAGGCAGATGGGAAGCCCATTCCCGTGGATCGTAGTCCCGCGCGACGAAACAGGCGTAATGGGCAGGCACGGCGGTTTTCAGTCCGAGGGACACCGCGATGCGCGCCGATCCCGCGAAGTAGGGGAACTCGCCTTCATTCGGATGATTAGTCAGAAACCCGATCTGCGGCTGCAAATCCCGAACCGGTGCGAGCAGGGACTCGTGGTCGGCGAAGGTGTTGACCGGGTCGCCGGAGATGTATACGCGGACCGGTCCGATTTCGACGACGTAACCCAGGTGCTGCACGTCGGGTGGCGCGATGCCGTCCTCGGGCAGGCCCGCCGGGGGTTTGGCCCACACCGTGTACGCCTTCGAGGACCCCATTTCGGCGATGTCGCCGGCCGTGACGACCGTCATGTTCCCGGCGTTCAGCCCCGCTTCCTTCAGCGCGTCGATACTCTCGACCGGTCCCACGTAATGGACTTCGGGCCAGGCGGCCGCCAGGCGCCCCAGCGATTCCAGGCAGGTGTGGTCGCCGTGGTTGTGGGTCAGCAGCACGTAGTCGGTCTTCAGCGTCCCTTCGTCCATGGGCGGTTGGGTATGGACGAAGCGGTCCGCGGGCCGTTCACGGGGGAAATAAGGATCGACCTGGATCACCGTGCCGTCCGGATGCTTCAGTCCGAAAGAGCTCTGGCCGAACCAGTGGATGCCCACGCTTCCGTCGGGCACGTGCAGGTCATTGAAGGGATGCATGCGGTAATTCCTTTCTGGGCGTAGCTGTCTTTGGACTCGGTTCTTCAGGGGCTTAAGGGCACCGGAGAACTTAGTGGTCGGGGACGGTCGTGTCAAGCCGGTCAGCCGGGTGCGGGCCGTGCCTCACGCGCTAATTAAAACGTTACGATTCGTCCGGATTCCAGACCACCGGCTCACCCTGATTTGCCTTGCTCCGGTCAAGTAGCGCCGTTAGACTGAACGGACCATGCTGCTGTCGCGATTGTTCAAGAAAATCGAATCGGTTGTCGTCCCCGTATCATCACAGGAACGGATGATCGAGGAGCAGATTCGAGGACGTGGCCTCGACGAGCCCCGGGTGATCGAGGCCATGCGCGCCGTTCCGAGACACCGGTTTATTCCCGAAGCGTACCGGTCGCACGCCTACGAAGACTGCGCCGTGTCCCTCGACCTGGGACAGACCGTATCCCAGCCCTATATCGTGGGGCTCATGACCCGGCTGCTCGATGTGAATGTATCGGACCGGATCCTTGAAATCGGCACGGGATCGGGATACCAGACGGCGATCCTGGCCCACCTCGCCCGGTCCGTATACACGGTGGAACGGCTGTCCGTCCTCGGCCAGCGGGCCCGGGAGACCCTTGAGTCCCTGGGTTGCGACAACATCCATTACCGGATCGGTGACGGCTACGAAGGGTGGGCCGAGCATGCGCCCTTCGACGGCATCATGGTGACCGCGGCCCCAAGTGTGCTGCCCGATACCCTGTTTGGGCAGTTGAAGGACGGTGGGAAAATGGTCATCCCGATCGGCGAAGAGCTATATACCGTGACGCGGTCGGGTAAAGAGGTTGAGAAGGTGCATCATGGCGGCGTGCGTTTCGTGCCGATGGTGGAGGGCGGGGCGTAAGTTGGTTTCAGGAACAGACACGTCGGATTCAATGTCCGCGACTTGTTTTGTTTGGCTGAAACCAGCAGGCAGACAGCATACTCCGAAGATGCAATCAACCAGACTCCGGTTCGAACACGAGTTCGGGCACTACTACCTCCCATGTGTCACACTTCATGCCTTCACGGAAATTTGGATCGGATGCCTCACGGCTCCAGGACACAATCGCAAATACAGACGCAAATCTGCACATCATCCCGCTTGGGAATTCGAAGGCTTGGGCGAGACGACCTACCACTGTTTCCGATTGGTCGAGAAGTTCCCAGGTTCCATGCTCAGTGATCCGTGTTGTAAGCGGATCGCCGTGCGACAAGTCGGAGATAGCACGGTGCAATGCGTGGTTGGCATGAAATCGCCCTGCATAACCCAGGTTTATTTCACGCAGACTGGGACGCCGGTATTGACGCGCGAGTTCGCGGGTTGGCTTCTGAACCCCGTCCTGAGAACGGTAAAGTATCGATCCGTTGTTTGGAAAGGTAAAGGGCAGTGAACGTAAATCTCCGGCGTATATCGAGGAATCCGGTTCCCTCTCGAGATTTCGCTGACCGGGATGTCCCACCGAAGATGGTCCCTGGAAACGCACGGTTGCAAGGGTCTGTTTCGCTCGGGTCATGGACACGTAAAAGAGCCTGCGGGGTGCATCTCGATCTTCATCTTTATCGACCTTGTCCCAACCGCCGTCAAGCACCACTACGTGTTCGAATTCAAGGCCCTTTGCACGATGTGCCGTAAGCAGCAAAAGGCCATGTTGGCGCCGTCGGGCATCACGTCCCCATTCCGCAAGCCACTCCATGAAGTGATCCAAAGGCACTTCCCCAACGCCTGATTCCAATGCGAATTCATCCAACGCCGATTGCATCAATTCCTTCCAGGGTCCCGCAGGGACAATCTCCAAGCAGTATGAAAGGTCTGTACTGCTCACCGAGCGGCTTTCTCGGTGATGCAACTGGTCGATAAACAATCGTGTCTCGCGCAGGTGCCAGAAACTCGGGATTTCTTCATTTCCTAATTGTACCGGGATTCCTGAGACCTCGCATAGCGCTCTTACAGGATCCAGGAATTTCCACTCGCGCGCGATTACCGCACAATCGGACCAATTCCAGTCTGGAGAGAGTGATTCAAGACGCTTCAGTTCTTTGATGGCGACCTGGGCTTGCGAAATCGGATCGCGTCTGGCATGTAGAATCTGAACCCGGCCTTTAGATACCGGATCGAGCGAATCCCACTTTCCGCCTTCGGGGGCTTTCGCTCGGGCACGGTCAATACGGATAGGTTGTTGCGACTTCATCCTGTTACGGGCTGAATCGATGATGTTATTTGCAGTTGTAATGATATGGCCGGTGGAACGATAGTTTTCGACAAGAAACATCGGTTTGGGACCGTAATCCTCCTCGAATCGCCGGATGAACTCCACGGAAGCCCCGTTGAAGGTATAGATGTTCTGATCATCGTCACCGACGGCAAAGAGAGTGAGTTTGCGATCCTCATCCTGAAGGGTTCGCCCCGCTAACGCCGAAATCAACTCGTACTGATCCTTGCCTATGTCCTGGTATTCGTCCACCAGTATCCATCGGAAACCCGCGAGAAGACGGTCCCGTTGATCGTCCGCTTCTTCCTCTTCAAGACCCTCCCCGTGCAGCAGAGCCACCGCCTGGCGCAGTACTTTCCTGAATTCGGCATCATCGAGCGTTTTCCTTTCCCGCTCCCGAAAGCTGACGCCTACGATTCGCATGGCGAGCGCATGACAGGTTAGCACAGTAATCCCGCGAGCGTCGTCACCTATCAATTCCTTCAAGCGTCGGCGTATCTCAACGGCAGCGTGTCGATTGTACGCCAGGGCAAGGATCCCTCCGGGATTCTCCCGCCGTACCCGTACGAGGTAGGCGATTCGATGCACGATTACGCGTGTCTTACCCGACCCGGGACCAGCAAGAACCAGCATATTCATTTGCTCATGGTCATCTGCGACGATTCTTTGCTGGCTGGGATTCTTCAAGCTCTCTACGATGGCTCGCCACGATTCCGGCGTGGTCTCCCGTTCAGTTTCTTTTTCACGTTTGGGAAGCCAACGCCGAAGGAAATCATCCTGCTTCAGGCTGAAGTAGTCCATGGCCAGTCGCAGCGCTTCTGCCATGTCTTCAAGCCCGCGCTGCGCGAATTCGGCCATTACATGGATTTGACGAACCTGTCCTTTGTAGTGTTGATTGAGTGGTTCGAAATCTACCTTGGCAAAACCTCTTCTGTCGTCTACCAGCTTGATGGTCATGGCGGGTCGGAATACCGCGAGGCCCTTGTGAAGGCGAATGACCTCCTGCTCATGCAGCCACAGGAGGGCACGGTCCAGTAGCTTCTCCGGCTTCTTACTCTCAAGAAAAAGGTCGGACGAAATCGCGGCCAAAAGTTTACCCAGCGTAGTTTCGACTAGTAGATCAGTGCCTTGTCTTCCCGGTGGGAGACCGGAAAGCAGACTTTCCAGGAGGCTTTTCGCACCGTTTCGCCTTCGCGATGCAAGCTCTTCAAGGTCCGACCAGGGACGCCTCAACGTCACCTGCACGGTATCCATATTCGTACGCCTTACCCCGAGGCTCCCAGCGTCGCCGCCTTCACCGCGTCCGTCAAAGGCGATACTGCGGAGTATGCGCCAAATACGTTCAGGGAGCGGGTTATCAACCCCACTGGCTCTCAGTAAGTCGGATGCTACGCGTAAATGTAACGGCCACCTTTCCCCTTGATCAACGTCCGGGGCTGTTTCACGCATCAGTGAAACCAGTTTGGTTTCCAACTCGGCAGCCTCATTGAACCGCTTCTGCGATGATCTGACCACACCGGCGTGGACAAAGGCTGTGAGCGCCGTATCGTTGCTGGCAATGCCTACCCGTTCCAGGTCGTACATGGCGCCTCGAACCGCTTCCGCACTTAACCCGGAGGTTCCCATGAGTTCGTCGGTAGATATGCCTTCGTCCGGATCGGCATCTATCAATGTTTCGGCGATGTTGAGCAGTCTTTTGCGATAGTCTTCGGCGATATCCATTTTCGATAACCGACGCTGTGCTTCCTCCACAGAATCCACCCTCAACGACGAAGGAAAGACTTGCACTCTATTTTCTTCCCGGGTCAGTAAGACCGCTTCTTCCAGCCATGAGACAGCAGTACGTACCCGGGTATCGTCCGTGGTAGAGTCTCTTTCGAATACCTTCTCATCATCCTCGCCAAGTATCTCGCCAGGCGTGGCCACGACTTCGCCATTTAATCGCTTCTTTCGATCCAGATTGCGCAGTGACCTCAGAACGCCGTGGATTTCCTGTCGTGTAAGTCTTGACCGTGCCGACAGCCCAAACTGGCGTTCGATATCATCAGGTGAATACAAAAGTACGCATTGCGCTGCCTTACGATCACGACCGGCACGTCCAGCTTCCTGAAGGTAGTTCTCCAGCGATCCCGGAATGTCCGCGTGGATTACCAGACGGACGTCCGACTTGTCAATTCCCATACCGAATGCATTCGTTGCGGTAACCACACGCAATTTTCCATCGGTAAAGCGATGCTGTACGTCTTTCTTGGTATCCGGTGGCAACCCGGCATGAAAGAAATCAGCCCTTATTTCCTTGTCCTGAAGAAACTCTGCAATCTCTTCGGTCTGACGTCGCGACGCGCAATAAATAATGGCGCCGTCAGGTGTTTCTTCAGGCAGGTAAGTCGTCAAAATATGATGTATGTGTGCGTACTTCTCCCTGCCCGTTGTTGGAATCACCCTAAATTCCAGATTCGTTCGATGGGTGCCGCCATCATAAACCATCAGTACGATACCGAGTTCTTCCTTGAAATGCCGTTTGATGTCCGCCACTACATCGGGTTTGGCAGTTGCAGTCAAGCACATTACAGGAGGTATCGACCGCTTCCCGGCTCTTTCGCGAATGAATCGTCCCACGTAACGGTAGTCCGGCCGGAAGTCGTGTCCCCACTTTGAAAGGCAGTGAGCTTCATCCAATACCCAACCACCGATCTCACGCTGATCGATAACCTGTCGTACCGCAGTGCTTCGAAGTTGCTCAGGAGAGATGAGCAGGATTCCTGCATCACCTAGACGAACGCGATCGAGTGCATCTTTCCGTTCCGGTAGGCTCAACAGTCCGTTAACGGCCACACACGAACCGACGTTCTGTGCCTCAAGGCTCGACACCTGGTCTTCCATGAGCGCGACTAAGGGTGAGATCACGACCGTTAAAGCGCCGGTCTTGTCATAACGAGACAGTGCGGGTATCTGATAGCAGAGGGATTTGCCCGTTCCGGTGGGCAGTATGCCCAACAGGTGGCGGCGGGACATTGCTTCTTCAATGATGACCTGTTGCAGGGGGCGACCATCATCATCCTTTGGATCTGGACGGTATTCGTCAAAACCGAACCATCGTTTTAGTTCCTTTCGTGGATCGTGTCTTTCACCGCACCAGTCACAGTCCGATTTGCCGCAGGGCGTGTCCCTGAGTAATTGTACATATTCACCAGCTTGCGGAAACTGGTGTCGAACCCAGGGTGGCATGACCGAATTGCCTCCCGACACGGACAACCAGGCCAATGCGTACGCAAGGGGCCAGCCATCGGGTTTCTTCTGGCTCAGAACCCTTTGACCGTGGTTCATGCATGCGTTCCCGTCTAACTGGTCTCGGATCGCTTCGATCGAGACCGCACGAGTTGGCCGTTCCGCTCCACGTATGTCGGTAAAAACGTCTTCGAAGCCCTTGCAATTGGAATCTGTGGAAGTCAGGTAATGCCAGGCGGCAAGCAAGTCCGGGGACGTATTTTGAAATGCGATGTATTGGTTGCTTAAGACTGTTAGATCAAGACGGGCGTCCAGTTCGGGATCGTTTATTCGACCACGTTTGAGTTGGCCACTTTGATAGTGTTTGACGAGGCTGTGATAGGGATTACGCGGAAAGGCTAGAGGGTTGAGCCAAAGAGTATCC
Source organism: bacterium (assembly GCA_965117045.1). GTDB lineage: Bacteria > JAAXHH01 > JAAXHH01 > JAAXHH01 > JAAXHH01 > JAAXHH01. The sequence continues at coordinate 782,794 of OZ220749.1, forward strand.
AACGCCGGTAAACTCAGCACTGCAAGATCCGGATTCACAGCTCGAAGGTGGGGAAGATCGAAATAGATCAGGTTGTGTCCGAGGAGGTAACCCGAAGTTGCAGCTAATTCGTCGAGCTTCGCCAATGCCGAATGCAGGTCACCTCGATTATAAATCAGGGACTGATCGACGCCAGGACGCACGGCGGCAAATGCACGAATGCGACCGCTTTTCTTGTTTACTTCGAGGTCAAGTGAGAGACAGCGCGAGAGTAAGGTGGAGTCCATGTTAGATGCGATACGCTACAGTTCAACTCAGGCGGCGCCCAGCACCTCGCGCGCGGCCTGCGTGGTCTCGCGGACCTGGTCCAGGGTCCCCATGCCGAACATCGACGCCGATACGCCGATCTCGTTGAAGACATACTCGAAGGCCTTGTGCCCCAGGTAGCGGCCGCCGGCCATGGGCTTGATGGCGATGACGGGCTTTGTGGCCTCCCTGATGGCGTCGATCGCCACGTCGCGGGTGGGAAACATGAAGGTGCCCGGGGCGTTGACGGTGGTCAGGTAGCCATCGACCGGGATGTTTTCGGCCTCGAGCAGCGGCAGGGTGACCCCGGCGTGGTGGACGCTCGTGATCACGGTGTCGAAGCGTTCGCGCAGGAAGCCCAGGTATTCGCGGATCAGGTCGAAGCGACCCGTCATGGCGAGCAGGTCGATTTCGGCGCCCGGGTCGGCGACGAGGATATCGCACCCGGCGAAGAATCCCAGGTACTGCTCCAGGACGCCGTAATCGATCTCGAATCGGGCGGCGTCCTTTTCGGTGTAGGGCGGTACGGTCTCCGGGGTGACGATGCCTTCGAACGTGTCGCCCAGGTTGTAACGGATGATGTCGTCGCGGTGGAAATGATTGCGGAAGGCCTGGCCCGCAAGGGCTTCGTTGCGCCCGTAAAAAGTTGAATGGGCGCGATCGGAATAGGAGACGATCTCTCCGTCCAGCGTCACCGGGATCAGAATATAGGCCACCATGCCCATCCTGGTGCCGGTCTGTTGCTCGGTTTCCCAGATGGCCTGCAGGTGCAGCCGGTCGAGCTCGGGCAGCATATGGTCCACCTGGACGGCCGTGATGCCGCCTTCCTCGACGGCATATCGAAGCACGTCGGCTACGGACTGGACGCGGCTGAAAGTGCGGTAATTCTCCGCGTCCCGCGCCTTGTTCTGGTAGGAACAGCCATCATAGGGGTGGATCCCCATGATCAGGCGGGGCACCTCGGCCTGGCCGATCCTGGTCGTGGGTACGCCGCAGCCTTCCAGGTATGTTCTCACAATTAATGAGTCCCTGTCTTCGAGTTTGGTCCCACAACGTCCGGTTGATGCTTCTACACGAAAACATTTCTGTGTCAGGCCAATATACACCTTAATTTACCAGGAATGCAAGCCCCGGCCGACTCGCCACGGTAGCGCCGCGCAAGCCCCGGCCACCACACCGCACACGTTCCCGGAATCCCACCGCAACCAGTCTCGTTTATCGTCCATGTCCTGCCTTGACCCTTACCGTCTTTTGGTTTATATACTTGCAATCCCGTCGAAACGGCCTTCCTCGGCGGCACCGCACGCATACATTTAAATGAAGTGGCACGACACAGTGAATCGGCATGACAAATTGAAGCCGCACGACTCATGCCGCCGTCGAATTAGATTGACTGGAGCAAAGCCATGATGGCGACTATCGAGAAGATCGCGGAAGTCGAGGCGATGGTGGGCGAGGGACCGGTATGGGACCCGGACAGCAGAACGCTGATCTGGACCGACATCCGGACCGGGCGGTTCTTCACCTATGACCCGGCCACGAACCAGAACCGCCAGGTGCACGACGGTTTCAACGTGGGCGGGTTCGCCTTCAACGAATTTGGTGGCCTGGTCGCCTGTATCTGGGACGGGGTCGTGCTGTGGAAGTCGGACGACGAATGGGTGCGCATTTTCGACGAGACCCATGAAGGTGAACCGCTTCGCTTCAACGACGTGACGGCCGATCCCGGAGGTCGGATGTTCGCCGGCTCCCTGATCGACGGCGGTCTGGGCAAGCTGTACCGTTTCGATCCGGACGGCAGCGTGGAAGTCATCGACGAGGGGATCGGGTGCAGCAACGGCATGGGGTACTCGCCGGACGAATCGATCATGTATTATACCGATTCCGCCGTGCGGACGATCTACGCCTATGATTACGACCGAACGACCGGTTCCGTGTCTAACCGGCGAGATTTCGTCACGCTGCCCGACACCGCAGGGGTTCCGGACGGGATGACGGTCGATTCCGAAGGGTTTGTCTGGACGGCCGTCTGGTTCGATGGATGCATCGTCCGGTTCGACCCGGACGGCGTGGAGGAGCGGCGCATCGCGCTGCCGGCGATCCAGACTTCGAGCGTCATGTTCGGCGGCACGGACCTGACGGACATTTACGTGACGACCGCCGGGACCACGCTGGAACCCGGCTCTCCCCTCGATCCGAAGGACTACGACTGGCAGGCATACGGCGAGCAGTACCGCGGTGGCGGATTGTTCCGCGTGCGCCAGGATATCCAGGGGAAACCCGAGTACAAGGCCCGTTTTCCGTGGCCGGACAAGACCTGACAGACAGAATCTGACAGACAAACCCTGACTGGAGGAATGCGTGGCCTTCGATGTCGTCATTCGCGGCGGTGAGGTGATTGATGGAACAGGCAAGACCGATCGGTACCGCGCGGACGTGGGGATACAGGACGGACGCGTGGCGGGGATCGGCGACCTTTCGGACGCCGAGGCCGCCCGGACGATTGACGCCGGCCGTCACATCGTGTGCCCTGGGTTCATCGACGTCCACGTTCACTCCGAAAACTCTTTGCTGGGCGGACGGGACCAGATGGGCGGTCTCCGGCAGGGCGTAACGACCCATTTACTGGCGCCGGACGGGTTCGGCTGGGCCGGCCTGTCGCCCGACGAGGCCCTGCCCCTCTGGCACTACACGCAGTTCGCCTACGGCGAGCCCCTGGAGCCGGTCGACTGGCCCACCATCGAATCCTACCTGGACCTCTTCCCCGGACGTTCTCCCGCCAATGTGTATCCCCAGGTACCGCACTGCGCCGTGCGCGTCAAGGCCATGGGCTGGGACCACGGAGCGCCCACGCCGGACCAGTTGAAGGTCATGGAAGCGGAGACCCGCGCGTGGATGGAAGCCGGCGCCGGCTGCCTCTGCCTGGGCCTGGACTACCAGCCCAGCGCCAACGCGCCCTTCGAGGAGTTGGTGGCGCTTTGCAAGGTGGCCCTGGCGTACGACGGGATATACGCCGCCCACCTGAGGTACCAGATCCTGGGTCGGGAACGGGCCTGGCAGGAAATCATCGACCTGCACTGGGCCAGCGGCATTCCCGTGCACGTGTCCCACGAACGCGTAGACGGCATGACGGGACCGATCCTCGAACAGGCCATGAAGGACGGCGTGGACATCACCTTCGAATCCTATCTCTACCCCGCCGGCATGACCCACATCACCATGCAGCTGCCCATGTGGGTCCAGACGGGCAGTCCCGAAGAAGTCCTCGAGCGGATGCGCCAGCCGGATACCCGCCGCAAGGCCCTCGAGCATCTGGAATCGACGAACCTGGCGGACCACCAGTACATCGGCTATACGCGTTCCGGCAGATTCGCGGGGATGACCCTGGGCGAGGCCGCACGGAGCGTGAACAAGTCCAACGAGGAGTTCGCCTACGACCTCGTGCTCGATGAAGACGGCATCCAGGCGTTTATCATGTTCTGGCCGGTCCCGGAGGCGGAAGTGAACGCCGTGTTGAACCGGACGGCGCCCCATCCTCTCATGATGGTCGCCAGCGACGGCGTCTACGACTGTACCCATCCTCATCCGAGGGGGCAGGGATGTTTCGCGCAGATGCTCAGGAAATTCGTGCGGGAGCGCAAGCTGCTCTCCCTGGAAGAGGCCGTCTACAAGATGAGCGGGTTCCCGGCGGAACGATACCGGCTGAAAGACCGGGGGGAGCTGCGCGAAGGCGCTCCCGCGGACGTGGTCGTCTTCGATCCGCAAACGGTGGCCGACCGGGCCACCTTCGAAGTGCCGATCCAGCCGCCCGACGGCATTCCCCACGTCTTCGTCAACGGCATTCCGGTCATCGAAGACCACGAGGCCACGGCGCACCGCCCGGGCCAGGTCCTGCGCAGAGGATAAGAAGGGACGCGTTGTAGATACATGGATTGGGATCTGGCTTCATACTTTCCTGCTTTCGACGGACCGGAGATGCGCCGTTTCAAAACGGGTCTCCGGGACGACCTGGACGCTTTGCAGTCCGATGCCTCGGACACGGCGGATTTGAACCCTGACAATCAGGATGCGTGGGAGCGCATCGTCCTCTCCTTCGAAGACGCCGTAACCCGGTTGCGGCACCTGGGTTCCTATGTCTCGTGTATCACCTCCGCGGACGCGAACAACGAGGAATTCGCCGCGGAGGAAGGGGCACTGAGCCTGCTGGACGCCCGGATGTCCAAGATCCTCGTGGAAATCCAGCGGGGATTCAAGTCCGCTTCCGACGAAGTGTTCGAAGTTTTCACTGCCCGCCCCGCCCTCCGGGACGCCCAATACCGCATTACCCGGATCAGGGAACAGTCCAGGCATACCATGTCCACGGAGGAGGAACACCTGGCCTCCGACCTGGGCGTGGACGGGATCGAAGCCTGGGGACGGTTATACGACCGGATCTCGGGCAAGCTGACTTTCGAGATGACGTACCCGGACGGCCGGCGGGAGCGGGTGCCCATGTCGCAGCGCCGCGCCCTGATGGAACACCCCGACCGCCGCGTGCGCTGCGCCGCCTTCGAGGGAGGCAACGAAGCCTGGTCGTCGATCGAGACCGTGCCGGCCGCCGCGTTGAACGCCATCGGAGGCACGCGGTTGACCCTGTACCGTCATCGCGGCATGGACCACTATCTGGATAAGGCACTCTTCCAGGCGGCCATCTCGCGCGAAACGCTGGATGCCATGTTCGAAGCGGTGTTCGCGGAAATCGACGTTGCCAGACGCATCCTGGAATGCAAGGCGGGCCTCATGGGCGGCCATACCGTGGGCTGGTACGATCTCTCGGCGCCCCTGACCGCGGAAAACCAGGACGAACCTTCCTGGGAAAAGGCCAGGGCACTGGTACATCGGGCCTTCGCGGCCGGATATCCCGCCCTGGCGGACTACACGACAGAGGCCTATGAGAAAAACTGGATCGACTGGTCGCCCCGGCCGGGCAAGCGCCCCGGCGCCTTCTGCACGGGATCTCCCCTGACAAAAGAGTCCCGTGTATACATGACCTACAACGACAGCATGGGCGACGTGTTGACGCTGGCCCATGAACTGGGGCACGCCTTTCACGGCCATCTGATGCGCGGGGAACGCACGCTGAACCGCGCCTATCCCATGACCCTGGCCGAATCGGCATCCACCTTCGGCGAAATGCTGCTCATGCGGGGACTGCTGGAGGAGCCGGATGTCGGTGCCGAAACCAGGGCCTTCCTGCTGAACCTGGAAGCCAGCGACGGCGCCACCTACCTGCTGGACATTCCGGTGCGCTTCGAATTCGAAAAGGCCTTCCACGAAGAAAGGGCGGACGGCGAGGTCAGCGTAAGCAGGCTGAAGGAGTTGATGGTCGAGACCCAGCGCCGCGTGCTGGGCGACGTGCTGGATCCCGAGGGAGGCGATCCCTATTTCTGGGCGTCGAAGCTACATTTCTACATCACGGACACCACGTTCTACAATTTCCCCTATACCTTCGGCTACCTGCTCAGCCGGGGCCTCTTCGCCCAGTACGAGAAGGAAGGTCCGGACTTCCTGCCGAAATACGAGCGGTACCTTAGAATGACCGGCAGCGATACGGCGGAAAACGTGGTGCGGCATAGCACAGGTCTCGAACTTACAGACCCGGGTTTCTGGTCCGGCGCCATCCGCGGCCTGGAGGGCGTGCTGGACCAGCTCAAAGCCAGCGTGGCCGAAAGCCGGGCCGTATTGAACTAGCAGGCAGGATGCGAGCGGGATTGGTCCGGCCAGGAGGACCAGTCGGGCAGCGGGATTGGTCCGGCCAGGAGGACCAGGCAGCAGGACTGGGCCGGCAGGGAGAGTTTCATGACCGTCATCGAAGGGGAGCGCAACCGTTTCCACGGCGTGGAAGTCGGTTCGGACGCCTTGCCCGACACGGCGGACGGATTCAAGGATCGCCTGGACCTTTCGATCCGGGAGTGGCAGGAAGAGGATATCCAGGTCGCCTGGTTCAAAGTTCCCCTGGACCGCGCCTTTCTCATTCCCGCACTGGTGGACGCGGGAAGCGTGTTCCATCACAGCACCACCGATTACTTGATGCTGACGCTCCGGCTGGTGGCGGACGCCTTCGTGCCGCTCTACGCGACCCATTACATCGGCGCCGGCGGCGTGGTGATCAACGAGAAGGACGAACTGCTCGTGGTCTGCGAGCGGTTTCGCGGGGGACGGGCACCCTACTACAAGCTGCCCGGCGGCGCACTGCAGCCGGAGGAGCACCTGGCCGAGGGCGTCGTCCGTGAGGTTTTCGAAGAAACGGGCGTGCCGACCCGCTTCGACGGCCTGGTCTGTTTCCGGCACTGGCACGGTTACCGGTACGACAAGTCCGATATCTACTTCGTCTGTCGCCTGAGGCCGCTGCACCAGATCATCAAGATGCAGACCACGGAGATCGAAGAGTGTTTCTGGATGCCCGTGGAGACCTACATGGGGTCGGAGAACGTAAGCCAGTTTAACAAGCTCATCGTCAAGGCAGCCGTGGAGAACCAGGGCCTGAAGGAAACGTGGGTCGACGGTTACGGCGACCCGGAACGATACGAGTTCTTCATGCCGGAGTAGGTCGCATGTTAAATATGGTAATATCAATAACTTAACTCATTTCATCGAGGACTGACCCATGGCAAAGACGCGCCGGCCCAGGAAGAAACTTCCCAATATCGTCCTATTGGGCGTGGATTCCCTTCTGGCCGATCACATGAGCTGTTACGGCTACCACCGACAGACCACGCCCCACATCGACCGTTTCGCCGAGGGCGGCGCGTTGTTCGAGAAGACGTACAGCGCCCATATCCCCACGACCAGCGCCTACGCGTCTATGCTGACCGGCCTGGACGCCTTCGGCACCCAGGTGGTGGCCCTGCGGCACAAGGGCGGCCTGCGCGAGGACGTGCAGACGCTGCCCGAGATCCTGCGGGACCATGGATACGCGACCTCCAGCGTGGGCTTTACCGGGAACCCGTCGTCCCGCGGTTTCGACAAATACCTCGAGTATCCGAGCTGGGGCAGCTGGAACGAGGGGCGCAGTCCCAAGGCGCAGGAGTTGAACAACGTGGCCATCCCGGAACTGGACCGGCTGGCCAGGCGGCGCGGACCGTTCTTTCTGTTTCTGCGCCATATGGACCCCCACGCGCCGTACCTGCCGCCGGAGCCCTACGAGCGCATGTTCTACCACGGCGACGAGTGCGACCCGAAGAACCGGTCCATGGATCCGGTCATGGCCTTCAAGCCCTTCTGCGATTTCTTCGCCTCCTGGATGCCGCCGGGCATCACCGACAAGGACTACGTGATCGCCCAGTACGACGGCGCGGTGGCGTACATGGACGCTTGCATCCAGACGATCTTCAACGCCCTCGAGGCCCACGGCATCATGGACGAGACGATCGTGATCCTCAACGGCGACCACGGCGAGACGCTCTACGACCACGAATGCTGGTTCGACCACCACGGCCTCTACGACGTGACGCTCCACGTCCCCCTCATCATCCGGTATCCGGGCAGGATCCCCGCGGGCAGCCGCATCAGCGGGTACAACCAGCACAAGGACCTCGTCCCCACCATCATGGACCTGGCTGAAATCGATTCGGGAATCGACTTCGACGGAGGCAGCCTGATGTCGCTGGTCGACGGCACGGTTTCCTCCTTCGACAGCGAGTTCTACATCACCGAGTGCACGTGGATGCGCAAGCACGGCTGGCGCACGCCCCAGTGGAAGCTGATGGTAGCCCTGGAGCCGGATTTCCACTTCAAGCCGCCCGTCGAACTGTACAACATGGTGGAGGACCCGGACGAGAACCACAACCTGGCCGATGAGCTTCCGGACGTGGTGAACCTGCTCAAGCGGCGCATGAACGGCTGGATCCGGAAGCGGGTGCGGGAGACCGGGAAGCGCAATCCCATGCTCACCCAGGGAGACTGGCACGGTCACGAGGGAGTTGGGGCCTTCAAGTCCTCGCAGCAGGCCTACGACACGATGCACATCGGAGACCCCAACCAGGCCGCCAGCCTGCAGGCGCGCAGCCGGTAAAGGGGACCGGTTAACACCTATAATGCAATAGGCGCACTTTGCGCAAAGGAGCGATTCAAGATGGGGCTGAATATCGCGGTAGTGGGCATGGGCGGCATCGGAAACAACCATGCCCGGAACTACCAGGCACATGAAGCGTGCACGATCGTGGCCGTTTGCGACGCGCTCAAGGACAAGGCTGACGAGGCCGCGCAGACTTACGGCTGTCAGGCCTTCTACAGCGTCGGCGATCTGCTGAACAGCGGCCTGAAGGTGGACGTGGCCAGCGTCTGTACGGCCGGCGTGGAAAACGGAGGCGACCACTACGAACCGACGATGGAACTGCTGGGCGGCGGTATCGCCGTGCTGGGCGAAAAACCCATATCCAACGAGATTCCGAAGGCCCGGGAGATGGTCGCGCTGGCCCGGGAACGGGGTATTCGCTACGGGATCAACCTCAATCACCGTTTCACCCCGGCTGCGCTGCGTGCGAAGGACTGGGTCGAGGCCGGCCGGTTGGGCGAGTTGAATATCATCAACATGACGATGTGGATCAACAACCCCAATGAAAGCTCGCCCCATTTCCACATGCGGGCGCTCCATCCCCATTCCATCGACGTGATGCGCTATTTCTGCGGGGACGTGGAGAAGGTGCAGGCCTTCTTCAAGAAAGGCAGGGGCCGGAAGATCTGGTCCAATGTCCAGGTCAACATGCTGTTCGAGAACGGCATGGTCGGCCACCTGACCGGGAGCTACGACGCCGGCGGAAGCTACGGCCTGGAGACCTGTGAGGTCGTGGGGTCGGACGCCCGGTTCGTCCTGCGCGAGGCTTGCGAGCAGCTGGAATTCTATCCCCGGCATTCCAGGGAGGTGGAGTCCTATCAATACCTGGGCGGTATGATGGGGTTCTCCGAGACCTTCGGTTCGCGTATCAACCGCTGGATCGAACAGAACCTGGAAGGTGCGGCGCCGGCGGATATTGACGCCAAGGCCGAGGACGCCCTGCGCGCCCAGCTGGTCATCGAGGCCGCCATCGAATCCTGGGACACCGATTCCGTCGTGACGGTACAATATTGACGGAACAATACGTATAAGGAGAAATCATGAAGCTAGGCGCCAACTCGGTACTGTTCGGCGGATACGACATGGAGACGGCTTTCAAGTATCTGGCCATGGCCGGTTATGACGGCCTGGAAGTATCGGCCATCAGCGGCATGAGCGAGCATCTCGTCCTGTCGGACTGGCGGGCCATCGCGCCGGAAATACGGCGTCTGTCCGGCGAGTACGGCCTGGAACTGCTGGCCATGGAGCAGCCTTCGCAGGATGCGGATATCATGGAGTCCGCTTTTCAGGCCGCGGCCGAGATCGGCATACCGATCGTCAATTGCGGCCCTGGCGGCACTTCGGGAGACGAAGAGAGCCTCCAGGCTTCCATCGAATCCCTCGGCAGGCTGGCGGACCGGGCGGAAACCTACGGGGTCACGCTCTGCGTCAAGGCCCACGTGGGCGCGAGTATCTACGACACGCCGACGACGCTGCGGGCCATGGAAGCCATATCGTCTCCGGCTTTCGGGATCGACATGGATCCTTCCCACATCCACCGCGCCGATGAGAATCCGGTCGAAGCCATCAAGGCGGTGCTTCCCCGGGTCCGCCACGTGCACATCCGCGACTGCAAGGGCCGACAAGCCGGTCCCGGTGCGCCGGAGGACCAGGCCAACGGGCGGGGAGATATCGACTTGGTGGGCTACGTGCGGGCACTGCACGAGGGCGGCTACGACGGGCCGCTGAATCTCGAGGTCATCGGGGCAAAAGAGTATTCGCTGGAACAGTGCTGCGTCATCGCGGCGGAGACGCGGGGCCACATGCAAGCGTGTCTGCAAGCGTGCGGGGCGCGGTAAGGCGGTTGGACGATAGAGCGGTAGGACGATCGGGCGGTAAAACGGGTCAAAAACCGGAGAGGCACACCATGAAAATCATCAAGCTGGAGACCTTCCTCGTCAAGCCCCGCTGGCTCTTTCTCAAGTTACATACCGACGAGGGCCTGGTGGGACTCGGCGAGCCCATCCTGGAAGGCCGGGCGAAGACTTGTGCGCAGGCCGTGGCGGAATTGGAACCCTATCTGATCGGCAAGGACCCGACCCGGGTGGTCCACCACTGGCAGGCCATGTACCGCCACGCCTTCTACCGGGGCGGTCCGATCCTGACCAGCGCACTGAGCGGGGTGGAGCAGGCGTTGTGGGACCTGTCGGGCAAGGCCCTGGGCGTGCCGGTGTACAAGCTGCTGGGCGGTCCGACGCGCGACCGCATACGCCTGTACAAAGGTGGCGGCGACCCGGACACCATCGGGGACTGGATCGCGCAGGGCTTCACCTGCTTCAAGACGGGTCCCTACACGAAGCGCCCGTCCAGGATTATCGAGAACAAGGCCTTTATCGATACCGCCGCCAACCATTTCGCCCGGCTCCGCGAAGTCGCCGGCCCGGAAATCGACCTGGCCATCGACTTCCACGGCGCGGTCAGTCCCCAGACCGCCAAGCTGCTCATCAAGGAACTCGAGCCCTACCAGCCTTTCTTCGTGGAAGAGCCTGTCCAGTGCCAGAACGTCGACGTGCTCGCCGAGATCGCACGAGGCACCCACCTTCCCATCGCCACGGGCGAACGCGTATTCACCAAGTGGGGTTTCCGGGAGATCCTGGAGAAACAGGCCGCGGCCATCCTGCAGCCGGACCTGTGCCACGCCGGCGGCATCTTCGAGGTCCGGCTCATCGCGGGCATGGCCGAGGCCTATTACGGGGGCATCGCGCCTCACAATCCCCTCGGACCTATTTCTCTGGCCGCCTGCCTGCAGCTGGACGCCTCGATCCCCAATTTCGTCGCCCAGGAGCACACCACGCTGGGCGAGGGATACCTCAAGAAGCCCTTTGTCTTCAAGGATGGTTTCGTGGATCTGCCCACGGAGCCGGGACTGGGGATCGAGCTGGACGACGACGCCATGGAGGACCAGATCGACCACGACTGGCGGAACGGCGAGAGCTACCTGGCCGACGATGGGTCCGTGGTGGACTGGTAGGACCAGGGGTGGTAGAAGGCGCGCACCAGCCTGGCGCCGTGCTATAGAGGGCGCGCACCAGCCTGACGCCGGGCTTTAGAGGTCGCGCACCAATCGGAAACCTGCTTCTATGGCCGCCAGCGGATCGGACAGTCCGGGGTTCATCTCCAGGCTGACCGGACCGTCGTATCCGAGGTGGTCGAGGGTGGCCAGTGTGGTTTTCAGCATGTCCCGGGTGAGCACCCCGTCGCACAGGGCCCAGTGGAGATCGGACACGCCGTCGTTGTCGTCGAGGTGGAAGTAGCCGAGACGGTCGACCGCCTTCACGACGGCTTCGGCGGGATCTTCCTTCGAAATCTGTGCGTGGCCGATGTCGAACAGCAGGTACAGGTTGTCGTGCCCCTGCTTCGCGATGTAGTCGAGGGTGACCTGGACTGTAGGCAGTGCCTTCCCCGGAAAATGCTCGATGCACAGCTTGATGCCGTATCCGGCCGCGACGCTGGCGAGGCCGGCCACGGACGCACCATACCGGCGCAGCGACTCCGCGTCGCCGACTTCCCCGGGCAGCAGGTAGGCCCTTCGGATGCCGGTTTCGTGGGCGTATTCGAGGGCACGCCGGGTGTGTTCGATGGCCGCGTCGCGTGCGCCAGTGTCTGCCGCGTCGAGCGCCGCGCCTTCCGGCATGCCGAAACCCGTGGCCATGCACGCCGGCGTGAGCTCCAGGTCCGAGATCAGGCGGCGGGATTCGGCGGACCTGAAATCGAAGGGGCGGTGATCGATGTGGCGCAATCCCGCCCCGGCGATCGCCGTCAATACATCCGCTTCCGTCCCCCCCAGGGCCCAGGTGCAGCAGGATATCGTCATCTATCGGGTTCCCCTTTCTCGTACATTTCGTGATTGAACCGCTGCCCGAGCCGAAGCATGCCCGTCTCCGGATCGCGGGATCCAGTGTCGAAGGGATCGCCGGTTTCCGCCATCCATCGCTGCAGCCTGGTTTCGCATTCGTCCCGGACCGGCCGGAACGCAGGGTCGCCGGCCAGGTTGTTCATCTCGTAGGGATCGTTCCGCCGGTCGAAAAGCAAGGTATCCCGCCTGTGTTCGTGCCAGCGTGCGTAAACCCACCGGTCGGTCCGAATCCCGCGCCAGTAGCCGACCCACTCGCCCCGGTGCGGCCAGCCGGGTCCGAGTATCTGAAGATAGACCGAATCGTTGGCCGGGCCCGTCGTCCCGGTCAGCATGTGCGACTGATCCATGCCCTGCACCCCATCGGGCACGGACACGTCCGCCATCCCCAGCAGCGTGGGCATCATGTCCACACTGCTCACCAGGGCGTCGCTCCTCGTTCCCGGCGCGATCCGTCCCGGCATCCGGGCGATGAACGGAACATGGATCGATTCCTCGTAGGGAGTCGCCTTCGAAGCGCGGAAGGAGGGGTGCATCCAGCGGTCCATGGGCTTGCCGTAACCGTGGCTGCTGAGGTGGTCGCCGTGGTCGGAAGTGAAGACGACGAGGGTGTCGTCCCGGATGCCCAGCCGTTCGAGGGCGTTGTCCAGCCGGCCGAACTGGTCGTCCAAAGCGGTCACGTTGCCGTAGTAGTGGGCGATTTCCCGCCGGGCGAAGGCGGCAAACTGCTCCGGGACATTGGGCGGCAGGTCCACCTCCTCCGGGTCGTAGATATCGAATTCGTCCGGATACGCGTCATAGGGCCAGTGGGGCGGTCCCCAGCTCAGCACGAGGGCGAAGGGCCGGTCGGCATGATCCCTTGCATGTTCCTCCATGAACCGGATCGCCAGCGCAGTCTCCGTTTCCGGCGCCCATCCCGCCATTTCGGTCGGACCCCGTTCGTTCTCAAAGTAGGATACATCGTAGTAATCGTGGTTGCAGTCGTAGGCGGCCATGTAGTCGAAGCCGTAGCGCCCGTCCTCGTCGTAGGGACCGTAGCCCAGGTGCCACTTGCCGATGTAGGCCGTGCGGTAGGCATGTTTTCCGAGTACGGCCGGCAGGAAGTCCTGGTCCCGGCGCAATTGATATTCGTTGTCCATGACGCCGTTGACGTGCGAGTAACGTCCGGTCATGAGCTGGCCGCGGTAGGGCGAGCAGATGGGACAGCTGGAAATCACCTGGTCCAGCACCACGCCTTCGGACGCGAACCGGTCCAGGTTGGGGGTCTGTACGACGGGGTTGCCGCTGGTACCCATGGCGGAGTACCGGTGCTGGTCGTCGAAAACGAAGAGGATGTTAGGGCGGGACATGTATGCCTGGCCGGTCTACATGGTCTCGGACGGGCCTACGAGCCGTCCAGCGCCTTGCGCATATCGTCGCCTTCCCGCCGCCAGTAACCGTGCAGAATGTGCACGTCTGTTCCGATGCAGAAATGGCGTACGCCCAGGTCCAGGTAATACCGGGCCTCGTCCGCGGTGTTGATTTCCGCGCGGGGGTTCCTGCCCGCGGCGAGGGACTTGTCGATCACCACGCGTTCGACCGATTTCACCGCTTCCCGCTGGCCGATCTTGCCCACGTTCACGGAATAGTCGGCCGGACCCCACTGGATCATGTCGATCCCGTCGATTTCCAGGATCTCGTCGAGGTGGTCCACCGCGGGTCCCTTTTCGATCATGACCGCCACGACGATCCCGTCCAGGGCATCCACGTAGTCCTGGCCGCCGCCGTAACCCATGTAGGAGAATCTCCGCGTCGCGACACCGTAGGTCCCGCGCGATTCGGGCGTGTCCGGCCGCGCGATGTCCACGCAGGCCCGGAATTCGTCCGGTGTCTTGCAGTCGGCGAATAGCACGCTTTGAAACCCGGAACCAATGGCCCTTTGCGCCAGGAATCCCCGCGGTTCCTGGTCGACCTTGATCATCAGGCCGAGGTCGTGCAGTTCAGCGGCGCGTCCCAGGTTGTCCAGGTCATGAAGGTCATAGGGGCCGTATTCTCCCACGAACTCGACGTAGTCATAGCGGCCGGTGTGGCCCACGAGTTCGACCACGGAGGGCCATACCGTGTGGATGTGGGTAGACAGGGAGGGCTGGCCGCTGTTGAGGATATCCCTGAGCTTGTTCGGTCGCATGTGGTAAGTTCGCCTTTCTGCTGATTCGGGTTGCCGGCCTCTGGTCTGTGTTATCGGGATTTGCGTTGCCGGGGTCTGTTTCGTGTCGCCGCGTACAGCAACCTGTCTGAATCCCCTGCGTTACGGACGTTGCATACGTTACGCCTCTTCCACCTCTTCTGCCTCTATGGATTCGAATGTTTCGATAGCCTGCGTCGCCCAATCGATATGCATCCGGACCATGGCGATCTCCCGCTGCAAAGTCAGGGCGAAGTGGGGCGAGGATTCGGTCTGCGCCCGGGTCTGCGCGTTGAGGATGCTGGCGTAGGTCTTGGCCTTGCGCCGGAAATCCGTCAGAAACCGCAGTGTCTCCGCACTGCTTACTGCATCCTCCATGAAACGGAACCGCAGCATCAGTTCGCCGAGGTTGTCCCGCAGGTCGGGTACGGCGAGACGCTTGCACAGCCAGGCCCGGAGCGTTTTCCTCCCCTTTTCGGTCACCTGAAATACTTCCCGCGGTTTCAGGCGGGAGCGATGGACCACTTCGCTGTCGATATAACCGTTTTTCTTCAGCAACTGGAGCGCGGGGTAGATCGAACCGGGACTGCTGCTGAAATGGGCCACGGACGCGTTTTCCATCTCCATGCGTACGTCGTAGCCCGAGCGGGGATGCTGATTCAACATTCCCAGCAGGACGTATCCGAGCAGGGTGGGGGTATACTGTCGGGCCATAATGTTATGAAAAGAAATAGTACGATTCGATCAAAAAGTAAGTGATACGATCTGGCCCGCCAGGCATGACCCCCCGCGGGCACGAATCACCGGGTCACTTCCGTGCGCTCCATGGAATTTGCCTATGTCGTTCCGTGATTACCGGTGAGTCGATGGTTTTTACTGGCCTTCCGTGGCCTGCCGCTGCCGCCAGACTTCGAATTCGGCCGTCATTTCCTCGGTCCATTCGCGGTCGATCTCGCCGGGCGTGTAGGTGCCCTCGCGCAGCTGCTGGTGGCCCCAGGCGTCCCGCATCCTGGTTTCTTCCGATTCGATGACGACCTGTTCCGCCAGGTGCGGCGGGATGAAGATGACCCCTTCCCGTGTTCCGAGTACAATATCTCCGGGTACGCAGGTGGCCTCGAGCCCGATGCGAACGGGTACGTTGATGCCGAGGAGGGTCACGTCCGCGATGGCCGTGGGATCGACCCCACGGATGTAGGAGGCCATTGGGATCTCGTAGAGCCTTTGCAGGTCCCGGATGCCTCCGTCGATGACCATGCCCGTTCCGGTCTTGGCATAGATGGAATTGCCGAGGTTATCGCCGGCGAAGGTGCCGAACTTGACCTTCCCGAAGAGATCGATGACGATCACGTCGTTGGGTTCGAGCGTATCGATGACCCAGGAGTTCTGGCCGCCGATGCAGCCATGTTTCGCTCCGTCGGCCTGGACCGCCGTTTCCAGGTCGGGCCGGGTGGGCACGTACACGCCGGTCACGGCGCGGCCGACCAGGGTGTGATCGGGGTGGAGGATCTGCCAGTCCCCCGAGAACTGGTAGTTGTATCCCTTTCCTCCAATGACGCCCCAGGCTTCCTCGATGGTGACCTGCTTCATCCGTTCCAGAATGCCGTCCGGCACGACGGGGCGCCCGTCCGGGCCCCGTTCGCCGTCCCACTGCGAGGTGACGGCTCGCGTGAACTCCGGACTGTTCAAACCGATCATGTATGGCTCCTGTCTCCTTTACGCCTGCGGGGATCGTTGATTAAGCGGTACTCGAACGTCGCACGCTTGCGCGGTGACCTTCGCGTGCCTGTACGGGCACGCGCTGCTGCCCTACCTGGTCTGGGGCCCGAGCGTCTTCAGATCGATGAAGGGCATGGCCTGGCCGATGACCTGGGGGAAATGGCCGTCCCATTTCTCGATCGCGCGCAACTGAAGCAGGGTCGGCGTGATCGTGGCGCGCTGCAGGCGCTGCGCCTCGGCTTCGGCCTGGGCCTGGGCGACCTTCTGCTCGGCTTCGATCCGGATGCGTTCCAGGTCGCGCTGGGCCTTCAGGGCCTGCTGCTCGGCCGTCTGCTTGGCCTCGATCGCCAGGTTGAAGGTCTGCGAGAAAGCAAAATCGACGATGTTGAACTCGTCCACGATCATGTTGAAGTTTATCAGCCGAGTGGTGAGGGATTCCTTGATCTTATCCTTCACGTCGGCGCGGCGCGTGATCAGTTCTTCCGCGGTGTACTGGGCGGACACCGCCTTGACGGCTTCCTGCACCGCCGGATCGATGACCCGTTCCTTGAAGAAGATGCCGATTTCCTGGTAGACCGTGTTCACCGCGCCGGGATCGACGTGGTAGTTCAACGCGATCGTGGATGAGACGGTCTGCAGATCCTTGGTGGAGGCCGTTGCGGCCGTTTCCGACTTCTTGATCTTGACGTCGACGGGAATCACGTCCTCGATGAAGGGCAGCTTGAACTGGATGCCTTCGTTAAGGACGCGGTCCTGGACGCCGCCGAATTTGCTGAACACAACGCCGCGCTCCCCGGCGCCAATTATGGCATAGGAGTTGTACAACACCAGCAGCACCACGATGCCGATGGCGATTTTCAGGTAGGGAATGTTGCTGCCTGGGAGCTGCTCCCGGATATCATAGTCAGACATTTCTGCTCCTCCTTCTACTGAGTGGACTGGCTCGACCGGCCGGACGGGCCGGATTGGCTCGACGGGCCGGAATGCGCGTTGACGTGATTTTCACCCGTTGATCTGAATCAATACTTTCAGGGAATCCTGTGCGGCGGCGGTTATTTCCATGCCCCTCCGTGTTTCCGATAAAGGAAAGCGGTGCGTAACGACCTGATCGGAAGTTACCACACCGGTCTCGATAAGGTCCAGCGCCATGCGGGTGTCGTGAGGCCCGCAGGAATAACTGCATACGATCGATACGTCATTAAAGTACAGGTCATAGGGCCTGAAGGCAAGCACATCCTCCTCCGGCGAGGACATGAAAAAGAGCACGATACCGCCCTTGCCCACGCACGCCAGTCCGGTCTCCATCGCCGCGATGCTGCCCGGGCCGACGATTACCACGTCGGCCATCACGCCGCCCGTAAGTTCACGTACCGATTCCGCCAGGTCATGCTCCCGTACGTCCACCACGTGGTCCATGCCGAGTTCGAGCGCCTTGTTCAGCCGGTAGGGGACCTTGTCGGCCCCGATGACCGTCCTGGCGCCGTAGTGCCGTGCCGCGATTCCGTTCAGGACGCCCATGAAGCCCAGTCCGATGACGAGCACGATGTCCCCCGGGCGGACGCGGGCGCGTTCCACCGCCTTGACCGAGCAGGCTACGGGCTCGATCAGCGCACCGTCGTCGAAGGAAACCGATTCAGGCAGGACAAGCGTGTCGTAACGGAGGTTGATCTCGGGAACCCGTACATACTCGGCCGCGCCTCCCGGGTCGAGCCCGGTCTTCTTCCAGGTGGCGCACATGGTGTAGTTCCCGCGGCGGCAGTGGCGACACCGGTAGCAGGGCGCGTGGTGGTGAATGAAAACGCGGTCCCCGACGGAAAGCCCTTCGACCTCGTCGCCCACGGCCTCCACGACACCGGTCGGCTCGTGGCCGATGACGATGGGAGCCTTCCGCCGGATGTACCAGGGCGTGACGTCCCCGCTGCAGATCCCGCAACTGCGCATCTTCACCAGGGCGTCGCGCGCGGTGATGGCCGGCGTATCCATCTCCTCGATACGGATATCGTCGATATCGTAGACTTTTGCGGCTTTCATGGACGATACCCCGCCGGGATCAGGGAATGATGGCGTACTTCAGCGTATCCTTGCCGCGGAAGGTCCTGAAGGTCTCCGGCACTTCCTCCAGCGTGCGGTCTCCCGTAATCAGGGGCGTGACGTCGAGCCGGCCGCCGGCGAGCAGATCGTAGGCGTTTCGGACCGCGTCTGGAGTGAAATGAAAGATGCCCTTGAGCGTGATCTGATCGTAGTGAAGTCGGGCCGTATCGTAAGTGACCTTCGTGCCGGCCGGGCATCCGCCGAATAGGATGACGCATCCGCCCCTGCCGACCATGGTTACGGCTTCTTCCCAGACCGCGGGCAATCCCGTGCATTCGAAGACGATGGGCGACCCGTGGCCTCCGGTGGCGTCCATCACGGCCTCCGCGGCATGCTCACTGTCGCTGTCGATGACGAGATCCGCCCCCACCGCCTTCGCCGTTTCGAGCCGGTATGCGTGTCGCCCCGAAACGATGACCTGCCCAACCCCCATTTCCTTCAGCACCATGACATGCAGCAATCCGATGGCGCCGGCGCCGATCACGACCGCGGTATCCGGAGGCGTCGACAGCGCCTGGTTGATACAGTAGGTCACGCAGGACAGGGGTTCCAGCATGGCGGCCTCGCGATAGCCCAGTTCATCGGGCTTGGGGTACATGTTCACGTCGACCACCGTGCCGGGAACCCTCAGGTATTCGGCGTATGCACCCAGCGCCATCGTCTTCGTAAGGTGCGGGCACAGGTTCTGAAGCGATCTGCCGCAGTAGGCGCATGCTCCACAGGGCGCGGTATGTACCGACATGACGGGCTGCCCGATGGCGTAGCGGTCCACCTTATTGCCTTTGTCGAAAACAACCCCCGAGAACTCGTGTCCGAACAGGGTCGGCGGCGGCATGAGGTGATGACCCCGCCGGTACGCCTTGAGATCGGTACCGCAGGTCAGGGCGGATTCCACCCGCACGACTACGTCGGACGGTCCCGCGACCGGCAACTCGACATCGTCGCGGGTTTCGATCCGTCCCGGTTCAACCAGTATACATGCGCGCATAGGGAAGGTAACCGTAGCTTTGTGGGTACGTTCACCGTGAACGTATACGCCTATCAGGTAAGACGTAACGACTACGAAGCAAGTTTCACGGACGCCTATTATACGTCCTTGAAGAAGCAAACGCAAGGGCAGGCGGTCCGCACGAATCTGAACGGATTGACGGGGTAATTTGTATTGACACCCCACGGGCCGCCCGGTATCGTTTTCCCATGCTCATCTTCGACGGCGACTTTCCCATGGCATACGGTGGCATTGAGCTGAACAGGGACCTCACGCTTCCCCTGGCCGAGGTACGTGCGGCCGACGGGGATTCGGGCAACGTGGCCTTCGCGTGCCTGCCCGAAATGCGGCGGGGCCGGGTGGCGGCCGCGCTCATGAAGTTCACCGTACGGCGAAAACGGGAAAACAGCTTATTGGACGGTCTCCGCGGAAGCGCGGCGGTCTATGGGGCGGCCCGCGGCCAGTTGGCCTATTACCATATGCTGGCCGAACAGGGGGAAGGCGTCGTACTCACGCACGGGGAAGCCCTGGCCGGCCATGTGGAAGCCTGGGAGAAGGCGGAGGATACCGAAGGACTGCCCGTGGGATTCATTCTCGGCATGGAGGGCGCCGACCCCATCCTTCGGCCGGACCAGGTACACGAATGGTTTGAATCGGGCGTGCGCGTAGTAAGCCTGACCCATTACGGCCCGAGCACCTACGCCCGCGGCACGGGTTCGGAGGGCGGCCTGTTTGCGCCCGCGGGAGACCTGCTGCGGGAGATGTCCGCCTGCGGCATGCTGCTCGACCTGACCCACATTTCAGACGAGAGTTTCTTCGAGGCCGCGGATCGGTATGAAGGACCAGTGCTGGCGAGCCACCAGAACTGCCGCGCACTCGTTCCCGGCCAGCGCCAGTTCTCCGACGAGCAACTTCGGATCGTCATCGAACGGGGCGGCGTCATCGGCGCGTCCATGGATACCTGGATGCTCTGTCCGTGGTACACTCTCGACTGGGCGAACACCGGGGGATACAGCCGGCGGGACCATTTCCGGCGCGAGGACATTTCGCTAAGCCACGTGGCCGATCATATCGATCACGTGTGCCAGCTGGCCGGCAATGCCGATCATGCGGCGATCGGCGGCGATACCGACGGGCAGGGCGGCATAGACGGCGCACCCTGCGAAATCGATTCCATCGCGGATTACCAGTTGCTGGTCCCCATACTAGAAGGCCGGGGCTTCGCCCGGGAAGACATCGAGAAGATCATGTACCGGAACTGGGTGCGATTCTATACGGATCACCTGCCGAAACCGAGCTGACGTAATAAGGACGAGGTTCCCGCAATGGACTCATTCATCTTAGGCGCAAAACGTCGCGGACCCTTGCTGCCCGTGCGGCGTCGCGGCCCCATGCTGCCCGTGTGGCGTCGCGGACCCATAATCGCTGGGTGGTCCGGCAGCTTTCTCCTGGCCTTGATGGTCCTCTGTCTGAACGGCTGCGCTGGCGATGAAAACGGCTCCCTGCCCGACGGCGAGCCCCGGGTCAATTCCATTGGCCGCCAGTTGCCGGACGACGCGGCCCCGCCGGAACAGCAGCGGTTCCGATACATGTTCCGCGAACCGTCCACGCTGGACATCAGCGTGGCGGCCTACGAGGCCGACGGCACGTACTTCGCCTTCGAGCGGCTGGTGCTGCTGGACGAGAACAACGAGCTGGTGCCCGCGGCTGCGGACCGGTGGGCGTCTTCGGAGGACGGCCGGACATGGACGTTTCATCTCCGGGAAGGCGCGCGGTGGAGCGACGGCAGGGACGTTACGGCCCACGACTTCGAGTACTCCTTCCGCCGCATGCTGGATCCGGCCAGCGGGAACATCTACGCCTTTCTCTACTACGTGATCAAGAACGGGCGGGCCTTCAACCAGGGTGAACTGACGGACGTGGAGCAGGTGGGCATCCGGGCGGTGGACGATCTGACCTTCCAGATCGAGACCGAGGGACCCTGCCCCTACCTGCCGTACATCGTTTCCTTCATCACGTCGTCGCCCGTGCCGCGGTGGCAGGTGGAGCGATTCGGCGCGGAATGGACGGAACCGGAACACTGCGTGTCCAACTTCACCTATCGGCTTGCGGAGTGGAACACGGGTTCGGACATGACGTTTACGCTGGATCCGAACTACAACGGTCCGCACAAGGCGCTGCTGGAGGAGATCATCGTCAAGTTCATTGGCGCCCAGCGCCCGGGCACGCTGCCCTACGAGAACGGTGAGGTCGACGCCTACCGCCTGGACCCCATCGACTACGAGCGGGTGCTTCAGGACGAGAGGCTCGCGCAGGAGATTCACCGGATGCCGGAGTTCACCACGTGGTACCTGTTCTTCCAGACCCGGCAGCCGCCCTTCGACGACGTCCGGGTAAGGCAGGCCATCGCCCGGGCCATCGATCGATCCACGCTCAGCACGACCGTCCTCAATGATCTCGCCATCCCGGCGTACTCCATGCTCCCGCCCGGTTTCCCGGGGTATTCGGCGGAGCAGTTCAAGGCGTTCCAGACCTACGATCCCAACGAGGCGCGGCGGCTGATGGCGGAAGCCGGCTATCCGGAAGGACGGGGCTTCCCGAAGACGGAGCTGTGGCTGCGGGTGGCCGATACGGGCATCAACCGCATCGCGGGAGAGGCCGTGCAGGCCATGCTCCGGGAGACGCTCGGCATCGAACTCGAAATCCGGTACCAGCAGCGCAACGTGTTCAACGAGAACCTGTTCCAGTGGCAGATCCCCATGGGCATGCTGGTCTTCGTCTACGACTACCCCGACCCGTCCAACATGCTCGGCCTTCTCTGGCGGTCCCAGCCCCGGGGATATGCCCGCCACGACTGGCTGAACGCGGAGTTCGACGACCTGCTCGACCGGGCCAATACCCATATGGATCCCGCGGTGCGCTACGACCTGTACGCCCGGGCCGAGCGCATTATGGCGGAGGAGGCGGGCGCCGTCTTTCTCTTCCACCCGGTGATCACGGAGTTGCGGAAGCCCTATCTCCGGGGCGTCAAGCAGGACCGCGACGGTCGCGTAGTGCCGATCATATCGATACAGACCGTGAACTTCACGGAAATGTACATCGCCCGCCACTGAGTCGCCGCGAGATAAACGGACCGGTCCGACACTTATATGTCGCCCGCCGATAATTCGCCCTGGCCAGCTGCCAATTTGGTCATCTGGTTTTTCTATGAACAAGACCGACGTATTGATCATCGGAGGCGGCGCGGTGGGCGTCTGCGCCGCGTACTACCTGCGCGAGGCGGGATACGGGGTGACCCTCGTGGAACGCGGGGAGATCGGGTCCGGCGCCTCCCATGGCAACATGGGGCTCGTCGTGCCCAGCCACAGCGTGCCGCTCGCGGCGCCGGGCGTCGTGTCGCAGGGCCTGAAGTGGATGTTCAGGCCCGACAGTCCCTTCTACATCAAGCCGCGGCTCGATCCTTCGCTGATCCGCTGGCTCTGGGCCTTCTGGAGGGCGAGCAGCGAAGGCCGGATGCGCAGGGCCATTCCGCTGATCCGGGACATGAGCCTGCGTAGCCTCACGCTCTTCGATGAGTTAAACGGTCTGGACGGGGTGGAATTCGACTATCATCAGCAGGGCGTGGTGGCCCTGTATCGAACGGAGGAAGGCCTGGAGGATGGGGAGGAAGAGCGGCGCCTTCTCTCTTCCTACGGGCTGGAGATCGACGCACTTTCCCCGGACGGACTGGCCAAGGCGCTTCCGGGGCTGGAACTGAATACGTTGGGCGGGCTGCACTTCAGGCAGGACGCCCATTTGACGCCAGCCAAGTTCGTGCGGTCGTTGGCGGACTACATAGAGCGGCTCGGCGTGACGGTGCTTACCCAGGCGGAAGTAAAGGGCTTCACGAGTGAAAAAGGACGCATCACTACCGCCCACACGACCCGGGGAGATATCGCGGCGGGAGAGGTGGTGCTTGCGGCGGGTTCCTGGTCCGCCGCGCTAGGCAAACTCGCCGGCATCCTGTTGCCCATCCAGCCGGCAAAGGGTTACAGCGTTACCTTGAGACGGCCGGCCGGCTGGCCGGAAACGCCCTTCATGATGTCGGAATCCAGGGTGGCCGTCACGCCCATGGGCGACACGCTGCGTATCGGAGGTACCCTGGAACTGGCCGGCATGGACCTTACCATAAACCAGCGGCGCGTCGAAGCTATACTCAGTGCCGTGCCGTGTTACCTTCCTTCTTTCGATTTGGATACACACGAGATTGTCGAGACCTGGTGTGGGCTGCGTCCCTGCACGCCCGACGGACTGCCCTTTCTTGGCCGGGTCCCGGACGTCCGCAACCTGGTCGTGGCGGCCGGGCATGCCATGATCGGGGTATCCCTCGGTCCGGTGACCGGGAAACTGGTAAGCCGGATCGTAGCCGGCGATCGGACCGACAACGACCTCGGTATCGACCTCGAACTCCTCGCGGTGGACCGGTTTGCCGCCTGAGTACGCCGATTAAGCACGCCGCCCAGGTGAAAATGCGCGATTCAAAGCCCGCGGGCACCTCGACAGAGCACCCCTTTTCGACCAGGCCCCACGCCACGCTGGTTCGACTTTCCTTCCCCGTACTGCTTTCACTCATCGCGGAACCGCTTACCGGGCTCGTGGACACCGCCTTCATCAAGCGACTCGGCGCGGAGTCGCTGGCCGCCCTCGGGGTCGGCGCCGTATCGCTTTCCGGCCTCTTCTGGATCTTCAGCTTCCTCGGGATCAGCACGCAGACCGAAGTCGCCCAGGCCGAGGGCGACAACGACCGGCCACGATCCGTTTCCATGAGCAGCCTGGGTATCATCATGAGCACGGTCTTCGGGCTGCTTATCATCGTCCTCGGCGTTCCGCTCACCTCGCACCTGGCCACGCTGCTCGGTGCGTCGGGTGCGATCCACGATGGAGCCGTGGATTACATCTACTGGCGCTGGCTCGGTGCACCCGCCATCCTGATCACGCTGACGGCCTGCGGAGCCTTGCGGGGACTCCAGGATATGCGTTCGCCGCTCTGGATCGCCCTCGGCATCAACGGCATCAATATCGTGCTCGACCCGATCCTGATTTTCGGCGCGGGTCCCGTACCCGCCCTGGGCATCACCGGGGCGGCGGTGGCCAGCGTTGTCGCGTACTGGATCGGCGCGGTCTGGTCGATCTGGATCGTCAGGCGGAAACTGGGCTGGTCCTTCCAGGTAAGTTTCGGCGCGGTCGGCCGGTTGATGCGCGTCGGCGCCGATCTCTTCATACGCACAGGCGTGCTGAACCTGTTTCTCCTCCTGACGACCCGCGAGGCCACGCACGGTGGGGCAGACATCGGGGCCGCCCACCAGGCGATCAGGCAGGTATGGATGTTCGGCACGTTCGTACTGGACGCATTGGCCGTCACGGGCCAGAGTCTGGTGGCCTATTTCCTCGGCGGCGACCGGATCGGGAACGCCCGGAAAGTGGCGCGTATCGTGTGCCACTGGAGCGTCTGGTCGGGTTGTCTTCTGGGCCTCGTCCTTTGGCTGGGGAGTGGGGTGGTGATCGACCTGCTCGTACCGGCAACCGCGGTAGCCTATTTTCATTCGGCGTGGATCATCGCCGTGGTCGTACAGCCGGTGAACGCCCTGGCCTTCGCCACCGACGGGCTGCACTGGGGCTCGGGGGACTACCGGTACCTCAGGAACGCCGTGGTCCTCGCCACAGGCGCGGGTGCGGCCGGATTACTCGCCGGTCCGCATGCGCTGGACTGGATCTGGTTGATGACCGGGGTCTGGATCGGCGTCCGGGCGACGCTGGGTGTGGTGCGGATCTGGCCCGGGGTGGGGAACAGTCCGTTCAGGGTGATGGGGTGATTATGCAGGCCAACCTATTGATTCTGCGGCTTCGCCGAAATTTCTGTCGTAGGTTTTGACTTCACTGACACCTCGTCGTTGGCAGCTCGCCAGGTGGCACAGGTCTCTGGCTTTAAGTTTGAGAAACTGGTCGTGAAGTTGGTGGGCGAGATTCACATCTTCATTCTCCAATGGCCAGATTTCTATTCCCCGATCCGAAATAAACCTAATCGCTTCTACGTAAGTCGAAAGTCGATCTGTGGCAAGGTACACGTGCAGCAGTTCTTGCAAAACTTCTGCGGAAGTACATAAACGATCAAGATTGCGGACCGCCGCACGAAAGAACTCCCGAGCTTGTTCTTTTCGGGGATGCTCTTTGCCGACCGCGTACATGAATACGTTGGTGTCGACAAAGATCATGTATTTGTGGCTCCGCGTTCTTTCGACTGATTGATCAGTTTTACTTGCTCTTTCCAATCGGGTTCCGAGTCAGGACCAGGGAGCCCGTCGCATTTCTCAAAGAAAGCGTTTAGCTCAGACAGTGCTGTAACAGCCTCTTCCTCGGAGAGAATGAAGTTTTTTCTCTGGGTGTGGAGTTCCTGTAGCCACGAATCGAATTCACCATGGCGATATCGTAATTTGTGGTCGAAGAACCCTTCCGTGTTTCTGATCGTATTGAATAGCGTGTATGCCATTCCCGCAATGCTCACGAGATAGTAGTATTCTTGGCCTTCATAGATGGAGATCGGGTACTCAGTCCCTTTAACAGCATACCGCTCGAAGTTCATGCCGATCGCATAATCGAATCGTCGCTCCTCTTCGCTTGAGGCTGCTCCGAATACCATTTCAAGCCAGGTGTTTTCCGGTGCCGATCCCAATGCTTCTTCCTCGTTTCCCGATTTGTCACCATTTGGAATAACAACGCAACGTTCGATTTCAAGATCGTATTCCCTGGCATTTATGAGCAGTGTTCGGAGGTTATGTCCAAAGTTCTCCATCTCTTTGAGATCAATCGGCAATAACCTGTCGTCCTTGAAGAGTATGTATGCCTTGAGGCCAAGTTCGATGCCATGAAGGAAACTGTAGGCCGTTGATCGATGAGATTCAGGTAACTGAGGGCCGTATGCTCCCTTCCAGTCGCGAGCCAGTTCGTTGCGTCCTATCCTGATGAAATCCTTGCCAAACTCAAAAAACTCCTTATGGCCGATCCACTGTTCACCAATTGAAACATTGGTGAACTGGTCTTCCCGCTGACGGTTAATGTACACATCGTGTTTCAAGTATTCGCGTGCTTCGTCCCGAACCAACATTTTTCGTTGGCCGGTGCTGTCATAAAGGTAGAAGCGACCGTTTGGATCGCGTTCGATTTGCCTATCTTCTGGTAACTCGAAACGGTGCCGTCTTAGATTCACGATGTGACAACCCCATTAGTTTACTTTGTAGATAAACAGAACCTGCTGTTTTTTTAAATATCAACCTTATCTTAGCATTAGTCAACACCGAATCCGTTTGAATTCGGGTTATAAGGATACGACACTAAATCACGCTACGAGATGGATTCGACGAAACGTTGGTCCAGCAATTCAGCCCCACGGAAACGCCAGCGTCGGCCGATTCACATACCGTTTCATGGCGATCTCGATCCGCGCCCCGGAACCGGGTGAAAGCCGAAGTCTGAGATAGTCGCCGGCTACCTCCAGTGTTTTCCCATCCGCTTCCGATGCCGCCACAACCTCTTCTGCGACCTTGCTTTCCACCGAAACCGATTTCAACGCGTGCTCCCGGTAGGCGCCTCCCTGGACGATAACTTCGGCAGAATCCACGGGATTCAGGTTGACCAGCGTTACCGTTGATTTCGTATCGCCGACCGTATCGACCAGCGCCGCAACGTCTTCCGGCAGACCGGGCCTGCGCCTTTCCGGATCGAAGTACCGGAACATGCAGTGCACCGCCTGGGCACGCTTCGGAGTAGGGCCGCCCATGGTCTGCTGAAACAGCGTGCCAGGTGTCGCGGGATTGAAGCGGTTTGTATTGTCCGACAGGCGCGTGTCCGGCGTCATGGGATCGTTTCGAATCCACTCCACCTTCTGCCGGACCGACGCCAGGTCAGCCTGCAATGCTTCTTCGGGGAATGTGGAATGCTCGCCGGACACGTACCGCACCCACGCATCATCGGCGCAGCGCGCCCGCGCCGCGTCCGACATCGACCAGTACCAGGTCTCCATCGCGCCGACGCTGTAGGGTCCGGGGGTAAAGTTGTACCAGCCGTCGTCCCCGTACTTGTTGGGGTACACCATCCGGCCGTCCTCTTCCCGCCCGTGCTCGTTGATCCGATCGATCATCTCGCTCCAGGGCGCGACGTAGGACCGGTCCCCGGTCAGCAGCAGCGCGTGGCTGAAGCCCGAAAGGCCCAGGTGGATCGTGTCGCGGTGTACGGTCCGGCCGTCCTGCGGGGCGACGGTCGTGAATCCCCAACCGTAGCACCCGCCGTACCATTTTCCGTCGCAAGCGCCGCCGATGGTGCCGTCAAGGCCGATATTGGTGGGAATGATGCCGCCGTTGGCCCGGGTACGCTCGACCCAGGCGTCCACGTATTCCAGGATCCAGACCCGGTATTTGTCCTCGCCCGTCAGCGCATAGGCGTTGAAGGCGAGTCCGGTCGCGAGCATGTTGGAGGGATGGTCGCCGACCACGTCGGTGTAGTCCTTGAAATGGCCCAGCATCTCCTGGTAGTTGCGCTCTCCGTGAATCAGGACGAAGCGGCCCTCCTCGATGGGATCGCCCGTCCAGTCCAGGGCCGTGGCCTTGCGGAGCATGGGCCCGCGGCTGCCGTTGAACAGGCTGCGGATGATCCGGTGCTCCGGGTCGTAGTTCCGCGCCACGGGATCCTCGTCCATGTAGAGCCCGGACCACAGACGCACCCGCCGCTCGAATGCCGCAGCGCCCGGGTCACAGAGGCCCAGATCACCGAAGACCGACATGCTCTCGCCGTTGTGCAGCCAGTCGAACATGACGGGGAACTCCTTGTAGTACATCCCGTCCCGGCAGAAGGGCACGTCCACCGTCTTCGCCTCGGTGTATTGTTTGATATGGCCGTCCTGCGCCAGGTTGCTCAGGGCGAGCAGTTCCTCCGGACCGCCCATCATGTAGAGGATCGGCCAGCCGGTCAGGTTTTCGATGGCGTCGTCGGGTCCGTCGTCGCCGCCCCAGCGCGGCACGCAGAGCATGTAGCCCTGCTCGTCGAAGTAACGACTGTAGAAGTACGCGCAGGCCCGGGCCTGGGCTTGCATGGATTCCTTCTGCAGGAGCGCCCATCCGGGGGGCGGCATCGGGCTGGTGATGGTTAGTGGAGTCATGGAAGATACAGAACCTTCAACACCCTGATGGGAGACAGTCAGAGCGTAAGGGTACAATTGGCATGATGTTACTTTTTTGAACGCACACCGTATTTTCAGGTGGAATACGGTCGTCAGCCAAGGGCTCGGATCGAACCGGGATACTGGCCCAGGTGGGGCCTGCGCTGTCGTCATCAACGTAAACCAATCGACCTGCGCCTTCGCAATTAGGATTGGATCGAAGTAAGATCAACTGAACAGCGCTTCTATCTGTTCCGATTCCATATGGTCGAAGTCGTCAGGAACTGAAATCTGTCCATCCATAAACCCGATCCGCCGCTTGGGGTCTGAGTCCGGCGTCTGCACGGACCAGACCTTTACTACAGGCTTACCTGCCCTTGCGATGATGAAAGGTTCACCATTTTCGGCATCCCTGACTAGCCTGGAAAGATGCGTCTTGGCTTCTTGCATGTTTACGATTCGCATGACCTCGTCCCGTGTGTTGTCTTTGTATCTGTAATAGTCTCTGTTCACATTATCAAGTTTGTTCGAGGGAGTATTTACGCTGAGGCGGGAGTTCCCTAATTACTTCGTCTTTATGCCGTCAAAGACAACCAATCAGAGCGTCGAATATGGAAATGACTTCCTCAATGGTGGATAGTAATGTGATTACTTGCTCAGCAATTTACCTAAGTGGCGGTTTTGCTCGATGCTGGTCCGAAAATGCTCCATAGCCGAGGTGCGGTGTTCTTTTCCTGTGCGGTTTTCAACGTATTCTCGCATGGCCTCTTCCAGCACTGCTTGGAAATGGCGACCTTCTTTGTGGGCAATCTTATGCGTTGCGCCCAGCAACTCCGGTGAAGCCTGACCGGAGCAATTCTCTTTTTTCACAGCCATAATTTGCAGCCTTTTTGTGCCATTCCAAATCCCAAGAATATCCTACGGATTGTTAACCCAAGGCGTCAAGAAACATATTAAGGAATTGGCCAGTAAGTATCCCGATAGGATTCACTGCGGAGGAAACGAAGCGGTTCCGTCAAAGCTTCAGAAAGCGTCGTTTATTCCTTAAGTTTTCTGCAAGCGAAAGCGGAAGGGCACGATCAAATCGTTCCGAAATGGTATATCGCAAGTGATTCATGCAGGTGAGTTATCACTTCGGCGTGGTCCATCGCCAATGACGGCGTCAATGCGGTCCGTGAGGTTTTTTCGAAGTTCTTCCGGTTTCTCCCATACGATGTGATTGTACTGTCGCGTATCGAAGTGGACGCTATCCAAGACATCTCTTCGACAGGTGAATATCACTGGAATACCGAGCCCATGGGCGTAGCCGGCTTCATAATAGACACCTCCGCGGGCTCCGTCTGTTCCTTGTGTGAAATCAGCTACAATGAAACGCGATCTGTTTATTTCCGCTATTATCTGGTCGTCAATCTTGTTGATGTGCTCTTGTCGATCAATACGGACCGCTTCATAGCCGGAGTCTTCGATCCCGGGTTTTATGCCGGCCTCCCAGGCCTGATTCATGGATTCGTGTAACCACATGGCTACGAAAGCACGAGACGCGATGGTGACTTCACCCTCAATCTCGGCAATTCGTGAATACCCGTCGACTGTAATCTCAACATCCAAATAACCAAAAGTTTCAGACAACTCGTTCAGCCAATTTTGGGCCACCAAGTAGTTGATCAGGTAAAACAATTCGTGTTGATTTGTACTTTCTGTGTAAGCGAATAACTCCTGACTCACGGGACTCTCGTCATTCTTGGTAAACCTAAATTGAGCCCCGATGTACGCCGATTTGCTCTGAATGTATTTCAATAACTGGTCTGCTCGTGCGTGGACTGACATGTCTGGACGCCCGAATACTTCATCAATCTCGTATTCATGGATTTTCGGGCGGTCAATGCCCAATCGGCGTTGTTCGACTAACCAAGTCGTCAGGCGGGCTTTCATGCGATCTGTTTGATTCTTATCGGGCTCATCTGTCAGGTTCGTAAATCTTTGCTGAGATCTTCCATCCATCCAGTACTTGCCACCGGCACGAGGAGAATCTACGTTAATGTTGTCATCAGTTCGGTAATTCTCACTCGTTGTAGGTGTGCCCCAGATAGGACAGGTTACTGCTTCACTCATGGGTTTGCCTTCTTTGAATAGTGCTTGCCAATTATGACTGGACTATTTACATGATGCCCAACCTCGTCACTACTTACTGACCCGGCACCAAAACCACTTCGAGAAACTCCGCTATCACAGCTACATCACCTTCGTCGGCTTCGGTGAGAACAATAGGGTCAAACACCGGGTTGTTCGGTTTGAGCGTGATCTTGGTGTGTCGCCATGAATCGCCTTCCATCACTTTTTCGCTTTCGTACCGTTTGACGGTATACCGCGCCCCAGTTTCGGGGTCTGTGGTGTCCCGTAGCTGTACCAGCACGGTCTTGCCCTGGCGAGTACCCTCCACCGGGGAACGAAAAAGACAGTACGCGCCGTCTGGAATCATCGGCACCATTGATTCGCCCTCGATCTGGGCAACGAACATACCTTGCCTTAGGCGATGGCTTGTATTGATAGCTGCCCATTCAAAACCATCTTCTTCTACGTACTGCGAATCGCTAAAGGCACCGGCGGCGATTCTAAGTGGCACAAGTGGTATGCAGCTCTTGTACCGCTCTTCAGGGTCACCTGCTGCAACGCTCAACTCGGGCGGGTACACACCAGATCCAGCAGTAGGCGATTCCTCATCCACCTTTCGAAGTTTCTGATACGTCTGAGATGAAAGCCATTCGTTGACCACCTTCTGAAATGACTGGTCGTTCATGAAACGCACGAAGATCTCCTCGTTCTGGTCCATACGCTCGACGAAGAGTTGCTCCAACGTATTCCTGAATACCAGTTCGAATTTGTCCTCCGGGTTCACCGCGGCTGCTTGGCGCAGTCTTTCGTCGCTCATGGCCGCTTCGACGATTTGATCGAAGAAGAGTTGATCAGCCTGATTGAAGTCTGTACCAAATCGTTCGTTCACGACGTCAATGAGTTGAGAGAGCGGTACCGACTCCTCATGGACGGCACCGCTGCCGACCTCGGTCGGTCCATCCAACTTCTGCGAGTCACCCTCTTTGAGGGAAATTGAGCCCTCACTGATCTTTTGCAGGCGGTAGTACTCGAGTCGCACCTCGTCATCAAACCGATAGGCTCGAACGGTACTGCGCTTGGGCAGCTTCGCCGCCAGATGGCGAAGGAACACGTACAATCGTTCAAGATCCGAGTCCTGGTATGGGATGACCTGGCCCAGGAAACCGTAGAGGCGGTGAAAATCCAGTACCTTTCCGCGCCAGAGTTCCGCCTCGTCCTCGTCGTCACTCTGAAGGGCTGCAAATCGCGACACGGCAGGATCGAGCGCAGCGTTCATAGCCTGGTGGTCCTGAGTGTTCTGACGCTGTTTAGGTTTAAAGTAAACGGCACAGAACTGCTCAACCTCTTCACCGAGATAAATGCCGGTCGCGTCGAGATCTCCCTTGACCGAATACATGCGAGCCGGGTCCACTTCCTCTCCCATCCCCGCTCCTTCGTAGTAGACCTTGAACGCCTCGCGGATTTCTTCCCGGTCATTTACGAAATCGAGGACGAATGTGTCCTCTTTGAGGGGATGGATACGATTCAGCCGGGAGAGCGTCTGCACCGCCTGAATGCCGGCAAGTCGCTTGTCCACGTACATCGTGTGCAGGAGCGGTTGGTCGAAGCCGGTCTGGTATTTCTCCGCGACGAGCAGCACCTGATACTCTTGGGTAGCAAACTTCTCGGGAAGTTCCTTCTGCCGGATGCCGGAGTTCATCCTCTCTTCGGTGTACGTTACTTCCGGGAGCTTATCGTCCCGGACTTCTCCCGAGAAGGCTACCAGTGTCTTGATCGCGTATCCCTTCTCCTTGATATAGCGATCAAAACCCTGTTTGTAGCGTACCGCCTCAAGCCGGGATCCGGTGACTACCATCGCTTTAGCTCGGCCGCCGATTTTATGCCGGGTGACCGCTTGGAAGTGCTCGACCATCACCTCGGTCTTCTGAGCGATATTGTGCGGGTGTAGACGCAAGAAACGCGCTAATGCAAGCGCCGCCTTCTTTCGCTCGACGTTCGGATCGTCTTCGCACGCTTTAAGTAGTTTGAAGTAGGTCGTGTACGTGGCGTAATTCTCGAGCACGTCGAGGATAAATCCTTCCTCGATGGCCTGCCGCATCGTGTAACGGTGAACCGGTTCCCCATTCTGACCAAATACGGCAAGGGTTTTGTGTTTGGGCGTGGCCGTGAATGCAATGAAACTCAGATTCGCCTGCCGACCGCGCTTGGCCATGCTGCGGAACAGTTCCTCCTGATCCTCGTAACCTTCCTCCTTGGCGCGAATCCGAGCTTCCTCCCACAGATCTTCACCCCCGAGGACCTCCTTGAGATCCGTCGCAGTCTCGCCTCCCTGAGAACTGTGCGCTTCGTCAATGATGACGGCGCAGCGTCGAGTAGGCAGTACGCCTGTTCCTTTAACGCCATGTTCCTCGGCCATCTTGAGCAACTGCCGCGAAACAAACGGGAATTTCTGGAGCGTGGTGATGATAACAGGGACGGCGTTTTCCAGGGCCTCGGCAAGCTGCCGGGAATGCTCGTCGATCTTCTGCACGACACCGAGCTTGTGCTCGAACTGGTAGATCGTATCTTGCAGTTGCTGGTCCAGCACGACGTGATCGGTAACCACGATTACGCTGTCGAAGACACGCTCGTTTGACTCATTGTGCAGGGAAGCAAGGCGGTGCGCGAGCCAGCCGATCGTATTGCTCTTGCCGCTACCGGCCGAATGCTCAATGAGATAGTTGTTGCCGACGCCTTCGCAGCGAGCCTTCTGCACCAGCAAACGGACAGCATAGAGCTGATGGTAACGCGGGAAGATCATCGTTTCTGCCTTCACCTTGCGACCTTGGTCGTCGCGCTTCTCTTCGGTCTGCAAGTGGATGAACCGGGCGAGTACGTCGAGCAGGCTGTCCCGGGCGAGTACTTCCTCCCAGAGATAAGCTGTACGATAGCTACGACCCGCCGGATCGTATGGATTCCCAGCACCGCTGTCGCATCCCTTGTCGAAGGGAAGGAAGTGGGTCGCGTCGCCGGCCAGGCGCGTGGTCATACGTACGCACTCGGTATCGACAGCGAAATGCACGAGCGTGCGGCGTTTGAACTCGAAGATCGGGTCTCGTGGATCGCGGTCTTCCCGGTACTGGTGGATCGCATCTTCTACTGTCTGCCCGGTGAGAGGATTTTTGAGTTCCACCGTGGCGATGGGGATGCCGTTCAGACTCAGCGTTACATCGAGTGACTTTTCCGACTGTGGGGAGAAACGGATTTGGCGAGTGAGCCCGAGCTGGTTAGCTGCGTAGCGGGATTCTAGTTCCGGGTTCAGTTCATGGGCTGCTTTGAAGAACGCCGCATGGAGCTTCCGACCGTAGCACTTGAAGCCATGGCGTAGCGTCGCGAGTGATCCATTGGCGTCCATCCACTTGCATAGGTCAGAGAGAATCTGCTCGCCGGTTTTGTCGCCGTGGAGTTTTTCTAATCTGGTCCATTCCGAGGGTTGGGTCTCACGGATGAAAGCGAGTACAGTTTCGGGAAAGATTGCTCGCTCGCGGTCGAAGCTCTCACGGGCAACGGAGACGTATCCGTTCTGGAGTAGGTGTACTTCGATGATGGTTTCGAAGGCGGATTCCGAATGCCTAGAACCACTCATTTGGACATCCTCTTCAAGTGCTGATCCAGCCTCAAGGCAACGACTTCGCACTACGTCTTGAGGTACCCAATGCTGGGCCACTGACAAACTTTGCCGAGGAGTACCGCAATTCGGTTTTGTTAAAGTTTATCGTCAATCATCGTGGACTTAGATTTCTTGGAAGCCGGTGAGCCTAAGTCGGTACATCGTCATTCTCACAGGTCCGCCATAACGGGTTTCCAACCACGGTCGGACAGCGTTTTCTTGATTCTCATCAAGCACCGATTAGGGTTCTTTCTGAGCTGGCACTCCCAAACTCGGATTACCGCCCACCCCGACCGCCGCAACTTCCTTGAGACCCTCCGGTCTTGGGCTTTATTGCGATCGATTTTTTCTCGCCAGGCTCTGGCGTTCGTCTTTGGTGTGACGTTCTTTCCGCAGTTATGACCGTGCCAGAAGCATCCGTCCACGAAGACAGCTACTTTGACTGAACGCCAAACGAAATCCGGCCTCCCGGGAAGAGGTTGATGCCTTCGCCATCCCGATAGATGAGTTTGGCGAAATAGGGACGCCATACGTTTTTCGGTCGTTTGATTGCCCGTGCTCCGAACGCGAGACATGAGTTGGTCACGGCGCAACCCGCCAAACGTCGTACATTCTTCTCGTGCGTTTCCCGGCCAACGGCTCATGTTACTGGTATCCCGTCAATTCGGTAGCCTTGGTCCCGGAGAGCGGTCAAAATCCGCGTGGCAGCCAATTTTGCGTAGAGAGGTGGCACGGCATTTCCAATCATGCCGCAAACCGCTTCCATCTGGTCAGTTTTGAACTCGTAATTCTGCGGGAACGTCTGAAGTAGCGCAGCCTCCCTCACGGAGATTGTGTATCTATTTCCATCCGGATGTCCGAATCTTCCTTTACACGGCGTCGTACACCCAGCGGTAATTGTCGGAGACACCCGATCCCAAGTCATTCTCCCGTACACGTTGGTAAAACCGTTGTACCCGTTTCGATGACAGGGTGGTCGTAGCGATTCATCAAGTGTACGCCAGGTCTTACCGGGTTCGGCGGCACGTAGACGTTGTTTTGTTCTTGGCAAAAGATCACGGACTACATGCCAGTTATGGAACAACGGTCCCCCGGTCTGCTGCGCAGTTTTGAGAGTCACGGGTTCGCCCATATGGCCAATCGCGTCCCGAACTGTCACCCATGGTTTTCGATCGGCTCCTTCCATCGGTATACGGGCGTGCGTGGCTGCTGGTAGGCGGATTTTGAAACCATGCCCAGCCAAAAGGACCAACCTTCTTCGAGACTGCGGTACGCCGTAATCCGCCATTTGCACCACTCTCCAATGCTCCTCATATCCACCACTCTGGAGTACGCTGAGAAACTCTTCGAAGATCGTGCTCCCACGATTGACCAAACCAGGGACGTTTTCCATCATGATCGCTCTAGGCTTAATCTCCTTAATCAGGTTAGCCATTACTAAAACAAGTTCATTACGAGGGTCGTTTTTTTTGTTTTTTGCAGTTAGGGAACAAAACCCCTGGCAGGGTGCGCATCCTGCCAGCAACGTAATGTTACTTGTTCCGGCGGCATCCATAATTTCTCGTGCGGAGACATCCCTTATGTCCTTCTCGATCAACTCCGTGTGGCGATGATTCTGCCGGTAAGTGTTTGCTGCAATGGAATGAATCTCTACACCCGCTGCCACATTAAACCCCGCGTCTCGGAGACCATTCGTAAGCCCGCCGCATCCAGCAAAGAGGTCAATTGCAATGGGCTTCAGATTGTTCACTGTTTGGATTCTCCTATTGTTCCGCTGGCGTCAGTCTCTAGTGCTCGGCTTTGGAGTACTTCACGAAACTGATTGTGACTATGCTTTGCGCGCTCAATCAGGTCATCCCATGTTGTGAAGTACACCCATCCCTTGTCTGAATACGCTTGTTTCAAGTCCCGTGCATCCTTATGTAATTCGGCCGCAATAAGGTGAGCTTGCACGTGGGAATACTTGATTGCGTTCGGTTCCGTAAGCTCCTTAAATCGATCTTGAACGTAATTTCGGTATTTATTCGCTTGGAGAATATCGTCTTCCTTGCTTACGTGAGCCCCACGCTTGATCTCAACGATATGCAACGTTCCGCCCACGGCTACGCAAAAGAAGTCGACCCGATCATCGTCGCCCGTCTGCTTCTCTCCCTTGAGGCCGAATTCGTTTTCAATCCAAGTCGCTACGCGTCCCTCGGCCTTGTTGAGCATCCATGTTGGATCGATTAGCCACGGGTTTTTCTCTAGGTGTTTCGCAATGACACCTCGTTCCTTTGCGTTTTCTTGATGCATTTTTTCTAACGTGTCGATGGCTGCGAGATTACCGTCAATAATCTGCAAGAGTGTGATCGCTATCCGAATCTCCATCTTGGAAAGAAGATCGTCAAGTTGTTGAAGATCTGAAACGTCTGTGTCGCGAAGCTTCTGAAAAATACTACGTAGCGTCGCGTTCTCGAGAGCATCAAGGAACCACGAAAGAATGTCCCTGAATTCAGCAGGCTCCATCTCAACCGATTTGAACTTATCCACGAACCGCAAGGCCACGTCTTTGTAAGCAGGGGCAAGATTCTCAATCCTGCTCTGAACCTCTGGATCGATTTTCCTAACCGCCTGTTCCCGAAGCGATGACCTGAACGTTGCCCATTCTGACAGGCTCGTCCTGAGGAGGTGTTGTCCCCAATCCTTAAAAGCCATGCCTTCCGGGCTCTCCCAGGCGATGGAGTCTCTTGGAGTTGCGATGTGATCCGGTGAATCTACTCCGGCGTCTAGCCATTCTGCCCGTACTTGGCCGACAAGATATCGAAGGCCGTGTTGGCCTGTGACGCCTCCGCTGATCTCAAAAAAAGTCTCCTCTTGGGAGACCTTCCCTCTAGTGTAAACAAGTACACCGTTCGATTCTCCTTGATTTTGTTGGCGTGGACGTTCCGTGAACCCGATCCAGTACTCAACGGGACCACATCCATGTACTTCATCCGTCGTCCAGCCCTCATCTGGCGACCTAAGTTGACAGGATACAGCTTCCTCTTGTAGATCTTGGCCGTTTATCTGCACATGGAATCTGTTCAGAAGAAGGAAACGTCTGGCCATGTCGCTGTGAAATAGGCTACTGTTACGCGCTCGACGTTCGTGCAGTTGACGCAAAGTTACGGTTGTACCCTGCGATGTCCTAGTCGCTGTGGGTGCGTCACTTACTGGACCGGCAAAGAGTACTTTTACCGGTGCTGGTCCACTTTCGATCTTCGTGATGTCAGACAAGTCGAGCCTGAACCAGATAAGCACTTGTTCTTCTGAGTGGGGATCTTTAGCCTCGTGAACGGTCTGAACTTCAAGAGTGTCGGCGATGCCGAAACCCGCGAGCTTTCCAACCCCCTTGCGCCCCTGAAGTCGGCGTCCGCCTGGGGATCTGTCCTTGCCTTCCATTTTACGTCGATCCCTGCCAACGTTCAGATAGGCGTCTCGCACCATCTCCCAAGTCATTCCATTTCCGTTGTCTGAGACCGTAATAATCTGACTATCGTTGGACGGATCCCAGCTTTGGTCAAGTGGAAGACGAACGTCAACTTCCGTCGCATCAGCGTCCCATGAATTCGAGATGAGTTCCGCGATAGCTGGGACGGGACGACCAGAGTACATCTGCACACCTAGGTGCTTGACAAGATTACCTGCCACCGTCAGTACTAGCTCCTCGGCGGTGCGGCCTGGTAATAGAATCTGATTATGGTCAGCATCTTTCGAATTTCGCATCGCTACAGTTCTACCTCGTTGAATTATGTCATTCTGGTTTACTGTCGCTCTACTCCACTGCATGTCCAGTGGGCCAGTGCAAAGGCGACTGGCACCTAGGTTAACACCAGACGGCAAGCTACTAGGCTCTGATGTCTCGATCACGTGTACCTTCAAATGTGTGAGGCGAGTGCCTCTCACGCTATGTTTCCGATGTTAATGTGCCAGTGACGGCAGCGGTGATCAGAGCGGCGCGGCGCTCCTTAAGTAAGGCGATAGTACGCTCAGTAACAGCTCTTATGTTATCAATTTTAGCTATTTTGGATCTGAGTTGAGTAATGATTTGGCGTTGCTCCTGCTTAGGCGGTACAGGGACCCACCAATCTTTAATGTGCTTCTGAGATATCTTAACCATGGAGGCGCTTGTTCCACGTGCGTCGCTTTCAATCTGAATTCGTCCAATCGGTAGCGTCAGGAAGTACGACAAAAACCTGCCATCAATAAACTCTGTGTTTAAAGTCAGTCGATAAATAAGATCACACAACATCATCCGTGGTCTTACTATTTCGACAAAGCAAGCATCTCCGACGAGAGACGGAGTGTTGGACCGCGTTACTAATACGTCACCCGCACGCAGAGCCAAGTTGACCCGCGGTTCCGAGTCCGGCAAAAGAGTCTTTGACGCGGTCGCGTCGAAACGACCTTGATTGACAGCGTTGAGCTTCAATACTCCCCATTCATCTGTGCTTGGTTCGCGATTTGCAGTTTCTGGGCTCCAGCCTTGCTCAATGCGGGTTATTAGAAATCGCATTCGAGTTGTTTTCCAATGCCCCGGAATTCTGCCGAGCCAAGGGATGCCGGTATCGCGTAGCGGGATATGTGGGTCGAGGCCACGGGTAATGGCGCGGGTGACGATCGCGTGTTGTTTTTCAGCAATCAGGTTCAGCAAGCGATTTTTAATCTCAACCAGCTTGTCCAGTCGCGTGATCTCTCGGTCAAGGTAGCCGGCTATTGATTCTTGTACTGCTCTTATGGGCCTTGGAACAGTTAATCTGCTGCATGCCTCCGAATTCAATCCTGGCTGTGCAGCTCCTCTTACTTCGAGCCATATCTGATCTTGAACTAAAGGAGACTGGGTTACATAAAAAAAGTACTTCGGGAAGTTGTCATTGGATGTGCGAAGTAGAAACACGTGTTCATTCACGGCTGCTTCATTGGACGGTATTTTCTCAGCAATGGCTGTTTTCCCAATTGTCGCCCCATCTTTCACAAGTAGAATGTCATCCGCCTTAATAACTCCAGATGACATGGCGTTAAAGAAATCACGTGATATATAGCGAGGATTCTCAAAATTCCATTCACCACCCCATCCCAAGTGCTCGCCACCAATGCTGAGAATTCCGTCGTCGCTGCCATCTGCACTACTATTCTCTCGTCGTCCACTTTCCATAGCCTGTAAAACCCACTTCAGGCGGGTGTATTCGATACACTTCGATGACGATGATGTCGCAGCCTGTGAATTCAAGCCGTCACCTCTGCCAACAGCTGCAAAATCTCTTTCTCTGCCTTCTTCAGGTCCGCGTCGATCTCTTCAAGTGGACGCGGCGGCTTGTACTTATAAAAGTAGCGATTGAAGTTGATTTCATATCCTACCTTGTCCTTGTCACGGTCCATCCAAGCGTCGGGGATATGGGGTCGCACCTCACGCTCGAAATAGGATTCGATATCGTCCTTAAGTGGCACGTTTTCGAAGTCCCGCAATTCAGTGTCGGGTTCGTAGCCGTTCTCCCGGTCATTCTTTTTTACCGCGTTGGCCTTTGGATCCTTTTCGGTGAAGACATCTCGGAAAAGCCTCTGTTCCGACTTCTTCCAACGCGATTGACGCTCGCGCAGGAGATCGGTAATACGCTCCCATGTCACGTTCCAATCGAGTTCCGGTTTACGTCCCAGCGTCTTGTCGATTATCTGCACATCGTCTAGCAGGAAGGGACATGCATCGAGAAAACGGGCCTTGTCTTCAATGGTCATTTGGTAGCGTAAGCGCAGTGGTTGTTCCACGGTCACGCGTGTGTAGCCGAAATCAACATTCTCGAAAAGTCTGGAGCGGTCGTTGCTATCGTAGCGACCGTATATTTGCACGATCTCCTCGATTTGATCCGCAGAGATATGACGACGCTTATCTCCAAGACTGCGTCTGTTTTCTTCACTCCCACCTGCGGTCCAAAGGTCTCGTGCGTCGAGTAGTTGAATTTTGCCTTTACGCCGTTCTTCCTTGCGATTGGTAACAATCCAGATGTAAGTGCCTATGCCGGTGTTGTAGAACATCTGCTCCGGTAGGGCAATGATGCCTTCAAGCCAGTCGCTCTCGATGATCCACTTTCGTATGTCGCTCTCGCCGGACCCGGCGCCGCCGGTAAACAGTGGTGAGCCACTGAACACGATGGCCAGACGAGAGCCGTGCTTGCGCTCGTCCGGGCGCACAGGCTCGAATTTGTGGACCATGTGTTGTAAGAATAGTAGCGAGCCGTCATTCACACGTGGGAGTCCGGCACCGAAGCGACGCTCGAACCCGAACTTATCATGCTCTTCTTGGATTTTGTTCTTCTGTTTCTTCCAGTCCACGCCGAAAGGCGGATTAGTGAGGAAGTAGTCGAAGGTATTGTTCTCGACCTGATCTTCGGTGAAACTGTCGCCAAAGTAAATATCGCCGCCGCCGTTGTGGTTAACCTGCTTCATCAACATGTCAGATGCAGCGGTGGCGAAAGCACGATTGTTGTAGTCCTGCCCGTATACGTAAAGCTGGGCGGCACTATGGTGCTCTCGAAGGTATTTTTGTGCCTCGGCCAACATACCGCCGGTCCCGCAAGCAGGATCGAGAAGTTTGCGCACGGTGCCGGGCGTAGCGAGCAGTTCGTCATCGTGGATGAAGAGGATATTTACCATGAGCCGGATGACCTCACGCGGAGTGAAGTGATCGCCGGCAGTCTCGTTTGCCAATTCATTGAATCGGCGGATGAGATTCTCAAAGATGAGCCCCATTTGATCGTTCGGAACTCTATCCGGGTGTAGGTCAACATCGGCGAACTTTGATACGACGAGGTACAGGATGTTTGATTCCTGCATTTTCTCAATCTCGGTTTCAACCTCGAAGTACTCGAAGATGCGGCGCACGTTCGACGAAAAGCCCTGTATGTAGCTGACGAGGTGCCGGGCCACGTTATCTGGGTCGCCCTTAAGTTTCTCAAAATCGAGCGGAGAGTGATTATGGAAGCGTTGCCCGGAGGCTTTGTTTAGTCTTGCATCTAACGCATCGCCGTGGAGTCTGCCGCGCAAGCGCTCATACTCAGCTAGGACTGCTTGCTTAGTCGGAGCGAGTACGCAGTCGAAACGCCGCAGCACGGTCATCGGTAGCATAACACGCTCGTACTGCGGCGGGCGGTAGGGACCGCGCAGCAGGTCAGCGATTTGCCAGATCAGGTTGGAGAAGTAGTCGTGGGTGGGCATATTATGGGACCATGAACTTGGTACTGAAAACCCAAGACCGTCATCACGTTACGGTTCCAAATTGGTGCTATCTTTGAAGTAATTATGGGGTTGAGTCTTGGAACCAAAATACGGATGCTACAAATTAGGGTCAAGCCGTTCTACGCCATTACTCTTTGTACTATTGGACTCTCACCGCTGTGCAATAAACCTTCACTCACATTGAATTGACAGTCCACGGCAACACTCTTCTACGAACGCCTCGTCATCGTTTGGAAAATTAAACTGACGAAGCACCGGACGACTGAGTCTGACAACGATTGTTTTCCACTCCGTTATCAACTCCGATAACGAGCATTCACACCCGGTGATACGTTGGTTTGCCCTTGACCGGTAGTTGTACCTCGTTAAGTAGTAATTAGGCTGAATATCATCAAGCATTCGACTCGCTAAGCCCGTCCACGTACAAAGGAACAAGATGCTCGTTGACGAATTGAAATGATGTGCGAACAGCCTTGCATGGTTTACAAGTTCCGAGGTTTCTAAAGTGACTAGTTTCGGCGACAACCAGGTACCTGCACCTCTGCCCGTGCTCTGTGCATAGCGTTGGCGATCCTCTCTGTAGGCTCGAACCAAGGTAACTCGTCCGTCCGGTGCTATCCGCCAGATATCCGGGAGTGAGGTGTCGAAACCGGGATCTGTTGTGAGATTAACTTCAATTACATCTCTGCCTGATCCATCTGTGTATTCAGGTACAAATTTCGCTACATTGTCCGGGTATTGACTAAGCGGAT
Source organism: bacterium (assembly GCA_965117045.1). Classification (GTDB taxonomy): domain Bacteria; phylum JAAXHH01; class JAAXHH01; order JAAXHH01; family JAAXHH01; genus JAAXHH01. The sequence goes on from OZ220749.1 coordinate 824,973, forward strand.
CGAACATACGCCAGGCAAAATCCGGATGGTGAATCTTGGAAACTACTTCTTCTAGCTTTTGTTTCAATGAGTCTTCATGTATAAAATCATCATTTTCATTGGAGATCAAGTAACTGAACTGGTAGTGGTGGTCCATGATCGAAACAGGCCAATTGACTCCGCTAGATTCAGTCAATAACTGGTGGAACCGTTCCTTTCCCGATTTATGCCAATGCTCTAATCGCTGTTGTGCAGTGGGTATAATCTGTCCCACGCCGACACGAGAACGCCTCATAGTACCCATTTGGGCAATCTCTTCGGGGGAAGCTACATCGGTCGAACTTCCTCGTCTTACATACACTTTTTCTGATTCAAGTTTACCGAATCCTTTTGTAAGGTAAATTGGACATTCCTGAGCAGCAGGTATCTCAATCACGCCGATATAGACATTATTGATTCCGAAACACCGATATGAGAATACTACGGGTTTCTGTGTTTTACGATTTACGAACTGTTGAAGTGCCGCGTCGTCTAAGTGGCAATCTATGCCCACAATGTTGCTACGTCCTCCCTTTACCTCATCCACTCCGATTAGAATGTAGGCTGTGTCTGGACGCAGGGTATTAGCAAAGGAGAGTATGTCCTTAAGTAATTCGCTTTTGGTGTCGTTGTCGGCTCTTTCAAATGGATACTGATCTCTCTTGAAATCTAGTGAAGGTCCTTCTTCGTCGTTGAGAAGTTGTTCAAGCAGATCAGCAGTAAAAGCCATTTGCAGATCCTCCCAGAATGCCTGTCAAGCAGCGTTCTTGCAGAACGAAAGACGATGGATCGGGCCAATCTCCGCCGTGAGGTCCGTAGCGGTCCTGGATCTCATCTACTGCGACAAGTAACTTGGCTACTTGGTCACTTTCTTGATCGCCCGCTTCGTGAATGGGTACCGCATCAAGGGTGATTTCCAGCATGAAGTCAATGAACGGATTACTCTCGCCCTGACAATCAAGCCATTTCAAACGGCTTAATGGCCTGCAGGGCTGAAGCGGCTACGCGTTCTGCGAGTGCCAGATCGTATCGTACCTGAAGATTCATCCAGCTCTGCGCGTCCGTATTGAAGTATCTGGCAAGACGTAGTGCCGTTTCGGCAGATATACCCCGGCGGCCACGCACGATCTCGTTTATCCTGGCTGGCGTTACACCTACTGCTTTGGCCAACGCATTGGAAGACAGGCCTAACGGTTCCATGAAGTCGTGCTTAAGCACCTCACCCGGGTGAACCGGGTCCAGACGTGTCATGGGAGGTTTTTCCTTTTAATGATAGTCGATAATGTATACCTCATATGCTCTTCCATGTTCTAAACGAGAACAACGCCACCAATATGTAGATCCTGTTGCTGTAAAAAACACTTGCAATCTCTCCTGAGTGCTTCAAGACCAAATGCTGGGAGGTGCGCAGGAAAGTCTGCGTTGCTGCGGCATCCAACTGCGCAAGATTGCGTTGGACTACCCGTTCTATGGCAACAGATCGACCCACACGGAATCCTATCGCCTGCTTTCCAATTCTTTGCGATGTGTTGAGATCATATTTAAAGCTATATCGTATATCGATAAACAACAAGCAGTATGTACTCCGACTCCGTACCATCGAACTGTGCGCGGTTTGTCCAAGGTTAAGCACGACTAACCCCTGCAATTAGATCCCATTTCTGTACTTATAGTCTATGGTTGCCGATAGGCCTTGACACTATCCAACCGAGCACTGAATAATCCTGAGTCAACGGACGTTCCGTGAGATTCCCAACCGCACCCTTCCCGAAAGGATCCGGCATGCGCCAGAGTAAGGTCCTATCCAAGCTCCGCTCCTCCGGCTTCGTCCGGATGGCAGGCCTCGGCCACTATCTGCCTTTTTACATCCGCTATGCCGCCCATTTCCGCTTCGACGGCCTCTGGTTCGACCTGGAACACCGCGCCATGGATGCCCGGGAGGTCCAGTCTGTCCTGGCCATGTGCAGGCAGCATGACATCGACTGCATGGTCCGTCCGCCGACCCTCGAAAGGACCGAGTTGTACCGCTACCTGGAAGACGGCGCCACCGGCTTCATGATTCCCTTCATGTCCACGGCGGAAATCGCCCGTCACGTCGTCGACTGCACGAAGTTCCCGCCCCTGGGCAACCGGGGGATCGACGGCGCCGGCATCGACGGTGATTTCGGGATCGAGGTGTGGAACGAATGTTCGACCTATTTCGAGGACGCCAACCGGGAGACCTTCATCGTCGGGCAGATCGAGACCGTGGAAGGCCTGCGTAACGTGGATGCCATCGCGGCCGTGGAGGGCATTGACGTGGTTTTCATCGGCCCCGCCGACCTGACGCACCGCTTGGCGACCGATCCCAACGTCAACTGGACGCTGGACGATGCCATTTCCCGGGTGTCGGACGCGGCCGAACGGCACGGCAAGGCCTGGGGTATAACCGCGGGCAGCCCCGAACTGGTCGCCCGTTACCGTGGTCTGGGCGCCAGTCTCGTGCCCTGGGGCGGCGATTTCAATCTGATGAAGGTGCTCGAGCAGTGCAGCAAGGACCTGGACGCGATACCTGGCGCCTGAAGCGATACCGGGCGCATCGTAAACTTGAAACCAGGCAACCGGAATAGCTATGACAACACAGCCCCCGGTGTCTTTCCTGACGCCCGAAGAGAAGTGGCATTTCGAGCTGCAGGGCTACCTGCTGCTGCGCGACGTCGTGCCGGCAGCCGACCTGGCCATGATGCACTCGGTCCTGGACGGCTGGCTGGCCGCGGACGAGAAGGACGTTCCCGCTCCACTAAAGCGGGGGCGCCAGGAGCCGAACAAGACCCATATCGGCCATATCCACTACGGCCACGAGGTATTCCAGCGGCTCAACATGAACCCGGAGATCATCCGCGTGGTGGCCGGGTTGACCTGGGGTTGTCCCCGCCTGATGCACTGCGTCTTCACCCACATGGTCAAGGGCCCGGAAGAACTGCGCTTTCACCGGGATGACGACGGGGTCAAGGTCACCCACGGATTCCGCAATCCCAACAACGATTTCCAGGTGGCCGACGGCGAGATTTACTGCAGCCACCTGGCCACCTGGGTCGCCCTGGCCGACGTGCCGCCGGGCACGGGATTCTGCCTGGTGCCGGGCAGCCACAAGTCCACCGTACCGGAACCGGAAGGCTTGCCCGTCGAACACGATCCGCCCATGTCCATCACGATACCCATGAAACCCGGAGACGTGGTCGTCTTTTCCACCCGCCTGCTGCACAATGCCAGTCCGTGGACCGAGGACTATCCCCGCCTGAACATCTTCCAGCGATACGTCTTCAGCTGGTTCTTCGACCTGCCCCACCTGTACCCGCTGGAGGAGCACCGCGGGAAACTGTCGGACGATATGTACGAGCTGGAGAAGATGACCAAAGACGAGAAGGCAGTGGTCAAGCAGGTGCGGGAGATGATGGCCGGCGCGTAGCAGCGGGCGCGGGCATGATCGCACCGGCCTGCCCACGCCGCGGGCGCGACCACACCTCCCGTTCCGTTACACCTCGTGCACGACCGTATCGATGCGATGCGCCTCGATGTAATCCCGGTCGATCTCGGCGCCCAGACCCGGTCCCTGGGGGACGGGCACGCATCCGTGCTCATCGATGTTCTCCAGCTCATCGATGAATTCGCGCGCGTAAACCGGCGGCTTGGTCGTCTTGATGCCGGGATGCACGAGCCCCAGTTCGTAGTAGTTGCTGTTCCGGACGGACGCCATAATGTGGCGGTGCGCAAGGCCGCCGCCGTGCAGTTCCACGTCCAGCCCGAGTCCCTCGGCCGCGTGGGCTATCTTCATCACGCCGGTGATGCCGCCGTCCTCGTAGACCCCGGACCGCACGAAGTCCGTTCCCCCGTTGACGACGAAATCGACGTGCTGCTCCAGGCCGAAGATATGCTCGGTCTGCAGGATCGGCGTGGTGATGTGTTCCCGCAGTTTCTTGTGGCCGAATATGGACACGCCGCCGTCCTTGTAGGGATCCTCCAGCCAGAAGAACCCGGCTTCGTCGCAGGCCCGGCCCACCTTGAGCGCGTCCGCCCAGGTATTGTATTCGCAGGCGGGATCGATCATGAGGTCCATGTCGTCCCCCACGCGTTTTCCCGTGACCTTTACGTTGGCGACCTCGCGCTCGATGGGGGCGTTGCCCCAGCCGTGGATCTTGAAGGCGCGGTATCCCAGGTCCCGGCACTGTTCGGCGAAGTCCGCGAAGGCTTCGGGCGTGTGCAGTCCGCCGTTTTCGTCGCCGTGGTACGTGCTCGCGTAAGCCGGCAGGGAGGTCCTGTAACCGCCCAGCAACTGGTAGACGGGCGCGTTGTAGTACTTGCCCGCGAAGTCCCATAACGCCACGTCCATCGCGCTGATCTGGGTGCGGCTGGTGTGCCGCAGGCCGCGTTTCAGATCGTTGTAGATCTTCTCCCGCTCGAAGGGATTGCTGCCCAGCAGGTACTGGACCGCGGGGCCCGACGGCGAGGGACCGCCCAGGTATTCGCCGACGATGCCCAGGCTGGTGTGTATCCGCAACAGGCTGCCGCCGAGCTTGCGCGTGGCGCCTTTCTCGTACACCAGGTTAAATCCGTTATAGTCCACGCCCATGTTTTCGACAGTGTATTGAAAGACAATGGTTTCGATCTTGGTGATTTCCGGGGTCATAGCCGGCAACCTCCTTCGAGATGGGTTAGTGGGTCGGAAAATGGATTCGGGATGGGTTTCATCGGGGCAAATCCCGATTTCATCCTTCTTTTCATCCGGTCTTCTTTCATCCAGTGCGTTTTTCGGTCAGGTCCGGTCCCCCATCCTTCTTTAATACGAATCGTACTATCGTTTGCTCGCCGAGCGATACGCTCTTCCACTTTTCCCGCACATTCCGCTCCTCCACTTCCATTTTCAGTCCCTTCGCCCTTCTTTCGCTCCGTCCTATTTGTTCATCTGTTTTCATCCGAGTTCGATTTGATATTAATCATAATAATATTACATAGAATAATGAAAATAAATATAGTACTAAACGTACTAAAACAATTAATAGCATCGGAACGCGCAAGTATCCACCGCTGAAATGCGCATTGGGTTCGTATTCACCGCACCTTCCTGATGTCCCGTATGGCCCCGTAGGGAACCCCGGTTATCCCCACCATTTCCTCGGCCCGGCGTTCCGTCTCCGCGACCTCCTCTTTCACGTCCGTTGGATAATACACCTGTCCAGCCCGCACGGTAAGGTACGGCGTGATCATGCTACCGCCGGTTTCCTGCCGGCCGTGGGCGTCGGTGAAGGTAAAACGGCCCTCTTCCAAGCTGAAAACGGCGACATCCGCGACGGTCCCCTCCTTCAGCGTTCCTATTTCATCCGATCGGTTCAGGATACCTGCGGGATTGACGGTCGTCTGGCGGACGATCTCCTCGAAATCCAGGCCCATGTTCAGCAGTTTCGACGCCGTTTCCGGAAGGCTGTGCACCGGCGACTTCAGGCTGTATACGTGCAGGTCCGTACTGATCACGTCCGACAGGAAACCCAGTTCGACCGCCCGTTTCGCGATCCCGTAATGAAAGCTCCCGGCGCCGTGGCCCAGGTCGAAGTACACGCCGCGCTTTCTTGCGTCGTACACCTCCGGGATCACCCGGTCGCCGTCGCCGAGGATGTGATCTCCCTTGCCCTGATAGCAGTGGGTCACGATATCGCCCGGGCGCAGCAGTTCCAGAATGCTCGGCAGGGCGACGCCCTTGTCGATGTGGACCATGACCCGGGTATCCACCATCTCGGCGGCTTCGACGGCCCGCCGTAGCGGTTCCACGCCGTGACTTCCCACCTGGAAGGCCCCCTGCCGTACTTTCACGCCAACGCAGTGCTCCGGCCACATCGAAATGACCCTGGCCGTGTGCTCGGGATCGGCGTTGTTTATGTCCTCCATCTCGCCGCGCATGGAGTTCAGGAGCCCGATGCTGCTTATATGCACGAAGGTGAGCACTTCGGTCCGGGACGGTTCGATGATGTACTCGAGAAAACCACGCAGGTTGGTCCATCCCGGGCTCCCGGCGTCCACGATGGTCGTTACCCCGGTGGCCAGGCAGAGGGCATCGGCCTTGATGCCGAAGGTCGTTGCGCCGGCGTATACGTGGGCGTGGAGATCGATCCAGCCGGGCGTAAGATATTTGCCCGTTACGTCGATGGTCGTACGCGCGCCGGCTTCGATATGTTCGGAAACCGCGGCGATCTTGCCTTTTCTGATCCCTACGTCGCCCTTTGCATTCTTCTGTTGGGACGGATCGACGATCGTCGCACCCGACAGCACCAGGTCGAAAGCCATGGAAATCCTCCGAAATCTGTTTTAACCGGACGCCCCGGTCTTCATACCGTTCAGCGCCCAAGTTGTTGACATTTGCAAAGTATAATCATATCGTTTTGTCGCATCAATGGACTTAACCTTGTTCAGCCATCTCGGTTCAGCCAGCTCAAGAATAGTCCGGCCACCTCGAGGATTCACGCCATGTCGACCGGTCTGACTCAACACCAGGTCGCTCAGTTTCTTGAAGACGGCTTCCTGCCCATCGAGAGGATGTTCGACCCCGCTTCACTCGATCCTTTGATCTCGGAGTTAAACGAGGTCGTCGATACCTGGGCGGAGCGGTACCACGCGGAAGGCAGGCTGCCGGAGCGATTTAAGGACGAACCCTTCGAACGGAGACTATACCGGATCCATGAGGCCATGGACGGCCAGTGCCGGGAACTGCTCGAAGCTGTGCTGGGAAAGCGGAAGACCGCGGGCATGTTTCACGTCATGACCCTGCCCGGTATCCTGGACGTGGTCGAATCCCTCATTGGTCCGGAGATCCTCGTACACCCCCAATTCAATTCCCGGGCCAAGCTTCCGGACCGGACTTCCGTCGTGGACTGGCACCAGGACATCGGATTCCTGGACCCGGACGTGATGCTGACTTTCATGGTCAATTTCTGGCTGCCGCTGGTGAATACAGACGAACAGAATGGCTGCCTGGAGGTCATCCGCGGCAGTCACCGCAGTGAACGCCTGCCCTTCGAGGATTCACCCGAGAACATCGATCCGGACGCCTTGCCCGCCGGAGAGCGGGTATCCTGCCCCATTCCCAGGGGCGGCGTGCTCCTGCTGCAGCACACCACGGTGCACCGTTCCGCGCCGAATTTCTCGGATCACATACGATGGAGCCTGGATATCCGGTACAGCGATTGGCGAAAGCCCTCGGGAAGGGACGATGTCCCGGGTTTCATCGCCCGCAGCCGGTCCCATCCGGAGAAGATCGCAACCGGACACGAGGCATGGCGGCGGTTGTTCGAATTGGCGTGATGCATGGTTGAGCCGGTTGGCATGTTTCTCTTACTCGCTTCCTTGTTGTCACCCGACAAATCACGCGTACCCGTCGGGTCGGCGCATTGATCGGCACCTGGTCGACAGGAATGAAAGTCCGACGCTTGCATGCGCGGCTTTGTGCGCCGGTTCACGCCCTGCCCGTTGACCTCTTCAGGATACTGGCGGGCCTGTTGAGTTGTGTCTATTTCGCGGCGGCCTTCTTCGAAGCGAACGACATCAGCGGTCCCCACGGACTGGTCGACCACCGGCTCTCGCTGGAACTCTTTCCCTATACGAAATGGAGCCTGCTCCAGGGGGAGATGCCGACGGTCCTGCTGAAAGCCGTCTTCCTGGGCGCCGTCCTTGTCTCCGGCCTGCTTGCGGCGGGTTATCGATCCACCCTCTGTGCCGCGGTACTCTACGTACTGGCCGTGTCGACGTACCGGTTGAATTTCCTGGTACTCTACGTCGATGACGCCATATTCCACTGGACCCTGATGTGGTTGATCCTGCTGCCGACGGGGCGCACGTTGACGTGGCGCGAGTGGCGGCGAGACGGCAAGGCGGCCATGGACCGCTGGCGCCGCCGGAACGTGCCGGGTCTGGCCGTTCGTTTCTTCCTGATAAACCTGGCCCTGGTCTATGGGGCTTCAGGACTATGGAAACTCACCAGCCCCATGTGGCTTGAAGGGTCGGCCCTTTATGTTATTCTGAAGCTTCCGATTGCATGGATGCCGGATCTGTGGGATTCCGGATCCTACGCGTGGCTTCAGGCAGTCAGCTACGTGGCGCTTGCGGCCGAGCCCCTCTTCGTGCTGTTGTTGTTTCTGAGGCCGGGACATCCGGTCAAATGGCTGGTGATTGCCCTGCTGATCTTTTTCCATGCGGGGATTATCGCCACATTGAAGATCCCCTTCGCCAACTTCGCATGTCTGGCAGGCGTCGTGCTCTGGTGCCGCCACGAAATCATGGCCGCCATCGGCACGAGGGACTACCCGCACGGAAAGCGCAGCGCCACCTTGCCGGGCGTGACGGCCGTGGTCGTCACGTGCCTGCTGGGTATGCAGGCCGTACTGGATTTCGCCAAGCCGCAGTGGCGCTACGACGATTGGGAAATGGACAGACCGGTTGCCGTCCCTCAGGCATGGATGGAAGGACTCCACCGTGCCGTTTATGGCGTGCTCTGGGCGGGCGGGCTGGCCCAGAGCTACCGCCTGCTCGACTGGGTAGACCGTCGTAATTATGTCCTGGACTACCGGATCAGGGAGCGGGAGCCGGGGAGCCACTGGGAGAAGGTGGACCCGGAACGGGTTTTTCCTTCCTCCATGCGGGGCATTTTGCTTCAATCCTACCTGCATGGCGTGGTCTGGCGCAAGTTTCCGCCGGCGAAGGAGTCCGAACTGCGGGCGGGACTGCGCCAGCGCTTCGCATCCAGATACTGTGGAAAACGCCCCGTGGCGGACCTGGAGGTGGAAGTGGAGGTTAAGATCGAACGTATAGTGGCCGGCGGCCTGTTACTTGAAAGCGAAGCGTACGTACCACTGATGCGGTTTACCTGCCGGGGCGGCGCGGCCGGTCCTGTGGTGATCGAGTAATGTGCGGCCTGGTTGCCATAATGTCCCGGGGCGGAACCTGGTCCCTCGAGGCTCTCGAACGCGCTACGGATACGCTCAGGCACCGCGGTCCGGACGGCAGGGGAACGTGGGTCGGTCCCGGCGGGAAAGCCGGTCTGGGACACACCAGGCTCAGCGTGATCGGCCTGGACAACGGCGCTCAGCCCATCGCCAGCGAAGACGGCCGTCTGCACCTGTCGGCAAACGGCGAATTCTACGATTTCGAGTCGCTCAGGGAGGACCTGGAGCAACGGGGGCACGCGTTTTCGACGGGCACCGACAGCGAAATCGCCCTCCACCTGTACGAGGAGACGGGCCGGGCCTGCGTCGAACACCTGCGCGGCGAGTTTGCCTTTGTCCTCTGGGATGAACGAATGCAGGTGCTCTGGGCGGTCCGGGATCGATTCGGGATCAAACCCCTGTACTACGCCGAGTCGGACGGGGTGTTGTACGTGGCATCCGAAGTGAAGGCGTTGCTCGCGGCCGGGGTGGCCGCCGCGTGGGACGAGGAGACAGCGTACCAGCAGATGTTCGCATGCTTCGATCCAACACGGACGCTTTTCAAAAACGTCCGGCAGGTACCGCCCGGACACGGCCTGGTGGCGTCGGAAGGCGCCTTTCGCATCGAGAGGTACTGGGATGTCGAATATCCTCGTGGAGCGTCTGAAACGCACTGGGACGCAGTTCGTTGCGCAGACAGGATCCATGCCCTTCTCGAGGAGTCCGTCCGCCTCCGCATGCGGTCCGACGTTCCCGTGGGTTGCCTGCTCAGCGGCGGAATGGATTCATCGGCCTTGCTGGGTATGGCCGCACGGTTTGCGCCTTCGCCGAAGGCCTTCACCATCTCATTCGACCACCCGGACTATGACGAAGAGCCCGTGGCCCGCCGTACGGCCGGCCATTTCGGTGCAGACTACGAGATCGTACCGGTAACTCAGGCCGACTGCGCCGACCATTTCGCCGATGCGGTCTGGCATGCCGAGGCGATCCAGGCCAACGCTCACGGTGTGGCGCGGTACATGCTGAGCCGAGCGGTTCGTCGAGCCGGTATCAAGACCGTACTTGCCGGCGAAGGGGCTGACGAACTCTTCGCAGGCTACGAATTCTGCAGGCCCGCACTTCAGCGGGGTCCGCGCCGCCGTCTCGCGGACCTGTTGCGTATGGGCGGAGCCCTGATTGGCCGTCACAACGCCGCCGAAAGAAAGGTGGCCCGGGTCTCTCCCTGGTTAGTGCGCGTTTCCCGCATACTCGGACTATCGGACGAGGTCATGGAATCTCTCGCCTGGCAACTGGGTATGCTTCACGGCATCCTGGCTTCGGACTTCGCGGAAAGTTTCAGAGGCCGTGATCCATACAGGGTCTTTTTCAGCCAGTTCGACTACCGGAGGCAGTTGGCCGGGCGCGAGCCGGTGAAAAAGGTACTCTACCTGTGGCTGAAATCTCTCTTCTCGGGCTACAACCTGGCCGCCGAACGCGTCGACATGGCTCACGGCGTCGAAGTACGCCTCCCCTACCTCGACCACAGGCTGTCCGAATACGCGAGCAGGATTCCGTCCACGCTGTTGTATCGGAACGGACGCGTCAAGTACCCGCTGCGTGAAGCCGTGCGACCCTACCTGACCGAGGAGGTTTACGCGGGGGTGAAAAAGCCGTTTCTCGCGCCACCCTCGACGAACCGGGCGGGAAACAGGCTTTACGAGATGTGCCAGGACACGCTCCGGGGTCCCGGCATGCGCAATCTGCCCTTCTTCGATTCGAGCCGGGTGTACGATCTGCTCGATGATCTGCCAGAAATGGATGGCCGGTCACGCGCCGGTCTGGATCCATTGATCATGGCCTTGACCTCGCTTAGTGTGCTGCAGGAGCGATACGGTATGTGATCGTACCGGAAACCATGAACATGAACACTCAAACCCACCAGTCCGGCGTTCGTTACGAGGCTGATGAAAGACCTCCGTTGCTCCTGGCCATCGGACTCGGTCTCCAGTTCGCCCTGCTCACCGTTGGAGGCGTGTTCCTGAAGGTGGCCATCGTGAGCCGCGCAGGTGGCGCGTCCGAAGCCTACCTTACCTGGGCGGTGTTCGCGGCCGCGCTAGTAACCGGAATCACCACGATCATCCAGGTCTTGAGGGTCGGCCGCGTCGGCGCGGGCTACGTGCTCCTGATGGGCACGTCGGGCAGTTTCATCGCGATCTGCATCGGAGCGCTCCTGGAGGGCGGTCCCGCGCTGATGGCCACCCTCATCATCGCCTCCTCGCTTTTCCAGTTCCTGCTTTCCGCCCGTCTTTCGATGTTTCGCAGGATCCTGACGCCGGTCGTCACCGGTACGGTCATCATGTTGATCCCGGTCTCGATCACACCCGTCGTCTTCAGGATGCTGGGCGATGTTCCCGATGGGTTCCCGGAGTCGTCCGCCCCCGTCACGGTACTGGTTACGCTGTTGGTCACCATCTTCATCGCATTGAAGGCGAGGTCGTCGCTGAGGCTATGGGCACCCGTGATAGGTATGGTCGCGGGATCCATCGTCGGCGGATACTATGGGCTGTACGACACGGGCCGGGTGATCGCGGCGCCCTGGCTTGGACTGCCGGACGGCCACTGGCCGGGTATCGATCTCTCGTTTGGCACGGCCTTCTGGGCGTTGCTGCCCGCTTTCCTGTTCGTGACACTGGTGGACGCCGTGGATACGATCGGCGATTCGGTCGCGATCCAGCGCATCTCGTGGCGCCGGCCCCGGGCCGTGGACTATCGGGCGGTGCAAGGCGCACTGGCTGCGGACGGTACCGGAAACATCCTTTCCGGCCTGCTGGGTACGATCCCCAACACCACCTACTCCTCGAGCATCGCGGTGACGGAACTGACCGGCGTAGCCTCTCGCATGGTCGGGCTGGTCGTGGGAATCATCTACATCCTGGTCGCGTTTGTGCCGAAGGTTCCGGCGGTGGTGCTCGCCATACCGAATCCGGTCGTCGGCAGTTTCCTGCTCGTGCTGCTGGCTATCCTCTTCCTCATCGGCATGAAGCTGGTCGTGCAGGACGGGATCGACTACCGTAAGGGACTGGTCGTCGGGGTGGGCTTCTGGATCGGCGTGGGTTTTCAGAACGACGCGATTTACCCTGCGCTGGTTGCGGATTTCGCAGGAGGCTTCCTTCGGAACGGGATGACGGCAGGCGGACTGGCGGCGATGCTGATGACGCTTTTCCTGGAGTTGACCGCCCCACGCCGTTTCCGCATGGAATCGGCCTTCGACCTGTCGGCGCTGCCGAAGATCCGGAAGTTCCTGGAAGTCTTCGCTGCCAGACAGGGATGGGACCGGGAAACGGCGGACCGGCTTGTGGCCGCAAGCGAGGAAACGATGCTGACGTTGAATCCGGGGCACGGCGACACCGGCGAGCGCAGACGCCTGCTGCTGGTAGCCCATAAGGAGGGCGCCGGCGCGGTACTCGAGCTGGTCGTCGCGACGGGAGAAGGCAACCTCCAGGACAGGATCGAGCTGCTTGGCGACGAAAGAGCCGTGGAGACGCCCGAAGAAATGGAGGTGTCGCTGCGCCTCCTTAGGCACTTCGCCACTTCGGTCCGCCATCAGCAGTACCACGACACGGATATCATCACCCTCCAGGTCGACGTCCGGACGCCGTCTACCTCCACATCACGTCGATAGCAACCCGATCGGCACGCCCGGTGGTGCTCCCGGCGTCGCTGCAGGTGTCGCTCCTGTGGAATGCCTTGACTCGCCGGCGCGTACCCTTATTTTCCTAACCTTGTGCGTGTTTCCAGTTCTCGAGAGCATTCCAATTTTCCGGTCGACAAACCGTTTCCAGCCACTGCTGCAGCAACGCTGTAGCGCCGGATTACAACAGGACCCTGCATGAACACGGATGCATCAGCCCGCCAGTCAGGCGTCCGCTACGAGGCGGACGAACGACCACCGCTTCTCCTGACCATCGGGCTCGGACTCCAGATTGCCCTGCTTACGGTCGGAGGCGTGGTCCTGACCGTGGCCATCGTGAGTCGGGCCGGGGGCGCCAGCGAGTCCTTCCTGACCTGGGGGGTGTTCGCCGCGGCGGCCATCAGCGGCACGACCACGATCATCCAGGCCATTCGAGTCGGCCGCGTCGGCGCGGGTTACGTACTCATGATGGGTACGTCGGGCAGCTTTATCGCGGTCTGCATCGGAGCGCTTGCGCAGGGCGGTCCCGCGCTGATGGCGACGCTCATCATCATCTCCTCGCTGTTTCAGTTCCTCCTGTCCGCCCGCCTATCTCTGCTTCGCAGGATACTGACGCCGGCGGTCTCCGGGACGGTCATCATGCTGATATCGGTCACCGTGATGCCCATCGCGTTCGACATGCTGAACAGGGTACCCGAAGGCATGCCGTCCTCGTCCGCGGCAACCACGGCCATTGCTACTGTGCTGGTCACCCTCGGCATCGCATTGAAGGCGAGGTCGTCACTGCGCCTCTGGGCGCCCGTGATCGGCGTCGCCGCGGGGTCCATCGTGGGCGGATACTTCGGTTTGTACGATGCCGGACGGGTAGCGGCCGCTTCCTGGCTGGGTCTTCCGGACGGGGGTTGGCCGGGCATCGATCTCTCTTTCGGTCCCGCTTTCTGGGCGCTGCTTCCCGCCTTCATGTTCGTAACGCTGGTCGGTGCCGTGGAAACGATCGGCGACTCGGTCGCGATCCAGCGCGTTTCGTGGCGCAGGCCCCGGGCGGTGGATTATCGGGCCGTACAGGGTGCCGTGGCCGCGGACGGCCTGGGCAATCTCCTGTCCGGACTGATGGGCACGGTGCCCAATACGACCTATTCCTCGAGCATCGCGGTGACCGAGTTGACCGGCGTGGCCTCCCGCATGGTCGGGGTGGTCGTGGGGTTGACCTTTGTTCTGGTCGCGTTTATCCCGAAGTTCCTGGCGGTGGTCCTCGCCATTCCGGATCCCGTTGCCGGCGGTTTTCTGATCGTTTTGCTTGCCATGCTGTTCGTCATCGGCATGAAGTTGGTCTTGCAGGATGGGGTCGACTACCGGAAGGGGCTGGTCGTGGGGGTAGGTTTCTGGATCGGCGTCGGATTTCAGAATGATGCCATCTTCCCCGCGCTGGTCTCCGATTTCGCGGGCGGACTCCTGCGGAACGGCATGACGGCCGGCGGACTGGCCGCAATACTCATGACGCTGTTCCTGGAGATAACCTCCCCCCGTCGTCACCGGATGGAGTCGGACTTCGACCTTTCGGCGCTGCCGAATATCCGTGCGTTTCTTGAAGGATTCGCCAGACGCCAGGGCTGGGACAAGGGGACGGCGGACCGGCTCATGGCCGCGAGCGAGGAAACACTATTGGCGCTGATTCCGCGGGAGGGTGAGCACAGCCAGCCCCGGCGGCTGCTCCTGGTCGCGCACCGGGAGGGCGAAAGCGCGGTCCTCGAACTGGTCGCGGCGACCGGCGAAGGAAACCTGCAGGACAGGATCGAACTGCTCGGCGACGAAAGAGCCGTGGAGACGCCGGAAGAACTGGAAATTTCACTCCGTCTCTTGAGGCACTACGCTACTTCGGTGCACCACCAGCAGTACCACGATACCGATATTGTCACCCTTCAGGTGGACGTGCGCCCGCCGGGTGGCGACGCATCGTAATACGAAGCGCAGAATCCGCTTCCGCTATGCGGACCGGGCGACATCCGGCGCCGCCCCCGCTTCCGCCTACGTCCCCGCTTCTAACCTGACCTCGCCCCCGCTTCTGCCCCCGCCCCCGCCACGATCACCTCGGGCTCAGTGGACTTGAACGGACTGTCTTTCGAAGACCGGCAGTGCGTGGAAGCGTAGTGGTACTGTAGCGCCCTTCGGCGCCGTTCGCTCGTATTCGGCGGCGTGTAGTGGTAGGTCTCGCCATGGAAGACGAGGGCGTCCCCGGTCTTCATGACACAGGCCACCGCGTCGTCCGCCGTGGGCGCCGAAGACAACCCGTAATCGTCCGCCACGCCCCCGTGTTCCCCGATGCCTTCGCGGTGCGACCCCGGTATGACGTGCATGCATCCGTTCTCCACGTCGGCGTCGTCCAGCGCGATCCAGAATCCGAAGACATTGTTGGGTTCCAGGCGGAAGTAGGCGTTGTCCTGGTGCCAGACCTTCTGGCCCCCGAACCTTGGCGGCTTCATCAGCAGCATGCTTTGAAACAGGGATACGTCCGGTCCGATCAGTTCGACGGCGATACCCACCATTTTGGGATGAAGGGCCACGGTACGGAACAGCTTGCTGTGGCGGGTCATCCGGAACAACTTCCTCACGCCCAGTTCAGTGAATTCGGGTTTAACCGCACCGCGGCGTACGGCCGGCTCGATCTGCACCAGTTCTTCCGGGACGTCCGGGTACCGATCCACGATCGCCGTAATCTCGCGCCGGATGGATTCGACTTCGTCCGGGGACAGGAACGCCTCCGCGATGAAGTAGCCGTCCCGGTCGAAGGCGGTTTTCTGTGCTGGTGACAACAACGTCCCGGTGGTCATGTTTCAGTCCTTCCAGTTGAAGACGACGCCCATCATGTTCTTTTCACGCCTGAATATCATCTCGTAGGCTTCGTTGATCTGAGTGTAGTGCATCCGGTGGGTAATCAGGCGCTTCGGTTCCAGCTTGCCCTCGCGCATCAGGTCCAGCGTGAAGCGGCACATGGCGCTCCAGTCCCTTCGGTCACCCCGTTCCGGGGGAAACAGGTAGCCGGCCCGCCCGTTGATGGCGATCAGCGAGATCCCCTTGGCATAGAACCATTCCATGTCCAGCGGGTTGAAATCGAGCGGCGGTTCGCCCCGGCCGGGCAGGGCCACGATGCCGACCCGCCCGTTGTCTCGCACGATCTGGCAGGATGCTCGCAAAGCCGGCCAGGGATTCGCCGTGAGGATGACCAGGTCGACACCCTCGCCGTGGGTGAAGTCGTCCAGTTTATCCGCGAGATCGGGATCGTTGTACATGAAGGTAGCGTCCGCCCCCATGCGCTCGGCCATTTCCATGCGTACCGGGCTGTTCGCGATGCCGATCGTCCGCGCCCCGAGGCAGGGACCGAGTCCTACGGCGCCGAGTCCGAGCACGCCCAGTCCAACGACCGCCACGTTCTCGCCGGGCTGGAACTGCGACTTGTAATAGCATAAGGCGCTGAGCGTGTACAGGTGGCCGTATACCGCGTCCTCATCGTGTACGCCGTCGGGGACCTTCACGAACATTTCATCGTCCTTCGCGATGAACTCGGACTGGTGAGGGTACCGGGAGATGACCCGGTCGCCCACGGCGAAATCCGTGACGGCGTCTCCCACGCCCCGGACGACTCCGAGGTTGCTGTCGCCGACCCAACGCGGAAAATCCGGCGCTCCGGGCACCTGCTCCGCGCCTTCGTAATTTCCCCGGTCCGTTCCGATCTTGAGCGCCGATATGACGGTCTCGACCCAGAAGTCGTGGGGACCCAGGCTGTCCGTGTCCAGGGGGTGGTCCTCGATACGCAGGTCTCTCGGGCCGTAGAGCATGGCGATTTTCATTATTTAATCTCCGATCAGGCCGACAGGGCGGTAAGGCAGCGGTCGTAGACCTCGAATCGCTCGCCTTCCGTTTCCTCGGGGTCCACCAGCTTGAGCCAGAGGGCGCTGCCGGGTCTGGCCGAGCTGTACGACCGGTGGCTGCCGATCACGGAGGGATCCTCGCCGTGCCAGGCGACTTCCCCCTCCTGCATGTAGATGAATTCACCGCGGTACCGATCCACGATATCATTCCGGTGATCGCGGTAGAACAGGCCCTGTTCACAGGCCGTGCGCCGCAGGGTATGGATCAGTTCGGGCGCTTCGTCGATATCCGAGTCGAAGTGCGCCACCGGGGGATGGACATCGCTTTCGAAATCGATTTCGTCCAGGTCTACCGTGCCGAAACCCCGCTGCGCGGCCACCAGGAGGTGATTCCGGTCCCGGCGAAACGGAGGTGTCGGCCAGTCCGAAGCTGGATCGTGCCCCATCAGATGAACGCCACAGGCGTCCGTGGCCGTGATCTGATCGCCGGCGATCAGCACGTCGCCCACGCGCCCTTCACCGCCCCACTCCCTTCCTTTCTGGCCCACCAGCCCGTCGATGATGTTCAGGCATGGATTCGTGATCATGGCCAGGTCGGGAAGCACGTACGAGAGCCGGATCGCGTGATGGAAATACGTCCGGACACGTCCCCCGGGGGGAACGATGGGTGGGAGCCCGAAGAGGTTCTTCATGCACAGCGTGATGCCCATGAAGGAGTGATTCTTCATTTTCGCCACGGAAATCACTTCATCCGCGTCCTCGAATACGCCGCTCAGGATGTACCGGTCGAACATGTTCCCGCCGCCCGGCACCTCGTACTCCGCCCAGGGCGGGCGGTTCGAATCGTCGTACTTGACGTCGAATTCGCGGAGGTGATGGACGTAATTGAACTCGTCGGGCGTCAGCTTGTCCGGAGCGTAGGGATTGGTGTCCGTGGCGTAGATCTTCGCATCGGTGTGTTCCCGGAGCAATTGCAGCACGGCCCTGCATACCGTGTCGTCCACGAGCTCCTGCCGGCGCCCCTTGAACCGGACGACGTTGTCCATGGGTTTCATCATGTTGAACTTGATGACGATCTTCCGGGCTTTCTCGATGCGCGCCCAGGAATCCGCAAGCGGTTCGGTGATGCGCTTGAGTGTTTCGTAGACGCCTTCGTAGGGCGTCCGATGGTCGCAGGACGCCGCGCGAACGGTGTAGGGCTTCTCCGGCATTTAAGGATCTCCAGATGTTGCGGAACGCATGGGGATATGGGTCATGCTGCAATATACATTCACCGGATTCGGCGACAAGAGTAAAGGGCCGGCGGGGCCCGGTGCGGTCCGGTTGATTTCGTGCGCGGCGTCGATTACGATGGTCAAGACGACAGTCAAAATGAAAGGCGCGGGCATTTTGGGTTGTATATTAAAGTTCGATGGGGCATATTGAAGACCCCTTTGTCCTGTGATTCCCCCTCGGGGAAACCGAATTGCCATCGGGAACGCGGTCCACCCGTACAAGATGGACCGGCCCCGCCCGGCCCGGCCACGCTGACCGTGCGCCGCGGCCTACAGGAAGGTGAACACGGCATTGAATGCACTTCGGAAATTCGTACGGTTCGTGGACGGGTTGAATGAACGTGTCGGCACGGTCGTTTCCTGGTTTACGACCCTGCTCGTCCTGACCGTCTGTCTCGACGTGTTCACCCGGTATTTCCTGCGCAGGAGCAGCGTGGCGGTGCAAGAACTGGAGTGGCACTTCTTCGCGGTGATCTTCCTGCTCGCCTCGGCGTGGGCCCTTAAGCACAACAAGCACGTCCGCGTGGACGTGTTGTACATGAACTTCAAGCCCCGAAACCAGGCCCTGGTCAATCTCATCGGCAGCCTGCTGTTTCTGCTCCCCTTCGCGGTGATCGCGATCTGGAGCTCCCAGAATTTCGTCCTGAATTCCTTCCGGATCGGCGAGGTCTCCCCGGATCCGGGCGGTCTGCCCGCCCGCTACATCCTGAAGGCCATGATCCCCCTCGGTTTTTCGCTCATACTTCTGCAGGGACTGGCCCTGGCGGCCCGTTCCTTCGACCGGTTCATGCACGGCGGGGAAGATCCCATGGGCGAGAAGGACGAACCGCCCCCAAGGGGGCTTTCGGCCAGGGAGGAGGACGCGGTTTGACCGAAGCGATGCCGCTCGTCCTGTTCGCGGTTCTGTTCCTGCTGCTCCTGATGGGGTACCCGGTCGCCTTCACTTTGGGCGGCGTGTCCGTACTCCTCGGCCTGATGACCTTCGGCGCGGATTTCTTCAACCTGCTGCCCCTGCGCATCTGGGGCGTCATGACGAATTACGTCCTGCTCGCCGTGCCCCTCTTCGTCTACATGGGCGTCATGCTGGAGAAATCGGGCCTGGCCGAGGACATGCTGGAGACCATGGCCCTCCTCTTCGGCCGGTTGCGGGGCGGACTCGCGGTGGCGGTGGTGATCGTAGGGGCCTTGCTGGGTGCTTCCACCGGCATCGTGGGCGCGACAGTCGTGACCATGGGCCTGCTCAGTCTCCCAACGATGCTCAGGCGGGGCTACAGTCCCCAGGTGGCCACGGGCACCATCGCCGCGTCGGGGACGCTCGGACAGATCATTCCGCCCAGCGTGGTGCTCGTGCTGCTCGGGAGCATCCTCAACGTGTCGGTGGGGGACATGTTCATCGGCGCGGTCATACCGGGTGCGATTCTCGTGGGTATGTACCTGGTCTGGATCTCCATCGTCGCCGTGTTCAAGCCCACCGAAGCCCCGGCCATGCCCGCCGAGGAACTCGCCGCGTTCCGGGAGAGCGGCATGTTCCGGAAGATCATCCGGGCCTTCCTGCTTCCCCTGGGCCTGATGACCGTCGTGCTGGGTTCCATCTTCGCGGGCATCACCTCGCCGACGGAAGCGGCGGCCGTGGGCGCGCTGGGCGCGACCCTGCTCACCGTATTCCAGGGCAAATTCTCTTATGAAACGCTGAAGGAGGTCATGAAGGAGTGCACGCACATCACGTGCATGGTCTTCTTCGTGCTGGTGGGCGCCGAGGCCTTCGGACTGGTGTTCCGGGGCATGAAGGGCGACGCGTACATGACGAGCCTGATCATGGACGCCAACCTGAGTACCTACGCCTTCCTCGCCGTGGTCTTGGTCATGATCTTCATCGCCGGCTTCTTCATAGATTTCATCCAGATTACCTACATCATCGTACCGGTCGTCACACCCATCTTCATCGCCTTCGGCGTCGACCTGCTGTGGCTCGGCATCCTGATCGCGGTGAACCTGCAGACTTCCTTCCTCACGCCGCCCTTCGGGTTCTCCCTGTTCTATCTGAAAGGCGTGGCGCCGCCCGAAGTGCAGACCGGGCATATCTACCGGGGCATTCTGCCTTTCATCGTGATCCAGCTCATCTGCCTGAGCCTGCTGGTCTACACCCCGCTCCTTGCCACGTGGCTGCCGGGCCTGCGCTAGGCCGAGACGACTCGGGCCAGACCCGGCTTCATCCGCTTCGATGTTCAGTAACCGATCGCGCAGCCGTCTTTCCGGGGTTCCGACGCGCCGTGCAGCATGCCGGATGCCGGGTCGATGCGAATCGCCTGGTAGCCGCCATATCCCTGGGAGGACCGGGACATCCGGTGGCCCATCTCCTCCAGGCGCTGGAAGACCGCTTCTTCGATGCCTGCTTCCACGTGGACCCGGCCCCCTCCGGCCTCCATGGGGGCGCCCGTGGGTTCGGCCGAACCGAAGTGCTGGAACCGCGTCGCGTCGCCCGCCTCCTGCACGTCCATGCCGAAATCGATCATGTGGCAGAGAATCTGGGTGTGCCCCTGCGGCTGCATGGCGCCGCCCATCAGGCCGAAAGTGAGCCAGGGCTTCCCGTCCCGGGTCACCATGGCGGGGATGATGGTGTGAAAGGGCCGCTTGTGGGGCGCCAGGGCGTTGCGGTGCGTGGGATCCAGCGAGAAGAGCTGTCCCCGGTTCTGGATCGGAAATCCCGTGCGTTCCGGCACGATGCCCGATCCGAATCCCCGGAAGATGCTCTGGATGAACGAAACGGCGTTGCGGTCCCCGTCGACGACGGTCATGTAGGCCGTGTCCCCGTGCTGCAGGATGGGATCGCCGGCTGGGACGTCTACCGCCGCCCTGCGGGGATCGATGCGCGCGCGCTGACGGTCGGCGTAGTTCTTTGACAGTAATGCCTCGACGGGCACATCGGCGAAGGCGGGATCGGCGTAGAACACGGCGCGGTCGGCGTAGGCGAGTTTCTTGGCTTCGATCTGCAGGTGCAGCGTTTCGGCCGACAGGCAGCCCGTCTCGGCGAGGTCGTAGCCTTCCAGGATGTTCAGCATCTGAAGGGCGGCGATGCCCTGCCCGCTCGGGGGCAGTTCCCAGACCGTGTGGCCCCGGTAGTCGACACCGACGGGATCGTCCCAGGTCGACGCGTGGTCCCGGAAATCCTCGGAGCTGAACAGCCCGCCGACGTTCCGGGAACAGGCCACGATGGACTCGGCGATCTCGCCTTCGTAGAACGCGTCGCGTCCGCCCTCGGCCAGGATGCGGTAGGAACGGGCCAGGTCCGGGTTCCGGAACACCGCTCCGGGTTCGGGCGCCCGGCCATCGGGCAGGTAGACGCGGACGGACTCGGGCCATGGTTTCAGCAGCGGCGTGGATCCCGCCCAGTCCCGCGCGATGATGTCCGTTACGGGGAACCCCTTCTCCGCGTAGAAAATAGCGGGTTCCAGCACCTGTTCCAGGGACATGGAACCGAATCGGTCGAGGAGGCGGGACCAGCCGTCGACGCAGCCCGGCACGGACCAGTTCAGCGGACCGGTATCGGGGATAAATTCATGTCCCCGGCTGCCGTAATAGTCGATCGTCGCCGCGTACGGCGCCCTTCCGCTCGCGTTGAGACCGGTCAACCCGCCGCTTTCGGCCTCCCACACGATGGCAAACAGGTCGCCGCCGATGCCGCAGGACATGGGTTCCACCACGCCGAGCACCGCGTTGACGGCGATGGCGGCGTCGATGGCGTTGCCGCCGGATTTGAGGATTTCGATGCCGGCCTGCGCGGCCAGCGGCTGGCTCGTGGCCACCATGCCCCGGGGCGCCATGACGACCGAGCGCCGCGAGCCGCGGTAGGTGTGGGGATCGTATCGCATGGTCTGCGTTTTTTCTCCGTTCGGATGGTGATTAGTGGAAGAACGTCTCGGCATTGTGCCGGGGCGCGTAGCCGATCTCCTCCTTCGGCGTCTGTATGTCGAAGATGTTGTACGTGTTGTCTGAAATGACGTAATAGTGCCGCGCGGGCGGCAGCTTGCCGGCGAGGTGTGCCGTGTACGCCGCGTGGACCATGGCCGCCGCGTCCTGCTGGTGGCACCAGACGGCGAAATAGCCGCGCTCCTCCGTGATGGGCGTATTGCGGGGGTTCACGCCGCCCCAGCGCGTGGCCACCGCGCCGCAGCCCCGGTCGGCCGCCCGTTCCACCCAGGACTCGACATAGGCCTTTTCGCGGCCGTAGTCGTTGATCGGGCAGGCGGGCAGGTGTGCGGAGATCGGCTCGGGCCATTCCTGGATCGAATCGAACTTCCGTTCCGCGATCAACGCGTACGCGCCCGATTCGAAAAAGCGATAGGCGTCGTCCACCGCGTGCACGGAACTCGAAGCCACGATCATCGGCCGGTGGTCCGTATCGCCCGTACCGCCCGGACTGCCCGGTCCGCCCGGTCCGCCCGGTCCGCCCGGTCCGCCCAGGTCCAGCACCGATTCGAACACCAGGTCCGTCATCGCGTTCATGGCGGCGAGATCGCCCTGCCGGGCGAGGTAGACGACGAGATCGAACCCGGGGAGCATGGACCTGAATTGATCCGGTTCTTCGACGATGTTCATATCGACGAACCGGCCCTGGGCGCGTCCCTCGGCCCGGTCGGGCGCTCCGGGCAGGTCGATGGAACAGAAACGGTATCTCCCGTCCATCCCCGGCAGGTACGTCCGGAGTCCGGACCCGATCGTTCCCCTGCCCCCGATAAGCAGCGTGTTGAACGCCATGCGGCTTCCCTTCAGTAGGCTTCCAGATAAAGCGATTTGATTTCTTCGGCCGTGGGCACGCGCGGATTGTTCTGCGGGCTCCCCGAAGCGAGGGCGTCGTCGGCCATCTTGTCCAGCGCGCCGGTCAGGGCCGCTGAAGAGATTCCGCAGTCCCTGAGTCCGGGTATTTCGACCGTGTCGTTCAGTCTCTGCAGGCCATCGATCAACAGATCGCAGGCGCGACTCGTTTCCTCCCCTTCCCCCGCCCAACCGAGCTTCCGGGCCAGAACCGCATACCGTTCAGGCGCCGCCGGCACGCTGAACCGGGTGACCGCCGGCAGCAGCACGGAATTGCTGAGTCCGTGGGGTAGATGAAAGACCGCGCCGAGGGGCCTGCTCATGCCGTGCACGAGGCAGACGGAGCTGTTGGCGAAGGCCATGCCGCCCAGAGAGGCGGCCTCCATCATGCCTTTGCGGGCCTCGTGGTCGCCGGGATGCTTCCAGGCCCGCACCAGGTGCCGGCCGACGAGGTCGACGCAGGAAAGGGCGAGGGCGTCCGTTATCGTGCCGTTCTTGCGCGATACATAGGCTTCGATGCCGTGGGTCAGCGTGTCCACGCCGACGTTGGCCGTCAGCGGACGGGGCATGGACAGGGTCAGCGTGTAGTCGACGAAGGCCGCCGCAGGCAGCAGGTGGGCATCCAGGATCATCATCTTCACGTTGCGCCGCATATCCGTTATCACCGTCACCCGGGTCATTTCGCTGCCCGTCCCGGCCGTCGTGGGAACGGCGAACAGCGGCACGCCGGGCCGGGGTATCCGGTGATATCCCGCGTATGCGGACAGGGGGCCGTCGTTGGCGGCCATGACCGCGATGCCCTTTCCCGCGTCGATGCTGCTGCCGCCGCCGACCGCAATGACGCCGTCGCAGCCGTTTTCGGTGAACAGGGCGAGTCCTTCCTCGACGTTCACGTCCGTGGGCTCGGGGGTCACGTCACCGTAGACACAGGCTCCAATGCCCGCCTGGCGGCACTGGTCCACCATGCGAGCGGGCAGGCCCTGTTCGACGAGGAAGGGGTCGGAGACGATCAACACGTTTTTCAGGCCGGCGCGGACGGCCTGGGTAGCCGCTTCGTCGAATGCCCCCGCACCGTTTATGATGATGGAAGGGATATTGATCTGCGCGGGACCGTTCACCGTCAGGTAACTCCTTTGATGACGGCGCTGTACTGCCGGAATGAACCGGACTGCACGACCTCGCGCAGCGCGTGCACGGCCGTGTGCAGTTCTTCGTAGGTCGTATAAAGCGGAGCGATACCCAGCCTGATGTTGTCGGGCATGCGGAAATCGGAAATCACCTGCTTTTCCTCCCGGATCGCCTGGTCGATGCGGTATCCCTCGGCATGGCCGAAGGAGACGTGCGACCCCCGGCGTCCGCCGTCCCGGGGCGAATTCAGCGTGAATCCAAGGGGCGCCAGTTCAGCGGCCCAGAGGGCGACCAGGTACTCGGACTGGCTAAGGGACTTGGCGCGTATGGGATCCACACCGGCTTCGAGCGCGAGATCCACGCCGGGTTCGATCATGGCCAGGGAGAGGACGGACGGCGTGCCCGTGAGATAACGGTCGATGCCGGTCGCCGGTTCGAATTCGGTATCGAAATAGAACTGCTTCCGGTGGCCGAACCAGCCTGAAATCGGATTGGCCAGCCTGGCCTGCAGGTCTTCGCGGACGTAAAGGAACGCCGGAGCGCCCGGGCCGCCGTTCAGGTACTTGTACGTGGAACCCACCGCGAGGTCGATGCCCAGGTCGTGGCAGGCCATGGGCACGACGCCGGCGGAATGACTCAGGTCCCACAGGATCATGGCGTCCCGGCCATGGGCGATCTCGGTGATCCGCGCCATGTCGTACATGTAACTGGACTTGTACATGACGTGGGAGAGGAGCACCAGGGCCGTGTCGTCGCCGATGGCCCGGTCGAGGGCCTCCTCGGACACGGCAAAGCCGTTGTCCACGGGGAGTACGACCAGCTCGTACCCGGGATCGAGCATGTCCGCCACGGCCTTCAGGATATAGATGTCGGACGGGAAGTTCACGCTGTCGGTTACGATGCGGCGCCGCCCGGGCCGCTCCTTCAGCGCACCGGCAATCAGTTTGAAGAGGTTGACCGACGTCGAGTCGGCGATGATTACCTCGTCGGGCCGGGCGCCGATCAGGCCGGAGAGCTTGCCGCCGATACGCCTCGAAAGCTCCATCCACTCGTCATTCCAGGCCCGTATGAGCCGGTTACCCCACTGGTGCCGGATCAGACGGTCCATCAGGGGGATGGCGTCCTTCGGAACCCGTCCGAGGGAATTGCCGTCCAGGTATATCAGGCCGGGATCGTCGATCAGAAAGCGATCCCGGAACCCGCCCAGTTCATCGCGGCGGTCCAGTTTTCGCGCGTACTCGAGCGACGTGTCGAAATCCAAACACCAACCTCCACAGGCCATGGTGTCGCGGGAATGCGGCTGAATGGTCGTCGGAAAAGGAAAACCGGAATGTATACGGAGGGTGAGGCCGGGACAAGTGGAATGTCAACGACCTGTCGCACGGCCCATGTTTACCGGCTGGGGCCCTGCTGGCCGGTGCGCACCGGCTGGCCCGTGTGGCCTGTGGGCATCGCGTGGCCCATGCTCACCGGCTGGCCCGGCTGGCCCGTTCGTCCTGCTCCAGGGAACGCGGCTGGGTGCCGAAGATGTTCAGGTCGACGAAGGCCATCGCCCGGGCCAGCGTTTCACGACCGCGAACCTGCAGGGACTGGGTATAGGGGGTGTCTTCGGCGCAGAAACCTGTAGCGGCGAGATCGACGGCATCCGCGAGGTAAAGCGCCCGTTCGCAGTGAAACTGCTGCGAAACGACGATGACGCGGTCGAGTCCGAACACCTTCTTGGCCCGGAAGACGGAGTCAAGGGTCCGTACGCCGGCGTAGTCGAGCATGATGAAGTCTTCCGGTACGCCCAGTTCGACCAGGTCCCGCTGCATCGTCGTTGTCTCGTCATAATATTTTGTGGAAGCGTCCCCACTGACGAGAATGGCCCTGACCCGGCCGGCGTGAAACAACTCGGCGGCAGCCTCGATGCGCGCGCGATAGTACTGGTTGACGTGCCCCTCGGCGTACTTGGAAGTGCCCAGTACGAGTCCCACCTGGCATTCGGGCGTTTCCTCGGCCAGGTAGTACAGACGGGCGGATGCGTTGCGGGTAATGGCGAAGTCGTTCAACAGGGCTGCGAAGAGTCCGGTCATGGCGAGCGCCGTAAGGACCCTGGTACATACCGGCAAATAGCGAAATGCAGGTTTGCTTCGCATTGAAACAGGCGATTTCCGGGGAAATGTATCTTTGAGGGATGAAGGACTGGGGTTATACTGTCATACTACCTGGCGCGGCCAGTGACGTCAAGCGGTAAACCCTGGATTTTCGCGTTTTCTATTGTCGCCGGAATGATACCATCATGCGTAAACGACGGTCCACCTTGCTACGCCCCATGATCTGGCTACGCCCCATGATCTGGCTGCTCCCCGTGATCTGGTTGCTCCCCGTCGCTGCGGGGGACAGCGGGCAGGCCGCGGCGAACACGGACCGTTGGCAGGCTGCGGCGGACAGCGGGCGGGCCGCCCCGGGTGAAGGGGCGCCGATGACCGTGCTGTTCTACGGCAACAGCCTGACAGCGGGGTTCGGGGTCGATCCCGACAAGGCGTTTCCGCACCTCGTGCAGCTGAAGATCGACGGACTCGGCTGGCCGTTCAAGGTGATCAACGGCGGCGTGGGCGGGGAGACAACGGCGGGCGGCCTCAGCCGAATCGACTGGGTGCTGCAGAACCGTCCGGACGTGTTCATTCTCGAGCTCGGCGGGAACGACGGGCTTCGGGGTGTCGACCCCCGCGTCACCCGCCGGAACCTGCGGGCTATCATCCGGCGTGTCCGGGAACGGTATCCGGCGACGGAGATCATTCTCGCCGGCATGCAGGCGCCGCCCAATATGGGCCAGCGCTTTGTGACCGAGTTCAGGAAGATCTACCCGGAGCTGGCGGAATCGGAGCGTGTCTCGCTGATCCCCTTCATTCTCGAAGGCGTCGGCGGCATACCGGAACTGAACCAGCCGGATGGCATTCATCCTACCGCGGAAGGGCACGCGATCATGGCCGAGCTGGTCTGGAAGGTGCTCGAGCCCGTTCTGAAGGAACTTCTGCCGTGAGTCCGCGGATCGTCTAGATTTCAGCCCGAAGCACTTCCAGCGGGGACTGGCGGTAGATGCCGGCGCTGGCGGCCATGCCCACCAGGATGGTGATCAACGCGATCCCGCCGACCACGGCCAACACGGGGATGTAGGCCGGCACGTAGGAGATGTTGAAGACGAAGACGGCCAGGATCCACGTGGCGGCAAAGGCCAGCACGACGCCCGTCAACGCGCCGATCGCGCCCAGGAACAGGTACTCGATCGTCATGATCTTCAGAATCTGGTTCCGGGAGCCGCCGAGGGTCTTCAGCAGCACGCTTTCCTGCATCCGCTGGTAGCGGCTGTTGGTCACGACGCCCACCAGGACGATGACGCCGGTGAATACGCTGAACAGCGCCATGAAACGGACGATGAGGGAGACCTTGCCGAGTATGTCGTTGAGGGTGTTCAGGATAAGGCTCAGGTCGATCATGGAAACGTTGGGAAACCGGCTGACCGTTTCCCGCTGAAAGCTTGCCGAGACCTGCGGATCATCGATCCGGGTCACGACCACGTGGAACTGGGGCGCCTCTTCCAGGACGCCTTCCGGGAAGACCATGAAAAAGTTGGGCTGCATTCGCTGCCAGTCGACGGCGCGCACGCTTCCCACTGTGGTCCTTACCGGCACGCCCTGCACGTCGAACACGACCTCGTCGCCGATACCCAGCCTGAGGCGGTCGGCGATGCCTTTTTCCACGGATACGAGAATGGAATCCCCGCCGGCCTCGACGCGGGGTTGCAGCGAACCTTCCAGGAGCGTTTCCGCGTCCTCCAGGTGGCCCCGGTAGGTCGAACGGTATTCCCGCCGCAGCGGCCAGCGCGGAACCCTTTCCGTCGAATCCGCCATCACCTCCGCGATCGTCCGCCCCTTCAGGCCCGCCAGCCGCATGCTTACCACCGGCGTCTGCTGCATGACCGGCAGTCCGTTGCGGCGCATCGACTCAAGGATATCTTCCCGCTGCCCGGGTTGTATGTCGAAGAGCACCATGTTCGACTGCTGGTCTCCGCCTCCGCCGACCTGGGTAATGTGTCCAACGAGGGAGTACTGCAGGAGGTACAGCGTCGTGATCAGGAACGCGCCCAGTCCGAGGGCGACGACCATGGTCACGGTCTGGTTGTCCGGGCGGAAGAGATTGGCCAGGCCCTGCCGCCAGACATAGGGCCACGTAGGCGGCACGATGCGCCGGGCCAGCGAGATCAGGCTCCGAGCGACCAGCGTCAGCAGCAGGAAGGCGCAGATCAGTCCCCCCGCGAATCCCACGCCCTGCAGCCATACCCGGGTCTGGCTGATGCCGAAGAGCACGACACCGGCCACGAGCACGGCGATCAGCACGATGCGCCGCGGGTCGGTCTTGCCGCGACGCGGTGTTTCGACGGAGGAGCGCAGCGTGAGCAGGGGTGAGATGTCCCGGATCGCGAGGAGCGGCAGGAGGGCGAACAGCAGCGCCATGAGCAGCCCGAGGCCCATGCCCTGGAGCAGCGGAAGCCAGGTAAACCCCACCACCAGTTCGAAGGGAACGAAGTCCTGGATCACCATGGGCAATACGCCAAGGACGAGATAGCCGACGGCCGCGCCGATGGCGGAACCGATCACGCCGATGGCCGCGGCCTGGATGACGTACACCGCGAAGGTGTGCCGCCCCTCCGCTCCCAGGCAGCGCAGCACGGCTATGGTGCCCCGTTTACGCCGCACGTAGGTATGAATGGCGCTGGCGACGCCCACGCTGCCGAGGATCAGGGCGATGAACCCGCTCAGGTTGAGAAACCGGTAGAGATTGCCCAGGGACCGTTCCAGGCCCGCCTGCCGGTCCTTCACGGTGTCCCAGTCCATTCCCCACCGAGCCGCGGTGTCCGCGCCGTGGGTTGCCGCGAGTTCGTCCGCGTTCACATCTTCGTCAAATCGAAACAAAGCCCGGTAGGTCACGCGGCTGCCCGGCTGGATCAACCCCGTGGATTCGAGCGCCGACATGGGGATGTAGACCCGGGGGCCGATCGTGCTCATGGCCGCGGTTTCGCCCGGTATGCTTACCAGGCGGCCGGAGATCTCGAGTGTACGCATCCCTACGCGGATCGAGTCGCCGACCTCCACGCCGTGCTGGATCATCAGGTTGTCGTCCACGAGGGCCGTGCCGTCCGTCTTGAACGCTTGCGCGGCGGCGGGGGGTACCGTTTCCAGCACGCCGTAGTAAGGAAACCCGCCCTCGAGCGCCCGTACGCTGGACAGGCGTGACGAGCCTGTCCGGGGGAAGGAGACCATCGAGACGAAACTGGACTGGCGCGACTGCTCGCCGCCCAGGTTACCGAGGAAGATCTCGGCCGAGTCCGAGAAGGCCGTCCGGGTGTTGATGTCGAGGTCGGCACCGAGCAGGGCCTTGGCTTCCACGTCGATCGCGGCGGCCATGCTATCGCCCAGGGTACGTATCGACACCAGGGCGGCGGTGCCCAGGATGATGGACGACATGTACAGGAGCAGGCGCCGCCGGTAGGTCCGGCTGTCCCTCCAGGCCATACTGAGCAGCCAGCCTGCCCGTACCGGCGACTTATCGGATGCGGGAGGAACGCTCATGACTGAGGATCGGGGGCAAGGGTCAGGGAAGGGGCCACCGGTATGCCGGAATGTTCCGGATGGTAGTCTTCGACCATGCGGCCCCCGCTCAACCGGACGATGCGGCGGGTCCTGCGCGCCAGGTCGAGGTTGTGGGTCACGGTGACCAGGGTCGTCCCGGATTCCTCGTTCAGTTCAAACAGCAGGCTTTCCACGGTAGCAGCCGTATCGGCGTCGAGATTGCCCGTGGGTTCGTCCACGAAAAGCAGTGCCGGACGGTTGATGAAGGCCCTGGCCATGGCCACTCGCTGCTGTTCGCCTCCGGACAGCTGTACCGGGTAGTGTGTGGTCCGGTCCGCCAGTCCCACGCGGTCCAGGAGTTCCTCCGCCCGGCGGTAGACCGCCTTTTCGCCACGCAATTCGGCCGGGACCATGACATTTTCGAGACTGGTGAGGGTCGGGATGAGCTGGAAATTCTGGAAGACGAAGCCCACGTGCCGGTTGCGGACGCGGGCCCGTTCATCTTCATCGAGGTCGTCGAGTACGATGCCGTTCAGTGAAACGGATCCCGATGTAGCCCGGTCCAGGCCCGCACAGAGGCCGAGCAGCGTCGTTTTCCCGCTGCCGGAAGGTCCTATGATCGCCAGGGAGTCGCCCGGCATCAAGTCGAATTCGATATCCCGCAAAACGGTAAGCGTCCCGCCGCCGCTCGGGTAGGTCTTGCTCAGGTCCCGGACCGACAGGATAGGCTGTTCGCTCATGGTGACGGTGCTTCTCCTTCCGATGTGCCGGGTTCCCGCAATTCCGGATACCGGTCCAGTACCTGCAGGAGACGATCCGGATAGTCCGTAATTATGCCGTCAACGCCGTGTTCGACATGGCGTTTCATCTCCGCTTCCTCGTTGATCGTCCAGACATACACGTCCATGTTGTGCCGGTGGGCCCCCGAAACGAACCGGGTGCTTACCAGGGTCCGGTCCTGAAACCTGGGGGGTACCTGCATCGTCTCTCCCTCTGGCACGAAGGCGAACCCGAGCCTGGCGGTATTCAATATCCAGAACAGCAGCACTTCGCCGGCCGTGGACGAGGTGGCGATTCCCGGGTTGTTGTCCCGGATGTATTTGACGGTTTCGGACTGGAAGGAAGCGATGACTTTACGTTCCGGGAACGGGCTATTCGCGATCGCCTCGGAAAATCGGACCCGGGCGCTATCCGATACGTCCTTCAGCTCGATGATCATCGGCGTATCGGGGAGTGCGTTCAGTACCTCCTCCAGGGAAGGAACCCGCAATCCCATGCCCCGGAAGGGAAAGCTCGCGCCGTCGTCCGCGGTCCACCGGTAACCGGCGTCCAGTTCCCGCAATGCGTCCCAGGACATCTCGTCGACCCGGCCCGCGCCGTCGGTCGTACGGTCGACCGTGGCGTCGTGAATGACCACCAGTTCACCGTCGCTCGTGGCGTGCACGTCGAATTCCAGGGCGTCCGCACCGATCCTGATCGCGTTCTGAAAGGCAAACAGGGTGTTTTCCGGCCACAGCCCCGCGCCGCCGCGGTGGGCGATGGCCAGCAATTGGTCTGTTTCCGTGAAAGTATGCTTGGGCATGGGGCGGGATACGAACGAAGCGTATGCCAGGACCGCGAGAAGTATGACCACGGCTGCGACGGCCAGCCGAAGGAACCATTTCCAGATGAATCGAATCATTGAGCAGCCGCGGTTTGAATTTAAAGGGGCCAGTCCCGAAGGATGCGTTCCACTTCTTCGGCGTGACTGCTCTCGTCGCGAATCATGTCTTCCAGTTGGACCATGAGTCCGAAATCGCCGTATGCCTCGGCCTCGGACCTCCGCTGCACGTAACGCCTGACGATTGTGCGTTCGTCCTCGAGCATCGTCTCCAGGTTCTCGCGGTTCGAATCGCTTACCTTGACCGGCCGGGGCACGGTCGTAGGTTCACCACCCAGTACCACGATCTTGTCGGCCAGGTATTGGGCGTGCAATTGCTCATCGGCAACCTCGTCCAGGAAGAACTTGGCCAGTTCGGGCCGGTAGGGGCCGCTGGCCTTGGCCGCGTAAATGGTAAACTGGATGATCGCACCGAGTTCGGCGGCCAGGTCACCGTTCAGATTGTCGATCAGGGTCTGCTTGTCCACGGTTCCTCTCCTTTTCCCAACTGACTTCTTTGACAAACAAAGACTTCCATTCCTTCGGATGTTTTCATGATACGAATCGAAGGCGCAATAAACAACGCGTAATGTTCCCTTTAGGGTGCCGTGGCCCGCAAATCCGCGAGCCGTGGTAGGTTAATCAGCGTTCCGCGCCCGGTAAGCGCCCTGGTTCGATCCGTCATCAGGCCGTTTTCATCACGCCATTTCGAGCACGGCCTTGACCACGCCGCTTTCCGGATCGAGCCACGAGGGGAAATCCACCAGCATGCCTTCCGGATCGGCCGTATGCGTAATCCAGGGCGAGGTGTCGATCCGGCCGGCCTCGATATGTCCGATGACCCGCTGCAGGTCGACCGCGCGGGCGTTCCGGCTGCCGAGCAGGGTCGTTTCTCTTCGGTGGAAGGCCGGTCCGTCGAAGGAGATGCGCGAACCGGTGATGCCGACGTAGACCAGGCGCCCGCCGTTGGAGACGTAGTCGTGGGCCTGGGTCATGGACCCGGCGTGGCCGGTGGCGTCGAAGACGGCCGTCGGGAGCTCGCCGCCCAGCAGCGCGTGGAGCTTCGACGGCACGTCCGCGGTGTCGGAAATGATTTCGAAGAGGTCGTAGCGACGCTTGCAGAATGCGATGCGTTTTTCGCTGATCTCCAGCAATACCACGCGCGCACCGGCCAGGATGGCGAAGGTCAGCACGGACAGACCGATGGGCCCGGCGCCGATGAGCAGGACCGTTTCGCCCTTTTCGATCGCGGCGCGGTCCACGGCGTGGGCGCCGATGCCCAGGGTTTCCACCAGGGCCAGCTGCTCAAGGGACATGACTTCGGAACGCAGCAGCTTTTCGGCCGGGAGCACCAGGACGTCCCGCATGCCGCCGTCCACATGTACACCCAGGACGTCGAGGTTCGTGCAGCAGTTCGTCTTGCCCATGCGGCAGGGTACGCAGTCCCCGCAGTCCATGTAAGGCACGACGGCGCACAGGTCGCCGGGATGGATGTGCGCCACGTCCCGGCCGGCCGCGATGACCTCCACCCCCAGTTCGTGCCCGAGGATGCGGGGGTAGTCGAAGAAAGGTTGCGTACCCTCGAAGGCATGCAGGTCCGTGCCGCAGATCCCTACCCGGCGAATGCGCACCAGCGCCTCGCCGGGACCCGGTGGCGTGGGCTCGGGGGTATCCTCCAGGACGAAACGGCCGGGTTCTTCGAGTACGATAGTAGGCATACGGTCAGGACTCGCTTTTCAACTCGTTTTTCAGGTGAGCAGGTCGGACAGCAAGGGCGGCTTGCGTTGAAACTTCTCTATGTACGCTTTGAAGGTGGGCGCCAGGCGCATCTTCACCTTGATCCGGTGGTCCACCGCGATGGATTCCAGCCGGTGGTCAAGGAAAGGATTCCGGAACCGTTCGATGCAGTCCTCCGCGAAGGTCCGGGCGTCTTCCACCTCGTCCGGCAGCGCCGGCACGATTTCCTCCAGCATCAGGTCCCGCAGCCAGGGACCCGTTTCCCCATGGTCGACGGCCTCCCGGACGGTCCGGATGCCCAGGGGCATGGCCCGGCAGACCAGCGCCGTGTGGGCGCCGTTGAGCACCCTCA
Source organism: bacterium (assembly GCA_965117045.1). Taxonomy (GTDB): domain Bacteria; phylum JAAXHH01; class JAAXHH01; order JAAXHH01; family JAAXHH01; genus JAAXHH01. The sequence continues at coordinate 858,026 of OZ220749.1, forward strand.
CCTTGCGCAGCGCGTAGGGACGGACGTCGGGCGTACGCGTTATGGCCGGATGCGCGATGAACGGCGCGGCGCCCGGCCGGTCCTCCAGGGCCCAGAAGGCGAAGGGTTCGGTCAGCGCCAGCAGTCCGTCGCCATGGGGATTGGGAAACCCCGGCGGCGGTTCGATGGTGATCCGGTCCACGAGCGTATGCAGCCAGGTCACGCCTTGTTCCAGCCAGCCCATGAAGCCGTCGCCCAGACGCCGTTTCCGCCCCAGTGCCCGGACCAGCCCGCGCAACACCCCGGCGTTGCCGTCGATCAGTTCGCAGGGGATGACGGTCACCGGCGCGCCGCCGTGTTCATACCGCGCATGGAGCACGGCGAGCAGCTTTCCGGGGAAAGAAACCGGCGGCGCGCCGGCCAGCCGCTCCGATTCCGGCACGTCGTATCCAGTCTCCGAGGTGTTGGAGAGGATATACTCTGTGGCCGGTTCGCGCCCCGCGGCCAGTACGGCGTCCCAATCCTCCGTGGCACTCAAAGCCCTCGAGACGCTCTCCACCTCGACGGACTCGTCGATCCGGCTGCCGTCGCGGATCCCCCGCACGCGTATCCTATAACGGCCGTGCTGCTCATTGAACATCCGGGCCCGCCCGGTGCCCGTGGACTGGACCACGACGACCCGGCCGATGTCCTGCCCGGTCTGCCTGGCCTCGTGGATGAAGAGGTCGGCGAAGGCGCGCAGGAACCGGCCGCTGCCGAACTGGAGCACCGATTCAGCCGGCGTCGCCATCCGACTCCCTTTGCTTGGCCTCGTCCCACAGGGCGTCCAGTTCCTCGAAGGTGGCCTTCTCCAGGCTCTCTCCCTTGAGTTCGAGGGCGGCCTCGATGTACCGGAAACGGCGGATGAACTTGTCGTTGCTCCTTCTCAGGGCATCCTCCGGCGGCACGTTGAGATGGCGGGAAAGGTTCACCAGGGAGAACAGCAGGTCGCCCATCTCTTCCTCGATCTTCGCCCGGTTCCCGTGCTCCAGGGCGCGGCGCAACTCGGCGATCTCCTCGCCGACCTTCCCGAGCACGTCCTTCACATCATCCCAGTCAAAGTTGACCCGGGCGACCTTCTCCTGGATGCGGTAGGCGCGGAGCAGCGCCGGCATGCCCGCCGGAAGGCCGTCCAGCACCGACCCGGCTTCTTCCTCCCCCTTCTCCGCCCGCTTGATCTTCTCCCAGTTGGTCAGCACCTCGTCGGCCGTATCCGCCCGGATGTCCCCGAATACGTGGGGATGGCGCCGCACGAGCTTGTCGTTGATCGCCCGGGCCACGTCATGGATGTCGAACCGCCGCTCCTCGGCGGCGATCTGCGCGTGGAAGACGACCTGGAGGAGCAGGTCCCCCAGTTCGTCCCGGAAATCGCCGTCGTCGCCGTTGTCCAGCGCGTCCAGCACCTCGTAGGCCTCCTCGATCAGGTACGGCCGCAGGGTCTGGTGAGTCTGTTCCCGGTCCCAGGGACAGCCTCCCTTCGACCGGAGTTTCGCCATGATGTCCACGAGCTCTTCGAAAGGGGTCATAGGGGGTTGCGTCAGGTGGCAGGTTGAGCTGCGTAAATGCGGTTCAGGCAGTCGTTCGGTACAGACAGGAACGAACAGCATTCATCGCTAGATGGGAGGGATTACGGCGTGTTTTCATGGATGATGGAATCGAGTTGTTCAATAAGTGGCGGGAGTTCATCCTTTATTGTGTCCCACAGTCTGTCAAGACTAATGTCGTCATATCCGTGGACCAGTCGATTGCGCATTCCAACAATCTGTGGCCAGGGGATCGTGGATTGATGCCGCTGCGTTTCCTCGGAAACGCGGGTGGCCGCTTCGCCGATAATCTCCACCAGCTTCCGCAACGCGAGTTCCATGACCCTGTCTTCTGCAAGGTCAACCAGACTGGCTTTACCAAGCAAAGTGACCGCTTCCTCTGCGTGGTTCCGCATATCTGTCAGGGCTACTTGATCATTACGTCTGCTCATAAACAGTCTCTGCCGTACCAAGTATCTCCTTCTGGAGCAACCCGTTGCGGCTTCTTTCAACTCCCTCGAGGGTGTGCAGATCTACATTCCTTCCAAGAATTTCATACAACTCAATTTCCAGTCCTGCCAATCCTATATAGCCAATATGCGTATCTGGTTCGAAATCCACGAGTACGTCCACATCGCTTTCAGATGTGAAATCGACGCGGAGTACTGACCCAAACAGGGACAGGCGCCGGATGCGGTTGCGTTGGCAGAATTCGGCGATCTTTTCACCGGGGATTTCTATCTGAGCGGACATGGCTGGAATTTCCACATTTCCTCTGGCGACGAATCTTCGTTCGGTTCGCGTATTCTAAAACCGTATCTTACAATAACCAGAACCGGCCAGGAATCAAGCCGTAAATTGCCGCGATACTGCAGGACGCCATCGCGCTCCAAACTCCGCTCCGCCCGCCCGTATCCGCCAAGAAAACTATTGACGTAAGCCCTTGAAAAATCTACATTGTCTAGGTTTAACGGGGATCGTTCCCGTAACCGGTTCAGGATCGTTTCGCAAGGGAGGAACAGGGGTTTCGGAAAGGCGTGCAAGGCATGGTAAGCGAACATGTCCTCGTTCTGAACCAGAACTACGAGCCTTTGAGTGTTTGTACGGCAAGACGGGCGGTCATTCTCGTTTTTCTGCGCAAGGCGGAGATTATTGACAAATATGCGGACCCGGTGCGGGGCGTATACACGCTGTTCGACCGGCCCAGTATCGTCCGGCTCGTGAACTACGTTCGCATACCCAGCAAGGGCATCATGCTGTCCCGCAAGAACATCCTCAAGCGCGACAGCCACCAGTGCCAGTACTGCAGCACGACGAGGGGCCCCCTGACCGTGGATCACGTCCTGCCCAGGTACCTGGGCGGAGCGGACAGCTGGGAGAACATGGTCTGCGCCTGCCAGCGTTGCAACAACAAGAAGGGGGACAGGCTGCCGGAAGAGGTGAATATGGCGCTCAAGCGCAAGCCCAAGGCGCCCAGCAGGATACACTTTATTCGAGACTTCATTGGCATCCATCATCAATCCTGGCGGCCCTACCTGTTTCTGAAGAACGAGCAACCGGAAGAATTGCTATGGCCTACCAGGTAAGGCTCGAACATTTCGAAGGACCGCTGGACCTCCTGCTGTTCCTGATCCGGGAACACGAGGTGGATATCTACGACATCCCCATCTCGCTGGTCACGCAGCAGTACCTTCAGTATCTCGAGCTGCTCAAACTCCTCGATCTCGAAGTCGGCAGCGAGTACCTGCTCATGGCGGCGACGCTCTTGCGCATCAAGTCGAAGATGCTCCTGCCACGCAGGCCCGAAGAGGAGGAAGAGGAAGGCGCGGACCCCCGGGAAGAACTCGTGCAGCGCCTGCTGGAGTACCGGCAGTTCAAGGAAGCGGCCGGCGTGCTGAACGAGCACCAGGACCGCAACGCCGACGTGTTCTACCATCCGCCCGCGGAGCAACCGGAAGAGGACCTGAACGGCGTCGAGACGCTCGACACCCGCCTGGCGGGCAACCTGAATCTCTGGGACCTGCTGCAGGCCTTCAAGTTCACGCTGGACCGCTCGAAAGACGATTTCGACCGGACCGTGGAGCGGGAGACCCTGTCGATCGAGGACCGGATGGACGATATCCTGGATCACCTGAAGCGACAGAAGAACCTGTTCTTCAGAGCGCTCTTCCAGGAGGATCTCTCCCGGCCCTTTCTGATTATCACCTTCCTGGCCCTGCTGGAACTGATCCGGCAGAACCGGGTGGTTTTCGAGCAGACCGATACGCTGGGCGAGATATGGCTGACCCTTTCCGATTCGGTAGGTACCTCGTCGTGAGGGAGCACGCGTCATGCAGAAGAAACTGATCATGGACCAGGCGCAGCTGGACGAATACCGCGCGATCACGGAAGCCGTGCTTTTCGCCAGCGACGCGCCGCTCAGCCTGACCGAACTCAGCCGCATCATGGACGACGTGGGCGAGGACCTGGTCGGCGAATGCATCGAAGCCCTGAACGAGAAGTATGCGCAGGGCGGCCACGGCTTCGAAATCCGGCACGTGGCCGACGGCTACCAGCTCAGCAGCAAGGTGGATTACGCGAAATGGATTCGCCGGCTCTACCGGGGCAGGATTCCGTCGCGGCTCACCCAGGCCGCCCTGGAATGCCTTTCGATCGTCGCGTACAAACAGCCGATCAGCCGGTCCGAGGTGGAGGCCATTCGAGGGGTGAACGTAGACGGTGTGCTTCGGACGCTGCTGGATCGGAACCTTATTCGCATCGCCGGCCGCGGAGAAGGCGTCGGCCGGCCGATTCTCTATGCGACGACCGGTGATTTCCTCCGGTATTTCGGGCTCAACAAGCTATCGGACCTGCCCAAGCTGGACGAACTGAACGAACTGTTAAAGGACCAGGATATCGAGCTGGACGACGTAGAAGAACAGCTGGACCCGTCGCTGTTCCCACGGCCGGGCAGTCCGGACAGCCCGGGCAGTCCTCCCGGTCCAGGCGATCCAGGCGGTCCAGGCGGTCCAAGCGGTCCGGAAGGTGCGGCGGGCGAGACGGATGGAAAAGCGGTGTCGACCGATGAGACTGAATAGGTACATGGCCCAGGCGGGCGTCGCCTCCCGGAGGCACAGCGAAGCGATGATCGTGGCCGGCCGGGTCAAACTGAACGGCGAGAAGGTGGTTTCCCTGGCCACGCGGGTCCATCCCGATTCGGACGTCGTGACGGTCGACGACCGGACGCTGGAGGTATCGGCGGCCCGGCGATGTTACCTGCTCAACAAGCCGGCCGGATACCTGACCACGTTGAGCGATCCGTTCAACCGGCCGACGGTTGCGTCGTTGATTCAAGACATCCCGGAACGTGTCTTTCCCGTCGGCAGGCTGGACCGGGATTCGGAAGGCCTCCTGCTTCTGACGAACGACGGCGCCCTGGGTTACCGGCTGATGCATCCGCGTTTCCGTTTCGAAAAGGAGTATCACGTCCTCGTTAAGGGCGTACCGCGGGAAGACACGCTGCGAAGGTTGAGAGAAGGCGTTGTGCTGGAAGGCAGGACCACGGCGGAGGCCGGCGTGAAGTCGATCCGGCAATCGGAGCGCGGCACCTGGCTTTCGATCGTGCTGCACGAAGGCCGCAAGCGCCAGATCCGGAGAATGTGCGACATGGTGGGGCATCCCGTGACGCGGTTGATCAGGGTGCGGCTGGGTGGACTGGCCGGTGGAGACCTTCCCGCCGGGAAATGGCGCGCGTTGACCCATGAAGAAATCGAGGATCTTGAGCCGGTGCACCGCATGACCGGCTGAAGGACTTTTTCGTTCGGGCGGACCGGTCCGGATGTGTTGTCGGTCCGTGTTTTTTCATTCATCAAGGAGGAGTGACATGTCAGAGGACTCACCGAAGACGACCGAGGTCGAGGAGACCGAGACGTCTTCTTCACCCGCCGAGACCGCGGAGGCGGCTAAAGAGGTATCCGCGGAGCCACCCGCAACGGATTCGGAGCAAGACGCACCGGCGGAGCCTTCCGCCGAGTCGGAGGCCGCCGTGGCGACGGATACCGCCGTGGCGACGGATACCGCTGTGGCGACGGATACCGCCGTGGCAACGGATACAGCCGTCGATACGGAACCCGCACCCCCGAAGCGTCCGTACCGGTTGCCCAAATGGGTGGACGAGCAGGACCTGAATCAACAGGAACTCGAAGAATACGAACAGATGTTCCAGATGTATGACGAGACCTTGAAGGACATCGTGGAAGGCGAGATCGTTCCCGGCAAGGTCATCGCGATCGAAAACGGAGAAGTCGTCATCGACGTTGGGTTCAAGTCGGAAGGCGCGGTCTCGCTGTCCGAGTTCACGAACCCCGAAGAGATCGAAGTCGGCCAGGACATCGAGGTCTTCCTGGAGGATATCGAAGCCCAGGAAGGGCAGCTCGTCCTGTCCAAGCAAAAAGCCGATTTCATGAAGGTCTGGGACAAGATCAAAGACGCCCACGAGGAAGGCGCCGTGGTGGAAGGCCAGATTCAGCGGCGCATCAAGGGCGGGCTGGTGGTCGACCTGTTCGGCGTGGACGCTTTCCTGCCCGGATCCCAGGTGGCGTTGAAGCAGACGCCGAACCTGGACCAGTTCATCGGAGAGAAGCTCCCGTTCAAGATCATCAAGCTGAACAAGAGCCGCCGGAACATCGTGGTGTCCCGTCGCGTGGTGCTCGAGGTCGAGAAGGAGAAGCAGAAGCAGGCCATCATCGCCGAACTCGACCGCGGCCAGGTCCGCAAGGGCGTGGTCAAGAACATCACGGATTTCGGCGCGTTCGTGGACCTGGGCGGCATCGACGGGCTGCTGCACATCACGGACATCTCGTGGGGACGCATCGGCCATCCTTCCGAACTGGTGACCATCGGCAGCGAGATTACCGTGGCCATCCTGGAATTCGACCGCGAACGCGAACGGATTTCGCTGGGCCTCAAGCAACTCGAGCCCTACCCCTGGGCGAACGTCGAGGAGAAATACCCGGTCGGTTCGAGAATCACGGGCCGTGTCGTCAGCATCACCGACTACGGGGCCTTCGTGGAACTCGAGCGGGGCGTCGAGGGGCTGATCCACATTTCCGAGATGTCCTGGACGAAGCACGTGACCCATCCGTCGAAGATGGTGACGGTCAATGAGAACGTGGACGTCATGGTCCTCAAGGTGGATCAGCAGAACGAGAAAATCTCCCTGGGCATGAAGCAGACCCAGCCGGACCCGTGGCTGTCGCTCAACGAGCGGTACAACGTGGGCGCCATGATCCGCGGACGCGTCCGAAACATTACCGCTTTCGGCGCCTTCGTGGAAATCGAAGAGGGCATAGACGGGCTGGTCCATATCTCCGACATGTCCTGGACGCGACGGATCAAGCACCCCAGCGAAGTCGTCAGGAAGGGCGAAGAGATCGACGTGATGGTCCTCAACATCGATCCCGAAGCCCGGCGCGTATCCCTCGGCATCAAGCAGGTCTCCGAGGATCCGTGGATCTCGCTGGCCGAGGTCTATCCGGTGAACACCGAGACGACGGGGGTTATCATCCGGCTCCTCGAACGGGGCGTGGTCGTTGAGCTTTCGCACGAAGTGGAAGGATTCGTCCCCATTTCGCAGCTCAATCATCCGGAAATAAAGCGCCCGGGCGACGCCTTCAAGGAGGGCGAGGAGATCCCGCTGAAGGTCATCGAATTCGACGGGAAGAACCGCCGGGTCGTACTCAGTGTGAAGGCCTATTTCCGCGATCGGGAACGGGCTGAAATTGACGACTACCTGAGCAAGCACCCGGTAGCGGGTACCGTGATCGGCGATGTCGTGGCTGTTGAAGAAGCGGCCGCCGAGGCCGAGGATTCAGCCAGGGTGGAGAAAACCGCGACGGCTGAGGACGCTGCCAAGACTGGGGAGGCCACGGAGGCCGAGGACGCCACCGAGGCCGAGGACGCCACCGAGGTCGAGAAAGCCGCCACGGCAGAGGACGCCGATAAATCCGGGGATGCGGACGGATAAACACCCGTCCGTGACCAGCGGGACAGAGGTCTTTCGTGACTCAACCTGGCCTGGCCCCGGCGAGTAATGCTCCGACGGTAGCCTTGCACACGCTTGGCTGCCGTCTGAATCAGTACGAGACCGAGGCCATTCGCGAGCAGTTCGTTTTGCGGGGCTTTCGCGTCGTGCCTTTCAGCGGGCTCGCCGATGTCTACGTCGTCAATACCTGCACGGTAACCAACCAGGCCGATGCGTCTGCCCGGCAGGCGCTTCGTCGGGCCGTCCGGACCGCCGGGCACCGTCCGGCGTCCATCGTCGTCGCCACGGGCTGTTACGCCCAGACGAATCCCGGCCAGCTCCTGGAAATCGAGGGCGTGGACCTCGTCCTCGGCAATGTGGAGAAGGGCGATCTCGTCGACCACGTGCTGACGATGCGCGCGGGTGATCCTCCCGCCTCCCGGGTGACGCGCAGGGCGGAGATGGCGCAATTCGACGAGCGTCTCGACGTATCCGCTTTTGAAAACCGTACGCGGGCCATGTTGAAGATCCAGGACGGCTGCGATCAGTTCTGCTCGTTCTGCATCATTCCCTGGGCCCGCGGACGGCATCGCAGCCTGCCCCGGGACGCCGTGATGCGCCAGGTCCAGACCCTGGTGGACCGGGGTTACGCCGAGATCGTGCTCACCGGCGTGCATCTCGGCGAATACGGCACCGACCTGCCCACCCCCGTCACGCTCAACGACGTCGTTCGCCAGATCCTTGAACGGACCACGCTGCCCCGCCTGAGGCTGAGTTCCATCTGGCCCACGGCGGTGGACGGCGAACTGATCGACCTGCTCGGGCACCACGCCCCGCGGCTGTGCCGTTATACGCATTTGGCCGTGCAACATGGCGACGACCACCTGCTGGAGGCCATGCGCCGGACCTACACGGCCGGTCAGGCCGAGGAGGTAGTCGAACGGCTGGTCGGCACGGTGCCGGATATCTGCATCGGCGCCGACATCATGGTCGGATTCCCCGGGGAAACCGACGCCTCTTTTCAACGCATGTACGACTGGCTGGACCGCCAGCCCTACGCGTATTTCCACGTGTTTTCCTATTCCAGACGGGACCACACCCGGGCCGCCCGCATGCCGGACCAGGTGCCGTCTCAGGCGGCGCGGGAGCGCAGCCGGCTGCTTCGAACGTTGAGCGATCGGAAATCGGCGGAGTATAACAGCCGGTTCAGGGGCAGGAAACTGCCGGTATTGGTCGAGGAAGTATCGGAAGGTCCGACCGGCCCGCCCGGATCACACGGCGAGCAAGGTCCGCCCGGATCACACGGCGAGCAAGGCCCGCCTGTTCGGTGCATGACCGGGAGGACGGACCACGGACTGAGATGCTGGTTCGAGGGAGAAGCGGAGCTGGTGAATACCTTCGTCGAAGTGGAAGTAGACGCAACCGACGCCCAAGGCGCGACCGGACGGCTTTCAGGACCGGATGTCCGGAGCGCCGCTGCCGAAACGGTACCCCCGGTTCGGGCCGACGCCGGCCGGGTTTCCGTAGCCGACGCCACCCTTGAATTGGATTGACAGGCGGTTCAATCGCCCATTATATTGCGGGCTGGAAAGACCTGCGCCAGTAGCTCAGCTGGATAGAGCGACGGCCTCCGGAGCCGTAGGTCAGAGGTTCGAATCCTCTCTGGCGTATATCCCCTCGGTTCAGCCCAGGTCCCTGGATCAACGCTTCTCCCCGGCCGGGCCGTCTTCCTCATCGTCAGCGAGGTAGAGTTCGTTTTTAAGCAGGTACCGGACCGTGGACGCGTACCAGCGGGTTTCTCTTGATACCGCCGCGGCGCGCTTGGTCGGGATCCCCATCCCGTTGAGTTCTTCCGCGATGCTGCGCAAGCTCCTGCCTTCGGTCCGCCAGCGCTTCACCTTCCGGATGATCTCCTGCTCCCTGGCGTTGGGCACCAGTTGGTTGCCGGACAGATCGTAACCGTACGGGACCGCGCCATATACGAACCGGTTGTTCTTCTTCACCCGGATCCGGTTCCTCGTCCGCTCGGCGGGCAGGTCGTGGGCCATTCCGGCAAGCACGTTGAGCGTGCTCATGACCAGTTGTCCCTGCTCCTGGTCGGTGCGGACGGACCGGCCGTCGAGATCCAGCACGTGGCACGCGATGTCTTCGCCGGACCAGGCCGCGAGGCAGCCCGACATTTCCGCCGCGGACCTGAACACCCTGTCGAGCCGCCAGATGACGACATGCTGGATGCCCTTCGATTCGATCGTATCGACCAGGTCCCGGCCGCCCAGCCGTTCCTCGAGCGGAATGAACGCTTCGACACGGATATCGCGTATCAACAGCAGGATGTCGAGGTCGTTTTCCGCGCAGTAGGCGCGAAGACGTTTCTCCTGGTCCGCCCTTCGAAAGGGGTGCTTCCGGGTCTCCATCGAGCCGACCCTGATATAGCAAACCGCCTTGTTCATCCGGCGCGCTCCTGAACGGTCTGGACCGTGCGATTGTCATGTTTCTTAAGGACTAAACATATTTTGTGTCTTTTCATGATCCAAGGACTTTTTTGAGGCCGCCCGGGACGGGTCGGGAATCGACGTAAAACTTTTTGCTTGCTTGGTTTAATATGCTCCCATATATTAGAGTGGTGCTGCAGAAGTGGGCGAAGTAGTGCCCGCTTTTTTTTGTGTTTTTTTCGCACTGGAACTCGAAAATACGCGATGGAAACTGACCGCGATTCGATTGTCCGGATCGTCTCTTCGTTCGCCGAACCGATCGTCGACGAAGCCGGGTTCGAACTGGTTGATCTGGAACTGGCGGGCAGGCAGGGAAGTTACATCCTCAGGCTGTTGATCGACAAGCCGGGCGGCATTACGATCAACGACTGCGCACAGGTAAACCGCGAATTGTCCAGCCTGCTCGATCTGGAAGACCCCATTCCGTCCCGTTATACGCTTGAAGTCTCTTCACCCGGCCTGGACCGGCCGTTCAAGACGGAAAGAGACTACCGCAGAGCCCTGGGAAAACGGGTCAAGGTCGTATCCGAGGACGGTAACGGCGGATCGGTCACCCGGGTGGGTCTGCTCGAAGGCATCGTGGGCGGTACGGTTGAAATCGTCTGCGGCGGCGAGAAGCATCGCATACCCGTCGCAAGCATCCGGAAAGCCCACCGGGAACTGGAACACGGATGGGATAATGGTTAGGAGAGGGAGCCCCTGGTAATGAATTACGAGGTCATTGAGGCGCTGGCGCAGATCATACGAGAGAAGAACGTGGAGCGCGAAGTGGTCTGGGACACGGTGAAGACCGGCCTGGTCACGGCGGCCAAGAAGCGATTCGGCACGGGCGACGACAACGTCGAGGTACGTGTCGACGAGAAACTGGGCACGATCGAGATGGCGGCGGTCTGGGACGTCGTGGACGAGGTGGAGGATCCCGAAACGCAGATCACCCTCGATGCCGCCCAGGACATCAACCCGGAGGCGGAAGTCGGCGGCCGGGTCGAACAGGAGTTGTCCTTCGAGGAGTTCGGGCGCAACGCGATCCAGGCGGTCAAGCAGGTCGTCGTGCAGCGCGTCCGCGAGGCGGAGCGGGAAAACGTCTACGAACTCTACAAGGACCGGGTCAATGAAATTGTGATCGGCAGCGTGCAGCAGGTGGATCGGGGCAATATCATCGTGAAGATCGAGCGCACCGAGGCGCTGCTGCCGTGGCGCGAGCAGATACGGCGGGAAAGGTACCGCCAGGGCGAGACCATCCGCGCCTTCGTCCTCGATGTGCAGAACGCCATCAAGGGCCCGCAGGTCATTCTTTCGCGAAGCTGCGAAGCCTTCCTGGAACTGCTGTTCCGGATGGAGGTTCCGGAGATTCACGAGGGCATCGTGGAAATCAAGGCGTCCGCGCGGGAGCCGGGCGACCGGTCCAAGATCGCCGTCCTTTCACACGACGACCGGGTCGACGCCGTCGGCGCGTGCGTGGGCATGAAGGGCACCCGGGTACAGGCGGTCGTCCGCGAACTCAACAATGAGCGGATCGACATCGTGCCGTGGAGCAATGATCCGTCCGCCTTCGTCACCCAGGCGCTGCGTCCCGCCGAAGTGGCCCAGGTCCAGATCTTGGACATCGAGAAGAAGGACATGCGCGTGGTCGTCGAGGATGATCAACTCTCGCTGGCCATTGGAAAGGCGGGCCAGAACGCACGGCTTGCAGTTAAGCTTACCGGATGGAACATCGACCTGATCAAGCGCTCGGATCTCGAGAAGCAGCTCATTTCGGAGACCTTCGGCACGGACGATGAAGATGCGGACGACGACGGGTCGCTCGCCGACATAGAGGGCATTTCGGAGAAACTGCGGCAGAAGCTGGAAGACGCAGGCTACACGACGGTGGAGTCCCTGCAGCAGGCCACCGCCGACGATCTGCAGGAAATCTCCGGGATCGGCGGCGTGACGGCCGACAAGATCATGACGGCGGTTCAGTGAGGGCAGAGGTAACTCCAGACATGCAGCGAAACGATCAACCATCCGTGACCGGACTCCTGGGCCTTGGCGTGCGTTCCGGCCAGGTAAGGGGCGGCGCGGAAGCCGTCAAGAAGTCCATACACGGCGGGAAGTCCCGGCTGGTCATCCTGGCCTGGGACGCCTCCGAGGGGACGAAGCGTTCTTTCAAGAGACTGGCCGGTTCCCGGGGCGTACCCGTACTCGAATGTCACACCCGCCTGGAACTGGGCGCGTGCCTGGACCGGGCGCCCATGGCGGTGCTGTCCGTTTCGGACCGGCACCTGGCGAATGGCATGCTGAAGAAAGTGTCTCCGGAAGGAAACGATTAGGCATATGGCGTCAAAGAGAATCTACGAAGTAGCCAAGCAGTACAACATATCGAGCAACGCGCTCGTCCAGATGCTCCGTGATCTGAACCACACGGTCAAGAGCCATATGAGCGTCATGGACGAGAAGATGGTCCTCGACGTCAATATGCGGTTCGAGCAGGAGAAACTCGCGGCCCGGGAGGAACAGGACCGCAAGAAGAAGATGGCCGCGTCGGAGACCACCTCCAAGCCGAAGACCGTGAAGGAGGGCCCTGGCAAGCGTGCCCAGCCGAAGGCAAAGGCGGGACCGGCTGCAGGAAAGGCCAAACCCTCCGCCACCAAGGTGGCAAAGGGTGATGGGGACGTACGCGGGCGCCGCCGCCGATCCAAGAAGAAGAAGAAGGCGAAGGTCGATCAGAAGGAAGTGGAAGCCAGTGTGCGCCGGACCATCGCGCAGATGGACAGCACCCGCACGCGCCGCCGCCGGCGCCGGGGCGACCGTGAAGAGGGGGAAGCCGACGACGAGGCCGTGAGCGTCGTACGGGTACCCGAGTTCATATCGGCCGGCGAACTGGCCGAGCACCTTTCCGTCTCCCCGACGGAAATAGTCTCGAAATGCCTGCAGCTCGGACTCATGATCACGATCAACCAGCGGCTGGACATGGATACCCTCATGACCGTCGCGTCCGAGTTCGGTTTTGAAATCGAGGAGCAGTCCGAGTACGGCCTCGAATATATCGAAGAAGAAGAAGAGGAGGACGAAGGCGTCCTCGAGTCCCGTCCCCCGGTCGTCACAATCATGGGGCACGTGGACCACGGTAAGACCTCCCTCCTCGACTACATCCGCAAGAGCAACGTGATCGCCGGAGAGGCCGGGGGCATCACGCAGCATATCGGCGCCTACGAAGTCGACCTGAAAGGCGGGCAGATCACTTTCCTGGACACGCCGGGTCACGAGGCCTTTTCCGCCATGCGCGCCCGGGGCACGCAGGTGACCGACATCGTCATCCTCGTGGTGGCGGCGGATGAGGAAGTCATGCCGCAGACTATCGAGGCCATCGACCACGCCAAGGCCGCCGAAGTCCCCATCATCATCGCGCTGAACAAAATGGACCTCGAAACGGCCCGTCCCGACCGCATCAAGGAACAACTGAGCCAGCGCGGTCTTCTCGTGGAGGACTGGGGCGGCGACGTCATTGCCTGCGAAGTGTCGGCCCTGACCGGAGCGGGCGTGGACCACATCCTGGAAATGGTGCTGCTGCAGTCGGAGATGCTGGATTTGAAAGCGAACCCCGACAGGCGTGCGCAGGGCGTGGTCGTGGAGGCGGAACTGGACCGCGGCCGCGGAACGCTCGCCACCGTCCTCATCCAGCAGGGCACGCTGCGGGTCGGCGACGCTTTCGTGGCGGGCCAGTTCAGCGGCCGGGTCAGGGCGCTGCTCAACGAAAGAGGCGCGCGGATCGCAGACGCGGGCCCGTCGGTACCCGTTCAGATCATGGGATTCTCGGACATGCCCCAGGTCGGCGATTCCTTCGCCGTCGTGGAATCGGAACCGCTGGCGAGGGAGATCGGCAACCGGCGCCGGCAGATGCGCAGGGAGCACGAGTTCCGCCAGGCCAGGCCCATTACCCTGGAAGACATATACGACCAGATCAAGGAAGGCGAGATCCAGGAACTGCCCGTCATCGTCAAGGGCGACGTGGGCGGTTCCGTGGAAGCGTTGAGCGATTCGCTGCTGCGCCTCGAGAACGAAGAGGTCAAAATTCGGATCATCCACACGGGCATCGGGGCCATCAACGAATCCGACGTCCTGCTCGCCACGGCGTCCAACGCCATCATTATCGGATTTCACGTACGGCCCAACGCCCAGGCGCGGGCGCTGGCCGAGCGGGAGAAAGTCGACATTCGCCTGTACGATATCATCTATCGCGTCATTCAGGACGTCACGGACGCCCTGGAAGGCATGTTGAAACCGGATATCGAAGAGCAGGTCGTGGGCGTGGTGGAGGTGAGAGAGATATTCAGGGCGCCTCGTGTGGGGAACATCGCGGGATGTTACGTGCAGTCGGGCAATGTAGCCCGGAACGCGAACATCCGGCTCATACGCGACGGGATCGTCGTCTACGAAAGCACGGTAGGCTCCCTGCGGCGGTTCAAAGAGGACGTCCGCGAGGTGCAGTCCGGGTTTGAATGCGGCCTGACCATCGAGGGGTTCCAGGACATCAAGCAGGACGATACCATCGAGGTTTACGAGACCCGGGAAGTCGCCCGGCAACTGCAGACGCGTTGATTGAATCATGATCGTAGGGCTGTGCCGAATCGACCTGTTTCTGCCCGAAAGCCGCTCGCTGAAGGCCAAGCGGCAGGTGATCAAGGGGTTGAAGGACCGGATCCGCAATCGATTCAACGTGTCGGTCGCCGAGGTGGAACACCAGTCGCTCTGGCAGCGGGCCACCCTCGGACTCGCGATGGTTTCCGAAGAGAAGGGTTACGTCGACCGGACGCTGCGGCAGGTGCTGAATCTGGTCCAGGCGGAACCCAGGCTGCTGGTACTGGATCACGCCTTAGAGTGGTACTAGGGACCCTGGAGCGGTAAATGGCACACCGTCGAACGGCACGGGTGGCTGACCTGGTCAAACAGGAAGTCAGCCAGATCATTCAGCACGAAATGAAGGACCCCCGTATCGGATTCGTGACGGTGACCTCCGTGGAGGTATCGGTCGACCTGAGGCACGCGCGGGTCTATTTCAGCGTGCTCGGCACGCAGGAGGATCAGAAAGCGAGTCTGGAGGGGCTCGAACGGGCGAAGGGGTACATCCGGACGCAACTCGGCCGGAGGATCAAGCTGAGGCACATTCCGGAACTGCTCTTTCGCTACGACGAGTCGTTCGACTACGCACAGCGTATTTCGAATGTCATGAAGGGCATAGAAACCACGGACGACGAATCCGGTAGCCAGACGGACCAAGTAAAGGCGGACCATGTGCCGGCGGACCGGATCCCGACGGACCAGGGGGACGACGAAGGCTGATGACGGTCCTTCGCTCCGTTGAGGATGCTGCAACCCGCTATCCCCGGGCCGTAGTCGCCGTCGGCAACTTCGACGGAGTCCACCGGGGGCACGGCGCGATCATCGAGCGGGCGATAGACCGGTCGGACGCCCTGGGCGCTCCCTGCATGGTCGTTACCTTCGATCCGCATCCGCAGCTGGTCGTCGGCAGAAAACCGTCCTTGCCGATCCTGACGCCGACGGACCAGAAAGTGGAGTTGTTGTCGCAATTCGAAATCGATGCCGTACTGGTGATTCCCTTCACGGACGGATTTGCCCGGATCGAGGCGGAATCCTTCGTTAAAGGGACATACGCTGACACACTGGATATACGGGAGATCGTCGTAGGCTATAGCCATAATTTCGGAAGACACGGACGGGGAGACCGGTTGTTGCTGGACCGGCTGAGTGCGCGTTACGGCTTCGCGGTCCACGTCGTGCAACCGGTTCAGGTGGAAGGGAGCCCGGTAAACAGCAGCCACATTCGCACTGTCCTGTCCGCGGGTGAGATCCAGGACGCGGAACGACTTCTCGGCCACCCCTACGCGATTTCCGGAACCGTGGTCCGCGGGGACGGAAGGGGGAGCGCGCTGCGGTTTCCCACCGCAAACGTGGAAACGACCGACCCCCATGTCCTGATCCCCAAACGGGGGGTATACGCCGTTCGCGTCGGCCTGGGAGAAAGGGTGCTCAACGGCGTGATGAACATCGGCGTCCGGCCCACGTTCGGCCAGGAGGTCGAACACTGCGAAGTGCACATCCTGGATTTCGAAGGGGACCTTTACAACCAGTCCATCCGGGTAGAATTCGTCGAGCGTATCCGGGACGAGAAGAGGTTCGAGACCGTCGAAGCGCTCAAAGACCAGATTTCAAAGGACGTATATACGACGTACAACATGTTGAAAGCGTGATCGAAACGGGCGGCGCCCGTGGCGCCCCCAGGCCTCCAGGGAACCGGTCACAGTCAATTCATTCAAGGAGATCGTTTAGTGAGCATTGAGAAAGCACAGAAAGAGCAGATCCTTTCCGATCACGGACGTCACGAGAAGGATACCGGGTCGCCCGAGGCGCAGATCGCCCTCTTGACCGCCCGGATCACCGAACTGACGGAGCATTTCAAGGTCCACAAGAAAGACCACCATTCGTTGCGTGGCCTGCTCAAGATCGTTGGACGCCGGCGCCGGCTGCTTTCCTACCTGCGCAGGCACGACCTGGATCGGTATCGGAAACTGATCAAGGAACTGGGTATCCGCGGATAGACGGACAGGACCTGATGAAGCAGGACCTATTGATGATGTAAGACCCACTGGTGGCGGCATAGACCGCCGCCTGATGACGATTCAAGGAGAAAACCAAGTATTATGGCTCATCGTGTAGAACTTGAACTAGCTGGCAGGACGCTGTCCCTCGAAACCGGTAGGGTCGCCAAGCAGGCGGATTCATCCGTATGGGTGCAGTATGGCGAGAGTGTGATTCTGGCCAATGTCGTTTCAGAAAACAAGTACGTGGAAGGGCGTGACTACCTTCCGTTGATGGTGGATTACCGCGAGCGGATGTACGCGGCGGGACGCATTCCCGGGGCACGGTTCCGGAGAGAAGGACCTCCTTCGGAGAAGGAAATCCTGAGCGGCCGGCAGGTCGATCACGCTATCCGTCCCCTGTTCCCCAAAGACTACTTCTACGAGACGCAGGTTTCCATCATCGTGCTGTCGACGGACATGGAGAACGACCACGACATCCTGGGCGTCATCGGCGCCGCGGCGGCCCTGCACATCTCGGACATCCCCTTCAAGGCGCCGCTCGCCGCCATCCGCATGGGACGGGTCGAAGACGAATTCGTCGTCAACCCGACCTACAGCGACCTGGAGGACAGCGACCTGGATTTCGTGGTGACCGGCACGCCCGATCACATCATGTCGCTGGAAGGCAGCGCCCACGAGATCTCGGAAGACGACCTGACCGACGCGATCCTGCTCTGTCACGAGAACATCAAGGCGGTCATCGAGAAGATCGAGGAGCTCCGCCAGATGGTCGGCGCGCCGGAGCGGCGGTCGTACGATTCGCCCAAGACGGATGCCGAACTCGCCGACAAGGTGCGCGAGATCGCCCTTCCCCTCGTGCAGGAGGGCAACCGGACCCGGGAGAAGAAGGCGCGCGGAGACTGTTTCGGCCGCGCGGCCGACCTGGCCGTCGAGCAATTGGCGGAAGCCTATCCGGACAGCGAGAATATCATTCGCGACCTGGTGCGGGACGTGCAGAGCGCTGACATGCATGACATGATCAAGAACGAAGGCGTGCGCGTCGACGGCCGGGGCATGGACGATATCCGTCCGATCTGGTCGGAAGTCGGCGTGCTGCCGAGGACCCACGGATCGGCGCTTTTCACCCGGGGCGAAACGCAGAGCCTGACTGTGACGACCCTGGGATCCAAGGCGGACGAGATGAAGCAGGACGATCTCGAAGGCGATTCGCTGAAGTCCTTCATGCTGCACTACAACTTCCCGCCGTACAGCGTCGGCGAGGTGCGCATGGCCCGGGGACCCCGGCCGCGCGACATCGGCCACGGCTCGCTGGCCGAACACGCCATCGCGCCCGTAATCCCCTCGGAGGACGCGTTCCCCTACACCATCCGCATCGTCTCCGAGATCCTGGAGTCCAACAGCTCGTCGTCCATGGCCACCGTATGCGGCGCCACCCTGTCCCTGATGGACGCGGGTGTGCCCATCAAGAGCCCCGTAGCCGGGGTGAACATCGGCCTGATCCCGGACGATCCCAAGCCCCAGTACCTGACCGACATCCAGGGTGTGGAGGACCACCTGGGCGGCATGGACTTCAAGGTGGCCGGCACGCGCGAGGGCATCACTTCCGTGCAGCTCGACGTCAAGGTCATGGCCGTCAACGAGGAGATTCTCCGCGAGTCCTTCGCCCGGGCCAAGAAGGCGCGGGTGTTCATCCTGGACAAGATGGCCGAGACCATCGCCGAGACGCGGACGCAACTCTCCGAGTACGCGCCCCGCATCCTGACCGTACAGGTCAAGCAGGACCAGATCGGTTCCGTGATCGGTCCGGGCGGCAAGGTGGTGCGCGGCATCCAGGAGGAGACGGGCGCCCAGATCAATATCGAGAACGATGGCACGATAACGATCGCCGCCGTCGATGCGGCCGCCGGAGAGAAGGCCAAGCAGATCATCGAAAGCATGACGGAAGAGCCCGAGATCGGCAAGGTCTACCAGGGCACCGTGAAGCGGATCGTCGATTTCGGCGCCTTCGTGGAGATCCTTCCCGGCAAGGACGGCCTGGTGCACATTTCCGAATGGGAAAACCACCGGACGAATTCCATGCGGGACGTGACCAACGAAGGCGAAGAGGTGACCGTGAAGATCATCAATATCGATGATCAGGGCAAAGTCAAGCTGAGTCGCAAGCAGGTGCTCGCCGCGAACTGACCGGAGCGACCGGCCAGTATGATCCGAACATCGCCGCCATGGCAGCCGTCCGATCGGGACGCCGTGGCGGCGGTCTTACCTGTACGGCCCTCCCTTGCCAGAATCCACCGACCGTACCAGAAAAACCGTGCTTCCCAACGGGATCCGGGTCGTTACGGAGCACATGCCGCACGTCCGTTCCGTGACGATGGGCGTCTGGGTGTGGTCCGGCACGCGGTTCGAACCCGCCGAGAAGCCCGGAATCGCCCACTTTCTCGAACACGCGGTATTCAAGGGCACCGAGAAGCGCAACGCGTACCAGATCGCCCAGAGCATCGAAAGCCTCGGCGGGTACCTCAACGCCTTTACCGGCCGGGAACTCAACTGCTACTTCGCCCGCGTGATGGACAGCCACCTGCCCGTCGCGGTGGACGTGATCGGCGACTTGCTGCAATCCTCGAAGTTCGACCCCCATGAGATCGAGAAGGAAAAGATGGTGGTCATCGAGGAGATTCACGGCCTCGAAGACAACCCGGAAGACCTGGTCAGCGAGCTTTACGCCAACCTGATCTGGCAGCCCCATCCCCTGAGCCGGCCGATCCTCGGCAACGCGCCTTCTGTCTCGTCCTTCAAGCGAAACCACCTCGTCGCGTACCTGGAAGACCGTTACCGGAACGACTGCATTTACGTTATCGCCGCGGGCAGCGTGGACCACGAGGCCCTGGTCGATCTCGTGCGGGAACAGTACGATTTCCCCGGCGAAAGCCAGCATGTGGACACGGATGTCGACGGGGACGTTGATGCAGACGTCGGCGCAGACGTCGACAGGGGCGTCGGCGCAGACGCAGACGCAGACGTCCGGCTCGATTCAACGCGGCATAAGAAGCGGCACAGGAAGCGGGTGCTGAGCAAGGAAATCGCCCAGGCACACCTCTGCCTGGGGGGCGTCGCGCTGCCCTACGGCCATCGGTCGAAGTACGCCCTGTTCCTGCTGAACGCCATATTAGGCGGCGGGATGACCTCGCGGCTGTTTCAGAAGATCCGCGAAGAGGCCGGGTTGGCCTACTCGATCTATTCGGACCTGGAGTTCTACCAGGATACCGGCCAGATCTGCATCAGCGCCGGCGTGGACCCGAAGGACGCGCAGCGTGCGGTCGACCTGATCAGGCAGGAGTGCCGGGTGCTGTGCGAGCAACCCGTCCCGGAGGAGGAGCTTCGCGATACGCGGTCTCAGCTGACCGGCAGCCTGTACCTGTCGCTGGAGGAGTCCGGCAACGTGATGAACCGGCTCGCCAGGGCGGAGATCTACGAAAACACCTATTCCAGCGTGGACGAGACCGTCCGGAAGCTGGAGGAAGTGACCACGGCCGATATCACCGAGCTGGCCGAGACGGTTTTCACGCCGGAAAACACGTACCTGACGGCCGTCGGACCGCTGTCGGAAGGCGATATCGCCCTGTGAGGAACCCGTGAGCACGCCCGTCGTCATACCCATCGCCTCTACCCGGCCGGACAGAGTACACCCGGCGCCGCGAAGGATGACGCCCGGGTCCGCAGGGCTCGACCTGTACGCCTGTGTCGACGAGCCGGTGGAAATCGCACCGAAACAGCTCGAGTTGATCGGGACGGGATTCGCCATCGCGCTGCCTCCGGGATACGAAGGGCAGGTACGTCCCCGGAGCGGCCTGGCGCTCAATCACAAGATCGGCGTGCTGAACAGCCCGGGCACGATCGACTCGGACTACCGCGGAGAGATCAAGGTGATTCTCTTCAATTTCGGTGATCAGCCGTACAGCGTAAGCGACCGGGAAAGAATCGCCCAGCTCGTCATCGCCGCCATACCCTTCGTCGTCTTCGAAGAGGTCGACCGCCTCGATGAAACCGACCGCGGCGCGGGTGGATACGGCCACACGGGAAGATAACCATGATACTGAGAATGATCCTGACGACCCTGGCCATCCTGCTGGTGACCAACGTGTACAGCGGCATCCAGGTCGATTCGGTAACCACCGCGGTCATCGCGGCCGTCGTGCTGGCCCTGATCAACACGATCGTGCGGCCCGTCATCGTCCTTCTGACGCTGCCCATCAGCATGCTCACCCTGGGCCTGTTTCTCCTCGTCATCAACGCGGGCATGCTTTCCCTGGCCGCGTGGCTGGTCAACGGGTTCGACGTGGGCGGATTCTGGGACGCCCTGATCGCATCGTTCATCATCTCGGTCGTCGTGGCGCTGCTGAGCGGGCTGATCAAGAGCAGGAGCTGACCTTTAGATCGACGACGTCGTAGGAGACACGTCGGCGACTGTCCCGCGGTCATTCACGGGCTCTCGACAAAGCCCTGTCGGCTCAGGAAGTCCAGCATCACCGCCGCGCACTCCTCCGGTTTCTCGAGCTGCAGAAAGTGTGTCGTTCCGGGCACGAACTTATAGTCGACGCCCGCTGCGGCGCTGTAGTCAAACTTCGGACGGTTCGGATCCAGGGCGGGATCCGATCCGACGATCCGGGTGGGACACCGCAGGGAGGCGAAGTCCACAGACACCGCAGGTTGCGAGGCTTCATACCAGATCTGCGCTTCGTACTCGCGCGGGCATCGGAGTTCGTAACCTTGTCCCGTCCCGGACTCCCTGAGGGTCGTCCGGGCAACGAGATCGAAGACGCCCGGCACAGCATGCTGGAAGTAATGCAGGTTGGTATGTAGTTCGGCGAGCTCTTCCCGGGTCCGGAACCACGGCTCCCTCCAACTGAGCATGTTACCCGTTCGCACCGCCCGCTGCTCGAACTCCCTGTATCTCGGGCCCGTGTTGTCGCACAGAGGCGGCGTGAACAGCACCATCGCGGAGTAGTGGCTGCCCCTCGATGGCAGGTGCAAGGCGGCCAGGGCAGAAATGGAGTGGAAGACGCCCACCGTGGGTTTCACGCCGTAGAGCTTTTCGATCGCTACGAATATGCTGTCGTGGTCGCGGGCAAAAGCATCGAAACGGTGGTTCTCCAAGGCTCCGACTTCGTTCCATCCGTGGTTCCTGAGATCATGGACCACCAGGTCGAAACTGGTGGCCAGCAGCGACCAGAACGGGTAGTAGAGGTCGATGGCGAGGCCATTTCCGTGACTCAGGACAAGTCGGGGCCCCGCCGGATTCCCGTGGCGTCTCAGGACGATGACGGCGTCGTCGTCCACCTTGACGCTGTCGGTGGACAGCGGCTCGGGTATCTCCCAGATTGCTGGAGGTACTGTCAAAACAGCTTCCTTTCTCTCTGGCGCGACCGCCGGCGATGCCCCTGCCTACAGTCCTGTCTGAGCTCCTTAAGCGATTCCCACCCGGCTGTGATCCGTACGATGAGTGCTCCTTTAAATACCGGATTGCCCTTGAAACGCGCCGAAATCCTCCCATTGATACTCGCGCGGCAGGTCCGAACGATTCGGTGCGACGACAAGCGATCCATCAGGAACGCTGCCTAACCCTTGACAGCAGATTCGTTGGCTTTTATAAATAGGCTTCCCATGCCTCTCTACCAAAATCAGTTGGTGAGGAGAACGCAAGGATGAATCAGGTGCAGCGATTGGTTTCTCACCTGATACCACTTCGTATGATGATTGCAGCGTTGCTGCTGGCGACCTTCGGAATGGCCTGTACGAGCGGTCAGGACACCCCCTGATTCAGACGCCGGCGGTGCGAGCTCGACAGAATCAAAGAACGTAGAAAGAAACTGAATGATCCAGATCAAAGAGATCGACCTCCGCATCCAGAACATGCGCACGCGCATGCCCTTCAAATTCGGCATATCGACCATGACGGCCGTGCCGCACCTGGTGCTCGGCATGGTACTGGAGGTAAACGGCCGTACCGCCAGAGGATACTCGGCGGACCACCTTCCCCCGAAGTGGTTCACGAAGAATCCCGATACGTCCCTTGAAGTTGAAGTGGGGGACATGATCTCGGTCATCCGGCACGCCAGCGACGCCGCGCAGACCATCGGCCCCGCACACGATCTGTTTGCCCTGTGGCGGGAACTGTACGAGGCTCAGAAGCCCTGGGGCACACAACGTGGCTTTGCGCCCCTCCTGTGGGGCCTGGGCACCAGCCTGGTGGAAAGGGCCATGATCGAGGCCTTCTGCCGCCTGCAGGGCACGAATTTCGGCCAGGCCGTGCGCTCCAATGTGTTCGGCCTCCGATTGGATGCTTTCAACCCTGATTTGAAGGACCTGGAACCTGCCGATGTATTGCCCGACGCCCCGATCACCGTCACCAACGTACGCCATACCGTGGGTCTGGGAGACCCGCTGACCCGGCCGGAAATCCCACCGGAGGAGCTGTGCAACGATGGGCTGCCCCAGTCGCTGGACGAGGTCATCGATACCTATGGCATATCCTACTTCAAGATCAAGCTATTCGGTGATGAAGCCCGGGATTTCGACCGTTTGAAGCAGACGGCCGCGATCATCGGCGGGCGCCTGGACCACTACGCCTTTACCCTCGACGGCAATGAGAATTACGGCGACATGGAATCCTTCCGGGCATTCTGGGAAGCATTGCGGGCAGATCACGACCTGGCCGGGTTTCTGCGGCGTCTTATCTGCATCGAGCAGCCCCTGCACCGCAACATCGCCTTGGACGAGGAGGTCCGACGGCACTTCCGGGCCTGGCCGGACCGCCCACCCTTCATTATCGACGAATCCGACGGCGACATAGGCGACGTGGAAAGGGCCGTCGATATCGGGTACGCGGGGACGAGCTACAAGAATTGCAAAGGGGTATTCAAGGGCCTTTCCAACGCGGCCTATCTGAAATACCTGTCGAATCAGTATCCGCAATGTAAATACGTGTTGACGAGCGAGGACCTCTCCAATATCGCACCGATCGCGCTGATGCAGGATCTCGCGGTACTGGCCACATTGGGGGTTGACCACAGCGAACGAAACAGCCACCATTACTTCAAGGGAATAACCGTCTGGGCCCACGATATACAGGAACAGGTGGTGAAATGCCATCCGGAACTGTTCAGCTTGCACGCGGATGGATTTCCATGCATGAGTATTCACCAGGGCCGGATCAGGATGGAGAGCGTCACGACGAGTCCCTTCGGGGTAGGGTTCGAATTCGAAGATCGGCTCAGTGAACAACTCACCCCGCTGGATGACTGGAGTTATGCTTCCCTTGAAGATGGGTGATCGGTTCGGTGACGTTCCGTCACTATGAGAGGCGATCAGCGGGCTCACGCAATGCCGGCCATAATGTACAATTAATTATGGGTTTGTACAATTCCGAGAAGGCGATGTACAATTAAGTATTGTTTTATACAAATTCGGCCGGCACTCTGTACAGACCACATACCAATTGTACAAGCGTAAAAAATGAACATGAAACGCCAAAATGGACCCGAGAACAGAGACCAGGACCGGATTTTGACGGTTTTCGGCAGGAAAGAGGTACTCGATACGGCGAATTTCAGGCCGAAATCGGGATTTGGAGGGTAGTTTCGACCCACCCCCTGACCCTCCGGGAACCGGATTAGAGACGATATAGATTTACATAATATCTATTATGCGAAGTAGGTTTTTGGAGGGGTAAACGAGGGATTTTGGGGCCTGGGAGTACAAATCGGACTAGAAAGGGTCGACGCGGCCCTATGTACAAAATAATAGATTATTGTACACAAGGCGCGCGAAACACGTACAAATAAAAAGACATTAGTACAAATGGCGATATATCACGTACAAAAGACAATAGAATAGTACGGAAATCTATTGTACAAACAAAATGATAATTGTACATGGCCCTCTGTCGGATGTATTAAATAATAGTGATTTGTACATAATATCAGTAACCACCTACCGAAGATGGATCCTTGCGTACACAACGACTCGTTAAATCAGATTTCCGAAAAATCGAACTGGCGGAGTTTGATCTCACCCCAGTGCCGGATGACGGCGTACTCGTTCAGAACGAATATACGG
Organism: bacterium; assembly: GCA_965117045.1. Taxonomy (GTDB): domain Bacteria; phylum JAAXHH01; class JAAXHH01; order JAAXHH01; family JAAXHH01; genus JAAXHH01. The sequence goes on from OZ220749.1 coordinate 882,777, forward strand.
CCGTCAGTGTAGGTACGGAAATCTACAATTATATAAATGGATGCGAACCTGGAGGCGAACCGAGTTTTCCTCGTACCACGGGCTATTGCAATGCGGGGATAGTTCTCGAAGTTGGAAAGGACGTGAAAGGAATCGTTCCGGGTGATCGTGTTACCGGCCAGGGAAATCATGCAAGTCATTCGATAATGAACGGGTTGATCAACAAGGTGCCAGCAGGTGTTTCATCCCGTGCGGCAGCGTTCATGGTAATGGGTGCTACATCACTGCATGGTCATCGCGTAGCCCGTCCGGAACTGGGGGAAACCGTTGTAGTAACCGGCATGGGCATCGTGGGCCAGTTGGCCGCCTCTTTTGCGAAACTGAGTGGTGCCTTGCCTGTGATTGGCGTGGATCTAGACGAATTCCGCCTTCAAAAAGCCCGTGAACGCGGGGTTAACGTCTGTATCAACCCGGAGAAAGAAATCGACGTGGCCGAAACGGTTCGCCGGCACTGCGCGGCGGATGGGGCGGACCTGGTCATAGAAGCAACCGGCATCCCTGCGGTATATCCCATGGCGCTGACCCTGCCGCGGCTCGGCGGCCGCCTGCTCGCCCTCGGATCCCCGCGCGGTTCGGTGGAAGTGAGTTTCTTCGCCGATGTGCATCTGCGAGAGGTCACGATCCTGGGCGCCCACCAGCCCAAGACACCCGATGAGGCCGATCTGTATTATCCCTGGAGCAAGCGCAGGGACCGCGACCTGGTCCTGAGGCTCATGAGCGAAGGAAAACTGCCGATCGAGGACCTGATCACCCACGAAGCCAGTCCCACCGATTGCCAGGCCGTCTACGACATGCTTGCGGATGATCCCAGGGAGGTACTTGGGGTGGTTTTCAGGTGGAGCTGAAGTCGCCTGAAGGATCGGTAACCGCCCAGTCGTCATGCCGAAAAGAGGTTACAAAGTGAAGTCACTCTATGTAGCGTTGCCAAGCGCGATTACCCTGATGCTGGTCGTAGCCGTGGGAATATCCGGCTGCGGTGACTCGCCTACGGAACCGGCCGAACAGCAACATGAGGACGATCACGAACACGAACACGAGGAGACGGAGCGCCCGCCCGGCGAGTTGATGCCAACGCTATCGAGTATCCAGCGCCTCGTGTTCAATCCTTCGTGCGTCTCGCACCACGGATTGGACGCCGCCGCTGCTGGTCTCAATCTCGCCGAAGGCCACGCCTTCAAAAACCTGGTGAACGTACGCAGCACCCAGGTGATGCTCGACCTGGTTCGACCCGGTGACGCGGAAAACAGCTACTTGATACACAAGCTCGAAGGGCGCGAGGGCATTGACGGCAATCAGATGCCGTCAGGCGCACCTCCACTTTCGGCAACAGATATAGCCGTCATCAAGGCGTGGATAAACAGCGGCGCAGAAGAGGACGACCATCATTGATTTTACACCACTTCGTTGACTACGGTTCCCCCGATTTGTAGACGGTTTACGGTTCGTAGTTCGATGGATATCACGCATACCTGAATTCAACTTGCCAATGCGATTCGTGCAATAGATTTCCTCACCATTTTCTCCTTGACTTGCCCCCTGATTTCACCGTTATGTTAACGGCCGGGTTTTACCTTTGTCCTGGTTTCTCGGGACATGCATAACCATCTGTAAAACAGTCATTTAACGATTACATGAAACCGAGGGGATGCTCCATGACCGTTTCCGTCAAGCTCTTTGCCACCCTGCGAAAATACCTGCCTGAAGACGCGGTCAACAAGACGGCGACGATAGAACTCGGCGACCAGGCTACGGCGAGCGACATCATCAAGCAGTTGGACATCCCCGACGGACACATACACCTGATCCTGATCGACGGCAAGCACTCGGCTGAGGACTCCCCGTTGACGGATGGCGCCGTCGTCAGCTTCTTTCCACCGATTGCCGGCGGAGCCTAGGACTGGTGTCCTGCCACACCTATTACGGTTTCAAGCTGGAAGACGCCGTCCGGGGACTGAAACGGGCGCTGCGGGACGAGAATATCCCCGTGGTGTCCGTCCGCGAGGTCTGTGACCGGGTTGTGTTCGCGATCGATATCGCATCCGAATCCGGGGAAATCAGCCTGGCCTATCACACCACGACGACCCATCCCCTGGCCAGACTGGGTGATATTCCCGCGATCGAGGTCACCGTCGACGATCACCTGCCCGATGTCAAATCCTTGCTGACCATGGCCTTCCTGAGAGGCGGAGGTTGACCTGATGCGTGCCGGTTTACCCGTTTTTCTGGCTTCCCTGTGCCTGTGCATTTCCGCATTCCTGACGACTCCCCTGCCGGTATCTGCGCAAGGCTCCGGCAGCAGTGCGGCCGGTCGGATCGCAGCGGCCACCTCCTCGCTGAACCAGCTTTCCGATCTCGATGCCGGGTTCCTGATCCCCGATACCTTCGACCGGGTCCGGGAGGCCTACGATCGATATACCCGCGATATCCGGGAAGGCAAATCGACTGGGGAAATTGAGCGGGCCTATGCGGAATTCGACGCCGCCCTGGTCCTGGCGTGGGAACGCCTGGGGCGCGTGAACGAAATACTGATGGTGCCGCTGGAGAAACGGGCCGCAGCCCAGCGTGCCAATGCGCCGGCCATGGTCCCGGAGGCCTTCGAGGCGGGCGAAAAACGCCTCGAACGGGCCATTTCCAGACTGGAAGACGACCGGGTTTCCGATGCATTCTCCGAGGGGCAGGAAGCGGCCACGCTTTACGATGACGCAAGGTCGTCGGTGATCGAGATGTCGCTCATTGGGTCGGCGAGGATCGGACTGACGGAAGCCGAGCGGCAGGATTGGGACCGGTTGGCCCCCGCGTCCTTCGAACGGGCCCGCCGATTGACGGACGAGGTGACCGGCGCCCTGGACCGCGGAGAACCCATATCTGCCGCGTTGAGAAACAAGGCCCAGGCCGCCGACTACGCGGTACGGCGCGCCATCGAGGTCGCGACGCGGGTCGACGCGCTCCGCAGCGATCCCGGGAACTGGGAGCTGCTGTTGCTGACGCAGGAGGATCTCGCCCGGCAAGCCGCCGACATGGCGGGGGTCTCCGCCGACTTCCTGGCGGATGATCCGCAGGCGATTATGACGGAGAGCCTGCGTGCGCTCGCCGCGAGACAGGATTCTGTCGCCCTCCTCCTCCAACGGTCAGAAGGGGAGGCCGCGGCGCTCAGGGCCGAGGTCGATTCCCTGCACCAGGCGATCGAGGAACAGCAGATTCGCCTGTCTTCCATGGTAGAAAGCTACCAGCGGGATCTCCAGCAGCGGAAGGAGGAACTGGATCGGGAACGCCGGGAAATACGGGAATACGTGTACGAAAAGACCCAGCTGGATGCCGCCGCCCAGGCCCAGGAGCGTTTTGCGGACGGCGAGGCGATCGTGGTGCGAGACGCCGACCGGCTCACGCTGCGGCTCATCGGGCTGACTTTCCAGGCGGGAAGAACGGATATACCCCGAGGCGCGCGGGGGTTGCTCGTGAATCTCGGGGAATTCCTCGCGTTGTATCCCCAGACCCGCATTGCCCTGGAGGGACATACCGATGCCACCGGTTCCGAGGAAAAGAACATCGAACTGTCCAGGTCCCGCGCCGCCGCGGTCATGCAGTTTCTGGCGGACCAGTCCGGTATTGAGGCCGAGCGTATGACCTCCTCCGGCCTGGGAAGCGCCCAGCCCATCGCCAGCAACAATACGCGCAGGGGCAGGGAGCAGAACCGGAGAATCGACGTGGTCCTGACCTTCAGCAGAGACCTGTAACACTGTGCATCGGCCCGTCAATGCGCGATGGGCGGTGTCCGGTGCGGGGAGAACGCGAAATTGAGCAAAGAAACCAGCAGCGAAATGTACGAAGAGATGAAAAAGAAGTTGTTTTCGTCGGTGATCGCGGACGCCCTGGACGCCTGCGGACATCGCGACCAGATCCTCCGGCACGACATCAGGCCCCTGTTTCCGGGCGCCGTGGCCGTGGGCCGGGCGCTGACCGTGCTGTCCGTCGACGTGTACGAAATTCCGGACGAGCCCTACAAGTTGGAACTGGAGGCGGTGGACGCGCTGAAGGCCGGCGACGTCCTCGTGGCACAGACCAACGGCACGACGCGGAGCAGCCTCTGGGGCGAACTCCTCTCGACCGCCGCGGAAGCCCGTGGCGCACGCGGCGCCGTGATCGACGGATTTACCCGGGACTCGCAGGCCATCGCCGACATGGGTTTTCCGCTGTTCGTCCGCGGCATCGCGCCCTATGATTCGAAGGGCAGAAGCGACGTCATCGCCTACAATACGCCCATCGACTGCGGCGGCGTGAAGGTCTGTCCGGGCGATCTCGTTTTCGGCGACTTCGACGGGGTCGTGGTCGTGCCCCGGGCTGCCGAAGAGCAGGTCCTGAAGGCGGCGTTTGAAAAGGCGGCCGAAGAGAAAGAGGTCAAGCGGGCCCTTCAGAACGGCATGTCCGCCACGGCCGCTTTCGAGAAATACGGCATTCTCTGATGAAGCCCCTTGTCGAGTGCGTGCCCAACTTCAGCGAAGGGCGCGATTCGGGCATCGTGGAGGCCATCGCCGCCAGCATCGCCGCCACCGATGGCGTCCATCTGGCCGCCGTGGAAATGGACGGCGATCACAACCGCTCCGTGATCACCTTCCTGGGATCGCCCGAAGACGTCACCAAAGGCGCTTTCGAAGCCTGCAGGACGGCCCGGGATCTCATCGACCTGAGAAACCACCGCGGCGTCCATCCCCGCATCGGCGCCACGGACGTCATCCCTTTCATTCCCCTTTCCGATTACGCCATCGACGACTGTGTTACCCTTGCCCGGACCTGTGGCTGGGAGATCGGGCAGTCACTTGGGATTCCGGTGTATTTCTACGGGCACGCCGCCCGGGATGTACGGCGGAGCGAGCTTCCTGAGATACGCCGGGGAGGATTCGAGGGTCTGGTGGAGCGGGCCCGTCAGGCTCAGGGAGTCCAACGGGCCGGGCCGGACGCGCAGGAGCCGAACCGCCCGCCCGATGCCGGACCGGACGCGCAGGAACCGGACCGCCCGCCCGATGCCGGACCGGACGGGGTCCACGTTTCCGCCGGCGCCACGGCGATCGGAGTCCGCGATATCCTCGTCGCGTTTAACGTGAACCTGGACACCGACGACTTGCGCGTCGCAAGGGAGATCGCGAAGGAAGTCCGGGAGAAAGGCGGCGGCCTGCCCGGGGTGCGGGCGCTCGGACTGCTGCTGCCGGGACGGCACCTCGCGCAGGTGTCCATGAACCTGACGGACTACCGACAGACGAATATGGCCCGGGCTTTCGAAACGGTCGCGCGCCTCGCGGAAGCCGCGGGAGTCGAGGTCCTGGAGAGCGAACTGGTCGGGCTCGCCCCCCGTGACGCCCTGGGCGGAGCTGCGCCCGAGGACCTGCACATGGAACCCCTGGATCCCGCCCGGTTCCTGGAATATCACACCCGCCTCTTCGCCTGATCCGCTTCTCGTCAGATCCATATTTTCTTGACTCTGTACCGCTCACTTCTTATAATGTTGACTAAATTAGTAAACTAAAACCCGGCGGCCAGGGAGAACGCATGAGGGTTTCAGCGAAGGCGGAGTACGCGTGCAGGGCGGTATTGGAGTTGACGCGCTATCACGACAAGGCGGAAGTCATCCATATCAGCGACATCGCCGTCCGCCAATCCATTCCCGAGAAATACCTCGTTCAGATCCTCCTGCAGCTGCAGCGCGCCGGCCTGGTGCGCAGCAAGCGCGGAGCGACCGGCGGCTACTCGCTGGCGCAGGCTCCGGGCGAGATCTCGCTGGGCGACGTGATCCGGGCCATGGACGGCGCCCTGATCTCCGTCGAAAGCCTGTCCGGCGACGCCGAGATTACGGACCAGCTGAGCGGCCAGCACGTATTGAAGGACGTTTGGATGGGGGTGCAGGAAAAGCTCGGCGAGGTCATGGACGGCATCACTTTCGAAGACATTTCCAGGCAGGCGCAGAAGAGCCTGTCCATGTACTACATTTGAAGGATAGCCCGTGGCGTCCGGGAACGGAATATACGACAGCGCGCTCGACCTGATCGGCAACACCCCCCTGGTTCGCCTGAACCGGATCAACCAGGTCTCCGGGGTCGACCTGCTCGGTAAGCTTGAGTCGGACAACCCCGGCGGCAGCGTCAAGGACCGCGTCGGCCTGAGCATGATCCAGGACGCCGAGCAGCAAGGCCTGCTCAAGCCGGGCGGCACCATCGTGGAGCCGACCAGCGGCAACACGGGACTCGGCCTGAGCATGGTGGCCGCGGTGCGGGGCTACAAGGTCATCCTCGTGATGCCGGACAACATGAGCTCCGAGCGGCGCGTGCTGCTGACCTCCTACGGCGCGGAACTGGTGCTTACGCCGGGCATGCTGGGCATGGCCGGCGCCGTCCAGAAGGCGGAGGAGATACTCGCCGAACATCCCGACTACTTCATGCCCCAGCAGTTCAAGAACCCCGCCAACGTTGAAATCCACCGTAAGACCACGGCCGAGGAGATCTGGGAGGCGACCGGCGGAAAAATCGACGCCTTCGTGGCCGCCGTAGGCACCGGGGGTACGCTGACCGGCGTGGGGCAATACCTGAAGGAGAAGGACGAACGCATCCGCGTGATCGCGGTGGAACCCTCGTTGTCCCCCGTGATTTCGGGCAAGCCCGTGGAAAGCCTGGTGCACGCCATCCAGGGCATCGGCGCCGGGTTCATTCCCGATATCCTGGACCGGTCGATCATCGACGACGTGATGTTGATCGATGACGAGGAGGCCTACCAGACGGCGCGCCGCATGGGCCTGGAGGAAGGGCTCCTGGTGGGCATATCGGCAGGCGCGAACGTATGCGCCGGCCTCAAGTTGGCGGAGGACATGGGAGAAGGCCGAATCGTGACCATCCTGTGCGATACCGGAGAGAGATACCTGAGCATCCGGGAGTATTTCGAAGGACAGAGCGATTAACTACGATTAAGAGCGATTAAGCGCGACTAAGAGGAGGAGCCGTTAGATGCCCGTTACCGTTCGCATTCCAACCCCGCTGCGCAAGTTGACCGACAACCGGTCCGAAATCGAGATCGACGGCGAAACCGTCGAATCGCTGATCGGAAACATGGAGGCGTCCTACCCCGGCATCAAGGATCGCCTCTGCGACGAGTCCGGAAAAGTTCGCCGGTTCATCAACATCTACATCAACGAAGAAGACATCCGGTTTCTGGACGGCACGGACACCGCGGTCAAGGCCGGAGACCGGGTTTCCATCGTGCCCGCCATCGCGGGCGGCCTGCGGGACCGCGGCTGATGTCCTCCGTGCGGGTGCGCGTTCCCGCGACCACGGGCAACCTGGGTTCCGGCTACGACTGCGCCGGCATGGCCCTCGGCCTCTACAACACCATCGAGTTTACCGAAACGGAATCCGGCCTGGACGTGGTCGTGGAGGGTGAAGGGGCCGATGCGGTGCCCCTCGATGAAGGCAACCTGTGCATCGTCTCCGCCCGGGCCGTTTTCGACGCCGTGGACTGGCAGCCCGCCGGTCTCAAGGCGCGCATGCACCACGCCATTCCCGTCTCACGGGGCCTGGGCAGCAGCGGCGTCGCCATCGTGGCGGGCGCCGCGGCAGCCAATGCCCTCGCGGGGCGGCCGCTGGGAACCCCCGAACTCCTCCGCATCTGCTCCGACCTGGAAGGGCATCCCGACAATGTCGTTCCGTCCCTGCTCGGTGGGCTCTCCGTAAGCGGCGAGCGGGCGGGAACGATCGTATACCAGACCTTCTCCGTGCCCTCCGACCTCCAGGCCGTCGTCGCCATTCCAGAATTCACCCTCGATACGAAGGTCGCCCGCGGCGTCTTGCCGGAAGCGGTATCCATGGAAGACGCCGTCTTCAACCTGTGCAGCGTGGGCTTGCTGGTGGGCGGGATGATGACGGGGAATCACGCCCTGCTCCGGGAGGGCATGGCCGACCGCCTGCACCAGCCCTACCGCCAGCACCTGGTCCCCGGATTGGCGGAAGTCACAAGGGACGCCCTGGACGCCGGCGCCCACGGCGCGGCCCTCAGCGGCGCGGGACCCACGGCCATCGCCCTGGCCACGGAAAACCACGCGGGGATCGGGGAAGCCATGGTCGATGCCTTCGCCCGGCACGGCGTTTCCGGACAATACCGGATCCTCTCCATAGACAACGAAGGATGCCAGGTCCTGCCGGACTGATGCCATGGGCGCTCTCAAGGACATTCGCGTCATCGACCTGACCCGGGTGCTCGCCGGTCCCTTCACGACCATGACCCTGGGCGACCTGGGCGCCGACGTCATCAAGGTCGAACCCTTCGGCGGGGACGAGGCGCGGGGATTCGGTCCATTCAAAGAAGGCGTGAGCGGCTACTTCGAGAACGTCAACCGGGGCAAGCGGAGCATCGCGATCGATCTGAAGCACCCCATCGGCCGCGAACTGCTCCTCGAATTGATCGGAAAATCGGACGTCCTGGTGGAGAACTTCAGGCCGGGCGTGATGAAGAAGCTCGGACTGGACTACGAGACGCTGGAGACGCGGTTCCCCGGACTGATCTACGCGGCCTGTTCCGGGTTCGGGCAGACCGGACCCTATGCCCGGCGCGGGGCCTACGACATGATCATCCAGGGCATGGGCGGCATCGTCAGCATAACCGGCGAACCGGACCGTCCGCCCGTCCGGGTGGGCGTGTCCATCGGCGACATCGCCGCGGCGTTATACTCCTGCATCGGCATTCTCACGGCGCTCTTTACCCGGACACAGACCGGCAGGGGACAGATGGTGGACATCGGCATGATGGACTGCCAGGTCGCCCTGCTCGAGAACGCCATCGCCCGGTACGACATGACGGGCGCCGTGCCGGAACCGCTCGGGGCCCGGCATCCGTCCATCACGCCCTTCCAGGCCGTCGAGACCCGGGACGGATGGATCATGATCGCGGCGGGCAACAACGTCCTCTGGCGCCGGCTGTGCGAGGTCATGGAACGGGAGGACCTGGTCGACGACGATCGGTTCAGGGACAACAACCAGCGCACCGAGAATCACGGCGAACTGCACGAGATATTGACCGATGTTTTTGGGGAAAGCGATTCGGTAGACTGGCTGCGGCGGCTGGATGCGGCCGAGATCCCCTGCGGTCCGATCCAGGACGTAAGGCAGGTCGTGGAAGATCCCCAGGTGCTGGCCCGCGACATGATCGTGAAGATCCTGCATCCTGTTGCCGGCCCCTTACGCGTGGCCGGCTCGCCCCTCAAGCTGTCGGACACCCCGCCCGAAGTCACCCGGCACGCACCCGCCCTGGCCGAGCACACCGACCAGGTCCTTCAGTCGCTGCTCGAGGCGTCTTCGGACGATCTGGCGCAGTGGCGCGAGGCCGGGGTGATAAAATAAAAAACCCTCCGGTCGACTGTCCGGCCGGCAGAGGGCTTCTTCCTACCGCTCGTAAAAAAAACTTGCTCAGCCCAACGCCTCGGCCACGAGGTCGCCGACTTCGCTGGTACTGTACCCCATCCGGCCGGCGTCCATGCTCTTCATTTTGGTGCTTACCACGTCGATGATGGCCCGTTCCACGGCGTCGGCGGCCTGCGCTTCACCGAGCTGCGCCAGCATCATCTGGCAGGAAGCGATGGCCGCGATGGGATTGATGACGTTCTGGTCCGTGTATTTCGGCGCCGAACCCCCGATGGGCTCGAACATGGCGGTGCCTTCGGGATTGATATTGCCTCCCGCGGCAATGCCCATGCCGCCCTGGATCATGGCGCCCAGATCGGTGATAATGTCGCCGAACATGTTGGTCGTCACGATGACGTCGAACCACTCGGGGTTCTTGACCATCCACATGCAGGTCGCGTCCACGTGGGCGTAATCGGCCGTGATGCCGGGGTATTCTTCCGCGACTTCGTAGAACGTCCGCTCCCAGAGGTCGTGGGCGTAAGTCAGCACGTTGGTCTTGGCACAGAGCGTCACCTTGTTCTGTCGGTTGCGGGCCTTCGCCGTTTCGAAGGCGAAGCGGACGCACCGCTCCACGCCCTTGCGGGTGTTGATGGACTCCTGCACCGCGACCTCGTCGGGCGTGCCCTTCTTGTACACGCCGCCGGCGCCGACGTACAGGTCCTCCGTGTTCTCCCGGACCACGACGAAATCGATGTCCTCGGGGCCCTTGTCCTTGAGCGGGCAGTCGACGCCCGGGTACAGCTTGACGGGACGAAGATTGATATAGAGGTCCAGTTCGAACCGGATGGTCAGGAGGATGCCCTTTTCCAGCAGGCCGGGCGGGCAGTCCGGATGTCCGATGGCGCCGAGGTAGATGGCGTCGTAGTGGCCCAGTTCCTGCAGGCCCTCCCTGGGCAGGATCTCGCCCGTCCTCAGGTATCTTTCACCGCCGAAATCGTATTCCGTGAGTTCATAGTCGAATGAGAACTTCTTCGAGGCCGCGTTGAGCACTTTCAGCCCCTCACGCACGACCTCCGGGCCGGTTCCGTCGCCCGGAATGACCGCGATATTGTACAAGTGTTCCTCCCGCGTATATGAAAATGTGGGGTTGGGTTATTCGACGATCAGCCCGCCGTGCCGTGCAACGAGTTGATTGAGGGAGTGCAGGTAGGCCTGGATGCTGGCTTTCACGACGTCGGTGTCCGATGCGTGACTGTTGAAGGACTGGTCGTGGAAACCGACGCTGACCTGGACGTGGTGGGCGCCGTCCCGGCCGTTCGACGAGGTCTGTATATCCTTCACGTAGGTGGGCAGCTTGGTGATCCGGTCGACGGCGTTCAACGCGGCGAGTATCTGGTTGTCGCCCACGCCGCCTTCTTCGATCGTCTCGCCGCTGACGTGGAGACGAACGCTCGCATCGGCCTGGCCGGAATGGGAGGACGTCACCCTGAAATCTTCCAGCAGGTACTGTTCGGGCACTTCGACCGGCGTGTCGGACACGATCCGGTGGAGGTCTTCGTCCGCCACCTCCTTCTGCCGGTCCGCCACGTTCAGGAAGCGCACGTGCACCTTTTCGAATGCTTCCTTCTGGGTCTCGTCGTACGTGTAGCCCAGCAGCTCGAGCCGGTGCCGCAGGGCGTGCCGTCCGGACCGCGCCGTCAGCACGATGTCGCTCTTCTCGATGCCCACGTCCGACGGGCTCATGATCTCGTAGTTCTCCCGGTGCTTCAGGAAGCCGTCCTGGTGAATGCCCGACGAATGGGCGAAGGCGTTGCTGCCCACGATGGCCTTGTTGCGCTGCACGGGCATGTGCATCAGGTCACGCACCAGCAGGCTCGTGGAATAGATCTGCGTGGTTTCGATGTCGGTGCGCGCGTCGTAGAAATCCCCGCGCATCTTGACCGCCATGACGATCTCTTCGAGCGAGGCGTTCCCCGCCCGCTCGCCCACACCGTTGACGGTGCATTCAACCTGGGTCGCGCCTGCCTTGATGGCCGCCAGGGAATTGGCCGTCGCCATGCCCAGGTCGTTGTGGCAGTGCACGCTGACCTTGGCCTTTTCGATGTTCGGCACGGTTGCTATGAGCCGGGAGATCAGGTTGCCCCACTGTTCCGGCACGGCGTATCCCACCGTATCGGGGATGTTCACCACGGTGGCGCCGGCGTCGATGACCGCCTCTACGGTCTCGCACAGGTAGTCGAAATCGCTCCGGGAGGCGTCCTCGGTCGAATACTCGATGTCCTCGCAGAGGTCCTTCGCGAAGAGGACGGCCTGCACGCCCATGTCCATGATCTGCTGGCGGGACTTGCGGAACTTGTGTTTCAGGTGGGTGTCGGACGTGCCCAGGACGATGTGGATCCGGGGCCGCCTGGCGGGTTTGACGGCCTCGGCCACGGCCACGATGTCCGATTCCACGGCCCGTGCGAGGGCCGTGATCACGGGACCTTCGACCTGTTCGGCGATGTTCTTGACCGCGGCGAAATCTCCGGGCGAGGACGCGGCGAACCCCGCTTCGATCACGTCGACGCCGAGTTCGGCAAGCTGGTGCGCGACCTGGATCTTCTCGTCCCGGTTCAGCGAGGCGCCGGGAACCTGCTCCCCGTCACGCAACGTGGTGTCGAAGATATCCACTTTTCGCATCGCCGCGTGCTCCTGTAGACTGCCGGGTTATGCCGACCGGGCGGTCGGGTCGTCTACTATAACGGTCTGTCTATGGGCGGCCAGGTCGTCTACTTCTTCTCTTCGATCCAGCTCATCATCTTGCGCAACTGCCGTCCGACCTCTACGATCTTCTTTTCCGATGCGTTGCGCCGCAGCGCGTGCAGGACCGGCGAGTTGGCCTGGTTCTCGAGCATCCACTCGCGGGCGAAGGCGCCGGACTGGATCTCGGCCAGGATGCGTTTCATTTCGGCGCGGGTTTCCTCGTTGACGATCCGCGGGCCGCGGGTCAGGTCGCCGTATTCGGCCGTGTTGCTGACGGAATACCGCATGCCTTCGATACCGCCCTCGTACATGAGGTCCACGATGAGCTTCAGCTCGTGCAGGCACTCGAAGTAGGCGATCTCGGGCTGGTATCCGGCCTCGACCAGGGTCTCGAACCCGGCCAGGACGAGTTCGGAAGTGCCGCCGCAGAGGACGGACTGTTCGCCGAAGAGATCGGTTTCCGTTTCTTCCCTGAAGGTCGTCTCGATGACGCCGCCGCGGGTGCCGCCGATGCCCTTGGCGTAGGCCAGGCCAACGTCTCGTGCGCGGCCCGTGTGGTCCTGGTGGACCGCCAGCAGGCAGGGCACGCCGCCGCCTTCCTCGAAGACCCGGCGCACGAGGTGGCCCGGTCCCTTGGGGGCGACCATGAAGACGTCCACGTTCTCGGGCGGGACGATCTGGTTGAAATGAATGTTCAGACCATGGGCGAAGGCCAGGGCGTTGCCCTCCGCCAGGTTCGGCGCGATATAATCGTTGAATAGACGCGACTGAAGCTCGTCGTTGACCAGCATCATGATGATGTCGGCCTCGGCGGCCGCCTGCTCCACGGTACGGGGCTCGAATCCGTCCTCTACGGCCTGGTCCCACGAGCCGCCCTTCCGCAATCCCACGATGACGTCCAGTCCGGAATCGCGCAGGGAAAGGGCGTGGGCGTGTCCCTGGCTGCCGTAACCGACAACCGCGATGGTCTTGCCGTCCAGTATGCCCAGATCGGCGTCCTGATCGTAATACAGTCGAGCCATTGTTTCTCCTTCATGCCGTACCGGCGGTCAGGCCGATCCGGCGGTGATCTTGTCGCGTACCGTACCTGCGGCCATGCTTGGTCAGGCCAGGTCGGCGGTGATCTGCTTGCGTTCCCGCTCCCAGACGGGCAGCGGGGCTTCCGGTGACGGGGTGTCCTTGCTGGCCGATTCACGGGCCAGCGCCACCCGGCCGGTCCGGGCGATTTCCCGCACGCCGAAGGGCCGCACCATGCTGATGATGGCGTCGATCTTGTCCTCGTTGCCCGTGGCTTCCAGCATGATCGTCTTCTGGTTGATGTCGACGATCTTCGCCTTGAAAATATCGGCGATCTGCACGAGTTCCTGCCGCGTGGTCTGACTGGCGTTCACCTTGATGAGGGCGAGTTCCCGGTTGATGAAGTTCTCCCCGGTGAGATCCACGACCCGGATCACGTCCACCAGGCGGTTCAACTGCTTGATGATCTGTTCGATGATCATCTCGTCGCCCTGCGTGACGATGGTCATGCGCGCCGTGCCGGGTTCCGCGGCTTCGCCGACGGCGATGCTGTCGATGTTGAACCCCCGGCCGCTGAACAGCCCGGATATGCGGGCCAGAACGCCGAAACGGTTCTCGACCACCATGGATATGGTATGGCGTGCCATGGTTCAATCCACTCCCTGCCGGGACGATTATCCCGGCCAAATACACGTGTTTATTCTTCGATCATTTCGTGGGATGCCGCACCCGCGGGGATCATGGGATACACGTTGCCTTCTTCGGCGATCACCATGTCGAGCATCACGGGGCGGTCCTTGACCTTGCAGGCCTCGAGCCAGGCGCCTTCCACGTCTTCATCCTTGAAGACCCGGATGCCCGCGGCGCCGTAGGCCTCCGCCAGCTTCACGAAGTCCGGGTTGGAGTCACGCAGGTCCACCTCCGAATAACGCTGTGCGTAGAACAGCTCCTGCCACTGGCGCACCATGCCGAGGTAGCCGTTGTTCAGCAGCACGATCTTGATGGGCAGGCCGCAGGCCACGGCCGTGGCCATTTCCTGGATGTTCATCTGGATGCTGCCGTCGCCCGAGAACACGATCACGTCGCGGTCGGGAAAGGCGAACTGAGCGCCGATCGCTGCGGGCAGTCCGAAGCCCATGGTCCCGAGCCCGCCGGAGGTAATCATCGACCGGGGGTTCGAGAAGCCGTACCACTGGGCCGCCCACATCTGGTGCTGGCCGACGTCGGTGACCACGTAGGCCTCGCCCTTCGTGAGCTGTCCGATCCGCTCGATGGCGTACTGGGCGCAAAGGGGAAGATGATCCGTCTCCTTCTCGACGGTCTCCCGGTCGACGCCCTCGAGGCCTTCCTCGTGGAGTCCGATCGTGTTCGCGTAGGTCAGCGGGTGGTCGCGCTTCCATTCCTCGATCTGCTGGAGCCACTCGGCCGTATCGGCCCGTTCCACCAGGGGAATCAGCTGCTGCAGCACCTGCTTCACGTCGCCCACGATGGGGAGGTCCACCCGGACGTTCTTGTTGAGGGACGACGGATCGATGTCGATATGGATCTTCTTCGAATTGGGCGAAAAATCCTCCAGCTTGCCGGTCACCCGGTCGTCGAACCGGGCGCCGATGCAGACCAGCAGGTCGCACATCATCACGGCGGTATTCGCGTACCAGGTGCCGTGCATGCCGAGCATCTTGAGCGAAAGCGTATCGTTTTCAGGGTAGGCGCCGAGGCCCATCAGCGTGGTGGTCACCGGTGCGTTGAGCTTGCGGGCCAGCGTGCGGATTTCCTCCGAAGCCTCGGAGATGATCGCGCCGCCGCCCACGTAGATCACCGGCTTCCTGGCCGAGGTGAGCATCTCCGCCGCCTTGCGGATCTGCTTCGGATGGCCCTCGGTCCGGGGCTTGTACCCGCGGATGTCCGGCCGTTCCGGGTAAGAGAATTCGGCCTCCCCGATCTGGACGTCCTTGGGCACGTCGATCAGGACGGGGCCGGGCCGGCCGGTCGTCGCAATATGGAACGCCTCGGCGAAAACCTGCGCGATATCTTCGGTTTCCTTGATGAGGAAGTTATGCTTCGTGATCGGCCGCGTGATGCCCACGGTGTCCGATTCCTGAAAGGCGTCGTTTCCGATCAGGTGCACCGGGACCTGTCCCGTGATCACGATCATGGGGATCGAATCCATGTACGCGGTCGCGATGCCGGTTACCGTGTTGGTGGCGCCCGGACCGGAGGAGACGAGGACCACGCCGGGCTTGCCGGTCGCCCGCGCATAGCCGTCGGCCATGTGGGTCGCGCCCTGCTCGTGGCGCACGAGGATGTGCTTCAGGTCGGTGGTGCGCTGAATGACGTCATATGTCGGGATCACCACGCCGCCGGGATAACCGAAAACGACATCGACCCCTTCTTTCTTCAAACACTCTATGACAATCTCGGCACCCGACAGTTTCATCGACCGTCTCCTTATAAAACGAGGATATCCCGCGCAGGACGTGATCTACCGTTCACGAAACCGGCTGGATTTCGTCATGTTCAAAACCCGACTTGTGCCTCGTAAAATACGTCAAGGGCGCCTGTTGTCAAGTTAAAACTCCATAGAAACCACTTGACGAAAAGCCCCGATTCTCTTATATGTTTTAGGCTTTGCACCAGGGTCGGAATCCCTGTCGATTCGACGTTTGGCCAGCGAGCATTAAGACGTTTTGACCCTGTGCGACTTTCGACGTTCGACCAGCACGATAGCGCCGGATTTCAACCGGCAGTTTTACGCAACCCATATCCAGGAGGACCGGGTCGATGGCGAGAACGAGACGGCGCATCAGCCGTCGTGAGATGAAAGAAGACCGCTTCATTCTCTGGGTGTACGAAATGAGCAGCGAGATCGACCGGCACTGGAAATCGCTCACCGCGGCCGCCGTCCTGGTGATCGCCTGCGTGGCCGGCTGGTACTACTGGACCAACAAGCAGACCGATGACCTGGTGGAGGCGGGCAAGGTGTTCGCGCCGGGTCAGACGGCGATGCAGGACAGCCGCTATGAAGACGCCATTCCCATATTCGAGCGGGTCGTGAACGAATACGGCGGTACTTCTGTGGCCCTCGAGGCCACGATCGACCTGGCCAACGCCTGTTTTCAGACCGGCGACTTCGAAAAGGCGCGCACCTATTATCAAACCTACCTGGACGAATACGGCAGGCAGGACGCGCATTACTGGCTGGCCGCACGTTCGGGTCTGGCCGCGTGTGACGAAGAGGAAGAAAGTTACGAAGAAGCGGCCAACCAGTATCTCGCCCTGGCGGACGAAGATCCGGACAGCTATCTCGCCCCCGGTTTTCTCCTCGACGCCGCGCGATGTTTCGGGGCCGCCGACCAGAAGGACCAGGCACGGGCACTGTACGACCGCGTGGTCGAGAACTACGAATCGACGCCTTACGCCCGGGATGCCCGGATCGCATTGACCGCGCTATAGCCTCTCGTGGTCTGAACGCTGACCCGGCCGGCTCCTGTGCTCACCACGCGTTGACCGCGCGCTAACTGGAGATCGCGTGAAGGTTACCAATTTCGCCCCCGGACCCACGCCGGTTCCCGACCGGGTCGTCCGGAAGATGTCGGCGCCGATCCTCACCCACCGTTCCACCGAATTCAGCGACCTGCTCAGACAAGTCGCCTCGGGGCTTCAGCACGTTTTCCAGACGGAGAACGACGTGCTCGTGCTCACGGCTTCCGGCAGCGGCGCCATGGAGGCCGCGGTCGTCAACCTGCTATCGCCGGGAGACCGGGTGCTGGCGATCTGCGGCGGCAAGTTCGGCGGCAGGTGGGTCGAACTGTGCGCGACCTACGGCATCGACGCCCTGACGCTCGACGTGGCGTGGGGGACCGCCGCGGATCCCGACGAGATCGACCGTATCCTGGGGGAAAAGGGACCCTTCGAAGCCGTGCTGGCCACCCACAGCGAGACATCGACGGGCGTGCTTCACGACATCGAGGCCCTGGGCAGGGTCGCCCGCGGTCACGGCTGCTACCTGGTCGTGGACGCCATCAGCGGCCTGGGCGCCAATGAACTCAGGACGGACGACTGGCACGTCGACATCGCCCTCACGGGTTCGCAGAAGGCGCTCATGATCCCGCCCGGCCTGGCCTTCATCAGCGTCAGCGAGCGGGCGTGGCAGCGTATCGAAGGCAACCGCCAGCCTTCCTACTATCTGAACCTGAAACGGGCCCGGGATTCGTTCGCGAAGGGGCTGACGCCCTATACGCCGGCCGTGTCGCTGCTCATGGGACTGGCCGAGTCGCTGGGGATGATGAAGGAACTCGGCCTGGAGGAAATCTACCGGATTCACGAGCGGAACGCCCTGGTGACCCGCGCGGGCGTCGCGGCCCTTGGGCTGGATCTCTTCGCGCGCAGGCCGTCCAACGTGCTCACATCGGTCGTCATGCCGCCCGGTATCGACGGTTCCGAATTGCTGAAGACGATCAAGCAGGAGTGCGGCGTGACCATCGCCAACGGGATGGACCACTACAGGGGCAAATACATCCGCATCGCCCACCTGGGCTACAACGTGGCCCCGTCGGACATGATCGTCGCCCTTACGGCCCTTGAGCACGGGCTCGGCAGCCACGGGTATGCGTTCGAGTCCGGTGCGGGTATTGCCGCGGCGGAGCGGGTGATCCGGGAGACGGCGTGAACGGGACGGGTGCCGGTCAGGTCAGTGGACTGGTCGCCGATTCGTTCAGCGGGCAGGTCGCCTTCGGCTGACGTTGCAGCCTCTGATCGATCAGTTCACCCATCTTTATCTTTTCAGCTCGCGGATCTCTATGTTGCCTTCGCTGGTTTCCAGCCAGATCCTGTTTCCACCGCCGTTGAGCCTGTACGTTGCGCTGATCTCTCCCTTTTTCCCGTTTACGTGTTTGAGCTCCGCTTCGAAATCGGATCTGATCGTGTGTCGCGAAATGTTACCGGTCAATCTCATTCGTTTATCTACGGATTCCTGCTTTGCTGCCTGCAACTCCCTTTGGGCTGCCTGCAATTCCCGTTGGGCCTCTTTCAACATCCGTTGCAGTTCTTCAGCTGACATCTCTGCCCGGTCCATGCTACGCGAAACCGCTACTTCTATGTTCTTTGTGATCTTTTCAATAATCTCCTTCAACTTTTCCTCGTCGATCTCCGTGACCGGTTGATCGAGTTCGATGGTTTCGAACCTCGGCCAAAAGGCAGCCTCACGGTCTCCGTCGGGACCAATGACCTCAGCCCCGCGGCCAAAGCCAAACCACGTCTTGACGTGGATCCGGGCTTCTATTGTCGCCTTCGCTTTCGGATCCACGTAGAGCACGATGTCGCCGCCGGCCGAAATGAGCGAGCTGCCCTTGGTACCTTCAGGGATGATTTCAGCCAGGATCTCGCCGCCCGCGGTACGTGCGTCGATCGACCCCGTTACGTTCAGAAGTTCCAACTCGCCCCCGGCGGTTTTCACCTGCAATTCGCCCGTTGCGTCGCGCAGTTCGATGTCGCCACCGGCCGTCGTGATGCGGGCGTTTCCGGAAAGTTCGCCGATCTCGATATCGCCGCCGGAAGTCCTGATCCGGGCTTTTCCGCCTACGTACTCGATGGTGATGTCCCCGCCGGAAGTCTGGGCTTCCAGCGTATTGCCGACGTGGCCGATCCGGATGTCGCCGCCGGAGGTCTGGACGTCCAGGTCGGCCGAGGCCTTTTCGACCCGGATGTCTCCGCCCGACGTCTGCAGGTGAACGTCGCCGCCGACCGTGCCCACCCGGATGTCCCCGCCGGACGTGGTCAGCTCCACGTCACCGCCGATGTCCCGGAGCGTTACGTCACCGCCCGATGTATGGCTCCTCACGTCTCCGCCCAGGTTGCCCACGACCTCGATATCGCCGCCGCCGGTGCGCAGGTCCAGGTCGAAATCCGACGGCAGATCGATTTTGAAACGCAGGCCCCTTCTTCGATTCATCGACCATCCCCTGGGGTCGTAATCGACGCGCAGTACGCCCCCATCGTAACGAATTCTCAGATCATCCGCGCCGCTCGCCGGGATGCCTTGAACGTTCACGACCGCTTCGTTCTTGCTCCACGTGGAGATCGTGATATCGCCCGCCCGGGTGTTCAGGTCGAGCCGCCCGTCCCTTTCCACCTGGAAGGTCTCCGACCGGTTCCCCGTAGCCCGGTTCTGATCCTCCATGAGCGCCAGGGCTTGCTGCGCCAGGGCTTGCTGCGCCAGCAACAATACACCGAATGTACATATCCATAATTTCATGATCGATACTCCTCGGTCGGCCGCGTCCCGTTACGGCGCGGACAGATTACTCAGCACGGTCCTTGCCTTCGTGCGGATGTAAGCGTTTTCGTCGAGCACCATCCTGGTCCTGAGTACACTTTCCAGCTGTTCGTCGAATGAGGCCGGCACCTGATCCTGGAGCCGGTTGATCGCGTTTATTCTGAGGGCCGGGTTTTCGTCAAATACCAGCGTGTGAATCATGGCGTCCCTGATTTCCTCGTCGAAGGGATACCGGGCCAGCGCATTGAACGCCTCGCCGCGGACGCCGGCATTGGAGTCGGTTTTCAAGGCCGTGACCAGGGCGTCCCTGATCTCGTGATCCGAATGAAGGCGCTCGGAAGCGCTTACGGCGTTTACCGCCCGAAGCCTGACCCCGGGGTTCTGCTCATTCAGCACGGCAAAGGTGAGTATGCGCTGTATCTCCGGATCGTCGACCGGTCCCATGATCTGTACGGGCCGGACGGCTTCGAACCGGATATCCAGCGTACCGTCGGACACATCCGAATCCACGAACCGGACATTGGAGATGGCCACGTCGTCGTTGTTCAGCAGGTCCGTCTGAGCCATGCCCGGCGCCGCGAATCCGAGCGTCCGGTCGCCCTGGAAGGCCAGGTAGTAACCGCCTGCCAGGCCGATGAACAGCAGCAGCGCGCCGCCGAGCACCGTACGGTACTGGGGGAAAACGCTGATCGTAAGTCCTTGCAGGCCATCGACAAAACGACGCAACCATCCTCCGAGTAACCGGTGTTCCGGCCGGCCGAGTGTCAAGTTGGACCACAGGTTGGCGCGGGCATCGAGCAGGTCGGTTTCTCCAGGTCTCGCCGGTGCGGCCTGGTCCATGGCCAGCCTGAACTGATCCAGCTGCGCCCGGTATGCCTGGCATCGGTCGCAATCCTCGAGATGACTGTCAAGGGCCTGTTGATCCGCGTCCGACAGTTCATCGTACTGGGAGAGTTCCAGCCATTCCTCCCACTTCGCGTGTGACCGGTCCGTATCCTTATTCATGTTCGTATGTCCTCGAGTTGACTGCGCATCCGTCGAGTGGCGTCGAAGAGGTATTTCTTCACGGTGCCTTCGGCGCATTCCATGATGCCTGCGATTTCCCTCAGTTTGAATCCCTCGTGGTGACGCAGCACGAATACCGTTCGCAGACGGGGAGAAAGGGTGCTGACGGCGGCACGTATCCGTGAGGCGATTTCGTGGTTGATGACGGCCGCGTCCGGCCGGTCGGGGGATAAGAGGGTTACCCCGTGTTTCGTCGAGTCTTTGTCTTCCCCCGGCTCCTCTTCGATCGGTACGAAGCTTCTTTTACTGTTCCGCGCCCGGTGCGAAAGGCAGGCATTGGTGACGATCCGGTACAAGTAGGTCGAAAACCGGCTGCGGAACTCGAATTTCGGCAAGGCTTTATGTACCCGCATGAAGACTTCCTGGTAAATGTCCTTGGCATCGTCCATGTCACCCACGAAAGACATGGCCATGGACAGCACTTTCTCATCGTATCGGTAGACCAGTTCCTCCAATGCCCGCGCGTCGCCGTCTCTTGCCTTGAGAATCAGCCTGCGATCCTCCAGGTCCGTGCGATCCCTTGCCGAATCGATCTCCATGTCTTCTTCCTGATGGTCCGGTGCGATTCGGCCGTCGAGTTTGAGGGCAGTTTCCACGTTGTTACCTGGCGTAGCGTGCCGTCTTATGCGGGCGCCTTCTGTATATGAGACCGGCCGTGAACCGTATTGGTTGTGTATGATTTTGGAATAGAACGTACTGGAACGAGGAAAGTCGCGGGAATTACGGTACTGGAAATGGCAGGAAAGGCGGGGTGCTGCGAGGAATCGGTGGCAGGTCGGCGTCGGGCGACGCGCCAGGACCCGTTGTCTAAGGCCACCGGCAGGTATCCCTAGACACGGGCAAGCGTCCCGGAACACCGACAGGCGACCCAGGACACCGGCAAGCGGCCTGGCTGTCCGGCTGGCCTCACCGCGCGGATGGAGGTGCATCGGTGCGCATCCGGAGAACCGTTGCACGCTGCTTCAGGTGTTCAGCCGTCCTTCGAGGCGGACGTGCCGGAGGTACCCTGTTTCTCTTCGGTGGGCTCTTTGTTCTGCGCTTTCTTGAACTCGGTGATCCCCTGGCCCAGACCCTTGGCCAGTTCGGGAAGCTTCTTCGCGCCGAAAAGGATCATGACGATGACAAGAATGATAATCAGTTCGGTCGTGCCGAAACTACCTAGCATGTAAATCACCTCCTCGCATTGAGAATACCTCTATTGACCGAACTTGTCAAGCGCGAATGAATTGACCAGGGCCGTGCCGGACCCGGGCGGCGCTGTTCAGAATCCTTGCCATGTCGTCTCTTCCATGTTTATATAGTTGCTGACGTTTGCAGCCGATCCGGCTGCCGGCCGCACCTACGTTCAAGGAGGACACGTTGATCGTAAGAATCGTTTACTGCGCTGATTGAAGCTACGAACAAGACGCCGCCGGGTTGGCGGTGAAACTGCTGGAGTACTATAAACACGATATCGAACAGCTGCAGCTCGTGCCGTCCGGAGGAGGCAGGTTCGAAGTCACGGTGGACGACTCGCTGATCTTCTCCAAGCTGGCGACCGACCGGTTTCCGGAATACGCGGAGGTCAAGGACGCCATCGAGGCATCGATCGCAGGCTGACGCGCATCCATCCGCAGCGAGGGTTAAGGTAGGTATGAACATCCATGTTTCGCTGGAAGACGAGATCGCCGTGCTTCGCATCGAGGGCAGGTTGTGGGAAGAAGAAGACACCGTCGAGCTGGACCGGATGATCGACGCTACCCTCGCCCGGGGCTGCACGCGGTTCGTCGCCGATCTGACCGGCGTGCCCATCATGAACAGTTCCGGTCTGGGTTCGCTGATCGCGGCCATGAAGAAAATCCGATCCAGGGACGGGGAGATGGTGCTCACGGGCGTCAACGACCGCCTGGATCATCTGTTCCGGATCACCCGCCTGTATACGGTCTTCAAGACGTATGACGACGTGGACGCCGCCGTGGAGAACATGCTCGCCTGACGATCCAACCGAAGCCCGAGGCCGTCATGCCGGACTACCAGCCCCTGGACCTCACCCCGATTTGCAACGCGAACCGCGACGTCTACGGTTCCATTGCAGACCCTCCGCTGGGATCGCAGGCGTTTTACGGCCTGCCCTTTCAAATCGGCGACGGGACCGCGGATTCCGATTGTTTCATCGGTTTCGGGTCCGAGGTGGGCTGCCCAGCCGAGCCGGTCGAGATTCCGGTCGGCCGTGCCGCGGTCAACGTGGTTTTTGCCCACGCGGCGATCCGTTCGGAGATTGAGGCGGGTGGTCCCATCGCCCTTCCCGTGGCCACGTACCGGTTCGTCTGGGATGACGGACGCGCCGAATCCGTAACAATTCGTGAACGATTCGAGATCGGCTACATGCCCCTTCCCTGGGGGCAGTATCCCTTTCTCTGCGTCCCGGACGAGAAGCCGTCGACTTACAGCCGGTCGGGCGGCGACTGGGGCGATGCGGGTCGCCGGCAGACCGAGGCCGAGCAGGGATGGCCGCGCGGCTACTATCTCTGGGCCTGGCGCAACCCACATCCCGACCGCGTCATCCGTGCGATTGAAATCACTCCGCAGGGACCGCCCTTCGTCGTGGCCGCAGTTACGCTCGGCCATGTCGACGAAGATCCCATCTGCCGGTGGGCCGCCAGGGACGTCCAGATCGAGCTCAAGGACCCGGAGGACGCGGGGAAGCCCTTCAACGTGGATGTGGAAGTCGACCGGGGCTACGCGACGTACGCCTATCCGCTGCCCGGCGAGGTCGACCAACCCTTCCTTGTCGACACGCACCGGGGCTGGGGACAGGCGGATACCGATCGCGCCAGTCCCGCCCACGTGGGTGTGGCCGGCACACCGTCGGCCACCGTAACCGTAAAACAGGACGGGAAGGCGGTCGGTTCGGCCAACTGGGGCGAACTGGAAGCCAAAGAGGTCGTCGAGACCCCTTCGGTCAGATTCGAGATCATCGACACGGGCCGGAACTGGGTGCACACCACGGTGCTGGACGACGAGACGGGCAAGCCCGTCCCGTGCCGGGTCCACTTTCGCTCGGCCAGGGGCGTTCCCTACGCGCCGCACGGCCACCACGCCCACGTCAATTCGAACCTGGAGACCTGGCACGTGGACGTGGGCGGCGACGTGCGCCTGGGCCAGATGTCCTACGCCTACATCGACGGTAAATGCCAGGGATGGCTGCCCCGGGGCGAGGTGCACGTGGACGTGGCCCGCGGCTTCGAGTACGAGCCGATTCGCGAGCGCGTGCACATCGAACCCGGGCAACGCGAACTCACCCTCAGGCTCAAGCGCTGGACCGACCTGAACGCGGAACGGTACTTCAGCGGCGACACCCACGTGCATTTCCTCTCCACACAGGGCGCCCAGCTCGAAGCCCAGGGAGAAGACCTGAACGTGGTCAACCTCCTGCTCTCCCAGTGGGGAGGCCTCTTCACGAACACCGAGGAATTCACGGGATCGGCGAACGTGGCGCACGACGGAGACACCATCGTGTATGCCTCGCAGGAGAACCGGCAGCACATCCTGGGCCACCTCTCGCTCCTGGGCCTCAAGGAACCGGTCATGCCCTGGTGTTCGGACGGACCCGGCGAGGCGGAGCTGGGAGGCAACCTGGAAACCACCCTGTCCTACTGGGCCGACGCCTGCCACGCCCAGGGCGGGACGGTCGTGATCCCCCACATCCCCAATCCCAACTGCGAACCGGCGGTCCTGATCGCCACGGACCGCGCCGACGCCGTGGAGATGCTGGTGCACAGCGAGTACAACCACCTGGAGTACTACCGGTACCTGAATTGCGGGTACCGGCTGCCGCTGGCCGGCGGGACGGACAAGATGTCCAGCGACGTGCCCGTGGGGATCTACCGGACCTACGCCTACATCCCGCCGGACGAGCCCTTTACCTACGAAAACTGGTGCAAGGCGCTGCGCGGCGGGAACACCTTCCTGAGCGCGGGTCCCATCATCCGTCTCAAGGTGAACGGCCAGGATATCGGCGACACGGTGAATCTGCCCGGCAACGGCGGGACGGTGGAGATCGAGGCGTCGGCGGATTCGACGTTGCCCATTCATACGCTGGAAATCGTCCAGCAGGGCCGGGTGGTCGCGTCGGCGGAGGAACGCAAGGGCGCCCGCCACCTGTCGCTCAGGACCTCTCTGAAAATCGAAGGCCACACCTGGCTGGCTGCGCGGTGCGCCGGACCGAACTACACGAGCATTCCGCACCACGACGGCTGGCGACGGGGCATCATGGCCCACACTTCGCCGGTATACGTGGCCTGCGGCGGGCCCTACTGGCTCTTCGACCTGGAGAACGCCCAGTACATGCTGAGCCTGATCGAAGGGGGCCTGTCCTACATCAAGCGCCGAAGCTGGCAACACAAGCCGGGGACGACCACCCACCATCACGGCGCGGACGATCACGAGGCCTTCCTCGAAGCCCCCTACGTGCAGGCGCGCGAAGCCATCCACCGGCGCATGCACGAGCTGAACATCCCGCACTGAGCATCCGCGCGAGCGCTGCCAGTCGTGGGGGTGGTGCCAGTCGTGGGGGCGTTGCCATCCGCCCGGCGGGTACCAAACCCGCCCAACAGAACCGGAGCGCACAACATGCATGGACCCCGCATCGACCGTGTCATTTTCTGGGTCGCACTGCCCCTGATCACAGGCGTCTCGGTACCCCTGGTATTGTTTCCCGTCGAGGGAGAAGCCCTGCTCAGCGCGGCCTTCGGCTGGCTGACCCGGATCCTGGGATGGGCCTACCTCTGGTTCACCATCGCCGCCTTCGCGCTCCTCGTCTACTACGCCCTCGGCAAGTACGGAAACGTGCGGTTCGGCGGACCCGACGCCAAACCGGAGTTCTCCCTGATCAGCTGGATCGCCATGATCTTCTGCGCCGGCATCGGCGCCAGCGTCCTCTACTGGGGCACCATCGAGTGGGCGTACTACTACACGAATCCGCCGTTCGGTCTCGAACCCCGGTCGGCCGAGGCCACGGAGTGGGCGGCGACCTACGGACTGTTCCACTGGGGATTCACGGCGTGGGCGATCTACTGCATACCCACACTGCCCCTCGCCTACCTTTTCTGGAACCGGCGGCGGCCGGTCCTGCGCATGTCGGCGGCCTGCGAAGGCGTGATCGGCGAGCAGGCGGCCCGGGGTCTACCGGGCAAGTTCATCGACATGCTGTTCATGTTCGGCCTGCTCGGCGGAGTCGGGACGTCCATCGGGCTGAGCACGCCCATGATCTCGGCGGGACTGTCGGAAATGCTCGGTGTCGCCAGGGGTTTCTGGCTGGACGCCTCGGTGGTGATTACCCTGGGGGTGATCTTCGGCGTAAGCGTCTACACCGGGTTGCAGCGCGGCATACGCATGCTGAGCAGGTTCAACCTCTGGCTCACCATCGCGCTGCTGGCCTTCGTCTTCCTCGCGGGACCGACGCTGTTCATCATAGACACGTTTACCAACAGCATCGGCCTGCTGGTGCAGAATTTCGTCAAGATGAGCCTGTACCTGGATCCGATCGGAAAGTGGGATTCGCTGATTTCGGCAACGGGGGAAGGGAGTCCGGGGCCACAGGCTACCTTCCCGGAGCAGTGGACCGTTTTCTACTGGGCATGGTGGATCGCCTTCGCGCCCTTCATGGGGCTGTTCGTCGCCCGCATCTCGCGGGGCCGTACGATCCGCGAGCTGATCGCCGCCGAGATCATCGGCGGCGCGATGGGTTGCTGGCTGTTCTTCGCTGTACTCGGCAACACGGGTCTGTTCCTGCAGCTGGAGGGCTCACTTGACCTCACCGCCCTGGTCGCACGCAACATGACTCCGGAGGCGATCATCGCCACGGTGGTCGCCGTGGGAGACCGGGTGATCCCCTTCGCCATACCGCTTCTGCTGGTGTTCGTGACCCTGGCGATCATCTTCGCCGCCACCACGCTGGATTCCGCCTCCTACATCCTGGCGTCGGTGGCCACCCGGGAACAGGCCGAAGTGCGCGACCCCGCGCGTTGGCACCGCTGCTTCTGGGCGGTCGTGCTCAGTTCCGTGGCGCTGTCGCTGATGTTCGTGGGGGGGACGGAGAGCCTGCGGGCGGTGCAGTCGGCTTCCCTGATCGTGGCGCTCCCGCTCATCGCCGTGCTGGTCCTGATGACCCTGTCCTTCATCCGGTGGCTGAAACAGGACCACGGGACCTGAAAACGAAATGGGCGGACCCGCTTTAGGCCCGCCCATCTGTACACCGGTGTCGCACGCTCGGCACTTCACTCCTACCTGAAGCTGTACGTCAACCCCAGTTTGACCCGCCGGCCCTTGGGATCATGGGTCAGCGCATCGAAGGCCAGTTCCTGGTTCACGTAGGGCGGCGCCGCACCGGCCAGGTTGAACAGGGACAGCGTGGCGACCACGCCGGTATCGGGAATCCGCCACTGAAAGTTCATGTCGAAGGTCAGGAACGGGTCGATCTGGGTCCAGTCTTCTCCCGCGGGCCCCGTATCGAACCACCAGTCCCCGTTCTCGTACGAAGAGATGTAATGTCCTCTGGCGATGGCGCTGTAGTCGCTCCAGTGGTATCCGACGGACGCATTCATGCGCAGCGGAGGCAGTGGCGGCGCCAGGGGATTCGTCGCGTTAAGGAAACCCACGGCCTCATTCTCGGCGACGAGCTCCACGCCGTTGTGCATGAGCGGTTCGATGGTATAGTCCAGCGTGTAGCTGCCGTCCAGGTGGGCGTCGATCGCGCCGGTGCCCAACACCTGCCGTCCGCCGATATGCCAGTCGATCCCAGAGGTCTTGAGTCCGGGCCAGTTGATGTGGTTAATTCGGATCCGTTCCATGTCGCCCGGTGCGCAGCTCCCGTCGTTCCGATTGCCCGGACAGTAAATGCGGTCCTGCACCGCGGCGCGGGTGGACGGGTCCACGTAGGCCGCTGCCAGCGCGGCGTCGGGAAGGACGCCGATGGGATTATTGAAATCGAAATTCCAGTAATCCACCGTCATCTCGAATCCCGTGTCGTTCTCGATGATGACGCCCAGGTTATAGGTAAACGCTTCTTCCGGCTCGAGATCTTCGACGCCCCGGTTCTCGATGGCCTTCCAGGCGCCGGTCGGTCCGACATAGGCCGTGTAGATGACGACGTCCGTGTTGAGATCGTCCACCGAGGGCGTCCGGAAAGTCGTCTGCACCGTGCCTCTCAGGGCCAGGAAGTCGTTGACCTGCGCCCGCAGCGAGATCTTCGGATCCAGGCTGTTCGCGAAACCGTAGTCCTCGAAATGCAGCGCGGCCTGGCTGTCCAGCCAGTCGTTGGGCTTTAGCGCCAGTTCGGCAAATACGGCGTGGGTGGTCTGGTTGGCTTCATAGGGATGGATCCCGGACGTGAAGGTAAAGGACCCGGTCTGGATCGCGCAGCTGGTGTCTCCCGGTATGCGGCAGGGATTCCGGGAGAGGTCGCCGGGCGCGTTGGGCACTGCCGAGACATCGACGCGGCGCAACTGGTACCCCGTGGCGTAGCTGGCAACGCCCTCCTTGATCACGCCGTTCATGATGGCTTCCATCGACAGCAGGCTGGCCTCGCTGGTCGTGGCGACTTTCTCGTTGATCCAGTCGATCAGGTCGGCGCTGTGGGCCAGGTCGGCCCGGTAGTTCGGATTGGCGCTGTCGGTGTATGGGGCGTCCGGTTGTGCGGAGAACTGGATGCCGTTGCTGAACGGGTTGAAGTAGGAGCAGTTCCCGGTTCCGGGAGAGACGCCGCTGGGGATCGCCCCGAGGGCGAGGCCGGAAGGCGCGCTGGGGTCCGGAACGACCCCGACGCCGCAGTTCGGCCCGCCGTACCCGCGGAATGCCAGGAACTTGCGGTAGGCGTATTCCGCCGGCTGGCGCACCGTACCCTTCGTATCCGAATAGGAAATACCCAGGTCATAGCTCAGGCTGGACTCGCCGATCGGCCCCGTGAGGGATCCTGCCAGGCGGCGGGTGCGTGACTCCCTGCTCTGGACGCGTCCCGGTCCGGCATTTCCGACCAGCCGGCCAAAGAAGTACCACGGCTGGTCGCCGGTCAGGTCCAGCGTAACCCCGTCGGCGTTCGTATAGGTCGGGTTCTGTTCAACGAAAGCCACACGTCCGGGATGGTCCACGCCCACCTGCTGAACGCCGTCATAAAACGCGATAGGGGGAAAGGACGGCGTGGTTTCCCATTCGGGTACCCGTGCGTCGTGGTAGAGCGCTTCCAGGTGATAGTCGGTCTCGCCGAACGAGCCGTTCAGCTCGGCGAATCCCCGGGTATGCTGGAGTTTTTCGATGATGCTGTCCCAGGGCTGGTAGCGGAACCGGCACGTACTCGCGCCTACCTTGTAACCGCCCAGGCCCTCGCAGCCGGGATCCACGAATCGAGGTTCCCCGGCCAGTATGCTCTCATCCGTCTGCAGTCCGTCGGGTATGATGAAGGCGCCGGGATTGCCGTACCAGGACCAGCCCCATCCGTAGTTTGGAAAGGGGCGCAGCGCCCAGTCCCGCTCTTCGGCGCGCAGATTGCCGCGGCGCTTGTGTTCCAGGGAGACCACCAGGTTGGAATCGCCGACTTTGCCGCCCCAGATCCCGCCCAGCATGGCGTCACCGGCCGCGTCGAAATAGTCGTAGGACACATCCAGTTCAAATCCCTCGAAACTGCCGCGCGTGATGAAATTCGCGACGCCCGCGATCGCATCCGATCCGTACACGGCGCCCGCGCCTTCCTTGAGTATATCCATCCGTTCGATGGCGATGGACGGAAAGGCATTCACGTCAACGAACCGGCCCCCCACGAGCCGGCCGGGCACGTAGGTCTGCCGCCGGCCGTTGATCAGCACCAGGCTGCGCGAGGCGCCGAGGCCGCGGAGATTGATGTTCGCCACGGTTTCCGGGATGTCACCCGACTGCGCGTTGTACCAGCTGTTGGCCTCGCCGATGACGCCGCTGCTCGCACTCAGGTTCTTGAACAGATCGACCATGGACGGCGATCCCTGTTCGGCCAGCGACGCACGGTCGATGCGGGCTACGGCATAGGGGAGTTCGATCGGAGATTCGCGAACCGCCGTTCCAGTAACGACGATCGCTTCCGCTTCCAGTACGGGCAGCAGGAAGAGGGAATCCGGCATC
Organism: bacterium; assembly: GCA_965117045.1. Classification (GTDB taxonomy): domain Bacteria; phylum JAAXHH01; class JAAXHH01; order JAAXHH01; family JAAXHH01; genus JAAXHH01. The sequence goes on from OZ220749.1 coordinate 912,414, forward strand.
GCTTCTTCCTGTTGATCGGCGAACGCGGCGGTGCAGGGCATCCCGGCCAGGCAAAGCCAGCCGAACACAGTCAACACAAACAAACGCGTTATCGATAGGTGGATGACAGGCCTCCTTGATCTATGAGTTTTTTGTGATATTTTGGTATTGCGAAGTATGAGGATTGGACTGAAAATATACGTGAAAAACCGCATTATGTCAAGGAGTTTGAGGGCTCATGATTGATTCCCGCACCAGTCATCCTTGCTTTCTGAGATGCAGGCACCAGAACAGGGGCGGCAGGTCGTACACGTCGCAGCGCCCCTCCACGTACCGTTTCTGCTGTTCGGCCGGCGAATCGTTGCGGACGACCTCCCATCTGCCACCGGCGTTGAAATCGGTCTCCACCCTGGCCGGATAGAACGAGGTGATCATGGGTTCGCCCAGCTTGCCCACATAGTTCTTCATGCGCAGGGCCAAGGAACGTTCGTTCTCCGGAATACTGCTCGTCTCGGCGAGGTAGTCGAAGACGATTTCCGAGCCGGGACAGGTGATCCCGGCTACTTTATTCAGCGTGTCCAGTATCGCATCCCGGGACAGGTAGTACGTCACACCCAGCCAGTTGAAGAAGGAACGTTTCTCCGGATCGAATCCATGGGCGGTCAGCCGCTCCGCGAGGTCGTCCTTTTCGAAGTCGATGGGGATCAGCCGCAGACTGTCCGGCAACGCCAGGCCGGCGGTCCCGGCCCGTTCCCGTTTCAGGGCGATCGTGGAAGCGAGATCGATTTCGTAGACGGTCACGTCGAGCCCGGGATGGCGCAGGGCGAAGGTATCGTAGCCGGAACCGAGTATGACGTACTGGTCCACGCCGTCTTCGATCGCCGCCAGCAGGCAATCTTCGGTAAAACGGGCCCGGGTCAGCGGCTGGGTGGTGATCGGCATGAGCCTTCGCAGGACGATCTTGGAGACGAAGGCGTCGCGCAATCTGGATCCGAGGATCCGTTGCCAACGTTTGCTCAGAAACCGGAACGCGAAGGGGTCGTGGAAGATGTAGGGCGGCTTGTGCCGGAGGAGGTGCCGGGCGCGGCTTACCGCCACGAGTTCGGCGGTCCGGCTTCCGTGGGTCTGGACCAGGCCCGGGTGCTGATCAGCCATGTTTAGGTATCAGTCCACCCGTCTCAGGTTCCGAAGGCCTCGATGGCGTCTTCCAGCGTATCGTGGACCGCGAAAACGGTCGTCAACTTGGTCATCTGCAGCAGGCTGCTGACGCTGCGTGTCACGCGCGCGAGCTTCAGGTCGCCTCCGACCTTCTGCATGCGGGTATAGGCGCGAATGAGCAGTCCCAGCCCCGAACTGTCGATCCAGTACACTTTGCTCAGATCGAAGATGATCTTCCTGGAACCCTGGTCGGCCAGCCGGTTGATGCGTTCGCTCAGGGCGTCGGTGTCCCTTCCCTCGGCCATGCGGCCGCTCAGTTCAAGCACCGTGACGTCCCCATCTTTGATTTCTCTGACTTTCACAAATTCCTGCCTCTCTCAAGCGGAACCATCTACACACTACGCTGGCGCGTTCGCACGCGAGTCAAACGGCTTCAGGAATGATATACCTAAGTGTGGCGGGGTACTGACGCTGATAGGGCGATTCGCAGGTCCGGACCGGAAAGCCGACCGACCGCGGATGCGCTTCCTTCTGCCGGATGCCATCCCTGGGAATGAACCCGGACTTTGTCTTGCTGAAATTCGACTTGAATAATATACTGGCTTTGTTTATCTGTCAAGACGATTTTACGGGTGTTTCCAATAAACAGGACGCCGAAACAGGACGCCAACCGAAGCGATTCAAATGAAGTCCGACAGACGGCCGTACATCCTGCTGAATTACGCCTTGAGCCTGGATGGCAAGTTATCCACTGAGCAACGCGATCCGGTTCGCTTCACGAGCAGAATCGACCGCGGGTTGATGGACGAGATCAGGGCGGACGCCGATGCCGTGCTCATCGGCGCCGGCACGCTCCGCGCGGAAGATCCGCCGGTCAGGATCAGGGCGGCCCGGCGCAAGGAGGAACGCAGACGCGCGGGCAAATCTCCCCATCCGGTTTCGGTCATCCTGTCCCGGTCCATGCGACTGCCACGCACCGGGAGATACTGGGAAGACGACCAGGTCGAACGGATCATCGCGACGACGGAGCAGGCGAAGGACGAGCAGGTCCTGGCCTTTCAGGATCTGGCCGAAGTGATCAGGGTGGGCCGGGCCACCGTGGATCTCCATGCATTCTGCCGGATGCTGGCCGACCGCGGCATAGACCGGTTGCTTGTCGAAGGCGGCGGCGAGGTCAACATGGCCTTCTGGGAGGCCGGGCTGGTGGACGAGGTGTACCTGACCCTGTGTCCCGTCGTGATCGGCGGAAGCACCGCTCCGACGGCGGCGGACGGCAAGGGCTTTGCCAGCGACGCATTCCGCAGGCTCAGGCTGGTTGAGACCAGGCGGGTCGGTCAGGAGTTGTTCCTGAGGTACCGGGCGGTGCGGTCGGGATCGTAGTCCGAATCACCTGAGGGTGTGCACCTTGATCCGGACGGACCCGTCCTGCACGGTCAGTGTGGACTCGGCCAGGTTCAGCGGAACATTGACGGGACCGCCCTCCGCGCTTGCGGGTTCCAGCGTCACGTCCAGCCTCGAAGGTTTGAGTCCTTCCCAGGTTCCCCAGTAAATGTCGATGAAGAGTCCAATGCCGAGGGTGAGCAGGATGTCCGCGACGATCACCGAGGGCAGCTTGACCTTCTGCAGGACGATCCACTTCGTCTCGTAACCGGGCTTGGTGATCTCCACCAGGTGGGACTCGTTCCGCGGCAGTTCGATCGTGAACGGATTCGTGTCCCGGTCGACGCGGTCCGGGATCTTGATCCGGGCGTCCGCTGGGGTCACGTTGATTTCCACTTTCTGGGTGTCGCCCAGAAACACCCGCCCGCATCCGGCAGTGAAGACCAGCAGAAGGCATAACGTCAAGCGCCGCATCGATTCCTCCGATTAAAAATACCTGTGAAACGTTTCGTCAACACGTGAGGCTTTGCGATCTGCACCGGGAACGGACGCACAGGCTAGAAACGAACGGCTGCGTCGGTCCCGTTCAGATCGACTGCGCACGTCAAGTCCAGCTCGTATAGGGCGGAAGGGGCCAGTTCGCCTCCTCTCCGATGGCCAGCGCCCGCGCCCTTTCGTCGGCGTTCAATGGGGCCAGGCCATCTGCCCCCGCGTTCTCTTCCAGCTGCGCCCGGTCCTTCGCGCCGGGTATCACCGAGGTCACGCCCGGCGTGTCCAGCACGAACCGTAGCGCCGCCTGCACCATGGTGCGCTTTCCACCTTCCGTAAGAAAGGACAGTGCGGACAGTTTCTTCAGCGCGGCACGAATCCGGGGATTGTCGAAACGCCCGTGCCGGCGGTCTGCCGGATCGAGCCGGGACAAGGATTCGAAGTACTTGCCGGTCAGCGCGCCCTGTGCCAGCGGCACGCGGATGAGCGTCCCCAGATCATGCGCTTTCGCGAACTGGAGCCCCGGCTGTCCCACCGGGTTTACGATGCTGTAGCCGATCTGGACCATCGAAAGTTCGCCCAATGCCATCAGCGCCCGCATGATTTCCGTTTCGTAGGTCGAGATGCCGAAACACCGTATCTTGCCTGCTTCGGCCAGCCGCGTCAACGCCTCCACGATCGCCGGCATGCCGGCCTCGTCCGGTTCGCCGTGCAACTGGTAGATGTCGATATAGTCGGTCCGCAGTCTTTCCAGGCTTCCTTCGCAGTTCCGCGTGATGTACGCCTGTAAAGGCTCCTCCGGGTCGTCGGACCGGGGCGCGACCTTGGTGGCGACCACGTAGCGGTCCCGCCTGCCCCGGAGTGCCCGGCCGATGATCCTTTCGCTGTGGCCGGCGCCGTAGCCGTTGGCCGTGTCGAGCAGGTTGATGCCGAGGGATTCCGCGTGTTGAATGGTGGCGATGGACTCCTCGTCGTCGATCCCCGACCAGTTCGCCCCGCCGGCCATCCCGGCCATGGGCCAGCAGCCCAGGCCAACGGACGAGACCTCGATCCCGGTCTTCCCCAGAACGCGGTACTCCACTGATCTAACGTCCTTCCGGCAACAAAGTTTCAGGCACGCCCGGGCCGTTCAACGCGGCGACAGCGTGAGCCGGTGCCCCGCGAGTGCTTCCACCGCATCCCAGCTGAACGCCAGCTGGAGGTAGTCGTCGTTCCCCCAGGTCTCCAGCAGGCTGCCGTAGTAGGGACTGCCGGGCTGCCCAGACTGGCCCGGCGTGATGATGAAGACCGACCGGTCCCAGTCTTCCGTATCCAGTATGTGCCGGAAGCTCACCGACGTGGCGGCGATGGTGCCGAAGCCGCCCGACCGCTCCACGGCCGGCAGGGAGAAGGCATCGGACAGGAGATGGGTAAAGGGGCTCTTCTGCAGCCGGCCGTACCGCCACTCACCCCAGTCCTCGCCCAGTTCCCCCTTGAGCCGGTCCACGGTCTTGCGCAGTCCGGCTTCCACGAGGGGCCGGCGTTCGTCCTCAGGCGTCTCCGGGTCGTAGGCGGCGGCTTCGGCCTCGCCCCGCCACCGGTACCAGACCGCCGCACCGGCGCTGTCCCGGTTGAGCACGCCGTTCCAGCCGGCTACGAGCGCACGGGCCCGTTCGACTTCCGCATCGTCGGACGTCCAGCCCTGAAACGACGGGATATCGGCCTCGGCCCGCAGCGAATAGGCGTCCAGCTGGATGCGCTTGTGGTCGTCGATGGTGTATTTCCGGTTGGACTGCAGCAGCTGCTTCATGCGCTCGATCCGGGAGTATTCGACGCCTCTCGAAGAGTGGAACATGACCGGGCGTCCGGTGTAGTCCGGTGGATGGGAATCGTTGTTGGCCGTCCCGACCCAGCCGCGCTGGGGATTGTACTCCCGGGGCAGGTCTTCCCGGAACCCCTGCCACTCGTACCGCCCGTCGCCGGGGACCGGCAGCCGGCCGTTCCAGCCTTCGCGGTCCGGCGTGAGGGCCGATACCTGGAAGGCGATGTTGCCCTCCACGTCGCCGAATACCAGGTTGTGCGTCGGTACCTTCCAGAACATGGCCCGTTCGAAGAAGTCTTCGGCGCTTTCGGCCTGGGCCATGCGGAAGCAGCCCAGGTACGGCGCGGTGCCCGGCTCGTGGGTGATGGAACGCACGGCATAGACCACCCCGTTCTCCGGGTCTTCGTAGAAAACGGGGCCGTGGCGGCTGTACTTCAGCACGACTTCCCGGGGCTCCTCGCCCTTTACCGGGATCTCCTCCGTGATGACGCGCAGGGGCTCCCATCCGCCCTGCCACCGCACCATGTCCGGCTGGTCGGGGTGGAGTTCCTCCACGTACACGTCGTTCACGTCGACCCCCGCGAAGGTGAATCCCCAGGCGACCCGGTCGTTGTGTCCGGCGTTCACGCCCACGAAGGGCGGTTCGCTGGCCCCGATCACGTTCCAGCCCGGGGCGTTCAGATGGGCATAGTACCGCAGCGAGGGATTTTCGAGGCGGCGGTGGGGGTCGTTGACGACCATGACCTGGCCCGTGATGGACAGGGCGCCGCTCACGGCCCAGTTGTTGCTGCCGATCTCGAGCAGCTGCTCTTCGGTGGGCGCCTCGGCCTGGCGGTCCGGGGGTACGAGGCCCGTATACGGTTCCACGAGCTCGAGTTGCGGCAGGCGGCCGGGTACCAGGGGATCCCCCTCCCCTTTCCGCATCGCGGCCACGATATCTTCATGGACGATGTTCGCGTCCAGGCCCTCCGGCACCACGAGGTCATCCCAGGGCAGGGGCGCCGCGCGGCGATTGGCCTCCTCGACGCCCAGTTCCGCCACGGACCGGGCCAGCCGGATTTCGTCCCCGGCGTCGTTGCCCGCGCTCGGGAAGAAGAGTCCGGTCCAGCGCCGCACCACCGTCTCCTTTGTCCACCGGCCGGGCTGGATGCCCGTCAGCTTGAACTCCACCGGCAGGTTGTCGGCGTGGGTGTCGATGTAGGCGTTGACGCCGTTCGCATAGGCCGTGAAGATGCGCTCGCCCTCAGCGTGGTAGCTGGTCCACTCCCGCTCGTCGAAGGGGCCCCGGTACATCATGAGCCGGGTGCGCGCGTCGTAGTCGAAGGCCTCGGGGCCGAAGATCTCCGCGAGGCGGCCTTCCCGCCACCGCCGCCAGAGCTCCATCTGCCACAGGCGATCCTGGGCCATCACGTATCCCTGGGCGAAGAAGAGGTCATCGGTGTTCTGTGCGTAGATGTGAGGTATGCCGTGGCGGTCCCGGATCACCTCGACGGGCGCTGTCAGCCCTTCCAGGGTCCGTTCCCCCTCGATCTGGGAGAGGGACGCGCGGGCCAGGGAAAGCAACTGCTCGTCAGCATCCACGGTGTCCACCTCCTCGCCGCAGCCCATGGCCAACAGGGGCATTACAACGAGCACGGGAATAAAACGCATGTATTCAGTAAACGACATGGATGGTTCCTCCTGCTACCCGCCGCCGAGTCGCACGGTTCATTTCAAGGATTGAATCTCAAGGCAACAATACAGGAAAGTCGCCGGCCGACCTTCCCTTAGCATCCTATCATGCGGCAGCCCGGTTGTCAAGAAACCGACGGCCGGCTCAGTCGCGCAACTGTTCGGCTCAGTCGCGCAGCCAGTTCCGGCCAGGCCTCGAGGTTCGGCCGGCTCAGTCGCGCAACTCCGCCCGGATGCGGTCGGCCAGTTTCATCGTTTCGACGGCTTCGTCCAGGCCTGCCGCGGGGAGGTTGACCGGCCGGTCTTCCTTGATGCAGTCGACCAGGAAGCGGGCCTGTTCGGCGGTCCCAGCCGATTCCACTTCGTCAAAAACCTGTTCGTTCCCGTCGCGTTGCACCACGATCCGCCGCACGCCCTCCAGGTAGGCCGAACAGTCCCTGCCGTGGATTTCGTAACGTTCCAGGCGGGCATCCGTCGTGAAATTGGCCGTGAGCTGGGCCACGCACCCGTTCTCGAATCGGATGAGCGCCGCGTAGACGTCGACGAATCGGGAGTTTGCCCGGCGGGCGACGGCGTGCAGCTCGGCGATGGGAGAACTGCCGGCCAGGGAGCGGGTCAAGTCGATGGCGTGAATCGGCGTCTCGTAGATGAAGTTGTCCAGCAGGTGATCGGGGAAGCCTCGTCTGTGCATATCGGTCATGCTCTTGTGGAATTCCGCCACGATCTGGGTGATGGGTCCCCGCTCCTCGATCATGCCGCGCGCCTTGCAGATCAGCGAGTGGAAACGGCGGTTCCACCCGACCAGCACCTTGGCGCCGGAAGCATTGGCGGCATCGCGGAGTCCTTCGGTTTCCGCGCCGGACAGCCCGGGCGGCTTTTCCAGCAGCGTGTGGACCCCGGCCTGGATCACCGGCAGTGCGCACGGGCCGTTCAGGTGGGCCGGCGTCGCAATCACGGCCAGGTCCAATTCCTCTTTTGCCAGCATGTCACCGATATCTTCGTACCGGTGCGGAACGGCGTGCTCGCCGGCCACCCGGTCGCGCAATTCCTCGACCGGATCGCAAACGGCCACGAACCGCAGGTCGGCGAAGGTCTTCATGGTTTCGAGGTGGCCCCGACCCCTGCCGCCGCACCCGATCAGGGCGGCTTTGAGGACTGTTCCGGGCATGTGCGTTGCTCCTGGTGGGCTGCGAGGGTCAGTAGTGAAGTGCAGTACTCTTGATGCCGCCGTATTTGCGGTGAACTACTTGACGCTTGCAATGTATGGTCATTTCTTTTGCAAGTAAACACACCAATTTCGGATCACTGTCCTCGCATGCCTGATCTCGACTTTTTCAAGCAGAATGGTTACGTCAACCTCGGCCAGGTCTTTACCCGCGAAGAACTGAGTCGGTTCATCGACCTGTACGACCGCGACCGGTCGGAATCGGGCTGTTTCTGGCATCCCATTTCCAATCACGGCCACCAGACCCTGAACTGCGATCCGCTGATCTCCTCGCCGGAAATCGACGGGCTGATCCGCCACCCCGCGCTGATCGAACCGATCGAGACCATTCTGGAAGGCCCCAGCTGGCTCGGGGAGGTGTGCCTGCGGCACATGGTCCCGCGCGATAGCAACCCGGAGGAGATCTGGCACCGGGACCGTCCGCATGCGACGGACCGGCCCTACCGGTGCGGCTATTTGCAGATGATGCTCTATCTTACCGATGTGCACGAAGGTACGCACTGCTTCTCCATATCGCCGGAGCCCTGCGACGGACCCGTACTCGATACCCCGGAGCAACTCGCCCGGCGCGGCAAGGTCCACCTGCACGGTCCGGCGGGCACCGTCGTCCTGTTCAACCTGTCGGTGCTCCACGCCGCGACCGTACGGATCACCCCGCACGAGCGCAAGACCGTCCAGATCTACTACGGCCATCGCGATGGCCCCGCGCTCAGCGACTGTACCACGATTCCAACACGTCTCTGGCGGGACCACCCGGATCCGGAGGTACGTGGCTTCTACGGAATGATGACCAGTCGTACGCGGAAGTATGCCGAGGCCTTCGGTTGAGGAACGTTAGCCTGGATGGACCATCCGGACGATGCCGTCAAACCGGCCGAAACCGGGACCATAAGGAGCGCGAATGTCGAACAACCGACCGCGAGTACTCATCGCCTGCAGCGAACGGGTACGCAACGGCTACCTGCCGCCAGAGGAACTGACCCGCCTCGAGGCGTTCGCCGATTGGGCATGGTTCCCCAGCGAGAGCGGCGGCGGAATCTACGACACCAGCACGGATCCCGAGACTACGGCACGGTTGGCGAAGGAAACGGACGGCGTGGATGCCCTCGTCGTCTGCCACGGTGCGCCGCGGATCGACGCCGAGGTCCTCGACGCCGCGCCCCGGCTGCGTTTCGTCGGCGAACTGGAAGGCGACCGGTTCGCCGCGCGCCTGGACCTGGAAACGTTGTGGGCCCGCGACATCCGGACGGTGGATACGACGAACGGCTCTACCTATCCCGTGGCCGAATGGGCCCTGGCGCTGACGCTGATCGCCATGCGCAACGCCGGCGCATTGTTCCGCCGGATCATCGAAGGAAACACGCAGGATCGAGGGCTCATTCAGCCCATGGCGGGCATCCTCACCGGCAAGCGGGTCGGACTCATCGGCGGCGGACACATGGGCCGGCGCCTGATGAAGCTGCTGCGCCCCTTCGAAGTCGAGCTCTGGGTCCACGATCCCTATATCCCGCAGGAGCTGCCCGAGGCGCTGGGCTTCGTGCAGACGTCGCTGGAAAACGTGCTTTCGCAGTGCGACGCGATCATCTGCGTGGCGCCGCTCACCCCGCAGACCAGGGGCATGATGGGTAAGCGCGAGCTCGATCTCATACCGTCGGGCGCGGTGTTCGTGAACGTTTCGCGCGGGGCCATCGTCGATTCCGCGGCCCTGATCGAGCGCCTCAAGCGCGGGGATATCGCCGCGGGGCTGGACGTATTCGACCCGGAGCCCATCCCCGAAGACAGCGAAATCATCGGACTGCCGAACGTTTTCCTGACCCCGCACTTCTCCGGCCGCACGGGAGAGGAATACCCGCACTTCTTTCACTACATGGTCGATGAGTTGGAGCGGTTCTTCTCAGGCCACGAGACATGGTTCAACCTGACCCCGCGCTCGAAGGCCAACCGCGAAGGGAACCCATGAAAAGCCCCAACCTGCTCTACATTTTCACCGACCAGCAGCGCGCGGATACGATGGGGTGCTACGGTAACCACCAGATCGAAACCCCCGCGCTCAACGCGCTGGCGTCGGACAGTTTCGTCTTCGAAAACGCCTACGTGAGCCAGCCCGTATGCAGCCCGGCCCGGGCCACCATGCTCACGGGGCTGTGGCCCCACACGGCGGGCGTCCCGTCCTGCAACGTGCCCCTGGGCGCCGACACGCCGACCATCGCCGAGATGCTGCCCGATGCATACGACACGGCCTTCATGGGGAAATGGCACCTGGGCGACGAGATCTTCCCGCAGCATGGCTTCGAAACCTGGGTGGGCACGGAAGACCAGTATCGCCGCGGTTACTCGGAAGCGGAACGGCTCACTGAAGTCAGCGACTATCATCACTTCCTGGCGGACAAGGGATACGCGCCGGATATCGAGCTGCTGGGAGAAAAGGTCTTCTCGAGACACTACGCGGCCTCCCTGCCGGAGGAATGCACCAAGGCGTGGTACCTGGGCGAGCGGGCGGCCGACTACATTCGCCGGCAGGGCGACGACCCCTTCGCCCTCTGCGTCAGCTACCTCGAGCCCCATCCCCCGCACACCGGTCCGTTGAACGACTACTATGACCCGGACAGCCTGCCCACCGGACCGGCGTTCATGCGGCAGCCGCCCGACGACGCGCCGCTGCTCAACCGACTGATGGCCGCCTACTACATGCAGTCTGAGAACTACGGGCTGGACCTGCGCACCGATCCGGGCTGGCGGGCGCTCCTGGCGCGGTACTGGGGCAACATCACCCTGGTGGACCGTTCGGTAGGAAGGATCCTCAAGGCCCTGGAAGAATGCGGAAAGGCCGAGGACACGATCGTCGTCTTCACGTCGGACCACGGCGAGCTGATGGGCGATCACGGCATCCTGGGCAAGACGCTCATGTACGAGGAGTCGATCAAAGTGCCCATGGTACTGCGCGCGCCCATGGTGGATCAGCCGCCGCGAAGCGTCGGCGGCCGGTTCAGCCACATCGACCTCGTGCCCACACTGATGGAGTTGCTCGGCCTCGATCGGCCGGACCGGTTGCAGGGTCGAAGCCGCGTACCGGTATTGCAGGGGCGCGAAAACCTGGACGGCGACGACGTTTTCGTCGAGTGGAGCGGCGCCGACGGCCACGCGCCCGCCGGATTCGGCGAAGCGGAACCGAACCAGAGCATGGTCCACCAATACCGGACCATCGTGGCCGCGGATGGATGGAAACTCAACCTGTACGGCAAGGGGCAGGGGGAATTGTACGATCTGAACAGCGATCCCCATGAGCTGGTTAATCTGTATCACCGGGACGAGCAGGCCGGGCGGATTTCGGATCTGTCGGAACGAATCCGGGCCTGGCAGGAGGAGACGGGGGACGAGTCATGAAAACCGGAAAAGTCGCTGTATATACCGAGGCGCAGGCACCGATGGAGATTCGGGAGTATCCCGTACCGTCCGTTACGGCGGACGACATGCTCGTCCGGCTCCGCATGTCGAATATCTGCGGCTCCGATCTGCACATCTGGCGTGGGCACGGCCCCAGAATCGAGACCGGTATCCCCCAGGTACTCGGCCATGAAATGACCGGAACGATCGAAGCCAAGGGGCGCAACGTCACCTCGGACAGTACCGGACAACCGCTGTCCGAAGGGGACCGGATCGTCTACTCCTATTTCAAACCGTGCCAGCAATGCTGGACGTGCCTCAACGGCAAGCCGGGGTGCCCCGACCGCTATAGAGACTGGATCGGCGTCTCGAGCGATCAGCCGCCGCACTTCCACGGCGCGTACGGGGAATACTACTACATGAAACGCGGCCACTGGGTCTTCAAGGTGCCCGATGATCTCCCGGACGCGATCGTGTCCCCCATCAACTGCGCCCTGTCGGAAGTCATCTATGGTCTGAATCAGATTGGCGTCACCCTGGGCGACACGGTGGTCATCCAGGGGGCGGGCGGCCTCGGACTCTATGCGACCGCCGTAGCGAAGGAGATGGGGGCGGGCAGGATCATCGTGCTCGACCGGCTTCCGGCGCGTCTCGCGCTCGCCCGGGAATTCGGCGCCGACGAGACCCTCAATGTCGATGAAACAGATATGAAGTCACGTGTTGAGTTCGTACTCGACCACACGGGTGGGGTCGGCGCGGACCTGGTCGCCGAATTCGTGGGATCGCCGCGGGTGCTCGCCGAAGGCATCGACATGCTCCGGTGGGGCGGGCGTTATCTCTGGATCGGCAATATCAACATCGGGTTCCCGACGGAGATCGATCCGGGCAACATCGTCCGGTGCAGCAAGGCGATTCGCGGCGTAATCGTCTATGAGCCCTGGGTGATCCCACGCGCCCTCGAGTTTCTGAGCCGTACGCGGGACAAGTATCCGTTCCACAAGATCATATCCGATACCTTCTCATTCACTGACATCAATGAGGCGTTCACCTATGCCGGCGCGGGTTCCGCGATCCGGGTGGGGCTGGAGTTTGACGCCAATTGAGTTTTTGCATTTAACCGTTCATCCTGGTTCGGCGGTTTTACCACTGAACGTGAATCCGTGCGAGGAGTCTTCCCATGGCCATGACCGACGAAGAACGCTTCCGATTCGACCTGGCCGGTTTTCTGGTCCGGCCCGCCATTCTCACCGCGGATGAAGTCAAGGACATCCGCGAGCAGATCTACCTGATCAAGCACGACCCGGAATCGCTTCCGCCGGAACACCGCGACGTGCCGGGCGGTCCGTCGAGCGTGCTCATCGATCATCCTGCCGTCGTGGACGTGATCGAGGAGATCATCAGCAAGGATTTCCGCCTGGAGAGCTGTGCCTGCGTCTGGCGCGATAAGGGGAAGGCGCACGGGGAACTGCACGGTGGCGGTCCCAAACAGATCGATCCGATCTTCGGGTACCGCGTGCAGCGTGAGCAGATATACGCCGGGATGGTCCGGGTGATTTTCGAGTTTACGGACATCAGGATGGAGGATCAGAGTACGCACTTCGTCGTTGGCAGCCACAAGGCCAACTTCCCCATGCATCCCGAACATATGTCGTTGGAGGAGGGCAAGCGGAGCCCGTTTCTCATGACCTACGCCTGTCCCGCGGGGAGCGCAATCTTCTTCACCGAGAACACCTGCCATGCCGGGCCCGTGTGGAACCGGGACGAGCCCCGGGTCACCGTCCTCAACGCCTATTCCCACCTGGCCACGCACTGGCACCGGCTTAAAACCCCGCCGGAAGTCATCGCGGGCCTGCCGCGCGAGAAGCAGGCCTACTTCCGCGAGCCGTGGATCGCCGATTTCAGGACCCAGCCGGCGACCCGCAATACGGCGGATCGGTTCATCAACAACGACGAACCGCCCGTAAACACCGATAACGAGCCCTAGCCACGACTTCTGCGCGTATGAAACCGGCCTCGTCGGGCGTCAGGCCGCGTCAAGGCCGCACGATCGAGCCATCCGCCCTGCGGTCCTCCGCGGCGTAGCGGGGCGTAGCCGCGTCCTCCGCATCCAGCAGACCGGCCGCCGCATCCTCGTCGATATCCAGCCCCAGACCGGGATTTTCGTTTGCGTAGAGGTGCCCTTCCCTTAGCTCGCAGGCGCCGGGGAAGGCCGCGTATTCCGCCTCGCTGAAGGTGTTCTCTTCCTGGATTCCGAAGCTCCAGCTCGACAAGTCGAGGTGCACGGCCGCGGCCTGGTTGACCGGATCGTTATCGCCGCCCTCCTGCCAGGCGGTGTTGATGCCGAAGGATTCGCAGAGGGCCGCGATCTTGCGGCACGGTGTGATGCCGCCCGCCTTGGATACCCGCACGCGCACGTAATCGATCAAGCGCTCCGTGATGAGGGGCGTCCATTCGTGGGGATTCACGAAGAGTTCGCCCATGGCCTGGGGCGTGGTGCACTGCTCCCGGATGAGGCGGTACCACTGCACCTGTTCGGGAGACAGGACGTCTTCGAGAAAGAAGAGGCGGTAGGGTTCGAGGCGCTTGGAAAGGGCCACCGCCGACTGCGGCCGGAGATGTTCGTGGACGTCGTGGGTCAGCTTGGGGCCGAATCCGAGTTTCGAGCGCAGGTACTTGAACATGTTCGGTATCGCTTCGATGTAGGCCTCGTCGTCGAAGACCTGGTCGGCGGGCCAGGCGTTCGAAGGGCGCGGCGCATCTTCCGACGGGATGAATCCTCCGCCCCCGTACCCGCCCAGCTGGCACCGGACCACGGGGAACCCTTCGTCCAGGTAGCCCTGTATGGCTTCCAGCAGGGCTTCCGGCGTCCCGCCACCGGCGTGGGCGTAACAGGGCACGGCGCTCCGGCAGGCGCCGCCCAGGAGCTGGTAGACGGGCATGCCGGCTTCCTTGCCCTTGATGTCCCACAGGGCCATGTCGATCCCGGACAGGGCCGTGTTGGTGATGGCGCCGTTACGCCAGTACCCGCTCGTGTAGAAGGTCTGCCAGATATCCTCGACGCGGCTGACGTCACGGCCGATGAGCTTCGGCGCCAGCATGGACTCGACGGCCTCGATGACGGCGCGCTGGTGGTAGTGGTCGCTCGCGGACCCGATGCCGTACAGCCCCGGCTGGTTGGTGGTGATCTTCACGATGCCCCAGGTGCCGTTCGAACGCGTCCGGATGCACTTCACGCCGGTGATGGTGGTCACGCTCCGCTCCTTTAATCGGCGGTCACCCGCTCGCCGTCCACGAGAAAGGGTTCCGCGTTGCTCCAGTTTCGCGTGCCGTCCTCGGTGAGGATCGGTTCGGCGGAATACTGGGTCAGGTATACACGTCGCCAGCCGTCGGAGGTATTCGGGGTGCTGCGGTGGAAGGATACGCTGGAGAACACCGCGATGCTCCCGGCCGGCGCGACCACGGGCACGCCAGGATCGTCCCCGAAATAGCCGATCTTGTCGTTGGTTTCGTCGAGAATACGATGTTCCTGGCGGTGACGGGTACCCGCGCGGGAGAAGGGCAGGATGAAGACCGTTCCATTCTCCTCGCTGACGTCGTCGAGGGCCGCCCAGCAGCTCATGTAGGGACGATGGTCGAACCCCACGTAGCCCGAGTCCTGGTGCCAGCCGAACTTCATGCCGACTTCGGGTCCCTTCACCACGAACTGCTCGTGAAAGAGGTAGGCGGTATCTCCCAGCGTGCTTCTGCAGATTTCGGCCATGATTTCGCTGAAGATGTAGGGCCGCAGGCTGGGGTTGTCGCGGTGGCGGTTCGAGATAAAGTAGCGGCTTCCCTTGTGGGTGATGCCCCGGGACTTCTCGGCTTCCCGGGCCATCTCGGCCTCCATCTCCGCCCTCAGCCGGTCGCACTCGCCGCGGATGTACTCCAGCTGCTCATCGTCCAGCGCGGACTCGAGGATGAAGTATCCTTCCTCCGCGTATTGCTGCTTCTGCGCTTCGGTGATTTCCAAAGGTATTGTTCCGGTTGACGACATCTATCCCCGTCCTATGTAAGGCATGGTGGTGGCCATGACCGTGATGAACTGCACGTTGGCGTCGAGGGGCAGGCCGGCCATGAAGACGACGGTGTCGGCCACGTTCTTCACGTGCATGCGCGCTTCGGCCAGCAGATCCCCTGTGGGCTGCAGGATGCCCTCCTGCATGCGCTGGGTCATCTCCGTGGCCGCGTTGCCGATGTCGATCTGGCCGCAGGCGATGTTGTACTTTCGTCCATCGAGAGAAGTCGAACGCGTCAAGCCGGTTACGGCGTGCTTGGTAGCCGTGTACGGCGCCGAGTTCGGCCGCGGGACGTGGGCGGAGACCGACCCGTTGTTGATGATCCGGCCGCCCTGCGGATCCTGGTCCTTCATGATCCTGAAGGCCTCTTTCGTGCAGAGGAAGGACCCCGTCAGGTTGACGTCCACCACCGTCTGCCACTGCTCGGCCGTCAGTTCCTCGAGGAGCACCGCGGGCGCCCCCGTACCCGCGTTGTTGAACAGCAGGTCCAGGCGGCCGTGGGCTGCCTTTGTCTCCGCGAAGAGATGCTCGACCTGCGATGCGTCGCCCACGTCCGTGGGGACGATCAGCAGGCGATCCGCGGCATCGCTGGCGTCTGCCACGGTCGACTCCAGGGCTTCCTTTCGCCGGCCCGCGAGGACCACGCTGTAACCTTCATCCAGCAACGCCAGGGAACAGGCCTTTCCAATACCGGAACCCGCGCCGGTGACGACGGCGACCTTAGAGGAATCACTCATGCTACGCTCCTATCTCGGTTGTAGATACTTTGTATATACGTCCATCCGATTCAGGGCCATCCGGTTCAGGGCCATCCGGTTCAGGACCATCCAGCTTATGTTCATGCCGGTCGTCCATTTCGTCTCTGCAACTAACCATTCAGGGGCGGCCCTTGCAATCCTTTTTCACGAATAGGGATCCGCGGCGTACATGCCAGTTTATTTCACGAATAGGGATCCGCGGCGTCGCGCAATGCGTCTCCCAGGAAGTTGAAGGCGATGACGACAACCAGCACCGGCGAGGCGGGGAAGAGCAGCCAGGGATGGTTCAGCAGTACGGTCACACGCTGTGCTTCTTCGAGGAGGACGCCCCAGCTGGTCATGGGCGGCCGGATGCCCAGGCCAAGGAAGCTCAGGGCCGTTTCCCCCAGGATCATCCCCGGAATGGCCAGGGTGGCCACCACGATGATGTGGCTGTAGCACCCGGGCAGGAGGTGGCGGGAGATGATGTACCAGTGGCCCGCGCCGGCCGACCGGGCTGCCGTCGTATAATCCTGTTCCCGGAACACGAGGACCTTGCCACGGACTTCGCGGGCCAGGCCGCCCCAGCTGATGATGGACAGGATGATCGTGATGCCCAGGTAGGTCTCGATGCTCGTCCATCCGGCCGGCAGCGCCGCCCCGAGTGCCATCCAGAGGGGGATCGGCGGAAAGGAGGCCAGGATCTCGACGACGCGTTGCAGGGCGTGATCGATCCAGCCGCCGAAGTAGCCGGACAGCGTGCCCAGGACGGATCCGAGGATCAGGCTGAGGAACACGCCGATGATCCCCACGGTGAGCGATACGCGGCCGCCGTGGATCATGCGGGAGAGCAGGTCGCGGCCCATGCGGTCCGTGCCAAGGAGGTACATGGGGCCCTCGGAGTGGATCAGCCTGAAATCGCCGCCGCCGTCCCGCGACAGGAACCGGACCGGGTACCGGCGGGACGGGTCCGTCTCGTACTCCAGCTCCAGCGTTACCGGGTTCTGCGTGGAAGTCAGGCCGTTCACGTAGAATCCGCCAGACCAGTCGAAATGCAGATCCTGGGGTGGCAGGTACCGGACCTGGATCCGGATTTCGTTGTGATCGTAGGGGGAGAAAGTGCCGGCGAACAGGGCCGCGAAGTAGAACAGCGCCAGGACCGCCGCCGCCGCGATGCCCATCCGGTTCTTCCGGAACCTGCGCCAGATCAGCGTCCGGTAGCTGAGATAGCCCGCATCCTGGACGGTTGCTGCCTGATCGGCCGTGGCCGTGGTCATGGTTTCGCTCTGGCTAGTCATACCGTATCCTCGGATCCGCCCAGGCCAGCGCGATGTCGGCCAGGATATTGCCGATGATCAGGAGCAGGCTGAACATCATCAGCAGGGTGCCGGCCAGGTAGATGTCCTCGGCGACCAGGGCCCGCAGCAGCAGCGGCCCCACGGTCGGCAGGCCCAGGACGATCGCCACGATCGTGGCGCCGGAGAGGATGTTCGGCAGGCTCATGCCCAGGATCGTGATCAGCGGGTTGATGGCGATGCGCGCCGCGTGCTTGATGACGACGACGGACTCCTTGAGGCCCTTGGCCCGGGCCGTCTGCACGAAGGGCTGGCCGAGGACGTCCAGCAGGTTGCCGCGCATGATGCGCATCAGGCCGGCCGTGCCGTTGATGCCCACCACGATGACCGGGATCCAGAGGTGCTTCAGGAAGTCGACGAGCTTGTCCCAGGTCCACGGCGCCCCTTCGTATTCGCTCGAGAAGAGTCCGAACAGAGGTATCCGGTAGATCTCGAACACGAAGACCAGGAGGGCGAGGGCCAGCAGGAATCCCGGCATGGACATGCCGATGAAGCTGATGAAGGACAGCACGTTGTCGGACAGGCGGTACTGGTGGGTGGCCGAGTAGATGCCGATGGGGATCGCCACGGCGTAGGTGAACAGCAGGGCGCCCAGGGCGATGAGCACGGTGAAGGCGAGGCGGTCCCAGATCAGCTGGTTGACTTCCTGCTCGTATTCGAAGGATTCGCCGAAATTCCCCACGACGAACCCGGAGATCCAGCTCACGTACTGTTGCCACATGGGCCGGTCCAGGCCGTAGCGTTCCCGCAACTCGTCGATGCGCGCGATCGAGCTGCTGTCGCCGTACATCTCCTCCAGTTCCTGGATCTTGCGGTCCAGGAAGTCGCCCTCGGGCAGCTGGATGATGACGAAGCCGATCATCGAGATGGCCAGGAGGGTCGGGATGGCCAGGAGACAGCGCTTGATGACGTAATTAATCATTCGATATAGAATTGCTCGGGAAAACTCGTTGCCGGACCGGCGATGGCCCAGGGCCCGAGAATGCCGCTGTCGGGTACGTTATGGAAGTTGTTCTTCACGATGACGGCCCTGGGGGTCCGGGCCACGGTACCCAGGTGAAAGGGTCCGTGTTCGATGTGGATCCGCACGGCGTCCTGCACCAGGCGGTGCCGGGCTTCCACGTCCTGCTCGCGCTTGATCCGGTCGTAGATGTCGAGCAGCTCGACCATGACGCCCGTCGGCGCTTCACCCTTTTCGCCACCCGTTTCGTACCACTTGCCCACCTGGGGGTGCCAGTACTTTCCGGTCGTGGGAAACACCCAGTCGGGGTAGGTGAACAGGTCCATTTCCGCCTCGCCGTGGAGATGGATGGTGAACTCGCCGAGGTCGCGGCGCAGCTTGAGCTCGGCGCCGGGCGGCGTGTATACGATGACTTCCATCCCCAGTGCCCGCCAGCCCTCGGCCGCGATCAGGGCGACGTCATTCTCGTGGGCGATGTGCGCCGCAGCCGGCGCGTCCAGCACGAGACTCAAACGCCGGCCGTCGGGACGGAGCCGGTATCCCTCGGCGTCGCGGCGGGTGAGCCCCATCTCGTCCAGCAGCCGGTTCGCCTTCGCCAGGTCGAAGTCCGCATCGGCGGCCTTCCACAGATCGAACAATCGCGCGCCCTCCGGATCCAGGAAATGCCAGCCCTCCTCGCTCACGGTGGCGGCCTGGGGTTTCCCGAGGCCCTTGAAGGCGACGGCGTTGCATTTCTCGCGGTCGATGGCCGAGGCGAGCGCTTTGCGGAACCGCTGGTCGCGAATCAGTCCGCGGAGGACCGGGTCGTTGTCCGACCAGTTCAGATTGATTGCCGGGTCCGATCCGGAAGCGCTTTCCCATAGCTTGACGCGGTAGCCCCCTTGTTCCCGTCCTTCCATGAAAAGGGAGAAGTCCCGGAGTTCCATGTCGCGGAACTGGCAGTCCACCTCGCCGGCCAGCACCCGCAGGACCCGGATCTGGGCCTCCGGGAC
The DNA here is from genome assembly GCA_965117045.1 of bacterium. GTDB lineage: Bacteria > JAAXHH01 > JAAXHH01 > JAAXHH01 > JAAXHH01 > JAAXHH01. Next base: position 931,601 of record OZ220749.1, read on the forward strand.
AAGGGTCGTGACCACCTGGTCGATGTAGGGCAACTGCCGGCCGTCGTCGTCCACGACGTAGTAGTACGGGTTCCGCTCCAGGATAACCCGGAAGCCGCCCTTTTCGATGCGGGAAATGGTCCACGGCCACAGGGATGGCTGTTTCGGGTTGCGCTGGGGCAGTCTGTGCTTCTCGTACTGGACGAAATCGTCCACGTCATCGTTGTGATCCGGGTGGAACTGCTTCATGTAGTGTTCCGGCACGTTGTACTCTTCGCTCCACCAGAACCCGGTCGCCAGCCACAGGGGCACCAGCCAGTTGGGCCCGGCGAACTTCATGACGATAGTGTAGTCGTCCGGGGTTTCGACTTCCATGGGCCTGCCGTCCACGAGGCACCACACGGGCGGCGGGTACCGGTGGCGGTCGTCGAGGCACAGGTCGTACCACGCGCGAAAGGACGCCGAGGTATAGGGGTGGCCGTCGGACCAGCGGACGCCCTCGCGCAGCTTGAGCGTCAGTTCCGTGCCGTCCTCGTTGAAAGTCCACGATTCCGCCAGGCCCGGCTCGAGGCCCGTGGTCAGCCTGTTCCACCGGATCAGCGGGGCGTATCCGGCGATCATCTTCCAGGAGCCGAGATCGGTGTTGTTGTGGAACTTGCGCCAGGTCCCGCCGTAGACCCCCGGGCCATCGTACCCCTCATAATCGTGATTGGCCACGAGCGGGTTGGCCGGGATCCGTTCGTGGAGGGGCGGCAGGGTGCCCGCCGCCACCCGGTCGGCCAGTTCGGGCGCCTCCAGCAACGTCCGGTCTGCAGCGCCGGAAATCGACGGGTCTGGTGTAGACCCGGCAACCGTTGGGGCCGATGCGGTCGCACCGTCGCTGACGCCGTCGCCGCCGCCACAGGCCGGCAGCCCGGCGAGGGCCGTCAGGAGCAAGCAGGTCAGCAGATTCCTCTTACCTTTTTTCATCCTGGACTCCGGACATCACCTTGTACTCTCAATTTCACCTTGTATACCGAATCTCGCACGCCGGTCCTGATTTCGCACGCCGGTCCGAATTTCGCACGCAGGCCCGGTCAAATGCCCTGGAGAGACAGCGTGTCGCTGTAGTGGCACGCCGCCTTGACGCCTCCGGGATAGGTCTTGAGTTCCGGTTCCGCTTCCCGGCACAGGTCCGTGGCATGCCGGCACCGCGGATGAAAATGACATCCCTTTGGCGGCGACGCGGGGTCGGGTACGTCGCCGGTCAGGGCGATGCGTGCCCGACTCTTCTGTACCGCGGGATCGGCCACCGGGACGGCGGAGATCAGGGCCTCCGTGTAGGGGTGCCGCGGATGGTGGTAGACCTGCTCGGCGGGGCCCGTTTCCACGATCCGGCCCAGGTACATGATCGCGACCCGGTCGCTGATATGCTGCAGGACGCTCAGGTCATGGGTGATGAAGACATAGGAAAGGCCCATGCGATCCTTGAGCGAGGCCAGCAGGTTCAGGATCTGGGATTGCACGGATACGTCCAGGGCTGATACGGGCTCGTCCGCGATGATCAGTTCGGGCCGAAGAGACAGGGCTCGGGCGATGCCGATGCGCTGGCGCTGGCCCCCGCTGAAGGCGTGGGGATAGCGGCGCATGTCTCCGGCGTTCAGTCCCACGTCGGCCAGCAGGCCGGCCACGCGGTCCTCCAGTTCGGACCCGCGGGCCAGTCCGTTCACCCGGAGCGGTTCCCCCACGATGTCGCTCACCGTCATCCGGGGGTTGAGGGACGAATTCGGATCCTGGAACACCATCTGCATGCGGTGACGGTAGGGACGCATCTCGCGCCGGTCCAGGGGACTGAGGTTCACCCGCTCCGCGCCGAAGAAGATATCGCCGTCCGTCGGCGGGATCGCTTTCAGCACGCAACGTCCCAGCGTGGTCTTGCCGCAGCCGCTCTCGCCCGCCAGGCCGAGGGTCTCCCCCGCGCCGCACTGAAAATCCACGCCGTCCACCGCCCGGACGTCGCCCCGCTTGCGCCGCCAGAGTCCTTTTCGGATCGGAAAGTGTTTCTTCAGGTTCCGAACGTCGAGGATGGTTTCCATATCAGGCATCCCGCATCAGGCATCCCCCGCGACCCGGTCCGCGTGCCAGCAGCGGACCTGGTGTCCCGGTTCGATTTCTTCCACGGGGGGCATCAAGGCGCACTGCTCCGTGGCGTAGCGGCATCTGGGCGCGAACGCGCAGCCTTCCGGCAGGTCGAGCGGAGACGGAACCGTGCCCGGGATCGTGGACAGCTGCGATGCCTTCTCCCGGTTGATCCGTGGCGCCGACTCGAGCAGCCCCCGTGTGTAGGGATGGGCGGGCTGGTAGAATATCCGCTCCGGCGATCCGGTTTCAACCACCTGCCCCGCGTACATGATCATGATCTCGTCGGCCATGTCCGCGATGACGCCCAGGTCGTGGGTGATCATCACGATTGCCATGTTCAGGTTGGCTTTCAGTTCCTTGAGCAGATCGAGGATCTGCGCCTGGATGGTCACGTCCAGCGCCGTGGTGGGTTCATCGGCGATGAGAAGTTCGGGGCCGCAGGACAGGGCCATGGCGATCATGGCGCGCTGCCGCATGCCGCCGGAAAGCTCGTGGGGATACTCGTCCACCCGCTGCAGGGGGCCGGGGATGCCGACTTCGGACAGGGCCTCCACCGCCCGGTTGCGTGCGGCCTGCCGGTCCATGCCGTGGTGAAGGCGCAGCGCCTCGCCGATCTGATTCCCCACGGTGTACACGGGGTTGAGGGCGGTCATGGGCTCCTGGAAGATCATGGAGATCTTGCGGCCCCGGATCCGGCGCATGGCGTCGCCGCCCGGTTCGAGTTCGTGTATGTGGACGGTCGCCCCGTTCTCCCCTTCATGGTAGGTGATCTTTCCTTCCACGTACCCCGGCTTCGGAACCAGCCGCATGAGGGAGAGGCCCATCATGCTCTTCCCGCACCCGCTTTCACCCACCACGCCAAGGGTTCTGCCCCGCATGATCCGGAATGAGACGTCCCGCACGGCCCGGACGGGACCGTCGTCTGTGGGGATCACGGCTGAGAGGTTTGAAACATCAAGGAGAAGGTCTTGCATACAGGGTCATTTTAACGACCCCTTCGAAGGAATGTCAAGGTGATACCGTTTCCTGCCGCAGCTGGAATATTGAAGAGATGCGGCCGGTATTTTGTAGGAAATAGGACTATGCTCACTTATATTGCGCGATCGTATTAACTATAGGTGTATTAACCCAGGTAAACCGAGGAGTCGAATATGCATGCGTCAGAGACGGCCTTGAAAGCGTGGTCTCGCCGGGGCTTCATGAAAGGCGCTTTGGCGGCCGGGACGGCCGGCATCGCCCTGTCCATGTCGGACAGAATGGCCATGGCCACCCAGTTGATCACGGGCGGAAGGCCCTCCATCGAAGCCATAAGAGGCGTGGGTGTGCAGCCGGGTCTCGTACGCATGAGCCTGAATGAAAACCCCCTGGGACCGTCGCCCCGGGCCATCGAGGCCATGGCGAACCGGATGTTCGGCGTCAACCGTTACGGTACGGACCTGAGCGATCTGATGCAGGCCCTGTCGACCTTCGACGGGGTGGAACTGCCCGAGCCGGACAATTCCATGCGGCGGTCGTTTTTCCGTCCGCCCCCCGGCCCCTTCATGTTGACGCCGGGATCCAGTCTCATCCTCGACCTGCTCTGCCTGGCCTATCTCAGCCGCAACGGCGGCGAGGTCATCGAGGCGGAGTATGGATACGGTTCGATTTCGCGCTCCGCCAGCGATTACAACGACATGTTCGGCGTCGACGTCAACATCATCCGTGCGCCGATGACGCCGGAATACAAGCACGACCTCGACGGAATGGCCGCCTTGGCGTCCGAGAAGACGTCGCTGGTCGTCATCACCAACCCGAACAATCCCACGGGGACCTTGCTGCAACCCGACGAAATCGAAGCCTTCGTCAACAAGCTCCCGCCTTCCGCCATCGTGGTCATCGACGAGGCCTACCTGCACTTCGTGGAGCAGGATCCGATTCCCTCGGCCATCCCCCTGGCGGTCAAATACGACAACGTGGTTGTGGTAAGGACCTTCTCGAAGGCCTATGCGCTGGCCGCCGTGAGACTGGGGTACTGCGTCGCCTCCCAGAAGATCCAGGACGAAATGCGGAAATACTACCAGGAATCGCCCAACGCCCTGGCCACCGTGGCCGGCGCCGCGGCGGTCCGCGACCTGGAGCACCTGCAGAAGTCCCGCGAGGCGGTCTGGGATTTCAAGAAGCGGTGTTACGCCACTTTCGACGAGATGGGTATCGAGTACCTGCCGTCCCAGGGCACCTTCGTTATGGCCGATCTGAAGCGTCCGGCGATGCAGGTGGTCCGGGAAATGCGGGCGAGAAACGTCTGGATCAGTTCCCGCCGGCAGCGGGAGTTCCGTACCTGGATCAGAGTCTCCGCCGGTACGGAAGCGGAAACCGAAGTCTTTTTGCAGACCCTCAAGGACGTGCTGGCCAAGTCCAGCTAAGTCCTGCAGGTTTCTGACTGTTGATTGCAAAAAGCCCGGCGGGTTGATCTCCGCCGGGCTTTTGTTTATGGCTTTTCCTACCAGATTCCATTTCGCTCATAAAAAACCGGGGACGTGAGATGCCTCTCCCGCCCCCGGTTTACGATGTGCTGAAATGTAGCAGTGCGCCGCCTGCTCAACGCCCTTTCGACGACTCCACGGTTTCATCGATCTCGGGTGCGGGTACCGGCTGCTCGCCGGAATCGTCCGACCCGTCCACTTTTGCGACGCCGTTGCCGTCCTTGGTCGTAGAGGGTGTTTCAGAGGTCGCTTCTTCCGCAGGTTGCTCTTCCGCGGCGCCCGCGCCGTCATCCTGCGCGCTGTCATCCTGCGCGACTTCCTGATGCGTCACTTCCGCGTCGCCCGAGCCATCGTCCTGCGCGACTTCCTTCGACTCGGCGTCGCCATCCTTCTTGGATTCGCCGTTACCCTTCACCTTCGGGGGCAGGGTCTTGCCTTCGATGAGCGCGGCCACCTCGTCCCGGGAAAGCGTGTCCCGATCCAGGAGCGCCTTGGCCACGACGTGAAGCTGGGGTTCGTAATCCTTGAGCAGTTTTTCCACACGATCTCCCGCCTTGGTCACGAAACGCTGGATCTCCTGGTCGATACGATGGGCGGTGGTCTCGCTGTAATTGGGCTGGTGGGCGATGTCCCGGCCGAGGAAGACCTCGTGCTCCTTCTCGCCCAGCGCGGTGGCCCCCAGTTCTTCGCTCATCCCCCAGTCGCATACCATGTGGCGGCTGATGCGGGTGACCTGTTCGATGTCGCTCTGCGCGCCGGAGGTCACTTCGCCGAAGACGATCTGCTCGGCCGCCCGGCCGCCCAGGGCCGCGGCCATCGTGCCCAGGCAGTACGAACGGGACTGGAGGTAACGTTCCTCCGGCAGGGGAATGGTCACGCCAAGGCCCCGGCCCTGCGGCAGGATGGTCACCTTGTGCAGGGGGTCGATTTCGGGGATGAGCTCGAAGGCGAGGGCGTGGCCGGCTTCGTGGTAGGCCACGATTTCCCGCTCCTTGTCGCTGATGACGAGCTGGCGCTTCGATCCCATCATGATCTTTTCTTTGGCTTCTTCGAAGTCTTCGCTGGTTACGGATGCGCGATCGTACCGCGCCGCGATGAGCGCCGCCTCGTTCACCATGTTGGCCAGGTCCGCGCCGACCATGCCGGGCACGCCCTTGGCGAGTACATCGAGCTTGACCGAATCGTCCAGGGGGATTTTGCGGCTCTTTACGTGGATCTCCAGGATCTTCTCCCGTCCCACCACGTCCGGCCGGTCGACGACGATGTGACGGTCGAAGCGGCCGGGGCGGAGCAGCGCGGGATCGAGCACGTCCGGACGGTTCGTCGCGCCGATCACGATGATGGAGTCCGTTTTCTCGAAACCGTCCAGCCCCACCAGCAACTGGTTCAGGGTCTGTTCCCGCTCGTCGTGCCCGCCGCCGAGTCCAGCGCCCCGGTGTCGTCCGATGGCGTCGATTTCATCGATGAAGATGATACACGGCGCGTTCTGGCGGGCCTGGTCGAAGAGGTCCCGCACGCGGGATGCGCCCACGCCGACGAACATCTCCACGAAGTCCGAGCCGCTCATGCTGAAGAAGGGCACGCCCGCCTCTCCGGCCACGGCCTTGGCGAGCAGGGTCTTCCCCGTGCCCGGTGGTCCAAGCAGCAGGGCGCCTTTCGGTATCCGGCCGCCCAGGGCGTGGAACTTGTCCGGGTTCTTAAGGAATTCCACGATCTCCTGCAGGTCGCGCTTGGCCTCAAGCACGCCGGCCACATCGGCGAAGGTGATGGAGGGCCGGTCTTCCACGATCATCTTGGCCCGGCTCTTGCCGAAGGAGAACATGCCGCGCTGGCCCGACTGCATCTGGCGCAGGATGAAGATCCAGAACCCGATGAGCAGCAGCCAGGGCAGGGCCGCGATGAGGTAGCCCACCCAGTTGGTGGCTTCCGGTTCGGCCGTTACCATGACGTTTCTGGCCATGAGATCGGCCACCAGCTCCGGGTCGTCGAAGGGGATGTATACCTTGAATTCGCGCAGGCTCTGGTTCGCGCCTTCAACGACGGTCGACGAGTTCTGGCGCAGCGTGCCCGTGATCAGCTTCTCGGTGATGGTAACCTGCTCGATGTTGTCGGCTTCGAGAAACTGCTGGAACTGCGTGTACGACACTGTTACCGCGTTATCGCCCCGCCTGGGAAGGAACTGGGCGGCCATCAAAAAGAACAGGAAGAGTACGAGCCAGATCAGGATCGAGCGGTTCTTCCTCGTCTTGTCGGGCGGTGGCTGCCGGTCGTTTCTGGGGTGGGGCTGTCGCTGGTCTGGGGGCGGGTGCGGATTCCGGTCCTGCGGTGGTTGTGACATGTCTTGTTGAAGACCTCGGTTCGATCGGGGGTTGGAGGGCGAATTCAGAAACCGGTGCAAATCGGTGCGGCGACGATCAGGTGGCGGAGGTCCAGGCCGCCTTCTGCGGGCAACTGCGACCAGTCCCTGAACATGCTCCGCAACTTGCCGCGCGCTTCCGAGAGCCTGCGTTTCACGGTGCCCACGGGGACGTTCATCCTCGTGCTGACCTCGTCACAGGAATACCCGGTGAAATAGTACATGGCGACGGTCCGGCCGAGTGCGTGCGACAGCGTCGCTACGGCCTTCCGCATACGGCGGCGCTTTGCCCGGTCCAGGTGCTCATCGCCCGGCCATGCCCTTCCGGCGCCTTCCTCGGGTTGGAACTCCGTCCAGGCCGTTTCCCGGTGCTTCCGGTCCCCTACGTGGGCGAGGCACCGGTTACGCGCAATGGCGCGCAGCCACTGCGGAAACCGCTTCGGATCGCGCAGGGTCGACAGCCGCTGGTACACGGAAAGCCAGATATCCTGTACGATATCCTGCCTGTCCTGGCGGTTGGTAATCATGGCACCCACGATACGCCTGATCTCGCGGTCATACCGCTTCACCAGCTTTTCAAAATCGTCCGGACTGCCGTTCAGCACGCTTTCGATGATGAGTCCGTCCGCTGTGTGTGCCATTTCGTGCATCCTGCGTGAGGGGTCCGGCTGAGCGTGAAGTGCGGGAGCCACGGTCTACTATACTAAGAGGCCCCGGAACGGAAATCGGTTCGGTTTTTTTCGCACCGTTCCAACCCACCGGTAATATACCCGATAAACGCTTCATCGTCAAGCGGACCCGGCGGCCTGTTCGTTACCGGATACCACCCGTATTTCGCGGGTCAGACCGATCAATCCGACGAGATTGGGAAACATCATGCAGGCGACCATGATATCTCCAAGGTCCCAGATCAGCCGGGCTTCATAAACGGCCCCGAAGAAGGCGGCCGCGCACCAGGTGATCCGGATGCCCATCACCACGCTCCGGGAGTCCGTCACGAACCGCAGGCCCTGCTCGGCATAGTAGGACCAGGTAACCATGGTCGTGAACCCGAACATCAGGGAACAGAGCGCGACGATGGCGCCGCCGAAGGGGATGGTGGTGTTGAGCGCGGAAGCCACCAGCGCGGTGCTGATTTCGCCATTGTGCCAAACGCCGGCGATGACCACCGTGACCGCGGTCATGGAGCAGACGACGATCGTGTCGATGAAGACGCCGATCATGGAGATGTACCCCTGCCGCACCGGGTTGTTCGTCTGCGCCGCACTGTGGGCGATCCCCGCGCTTCCGAGGCCGGCCTCGCTGGAGATGACGCCGCGCCGGATGCCGTACTGTATCGTCCGGGCTACTGTGACGCCGGCGAAACCCCCGATAGCCGCGACCGGAGTGAAGGCGCTTTCCACGATCAGCCAGAGCGTTGCCGGCAGCGCGCTGTAATGGGTGAATACGACGTAGATTACGCTGGCGGCGTAGACGAGCACCATGGTGGGCACGAGCCTTTCGGCGACCAGGCCGATGCGCTTGATCCCGCCGATGATGACGACGGCCAGGATGCCGGTAAGCAGGGCGCCGGTGATCCACTTGGCCACATGGAACTGGGAGTCCATGACCAGGGCGATGGAGTTCGCCTGGCTGATGTTCCCGCCGCCCAGGCCGCCCAGCGTGGCGCAGAGGGCGAAGATCGCACCGATGGTGGGCAGGTTCAGCCCCTCCTTCAGATAGGACATGGGACCGCCGAGCATGGTGCCGTCCCGCGTCTTTCCGCGGTATCGCAGGGCCAGGACGGTCTCCGCGTACTTCGTGGCCATGCCCAGGGGCGCCATGGCCGCCATCCAGAAGGCCGCGCCAGGACCGCCCACCGCGATGGCCGTCGCCACACCGGCGATGTTACCGTTGCCTATCGTAGCCGCCATGGCGGTCGTCAGCGCCTGGAAGGGCGAGATGTCGCCCGATTCCTGGTCGCCCTTGTCCCTGCGCAGGGCGCCTCGCATGACCAGGCCGACGGCCGTGCCGAACTTACGGAACTGGACTCCCCTGCTGGCCACGGTGAGCATGAGACCCAGGACAGCGAGCACACCGATCGTCCAGGGTCCCCACATGAAATCGGATATCGCGCGCAGGACGGCATCCATGGCGTACCTCTCTCGCTGATGACCTGGTGTGGATGTAACGATACCGGCAATGAAACGGGATGTGGGTTAATCTACTGTGCCTCGCGCGTTAAACAAGACCAAAGACCACCGACCGGCCACGCTGTTCGAATCCCGCCGCACGGTTCAATCCAGCCGCGCTGTTCGAATCCAGCCGCGCTGTTCGAATCCTGCCGCACGGTTCAATCCCCTGTTTTGGTTGTCACTCGTGATGGCCCGGTTTATCTTGGATGCTCACATTTATCACAGTGGAAATGGAGTCGTCATGGCCGACCGCGTCTACGGCGTGCTGCTGGTCAGTTTCAGCAAGCACAGCCACCAGCGCAGTTTCATCCCCGCCTTCGTGGACCATCCCCGGATCCGCATCGTCGGGGTGGCGGACGACGCGGACATCGACCCTTATCTCAAGCCATTAAACCGGACCTGGGCCGAACGGTTGGGCGTGCCGTTACTGGAAGGGATCGAGGCGGCCGTTCAGCGGGACGAGGTCGATATCGTCAGCATCGGCCACGAGATCGAACGCCGCGCCGAAATCGCCAGGCTGGCCGCTCGCGCGGGCAAGCACCTGTGGATCGACAAGTACATCGGCGCCAACATGCGGGAATGCCGCGACGTGGTCGACGCCGTCGAAGGTTCAGGCGTCACATCTATCCTTCCCAGTTATGTTTACAACGATTTAGTCAACCAGAGCAAAAGGATGATTGGCGCGGGAACCCTGGGCGAATTGACGGCGATGCACGTCGACATCCTCTTCGGGAAGGGGATCCCGCGGTCCAATTCGAATGCGCGGCGAAAACCCGGTTTCCTGCCGCCGGGCAGGTGGAAGTTTCCGGACATCAAACGCGAATTGCTGACGGTCGGCGCCTATGCCGTCGCCCTGGTGCAGCAGTGTTTCGACCCCATTGCCGAGGTATACGGCCAGGGCGGCGCTTACTTCTTTCCCGAACATGCTGCCCATGGCGCGGACGACTTCGGGACGCTGTCCCTCGTGGACCGGTCCGGCCGGGTGGCCACCCTGTCCGCCGGGCGCACCGGCATCGCCTCCCACGGCGCCGGGGGACCGAACCTGGCCTACCTGTTCGGCACGAAGGGCACGGGGCGGATCGACGGGAAACGTCCCGGCATCGATACCCACCTGAGAAACCGCATCGTGGACGGCGACTACAGCGTCGACGAAGACGATCCCATGCAGTGGCACAGCGGCCCGCCCACCATGCTGACCTCCACGGGGACTGAGTTCAGCCGCGCCGCCCTGGATGACCTGGTGCACGCGCTGGACACCGGCGCGCGTCCGCGCTTCACCGTCCGGAACGCCCGGGACCACATGGAAGTGTTGCTCGCGGGTTACGAATCCATCGTGCGGAACCGGCCGGTACGTCTGCCCCTGTCCGGCGGGGAGGCGGCGTGAGAGACGGCGTGAGAGACATCGAAGGACTGGTCATCGGTGGTCTGCGGGAGTTCGAATGCTACCGGGAGGATCTGGAGGCACAGGACGGCGTGGTGTTCGCCCGGCCGAACGCCGAGCGGTCCAGCACTGGGCGGCTGGACGGGGGACGGCCGAACGCGGGGCGGACCAACGCGGGGCCGCGCGGAGGTGCTCCGGGCAGTGCGAACGGCACGTTCCGAGGCCTCGGGACGCTGCGGGACACCCTCGACGCGTACTTGCCCCGGAAGGCTCTTTTCCTTTCGCCCTACCGGGGCATGGCCGCGGATGCGGCACGGCTGGTTGAAAAGGGCGTCGATGTGCGAACGGCCGGTCCATTGCCCGTACGGACGCGTAAACCGGATATACCCATCACGGATATCCACCGGTCCGATGCCGGATTGCGAGCAATGCATGAAACGAGCCGCCACGCCGATTTCGGTGAACCGGTGTACCTTCGTCTGATCTCCGCGCAGGAAGGTGGGAAGTGGCCGAAGTGGTGGTGTGTCTTCCAGTCGTGCCGCAAGGCCGCGGCACTGCTGGATTCCCCCCTGCGCAGCGTGTACGTGGCCGCGGCGGGTTCGGCGAGAAGACTGCACGTGAGTGTTACGCTGAAGACGGAGCGTCATTCCACCGGTCATCTGCTGGTGACACCGAATGGACCCCGGCCGCAGGACGACCTGTTGCTGGTGGGAACGGGCGGTACGCTGGCGTACGATCCCCTGCTCAATCAACCGGGCATGTACGGGAAATCGGATTACCGCATGTTGACGAGGCCGACCCGACGGAGTCTGGCCTACCTGTGGGAGAATGAGGCCCTGATCACCTTGACCGCCGATGAACGGCGTTTCTACCATGACCTGCTTCGTGCGATCGGCGACTCGTCGCGGTCGCGGAGCGGAATCTGCCTGGAGTACCCCACGGCTTGAATGATCCGGGTCTGTGGTTGTGCGGACCGGCGTGTTTCAAGGACAGAATGATACCATGACCGTCATTTCCCCAACCGCCACCGGTGTCGAGTCGGAAGAGACCGGTCCGGCGTCCCTGCCCTTCCTGCGGCGCATGCTGAAGCACCGCATGGTCTGCGCCGGCGGCGGGCTGGTCCTGTTCCTGGCGGTCCTTGCCCTGTCCGCCCCGGTCCTGACCGGGCAGGGTTACCTGCAGGACCCCATGCAGCAGTTGGCCGACGGTCTCGACGCCGACGGTTTGCCCATCCCGCCAGGTGACCGGTTTCTCCTCGGCACCGACCAGCTCGGACGGGACGTGCTGGCTCGTCTGGCGCACGGCACCCGCATCTCCCTGCTCGTCGGTATCGTGGCCATGCTCATCGCGGTCTGCGTCGGAGTGACCGTGGGCATGCTCGCCGGATACCACGGCGGCTGGGTGAACACCTTGCTTATGCGCGGGACCGATGTCATGCTGGCCATACCCGGGCTGCTGCTGGCCATCGCCTTCGCCGGACTGATGGACGGACGCGTGATCCAGATCCGAATCGAGTCCCTGGACTGGCACGTACTGGATATCACGCTGAAACGCGGACTGGTCAGCGTATTCCTCGTCATCGGGCTGGTCAGCTGGACCTGGATCGCCCGGACCATTCGAAGCCAGGTACTGATCCTGAAGAACCGGGAATTCGTCACTTCCTCCCAGGCCATCGGCTGTTCCGATTTTCGCATCATGGTGCGGCATCTCCTGCCCAACGTCCTTCCCCTGATCATCGTGCTCGGATCCCTGGCGACGGCGAATACCGTGCTGCTCGACGCCGGATTGAGCTATCTGGGGGTCGGCGTGCCGCCGCCCGCGCCGTCCTGGGGGACCATGATCGCGGAGGGCCAGCCCTATTTCATCGTTTCACCCCACCTCACCATGGCGCCCGGTTTTGCCATCATCGTGGCCGTGGTGGGATTCAACCTGCTCGGACAGGGCCTGCAGGAGGTACTGGATCCTTACGTGAAGGAGGGACGGGGACGATGAAGGGCACACAGACGCTGAAACCCGCGGTTGAGGCCGCCCCTGGTCCGCTGTCCTGGGCATCGGTGGGTCTTGCGGTGCTGTTCCTCGCGGTCTCCTGTTCCGGAGACGCCCCTCCCAGACGGCTGCATCCGGAGGAGAACGTCCTGCGGATCGCCGTGCCTTCGGACCCGCGATCGCTCGATCCGGCCATCGCCTACGACGTGGTGACGTGGCCGCTGGTGCGCGCCTTGTTCCACGGCCTGATCGATTATGACGACGACCTGAACCTGGTGCCCTGGCACGCGCGCTCGTGGACGATCTCCGAGGATGGCCGGACCATTACCTTCAAGTTGCGCCGGGACATCCGGTTCTCGAACGGCCGGCCGATCAGCTCCGGGGATTTCGCCTGGTCCCTCGAACGGATTCTGGATCCGGCCACCCGGTCCCCGGGGCAGGGATTCTATCGGAACATCGCCGGCGCCCGGGCGTTTCAGGACGGTTCGGCGGACCGGGTCGCGGGCCTGCGCACTCCCGACCCCGAGACCCTGGTGATCGAGCTGGTCCATCCCGACCTGCCCTTCCTGTACTGCATGGCCATGCCCTTCGCGTACGCCGTTCCAAGGGAGGAAGTGGAGCGGCGCGGGGAGACCTTCGGGCGGCATCCCGTCGGCGCGGGACCCTTTTTGCTGGCGGACTGGCGGCGCGGAACGCGCATGCGGCTCGAGAAGAACCCGTCCTACTACCGGGCGGATGAAATCCGGCTGGAGGCCATCGATCTGATGGTCGGCGGGGACGAGACCCTGCACATGATGATGTTCGAACGGGGCGAGCTGGACATCGCGAGCGTCACGTCGACGGGGATTCCGGACGCGGACTTCATACGGGTATTGAAAGACCCCGTCCTCAGCCAACGCGTGGCTCATCAGCCCCTGAACGCCATCCAGTATCTCTCCATGAACACCGAGATGCCGCCCTTCGACCGGGTAAACGTGCGCAGAGCGGTCAACCACGCCGTCGACCGAAAGCGGATCGTGAGCCTGATCAGCGACCGGGGCATCCTCGCCCGGGGCGTGCTGCCGCCCGGCATGCCGGGATTCAACGAGGAACTCGAGGGGTACGACCACGACCCGGAGAAGGCCCGCAGGCTGCTCGCGGAGGCCGGATACCCCGAGGGATTCACTACCGAACTCATGATCACGGCCCAGAGCGGCATCGATACCAAGATCGGTCAGGCGGTGCAGCAGGACCTCGCGGAGGTCGGCATCACCGTGGAAATCCGGCCGGTGACCGGATCGACGCGGATCGAAGCGACGGGCCGGCGCGGCGCGGTACCCTTCTCCACCTTCGGCTGGTACCAGGACTATCCGGATCCGAGCAATTTTCTCGACGTGCTGTTGAACGGCAACCGGATTACCGAGGTAAACAGCACCAACGTGGCGTTCTATGACAATGCGTCGGTGAACGCGTTGCTGAACGAGGCGTCCACCAGCACAGACCGGGCGCATCGCCTGGCGCTCTACCGGGAGGCGGAGCGTCTGGTGGTGGAGGACGCGCCCTGGGTATTCCTGTACTACCCGCAGATGTACCTGCTCCGGCAACCCTGGCTCAAGGGGTTGAAGCTCAATCCGGTCTGGCCCATCCGATACGAATTGATGTGGATCGAGCCATGAAACTCGACCCCATCCGCAGAGGGACTTCGCCATGTTGATCAGGATCCTTCGCCGCCTGGGATGGGCGGCCGTGATTCTGTGGGGGACCACGGTGATCACGTTTCTGATCGTGCACGCCGTACCGGCCGATCCGGTGCGGGTATACGCGGGGGCGAACGCGGACGCGGAGACGATCGAGCGGATCAGAGCGGAAATGGGTTTCGACGATCCGCTCATCGTGCAGTACGGCCGCTACATCGGCAACCTGCTGCGGGGCGACCTCGGCACGTCCCTGGTGACGGGAGAACGGGTGCTCGACGCCCTCCTGGCGAGGTTTCCGGTAACCCTCGCCCTGGCCCTGACGGCCGTATGCCTGTGGATGCTGATGAGCGTGCCGCTGGGCGTCCTCACGGCGAAGTACCGCGGCCGGGCCATCGACCGGACCGTGCTCATCGTATCCCTGGTCGCCATTTCCCTGCCCGTTTTCTGGCTGGCCCGCATGCTGCAGTATTACCTGGCCTACCGGACCGGCCTGTTTCCGGTGGGCGGATGGACGGGCTGGACCCACATCATCCTGCCCGCGGCGACCCTCGCCCTGGTGATTACGGGCTACTACGCCCGACTGGTGCACACGAACATGGTGGAGGTGCTGAACGCCGATTACGTGCGCGTGGCCCGCGCCAAGGGGATCCCCGAGTACGTCGTCCTGTTCAAGCACGGACTGCGGAACGCCGTCATTCCCGTCATCACCGTCCTCGGTCTGGACATGGCCGCGCTCATGGGCGGCGTGGTGTTTACCGAGAACGTCTTCGCCCTGCCCGGCCTGGGCGTCCTGGCCCTGCAGTCGGTCTTCAATCTCGACGTGCCCATGATCATGGGCGTCGTGCTCTTCTCGGCCGCGATGGTGGTCTGCGCCAACATCGTGGTGGATTTCGTGTATATGTGGATCGATCCCAGGGTCGAGGGGATGTAACGTCGCGGGCCTTAACCAGTACGCCGTCCGGAACGAAGTCAGGAAAGCAGGGCCGAAGTCAGCAGGTCCACCACCAGGTCTTCATCTTCGTACCCGTAGGCCAGCCACAGCTGGTTGTCGTCGTGCTCCAGGATCATCGTGGGGAACTTGTCGGCGTGGAGGGACCGGCGAAGCGCGAAGTCCTCGTGAAGCAGCTCGTCGGTGCGGGCCGAGACAAGGTCATCGGAAAAGCGTTGCGGGTCCAGGTCCAGTTCCCCGGCAAGCTGCACGAGGGTATCGGCGTCCGACGGATTCCGCGCTTCGAGGTAGTAGGCCCGCTGGATGGCGTGAAACATCGCCACGGTCCCGTCTTGCTGCTGCATCCCGGCGGCGATGGCCGCCCGGCAGGCCGGGTAGGTCGATCTCCTGGGCTCGCAGTCCTTCCAGAAGTCCCAGTTGAATTCCGCGCCCGTTCGTTCTGAGACCAGCCGCCACTGGGACTGCACGTAGTTCCGGGTTTCCTCCGGCATGGGATCTTCTGAATCACGGGCCAGGCCGCCCATGACGTAGCGGATGGGGATTTCTTGCGGGAGCACGCCGGAAACGGCCTCCAGCACCGGACTGAATCCCCAGCACCAGGAACACATGGGATCGGCGATGTAGTAGAGAACGTCGCGTTGCATGATCCACCGTCGCTTCCGTCGGGTATGGACCCCTAAAAAGACCTGTGCGAGTGTTACTGCGGAACGTATTATAATGAAGCCAAGACCACCTTTTCAAGAGAAGATAAAACGAGGAGATGCGCATATGTTCAACGGACTGGGCATGGACATGGGTAACCTGCCTCGCTTGTCGCGCGCCAAGACGCGGTCCATCTCGCCGGAAAACACGGACGGAGGAAAGGGCCGGGGCGGCATGGCCACGGAGGGCACCGGCGCCCATAACGCGCGGCACCTGGGGCAGGGCTGGAAGATCTCCCCTTCATTCGACATCGAAGCGGGGGAAACGCTGACGATGGCCGATATCGAAGGGTCAGGGGCCATTCAGCATATCTGGCTGACGCCTACCGGCCATTGGCGCTTCGCCATCCTGCGCATTTACTGGGACGACGAAGAGCATCCCTCCGTGGAGTGCCCCATGGGCGATTTCTTCGCCTGCGGGTGGAGTGAATACGCCCACGTGTCCTCGCTGGCCGTGTGCGTGAATCCGGCCAGCGCGTTCAACTGCTACTGGGAGATGCCCTTTCGCAAGCGTTGCCGCATTACGCTGGAGAACATCGCCGACGAGAAGATGCGCGTCTACTACCAGATCGACTACACGCTGACCGAGGTCCCCGAGGACATCGGCTATTTCCACGCGAGCTTCCGGCGGACGAACCCCGTTCCGTACAAAGAGGTGTTTACCGTACTGGACGGCGTAAAGGGGCACGGCCATTACGTCGGCACCTACATGGCGTGGGGATCCAACAGCAACGGATGGTGGGGCGAGGGGGAGATCAAGTTCTATATCGACGGAGACGACGAGTTCCCTACGATCTGCGGGACAGGCGTCGAGGACTACTTCTGCGGTTCCTACAACTTCGATATCGACGGCCGGTACGTGGAATACACCACTCCGTACGCGGGCATGCCCCAGGTCATCCGCCCCGACGGCATGTACAAGTCCCAGCAGCGGTTCGGCATGTACCGGTGGCACGTGTCGGATCCGGTACGGTTCGAGGAGGATCTGAAGGTTACGATCCAGGCACTGGGCTGGCGGCAACTGCTCGGTTTTACCCAGGGCGGTCCGTACCAGCCGCTCCAGGACGATGTCGCTTCGGTGGCCTTCTGGTACCAGACCCTGCCGAGCGCACCCTTACCCGCGCTGCCGGACCGGGATCAGCTGGAAGTCATCTGATCGGGAGAGGCGTTACCAGCGGCAGAACGTCATGAATACCGGGCCGCGGGAGCATAATGGAACCGGAACAGCTTCAGTCGGTCCGCAGCCGGATCACCCACACCCTCTTCGTCACACAGGCCCTCTTCGGCGCCACCCAGGTCGCGGCCTTCACCGTCGTGCCCATCCTGGCGGCGCAATTGTCCGACAGCGAGCGCATGACGGGCGTACCCATGACCATCGCCTTTCTCGCGCGCTCGATCAGCGCCTTCCCCTTCGGCTGGATCATGGACCGCCTGGGCCGCCGGGCGGGGCTAACGGCCGGATACCTGTCGTCCCTGATCGCCGCCGCGGCCAGTTTCCTCAGCGTGGCCGTCCATTCCTTCGCGGGATTCTGCATCGCGTCGTTTTTCGCCGGCATGGCGCGCAGTTCCAGTGAGCAGGCGCGGTTCATCGGCGCGGAAATCTATCCCGAAACCGAACGGGCACGCATCATCGGCCGAATCGTGTCCGCCGGCACGATCAGCGCTATCGGCGGCGCCATGATGGTGGCGCCCGCGGGGATCTGGATCGCGCAATACGGCTATCCTCCCATGTCGGGCCCCTTCGTCGTCGGCGTGGGCCTGAGCCTGGCCGCGGTCCTGCTTACCCTCTTCCTGGTCCGCCCCGACCCGCTCGACCTCGCCCGGCGCATCAAACCCTCCACCGAATCGGAAATCGACGCGTCGACCGCCCGTCCCGTGCGGGAGATCCTCGGCAACGTACACGTCCGGTATGGAATCGCGGCCATGGTGATCGGCCAGTTTGTCATGACGCTGCTCATGGTGATCACGCCGCTGCACATGAGCCACCACGACCATGGCACGTGGCTGATCTCGTGGGTCATCATGGCCCACGCCATCGGCATGTTCGGCGTTTCCGGCATCACCGGGCGGCTGATCATGCGGTGGGGGCAGCACGCCATCGTGAAATGGGGCGTGCTCATCCTCGTCGTATCCTGCGTGATCACCCCGGTTTCGCCCCGGTTCATTCCCCTGACGATCGCCCTCTTCCTCCTCGGCCTGGGGTGGAACTTCTGTTTCATCGCCGGCTCTTCCCTGCTTTCGAACGCGCTCGCACCCCTGGAGCGGGGCCGCGTGCAGGGCGTAAACGAGATGTTCATCGCGCTCTCGGCGAGTTCCGCCAGCCTGGTGACGGGGTTCCTCTTCGAATCGGGCGGCATGCTGCTGCTGGCGGTGATCGGAACGGTCTTTTCGGTCGTATTGGGTTGCTGCAGCCTGGTTTATTCAAGGAAAACCGGGCACGGTACACTGGCGGAAGCGGCGGGGTAAGCGTGGTGAGTTGAGCAGGAGGCGGCCGGCTGAGTGCGGCCTGTTACGCGGAATCCGGGTGGACCGGAGCGGGGATCTCGTCCACCGAGGCGCATCCCAGGTTGGCCATGTTGACTTCGAGGTCGGCCTTCAGGATCTCGAAGGCGTGATCGCCGCCCGTCTTGCCGAAGGCGCCTACGCCGTACATGAACGCCCTGCCCAGCATCACGAAGTCAGCGCCCAAAGCGAGAGCGCGGATGATGTCCAGTCCGGTGCGCACCCCGCTGTCAAAGAGGATGCGGGCCCGTCCGTTGACCTGGCGAACGATGGGCGGCAGCGCGTCGATGGCGGCGAGCGTGCCGTCGAACTGCCGTGCGCCGTGGTTCGAGACCTGGATGCCGTCCACGCCGGTCGCTATCGCCCGTTCCGCGTCGTGGGGGTGAAGGATGCCCTTCAAGATCACCGGTCCGTCCCATAGATCGCGAACCTCACGGATATAGTCCCAGTCGAGGGTCCCGCCCAGTTCCTGGCCGACGTAACTCGCTACCTCGCCCATCTGCTTCGAATCGGCGTACTTCTCGATGGCCCTGAGCCTGGGCAGCCCGGCGAGCAGGGTCTGGATCGTCCAGGTGGGATGGACCAGCGCTTCGTACACGAACCCGGCCGTGATCCGCGGCGGCGTCTCCAGGCCCGCGCGGCTGGTCCGTTCCCTGCGGCTGCCCATGGGCACGTCCGCCGTCACCACGAGCGTATGGAAGCCCGCTCCCATCGCGCGCTTCAGCAGATCGTCGCGTATTTCCCGGCGCCGGGGGGGATAGAGCTGAAACCAGCCCATGTCGCCCACGATGGGCCCGACCGTCTCGGGCGCTTGCGTGGCCACCGTGCTCAGGCAGTAAGGGAAGCGGTATTTCGCGGCCGAGGCGGCCAGGATGAACTCCGCCCGGGGCCACATGAGCCCGGTGAGTCCCACGGGCGCCATGCCGAAGGGCACGCTGTAGGTCCGTCCGAACAGGGTCGTGGTCAGATCGGGGTTCAGGTCGCCCTTCATGAAAACCGGTGCGAGCGTGACCTCCGCCATGCGTTCCAGGTTCCGCGCCACGGCCCGTTCGTCGCCCGTACCGCAGTCGAGATACTCCCAGGCGATGTGCGGCAGCCGCTTGCGCGTCAGTCGCCGCAGGTCACTCACCGCGGGATACCGTTGCAGTCGCCTCCTGAATCGCTTTTCCGTCATCCTTCCCGTTCCGGTTCGGCTGGAAATGATCGGTTGATTTAAACCCTGGCACTTCGTAATTTGCTACGGTTCCCGCGCCTCGATTTCCGGCGTGGATCGTACCCCAAGATAAGCGTACACAACAAAAAGGCAAGGCGATCAGAATGGAAAACAACCCGCTGCTGAACTGGGACGATCTTCCCCCCTTCGACCGGATCGAGACCGACCATATCGAACCCGGAATCCGCATCCTGCTCGAGGACTGCGAACAGGCCGTGGCCCGGCTCGAGGCGACCACGCCGCGCACCTGGCGCGAATTGATGGATCCGCTCGAGCGCATCGAAGACGACCTCGGCCGTATCTGGGGCATCGTGTCCCACCTGCACGGGGTGAAGAACTCGCCCGAGTTGCGGAAAGTGTACGATCCCCTGCTCGCCGAAGTGGTCAAGTTCGGCAACCGGCTCGGGCAGAGCAAGCCCCTGTACCAGGCCTACTGCGCCTTGCGAGACAGCGGGGAAGCGCGGGATTTCGAGCCTGCCCAGCAGCGGATCCTGGAGTCGGCCATTCGCGAGGCCGAGTTGAACGGCGTGGGCCTGGATGACGCGGACCGGGACCGCTATAACGAGATCAGCCAGCGGCTGGCGGAGCTGAGCACGAAGTTCTCCAACAACGTCCTCGACGCCACCAAGGCGTTCAAGATTAAACTCAAGGAGGCCGAAGAGATCGAGGGCCTTCCCGACACCTTGCTTGAACTGGCCGCGGATACGGCCCGGCAGGAGGGCCACGAGGAGGCCACGGCAACGGACGGACCCTGGGTGCTCACGCTGGACTACCCCAGTTTCATGCCCTTCATGCAGCACAGCAAGCGCCGGGACCTGCGTGAGCGCATGTACCGCGCCTTCATATCCAAGGCGTCGGACGGCCAGTGGGACAACAGAGACGTAGCCCGGGAGATCATCGCCCTGAGGATCGACAAGTGCAGACTGCTCGGGTTCGATACCTTCGCGGCGTTGAGCCTCAGCCGGAAAATGGCGCCTGACGCGGGATCGGTGCGGCGCCTGCTCGACGAATTGCGCGCGGCGGGCCGCGGCGCCGCCGAGGGGGACATGGAAGCGTTGAAAGCGCTGGCCGGAGTGGATGGCGACGACGAACTCAGGCACTGGGACGTGCCGTACTGGGCGGAACGGCTCCGCGAGGCGCGCTACGACCTGAAGGACGAAGAACTGAGACCCTATTTCCCGCTGCCGCGCGTGCTGAACGGATTGTTCGAACTAACGGAGCGCCTCTTCGGCGTGCGCCTGGAGGAAGCCACCGGCCAGTCGCCCGTCTGGCACGAGGACGTCCAATTCTTCCGGGTGTTCGACGACCGGGGCGAACCCATGGCGGCCTTCTACCTCGACCCGTACAGCCGTCCTGCGGAGAAGCAGGGCGGCGCGTGGATGGATACGCTGGTGGGCAGAAGCGCGGTCATGGCTTCTACGGGAAAGGCCGCCCGGCTGCCCGTGGCCTACATGATCTGCAACCAGGGCAAACCCGTCGGCGGCAAGCCCTCGCTCATGACGTTCCGCGAAGTGGAAACGCTGTTCCACGAGTTCGGCCACGCGCTTCAGCACATGCTGACCACCATCGACTACGGCATGGCGTCCGGCATTTCCAACGTGGAATGGGACGCGGTGGAGATCGCCAGCCAGTTCATGGAAAACTGGTGTTACGACCGGGGGACGCTGAAGGGCCTGGCCCGCCACTACGAGACGGACGAACCGCTTCCCGACGAAATCATCGACCGCCTGCTCGGCGCCAGGACCTTCCGGGAGGGCAGCAACACCTTAAGGCAGGTCAACTTCGGGCTGCTCGACATGGAACTGCACGAGCGTTTCGATCCCGCGGGCACGGAGACGATCCTGGACGTGCAGCGCCGGATCGACGCGGAGACGCTGGTCCTGCCGTCGCTGGAGGAAGACCGGTTCTTCTGCTCGTTCTCCCACATTTTCGCCGGTGGATACGCCGCGGGATACTACAGCTACAAGTGGTCGGAAGTGCTCAGCGCGGACGCTTTCTCCGCCTTCGAGGATGCGGGGCTGGAGAACGAAGAGGAGATGCGGCGGCTGGGACGGCGGTTCCGCGATACCATCCTGGCCCTGGGTGGCAGCCGGCATCCCATGGACGTCTTCAGGGACTTCCGCGGAAGGGAACCCACCACGGAGGCACTGCTCCGGCAGGGCGGACTTAGCGGATCAAACGGGTTAAGCGGACCAGGCGGACCGGGCGGACCAGGCGGACAGGCGGAAGCGGGCGCGCGGACCGGTTCCGGAGCGGATGCGGTCCGGTGACGATCCCCGCCGCCGGGTTTTCTTCATGAAGGACACTGTTCGCATCGGCATGATCGGCGCCGGGCACATCGCCCATGCCCACGCGGAGGCGTGGCGGAAAGAAGCCACGCTGACCGCGGTCGCCAGCCGCCGTATCGCGCGCGCGCGATCCCTGGCGGAGCGGCATGGCATTCCCCACGTTTGCCAGGACGCGAACGCGCTGCTTAATCGAGACGACATCGATGCCGTCGGCATCGCTACGACCCATCGCCTGCACCATCCCATCGCCCTCGCGGCCCTGGCGGCAGGGAAGTCCGTGTTTTGCGAAAAGCCCCTCGCACTCGATGGTTCGCAGGCCCGGGAGATGTGGTCCGATGCCCGGCGCCGAGGGGTAAAAACGGGCGTGCAATCGGGTATCCGTCTTTTTCCGGCGCTCCGGCTGCTTTCCCGCCTGCTGCGGGAGGGACGGGCCGGAAACATCCATACTTTCGACGCCCACTGGTCCTTCGACTGGGCCAGGGATCCCCGTTTTCCGCTGACCTGGCGGTTCAAAAGAGCCGAGGCGGGAACCGGAGCCCTCGGCGACCTCGGGGTATACATGATCGACGCGGCCCGCTGGCTGGTCGGCGAGATCGGGCAGGTAAACGCCGAACTGACCACTTATATTCCTCTGCGTCCGGTGCTGACTTCGGACGGACACTTCGGCGAACTGCGCCAGCTGCATCGAGAGGGAAAACTGGATATAACCAAGGAGACCGGATCGGTGGAAAACGATGACGTCTGCCAGCTGCTGCTGCGCTTTGAAAACGGCGCCCGTGGGTCGATCCGGGCCAGCAGGCTCCACCAGGAACATGCCATCCGGGTAGATGGCGAGCGGACTTCCTATCGCTGGGAGATGGCGGGCGACCGGCGCCTCATGGAACGGTCCACGGAGGCGGAATACAAGCCCGTCGAGTTGCCTGAACCGCCAGGTGACGACACCATCGTGACGACTTTTCTCAATAACATCCGGCGGGATGAGGACGAACCGCCCACGTTCCGGGACGGCCTGGCGGCCCAGCTTGTCATCGACGCAGCGGTCAAGTCCCATGAAACGGGCGGGTGGATCGATATCGAATGCTGAAGCGGGACAGGCGGAAGGGTGATCGACTGAAGGTTGTGGATCAGGCGCCGATACGCGCGCATATGCCATCCGGGACGGAAGAGATCCTGAATGAACGAACGCTTGCTTCCTCGCACCGGCGGCTTGACGAACTGCTCCGACCCGGGATGCGTGTGCTGGACGTCGAGGGCCGGATACCGGGGTAAGCCATGAAACTGGACTTTCTGCTCATCACCGCGACGGATAGGGAACAGGTACCGGTCCGGGCACGGATGGAAATCTCCGGAACGGAACATCCCCTGGTCCGGCCCTGGCACCAGGGTTCGTTGTGCGGGAAGTCGGTGCTCCTTGTCGAGGGCGGCGTGGGCCAGGTCAACACGGCCACGGCCCTGACCCTTGCACTGACGCGCCATGATCCCGACGTGATCCTGCAATTCGGCGTAGGCGGCGCATACGTGCGGTCCGGTCTCGAAGTGGGTGACCTCGCCATTGCCACGGAGGAATGCTACGGCGACACCGGCGTCCTGACCCCGGAAGGCTGGATGGACTTGGAAGGGATGGGCTTTCCCATGCTGCCCGCCAGGACCTGCGCCCAGGGGCATACCGGGCAGACCGGGCGGATGTACAGACAGCCCCTGTACAACCGGATACCCCTCGACGCCACGCGGACCGAACAAATCCAACGGAGCCTGGAATCCGGACTGGAAGGCCGATCGTCGTACCAGGTCGCCTCCGGTCCCTTCGTCACGGTGCAGCAGTGCAGCGGCGTCCAGGCGGCCGGAGATACGCTGGCCGCCCGTTACAGCGGGATATGCGAGAACATGGAAGGAGCGTCAGCGGCCCATGTCGCCGAGATCTACGACATTCCCTTCGTGGAGATCCGCGGCATCAGCAACCGGGTGGTCGACCGGGACCTGTCGCGATGGGATCTGCCCCTGGCGATCCGGCGCTGCCAGCGAGCGGTGGAACAGATCGTAGAAAGCGGGGCTTGCTGATGCGTCGCAAGGCCCTGGTGCCTCCATATTCAGCTGGTTTATGCAACGCTGAACCCACAAGCGGAAGGGTTTTGCCATGACCGCCCTTTCTCTCGGCTATTCGCCCTGTCCCAACGACACCTTCATCTTCTGCGCCATGATCCAGGGACGGATCCCCGATGCGCCGAGGTGCCGGGAAGTGCTGGAGGATATCGAGACCCTGAATACACTGGCCCTGAAGCGTGAACTGGACCTGACGAAAATCTCTTTTCACGCCCTCGGCCACCTGCGTGAACACTATGTCCTGCTCCGGTCCGGTGGGGCCCTGGGCAGGGGTTGCGGCCCCCTGGTGGTCGCGCGGGAACCGCTGCGGCCGGAAATGCTGAGGGGCCGGAGGATCGCCCTGCCCGGACGGCTGACCACAGCGGCGCTGCTGCTGAGGCTTTTCGATCCCGGCCTGAAAAACCTGGTCTACCTGCCCTTCGACGAAATCATGCCGGCCTGCCGGCGAGGCGATGTCGACGCCGGGGTGATCATCCACGAAAGCCGGTTCACCTTCGCCGAACACGGCCTGTCCCAGGTGATCGACCTCGGTGCGTGGTGGGAGGAAGAGACGGGGCACCCGATTCCCCTGGGCGGTATCCTCGCGCGGCGGGATCTGGGCGGCGCCATGCACGAACGGCTCAACCGGTCCATACGATCGAGCATCGAATACGCATACGCCCATCCACGTGAAGTGAAGCCCTATATCCGGCGTCATGCCCAGGAGATGGATGAAAAGGTCATGCAGCAGCATATCGATCTCTACGTGAACCGGTACTCGCTGCAGTACGGCGACGACGGAGAAGCGGCGATTCGCGATCTGTTCGAACGGGCCGAACGGACCGGTATCCTTCCGTCGTCGAAGCGATCCCTGTTTGAATAGCGGTTATCGTTTAACGAACGCCCACCGGAAAATGCAGCACCACAACCCCAGCACAGAGAGGCAGTATCATGCGCATACTGATGATGACGGACATGGAAGGCGTGAGCGGCATCGTGGCCTGGGATCAGGTAAACGGCGGCAAGCCCATGTACGAGGAAGGCCGGCGTTTGTATACCGAGGAGATCAACGCCGCCGTACGGGGCGCCCGGGCCGCGGGCGCGGAGGAGATCGTGGTGGTGGACTGTCACGGCGCGGGCGGCGACTGGACCTTCAATTCACTGGTGCCGGAGTTGCTCGATCCGGGATGCGAGTGGGTCGCCAAGCATCCCTGGTCGCGTTACACGGAGATGTTCGAGACGGGCTGTGACGCGGCGGTGTTCGTCGGCATGCACGCCCGGGCGAACACGCCGGACGGGGTGATGTGCCATACGATCTCGACGACGGGCTGGCGCAGCCTGCGGTTCAACGACGATGAAGTGGGCGAAGTGGGCATCAACGCCGCCCTGTGCGGGCACTACGGCTGTCCCGTGCTGCTGGTCACCGGCGACGAGGCCGTATGCCGCGAGTCCAGGGAACTACTGGGAGAAGGCCTGCCGGTCGTGGCCGTGAAAAGGGGCCTGTCCAGGTACTCGGCCCGGCAGATACCTCCGGTCCGCGCGCGCCGGATGATCGAGGAAGGCACGCGCAAGGCGCTGCAGGACAGGCCGGACATCAAGCCCTATGTACCAACGGCCCCCACGAAGATCACCATCGAACTGGACACCGTGGACAACGCCGAGCATTACAAGGGCCGGCAAGGGGTCTCGTTTCCCGACGACCTGACCGTCGTCAGCGAGGGCCGGGACTGGATGGAGGCCTGGAACCAGATCTGGCACTGGTAGGCCTACAACTCATCCATCAGGTTCCGGATGAACCGCAAGTCCGACCGGGCTAGGTCGACGACCGTGTCCACGGGTTCTCCCCCGTATTCGCTGTGCATGGTGACGGGTCCGTCGAACCCCTGGGCCTTCAGCGTGGACAGGACCGTCTTCCAGTCTCCGAACCCCGTGCCTAGCCGCACTACATCGACCTCCCACCGCCGCTCGCCGTCCTGGACCCGCTGCACCCGCGCGAGGTCCTTGAACGACATGACCGACAGGTACGCCCGAACGATGTCGAGTGCCATGTCGATGGGCTCTCCGCAGATGGACAGGTGTCCCACGTCCGCGAACACACCGACATGAGCGGGGTCGAATCCCTGCACGAGGTGCATGACGGCGGACGAATTCAGGCCCATGGAGTGGCCCGAATGATTGTGCACGACGGTCTTTACGCCGGTTTTCTCCGATAGACGCTGGAACCCCTCCAGTTCCTTCCGCGCACGGTCCAGTTCCGCCCAGTAATCCGACCCCGGCGACCAGTGCCAGTACCCCAGCTTGATGTGCTTTACCCCGTTCTCCCCGCAGGCCTGGTAGTATCTCTCCGCGTAGTCCAGCGCGGCCGATGTGAAATCCCCCGGTGCGGTCACGAGGGGGATGGTAAGTCCTTCGCCGGAAAGCACCCGTACGGCTTCCGGCAGGGCCCGGTCGATGTTCCCGGGATTCACCGGATATCCGTCGCGCACGCACAGGTCTGCGCCGGAAACGCCCACGCTGATCAGTTTCTCCGCTATTTCCGCGAGCGTGAGACCCTCCAGGTGCTTGGTGAACATGATGAACTGCATGGGTCAAATCCCCTTTCTCAATAGGACTCCCAGCGATGAGGCCGGTCCGGAAACCAGGCCAGGTCTACTCCCATGGCGGCCAGTTGCCAGAAGAGATAGGCGAGCAATATGCCAATAAACATCTTTCGGACCTTCTGGTAAAGCGTCGGGCCGCCGATGCGGAACACGATAGCCTGGACCAGCCAGGCCAGGAAGATCGTCAGGAACGCGTTCCGTACCGGGGCGGACATGACGACCACCATGCCGATGGGATGGAGCGGCCACCACGGCAGGAGAATCCGCCCGGCCAGGAGTACGATCATCATCACGACACCGCTCCCGAAAAACAGGACCTCGAGGTCGCTGATCTGTGTCGCGTTGTTGACCCAGGTCACGATCAGGTCGTAGAAACGGATGCCCCGGTCCGTGCCCAGGTCGGTCCGCAGGTTCTGGGCGCCGAAGGTGTTCCCGGCGTAGATCACGTAGCCGATGGAGGCCACGGCGCTCAGGCAGAAGGCGACGGCCACGCCGGCGAATAGGTGCCTGGAAGAGATCCCGCTTCCGCTCCCGGACCCCCGCACATCCGGCAACGGATCGGGCCGGGCTTGCCGGTGTTGCCGCCACCTGGTCTTCAGCCAGGCCACGTGGGACGTGCCGATCATGGTGAAGGTACGCCAGTTGCGCGCGAACCCGTTGGCCATGCCCAGGGCCGTGAGGTCGCCGCGGCCGATCTGCGCGGACCCCACGATGGCGATGGAGAACTGGTGGCTGTTGATGGGCAGGTCGAGCGTCACCACGCCCGTCTCCGCCACGACGCGGGCCAGGGCGATGTAGAAGATGAAGAGCAGGATGATGAAAAGCGCCATGATCGGAAGAGACAGTCCGGCGGCGTACAACCAGCAGATGATGAAGAGGAGGCCGAGCAGGAAGCCGAAGACGGCCGTGCGGTAGGAGAACAGTTCTTCCGCGTCGTCCAGCTCGCCCTTCCGGCCCAGGGCGTGGCGCCACACGGTCCCGAGGTGCCGGCGGGCCATCCAGAGGCCGAAGAGGACGAAGGTAACCAGGCCGGCAATGGATTGAATGCCGGCCAGGCCGCCGTGGATGATGGTGCCGGAGGTGGATCCGACGCCGAGCAGGTTGAGCGATCCCTCCTGGAGCACGTAGAAGACGAGAAACAGCCACATGCTGAGCAGCACGTCCCGGTTGACGAAGATCAGCAGGCAGAAGACGAACACATTCATCTGGAAGATGAGTCCGGGAAAGGCGGGATCGAGGGAAAGTATCCTGGAGTGTTCGGCCATGATCGGGACCGGTGGCCATGCGCCCCAGAACGAAACGATGTTCCAGATCATGACCAGGGACATGGCCGCCGCGCCGGTCCGGATCCAGCGGTTGCCGCCTTCTCCTTTTGCACCGCCCTTCCCGTTGCCGCCCTCCCCGCTGCCGCCGCCCAGCGAGATCAGATGCAGGCCCACCTCGCCCAGCGGGAACTGAAGCCGTTCGTGTTCGACCCACTGCTTGCGAAGCATGACGACGATGCACGCGCCCACGAAGAGCAGGATCAGGATTAAGGATCCCCACCAGAACAGGGGGGACAGCCACGCGCCCCAGGGTATCGACTGTCCGTTCTGGAGTCCCTCGTAGAAAACCCGTGCCGCCGCCCGGTCGCTGAGGACCAGCCATTCGGGCAGATAGGGAAAGAAGATGGTCTCCCAGCTGTTTTCTGGCGAGGCGAAGTAGAACGGCGCGGTAATCACGACGAGCAGGTATTTCGTCATGGCCTGGTCGGGCACCGTGGAAGCGATCCATCCCATGGCGAAGATCATGATCATTTCGTAAAACGAGAGCGCCGCCGCGGGGCGGACCCGCGAGACCAGGGCATTTGGAAGCAGCACACAGAAGAGGAAGGGAACGAGGAACACCGGGGGAAGGTGGGTCGCCGCCGGCTCGTAACCGATCTGGTTGGCGGAGTATTCCCCCGCGAAGCCGATGAATACCGAAAGCGCGGCCCCGATGAGGATCGCCCGGAAGGACCGGATGCGCTGGAGGAAGACCGATGCGATCAATGTCGTCTCACAGAGGGAGGGGCGGCTCGGTCCGCACGGTCAAGCGGGCGTGGGCTGTTGCGGACCGTCAGGTCCACACGGTCAGCCCCATGACGAGGTACACGGCACCGGTCAGCACGGCGGCGATCATCGCATAGGGGATCTGGGTCCTGACGTGATCGATATGGTCCGATGCCGCGCCGGTCGAAGCGAGAATCGAGGTATCGGAGAGTGGCGAACAGTGATCGCCGAAGACTCCGCCGCCGGCCACGGCCGCTATGGTCGCGTATACGATGTCGGTCAACGCGTCCCCCGAATAAACCAGGGCCACGGGTACCGCGATCGGCAGCATGATGGCGAATGTGCCCCAGGACGTGCCGGTGGAAAAGGCCATCACGGCTGCCAGCAGGTAGGTGGCCAGGGGGAGCATGGACGGGGTAAGGAAGTCCCCCGAAATCGATACCATGTAGTCGGCCGTGCCCATGTCCTGGCTCAACTGATTGATCGTGTAGGCGAAAACCAGGATCATGATGGCCGGCATGATCCCCTTGATGCCCGTCATCGCCGTGTCCATGATGTCGTTCAGCCGAATGCCCTGGATGCGGATCGATACGCCGAGGAAGATGACGACGGCGAGATAGGCCTCCAGCGTTTTCGCGGATCCCGTGAGCACAAAAGAACCCAGCACGATGACGATGATCAGGATAACGGGCAGGATGAAGTTCAGGAACAGGCGGGGTTTGATGTCCGGGAACACGGGGGTCTCGGTCAGTTCCCGCCCGATGAGCGGGACCGCGCCGTCTCGCAGCACCTTGCCTTCGTCCATGGCCCGGCGTTCGGCTTTCTTCATGGGGCCGAACTCCGGGATCAGTCCGGCGGCGAACAGCCCGACCAGGACGACCGCCGTCAGGGCGTAGATATTGTAGGGAATGGAATGAATGAAGGCGTTCAGCGCATCGCCGGCATCGGCTATGGGTCCCATGCCGATGGTGAGACCCGATATGTAGATCGCCCAGCCCGTGAAGGGCATGAGGACGATGACCGGGGCGGAGGTGGAGTCGGCGATGTAGGCCAGTTTCTCCCTGGATATCCGGGCCTTGTCGGCCAGGCTTCGCATCGTGGTCCCGACAAAGAGCGGGCTGAAATAGTCGCTGAAGAAGACGAACATGCCCAGCACCCAGGTCCAGAGCTGGACGCCTTTGCGCGACAATTTCCGGTATTCCACGAACCGGGTAAAAGTCTGGATGGCGCCGGTGCGCATGAAGAAGGCGATCATGATGCCGATGCAGATCTCGAGGAGGAACACCCAGGAGAAACTGGTGTTTCCGATGGCGTTGACCATCAGCTGGGAGAAACCCAGGGGACCCTGGCCCGAGATCAGGACGCCCACCAGGCAGGCTACCGCCAGCGAATACACGGCGTTCCGGGTGAGGAAAGCCAATACGATGGCCAGGGCCGGGGGCACGATGGAGAGGATGCCGAGGTCGGTTTCCATGGACGTTCCAGGATTCGGTTATCGGTCAGGGTCACCACTAAGAAACATCTATCAGGTGCTTCATGCAACAACCTATATTGTGATGCATGAATCATCTCAGCTACATGCTCATCGATCCGCCGTCGAGGTGGGGCGGGCGCATAGACGATACCTTCCGCTTCATACGGTCCATCGGCTATGGCGGCGTGGAATTGAACCTCAGCCCGGAGCAGATCGGCCTGCTGGATCATGTCGAGGACGCCGCCCATACCCATGATCTGCCGGTCGTTTCCCTGCTCACGGGTACGGCGTACGAAGAAGGGCTTTGTCTCAGCGCACCGGACGCATCCATACGCGCCCGGACGGTCGAGCGCCTGGTGGAAAACATGGAGACCGCCGAACGGTTCGGCGCCATCCTGGTGGTGGGCCTGTTACAGGGCCTGCGCTCCGACGAACCGGATCCGGAGGCCGCCAATGCGCGGATCGTTTCCTGTCTGCAGCGGGTGGGGCGGGAAGCCGAGGCCAGGGGGGTGGACATCGTGATCGAACCGGTAAACCACCTTCAGGTGGGGTTCAACAACAGCGTCGGGGAAGTCCTGCGCCTGATCCGCGACACCGGATCCACCGCCTTCCATCCCATGGTCGACACCATCCACATGAATATCGAGGAGACCTCCCTCGTACAGCCCATCCACGACTGCGGCACCCGTCTCAGGCACGTTCACCTCTGCGAGAGCCACGGCGGACTGCCGGGTACCGGCCGCATCGACTTCGCGGCCGTCCTCGATGCCCTGGAAGGCGCTGGGTATCCCCATTTCGCGTCGGTGAAGGTCTACAGGAAGGCCGGACTGCGCGAAGCGGCGGAGAAGAGCATGACCTACTTCAGGGAACTGAAGACGGGCTGAGTGCGACGTGTCGGTCGGACGGGTGTTTTGGCGGTTCGGGGCGGTTAAAGTAACGGTGGCTCGGACCGTCGCGGCGACTCACGGCCATTCCGGCCTTTGCGGCTTGCCGGTGCGGATGGACGCGAGTCCGGCCTCGCATACGGCCACGACGCGGGCGCCCATACGGGCGGGAATCGGGTTTTCGATGTGGCCGTCGAGCGTGTCCAGGAAGTCGATGACGGAACGGCCCCAGCCGTGCCCGCCCACGGCGGCCTCGTCGGAATCGTTGGGCAGCGTAACGGGTTCCTCCCCCCTGCGGTACAGTTTTCCGTTCCAGAGCGTCCCTTCGGTGCCGTACACGGCCAGCATGCCGCCTCCCATGCCGTGTCCCGAGCAACCGCTGGAGACGAATACCTTTCCGAGTACCCCGTTCTCGAATCTCAGCATGGCGATATAGCAGTCGTCCGAAGGAAACTCGGGCACGCTCAGCTTGCTGCTGTAGGCGAAGACCTCGGTGACGGGCGAGTCCACCGTGGACAGGATGTTGTCGATGGGATGGCAGCCGCCGCCCAGCAGGATGTTCTGCGGGTTCTCCCGGTCGATCCGCCAGGGCGTGTGACCCCGGCCGCCCGGATGGTAGATGGACCACATGTCGTGGATGTAATCGCCCTGGACGAAGAAGATGTCGCCGATTCCGCCCGTTTTGGCGGCGCGGGACATCTCCCGCCAGGGATACATGTACCGGATGGTGTGGTCCGTCATCACGGTCAATCCTGTCCGGTCGGCGGCGTCCATGATGCGCCGGGCGTCGGCGACCGTCGTGGCCAGCGGCTTCTCCACCAGGGCATGGGCGCCGAGTTCCAGGGCCATGACCGTCTGGTCGGCGTGCAGGTGGTCCGGTCCCGCCACGGCGACGATGTCCGGCCGCGTATCCGCGATCAGTGATCCGAGGTCATCGCCGGTGACCGCATCAGGGTAGAGCGACCGGGCTGCCGAGCGCTTCTCCCCGGCCGGGTCGAACAGGGCGGTCACCCTGGCGCGGCCGCTTTGCTCGGCCACGTGGGCCACGTACTTGCCCGCACTGCCGCAACCGCTGAGGAGTATGGAATAGGACATGTCGTGGTGATGGATTCAGCGACCGGAACTCATTTCATCTGCTCCAACCGGGTCCGGTACTTGTCGTACAGGTCCGTATGCTTGCTGCTGATATCGACCGGCCGGCCCTGGATGAAGGCCTGTTCCACCTGCGTCATGATTTCGAGCGGGTCTCCATTGGTCACGATCAGCGTGGCGTCCTTGCCCGTCTCCAGCGAACCGAGCCTGTCCTCCACCCCGAGGATACGCGCGGGGTAAAGGGTGACGGCCTTGAGCGCCTCTTTCTTCGGGAGGCCGTAGGCCGCCGCGGTGGCCGCGTGGTACGGGAGGTTCCTTACGTTTGACCCACCTCCGCCTTCAAGCCACACCTGCCGCTCTCCGATACAGAAATCTAGTCCGGCTTCATACAGCTTCAGGGCATTGGTGAAAGGCGCGTCGTAGGCCTCCCAGCGGCGGGCGGGCAGGTAATGCACGGCGCCGATGATCACGGGGATATCGTTTTCCTTCAATCGGTCCGCTACCCGCCAGACGTCGGCGCCGCCGACCAGGACGACCCTGAGATCCTCGGCCAGCGCCCAATCGATCGCGGCGTGGATCTGCTTCTCTTCAGATGCGTGTATGAAAACGGGCAGTTCCTTTTTGAGCACCGGGATCATGGACTCCCAGCCGAGGTCGGAGGGATGAAAGGGCCCGCCGCCGAGCTCGGCCTCCTTCGCGATCATGTACGCTCTGGATTCACGAAAGGCGTCGCGAAGCCGGGTAAGGGCCTTCTTGCGCGCCTCGATCTGCTCCTCCCGGTTGCCCAGGCCGGGAAAGTCGCGAACGCGGTAGGATGGCCATCGAACGTGAAGCCCCACCGTCGCGACAAGGGTCATATCCTCGGTGGTCCAGCCGTCCATCGCGATCAGCCCGGAAAGGCCGGAGATCAGTCCCCCGCCCGGCATGGTCAGGGCGGTCAGGATCCCGTTGGCCCGGGCGACCGGGAAGTATTCGCTATCGGGATTCACGGCGGTCACCGCGCGGACGCTGGGGGTCACGTTCCCGGTTTCGATATTGTCATGGGTCGCCCACACCGAACCGATCTCGGTGAGGCCAAGGGTCGTCGGCGCGGCGATCAAGCCGGGATACACATGTTTTCCCGTTATGTCGATCACCCGCGTGTTTTCGGGCAGGGCCAGGTCGGTCCCGATACCGGTAATCACACCTGCTTCAAAGAGCACCGTGGCGCCCTCGATGACGCCGCCGCTTACCGTATGGACCGTTCCGCCGGCCAGCGCGATGGGCTGTACCTGCGGTCCGGCCGGTTTCTGCTTGGACGCCGCCGCTTCGTGGACCAGGGGTCCGTGGGAGACTGCCGCTATAAGAAAAAGAAACATCAACGGTACCGCGGCTCGCGTCCGCCACGTACCGTCAGCGGTTTTCGCCGACGGGTTCGTCCCCAGAGATGCGCGGGGTAATGCCACCATTTCCAACCTCCATTCGCCGGGATACCGGCATGTACGGGCCTACGCCTCCGGCGCTCGTTCTTCGGTCTCGGACGATTCGTCGCCTGCTTCAGGCGATCTGAGCAGTTTCTGAATCAGCCGGGTCCGTTCTTTTTCGACTTCGATCCGCATCTGCCGGTCCTCTTCGATATCGAAGTACTTCCTTCCGTCAATCCAGGTTTGTTCGCACTTCGTATAGGTGGACAGGGGATGGCCGTTCCAGATCACGAAGTCGGCGTCCTTGCCCGGCTCGAGGGATCCGACCCAGGGATCGACGGCCAGCTGTATCGCCGCGTTCATCGTGACGAACTTCAGGGCTTCCACCTCGTCCACCCCGCCGTACTTCACCGCCTTGGCAGCTTCCGTGTTCAAACGCCGGGCGAGTTCGTCGCTGTCGGAGTTGAAGGTGACCAGCACGCCCGCGTCGTGCATCAACGCCCCGTTATGGGGAATGGCGTCGTAGGCTTCCACCTTGAAGGCCCACCAGTCGCTGAATGCGGATGCGCCCGCGCCGTGGGCGGCCAGCTCCGGGGCGACCTTGTATCCCTCGAGCACGTGCTGAAAGGTGCTGATCGTGAACCCGAAGTCATCGGCCACCCGGAGGAGCATCAGGATCTCGTCCTGCCGATAGGAGTGGCAGTGGACGAGGCGCTCACCGGTGAGGATTTCCTGCAGCGTTTCCAGTTCGAGATCCCGGCGGGGCGGCACGACGTCGGACTTGTCCACCAGCGCTTCGTACCGGTCCCACGCCTGCTGGTATTCCCGGGCCGCCCGGAACCGGTCGCGGATGATCTGCTCGACCCCCATGCGGCTCTGCGGATAGCGGTCGCTGAGGATGCGCCAGTTGCTGCGCTTGACGTTCTCGCCCAGGGCGAACTTGATCCCCGCTTTGGCCTCGGAGAACTTGAGTTCCTCGGGGCCGGCGCCCCACCTTAACTTGATGATCTGGTTCTTCCCTCCGATGGGGTTGGCCGAACCGTGCAGCACGTTGGCCACCGTCAGGCCGCCGGCCAGCTCCCGGTACATGGCGATATCGTAGCTGTCAATCACGTCGCCGATGCCCACCTCCGCGGTCACGGCCTGCGTTCCTTCGTTGATGCCCTCCAGGATAGCCGTGTGCGAATGGGCGTCGATGATACCGGGCGTGACGTGCTTGCCGGTTCCGTCGATCTCCACGGCGTTTTCCGGCGCGGTGATGCCCGTGCCCACTTCGGCAATCTTGCCTTCGCGGATCAGCACATCCGCGTGCTCCAGCTTGCCCCGCTCGTCCAGCGTCCACACCGTGGCGTTACGCACGACGAGATGCTCCGGCCGCGCTGGTGCGCTTGCCCTGCCGAATGCGCCCGGCGGGTACAGCGCCGGAGGCTCGGCGACATCGGCTGGCTCGGGTATGTCCTTCGTTTCCGCTTCGTGTGGTGCGGTGCGTTCGGCCGACCAGGCCACGCTTTCTCCGCCAGGGCGGATCCCCCGGCCGGTGATCCGGTCTCCCTGGATCGACCCCGAGAAACGCCATACGCCGGCTTCTCCCAGCGCCTCATCCTCGACGCTGAAGGCGATACGCGCGTCTTCCAACGCCATGCGGACGGCTTTCATGGCGTTTCCGTCCTTGTCGAGGGTACCCTTCGGCGCCCCCGGTGCGCCTTCGATGGACAGCGACAGGCTGTCGCCCTGCAGGACGACCACCCACGCGCCCCGGGGATCGGTGACCGGCCGGGGGGTAACCACGTGGCGGTTGCCCGCGACCCAGACGTCCTGCACGGTCACGTTCTCCGCGAAGAGGGGGCCGTCGGTAATGGTCATGTTGGCGAGCTTGCCGGGATCCAGGGTTCCGAGGCGGTTGCCCAGTCCAAGCATGGACGCGGGGGTCGTGGTCAACGCGGCCAGCGCCGCTTCGTATGCCAGCCCGTGCTCGATCGCCTCACGCACCTTTTCGTGGAAGTCGGCGCTCTTTTCCAATCTCGTACTGCTGAGCGCGATGGGGATTCCGGCACGGTGCAGCCTTCCGGGATTCCCGGGCGCCAGTTCCCAGTGCCGCAGTGCGGCCAGGGTGACGTCCAGGGCGTCTTCCGGCGTGGAGACGGAAAAACCGTCCGACCGGGGAAAATCGAGGGGCAGGATGACCGGCGCACGCGCTTCGCGGACCGCGTCCAGCATGCGGTATTCATGTCCACTGCCCCGCACGAGAAGCCGCAGTCCGAATTCATCGGCCAGGCGGGCGGCGCGCAGGAAGGCGTGGTCGTCATCCACACTCACGAGTACGGCCTGGTCGCGGGCGGCCACCCGGTCCAGGGCCGCCAGTGCGT
Organism: bacterium; assembly: GCA_965117045.1. Classification (GTDB taxonomy): domain Bacteria; phylum JAAXHH01; class JAAXHH01; order JAAXHH01; family JAAXHH01; genus JAAXHH01. The sequence continues at coordinate 967,317 of OZ220749.1, forward strand.
CGTTGTCCTCCGGACGGTCCTGGCGGGGATTCGCGGCGTAGGCCGCGTGGGCGTCCCGGTACCACTGCGCGTCGAGGATCGTCTGACGCATGAGGGCCACGACGCCCATCATGGAGGCAGGATAGGTGCGGCTCCGGTTGCGTTTCATGCGCAGGTGCTGAAAGACGTCGCGCTTCAGTATATTTTCATTGGGTGAACCGGAACCCAGGTTGACTACCACGCTGCTGCCCGCGAACACGCCTCGATCGGCCACCACCATGGCCGTCGCGAATCCGGTTTTCCTCAACCGTTCGATCTCGGTCTCTCTGACGCGGTACGCTTCGGCAGCGGATTGCTCCGGGAGGACGGCGGGATTCCAGTGGGCAGACCCCGAGGACGGGGCACTTTCTTCTTCCGGCAGTCCGGCCTGCGTGAACATCTCGATCAGGCCGGGGTAAATCGTCCGGCCGGAGTAGTCCCACCGCTGGGCATCCGGTGGGATGTCGACCGCGGCGCCCGCCTCGACGATCAGCCCGTCCCGGATGACCACCACCCCCTTTTCGATCACGCGATCGGGGCGGACGTAAATCCGGGCGTTTTCCAGTGCGTGTACCCTTGAAGGGTTCTCTCGCAGTCCCGCCTGCGGCGCCGTCTGCTGGGCTTCCGCAGCGAAGTTGACGATCCCGGCCAGCAGTGCGGCCAGGACCAGTTGACAGCCGATCTTCAACATGGTCCACCTCCTGAATCCACTAATCAATCGTAGTTTAAACCAATTGTTACACCGGCACTTACATGAGTTTCCTACATCAACAGTTCGACGACTTTGTCCATCGCCTGTCCGACTCGGGCGGAGAGACCGTCGTCATCGAGCCGGCCAATGGGATGATCGATTTCGACGATCGGATAGTCACCGCGTCCGAGCTGCTCCGCCATTACCCGGGCGGTGTGCGTAAAGTTCGTCGTACACAACAGTACGGACGGTAGTTCGAGGTGCTCCAGAATGAGGGCATCGTGCATGCTGCACGCGCTGCAGGAGCCTCAGTCGCCGACGCCCACGAGGGCAAAATGGCAGCGCCGCGCGATGAGACCGGTCATCTCGCCGGGCAGCACGCGGCTGGCGCTTTCCTTGGTGAATGCGAGCGCTTCCACGGGATGGTCCAGGCGTTTGCCCAGCTGCTCGAAGACGCCGCGCAGGATGACATCGGAATTGGGCTTTCCGTTGCCCACCAGTGCGGCTACGGTGTGCCCGGGACCGAGCGGTCGACGGGCCGGTCGCAGGGCTGTTTCGGCGGCGGAGGCCGTGGGATCCACGAGGGTTACAGGCATATTCCTTGCTCCGGGAGTTTGCGCGCTCTGTCGAACCGGCGGCTTGTATTTCGCTCGTTATACGGTCGCTATACGGATGCTACGATCGGGAGACCAGGCGTGTCACAGGCCTTGATCCGACCCCCCTGCCCGCGCCCAGCCAGGACGGGATGATGGCGGAGTGTCCGCCCGCCGAACCTCCCGCGAAGACGATCCAAATGCCGTCCCGGTCCGGCGTCAGCGTGATGCGTTCATCGGGTTCCAGGCCGTCGTGCCGTCCCGTTGCGAGTATTTCCCGTCCGGTGGCCGCCGTACGTTCGAAAAGCGCGCTTCGGATCGTCTCGCGCGTCCATCCGGCCCCGCTGAAGACCGACCGGTGCTCCGGGCAGATGACGAAGACGATGGCGGCGCCGGCGTAGTTGGTGGTGCGGGCGACGCGCGCGAACGAGTCGATCAGGCCTCCAGGATCATCGTTCACGTGGTCGGCCACGGAATGGGGGGCTTCGGCGGCGAATACCGTTACGGCGCTTCGGTCCGCGGGAACGCCCCGTTCTTCGCCCTGGGTCGGCCAGCCGGTGCAACGCGCTTCCGGCAGGCAGTACGCGATGCGGCCGGCATGGGCTACCGTCGCCCGGTCCAGGTCTCCGGGCACGCTGCCGATACCGTTTCGGATGACCAGGTTCAGCGCTCTGCCCAGCGTCAGGTTGGACCGGTTGCCCGCACCAAGCACCGCCGTTTCTCCATTGAAACCCAGTGCGGCGACGACGGGACCGTGAACGATGACCAGGGGCGCGGCACCTCCCGTGCTGGCCGAGGGACCGACGATGTTGTATGCCGGGTCCAGAACGGCTTCCACCGCGGCCAGGACCACGGGAAAGAGTGCGTCTGCGCAACCGGCCATCACCGCGTTGGCCGCGACCCGTTCCGCGGTGATGGTACGCTTTCGTTCAGGCACCCGTCCGATTTCCCGGCCGGGCTCGAGTCCGTGCGCGGCCAGCATCCGGTCGATGCGATCGCGGGTGGGCGGCACGACGGGCAGGCCATCCGACCAGCCCCGGTCGTAGGCGTACCCGATGGCATCGATTTCTGATTCAACCTGGTGGGCCATCGGAACCGTTACTTGCCGTAGTAGTTTTCGAGATAGGTCAGGATGGTATCTTCGGTCTTGCTGTCGAACGTCTTCAGGCCCTTCTCCGCCTGCATCCACCGAATGGCGTCCAGCCACTCCTCGCGGTTCGCCCGGTAGGAGCGGATGATCTGGGTCGGATGACACTGCGCGCATTCCCTTTCCACGACGGGGTAGCCGTCGCCCATGATCAGCCGGGTCCGGTGATTCAGTTCCAGTCCGGTTCGGGGATCGAACATGGCCACGGGCTTGGCCGCCTCGGCCCGGGCATTGGCCATTGCGACTTTCGATCGTTCCGCTTCGTAGTAGATCACGCCGATCACGATGGCGTCGAGGACGATCACGAAGGCGATCTGGCCAAGGACGCGCATAAACCTATTCATGTGCGACTCCTGTGTGCGACTCCTGCGTCTTCATTGGGAACGGCTCAACCGGGTTCGCGGGCTGTCATCTCGCAACCGCCCCGATGGGAAGACCGAATCCCACGTACCACGTCCGTCCCGCGGCCGGCTCGAAGAAACGGTCTCCGAAGGCGTTGGGGACGATGGAACCATTGTAGCGCGTATCGAACAGGTTGTTGACACCGGCGAACACGATGCCGCCGACCATTTCTCCGTTATAGGTGATTCCCGCGCGCACATCAACGAGGCCGTAGCCGTCGTTGATGAAGTCGGAAACGGGCTTTCCGCTCCCCGGAGCGGGGCCGTTGAAGTCGTTGGCAAAGTACTCCGCCGTCCATTGCGCATTCAATTCCACGAACGCGCCGTTGCCCGGATGGGTGTAGGTGAGTCCGGCGAACAGGTGGTGGGGCGGCACGCCGGGTACTTCGTTGTCCGACAACTGGTAGCGCGAGGCGTCCCCATCGACCTCCCGCTCGACTTCGAAGTCGTCGAACCGGAATTGCATGCCGGTGTAGGCCATCGCCAGGTTGACCGGGGCCAGCGGAGACCAGGACAGCTTCAGTTCGATACCCCGGTTCCGCGTCTTGCCCGCATTGCGGAAGAAGATCTCGTCCGTCTCCGGATTGTCGATCTGGAAGGGCAGGAGCATATTGCGTATGTCGAAGGTGAACAATGCCGCGTCATAGGCTAATCCGGCTTCGGGCAGGAATCCCTTTACGCCCGTCTCGAAGCCGCGGATTCTTTCGGGCTCGAGATCCGGATTGAAACCGCCGGCCTGCGTGGGCTGGTTGCTCAGTTCCGTGGTGGTCGGCGTCTGGAAGGTAGTGGAGAAATTGCCGTACACCGCCGTGAGCGGAGCAGGCCGGAAAGCCACGCCCAGGTGGGGACTGAACTGCGCCATGTTCCGCGTTCCCGAATCGTCGGTCTGGTCATTCAGGAACCGGTCCGTCGCCTCGTACCGGAACCGGTCGTACCGCCCGCCGGCGGTGACGGAAACATCGGAAACGGGAGACCATTCCAGTTCAACGAAGGGGCCGAAGCCGTCGACGCCTTCCTCCTGGTCCAGCCGTTTGTCGCCGCGCGAGATTTCGTCGAAGACGCGGGCGTCGTCCAGCGTGCCCACGAGTTCTCCCGGAATGCCGCCGTTGCCGTATTCGCGCCGATCGTCGCGCTGTATCTCCAGATCCAATCCGGCCGTCATCCGGTATCGGCCGTTTCCGATCCCGCCCTCGCGGCTGTACACCCCCCGGATTCCCCCGGCCATGCGGTCCAGGTCGATGATCCGGCCCGGTATGGGGTTGAACAGCGTACGTCCCATGCCGAATACCGTGATCTCTCCCTCGGACCCGGGCGCCTCGTAACGCAGGGACAGGCCGCCCTGGAACTGTCTGACCTCCTTGGACGCGCCCTGACGCTGGACGAAGGCCCTCGCGCTGGCGGGGTCCGATTCGGACGTGGCCTTGTCGAGAGAGCTTGGGTTGTACTGGTACGGGGCGTTGTAGTAATTGGCCACGGCCGTCACGGTCCAGGTATCGTCGATCCTCCGTTTCCCGACCGAGTTGATGCCGGTCGACCGCGCGAAGGCATGGTCGCGGAACCCGTCGAACCAGAGCGTATTGAAATTGACGAGAAACCGGTTGCCGCCCGCGGTGCCGGCCGCCTTGCCCTGCAGTCGCCGCAGGCCATGGGAGCCGGTGATGAAACGGGGCGTGACTTCGAGCGGCCGGTCCGGGGCGTCTTCGGTGCGGATCTGGATGACGCCGCCGGCCGCGTTGCCGTAGAGCGACGAGCTGGGACCGCGCAGCACTTCGATCTGCCCTGCCGAGGTGAGATCGAGGTTGTTGAGCTGGGACTGGCCGTCGGCCATGGTAAGCGGAATGCCGTCCAGCACCAGTTTCACCCCGCGCACGCCGAAGGACGCCCGGCTGCCCAGGCCGCGGATGCTGATCCGGTCGCCCTGGGAAACGTTGTTTCGGTTGTTTACGATGATGCCCGGAAGTCCGCGGACGCTTTCCTCCAGGGACAGGCCGGGTTCGGCGCGCTGGATCTCGTCCCGGTCCACCCGGTCCACGGCATAGGGTATGTCGAGGATCTCCCGGATGTAGCGGGTAGCGGTGACTTCAATGGGTTGAAGGACGTGATCGACCGCAACACCGGTGGTGTCCGAAGCAACGTCGGTGGTGTCCGGAGTCGACTGCGGCCAGGTGTGGGCGGGGAGCGGATGCAGCAACAGATGCAGTAGAAGGACGCCGCAGGTTGGGAGAATCGTTTTCATCGAGTACCGAATCGATGCGGCGGGGCGGACGACGGGCCCGCCCCGCGGTGTTCACTAATCCAATGAACGAATCTTGACGTTCTTGAACCGGATTTTGCCCTGGCCGAAGGCCTGCAGCACGACGACGCCGCTGTAATGGGAGGCATCCTGGATCTTGACGGCTTCTTCCCCGTTCAGCGTAACCGTGATGTCTCGTCCATCGGCGGTGATGACCATGGTGTTCCACTGGCCTTCGGTCGTCGGCGGCGGTTCGTACTTGGCCAGCGCCACGATGCTGCCGGTGGTGTAGCCCGAGCCGTGGGTATCCGCGATATTGATCTCGTAGAAGGAATACTGGTTCACCCTCGCCCCGGTATCGCGCGGCCCGCGTACGAAGACACCGCTGTTGTGGCCGGCGTCCTGGTTGAACTGCACGCTCAACTCGAAGTTCGTGAATTCGTCGTAGGTGCCGATGTAACCGGGGCCCCGGCCCGTCACCTCGCCGGTGAGCATGCCGTCTTCGACCGCCCAGGTGGCGTTGCCGCCGCGGTGGGTCCAGCCCAGGAGGGTCTGGCCGTCGAACAGCAGTTTCCAGCCCGCTTCCTGCTCCGCTTCGGTCAGCATATTGTCCTGCGCGGCGGCCGTGCCCTGCATACAGGCCGCGATCAGGACGGCGGCGGCCACGCTCCAGATGTAGCGTTTCATTACGAATCTCCTGTTTTAGTCACCAACTGCGGGATGCTCGGTCCCGTTTTACTGGTACCGCCGCCTACTCGCCTTCTTCGGCTTCGGGTTCCGGACCCAGTTTCAACGCGACCAGCTCGGCGGCATGACCGCCGGCGCCAACCGTCATGATGATGTACTGCACGTCATTATGCATGTAGGTCATGGGCATGCCGCTCTGGGAAGCCGGCAGCTCGATCGACGCGACGACTTCGCCCGTCGCCTTGTCGTAGGCGTGCAGATAGGGATCTCCACCGAAGCCTTCGCCTGCGAAGAGCAGCGTGCTCGTCACCAGGGAACCGATCCGGGTGGCCTTGCCGGTCCGGGGCAGATCGACGCCCGCCAGTTCAGGCAAGTCCTTGATGGCCTGCGGCGTATCGCCGTTAGGCGCCATCCAGACGTGATCGCCCGTGTTCATATCGACCGCGGTGATCCGTCCCCAGGGCGGCTTGACCAGCGGGATCTCGCCGAAGACCCGCGGCGCTCTCAGGCCGGCCGAGAAGTAGTCCATGTCCGACTCCTCGGGATCCGGCGCCCGCAACGCCAGCTTCGATATGCTGGTGTTGGAGGGAATGAAATTCACGCCGGTGACCGGGTCGAGGCAGGTCATGTTCCAGTTGACCCCGCCGTTGGCGCCCGGGATCTGGATCGTACCGATGGTACCGTCCGGCGCTTCCGCGAGCGATGGCGGCTGGTAAAGCGGCCCGTACCGGTGGTTGGACATCAGGTTGATCGCTTCCTGGCGCACCGCCGGGGTGAAGTCCACCAGGTCGTCCTGGCTGATACCCTGGTGTTCCCAGGGGGCAGGCTTCACGGGAATCGGCTGCGTGGGCGAAGCCCGGTCGCCCGGTACGTCCGACGCGGGGACGTCCGTCTCGGGCATGTCCCAGATGGGTTCGCCGGTTACCCGGTCGAAGACGTAGGAATAGCCCTGCTTGGTGTTCTGGATCACGATCTTGCGGGGCTCGCCGTCGATGGTCACGTCGGCCAGGATCGGCGCGGCGGGATTGTCATAGTCCCAGATATCGTGATGGACGATCTGGAAGTGCCAGATCTTCTCGCCCGTCGTGTAATCGACGGCCACCAGGCTGTTGGCGAAAAGGTTGTCGCCCAGACGGTGTCCGCCGTAGTAATCGTTCGTCGGCGCTTCGACCGGCAGATAGGCGTAGCCCAGTTCGGTATCGGCGGAGATGGAGGTCCATACGCCGGCGTTACCGGTATAGGACCGCGAATTCTGCTCCCAGGTATCCGCGCCTTCCTCGCCTTCGTCCGGAATGACCTTGAACTTCCAAAGAACCGCGCCGGTGCGGGCGTCGTAGGCCACGACGTCACCCGGGGAATTGGTCATTGATCGGGGTCGGAATCCCGCGGCGAGGGCCGGCGGAACGAGGATGATGTCCCCCACGACCGTCGCGGGCGATGTGTTGGCGAGGTTACCGACCGGCGTGACGTTCTCGGAATTACGCCAGCCTTCCATCATGTCGACTACGCCGTTATTGCCGAATTCGGCCACCGGGATGCCCGTCTGGGCGTCGAGAGCCACCAGGTAGAACCCCCGTGTAATCAGGATGACCCGGTTGTCGCCTTGCCCGTCGGTCCAGAACGAGACGCCGCGCCCGGAATTCCGCCGTGGAGCCGTTGCCCAGCGTTCTTCGTCCTCCACCGGGCGGTAGGTCCACATCGTCTCGCCGGTTTCAGGCTCGATGGCCATGGCGCTGCGCCGCGTACCCGCCGTGGAATAAAGCATGCCTCCCACGTAAATGGGCACCGGCTGGGCGTAGTATTCGGGACGGGGGCCGAAATTGTCCTGCTTCCATCGCCAGGCTACCTCAAGGCGGTCCACGTTATCCGCGTTGATCTGGTCCAACGGGGAATAGCGCGTATAAGCCAGGTCGCGGCCCAGCATGCGCCATTCGCTGTCAGGCTGTTCCACCGGGATGATCTTGCCCGGCGCCCTTTGTGCAGCCGGTTCGCAGGATGCCAAAACCGTGATCGCCATGGCCAGCGCGATCACCGGCGGCGTCCATCGAAACAAGGGGGAAAATCTACTCATCACACGCTGCCTCCCATGGTGCGGGTTGAGTGGTGCTGCGAATTGCAGGTACAAAATCGTTTAGATACAGAGAGGTCATGGACCGGGATAAGGCGTTCAAGCCCGTATTCCCTGTATACAAAACAGGCGATCTGGTATTGAGAAATTTCGCAAATATCTCACCAATGTAGTGTCACGGTTTTTTGATGTAAAGCCCTTTATGGCGGGAGCCGCATGGGCGAAATTCCATGAACGGCGAGACCGCCTGGTTGAGGCTGTTTCCCGGAGGGCATTCAAACCGGAAGCCCGTGACGAACCAGCGCCCGTTTCAGTCGCCCGAGCATCGTAAAGTGATGTCCGTACATGCCCAGTTCGGCCGCGGCGATTACGTTTTCCGCCCTGTCGTCGACGAAGAACACTTCGCCAGCCTCGATATCGAGCAGATTGAGCGCCACGTCGAATATCTCCGCTTGAGGTTTGACATGGCCTACCGATGAGGAATTCACGACGTGGTCGAATGCCTGGTCGATGCCCAGCCTGTCGAGATCGGTTTCGAGCCGGGTCGTGGCATTCGTAATGAGCACCAGTCTCGCACCCGCGCGGCATCGCCGCAACAGATCCAGCACATCGGTATCGATCTCGCCCGGCGAACGGGACCACCGACGAACTGCTTCCGCTGCGTCGGACGCCGGAAATTTCCGCTGAAGACGGTGCGCAATCTCGCGCCTCCAGCAGGCATCCGTGATCTGGCCGGTGGTGGCGCGAAGCAACAATTGGGGTTCGAATGCGGTATTTCGAAGCGCATCACGCGGGAGGCCCGCAGAGTCTTCGGCCCGTTCGATAATTGCCGGGCCCCACCTGCGTATGACACCGTCGAGATCGGTCAGAATCGCCTTGATCATGAGCTCGGTCGGCGCTTGAACCTCGGACTACCGCGCCGGCCAGGGCGTCTCGGGCGGACCGAGATGCGGTTCGCCCAGCACGGGGGTCGACAGGCAGTAGAAACCGTGGTTGGTAAACAGCCAGATCAGGTTGCGGTCGTATTCGACGTAGATGCCATGCGTCAGGTTGCCCAAGGCATATTCCGGCGTGCGGGACGGATCGAATTTCGGTACGAAGTAGGCAGTGATCTCCGGATCGGAGAGGTCGGAGACATCGAATACCTGCACGCCGGCGTTGTAGAAGGCATAGAGAAGAATGTTCTCCGTCGGCGTACCGGGTTGGGTGTAGTATCCGCTTCGTTTCGGCCCGAAACTCCCGCGCCGCTGCACGAAATCCGTAAACGGCGCATCGGCGGGCGGCACCGGCCGGGGCAGCGTGCCGAGCAGCGAGGGATTGTTGGGATCATTCACGTCGATCATGAAGATGTCCTTGTAGGGTTCCCAGCCGTCTTCGTTGAGCGGATAACCGGAGAAGTAGACCACGCCGGTCTTCTCCACCTGCGTCACGTTGATGTAGTCCCCTTCCGTGCCCGCGACGCTGGGCGGGAAGTTGAGATGTCCCAGCGCCTTGATATCGGTCGGATCCGAGATGTCCAGCACGTAGAACCCCAGGCCGCCCATGGCGGCATAACCGTACCTCCCGCCTTCCTCCACGGGTCTGGGCATGAAGATCGACATGCGCGCGCCGAACCAGGAGGTCCGGTTCCCCGCGCGGGGATTGGCCCGGTAGGCGGCCTCGTCGCCGGGATCACCCAGCTTCTGGCCCGGCACGTTGAACTGGCTGAGAAACACGGGATCGGCCGGATCGGTCATGTCCCACGCCTGGTAGCCGGCCGAATACAGGTCGCTCGGGTATTCGGTCAGAGCGTATTCCGCGCTGGGCGCCGCGGCGACGAACATGTACCTGCCGCCATGCCAGGCCGGGATGTCCCGCACGCCGGAGCCCTGTTGCCCGCCGACCGGTGCGTCGGGGTGCTCGAAGTCGGTGGTTCGCTCGGCGAGCAAAGTCCAGTTTTCCGGCAGGGGCCCGTTCATCTCGTATACCTTGAACCCCTTGAGATGATTGGCATTTCGAATGGCCATCACCTTGTCCGGTTCCGTTCGCTTGTCGCTCAGTACGCCGAAGCGCCGGATCTCGAAGGCCTGCACCATGATATGCTTGCCCAATTCGTCGTTCCACTGGATGGACGCGGCGCCGAACATGTCGCCTTCGTCATAGGGATTGACCTCCGCGCCGGGTCCTTCTCCGGTCCACGTGCTGCCCTTCTCGTGGACGACCTTCAGATCCTTCGGATCGGTGATATCATAGATTTTGAGGGCGCGCCGCACGTACTGGTACATGTACCGGCGGCCGTCGAAATCGACGATGTTCTGCCAGGTGTGAAAGGGTTCGACGGTAATCGGGTAGTAGGCCTCGACGGTCATGGCCTTCGCGTACTCGTTCGTATCCCAGTAGTCCAGCTGGCCTTCAAAGGGTCTGGACTCATGCTGATGCGGCGTGGCCGCGGGGTAGACGAACCGGCCGGTCTCCGGGTCCATCCCGTAGCTCGCGAGATCGGGTTCGGGGGGCGTACGATCCTCCGCCAGCGCGTCGGCGCGGAGGACGTATTCGTCCGTTATGGTGGATTTGAGGGGGGATTCGACTTCCGGGGATTCGACTTCCGGGGATTCGCCCTCCGTTGCAGGTCCACAGCCAGCGGCGATCGCTCCACTCAGAAGCGCGGCAATAATCGTCTTCATGGCTTGGCTTTCATGGGCGTGACGAGCCTGCCGATGCCCTCGATCTCCATTTCCACCACGTCGCCCGGTTTGAGGTATTCGGGCGGATTCCGGGCGCGGCCCACGCCGTCCGGCGTGCCCGTGGCGATCACGTCGCCCGGATAGAGGGTCTGGACGGAGGTCAGGTACCGGATGATGTGCGCTTCATCGTAGATCATGTAGCTGGTGTTGCTGTCCTGCTTGATCACGCCGTTCACCCAGGTCTTGATGTCGAGGTCGTCATGCTGGATGAACTCCTTGGGCACGATGTAGGGCCCGAAGGGGGCGGCGCGGTCGCTGCTCTTGCTGTTGAACCAGTTCGGACCCGGGAACATGCGGTTGATCGGCTTCAGCCCGGAGCCGCCCCGGCGGCTGACGTCGAACACGATGCTGTAGCCGAAGACATAGTCGTGGGCGTTTTCGAGGGTCAGGTACAGGGCCGGCCTGCCGATGATGATGGCCAGTTCGACTTCCCAGTCGATGTTCACGTCCTCCGGCACGTAGTAGGGTTCGCCCGGATCGATGATGGTGGAGCGGGGCGACTTGGCGAAGAAATAAGGTTCTTCGGCGTCCACGTCCACTTCAACGGCGGTGAATCCCGCGCCTCCGATGGCCGATTCTTCCATCTCGTCCGCGTGGGCCCTGTAGTTCGCCGCGGCCGCCAGCAGGTTGTAGGGATACTTGATCGGCGCCTTGAAGGAAACGTCCTCCGGATCGAATACGAAGGGCAGGCCCGGTTCCGAAAGGCGGTTCTCCGCTCCCATGTAGTTCGCGATCGTATATATGCGGTTGGAAACGGCATCGTACTGCTCGATCAACGCGCGCATTTCCTTCGGAATGGATACCAAGGGCAATCCGAGCTGGCGGGTGACGTAGGCGTTCGCCTCGTGCAGGTCCATCAGCCTTTCCTGGAGCGCCTGGTCAGCCTGGCCAGCCTGGTCAGCCTGGTCAGCCGTGGTCGCCTGCTCCGTCCGGACCGCCATGCCGATGCGGATCGTCCCGGCGGCCTCGAAGGTGGCGAGCTTGAAGGGCGTGTCCGGCTGGTCCGATACCTGGGACCGGGCCGAGCCAGGGGTAGTCAGCCAGAGCACGGCGCCGAGTAACAGGCCGGCGGCCGGCAGAATGCGTATTCGGAACGGCATTGCGGCATCCTCCTCGATGACAGGTCGATCGGGGCGCGATCGCATCTTACGGAACGAGACTGCGCGCCGGATCGCGGTGCTACGGAAACGGCGACCTGCCGGGAAATCCGGCGGGGAAGTCGCGGGGTAACGGGTACGGAAACGATCAGGCGGGATGGATATGCTGATTTACTGCTGATTGAGAAATCGGATCGGGGCGGGGAGATTTGAACTCCCGACCTCCTGCTCCCGAAGCAGGCGCGCTGACCGGGCTGCGCTACGCCCCGATATATGACCGATCAAGGGACAAGGGCCTGGTGGGCTGCCTTGCCGAAATCGGGGCGACTGGATTTGAACCAGCGACCACCAGCCCCCCATGCTGGTGCGCTACCTGACTGCGCTACGCCCCGAAAACTTCGGCGTATAATGTATGCCGGGGAGGGGCTTCGGGCAAGGGTTATTTTGGCGGTCAATGCGTGCCCACGCACGATCCCATGCGGCTCAGGGCCTGCTCTACGAACCAGTTATGGTCGGTGCGAATCAGGGATTCTTCCCGCGTTTCCGTCGCGAGAAAGTCAAGCTTGTTGACGACGCGCAGCGCGGTATACAGGTCCCACCAGGCAAGGCATCCGAATTCCACGGGATTCCGGGACTTGTAATGGTCCGTGAACAGGTCCATGAATTCGGCGCCGTAGAGCATCAGGATCTCGAACCGTGCGTTCGACACGTCGAAGAGCGGGTCCCCCCGGCGGGTGTCCTCCCAATCGATGACCGCAGTGAGGCGTCCATCCTGCCAGAGGGTGTTCCCCGGCCAGTAGTCGCCGTGCAGGACAACCGGCGTATTGTTGCGGGGTAGTGGCCAACGCGGTGCGAGCAGTGCGAGGAGCCGCCGCTCATCGGCTGAAGTATTGCCCGTGTCTCCGTGCTTTTCCATAGCGCCGGCGCAGTCGTCCTCTATCCGCAGAAGAAAGGAAAGATCCCGGCCGGCCGTGTCCATCCGGTGGATCCTGGACAGTTCGTGGGCCATCTGCGTCACGTAATCCGCCGGATCCTCGGGCTTCAGATCAGTGTTGCCGTCCGCGTATTCAAGCACCAGGGAGGGCGTGAGAAAGAGAGGATCCGTCGCGTCCAGGTAGACCGGCGCGGGCGTGGCCAGCCCCGCGGCGTGGGTCAGTTGCAGTACGCTGAACTCGTGGGCGGCCACGTTCGGGTTCTGCTGGAGGTCCACCTCGCCGTGCAACCGGTGAATGAGCTTACTCGATGTGCCGTCCGGGGCTTCGAGTTCCAGGACCGTCACATCGGCCGAGTAGCCGCCGGGAAGAGCGCGATGGCGCTTAAACGTGGCGTGGGGATCGAATCGATGGACGAGCTTTTCAAACCTGGCGTGACTGTCGCCGGTTGCCATGGGATTCCTATTCCGCGGGGTAGTCTATGGCCCACTTGCCCTCGAGATTTCTGCTGCCGCCTCGTTCGCGCCAGAGGGCAACCACGTCGTCCGGGGCGTGGTTACTGGCCAGGTGATCGAGGAAAAGGGCGTGGAGGTCATCCAGGACGGCCTCGTTGCCGGCGGCGATGTTCTGCTGGGCCAGACGGTCCTTCTCCAGGTCGTAGAGCTCCGGCCGTCCGTCAGCTCCGACGGGGGCATAGCCCCAGCGATCCGTAACGAGGAAGGGCGTCGTGGCCCGGCTCGGAAGGCCTTCACCCGGCGCCGCGAAGTGACAGCCGCTGACGGCGTACTCACGGTGGGTAGATCGACCCTCCAGCACGGCGCCGGCGAAGGAAATACCGTCAATAGGCTTCGGCGGGTCGACCGACACGCCCGCCAGGTCGCAGAGACTCGGAAACAGGTCGATCGTCTGCGTGATCAACGGGCGTTGCGCTCCCCGGGGTACTGCGCCGCCGGCCAGCATCAGCATGACGTGGCCGATCTCCGGGTAGATGGGCCAGAACCGTCCGTCGTCCTCCTGGATGTTGGACTTGCCGGTCCGATCGTGTTCGCCGATGGACATGCCGTGGTCCGACATGACGGTCACGATGGTGTCGTCCCAGAGCCCCAGGTCGTCGATTTTCTGCAGGACCTGGCCGATGTGGCGGTCCACCAGTTCTGTCTCCGCCGCGTAGTGGGCCCACAGGTTGTGCAGTTCCTCCGGCGTGTAGGCCGAGGACGGACCGTAGTTCGGATGCAGCATGGGCGGCCCTGTGTAATCGGGGTCGTAACGCCGCACCATGTACTCCGGCGGATCCCAGGGCTCATGGGGATCGAAGAAGTCCACCCAGAGGAAGAACGGGGCGGACTCGGCGTTTTCCTCGAGCCAGCGGACGGCGGTCTGCGCGGTACGGGCGGAGAAGACCTCGGACTCGTACCGGTAGTAGTGGTTGATCCAGCGGTGCTGGTTGACGAGCGTATGGCCCCGATAGCGCGGATTTACGCGGGTTTTTTCGTCCTGGACGACACGCTCTACCGGGTCGTTGAGGTGGAGCAGCGGCCTGTCGCCCTCCTGGCCCCGGTTATGGTACGCCGCGTCGAAACCATCGGTGAAGCGGGCCTTGAACAGGTGGGGGCAGTCGCAGATCAATTGCGTGGCGTACCCATGCTCGCCGAGCATCCTGCCCGCGTGGTTGGGTCCGCTCAGGTCGATGGGCTGCCAGCCGTAGTGGGGCCACCCGGTGACGCCCGTCGCGAAATCGGTGCGATGGGGGATCGTGGGGAAACTGCCCATGTGGGCCTTTGTGATCTCCGTCGCCCGTTCAGCGGCGAATCGGTCGAGCTCCGGTGTTCGTACGGGCCGTTCCGCGCGGTTTCCCAGATTGTCGTGGCGGAAGGTATCGGTAATGAGTACGACGATGTTCTTCGGCATCAGGATCCTTTCGTTGTCTTCAACCAGCGACTCGGCAGGTTTCCAGGTAGAGATCCACCGACGCCTTCAGGGTCATCTCGCCGGCCATTACCCGGTCTTCGTAGGCACGGTACCAACCCGGGATCAGGGACCGGGCCTCGCGGAATTCCGCAAGGATAAGCCGGGCGAAGTCTCCGCTCTCCTCCAGGTAGCCGGATTCGTCAAACTGCGCGATGGCCCGTTCCCGGTCGTAATCGAGCCGGATGATCTCCGCGTTCCACGTACCGGCCTCGAACGTCATCTGTGCGTAGGCCGCCCGGGGGTCGCGATCGAAGGGCGCGCCCACCGCGCCCACGTTGACGACCAGGGTATCGTCCACGTAACGGATCAGCGGCCTGTGCGTGTGGCCCACGACCAGCACCCCTGGCGCCGGGGCGATTTTCTCGCGCAGCGACGCTTCGGTATCATCGGGGAAGATCCCCTTGCGGTCTCCCAGCATGGATGCGTGCACCATGCGGAATTCATTCCCCGATTCATCGGTCATGGCCCACTGAAACGACAAGGCTTCGAGGCGTTCGACCAGGCTGTCCGGGTGGTCCGAGTGACTCGGCCCGCCCAGGCTAGCCAGGCCGGCCAGTTGATCGTACGTCCATTTCGCGTGCCGGATGATCTCGTATTCAGGACCACGTTCGGGCAGGTTTCCTTTTCCGTACTTCAGCACATATCTCTCGTGATTCCCGTAGATCACACCCCAGTCTTCCGCCTCGGCCCGGGTCAGAACCCGTTCGGTGCAGGTGCGGGGATTCGGTCCCCGGTTGATGATGTCGCCCGCGCACAGGACCCGGTCGGGACACCAGCGATCGATATGTTCAAGGACGGTTTCGAGCGCGTCCAGATTGCTGTGCACGTCGGCGAATACGGCGATCTTCATGGTTACTCCAGGAATCGACGCAGCACGTTGGCTACGATCCTGGAAATGTCGTTGTCGGCGTCGTTGTAAAGCAGGCTGCCGCAGAAGGTGATGGATCCCGTGGAAAAGAGCTGGCTGCCGGAGTCCGACTTCTGATACACCATGTCCGCCCTGACCAGTTTCTCCAAAGACTCTCCCGACCAGGTCGTGATGTGGGTGAGCAGTTCCTCGGGTACGGGTATGAAGGATTCGTGGTGGTTTTCGGAACGCGCGACGACTTGCGTGTTTTCAGGGGTTCCCAGCCGGTGGTCCGCCCGGTCGAGTTCGAACCCGGCGGCCCCGTTGCCGCTGAACCCGTAGTCGCCCACGGTCTCACCCTCTACGCCCTCGAAGATCCACGCGGTCTCTGGGTTGACGCGGGCATCCGGGTCGATGCGATAGTACGAGCCATGGAAATTGCCCTGGGCCGAGAACCCCACACCGGCGAGCTGCTGCGGGGGACGGCTGTTCCTGCGCCAGAGTCCGCCGTAACCGCCGTCGAAGGCCTGAAAGTACTCGCCCGGTTCGGCCGCCCAGGCGCGGATGCCGCCTTCGTTCCGCCGGATTTCGAGGGTCCCGTTGCCTTCCGGGTGGACGGCGATGCGCCAGTAGAACCCGTTTCCGCCCAGGTACATGAAGTGGCCGCCCCGCTCCCTGTACTGTTGAAGCGCGTCGAGCGTGCCCGGCGTATGATATTCCGGATGGGAACCCGTGGTTACGGCGCGGTAGCCTTTAATCGCCTCGATACCGTCGTCGTGCAGTTCCTGATCGGTGATGATATCGAAGGGGATGCCCATTTTTTCGAGCCATGCGTACAGGTGGGTATCCGCCTGCAGGTGCCTCAGTCCCGAACAGTCGCCTTCCGAATTGCCGAAGGTGATGTAGCCCGGACGAAGCGAGAAGAGGGGTCGTCTGTGATTGGCATGGCAGATGCCGCTGCCGTCCGAGTGGAAGTTGTAGGTGGACAGCCCGTATTCCGGGTGAACGGCGGGATTCCAGGGATAGGCGTTCCATGCGCGGATCCGGTCGAGCCACGATGGATGGAAATTGGGGCGGGCATGATTGCCGTAAATGGTATAGGTAAAGGTCGACGCCAGCACGCAGAGGTCCGCCGAAGGCCGGTCCCGGGGCGGACAGACGTAAAACGGCATCAGGTCCTCGTGCTCGCCGCAACGGATGCGGGCCGCGTAGAGTCCCGACCGGAGGTCGTCCGGAATGGTGAAGGTGAAATCGGTTTCCCAGCCGAAGTCGTAGATATCGTCGTCGTGGAAGTGAATGGCGCCGTACTGTTCCGGTGCGTGCTTCCACGACATTTCCTCCCCGGTCCACGTTGAACCGGTCATGGCGCGCGCCGGCATGTTGACGAGCCGGCCGTGCAGTCCAAGCGGGCCGACGTCCACGATCCGGGTCGAATGCGTGTCCCGGGCGAAGTCCCACCGGGCCCAGGCGCCCCTGTGCCCTTCGAGGTCGTATACATGGTCGTCGGTTTCGTCCACCGGTGAGTCGACGAGGGAAGGCGCTTCGATCTTCCCGTTGAAATGGCCCTGGACGGGGTCGCCGTCTCGGCCGCCGAAAACGATCCGCGCCAGACGGTCGATTCGAACGGGCCCGGTGGCCGCGACCGTGATATTGGACGGCCCCGGCGCCGCCTTGACCGCCCGGAACCCCACGCTCACCGTGCCGTTTTCGGCATCGTAACCTGACCACACCCGGTACCACTGCCTGGCCTTGAGCGGTTCGCCCCGGCAGACGGTGCGGGTCAACTGGTGGGTCGATGCCCGGACATCCACGGTCACAGCGCCGCGGTCCAGGCAAAGGCTCAGGGCCGGACCCTTTCCCCCGTCCCCGCAGCTGATAATGCACTGGTCGGCCTTATCGGGGGTCGTGGGCCATATCGTGGCGGCGATGGTAGCGCCCCGGTCAGCGTGGAATCGGCCGTCAAGGGAGATGACGCCATGGGAGCCGGGATGGAACGGCTGGGACCTGGACGGGAACGCGCCCCCGAAGGGCAGGCCGACTTCTTCCAGTTGAAGTCCGGGGCCGGCAGGATTGGGATCGGCGCAGATCACGCGAACGAGGCTGGCTTGATACGGTTCCGCGGCCTCGCTGCTGACCTTGAAGGCGATTTCGTCGCCGGGCCGGCCGGACAGCCGGTCGGAGTATCCCAGCAGGGGAATGGCGGACATCATTTACCCGGGAGCAGTTCGTCGCCCGCCCGCCGCTCACGGTAGCCGCTCACCATCAGGCCCGGCCGCCCGAAGCTCTGGCCATACTCCTGCCGGTTGTCCGGATTCCGGTAACCCATGCGGACGAGCCGTCGGGGCTGCTTCGTCTGGTTGATATAGGAGCCGTGCACGGTGTCGATGCAGAACAGGACCACGTCGCCGGCCCGGGCCGGAACAGGCACGGTATCCTTCAGATGGTACCGGTCCGTAGGCAGATGGGGTGCGCAGGGTCCGTCTTCCGTCTCGGTGATGTGCTGCAGGTGGCCGGACTTGTGCGATCCGGCCAGGAAGCGGATTTCGCCGTTCTCGTGCCGGGTATCGTCCAGGTGGACGAGGACGTCGATGTACCGGCCGTCGTGATGGCCGTAGAAGGGGTTGTCCTGGTGCAGGGGAAAGGGATGCCCGGTCTGGGGCGGCTTGATGTGCAGCGTGGTGTGGTGCAGTTCCACGTTCGGCCCCAGCAGTTGCGACAGGGCCTCGACCAGCCGTGGGTTGGCGACGGCCCGTGACCAGGCCTGGGAATAGAAGTGCAGGTCGTGCATGGCCGTCAGCCTGGATTTGGACTCCGTTTCCGGATCCATGTAGGCCAGGCGCCAGGGACCGTTCCACCCGGGGCTGGTAAACGCCCAGTCCTCTACGAGCCGGTCCAACTGGTCCGACAGTTCGGCCGTTTCTTCCGGCGTGAATACTTCCGGGATGTGGAGAAACCCATTTTCATGGTAGAACGAAGTCTGCTCGTCGCTCAGCACCGTTTGTTCCATGACCATGGTCATTTCCGATTCTCCTTGTCTGGTTTTTGCTTGCAGGGAGGTTTCCGGCGATGCCTTCCCTTCGAATTTAGCGGGTGGGACATCGACTGGCAACCCCATTCCTCCCGTTTTTACATCGGCCGGTGGGAATCGTTCCCGGCCGGCATATCACCTCGTCTGTGGCTCACGACCGGTACACTTCGGCCAGCAGTTCGCAGGACCGCAGCCGGGCTTCAAAATCGTGGGTGATCGTCACCGCCATGACCTCTTCGGCTCCGAACTGGTCTGCCAGGCGGTCGATGGTGTCCCTGACCCGGTCGGGACTGCCCACGGCCGCCAGGCGGAACTTGTCGTCCAGAAATGCCCTTTCGGCTTCACTGAACCGGTGTTGTTCGGCCTCCTCCACCGTGGGAACGACGTTGCTGGGCTTTCCCGACGCGAATCGGGCGAAGAGCAGATCGCGGCTGAGTGCGAGGCGTTTGGCCTCCGCCTCGGTGTCGGCGCAGATGACGTTGATCGCGATGCAGGCCTCGGGCTGCGGCGTCTGGGCGGAGGGCTCGAAATATTGCCGGTAGAATTCGAGGATGCGCGGATCGATGTTGCTGTTGATGAAGAGGGCGAAATTGTAGGGCAGTCCCAGCCGGGCCGCCAGCATCGCGCTTTCGGGGCTGGACCCGAGCATCCAGACAGGGGGCGGAGACTGGATGGGCGGCGTGACCCGCGGCTCGAAATCCCTGTTCTGCAGGATCTCCACCAGCTCGGCGACGAGTTCGGGGAACTGCTCGAAGCGGGGGCCCGCGCCCGGCGCCAGCATACGGGCGGTTTTCATGTCGCCGCCGGGCGCCCTGCCGACGCCCAGGTCGACCCGGTCCGGGTATAGATTCGTGAGCACGGAGAAGCTCTCAGCGACCTTGAAGGGGCTGTAATAGGGCAGCATAACCCCTCCGGATCCGATCCGCATCCCCTTTGTAGCGGCCCCGATGGCGGCGAGGAGCACCTCGGGCGAACTGCCGGCCAGGCAGTGGGCGTTGTGATGCTCGGACACCCAGAAACGCCGGTAACCCAGCCTCTCGGCCTCCCGGGCCATGGTCAGGGTCTCCTGGAAGGCCTGCACGGCCGTTACGCCTTTACGTATGGGTGACTGATCGAGTATGGATAGATTCATAGTGACTTAACTGCTCCTTTACAGGTCGCTCCGTTACCAGCCGTCCACGATGTGTCCCGCGCCAGGGAACCAGACCGCGTCCACCAGGAAGGTGAGGAATACGCCCACGGCGTAACCGGCGAGCATGCCGATAAACAAGGGCTGGCCCTTGCGATAGAGCGACACGCCGCCCAGGCGCAGGACCGCCGTCTTGACAATCCAGACGATCAGGACGGAAAGGAAGGCCATATCCGCCGCGTAGGTGGTGACGATCCCGAATCCCACGGGATGAAGCGGCCAGAAATGAAGCCGGTGATGGGCCCAGATAAGGAACGCCGAGATCAAAACGCCGTTCAGCACCATGGTCAGCTGGGATTGCGTCATGGCCTGCGGGTTCGTCAGAAAAGTCTCCAGTTGTCCCCAGTAACCCTTCGCCCCCGACTCGAAACCGCCTGCCTTGAGATGGGCCGCACCCATGTCATATCCGAGGTAGAGCGTGTACACCACGGCCGTCATGAATCCGATGGCCAGCGAAAGCGCGATGGCCCCGAACACCCCGCGGCCCACGCCGCCCATGACGTCGCCCACCTTGGCGGCATGGGCCATGGAACACATGCCCAGCGTCCGCCAGTTTCGCGTAAAGGTCTGGCAAAGCCACATCCCCGTGATGGTCCGGGCGTCGATATGCGCTGATCCAACAAACCTGAACGTGATTTCATTGGCGCTGTTGTAGGGCAGGTCCAGCGACGCCAGGCCGGTCTCGGCCACCACGCGGGTCACGCCCATGTACAGGATCAGCAGCACGAACATCATGAGTGCCACGACCCAGAGCGCCATGCCGGAGCTCCACAAGAGGAAAACCATGTAAATCGAACCGCCGGCAAAAGATAGCACAGCCGTACGGTATGAAAAAAACTCCCGCGAATCATCGATTTCTGGTGCTTTGCCCAGGGCCTTCCGGATCACGTCGCGGATATGCCGCCGCGCCATCCACAGTCCGAACAGCACGAAGACGAAAAAGCCGGACAGGTGCTGGAAGTGCATCATCTCCAGCGGGCCCGGCACGCCGACGCGGGTCATCACCCCCTGCTGCACGATCCGGATAAGGTAGAACAGCCAGACACTGAGCAGTACTTCCACCCTCGTGAAATACGCCACCCCGATCAGCAGGAAGTTCAGGCGGATCTGGATCGGGTGGAAGGCCTCGTACAGGGTCAGGGGAAGGGCGTGTCCCGCGCCGAGGGGGATGGCGGGCATGAGGTCGAAGAAGCTGAACATGTTCCAGGTCATGATGAACAGCGTAATGCCGAACCCCCACCAGAACAGGCGCACACGGGCAATCCTGGGGAATAGGGCCTTATCCTCCGCTCCGTCGACGAGCGCCAGCGGCACCTGGGCCAGGGGGAAGGCCAGGCGTTCGTGTTCGACCCACTGCTTGCGGAGTATGACCATGATCGAGGCGCCGACCATGAACAGGGCGATATAGAACGTCACCCACCAGAACATGGGGACGAACCAGATCTGCCAGCGAATGTTACTTGTTGAATACACGCCTTCGTAGAACTGGTTCAGACCGCCCCCGTGGTCCCGGACGACCAGCCAGGACGGCAGGTAGTCGAGGAAGAGCTCCGCCCATCTGTTTTCGGGCGTGGCGTGGTAGAACGGACCGCTGATGATCGATACCGCGTAGTTGCTGAAGGCCCATCCGGGAATGACTGAAGCCGTGAAGACCAGGAAGAAGATCACGATGAGTTCCTGGCTGGTGAAAGGCCGGGCGAAGCCTGTGAACTTCAGAAAGGGATTCACCAGGAGGACCATCAGGAGGAAGGGCAGCAGCGCCGCGACCGGAAGGTGGGTGACGGTGATGAATGAACCGCGCGTAATGAATTCGGAGGAGAGCGCCCAGATAGTCAACAGTATGGTGAATACGCATCCAATGGCCACGGCCCGCAGGGTGAGGCCGGCGGAAACGGGCCGCGCCACGGGGGGCTTGCCCGACGTGTGTCGTTCGGATTGTGGCCTGGTGGCAGTGGACATGTTCTTGAGGGGATTGGCGGAGCGGGTGGACGTGATGCCGGTGGCGGCGCGAACCGGTTGGTTGCGGGTTACACGCTTTCTACGCATGCCCGAAGCTTTTCCAGGCCTTTCCGTGCCGTGGCCTCCGGCCCTTCGGCCCAGTAGGCTGGGTTGAACAGTTCAAGCGACAGCATGCCCTGGAATTCCTGCCGTTCCAGACTGGCCACGATTTCGTCCCACGGCGCTTCGCCGTCTCCGGGATAGACCCGGTGCTCATCTTCGATATCCGTCCGGGGCGGGTCGGCGGGATAGTCGTTCACGTGGACCAGGCCCAGTCGGCCCGGATCGAGGTAGTCCATGCCCCGCTGGTGACCGCTTCCCTTGTACATGTGAAAGATGTCGGTCAGCAGCCTGGCGTCCCGCACGCCGCTTTCGGCGGCCACGAGCAGGGCCTCTCCCAACGTGCCGAGCGTGCGGGCCACGCCCCAGAACTCCAGCAGGGGTTTCGGGGAGAATTCCGAGACGGCCTCGGTCAGTTCGGCGAATCTCCGTGCGACGGAGAAGAGATCGACTTCCCGGTCGTGGATCCCCTTCGGGGCCGTGGCGACGAAGGGGCAATCCAGGGCTTGCGCCATTTCGAAGCACCGTCGTGCCTCTTCCAGCCCTCTGGCATGGCGGTCGGCCTCGGGCACCGCCCACTCGAAAAAGGCGATCAGGTTCACGATCCGGATTCCGCGGGTTGCCGCGCGGTCCCGCAACTGCAACAGTGTCCCGCCACGTTCGACCCAGGCATCGATTTCCTCGACCCAGGGTTCGATCCCGTCATATCCGGCGTCGGCCGCGATATCCACGTGTTCCAGCACGGAAACGCCCGGTGAACGGATCGTACTGGTATTGAGGCAGTAATCATATCGTCCCATTGTATGCTTCCCTTCCCTTGGCATGCCGTATCGACCCTTGCGGACCGGGTAGGTCCGGTATAAATGAAGGTCATTGTTTTCCGTGATTTAGGCTTCGAACCAATTTAGTTTCGAATTACAAAAAAAAGTACCCTTTTAGCCGGCTTCGTCTATATTGTATACCGCAAATTGAGTACCCTGCCCATTGTGATTCCAGAACGATCGTGAGGTACGTTTCGAGCTTTCCGAGGTCTGTTCTACTCCTCTGCCTACTGCTGATTTACCGGCCGGCGGCCGGCCAGGTGACGGTAACGGATGACATCGGAGCCGCCGTGACCGTAGACAGCGCTCCGCAGAGAATCATATCGCTCATCCCGAGCAATACCGAACTGCTGTTCGCCGTCGGCGCGGGAAGTTCGGTCGTGGGGGTCACGAACTACTGCGATCATCCACCCGAAGCCCGGGAAATCGAGAAGATCGGCGACCTTACGGCCATGAGCCTCGAGAAAATCGTCGCACTCGATCCGGACCTCGTGCTGGCCTCCAAGGGAAACGCAAAAGAACTGGTATACAGCCTGAAGGCGCTTGATGTCCCGGTATTCGTACTCGACCCCCAGTCGATCGACGAAGTACTCGACGCGATCGTCACGGTGGGCAGGCTTGCGGGTAGGGAAGAAGCGGCGCGCGAGCTCGTCGACGGCTACAGGAAAAGGCTGGCCGCGGTGGCGGAGCGGATCGACGTGCTGCCCGATAGCGCGCGTCCCACGGTATTCGTCGGCAGCCCCTTTCGGGACGAGAACTGGACCCCCGGTCCTGAAACGTACACATCGGCGGTGATTCGCCGGGCCGGCGGGCGGAACGTGGCCGACGACCTGGCGCCGGGGACTTGGGCGGTGTACAACCTGGAAAACATCGTTGCCAGGGATCCGCAGGTCCTGCTTTCCACACTGGGTGAAGGACAGGACGCAGCGGAGGTTCGTGCGAGATTCCTTGAAAGGGCGAAGTCAATGAGTGGCTGGCAGGACCTGGACGCCGTGCGCAACGAGCGCGTCGTCCTGATCCCGGAGAACTGGTTGCTTCGCCCCGCGCCCAGGCTCTTCCAGGCGATCGAGATGCTGGCCGGCGCCTTGCATCCCGATCTGTTCTGATGGCCGTCGTTTTTGAAGGCCGGCGTTTCTGAAGGCCGACGCGGGCAACGCTGAACGAATCTGAACAACCACTGCATCCTTCATGCCTCTTCTAAACAAGATACCTGCTGAACTGAACGGTCTGATAGGGGACAGCCTGCCCCCAGGCGAGGGCAAGGCCGATCTTCTTTTTGCCTGCAAGACCGACCTGGCGCCGGACGGACGCATGGTAGATTCCATGCTGGTCGTAACCCGGCGACACCTGGTGGTCGCCGCGCGGTCCGGCGGGAAGTGGTCGCTGAACCACACCCTGTCCCTGGCGGAGATCGCCGGACTGACCGTGGAGCCCCTGGTCGGGGCGAGCGCGCTCATGGCCACGGTGGACGGCCGGGAACTCAGGCTGCTGCGCTACACCCACGCCGTCGCGCAGGACATGACCGACGCCGTCGAGTCGCTGCTGCATCTGATAGGCCCCGACGGAAGTGCGGATCACACGGATCCAGTTACCGAGGAAACGGTCCCGGACTGGTCGAGCCGCGAGGCGCACCTGCGCACCTTCCGCCGCCTGTGGTCTTTCTGCCTGCCCCACTGGAAGACGCTGGTCGTCGCCATGCTCGTCACGGTCGCCGCATCGGCCATCGACCTGCTGCCCCCGTACCTTACCATGATCCTCGTCGACCAGGTCCTGGTGGACCAGAGCATGTACATATGGCTTCCGTTGATCGTCGCGCTCCTGGCCGTTTCCCGGTTCGTACATACCGGTGTGACCATCATAAGCGGGAGAATGATGGCTGTCCTGGGCGACCGGCTGGCCTATGACGCGCGGTCCGAACTGCTGAACATCCTGCAGCTTCTGCCCCTCAAGTACTACGATATGCAGCAGACGGGCGGCCTCATGGCCCGTATCGCCCGGGACGCCAAGTCGATCCACTACTTCTGGATCGATTTCGCGCCGCAGGTGGTTCAGCAGGGACTGCTCGTCATCGGCATGACCGCGGTGCTCTTCTACCTCAACTGGGAACTGGCGCTCCTCGTCCTGATCCCCATTCCCGCCATCATCTACGCCTCTTTCCATATCAAGCGGTACCTGATGTGGTTCTACGGCCGGTCTTGGGACAGCTGGGCGACCTTCTTCGAACGGGTGAACGACGCGCTATCCGGCATCCGCGTCGTGAAGATCTTCGCCCAGGAGAAACGGCAGAGCCGGGACATGCAGTTCGAGAACGAGAAGGTGTTCACGGCGGAACGCAACATCCATGTCCGTTCGCGCACGGTGCGCCCGCTGCTCGCGTTCATCGTGTCCATCGGCGGACTGCTCGTCCTGTGGTACGGCGGGCTCAAGGTGCAGTCCGCGGAGATAACCGTAGGCATGCTGGTGGCCTTCCTCCTCTACCTGGCCATGTTCTACAGTCCCGTGCAGCAGCTCACGAGCATGGCCGACTGGATTCCCGAGATGATGACGGCCATCACCCGGACCTTCGAGGTCATCGACAGTCCAATCGAGGAGTACACGCCGGCCGATACCGTCGACGTGCCCCGTTTCGAGGGACGCCTCGAACTGCAGGACGTGAATTTCGGTTACGTGGCGCACCAGCCGGTGCTTAAAGGGATCAACCTGCACGTAGAACCGGGCGAGATGATCGGACTCGTGGGCCACTCGGGCGCCGGCAAGTCCACCCTGATCAAGCTGATGTGCCGTTTCTACGACGTCGACGGAGGCCGGATACGCATCGACGGAATCGACGTGCGCCGCATGGACCTGACGCAACTGCGCAGCCAGATCGGCTACGTGGAGCAGGACCCCTTCCTGTTCTCCGGTTCCGTGTCCGACAATATACGCTTCGGCAACCAGGACGCGTCCCGGGAGGCGATCATCGAGGCCGCCATCAACGCAAACGCCCATGAATTCATCGTCAAGCTGCCCGACGGATACGATACGCCGGTCGGCGAGCGGGGCGGCAGGCTTTCCGGCGGGGAGCGCCAGCGGGTCGCGATCGCCCGGGCGATCCTGCACGATCCGCGGATCCTGATTCTCGACGAGCCCACGTCGGCGCTCGACCTGGAAACGGAGAAGAAGATCCAGGAGGCCCTGGGACGGCTCATGGAGGGCCGCACCACCCTCGCCATCGCCCACCGCCTGTCCACCCTGCGCGACGCCGATCGCCTGCTCGTGTTAAAGAACGGCGAGCCGGTGGAAGTGGGCACCCACGAGGAACTGCTGGACAGGCAGGGCGAGTACTACCGGCTGGTACAACTGCACACCAACGTCTCCAGCATCGTCGGCGTGGAGGGCTGAGGCATGTCCTTTCTCGACCCGGCCACCATTCGCCTCGAGCGGCGGGACGACCAGCCGCCCGCCCTGTCCATCGCGGGCGACCTGTTCTTCAACGTCAAGATACGACAGGCCTTTCCGCTTTCGCAGGAAAGCCAGTACATCACCTTCTTCGACCAGGAAGACGAATACCTGGGTGTCGTGGCCGACCCGTCGTCCTGCGACGAAGCGTCTTTCCGCATCATTCGCGATGAAATCGAATGGCGTTATTTCCGCCCGATGATTACGCGTGTCGCAGAGATGGAAGGCCGTGGAGGGACGTCCCTGTTCTCCGTGGAGACGGACCGCGGCGAGGTGCAGATCCCCATGCGGGACCTGAGGGAAGGCATGGTGGAGTTGTCGCCCGGCCGTATCCTGATCACGGACGAAAACGGCAACCGGTACGAGATCCCCAACCTGGACCAGTTGGACCGGCGCAGCCGCCGCCTCATCCGCCGCCTGATCTGAGGCGTCGTCGCAAGTCACCCCGCACTGCACACGCCGTAATCCCCGCTAATTCAACAGGATCGGTGCGATCTTCGCATAGGCCGTTTTGAGCCCCAGCACGGCGAAGTAGATGCCCGCACCCAGCAATACGATAAGGATCGTGCCGATGGCGACCAGGAGCGGTTTGCTTTGGGCGAACCGGACCTTGAGACGTTCAACTTTGGCGTAGATTTCCGGATACTTGCGCTCCAGCCGGGCCAACATGCGCTGGGCAAAGGCGTAGCGCGTGGAGAGGATCGTCAGCCCGATCACCATGAACAGTACGCCCTGAAGCAGTGGGAGGAAGACACCCAGGACGCCTATTACGATAAAAGCCCATCCGAATACGTCCTGGGCGATGCGTATCAGTAGTTTCCGCTCTATTTGCTTGTTTCCAATCGCTTGAAAATCAGTCCAGAAACGCGAGGGCTTCCCGCATTTCGTCCAGGTCCTTGGCATCACCCCGGCGTTCCGCCACGACGATCCCCTGCTCATAGCATCTGCGGGCTTCATCATCGCGGTCCAGCTGTTCGTAAACCCGTCCGGCCTGGTGATAGCCCGCCGTGTAGTCCGGCGATGCCGCCATGAGCCGTTCGAGGATTCCGGCGGCCTGTTCGAGCCGGTTCGAACTCACGTATTCCAGCGCGATGGCGTACTGGATGAAGGGATCGCCGGGGTCCTTGCTGGCGAGCAGCTCAAGTTGTTCGAGGCGCGAGTTCATGCCGCGTGTCCTCTATATCAGCGAACGGGACTGGCATCCGTCCACGTTGATGCAGGCGCCAGTCACCCAGCTCGCCCGGTCGGATGACAGGAAAACCACCACGTCCGCGATCTCTTTGGGCTTGCCGAAGCGTCCGGCCGGGAGTTCCTGTTCTATGAACTTGCCGATGCCCTCCGGGTCCGCGTCCAGCCGCTTCTGCCAGTTGCCCCCCGGGAAAATGATCGAGCCCGGCGCCACCGTGTTCACGCGAATGCCGGTCTTGGCCACTTCCTTGGCGAGCGTCTTGCCCATGGAGATCTCGGCGGCCTTCGTGGCGTTGTAGGTGGCGGGGCCGCCCGCTTCGCGGCCGAAGATCGAGGAGATCGTGATAATCGACCCGCTTTCCTGCGCGCGCATTGCAGGGAGTACGGCCCGCGTCGCACGGACCGCCGCGAACATGTTCAGGTTGAAGACGTGAAGCCATTCGTCATCGGAAACGTCGTCGAAGGGATTCCAGACGCTGCCGCCCACGTTGTTGACGAGAACGTCAATGCGTCCCCACCGTGCCAGCGTTACTTCCACGACCCGTTCTATGCCCTCGGCCGTGGTCAGGTCCCCGGCCGTCGCCAGCGTCTCGACGCCCTTCTGTGCGACTTCCTTTTCCGTTTCAAGCAGCTTCTCTTCGCCTCTGGCGCTCAGGCTGACGTGGCATCCCTCCTCCGCCAGGCCCAGGGCGATCGATCGCCCAATGCCCCGGCTCGAGCCCGTAACCAGCGCGACTTTGTCCTTTAGTCCCAGGTCCATTTCAAGTCCTTTCGTTAATCAATCGGTTCGAACAGTATCTTCATGCCCTCTTTGTTCAACAGCCTCCGGAACGCGTTTTCCCACTCCGTTAAAGGAACCACGTCCGACACGATCGGTTCCAGTTCGATCCTGCGTTGATCCAGCATCACCATGGTGCGGTCCCAGGCATCGAGGGATCCGGCGAAGGAGGTCCGTATATCGATTTCCTTCAGTTCCGCCGGGAAGAAATCTACCTCGAAAGGGCCGCCGTGAAGGCCGATCTGCATGATGGTGCCCTGCTTCCTCACGAGTTCGATGGCCGAACGGGTGGCCGCCGCCGACCCGGAACACTCGTAAACCAGGTCTGCGCCGTAACCCTGGGTCCGGTCCCTGACGAGCTCGAGCAGGTCAACCTCCTCGATGTCGACGGTCTCGTCGGCCCACCGCGCACCGAGTTCGAGCCGCTCGGCATCCTCGGAAGTGCCGGTCAGGATGACGTAGGCGCCTTCCGCCTTCGCCACCTGCGTCGTCAACAGGCCGATGGGGCCCGGTCCCGTCACCACCGCCACGTCGCCGGCGGTAATAGACGTACGTATGGAGACGGCCTTGACACAGCAGCACAGCGGCTCACTCAACGCGCCGATGACGAGGTCCAGGTGTTCCGGTATCCTCCGCAGGGCCCAGGCGGGCATGACCACGTACTTCGTGAACACGCCGTGCACCCCGCTGCCGATGGACAGGCGGCTGTCACACAGACTGTGCTGGCCGGCCACACAGTACCTGCACACGCCGCAGACGACCGTGGTCGGAATGCCGGTCACCGCGTCGCCGGGCCGGTACTCGTCCGAATCGGCCACCTCGTCCACGATCCCGGAGAACTCGTGGCCCATGATCACCGGCGGGTTGTAAGGGTACTCGTCCTTGTAGATGTGGATGTCCGTACCGCAGATCCCCGCGGCCCGGATCTCCACCCGGACCTCCCCGGATCCGGGCTCGGGAACCGGCATGTCCCGGACTTCCATGTTGACCGGTCCATGGTCGTATTTAACCAGTCCTTGCATCCTCGTATCCCCGCTCCACGTGTGCGCCATAGACAAGGGAGTTTGAATATAGGGCGGCGCGTTTTTAATGACAAGACGAAACCCATTAAGGCGTTGACACCCCGCAGGCGCGTTCTTAAGTTGAGCACGGACCGGAACGACACGCCAGCCCCCGTAGCTCAGTGGATAGAGCAACGGTTTCCTAAACCGTTGGTCGGGTGTTCGACTCACCCCGGGGGTATTCCCGGTCTTGAGTCCGTCTCTCATGTTTTTCCCGCTTCCCCGCGCACATCAGCAGGAGGGCCTTCATGTCCGATCTGTCCCGGTACATTCAGGAAACGCCGCTTATCGACACCCACGAACATCTCCGTTTCGAGGAAGACTGGGTCGCCAACGGGCCGGACGTGCTGCAGGACCTCTTCGAGAACTATGTCCCGGCCGATCTCGTGGTCGCGAGCGCGTCGCAGGAGGACGTAAACGCATTGCTGGATCCCGGGAAAGGCGACGTGGCGGCACGATTCGAGCCGGTCCGGCCGGCCTGGGAAGCCGTGAAGCACACCGGGTACGGCGAGGCGGTGCGCATCCTGGCGGAAGACGTGTACGGCATGGCCGAGATTACGGCCGACGGCCTGGCGGCAGCGCAGGCCGAGATCGACAGGCTGCGGACGCCCGGCCAGCGCCTGGCCCTGTTGCGGGATCGTGCGGGCCTGGATCACGTGCAGATCGACAACTTCGTCTGGGACTGCGAGCCGGACGTTTCCGGGCCGGAGTTCTTTCTCTACGACATTTCCTGGGTGGGATTCTGCAACGGCGAGGTGCCCGTTGAGAAAATCGCGGAGGAAACGGGGATTACGGTGAACAGCCTGGGAAGCCTGCGCGATGCCATGGCCGCCATCTTCGCGAAGCACGGGCCCAACGCCATCGCGGTCAAGGCCCAGCACGCCTATTCCCGGACGCTCCGCTGGGTGGAGCGCAGCGACGAGGAAGCAGCCAGGGCCCTGGAGATCGTTCTGCGTAATCCCGATGGCGCGCCGGAGGAAGCGTCGTTATGCCTGGGGGACTGGGGCTGGGCGCGGGGCGTGGAGCTATCCATCGAACACAATCTCCCCTTCAAGATCCACACCGGCTACTACGCGGGCCACAGCCGTATGCCGGTGGACCGAATCAAAAGCGGAAACCTGTGCGGACTGCTGGCCCGCTACCTCGACGCCCGGTTCGTGCTGATGCACATCGCCTATCCCTACAGCCACGAGCTGATCGCCCTCGCCAAGCACTATCCCAACGTCTGGGTGGATCTCTGCTGGGCCTGGTCCATCGATCCGTACAGTTCCTGCGATTTCGTCCGCCGCTTCATCCACGCCGTGCCGATCAACAAGCTTTTCGCCTTCGGCGGGGACACCGGCTGGCCCACCAGCGCCTACGCCTACGCCGTGCAGGCGCGGAGATGGCTCGGCCGCGCCTTGGAAGGCGAGGTGCGCGACGGCCTTCTCACCGAAAAGCAGGCGATGGATGTGGCGCTGCGGC
Organism: bacterium; assembly: GCA_965117045.1. Classification (GTDB taxonomy): domain Bacteria; phylum JAAXHH01; class JAAXHH01; order JAAXHH01; family JAAXHH01; genus JAAXHH01. Next base: position 997,747 of record OZ220749.1, read on the forward strand.
TCATGCAGACCAACCAGCGGGAGTGTTTTGATATCGCCGGAACGCGGGCTAATATCGCGCGGTCCCTGGAATCCGTCGGAGCCTAAAAACGGGTTGCGATCGGGTAGGTCGTGCCTTATATTTAGCGCGGTTTTACCAGGCCACGATAGCTCAGCTGGTAGAGCAATTCATTCGTAATGAATAGGTCGTCGGTTCGAGTCCGACTCGTGGCTTTCGAGACACTTCTTTGAACCCCCCGTAATTCCGCAACTTCCCTACCTAAATGTGCCACAAGTGTCGAGTATAAAAGCACTTACATAAACAAGTGTGTTGAATTTTCCCTTGCCAAGTAAGCACCTTTGTTGTATTATCCCTTTGTACCGTTTTTTGTACCTATCACTTCACAAAGGGGTTGAAAGCCATGCGTGAATTCACAGAACAGGACGCACGAAGACAGACCGAACCAGGATTGTTTCGATGCGCGAAGACGCTATATCTTCGTGTCAAACCCACAGGGTCAAAAAGTTGGGTCCAACGGCTCTACATTGACGGACGGTTGACCGACTTGGGGTTGGGTTCGTTCGATCTCGTTTCGATGGTGGATGCAGAAGAAAAGGCGATTGCCAATCGGAAGATAGTCTACAACGGCGGGAACCCGTTGCACGAAAAACGCAAGAGTTATGCCTTGAAGTTCGCGGATGCAGTTCGGAAGACCCATGCGGACTTGAAACACCAATGGGAAAACGCGAACACCGCGAAACAGTGGATGCAGATTATGGAGAAACACGCCCTTCCGAAACTCGGACGGTTGCCGGTGGACAAGATCACGCAACGCCATGTAATCGACATTGTAAAACCTGTTCTGTTGAAGTCTCACGAAACCGGGGGAAGATTACGCCGGTTCATCCGTCAAGTCTTCGGTTGGTGCCAGGCAAACGGCCACGTCAAAGACAACGTGGCAGGGGATGCGATAAACGCCGCACTTCCCAAAGTGACCAACAAACGGAAGAATTACCGCGCCTTGCCCTACACAGAAATAACGGATGCCGTAAAGAGCATGGAAGACAACCTGCCTTCCCCCAACTCTAAACTGTGTCTGTTGTTTATCATTCATACCGGGGTAAGAGGACAGGAAGCCCGGTTCGCAACATGGGATGAGATCGACCTTGAAAGTGCAACATGGACTATCCCTGCCGATCATATGAAGCAAGGTAAGGAACATCGGGTACCGTTGTCATCCGGCGCAATCGCCATCCTTGAACGTGCCCGGTCGTTGAACAACGGTAAAGGTCTTATCTTCCCATCGCCTAACGATTCCGGTAAGGACATTTCCGTTACAGCACTGTTGAAGTGTCTTAAGAAACTGGACCTGCACGACAAGACCGTGATTCACGGGTTCCGGTCCACCTTCAAGACGTGGGCGATGGAATCCCCGGAAGACTTCCGCCACGAAGTTATTGAAATGTGCCTTGCACATGACGTAGGAAACGCAGTAGCAAAGGCGTACACCCGGACGGACTTACTTGCGAAACGGGTTGCCATCATGCAGGGATGGTCCAACTACATATCGGGGAACCACTAAGGAAAGAGGGGAGGTAAATGGTGATTAGTTGGCTATTGCGACGGAATTACCATAGATGGAACAAGGTTGTGGGTTGGCTTCAATGGAAACAACCTTACAAGCTTCAATATAGACCCGAAGATGAACTGGAATACTCCGTTAAAATCCACCGTGCAACACTGATGCTGTTTTACATAACCGTGATTATATTAGCAATCACTGCGGCTACATTGGTTCTTGCGGTAATGCAGTTTTTCTGCAATTAGAATCGCCGTCAGAACAATTTCATGTTTCGAGAGGTATTAGGAGTAAATCCATAACAGTCTGAAAGGGGAAATCGATGAACCCGCCAGAAGTGAAGGAAAAGACTTGGATAACGTTTGGTGTCAATAGATTGGATGGTTATGTAATAAGAAAGATATCGGAAGATCGGTTGTACGTAGGGTATTACCAGAACGACTTGAAAGCCATTGGTGAGTTAGTGATTTGGACCGGTGAACGTTGGGATTTTGAAGATAAGAATTCGGTCGGTGGTGCATACCTAAGAGGTCAAGAGGAACGGATTGTTAAAGCGGGACCATATGCTGATCGAGGGTATTGAGTCACTTGCTTTTCAAGTAGTCGGGAACGTTAAAAGGCCGCCAGTCATCCAGGACTTGCGGCCTTTTCCGTAGGTCTTCGAGTAGTTGTTTTTTCGCCCAGTACGCTTCCCGCGCCCTGCGGTTTGCTTCCGGGTAGCCTTTGCGTCTACGTTCTATCCTGGCCGCGCACTTGTCCGGGTTATCCTGCCGCCATACTTGTTGATATTGCTTCCGGTCCCTTTTAGGCCGCGTTTTTTCCCGCGTCGCTTGCCTTGCTCTTACTTTCGGTTTCCGGTTGTAGACCCGCCCCCGTTCCAGTCTTCGCCGGTTTACACATAGCAGGCAGTAGACCGCGTTAGACGCAGACCGTGTGAGGGAAACGTCTTCGCCACAATCAGGACAAGTCCGCACGTTTTGCATGTTTCGCCTATGCGTTTTCCCTTGCCACCTGTTCCTGGACGGCCTTTTCAACCCTTTCGTCGAAACGATCCTGGTCCAGTTCGTCTGTCAGGTATTCTCCATGGCGGACAAAACCGGCATAGGGTTTTGTATATCGGGTATAGGCGTAGAACGAATCAAGCCGTCTGAAATTGCCGGTACCCCCGGACGCCTTCAACTTTCCGGTCTTCACCGGAACGGCTTTCTGTGAACCGTGAAAAATGATCCGGTTTTCCGCTGAAGTTGCGTTTTCAGCTGCTCGCATAATGCGCCTGAAAGAGTCTTCCAGGTCTTCCCGCACTTCCGCCGCGTTGGTTTTGATTGTGGGTTCCATCATATCCCCGCGATCATCTTCGCTTCGTCCAGTTCCATCCCCGCGTCCGTCAGTTCCTTAACCACGGAAGCCTGGTCCCGGACCTGTGGCACCTTGCAAGGCCCTGTGTCAATCATCACGTCCGCTTCCAAAGCATGGGACAACTGTTCGGCAACAATGTTCATTGTGGACGTAAGCCACCCGTCGATCCAGGCTGCCCGCGCGTCCTTTTCCGCCTGGCCTGGCGGTGCTTCGGCCCGAAGGATAGGTGGGTAGGATATCGCTTCCCACACTTCGGCAACCAGGTCGCGCCGCAACTCCACGCCCCACTGTTCCGGTTTAAAGGTCAGGTCCACGTGTTGAATCTTCATGTCCTGTTCCCTGGAAGTTTGACTGAATACGAAACTGGTTCCCGGTTCGTTCGCCTGTTCAACTATCTTCCTGGCTTGGCCCTGTTGATCCGCGTCGTTAAGGTTCGGATCGGTTTCAGGCGTCGGGGAAGATATATACCGCTTCGATATAAGATTGGCCTGGTCGAAATAGCCCCGTTCCACCGCCCGGTGAATCATGGTCTTTTTGAAGGGACTATTCCCAATCCATGGCATATCCCGATCCGCGTTGATCTTGACGTGGCAAACGGCCTCGGCAGGTAGGTTTCTAACCGTTTGGCCGTCCGGAAAAGCATGGGTAAGGCGATAGCGGATAGTGCGCTTCCCGTAAATCTCGAAGTCTGATATCCGCTTCAAATCCGGTGGGTCTTCGATTTCCGCAACGTAGTTTCCGTAAAGCATCAAATCGCGCATCAAGACCGCCATAAAGCGGCCAGGACGAACGATCCCCCGCCACACGTCCCCCAGGGTGCCTTCGACCCTTACGGTGCACCTGGCCGCCGTAGACGAAACAAGGGCAGTCGCATTTTCTATCGCCTGTGTTGCCGGTTCCAGTTCGGCCAGGGTCTGCACAAAACCTTCGGAAAGCCGCCAGTCGGTATAGTCGGTAATATCTTTGCCGAAGATACGATCTAATAAATCGCTAAATCCCATGTTGATTCCCTGTTGGCCTGTTGTTCTACGATAGCGGCAGGCGTCCACCCTTCGGTTGCGTCCGTTGCCCGGAGAATCAGGGAACGCACTACGGCCTTTTTGTACGTCAACAGGTCGCCACTTTTTACCGTGTCGGACGCTTCAACGTCGATAAACGGCCTACCCACTACCGGCGCAACCGCCGCCGCGTCAATGATCTTCCGGCCGTTCTCATCGTCGGGGATATCGGCTTCCCATTCCAAGCCCTTGTCCGTCTTCTTGAACCGCAGTCCGCCCGTTGCTATGGAAGCAACCGGCGCATCATAGGAACCGCCCACGGCAAGCACCGTGTCGGCTATGTCATCCAGGGAACCAGGATCAAAAGAAACAGCCCGGCATCCAAGCGTCTTCAAGCATTCGCATTGAAGCGTTCTGCCGTAGGGTATCACCCCGGAAGCAACTGCCGCTAAATTCACGTAGGTTTCCAGGCCTGGCGGATGCTCGAAACGATGCAGGACGGCTTCGGTTCCCGTGTTGCCGCCCCGTTCCACGATCCCGATTCCGGTTAGATCGCACCTTTGAATTGAACGGGTCCGGGTTCCGTAATCGAAACGGGTTCCATCGTCAGGTATACGCACTTCGATGGAAAAGGCCCGAAGGGTTCCGTTTTCCAGTAGGGTTCGAGTATCGCGCCATAGTTCCGTATCGGCAGGCCTGGCCGTCACAGTTAACGCTTCCGCCGTGTCTTCGAGTATCAGGCCGCCACCATCGGTACGCGCAAACGTAGCCGAAGGATCGTGGCCCCGGTTCAAGGTCACGTCCAACTCGGAAGCATCCCCGAAGCAACCGGCCTCGAAGCGGTCGAAATACACCCCGGAAGCCCCACCAGGTGGGTTCCCCACCCCGCGCCGGGGATTGGACCGCCGCCCATATCGAACCGCAATCCCGGAAACCTCGCCGTTGTCATCAAGCGCGGCGTCCGCATACAGGAATTCACGTTCCATCTTACGACCTCGCAAGCCTCCGCAAGGCGAAATTAGCATCCCGAATCACCTTGAAATTGTAGTATCCTACCAGGGTTAATTTCACAAGCCCCGACTGCGCCCCGGTCCATACGTCCGTAATCAGGTCCGCGTTTGTCCATACGGGGAACGCATACGATCCGGCCAGGCCCCTCGCCTTACTGAAAATGGCGTAGGAATCGCCCGCCGCATTCCCGGTCGTTCCAAGTTCACTGATATGGTCCGTCGCCATCACGGACACGTCTTTCACCGCCCTAAGAATATCCAGGACGTAGGCCCTGGGCGCATTCGTTGACGTATCCGTAAGAGAACCCAGATAGGAACGCATTTCAGGCGCGAAAAGCACTTTCAGATCGGAAGTCTGCCGCGCATAAATCCCATCGCAAAGACCTTCAATACCTTCGATCACGTCATTGCCGGTAGTCGCCGAAGACAGGTTGCCGTCTGCCGTTCCGTCGATCTTCAAAGGCGTTTGGCTTCCGGTAAGCCCTTCAATCAGGCTTGCCGATCCGTTCACTATCTCGGAATGCATCGTGTTCATTAGTGCCATTTGCAGATCGCGCCGGATAGCCTGCTCAAAGCCCGGAACCCGTAGCACGTCCTGCTTGTGGAAGTGCACGGATGCCGTGCACCGTACCGGCGACAATTTGTTGGAAACGTCAATCGTCACGGCTTCGGCGTCTTTCTTGGTTCCCTTCGCCGTCGCGCCGCCCACAGGTCCGCCGCTCGTTAGCGGATACACTTCTTCGCCAGGCTGGACGGCCACCGGACGAATCCCCAGGTGCGAAGCCGCTTCACCGGCGAAAAGCCGATCAAGCCAACCCTTCGGCCTGGTCAACGTGGTTCCGGTCGTTGCCGTCACCGCGTCCGCGTACTGGTCTTCGGTCACCAATTCGTCACTTGGAGTAATCGCCGCCAGGGGAATCTGGCCGTCCGCCGACTTCATGGCGGCCTTGAATTCGGCTTCCGGTCCGTCAAGCGTGATTTCCCCCATGGCCGACCGGACGTAATTCGACAGACTGACTTCACCTTCAAGCCGGTACAGTTCCTTTTCCTCGGCGTCCATTTCGGTTTCGTCAGTGTCGCGGGGATCTTCGACGTTCTCACTAACTACCGCCGCCCGGTACCGTTCTTCAAGCCCCGAATAGCTGTCCGTCAGTTCCTTCATTTCTACGGATTCGGCTTCGGTCAGATCGTCCTTGCCGCTAAGCGTAGCCAGGCGTTCCCGGCTCTTGCTCATTTCCAATTTCAACTTTTGTGACTGCAACATGATCTAATCTCCCGTTAGGAATTGCACCCATTCCTGGGCCGCCTTTTGTGCCGGGGTCGAAACGCCCCGCGTTCTTAAACTGTGGCAACTCTTGCACAACACTTCCAACAGGTCCAACACGGGATATCCGGCCTTAGCATCCCGGCTTTCCCGCTCATCGTCCGTAATCGGGACCACGTGATGGACTTCCAAATCCTGGTAACCGGCGCATACCGCACAACACGGCATTTCCGCCAGTTTCTTTTCCCGCAACTTCGACCATCGTTGCGTGTCGTAAGGCCAGGCCATTAGTATCTAACCCCCGGTAGCGGTACGTGGATAAACCCGACCGTTCCGGTATCCTTGACTTCACGGCCCCGCCTGGCAACTTCACCCACTGCGAAAACACAGGCCGCCGCAATGTCATCACGGCCCCGGGTAGAACGTTCATGAAACTTTGCTTGCCGGATATTCCCCGACGAATCCCCAACGGTCCGCGCCTGGCTAAATGAATCCCTAAGCGCATCCGACTTCCTGAAAGCCAGTTCCCCGGCCTTCACCGCCCGCGCAAATGCCCGGTAGTCTTCCGATCCGTCACCCCAGGAAGCCCGCCTGGTTACAAGCGTTCCCCGGTCTTCAGTGTAACCGTGCTTTTCGAGTATGAAGCGAAGTTCCCGAAGCCGGAATAAATCACAGACAATAGCCACAGGACGGCCCCACCTGGAAAAAGCCGTTTCAACACTTCGCCGATATCCGTTACCGGCCCGGACGTTAGAACCAGGTCACCGGCTCGATGCCATTTTGCGTAGTCGATCCCGTCCTTTTTCGAACGTTGCAACAGGTCGTTGTCTTCTTCCGGCCAGGCCGCAAAACCGTCCACGTCACCGTCCAAGGATACGGCGCAAACCCCGAATTGCGAAAAACCATCGGCAGGGTCCAAGCCTAAGACGTACCGGCCAGGCTGTATTTCCATGGATTCAACTTCAAGCCGTTTGTAGTCCTTAACTTGGATCAATACGTCTATCGAATCAGGCACTTCGGAAATGCCCTGGTTGAGATTCAAAGCCCGGTACCTGGCCGCCGCCGCTTCATCCCGCCGCCCCTCGTCGCGTTGCTTATTCAGATCGGCCCGCAACGTGGGGAAATAGTCGTAAGACGGATTCGCCTTGCGCATGGCCCCTTGACTCCACCACGTCTTCCTGGCCCTGGACTGATACTTGACGGCATAATCGGCTTCCCCGTTCACCTGCTTGGAAAACCAGTGTCCAGGATCTTCCGGCATGGTTCCAAGCGATAGCAACTTGCATCCAGGAATCTTCCCCGTAGCAGATCGCAAGGCCGAAAACATCTTTTCACGTTGCGGACCCCACTGTGCCGGTTCGTCACAAATGAATATCGCAGATTTCAGGCCGTGAAGGTGGCGGGGATTGTTGCCCATTACCCTTAGCGTCGTTCCTGTTTCCCGGTCCTCGATCTCCCGTGCATTGAAGGAATCCCATACTTTCCAATCGTAATCGACGGGAAGTTGGGGAAGCACCTGATCGAAGACTTCCGATCCCTGTTGAATCGAGGACGCAACAATCACAACCGAAGTGTTAGGCTTAGCCATCGGCCCCCACAGGAAGGCCGAAGCAATGAAGGCCGCCAGGCTTGATTTACCGTTAGCACGCGGCAAGGTCATGGCCGAAGTGGTCACACCGCGCCGGAACGTTCCCCGGATATATCGAACCTGCCAGGGCATCGGGGAAACGTGTTTCCCCTCATGGTCGCCCTGAGGTACTCTAAGGCTTTCGATATGCGCTACAATCTGATCGGAAACGGCCATAAGAATGTGTTGAAAGTCAATCCCCCCTACGTGTGATCACCCCCCAGGCGATCCACAGTAGGTAGTGTCTTAATGGTTTAAGCATCGCCGCACACTGGCCGGACGAATAAACGTCCGTAGGATTGCGGTAATGCTCAATGGTTCGGCCTTTGGCAACGTCATTTCTCCCTGATCTTCCGGTCCTATTGTTTCGAACATGTCTGAATCGGCCTCATGGAAGTAGAACGCGGCAAGCCTGAACGTTGCGCGTCTAATGGGTTCCGGTGCGGTGATGGAGTATGCCCACCGCCCGGTTATCTTGATTGCATCTTCCGGCCCTGTTCCATAGTCCCAGGTCTTCCCCGTGCTAAGCCGAAGGGTTAGCGCATAGTGGGGTTTGTCATTCCTGGGTTCCAGGATGTAGTCAGTGGCCGGAATCACCACGCCCTGATTCTCCACCAGGGTTACCTGGTACAGGTCGTTATCGAAGTAGACCGTCCGGCCTGATACGTCCTGGAAAAGATCAAAATACCTCGACGTGTCGGTGGACGCTTCGAAGGTCCTGTGGGTGATGGCGTCAACACGCGCTTGCGCCGCGTCGATGCTGGTTTGAAGCCTGGTATTTTCATCGTCTTCGTCGATCCGAAGATAAGTTTTCAGGTCGTTCAGACTGATATATGCCATGCTCTAACCGCCAAAAAAAAGGGGACAACCCGCCGATTGCTCGGAGGTCATCCCCGTATATTCCGCGCTTCCCTGCGCTTTGTTATTGTTGGGCGGGTGCCTATCCCGTGAATTGGGCTCCGTGTTTGAACCCTGCGGGCCGGGGTAAGGATTGGGTCGGGACGCCGCCCGCGCCCCGATGGATTGCCCACGTTATCACTATAAAATAGAACAGTTTACATGTCAAGTACTAAGGCATTATCGCGAGAAATTCCTATCCCTTCTGTTTCACAAAATCAACGATGGCTTGATAGGCCACGTTGTGTATCTCCTTGATTCTATCTTCCCTTCCTGGGTCATTCATTCCGCCGTTCGCATTACACGCATTGTACCTGGCTTCCTGATATGCTTCCAATGACCATTCTATGGCCTTCTTTCCGATTTCTTTGTGTCCGCATGCTTTCGCTAAAGCCTTGAGGGCAACTTTGTCAATCCAGTATAGTTCTGACGGTCGATCTGACATTTCCTTCCCCTTTCTTGTGTTCGTGAATGACTGTAAGCGGTCCTGCTTTCTCAATGGTCATGTTACCCCCTTTCTGTGTTGAAGTGTCCACCGTGTCCACGGTGTCCACCGTATTTCTATAGAGTATGCTTTTTATCCTCGCGTGTGCGTGCGCGTGAAGCACTGTTGTTTTGTTGTTTCTCACGTCCGAAAAAGATAGAAAGCATGCTCATTAAGGACACGGTGGACACGGTGGACACCGTGGACAGTAGGGTTAATTTCGTATCCAGTAAACCCCCTTGCGTCCGTCTATCCGGCGTTGTTCTTTCCGCCATCCGCAATTCGTCAAGGCGGCCCCGACACGCTTTTGCATTCGCATGTCCACCACGTCTACTTCGATCTTGTCTGCTAACTCATTCAACGTCAACGGCCCTGGATGTTCTAACAGTTCGATCTTGTCTTCCAGGGTATCATCTCGGTTCCTGTATGCGTCGGTCAGTTCCTTTTGATCGTCTCGCAGTTCACGCGGAAAGTCGGCCCTTGCCCCGTCCCTGTATCGCCATAAAGCCGTCATCCATAGTTTCATCCGGTTCTTTTGCATGTACGCTTCCACATTCGCCCCGTGCTTCAACTGTACAGGTACGAAACGGGTATTGCCGGAAGGGTCGTTAGGCAGGAAGTCGTTGCGGTCTGCCGTGCCTACTAGGATACACCGCCGCAAGGCCGTTTCCGCATTGCGGCGATATGCAAGCCGTGTTGATCCATCGTCCACGCGGGATAAGAACGCTTTAAGAGATTGCAATTCGGCGCGTGTCGATCCGGCCATTTCCTGGACTTCTACCAGGACGCGCCGTTGCAGTGCTTCGACTCGTTCTTTTGGATTGTCGCCTAAGTTCAGACCATCGGAAAACCATTCGAAGCGTGATCCAAGTGGAAACATATTCGCCAGGACGGGCGATTTTCCCCATCCCTGTTTCCCGACTAACACCGGCATAGTCTTTAACCTGGCCCCCGGTTCGTATGCCCGTTGGATCGCCCCTAAAAAGAGGTATTCCGACGCCCATAGGTTAATATCGGTATCGTCGCAACCGAATAGATCGGAAAGCCAGTATTGAAGTAGTCCGGGGAAGACGTGATTTTCCGGCCATTCCCGACCGGCCTGTTCAAGCCATTTCACGAACGGGTCGTGTTCAACTCGGTTCTGCAAGGCCAGGAAAGCCCGTTTCCACGTGTCGGCCCCGAATCGAAGGGGAACCAGGCGCATCTTGCCCTTGTAGTCCTGGGCGTGTTTATACTTGTCCGTAAGCAGTTCCTGCCACTGTGCTTCTATCCGGTCCGTTACTTCCGTCCATTTCGGGGAAGCCGCATCGGCCATGTCCGCAATATCCCTGTCGGGGTCCCGAAGGTAGCAAAACCGTAAATCGTGCATTCCTTCCGAATTGCAGGGATAATCCGGGTAATACTCTACCCGCGCCGCCCGTGAATTGTACCGAAGCAATATCCCTTCGTTAAGCAATGCGCGGTAAAGCCCTTCGGAATCCTTAGACCATACCACGTAGCCGTTGCGATACAGGTCCGCCTGTTCTTGGTTTTCCGGCAGGTTCTCATCGATCGATAGGGATTCCACGCCCCGCGTTCTCGGTTCCAGGCGCGTCTCCTGTTTGTAGACGTGATCCGGTGAACCAAGAAACGATCCGACATTACGCCGGACGTGCTCGACAAAAGCGGTATTTTCAGGGGTATATTCTGGAAGCATGGCGCATTCTCCGTTTAGACGTTTAGGGTTCGTTGGCTACGGTGCTTCTCCCTGGAACTCCCACCTGGACGCTCGGTGGGACGCCCAGGTGGTCATTCACCCCAAACATGGAGAAAACGCCAGTAGCCAACTGGCTAATATGGAAGATACACGGTCCCTGCGGGTTAATCAAGGGGTAAAACTACGTAAGTCTATGTGGCACAACCACTAATGTCGAGGGGAAAACACTCGATGACTGAGCACCGGGGCGGGTGAAACACAAAACCCGATGCTTGGGAAGCACCGGGTCAGGTTTAGATAACTACTGACTTTGGTAAAGACACTCACTTCACTCCAAATCTTGATCCTTCAATAAACCGTCTTTGGAAATGATAGATCGTAATGTGTTGTAGTATCCAGTCATTTGACCTACACGGTCGTATGCATCACAAATTCCCTTGTTAACGGTTAGTTCTTCATTCAATTGATGAGGGAATGAGGAAGCTTGTTTTTCAAAACAACTCCTAACGTGATCCACGAAAACCTTACGATACTCAGGGCTTTCGCCTTCTTCTATACTTTTGAACAAATCTGCTAACATAAACTCTATTGCGAGAAGTCTACCAGTAAGATAGTACAAGTGATCTTCCGTAAGAGTTATTTCGGAATTCTGCGTATCCATACACACCCCCAAGTAATATTGGTTGTCGGTGAACTCAGTTGAATTCACGAAGAAAAGATATTATGTCTGCACGGATTGTATTTCAAGTAATTCCGTACTTGACCACGACTTGCATGACTTAATGTACTTTGACTGGATTCTATTCCAGAAAATGAAGAATTACCAAAGCGATTATCGTTAAGAGAGTACCTGCGAACGAAGTGACAATACCGATCTTTACTAAACGGTTTGTAGTGCCAAATTTCCGATCTTCAATTTCAGTGGGATGGAGATCAAGTGCGGTTTCCATGTCCCTGTCTTCATCGAATTGCAAATATGGGTTACAATCCTTTCGATTCTTCTTGAGTTCCTTCTCCAGTTTTAATTCCAAGTTACTGTCCAGTTCTTGTAGTTCTTCTAATAAACCCGAATCTAAAGACTCCGCATCCAATGCAGTCAATTCTTCGGCCAACTTCTTGTCCTCTTTGAACCGATTCTTGATTATCCATTTCTTGTGGAAGCAGTGTACATATTCCGGTTCACCAGGTATAACAACGATTTTGCGATTGTTCCGTTCATCCTGTGTCCAAAAAGCAGAGAATCTCTTCCCAATAACTTCGGAAATTAGCGTTTTAGATAAAAACTGGCAGGTCAAACAACTTTGTTTCGGTAGACGATTCTTCCAAAACCGTAGTTTCATTTGTTCCCCCGTTACTAACCACTGGTAGTGAATTACATTTGAGAAAACCGCTGTGACAGATTTTTGTACCTGTACTATCTAAAACCCCCAAATCCTTTATTCATAGGGGTTTCGGGCAGGTAGTCAAAGGCGACTCGTGGCTTTTTCGGCTTTGAACCATACCATGCCACAGTGTTTCACAGTGTAACGCCGAATGCCTATCCAATAGGTGATCCGGCGTTTTTTGTGCTTTTCAAGTTTTTTGTTGTGTCAGGTTATCCTGTTGTGTCTGTTATAAAATACACGGCTACGGCACGATGTAGGCGAAATGGCCCTGGCATAAAGTGGGAGACGCCTATTCCCAAAGTGATAAACTGGAGAAGCACGTACGGCTCATGCTGCTGTGGGACAAGTTCCTAATGCAAAGCCCGAATGAATGACCGCTTCATTCGGGCTTCCTACCTTGTTAATGGCGCTACATTGTTATTTTACCGGCATTACATGGATCTCCACATCAGGCACAGAAGACGTGATATCCAGTTTGTCCGATTTGTCAGCCGATTCTATGGCGATTTTGATCTCATCGGGGCCGGGGATGTTACTGACTTTGCCTAATGACACCGTGACGGCCTCAGGCTTTAAATTGTACCATGCACCTGTTATGCCATCGATTACAACTCCAAGCAATCCTGTTAATAGAATATCTGCAGCCAAATAGCCCCCGCTGAGATGTTTCGTTATCTGGATCTGGGCCGACTCATATCCTTCCTTCGAAAACGTTAGAACGTATTCGTTCTTGCGTTCTAACTCCAAGGTGGTGGGCGTAGTGTAAGACATACCGCCTATACCCACCGATACAGCATTCGGGGAGGACTGTACTGGTATAGTTTGTTTTGAACCGTGTGCAATCACCGCACAACCCGAAGTTAAAAGCACATAACAAATCAGTACTGGGACAATGGGCCTCATAAACACATACCCCCTGCGTTCTGGTGAATGGAATTTACACACTATTTGATCGGAAGATTCCACAGTTAATAACGCAAATATTTCAAGTTTACAAGGAATAAATCGCCGACACGAATTAGCCTATTGCAGGTAATCTTGTACCTGAAACGGCCGCCATGTTACCGGCTCGTGGCTTACAACCCCTCCAGCAACGTGTCGATCGTCTGGTTGATGGCGGTCTCCGACTGCAAGATCTCTACCGGAACCGACACGTGCAACCCCGCTTCGATTCGGTTCCTCAACTCTACGGCCATGAGGGAATCCACCCCCAGGCTGCGCCAGGTCTGGTCCGGATTCACATTCTCCGGGTCCACTTCCACAATCCGGCCGATCGCATCGTTCACGTAATCCTCGATGTAGACGCGGAGTCTGTCTTCGGGTAGCGCGTTCAAGTCCGACTTCGATAGCGGTGTGATTGACTGGAGTGCCAGCGCCGGACGATCTTCTGGCAGAAGGAACGGTGCAAGCAGCGATTCTCCCGCGGGTTCCGCCGTAGGTATCACGCCGACGCGGTGGACCTCACGGCGCAACAACCGGTCGAGCAACTTACCGGCTTCGTCGGGGGGGATCGGTCGCAGTCCCTGCCGCGTGAGACGATCGACGGCGCGTTCATCGGCTGCCATCCCTGTATCTTCCCAGGGTCCCCAGTTGATTGACGTAACCGGGAGGCCCTCACGTCGCCTGAGGTCCGCCAGCCCGTCCAAATAGGCGTTCGCGGCGGCGTAGGACGCCTGGCCCGCGGTGCCGGCCAGGGAAGCCACCGAGGAAATCAGGACGAAGAGGTCCAATTCGAGGTCCCTGGTCAACTCGTGCAGTATCCACGCGCCGGTCGTCTTGGGCTCGAGCACCTGGCGGAACCGATCCACGGTCTGGGTGAGCAGAATACCGTCATCGAGCACGCCGGCCGCGTGGAAAACACCCCTGATCGGGCCGTGTTCCGCTCGGAGATCCGTCATGAGGCGCGCCATCTCGTCTCGATTGGTCACGTCGGCCTGCACATATCTGACGTTGCCGGCAGGATCGGCTTCCAGCGACGTATCCTCGAATCCCCTTCGACCCGTAACGACCACCCGGCCGGCTCCCCGGTCGAGCAGCCAGCCCGTCAGGAAACGGCCGATCCCGCCTGCGCCACCCGTCACGAGGTAGGTCCCGCCCGGACGTATGACCGGGTCGTCATCGCCCAGACTTACCGGGACCGGTGCGCCGTCATCCACGAGCACCAGTTTGCCCGTGTGCCGGGCCTGAGACATGAACCGGAAGGCCTCATGCGCCCGATCCATCGGATAGGTCTCGTACGGCAGGGGACGTATCCTGCCATCTCCGGCCATGTCGACGATTTCCTGCAGCAAGCCACCTGCCTGGTCGGGCCGATCCACGATGAACTGCGCGAGATCGATGGGATGATAGGACCGGTTTTGGTCGAATCGATCAAGATCGATGGATCCGTGGTTCAGCACATCGGTCTTGCCGATCTCGATGAAACGTCCATGGGGAGCCAGCACGGAAAGGGAAGCCCGCATGGCGGGACCGGAGAGGGTATTGAGCACGATATCCATGCCCTTCCCATCCGTCTTTTCCATGATTTCTTCGGCGAAATCACGGGATCGGGAGTCCAATACCTGGGAAATGCCCATCTCCTTCAATAAGGCGCGTTTTTCAGGGGAGCCGGCCGTGGCGAACACTTCGGCCTTCGCCTGTTGTGCGATTTGCAAGGCGGCCAGTCCCACACCGCCGGTCGCGTTGTGGACGAGCACGCGGTCACCGGCGGATATCCCGCCGCGTACGACGAGCCCCAGGTACGCCGTCAGAAAGGCCACGGGCAGCGTGGCGGCTTCCTCGATGCCCAGGTGCCCGGGTTTTAGGACGACCAGGCCGGCCTTCGCGGTGACGTGTCCGGCCATGGCCGCAGGCACCATCCCCATGACGACGTCGCCGATTTCCACGGTGTCTACCCGTTCGCCGCGTGAGACCACGTCACCGACGCATTCCCATCCAAAGGACGGTGGCCGCCGTGATGGTCCCTTCAGCATGCCGAGGGCGGTCAGCACGTCCCGGAAATTCAGTGCCGCGGCCCGCACGCGAATGACCACCTCGGCCGGACCTGGGCGGGGTTCCGGTTTCGTTTCGAAATGGAGGTCGTCGATGGATCCCGGTGTGGACTGTGATAGTACGTAACTTGTTTTTGAACAAGCAGTTAAGGGTACGGTTTTTGCCGCACTGCGCTCCGGATCGAAGGGAACGAGACGGCGGGTGAAAACACCCGTTTCACGTAGCGCGATTTCATCGGGCGATGTGTCCGAACCCACGATTGACGCGAGACGCTTCACATCGATTTCGCAGGTTCCAGATGGAAGGTCGATCAGCGTACAGTCCAACTCGGGATGTTCGCGCATGGCGACCCGTCCGCAGCCCCAGATCGACGCGTGTGCCGGCGATGCGCCGTCATCTGCCGTCACGGACTGCGCACCCGCCGTGATCAGCCGCAGGCGGCACGGAAGATCCGGGTTGTCCAGTACCGTGCGGACCAGTTCGAAGGACTCCAGGACGGGGCCGGTATGCGGGCAGAACGGCAGGCCGGACTGCCCGCTGCCGCCTCCCGTCCAGATTCCTGCTAAACCAATGTAGTTTCCGGTTTCGCATTCCATCGATCCCAGTTTCTTGGCCAGCATGCCCAGGTTTTTTTTCGATCCGTTACCAGAAATGTCGATGAATTCACGCTGCACACCAGGCCGCGACAGGGCGTCGGCCAAATTGCTTCCGAGACGAGGATCGTCCGAAAGCACGAACCAGTGGGAGGCTGGACCGGGTTGCAGGTGCTCCGTCCAGCGGTTGTCGGCCACCCACTCCTCGCGGTACAGCCCGTGGGGACTGTTATCGATGTTGAGACGGCTTTTCGAACTGCTCGCCGGAGACCGGGCCACGGCTTCCAGGGCCACACCTGCCAGCACCGCCACAGGAAGGCTCTTTTCGTCTACGAGATACACGTCGGCCAGCAGACCGCTGTCTTTCGAGGTTTCTCGCAGCCGCGCATAGGCATCCAGGGCTTCATGTCGTTCCGGAAGTCGCTGCAGCACAACAGTTTTCACGCCGACGGGCAGATGTTGTTCGTCATCCGGTACAAGCAGGAGCAGGGCCTGCAGACCGGCATCCAGAACACCGGGATGCAGGCGGTAGGGCCCGTGCCCTTCGTCCCTGGATGTCAGAGAGACCAGGGCTTCCCGGCCGGAGTACACGACCTCGTCGACCTGGCGGAAGGCGGGTCCGTACTGGAACCCCCGTCCGGCGGCGCGTTCGTAGAATCGCCGGCTCGTAATTCGCCGGTCGCATCGGTATTTGACGGCTTCCAGGTCGATGCGCTCGGCCATCCCGGCTACCCGGGATTTTTCGGCTCGCATGTGGGCCAGCCAGCGCGAATCCGATTCCCGCGATTCAGGTCTGGAGGACAGGGTATACCCGTTCTGCCTGCGCACGACCTGGACGAGGGGG
Source organism: bacterium (assembly GCA_965117045.1). GTDB lineage: Bacteria > JAAXHH01 > JAAXHH01 > JAAXHH01 > JAAXHH01 > JAAXHH01. The sequence goes on from OZ220749.1 coordinate 1,014,450, forward strand.
GAACCGGTTTCGGGCAATAACAGCGGGTGCAGGAGTTCGAGGTCGGTGAAAGCGGCGGGAATCTCAGCCTCGTCGAGCGTTTCGAAGAGCATTTCAATTTGACCGGTAAGGGGCATGATCGATCGGTCCAGCACCGTGTGGTCCGCCAGGATCGGGTGGGATGCCAGGCTGATCGCCCGTTCCCATACCCGGGTGTCGGGGTCGACGGACGATTCGACGGCCCGACCGATCAACGGGTGTGGGTACCGGCCATCCGGGCCCCCCTGGCTGTCCGGGCCTCCCTGGCTGTCCAGGCCCCCCTGGCTGTCCAGGCCTCCCTGGCTGTCCGGGCCTCCCGGTCGTGTTTCCAGCCAGTACCGTTCCTTTTGCCAGGGGTATGGCGGCAACGGAACACGCCTACGCGGCGGGTCCACCAGTCGCTCCCAGTGGATATCGTGTCCATGGACGTAGCATTTGGCCACGGACTCATACAGGACATCCCACGCTCCACGATCGCGACGCAGCGTGGCGAGGGCGTGGCCGGGCCGGTTGTGTTGAGCCAGGTTCTCGTAGATGGCCGCGGAAAGCACGGGATGGGGGCCGATCTGGAGGTATATCGCCTCCCCGTCACCCGGGATCTGCTCGAATACCCGGTTGAAAAGGACGGGACTGCGTATATTCCGCCACCAGTGGTCCGCGTCGAGTTCCGTTCCGTCTGCCTGCGCGCCCGTGACCGTCGACAACAGGGGTATGCAGGTTTTCGTGGGGGACAATCCGTTCAGGGACGTCAGGAAATCGTCACGGATCCCGTCCATTTGACCGTTGTGATAGGCGATTTCGGTGTGAAGCTTCCGGCAGAAGAGTTGTCGGTCTTCGATCGCGGTGTGCAACCGGTCGATCTCCCCTGCATCCCCCGATATGGTCACGGACACCGGACTGTTGACCGCGGCGATGGACAGACCGTCTTCATAGGGCTCGACCAGCTTCTCGGCCTCGTCCGATGACACGCCCACCGCCAGCATCTCACCCTTTCCCTGCATCTCCTTCTGCAGCCGGCTGCGCTGGAAGATGATGCGAACGCCTTCTTCCAGGGACAGTGCGCCCGCGACGCAGGCCCCGGCGATCTCGCCGACGCTGTGGCCGATGACAAACTGCGGCTCGACGCCCAGGGACCGCCAAAGGGCCGCCAGCGCCCACTGCAGCGCCATGTTGGCCGGCTGGGCGGTCTCGACGTCGGCCATGCGCTCCCCGGTCGAACCACTCCGCATCATCTCGAGCAGGGACGTGCCCGAAACCGCCGCGAACAGGCGGTCGAACTCGTCCAGCGCCTCCCGGAACGGGTACGCGGTTTCGTACAGCGCCTGGCCCATGCCGTACCACTGGGGGCCCATGCCGGTGAAGACGAACACGACGGGTGTCACACGGGCTCCGGCACGTCCGGTCTCGAATCGATCCGGGATACCGCCGCCACGATACTCCTCGAGACTCCTGACGGCTTCCGCCGGCTCCTCAAACACCAGTGCCAGGCGGTGATCGAGATGGGACCGGTGCAGGGCAAGCGCGGCCGCGAGATCGTCGGGCGGCGTATCGGGGTGGTTTCGGAGCAGGGATGCCGTATCGGATGCTTTTTCCTTCAGTGCGGCGGTGCTGTGTGCGGACAGGACCAGTATCTGGGACGCGCGCTTATCGGACAAGCGCTCATCGGACGAACCGAGTCGATCGTACGGGCGCTGATCGGACGAAGGGCGCGAACCGTCCGCTTCGACACGCGCCGATCCGTTCGCGGGCCGTGCGACCGCGGCCGGGGCGCCACCTGGCCGTGCACCAGTTCGTGCACCCGCGGCAAACCCGGCAGATTCCGTGTCCGGCGGAGATCCCAGCACAACGTGGGCGTTGGCACCGCCGAATCCGAAGGAGTTCACGCCGGCATAGGCAGGACCGGGGATGCTGACCGGCTCGGTGGCCACCTTCAGTCCGAGCTCCTCGAAGGGGATTTCGGGGTTCGGCTGATCGAAGTGCAGGGAGGGCGGCAGAACGCCGTGCTTGAGCGCCAGCGACGCCTTGATGAGACCCGCGACCCCGGCCGCCGCCTCGGTGTGGCCGATATTGGTCTTCACCGAACCGATCAGGCAGCCCGCGTCGCCCGTGGCGCGTCCGTCGCCCGTGGCGCGTCCGTCGCCCGTGGCGCGTCCGTCGCCCGTGGCGCGTCCGATGGCCATCGCTTCCACGGGGTCGCCCGTAGGCGTGCCGGTCCCATGGGCCTCTACGAAGGCCAGTTGAGCGGCGCTTACGCCCCCTGCCCGGGCGGCCGCCTCGATGACGGCTTCCTGCGCGCTTTGTCCCGGGACGGTCAGGCCGCGGCTGCGCCCGTCCTGGTTGATCGCGGAACCGTGAATGACCGCGTAGACCGCATCGCCGTCCGCCACCGCGTCGGTCAGGCGTTTCAGCACGACGATGCCCGCGCCGTCGCTGCGTCCGTATCCGTTCGCCCCCTGGTCGAAGGCCCTGCAGCGCCCGTCCGGTGATAGCATCTGCGCCTGCTCGAATCCGCGCGACGTCTGGGGCGTCAGCAGCAGATTGGCGCCTCCCGCGAGTGCGGCCGTGCATGTCCCGGCCTGGAGGTCGCGGCAGGCCAGGTGTACGGCCGTCAGCGACGAAGAACAGGCCGTGTCCACCGCGATGCTCGGGCCCTTCAGATCAAGAAAGTAGGAGATCCGGTTCGCCGCGATGCTGAGGGTACCGCCCGTGTTGGTGTGCATGCCGACCTGCGCAGGCGCGGCATACCGTTGCAGGTCCCAGTATTCGTCCAGGAAGATCCCCATGTACACCCCGACGGGCCGGCCTTCCAGCCTGGCCGGGGGGATCCGCGCGTCCTCCAGCGCTTCCCAGGCGAGTTCGAGGAGGATGCGCTGCTGGGGATCGATGTGATTGGCTTCACGGGGGGAGATGTTGAAGAACGCCGCGTCGAACCGGTCGATTTCGTCGACGAATCCGCCCCAATCGGGGAAGTCCCCGTCGTCCGGCCACGGTTTCCAGAGCGACTTCCGCTCATCCGGCACCGGCCGAATGGCGTCTCCGCCGTTCAGGACGAATGCCCAGAAGGATTCGGGTGTTGATATTTCCCCGGGAAACCGGCAGGAGATGCCGGTTATGGCAATGGGTTCACCGGACATGGCTCGCGGTCCTTCGAAAGGTCCAGTGGGCGTTTCCGTACCGGGTGCGGACCATTGACTCGGCTGCTCGCCGCTCCTCCGCGTCCAGCACGTCCGTTCGCCCTTCCACGTTCAGGCGTTCGAGCATCGAACGGGACAGGCGGTCGGTCCACTCCTCGAAGGTGGGCGGATCGGAGATCAGTTCGGCAACGGAAACGGTCCGGTGGTTCAGCAGCCGGGCGATGGTCTCCCGTCGTTCCGGTTCGTGGGCGGGCATCAGCAGGGAAAGCCTGCGGTGCCCCGGCCCCAGGAGCAGGGATCCGTGCTGCAGCATAACCCCGCGGGACCGGCGCTGGGCGCTGCCGGCCAGCTTCCTGCCGCCCGCCGTAATCTCGTAGCGTCCTGTGGCCGTGAAGCATACGTCGTCATTGCCACCCGAACCGCAACGTCCTTCCATCGCCAGCTCGGCCGGTAGGTCGAAGTGCTTCAACGTTTCGACCAGTGCCTCGCTCACCACGCGGAGCATCACGCCGGACCGGCCTCCCAGAGCGGGATGGGATTCCGGCGCGACCAGGCTGTAGGCCAATTCCTGGTCGTGCAGCACCGCGCGTCCCCCGGTGATCCGCCGGACCAGATCGATGCCGTAGCGGCCGCACCGATCGGGATCGATCTCTTTTTCCGCCTCCTGTCCGTATCCGATCGACACGGCGGACGGACGCCACGAATAGATGCGCAGCACCATCGTCGCTGTGTCTCGCCTGCACGCATCCTGGCGGCACGCGTCCTGGCGGCACGCGTTCAGCAGCACTTCGTCCACGGCCATGTTGTACGCGGCGGAACATCCGGGCGTGGAAAGTATGCGGATCATGACCGGTCGACGTCGCGGTCGGACTGCAGTTGCTCCACAGCCTGGCGCGCAGCATCCTGTTCCGCGTTCTTCTTGCTGGTACCCGTGCCTTTGCTGACGGGGTTGCCGGCGACGAAGACTTCGATGGTAAAGATCTTTTCGTGGTCGGGACCCACGGCGGAATCGACGCGGTATTCCGGCTGGCCGATGCCTTCGCCCTGCGTGAATTCCAGCAGCGCGCTCTTGTAGTTCCGGGAGTCATCGATATCGGAAGGACGTTCTTCACTCAGCTCTTGCAGGAGAGTCCGGCGCAGGAAGCGTCTGACGGGTTGAAGCCCGCCGTCCAGGTAGATGGCGCCGATGATGGATTCGTAGGCATCGGACAGGATGGAATGGCGAAACCGGCCGCCGGACCGGGCTTCACTGGTACTCAGCAGCACATAGCGTCCGAGCTTCATCGCCCGGGCCTCTCGGGCGAGCGCCTTCCGGTTGACCAGTGTGGACCGGAGCTGGGTCAGCTGGCCCTCGCGGCGCCCGGGGTACTTGAGGTATATGAACTCGCCGACCACGAGATCCAGCACCGCGTCGCCCAGGAACTCCAGGCGTTCGTTGGAGTGGACGCCGGACTGTTCCCTGGAGTACACGTAGGAACGGTGCTTGAGCGCCGTGATCAGGTAGTCGGGATTCTTGAAACGGTAGTCGATGTATTTCTGGACCTGGCGTACGTTTTCCCTTTCCAGGGCCGTTCGGTTCGCGGCGTGGCCGGATGCACCGCCTTTCAGGCCCGTGAGCAAGTCACTGGCCGCGCGCCGCAGCTTCTGCAGAATGGAATCCCGTTCTGGCACGGTAGTCCCCGAAGCACGTCCGAGGCTTTTCGGAAAGATGCTACGCCGTGAATTTCTTGACCACGAGCGTCACGTTATGCCCTCCGAAACCGAACGAATTGGTTAAGGCCGCCCTTACTTCCCGCTCCCGGCCCGCGTTGGGGACGTAGTCCAGGTCGCAATCGGGATCGGGCTCCTCGTAGTTGATGGTGGGATGGACGTAATCGCGGGCGACGGACAGCGTGGTCGCGATAAACTCAACCCCGCCGGAGGCCCCCAGGAGGTGGCCGACGAGCGATTTGGTGGAACTGATCGCCAGGCTGCGCGCATGATCTCCGAAGACTTTTTTGATGGCCAGGGTCTCAATGCGGTCGTTAAACGGTGTGGATGTACCGTGGGCGTTGATGTAATCGATTTCGTCCACGGCCAGCCCGGCGTTCCGAAGTGCCAGCTGCATGGATCGCGCCGCGCCTTCGCCCGATTCATGGGGTTGGGTAATATGAAAGGCATCTGCCGTAGCGGCATAACCCGCCAGTTCGGCGTAGATCGTCGCCCCGCGCCGCTCCGCGTGCGACAGGGTCTCGAGGACGACCATGCCGGCGCCTTCGCCGAGTACGAAGCCGTCCCGCCGGGCATCGAAAGGCCTGCTGGCCCGCTCCGGCTCGTCATTGCGCAGGGACAGGGCCCGCATGTTGCTGAACCCGGCCACGGCCATGGGCGATATGCTGGCCTCCGTGCCGCCGGTGACCATGACGTCCGCGTCCCCGTGCTGCAGGATCCGGAACGCGTCGCCGATGCCGTGCGCGCCGCTGGAACAGGCCGATACCGTGGTGTAGTTGGGCCCTTTCAATCCATGAATCATCGAGATGTGGCCGGGCGCCATGTCCGCGATCATCATGGGGATGAAAAAGGGACTCACGCGTCCGGGGCCCTTGTGCACCAGGTTGGAATGCTGGTTTTCGAACGTCCATATCCCGCCGACGCCCGTACCCATCACCACCCCGATGCGGTCCCGGTCCTCGGCGTCGAGATCCAACCCGGAGTCGTCGATCGCCATCCGCGCCGCGATCACGGCGTATTGGACGTTCTCGTCCATTCGACGCACTTCTTTCCGGTCGATGTAATCCGCCGCGTTGAAGTCCTTCAGCTCGGCGGCGATTTTCGCCGGAAAGGCGCTCACATCGAATTTCGTAATGGGCCCAATGCCGCTTTGACCCGCGCAAAGGGCTTTCCAGTAGGTATCGAGCGTGAGACCCACGGGACTCAGGACGCCCATACCGGTGACGACAACGCGTTCAGCCACCCCGACGCCTCCCGAAATCAGCCAGACGAGTCACCCGGCCTGCCTGGATATCCCGGCCTGCCTGGATATCCTGCCGGGCCTCGTTATGAATCAGCCGTCTATATTGGATTGGAGATACTTGATCGCGTCGCCGACCGTGACGATCTTCTCGGCATCCTCGTCGGGGATCTCGAGGTCGAACTCTTCTTCGAGGGCCATGACGAGTTCGACCGTGTCCAGCGAGTCGGCGCCCAGATCGTCGGTGAACGAGGCATTGTCGGTAACCTGGTCACCGTCCACACCCAGTTGTTCGGCGATGATTTCCTTTACGCGGTCTTCCATCTTCTTTCCTCCTGTACTGATGATTGCCTCTGGTGCCTTCGATTTATAAACGGGTTCTCATTGCCTGCCGAACCGGTTGCGGCACGGTTCCTTTACATGCCCATGCCGCCGTCGACGCGAATCACCTGGCCGGTTACGAAAGCGGCGTCGTCGGACGCCAGAAAGGCCGCGATGCCGGCGACGTCATCGGGTTGTCCGGCCCTGGACAGCGGAGTGGCTTCCAGGAACGCGGAACGCACCGCTTCGGGAAGCGCCTCCGTCATGGCCGTTTCAATATATCCCGGGGCGATCGCGTTGACCGTGATGCCCCTGCTGCCCACCTCTTTCGCCACCGACTTGGTGAATCCGATGATCCCGGCCTTGGACGCGGCGTAGTTGGCCTGGCCCGGGTTGCCCGAAAGACCCACGATCGAGGTCATGTTGATGATCCTGCCGCTTCGCTGCCGCATCATCTGGCGGATTACGGCCTGCGTACAGGCAAACACGCCGCCCAGGTTTACGTGGATGACCTCGTCCCAGTCTTCCTGTTTCATGCGCATCAGGAGCGTATCCCTGACCATCCCCGCGTTGTTGATCAGGACGTCGATGGACCCGTAGTCCTCGACCACGCCGTCGACCAGGTTCTTCACGCTGTCCCGGTCATCGATGCTTAAGGAAAAGCCCCGGGCATCGCCGCCCTTGCGGTTCAGCGCGTCGGCGGCTTCCTTCGCCTTCGTCCCGTCGCGGCTGGTCAGGACGATCCGGGCGCCTTCCGCGGCGAAGCGTTCGGCGACGGCGGAACCGATGCCCTGCGCTCCGCCCGTTACGATGGTGACCTTGTCTTTTAAGCCACGCAATGCTGAAGAACTCCGCGAGTACGTGTCGTTGTCTGTTAAACGTTATTCGTAAAACGTTTCCTGTTCACCGCGGTTCCAATCGATCCGCCACCGGCCGGCCGATCGTTGCGGATCACCGTTCGTCCACAGGCTGGCCGGGTGCTGCGGTTCAATGTTCCGCCACCGGCCGGCCGATCGTTTCCGCCACGGCCGTGACGTCGGCGAGTTTGTCTGCGTTCAGGACGCCGATGGCGCGGTGCATCCGCTTCATCAGCCCCGAGAGCACGTTGCCCGGTCCGGCTTCTACCACGGTGTCCACCCCGTGATCGGCCAGCGTCTGCATCGATTCCGCCCAGCGTACGGGGCGGGTGAGCTGTTCGACCAGCAAGCGGCGGATTTCATCGGGCTCCGTAACGGCCTGGGCGGTCACGTTCGCCACCACCGGCGTTTCCGCGCGGGCGATGGGAGCCTTTTCGATCGCCTCGGCGAGGCCGTGGCGCGCGTATTCCATGAGTTCGGAATGGAAGGCGCCGCTGACCTTAAGTGGAACGACCCGCTTCGCGCCCGCCGCCCGGGCGCCGTCCATTGCGCGTTGCACGGCCGGCACGGCCCCCGCGATGACGGTCTGCACCGGTGCGTTGTAATTCGCCGGTTGTACGGGTTCGTCTTCCGCGCAGGCAGTCCGGCAGACTTCGTCGATCTCCCGCGGCGACAGGCCGATCACGGCCGCCATGGTTCCCGGCCGTTTCTGCCCGGCCTCGTGCATCAGGGCACTGCGCAGGCGGACCAGGCGCAACGCCTCTTCGAATTCGAGGGCGCCGGCCGCCACCAGCGCCGAATATTCCCCCAGGCTGTGGCCGGCGACGAAATCCGGATCGATACCGTCCGCTTTCAGCAAGGATGCGACCGCCACGCTGTGCACCAGGATGGCCAGTTGCGTATAGTTCGTCTGCTTCAGGGTTTCGGCGGGACCGTCGAAGGAGACGCCGGCGATATCGGCGGCGGTGATCTCTCGGGCCTGCTCGTAAAGAGATCGAACCTGCGGATACCGGTCGTGCAGGTCCCGGCCCATGCCGACGTACTGCGAGGCCTGGCCCGGAAACAGAAAAGCGATCCTGGCTTGGGACATGGGGAATCGGCGCCGGATCTAAATCGCTTCGACTTCCAGGACTTCCTTACCCTGGTAGTATCCGCAGTGGGGGCAAACGCGATGCGCGCGTTTCATCTCTCCACAATTGGAGCATTCCACCAGCATCGGCATCGACAGCACCCAGTGCGTACGGCGCTTACGACTCCGTGCCCGAGATTGGCGTCGCTTGGGCAGGGCCATGCTTTAATCCTCCTTCAACAACGTTTTCAGGGTGTGCCAGCGTGAGTCCACCATCCGCGTACCACAACTGCAGGCGCCCACGTTGAGGTTCGTGCCGCAATCGGGACAGAGGCCCTTGCATGCTTCGCTGCACAGGGGTTTCATGGGGATATTCAGGTTGACGAGTTCGGCGATGCGCCGGCTGAGGTCGATCGTCTTCGCGCCGTAGTCCAGAATTTCCACGTCGTCCGACTCGGTCAGTTCCTCGCCTTCGGGTATGGCCCGGCCGGTCCGCTCGTAGTAGGTCGCGATTTCACCGTCGATATGTTCTTCGACCTCTTCAAGGCACCTGCCGCAGGAGAAGGTCATGGAGACCGCAACGTCGGCCTGCAGCACGAGTGAATTTTCGGAGACCGTCAGGGTGCCGTCCACCTTGATGGGTGAAGCGAAACGGCAATCCTCGACCGGAATGAAATCGGCGGCGGGCATGTTTTCCAGGTGGATGGGATGCAGACCTTCGGCCAGATGCTCGATCGCTATTTGCATATTGACGGCTTGTTCAAGGGACTACGACCACGCCCCACACGCGATTTACTCATCACCACATTCCGGATGCGTCGGGATTCATCCCAATCAGCCGGAAACCACTAATAATAGGGAGGTTACCCCGGTCATGTCAAGAGGAAAATCCCCGGATCAGGCGAGTGCGGACCGGATCAAATCCACCACGTCGGCCGACCGGTCGGCGACCGGTATGCCCGCCTCGTTCAGCGCGCTCACTTTCTCCTCGGCGCCGCCCGTTCCCCCGGATATGATCGCGCCGGCGTGCCCCATGCGCTTGCCGGGGGGCGCCGTGCGGCCCGCGATGAAACCGACCACCGGCTTCTTCATGTGCTGCCGAACGAACTCGGCCGCCCGTTCTTCGTCGGAGCCGCCGATCTCGCCGATCATGACTGCGGCGTGGGTATCCGGGTCCGCTTCGAAGGCCTCGAGGGCGTCGATGAAACCGGTACCGATGATCGGATCGCCGCCGATACCCAGGCAGGTCGACTGGCCGATGCCCGCGGACGTCAACTGGTGGACGATCTCGTAGGTCAGCGTTCCGCTGCGGGAGACCACGCCCACGTGTCCGGGCCGGTGTATATGGTCGGGCATGATGCCCACCTTGGTGACCCCGGGGGTGATGGCGCCGGGACAGTTCGGTCCCAGGAGCCGTACGCCGGAGCCCTGCAGGACGGCGTAGACACGGGCCATGTCCAGCGTGGGGATGCCTTCCGTGATGCAGATCACCAGGTCCATTTCGGCGTCGATGGCCTCGTGGATCGCGTCGGCCGCGAAGGCGGGGCGGACGTAGATGATGGACGTATTGGCCCCCGTCGCCGAGGCGGCTTCCTCTAGGGTGTCGTAGACCGGGATGCCGTCCAGATCCTGGCCGCCCTTCCCCGGTGTGACCCCGGACACGATGTTCGTGCCGTAGGCCGCCATCTGGCGCGTGTGGAAGGAACCGTCCCTGCCGGTGATCCCCTGCACGACGACGCGCGTGTTTGCGTCAACCAGGATGCTCATCTTGCCCCCTTCCCGAGTGCTACGGCCTTCTGAACGGCTTCCGCCATGGTGTCGACGGCGACGAGCCCCACGGATTCGAGTATTTTCCGGCCTTCCGCTTCATTGGTCCCGGTGAGCCGGATGACGATGGGCAGCGTGAGCGGTCCTCCGGGACCGGCGGCGATGCGGTCCAGGGCAGTCACGATGCCGTTGGCCACGTCATCGCAGCGCGTGATCCCGCCGAATATGTTGAAGAGCACGGCCTTGACCCGGTCGTCGGACGTGATGATGTTCATGGCGGTGACGACCTTGTCCGGGTTCGAGCTGCCGCCGATATCGAGAAAGTTGGCGGGCATGCCCCCGTAGAACTTCACCATGTCCATCGTCGCCATGGCCAGGCCGGCGCCGTTGACGATGCAGCCGATGTCGCCGTCGAGCTTGACGAAACTGAGGTCCGCGTCCCGGGCCTCGGCCTCGGTGGGTTCCTCGGATTCGGGATCGCGCATGGCCTCGATTTCCTCGTGCCTGAACAGGGCGTTGTCGTCGATGTTCATCTTGCCGTCCAGCGCCCACAACTTGCCTTCCGACGTGGTCACGAGGGGGTTGATCTCCGCCAGGGACGCGTCGCTTTCGATAAAGGCGTCGTAGAGCCGGGCGAGCATGCCGGCGGCCTGCTTGACCTGCGCGGGATCGGAATAGAGCTTGTAGGCCAGGGACCGGGCCTGGTACGGCAGCAGGCCGAGCAGGGGGTCGACGGCCAGTTTGTGGATCTTCTCCGGCGTGTCGCGGGCGACTTCCTCGATATCGACGCCTCCCGCAGCGCTGACCATGAACACCGGCCGCCGGGTCTGCCGGTCGAGGATGATCCCCACATAGGCTTCGTGGCCGATCTCCACCGCTTCGGCCACGAGGACCTGCCGGACCGTCAGCCCCTTGATGTCCATGCCCAGGATCCGGCCCGCGACCTCGAAGGCCTCGTCGGGCGTCGCGGCCAGTTTCACGCCGCCCGCCTTGCCCCGCCCGCCGGCGTGCACTTGGGCCTTGACCACCACCCGCGTGCCCAGTTCATCCGCGATGCGCCGGGCTTCTTCGGGCGTCCGGGCCACCTGTTCCGGCGGGATCGCCATCCCGTGCCGGGCGAAGATGCCCTTCGCCTGGAATTCGTGTATGTTCAACTTCCGCTCCTTTGTTTTTCCACCATGCCGCCCAGGGCGTCGAAGCTTGGTTTCAGGGACGGGTACATTGATTTGAAGATCCCGTAACACGCCTCGTAGCGTTCCGAAGCCTCCGGGTCCGGCTCCGTCCGGGACACGACGTCGACCAGGTCGTCCGCGGCTTCCTCCACCGTGCCGTACACGCCGGTGCCGACGGCGGCCAGGATGGCGGCGCCGAAGGCGGGCCCTTCTTCGGCGTTCACGGTGACGACTTCAGCCCCGTAGACGTCCGCCTGGATCTGCCGCCAGAGGCTGCTCCGCGCGCCGCCGCCCGTGGATCGGACCTGCGTGACGGATAGCCCGAGCTCCCGCATGATCTCAATGGAATCCCGCAGGGCGAAGGTCACGCCCTCCATCACGGAGCGGATCATGTGGGGCCGGCCGTGCCGTCCCGTGATGCCGATAAACGCGCCCCGCGCGTTGGCGTCCTTGTGGGGCGTGCGCTCGCCCATGAGGTAGGGGAGAAACACCAGGCCCTCGCTGCCCGCCGGAGCGCGGGCCGCCTGGGCGGTCAGCAGTTCGTAGGGGTCGGTGTCCAGCATCCGGGCCGCGCTGACCTCGACTTCGCCCAGCGTGTTGCGCAGCCACTGGAAGGCGCCGCCCGCGAAGAGCGTTACCCCCATGAGGTACCACTTGTCGGGGACGCTGTGGCAGAAGGTGTGGACGCGCAGTTCCGGGTCCACGCGGACGTCGTCGGTATGTGCGAAGACCACGCCCGAAGTCCCCAGGCTGGCCAGGATCCGGCCGGAACGGACGATGCCCGCGCCCACGGCGCCGCAGGTGTTATCGGCCCCGCCGCCCACGACGGGCGTGCCGGGCTTGAGTCCCATATCCGCGGCCACCTCCTCGGTCACGCGGCCGCAGACGTCAGTGGATTCGAAGGTGGGCGGCAGGAATCCCGCCGGCAGGCCGATGGCGTCCAGCATGGCGCCGGACCATTGACGCTCGCGCACGTCGAACAGCAGCGTGCCCGCGGCGTCGGAGACTTCCATGGCGAATTCGCCGGTCATGCGGAACCGGATGTAATCCTTCGGCAGCATGACCCTCCGGATGCGGTCATAGACCTCCGGTTCGTGGTCGCGGACCCAGATCAGCTTGGGCGCGGTGAAGCCTTCGAGGGCGGGGTTGGACACCCAGTCCACCAGGTTCTCCTCGCCCGCCTGTTCCGTGATCCAGCGGCATTGCCCGGACGTCCGCGTGTCGCACCACAGGATGGAAGGCCGGAGCACCTCGTCCCGTTCATCCAGCAGTACCGAACTGTGCATCTGTCCCGACAGGCCGATCCCGGCGATCGATTCGGCCGCTACGCCGGCGGTGCCCATGGCTTCCCGCACCGTTTTCGACGCCGCGCGCCACCAGTCCGCCGGATCCTGTTCCGCCCAGTTGGGACGGGGCGTGTACAGGGGGATCTCCTCGAAGGCCCGGGCCGCCAGGCCGCCCCGTTCGTCGACGATGATCGTCTTGATGCCCGAGGTGCCGATATCGATGCCGATCAGGTGTCTCATGGGTGGACCGGTGCCTGTCTGAACCGTGCCGTACCGGCACAAAAAAACCTGCGCAAGACCGCAGGAGCGAGATGATTGGAACGGGAAGCCGGTTTCAACTCATGTAGGCGTGCAGCCGGACACTGCGCGACGTATGGCGCAATCGACGGATCGCCCGTTCCTTGATCTGGCGCACTCTTTCGCGGGTCAGGCCGAATTGCTTGCCGATCTGGTCCAGGGTCATCGGCTTTTCCCGGTTGATCCCGAAATAGGAACGGATCACGGCGGCTTCGCGGTCCGTGAGCGTATTGAGCGCCCACACCACTTCCTCCTTGAGCGACTTCTCCATGACCGGCGTTTCCGGCGACTCGATGGTCGTGTCTTCGATCACGTCGAGCAGACGCCCTTCCTCGCCCGGTGAAAAAGGCGCGTCGAGCGAAAGGTGGGGACTGAAGGTCCGCATGATGTCGGCCACGTCGCGGTGGTCCAGCGACAACTTGCCCGCGATTTCGTGGGTCGTGGGCTCCCGGCCCAGCTCCTGCTTGAGGCGCCGTACGACCTTGTTGATGCGCCTGAGTTCCTCGGCCCGATTCAATGGAAGGCGGAAGATCCGGGACTGTTCGGCCAGGGCCTGCATGATCGCCTGCCGCACCCACCAGACCGCGTAGGAAATGAACTTGAATCCCTTGTGCTCGTCGTAGCGCTGGGCGGCCTTGATCAGGCCGATATTGCCCTCGTTGATCAGGTCGGACAGCGGCAGGCCCTGGTTCTGGTACTGCCGCGCCACCACCACGACGAATCGCAAGTTGGCCTGGATCAGCTTGTTGAGGGCGCCGTTCACCCCGCTGCGCGCGTCGCGCGCCAGCGCCATTTCCTCTTCCAGGTTCAATACCGGTATGGTCCTGATTTCTTTCAGGTAGGTATCGAGCGACCGGTCGTCACCGGAATTCCGCGATCCAACCCGGGAAATGTTGACTTCCGACTGGGCGGACTTGGGCATGGTTTTTCTCCGGTACCGAATGCAGACCGGTTGAGGAAAGTCAGATACTGTACAGCCGAACTGTTTGTGGCAGCGATTGTTGCGGGTTTCTACCGGATTCGGGTGGACCGGCGCTTGCGCGATACTTACCGGTTCTTCAGAAACTTACAAAACAATAATGACCGTCCGGTCAGGGCGTCAAGTTTTTTTAAGGCAGAATTCCCGGTGAGGCAACCCCGGCTCAGAACACCCGTTCCTCGACGTTGTTTCCGATATAGATGTCCATCATCGTGGTCCGGTTGCCCCAGAAGTGATCCTGACCCCACGAATTGGGCTCCAGGCCCTTGAACCAGGGCTTGCGCAGGTCCAGCACGTGGGTGTGGTATATGAAAACGCCCCCTGCGTCTTCCACCAGAATGCGTTCCGCCTGTCCGTAGTACTCCATGCGTTTCGCCTCGTCCATGGTCGTTCCCCCGGCCTGCAGCAAACGGTCGAAGGCGTCGTTCTTCCAGTCGTGCCGTCCGTGGCCGACCGGTTGGGAATGCCAGACCTGGGACAGCATGTTGTCGGGATCGGGGTAGTCGTACTGATAGGGGATCAGTCCGAAGGGTATGGAATACTGGTACATGTTGTCCATGTAGAGCCCGATCTCCTGGTTCCGGATCTCGACGCGCATGCCCAGGGTTTCCAGCAGCATGCCCTGGATCGCCTGGGCGATGCCCATCTGGGTCGGGTCCGCCTGGCGCAGCCAGAACTCGATCTCGGGCAGGCCCTTGCCGTCCGGGTAGCCGGCTTCGGCGAGCAGGCGCCGCGCCTCGGGCGGGTCGTAACGCTGGACATCCTTCAGCAGGTCGCCCGTATATCCGGGGAAGTTGGGCGGCAGCATCGTGTAGGCGGGCGTGCCGTGGCCCTGCAGGATGACCCGGCAGATGGTCTCGCGGTCGATGGCGTGACCGACGGCCCGGCGGACCCGCACGTCGTCGAAGGGAGGGATCGCGGTCCGGAAGAAGAGGTACCAGGTCTGGAAATGGGCATTGGAGGTCAGATCCCGGGTCAGTTCGGGGCTGTTCTCGATCTCTCCCAGGAACTGGGCGAAGACGCCCTGGCGGTCGACCTCGTTGTTCTCGTAGGGCGTGATGCCGGGATGGGTGCCGGCAATGATGAACTTCAGCTTGATCTTCTCCAGGTAGCCCGGATAGGGCCCGTTGTAGTAGGGGTTCAGATCATAGGAGATATAGCGGTCGGTGATCCATTCATCCAGCCTGTAGCTGTAGTTGCTGACCATGTTGCCGGGTTCGGTCCAGCGGCGGCCGTGTTTCTGCACCTGCCAGGGCGGCACGGGCGCGGCGGAATTGTAGGCCATGATGTGGGGGAGAAAGGGGCAGGGCGCTTCGGCCTCGATTTCCAGGGTCAGGTCGTCGACGGCGCGCACGCCCACCGAGTCGGGATCGTTGATCTTGCCGTGGTTGAAGTCCCGCGCGTTCTTGATGTTGTAGAAGAGGAAGGCGAAGACGTTGCCCTCGTTCGGGTCCAGGAAGCGCTTGAATGTGTACTCGAAATCGTGGGCGGTCACGTCCCGGCCGTCACTCCAGCGCGCGCCTTCCCGGAGATGGAAGGTCCAGGTGCGCCCGTCCTCCGACGGTTCCCAGCGGTCGGCGGCGCCCGGAATGAGGATGTCGTCGGCGTCGAACATGGTAAGTCGTTCGAACAGAAAAGGATCCGCGCCCTTGACACCGTAGTTGTCCATGCTCACGTCCAGCGTCTTGGGCTCTTCGATGAAGTACATCAGGATCTGTTCGTGGAGGGGTGCGGCGTCGGGCGGCAACTGCTTCCCCAGGCTGTTTACCACGGGACCTTCGGCGATTTGAACCTGGGCGCCTTCATCGCCGCCGCAGGCCGCTGCGCAGAAGAACACGAGCAGGAGGGCCCGAACCGCGAAGAAGTGGGAGGACATCATGCGAGCTACCTCTGATCGAATTCGGCCCGGACATCGAATACATGCTGCCACGATGGGGTAAACGGCGCCACCATGGGTAAACGGCCGGCCAAGCGGCAGGATGCATGCACGATGTATGCCGGATATGCGGTTTTGCGTGTTTCCATTAAAATGACCACCCACCCATACCCGGGTCAATAGAAAAGCACGGGGCGATCCGACAGGGTCTCTTGACACCGGGGATGCGGGAAGATAGGTTGGTGGCGGCCTGTCCCGCTCACCCGAGTCGGTCCGCTCACCCGAGCCGGCTCTCCAACCACGCCAGGCATTCCGGATCATGTCCCAACCTCACGCAGAACCGTCCCGCCCCACACTGCGCAAGTCCCTGGGGCTTTTCGACGGCATCACCATCCTCGTCGGCATCACCATCGGGGCCGGGATCTTCTCGGCACCCCAGATCATCGCAGGCTTCACCGGCTCCTTCACGCCCATCCTCTGGCTCTGGATCGCGGGCGGGGCCTTTATTTTCATCGGCGGCCTGGTCTACGCCGAACTGGGCAGCAGGATGCCCGACACCGGCGGCGAATACATGTATATCAGCCGGGCCTTCGGCCCCTTTGCCGGGTTCATGTTCGGCTGGTCCCAGCTCTTCATCATCCGCACCAGCCCCCTCGCCGGCCTGGCCATCGTGACCGTCAACTACTTCACCTATTTCGTCGAAATGACGCCCGCCGAGCGGATCGCCGCCGCGCTGTTCATCATCCTGCTGCTGGCCATCCTGAACTACGTGGGCGTGCACCGCGCCGGGTTTTACCAACGCCTGACCACGGTGCTCAAGGTCGCCGGACTGATGCTCCTGGTGGTGCTTGGATTCACCCTGGATTACGGGGGAGACAACCTGCTGGGCACCGCCGCGGCGCCGACCGGCAAGCTCGGTCCCGTCGGCAATCTTATCGCCGCCGCATTCATGGTGGTCTTCGCCTATATGGGATTCGAACGGGTGGGCTACGCGGCGGGCGAGATGAAGGACCCACGGCGTACCATACCCCTGACCATGTTCGTGGGGATCACCGCGATCGTCCTGATCTATGTCCTGGCGAATTTCCTCTACCACCAGACCCTCGGCATGGAAGGCGTCCGGTCGAGCCGCATCGTGGCTTCGGACACGGCCGTCCTGCTGCTGGGTCCCCTCGGCGCGGGATTCATCGCGATTACCGTCATGATTTCCACGACAGGCAGCATGAACGGGACCTTCATGACCGCCACCCGGGTCTATTACGCCATGGCGCGGGACGGACTCTTCTTCAAGTGGCTGGACTACATCCATCCCGTGTACCGCACGCCTTCGCGGGCCATCATCGCCCACGCCGTGTGGGGAACGGTCATCCTGCTGTTCCGGGGGACCTTCGAGACCATCATGGCGGGGATGGTGTTCGCGGTGCTCATCTTCTTCGGGGCCAACACCCTGGCCCTGTTCAGGCTCCGCCGGATGGGCGTCGGCGCCGAAGGCGGGTACCGGGTGCCGCTCTATCCCTGGACGCCGGCCCTCTTCCTGGTCGGCATCGTCGTCCTCGTCGTACTGCGGGCCACCTTCGAATGGTACAACTCGCTGATCGACATCGCCTTTATCGTCACGGGCCTGCCGTTCTGGTTGATCTGGCGCAAGACGCGGGGTTAGGTCCGGTCATCTGGCGAATCCGGCCATCCACCAAAGCCGGGTTAAAAGCGGATACGCCCGCCACGTGCCAATCCAGTTGCCCCCTGTAAACCTGGGACATATGGGATGATTTGCTAACACCGGGCACAGTCCGTTCATCGCGGTTTTTATCCGAACCGGTACCACCTAGCCCCAAAACCGACAACATACCGACACAAGATCATTACGTTTTTCGTGCCACAGACTGGTGCATCAGGGCGGATGCCTGATAACCTTTCTGTGCTGATGCGGTAAGGCGTTGAAAACCCATTTGATACGACCGGGACAATTTCGTTTTCAGTATTGTCCTATAAAATATGAATATACATACAGCCATAATGAATATAACTTCGACGCTTGGATTCTGAATTATAGTTTACATAATCAACCTACTTTCATTCCGAATGTAGGTTATTTTCTATTCGCACTTTCCTATTGGCTATGTCCACAAACACGTTTAAGCTGTGGAGAGCCAGGGTAACAACTATGTCAGTGCGTTTTAAGGACTGTATACAGAAACGTACGGAATACAGAAAAACACCACCATGGTTTGTAAAATGCTGTTAATGATAGTCTGCGCGTCTGATTACGGGATGAGCGTTCGCAAACCGAAAAATGGGGAACGGCAAGGCAACTGGGTTCTTGCGGGGATGTGGCGCGCACTGTCCCTTGTTCTTGCTGCAGCGGCCTGGCTGGCCTTTTCTGCGCCGACACAGGCGCAGACGGCAACCACGCTGGTGGCGAACGTCCTTAACACCGCAGCAACAACAAACGGTCTGGGTATTGTAGGAGGAACCCAATTACAAGCGGGAACGAACGAACACGGCTACACGATCACCCAAATATGGCTTTATGTCTACGAAAGTGAAAGTGCAGGTCACAGTTTGAAACTGTATGAGGGCGGCCGCCACCCCTGGGCCGGTACGCTCGTTTCGACCTTTAAACCATCGAGCATCATCGATACAACCGCATGGTACCAATTTAGGCCCGATTCGTCCGTTTCGGTCTCTGCGGACAAAAAATACTGGGTCACGGTCAACGAGAATGTCAGTAGCGAATACCCCAGGAATTATGGTTATACCGAACAAAACCGCGAGGTGGGGGCTACGGGCTGGAGAATCGGCGATAATGCACTACGAAATCATCTAAACGAATGGGCAGATGTAACCTATAAATTGCGAATGTCTGTCGTGGGGACGATCAAAACCAGCTCTGAGCCGAAGGAGCCGACGAACCTCATGGCGACAGTGGACGGGACCAACGAGATCACTCTCTCCTGGAGCGCGCCATCGGACGACGGAGATGCCGATATCACCGGCTACAGGATCGAGCATTCGTTCGATCCCGTCTATAATTTTAAAAAAATCATAGCCAACACCAATAGCACGGACACCACCTTCGTCGACAAGGGGCAGTCCTATGGTACCACGAACTACTACCGCGTCAATGCCATCAATGCCAACGGCAACGGCCCTTATTCCTCCAATGCCATAGCCACCATTGCGCCCGCGATCACTTCGGAACACGACACGTACGGAGCGGGCGTGGAGGACGTGGTCTTCAAGCTGACGCGTGATGGCTCCACGGAGGACGTGCTGGTCGATACCGTGACGATCACGCAGGACCAGGAGTGGCTGACCGAACTGTCGCACGAAGTGACGATTCCGGCCGGGTCGAATACGGCCTTGCTGACGCTGGGGCACGCGGATTTCTCGCTCACTCCGACTGCGAGCGGCGTCCTGACGGCGACGGTGGGCACTAACTCGAAGACGGTCGAGGTCGTCACGATCGCGGCGCCTCCGATTACGATTAGCTTCGATAGTACTTCCTATAGTTTCCCGGAAGAGACCTCCACCGACTCAGTGAAGGTACTCGTCGTGGCGACGCTCGATTCAGCCTATCCCCGCGCGCCGTCCGTCAATATGGCCGTCTCCGTAAATACTACTGAAGGATCGGCCAAGCACAATATTGACTACGTAGGCATCTCCAAATCAGTAGGATTCGAACAGTCTGACTACGTGGAACAGAGCGGCGGCAGTTGGGTAGCCAGCCTGCAGATAGAACGGAGCAGTACCGAACCTGGCATCCCCCTGTACGAGGACCATGACTACGAGGGCGACGAGCAATTCGATCTGAACCTGTCATGGCCCATGGATTCTACCATCAACCCAGGGGTCCTGCGGTTCGCCAACCCCGACGGTACCTTCTGCGAAACCCCTGGCTGCACAATGAGTGATAGCTACCCGGTGACCATCACCGACGAGGCGGACCGGCCGGTGCTGGCGCTCACGGTGGATCCGTTGACGATCGCCGAGGAGGACGACTCCACCACCACCGTAAACGAGACCGTCTCGACGATAACGGCGTCGATCACGAACGGCAAGACTTTCGCGGACTCCACGTTGCTGACGCTGACATTCGGCGGCACGGCGACCGCCGGGGAGCACTATTTGGTGAACCCAGCTGACGAGGACGGCGACACGGAAGGGCACCAGCTCGTGCTGGCGGCGGGCGATTCAACGGTGACGGCGACGGTGACGGCGACTTCGAACGACAGTGAGGACGGCAGCCGGTCCGTGACGGTTGCGGGGTCGTGGGATGGTATGACGTTCGGCGACCGGACGATCTGGATCAACGACGACGAGGCAAATAGGTTGCCGACGTTCGATGAGGGTGTTGGGACGACGCGCACCATAGAGGAAACCTTAGGTGCGACCGAAGCCACGGCGGCGAACGTGGGCAACCCGGTGACGGCGACCGACGCGGACGGCGACACGCTGGTCTACTCCGTGATCCTGAACTCCACGTCCCCGGTCCCGATCGCCATCGACTCGACCACGGGCCAGCTGAAGTTGCAGGCCGGGACAAGATACAGCTACGAGGCAATCGACGGTGGGTCATTCTCGGTGACGGTGAGGGTCAAGGACGGCGAGGGCGGCTTCGCGGAGATCGACGTGACCGTCCGTGTTACGGACCTGGACGAGCCGCCGCTGGTGCCCAAATCGCTGTCAGTGACTGCACAAGGCGAGACGACCCTTCGGGTAACGTGGAGTCCGCCGAAGTCTAACTTAGGGCGCCCGTTCATCGAGAGCTACGACCTGCAGTACCGGCAGGGCACGAGCGGCGGATGGAGCGACGGACCGCAAGATTATCCGGCGACCTCTGCCCGGAATACGACGATTAATGACTTGGCCGTGGGCTCGATCTACCAGGTGCGGGTCCGGGCGACCAACGACGAGGGCAAAAGCAGGTGGTCAGAGCCCGGCAGCGGCGTCACCGACACCGCGGACAACACCACCGACGGCCCCGACTTGCAGGGCGTGGACCTACCCGGTAGGCCGCGGAACCTCCGTGCCGCCGTGATCCCGAGGCCGAATTCCCCGGAGGGCCCGGGCATCCCGCGCATGCCGGCGATCAGGGTGACGTGGAGCCAGCCGTCGAATTCGACGCGGGTCAGCGTCCGGTTGTGGGTGTTGCAATCGGCGCGGGTGAGCAGTTGTTCGGTCTCGCCGGATTCGTGGAACAAGCACGTGCGTACCCTCGACGAAGTTACGAAAAGCGGGGACAAGACCGTGTTCATCCACTACATCGCCGATGGCGCCTACCACTACCGGGTGGCCGCCTACGGTTATGACACCGACTTGGGGCCGTACACGGATTCGGTATGCGTAGACACGGCCGACTTCGACAGAACGCCGCCGCCGCTGCCGGGGATCCGCGTGGCTGACGCGCGGGTGCGCGAAGGACCGGGCGCGAAGCTCAGATTCGCATTGACCCTTGATCAGGAGTTGACCAAGGAGGTGAAGATCCAATACCGGACCATAGACGGCACGGCGACGAACAACTTCGATTACGAGACGGCCGTGGGCTCGGTAGTGTTCAACCCGGGGGAAACTATGAAGACGGTCGAGGTGGAAGTCCTCGACGATGCGCTCGATGAGGGTAACGAGACCATGTCGCTGCGCATCGACTACTACGCCCTCACCGCGCGTGCGCAGATCGTCGACAGGACAGCGACCGGAACGATCGAGAATAACGATCCGCTGCCCCGGGCCATGCTTGCCCGTTTCGGCCGGGCCACGGCCCTGCACGTGACTGATCAGGTCGAGTCCCGGTTGCAGGCGTCCAGGTCCCCGGGCCTCCGGGGCCGGGTGGCAGGCCTCGATTTGAGGCAAGGGATGGTGGGTGATATGGCCCGCGACTACCAGATCCGGCTCCTGTCCTCGGCGGTTGCCGCCGCGACAGACACGGCAGGCGGGCAACCCGGACCGGGGGCCATGGCGGTGCTGCGTTCTGGGATCGTCCGGGGCGACCTGCTGACCGGCACCGGGTTCGTGCTGAACCGCCCGGTGGGCCGGGACGCAAGCGTGTCGCTTTGGAGCCGGGGAACCGAGTCGCGGTTCAGCGGCCGCGAGGGCAGGCTCTCCCTCGGCGGCGCGGTACGCTCGGCGATGCTGGGAGCCGACTACGCACGGGGGCCGGTGACGGCGGGGCTGATGCTCTCCCACCGCCGGGGACTCGGCCGCTACTACGGGGTCGGTGCGCCCGGCGAGGTGACCTCGACGCTGACCGGAATCCATCCCTGGGCGGGCTACAGGGCGAGTGAGCGTGTCACGCTATGGGGCGTGACCGGATACGGCCGCGGCTCGCTGAATCTGGTGCCGGGCGGCACGGCCGTGGCCGGTGCGACGCCGCTTCCCCGCGTGGAATTCGAGGGCGGGCTTTCCATGGCCATGCTGGCGGCCGGCGTACGTGGAGAACTGGTGAATGCCGGGGCGGGCGGTTTCGCCCTGGCCTTCAAGGCGGACGCCCTATGGGTAAGCACAGCGAGCGAGGCGGTGGACAGCCCGGCGGGACGGCTGGCCGCGAGCACAGCCGTCGTGACCCGCGTGCGTACAACGCTCGAAGCCTCGAAAGGCTACGCCCTCCAACGCGCGATCGCGCTTAAGCCAAGTCTCGAGATCGGGATCCGCCAAGACGGTGGTGATGCCGAACGAGGCGCAGGGGCTGACCTCGCCGGCCGCCTGGTCGCCAAGCACGCCTCGACCGGGCTGTCGATCGACGTGCACGGGCGCACGTTGCTGGTCCACGAGGCCGAAGGATTTCGGGATCGGGGCGTGTCAGTCTCGATCAGCTACGATTCAACGCCCTCCACACCGCTCGGGCTGAACCTTCGGATCGCGCCGTCCTGGGGCGGTCGCGCAACGAGCGGCGCCGACGCGCTCTGGGACCGTCAGACGTTGGCCGGCCTCGGGGCCGGAAACCCGGCGACTGGACAACGCATGGATGTTGACCTCGGTTACGCGATCCCCATCGGAAGCCGGCTCGTAGGCACGCCTGCGTTCGGCGTCAGAACCTCCAGTTCGGGACGCGACTACCGCCTCGCTTACAGTCTGGGCACCGCACCGGTCGGCGCCGTCACCTTCCGGTTCGGCCTCGACGCCGTACGCCATACCCGCATCGGACACACGGACGCCAATCACCGCCTCGGCGGTCGGTTCACCTTGAACTGGTAGCCGGGCCGGACCAGCCCCACCCAGTACCGGCCGAATAGCCCGCCCGCATGCATACACCGATTTCTTCTGGTGTCTAAGCATGCTACCCTCCCTGCAAATACGCTTGAGGAACATCCAAAGCGGTAAGCTAGCGCCATCAGTTTTCCCTTTACTGAAATGCGTTCTTCGTGTATATTACACCGTTCAAATCAAGTGTATACAATCATTAAACATAGCGTTGCAAAAAGGCCGCCTGCGCGGTAACGAGATATCGGATGAGCTACCAGCTGACGGACAGTTTCGGCCGAACGATCAACAACCTGCGGGTCTCCGTAACGGACCAGTGCAATTTCCGCTGTATCTATTGCATGCCCGAAGAAGGGATGATCTTCCAGCCGCGGGAAGAGATCCTGACCTTCGAGGAGATTACCCGTTTCGTCGGGATCGTTACTGGGCTGGGCATCTCCAAGTTGCGGTTGACCGGCGGCGAACCGACCGTCCGCAAGGACCTGCCGGTACTGGTGCGTATGCTCGCCGATACGCCCGGCGTCCATGACATGGCCATGACGACCAACGGGTTCCTGCTCAAGAAGATGTCCCGCGACCTGCGTGAGGCGGGGCTGCCCCGGATCAACGTAAGCCTGGATACGCTCGATCAGGAAAAGTTCAAGGAGATGACCCGTCGCGACGTCCTGCACAAGGTGCTCGACGGACTGGATGAGGCGACCCGGCATTTCCAGCTGCCGATCAAGATCAACGTGGTCGCCATGAAGGGATATACCGAGGACGAACTCCTCGATTTCGCGAAACTGGCGCGTACCGGCCCCTACCAGGTGCGCTTCATCGAGTTCATGCCGCTGGACGCGGACCGTTCCTGGACGCGGGACCAGGTGCTGGACGGCGCCGAGATCATCGAACGGATCGGAGAACAATGGCCCCTGGACGCCGTGAAACGGCCCGACCAGCGGGAACCGGCCGACCTGTTCCGGTTCCGGGACGGCCAGGGCGAGATCGGACTCATCGCGTCGGTCAGCGAACCCTTCTGCGGCAGCTGCAACCGGATCCGCATCACGGCGGACGGCAAGCTCAGGACCTGCCTGTTCTCGATCAATGAAACCGATATCAAGGCTTTGCTGCGGGGCGGCGCCTCGGACGCGGAAATCGCCGAGACGGTGATCGAAGCCGTACGGAACAAGGAACCGGGGCATCACATCAACGAACCCGATTTCATCCAGCCGGAACGGACCATGTCCTCCATCGGCGGATAGCAGGAGATCATCATGAGTCAGCGGTTGTCATCTCAGGAACTTCTTGCCCAGGTCAAGGGCGAAGTGAAAGAGATGTCCATGGAAGAACTCAAGGATAAGCTGGACCGGAACGCCGACCTGGTCCTGATCGACGTGCGCGAGCACGACGAAGTCGACCAGGGCGTCATCGTTGGGGCGACCCATATTCCAAGGGGCTTTCTGGAGCTCAGGATCGAAAACACCGAGAGCGACCGGAACCGGGAAATCGTGCTGTACTGCGCGGGCGGCAATCGCTCGGCGCTGGCGGCGCAGTCGCTGGAAGCCATGGGATACACCAACGTCATCTCCATGCGCGAAGGATATACGGGATGGAGCGCCGCCGGCTTTCCCACGATCCAGGAACGGGCCTTGAGCGCGGAAGAACGCCTCCGGTATTCACGCCACCTGATCGTGCCCGAGATCGGGGAGAAGGGCCAGGTGAAGATCCTCGACGCCAGGGTGCTGCTGGTGGGCTCGGGCGGATTGGGATCCCCGTCGGCCTATTACCTCGCAGCCGCCGGAGTGGGCACCATCGGGCTCGTCGATTTCGACGTGGTGGACGTGACGAACCTTCAGCGGCAGATCATCCACGGCACGTCCGACATCGGCCGACCCAAGGTGGTGTCCGCCCAGGAGACGATCAACGACCTGAACCCGGACTGCAACGTGATCCTCCATGAAACCCGCCTCATGGCCGACAACATCATGGAAATCATCAAGGATTACGATATTGTTGTCGACGGCTGCGACAATTTCCCGACGCGGTACCTGGTGAACGACGCCTGCGTACTGGCCGGCAAGCCCAACGTCCACGGCAGCATCTACCAGTTCGACGGTTACGCCACGGTGTTTCATCCGGACCGTGGACCCTGTTACCGCTGTCTCTATCCCGAACCGCCGCCGCCCGGCGCCGTACCCAGCTGCGACGAAGCCGGCGTCCTCGGCGTCCTTCCCGGTACGGTGGGACTCATTCAGGCCACCGAGACCCTCAAGCTCATACTGGACAAGGGCGACCCGCTCATCGGCCGGATCCTGATGTACGACGCGCTGGACATGACCTTCCAGACTTTCAACGTCCAGAAAGATCCATCCTGTCCCCTGTGCGGCGAGAATCCCACGATAACCGAGTTAATCGACTACGAAGCCTTCTGCGGCTTCGCGCCGGCCGCCGGCTGACGGAGGGGCTCGCGCGTTGCCCATCCCACCACACGACAGCCCGGGCCCGGACGGAGTTTTCGCCGGACGATCGTGCGGTCAGGGGCTATCCATGCGGGCGGCCCCGCGGCCAGGGGATATTGATTTTCATTCGAGTTCGTTTTTCATCTATTCCGTTTAGTCCATAACCCATAAGGAATCCTCACCATGGCGGAACGAATCGGTTTCATCGGCCTCGGCATCATGGGCGAACCGATGTGTCGCAACCTCATGAAGGCGGGATACACCTGCACCGTGAATACCCGGACGAAATCGCGGGCCGAAAAGCTCCTGTCGGAAGGTGCGGTATGGAGCGAAAGTCCGAAGGATACGGCCGTCAATTCGGACGTGATCATCACGATCGTGACCGACACGCCGGATGTCGAGAAGGTCATTCTGGGTGAAGACGGGATCATCGAGGGCATCAGTCCGGGTTCGGTGGTCATCGACATGAGCACCATCTCCCCCTCAGCCACACAGACTATGGCCGAGGCGCTCAAGGAGAAAGGCGCCCATATGCTCGACGCACCCGTCAGCGGCGGCGACACCGGGGCGATCGCGGGAACCCTGTCCATCATGGTGGGCGGCAAGCAGGAGGTCTTCGACCGGTGCCTGCCGGTTTTCGAAGCCATGGGCAAGAGCATCAACCTGATCGGCGATCACGGCGCGGGACAGATGACCAAGTTGTGCAACCAGGTGGCGGTGAGCGTGGCCAACCTGGCCATGGCGGAGGCGCTCATCCTGGCCGCGAAAGCCGGCCTGGACATGGAGAAGATGCTCGCCGCCATCAGTGGGGGCGCCGCGGGATCCTGGCAGCTGTCCAACCTCGCGCCGCGCATCATCAAGCGGGATTTCGATCCGGGATTCATGGTGAAACTTCAGCAGAAGGACCTGCGCCTCGTGCTGGGCGCCGCCTCGGAACTGGGACTTGGATTGCCCGGCGCGAGCCTGGCGCACCAGCTGTTCAATGCCGTCGAGGCCGCGGGCGAGGGCGACGAGGGCACACAGGCCCTGGTCAAATCGCTGGAACGCATGTCCGGGGTGGAAGTACGCGGCTGAATCCGCAGACCAGGTTAGATTCGCAGACCCGGCATAGGCCGCAGACCCGGCATAGGCCGCGGCTTGAAGGAGATCGATGCGTTTCAGCTTACTGGTGACCCTTTTCGGCGTCGGCGCGGTCCTGATGGCGGTCGCCGTGGTGTTCATGTACGGGACGGACGGATCGGGCGAACCGCGAACGCCGGTCGAGCACGGGCGAAGACTCTTCCGCCTGCAGGGCTGCGCAACGTGCCATGCCATCGGCGGCGGGATTTCCCGGGGACCCGACCTGGCCGGGCTGATTCCCCGGCTTTCCGCACGCCTGACCGACTCGGCTTACCAGAAACACCTGGATTCGCTTCGGGTGGCAAAGCCGGATGTGTACGCGTTTTTCGGCCCCCGGTACGAGCATGTACTGGACGCGCAGGGCGAGGAGCGGATCAAGGCCTGGTTCGCAGCGCATCTTCGGAATCCCCGGTTCGATCACTTCACGGGACTGATGCCCGACTATGATCATTTGACCGAGGAACAGGTGGATCGGCTGACGGCCTACATCCTCACCCTCAAGTAAACGGTTAAAGAAAGAACCATCCTTGCAGAACGGAGACCGAAACATGGCTGACGATGGGAAAAGACACAGCAGGACGATCACCGACGGACCCTCGCGGGCACCGGCGCGGGCCATGCTCAAGGCCTCGGGGTTCACCGACGCGGACCTGGCCCGGCCGATCATCGGGATCGCCAACACCTGGATCGAGATCGGTCCCTGCACCTACCACCTCCGCGACCTCGCCGAATACGTGAAGGAAGGCGTCCGGGAAGCCGGCGGCACGCCCATGGAGTTCAACACCGTATCGATCTCGGACGGAATCACCATGGGCAGCCAGGGTATGAAGGCCTCCCTGGTGAGCCGCGAGGTAATCGCCGATTCCATCGAGCTGGTCACGATCGGGAACATGTTCGACGGCCTGATCGCCCTGTCCGGCTGCGACAAGACGATCCCGGGCACGGTCATGGCCCTCGGCCGGGTGAACGTGCCGTCGCTCATGCTCTACGGCGGCTCGATCATGCCGGGAAGCTTCCAGCAGCACGACGTCACCATCCAGGACGTGTTCGAAGCCGTCGGCGCCCACGCCTCGGGCAGGATGTCCGACCTGGAACTCAAGGACATGGAAGACCATGCCTGTCCGGGCGCGGGGGCCTGCGGCGGCCAGTTCACGGCCAACACCATGGCCATCGCCTTCGAAATGCTGGGGATCTCGCCCATCGGCAGCGCAAGCGTACCCGCCACCCACCCGGACAAGCCGGAGGTGGGCCGCGAATGCGGGCGACAGGTCATGGATCTGGTGCGAAAGAACCTCTGCCCGCGGGACATCATGACCCGGGAGGCCTTTGAAAACGCCATCGCCGCCGTGCTCACCACCGGCGGGTCCACCAACAGCGTGCTGCACCTGCTGGCCGTCGCCCAGGAATCGGGCGTGGACCTGCAGATCGAGGATTTCGACCGGATCAGCGAGAAGACGCCGTTGCTCGCCGACCTGAAACCCGGCGGTCAGTTCGTCGCCAACGACCTGTTTGCCGCGGGCGGTAACCGGCTCGTGGCCAAGCGCATGCTGGAAGGCGGCATGCTCCACGAAGACGCGATCACCGTTACGGGACGGACCATCGCCGAGGAAGCCGGGGAGGCGTCCGAGACACCGGGCCAGGTGGTCGTCCGGGATCTCGAGGACCCCCTCAAGCCCACCGGCGGCTACGTGATCCTCAAAGGCAACCTGGCCCCCGAAGGCTGCGTCCTGAAGGTCGCGGGCCACGAAAAGACCCATCATCGGGGCCCCGCGCGAGTCTTCGACTGCGAAGAAGACGCCATGACAGAGGTGATGAACGGAGGGATACAGCCCAATGACGTGGTGGTCATCCGTTACGAGGGACCGAAGGGCGGTCCGGGCATGCGGGAAATGCTGGCCGTCACCGGCGCACTCGTCGGCAGGGGCCTTGGAGAAACGGTGGCCCTGATGACCGACGGCCGATTTTCCGGCGCGACCCACGGCTTCATGGTCGGACACGTGGCCCCCGAAGCCGCGGTGCGCGGCCCCATCGCCGCGCTGCGCGACGGAGACATCGTCGTCTTTGACGTGGCGTCCCGCCGCCTGGACGTGGAGTTGTCCGACGAGGTCATCGCCGAACGCCTTTCCGATTGGACCGAGCGGGCCTCCCGTTTCGGCGACGGCGTCATGACCAAATACGCCCGGCTCGTCTCTTCGGCGGCCAGGGGGGCGGTCACGCGGGCCTGAGGCGGCGACAGCACGCTAACGCCAGCTCGTAGCGTGTTTGACACCGTCGGCTGAAGGCGTCGCGGGCCTGACCGAATTACAAGATCCCGCGTCCGAGCGCCGACAGCAGGAGTTCCACGCCCAGTTCGGCCGTGGTGTTCCCCATGTCGAGAATGGGATTGAGCTCGACCAGATCCAGGGCGCGCAGCAGTCCGCTGTCGGCCACGGTCTCCATAAGCAGGTGGGCTTCCCGGTAGCTGAGTCCACCCTTGACCGGCGTACCCACGCCCGGGGCGATTCCCGGATCGCATACGTCGAGATCGAAGGACACGTGTACGCCCGCCGTGCCATCCCCCGCAAGTTCCAGCGCCTTCTGGGCCACCCTTGCCATTCCAAGCTGATCCACGTCTTTCATCGTGTAGACATGGATACCGGACTCGAGAACCAGGTTGCGCTCGGCGGGATCAAGGTTACGGACGCCGACGAGCACGGTGTGTTCCGCGTCGACGACCGGTCCGGACGGACCGAATCCCGATAGTTCGGCGGGCTCGCCTCCGAGCAGTGCGGAAAGCGCCATCCCGTGGACGTTGCCGCTCGCGCTGATGTCGGGCGTATTCATGTCCCCGTGGGCATCCACCCACAGCACGCCGATACGTTCGCCGTCGTCCCGGGCGCGCGTGGCCGTGGCCACCACCGAACCGGCGGCGAGACTGTGATCGCCACCCAGGACGATGGGCACCGCGCCGTCGCGGTGCACGGCAAGCGCCGTATCGTACAGACTGCGGCACACCTCAGCGATATCTTCGATGTACTTCCTGGAGGGATCGCCCGGACTGCAAAGTTCCCGGATAGGCGCGGACAGATCGCCCCGGTCCGTCACCGTGCTCCCCAGGGCGGAGATCCGTTCGCCCAAGCCGGCGATGCGCATGGCCGATGGCCCCATGTCGACGCCGCGGCGTCCCGCACCGAGGTCGAGGGGCACTCCGATGATATGGATGGGATTCATTTGTTATCAGTTATTCCCGCACGGGCAGTTCGCCCGGCGGTGCGATGCGGCAGCCGGGCAAGGTGCGCAGAAAAGCCTCGGGACCGGGTGGACAGTAGATGGCGATGATGCGCATGGGTTCCCACCCCGTGTTGATCGTTTCGTGGTACATGTCGGCGGGGATGTGACACATCATGCCGGGACCGACCTTGCGGCGAATCTCCTGCCCGTCTTCCTCCACCATCTGCTCGCCTTCCCCGGAAATGTAATAGAGGATCTCCTCCACACCGGGGTGGTTGTGCCGTTCGTGGCCCTTGCCCGGCTCGAGCACGACCAGCCCCATGCTGAAGCGTTCGGTCTCGGTCACCCGGGGCTCGCTGAACCACTTGATGTTGCCCCAGTCGAACATCATGGTTTCCACGTCGTGCGGCTCTACGAATCGAAGGCCCGGTTCCGGCATGTCTGCCTCCCTGGTCTGTGCTGGTTTGCGGTGTCTAGTTCCGCGCGTTCGATTGTGCGCGCTCGATCCTGGTTCGTATCCCGCCTGCATCTGCATCGGATTGATTAAATGGCCAGTCCCTTGAAGTGACGGACCTGTTCCGTCAGGGCCCGTTCCACAGGAAGGCGCTCGATACTCGACGCCCCGAAGAAGCCGACGACCCCGGTCGTGTTGTTCAGCACGTATTCGGCGTCATCGGGTTCGGCGATCGGTCCGCCGTGGCACAGCACCAGGATATCTTCCCGCACACCGACGGCCGCGTCCCGGATGGCCTGGACCTTCGTCGCGGCCTCCGCCAGCGTCATGGCCGTCTGTGCACCGATCGTGCCGCTGGTGGTCAGGCCCATGTGGGGTACGAGCACATCCGCTCCGGCCTCGGCCATTTTTACCGCCTCCTCCTCGTCGAAGACGTAGGGACAGGTGAGCAGTCCGGCCTGGTGGGCCTCCGCGATCATCTCGACTTCCAGGTCGTATCCCATGTTCGTCTCTTCCAGGTTCTGGCGGAACAGGCCGTCGATGAGGCCCACCGTGGGGAAATTCTGAACACCCGAGAAACCCTGGTCCTTGAGCTGCCGGACGAAGACGCTCATGATGCGGAAGGGATCCGTGCCGCAGACCCCCGCCAGCACGGGCGTGTCCTCTACGATAGTCAGGACCTCCTGTCCCATTTCCACCACCACCTGGTTTGCGTCTCCGTAAGGCATCATGCCGGAGAGCGAGCCACGCCCGGCCATGCGATAGCGCCCGGAGTTGTAGATGATGATGATGTCGGCGCCTCCGGCCTCCGCGCACTTGGCGGAAAGCCCCGTGCCGGCGCCCGTGCCGATGATCGGATTGCCTTCGGATACCTGCGCCCGCAACCTTCGCAGGCATTCGTCATAGGGTATGGCCATGGTCTGCTCCGAGAGATACTGGGTGATCCGTAGCGAGTGATAGGTGATGAGGCTTCGTGATGCTGTTCACGTGATCATGTTGACGATATGCGTGATTTCCATGAATCTGAGTCCGCCGGCCACCTGCCCGGCGGTATGATTCGAGTATAGGAATCCGATGAATCAGCGTCAACGAAATTGGCGCGCGAGTCCAGTGCTTTTCGGCTCATCCGCAGCCTGGATTGCAATCTGATTGAATCGGTCCATGCCGCGCTGTATTTTGTCGGAACGGAGCGGCGTCGGTCTATCTGCACAGGCCGTCAGTCAGTACAGCCTATCCGTACTGTTCATCCAGATAAGCCTGAGACAAATCGGTTTCTCGCGGGGGAGCAACCCATGATCGCCACCGAGCACCTGCGCATCCTGCCGGAGCAGTACGGGGATGCCCACATCCTTCGTTTCGAGGTCCGGGATCCCGAGCGTGGCTGGCGTACCGTGCTGTCCCATCGGGCCGAAAACAAGCACCGTCCCTGGGAAAAGGATGAGGCGGTGTCGGTGGAGGACCTGGAAATCACGCCTTCCATGGACGGAACAGCAGGCGGGTCCGCCGCGGTTTTCACCGAGATATCCGGCCAGGATGGGGCCGGACTCATCCGGCGCGGCGAGGCCGATGCGCACCGGGTCGAGGAACGGATAGCCTTCGCGTCCGGCAACCGGCTCCGCGTCGAAGTGCACGATCGCCTCAAACATCCCGGCACGCCCCTGGCACGGTTGATGAACCACTACTATTTCGTACCCGACGGCCGGGCGATGGGCTATGCGTTGCCCCTGGACTTCGCATGGCTTCCCGGGCTGCACGAGAACGGGGAACACGTAGCCGGCGAATGGTTCTTCCGGTCGCCCTGCGCCATCGTTTCCGCCCACGGGCTCTATGCCGCCATCGTGCCCGACCTGGACCGCATGCAGGCGCAACCGGACCTGCCCCACGCCCTCGACCTGCGCGCCTGGCATCACCCCGGCAGCGGCGAGACCTACGGGCTCCCCCGCATTTCTTATGGAATATGCCGATGGAAGCCGGACGGCCACGTGCTGACCGCCCGCGATCAGGCCGCGCCGTTCTGCGGGACCGAAATCATCTACGGCTTTGATCTCTTAATCGGCACCACCGACGGTCCGGAGTCGATCGTGGCCGAGGTTACGCAGTTGCTGTGGGACAAATACGGGACGCGATACTTGAAGGACATCCGGCCCCAGGTCATGCCCTTCGAGGAGTACGGAAGACGGTATACCTATAAACATGAACTGAAGTTATGGACAAAACGCGTAACCTGTGGCGATCGGGACGGTTATGGCATCGAAAACACCTGGCGCAGGGGGGTCAACTACCACGCCTGGGAGAATGATTTTCAGGCGGGTTTCGGCCTCTTGCACTACGGCAGGAAATGGGCCGATGACGACCTGGTCAACATCGCCGAGGGGATGATAAACCTCAGGCTTTCTTCGCCCAGGCGAGACGGTGCCTTCCCCTGTATATACAATATCGATACAGCCTCCTGGGAAGGGGCCATGTACTGGACCGCCTGGCCCGCGCACCCCATGGACGGCTACGACCTGCAGTCCATGGGCGTTACGGCCTGGTGGATGCTCTATTGGTATGAACAGTATCCCGATCTTGAACGCGGGTCCGACATGCTGAACTGGATCATCGATTTCTGCCGGTTCCTGGTCGACGTCCAGCTTCCTTCCGGCGCCATCCCCACCTATTTCGACAGCCGGCTCAATCCTGCGCCGCAACTGAAGGAAGACGCCCCCACGGCCATCGGCGGCGCGGTGCTGGCGAAGACCGCCCGCATCGTCGGGGATCCCGAAATGGAACGGGCCGCCGTGAAGGCCGGCGCGTTTATGAGCCGGGAGATTGTGCCGCGGATGAAGTTCCAGGATTTCGAGCTCTTCTATTCCTGCGCGCCGAGACCTTTGTACTGGGTCGATCCGCTCAACGGGATCCCGCCGGTCAACACACTGGCCGTGCAATGGGCCGCCGACCACTTTCTCGCGCTGTACCAGTTGACCGAAGACGGGCAGTCTCTGCAGCAGGGAGCGTACTGCCTGGGCCTGCTGTCCCTGTTCCAGCAGGTCTGGGCGCCCAACCGGTTCGGCCGGGCCTGCCTCTTCGGCGGTTTCGGCGTGATGAACTGCGACGGGGAATGGAACGACGGCCGCCAGTCCCGCATGGTGCCCACTTACACGGACTACTACCTCGCCACGGGCAGGATCGAATACCTGGAGCGGGCCGTGGCCGCCAGCCGCGCCGCCTTCGCCGCCATGGACATGGAGGAGAACCACGCCAACGGCATCAACGACTACCGCGTAACCATGGCCGAGCAGGAACAGGTGGAGCAGGGGATCGGGTTGTCTCCTGAAAGTATCATGCACGGCGACCCCCGGGTGCATTCCGGCGAGGGGGGCGGGTGGACGGGCTTCAACTGGGGCCCCGGCGGGGGGCTGAGCGCCACGGCATACCTTGAAAAGCATTTCGGAAGTGTGTGGGTCGATGTCGCGGCGCGAGAAGTGGTGGCGATCGACGGGGTAAAGGCGGAAGCGACAGGATGGACCGGCGGGCACATCGAATTGTATATTTCGAATGCATTACAACGCCTGGCCTCACCTTATACCGCGCGTCGAATGATTGTGGTAAAATTCGGTTACATGGACGAGGAGATATACAGGATCAGGTTGAATGAACAGGACCGGGGCGCATTATCTAAAGAAACGCTGGCACAGGGCCTCGAGATCGAGATCTGATGTCTAAACTGAGACTGGGGAACAACCGCCTGTGAAACTATCATCTTCGCAGCTCGCAGCGTATCACCGGGACGGATATGTCATAGTAGACTGTCCGTTCCCGCAGACGCTCACGCAGCACTGCCTGAAAGCCGTGGACAAGGTGGCTGTCGACCCTGCGTTGATTACCTCAGACACCCGGCGGAATCATTTTCGGCTGGCTCCGCAAATCCCGGGCTCCTACTGGAGCGCCCTCGACCATTCCCTTCCTTTTCTTCAGGTCATTCTCCATCCGGAAATCCTCGAATTGGCGAGGCAACTGGCCGGAGATGACGATATCTACCTTCGCAACGGCGGCATCAATGAACTGGCGCCAAACAATTCGTTCTGGTGGCACCGCGACAGTGAAATGGTCTACACCGAGTTCATGCACTACTTCTCCGGCGCTTCGGCCGCGCAGGGCTGCCTCCGGGGCATTCCCGGCAGCCACATTGGATCCGCCGATCCGTTCAAGGAAGAAGCGGAGCGGAGGCGCTGTGACCGGAGATATCCCGAGGAATACTGGGTCGACGGCCTTGCGGACGTGGAAATGCCGGGAGAGATCCCGCTCGAGGTCAGGCCGGATCAGCTTATCGTGCGTGATTCGAGGATCTTTCACGCGACCGGGCTCAATACCTCGAAGGACGGCAGATTGATGAGTCACTGGCTGTTTCGCGACGGCGCCAGCGACGACCACCGGTTTCATTTCGAGGAGGTGCTTACAGGGGAATTGATCGAAGCGCTTTCACCAGAGCAGCGGAATGCACTGTGGCTCGGTAGGGAATTCGAGATCGCCGAGGTTTACCGGGAAGAACGGGGACGAGAGTTGGGGAAGGTGGCGTGGGGAGTGGTGTGAGTAGATTCTTGATGACCGCTTTAATCGGCGGCGGCGCTCGACCCTTCTAAGATGACACCGAAGTCAAAACGCATAGCGCAATGACGCTGTAAATCCCTGCCCTTTGAGCATCGCCCAGGTTTCGGCGAGGTCTAACTCCAGCGGTTCGCGGCTGCCGTCTTTCAAGACGACCTGACCGGTGGCTTTTCCGGTCTCCACGATTCCCCAATCCACGTATCGCCATGCAAGATCGAGCGTGATCCTGTCCGAAAAAGCCGTAGCCACGCCGGTCGCCAGCATTACGGTGAAATCGATCCGGCGGCCGTCTGGAACGATGGTCTGCGTCCTGGGAAATGTCATTTGGAATTCGCTGATATCGACGTAGTGCAGTCCGGCGCCAGTTCCCGCGAACACGCGAAAGGGACCTTGCGCTGTGAGATCCACATACGCGGCGACCATGCCGGACGCGGACCGCAGACCCGCCGATACGGACTGTAAAGCATCGGTCTGGAGAAAGTTTGCGGTCCCTTCGAAGGCGAAACTCGGGCGGTAGGCTATGGACGTTTCCAGGCGCAGACCCGGTGTCGCGACGTAACCGAGACCGACCTCGACACCGCCCGCCATGCCGAAATCACCCCGCGTACCTCTAGCGATGCCGTCGCCCCCCGTTCCACACCCGTAGAGTGCCGCAGGAGACGTACTTAGACAGTTCCTGTCCCCGAACCTGGTTCCCGAGGACAGATCGAGGCTAGCCCCGGTCCGAAGGTAGAAAAGTTTCCGGTGTTCGGTGAGGCCGGAATCCGACTGAGTGGAATCGGTCTGAAGTTTAGCAGTTCCTCCTGAACCTGCGGCTACGATCGGCTGGGCAGCTATCGGATTGATGTTCACAGTGGCCACGATAGTAGCCAGGACAATGGCCGTCCTGATCCCTGTGACTATCCATCCGTCCCTGGTCATGTTCCAAACCGTCCAATGTGATTTCTCATTCACAGGAAGAATTCATTCGTTCTGTCAATTCTGCTCTGTAGCGGTCGATCCACTGGGCATTGAGTTCGTCAGCCAGACGCTTTTGGTGTGCCTTGATCAGGCACCCAGGCGGTAGCTTGAGGCCGAGGAATTCAAGTATTTCACAGGCTACACCTACAGGATCGCCGTCAAAGTCTTCGTACCGCACCATATGCGGCTGAATCCCGACGGAAGCAAACCACGTCAGCCAAGCTGAATTATGCTCTTCGATCGTTTGCACCAACTTGCAGATTTGATCGAAGTCGTAGCTTGGTTCTTGTTCCGGCTGTTTCGGCTTCTCCTGTTCGGTCTGGTGCCAAACATTGGTTTGCTCGGCTCTGTGCCACGACACAGCCTGTGCCAGCACATCGTCGCGACGCAGATAGATATAGCCCGTATGGCCGAACGCCAGGTTCAACAGGTCGAAATCGCCACCATTGGAAGCAGGATAGACAGAACCCAACTTGTCTACCAAATAGTCCAAAGTTCCCCACATGATCCTGGCGGCGAACACTCCGTTGTCGGTTCTGCCTGCTGTAAGGGCAGCTCGAATGAATTCGGAATACTCAAAGACCCCATCGGACGAGCGGACGATGTCCCATCGGTCGGCCCACAATTGCTCGTCAGGTTTGCGAAAGTATGACTCCGGTTGACCCGCGACTTTCGTCGATGCCATCAATCCACACAACAAGGTACTGCCTGTGCGTGGGGTGGTGCAGATCAAGTATGAATCTATGTGACTCATCCGAGATAGGCTGTCCTGACTGCTTCCTGGTTTTCCGACTCTGATTACCCCACCTTCGCCTCGAACGCCGCGATCTCTTCCGCACCTTCTAGCACACCGATCTCCAAGTGAAAATCACGCACTTCGTCGGGCGCGATGTGCTGCAGGTAACCGTTCTTGCGGTTCCAGGCCCGGCCGAGCATGCTGACGTTGCCGGGCTCAATGCCGGTGACGTAGGTCCCCTTGTGGAAGTGTTGCCAGTGGCTTACGATGGGGATTTCGGCCTTGGGGAAGGACCAGTACAGCCCGAGACCGAGCCGGTCGTTGATCAGGCCGACCCGGCAAAGGCCGCTGGCATCGGCCCGGGGATGGAGGACATAGACGTCGTCATGCGCTTCGTCCTTAGGCGGAGTGACCGTAGTAAAGGACTCGGGATCGACCTCCCGGTCTTCGAGCCATTCCGTTGTCTTTTCGCTGTCGATGACGACGCGCGTTCCCTCGTCGAGGATGGGGAAACCGGGGTTGCAGTGGTAGACGAACATGAGCGGTGAGCGATCGACGGACTGGTTGTGTATCCGGTCGTGGATATGCAGCGATTTCTCGCCCAGGACGGTCGATATTTCCCGGGTGAGTTCCAGGTTGGTGCCGAAGACGACGGCTTCCCTGACCTTCCCGCGCACCTTGACGATGTAGTCGTCGCCGTCCCACTGTCCGTCCGTATGAACCTGCCTTGCTGGAAGGAAGGAAAGGCGGCCGTGGAGGCCCAGTTCTTCGTTTTCTTCTTCGGGATCGACTTCCGGATGTCCCGTAAACGTCATCCCGCAGCTCAGGACTAGCCCGCCGTAGAACCCCCGCATCCAGCCGTAACCCTGCGGTTCGTAGAACGCCGGTCCCACGTCGCCCGTGTTGCCGCGGAAGCAGAGCGACATGCCCTTGTAGTGGGCCGAGGCCACGTCCAGCGCCCGCCCGGGCAGCAGGGAGAAGCACAGGCCCGAGGCGTTGAATACCTCGATGAGATCGGCGCCCCGGTCGCTTCCTTCGCGCAATTCGCCGTACCGGGCGTGGGCCACCTGGCTCATGTCGCCGACGAGATCGAGCAGTTCCCTGCGTGTATACTCTTTTCCGAATAGGCGTGCCATAGTCACCTTCCTGTGAGACTGGACCTTGCAAAGCTAAAGTGAAAAGATTCTGTAAGTTCGTATGTAAAGAATATCATCAACGTGTTCAATTAGACCATAATGCCCTTGGAAACCAGATAGGATTCAAGGTTTCCTACAGTTGAATAGTGATGGGAAATCAGTCCAATAGAATCTGCAGTCTTGATGTTTAGAAGCCTGTCGTCGATGAACAGTGACTCATCAGCTGCAGCGCTCATCGTTCGAATTACATGTGTGAACGAGCGGGGATCACTTTTAATAAAACCAGTCTCATAGGAATAGAATTGCCCCTTGAAGACTTTCAAAAAGGGATGATTTTGTTTAATGAAGTTAGCCCATTCCAATGCATGATCTGAAAGAATTACTACATCCCTCTTCTCTGCCAGGGACGTAACGAGTGCGATTGCGCGATTGTCGGTTCTTAGAAGGTTTCGTCTTATTGTTGCCTTTAGGTGCGCTGTTGTGATTGGCCAGCCCTGATCGGAAATTACCTTGTTCAGGAACTCATCTTCCGAAATACGACCCAAAAACAATGTCGTAAGCAGGCTACCACTAAAGCGAGGCAATATGTCTTTTTGTGGGACTCCCAGTAATGGCTCAAGTTCTTTTTCTATTCCGACCAGACCAGAAACAAGTACCTCAGAGAGATCAGAAATGATGAGTCTAATCATTGTTCCTGTATTGTCTTTAAGCCGGTATTTCGCTTACTTACGCTGGATCTTCGCCCAGGTATCACGCAATGCGATGGTCCGGTTGAACACCGGTCCGTTCGGCTGCGATTCGGCTTCGTCGACGCAGAAGTAGCCCAGCCGCTCGAACTGATAGTTCACGCCAGGCACGGCTTCCGCGAGACCGGGTTCGACCTTGCAGTCCGTGACGGTCTTGAGCGAATCAGGATTCAGCAGCGAACGGTCATCGTCTCCTTCGCCCGGACGGGGCTCCGGATCGCTGAAGAGCCGGTCGTAGAGACGCACGGTGGCGTCCAGGGCGTGCGCGGCCGATACCCAGTGTATGGTGCCGCGCACCCTTCTGCCGTCGGGCGTGGTCCCACCACGGGATTCCGGATCGTGAGTGCAGTGCAGTTCAACTACGTGTCCCTCATCATCCTTGATCACGTCCGTGCAAGTGATGTAGTAGCCGTAGCGCAGGCGGACTTCCCGCCCCGGCGCCAGCCGGAAGAACTTCCGCGGCGGATCCTCCATGAAGTCGTTCCGCTCGATGAAGATTTCACGGGTAAAGGGCACCTGCCTCGTCCCCATCACCTCGTCCTCCGGGTTGTTCACGGCTTCCATCTGCTCGGTGCGGTCGGTGGGATAGTTGGTGATCACGACCTTGAGCGGATCGAGTACGCCCATGACTCGGGGCGCCCGCTTGTTCAGGTCTTCCCGGATGATGAAATCCGACAGGGCCATGTCGATCAGGTTGTGGTGCTTGGCCACGCCGACGCGGTCGCAGAGGGTCCGGATGGCCTCGGGGGTGTATCCCCGGCGCCGCAGGCCGGACAGCGTGGGCATGCGGGGGTCGTCCCACCCGGACAGCACGCCTTCTTCGATGAGGGGCCGGTAGAAACGCTTTGAAAGCACGGTATGGGCAAGCACCAGCGGCGCGAACTCGATCTGCTGGGGATGGTAGACGTCCAGCCGGTCGAGGATCCAGTCGTAGAGTGGCCGGTTGTTCTCGAACTCCAGTGTGCAGAGCGAATGGGTGATGCCCTCGATGGAGTCCGACAGGCAGTGGGTGAAATCGTACATGGGGTACACCCGCCACTTGTCCCCGGTGCGGTAATGATGGGCATGGCGGATCCGGTACAACACGGGATCGCGCATCGTCAGGTTCGGATGGGCCATGTCGATCCGGGCCCGCAGGACGTGGGTGCCGTCCGGAAACTCCCCGGCCTGCATGCCTTCGAAGAGGTTCCGGTTCTCGGCGGCCGTCCGATCGCGGTACGGGCTGTTGCGGCCCGGTTCCGTGGGGGTGCCCCGGTGGTCTCGCATTTCCTCCCAGGTCAGGCTGTCTACGTAGGCGTCGCCCTGATCCACAAGTTGCAGCGCGTAGGCGTACAGCTGATCGAAGTAATCGGAGGCGAAGTACAGGCGATTTTCCCAGTCGAATCCCAGCCACTGGATGTCCCGCTTGATCCCCTCGACGAAGTCTACGTTCTCCTTCTCGGGATTCGAGTCGTCGAACCGGAGGTTGCAAAGCCCGCCGTACTCTTCCGCCACCCCGAAATTCAGGCAGATCGACTTCGCATGGCCGATGTGGAGATAGCCGTTCGGTTCCGGGGGGAAACGGGTATGCACCTTGCCCCCGAACTTCCCGCTCTCCATGTCCGCGTCGATGATTTCCCGGATGAAATCCCTGTATTCTTTTTCAGTGCTCATAAGTTCCTGTTCAGGTTACTGTTAGCGCAGATTCAAGACCGTTTAATATAGCGTGCGAGGGGGGTAATGGCAAGATGAAGATTAGGTGGCGGGAGGCACGAATTCGTTCACACTTTAGCATGATGCTTATTGTATTCTAACTCTAATACAGAACTCAATCGGCCCCTTATTAAAGCCTGCATTGAATACAATGACAGAATCGCGCCTTATGCAAGCCATGCCTGAGGAGTCTCCGTCTCTGGCCGATTTCTGTCGAATCAAACGTGAAAATCGAAAGCGGCACTATTGATTTTCACATTATCCTCGCCCACGCCCCGATATGCGGCGGTATGACCACGGGTGCTTCACCGCGACGAACACCTTACAAGGCCATTGGGAAAGATTTTGATGTCCGCCTTCATACACGTGTGGTTTCTATCGTCTTGATTCGGTCTCTGGCATGGCGGCGTACCCGGGTACGGATTTCCTTTCCATTCATCACCAGTTCCCTGGATAACTCATAGACTTTCTGAGCGTTCATCCAGAATTCCGGAGTCTGGTCGAAATACTCACCCAGGGCGATGGCGGTTTCAGCAGTCACACCGCGCCTTTCGTGTACGATTTCATGAAGTCTTGTTGCGGGGAGATCGATGTCACGTGCCAGTCCGTTGACTGTAAGACCCATCTCCCGTATCTGCTCAAGAAGCAATGCACCCGGGTGAGTCGCTATTCTGTTTTTAGGTACAGTCATTGTTGGACCTCTTTATTGGTAGTGATTGTTTAATTCCACATCGAAGGCGTCTCCGTTCCTCCAGGTGAAACATATCCGCCATCACTTTATTGCAATAGTCGGTTTTATCTACGCCAATCTCGCCCACGCCCCGATATGCGGCGGTATGACCACAGGCCGCTTCGCCGCGACGATTTCCGCCCGGACCCGCTGGGGAATGGTCTCGATGTCCACCTCTTCGGCGGTCGAGATGCCATAATGTTCCAGCAGCGGGACGACGCTCCGGAACGAATTCGCGACGTACGAATACCCCGGCCAGTCGGCGGAACCGCCCAGCAGCATGCCGGCGTCCAGAGTGGGTTCGGGCAGGCCGGCCTCGATAAACACCCGGTGCAGATCCAGACCCATGTGGGGGTTCGCCCCGGAGCGCTCGAACACCTCGACGATCCAGTCCACCAACTGGCGCATGAGCGGAGTATCCTCGCCGCTGTAAGACCGGGTCATCGTGAAATCGATCTCCTGGAAGACGACGAGACCACGGGGATGCAGGCGGGTTACGAGTTGTTTCAGCACGGCCACGGGATCGGGCAGGTACATGAGCACCAGCCTTCCGACCAGGGCGTCGAATTCGCCGCCCGTATCCACGGTCTGCAGGTCACCCGCGAGGAAACGCACGTTACGGTGTCCAGTCTGCCGTACCCGTTCCCGGGCGGTCTCGAGGATCTCCGGATTCATGTCGACGCCCACGACTTCCCCCTCCGGGCCCACGAGTTCCGCGGCGACCAGCGCCACGTCCCCCGCGCCGCTTCCGATGTCGAGGACCCGCATGCCTCTTGACAGGCCGGCCGACTTCAGAAACCGCTCCGTGATCGGCCTGAGAAGCCGGGACTGCTCGATCAGGCGTTCCGTCTCTTCGTCGCTGCGTCCCATCGTGTACTGCCGCTCATTCTGCTGATCCGTCATGTTCGAGTTCGCTCCTTTCCGAACGCTCTACTTGTCCACTGTTGCGCTGATCTGGAATCTTCACTCGCGAATCGCTCAAAGTGTGACAGCTGACTTCGCCCGTCAACTTCTTTAAGCCATTCGACCGTTGTGTTTTTTTACTATTGAAGAGGAAAACTACCCACGCGGTCTACTCCTTCACCGCGCCCAGCGTAATCCCCTGCACGAACTCCCGCTGCATGGCGAGAAACAGGACCATGATGGGCAGGATGGACAGCAGCGTTCCGGCCATGAGCATGCCGTATTCCTGGCGGTAGACGCCCACCAGGCTGGCCAAACCAAGAGGCAGGGTGTACTTGTCGGCGTCCCGCAGCACGATCATGGGCCAGAGAAACTCGTTCCAGGCCCCCAGAAACCCGAAGATGCTCAGGGCGCCCATGGCCGGCTTCACGGCCGGGATGATGACGCGCCAGTAGATACCGAATTCGGAGGTGCCGTCGATACGCGCCGCGTCGAGCAGGTCCGAGGGCACGCCGAGGATGAACTGCCGCATGAGAAAGACGCCGAATCCGCTGGATGCCAGGTAGGGCAGGATCACGCCCTGGTAGGTATCGAGCCACCCGAACTGGTACAGCAGGGTGAACAGGGGCACCAGCACCAGGTGGAAGGGGATCATCATGGAGGCGAGGACGATGGCGAAGAGGATACCGCGGCCCCGGAACGAGTACTTGGCGAAGGCGAACCCGCCCATGGTGGCGATGGCGAGGAGCAGCAGCGTGTGCGAGGTGGCCAGGAAGGTGCTGTTGACGACGTACTGGATGATCGGCATTTCCTGGAACAGCCGGGTGAAGTTCTCGAGCGTGGGATCCTGGGGCAGAAAGGTGGGCGGATAGGAGAAGATCTCGCCCGACGGCTTGAAGGAAGCGGATACCACCCAGAACAGCGGCGTCAGGACCAGGATGGTCAGCAGGATCAGGAGCACATAGGTGATGGTGGTGCGAACAGGATTTCTCATGATGTCAGTTTTCTCTGAACACGCCGAAAAACCGGACCTGGATGATGGAAATAACCCCGATGATCACGGCCAGGGCCCAACCGATGGTCGCCGCGTAGCCGAGATTGATGAACTCGAATCCGTGCTTGTACAGGTACATCACCATGGTCATGCTCGCGTTGCCGGGGCCGCCCTCCGTGAGTACGTAGGGCAGGTCGAAAAGCTGGAAAGACCCGATCATGGACGTAATCACCACGAAAGCGATCACCGGCTTCAGGGCGGGGATCGTTACGTGCACGAAGCTTTGCCAGGGTCCCGCGCCATCCACCGCCGCCGCCTCGTAGAGCTCCTGCCGAATACTCTGAAGCCCGGCGAGGAAGTAGACCATGTTGAATCCCGCCCAGCGCCAGACCCCGGCCAGCACGAGGGCGGGCATGACCAGGTCGGGGTCCTGGAGCCACTGGATTTCGGATCCGAGGACCTGGTTCACCAGGCCGTAGCGCCGGTCGTACAGCAGGTAGAAGATCACGGCGATAAACACGCCGGAGATCAGCACCGGGGAGAAAAAGGAAAGGCGGAACAGGTTCCGGCCCTTCAACCGGGCGTTGCTGAGGAGCAGGGCGAGGGCCAGGGCCACCGGCAGTTGCAGGAGCAGGCTGCCCGCGGCGAAATAGGCCGTGTTCCAGAGGGCGGTCCAGAAGAGCGGATCGGCGATCAGACGCTCGATGTTTTCGAGGCCCACGAAGGTCTGTTCCCGCATGCCGCGGACACTGTACGTACTGAGCCTGATCGAATCGAACAGGGGGTAGACCATGAAGACCCCGAAGAGCGTGAAGAACGGGGCGAGGAAGAAGTAGGGGGTGTAACGGGGTTTCATTCGGGCTCTGTCGTATTTTTCCGCAGCGCGCGGACCTGCTCCGCCAGGTTGGAAAGTGCATCGGCGGGCGTCCGGATCCCGTTGGCGGCTTCGTACACGGCCTGACGCAGCAGGTCGTTGGCCTCGGCCCAGTACGGGTTCAGGAAGAATCCGGGGATGTCGGGCGCCAGGCCCGTCAGAT
Organism: bacterium; assembly: GCA_965117045.1. Classification (GTDB taxonomy): domain Bacteria; phylum JAAXHH01; class JAAXHH01; order JAAXHH01; family JAAXHH01; genus JAAXHH01. The sequence goes on from OZ220749.1 coordinate 1,058,118, forward strand.
CCCGACCCACGACCTGGTTGCCCAGGTAGTGATCCGGTTCGGCGTACACCGGGTTGGACCAGGCCGAACGGATCGGCGGGATGATGTAGGTCTTGCGGTAACGGTTCGCGAGGGCCTCGTCGTCCATGTAGGCGAACTTTGCGAATTCCCAGGCGAGATCCGGGTTCTCGGCCTGTTTGGTCACCGCGATCATGGTGCCGCCCCAGGTCGAGGTGCGGCGGTCGCCCTCCCGCCAGGCCGGCAAGGGCATGGCGCGCCATTTTCCGACCAGTTCCGGGACGAACCTCCGTGTGAAGCTGATGTACCAGTCCGGTGCCAGCGCACCCAGAATGATGCCTTCCTTCATGGCGGCGTAGCTGGCCGGATCCTGGGAGAATTCGGGGATGGCCAATTGTGACTCGTTGAGCAGGCTGCAATAGAATTCCAGGGTGGAAACGGCGATATCGTTATCGATGATGACCCCGCCGTGCTCATCGAACATGCCGCCGCCGTTCTGCAGGAGCAAAAGCCAGAAATGGCCGGGCTTGTGCGCGCTCAGCATGATCGGGTAGCGGTCGGGCCGCCCGTCTCCGTCGTCGTCACGGGCGAGGGGTCTCGTCTCGCGGACGAAATCGTCCCAGGTTTCGATGGATGCCGGATCGATCCCCGCTTCCTCGTAAACGTCGTGACGGTAAAGGAGCACGACGGGATGGACATCGCGGGGCAGGCCGTACACCCGCCCGTCGAGCGACCAGGGCGCGAGCCGGGCCTGGACGAATTCATCCGCGATTCCTTCGCGCTCGATGCGGTCGGTCAGGTCCACGAAGCCGATTTCCTCCTTCGTGCCCTTGAAGAACCTGCCGACCGATGAAATCTCGACTTCGGACAGGTCGGGTCCTCCGATGCCGGACAGGAAGGCCGCCAGGAGCTTGTCGTGCAATTTCGAAATCAGCCGAAGTTCGACTTTGACGCCGGGATGTGCCGCCTCGAACGCCGGAATCCTCGCGCTGAACTCATCGTAGTGCGTCTGCGCGAAGATCCAGAACTCCAGCGTGTCCGCGCGGTCATCGCCGCGGAACACGATGACGGGAAAGGCCAGGAGGAAGAGCAGGCCGAAGATCAGGGGCGCCTTGCCGAGGTGATTCATAGGCTCATCCATCTCCCATAGCCCGGCGGATCGGCGTCATCACGGGTTCGGTAACCGAATCGGGCGGCGGGGACGTGAAGAGCGACACCGCGACGCCCACGATGGAAGTGGCCATGAAACTCCATGCGACGGGCATGAGCCCCGGGTTCGGCAGCCATTCGTAGAACATGGCGACGAGTACGGCGTTCCCCGCGATGATGGCCGAGATGGCGCCCGGGGCCGTGAACCGTCTCCAGTGAAGGCCGAGCAGCCAGATGGGCGTCAACGTGACGAAACCGGAAAAGGACAGCTGGGCCAGGGCGAAGATGGAGGCCGGCCGGAGGATCACGATGTAGTAGGCGATCCCGCCGAGAATGACGAGGAACAGCCGGCCGAGCACGACCTGCCTGCGCTGGGACAGCCCGTACCACACATCGCGGGTGAGCATGGAAGACAGGGTGAGCATCTGGGCGTCCAGGGTGGACATGACCGCCGCCAGGATGCCGGCCAGGGCGAGCCCCTGGACCATGGGACCGAAGTGGCTGCGGATCACCATGGGGAAGACCATGTCGGAATCCCGACCCACGAAATCCGGGAATTCGATGCGGCCCCACACGCCGTAGAGCGTGGCCACCAGCATCAAACCGATCATGATGATGGGGTAGAACCGGATGGAGTTCTTCAGCGATTTTACGTCTTTCGCGGCGAATACGCGCACCAGCAGGTGGGGAAAGGCGAGGACGACCAGCCCCATGGACATGCCCCACACGAACCAGTTGCCCGTCGTGAAGGGTGGCGTGTCTTTCGTGGCCGTGAGTTCCGGGAAACGCCGGGCGACTTCCTGCATGACGCCCGAGACGCCGCCGAAATCGGCCGCGACGACGAAGATCGATACGTAGAGGAACACGCCGAAAACGAGACCCTGGAACACGTTGGTCCACATGGTCGCCCGCATGCCGCCCGTGGTAGTGTAGAGCAGCGTGATGACCAGGATGCCGGCCGCCGCGACTTCGAAGGAGATGGCCTGCTGCGTGAACACGTCGACGGCCAGTCCCACGCCGGCGACGCCGGTGGACAGGTAGGGCAGCATGAAGACGAAGTATACGACGAACAGCAGGCGGCCGAGGTTGGGGCTGTCCAGCCTGCGGGCGAGCAGTTCTGCGGGCGTCACGGCCTTCAGTTTCCTGGACGCGATCCAGGCCGGATAGCCTATGACGTAGTACGCGACGGGAATGATCAGGGCCGCCATGGCCGCCGTGTAGCCGAACACCCCGTAGCCGTGATGGTAGGCCAGGCCCGAAATGCCCATGATCAGGAAGGGCGTGATGTTCGTGCCGAAGAGGGCCATGAACATGACGAGCGACCGGGCAAGGCGGCCCCCGAGGAAGTAGTCTTCGGCCGTCGGCTGGGACCGGCGGAAAGCGGCGGCGCCGATGCCCAGCACCACGGCGAAGTACACCACCACCACGACAAATATGGTCGTTTCAGGACCCATCGAAATCCCGCCATACGTATCGGGTGAAGTAGAGAACGAGCGCGGCGGCGGCGATCACCCAGACGATGTGGTAGGCCAGGTCTACAGGTAGCCAGCCGAAGAGCGGCGGGGGAGAAGTTCCGTGGTTGAAGAAATCGACGTGGAGCGCGGCCAGCGCGGCCACGAGCACCCAGAATATCCGTCTGTGCTGTCTTCGCGTCATGACTGGGTTGTCCAGGCTATGGGGCCCGGCCGGGCTGACCGGTCATTCTCGCAATGGCTCTGCAAGGTGGCCGTGCGCGCCTTACGGATGCGGTAGTGAAGGTCCGCCCGCGGACGCGGCGATCAAGGTTCTTTCGATACCGTTCCGCCGCGAAGCTCGCCGATGTACCGCCGGGTTTCAGCGGCGACGATGGGAGAAAGGAAGAGCAGGGCGACCAGGTTGGGGAAGGCCATCAGTCCGTTCATGATATCGGAGACTCCCCAGACCAGTTCCAGTTCCGATACGGCGCCGACGCCCACGAAGAGGCAGAACAGCGTGCGGTACGGCAATGCGGAGCGTTCGCCGAGCAGGTATACGACCGATTTCTCGCCGTAGTAGCTCCAGCCCAGGATCGTCGAGTAGGCGAACAGCACCAGGCCCACGGCGACCAGGTATCCCCCGAATCCGCCCGGCAGGCCGCTGGCGAAGGCCGCCGCGGTGAGCGGCGCGCCCGTGTCGCCCGAAAGCCAGACCCCCGTGCCGATGATGGTGAATCCCGTGATCGTGCACACGACCAGGGTGTCGATGAAGGTCTGGGTCATGGACACCAGGGCCTGGGTGACCGGGTCTTTCGTCTGGGCGGCCGCGGCGGCGATGCCCGCGCTGCCCAGGCCGGATTCGTTGGAGAATATGCCTCTGGCCACGCCGAACTGGACGGCCTGCCTCACCATCGCGCCCGCGAAACCCCCGGCGGCCGCGGCAGGCGTGAAGGCGTGGGTGACCACGAGCTCGAAGATGCCCGGGATGGCCGCGGCGTTCATCAGGATGGCGGTAAGTCCGCCGAGGATGTACAGCACGATCATCGTGGGGACGATCAGGCTGGCCGCCCGGCCGATGCTCTTGATCCCCCCGATCAGGACCAGGCCCGTGCCGATCATCAGGACGATGCCGGTGACCCAGGGGTCCACGCCGAAACTGCTCTGGAGCACGTCGGCCATTGAATTCGACTGGGTCATGTTGCCGATGCCGAAGGCCGCGAGCGCCGCGAACAGCGCATAGGCGCCCCCCATCCACTTCCAGCCCATGGCGTTTGAGATGTAGTACATGGGGCCGCCCCTCATGAGCCCCTTCGAATCCGTCTCGCGGTACTTGACCGACAGGACCGCTTCCGAGTACTTGGTGGCCATGCCCACCAGGCCCGTCATCCACATCCAGAAGAGCGCGCCGGGTCCCCCGGCCGCGATGGCCGTGGCCACGCCCGCGATGTTTCCCGTACCGACGGTCGCCGCCAGCGCGGTCATAAGGGCCTGGAAGTGGCTGATATCGCCTTCGGCGCTGGCTTCCCTGCGCCTGACGAAAGCCAGGTAGAGCGCGTGCCACAGGGAGCGGAACTGCACGCCTTTCAACCGTATGGTAAGGTAGAGTCCCGTGCCGCCCAGCAGCACCAGCAGGGGCAATCCCCATACCAGGGCCTGCACGTTGCCGACGTATTCAAGCAGCGGGATTTCCATGAGGTCTTCCATGTAAGGGTGATGAGGCAGACAACGATGGCCAACCTAAGAGGCGGGAGGAACGCGTGTCAAGCACTTTCCATTTTGCTGCTTGATCTTTAAACGCCCCGATTTTATAGTGAACCATCGCCGGTGGCGGTCGGTTATGACCGGGTCCGGTGCTTTCATATCACCATGCCGGCAAGAACCAGGACATTTCGAGGACCAAGCGACATGGAAACTCTCAGTATCGGCATTGCGGGCGCCGGCGGCATGGGCGGTCACCACGCCCGGTTGCTGTCCGCCCGTGAGGACGTCCGGGTCGTGTCTCTGTTCGATACCGATCCGGTCGCGATGAACCGGATGGAAAAGACCCTGGGGCCGTCCGCGCAGGGACTGAACCACTACGCTTCGCTCGAGTCGATGATCGACGCGGAAAAACTGGATGCGATCGTCATCGCGACCCCGCACACCCGTCACGCGGACCAGGTCCGGACCAGCCTCGAGGCGGGTCTGCACGTACTCGTGGAAAAGCCCATGGCGACGACGACGCGGGACGCCAGGGACTTCATCGCGTATTCGGAACGGGCGGACCGGGTGCTTGCCGTCGCCTACCAGCGCCATGGCGAGGGGAAGTTCATCAGGGCCAGGGAGATGATCGAGGACGGCGTTATCGGCGACGTGCGCCTCGTCCACGTCATCATCGCCCAGGACTGCCTGGGGATTTTCAGCCCCGGCGCTTCGTGGCGCGCCGATCCCGAGCTGTCCGGCGGCGGGCACTTCATGGACACGGGCAGCCACATCAACGACATCCTGCTGTGGACGACGGGCCTGGAACCGAAGTCGGTCCACGCGTTCATCAACCCGGAAGGCACGCACGTCGATGTGAATACGGCCATATCGGTGGAGTTCACGAACGGTGCCGTCGGCAACCTGTCCTACACCTCCATGTCGCCCGAATGGCGGGAGGAGTTCACCTTTTACGGCACCGAAGGCGTGGTGCGTTTCGGTGCGTCCGAGCCCCTTCTCGTCCATCGAAAGGGAGAGGATATCCGGCTGCCGCAGACCCCGGGCCGGGGGAAGCCGCCGGCGGAGAACTTCATCGAAGCCATCCTGGGCGAAGCGGAAGTGCAGGCCCCGCCGATCTGCGGCCTGCGCGTCGTGCAGTTGACCGAGGCGGCCTACAAATCGGCTGAGAGCGGCAAGCCCGAAGCCGTGGGCTGATCGATATCGCCAATCGATTCCGCAAGCAGGTACCATTGCCATAGACCTATCACCTGAAACGTACTCAGATCGTACCTGAGGAAGACATCGAGGAAGCACATGCGAGATCAAGAAACAAACGGTTGTCCACTGTTCATCGGTGGTAACTGGACCGGCGCGGAAGGCGCGGCCACGGAACCGGTCTTCAATCCATCGGACGGCAGCGTCATCGCGAGAACGCCCATGTGCGGCGCATCCGAAGTCGATGCCGCGGTTCGGGCCGCCCGGGAAGCCCTTTCCGCTTGGTCGGCCACGCCGGTCGTGGACCGGGCCAGGATACTCTTCCGGTACGTGCATCTGCTGGAAATGCATTTCGAGGAGCTTTCCCGGCTGGTCACGCGGGAGCACGGCAAGACCCTGGAGGAAGCCCGGGGCTCGGTGCGGAGGGGCATCGAGGTCGTGGAGTTCGCCTGCGGGGCGCCGACGCTGCTCATGGGCGACGCACTGGAGGAGATCGCCAGCGGGATCGACTGCGACACCATCCGGCAGCCCGTGGGCGTCTGCGCGGGGATCACGCCCTTCAACTTCCCCGCGATGGTGCCCATGTGGATGTATCCCATTGCCATCGTGTGCGGGAACACCTTCGTGCTCAAGCCTTCCGAGAAGGTACCGCTGACCGCCGTCAGGCTCGTGGAGCTCCTGCAGGAAGCCGGACTGCCGCCCGGCGTGATGAACCTCGTGCACGGCGGTGTGGACGTGGTCAACGCCCTCTGCACCCACCCGGACATCGATGCCGTCTCCTTCGTCGGATCATCGCCCGTGGCCCGGCACGTCTACCAGACCGCGACGGCTCACGGCAAGCGCGTGCAGGCGGCCGGCGGCGCCAAGAATTACATGGTCATCCTGCCCGACGCGGACCCGGCTTTCACCGTGGACGCCCTGATCGGATCGGTGTACGGCTGCGCCGGAGAGCGGTGCATGGCCGGAAGCGTGGCGGTGACGGTGGATGACGCGGCCCGGCGCGTGCTGCCTTCGCTGCGCGAAGCGCTGGACGGGATGAAGGTCGGCCCGACGGACCGGGATCCCGGGGCGGACATGGGGCCGGTGGTGACCCGGCAGCATCTCGACAAGGTGCACGATTACATTGCCTCGGGTCTATCGGACGGCGCCTCGCTCTACCGGGACGGCCGGGGCGTTGAAGTACCGGAAACTCCGGAAGGGTTCTACCTGGGTCCCACGATTTTCGACGAAGCGTCCACCGAGATGAAGATCGTCCGCGAGGAGATCTTCGGTCCGGTGCTCTCCGTAATCCGCACCGACAGCCTCGACAAAGGCATCGAAGCCTGCAACCAGAGCGGTTTCGGCAACGCCGCGGTCCTGTTCACGGGCGACGGAAAGGCCGCCCGGACGTTCAGGAATCGAGTCAGCGCCGGGATGGTGGGCATCAACGTGGGTGTGCCGGCCCCTATGGCGTTCTTTCCGTTTTCGGGCTGGAACGGCTCGTTCTACGGCGACCTGCACATCCAGGGCAAGGAAGGTTTCGCCTTCTATACGCGGCAGAAAGTCACCATGAGCCGGTGGGCGTGATCGCGGCGGCCCGCCGGCGAGCGAGATGAGCGGCCCGCAAGGACATGATCGCGGCGGCCCGCAGAGGATGATAAAATGTCCAGACCCGATGTATATATCCTGAAAACCCGCCTGGACGGAGAAGACGCGTTGAACGACGCGGCCTTCGCCGCACCGGCCCGTGAGATGCTGCGCGCACTGGACGTCGATTCCGGTGGCCGTGCCGTGATGATGAAGCCCAACGTCACGGCCGGTGCGCCGCGAAACAGCGGGATCGTCACCCATCCGGCCTTCGTGGCCGGTCTCGTCGATTACTTCGTCGAAGATGCGGGCGTGCCGGTCGACGAGGTATACGTTGGTGAAGCGACCAGCCGGCTGACTTCGCAGGCCCAGCGCGACCTGGGCTGGGCCCGGAGCGGGTATACGGAGATGGCGCGCGAAAAACGCGTGCGGCTGCTCGAACTGGCGGACTACGGCAATGTGCGCGTCACCCCGGGGAACACGGTTCAGCTTCATAACATCGGGATCTCCCGTTGGGCGGCCGCGGAGAACGTATTCTACGTCAACGTACCTAAACTGAAAACCCATAATCTGGGCGTGGTGACCCTGTGCGGCAAGAACCAGCAGGGCGTCATGATACCGGTCACGGAACGGCACCTCTGTTCGGACGCGTGGCGCGCCACGTTCGGGCCAGACGAGCGGAGAAAGCAGGGAAGGGAATGGATGGGTGTCGAGGACCACGAGGCGTGGCAGCGCACCATCGCCCACATGCACTGGGACGTCTTCCTGGCCTGCCAGCCCGATTTCAACGTGGTGGAGGGCATCGTGGGACGGGACGGCAACGCCTTCTACCTGGGCCGCAACTTTCCCACCGGCCTCGTCGTCGCCGGCGCATCCATGGCCGCGGTGGATCTCGTGGCGGCCCATCTCATGGGCTTCGAGCCCAAAAACCTGGTGTATCTGCAGGTCGGGATCGAACGCGGCCTGTGCCCGCCCGCGATCGGTGACGTGAACGTGCACCTGGTCCGGGACGGCGAGGTCGCAGGAGCGGCCGATCCGGATCATTTCAGGGCGGATCCTCCCTTTGAAGTGTACCGCGACATTCCCGCGGACTACGCCAAGAAGGACCTTTTCGACGAATACGATCCGAACGCCGAGGACTTCCAGATCACCGCCTGATGAAGGGCCGGATTTCCCGGCGGGACGCATCCCGGAGGGTCTCCCATGACCCAGGTGGAACCGGATCCCCTGTACGCCGCCTTGAGGTCGCCCGCAACGCGTGACTTCACCCAAGGTTTTCTTCCGCCCGAAGACCCGCTTTCCGGACTGCCCGAGTCCTTCGGGGAATGGGAACAGGTCGGCGCCGTGCTGCCCAAACTGGCCCTGACGCGCCATATCCGCCCCACGATAGAGGATCTTCCGCCCTTCCCGGTGAAAAGGCTGGAAACCCTGGCCGAGCATGAACGGGCCATGAGCCTGCTGTCCTTCCTGGCCAACATGTACGTTTTCGCTCCTGATCACCCGGTAGCCAGGTCCATCCCCAGCAACCTGGCCACGGCCTGGCACGGCGTGGCCTGCCGACTCGGCCGCCCTCCCATGCTGACCTACGCCTCCCAGGTCATGTACAACTGGCGCAGGTTCGACCGGCAGGACCCCGTCGAAGTGGGCAATCTCCACATGATGCTGAACTTCCTCGGCGGGATGGACGAGGAGTGGTTCGTCACGATCCACGTGCATATCGAGGCGGTCGCGGGGCGGGCGCTCTCCGTGCTGATCCCCGGCCAGGAGGCGGTGTCGCGGGGCGACGCCGACACCGTCACCCGTTGCCTGGAGGCCGTGACCGGGACGCTCCACGAGATGCGGGCGGTCCTGGAGCGCATGACGGAACGGTGTGATCCCAATACCTACTATCACCGGGTCAGGCCGTACATGTTCGGCTGGAAGAACAACCCCGAGCTGCCCGAAGGCATGGTGTATTCGGGCGTGGAGGCCTATGGCGGAAAGCCCCGGCAGTTCCGTGGCGAAACCGGGGCGCAGAGCGCGGTCATCTACGCCGCGGACGGTTTTCTCGGGATCGAGCACGGCTACGATGAAATGCGGGCCTACCTGATGGAAATGCGCGACTACATGCCCGTGCAGGACCGCTACTTCGTCGAAACGGTGGAAGCGGGGCCGTCCGTCCCGGCGTTCATCCTCGAACGAGGGAACGGCGAGCCCGGCTTGCGAGACGCTTACAACGCCGCGGTGGAAGCGTTGTACGAATTCCGGCGGCTGCATATCGAGTACGCCGCCATGTACGTGCTCAAGCCCGGGCAGCAGGAGAACAAGGGCCACGTGGGCACGGGCGGCACGCCCTTTACCGTCTACCTCAAAAAACACATCGACGAAACCCTCGCGCACCGGATCTAGCCGTCGCGGGGCCGAAAACCGTTGCTCTCACGGGCGCTCCGTGTTAAATTGGTATACCGGTAAAGGCCATATCCACAAGGGCTTAGCGATGGCGCGCCAGTTCGACATTCCCAGTTACTACAAGAGTGAAATCACCTCCCGGATCAAGCAGGGCCGGCGGCTGGTGGATCCCAAGAAGAAGGACCTGTCGCCGTCCGTTCTGGATTTCGGCGGCGTGCGGTTCATATTCGCCCGGCATTTCGGCTTTTGCTACGGCGTCGAAAACGCGATCGAGATCGTGTACAAGACGCTGGAGGAGAACCCGGACAAGCGGATCTTCCTGCTCAGCGAGATGATCCACAATCCGAACGTCAATACCGACCTGCAATCCAGGGGCATCCAGTTCATCCATACCACCCTCGGCGAGCAGCTCATTTCCTGGGACGAACTGACCCGTGACGACCTGGTCGTCGTCCCCGCTTTCGGCACCACGGTGGAGATCAAGGAAATGCTGACCCGCCGCGGGATCGACTTCTGCACCTACGATACGACCTGCCCTTTTGTCGAGAAAGTCTGGACCCGGGGCGGCCAGATCGGCCAGCAGGGGTTCACGGTCGTCATTCACGGCAAACCCCGGCACGAAGAGACGCGCGCGACCTTCTCCCACAGCGTCCAGCAGGCCCCGACCGTCGTGGTGCGGAACCGGGAGGAGACGCTCCTCCTCGCCGATATCATCACGGGGAAGGCCGACCGGGACCGGTTCTTCGAAGTGTTCGGAGAAAACTGCTCGGAGGGGTTCGACCCGGAAATCCATCTGGACCGAGTCGGCGTGATCAACCAGACCACCATGCTCGCCAGCGAGACCCACGAGATCGCGCGGCTGATCAGGGAAGCACTGGAGGAACGGTACGGCCCCGAACGCATCGCCGATCACTTCGCCGATACCTCCGATACCCTGTGCTACGCGAGTAACGAGAACCAGAACGCCACCTACGCCATGATCGAAAAGGGGGCGGACGTCGCTCTCGTGGTCGGTGGCTACAACTCGTCCAATACCTCCCACCTGGTGGAACTCTGCGAGGAAACGATCAGCACCTTCTTCATCAACAGCAGCAAGGACATCCTGTCGGACCGGCAGATCCGCCACTTCGACCTGGCGTCCAAGTCGATCGTCGCGACCATCGACTGGCTGCCGGCCACCCGGCCCGTCGATATCATCCTGACCTGCGGCGCGTCCTGTCCCGATATCATGCTGGACAACGTATTGCTCCGCATTCTTTCTTTCTTCCCCGACGCCCCGCCGGTTACGGAAGTCCTCGCCGATTACGAGCATACCGTCCACCAACCCGTCGTGTCCGCCTCGTGAGCCGACCTGGCCGCCTGATGGCTTGCTGACCGGCGCGTTTTCAGCCTAACGGAAATTCACAAACACTACACTTCAGGGGAGTGCCATGCAGATCGGGGTCAGTTCATACAGTTACAGCCGGCTGATCCGAAGCGGCGAGATGACGGAATTCGATGCCATCCGCAAGACGGCGGAACTCGGATACGACGTGATCGAGTTCTCCTCGCTTCACCCGCCCGGAGGCGAACCGTTCGAACAGTTCGCTCCCCACGTGCGCGCGGCCTGCGACGAGGCGGGACTTCCCATCGCCAACTACACGGTCGGAGCGGATTTCATCAACGGAAGCGGGGGAGACTGGCAACTCGAGGTGGAGCGGGTGAAGGACGAAGTGCGTATAGCCCACCTGCTCGGTGCGCCCGGCATGCGCCACGACGCCACGAGGGGGTTTCCCGACGGCCGTCCCGGTGAGCGTTCCTTCGATGACGCCCTGGCCGTACTCGTCCCGGCGATCCGGGCGGTCACGGAGTTCGCAGCGGACCTGGGCGTCCGGACCATGGTGGAGAACCACGGGATGTTCTGCCAGGACAGCGAGCGGGTGGAAAGACTGGTCAACGCCGTAAATCACGAGAATTTCGGCGTGCTCATCGACATCGGCAACTTCCTGTGCGTGGACGAGCCGCCGGACGCGGCCGTGGGACGGTTGATCCCCTACGCCTTTCACGTCCACGCCAAGGACTTCCACACCCGGCCGGGAGCCGGCCCCGACCCCGGCGAGGGATGGTTCCGCACGCGGGGCGGCAACTATCTCAGGGGCGCTATCGTCGGCCACGGGGAAGTCCCCCTGGCCTCCTGCCTGCACGTCCTCTCACGCCACGGATACGATGGCGTGCTTTCCATCGAATTCGAAGGACTCGAGCATCCGGTCGACGGCGTTCGCATCGGGCTCGACAACCTCAGGCGCTACCTGGGCTGACCAGGGCCGGTCGTGGTACCGACCAGGTCTCCGGGCTGACCAGGGCCGGCCGCAGTACCGGGCCCCCGGTCCAGGCGGTCTACGCGAGCTGGACGACCTCGCCCGATTCAATGGATTCATTCGCCGCCAAGGTGACGGCGAGACTGTTGACGACGTCGCCGTAGGCCGATCGGATGAGGGACGGATTCTCCTCTTCGATGGCCTGCAGGAAGAGTTCGTTTTCGAGCTTGTAGGGGTTGTTCCGGCCGGGGTATCGCACCGTTTCTTCTTCGCGCACGACCTCCAGGTCTCCTCCTGCGATCTTCACCGTGAGGCCCCGGGCAATGACCTCCAGGGCGGTTCCGTAACCCTGCTCGGCGACACAGGAGGAAAGTATGGTGGCCACGGCGCCGCTTTCGAACACGAGCGACACGGTGCTGGCGTCCTCCACGTCGTAGTTCGGCAGATCCAGCATCCGCCCCTTCGTCCCCGCCGCGTAGACGCTGACCACGTCTCCCATGAGGTACCGCGCGCAGTCGTACACGTGCGTGGTCTGCTCCACGATCTGTCCGCCCGACTTCGACTTTACGCGCCACCAGGGGGATCCGGGCGTGTTCCCGATCCAGTAACCGATCGCGAGGGCGGGACGCACGCCGGACAGCAGGTCCCTTGCCTTTTCCGTCGCGTCCAGGTACCGCCAGTTGTACCCCACACACGAGAGGACGCCGGAATCTTCGACCTTCGCCGCGATGTCACGGGCGATGTCCACGTCCAGGGCCTGGGGTTTCTCGACGAACAGGTGGAGGTTGCGTTCAAGCACCGCCATTTCGGGATCGCCGTGGGCGAAGGGCGGGAGGCACACGTACACGGCATCCAGTTCTTCCCGGTCCAGCATCTCCCGGTAGTCGCCGTACGCGCGGCCTCCGCACCGGTCGGCCGCCGCCTGCGCGCGCTCGATCTGAATGTCCGCGTACGCCACGAGTTCGGCCCGCTCGATATCCGGCAGGAGTCCCAGGTGCATGCCCGCAATGCCGCCGGTTCCAATAAAACCTATACGAACGCCCATGCGAAGTCCTCCGCTGTTCCCTGTGCGTGAATCCCTTGTTGACCGGTCCTGCCTGCCGCCGGTTCATCCCCTGAAATCATGGCTCTTTCTTTACGACGATCATCGTCGTGTCGTCGTCCTGGCCGCCGCCGCCCACGAAGGCGCGCCACACGGCGATCACGTGGTCCCGGATTTCCTCTACCGGGCAGTCATGACAGTCCTTGATCGCCTGTTCCAGCCGTTCGATGCCGAATATCTCGTCTTCCATGTTGGATTTCTCGATGAGGCCGTCCGAATACAGGACCACGACGTCTCCATCGTCCAGGTACACGCGCCCATCCTCGAAACTCGCGTCCTCGAACGAACCGACAATCAGGCCCCCGGCGTGGAGATTGACCGTTTCACCGGATTTACGGCACAGCAGGGGCGGTGGATGGCCGGCGTTGCAGTAGACGAAGGTGTTTTCCTGCAGGTTTACAATACCGTAGAACAGGGTGGCGAACCGGTCCGCGGACGTGACCTCGTACAGGACCTCGTTGACGTGACCGATGACGTAACTCGGTAGATAGACGTAGTAATTGGCGAATTCGTGGAACGACGTATAGAGCGACGCCATGGTCAGCGCGGCCGGGATGCCCTTCCCGACCACGTCGCCCACGGCCACGCCCAGCTGCTTGTCCGAAAAGGGAATGAAATCGTAGAAGTCTCCCCCGACTTCGCGGCTGGGCTCGCTGAATGCGGCCAGGGAAAGGCCGTGCACTTCGGGCACAGCGCGAGGCAGCAGGGCGCGCTGAATCTCGCCGGCGACCTCCAGTTCCCGGTCCAGCAGCCGGCTCCGCCGCGCGTCATCGAACAGGCGCGCGTTCTGAATGGCGATACTCGCCTGGGATGCAAAGGCCTCCAGCAGCGACTGGGCTTCCTCGTCGTAGGCGTTCACCCGGTCGTTCTCGATGTTGAAGACGCCGATGACCTGGTCCCCGGAAAGCATGGGAACGGCCATTTCCGATTTCGTGCCCGGCCGGTGCTGCACGTACCGGTCGTCCCGGGATACGTCCGGCACGATGATCGCCTTTCCGTTCTCGGCCGCGGAGCCGCTGATGCCTTCACCCATCTTCAGGTTGATCCCTTCCAGGTCCGGCGAATAGCCGCGGATGGTCCGTTCGACCACCGCGTTCTGGTCCTCGTCGAGCAGGAAGATGACCGCCGCATCGTAGGGCACCACGGTCTGCAGCGCATCGATGATGAGGTTCAGGACCTCACTCAGGTCCAGCGAACTGCTGATCCGCTTGCCCACCTCGTACAGGGCGGTCCGGTGGATCATCTCACGCCGCGCCAGCTTTAGATGCAGCAGCCGCGTGACCGCGTAGCCGGCGTGGCGCGCCAGGGAGATGGTGACCTCGAGGCGTTCGGGGTCGAAGCCGGTCTCCCCGGATGCCATGACCGCGAGCAGGACGCAGTGGAACCTGTCGTCGATCTGGTGATGAAAAAGTACGGCCTGGCCGATCGGCGCATCGTGGCCGGACACGGCCTGCAGGGGCCAGTCCAGCTGCCGGACGTCCTCGACCAGCCGGGTACTCGGCTGGGACCGCAGCCAGGACAGCAACGCTTCGATCTCCCCTTCCGCACCAGGCAGGATGTAATCGCGGCCGGTGGTTTCGAAGACGATCCGGTTCGCGTCACAGTCCACCATGAAGAACCGGCAGGCTTCCGCGCCGGACAGCTCCAGCGAGATCTCTTCGATGGCGGCGGACAGGTCGGCTTCACCCGTTGCGGCGGTCATGCGGGTCAGCCCCCCGACCACGCGGTGCCACAGGATATCCGAATGTGCTTCGACGACTGTTGAATCGAGCATGGCGATATCCAGAAGTGCGCCCCGTAATTGCGGGCGGTTTCAGGACCCCTGTCGTTCCGATCGGGGGCCTGTCGTACCCGTACCGCCGGACAGTAACGCGACAGCCTGTTTCATGTCGTCGGGCAGGATTGCCCGGAAGGAATGGGTCCGGCCCGAGTAGGGATGGATAAACTCCAGTTCGGATGCATGCAGCGCCTGCCGCCGCAGGACATCCAGCATCTTTTTCAACGTGGGGCGGCGCCGGGGCGCCGAGCCGGCCAGCCGCTTGAGCCTTCCCCCGTAGACCGGATCGCCGATGACGGGATGGCCCAGGTGGGCCAGGTGAACCCTGATCTGGTGGGTGCGGCCGGTTTCCAGCGCCAGGGCCAGCAACGTGCCGTCCTCCATGGATTCGCTTACGCGGTAATGGGTGACGGCTCGCCGGCCGCGGCTTTCCTCCACCACGGCCATCCGCTGCCTGAGCCGAGGATGCCGGCCGACCGGCGCGTCGATCGTACCCGAGGGTTCGGCGAAACGGCCCCATGCCAGGCCGGTGTAACCCCGTTTTATGCGGCGCTCGGCCAACTGGCGGGAGAGAAACGCGTGGGCGTCTTCGCGTTTCGCCACGATCATCAGGCCGGACGTATCCTTGTCCAGCCGATGCACGATACCCGGCCGGACCGGATCGTCGAATTGTTCCAGGCTTCCGCAGTGGTGCAACAGGGCGTTTACCAGCGTCGAACGCGCATGCCCGACGGCCGGATGCACGACCATGCCCGCCGCCTTGTTCACCACAAGGAGCGCTTCGTCTTCGTAGACGATGTCCAGCGGGATGGGCTCCGGCTCCGCGGTCGAGGGAGGGGTTTCAGGAACGGTTACGGCGACGATGTCGCCTTCTGCAACTCCGTGACCGCACTTTTCCACGACGACCGAGTTGACCGAAACCGCGCCGGCCCGGATCCAGCGCTGTATTCTCGATCTGGTTACCGGCAGGTCCGTTTGCGACAGGTACCGGTCCAGCCGCCACTGGGACTGCGACGCGGGCACCACGGTCTCGACGAAGGATCCCTCCCAGTCATCCGGAAGGCGCCTCATCGTTCAATATCCGGTTGATGGCGGACAGACGGGTGAACAGGAGGATGATCCCGATGGTGATGGCGGAGTCCGCCACGTTGAATACGGGCCATCGGTACCCTCCCACCCCGATATCGATGAAATCCGTAACCGCGCCGTAGACCGCGCGATCGATCAGGTTGCCGATCGCGCCGCCCAGTATACCCATCATGGCATACCGCCCCCACCGTTCGACGGGGGGAAGCCTGAACAGGTAATAGATCATGACCGCGCAAGCGATGACCGACAGGACCAGGTAGAGCCAGCGGCCGCCGAGGGTGATGCCGAACGCGGCTCCTGGATTGCGAATGTACGTTAACTGGACCAATTCCCCCAGCAGGGGATAGGACTGGTGAAGCGCCATCCCCTGCTGAACGGCGATCTTGGTAATCTGGTCCAGGATCAGGATGCCGGCGCAGACGACGGCCGGCTTTGCCAATGCTTGCGTTCCGGAGATGTTAGATCAGACCTCGTTCTTCCTTGGATTTACACTCAATGCACATCCGGGCGTGGGGTACGGCCTCGAGCCTGGCTTTGCCGATCTCACCATTGCATACGTAGCAAAGTCCGTAGGCGCCGTTCTTGATGCGCTCCAGGGCTTCGTCGATATGAAACAGGAACCGCCCCTCCCGGGAGGCGAGGTCATAGGCCTGTTCCTGCTCCATCGATTCGGTGCCCTGGTCCGCCGGGTGTTCCGAAAATGGATAGCTGCCAGCGACATCGCGCGCCGCGGAGTTAATCGTCTTGTCTCCGAAATAGCCCAGCTCATGCAAGAGCGATTCACGCTTCTCGAGCAGGAGCTTTTCGAACCGTTCCAGATCTTCACCCGTCATCCATACCTCCACGGCAATATAGACAATGATTGATGATTTCAGCCAGCCTTCCGAAATCCTCACTTCGCACGGGCATCGACGAACATAAGACATTTCCTCCGCCCGTCAAACTCTTTTCAACGACGCCCACCGCGGCAACCGGCAGACCACAGTGTACAGCCGCAATCACTTCATTCAGCAAACCTTCGCCGATCACATCGACTCCCGCACGAGCCCACGCGGCGAATTCGTCACCGGTTTCGGACCGTGCGACCCGTCCATACACGATGCTCCGCAGCCCGACCCCCGTCGAAGCCGCGCTCCTTTTCAAATTGTTCGACCAGTACGCGTCATAGGGCGCGCTCATGTCGGGATACCTCGGGCCCAGCCGTTCGTCGTTCGGTCCCCGAAGCGGATTCTCGCCGGTGAAATTCACATGATCGTCCACGATGACGAAAGATCCTGCCTCGAATCCGTGTTTTACCGCGGCACACCCGAACGCGATCAACAGGCTTTCGGCCCGCAACATCCGCAGGACCCGCACCGCATCGACGCGCCGCTCCGCGTCCATGGCGTATCCCAGGCAGGGGAGCAACACCGGCCCGGACCGATATACGGTTTCAAAGGGCGCCCAGGATCCGGGCGCATTCACCGTTTTCCAGGGAAGGCACTCCTGTGATCCTTCGGGAAGCGACAGGCCGACGATCCGGTTTCCCCGCAGGTATTCGCCCATCCTTCCGGCCAGCCGCGAAATTTGCTCGTAGGTCATTCGATAGCGTGTGTCAGCCCTTATAGACCGAACCTACCCCGTTATTCAACCTAGCCGGCGTTCAGCCTGGCCGGGGCTGCCGCGCGAAGTCTGGCGTTCAGCCTGGCCGGGGCTGCCGCGCGAAGTCTGGCGTTCAGCCTGGCCGGGGCTGCCGAGAGGGCCCGGTACCGGCGCCGGACGCTCGCCGCTTTCCTTGTCCATGCTACGCATCGCGTCGAGTTGTTCCTGGTGGGATTCGAGCAGAATCCTGAATTTGACTTCGTAATCCTTCCTCAACGTGGTGAGCGCACCCAGTTCACGCTTGATTTCAGCGACCTGGTTGTTCGCGTCGGAGATCCAGCGGTCCGCCTTGTTTTCCGCGTCTTTCAATACGTTTTCCGCTTCTTTCATGGCATTGGCTTTCATGTCGTGAATGACCCGCTGCGCCGACACGAGCGCGTCCTCGAGCAGTTTCCGCCTGCGGCCCACATCGTTCAACTCGTCGTCCATCTCCGCCATCCTCGCCCGCAGTGATTCGTTTTCCTTCGCGAGGTTTTCGAACGCGCCGGCCGTGCTGTTCAGAAAGGCTTCCACTTCATCCATATCGTAACCGCTGACCCAGCGCGTCTTGAACTTCCGTTCCCGTATTTCCTCCGGACTGACGTCCATGCATTCACCTCTGTTTTTGGTCGCGCTCCCGTCAGATCCGCAGCAACAGGGGCAGGAGACTCACCTGAACAAACCTCAAAATCAGAATGGCGATCAGCGGCGAAAAATCGATGCCGTACGTCGAAGGCAGGATCCTGCGGATCGGCGCCAGAATGGGATCGCTGAAAAGAATGAGTATCTGGAAGAGCGCGTTGCCCGTGTCCGGGTTGAAGAACGAAAGCACCGCGCGTACGAGTATCACGATGAAGAGCACGTCGAAAATGAAGTCGATCACGTAGACTATGCTCTCGAGGATCATGTCCGCCGGAGTGCCGACGGCCTGTGTCACCAGCGCTCCGGCCTGGTATTGTACGAGACCGTGCAGCACACCCAGCAGTACGATGCCCAGCAGTGCGGATACGTCCGGCCGCCCGATCCGGTAGCCGGTGAATCGGCGGATCGGGGCCAGGAAGAAGTGGGCGATGTTGTGCATCATGTGACCGGACTGGCTGAACGCGAATGGAGACTCGATGGATATGAAGAAAGCGCCGAGGAACAGGATGGCAAGTACCCGTACCACGAAATCGAACACATCCAGCAACCCGGAAGCCATGGAAATGGACAGCGGAACGCCCATGAGGGTCGTCACCAGGAATCCACGCACGATTACAAGGGCGATTATGGCAAAGACGGGCGACCAGTCGAAACGCGGCTCGCCGCGCATGATCACCTGGCGAATGGGCCGAAGCACCGGTTCCGTCGCCGAATACAGGCCCCGCTGGATCGGGTTCTCGCTGAAGGGACTCGCGGCGGGCATGAACAGCCGGAGTCCAAAGGCCAGCATGTAGATGTTGATGATGAATTCAATCAGTCCCATCAGGGGTCCCGTTCACTGCCGGATCGAAGGCGCTTCATGGCTGGCGCGCACCGAAAACGGCCGTTCCGACACGGACCATGTCCGCGCCTTCCTCGATGGCTGTCTCAAAGTCATGGGACATGCCCATGGAGAGTACGTTCATTCCAACGCCCGCAATCCCGGCGGAAGCGATGCGGTCCCTCGTTTCCCGAAGCAGCCTGAAAGCGGGCCGGGCGTCTTCGGGATCGGGAGTGAATGCGGGGATCGTCATCAGTCCCCTGACGGACAGTCCGGACAGTTCGGACAATTGCTCCGCGAGTTCCAGGGCGCGATCCGGCTCCACGCCGGCCTTGGATTCTTCCGCCGACGTATTGACCTGGATCAATACGGGCATGGTCTTTCCCGCGGCCTGCAGCCGCCGGTCGAGTTCCTGGCCGAGGGAAAGGCGGTCGACGGAATGAATCATGTCGAAAATCCGCACGGCGAACCGGGCCTTGTTCCGCTGCAGCGGACCGATCAGGTGCCAGGTTGCGTCGTCGTCCTGCCGAATCTTCTCGAGCGCTTCCTGGACCCTGTTTTCACCGAAATCCGTGACACCGGCCCGCCTGGCTTCTTCGATCATCGAAAGGGGCTTGGTCTTCGATACGGCGATGAGCTGTATGGACGAGGCCTCGCGGCCGGATCGCTCGGCAGCCCTGGATATACGGTCGTACACCCGGACCAGATTGTCTTTGATCGTGGGCAATAGATCAACCTCACCGAAAAACCAGTCTGATAGTATATGCGAAACGGGGCTCCGTCGCAACATAAATCAGTAGACTTCGAGGTTGCGAGAGGAAACGAGATTCCGCCCGGTCCCGACGACTGATATGAATGTGCTGATACCGATTGATTCCACCAGGGAACGGTTGGAATGCGAACCTCGACCGTACCAATATATGAAGGGGGACAGCTTGTTATCATGTGTATCGAGCGGCGCCGTGCAGGGGATCGAAGCGATTCCCGTGGTGGTGGAAACCCATATCACCAACGGCCTCCCTCATTTTTCGACCGTCGGACTGCCGGACAGCGCCGTGCGTGAGAGCAAGGACCGCGTCGTTGCCGCCATCAAGCAGTCCGGTTTTGCCTATCCGTACCGGCGAATCACCGTCAACCTGGCCCCCGCGGATGTGCGCAAGGCGGGTACCTCCTTCGACCTGCCCATCGCCGTGGGTATTCTCGCCGCGTCGGCACAGTTGCCGGTCCAGTCGCTCGAAGGCACGATCCTGCTGGGGGAGTTATCGCTTGACGGCACGCTCCGGCCAATCCGGGGCGCACTGCCCATTGCGCTCGCCGCGCAACGCCTCGGCACGCGCAGGATGATCGTTCCCAGCGAAAACGCAGAGGAGGCTGCAGTGGCCGGCGGCATCGACGTCTACGGCGTGCCGTCCCTGGAATCCGCGGTCCGCTTCCTCCAGGGTCGGAAGGGATTTGAACGGTCCCGGCACGATCCCGGGCCATTCATCTCGTCCGGTGCGGACTATCCCTTCGATTTCTCCATCGTCAAAGGACAGGACCACGCCAAGCGCGCCATCGAAGTGGCCGCCGCGGGATCTCACAATCTGCTGCTTATCGGTCCGCCGGGTTCGGGCAAGACGCTGCTCGCCCGCTGCGTGCCGTCCATACTGCCCGATTTCACCCTGGAGGAAGCGCTGGAGACGACCCAGATTCACAGCGTAGCGGGAAAAATCCCGCCCTTTACCCCCCTGGTCACCACAAGGCCCTGCCGGGCGCCGCACCATACCATCACGGAAGCGGGCTTGATCGGCGGCGGGAGCATACCGAAACCCGGTGAGGTGTCCCTTGCCCACAACGGCGTGCTGTTTCTGGACGAGTTGCCCGAATTCCGGAAGCCGGTGCTCGAAATGCTCCGGCAGCCCCTGGAAGACGGCAAGGTCAACCTGTCCCGAGTCTCCAGGTCCCTTTCCTTTCCCGCGCGTTTTACCCTGGTCGCCGCCATGAATCCGTGTCCATGCGGATTCCTCGGCGACCCGGTCCACGAATGTACCTGTCCGCCTGCCCGGATACACCAGTACATGTCCCGGATTTCGGGTCCGCTGCTTGACCGGATCGATTTGCACGTCGAGGTGCCGCCGGTACCGTACGGGGACCTCGGCGATCGTCCCGGCGGTGAACCCTCCCGCCACGTCAGAGACCGGATCAACCAGGCCAGGGAACGCCAGTTGCCGCGCTTTGCCAACCATCCAGGTGTCTTTGGAAACGCGCACATGAATCCCCGAGACCTCCGGCGGTACTGTGGATTGGACGGCGGGGCCCACGACCTGTTGCGGAACGCCATTGCCCGCCTTGGTCTTTCCGCCAGGGCCTACGATCGCGTCCTGAAAGTGGCCCGGACCATCAGCGACCTGGCCGGCAGGGAAGCGATCGCCGCCGATCATGTGGCCGAAGCCATACAGTACCGGTCCCTGGACCGCGGTAAATGGATGGATCCTTGAGCGGGTTACCGCGTCCATAAACGACTTTGAATCCATCGTGATCGGTGCTATAGTAATAAGATCAGTGAGACCGAATTGACGAACTGACGATCTACCGAATTGCCCGGGACAGGAATCCATGTCCAGCACAGGAACGGGGTTGGCCAGTCTTTCCGTCGTGCTCCTTCTGATGACGGGATGCGGCGGCGGGCAGAAGGACCCCGCCGTGTCCTTTTCTCCGGAACGCTATGCGGCCCTTGTAGATACCCTTTCGGAGCCGGGAGGTTACTTCGACAGTGACAACATCGTCTCCAACGAGGCCGGTTATCTCCACGTCAAGCATGCGCTGAAGCGGCTCGGTGTGGAAGGCGGCGTCTACATCGGCGTGGGACCGGACCAGAATTTCACCTACATCGCGCAGATTCGCCCGCGGTACGCCTTCATTCTCGATATCCGCCGGGACAACCTCGTCGAACACCTGCTCTACAAGGCCGTTTTCGCCCTGGCGGAATCACGGGCGGAGTTCCTTTCCATGCTCTTCAGCAAACCTGTTGGGCGTGCCGGATTCAACGACGGGGAGCCCACGATCGAAGCGTTGGTGGAGTACTTCGATCGAACGGCCGGCGACGAAGATCTGTTCCGCCGCAACCTGGAGCGCATTCGGGCCCGGATAAGCACTTACGATGTCCTGTCGGGAGCCCAGGAGACCCGGCGCGTGACCGAACTGTACCGTTCCTTTTACGAGCGCCACCTGGACCTGAGGTGGGAATACCGGTCGGACGGGGACCGGGGCATATCCTTCATTACCTACAGGACGTTCCTGCTGGGACGGGACCTCGAGGGCGCTTACGGTAATTTCCTGGCTTCGGACGAAGACTACCGGTTCATCCGCGATATGCAGGCCCGCAATGCCATCATTCCCGTCACGGGAGACTTCGCGGGCAACCATGCCCTCAGGGCCATCGGGGATTTCATCCGGGGAAGGGGGGACCGCATCTCCGCGTTCTATCTTTCGAACGTGGAGTACTACCTCCATCCCGATGGCCGCCTCGACGAGTTCGCGGCAAACGTCCGGTATCTGCCGACGGATGCACGGAGCGTGATGATTCGTGCCTTCGTCAACCTGAGGCAGGGCGCCCATCCGGTGCGGGTGGAGCGAGAACTGATGACCACGGTACTCCAGTACACGCGTTCATTCAGCCAGCTTTTCGCCGACGGGGCCTACCGGTCCTACCTGGACCTGGGCGTGAAGAACTACATGCAGTAGGGTCAGAGCGTCCGCTCGACCGCTTCCACCGCCTCGCCAAGCACCGCGGCAATCCTGGTCACCTCGTCTTCATTGACGGTGAAGGGAGGACTGATCGCCACATGATCGCCGTAGACGCCGTCCACGGGTCCCGGGGCGCCCGGCATGATCAGTACGCCGCGGTCGAAGGCTTCCCGGACTACCCGCCCCGTCACGCCCAGCGACGGGTCGAAGGGCGTGCCGCGTTCCTTGTCCGCCGTAAACTCGATTCCGCAAAGCAGCCCCTTCCCACGCACTGTGCCTACCATGGACAGTTCGGTCAACGGCTGCAGTTTATCCAGCATCGCCTCACCCATTTCGGCGCAACGCGTGACGAGGTCATGACGTTCGACATATTCCTGCACGGCCAGCGCGGTGGCGCAGGAAAGGGGATTTCCGCCGTAGGTATGGCCATGCACGAAGGCCGGGGCGGTTTCATAGATGGTCTCGTAAATCTCGTCCCGCGCTATGGTCGCGGCGATGGGCGTGTATCCGCTGCTCAGGCCTTTCCCGGTCGCCATCAGGTCCGGGACGACACCCCAGTGGTCGATCCCGAAATCGGCCCCGGTCCTTCCGTATCCGGTAACGACTTCATCGACGATCAGGAGAATCCGGTGGTGGTCGCAAAGTTCCCTCACCGTGCTGAAGTAATCGTCCGGCGGTACCAGCCCGGCGGCGGAGGTTCCCAGGACAGGTTCGACGATGAAGGCGGAAATGTATTCCGCGCCCACCTGGCGGATCACGCGTTCCAGTTCGTCGGTTCGGTGTTGTGAAATGTGTGGGAAGTCCAGCAGGTACGGCGTGTAGTCTTTCCGCCATGCCGACCGGCCCGACATGGACAGGGCGCCGATCGTGTTTCCATGCCAGCTTTGCCAGCATGAAATGACCTGGTATTTGGACGGGTTCCCGGATTCCACGTGGTATTTCCGCGCGATCTTCATGGCGGCTTCCGTGGCTTCCGATCCGCCGGACACGAAAAACACCCGGTCCATGCCCTCCGGGGCCATATCGGTGATCTTCCGGGCCAGGTCGATCTGCGGCCGGGTGATGAACTGGCCGTAGGCAAAGGCGACCTTCCGGGCCTGACCCGCCATGGCTTCCGCGATTTCCTCCACGCCGTGGCCAATGCTGACCACGTGCACGCCGGCACAGGCGTCCAGGTAGGCGCGGCCGTCGGTGTCGTACAGGTAGCAACCCCTGCCGTGTGAAATCCGCGGCCAGTGGTCCTTCCGCGCCCGGTGGAATATCCGTTCCGACGATTCTTTTCGATTGTCCATACATGCTCCAGGAATCGAGCGTTTTGCCCGGCAGCGGCGCGACCGGGCGGTCCGCCTACTTCAGGATGCGCTGGTCGCTCAGGTCCTTGCCTCCGACGGTCTCGACGACACTCGCGCCCGTGAAGGCGATTTGCTCCAGGTCCGCAAAGGCGTTCACGATATGGAACTGCGTGGGCAGGTCCCGCCACTCCGCCCGGAGAAAACGAACGCTTCCACGGCCTGTGTACTGTGCCGTCACCCTGCGGTTCGGGGTGGCGGACGGGGTCAGTACGGCGTATTCCGCATCGGCCCTGTCCCATTCCCCGGTCCGCGGTATGTACTTGTAGTGCAGCGTTCCGGTAAGCACGGCGCCATCCGCCTCGGTCTCAAGGGCTTCGGCCGGCGCCGCGGAGTCATCGGCTTCTGCAGCGGAGCTTGCGGCCTGCGCCGCGGGCGTTTTGGCCAGTTCCGATAGGTTCATTTCCATGAAGGGAAATCCAAGCCAGTCCGCCGTACAACGCGTCTGGCCGTTCAGCTCGGTCGCCGGCGGGATCGCGCAGTATATCTTCGAGAATCCGAGTTGTTCCCTTCCGGTGAGAATCGGATCGGTCAGGTTCTCCCACAACACCGAGAGGAAGGGTCCGCGGGCCCGGTCCCGTTTCCCCGAGAATTCGGCCGGGAAGCTCACGCCGAGGGTATTGTAACCCCTGCCGGCCAACCACTCGATTTCGGTCATATAGGAGACCGTTACGGTTACCACGGGTTCTCCAGCCGACCGAAATCCCACCGGCAGCAGGGCTTCCAGCTGGTCCCGCCTGGTCAGGAAACTCACGGAACAGGAGGTAGTCCGCGGACTGTCCCGACCTTCGAACCGGCGTCCATCGGGTCCCTGCCGGGGACCCGCAGCGGGCCCGAAATGGGTCGGCATCATGTACATCCGGCCGGGTTCTTTCTCGTAGGGCATAAGGGTGAATTACCTCGTACATCGGAAGTCGCACCATCGGGTTTCGGCGCACCCGGAGCCTTCGTCCGCGGACCACCCGTGCGGTTTCCTTCGCCATCCGGTCCGGACCCGCGCCGGCCAGTGCGAACGCGCGGCGGGTTGTCAATTAAAACTGGCGTTGTAATGGTCGGACTATATACAATCCGGTCCAGGCCTGTCAAGTGGCGGGCATCGGCACACGGAGGCAGTCATGCGGTACAGGACCCTGGGAAAGACCGGCATTCGGGTCAGCGAAATCGGCATGGGCGGGCTGTTCGTTTCATCCCATGGATCGGACCGGGCCGAGGGCATTCGGGCCGTGCGGCGGGGACTGGAACTCGGCATAAACTACGTGGACACGGCGCCTTCTTACCGCGATTCCGAGGAAGTGATGGGGTTGGCCCTGGACGGGGTGACGCAACCTTACATCCTTTCGACCAAGCTCGGCGGGCGGCCCCAACCCTTCGATCCCAGGGACCCGGACCAGCTTCGCCGGTCCGTGGAGACCAGCCTGGAACTGTTGAAGCGAGACGCGATCGACATGCTCATGATCCACGAGCCGGACCGCCCCGGTCAGTACGACTGGTTTACGGACTGGGAACGGTTTCACGGTCCCGTATGCGAGTTGCTCGAAGCATTGAAGTCCGACGGCGTGATCCGGTTCACCGGACTGGGCGGCACCACGGCGTATACGCTGCCCGCCATCATGGCGACCGGCACGTACGATGTCGTGCTTACGGCCTTCAACTACAGCCTGCTCTGGCAGGAAGCGGTCCACGCGGTGCTTCCCGAGGCCGTGAAGCGGAACATGGGGATTGTCGTGGGATCCCCGCTGCAGCAGGGAGCGCTGTCCGCGTGTTACACGGAGCAGGTGGAGCGCGGGGCGCCCTGGTTGTCACCGCCCCGGCGCGAGCAGTTCAGACGGTTGTACGCCCTGGTGGAGGAACTGGACATGCCCCTGCCGGAACTGGCGATCCGCTGGGTGATTTCCAATCCCGCCGTCTCCACGGTGCTTTCGGGATCGAGGTCGGTCGGGGAGGTCGAGCAGAACGTCGATTACGTGGCGTCGGGACCGCTCCCGGAGGCGGTCCTGGACCGGGTGCGGGAGATCGCGGACCTGGTGCCCTTCCGGCCCTTCGAGGAACCCTTCGGCCTGCCCTTCACACGCGCCTACCGGGGGCCCGGCATGGCGCGGTAAACCGCAACGAGCCGGTTGTCTTACCGGTCTTCCGACCTGGTGTCCATCATGCCCAGGACGTTACGCAGATTCGCGGCGGCCGTGGCGTAATCGTACTTCGCCGTAACGTGATCGGTCTCGGCCTGCTTCAGGACGAACTGGGCGTCGATGAGCTCGAGTTGCGTGCTGACGCCGCCTTCGTACTGTACCTGCGCGATGGAAAGGCCGCGGCTGGCCAGTTCGACGGCCTCTTCTCCCGCCCTTACGCGTTCGGAAGCCTCCACCACGTTGAGCACGGCCTCGGTGACGTCCACCTCGATCTGCTTCCCGAGCTGGCGTTCGACGTAATGTGACAACTCATAGTCCGCCTGGGCCTGCATGATGCGGCCCGAGTTCTGCCTCCCGTCGAAGACCGGGATCGATACGTTGATGAGGGTATTCCAGCTCCTGGAGAAGTCGTTGAACCCGATCGACTTGAAACCGGGATCGTTCACCTGGGCCTGCATCAGGTATCCGGCGGAAAGCGATACGTCGAGTCCGTTTTCTCCCCGGGCGAGCCGGATTGCCGCATCGTTCATCGTGGTCTGCAACCGGGCGGCTTTCAGGTCCGAGCGGTTCGTAAGCGCCTGGTCCACGGCCGTTTCGATGTCCTCCGGCAAACCGGATACGTCCACGTCGAGACTGCCGGTACACCGGATACGCGCCTGCCGGGGCAGCCCGATGAGGCGCTTTAAGTTCGCCTGCGCGATCGCGAGCCGGTTCCTGGCCTGGGTGACCGGCGGAAGGGCGTTGGTCACTTCCACCCGGGCCCTGAGGACGTCATAGTCCGATACCGTCCCGGCTTCGTAGAACCGCTGAACGCCTTCGTACTGGGCCACGGCCCGGTCATAGGCCGCCGTGGAAACCTCCAGCGTGGCTTCGGCCAAAAGGACGTCGTAGTACCCGTCGTGGACCTGGTGCACGATGTTCCCCCGCATCCGTTCCGTGTTGGACGCCGAAATCTGCTGGTAGTATCGCGCGATTCTCAGGCCGACTCCGACCTGACCGCCGCGATAGATGGTCTGGGAAAGATCGAGTCCGAAGTTTATGACGTTGTCGGTACCTACCTTGAAGGTTTGTCCGCCGAAATTAAACTCCGGTAGCGCCCAGTTCCGGGTGATGGTACTGCTGAAGTCGAGCTTGGGCAGCGCTTCGGAATAAGCTTCCCGCACGCGCGCCCGGGCACGGTCTTCTTCCACCCTGGTGCTCAGCAGGGATTCGTTATTCTTCAGCGCGAGCTCGACGGCGCGGTCGAGCGTAAGCACGATCTCGCCGTCCTGCTGGGCGGACAACGGGAGTGCGACGCCGGCCGCGATGACGACCGACGCCACTGCATTTATCACGGTGCGAATCATGCTATCCTCCAGCTGAATTCTCCGGCTTTCAGTCATACCGCGGGTACGGGTTGATCGACAACGGTACTGCCATCCCGTCCGTTTTCTTCTTCTGCCTTCGCCGCGGCGTCACCCCTTTCGGTCCATCCAGATACGAAGTCGTACATGACGGGCACCACGATCAGGGTGAGTACCGTGGCTATGGCCAGCCCGAAGATCACGGCCACCCCCATGGGGCCCCACCACTGCGAGCTTTCTCCACCGATCTCGAGCGAGAGCGTCATGAAATTGAAGCTGAACCCGGTGGTCAGGGGAATGAGACCGAGGATGGTGGTGATCGCCGTTAAAAGTACCGGCCGCAGCCGGGTCACCCCGCCCTGGACAATCGCTTCCCTCCGCTGCAGGCCGCGGTTACGGAGTTTCCTTATGTAATCGATCAGCACGATGGCGTTGTTGACGACCACCCCGGCCAGGCTGATGACCCCGATTCCGGTCATGATGATGCCGAAGGGCGTGGCCGTCACGATCAGTCCCAACAGGACGCCGATCAACGAAAGCACCACGGACATCATGATGATGAAGGGCATGGTGACGGAATTGAACTGCGTAACGAGCACGAGGGTGATCATGATCAGGGCGATGAAAAAAGCCCTGGACAGGAATTCGGTTGCTTCGTCCTGTTCCACATTCTCGCCGGCGTACCGCAGGGCGTATCCCTCGGGCAGATCGAGTACCGCCAGGGCGGCTTGCACGTCCGCGAGCACGTCATTGGCGAGCCGGCCCTCCACGTCGCCTTCGATGGTCAGCACGCGTTCCTGATCCTTCCGCTTGATGGACCCCACGCCGCCGTCCACACGAGTCCGCGCCAGGGTGCTCAGCGACACCAGCTCGTCCTCATGGACGATGTGGATGCGTTCCAGGTCGGCAAACGTGGCCCGCTCGGGTTCGGCGAACCGGACCACGATGTCGTATTCTTCTTCCCCGACCCGGTACTTGGAGGCCTCCGTGCCGTTGATGGCGGTGCGCACCGCCCGCGCGATCTCGGCGGTGTTCATTTCCAGCAGGGCGGCCTGTTCGCGGTCGATTTCGACTTTCAGTTCAGGCTTGCCCGAATCGTAGTCGTCCTTGAGGTCCACCAGGCCCGGGATGTTCTCGATGCGCAGCATCACCTGGTCGGCCAGCTGGCCGAGCACGGCGAAATCCTCCCCTACGATTTCGATGTTCACGGGCGCCGCGGTAGGCGGACCGGGCTGCGGGGTGATGATTTCCACGTCGGCGCCGATGAGACGTTCCATCCGCCCCCGGATCATCTCCACCGTTTCGAAGGAGGACTGTTCCCTGTCCTGCCGTTCCAGCAGGTCGACGATAATCCGCGATCTGTGGGGCGTCCCTCCGCCGCCACCCGAGCCGGGATTCTGGGAGTCCGAGGCTGCCCCCACGCTGGCGACGTACTGGTTCATGTCGGGCACGTCCTGTATGAAATCCTCCGCCTGACGGACCACGCCGTCGGAGACGTCCAGCTGGGTGCCGATCGCCGTGTTGACGTCGATGTAAGCCTGATTGGGCTCGGTCTCGGGGAAGAACTCCACGCCCTTGCCGATTACCCCGTAAAGCATGATCATCCCCAAGAGCACGCCGCAGGTGACGAACATGACCGGCGCCCTGTGCGCCAGCGCCCACATGAGAAACCGGCTGTACCGCCGGCGCAGGGATATCAGCCACCGCTGGTCCTTCCGGGCCGTGTTCACGTTGAGCAACACGGAGCAGACCGTGGGATTGATGATGAGGGCGACGAATAGCGAGGCCGAAAGGGTGATGATCAGCGTGGCCGGGAGATAGCTCATGAAGTCGCCGATGATGCCTGGCCAGAACAGCATGGGGGCGAAGGCGCACAGCGTTGTGAGGGTGGAAGTGCAGACCGGCACAGCCACCTCGCCCACGCCTTCACGGGCGGCGCGGACCAGGGGCCTGCCTTCCTCGCGGTGGCGGTAGATATTCTCGACGATGACGATGGCGTTGTCCACCAACATGCCGAGGGCCAGGATCAGGCTGAAGAGCACGATCATGTTCAGGGTGTAGCCCAGGATATCGAGCACGATGAAGGAGATCAGCATGGACAGCGGAATCGCTATGGCCACGAAAAGGGCGTTGCGCACGCCCATGAACATGAACAGCACGCAGACGACGAGGATCAGGCCCGAGATGATATTGTTCTCCAGGTCGCTGACCATGGATCGGATGTCCTTGGACTGGTCCGCCAGAATCGCCAGGCTCACCGTCGCCGGCAATCGCACCCGTTCTTCGTCCAGCAGTGCCTTCACGGCGTCGGCGATCTGAATCAGGTTCTCCCCGCTGCGTTTCTGTACGTTCAGGGTAACGCAGGGCAGGCCGTCCAGCCGGGCGTAGGAGGTTTCTTCCTTGAAACCGAACCGGACCTCCGCCACGTCCGAAATGGCGATGGGTTGCCGATTGCGGGTCTCGACCACCAGCGCCCCGATCTCCTCCGGCGTCGTGAATTCGCCCGGGACCCTGACGGCGTACCGGAGGGTTCCGGTCTTGATCGATCCACCGGGCATATTCAGGTTTTCCTGGCGAATCGTTTCGATG
This sequence comes from bacterium, assembly GCA_965117045.1. Lineage (GTDB taxonomy): Bacteria > JAAXHH01 > JAAXHH01 > JAAXHH01 > JAAXHH01 > JAAXHH01. Next base: position 1,088,050 of record OZ220749.1, read on the forward strand.
ATATCGTCGAGCTCAAGGCCGTAGTATACCAGACGGTCCGGATCGATGTTGACCTGGACTTCCCGCTCCAGTCCGCCCGCTACCGATACGTCCAGCACGCCCGCGATCTGTTCGATGCGCTGCTCCAGGTCCTCCGCGATGTCTTTCAGCGCTACCAGGCTGTGGGTCCCCGCGACGTTGATTACCAGGATGGGGATGTCGTCGAAGTTGATCTCCTGGATGGTCGATTCCTCCGCGTCTTCCGGGATCTCGGCCCGCGCGAGGTCGACCTCTTCACGAACCTTCTGGAGCGCATTGTTGATGTCGACGTCGGTTTCGAATTCGATGATCACCGTCGAGATCCCCTCGCTGGAGGTAGAGGTAATCACCTTCACGTTGGACAGTTCTTCGAGATGCTTCTCGATCGGCTGGGTAACGAGGTTCTCGATGTCCGCGGGAGCCACGCCGAAATAGGGCGTGGCGACAAAGACGATAGGTATGGTGATCGAGGGGGTTGATTCGCGCGGCAGGGACACGTAGGACATGAAGCCGAGGAGTATGACGGCCCCGGTCAGGACGAAGATGCTGATTTTGTTCTTGATCGCCAGGTCAGAGACTTTCAAGTAAGGATACTCCAGTGGATGCGGGTGGCGAACAGGGTCACCGGGCTACATCCCTTCTTTTCTGACCTGAATGGATTCACCGTTGACCAGGTTCCGGTGGCCCACGACAATCAGGGAATCTCCGACCGCCAGCCCGTTGGTGACCAGGACCTGGTCACCCGAAGTCGAACCCAGTGCGACCGGTACGGACCGGGCGACGTTCCGGTCTGCCAGGAATACGATCCGTCCCCGATCGGTGTCGATTACGGCGTCCTGGGGGATGACGATGGCTTCCGGTATGTTGTCTTTGACGACGCGGATGGTGACGGCCATTTCGGGCTTGAGCCGATGGGCCGGATTGTCCAGCGTGATTTCCACGGGTACGGTTCGACTGTCAGGGTCCAGCGTCGTTCCGATATAGGAGATGTCCGCTTCCAGGGTGACGTCCAGATAAGCGGGAAACGTCAGGGTAGCCCGCGTGCCGTCGGTCACGTGTTTCAGATGCCGTTCAGGGACGCCGGCCACGATCTTGACCCGGTCGATATCTACCAGGTCCATCAACTCCCGTCCGGGCGTAGCCAGTTCGCCCACCTCGAGATTGCGGCTGTCCACCACACCGGAGATCGGCGCCCGGATGACCGTCTTGCTCAGATAGGTCCGGGCCTGTTGGTGCCGCGCGAGATCCATGTCATGACGGTACTTGGTGTCGAGGTAAACGGACTCCGCCAGGGCTTTCTGTTCCAATAGCCGCTTCTGGTTGCGCAGGGTCAGGCCGCTGGCGTTGACGGCCGCTTCGGCCTCGTCCGCGGCAGCCCTGAGCAGTTCGTCATCCAGGCGGGCCAGCACGGCGTTCTGTCGCACAGACTCGCCTTTTTCGACCTCGATGCGCTCGACCAGACCGGTCGCTTCGATACTCACCACGACGCGCCGGATCGGCTTGACTTCGCCCACGAGCCTTAGGTGATTGATGAATTCCCGAGGCTCGACTACCCGGGTCATCACGTTTACAGACCGCGTCTCCTCCACGGCGGACGCTTCGTTGGCGGCGCTGCCGCTTTCACTGCAGCCCGCGGCTGCCAGTATAGCCGCCATGCATGCGGCCGAACCCAACCAGTGCCTGGCGCGGTTGATCATCGATGCCAGCTCCTTGTATATCTTTGCATATATCGTTGCACGTCCGACATGTACTGTTTCCGACGGCCAACCCCGACTTGCCGGGACGGCCGAAATAACGTAATATCAGGACATCCTGTCAAGTACATCTATACAAAAGGAGAAGGGGCGTCATTCAATAAAACCGCGGACTGTACCGAGGTCGATTCCTTGGCCGGGGAACTATGCCGCACACGTCGCCGACACTTCATGTGGAAAACGATCAACAACATCGCGTACCGGCTCTACTTCGCGTACCGGAACCGCATATCGCGCCGCGAAAACAGTCGATGGGCATCACTGGCCAGTCGGACTGTACGAACCGAGCAGGCCGGGCGGACCGTGCGGTCCGGGCGGGCCAGGCGGTCCGTACAATCGCCGGACCCGGAACCCGGACCCGTGCTGTACGTGGCATGGGGACGGATCGGAGACCTGGTCCTGGCCACCGGACATCTCAAGCGGATGCGGCAGTGGTTTCACCCCAGTCCGGTCTGGTTCCTGGGAAGATCCCGGGTCAGACCGCTCGTCGAACCGCACGTGGACGTCTTCCTGCCGTTCCCCGAACCGAACGCACGCCGAACCGGTTCCGGAGGCGCTCCGGCCGCACCGCTCGAAGAGATCGCGAAACGGTCGTACCGGTGCGTCATCGCGGACATCCACACGTTCTACGGCGGACTCTTCGCCCTGGATTCCGTGCTTGCCGCCGTACGGGCGGACCGCAAGTACATCTACGAAGGATACCATCTCGGCGAAGACCTGGCGCCGGAACGGCCCTATCCGGCCGGGTACGAGGTCGTGCCCAGATACGAGGGAAGTGAAAACGCGGGCAAGGGCGGCGCACCTTGCCATTTACTTAATCACAACGCCCATTACATCCGCCGAGTGCTGGGGCAATGCGGCGTCGAAACGGACGGCGGGGAAGCGTGGCGGCCGGAACTGGATCACGTCGGATCGGGAACCGACGACTACCGCCGGTTCGGAATCGAACCCGGGGAGTACGTGGCGTGGCAACCCCGCAGCGACAATCGGAGGAAGGACTACCCGCCGGCGCGGTGGGCGGAGACGATCCGCGCATTCCCTGAATTGCAGTTTGTCGCGCTGGTGGAGCCCGGCAGGGCCGACGAAGTGAGCCGGACGGCGCCGGACGGCGTTCGCGTGGTCGAAACGGGTATATCCGGGGCGATGAAGTTGATACGGGAGGCACGCCTGTTCGTCGGACTGGACTCTGGCCTGAGCCACATCGCGACGGTGTTGGGGACACCCACGGTGTGTGTCTGCCCGGACAGCCACCTCGGGTACTTTTTTCCCTATCCGGAAAGCTACGGTTTCAGGAATCTGCACACCGTCGCACATCCGGACTACCTGCCGTGCCGGGGTTGTTTCATGACCTGCCGGCATGAACCCCTCACGTCGACGGTCACCCGGGGCGCGCTCTGCCTTCGCACGTTGCCTTCACGGCTGGTCATCGAAGCCATCCGGTCCGCATTGTAGTCCCATGCCGCTTCACAGTTCGGCGGCCGATCTGAGTTCGACCCGTGTGGGACGGACCAGCGCGATGAGATCCTCGATATCGTATTCGGCCAGCAGTCCGAAGCAGAACAGGGGCGAAAGGGATTCGTACCGTCCGGGTGCGTCGATCAACCGGTGCAGGCTGGCTAGGCCGCCATGCAGGATGATTTCATCGACCGCCCGGCCGCAAAGGGACGTTGCCATAAGGGCGATCACCGAGGACAGGGGACCCCGCGCCGCGACACCCAGTCGGACCGGGCCCATGTGATGCATGACCGCCGCGAGCTGGGCGATCTGGAGGCCCAGCATCCGGCCTCCGCTCGACGCCAGCATCATCGTCCACTGATGCTGCGCCTTGCCCAGCCCGCAGGCGCCCTGCATGATCACCTCCACCTCCGTGGCCGCGACCTTGTCCCGCAACGCTTCCTCTGCCAGGGTTTCCGTCCCCTGCCGCCCTTCATCCGCCAGGATCAGACGCTTCCTTTCGGTGCTTCGGTCCGTGGGAACGGTGGTCACGGCGGGTAATTCCCAGCCGTCCCGCAAGTGGTAAAAGGCGTGTTCCAGCCGGCAGCCGTTCCCCGTGGGCGAAGCCTGGTTGGTCACATGCTCGACTGGCAGGGGCCGGTAACGCAGCAGGGACTTCAGCCGTTCCCTGCCCTCCGCCTGCCACCGGGAGAACGCGGCGGGTTCCTCCGGCGGCTTCCGGCGTTTCAGTCCACGGGCCAGGGACCGGGCCAGGGAAACGAAATCGGCGTTGCCCTCCGGTGTGCCGACCCACAGTTCCTCTTCGGTGCGGACTTCGTCTTCAGAGGGCATCTCTTCGTCGCGGGACGGCATGCCAGGCCGGCCGTCCAGGAAATGCCGGTTCAGAAATCGGTAGAAACGCTCCCGGTGTTCCCGCTCGTAGTTGTGGGTGCCCGGATCCAGGTTGTTGTGGAATGCAAAGGCGTCCGGTCTTCCGAGCGAAGCGTACAGCGGGCGAACCGGTTCGTAGACCGAGGGCCGCGCCCGGGCGGTCTGGAAGCAACAGTCGTCAAACTCGTTATACATCAGCAGTGCCGGACGGGGTGCAAGCATGGCCGTGAGCATGGGATAATCGGCCGTCGCGGCGAGGTCCGAGGCGTTCTGCTCGATGTCGCCCCGGTCGGCCCGGTGGCGGACCCGGCTTTCCAGGCCGATGTAACCGGCGTTGGGCGCGGCGAGGCGCACCCGCGTGTCCAGGGCGGCGAGCACGATCGTCTGCCAGCCTCCGCCGGACAGACCGGTCACGGCGATACGCTCCGTGTCGACCTGGTCCAGGTCCAGCAACACCTCCAGCGCACGGCGCATGACCAGATAGAACACGGCGATGCCGGCCACACCGCACAGGTCCAGGTAGCTCGCGTTGTTGTGCTGGTAGCCCGGACCCTGCAGTTCTCCGAAGTTCAGCCACTCCGGATTCAGCGCGAAAACGCCGCGGCGGGCCAGGTTGACGCAACGTATCTGCTTATAGTCCACCGCCTTGCCCGGCGGGCCCACATGCCCGTTCAGGTTCAACACGCCCGGCGCCGGAACCGCCGGATCATCAGGTTCGTATAGCAGGGCCGGGACGACCAGTCCGGGATGGCCAGTCTGGTCCGGATGGCCCGACTTACCGGGATCACCCGGCAGTGCGCGGTAGGTCAGTTTGCGAATCCGGTACCCCTTGCCGGTTTCGATCACGTCGCTCCACTCGACGTCTGGTGCGCCGTTTCTCCACGTGTCGGGCACGCCCTTGAATATCACCTCCTCCAGCACGGTCCGGCGCAACTTACCGGCCTCTTCTTCCCAGGTTTCGGCATCGGGAAGTGAAAAGGGGGTGATGCGGCTCAGCAAGTAAGCCTTCAACGTGTCCACCGTGTGCGACTGCCGGTTCAGGGCATTCATCGTCGCGTCTCCTCGTGCATCGAATGTGAAGAATCGGCAGGATATTCAGGCACCGCTTCCATACGCACCGTCACTTCAAGCCGGATATCGCCCCCTCCGAACAGCACGCCTCGCGTGGGGGACACGTCCTGGTAGTCCCGCCCCACCGCCACCCGTACGTGGCGTTCGTCGGCCAGGATCGCGTTCGTGGGGTCGAATCCCGTCCAGCCGGGTCCGGGCAGCCGGCACTCCACCCAGGCGTGCGAGGTCGTTCCAGTGCCGGGCCCGCCTTTTCCGCCGGGCCTGCCACACCCGCCGGGCCCGCCATCCCCACCGGGCCTGCCGCCCCCGCCTGCCGCGGATTCGTCATGGAGATAGCCGGATACGTAACGGGCGGGAATGCCCCAGGTACGCGCGATGGCGATCATGACATGGGCGTAATCCTGGCACACGCCGCGGCCGGTGTCGAGGATGTGCTCGATCGTGGATGAAATCGTGGTGCTCCCGGGCACGTACTCGAAGCGTTCGAAGAGTGTTTCCGAGAGCCGTTTCAGCGCGGCCAGCGGATCGCCGGCGGGCGTTATGCCGCTCCGTCGCACGAACCCCTCAAGGGCGGGCGAAGGAAGGGTCAGGCCGCTATGATCCAGGAAGTCCCGGTGGTGGAACGAATCGCGCCAGCCCCGGATGGTCTCCCAGGCGCTTTCTTCGCACCCCTCGGGCGGTGCATCCCGTGACGTTACGTCCACCGTGGAACGTGCAGCAATGGACAGCGACTGGTGATCGCGGTTCAGGTGAAGCTGGTGGCGCGTATTGCCGAACGCGTCCGTGACCTGAAAGACCGAGCCTTCCGGTTCAGTCTCTATCCGGAACGCGGAGACGCGCTGCCTGCGGTCCTCGATCGGCTTGAGTGCCAGGGACATGGCGCAGTTTCGCGCGGGGTGGACATAGCGGTACTTCGTGACATGCTCGATCCGGTATCGCACGGTTTTGGCCATGGCGTCAGCGTTCGGAAAGGGATTCCAGGGGATAGGCGATAAAGGCGTCCATGATCTGCTGGTGAAGCATCCGGCTGTCGCCGTTCACCCGTTCCAGAACGGGGCCCCATGCCGCAACGTCGTTCCGGCCGTCCCGGACGACCGCGCAAAGGGAGCCACCCAGCACCGCCGCTTCCGCGCTCCCGTCCGGCGATGGGCCCGGTCCAATGGCGTCGAGCACGGATGCGATCGCTTCAAGGGACCGGCGCACCGAACCCGGTAGCAGTTCGTCGGTTACGATCAGGTCGAGCACCTGGCCGGGCTGAACCACTACGCTGTAGGTATGCACGTAGGCGTCGAAGGCGCGGAACACATGCAGCAGGTTCGCCCAGTCCGCGTCGAACGATTCGTCCTGCCTGTCCTGCGCCGCGATTTGCGCCAACAGGACCGACGCGGAAAGTTGCACTCGTTCGATGTACCTGCCCAACTGGATGAAATGCCACCCTTCATCGCGGTACATGGTCGCCTCGGCCACGCCGGTGAAGGTGGCGACATCCCTTGCCGTCCCCGCGTAGAAAGACTCCGGGGCCGTCTTCCAGATCTCCTGTATGGTCAACCCCTGCAGGCGCAGGAAGGTCATGTTCAGCGAAAGCCACATCTCGGCGCTGATGTAGTTGCGGACCTGCCGCGCGTTCTCCCGGGCGTACGCGAAGCAGTTCCAGATGGAATCCGGATTCGTAGGCTCGAAAGTAAGGTGGTCGGCCAGTGTATACGAATCGGCCAGCGCGTAATCGTCGCTCCCGAAGGCTTCCAGCGTGCCGGCGGGCGGAAACTGGTTCATGCTGTTATACACGCGGTTCCATCCGAAATGGATCTCGCGCAGCGGACGGTCCACCAGCGTTTCCACCTGCAGCTGCATCAGCCGGCTGAGGTGCGCGGCGCGCTCGAGATACCGGCCCATCCAGTACAGGCCCTGTGCGCTTCTGGACAGCATTCAGTCCCCCAGTACCCAGACGTCTTTGCCTCCGCCTCCCTGGCTGGAGTTTACGACCAGGCTGCCCTCCCGCAGTGCGACCCGGCAGAACGCACCCGGCACGATACGCGTCTCGCGGCCGTGGAGCACGAAGGGCCGCAGGTCCACGTGCCGCGCAGCGGCACGGCCCTCGATCAGGCAAGGCGCGCGGGATAGGTCCAGTACGGGCTGCGATATGAAATCGGCGGGGTTTTCCCGCAATTCGAGGGCATAGGCATCCCGTTCATCAGGCGTCGATTCCGGCCCCACCAGCATGCCGTATCCCCCCGATTCGCCCACCCGTTTCACGACGAGGTCCCGCAGGTTGTCGAGGGTGAATTCGAGGTCCTCAGGCCGGCGGCACAGGTAGGTCTTCACGTTCCGAAGCAGTGGTTCTTCGGCCAGGTAATAGCGTATCATGTCAGGGACGTAAGCATATACGCTCTTGTCGTCCGCGACGCCCGTGCCCGGCGCGTTCACCAGGGTGACGTTTCCGGCCCGATAGACGCCCATGAGACCCGGGAGGCCCAGCAGGGAGTCCGGCCGGAATACGAGCGGATCCAGGAAATCGTCGTCCACCCGACGGTAGATGACGTCCACCCGGCGCAGCCCCGATGTGGTGCGCATGTACACAAAGCCGCCCTCGACCAGCAGGTCCCGGCCCTCGACCAGGGCCGCCCCGATTTCGTGCGCCAGGTAGATGTGCTCGTAAAACGCCGCATTGTACACGCCGGGCGTCAGGAGCACCACGCATGGATCGTCATCCTCGCGAGGCGCGAGTTCCCTTAGCGTTTCGCGAAGCAGGCGCCCGTATTGCTCCACATCCCGCACCCGGCAACTGCGGTAAAGCCGGCGAAGGTTGGCCTTGACCGCCTTCCGGTTGGCGACCATGTAAGACACGCCGGAAGGCACGCGCAGGTTGTCCTCGAGCACGTGGAATCCTTCATTCGTACGAACCAGGTCGGTGCCGCAGACCGCGACATACGTACCGTGCGGCACGGGCGCCCCCCGCATTTCCACGCGGTACTGGGGACAACCACGCACCAGGTCGACGGGGACGACCCCGTCTTCGACAATGCGGGCGGGACCGTAGATATCGGAGAGAAAACGGTTCAGAGCCTTCAGCCGCTGGGCAAGGCCGGCTTCGAGCTGCCGCCATTCGTCGGCGGGCAGGATCCGCGGCAGGCAGTCGACGGGCATGATGCGCTCGCCGGCCTCTTCTCCTCCGTATACCGTAAACGTGATGCCTTCGCTGGAAAAGGAATGCGTGACCCGTTCCTGCATGCGAACGAGTTCGTCGACGGGAAGCCGGAGGAGTGATTCGTACAGTCCGCGGCAATGATCGCGCGGCGTACCGTCAGGCAGGAACGTCTCGTCGTAGAAAGCGCTATCCAGGTCGTATGCGTCGAAATCCATTACGCGGGTCTCCGATCGGCGGAATCGCCCGATGAATGTCGAGGAACTTCGAGACCAGGAATCATGCAGCGGAGATTGGTCACACTTGTCTCATGCATTTCTCACATAAAGCTCCCGCATTTATTTTATACCACGGTAAAACCGGTTACACAACCGAATAACAACATCATTCCAGCACGTACATGGTGTCTGGCAGGGGTTGTGATTTTGGTTGCTCTTTTGTCTGGCGCAGGTATTTTTCACTAGGTCGGCCTAAGCATCTTCCTGTAGCATGCTGGTAAATCTCCCGGTTCTGTTGTTCAACACCAGGTTTTCTCGCCCCTTGACCATGGGGAAGGATGACTGAGTGGTTATCGATTTCGTGAATCTACTCACCGCATACTTCGATTTTATCTGGATGTCGTTCCTATTACTTGGACCGATGCTGATCCTCGGTCTGCTGCTTTCCGGACTGATCCACGTCTTCATTTCCAGGGAAGCGATTCTAAAGTGGCTCAATGACGACAGCCTTCGTTCGGTCACCATTAGCTCCGCGGTAGGAGTGCCGGTTCCACTCTGCAGCTGCTCGGTTGTTCCCGTTGTGGCCGAAATGCGCCGCAAAGGCGCATCCCGTTCCTCCTGCATGGCTTTCTTAATCACGGCGCCGGAAACCGGAGCCGATTCGATACTTGTCACCAATGCCTTCTTTGGATTCGTCGTCGCCGTAATCAGGCCGGTCATCAGTTTCATGACGGCCGTGGTAGCGGGTGTATTTTGTATTGGCCTCATACGAGATGACGGAGGGACAACCGGCCCTGAGGATGCCCATAATCACGAACACGACCATGGGCACGATCATAATCACGACCACGACCATGGGCACGACACGCTCTTGTCCGATAAGGACGACTGCTACGTGAGCCCCGCTGCCATGAAAGTACTGATGATTAAGTGGTTTAAGGGAATAACGACCGTGGCTTCCACCTGGAAAATCGGATCTTGGGTCAAACCGGACTTCTACAGAGAATTGGATCTGGTTCAGAGGAAGACCACCGGGGGAATCTCACGAGAGCGCGACGTCGAAGACGATTACCCGGGGCTGGACTTCAGGAAAATCATCAGACATATCATGCATTACGGTTTTGTAGAGATCGCCGACGACATACTTTTTGCGCTGCTCGTCGGCATAGCCCTGGGCGGCGTGCTCTTTCTAATCATTCCCGCCGACCTCATGGCCAACGAATACGCACGGTGGATTTCGTATCCGATTATGATAATCGTCGGCATACCCCTTTACATTTGCGCTTCCGCCAGCACACCGATAGCCGCCGCCCTCGTGGCCAAGGGATTCAGTCCCGGCGCTGCGTTGATTTTCCTGATGACAGGACCGGCGACCAATACGAGCACGATTGCAATTGTAATGAGCCAATTCGGCACGAGATTTGCCACGGTTTATGTTACTTCGGTCATCGTGGTAACGGCCATCCTCGGTATCGCCATCGACATCCTGCTACTCTCCACGGGATTGTCCGTAACCGTAAACCTGCTTCCTTCGGAATCAGCGGCCATCCAGTTCCTGCAGTGGGGTGGCGCTCTCGCGTTGCTCGCACTGATAATCTGGCGGTTCCGGTCCGGCGCGATGCGTACCGGCTACGAAGATATGATGCTTAATATCCGTCCTCTTTCCAGACCCTGGCAGCAAACCTGGAAACGGCTGACCAGGAACCGTTCTCTGAAGGGCACGGTTTCTCCGACGACACCTCTGGGCATCATGCTCTGGGGGTTGTTGTTGGTCCTCTTCCTCGGCAGCGGCTTTACGACAATACCTCCCGGGCACGTTGGGTATGGACGCCTGTTCGGCAAGGTCTACTGGGAAGACCTTCAGCCAGGCCTGCACTACCTGGCACCCCGTCCTCTCGTTCAGATAGACAAATGGCCGGTGAAAGAGGTGAAATCCATCATGTCCGATACCCCTTTCGAATTCCTTTCGGGCGACCTCAACCTGCTTTCACTCACTTTGGACGTTCAGTATCGCGTAAAGGATCCCTACATTTACTACTACCGCACGTCCGATCCTGAGGAGATAATCGCGGACGCGGTCCGTGAGCATGCTCGAACTTTCGTAAACGCACGAGACCTGGACCGACTATTAACAGCCTTCCGGCCGGACCTGGAAAGGGAGATTTCGGATGTATTCGTACTTGAGGCAGGCGAAGAGGGGAACCGGTCGGTATTCGGCACAGTCGATCTCGTCAAGATCAATCTGTTGGACATTTCCCCGGTAGACGAAGCAATCGGTGCGTTCAGGGAGATTTCCAGCGCCCAGGAAGACCGAGAAAGGATCATCGTTAACGCCCAGCGGTTTATGGTATCTCTCGTGCCCAGGGCACACGGAAACGCCGAATACGAACGGGAGCAGGCTGACGGAGAGGCTTTTCGAAAGGTGGCGACCTCCGCGGCGGAAGCAGATGCCATTTCCGTGATCGCCGATGCTATGCAGACTGCCCCGGATGTCCTCCGAAACATGCTATGGCGGGAGAAACTGGAAACCGCTCTGGCTGGAAACCCCAAGATCATTGTACCCAACCGGCAGAGCTTTAATAAAGTTGCAATCTGGAAAAAAAGGTCGGCGGAAACCGTCGCCCCGGCTGACCATACAGGAGATACCGAAAATGACCGGTAAAGGCCGAAGGATCCGAACCACCATCGTTGCGTTCGTGCTGGCTGCATTGGCATACGACTGCTTCTACGTAGTCGACGAATCTCAACAGGGTGTACTGACGCATTTCGGCAGGATATCTCCTCCGGTCAAACAACCTGGTCTCCATGTAAAGTGGCCTCGGCCGGTTTCCCGGATATACAAGGTTGATCGGCGGCTTCAGACACTTACAGATGTGTCACACGAACTCATAACTGAAGACCAGAAGAATATCCTGATAAGCGGTTACCTGCTCTGGCGCATCCAAGATCCTATACTCTACGTGGAAGCCATACGTACGGGTGAAAACGCACTGGAACGACTGCGTGACCTCTACCTCTCGAGCAGCGGGATCGTTATCAGCAACAAGGCGCGCGACGCCTTCATCAGTCTTGGACTGGAACACGAGGATCTTCACGAGGCGTCCCGGGACATACTGAGCAGCGTCGCACCGGTCGCTAAGGCCAGCTACGGCATCGAGGTGCTGCGGGCAGGTATCACCGAATACACGCTTCCTCTGGAAAACCGGCCCGCTGTAATTCAGCGCATGATCTCAGAACGCGCCCGCATCGCCGCACGTTACCGCAGCGAAGGCGAGGAGATGGCCATACGCATCGAAGCGCTGGCGATTAACGAACACGAAAAACTCATGGCTGAAGCCCACGCCGAAGCCACGGCAATTCTGGGCACCGCGGAAGCTGAGGCGATGGGACTGCTCGGCAGGGCATACCGCAAGGACCCCGCCTTCTACAGGTTCATAAGGGCCCTGGACAGTTACGATTTGATCATCGACAACAACACAACGCTCATGCTTCCGGCCGATAACGAACTTTTTAGGTACCTGGACAGCAGAACGGTACCTCGATAGTGCGCCAGGACAATGCCATGGCAGACGACAACAGACCTCGACCCCGCAGCACGCGCGTTATCTACGCGCTGTTCGATACCGCACAGGAATTTGGTTGGGGGCGACTATCCTGGTGCTTGATCGCCTTGACCATCATCGTCGTGCTTTCCAGCGGGTTTTACGTGATTGAGAAAGAGGAACAAGGGGTCTTGCAGCGCTTCGGCAAGGTGGTCGATACGGATATTGGACCGGGGATTCACTATTGCATTCCATACGTGCACGAAATTCAAGTCCGCAAGGTGAAACGTATCGCACGCGTCCTCATCGAAAGTGAAACCGCATCGGGGGATACGCACCTTACCCTGCTTTCAGGTGACACGAACCTCGTCGAAATGGACGTGGCCGTTCAATATAAGATCGACAATCTTCGGAACTTCCTTTTTGCGGTTACGGATCCGTCTACGTTGATGACCATGATGGTACGGGAAGAAATGGTCAACATCGTGGGGCAGAACTTTATCGATCTGATCCTTACATCAAACAGAAACATCATCGAACGCCACCTGCACGATTCCCTTTATGATGAACTCGAATTGCTCGATATAGGAATCGAGCTGGTTGACCTCAATATCGTTGATATCAGACCCATAGAGGAAACGGTGGCAGCGTTCCGGGACGTAAATGACGCGATTTCCGAACGCATGCAGTCCATCAGCAACGCTAATCAGCGCCGAGAAAAACTGGTGGCCCGGACGAAGGGCCAGGCGGAAGCAATCATCATGGATGCGAAAGCCACCGCGCGGGAGCGAGTCCTGCAGGCCGAGAGCAGCGCCGGGGCTTTCAACATCCTGCTGGAGCAGTATCGAAAACAGTCGGCACACGTGGCAATTACGCGTTACTGGCAGCGCATGCGGAGCATATTTGCCGAGGCTAAACTCGCCGCGATCAATCCCGGCGACGATGCGAACGTCGAGATCAATCTGATCGACGACACGGGACTGACGCCGGCCGACCTCGCGCTCGAATCCCCGGCGGGTCTGGCTGCTGCCGGGTCCGACGATCTGGAACGACCGCTTTTCTCGACCGTTCCCCGAGACATTCACCGGTATGAGAATATGGACTTGGATGGATTCCTGATAGACGGCAGGTTCCACATAAGGGACACCGAACGGGATCATCTCCCCGTCGCCCGGCCCAGGTCTCTCATTTTTGACTCGCCGTCGGTTTTCTTGCACGACGATGTTTCGACCAGCAGCGCGGGCGTAGCAGACCAGGGCAACGAGAAATCCATGGTTGAAATCATCGGAGCAGACGGAACCACGAGAGAGGATGCGAGTGGTTCGGAGGAAGGCCATGCCATTCAAGACAACTAGGCCACCATGGATGGTTTCGCTGGGAACCGTGACGGTCACCTTGCTGTTGTTTATCCCTTTTCCGGTCAATGGGGAGACCGGCGTAACCTCCGATTCAATCGTTTTCGGACAGAGTGCTTGCTTTACGGGGCCCAACCGTAACCTGGGACTGTATTACAGGGCCGGGATCCTCGCCGCGTTTGAAGAACGTAACCGAGAAGGAGGCATCAACGGTAGATCGTTGAGACTCGTGTCTCTGGACGATAGCTACGAGCCCGATCAGGCCGCGGCAAACGCGGAAACATTCGCAACCGAAAATAACGTGCTAGCCGTGATCGGCGGCGTTGGAACCCCGACCGCCCGGCGTATAGCACCTGTATTGAGGACCGCAAAGATCCCCTTCGTTGGTCCGTTCACGGGCGCCGATTTTCTTCGTAACTCCGTCCGGTTTCCGAACGTCATCAATCTGCGAGCTGGATACATGGACGAAGTCGTGACGATGGTCGACTACATCGTAAATGAACTGGGAAAGCACCGTTTCGGCATCATCTACCAGGATGACGCTTTTGGCCGTTCAGTACTTCGAAACTACCAGACGGCGCTTGAAGCCCACGACCTTCCGATTCTTGCCAAGACAGCCCACTCACGCAACACACACGCCGTACACGCCGGTCTGTTCATGATCTCCAAGGCGGATCTGGACGCCATACTGATTGTGGGATCCTATGCCGCGAATTCGGAAATCATCAACCTCTCCCACTCTCTGGGCCAGGATTACATTATCGCGAATCTTTCCTTCGTCCTATCTCACGAACTTAAAAAACTACTGGAGCATCCATCCGACAAGATCCTGGTTACCGAGGTAATTCCGGACCCGTCAAATGATTCGCGCCGTGTCGTTCGTCGCTTTCGGAACGCGATCAGACCGGAGTTCGGAGAGGTTGAAACCGTCGAACAGCTCATTAACGAGGTTGCCCTGGAGGGTTACATCCTGGGACGGTTCGTCATCGACGTACTCAAACGCATGGATGGCGTGTTGTCCCGGGAACGCTTCATGTCCGCCGCACTTTCGGAGGAGGCGTTTTCGATCGACGACTGGATTCTGAAATTCGCGCCTGGCACGAATTCGGGATCCAGTTACATCAGGTTGACCAATCTGGGTGAATAACGTCCACGAGAAAGGTATGGCCGGTGAAAAAAGTTAACGAGTTCTCCGGCGAGGAAGTTGGCGAGGAGTGGCTGCGCGAACTCTACAAAGTGGTCGCGATGCGGCGCGGCACCATGTTCAGGATGATAACGGAATCGGCAAGGCTCCTGCTGTTCGGTAACGCGGGCGGCGCCGCGCTCATCATCGGTTTCATGAGCTCAGCTACGGGGGACCATCCGGGCTCCACCTACCACTGGCTCAGCCTTTTGTCGCTGCTTGCTTTCGCCCTCGGCACCCTTGCTTCCGCGTTGACGATGATTCTGGTCGCGCTGGTTTCCGTGAAGGAGGCACACGGTGCCGAAAAAGGCCTTAAGCGATTTGTCGACGGGGACGTCAACCGGTCGGATGTTATGTTCACCGTGGAAGAACAGACCTTTCGGCTGGCGGACACGGCCACGGTATCCGGACTGGTGAGCGCAGCCGGGTTTATTCTGGGTGGACTAGTCACGATCGTCCTGCTGGTGATCTTCTTCTAGGTCTCGCGCAGGAATCTCGCCGTCACTGCCATCACACTAAACCTCATCAACGTCACAGGCCTTCGGCAATGGAAAGCAGCTATTGAGTTCCGACGCGATAATCTTACTGGCAAGCTATTCCGCGGCCATATTCACGGTTGCTCTGCTTGGCGGGACATTCTCGGCCATCATCACCTTGACACATACGCGCACGCAGCTTGTCATGAGCTTTGTGGCAGGGTTTCTCCTTGGCGTCGCCCTGTATCATCTTTTCCTCCACAGCCTGGAAGATATACCCGGTCCCCGTGCCAGTGAACTCGCTGTCGGATGCGCGGTACTCGGCGTAATCCTGACTATCGTTCTGCTTCGACTTTTCAGGTTTCATCAGCACGACTTCAGTGACGAGGCGGCCGAGATGTACGAACCGGCGCACGCTCACGGGGGAATGGCCCTGAACCCACGGAGTGTATTGGGTGTCACGCTGGGGCTTGGCCTGCATGCCGTCACTGAGGGGATCGCGCTCGGCGCCAGCATGCGGGTTGGCCTGATTCGCGACGAGGGGACGATCCTCGCGGGACTGGGCGTGTTCCTTGCAATCATGATGCATAAACCCCTGGACGCGTATTCCATCATCGGATTGATGCGGGTGTCCGGCTACGGGAACCGGGCCTGTATGCTGACCAACGTCGGTTTCGCCCTGCTTTGTCCGTTGATAACCGTGTTGACCTTTCTCGGTGTCGGCATCCTGAGTCAGCTCAACGAGTTGCATGTCGTGGGGTACGTCATGGCCTTCGCCGCCGGTGTGTTCCTGTGTATCTCCCTGAGCGACCTGCTCCCCGAGATCCAGTTTCACACCCATGACCGCGGAGTCCTCGCCCTGGCCTTCCTCATCGGGATCGGTCTCGCGTACGCCCTATTCTATTTCGAATCCGACACCATGCACGGGCTGGAGACGCTGGATTCCCATTAGCATCCCTGCCGAGTTCAACCTCAACCGTCGCACTACGAGCAGCGCCCATGTCGACCTCCACGAAAGCACCAGGTTTCGACGTGGATACCGAAACCCGCGTATACCACGTCGAGGGCATGACCTGCAGCGCGTGCTCGGCGCGGGTAGAGAAGGTCCTTTCCCAGGTCCCCGGTGTTGCTGCCGCCCACGTAAACCTCGCCCTTGAACGAGCGACCCTGACGGTTGCGCCCGGCGTGGAAGGAAACGCGCTCTCCGGCCCCGTGGCCGACGCGGGGTACCGGCTGACCGCCGTTCAGGACGATCGGTACGAGCCCGAAGTGGATCCCGGTCAGGCGCGCCGGGAACGTATCGCCATGGTCGTCGCGATCTGCGTGACGATTCCCTTCCTGCTGCAGATGCTGGCCGGGCTGCTGCGGGGCTGGACCGGTTTCGACGGGCACATGCCGGTGTATACGGAAGCGTTGCTCGCGACCGTGCTGCAGATCGGAATCGGCGCCCGATACTACCGGAGCGCTTTCCACGCGTTGCGCGGCGGCGGCGCGAACATGGACGTCCTGGTGGCCCTTGGGACCACTTCGGCCTATGCGTACAGCGGCTACCTCGCTTACCGCCTGGGCGCCGATGCGGCGGGCCAGCTCTACTTCGAAGCCTCCGCGATCATCATTACCCTCGTACTCATCGGCAAGCACATCGAGCGCCGGGCGCGCCGCAGCGCGGGCCGGGCGATACGGGAGCTGCTGGCGATCCGGCCGGTTACCGCGCGGGTACGGACGGCGGACGGCACGGAGCGGGATACGCCGGTGCATGCCCTGAAACCCGGCGACGTCGTCATTTGCCGTCCAGGCGACCGGGTGGCCGCGGACGGGGTCGTGCTCCGGGGCGAAGCCGAGGTCGACGAAGCGCTCCTTACCGGTGAGAGCGTCCCGGCGCCCAAGCACCCGGCCGACACCGTGATCGGCGGATCGATGAACATCAACGGCTTCCTGGAAATCGAGACCCGGGCCGTAGGGAGCGATTCGACGCTGGGGCGGGTGATTCGCCTGGTCGAAAGCGCACAGGCCGCCAAGCCGGCCATCCAGCGCATGGTGGATCGCGTCAGCGCCGTATTCGTACCGGCCGTGGTCGGTCTGGCCGTGGTGACTTTCGCCGCGTGGGTCCTTTCGGGGGCCGATCTGGAATCCGCGTTGATCAATGCCGTCTCCGTCCTCGTCATCGCCTGTCCCTGCGCGCTGGGACTGGCGACGCCGACCGCCATCGTGGCCGGTGCGGGCGTGGCGGCCAGAGCGGGCATTCTGGTCCGGGACATCGAATCCCTGGAACAGTCGAACGATCTGACGCACGTCGTCTTCGACAAGACGGGCACCCTGACCGAAGGCCGGCCCGTGATCGCGGCCGTTACGCCCCTGGCCGACCGGGACGAAGGCGATCTGCTCCGCATCGCCGCATCGCTGCAGCAGGGCAGTGAGCATCCCTTCGCCTCCGCGTTTCTGCGTAAGGCCGCGGAACGGGATATAACCCTGGCCGATGCGGAAGGATTCAGAAGCGTGGTGGCGAGAGGCGTCGAGGGAGAGATCGATGCGGCACGTTACCTGCTTGGAAACCGGCGACTCTTCGATGAACGCTGCCCCGGCAGCGTGCCGCCCGATGGACCGGATACCGGGGGTACTACACCGGTTTGGCTGGCGGTCCAGACCGCTGCCGAATGCGCGTTTCTAGCGCGCTTCGAACTCATCGACGCGTTGCGGCCCGATGCCGTCGAGGCGGTGGACAGGCTCAGGAAACTGGGCGTCGAGCCCATGCTGGTTTCGGGCGACGCGGAGGCGGTCGTGGAGCGTATCGGTCGGCAGGCCGGCGTCGACGAAACCTACGGCGCCGCTACGCCGGAAGAAAAGGAGCGCATCGTATGCCGGCTGACGGAAAGCGGCGCGAAAGTCTGCATGGTCGGCGACGGGATCAACGACGCGCCCGCCCTCGCCCGTGCTACCGTGGGGATCGCCATGGGCTCCGGTACGGACGTGGCCATGGAAACGGCCGCGATCACGTTGATGAGACCCGATCCGACCCTGGTGGCCGGGGCGATCGACGTGAGCCGGAAGACGATCCGGAAAATCAAGCAGAATCTGTTCTGGGCGTTCATCTACAACGTGATCGGACTGCCCCTCGCTGCGCTGGGATTCCTCGTCCCCGCGTTCGCCGCGGCCATGATGGCGGGCTCCAGCATCAGCGTCGTCCTGAACTCGCTGACGCTCCGCTCCTGGCGTCCCGTAAGCAAGTAGGTACTTTCGGATCCGGATTGCGAGCGGTCAGGCCATTTATTCGGAAGGGGAAGCAGCGGGGGGGTCGGGTGCGGTCTCGACCGCGGCCACCGGAAGTTTTATGGTCATTTCAGTGTATTCGCCGGGTTCCGAATCCACCTCGATAGAACCACCGTGTTCGCGGACGATATCGTTCGACAGGGCCAGACCGAGACCGGTGCCCTGGTCGGTAGGCTTGGTGGTGAAGAAGGGGTTGAAGATCTTGTCGATCACGTGGGACGGTATCCCCTTGCCGTTGTCCTTGATCCGGACGACGATCTGTTCATTCTCGCGGCGGGTGGACAACCAGATTCCGGGAACGTAACTGGCTTCCGTATCCGGGTCGACCCTTTTCTCGTTGGTGGCGTGACAGGCGTTGTTCACCATGTTCAGGAAAACACGGGCCATTTCCTGCGAAACGATCTCGATCTCGCCCAGATCGGGATCGAAGTCTTCGTTGATCTCGAGTTGGAAGTCCGCGTCCGAAGCCCGGGCGCTATGGTAGGCGAGACGGGCGTGTTCTTCCAGCAGGGCATTGACGTCCGTCGACTGTTTTTCTCCCGAGCCACGGCCCATCTGGAGCATATCGCGCACGATGCGGTTGGCCCGTTCGCCATGCTCCCGGATCCGGCGCAGGTTTTCCGTCAGGTCACCGCCGATCTCGCGGATCAGTCCGTCCTGCTCCTCGTCGATCGTGCCGCCGGCGGCGGGCAGTTCTTCCTTCATTTCATCGAGCAGTTCTTCCGAGGACTCCGCGAAATTCTTGACGAAATTCAACGGATTCTGGATCTCGTGCGCCACGCCCGCGGTGAGCTCACCCAGGGCCGCCAGTTTCTCCCGCATGACGATCTGGTCCTGCGCCTTTTGGAGTTCCGCCAGCGTGCTCTCCAGCTCGTCGTTCTTTCCGCGCAGTTCCTCGGCCAGTTTCTCCACGAGGTTCAGTCTTTGCGCTTCGATCGAGTGAAGCCTGAACACCTCCAGCGCGGCGGCCATGTCCGCCACCTCGTCGCGGCCGTCCAGTTCGACTTTCTGCTTCAGGTCGCCCCCCGCCATGCGCCGCATGTGTTCAGACAGGAATCCCAGCCGGCGCAGCAGCACCTTGCCGACGAACAGCCAGGCAATCAGCAATGCGCCAATCAGGCTGACCGCGTTCAGCGCGAGGAGGAGCTGCCTGCCTACCTGGATCGTCTGCGTCGACGCGATGGTGGCGGCCTCGGTACTCTCCTGCGCCGCGTCCACGAGACTTTCCACTTCGGCCACCAGCTCGACGGACAGATCCCGGTTGTTATCGATCAAGGCGCGTTGCTGGGCGATCAGGTCCAGATCCTCGCCGCGTATCTCGAAGATCTTACCCTGACCGCTGCCCAGTTCGAAGAGCTGGGCGAAAACCGGTTCGAGGCGTTGCCGCAGGGGCGACGTACCCAGGCCGGCGAGGCTTCGTTCCACGCCGCCGTCGGCCGACTCGAAGCGCTCCAGCAGGGGTTCCAGCCGATCGGCATCGGACAGGTTGAAGACGTTGGACAGGATTCGGGTGCTGACGGTCGCCTCGGCCTGCAGATCGGCCAGGTGCCGGTATCGTTGCAGTTCCTCTTCGGAGAGATATTCCTCGCGGGGCGCCACCGGCTGATCGATATCCCGGTAGCCTGTTACCGTATAGAATAACTGGTTGTCGATCGCCGGGACCAGGATGCCAGCCAGTTCCAATTGCAGCCGTTCCAGATCAGAACGCAACTGCCGGCCCTGTTCCTGGAGCTCGAAGCGCCTGGTTACGGACTCCTCGATCATTTCAATATTCGACATCAGCGTGCTGCCGGCTTCACGGATGCGTTGAAAGCGTTCGTCTTCCATGCCGTAGCCGGCGATGGCTTCCAGCTGCACCGCGAAACTCTCCCGTTCTTCGGAGATGCTCGCGGTTACGGACTCAAGCGCTTCGGGGGTTTCCGCGGCCGTCAGGCGCGGCGCGGCCGCCGCCAGCGTTCCGCTCCGCTGGGCCACGCCGAAGGCCGCGGCGATCTCGGGCACGGCGACCTCGTTTACTTCGCGCTGGGCCTCGCCGACCTCGTTGAAAGCGAACCACGCCACCATACTTGCTATCATGGTGAGCGCTACCGCCGCACCGATGCCCAGATACAGCTGCCCCGATATGCGGGATGGGCCCTTGTCATACAGCCACAACAGCCACTGCTTGATCATGGCATCACGTCCCGGAGGGTACGGATGGGATGGTAACGGCCATCCTGGCCGATCACCGTAAGGAAGACCGCGTCCGAACCCTGGTTGTCCCCTTCGCCGAATTCAAGGCGAAGACCACCCAGGTCGATCGTTCCCGCCCGGTTCAGGCTCTCCATGAGGCAGGATCGCCTTACGTCGGGGCCGCAGCCCTCGAGGGCGGTGATGGTCAGCTTGCCGGCGAGGTATCCTTCAAAGGAAACGAATCCGGGTGTCGTGCCCGGCGCGTGCGCGGAGAGCGCTCTGCGGTACTGGACGGCGATGGCGATGTTGCCGGCCGCGGGAAAGGGCACTACCTGAGAGACCAGGACACCGCGGCCGTCGGGACCCAGTTCACCGGCCAGCGCGTTGCTCCCTACGAATGAAATCGTTGCGAACACGGGATTGAAACCCACGTGCCGCGCCCACGAAATGAGCGTGGCAACCGGCTGATAGGCGCCGATCACCACGACAGCGTCCGGTTTTCCCTGCTGCAGGTCGAGCAGGCCGGCCTTGATCGCGGTGGTGTTCCGGGGATACACGCCGATCGCCACGGGATCGAGCTGCCGGCGCTCCAGCGCGCGTCGTACGCCGCGGTATCCGACCCGGCCGAAAGAATCGTTCTGGTACATAACGCCAATGCGCGTGATGCCGAGATCGCGCGAAAGCCGGTCGACGATTTCCTCGGTCTCCTGGAAATAGGAGGCGCGCAGGTTTATGACGCCCGAATCCGTGTTGTCACGTAAAAAAATCGCGCCGGTGAATGGCGCGATATAGGGTACGCCGGCCTCCGCGGTAATGGGCACGGCCGAGCGGGAAGTGGGGGTTCCGACGGCGCCGATCAGCGCGAAAACTCCGTCCTCCTCGATCAGTTTACGGGTATTCGCGATCGCGGCTTCCGGTTCGTAGGCGTCATCGAGCGTGATCAGTTCGAGCCGTCTACCGTGTACGCCGCCCCGGCGGTTAGCTTCCTGGAAGGCCGCCTCGATCCCGAGGTTCATGTTCCGCCCGAGCTCGCGGGCCGGACCGCTGAAGGCCGCAGACTGGCCGAAGAGTATGCGTTCGGCCGTCACACCGGGCTCGGTTGTCGCATCGGGCTCGGTCGTCGCACCGGGCTCGGTTGTCGCATCGGACTGGGCCGTCGCATCGGACTCAGCCGTCACACCGGGCTTTTCGACCTGGGAGGCGTTCGCGCCGCTGTTTTCGAAGGATAAAGCGGGAGAGAACGCCGTCGCACAAAGGGCGAGAAGGACGACCGCCCAGTGGTCGCGCGTTCGTCTCATCCGTTATCCTTCCGCTTGACAATGGTGAGAATGTTCTGGTTGTCTTCCCGACGGTAGCTCAGTTCATCCATCATGGTCCGGACGAGGTAGACGCCCAGGCCGCCCACGGGCCGGTCGTCCAGCCCGGAGTCGACATCCGGTTCCGGCGAATCGGTCAGGGGGTTGAAGGCCCGCCCTTCGTCCCGCAATTCGATCGTCAGCGCGTCGGTATCCGAGTCCAGCACGATTTCGAATGTGTGGTCGGGATCGCTGTCGTGGCCGTGTTTGACGATGTTCACGCCCAGTTCCTCGAGGACCAGCTTGATCTGGTAGACCATGGCCGGCGGCCATTCTTCAGACTCGCCGAGATCATCCACAGCCTCGTAGATGCGCTCCAGCTGGTCAAGCTTCGTGGACAGGCTAAGGGACAGTCTTCTGCTCATGATCAGACCTGGCGTTGAAGCACGGTAACACAGGTAATGTCATCGGATTGCGGCGTTTCTCCGGCGAATTCATGGACCGCTTTGAACACCGCCTTGTTGGCGTCTTCCGTACTGCCGGGAGGGGCATCCGCGAAAACCGCCTGCAGGCGGTCCATGCCGAATTCCTCTCCGTCGGCGTTCATGGCTTCGGTTACGCCGTCGGTATAAAGCAACAGGAGATCACCTGGAGAGAGCATAACGGCGGACTGGCCGAAATTTACGCCCGGAAAAACCCCGAGCGCCAGACCGTCCGTACCGGGGAGAAGCGTCGACGAGCCGTCGGGGTGCACCACCAGCGGATGATTGTGCCCACCGTTGGAATAGTCCACCTGTCCGGTTTGGGGGTTGTAAACCGCGTAGAAAGTCGTGACGAACATGGCCGCTTCGTTTTCCTCGGTAAGCAGGTCGTTGACCTCCTTGAGTACGGCACCTGGTTCCACGGCGCCGATCGCCGAGCCTTTCAGCAGGGTCCTGCTGGACATCATGAACAAGGCGGCGGGAACGCCCTTGTCGGATACATCGGCGATGGCCAGGGCGATTTTACCGCCGGGCAGGCCGAAAACGTCGAAAAAGTCGCCGCCGACTTCCCGGGCCGGTTCCATGTTCGCGAAAATCTCGCAATGATCGGAATCGGGGAACTCGGTGGGCAGAATCGACTGCTGCATCTTGCTGGCCACGTTCAGTTCGTTCTGCAGCCGTACGAGCTTGTCCCGCGACTCCAGGGCTTCGCGCCATTCCTCCATGTTCTTCAGCGTACGCTCGATCGTTACCCTCAGGTCCTGGAAATCGATGGGCTTGGTAATGAAATCGAAGGCGCCCCGGTTCATGGCCGTGCGGATGTTCTTCATGTCCCCGTAGGCGGATACCACCACGGCGCGGATGTCGGGGGCGATGTTCGGTATCTGCGCCAGCAGCGTGAGTCCGTCCATCCGGGGCATGTTGATATCGGAGAGGACCATGTCGATATCGGGCACTTCGTTAAGGCGTTCGAGGGCTTCCACGCCGTTCTGGGCGAAATACAGCGTATACAGGCCGGAACGCACGTCACGGCGCATGCGCTGCCGCATCAGGTGCTCGAGATCCGGCTCGTCGTCCACAACAAGGATTTTATACGGTGTCTGCGTCATTTCACCCCCGGAAACCGCCGCGGCCTTATCCCGTTTCACCGTTCGCCACAACGCTTGAACGCCGCGTCGCGAAGCGTAAACGGGAAGAGGCGCCTACCGGCCGATCTTATCCACGGCTTCGGCCTGGGAATCGTGAATGGATATGATCTTGTCGAAACCGCTGATTTCGAAGACTTCCCGAATAGGATCCGAAAGCGAGCACAATGCGAACGCGGCATTCCGCTTCTGGAGCAGCCGGGCGATCAGCAGGATGACTCTCAGGCCCGCGCTGCTTATATAGGACAAGGTACTGAAATCCAGCAGCACCTTGCTGTCGTCTTCACCGATGGCGCCGTTGAGCGCGTCTTCGAATTCCCGCGCGTTGGCACCGTCGATTCGACCTTCAACCTTCGCAATAAGTACTTCGTTTGCTCGGTCGACACTGATCTCCATGAAACCAACCCCCTTTACAGGTTTATAATACTGCCTTGTTCGGCAAAATCAGCAATCTGTACTCCATAGGTTATCCTTAAGGTCTGCTCAACCCGATGCCAGGATGGGATGCAGCGGTCCTCCGAACGGTTCGCCCGGTTTCATGGTCTGGTCGCCGCCCGCGTCCCATCGGCCGTTGTAGTTCACGTACTCCGGTATGTATATGATCGCCAGCGCTCTCCGGGGAGAGGCCGTGCGATTCGGCGTAGCATAATGGAACGTGCATCCATGATGAAAGGTGACGCCGCCCGCTTCCATGTCCATCACGACGGGTTCGACTTCGACCTCGACGTCCGTGCTCTCGATGTCTTTCAGTACGCTGGCGCCTTCCGTGCTCAGCGGCACCGGCGCCAGCCGGCCGTATTTGTGCGATCCGGGTATGAACTGCATGCAACCGTTGTCCACCGTTACATCGTCCACGGCGATCCATGCCGATAACGCGCCGACCTGCTCCATGGGCCAGTACGGTGCGTCCTGGTGCCAGTTGGTTGCCTTGCTCCGCTCACCGCCGGGCTTGATCAGTCCATGGTCATGGTAGATGACCAGGCGCCTGCACTTCGATATCTTCCGGGCGATCTCCGCAAGCCGCGCGTCAAACGAGTACTTCCGGATGACCTCGATGTCGACCCACAGGTTGACCATCTGGTTGAAAACACGGTTGTAATCGTCGTCCGTCTCGCCTCCGCCACCCAGTATGCGTGCTCTTTTTTCCTCGACCGTCTTGTCCAGCGCGTCGGCCAGTTCAGCGATTTCCCGCTTCGAATAAAACCCCGGAATCTGGAGATAGCCATTCTCCTGAAAGAACTCAACCTCTTCGGCGCCAACGTGATTTGGATTCATATCGCTGTAGAACCCGGGGACTGGATCGCATAACTCATATATAGTCCAAGCCTATACAAATCAACAACAATAAACAAATCAGTGCAGAATTTCGCATGAATAACGTAAATTAACTTACAAGCAAGAAATATCAACCCCTTTTCACAACTCTGGGGTTTTATTCGACAATACGGCGCCTGTCCGGAAACGGTACGGCGCCCGGCCGGAATCGGTACAGCGTCCGGCCGAGATCGATACCTCAACCATCCGTTTAACCCGGAGGAGCGCACCATGTCGACGGACCGATACCGGATCGGCGTCCAGGATTACATCGACTATCACCGCGATGGCTACCTCGCCGTCCGCGGACTCGTGTCCAGCGCGGAGGTGGATGAGATACGCCGCCATACCGAAGCGCTGATGCAGGGAAAAATCGCCATCGATGGGGTCGATCCGCCGCCGCCCGGATTGACGACCGAACAGATGGGACAGCACTGGCTGCGCATACATATGCTCCATCGGAAGCACGCGCTGCATGAGCGGTTTTTGCTGCAGCCTCGTATCCTGGACGTGCTCGAAGCCCTGATCGGTCCGGACGTGCTGGCGCTCCAGACCATGTTGTTCCTGAAACCGCCCGGCCGCGAAGGCCAGGGTTTTCACCAGGACTCGTACTACATACCTACCTATCCCGACACGCTGATCGGTTCCTGGCTGGCCGTGGATCCCGCGGATGAAGAAAACGGCTGCATGATGGTCATACCGGGATCGCATCACGAACCGATTTATCCGGACGAGAACAAGCTTGGCCAGAACCACACCGACGGCGCCATAGGGGACCTCGGGGTCATCGAGGGCGCCAGTGCGACGGACGAGTCCCTGAACGGACTGGCCCCCGTCGCCGGGAAATACGCCGGCCGCGAGGTGGCCGCGCCGATGGCGCCGGGCGATGTCCTGTTCTTTCACGGCCATCTCCTGCACCGGTCGCACGAGAACCGGACCGGGACGCGGTTCCGCCGGGCGTTCGTGAGCCATTACTGCAACGCGAGGTCCTGGGTGCCGTGGAACCATGGCGCCGAATTCGATGGGCCGACCGCGAACCACCTCCACATCCTCGCCCGGGGCAACTCCCACCTGCCCTACGCCAGGCCGAAGTTCGGCACGCCGTGCGACGCGCTCAATCCCAGGGAAACGGCCGGGGGCGTGCGGCCGGCGCGCATGATGGGCGACATGCCCAAGTCGACCGTGAAGGGGGTCATGGTATCGCGTTGATTGACTGGCCGGATGGACCGGGTACGGCGGAAACTGAGACCGGCCGGATGGACCGGGTACGGCGTGTCGGGCCGCCGAACGACTACGCGCCGAAGAGATTCAGCGCCCTGTGGATGGCGCCGATCATGGTATCGATCTCTTCGGAGGTGTTGTAGAAATAGAGGCTTGCCCGTGCCGTGGCGCCGTAGGGCGTCCCGAGCCGGCGCATGAGGGGTTGCGCGCAGTGGTGGCCGGCGCGGATGGCGATGCCCTGGCGGTCCAGCACCGTCGACAGATCGCTGGGGTGCATGTTGTCCAGGTTGAAGGAGATCGCCCCTCCCCGGTCCGGCGCGTGACCGTAGACCGTCAGGCCGTCGATCTCCTCAAGCCGTTCGATCGTGTAGTCCGTCAGTGCGCTTTCGTGGGTGTGTATGCGCTCCATCCCGACGGATGAGAGGTAGTCCACCACGTCGCCGAAGACGATGGCATGGGCGATGTTGGGGGTGCCCGCCTCGAATTTCTCCGGGATGTCCGCGCAGGTGAACCCATCGAGCCGGACTTCGTCGATCATCGAACCCCCGCCCATGTAGGGATCCATCGTTTCGAGCAACTCCTGCCGGCCGTACAGCCCGCCGATGCCGGTCGGTCCGCACATCTTGTGACCGGAAAACGCGAAGAAGTCGCAGCCCAGGCTCGCCACGTCCACCGGCATGTGCGGCACGCTCTGTGCGGCGTCCACGAAGACCAGCGCACCGGCGTCGTGGGCCCGTTCCACGATGGCTTCGACGGGATTGACGGTGCCCAGCACGTTCGACATGTGCGCGATGGACACGATGCGCGTCCGCTCCGTGATCAGGTCGTCCGCCTGGTCCATGTCGAGCGACCCGTCTTCGCGGATGTCGAAGTACCGTATCACGGCACCGGTTTCCCGGGCAAGCATCTGCCAGGGCACGATGTTGCTGTGGTGCTCCATGACCGACAGCAGGATTTCGTCGCCCGTCCTGACGTTCTTCCGGCCCCAGGCGCTCGCCACGAGGTTGATGCCCTCGGTCGTGTTGCGCACGAAGACCAGGTTCCGGACCGGGGCGTTGATGAAGCGCGCCACCCGTTCGCGGGAGGCCTCGTAGGCGTTGGTCGCTTCCTCGCTCAGGGTGTGGAGTCCGCGGTGCACGTTGGCGTTCAGCCGCGTGTAGTAGTCTTCCAGGGCGTCGAGCACGACCCGAGGTTTCTGCGACGTGGCGCTGTTGTCCAGGTAGACCAGCGGCTTGCCGTGCACCTTCCGGTCCAGGATGGGGAAGTCCCCGCGGTGACGCAGGGCGTGTTCGTCGGACAAGCGGACCGCTTCATCCAGCTTGCGCGGCGATGCTACCAGTGCTTCTGCCATGGATCCCTATCCGTATGCGATTACGTTAAGCGATCAGTAGTCTATGCCGAGTTCCAGCTTGGCGTCTTCGGTCATCATGTCGATATGCCAGGGCGGCTCCCAGACGATCTCGATCAGGGCGTCCGACACTTCGTCCAGCTCCTTCACCTTGGTTTCCACCTCGGCGGGCAGCGACTGGGCCGCCGGGCAGTTCGGCGAAGTGAGCGTCATCTTTATGTTGGTCATGCCGTCCTGCTGCACGTCGATTTCGTAGATGAGTCCCATTTCGTAGATATTGACCGGGATCTCGGGGTCGTAGCACGTCTTCAATACGTCCACAATCCGTTCTTTAACGGCATCCGTATCCATTCGTCAGCCCCTGTGCGCGTGTATTGTATCCGCTATCTTCCCGTCCGGCCCCGGGCCGTCGAAAGATCCCGGATGGTGGTTTCGAAAAGCGTATCCAGCGAGGTACGGACGGCGTCGATCCCGAGTCGCCGGATCAGGTCGGCCGCGAACCCGTAGGTAAGGAGGTGGCATGCGCTGTCATGGGACAGGCCGCGGGTCCGCAAGTAGAAGATCTGGTCTTCGTCGAGCTGGCCCACGGTGGCGCCGTGGGTGCATTTCACCTGGTCCGCGTAGATCTCGAGCTGCGGCTTGGTGTGTATCATCGCGTCTGACGAGAGCATCAGGTTCTTGTTCAGCTGCTTGGCGTCCGTTTCCTGGGCGTCCTGGTGCACGAACACCTTGCCGTTGAACACGCCGCGGGACCGGCCCTCCAGGATGCCCTTGTACACCTCGTAGCTGTCGCAGTTCGGCACGGCGTGATCGATGGCGGTGTGGTTGTCCACGTGCTGGTCGCCCGCGACCAGGAACAGTCCGTTCATGCGCACCACCGCGTGCTCGCCCGCGAGACGGGCGTTGGTATCGTTCCGGGTCAACGCCCCGCCCATGCTCATGTTGAAGGTGGAGATCCGGCCGTTCCCCTCCAGGTGGAGCTGGTTGGTGGACAGATGGGCGGCCCCCACGCCTTCCCGGTTGATCCGGTAGTGTTCCACGTTACCGTCCCGCCCCACGGCGATTTCCGTAACGGCGTTGGTGAGGTAGGCCTGATCCGTCATGCCGGAATAACTCTCGACCACCTTGAGGCTCGCTCCGTCACCCGCTGCGATGAGTGTTCGCGGCTGCGTGGCCAGGGGCCCGTCGAGTCCGGTCGTTACGTAATGCACGTGCACCGGGGTTTCCAGGACCCCGCCGCGCGGTACGTGGACGAACAGGCCGTTTTCGAAAAGGGCCGTGTTCAGTGCCGTCAACCCGGTGCTTTCGTAGTCGGCATAGCGCGCGAGGTGCGGATGAACGAGCTCCGGATGCTCCACGAGGGCATCAGCCAGACTGCTTACCACGACGCCCCGGGGCAAGTCCGGCCCGTGCGATAACGAGGGTGCGTGGACGCCGTTTACGAAAACGAGCCGGTGCCAGCCGTTCTGGCCGAACTCGTAAGGCGCGAGCCCATCCTCGTCCAGCATCGCTTCCGCGGGTCCGCCGGGTCCGTCCGGTCCGCCGGGCTCGGCCTGGTACGAAGTGTCCGCGATCTGCCGGAGATCGGTGTAAACCCAGTCTTCCTTGAGCGGAAAAGAAAGCTCGCGGGCGACCGGCATGCCGAGTTCCCGGAAGCGCTTCATGGCAACCGAACGGATCCGGTGCAGCCAGAGCGGCGCATCGAGGGACCGGATGCGGTCGTAAGCGTCATAGAACGTGGTGTATCTGCTGGTCGTGGCCTGCTTCAGTGATTCCGTCATATCGAGGTTCCATGCTCCCTTTATGTATTCAACCCGCGGCTTCCACTTCTTCCCGTATCCACTCGTATCCCTTTTCTTCCAGTTCAAAGGCCAGTTCTTTACTGCCCGACTTCACGATCCGGCCCTGGTACATGACATGGACGTAGTCCGGCACGACGTAGTCCAGCAGCCGCTGGTAGTGGGTGATGACGATCATCGCGTTGTCCGCGGTGCGCTGCTGGTTGATCCCGTGGGCCACGATGCGCATGGCATCGATATCCAGCCCGGAATCCGTCTCGTCGAGAATGGAAAGGGTCGGTTCGAGCACGGCCATGTGGAAGATCTCGTTGCGTTTCTTCTCGCCGCCGGAGAAGTCCTCGTTCACCGGACGCCGGGCCAGTTCGGGGTCCATGTCGACCTGCTTCATCTTCTCGTCCAGCAGCCGCCGGAACGCGCCGGCGCTTATCTCCGGTTCGCCGCGGTATTTCAGGCGTTCGTTCATCGCCGCCCGGAGGAAGTAGGCGTTGCTGACTCCGGGGATCTCCACCGGGTACTGAAAGGCCAGGAACATGCCCTCGTTGGCCCGTTCCTCGGGGGTAAGCTCGAAGAGATCCTTGTCCTGGAACCTTACGGTGCCTCCGGTTTCTTCGTATTCCTCGTGGCCGGCCAGGATCTTGCCCAGCGTGCTCTTCCCGGAGCCGTTGGGTCCCATGATCGCATGGACCTCGCCCCGTTCTACGGTAAGGTCGATCCCGTTGATGATGTCCTGGTCCTTGATCCCGCCGCGTAAATTCTTGATTTCGAGTAATGCCATCTCGCTTGCTTTCTCCTGTTATGATCCTCGTTATGGGCCTGGCCGTCCTGGGCTCAGCCGCCGCGGACCAGCCAGCCGCTCTGGTCCTGGTCGCCCGTCCTCGTCAACCCACGCTGCCTTCCAGGCTGATCCCCAGCAGTTTCTTCGCCTCCACGGCGAATTCCATGGGCAGTTCCTGGAAGACTTCCTTGCAGAACCCGTTGATGATCATGGAAATGGCGTCTTCGGTGGATATGCCCCGGGTCTTGCAGTAGAAAAGCTGGTCCTCGCTGATCCGGGCCGTCGACGCTTCGTGTTCCACGCTCGCCGAGTTGTTTCCCACGTCGATATAGGGAAAGGTATGGGCGCCGCAGCGGTCGCCGATCAGCATCGAGTCGCACTGCGTGTAGTTCCGCGCCTCGTCCGCCTTCTTCAGGACCTGGATCCGTCCCCGGTAGACATTCTGGCCGTTGCCCGCGGATATCCCCTTGGAAACCACGGTGCTGCGCGAGTTCTTCCCCACGTGGATCATCTTGGTTCCCGTGTCCGCCACCTGCTTGTTGCGGGTCAGCGCCACGGAATAGAACTCTCCGATGGAATGGTCGCCCTGCAGGATCACGCTGGGGTACTTCCACGTGATGGCCGATCCCGTTTCCACCTGCGTCCAGGAGATCTTGCTGTTATCTCCCTTGCAGGCCCCGCGCTTGGTCACGAAGTTGTAGACGCCGCCCTTGCCTTGCTCGTCTCCCGGATACCAGTTCTGCACCGTGGAATACTTGATCTGCGCGTCTTTCAGGGCGACCAGTTCCACGACCGCCGCATGCAGCTGGTTCTCGTCCCGCATAGGCGCGGTGCAGCCTTCCAGGTAGCTCACGTAGGAACCTTCGTCGGCGACGATCAGCGTGCGCTCGAACTGGCCGGTTCCGGCCGTGTTGATGCGGAAGTAGGTGGAGAGTTCCATGGGACACCGGACGCCGGGCGGGATGTAGCAGAAGGAGCCATCGCTGAAGACGGCCGAGTTCATCGTCGCGAAGTAGTTGTCCCGGTACGGCACCACGGTGCCCAGGTATTTCTCCACCAGGTCGGGATGTTCCTGCGCCGCCTCCGAAAAGGAACAGAAGATGATGCCCAGTTCGGCCAGCTTGTCCTTGAAGGTCGTGTGGACCGACACGCTGTCGAAGACCGCGTCCACGGCCACGCCCGCGAGCACCTTCTGCTCTTCCAGCGGAATGCCGAGCTTGTCGTAGGTCGCCAGCAGTTCGGGGTCCACCTCGTCGAGGCTGTTGTACTGCGGCGTGTTCTTCGGCGCGGCATAATAGACGATATCCTGGTAATCGACCGGCGGATAGGCCATGTACTGCCAGTTGGGCTCCTTCATCGTGAGCCAGTGGCGGTAGGCCTTCAGGCGCCACTCCAGCAGAAACTCGGGCTCATTCTTCTTGGCGGATATGAACCGGATGATATCCTCGTTGAGCCCTGGCGGCGCTTTTTCCATCTCGATGTCGGTCACCCAGCCCTCTTTGTATTCCTGCTGGGCTAAAGTTTCGATGGCTTCCATTGCGTCTCCTTGAAACGATTAAAACCTGTCGTACTGAATCTGCCGTGTTAGCGGCCGTACTGAATCTGCCGTGCTACCGGCCTATCTGGATGATGCCGCTCGTCGCCTGGTCCCGCATGGTATCCTGGGAGACCTGCCCCACCACCTCGAAGACCTGGTGTTCGGTCTGCAGCAGGTCCGTGAGGGTAATGTGATCGAGCACGCCGGAAAGGTACCGGGCCAGCACCGTCCAGACCGGCCGGATGGCGCAGGCGTTCAGGTGCGTGCACGCCTCCAGATGGCCGGAGAAATGATCGCACATGTGAGCGTCCGGGCTCGAAAGCACGACCCCGTCTTCCGAACTCAAGGCGCGCATTACCTCGCCCAGTGTTATGCTTCGCGGTTCCCTGGCCAGCGCGTAGCCGCCCCGGATCCCCCGCACGCTTCGGACGAGTTCCGAACGCCTGAGGATCATCAGCAACTTGGATACGTAGTCCAGGGAAATGCCCTCCGACTCGGCGATCTGCCGTCCCGTAACCGGGTCGCGGGAATGGTATCGCGCCAGTTGCAGTATACACCGGAGTCCGTATTCTTCCTGGGCGGTCACTTTCATGATCGAGCCTCCTTCATAAGGTCGGATCGCTATGTGAATATAGCAAACCTGACTTTTATGTCAAGTATTAAATCCAGTGCGAATCGAAGCGGTTGCCGCGTGCGGATCGAGGCGCTCAGCGCTCCAGCCGAGACGCCGTATTTACCTGATCGATCTACTTGACATCGAAGGCGGCCTGCGTTACCGTCGGACCCATATCCGCTTAACCGAATCTCATGCATAAACGAGGATAAAAGACCAACCATGTCCGAAAAACTCGATGTGCGCCTGCTCCCCGGTACCCAGGTCGTCGACGCGGTGGTGGGACAAGGCTATTTTCCGGTCATAACCCGTCTGGGCGGCAGTGAACTGCTCATGGCCTACCGCGGCGGCGCCGCGCACATGGGCCTGGGCGGGCGGCTGGACGTGGGACGCTCCCTGGACGGCGGTCTGACCTGGTCCGCGCCCGTGACCGTGGCCGACAGCGAACGGGACGACCGCAACCCCGCGCTCGGCCTGGCGCCGGACGGCACGCTCGTGCTCGCCTACCACTGGCAGGGATCCTATGACGAAGAAGGCGCCTGGAAACCGGAAATGGGCAAGGCCGACACCCGGGTCGTTTTCTCCACGGACGGCGGCCGTTCCTGGGTGGACGACGCGCTCATCGACTATGCCCCGATCAACGGCGCCTCACCCTTCGGCAAGATCTTCACGGCAGGCGGCGTCACGCACATGCTGATCTACGGAGGAGGAGCCCCGGTATGCGATCCCGGTGAGGGAACGGTCCGGGTCGGCCCCGCGTCGACGCCGACCTACATCCTCCGATCGGCGGACAACGGCCGTACCTGGGGCGATCCGACCCTGGTGGCGCTGGGACTGAACGAATCGGACGTGGCCGTCCTGCCCGACGGCCGCTGGCTGTTCGTCGCCCGCTCGGAAGACCGCGCCGAGCAGGCACTGTATTCCTGCGTTTCGGAGGATGGCGGGTACACCTGGCGCCTGACCGGCCGGGTCACGGACGCAAAGGAACACCCGCCCGACCTCACCCTGTTGCCCAACGGCTGGCTGTTGCTCGTCTTCGGGCGGCGGCATCCACCCTTCGGTGTGGAGGGCCTGATCAGCCGGGACGGCGGGACGACCTGGGATGCGCGGCGGCTGGTACTCGATGATGCCCTGCCCGGTGGCGACATCGGTTATCCCTCTACCGCGCGACTCGACGACAGCCGGCTGGTCACGGCCTACTACACGGCGGGAACACCGGACAGGCAGTGGGAAATGTTCCGCGCCGCGGACGTCGCCTGCAAGGTCGTGTCCTACGACGCATCCAGCCTGATCGACCACTGGAACAAAAACCCGTAATCATCTGTCCAGGAACGGGTTACGGCTCGGGAGATTTGCGTGCGAGTCCTGGATACAGGCACGATCAGCGACGGCCATCCAATCCCCCGGCAACGCAGGAACTGCGCCTTCACCACCATCAACCGGCTGCGCGACGGCACCATACTCGTCTCGGGCCGCTGGGGCTCGGCGCGCGATTCGGTGGACGGGCACGCCTGCATCTGGGCGTCGGCCGATCGCGGGCGGACCTGGTCGCTCCGCTACGACGGCTTCGGAAAGGGATCCTGGGACGGCATGCCGGGCGAAGTGAAGGGGCTGACCAGCACGGAACTGACGCCAGGCAGACTCACGGCCACGGCCCTGTGGGTCGACCGTTCCGACCCCGATCTACCCTTCATCCATCCGGAGACGCAGGGCCTGCTGCCCATGCGCATCATGCACGTCGATTCCGAGGACGGGGGCTTCACCTGGAGCCGGCCGCGGCCCATGGATACGTCGCCCCACCTCGCCGCTTCACCGTGCTCGCATGCCATTATCCCGTTGCCTGGCGGTGTCCTGGCACAACCCTACGAGCAATGGAAGGAATATGACGATGCAGGTCCCGGCCGGCCCGCGGCGAGGTTGCGCTTCTCCCGGGATGGCGGCCGCACCTGGCCGGAGTTCGCCACCGTGGCCCGCCATCCGGACAACGCGTTGGCCTACTGGGACCAGCGGCAGGCCATCCATCCCGATGACGGCCGTCTCGTCGCCACGTTCTGGACCCACGATTTCATGGCAGGGTCGGACATCGATATCCATATCGCCTTCGGAACCCCGGATGGACGGTCGTGGACGGCCCCGCGGGGCACCGGCCTTCCCGGCCAGCACTGCCAGCCTCTGTCCCTGGGCGGAGACCGGCTGCTGGCCGCCTATCCGAGGCGCCGGGACCCGCCCGGGATCGTGCTGTCCATCAGTGAAGATTTCGGGGTGAACTGGGAACGCGAGCGGGATCTCCTGGTCTACGACAGCACCGTGGGTACCGAATCCGGCGCTGGCGGCGGGCGAACCCAGTCTGAATTGTGGGGCGACATGGAGCGTTGGCGTTTCGGGCATCCCCGCATGGCGCGTTTATCGGACGACGAGGTGTTCGTCGTCTTCTATGCGGGCGATGACGCCGCCAAGACCGCAAGGTGGGCGCGGGTGCGCGTTTAGCCGGTGACGATGTCGCCAAGACCGCAAGGTGGGCGCGGGTGCGCGTTTAGCCCGGTATCAGCCCCGCACGTCCCGCCACGGCCGGGCCATGATCTGTTCGAAACCCGCCGGATCAATGTCCACGCCGAGTCCCGGACCCTGGGGCACCGCGACGCAACCGTCCTCGTCCAGCACAAAAGGCTCGGCGAAGTAACCCTTGCCGAAGTACGTCCTTCCTCCCTCGCGCCGGCAGTTCACTTCGTTGTGCTCCTGTACCAGGAAATTCGACGCGCAGGCGTCGATCTGGATGGACGCGGCCAGGGCCAGGGGGCTTAATGGGCAGTGCAGAGCGAGTTTCGCGTATGCGCTCTCGCCCATCACCGCGATCTTGTGGCACTCGGTGATGCCGCCGGCGTGGCACAGGTCCGGCTGCATCACGGACAGGGCATTCTTGCGCAGGGCGTCGTAGAAGATCCATTTGCCCATCCATCTTTCCCCCGCTGCAATGGGGATTTCGCTGTTGCGCGCGATGTCCGCGAGCACGTCGACCCGCTCCACGGGCATGGGTTCCTCGATGAACAGCGGCCGGTGCGGCGTCAGGGCGGAGATCATCTGCTTTGCCATCACGGGGTGGGGATTGTGGATATCCACGGCCACCTCGACATCGGGACCGGCCCCCTTCCGCACGGCGGCGAAAGCTTCGGCGATCCGTTCCACCTCCGACGTGGGTTCCAGTCCGGTGCCCATGCCCACGTGTAGCTTCATGCATCGGAAACCCCATTCTTCGACGATGACCCGGGCCGCTTCCTCGTGGCCCTCCGGAAATGCCCAATCCGGTTCATTAGAAGGATCCCAGCCCGCGTCATAGGGCTGTCCGGGCTCCACGCACCAGGGCAGCTGGCCGCCCACGGCGCGGTACATGCGTATCCGGTCGCGGCAGGCGCCGCCCAGCATGCGGTGTACCGGCAGTCCCGCGGCCTTCCCGGCGAGATCCCAGAGCGCCATGTCGATCCCGCTGATCGCGCTCATCTTTACCGGACCGCCCACGTAGCCGGAACCGCCTTCGTACATCTTGTGCCAGAGCGATTCGACGCGGCAGGGATCCTCACCGACGAGCAGCGGCTCCAGGCGCCGCACCTCGGCGATGACGCTCTCCGGGTGGTTCTCCAGGTAGGGTTCGCCCCAGCCGAACAACTCGGTGTCCGTGTGGATCTTCAGCCATACCCAGCTCGGTGGAACGCGCAGGATTTCAAATTGGGTGATACGCATGCTCTATTCGTCTCCTGTAGTCGGTGGCAGACCCGATGTAGTTTGCGCGAAACGGGTCGTACCGGGCCGCACGTTTACGATTGTACCTGGACGCTCGCTTACGTTTGTACCTGGCCGATCGCCTACCGGCCGTAGACCGTCTGGATCGTGGCGCGGATGTAGCCGTTCGCAAAGGCGCGGCCGGCCCATCCGGCCCGAGCCTGGGGAAACCCCGGCGTATGGTCCATGCCGAAGGGTCCGTCGTACCCGTTGTCGCGGTAGGTCTCCATGGCCCGTCGCATGTCCACCTCGCCTTCGTCGATGAAGACCTCGGCGAACCTCGGCAACTGTCCCCGGACGTTCCGGAAATGGACCAGGGCGATCTTGTTTCGGGAGGCCATCTCTGCAATGATGTCATATACGCGCTGCGGACCCGCCAGTTCGGTCATGCAGCCCTGGCAGAAGAGCATCCGGTGGTTGTCGCTGGGCACCGCGTCGAAGATGCGCCGGAAATGCTCCAGGGTGGAACAGATCTGGGCGACGCCTCCCAGCGGTTCGGGAATGGGCGGGTCGTCGGGGTGGAGCGCCAGGTTGACGCCGGCCTTCTCGGCGGCCGGAATCACGGCGCCCATGAAAGCGACCATGTTGTTCCACATCACGGTCTCGGAGACGGGCGGATCGTGGGGCGGAGGACGGTTCCGGTCGAATTCGGCATAGTCGAAGGTGCTGTACACCGCGCCGCCGCGGCCGATGTCGGAGATAGTCCGGAAGTTGCCCATCGGCTTGAAATTCCATGCGAGTGTCGGAATGCCCGCCTTGCCGATGCTTTCGATGAGCCGCACAAAGGCGCCGAGTTCCTCGTCCCGCTTTTCCGTGGCCAGGGTGATTCCCTCCAGGACCGGCATGAAGACGGTCTGCAACTTCAAACCGTGGGACTCCGTCTTCTCCCGGGCCTGTTCGAACAGTTCCGTGCTGTCCTTGCCGGCCCTTACATGTCGTTCAGCCTCGACCTTTCCCCCGGTTCTGAGATCCAGTTGGATCATATCCACGCTGATCGCGCGGTAGAAGCTGAGCGTTTCATCATCGAAGTCGGTCCAGTTTACGACATCGTGCAGATACATCGGGCTCCTCCAATGCGGTCACGGCGGACTGGACGCCGGGTCTGTGCAGCGTAAACTCGGGGATGGCGGTCTGATGTCAAGATAGACCGGACGGAAGCCTCGGCAACTGCGAAATGGACAGAAGAATGTCCAAATCCCGAGATTGGGCTATCGAAATGGGACATCGCACATTATAATCGTGGTTGCCCGGAACGTGCAAGGACGGTTCAGACGGGACCGGCACGTCCGTGGAAACGCAATACTCCATTGCGTATTTTCCATTGAACGGCAGGCCAACACCACAGGAGAACCAAATGGCGGAGCGCAACCTGAAACAGCGCATCGGCGCGGGCGATCAGATCATTGGCGCCAATGTGGGCATGGACCATACCGTGGATCAGCTGAAGAAAGTGGTGGAATCTGGGAAATTCGACTTTCTGTGGGTCGATGGACAGCACAGCGCCTTCAGCGAGGACCGGTTGGTGGCCTTCTGCGACCGGGCAGACACGCTGGACGCCGACGTCATGTTCCGCATCAAGCACACCTATCACAGTTACCTGATCGGCAATCTGCTCGATCTCGGCCCCGCGGGGATCGAGGTGCCGCAGGTTGAAACGGAAGCGACGGCAGAGGAAGCGGTCGACTTCTTCTACTACCCGCAGCAGGGCGTCCGGAGCTGGGGCGGCGGGGCGCGGCGCAAAATCGGAGAAGTCGGGGGAGACCGGCTGCAGTACGCCGCATGGTGGAACAATTACGGCGTGCTGATGATGCAGCTCGAATCGATCCCTGCGGTGACCGGTGCGCGGAGACTGGCGAAGGCGGGCGTGGACTGCCTGTCCTTCGGCCCGAACGATCTCATGTACAGTATCGAAGCACACCCGAATCATCCATTCCGGGACGTGGACGACTGCGTCCGTCACGTGGTCGGCCAACTTGGAGGCTCGGAAACGATGGTGTGCTTCAGGAACCATGCGCCTGAAGATCGGGCGAAATACGTGGACATGGGCGTAACGGTATTTCTGGAGAATCCGGATATTTAGACGACCGGTGCATCATAGGGTAGCGCTGCCTTCTTTCCTGTCGATCGCGCCGCTAATCCCGGCCCGACGAGAATACGCCCAAAACCACGTTGGCAAGTACGAATGCCACGGCGAGCTTCAGCGATGTCGTCCAGGACAGCGTATCCACGATAAGTCCCTGGGCCACCGCTTCAGGGAACAGGTCGGGTATGATCCAGGCCCACAGCCATCTCAGCACCAGAATCGACAGGACAAAGATGACGGCCATCGCAAGCAGCCCGATTGGAAGTACTTTCATGACGATGTTTTTGTTCACCGTGTGACCTCCCGCAGTTCGTGATTTTTATTCGAAATCCAGCGCCTGGGCCTCGTACATGCTGGCGAAGAGGCCGCCACGTTCCACGAGTTCTCTCGGCGTGCCCGATTCGACCAGCTTTCCTCCGTCGATGACCAGGATACGGTCGGCGTGGCGAATCGTGGACAGGCGATGGGCAATGACGATGGTGGTACGTCCGATCCTTGCCTCTTCAACGGCAGTCCTGATCTTCTCTTCGGCTAGGGCGTCCAAGGCGGAAGTGGCCTCGTCGAGTACGAGTATATCGGCGGTATTTCTCATGAACGCCCGGGCCATGGCGATGCGCTGCTTCTCGCCGCCCGATAGCGCGACACCGCCCTCTCCCGCCGCCGTATCAAAGCCTTCGGGCTGTTTCTGTACAAAGTCCAGCAACGCGGATGAATCGGCAGCCTGCTCCACCGAATCCAAATCGCGGTCCATTTCCGGATAGGCGATGTTTTCCGCGAGCGTGGCGTTCCAGATGAATACGTCCTGGGGCACGACGGCGATGCGCGACCTGAGCGATTCCGGTTCGACGGTTCCTATGTCCGTTCCATCGATGTAGATCCGGCCGCTTTCGGGCTCCTGCATGCGGGTCAGCAGGTCGATGATGGTGGTCTTCCCGCCCCCGCTCGGTCCCACGATGCCGACGAACTCACCGCCGTTCACCGAAAAGGACAGATCCTTCACCTCGTAACCGCGGTCGTACCTGAAATGCACCCCCGAAAACTCGATGGACGGGAGTTCCCTGTCGGCCGGCCGAGGGGCCAGTTTCGTGCCCGAGGCGGATTCGAGCGGCAGTTCGAACAACTCGTTCAGGCTCTGCACGGAAACGTCAATCAGCCTGGTACCGGTGTAGGTCGTGAGTACGGCCCTCAGCGCGGCGTACGCCCTCGGCGCATAGGCCATGATGGCCACGAGGCTTCCGATGGTGATTTCATCGTCCATGGCCTGGAATGCGCCGAACCCCAGCAAAATACCCAGCACCAGTCCGTTGATCACTTCGTTGGGAAAGGTAAGCATGATCTCATGGAGGGCCTCTCCCCGCATCTTGAGCCAGGCGAGCCGGTCCATGTGGCCGGCCCACTTTTTCTTCGCATGACCCTCCCCCGTGAACATGCGTATCGTGCGGAACGCGCCGACCACCTCGTACAGGAAACTCTCCCCCGCCTTGCCCTGGTCGTTCAGTTGGCGGTCCATTTCCTTCGAGTAGCGGGTCAGGTGCCGGGTAACGAGATAGGTCGCCGGCAACGCGATACAGAAAACGGCCGCCAGTTCGATATTGAGCAGGAACATCATGACCAGCGCACCGGCCAGCACGATGGCGTTCGAAACCACGGGAAGCAGTTCCTGCGCGATGTACATCTCACCGATCTTTCCGCCGTCCCGCGTAACGCGATAGACGATATCGCCCCTGGGGATCCTGTCCAGTGCACTTAACCGTACGTGCAGCAGATGGTTCAGGACCTCCTTGCGAAGGGCCTGGGCGACCGAAGCCCCAATGCGTACACGCAGTTGACCCTGAAAGTAGGAAATCCCGATCGCGATCAGCGGTGTGACCACCATCCCGGCCAGGAGCCACCAGAGCAGCCCGATATCCTTCTCCGGAATCGCCGTGTCGAACAGCATCTTGAAGAACAGGGGCTGGACCAGCATGACGGCCGAACCCGTGAGCATCAGCAGAATCACGGATACGATCGAAAACTTGCGGTGGTAAAGCGTGCTTCGGACAATCTCCGCGGTGCGTCGGGGCGCATTGCCGGCGGTGTTGCCTTGTTCGTTTTTTGGAGCGGCTGGATTCATGCACGCGATCTCCCGTTCATGGACGAACCACGCTGACGCGGTTGGAAACCGAAACCAAAAAGACAGGCCCTCGGCGCTGAGAACCGCCGGGGGCCTGATCCATGCATGCCTGCTGAGCAGCTGTGCGGCTAACCCTGGCTTGAACCTCCCAGGATGTCCTCGAGCTCGTTCACGAAGACCTCGAGTTCATCGGGTTTGCCGATGGTCACCCGCAGGTGGCTGCCGAGGAGATCGACCTCCCGGGTACGATATCCGGAACCACTCCGCACCATGACGCCGCGCCGGAACAGTGCGCCGGACATCCGGCGGCTGTCCCGCCCAACGTCCACGATCATGTAATTCCCGTGGCTCGGCGTGTACGCCAGTCCCAGACGGTCGAACTCGGCGGACAGGTAGTCCTTGCCGTCGTTCACGACCTTCAGCGTGCGATCGACGAATTCATCATCGTCCAGGGCCGCGAGCGCCGCGTGCATGCCCAGCGTGCTCAGTCCGCCCCCGAAGAATCCCATGTGCACCATCAGCATGTCCATCATGCGCTTGCCGCCGACGGCGTAACCGATGCGCATACCGGCCAGTCCGTAGATCTTGGAGAAGGTGCGGGCGACCACCACGTTATCGCGCTCGAGGGCGAGCTTCACGGCATCCTGGTAATTGGGATCGCGTACGAAGTGGATATAGGCTTCGTCGATGAGCACGATGGCCTGCTCGGGCGCCGCATCCACCAGGGACACCAGTTCGTCGTAGGGCACGATCGTACCGGTGGGATTGTTGGGATTGGTGACGACGATCAGGGAAGTCGTCGGGGTGATGGCCGCTTTCATTGCGCCGAGATCGTGTACGAAATCACCCGTGGTCGGCACGCGGACGACACTCACGTCCTTCCCCATCATCTGGAAGCTCTGAAAGCCCCGGGCGACCGATCCATATCCCGGAACCGCCTCGATGCACTCTCCGCCGTTGCCCGCGGCGATGACGGCGAGCGCCTGGAGAATGGGACCGGAACCCGGCGTAACCATGACCCGGTTCAGCTCCCGGAATCGCATGAACGACCCCATGTCTTCAAAACTCAGTTCGAAACCTTCGACACCCGGGACGTTGTGCTGCTTGTTGAGACGGACGGGCAGATCCACACCGAAATCGTACCGGTTGATCTTGTGCAGGTTCTCGGCGATGGCCGCGACTGCGCGGGGGGACGCGCCGAGTGGATTCTCATTGGCACCGATCTGAACCCTTCCCGGCTCGACGCCGTATCCACGGACGTCGCCGGCCTTCTTGCCCGTCGCCATCGCCTGGGCGATATCCCAGG
Organism: bacterium; assembly: GCA_965117045.1. Classification (GTDB taxonomy): domain Bacteria; phylum JAAXHH01; class JAAXHH01; order JAAXHH01; family JAAXHH01; genus JAAXHH01. The sequence continues at coordinate 1,129,378 of OZ220749.1, forward strand.
CGGAACCGGTGGCCACGGCGCCGGCACCCAGCAGGGCGCCCTTCATGAAGCGGCGTCTGGTAAGCCCGTTCTTCAGTACACTACCGAAACCCATGATCATGCCTCCACAAATTAAAGTGAATAAAACACGTTCTAAAGCTCGAACCGGCTACCTGATATTCAGCCTGGCCATCTGGGTGACGATGTAATCGGCGCAGCGGAAAGCCAGCGCCTGAATCGTCAGCGTCGGGTTGCTCTTGCCGCTGGTGACGAAGGACGAACCGTCCACGATGAACAGGTTGTCCACGTCGTGGGCCTGGTTGAACTTATTGACTACCGACGTCGCCGGATCGTTGCCCATGCGGCAGGTGCCCATGAGATGGGCGTCGCCGCGTGGTACGAAGTTCGGCGAGGCCACGACCCCGTGGGCGCCGGCCGCGTCGAGCAGTTCGCGGGCCCGGTCGCGGAAGAAGTCCCCGAGTTTATGCTCGTTGGGATGCACGTTGTAGGTCACGCGCGGGACGGGCAGGCCCCACTTGTCCCTGACTTCGGGATCGAGGTCGATCGTATTGGATTCCTGGGACATGGACTGCATGCTGGTGAGGGCGACCATGTACCGGGTGTAGTTGTCCATGATCCACTTCTTGCGCCGGGCGCCCCACCTGCGCAGGCGCGGCATGTTCAGGTTGGCGAAGGAAATGGTTTCGCCGTCGCCCCGGGGTTCGACCACGCCCCCGCCGAAGAAACCGTACTTGTCCGGGTCCGGGTCGTAGAAATCCTGGATGATCCGGGAATCCATGACGCCCTTGTACTCGTTCAGGTCCTTCTCGAAGAAGCCCCGTGCGGACTGGTAGTAGTTGAACATCAGGTGCTTGCCCACCTTGCCGCTGCTGTTGGCCAGACCGTCCGGGAAGAGATTGGATTTCGACATGAGCAGCAGGCGGGGGGTATGGACGCCGTTGCAGCAGACGATCACCGCGCGGGCTTCCAGCCGGTGCTCGCGCAGGTCCTTGTCGAGGTAGACGACCCCTTCCGCCCGGCCGTCTTCGTCGACCACGATCTCCCGCACGCAGGCGTCGGCCCGGATCTGGCAGTTGCCCGTCCGAAGCGCCTGCGGAATCATGGTCACCAGCATGCTGGACCGCGCCTGGATCGTACAGACGTAGCTTTCGCAGAAACCGCAGTTCATGACCGGCGGCCGTCCGCCGTATTCCCGCGAGTTGATGGCCAGGGGCGCAGGGTAGGAATGCCAGCCGAGTTTCCGGGCGGCCAGGTCGGCCAGCGCGCCCGAGCTGGTCCGCGGCACGGGCGGCATGGGATAGGGCCGGCGGCGCGGCGGATCGAAGGGATTGGCGCCGGCCAGACCCGAAATGCCGATCTCGTATTCGGCCTTCTCGTAGTAGTGCTCCAGGTCCCAGTAGTCGATGGGCCAGTCCTGCACGTCGGCGCCGTCCAGGTCGCCGTAGAGGCTTCGCTCCTTGAAATCGTTCTCGTGAAGCCGCCATGAAATGCCCGTGTAGTGGAGGGTGCTTCCCCCCACCGTGCTCTGCATGTGGATCCCGTGATCCTCGGCGGCCTGCACGTCCGCCGACTGCCGGTACGTATTGGGCTGGTCGTGGCGGTAGATGTTGGGATGGTCAGGATTGTTGCTGGCGGGATGCATCGCCTGAAGCTCGTCCTGGTCGAAATGGCGAGTCTTCTGAAAGGACCCCATTTCCATGGCGACTACGCGCAGTCCCTTCGTGCTCAATTCCTTCGCCAGGACCGCGCCCGCGGCGCCGGTTCCGATGATGATCACGTCCGGCCGTCGTATGTTGGGATTGGGTAGGGACATGGAGGCTTCTGAGCTACTCCTCGCCGATGATCCGGCTCTTCATGGGGCCGTCGTAGGGTTTCCATTCGGGATATTCGGTTTCCGGAATGGTCATGTCGAACTCGCTGAAGGGGGGATCGTAGCCAAAGGGCGCCCGGCCCGGAAACCGGATCAGCTTCCAGCCGGTCTCGCGGTAGTTGCCGCCATAGGACGGATCGCTGAACATGCCCTCCATGGTGTGGGTAACCACCATGCGCAGGAAGTCCCGCGCACCCATGGGGGCGTCCTCCGGCCAGGTCCCGGGAGACCTCGGACGGTCCATGCCCATCAGCGCCCGGCGCTGTGTCCTGGTATCGAGGTCCAGGAAACGCGATTCGTGCGCATTCAGGCAGTACTGGTCGAAGGCGGCCAGGCCCGATTCGTACGTCTCCCGGTATTCGGACCGGTGTGCACCCAGCGCCCGGTCGATATAGACGACTACCCGGGCTTCCGCCGCGCCGGGACCGTTGTCGTCCGACGGCATGATCATCCGGGTCAGCGCATCGACGGTACGTCCCTGGTGCGGGTCCAGGTGCTGCCATTCGTGTTCGAAGGGCGGCGCTTCCTGGGCGTCCAGCACGCCTGATCGGGACAGCACGCCGAGGGTGATAACGCCACCGGTCGCCTGCGCGGAACGGGCTAAAAAAGACCGGCGGGAAAAGCGCTTCTTCGTCATGGTTCCAAGGCTCCGGAATCCGGCATTTTCCAGGTTCGAAGGAACATCAGGAATGTATACACAATCCTGACCGTTTTATTCAAACTATCCGCTCCCAAAATATGGATGGGCACCGGGTTGACAATAGAATTCGACCGCGCGTAAACGGGCGGGCAAAGAAGTTGACGGCGATACCTGCGAATCTATATTCATTTAGCATGGATATACTGAAACCGCCGGCATTGAAACCGGGCGATACCATCGGGATCGTCGCACCGGCCAGCCGCTCCGCCCTGCCGAGTGCCCTGGAGAACGGCCGCCGGTCGATCGAAGCCCTGGGATTCCGCACGGTGACCGCCCCGCACGTTTCGGATCGGCACGGATTCCTGGCCGGCCGGGACGCCGACCGCCTGGCCGACCTCCAGGCCATGTTTGCCGACCCGGAAATCAAGGGTATCGCGTGTCTTCGCGGGGGGTACGGGTCCGTCCGCATGCTGCCCCGCCTGGAATACGACTTCATCCGCGCCCATCCGAAGGTCTTTATCGGCTACAGCGACATCACGGCCCTCCACGGGGCAATTCAACGACATGCCGGACTGGTCACCTTCTGGGGCCCCATGGTCTCTTCCGACATGAGCCCCGTTTTTCAACCATATAACCGGGATGCCTTTGTGAAGGCGGTTGCGGGAACCGATCCCATCGGAGAGATCCCGCACCCCGGCGACATGCCGCCGTTGCAGGCCATACGCGGCGGACGGGCCAGCGGACCGCTGATCGGGGGTACGCTTTCGTTGCTCGCGGCCGCGGTGGGAACGCCTTACGAATTCGATTACGACGGCGCCGTCCTGTTCTTCGAGGACGTGGGCGAAGAGCCCCACCGAATCGACCGGATGCTTACGCAGTTGTTGCAGGCGGACCGGCTGAGCCGCGTCTGCGGCATCGTGATCGGCGAATGCGCCGGGTGCGGCAGCGCGCCGCACAACCCCGCGTTCCCCTACGGCAGTTTCAGTATAGAGGAAGTGTTCATCGACCGGCTGCAACCCCTTGGCATTCCGGTAATCCACGGTCTGGGAATCGGGCACGGCACGTACAAAGCGACGTTGCCCCTGGGCGTGCGGGCCACCCTCGACGGGGATGCCTGCACCCTCACGATCGACGAATCGGGCGTCATCTAACCTTACCGTTCGATCCGGACGCCCGCCGTATCCCGGTTCGGCATGAACAGGAAACTCCATGGGCATTCACATCCTGCTGGACGTTCCCCTGCCGGACACGGTAATGGCCCTCTTCGATGACGGGGACTGTTTCCATATGCTCGACGAACTGGCCGACGGAGACGAACGGTGGCGCCTCGTCGACGCCTATCTCACCTATGGCCATCCCCCCACGGACGGGGCGGTGATGGACCGCATGCCGAACCTGAAGGTCATCAGCAATTTCGGGGTAGGCGTCGACCATATCGACACGGAAGCGGCCCGCAAGCGCGGGATTCCCGTGGGGAACACGCCCCACATGCTCGACGGCGCCACGGCGGACATGACCTTTACCCTCCTGATGGCGGCGGCGCGGCGCGTCGTCGTGGGCGACCGGTTCGCCCGTAGCCCCGGGTTCACCCATTACGACCCCAGCATTCTTCATGGACACGAAGTGCATGGGAGCACCATCGGCATCATCGGCATGGGCAGCATCGGGAAGCAGGTCGCCCGGCGGGCGAACGGGTTCGACATGGAAATCGTCTATCACAACCGGAAGCCGGACCCGGAGGACCACCTCTACCGGGCCCGGTATGTCCCGCTGGCGTCGCTGCTGGAGGTCTCGGATTTCGTGACCCTGAACTGTCCGCTCACGGAGGAGACGCGGGAGCTGATCAACGAAGCCGCGCTGCGGCACATGAAAAAAACCGCCATCCTGATCAATCTGGCCCGGGGCGCCGTCGTGGATCATGACGCGCTTTACCACGCCCTGAGCAACGGCTGGATCGCCGCGGCGGCGTTGGACGTCACCGAACCGGAGCCCCTGCCGCGGGACCACCCCCTGCTCGAACTGGACAACCTGGTGATCGCGCCCCATCTGGGCAGCGCGACCACGCGCACACGCGACGCGATGGCTCGGAGGACGGTCGAGAATCTCAAGGCGGGAATCGCCGGGCGGCCCCTCGCGAGCTCCGTCGTCTGAGGCCTTATTGTATTCCTTCGCGCCCCTCGATCGACGGGTCGCAATCATCGATCTGGGTTCCAACACGGCCCGGCTCATGATCGCCCAGTTTACGCCGGACCGGGTCTTCAAGATCACCGACGAAGTCAGCAGGCGGGTCCGCCTGGTAGAAGGCATCGGCGGGGGCGGGCGGCTTCGCTCCGCGGCGCGGTCCCGGGCACTGGACGCCGTCCGCATGTTCAAGTCGTTCTGCGACGCGCAGGGTATAGATCACATCCTGCCCGTGGCCACCGCGGCGGTGCGGGACGCCGGGAACGGCGGCAGCTTCCTTAAGGAGATCGCCCGCGGCACCGGGTTGCACTTCCGGCTGATCAGCGGCGAGGAAGAGGCGTTTTACAGCACCGTGGGCGTGATCAACGGCCAGGGCCTGTACGACGGGATCATCCTGGACGTCGGCGGCGGCAGCGCGGAAATCGGGTTGATCCGGGACGGTGCATTCAAGAAGGGGGCATCCACGCCCTTCGGTTCGGTCCGGACCACCGAGACCTACTTCCCCGGTCCGGAGGTTACCACCGGACAGACGAAACGGCTCGACGCGGACATCGACCAGGTGCTGACGGACATCGGCTGGCTCAAGGCCCGCGGTACGTTTCCGATCGCCGGCGTCGGAGGCGTCGTCCGCGCCCTGGTCCGTATCGACCGGATGGAACGCAAGTACCCCCTCGGACTCGTGCACGGTTACGAACTGAAACGTCGGCGTCTGGAAAAGCTGATCGAACGCATCGCGTCCATCCCCGTCTCCGAGCGGTCGCGGCGGATCCCCGGATTGCAGCAGGAAAGAGAGGACATCATACTGGCGGGCGCCATGATCGTGGCCGGCGTGATGCGGAAGACCGGCGCCCGGAAACTGATCGTGAGCGGCCAGGGCCTGCGCGAGGGGCTGTTCTTCGAAGAGGCGTTCAAGCCCTCGTCGAAGCCGGACAGTATCGGCCGGCTGCGCCGGTTCACGATCCTGAACCTGGCGCGACTTTACGGTTACGAGGGCGCTCACACCGGCCACGTCGCCCGGTTGTCGCGCTCCATGTACGATCAGCTCCAGGAAATACACGGTTACGGCGAGAGCGAACGGGAGTATCTGTGGGCCGCGGCCATGCTGCACGACATCGGCACGGTGATCGATTACTACGATCATCACAAGCACACGGCCTATATCATCCTGAACGCCGGCCTGCCCGGATTCGACCACCGGGAAACCGTGATCATCGCCTGGCTTTGCCTCAATCACCGGCGCGGTAAGCCGAACTTTTCCCGGTACCAGACCCTGTTGAAGAAGGAAGAAAGGACCATGGTGTACCGGCTATCTTCCCTGCTCAGGCTGTCGGAATACCTGGACCGCAGCCGGTCGCAGATCGTCGAGGACGTCAGGCTGGAAGCCGGGGGCAGGAAAGTGCGCATGAAGGTCGTACCGCGGGACGGCCGGGACGTCTCCGTCGAGTTGTCGGAAGCAAGAAGCCGCGTGCAGCTCTTTGAAGAGTGCTTCGACAGGCGGCTCGCTATCGAGCTGGACCGCCCGGGCCGCACTGGCCGCTTACACAACCCGGGCCGGAAGGGAGATCCATGATATGGTACTGGGCGACGGGCAAAAGCGGTTTTTCAGCGATTTCGGTTACCTCGTCCTGCCGGGCCTCCTGTGTGAAGAGGTATCCTGGATCTCCGGGGAATTCGAACGGGTGTTCCGTGAGGCCGGGATCGTGCACGACGGAACCGCCCGGTCGAGCGTGGGCCGCTTCATCGAACGCAGCGAACGACTGTGTTCGTTGCTCGACCACCCCGGTGTCGACGGTTTGTTGACGGGCCTTCTGGGGGAGGACTACAACTACCTGGGCAGCGGCGGCGAACTGTACGTCGGTGACGGCATGTGGCATCCGGACTGTCACGGGGACCCGGTACTCCAGGTCAAATGGGCGATGTATCTCGATACCCTGACCCCCGAGACCGGCGCCCTCAGGTTCGTGCCGGGCTCCCACCGGCAGGGATGGCAGGGCAATCTCGATACCCATGCGCTCTGGGGCATGGGCATGGATGAGGTACCCTGCGTCGCTCCGCATAACGAGCCCGGCGACGTCGTCGTGTTCAACCAGATGACCCTGCACAATGCGCTCGGCGGCGGAAACCGCCGTCGCATGCTGAACCTCCTGGCCTGTTCGTCCTGCCGTACGGAGACCGAACTCGCCTTTCTGCGGCGCAGGCTCCCGGCAGATCGGAGCGAACTCAAGTGGGACCTGATGCGCGGGACGGCGACACCGGAGCGGATGCGCCACCTGGATCAACCATGGCAGATACTGGCATAAAGGGAATCGACCGGAACCTGACCCGGTACGGCGACACCGAGTTCAGCCGTTACTTGCGGCGGGCGTTCCTGTCTTCCGCGGGCTATGACGGCGAAGACCTCAACCGCCCGATTATCGGCGTCGCGGACACGTCATCGGACTACAACACATGTCACCGGGATATGCCGGCGCTGGTTGAGGGCGTCCGGCGGGGGATCACCCAGGCCGGCGGACTCGCCCTGGCCTTCCCCACCCTTTCACTGGCCGAAACGCTGCTTTCGCCCACTTCCATGCTCTTTCGCAACCTGATGGCCATGGGCACGGAGGAAATGATCCGTTCGCAGCCGATGGACGGCGTCGTGCTGGTGGGGGGTTGCGACAAGACCGTGCCCGCCCAGTTGATGGCTGCCGTTTCGGCTGGCCTGCCGGCCATCTCGCAGGTGACCGGCGCCATGCGCACGGGGAGTTGGCAAGGCGAGCGTCTCGGCGCCTGCACGGACTGCCGGCGGTACTGGCTCCGGCACCGGGCGGGCGAGATCGACCGGGAGGAAATCAGCGAAATCGAGCAGTCCCTGTGCCCCACGGGCGGAACGTGCATGGTCATGGGCACGGCCTCCACCATGGCCTGCCTCGCGGCGACGCTGGGACTGATGATGCCCGGCGGGGCCACGCCGCTCTCCGGATCGGGCGACCGGCTTCGGCAGGCGGTGACGACGGGCCGGCGCATCGTGGAACTGGCCCGAAGCGGCGCGGCTCCGGGCAGGTTTCTCACCCGGGCGTCATTCCACAACGCGTCGGTCGTGCTCGCGGCGCTGGGCGGGTCCACCAACGCCGTGATCCACCTCATCGCCATCGCCCGCCGCGCCGGCGTCGACTTTACGCTGGAGGACATCCACGAAGCGTCGGCAGCGACACCCGTGCTGGTGAATTGCAAACCCGTGGGTACGGGATACATGGAGGATTTCCACAAGGCGGGCGGCCTCCCCGTACTGTGGAAGGCCCTGGAATCCAGGTTGGATCCGGATACTATGAACGTGAATGGCAAGTCGCTGGGGGAGATCCTGAAGGACACGTCTCCGCCGGCCGACTGGCAGCATACCATCGGCACCCTGGATGGGCCCGTCGGACCACCCGGCGCCCTCGTCGTCCTGCGCGGAAGCCTCGCGCCCGACGGGGCAGTGATCAAGCGGGCCGCCGCCGGTCTGGACCGCCAGCGCCACCGGGGCCCGGCCGCCGTGTTCGAATCCCCCGACGACGTGGCGGCACGGATCGACGATCCGAAACTGGAGCTGACCCCCGATCACGTGCTCGTCCTGCGAAATGCCGGCCCCGTGGCCATGGGCATGCCGGAAGCCGGCTCGCTGCCCATACCGGCCTACTTGGCGAAAAAGGGGGTCACGGACATGGTGCGCGTCTCCGATGCGCGGATGAGCGGCACGGCCTACGGTACCGTCGTGCTGCACTGTTGCCCCGAAGCCGCCGTCGGCGGCCCGCTTGCGCTCGTCCGGGACGGCGACCTGGTCGAACTCGACGTGGAGGACCGGCGGCTCGACCTGTGCGTGCCGGCGGAGGAACTCGCCCGGCGGAAGGCTGAGCACGCCCCTCCCCCGGCGCCCGATCGGGGCTGGCGCCGGTTGTACGCCGAACACGTCCTGCCCGCCCACCTGGGCGCCGATCTGGATTTCCTCTGAGGCAGAACCAATGGTACCCGATCTACTATGCACACCGGCAGTTCGATTATGCACGCAAGCAATTCGATCGAGAAAGGAATGCGGACATGGCAGGTAACCCGCTCGACCTGAAGTTTCGCCATCAGGAGCTGGCGCGTGACAACGGCTTCGCCGTATGGAACACCATCACGACCGAAACCCGCTGGGAACCGGAACGCACCGCACTGGTGCTCTGCGACGTCTGGAATTCCCACTGGTGCCGCGGCGCGGTCGAGCGACTGAACGCGCTGACGCCCCAGATGAACGAGGTCGCGGCCGCCTGCCGGTCCCGCGGCGTCCTGATCGTCCACGCCCCGTCCGATACGCTGGATTTCTACAGGGACACGCCGGCAAGGAAGCGCGCTGAGTCCGTACCGCCCGTGGAGACACCTCCGGACCTCGAGCTCCCCGATCCCCCGCTGCCCGTGGATGCGTCCGATGAAGGCGCGGATACCGGGGAAACCCGGACATTCAGCGCCTGGTCCCGCCAGCACCCGGACATCGTCATCGACCAGGAAAAGGATTTGATATCCGACAACGGCGGGCAGATCTATGCCTGCTTCCGGCACTACGGGATCCGCAATATGCTGATGATGGGCGTGCATACCAACATGTGCATCCTGCACCGGTCCTTCGGCATAAAGCAGATGGTCCGCTGGGGCGTTCCCGTGGCGCTGGTCCGCGATCTGACCGATGCCATGTACAACCCCGCCATGCCGCCCTACGTGAGTCATGATGAAGGCACCCGCCTGGTGGTCGCCTTCATCGAGAAGCACTGGTGTCCCACGGTGCACAGTTCGGACCTGCTGCCGTGAACGCAACGCTTGGGGCACGCACCATGTCCGCATGGATTCGGACCTTTCCGAATACGGACCCTTCCTGATGACCCCGTTTCCAAGTGAAGCCCTGCAACGTGAACTGGACGTGCTGTCCGTTGGGGACGGCAACCTCGACGTCTGGATGCGGGTACCGCGCCATCCTGACCGCCGCTCGGGCGACGTTCGGGGATCCGGCGTCATCGGCGATGCCAGCCATGTCGGTCCCGGCGGCGCGGCAGCCAACGTGGCACTGGGTATTGCACGGTTGGGCGGTCGCACGGCTTTCATCGGTGCAGTCGGCGACGACGCGCCTGGCGTTCAGTTCGCGGATCGCATGCGGGCCGGCGACGTGGATGTATCCCATCTGCATATTATGACGGGACAGGCGACCTCCCTGGCCTGCATGTTCGAAACGCCGGACGGAGAGTACGCATTCTACGTATGTCCGGGGCCGCGGACCATCCCGGCCCACTGCCTGTCACACGATTTCGTCCGGTCGGCACACATCCTCTACCTTACCGGGCATGTACTGACCGAGGACGAATCGACCTGCCGGAACATGCTCGACGCGATGGCCGTCGCACGCGAAAGCAACTGCACGGTAGCCTTTGGCCCGGGAAAGTACTGGCTGAATCCCGCGCTGGAATCCCGCGTGCACGAAGCCTTGACGCACACGGACATCATCATTTCGAACGATTTGGAAGTGGAACAGATCACCGGCCGGAAATCACTCCGGGACGCCGCCGACAGCCTTCTTGAGACGGGTATCGGGATTGTGGCCGTTACGAAGGGGAGCCGCGGCTGTCTGTTGGCCGCCGGTGACCGCATGTTCGAGCAACCTGCCTTCCACTCCGGAACCGGGTCCATGGTCGGCGCGGGCGACGCTTTTGCCAGCGGGCTGCTTTATAGTTTTCTGTTGAAGGAGAACCTGGAAGAAATGGCGGCTTTCGCCAATGCCGCGGCAGCCATCAAGATCGGAACGCCCGGTGCGTCGGAGGGCATGCCCGGAGCGGATGAGGTAAGGGCGTTTCTACGGGAAAACGCATAGCGCGATCGGGCCGATCGGCCTACTTGCGGCTTCCGGTATAAAAAGGCAGTTTCACGACCTCGGCGGCAATGGGCCTGCCCCGGATGTCGATCGCCAGGCGCGTTCCGGGTTCCGCCATTTCGACGGGCACGAAACCCGTGCCGATTCCCAGACCCAGCGTGGGTGAAATCGCGCCACTGACGACCCGTCCGACCGGGCCCCGGTCGTGAAGGATCTCATAGCCCTGCCGGGGTATCCCCCGTTCCAGCAACTTCAGTCCGACCAGCTTCCGCGCCACGCCCTCACGCCGGATCCCCAGGAGGGCATCCCGGCCGATAAAGTCCGCTTTCTTCAGTTTGACCGTCCATCCCAGGCCGGCTTCAATCGGGTTGATTGATTCGTCGATCTCGTGCCCGTAGAGCGCAAGTCCGGCCTCCAGGCGCAGGGTATCTCTTGCCCCGAGTCCGCACGGTTTCAAGCCCCTTGATGCACCGGATTCCAGCAGGAGGTCCCATAGCGCGGCCGCGTGCTCTACCGGATACCAGATCTCGAAACCGTCCTCGCCCGTGTAACCGGTTCGAAAAACCCGGGCACCGATGCCCCCGATCCTGGTTTCGACAAAACCCTGAAACCTGAGCGTATCCAGTCCCGCCTCCGCCAGCGGATCGAGTATCTGCTCGCTCAAGGGTCCCTGCAACGCGATGAGCATGCTCTCCTGGCTCAGGTCCCGGATTTCGACTTCGTACGCGGCGGCATGACGGTGGAACCAGTCCAGGTCCTTTTCCCTGTTGCCCGCGTTGGGAACGACCAGCAACCGGTCCGGCATCCTGTACACCAGGAAGTCATCGATGACGCCTCCGTCGGACCGGCAGGCCAGGGTATACTGGGACCGATAGGGCTTGAGCCTTTCGACGTCGTTCACCGTAATGTGGTTTGCGAAGACGACGGCGTCCGGCCCGGATATCTCGACGCGGCCCATGTGGGAGACATCGAAGAGACCCGCCGCTGTGCGGACCGCGTGGTGTTCAGCCAGAATCCCCTCGTACTGAACCGGCATCTCCCAGCCGCTGAAAGGCACCAGCCTCGCGCCCAGTGCCCGGTGGCGGTTATAGAGCGCGGTTTGCTGTAGTTCCGCCATGCAACACTCCCTCTGCGCGTCCCGATTTAAACCCATCGCATTAATCGCAAGGGCTTCCTGCGGTGTCAACACAAAAACGAGATTCATGATGGGGCTTCGACTGATATGAACAGGCTGCCATCGAGCGTCAATCACCCGAATCACCATCAACATAGGAGTTCCATATCATGATACGAAGACACCATCTCGCCATCGCCATACTATGCCTCGGCTTCGCGGGAAAGGCCGCGGGTGCGGGGATCGTCATTTCGGAGGTACTGGCCGATCCCCATTCGGAATCCAAAGGAGAGTTCGTCGAACTCTACAACGCGGGGGAAGAACCCGTGGATCTCGAAGGTTGGCCACTCGGCGATTCGAGAGATGTGAACGACACGATTACGGATTTCACCGGTCCTCATGACGCCGGCCTCGCGGGTACCGTGCTGGCGCCGGGCGCATACGCGCTGGTCGTCGATCCGGATTACGAAGGTGAATATAACGACCGGGTTGCGGCAGAGGGCGATCCCGCGCGTCTCCTGATACTGACGATCAAAGGAGACCGGACACTGGGCAATGGGCTCGGGAACAGCGGAGACCTGGTCTTCCTGAATAGCGGCGACACTACGATCGACCAGTTCGCATGGACCGAATCTGCGGGCGGCAACGGCATATCGTGGGAGCGGCCGCGATTCGACCTGCCCGTGGACGAGTCCAACCGGCTGCCGTCCACACATCCCGACGGATCGACTCCGGGGTTCCGAAACAGCACGGCGAGCGACCTTCCTCCTACGCCGGAGGAGCCGGAACAGCCGGAAGAACCCGTGACGCCCGAGGAACCCACGGAGCCCGAGGAGCCAGAAGAGTCGGCGACACCTGAGGAACCCACGCAGCCAGAAGAGCCGGCGACACCCGCCGATCCGGAAGAGCCCGAAGAGCCGGAACAGCCAGAAGAGCCGGCGACACCCGAGGAACCGCAAGAGCCCATGGAGCCGGAGCAGCCGGAGGAACCCGCGACGCCCGTCGATCCTGAGGAACCCGCCATACCTTCGGAACCCATGGGGCCTCAAGACACCGGGAGCGCGATGGATCGCGTGATCATCAATGAAATCATGTTCAATCCCGGCCCCAACGGTACCGAATGGATTGAACTGTACAACAGGGGGACCGGTGCGGTCGATCTTGCCGGCAGCGCACTGAGGCTGGATCACGTGGAACGTACGCGCCTCATTTCCTCGGGCGGCCTTTCGATCGAAGGCCAGGGCTATCTCGTCATTGCCCATGACGTCGTCCTGTTCCGGGAAACGCATCCCGGCTTCGACGGAACCGTGGTGGAAGCGGCGGGTGGTTGGGAAAGGCTCCGGAACAGCGGTGCGAGGATATGGCTGTTGGACGCACGGGGAAATCCCGTCCATGCTGCGGACTACGACGAGGCCTCGAATCCCGATCCGGGTCGTTCCACGGAACTGGTCAACCCGGACTTCGATCCGCCGGTCTGGGGACCGTCCGCCGACGCGGGCGGCGGTACTCCGGGCCGGAGGAACGCACTCTACGTATCCCGCATCCCTGAAGGCGTCTCCGTCCATTTCAGCAACAATCCGTTCTCACCGGATGGCGACCATTTCGAAGACGTCTGCCTGGTAACGGTCGACCTGCCCGCGCCCCACGGTATTCTCCATGCCATGGTTTTCGATATCCACGGCCGGTTTCTCAAAACGCTCATCGACCAGGCGACGGTGGCCAGCCGGCACGTCTTTACCTGGGACGGAACGGATAAGCACGGTCGCGGGCTTCCTGCCGGTCCGTACATTCTATACGTGGAACAGATGCTGCCCACCCTCGACAGGCTGACGGCTTCCAAGCATCTGGTCGTGATTGCCGCTTCGCCGTGATCGCCGTTTCGCCGTGAACGGCCGGATATTGTACTTGACACGGAGACCTGGTTGCCCTTGATTTACGGTGGCTTCACGCAGCATCGCTTCAGGCCGCCCGGCGCATGAATCGGGTCGCGCGTACAGAGACGGATACATGAACAGTATCGTGGTATTCAGCGGCTCTTCCCATCCCGCGCTGTCGGAAGAGGTATGCCACTGTCTGAACGTACCGCTGAGAGCCAGTTCCCTGACGCGATTCAGCAACGACTGCCTCCAGGTCCAGTTGAATGCGAACTGCCGGGAAGGCGATGTCTACATCATCCAACCGCTGGGTCCTCCGGTGCAGGAGAATCTGGTTGAGTTGCTGTTGATGCTGGATGCCGCCCGCGGAGCGTCGGCGGCGCGCACCACTGCCGTGTTGCCCTATTACTCCTACTCGAGATCCGACAAGAAGGATGCTCCCCGCATATCCATCGCCGGTCGCCTGGTGGCCGATCTTCTGGGAACGGCCGGTGCCAATCGCATACTCACCCTGCAAATGCACCAGCCGCAGGTTCACGGTTTCTTCAGTATCCCGGTAGATCATCTGAACGCGATCAAGGTATTGGCCCAACACTTCCAACAGCGGGATCTGAGCAATACGGTGGTGGTTTCACCCGACCTGGGCAACGCAAAGAACGCGGCCCATTTCGCGCGGCAGCTGATGTTGCCGGTGGCGGCGGGCAACAAGCGCCGCATCTCGGACGAAGAGGTCGTTATCGACATGATCGTGGGAGACGTTTCCGGCAAGAACGCGATCATCATGGACGATGAGATCGCAACCGGCGGCAGCATCATCGAACTGATCCAGCGATTGGAAGAACGCAACGTACAACGGGTTTCTGTCGTTTGCACGCACGGCATATTCAGCGGCGGGGCCATAGAACGGTTAAGGAACTGTTCCCGGATCGACGAAATAGTCACGACGAACACGGTACCCATCGGTGAAGACAAGCGGCTTCCCCACATGGTCATCCTTTCCGTCGCTTCGCTGCTGGCGGAGACGATTCGAAGGATCCACAACGGAGAATCGGTGAGCAGCCTGTTTGCCGATACGATGTAGGGTTCGGCCGTGAGGATTGCTTCCGGCCGGCCGCACGACGCAGGACGACTTTTATAAACCATACGCGGGACTAACCCGATTCATGGAGGAAGAGGATGGACCAGATCAAACGACGTGAGTTTCTGAAGACGGCATCCACGGCCGGATTGGCCGGTGGGGCCGCACTGATGGCTGGTTGCGGATCCGGGCAGGAGAGCAGCGGTCCCGCCATCCGCACGGACCGGACCTACGAGTGGAAGATGGTCACCACCTGGACGCCGAACCTGCCCATTTTGCAGGAGAGCGCGCGACTCCTTTCCCAATGGGTGGAGGAAATGTCCGAGGGGAGGATGAAGATCACGGTGTATGCGGGCGGCGAGCTGATTCCGGCCCTCGAGGGATTCGAAGCGGTCAGCCAGGGCGTGGCGGAAATGGGACACGGCGCCGCGTACTACTGGGCGGGAAAAGCGCCCGCCACGCAGTTCTTCTCCTCGGTACCCTTCGGGATGAACGCGCAACAGGTCTCCGCCTGGCTTTACAGCGGCGGCGGGCTGGAACTATGGGAAGAAATCTACGCCCCCTTCAACCTGATCCCCATGCCCGCGGGCAATACCGGTTTCCAAATGGGGGGCTGGTTCAGGAAGGAAATCAACACCGCCGACGATCTCCAGGGACTGAAGATGCGGATACCGGGCCTGGGGGGCGACGTGATCAAGCGGGCGGGCGGTTCGGCCATCCTGTCTCCCGTCGGCGAGATCTACACCAACCTCGAACGCGGCGTCATCGACGCGACCGAATGGATCGGCCCGTACCACGATTACCTCATGGGTTTCTACCGGGCGGCCCAGTACTACTACTATCCCGGTTGGCATGAACCGGGCACCGTGACGGAACTCATGGTCAACAAGAGCGCTTTCGAGGAGCTTCCGGCCTATCTGCAGACGGTGATCCGGACCGCGGCAGCCCGGTCGACGCACTGGGTGCTGTCCGAATTCGACGCCAGGAACAACGAGTACCTGCAGAAGCTGGTCAATGAAGAAGGGGTACAGCTCAGGCGCTTTCCGGATTCCGTGCTCACGACCCTCAAGGGTTACTCGGAAGAAGTCATCGCCCAGCTGGTCGAAACGGACGAAGACAGCAGACGGGTGTACGAGTCCTTCACTTCCTTCCGGAATACGGTCGCCGGATGGACGGACCTGGGAGAGAAGATCTACTACTCGGGCGCCATGGGGTAGGGCGTAAAGCGCTATCCGTCGAAAACGCCTTCGATCCGGGCGATCCAGCCCGACATCGCGTCGCAGTACAGCAGGTCGTCTCCGCAACGCGCCAGGCCGTGCGGTTCAGGATGTTCCGGGCCGATATGGATCTCGTCGCGCACCTCACCGGTCTCGACGTCCATCTTCGCGATGACGCGGTCCAGCTTGAATACCATCCAAAGGGCGTCGTCACCGGTCCTCACGACGCCGTGGCCAGCGTTGTAAGGCAGCGGAATGACGCGCTTCACCGACCAGTCCGGGATACGGACCTGCGTGAGCGTCTTCTCCTGGAGCGTGCTCAGCCAGATCGTGCCGGTCTCCACGAAATCGTAGTCCAGGCCATGGGTGCCTCCGGGTGCGGGAAGCGGCCGGCGGAGCAGCGTAGCGCCGATCCGCGGATCGACCTTGAGGATCTCGCCCGTCCCGGGCGCCGCATCGGTTTCCTTTGGGAAGCGCCAGCGTTCACCCGCGCCGTTCGCGGCCAGCCACAGCCCGCCTTCGCCAAAGGACATCCCGCTCGTGTTGGAGGATTCCGTCGGCAACTCGCGCAGTATCCTGGAGACGCCGTACTCGTGGGGCGCTTCCAGGGCGAGGAGCGCGATGCGATCGGTCAGTTGATCCACGACCCACAGGCCTTCATCGGTGACCTGCAGACCGTTGGGCGCACTGTACGGCGCCTTCATGTACCGTGTGATCCGTGGGTTCATGCCTCTTTCCGGTCCTTGAGACGGGTCCATCCCCTGCCCGGGTTGTAGGGCTTCGCCTCGTGGTAACGGTCGCGAAGTTCACTGAAGGCTTCCGGCGTCGTGACCTCCCGCTCCGGATGATTCGAATCCCGGATCACGAAATCGGCCTCGCTCGGATAACAGGCCATGGTGACCGGGTCCCGTTCCGGTGTGTAGGTCTCCGGGTCCTCCTCGGAGTTGTTCGGCGCGTCCATGGACTGGTACCTCAGATCGATACTCCAGCGCACGATCCCGGAACGGTTCCCGAAGGAGGCGTGGGGGGTCAGATTGGTCATGAACAGGACGTCGCCCCGTTTCATCTCCAGGGGAATCGGTTGGTTCTCCGGCAATTCGTCCCCGGGGATCTCCAGGTAGCCGCCGTGCCCCCCGGTGTAGTGCCGGTATACGCCATCCTTGTGGACCCCGGGTATCACGTACAGGCAGCCGTTTTCCACCGTCGTGTCGACCAGCGGGATCCAGCAGGTCACGATCAGGTGCCGGTCGCAGTGGGGCAGGAAGTAGCCGGAGTCCTGGTGCCAAGGCACTTCCGTCCGCGTATGCCCCGGTAGCTTCGGTCGGATACGATAGGCGGAGGCGCCCACGATGTCCGGTCCGATCAGGTCTGAAACACAGTCCACCAGGTCCGTATTCCGCAGCAACTCCAGCATCGCCTCGCCGTTGAACTGACCTCCGCCCCGACCCATGATCATCGCCAGGACGGCCTCGCCGGCTTCTTCGGACTCCTTGTGGATACGCGCCAGGCGGGTCTCGAATCCTTCTCCCTCGTAGGAACTGGCCAGTTTTCCTTCGCCGTGCAGACGGCGCGCACCGGCGTCCACAATGTCGCTCAGGGCAAGGATCAACGGCTGCAGCGCAGCGTCGGAAAGCACCCCGGTTTTAACCAGGTATCCCCGCGTATCGAACTGCGTGGTTTCTGCCTTCGAAAAACCCATTGTACGCCTCTCATGTTCCATGGACCGCGCCCGGCGCGCGGAGATGTCCGATCGGGCCTCCCGGGCTGGCACGCCGCACCGACCAGTCCGGCCTTCAGATTCGCATCATGTCCGATACGTCCAGCTCGGTCTTCGGCTGGTAGGGCTTCAGGAAACGCATGATCTCTTCCGACGTGGACAGGTCCAGCGCCTCCCGGGTTATGGTCTTGAGCTCGTGGTAATCCGCCGAGCGGATCAGGCTCTTGATCTCGGGGATGTCGATGGGGCTCATGCTGAGCTCGTCAACGCCGAGACCGAGCAGTATGCAGGCCGCCAGGGGATGGGCGGCCATGGCGCCGCACACGCCCACCCAGATATCGTTGTCGTGGGCGGCGTCGATCACCGACGCGACCAGTCGCAGCACGGCCGGGTGGCACGGATTGTACAGGGAGGCGATGCTCGGATTGCCCCGGTCGGCCGCCACGGTGTACTGGATCAGGTCGTTCGTGCCGATGCTGAAGAAGTCCACCTCTTTCGCCAGATCGTGGGCCGTCAGTGCGGCGGAAGGGATTTCGACCATGATGCCGACCTGCATCGACGGGTCGACAGGCACCCCGTCCTCCAGCAGTTCGTTCCGCGCTTCTTCAAAAAGCGCCTTCGCCCTCCGAAGCTCCTGCAATCCCGAAATCATGGGGAACATGAGACGCACGTTGCCCTCTGCGCCGGCCCTCAGGATGGCGCGCAACTGCACCTTGAACATTTCCGGCCGGTCAAGGCAGAGCCGGATGCCCCGCTGGCCCAGGGCGGGATTGGCTTCGTCCGGCATCTGCTTCGGCATCTTGTCCGCCCCGAGGTCCAGCGTCCGTATGATCACGTGGTTCGGCGCCATGCGCCGCGCAATGCGCTGGTACGTCCGGGTCTGGTCTTCTTCGGACGGCAATTCGTTGCCTACCAGGTAAAGGAACTCGGTACGATACAGGCCGATGCCGTCCGCACCGTGGTTCAGGACGTCCTCCAGTTCTGCCGGCAGTTCGATATTGGCCGACAGCTCGATGCGCCTTCCGTCCCGCGTCTCCGCGGGCAGGTCGTGGAGTTCCTGCAGCTCATGCTCCAACTCCGATAGCTGGGACTTCGTTTCCCTGTACCGCCCGATCGTATCGGCATCCGGATCGAGATGGACCATCCCGCTGTTGCCGTCGATGATGATCATCATGCCGTCCGATATGGCCTGGGTGGCGATGTTGGTCCCCACTACCGCCGGAACGGCCAGGCCACGGGCGACGATCGCCGTATGCGACGTCTGGCCTCCGGCATCGGTGATGAAGCCGCAGACCGCAGACCGGTCCAGTTCCGCGGTATCCGAAGGGGACAGGCTGTGCGCCACGAGCACGATATCCCCGTCTACAGCCTCGATCCCGGCTTGCGCACTGCCGGTGAGCTTCGCCAGCACCCGGTAATGCACGTCCTCGAAATCGGCGGTCCGTTCACGGAAGAACGGATTCTCGATCGAGGAGTAATTGGCGATCCAGCCTCTCATCACATCGTCGAAGATATACTCCGCGTTGGTCAGCTCACGTCGGATGCGCACGATGGTAACATCCACCACTTCCGGGTCTTCGAGTACGGCCTGGTGCGCGCGGAAGATCTTCAGGATGTCCTGGTCGATATCCACCGCGATGCGGTGCTGCAGCCGGGTCAGGTCGTCCAATGCCTCGTCGACGGCGGTCTGGAATCGACGGACCTCCGCCTCCACGCCGTCGGCGGGGACCGGACGCTGGTGTACGGCGGCGAAGCGGCGATTGTAGACAAAGGCGCGTCCTATGGCGATGCCCGGCGATGCCGGTATGCCTTTCAGTACGCGGCGCTCTTCGCTCATGCTAGGGCTCCTGATCCTGGTCGAACATGTCGGTTATGGCCTTCAGGGCATCCGTTTCATCCGGCCCATCGGTTTCCACCGTAATGGAACTGCCGTGCTCCGCGGCCAGCATCATGACCCCCAGGATGCTCTTGCCATTGACCGGCATGTCGTCCTTGACCAGCGTGACTTCCGACTTGAATCTGGACGCCGTGCGAACCAGTTGCTCGGCGGGTCGCATGTGCAACCCCTTCCTGTTCTTTACGGAAACGGTTTTCCTTACCAAGTCGCTGCCCGATCCATTCAGACCTGCGTGACATGCTTCTACTCGTAGTCTTCCCTGCGATACCTGACTTTTTCGCCTTCCTTCATGACTTCCAGCACCCGCTGATTCAATACCGACGCCGGGTTGATCCCGACGACCTTGAGGAGATACCTGAGTGCGACGACCTCGGAAATGACCGTCAGGTTCTTGCCCGGGTTGATGGGAATCCGGACATAGGGCAGTTCCGCGTCGAGCAACGTCGTGGTCTTCTCATCGAGCGCCGTCCGTTCGTATTCCCCGTCGCTGTTCCAGTCCTCCAGGTTTACGACGACTTCTATACGCTTGCGCACGCGGATGCTGCGTATGCCGAACATGCTGGTGACGTCGATAATGCCCACGCCGCGGATTTCCATGAAATGCTGCGTGATCGTGTTGCTCGTCCCCATGATGACGCCGCGCCGCATCCGGTAGGCCGTAACCACGTCGTCCGCCACCAGCCGGTGGCCCCGTTCCACCAGGTCCAGGGCCGTTTCGCTTTTGCCGATTCCGCTGCGTCCCGTGAACAGGAGCCCCACGCCGTACACGTCGACCAGGGCGCCGTGCACGGTCGTCATCGGTGCGAAGTAGGGTTCCAAATACTCGACCAGGGACTGCGCGAAGGCATCCGTCGTAAGTGATGTACCCAGGACGGCGATGTCGAACCGCTCGGCGGTTTCGGTCAGTTCCCGCGGCGGATCCATGCCCTTCGTGATCACCATGCAGGGAAATCCCAGGTCGAACAGCCGTTCCAGCGACGCACGCCGCTGGTCCGCGGGCAGGCTCTTCAGGTAAGTTGATTCGGTTTCTCCAAGGATCTGAATCCGGTTGCTGGAAAACCGCTCGACAAAACCCGCCAGTGCGAGTCCGGGCCGGTTCGTCTCCGCGTTCGTTATCTTCCTGGACAGTCCCGTTTCACCCGTCAGCGGGGACAGTTTCAGGTCGACCTGCTCTACCAGGTTCTTGATCAGCAGGACGCGCGTTTTCAGGGGTGATATCGTAGCCATCGTTCGCTTCGAAGGGCATGGGTCCGGCACATTGCCGCGTGGCGCATCCGGTTCGTCTCCCGCCGGCGCATGCCCTTCCGCTTCCTAGTGACGCCGGGTTCTGTGATCGTGCAGCTTGCCATTGTGCTTTTTCAATTGGCTTTCCATCTTGTTGACCGCCTGATCAAGGGCCGTGTAGGCTTCGGCGTTCTCCTCTTTGCTGGTCAGGACGTGCCCTCCGACGTGCACGTTCAGCTCAACCATGTACCGGTATTTTTCCTGCGAAACGATAAGGTCCGCGCTCAGGATATGGTCGCTGTATCTGTTCAACCGGTCGATCTCTCTGTCCGCATGCTCCTTGTAAGCGTCTGCCAGATCGCAGTGTCGGGCCGTCATGGATTTCTGCACGTTCGCCTCCTTTTGCTGTATGGCCGATCGGATCAGATCCTTCTGCGCATCCGCGCAATGGGTATTCCCAGGTTCTCGCGGTACTTCGCCACCGTCCGCCGCTTGATCTGCACGCCTTCCTTCGTGCGGAGAATCTCTTCTATCGCCTGGTCGCTCAGCGGCGCGCGCGCATCTTCTTCTTCGATGATCCGCGCGATGCGGTCTTTGACCGTCTTGGTCGCCAATTGGCCCGCCGCGGCTTCCCCGGTCTCCTCGTCCGTCTTTTTCTTCAACCGACCGTCGAAAAAGAACCTCAATGCGAAAATGCCCCGGGGCGTCTGTACGTACTTGCCTTGCGTGGCCCGGCTGACGGTCGTTACGTGCACGCCCACCTCGTCGGCCACTTCCTGCAGTATCATCGGCTTGAGACCGGACAGGCCCGTATCCAGGAACTCGCGCTGGGCCTTGACGATGCAGTTCGTCACCTTCAACAGGGTTGACCTCCGCTGTTCGATGGAGTTGACGAAGTGATTCGCTTCGGTCAGCTTGCGCCTCACGTAACGCCGGTCTTCTTCCGAGGACTGCGCGTTCCGGTTCAGTATGGCCTGGTAGGCATGGCTGACACGCACCCTGGGCAGGTTGCGGTCGTTGAGATAGACGAGGTATTCGCCGTCCACTTTCTCGACGATCAGGTCGGGATGGATGGCGATAACGGATGAATCGCTGACGGCCAGCCCCGGATGGGGATTGAGTCCGGCGATCACGTTCAGGGCGTCGCCGACTTCCTGCTCCGACGCCCTGATCTTCTTTCGAATCGATGCGATGCGCCGCAACTTTACGTCGCGCCAGTGTTCCGATATCAACCGGTATGCGAGCGTATCTCTCAAGTGCAACGCATCCAGTTGAAGCAAGAGACACTCTCGCAGGTCACGCGCGCCGACGCCGGTCGGCTCGAGGGTCTGTACGACCTTCAGCACCCGTTCCGCCTCGTCGAACGGCACGCTCGATTCCAGCGCCAGGTCCAGCAGCGGCACGTCGAGGAGACCGCTGTCGTTCAGGTTCCCAATCAGGTATTCGCCGATTTCGAGGTCCCGGGCGGACAGGTCAAGAAGCCGCAACTGCTCGATCAGGTACTCGGTGAGCGTCGTATCCGATTTACCTTCGCGTTCCAGGATGTGCTGGTCTTCCCTTTTCTCCGTCTCTTCGCGGGTATCCATCTGGTGATGCATGCCGTCCTGTATGTACGCATCCCAATCGATTCGGTCCGGACCGGCCGCCAAATCCCCGAGATCGTCCTCACGCACCGCATCCTGCTCCTCGCGCGCCGCGTCCTGCTCCTCGCGCGCCGCGTCCGATTTCTCCGCCGGGGGTTCCTCCGCCTGGGTTTCCTCCGCGGAGTTCTCCGCCAGGGGTTCAACCGTGGGGTCCTCCTCCGCCTCGCCCGACGCTTCATCGAGTTCCAGCAGCGGATTCTCCTCGATCTTCTCCTTGATCTCCTGCTCGAGTTCCAGCGTGGTGAACTGCAACAGCTTGAGCGAGTACATCAACTGCGGAGAAAACTGCTGTCTGGTCTGAGGCTGAAGTTGAAATTCCATGGGCGTGCCTTCCGGTTACTCCAGGCGGAACCGCTCGCCGAGGTAGATTCGGCGCGCTTCGGGGTCCTCGGCCAGGTCCTTGGCTGTTCCCGATATGTAAATTCGGCCGTCGGCCATGATATAGGACCGGTCCGTGATCTGTAACGTTTCCCGTACCATGTGATCCGTGACCAGGATGCCCAGTTTTCGTTCCTTGAGACGCC
Organism: bacterium; assembly: GCA_965117045.1. GTDB lineage: Bacteria > JAAXHH01 > JAAXHH01 > JAAXHH01 > JAAXHH01 > JAAXHH01. The sequence continues at coordinate 1,152,211 of OZ220749.1, forward strand.
CGATGAGTCTCTGTATGTCTTCCACGGCAATGGGATCGATACCGGCGAAAGGCTCATCGAGCAGAATGAACTTCGGTTCGGTCACCAGGGCGCGGCTGATCTCTGTTCTTCGTCGCTCGCCGCCGGAAAGGGTATAGGCTTTCTGCTTGGCCAGATGCGCGATACCGAAATCCTCCAGCAGTTCTTCCATCCTCCGGCGCCTGTCTTTGCGGGACATGGGCAAGGTCTGGAGAATGGACATCAGGTTCTGTTCCACCGTCATCCGGCGGAAGATCGACGGCTCCTGGGCGAGATAGCCGATCCCCACGCGGGCCCTACGGTACATCGGCCATCGCGTGATGTTCCGGCTTACTTCGGTTTCGCAGTCATCGATGAGCACCCGTCCTGCGCCAGGTTTGATCATACCGACGATCATATAGAACGAGGTGGTCTTCCCCGCCCCGTTGGGCCCGAGCAGTCCGACCACCTCGCCCTGGTCTACGCGCAGGCTCACATCGTCGACGACGCGGTGACGCTGGTAGGACTTCACCAGGTTCTCAGCTCGCAAGCACTGCACGGATCCTCCGATTCAACGGTTTCCGTCTTCGTCTTCCGGATTGAGATAGGACCCGTCCACGCCGCCGACCGCGTTCACCTTGACCGGTTCGCCTTCATCCAGTTCGATCACGATTTCCTTCGCCCGGACCACGTTGTGGCCGGTCGGGCCGCTTTCGAGCGCAGACGGATTGTAGGTACTCACCGCGTTCCCTTGCGCGGTAATCATCCTCACCGATTCGCCTTCGAAGTCCACGATCATGCTGCGGCCTTCAATGGTGCTGCGGCCAGCCTGGTCCGCCTGGTCCGCCTGGTCCGTCAAATCGTCTGCCTGGCCGGCCGTCTGGTCCGCCACATCGTCCGCCGGGTTCGCCCCTTCCGGTTCTTCCGCGGTATAGGAACCCCGGGCGTTTCCTGTAACCAGCGCGCGAGCGACCTCGCCTTCTTCCATTTCGAGGATGATCTCGTCTCCGGAAATTTCGCTGTGGACGCTACGTATCACCGGATTGCCGCGGAGATCGATCTGCTGGCCTTCGCTTCCGAAGCGCAACGTATCGCAGATCCCCTCCAGCGTTCCCTTCACGACGCTGACCGAATCGAACACGTCGGCGGTCCGGTCTTCGAAGGCGTAGGCCATTTCTTTCCCGGTCGCCACGATCACGTCCTCATTGCCTTCCAATCGTTTGACCAGTCGGGGCTCCCCGCTGAATCGAGCGCTGTCCGTTGCCTTGAAATACTCCGCGTGATCACAATAAATGGTCACGCCTTCGCCTTCGTCCACCACGATGACGGATTCAATTGCCAGCGCTTTCAGCAGGGAACTGGATTCGGTGAAGTAGTACTCAAGACGTAAGCCCTCGATATTGATCCTGCTTTCGTTCTGCCCCCAGGTCATGTTCGGCTTGCCGGACGCCACGGCGCGGTGGGGATCCTGGGTGAATACCATGCGATTGCCCGTCAGCACCACGCCGTCCAGCGTGTCGTCAAGCCTTACCCGCCCCCCTCCGATCGCCCGTTGGTCCTGTTCATAGTAAACCGCGGCGTCGGCAGTGAGCGTGGTGGTCCCGCGGATCATGCGTACGTTACCGTAAAGGCGTACTATGCCGTTCAAGCGATCATAGTTCACCCGGTCACTCGTCAGGATGGTATTTCCGTGCTTGAGCCGCACAGACTCGGCCAGGTCGAAAACCTCGTCGCCACCGGTAGCCCGGAAGCTGCCCGCTTCCTCGATTTGCACCGGTTCGCGGCGCTCCTGGCCCTTTGCCTGAGCAGCGAAAAGCACGGTGAAACAGCACACCGAAACCAACCACCTGACGGATCCTGTTCCACGACGCAATATACCGAAATTACCGTTGGACGTCAAGAATGCGTGCCCCCTGTGACGGCGGTCGAAGCCCTGCGCGGCGAAGGGATCATTTCGGTTGCGCGGCCGGTAGAAAACGGCCTTTGATATTGCGCCGGATGATGTATCCGCGCATGCCCGGATCGGCTTCAAACCCATCGCCCGCAATGACATCCGTGTCCCCTGTCAATCGGACGGCGGCATCCGTAACGATGAGATTCGCCGCGTTCAACCAGGTCAGGGAATCGGTTTCCAGGGTGCCCCGTTCCGTGCTGTGGACCGTTACGCTGCCCCGGACACGCAGGTTGTGGGTCTGACCGTCGATTTCTCCCCACTCTGCTTCGAGCGTCGAGGCCAGGCCGCCATCCTCATCAAAGAACTCGACGACGATGCCCTCATCAATAACCGTGAGGTTGGTTTCCGAGAAAAACACTCGGTGCCCGGCTCGGATCGTGGCTTCCTGCCGGCCATCCTGGCTCAAGTATATGGTCGTGTTCCACGCTTCCTGGTCCGGCAGCACATCCTGCGCGCCTTCTTCAGGAACCGGCTGATCGACGGGTTGGCATGCCGCCGGGAACAGGACAGCCGCGCACAGAATGCCGGCCATGGCCAGGCGCCACGGACGGCAACGGGCGTACCTTTCGGATGCACGGTGATTCAGGCTGGATGAAGCATGGGGATTGCGGGTAGTCGTCATGACTGATAATACCTGATTTCGTCCGTCCGGGCAAGATCAAGTTGGACCGTTGCCGCTGCGTCAGACCTTCCTGGACGCTTTCCAGCGGTCGTGCATCCATACCCACTGCGCCGGCGCTTTCCTGACGAACCGTTCCAGTTCCCTGGTATAGGCCCTCGTCGTTTTCTCCACGTCTTCCGGCGAACGTCCGGCGGTCCGGATCGGCGGCCGGACGGTCACGAGATGCGTGTCGTCCGGCAGACGGTGAATGGCCATGGGCACGATGGGCGCTCCGGTCCGGTCCGCCAGCACCGCAGGCCCGGTCGGGGTCCGGGCCGGGTGGCCGAAGAAGGGCACGGCGATGCCGGCGCCCCGGGTATCCTGGTCCACCAGGAGCCCGACGACATGCCCCTTTCTCAGCGCGCGAAGTATGGCGGTCGTGGCCCGGTCGCGGGGAACCACTTCCATTCCGCTCCGCACCCGGTTCTCCCGCAGGAGCGCATCCAGCCTGGCGTCGTAAAGCGGGGCCGCCACCACCGTAACCGCGAATCCCTTGAGCGCCAGGTACGCGCCCATCAATTCGAAGTTGCCCAGGTGTGCGCTCACCGCCACCACGCCCCTCCCCTCGCCATAGGCCGATTCCAGGTGGGACAGGCCATCGGCCCTGACCAGGCCGTCCACGTTCTCCGCCGCGACCCGGGGCAGCCGGGCGACATCCACGACGTTCCGTCCCAGCTCCCGGAATACGGTCCGTCCCAGACGCCTGATTTGCCTGCGAGACTGCGCTTCGCCGTAGGCCAGCGTCAGATTGGAAAGGGCGAGGCGCCTGGGACCGCGGGCGGCCAGGTACGCCAGTCCGCCGATCCACCCGCCGACGGACAACGCCCGCTGCCTCGGCAACGCGTTCATCAGGCCGATGAGCGCGCACACCGTCCGGTAGATCACGGCATTTCGCATGCGCTTGATCAGAGAGGCCACGAGTGCACTCGCTTGGAGGTCAATCCGCCGCGCGGGGCCGCACGGACCGCACGGACCGCACGACTTCGTCGATCGCCTTGAGGCTTTCCAGGAGAGGTTCCAGTCGGTCGAGCGGCAACATGCTCGCGGCGTCGCACAGTGCCTCGGAAACCCGGGGATGGGTTTCGATGAACACCGCTTCGCATCCCGCGGCCACCGCGGCGCGGGCGAGGGGCTCGATGAATTCGGGCGTGCCGCCGCTAGCGTCGCTGCTCGGACGGCCGTACAGCCTCACCACGTGGGTGGCGTCGAATATCACGGGGTATCCCGTGCGGCGCATGATGGCCAGCGACCGCATGTCGGCGACCAGGTCGTGATAACCGAATGAGACGCCGCGTTCGGTAAGTAGGATGTTCCGGTTGCCCGTGCTTTCGATCTTGGAGACGACCGACGCAACGTCTTCCGGCGCCAGGAACTGTCCCTTCTTCACGTTTACGGGCTTTCCGGTGCGGGCCAGGGCGAGGGTGAGTTCCGTCTGCATGGACAGGTGCGCAGGAAGCTGCAGTACGTCCAGGACCTCCGCGGCCTCGTCTACCTCCGGCAACGCGTGAACGTCCGAAAGTACGGGCACGCCGAGGTCTCGAACTTTCCGGAGCACGCGCAATCCCTCGCGCAGCCCGGGTCCCGCGTAATAGGATGCCGAAGAGCGGTTGGCTTTCGCGTAGGATGATTTGAAAACGAGTGGGATACCCAGGCGCTCGGTGGCCACAACCAGGCGTTCCGCGGTCTCCATGACCACGGCCTCGCTCTCGATCACGCAAGGTCCGGCGATCAGCGCCAGCGGCCGTCCGCCGCCGATGGACACGTCTCCCACGGCCACTTCTTTCACGGCGACTTCATTCACGACGCATCTTCCTCCGCGGCCAGCCTGCGTTCCGCCTTTACCAGGTCTTCGGGCACGTCAACGCCAAGGGGGGCGTAGCCGGTCTGCCGCACGGTGATGCGGTATCCATTTTCCAGGGCCCGCAGCTGTTCCAGCCGTTCGATCCGCTCCAGGGGCGTCGGTTCAAGCCCGGCGAAGGTGAGCAGGAACGCCCGGCGGTACCCGTAGAGACCCACGGTGTTGTAGAAACGGTGTTCGCGCAGGTATGCCCCGTCCGGCCGCTCCCCCGGCCAGGGCAGCGGCGAGCGGGAAAAGTACAACGCCAGGCCCTGCCCGTCGAAGACCACCTTGCCCATGTGGGGATTAAGCAGGTCCTCCGTCCTGGTGATCCGGTGCGCGAGGGTCGTCATGGGCAGGTCCGGATCGTCGACCAGGGGCTGCACCACCGTTTCGATGGCTTCGGGCGTAATCAGCGGCTCGTCTCCCTGGATGTTGACGACCACGTCCGTATCCATCTCCCGGACGGCCGCGGCCAGCCGGTCCGTGCCGCTCGGATGGTCCGGCGCGGTCATGATCGGCTCGCCGCCGAACCCTCGGACCGCGTCCGCTATGCGCCGGTCGTCGGTCACGACGTACAGATCGGTGAGGCACCGCGCCCGGCGGGAACGCTCGTAGGTGTGCTGAATCATCGGCTTGCCCCGCAAGGGCGCCAGCGCCTTGCCGGGGAAACGCGTCGAAGCGTAACGGGCCGGTATGAGACCCGTGATTCTCGGGATATCGGATCCCATATCGCCTTCAGATTACCTTGGGTACGGTGAAATGGCCGCGATCGGACGCAGGAGCGTTCAGCAGCGCTTCTTCCTGGGTCAGCGACGCGGCGGCTTCGTCGCTGCGGAATACGTTCTTCAGGCGCAACACGTGGGAAGTCGGACCTACGGCCGTCGTGTCGAGCGTATTGAGCTTTTTCATGTACGCGAGGATGGCGTTCAGCTGATCCACCAACTGTTCCCGTTCTTCTTCAGAGAACTGCAGGTGGGCCAGCGCCGCGACATGGTCCACGTCCTTGATGGTTACCGTCATGGTTTGCCCCTTCGCAAGCGCCGGTCCAACCGGCGCGTGTTCCACACTTCCAATATAGCACTATATCATTTCCAGGGCGGCGTATTTCACGATCACCTTCTTGGTCGTATCCGAGAAGCGTATCGTCGCCCGCAGGTCGTCCCCGCTTCCCGCGACCTGGATGATACGTCCCTTGCCCCAGACGGGGTGCTTGACATCCTGTCCCCGGGAGATCCGCACCCGGCCCATGGGCGTCTGTACAACCTGTGGGGACGTGATGTCGTCTTCCAACGGGGCAGCGGAGGCCTTATCTTCCTGCGGCCACGACGACCGCGAATAGAACCGGCTGGTACGCTCCCGGGAAACCAGGTCGTCGGGTATCTCGTCGATGAATCGGGACCGCAGGGAGGTCTGCGTGCCCCCGAACCTGCGCCGCAGATTGGCGTGGGTGAGGAACAGCCGTTCCCGGGCGCGCGTGATGCCCACGTAACAGAGCCGCCGCTCCTCCTCCAGGTCGGTGGGGCTTTCCATGGCCCGTGAAATGGGGAAGAGTCCGTCTTCCATGCCCGTGATGAAGACGACGGGGAACTCCAGGCCCTTGGCGTTGTGCAGGGTCATGAGCGTGACGCAGTCCACGGATTCGTCCCACCGGTCGATATCGGTTACCAGGGCCACTTCCTCCAGGAAATCGCCCAGCCCGGCGATAGGTTTTCCCTCCTCCGGCCGCTCGGTCGCCTCTTCCAGGGCGGCCATCAGCTCGTTCACGTTCTGCACCCGGGTCTCGGCCTCCACGTTTTTGGCGGCCTCCAGCTCCAGTTCCCTTAGGTAGCCGGTCTTATCGAGCACACGCCTGGCCGCCTCCGCGCCCGATATCTCCGCCAGGCGCGACCTCAGACGCAGCAGAAACTCTCCGAGTTGCACGGCGGCACGGTGCGCTTTACCCGAGACGCCCGCCTCGCCGGCATGGTACAGCGCTTCCAGGTAGTCCATGCCACGCTCGACCGCCAGTTGTTCGACGCGGGACACGCTGACGGCGCCGATGCCCCGGGCAGGGGTGTTGACCATGCGGCGGAAGCTGATGGCATCCCGGCCGTTGACCAGGATTTTCAGATAGGCCAGGACGTCCTTGACTTCCTTCCGTTCGAAGAACCGGACGCCGCCGACGATCACGTATGGCAGGCCGGCGCGGCGCAACTCGTCCTCCAGCGTACGCGACTGCGCGTTGGTTCGGTAGAGGAGGGTGAAATCCCTCAGCATCCGGTCGGAGCCGTCGCGCATCTCCTGGATCTTCCGGGATATCCACCGGGCTTCATCCCGGTCGTCCATCGTCTCGACCAGGCCGATCGTCTCCCCGGCGGGGTTGTCCGTCCAAAGCTCTTTCCCCTTGCGGCCCTTGTTGTTCCGGATGACTTCGTTCCCCGCCTTCAGGATCAGCCGGGTGGAACGGTAGTTCTGTTCGAGCCGGACGACCCGCGCCTCGGGATAGTCCTTCTCGAACTCGAGGATGTTGCGGATATCGGCACCGCGCCAGGCGTAGATGGACTGGTCGTCGTCCCCCACCACGCACAGGTTCCGGTATTTCCGCGCCAGGCGGTTGATCCATTCGTACTGGGCACGGTTGGTGTCCTGGTATTCGTCCACCAGGATGTACTGGAACCGTTCCTGGTAACGGCTCAACAGGTCAGGATGCGTCGCGTATCCCAGCGCCAGCCGCATGATGAGATCATCGAAATCCAGGGCGTTGCAGTCTTCCAGGGCGTGCTGATAGGCTTCATAGACCCGAGACACCACCTGCTGTTCGAAGAAATCCGTGTGTTGCGCCTTGTACTCGACGGGCGACAGGAGCTGGTCCTTGGCCCCGCTGATATAGCTGCGAACCGCCTCGGGGGAATAGCGCTTGTCGGAGATCTCCAGGTCCTTCATCATCCGGCGGATGAGGGCCAGTTGATCTTCGCCGTCGTAGATCACGAAATCGCGGCGGAAGCCCAGGGTCTCCGCCTCGCGGCGCAGTATCCGGGCCGAGAGGGAATGGAAGGTGCCCACCCACTGCGGGACGTCGCCCTGGCCGAGCATCCGGTCGATCCGGTCTTTCATCTCCGCGGCCGCCTTGTTGGTAAAGGTGACGGCCAGGATGTGATAGGGATCGATGCCGAGATGTTCAACGAGGTAGGCGATCCGGTAGGTCAACACCCGGGTCTTGCCGCTTCCGGCGCCGGCGAGTACGAGCAACGGTCCATCGACGTAGGACGCGGCCTTGACTTGAGCGGGATTCAGTTCGCCAGCGAGGTTCATTCACCGTTCCCAAACGGCCAAGAGAGAAGGACAGTCCACCCGGTATGCAGCCCGCTTCATCCATCTGGAAATTTCGGTGAGCAGCGCGATACCATAATACATGGCCAAAATCGGTCATGTCAATATAATCATGGCCCGGGCGACGACCGTCGAAGCGCGGCCGGGGCAAAGTTTCGTTGAATATCCGGAGCAGTCGGATATATTATGGCGGATCGATTCCAAACCGATTGCCGGAAGCATGAAACACAGGATCACTGCTGATGCTGGATTGCCTGACGGATCGTGGGAACCTGCCCGCCGACGCGGAGGCCTTCGAGCACGCCCTGGCCTGCACGCCGGAGAGTCCGTTCGGCCCGCTGGGGACGCGTTTCGCGGCAGGGAAACCGATCTACGTCGTTCGTGCACCCGCGCGGCTGGACTGCATGGGCGGCGTCGCGGACTACAGCGGTTCGCTGGTCTGCGAAATGCCCCTCGACCGTGCCGTGCTGATGGGTCTGCAGGCCCGGGACGACCGGAAGGTGGTCGTGCACAGCGCCGGCGCGGACAAACTGGGCCTTTCGCCGGACGTTACGCTGGCGCTCGACGATCTGGCGCCGGAACCGGGCACGGTAGACTATGATACCGTAAGACGGAGTTTGTCCGCGGCGCCGAAAACCGCCTGGGCGGCCTACGTCGCCGGGGCTTTCAGCGTACTGCAGGGCGAAGGGCACATGGACCGTTTCCCCCACGGCGCCACGATCGTACTGGGGAGCAACATACCTTTCCGGGTAGGCGCGTCCTCCTCTGCCGCGCTGGAAATCGCGGCCATGCATGGCCTGAACCTGCTCTACGGGATCAACCTTGACGGGATGACGCTGGCCGTCCTTTCCCAGAAGGTCGAGAACCACGTGGTCGGCGCGGCCTGTGGCATCATGGACCAGGTCACCTGCACAATGGGTACCCGGGGCCGCCTGCTTTCCCTGCTCTGCCAGCCTCATACCGTGCAGGAACAGATTCCGATCCCGGAAGGATTACGGTTTATCGGCATCAGCTCCGGCATCCGCCGTGAAATCAAGGGGACAAGATACACGAACAGCAGAATCGGCGCCTTCATGGGCCTGGCGATCCTGCGGGATCGGCTGCGGTCCGGCAACGGAGCCGCCGCGAATCTCCGCCTGGGATACCTATGCAACCTTACCACGACCGAATATGTGGAATCCTGCCGGTCCCTGTTGCCGTCGAGTATCTCGGGCCGGGCGTTCACGCGGCGCTACGGCACCACGCCCGATCCCGTGACGACCGTCGACCCGGAGGTGGTGTACAAGGTGCGCAGCCGCGTGGAACACCCGGTGTACGAACACCGCAGGGTGACGGACTTCACCGAGTGCATCCGGCTGGCGGGGTCCTCTGACAAACCGGAGTATTTAAAACGCGCGGGCGGGCTGATGTACGCCTCGGACTGGAGTTACACGCACCGGTGCGGGCTCGGGTCCGCCGAAACGGCCTGGATCGTCCGGGAAACAAGGAAACTGGGGGTGGAAGCAGGATTCTACGGCGCCAGGATCACGGGCGGCGGAGCAGGCGGGACGGTCGCCGTCGCGGGGAACGACCGCATGTTCGACCACCTGGATGGCCTGCTTGAACGTTACGGCCAAGCGACCGGGATCGAGGCCGACCTCTTTACGGGAACTTCGCCCGGCGCCCTCGAGTTCGGGCACCGCGTCTATCGTATAACCTGAGCATTTACACCAGGATTGAAGGAGCTGGACCGAATTGAAACGCATACGAAAGGCGGTCATACCCCTGGCGGGACACGGCGTCCGCATGCTGCCGGTGACCCGCGCGGTGCGCAAGGCGCTGTTCCCCATCGTGGACGGCCGGGGACGGGTAAGCCCCGTGCTTCAACTGATCATGGAGGAAGCGGTCAACGCGGGCATCGAGGAAATCGGTCTGGTGATCGCGCCGGAGGACGAGGCGATGATCCGCGCCTATTTTTCGCCGTTGCCCGGTCCGTTGAAATCCGCGATCGGAAATCGCGCGGACTTGCTCGCCGCGGCCGAATTCCCCGGCGAACTATCGGAGACGGTGACCTTCATCACGCAGGATCGTCCCCGGGGGTTCGGCGACGCGGTCCTCCGCGCGAAAACCTGGACCGGCGGCGATCCTTTCCTGGTCATGCTCGGCGATCACCTGTACCTCAGCGGGGCGGACCGGTGCTGCGCGCGTCAGCTGCTGGACGCCTTCGCGGAACTGCAGGCGCCGGTTTCGGGCGTGATCCGCAAGTCCGTCGTGGACATCAGCCACTTCGGAACGGTTTCGGGCCGTCCCGTGCCCCGGTGGAACGGACTCTACGAACTCGACACAGTGGTGGAAAAGCCCGAACCGGACCTGGCGCGACGACGGCTGCGCGTGGAGGGCATGCCGGTGGACACCTTCCTCTGCTGGTTCGGCCTGCACGCCTTGACCGCCGGGATCTTCGACTGCCTGGCGCGAATAAAAAGAGACGGTGCCGCGGAAGGCGGCGAACTGCAGTTGACCGGGGCCCAGGCCATGCTGGCATCTCAACGGGCCTGCTTCGCCCTGGAAATTAACGGCGATCACTTCGACACAGGTTCGCCGGAAGGATATGTGGAGGCCGTGGCGGCCTTCGCGGGTCCAGCCGGCATTTCCAACAAGCGAAAGGGAAACCGATACCATGTCTGAACAGGAAGCACCATCGCGGGAAACGCTCGAATCCCTGCTCGTACCGAGTACGGCCACGCTGACCTCCGTACTCACCGAATACGGCCTGTACAACACGTTCATGCAGGACGTCGCGCCGCTGGCCCCGGGCATGCGCCTCGCGGGTCCAGCGTTTACCCTCCGGTACATACCCGGCCGGGAAGACATCACGCACGTGCCCGTGGACAACCTGACGGACATGCAGCGTATCGGCATCGAAAGCATCGGGCAGGGCGAGGTGCTCGTGATCGACGCGCGGGGCGACATCCGGGCGGGCGTCATGGGCGACATTCTCGCCACGAGGATTCTGCAGCGCGGCGCCGCGGGGGTCGTGAGCGACGGCGCGTTCCGGGATACGCCGGCCATCGTCGAAGCCGGACTCGCCGCGTATGCGAAGGCCATGAACGCCCATAACAGCAAGAGCGTGCACTACCCGAGCGACATACAGCGCCCCATCGCCTGCGGCGGCGTAGCCGTGTTCCCCGGAGACATCATCGTGGGCGATGCGGAGGGCGTCGTGGTGATCCCGCGCCATCTTGCCGAAGAAGTGGCGGCCAAGGCCGTGGCGCAGGAGGACCGCGAAGTCTTCATCCTGCAGAAGATCCAGCAGGGAGCCAGCATCATCGGCGTTTACCCGCCCGATGAGAAGACCCTGGCCGAGTACGAGGCCTGGAAGACGAAAAAGGGCTGATCTCTCAGTCGGTGGCCAGATCTGTTACGCGTTGAAGGGCCACCACCGCAAGCAGCCTCTCTTCGGCGTGCAGGGTCCTGTTACGGCCCTCCGATTCCAGGTCCGCCAGGATCCTGTACGCCAGTTCAATTCCGTCCGAGCCGGCCGCCGATCCTCCCGCGGACGCCGCATCTTCGGCTGCCCGGTCCGTGCGATCCGTGCCGGACGACCGATCCGTGCCGGACGACCGATCCGTGCCCATTTCCTCGACGATTTGCCGGGCGGTTTCCGCGAGTTGGCTCAGCATTTCACCGTGCTGTTGACGCTCGAAGGCGCTCATGGCGCGGTCGACAACGGAAGTGAACCGGTTCCTTGCCTCTTTTTCGATACGCGACCAGCCGCCCAGTTGCCTGCGGACGGACCGGAATATCCGCACCGTCGCCCGGTCCTGGTCCATTCCATCGGACTGAAGCAAACGGTACAGCAGATCGGGTGCGCCGAGGAGATGCCCCGCAGACATGACCAGCACGCCCCGCTGGAGGCTGGTCTCGCTGGTCCGTATGAGGTCCTGAAGTCGCCCCAGAATGCCGGTATTCCCCATCCTGGCCAGCGTCTCCAGGGCGGACTGGACGATCGCGGGGTCCCGCTCATGTTCGAGCAGGGCTTCCAACGCGGTTTCCGCGCGCCGGTCCCCGATCCGGTCCAGGGCGAGTACGGCGCTTCTACGGATGCCAGGCCGCTCATCGTGCAGCAGCGTTACCAGGATGTTGAGACTGAGCGACGACGGCACCGCGCCCAGGGCTTCCACCGCCTCTTCGGCGATATCCGACGAGGGGCTGCCCACGCATTCGAGGAGCGGATTCACGGCCTCCGCCGCGCCGATCCTGCTCAGGGACTGCACGGCCTCCCGCCGCACGTTGCGGTCGCTGTCTTCCAGCAACGCGATCAATTCGTCCACGGCCAGGTGGCTGCCGGTTTCTCCAAGCTCACGGGCGGCCCGGGCCCGGACCGAGGGATTGCTCGATTTCCCCATGCGCACAAGGTGCCAAAGGGTAGCGATGGGGTTCCCCTTGCGCACGCGGTTGATCATGTCCCGGGATGAGACCTGCGAATCGGAAGCCAGCCGGGCCAGCAGGCCCATGTAGGCGATGCGCAGCACTCCGTTGGAAAGGAAGAGGTATTGCAGGCCCGCGAAGGTGTAGCCAAAGAATGATACGGCGGGGATGGAGGTGCACAGGTCGGCGGCGATGCCGCCCAACACGGCGCCGCATGCCGCGCACCCTCTCGATACCGCGGAATAGCATCCCAGGAACGCGGAGCGGTTGACCGCAGGGGCCGTCTTGACGATGAGATTGAATCGGGCGGTGGCCCACCCCGCGCTCATGCTGCCGCCCCAGACCTGCACCAGCGGCACCATGATCCAGTAGTTTTCCAGGGTCACGAATCCCCAACCCAGCGGAAACAGGGCCAGGCCCACGGCGGTAAGCGACATGACCGGCGTGTATCCGTACTTGTCCGCCAGGTATCCCCAGAAGGGATTCATGATGATCGTGGCGATGGTCTGAATGGCCGAGTAGATCGCGATCTGGGCGAAGGAGACCTCGAGCGTCCGCAGCATGTAGACGGTAAAGAAGGGCGCGGCGATCTGGGCGATGAGGAGCCGTCCCGATACCAGGAACATCAGCCTGCGAAAGGGCCTGTGCCGGAAGGGCAGGCGCAGCAACTGGTTCGAAGGGACGTCCTCGCCTTTGGTTTTCTGCGGTTCGGGAATACGGGACCAGGCCCAGACCCCGAAGCCGGAAAAGACCACGGCCGTGATAAACAGGGTGCTGAAGCCTTCCTGTGCATCTCCCGGGGCGTAGGTGCTCAGGAAGAATCCCGCGCAGACCGACGTGACAAGGCCGGCGGACGCCGTCAGGCTGCGCTGCCGGGCGACGAAACGGCCGCGAATCTCGTCGGGAACCAGGTCGGTCAGCCAGGACTGACGCGCCGGGGAGACCAGGGACATGGCGGCCTTCGAGAGGGCGATGCAGGCTACGAGCGCCAGCAGCTGGTATCCCTCGAAGAAGAGAAAGGGAATGAAGGCGATGGGCAGCCAGAGCGATGAGCTGATGCCATTGGCGAACAGGCACAGCGTCTTGCGGCGGGTCAGGCGTTCAATCAGCAGCGGCGAGAAGGCTTGAAGCAACTGGCCGATGGAAATGGACGCGGAGATAAAACCGATCATGGCGCTGGATGCGCCGAGATGCAGCGCGTAGCCCGTGGTGTAGACGCCCGTGGTAATCGCCGAATGAACGGACTCGAGCATGCCGTTCACGTTCCACATGCGCATCCCGCGCGCCGTCTGAAGCCGGGTCAGTTTTTTATCCTGTTGCATGATTCGGTTTCCCATTCCGCGCCAGGATCCAGCTGACCGCCGTGCCGACCCCCAGGTTCACGGCCAGGGCCATCGGACTGATCCACATGAAGCTGACCGGGTCGTTCCCGTCGGGCAACATGCCGAAGAGCGGACCGGAGAAGGCGATCAGCGAGGCGGTGAGGACGCCGCATACGGCGCCAGCGACGACGCCTGCCGGACGGGCGAAGGGCACGAACAGCGCGAAGAAGAACAGGGCGAATATGGGCGTAGTCAACAGGTTCGAGGTCTTGTTGGTCACCGCCGTGATGTTGCCGGGCACCAGTTCCATCAGCGAACTCGCACCGACGACAATGGCCCCGATGACGAAAGCGAGGGTTTTGGCCGTGCGCGTCAAGTGCTTCTCGGTGGCCGGCGACCTCCTGAACCGGTCGATGAAATCCGTCGAAACCACCGCCGTGATCGCGTTCACCCCGGAGTCCAGACTCGACATGGCGGCCGCGAACATGGCGGCGACCACGAGTCCGGATACGCCCGGTGGCAGGTAGTAGGCGATATAGTGGGGGAACACATGGTCCGCCTGTCCGTCGAGGTCGGCGCCGGCGGGCAAAAGGCCGGGCTGGTCCTGGAAGAAGCCGAGGAGCGCGAATCCCGCGACCCACAGCGTGACCCCGATACAGAGCCCCACCAGTTGCTGGGTCAGGTAGGACCGCCGGGCCGCCCGGGCGTCGGTGGTCGCCATGAACCGCTGCACCACGGTCTGGTCGCCGCCGGCCGTCGCGATCGCCCATGTCATGGACGCCAACATCGAACCGATCACGGTCAGGCGCACGGACGGGTCCAGGCTGAATACCGGCTGGGCATCCCAGTGGGGTTGCCAGACGCTCGGCATCCAGCCGAATCCATCGAAATGCATGGTCACCGTGATGATGACCAGTATCGCGCCTCCGAGCATAAGCAGGGTTTGCATCGTGTCGGTGATCACGACGGCCCGCAGGCCGCCCAGCGACGTGTAAATCACCGCGACGAGCCCGGTAACCAGCGTAATGACGGGGATCCAGTCATCGCCCACGCCCAGCATGACGGTCATAGCCTTGGCGGACAGGTAGATCAGCAGGGCCATCCAGACCAGCCTGAGCAGGATGAACATCACCGCGCCCAGCAGGCGGATGCCCACGCCGAGCCGGTCCTCCAGCAGTTCATAGGCGCTCGTCACCCGCGTCCGCATATAAACGGGGATCAGCCCGTACCCCACCACGAAAAAGATGATCGGAATCGTCAGGTAGTTGAGCATCCAGACGGGCCCCTTGCCGATGGCCTCGCCCGGAATGGACAGGTAGGAGATGGTACTGAGCAGCGTGGCGAACAGCGAGAAGCCAATGAGCGTCGGAGGCATGCGGCCCCCGCCGGTGAAATACTCACGGACGGTGCTCTGCCTGCGGCTGTAGTAATAACCCAGCGATATCGTCGCCAGGGCGTATCCGATGATGATGGTCCAGTCGACGGGCGTCAGTCCGCCGGGAGTCATGGATCCTCGCTTCCAATACGTAGTGTATACATTGTATCTACAGGTCGACGGGTAGCACGCGCGGTTAGGGTATGGCGGCGACCCGTACGAAGTCCGTGTGTCCGGGTCCCGCCGACGGCGATCCGCCGACGATGACGATGTGGTCTCCCCGGTTGAGGCCGCCGGCCTGCCGGGCCGCGTCGAGCGACGTGCGGATCATCCCGTCCGTCGTGTCGAACTCGGCGCACAGCACCGGTTTGACGCCCCACACCAGGGCGAGTCGGCGGACGGTCGCCACCTCCGGGCTGACGGCGATGATCGGCACGCTTGTGCGGTGTCGTGCGGCCACCCGCGCGGTGTGACCCGACCGCGTGCAACAGACGATGGCCTTCGCTCCCGCATCTACGGCCAGTACGCAGGATGCATGGCTGATCGCCTCCGAAACTTCGGGAATCCCCCGCCGCTCCGGGTTTCCATGCGTCTTTCGCTGGAACAACCTGGCTTCGGCCTGTTCCGCGATGGACGCCAGCGCGCGCACGGACTCCACCGGGTAGGCGCCGGTGGCGCTTTCTTCCGAAAGCATCACCGCGTCCGATCCGTCGAGGACCGCATTGGCCACGTCGGCGGCCTCCGCCCGCGTCGGCCGTGGATTCTCGACCATGGACCGCAGCATCTGCGTGGCCGTGACGACCGGCCGTGCGGCCTGCAGGGCCTTGGCGATGATGTCCTTCTGCACCAGCGGGACATCCTCGTAGGGGATTTCCACGCCCAGGTCTCCCCGCGCGACCATGAGCGCATCCACGGCCGGCAGGATCTCGTCGAGCGCGTCCACAGCCTCCGGTTTCTCTATCTTCGCCATCAAGGGCAGGCTCGACCCCCGGTCGTCCAACATCCTGCGAGCATGCAACACGTCATCCCGGTTGCGGACGAAGGACAGCGCGGCCATATCCACGCCCATGTCGAGCCCTTCCAGCAGCAGTTCCCGGTCCTTTTCCGTGAAGGCGTTGATTCCCGTCGCACCGCGCGGTACCGTGATGCCCTTGTGATCGGAGAGCGAACCTCCGAGGAGTACTTTGCACCGGATATCGGGCGGTTCCACCGCCTCGATACGCAGTTCGACCAGGCCGTCGGCCAGCAACAGGCGCTGTCCCGGCCGTACCTCCTCCGGAAGGCGTGCGTAATTCACCGACACCCTGGCCCGGTTGCCGGGCACCGGTTCCGCAGTCAGGATGAAGTCGTCGCCCGCACCGAGGTGAACGGGACCATGCTGAAACGTGCCGATGCGGATCTTAGGGCCGGGCAGGTCCTGGAGGATCGCGACGGGCTTGCCGAGGTCGTCCGCGGCGGACCGGATGCGTTGGACGCTGCGCCTGTGATCGTCCGGGGCGCCATGGGAGAAATTGAGACGGAAGACGTCTACGCCGGCCTCGAGTACCTGGCGGATCATCTCGGGCGAACTGATGGCGGGACCCACGGTGCAAACGATTTTGGTACGTCGCATCGGTCCGTCCTTTCGCGGGCCGGGCACCGGAGCGGAGGATGGGGCCGGGCACCGGAGCGGAGGATGGGGCCGGAATGGACCGGGTGGAACCAGGCCACCGAAGCTTACTTCAACACCCCGATGCGGGCGACGTGCTCACCGAGCCTGAGTTCACCCGAGTGGGCGTCACCGGGTACGGGCTCGTCACGGAGTACCGTCGACAGCGTTTCCGTCCTGATGTAGTCGGCATGGGCATCGATAGCCTCGGCCAGGTCGCCGTCCGCTTCGTAGTAGAGCGTGATCCGGTCGTCCACGTTGAAATCGGCTTCCTTGCGGAGATTCTGCACGTGTCGGACGAAGTCCCGCATCAGCCCCTCGAGCAGGAGATCGCGGGTTACCGTCGTGTCGATGGCGACCGTGCATCCGAAGTCCGAAGTGACGGACAGTCCGTCCATGTCCACCCGTTCGACCTCGAGCTCTTCGGGGGACAGCTCGACCCGTTCACCGTCCACCTCGAGCATGAGGACCTCGCCGCCCGCGACCAGGGCGCCCGTCTCGTCGCCGTCCAATGCCTCCAGCGCCTGCCGTACGGCGTTGATCCGCTTGCCGAACCGGGGACCCCACTTCGAAAAGACCGGCTTCACTGCGTATCCGCGAAACGCATCGTCGCTGTCGACCAGGTTCAGTGTCTTCACGTTCAGTTCTTCCAGCACCTGCGCGCGCAGCCGCTCGATGGTTTTGCCCTGCCGGGCGGTCGCGGGTTTTACCAGCAACCGGATCGCCGGCTGGCGGACCTTCATCCGGGCATCGTTGCGCGCGGAACGGCCCAGTTCGATCACCTGCATCAGGTCGTCCATGTCGTCCATGAGATCCTGGTCGATGAGTTCGCCGGACGCCTCCGGGTATGGGCAGAGATGGACGCTTTCCGGCGCCGATGCGTCGACGGGAGGGACCAGGCTCCGGTAGAGTTCCTCGGCGGAGAAAGGGAGTATGGGCGCGGTCAGCCTGCTCATCGTCACCAGCACTTCGTAGAGCGTCTGGATGGCCGACTGCTTGTCCTCGTCATCGCCGCTCTTCCAGAAGCGCCGCCTGCTCCGGCGGACGTACCAGGTGGAGAGCACGTCGATGAACCGTTCCGTTTCTCGGACCACCGCCGCCGAATCGAAATGGTCCATCCGGTCGTTGCAATGGCGGATCAGCTGATGAAGCCGCGAGAGCACCCAGCGGTCGAGTTCGCTGCGGCCCGATGCGGGGGCGGAAGCGGAAATCGGCGGGCAATCCGGCAAGTTGGCGTAGGTCACGAAAAACGCGTAGACGTTCCACAGCCGCAGCATCTTCCGGGTCACTTCCTCGGCGGGCCCGTAGCCGAAACGGAAGACCATGTTCAGCGGTGCGCCGGCGTACTGCCACCTCATCACGTCGGCGCCCATGCGCGCCGTGGCGTCCTCTACCGCGATCGCGTTGTCACCGCTCTTGCTGAAGGGCTCGCTGTTTTCGTCTCTCATCTCTTCGTAGGTGAGCACAGCCTTGAACGGCGACCGGTCGTACAGGGTCACCGACATGAACAGCTGGGAATAGAACCACAGCCTGATCTGTTCCCGCATTTCCGTGATCCAGTCCGCGGGGGACCACGATTCCCAGGTGGATTCAGGACCGGGCGGGGCAACACCCGCCTTGTCTCTTTCGGCTTCCGGTCCGCGCTCCGACCGGATCGTGCCTTCGATCCCGTGGTGTTCCGGCAGGTAATTCAAGGTCGAAAAGGGTACGATGCCGGCATCGAGCCAGCAGTCGCCCACTTCGGTCACCCGGCGGGCGGCCTCGCCGCACCGCTCGCAGGTGATTGCGATTTCGTCGATCCACGGGCGGTGGAGTTCGGGCAGGTCGTCGACGAGCGCGGGATCCACGGCTCGCTCGCGCAGTTCGGCCGTGCTGCCGATGACATTGATGTGGTCGCAACTGCCGCAACAGTAAAAGGGCAGGGGCAGCCCCCAGAATCGGCGGCGGGATATGCACCAGTCGCCCATGTTGTCCAGCCAGTCCTGCATCAGGAGACCGCTGTACTCGGGTACCCATTGGACCGTGGCGGCGGCCCGCTTCATCGGCGCCCTGATCTCGTCCGCGGAAATGAACCACTCGTCGGCCAGGCGGAAGACCAGGGGGGTCTTGCACCGCCAGCAGAAGGGATACCTGTGCGTATAGTCTTCCCAGCGGAACAGCACGTCCCTGGATTCCAGCTCGCGCCGGACGCCCTCGGCCGAATCCCGTACATGGGTAGAGGCGAGCGGACCAATATCGTCCGTGAAATAACCGTTCTCGTCGATCGGCACGATGATGTCAAGGTCCAGTTCCTGTCCGAGTTGATAGTCCTCGGCGCCGCAACCCGGCGCGATATGGACGATGCCCGTGCCTTCCTCGTCCGAGACCATGTCCCAGGCGACGGTGGCGCGGTTGACCTCCCGCTGCGCCGGAAGATCCTCCAGCGGACCGTGGAACGGCAGGCCGATCAGGTCCTCCCCCTTCACCGTCTCGACGACTTCGGCCTCCGTCGGCAATACCGTATCGACGAGAGTTTTCATCAGGTAGTAGTGTGTGCCGTCCAGGGTCGCCTTCGCGTATTCGGCTTCCGGATGCAGTGCCAGGGCCGTGTTGGCCGTCAACGTCCACGGCGTGGTGGTCCAGACGAGGAAGTACTCGTTTTCACGGCCGCCGACGCGGCAGCGGAAGAAACAGGAGGGGTCGGTCTGTTCCTGGTAGGAGTCCACCAGTTCGTGCTGGCTCAGGCTGGTGCCGCACCGCCAGCACCAGGGCATGGACCGGTGGCCCCTGTACAGCCATTTCCGGTCGTCGCAGGCCTTCAGAAAATGCCAGATATGTTCGATATTGTTGTCGTCCAGCGTGAAGTAGGACGCCGGGTGGCCGTCTTCATGGTACCACTGCATCCAGTGGCCCATGCGGATGGACTGCCGCGTGATCCGCTCCGCGTACTCGTCCACCCTCGCGCGGCAGGCCCGGGAAAACTCCGCCAGGCCGAAGGTCTCGATATCCCGCTTCGAATCGAATCCCAGCGCACGTTCGACCTCGACTTCCACCCAGAGACCCTGGCAGTCGAACCCGTTCTGCCACCGCTGGTTGAACCCCTTCATGGCCTTGTAGCGGCAGTACATGTCCTTGTACGTCCGGCCCCAGGCGTGGTGGACGCCCATGGCGTTGTTGGCGGTAATCGGGCCGTCGATGAAGGACCAGGTGGGACGGTCCGCCAATTGCGCACGCAATTTGTCGAAAATCCGGTGATCCGCCCACCATGCGAGAATGCGCTCCTCCATGGCGGGGTATTCCATCTTTCCTTCAAAGGGCTTGAACATCTGGCCAGACACAGGAAACTCGATGCTCCACGGGTTAATCGGACGACGAAGCGTTCTGCTGTTTTACCTGCACCAGGCATTCGGGAATCGCTGCCTGAAGGGCATGTCTGACGATCCGGAATGCCGGTCTGAAAATAGGCCGTAAGGGTGTGTTGCACAAGGTAATTCTGGCTGGCGGCCGGGTGGACGGCAAGGCTTGCGGCAGCGCTGGCGATCAAGTGGACGACCGGGTTGGCGGCAACGAACACCGGGCGGTGGTTTCAGTCCTCGCCGTCCATGACCGGGAACCGGTTCAGTTCGTCCCTGCGTGCACGCCAGTCGGGCATGTGCCGGTCGAGGATGCCCCAGAAGCGTCGATTGTGCGAGGGTTCGATCAGGTGGGCCATTTCGTGGACGATCACGTACTCGAGGCAATGCATCGGCTTCTTGGCCAGTTCCAGGCTCAGCCAGATCCGGCCGTTTCGGACGCTGCAGCTTCCCCAGCGGGTTCTCATCTTACGGATACGCCATTCCTTCACCGTCACGCCCATGAACGGTTCCCATACCGCGATCAGGCGCGGGATGCTCGTTTTCAGCCGTTCGCGGTACCACCCGTCGAGCAGGTCCGCCCGCTCGTCCGGGCCGGTATCCGGACGAACGCGCATTTCCAGCGTCGAATCGTCCAGGAGACCGATGTGCGGCGGCCCCTCATGGTTGGTGACGTTCAATACGCGTGCAATCCCCTCCACGTAATGGCGCTCGCCCGATACCCAGGACCGGGCGGATTCCCGCTCCCTCCGGCGCTGTCTTTCCTGCTGCCTCCGCACCCAGGGCATGCGTCTTTCCACGGCCTGACGAATCGCATCATCGCCGACGCGGAGCGGCGCGGAGACCCTCAAGCGGCCGTCGGGCGGCCCCACCCTCAGGTAAAGGTGACGGATCCGCTTCCGGTGGACTTCCACTTCGATATCGTCCACGCGCAAATGGTGTATCTTTGCTGCCCTGGCCGCTGCGATAGCTCGCTCTCTTTCACATTATCGCTTCGAAATAATGACCCAGCGGACCGACCCTTTCGAAACGAACCGGCCGTACACGCCCATGATCTCCTGACGATTCCGCAATATAGGACGGAAATCGGACCTTTAAAAGGAGAACCAAACGATCTCCCGGCCCGACTAACCGGTTTGACTTTGATCATGCCAACCCGTTAGTTTCAAGATACATGAAGAAACCTTCGGAGTATGCAGCCGTATGAAACACGCTCCTGGAACACCAGGCCGGGAAAGGGACGCGATTTGAGCCGCGACAAGCCTAATATCCTGTTCTTCTTTACAGACGACCAGCGCTTCGATACGATTCGCGCGCTGGGAAATCCCCTGGTGCACACGCCCGTCATGGACCGGCTGGTCGCCCGGGGCGTGTCGTTTACGCACGCCCATATCCCCGGGGGCACGTCGGCCGCCATATGCATGCCCAGCCGGGCCATGCTGCACACCGGCCGCACCCTCTTCCGTCTCGACGGCGCCGGCGCGGACATTCCGCCGGAGCACACGCTGATGGGGGAATACCTGCGGTCCCATGGCTACCGCACCTGGGGCACGGGCAAGTGGCACAACGGCGTCCCGTCCTACGCCCGCAGTTTCTCGGACGGCGCGGAGATCTTCTTCGGGGGCATGGACGACCACTGGAATGTACCGGTCTTCGACTACGACCCGGAGGGGAAGTACGAAGGCACGCTGCCCCAGTGTCCGGATGCCTTCCGCTCGAACGACGTGAACATCCGCAAAGGGGACCACGTGCATGCCGGGCGTCATTCCAGCGAGATCTTCGCCGACTGTGCCGCCGAGTGGTTGAAGGGCTATGATTCCGAAGATCCCTTTTTCATGTATGTCTCGTTCATGGCGCCCCACGATCCCAGGACCATGCCCCGGGCGTTCCTGGACATGTACGATCCAGAGGCCATCCCGCTGCCGCGGAACTTCATGGGCGGCCATCCCTTCGATAACGGCGACCTGAAGGTACGAGACGAGGTCTTGGAAACGTTTCCGCGGGATCCCGCGCGCGTGCGGCGCCACATCGCCGAATACTACGCGATGATATCCCACCTGGACGCGCAGATGGGGCGGGTCATGCAGGCGCTGGAAGACCGCGGCCTGGCGGACGACACCCTCGTCGTCTTCGCGGGGGACAACGGCCTGGCGATCGGCCAGCACGGGCTGTTCGGCAAGCAGAACCTCTACGAGCACAGCATACGCGTGCCCCTGGTCTTCGCCGGGCCCGGCATCCCGTGCGGTGTCCGGTGCACCGCTTACGCGTACCTGCTCGATATCTTCCCCACGCTGTGCGATCTGGCGGGACTGGATACACCCGGTTCCGTGGAGGGGATGAGTCTGGCGCCGACGTTCGACGATCCCGGCGCACGCCCGAGGGACACGCTGTTCGCCGCCTACCGCCAGTGGCAGCGCATGGTGAAGGACGACCGGTACAAACTGATCGAGTACGTGGTCGACGGGCGCCGTACGACGCAGCTGTTCGACCTGGAACGCGACCCCCTGGAATGCCGCAATCTGGCCGGCGAAGCTGCTCATGCCGACCGGCTTGCGGCCCTTCGATCCAGGCTTGCCGACTGGCGGGACGAATGGGGAGACGCGGACAGCGAATGGGGCCGGGCCTTCTGGGGCGGTTACGACGCGTGAGGTATTTCACCCGGCGAATTGTCGTGCATACTTTAGCGTATATACAATGTAAAAATCGGGCGAAGGCGTCCGATAGTTTGAACGCTTCCGCCCGATCAGGCTCCACCTCAACGGTCGTCAGGCCGGGACCGACCGGTTCCCCGCGCTGTGGTCATCAGGCCGCGACCGCTCGATTCCCCCCATTACGGTACAGCGCTTGCCCCATGGCACCCAGGCCGATGATGACCAGCAGCAGATTGATGACCCAGCCCACATAGGGAAGGCTGACGGCGATCAGGACCAGCACCAGGCCGGCGAGCAGGGGCAGCAGCAGGGAACGGACGCCCTGCGGTTCCGGCCGCAGCAGCGCGTTGCCCAGGAAGTGGGCCACGACAATCTTGGACACGTACAGGCTCAACGCCCATATGGCGCCAATGACCAGGCCGGCGGGCAGTCCGATGAGTGTAATGGCGAGTACGACCGCCAGGACCGGCGTGGCCGTGACCAGCACGAACCCGAATCCTGCGGACAGTAGTATACCGTTCAGATTGTCCAGCGGCACGCGCCGGAGCGCGGGAAGCGCCCAGAGCAGCAGCAGGCCCGACAGGAACGCCGTGACCAGCCACAGGGCCGTCCACGCGATGGACCAGGCGGACAGCAGCCCGTCCCCGTCCTCTTCCTGGCCCGGTTCGGGCACTTCCACGATGGTTTCACCGCCCAGGGTCGAGGCGGCATCCACCTCCAGGTTCTCCTCGTCGGGCAGTCCCACGTCGAGATTCCCACCGATGGCGGCGGAAGACTGAATCGTGGCGAGGCGGCCACGGAAGGTAACGTCCCGCTTCACCTCGCCCGATATCGTCAGCGTACTGCCGAACACCGTGGCGTTTCGGCCGACCGAACCGCCTACGCTGATGTTCTCTCCGAACGCGAAGAGGTCTCCCTCGATCGTTGCGTCAGGGCTGGACCGAAGCGACTGCGCGAATCCGTAGACGCTCTGACCGATCGAATTTCCTATGCGGATGACCTGGCCGAATCCGGCGAATCCGCCGCCCGCTCGGCCATCTACCTCGATGGTCCTGCCGAATGAGTAGATGTCCCCCAGGACCGCTCCATTGATTTCGATCGACTGGGCGAAGGCAATCAGGTCTCCCGTCACTTCGCCGTCGATCCTGACCGTGCGGCCGGACGCGATGAGAGTGTCGTCGATGATCTCTCCGCTATCGACCGAGACGCTTTCACCGGACCGCATTTCGATGGCTTCCGCGGGAGAAACGTATCCCAGAATCAGCAGCAGCCCTCCGAGCACGACCAGCGTGCCGACCGGCCTTCGCAACAGCAGATACAGCGAAGCCAGCAGCATGATGAACCCTACGGCCAGGCCTACATTGCTTATCAGCGTAACCATGGTCGTACCTCCATTCTGGTAGTATTCGATGAAATAAGCACCGGTACTGAACAGCATGGACAGCTGTCCGGAAACATTCAGTGGATTCAGCCACTCAATGCTCCATGGAAGTTCCAGTCCCATCACCCAGCCGATTCCCACCCGCATCAGTGCCGCGAGTCCGATGACCAGTCCCAGCAGCTTCATGATGTGGATGGGCGAAGGCGCGGAGACCGTGGCCGGTTGCGTTTCAGCCAGAAAGGCCTCCGCATTTCCCATGACCTCGAAGAGGGCGTCTCTTTCCCTGCGGAATGCATGAACGAGGCCCTGGCACCGGGGACAGTTTTCCAGGTGAGCGGTGAACGCGCGTGCTTCGGAACCGGCCAACTCGCCATCGGCATAAGTCGAGCAGACGATTTCGGGTGGACACGCGTCCTGATGCAACGGTTCATTGGTCATGGTCGGCATAATCCGGTCAACTCCTCTCGCAATCGTCTTCTGGACCGGTAAATCAGCGTCGCCACCGTGTTCCGGTTCAGATTGAGCGCATGGCCGATTTCGTCGTAGGTGAACTCGTTGTAGTAGGCCAGTACGAGCGGCACGCGGTACCGGTCCGGGAGCGACTGTATCGCCGATCGTACCCGGTCCCCCTTTTCCGCCCGCACCATGATCTCCAGCGTATCCTCGGAAACCTTTGACAGGCCGACCTGTTCGGGATCGGCGGATTCATAGAAATTCACCTCGCGGTTTCGGCGCCGCAACCGGTCGAGACAGTGGTTGGTCGCGGTCTTGAGCAGCCAGTTCAAGGGCGACTTCGATGCATCCATGGTGGACCGGTTCCGGTATGCCCGGAGAAAGACCTCCTGGGTCGCGTCCTCGGCTTCATGCACGGACTTGAGTAGATACCTGCAAAGCGCGAGAATCCGCCGGTAATGCGTCCGGTACGTCTCGTCGAACTCGAAACCCGTTGCGCTTTCGCCACTCTCGGTCGTGTTCACAACCCTACTACGAATGGCGGAACGAGATAGTTTCATTTCCTGTTCCTCGAACGAGGCGCTAGGCGCGCCATGATCCGCGAAACGGTGGATCTCAATTGAGATGAGTCGTGTTGACGGCCGGGTCTAGTCGTGTTGACGGCCGGGGCGTGCCGAAGGACTGCGTGAGGTGCTTGCTAATCACTCGATGGCACGGGCTTCACCGCCACCGCGCAGAACTTGAACTCGGGGATTTTGCCGTCGGGGTCCAGGGCATCGTTGGTCAGGATGTTGGCCGCGGCTTCCTTGAAGTGGAAGGGGATGAAGACGTTGCCGTCGGCGACGCGGCCGGAAGTCTTTGCTTTCAGCGTTATGGCACCCCGGCGCGAGGATACGGCCACCGGGTCGCCGTCATCGACGCCCAGGCGTTCCAGGTCCCCGGGCGTCATTTCGACGAAGGGCTCCGGCGAAATGGCGTCGAGGGCCCGGGCGCGGCGCGTCATGGTGCCCGTGTGCCAGTGCTCCAGGACGCGTCCGGTGTTCAGTACGAAAGGGTATGCTTCGTCCGGCAGTTCGTCCGGCGGGGCGAAGGAGACGGGCGTGAACCGGCCCCGGCCCAGGGGAAAGGAGCCGGTGAACAGCACGGGTTCTTCCAGGGGCCAGACCACGGTTTCCCGTTCCATCGCCTCGTAGGTGATGCCATGGAACATCGGGGTCAGCGCGACGATTTCCTCCCAGACCGATTCCGGTCCGTCGTAGGCCCAGCTCGGGCCGTTTTCCCCCTGTTCCATGCGGATCATCCGGTTGGCCAGGTCGATCAGGATGTCCCCGTCCAGGCGGGCCTCTCCGGGCGGTTCGATCGCCTGCCTGCCGATCTGCACCATGCGGTTCGTGTTGATGTAAGTGCCGCGCTTCTCCGCCGCGGTGGAGGCGGGCAGGATCACGTCGGCGAACTCCGCGGTCTCCGTCAGGAAGACGTCCTGCACGACGAGGAAGGAGAGCCGCTGCAGGGCTTTTCTGACCTTGTTCATGTTCGGGTCCGAAAGGAAGGGATTCTCGCCCATCATGAGCATGCCCGCGATGCTTCCGTCCAGGGCGCCGTGCATGATCTCCACGACCGTAAGGCCGGCGTTGGGATCTAGCGCGGTACTCCATGCCTGCTCGAAACGCTTTCTCACCTCCGGTTTGTCCGCGTCCTGGTAGCCCGGATAGAACTGTGGAATCAGCCCCACGTCGGATGCGCCCTGCACGTTATTCTGGCCCCGCAGCGGGTGCAGACCCGTACCCCGTCGGCCGATGTTGCCCGTCATGAGGCAGAGGGAGATCAGCGCCCTCGCGTTATCCGTGCCGTTGACGTGCTGGCTGATGCCCATGCCCCAGAAGATCATCGCACGCTCCGCGCGGCCGTACTCCAGGGCGACTTCCTCGATCACCGAAGGCGGCACGCCCGTTATCCGGGATGCCATTTCGGGCGTATAGCTTGCCAGGGAGGGTGCCAGGGAATCGAAGCGTTCGGTCCGGCGCGCGATGAAGTCCCGGTCCTGCAGGCCCTCCCGCAGGATCACGTGCATCAGCCCGTTCAGCAGCGCGATGTCCGTGCCGGGCTTGAACCGCACGTACCGGGTCGCGTGGTCGGCGATGGTCGGCCGCCGGGGATCGAGCACGATCATCTTCGCGCCGCGGTCGACGGCCTGTTTCATGTAGGAAGCGGCCACCGGATGGTTGTCTTCCGTGTTGGAACCGATCACGAAGATGACATCGGTTTCAAGGACTTCCTGGAAGGCGTTGGAGACCGCCCCGCTGCCGATCGCCTCGGTGAGGGCCGCCACGGACGAGGCGTGACAGAGGCGCGTGCAGTGGTCGACGTTGTTGGTACCGAAGACCACGCGAATCAACTTTTGGAAAAGGTAGGCCTCTTCATTGGTCACCTTGGCCGAGCCGAAACCCGCCAGCGCGCCCGGTCCAAGCGTGTTCTTGATCTCCAGCAGCCGGCGCGCCGCCAGGTCCAGCGCCTCGTCCCATTCGGCCTCGCGGAACACCTCCCGTATGCGGTCGTTCCACTCCGGCGACCGGAGCGAGCGGCGGAAGTCCCGGTAGTCCTCGAAGTCCGCCGACAGCGGCCGTTTCGGATAGGCGTCTTCCCGGCGGACGAGGGGCTTCGTGAGCCGCTGGGGATGGTGCGTGTAGTCGTAACCGTAACGGCCCTTGACGCACAGCCGGCCCTCGGTGTGGGTGTCGTCCCGGCCGGTGACACCCTCGATACGGCCGTTGCGCACGTGGTACGAGATCCCGCAGCCCACACCGCAATAGGGGCAGATGGAATCGACCCGACGGGTACCGGGGCCATCAAGCGCGGCGTCGGGATCGGTTTCTTCGGTGCCGTTCGCCGCGGAATCGGGGCCGCTCACCGCCGCGTCGGACCCGTTCTCCGCAGCATCGACCAGCCGCTTGTCGGTGAGGGCGCCGGTGGGACAGGTGGCGACGCATTCACCGCAGGATACGCAGGAAGATCCGCCCAGGGGCAGGCCGTTGTCGAAGGCGATACCCGTTTCACAGCCCTTGCCCGTTCGGCCGATGACGTCGTTCACCTGCACGTCGTCGCATGCGCGGATACACCGGTCGCACAGAATGCACGCGTTCAGGTCCACCGCGATGACGGGCGAGGACAGATCGGGCGGCTTCGTCGGGTTCGAGCATGTGGCGGCGAACCGCGAGGGATCGGACCGCAGCTGCCTGCCCAGACGCCAGAGTTCGTCCTGCTCGGCGGGCTTGCGCCGGCCCGTCTGGCCCGCCTGGCCAGCCTGGTCGGCCTGGTCGGCCTGGTTGACCCGCCCCTCCCGGTCCGCCTGGTCGGCCTCTTCGTCCGCGTGCGGCTGCCCGGCCTCCAGCAGTTCCACGAGGGTACGGCGCGCCCTGCGCACCCGGTCCGTGTCCGTGCGCACGGCCATGCCTTCTTCGACCTTTCGGATACAGGCCGCCGGCAATGTGCGGGCGTTCTCCACGTCGACCACGCAGACGCGGCACACGGCGACCGGTTCCAGTTTGGGATCGTGGCACAGGGTGGGGATGTCGATACCGGCGGAGCGCGCCGCTTCCCAGATCGTGGCGCCGGCCGGCGCGGCGAGGCTTCTGCCGTCGATCGACAGCGTGATGGTGCGGTTATTCATCCGGACCGCCCCCCGAGTTCTCCGCTTGGTGTTCCGGTTGACAACCGCGCGATGCGAAGGCGGAGGGAAAATGCCGGAGCACCGAGGTAAGGGGGAGCGCGGCGGCCTGGCCCAGGCCGCAGATCGAGGTGAGTTCCATCGCCTCGGCGATGTCCGCCACGGGTTCAAGCGCGTCATGCCGGGCGTCTCCCTCCAGGATCGTGTCCAGCAACCAGACCAGGTGCTCCGTGCCCGTACGGCAGGGCACGCACTTGCCGCAGGACTCGTTGCGGAAGAACGTCACCGCGTTCCGGGCCAGATCCACCATGTCCGATCCTTCAGCCAGTACGATGACCGCCCCGGAACCCAGCATGGATCCGGCATCGGCGAGCGGCTTGAAATCGAGGGGGATATCCGCCATGGACGCCGGAAGGAAGCCCGATGACGTGCCCCCGGGGGAGAAGGCCAGGAGTTCGCGTCCGCCGGCAACGCCGCCCCCGTAGTCCCGGATGAGGTCGCAGACCCTGGTTCCGAGCGGAATCTCGTACACGCCGGGCTGGTTGACGTGGCCGCTCAGTGCGATGTACTTGCGTCCTGCCGCGCCGTTTATCCCCTGGGACCGGAACCAGTCGGCGCCGCGCCGCAGAATGGCGGGCACCCACGCGAAGGTTTCGACGTTGTTGATCAGGGTGGGCCGCCCGTGAAGCCCGTGTGTGCCCGGAAACGGCGGCTTGTTGCGGGGTTCGGCCCTCTTCCCTTCCATCGCTTCGAGCAGGGCCGTTTCCTCACCGCAGATGTATCCCCCCGGACTGTCGAAAATCTCCAGGTGAAACGAGTGCGCCGAATCCAGCACGCCGTCGCCCAGGAAACCGGCCGAATAGAACGCCTTGATCGTCCGCTCGAGCACTTCGCGCTCCCGGTCGTATTCGTGGCGCAGGAACAGGAATCCCCTGCCGGCCCCGACGGCGAGACCGCCCAGGATCAGGCCCTCGACGACGAGATGGGGGTAATGGTAGAGGATCTCGCGGTCCTTGAACGTGCCCGGTTCGCTCTCATCCGCGTTGCAGATCACGTACTTGACACCGGGCTCCGTCTTTCGTACGAGGTCCCACTTGACGCCGGTCGGGAACCCGGCCCCGCCCATTCCGCGCAACCCACTGTCCTTGATGGCCTGCACGAGCCCTTCCGCGTCACCGCGCGTAACCCACTGCTTCAGGGATTCTGCGGCCAGGGGGTGATCGTAAGGATCGATGCATCCCGGATGGATCGCTCGCCGGACGGGCTGACGGGCGATTTTTCCGTCGGCGGCCAGTCGGGAAACGTACCGGCCGAGCCGATCCCCGGTCATGGACCGGTAGCTGCGACCGTTGATAGAGACCGCCGGGGCGCCGTCGCACTGTCCGAGACAGGAAACCCCGGAGACCTCCCACTGGTCCAGGCCGGCGTAGCGCACGGATTCGCGAAGGGTCTCCAGCACGTCGCAGGCCCCCTGGAGATGGCACGAGAGATCGGTACAGACCCGCAGGGCAGCCGCGGGTGGCGGTTCCAGCCTGAAGTGCGAATAGAAGCTGGCCACGCCATGGATTTCGTATAGCGGAATGCCCTTGCGTTCCGACAGGGATTTCAGTTCCGCTTCCGGCAGAAAGCCGTGGCACGCCTGTATCTCTCTTAGATCATCGATCAGCATGTACCGGATCCGGAATAGAAGCAGTTACTCGGTGAGATGGTGTATCGAGGTTTTCCAATGCGGGCCGTCGATATCGACGATGCGGAAAGCCGCGGGCTCGTCCGTCGCGATGACACGGGTGCCGTCCGGCCTGATCACGGGGTCCTTTCGAAACTGCAAGCCCACGCTCGGCGCCGTCAGGACCGTCGCGTGGCCCAGGTCCATGCGGAAGTCGTGATGCACGTGGCCGCACAGGATCAGGCGCAACGAGGCCGCGGCCCCGCAAATCCGAAGAAACCGCGCGTTGTCCATCAGAATCAGTTCATCCATCCAGGCGACGCCGACCGGTACCGGCGGGTGGTGCATGCAGATGACCGAAGGCAGGCCGGAGGGAAGCTCCTGCTCCAACCAGTCCAGCTGGTCGTCTTCCAACCTGCCCGAAACCTCTCCCTCGTCCTGGGTGTCGAGCACGATAATCCGGTGGCCCGACCGGTCCAGGGCATAGTAATAGGGGGCCGAATCCGCACCGGAATCCTCCAGTATGACCCGGCGAAAGACCGGCCTGTAATCGTGATTGCCCATGGCCATATGACAGGGAAAACGCAGGCGGGTCAGGACGTCCTTGACGGCCCGGTACGATGCTTCGGATCCATCGTTGCTCTGATCTCCCGTCATCACGACGAGATCCGGAGCGGGGCTCAACCGGTTGACGGCGTTTACGGCAGCCCGCAGTCGTTCCAGGGTATCCTGGCCGTGTACGGGTTGATTTGCAGGCGGAACGATATGAGGGTCGGAAAGTTGCACGATGCGCATGGGTTAGCTTTTCCAGTCCTTTACCAGTTGCAGCAGCAGTCGCACGCCCACGCCCGTGGCGCCTTTCGGGCAATATGGGCCGCTCGCATCCGTATACGCGGTCCCCGCGATGTCCAGATGTACCCAGGGACGTTCTACGAACTTCGCCAGGAACGCGCCGGCAGTCAGCGCGCCCGCCCAACGTCCTCCGGTGTTCTTTACGTCGGCGACATGGCTCTTGATCTGGTCGTGGTAGTCCTGCCACAGCGGAAGCGGCCATACCCGCTCTCCCGCGGCCTCTCCGGCCGACCGGACCCGGTCCTGCAACCCGTCGTCGTTGCCCATCATCCCCGTTGCGGCATAGCCGAGGGCGACCACGCAAGCCCCCGTCAACGTGGCCAGATCGATCACCGCGGCCGGGCTGTACCGTTCCGCGTATTCCAGGGCGTCGGCGAGTACGAGGCGCCCTTCGGCGTCGGTATTGATCACTTCGATCGTCTTGCCCGAACGGGTCGCGATGATGTCGCCGGGTTTCAGCGCCCTGCCGTCCGGAAGGTTCTCGGTGGCCGGAACGAGTCCCACCACGTGCAGGGAAGGCTTCGACATGGCAATGGATTGCATCGCGCCGATCACGGCGGCCGCACCGGACATGTCGTGCTTCATTTCCTCCATGCCGCCGCTGGACTTGATGGATATGCCACCGCTGTCGAAGGTGATGCCCTTGCCGATGAACACCAGCGTATCCACCCCGTCGGACGCTTCACCGTGTTCCAGCACGATGAAGCGAGGCGGCTCCTCACTGCCGGCATTGACGGCGAGCAGGGCGCCCATGCGCTCTTTTTCGATGACTTTACGCTTCAGTACACGGCACTTCAGACCGGTTTGTCCGGCCATTTTCCGGGCGGCGGCGGCCAGCTTGCGCGGCGTCATCGCATTGCCGGGTGCATTGGAAAGGTCCCGCGCAAAGATCGTGCCCTCGGCGGTTATTCGGCCCGCTTCGATCCCGTCCCTGATTTCGTAGGCCTGCGCCCGTTGCGGCGTCACGACGGCCACCGACTCGAGCCCGGATCGATCCGTATCGCCGGTCTTGAAGTCTTCGTACCGGTATGCGCCCAGCAACAGGCCTTCCACCGTGGCCTGTGCGCAGTCACTGAGCGCCAATCCCGGCGTGCCCGGGTTGTCCTGAGCGCCCGTCGCGTCCGGTCCGCCTGGTCCGCCTGGTCCGTGCACGGCGATGGTCAGTTCGGATACCCCGAGCTTCAGCGCCCGCCTGACGGCGATGCCGGATGCGCGCCGTGCCGTTTCCAGGGAGAATTCGCCGCGCGATCCGAGTCCCACGAGGATAACACGGCCCGGCGGCGCCTGGCCGAGCGGATACAGCACAGCGACTTCCCGGTCTTCGCCCTTGAAATCACCCAGGTCCAGCACGTCCCGGAGATACCGGTGCAAGGCGGATTCCATGACCGCGATGCCGTTCCCCTCGAGCCGTTCCTCCTTGAACAGCCCGATGACCACAGTGGTGTCGACTTCCGATCCGATTCGTCCGATTTTAACGTCTATTTGCATGCGCTATTGTCCGTATCGGGGCGGTCCGCGGTTCCGTGCCGCATGTCCTGATTCCGGCCCGAATGCACTGGCGTCCAGCGAAGGGATTTAGTTTGAATTAATGATGGCATCCGCAGGCTGGTCCGCATGACGCGGAGGGAACGGGTGCCGGGGTTGCCTTGGTATCTGTAGCCGATACCGCCGTAGCGAAAGTAGAGAACTTCTTGACCACGTCCTCTTCTGAGCACGTGGGACAAGAAACGCTTTCCGATGCGGCCGCGTTCATTACGAGCATTTCGAAATCCAATTCACAATGGGTGCAGTGGTATTCAAAGACAGGCATGGCGGGTTACTCTCCTGTTGGGGTTGCGGCGCCGGACCGACGCCCGTTCGCCGTTGAGCCGGCTACGCTCCGTCAGATGCGGCCGGCTGAACGTTCGCTTCTTCCTCGCGCTTCAGGCGGTAGGCCCGGTCAAGCAGTTCCACCGGGTGAAGGACCTCGATCTCCCCGCCGTCCCGGTTTATACCGTGCCGGATCTGCAGGATGCAGCCGGGATTGCCGGTGGCCACCATGTCGGGCGCAGCCTGCCTGACGTGGTTCATCTTGCGCGCGAGCAGCCGGTCCGCCATGGCGGGATGGGTAATGTTGTAAATGCCGGCGCTGCCGCAGCACCAGTCCGATTCCTCCAGTTCGACGAGTTCGAGACCGGGAATCAGGCTCAGCAGGTCCCTGGGCTCTTCGCGGACGCGCTGTCCGTGGGCGAGGTGGCAGGCGTCGTGGTAGGCGACCCGTGCCCGGACCGGCCCCATCGCCTCGCTGACGGGTATCCCGGCGAGAAACTCGTGTACGTCTTTGACCTTGTCCGCAAAGACGTGGGCACGGTCGTGGTAGTCGGGATCTCCGGCCAGCAGGTCGCCGTACTCCTTCAACTGCGCGCCGCATCCCGCGGCGTTGATGATGACGGCATCCACTTCCGCCTGCTCGAAGGCATCGATGTTCCTGCGGGCCAGTGATTCGGCCACTCCGCGCTCCCCGCTGTGTACCTGAAGCGCGCCGCAGCAGGTCTGGGCTTCGGGAAGGACCACGTCGCACCCGTTTTCGTTCAACACGCGGACCGTCGCGGTGTTCACGTGGGTAAACATCTCGTTCATCACACATCCTGTTACCAGGCCCACGCGATAGGCCGCCCTCCCCCGTGCCGGGGCGAAGGGCCGAAGTTCCGCCTTCATCGAAGCACTGGGCATGTCCGGCATCATGGCCTCCATGCCGCGCAGGCGGGATGGGAACCAGTTTATCAACCCCAGCCTGCGAACGAGTTTTTGTATACCGAGCGCCTGGTACCAGCGTAAAGGCAGGAAAACCGCGGAGAGCAGGAAACGCGACGGCAGCAGCTTTTCGAACACCAGGTTCCGGAAAAGCCGGCCGAGCAGAGGGCGGGGCCGTTTCTCGACGATCTCCGCCCGCGCGGCCTCCACGAGGCTGCCGTAGTGGACGCCGGCGGGACAGGCCGTTTCGCAGGCCCGGCAGTCGAGGCACCCGCTTATATGCGTCTCGAAGTGATCCGTCAGTTCGATACGCCCGTCCGCGTAGGCCCGCATGAGGTGGATGCGGCCTCGGGGGGAGTCCATTTCCACGCCGAGTTCGGTATAGGTCGGACAGGCGGGAAGGCATAGCCCGCAATGCACGCAATCCAGAAACTTGTCGTATTCGTCTACCAATCTGTTCTGCGTGCTCATGCTGTGCGGATTCCGATCTGGCGTGGGCGGGTGCATCGGCCGGTCTCTTCGGACGGGTGATGATCGTAGTATTACTATAGTTTAACCGTATATTGTCAAGCAGTTTATGGCCGTTACGAAAGGTGAAATAACCCTTCCAATATCCTCCGTTCGATTTACCTTTGCATGAAACGCGAAAGGGTACAACCGGTCCGCACGGTCCGCACAGTCCGCAAAAAAGTCGACCAGACAGGAAGGAGCCGATGGCATGACCGCGTTCGAAGGCATCCTGCCCGCTATCATCACCCCGATGCACAGCGACGGCAGTTTCAATGAAGAGGCGTTTCGCCGGGTCATAGAATTCAATATCGAGTCCGGTGTCCACGGATTCTGGATCGCGGGCGGGACGGGGGAAAGCATCCTGCTCAGCGACGAGGAGAACATGCGGATCGCTTCAGCGGCGGCGGACCAGTCCCGTGGCCGCGTGAACAACATCATGCATGTGGGCGCCGCGACCACGGAAAGGGCGGCCCGGCTGGCCGAACATGCCGCGGGCGCCGGGGTGGAGGCCATCTGCTGCGTGCCGCCTTTCTTCTACGGCCGGACCGACGAAGCGATCGCCGAACACTACCGCGTCGTGGCGGCCGCGGCGGACCTGCCACTGTTCGTCTACAACCTGCCCCAGTCCACGGGCGTTGAGATCACGCCCGGCCTGATGGGGAGGATCCAGGACCAGGTGCCGCAACTGACCGGACTCAAACACTCGTCCCAGGTTTTCGCCAACGTGCGCAGCTTCTCGGCCATGGGATTGAAATGCCTGGTAGGCAACCACCAGCTGATGCTTCCGGCCCTGACGATCGGCGCTGCGGGCTGTGTGGACGGACCGCCGGTTATTGCGCCGGAATACTGGGTGGAGATCTGGAAGGCCTACCGCGCGGGGGATCTCGGACGGGCCGAATCCGCGCAGGACCGTGCCAGCGGGGTGTGGGCGTCCCTGGGCGCGTGCGGCGGCGAGTTCCATTCGGTGGCCAAGGCGGCGCTCAGCGAGCGGCTGGGCATGGAATGCGGGTCGGCGCGTCCGCCGGGAAGGCCCTTGTCAAAGGAACAACGGGACGGGCTGCGCAGGACCATGGCCGAACTCGGTCTCGTGTAACGGACGTCATTTCGTCAGGCGTCTGACGATGTCATCGCCCACTTCCACGGTACTCGACCCGCCCCCGATGTCGGGCGTGCGGACCCGCCCTTCGGCGAGGTTCTCCGATACCGCCCGGCGAATCACCGCTCCGGCCTGTTCTTCACCCAGAAACTCGACCATCATGGCGGCCGCGAGTATCGTGGCGATGGGATTGACCTCGCCCTTGCCGATGAGTTCGAAGGCGGAGCCGTGCACCGGCTCGAACATGGAGGGATGTACGCGTTCGGGGTTCAGGTTCGCGCTGGGCGCGAGTCCCATGCTGCCCACGGTGATCGCCGCGATATCGGTCAGGATGTCGCCGAAGAGGTTCGAGGCCACCACCACGTCGAAATCCTGGGGCCGGCGCACGAAATCCATGGCCGCCGCGTCGATGAGGAGGGACTCGGTCTCGACATCCCCGTACTCCGCCTTCACGCTGTCGAATACCTCGTCCCAGAAAACCATGCCATGGCCCTGGGCGTTCGACTTCGTGATGGACGTGACCATGCGCCGGCCGTCGCGGCGCCGCGCTTCTTCGAAGGCGTAGCGGATGATCCGTTCGGTGCCGTGCCGCGTGAAAACGGAGGTCTGGATCGCCACCTCCTGGTCGGTCTGGTGATACACCCGTCCCCCGATATCGGCGTATTCCCCTTCGGTATTCTCCCGGATGACCACCAAGTCGATATCTCCGGCCCCCCTTCCCGCCAGGGGAGACTGCACGCCCGCGTACAGATAGGCGGGACGGACGCAGGCAAACTGGTCGAATCTGCGACGTATAGGCAGGATCAGGTTATTCAGGGTGATGTGGTCCTGCACCTCCTCGTCGCCGACCGCGCCGAAAAATATGGCGTCGAATTCCGCGAGCCGGTCCAGCCCGCCATCGGGAATGAATCTTCCCGTTCGCTTGTAGCGTTCGGAACTCCAGTCGAATCGGGTGAAACGAAAGGACGGGTCTCCCAGCGCTTCGAGCGCCTTGATGCCTTCCTCGATGACTTCGGGACCGACGCCGTCCCCGCCGATCACGGCGATTTCAAAATTTGGCATGATTGAATGAACCGATGTGCCTTTCCAGGGTTGAGTCGTGCCGGGAGCATGGATCAGGGGGTTTTCACTCAAGACGAGGGCTGCAGGACGTGCGCGCCGATCAGGAGTCGACGCCTTTAGCGGAACATGGGTCGCATATCCACGCGGCGCGGGTCATCCCGCCCGCGGGGATCTCGGTCTCGTAGTCCTGCGCAACCGGCACCCGGGTCCTGCCGCAGAAGTCGCATTTGCCGGTCGGCTTCGGTTGCCTGCCTTCCGGCAATTCCTTCCGGATCCGGGACACCGCTTCTTCATTCAGAAACGGTTCGGCGAACTGCCGCGCGAATCCGAGCACCTGGCGGTCTGTTTCGTTATCCAACGCACGGCGGACGATCGGTTCGAAGGCCGGATCGGTGGGACAACCCCCGTCTTCCAGCGTATGCCAGGCCCGCCGGCGGACCCGGGCGTCTTCATCCTCCATCATCCGGTAGAGCGCCTTCCAGACTTCCTCGTTGCGGTGACGGACGTGGCACGGACACATGTAGGTCGCGGCCACGATGCGGTCGTCGGGATCACCGCTTTCGGACAGGCGAATGAGTTCCGCGATATCTTCCCGGCTCACGCGTTCCTCGCCCGGCTTCCGCCAGGCCTTCTGGTGGCGGTTGAGTCCGCTGTTCCGTCTGCTCATCGCGGTGTCCTGGTCAGAGTTGCTGCACAGGATTGGAGAGTACGCCGATCTGGGGGGAGGCGATCATCACGATGTCGTCCTCACGCAGTCCCAGGTCGCTCGGCACGATGATGCCTGTGCCCGTGGAAACGACGGTACCCGCGGGGATCAGGTTGTCCCGGTAGAGGTACTCGTTCAACTCGTCGAAACTGCGCGCCAGTTGCGAAGTGTTGGCCTCTCCCTCGAATACGACGGCGTCGTCCCGCAGAATCCGGCATTGAATATCGATATCGTAGGGATCGTCGATCTCGTCCGCAGTGACCAGGGCGGGTCCGATCGCGCAACAGCCCTGGTAGATCTTGGACTGGTTAAGGTAGAGGGGATTCGCCCGCTCGATGTCCCAGGCCGAAACGTCGTTGCACAGGGTGTAACCGACGATTTCGCCTTCATCGCCCAGTACATAGGCCAGTTCGGGCTCGGTGGCGGTGAAGTTCGAGTCGCCGCGGACGCAAATGGGCGCGTTCGGACCGGAACAACGGGAAGCGGTGGCCTTGAAGAAGGATTCGGGGCGATCGGACTGGTAAACCTGGTCATAAATGGTCTGCTGGGCATCGTCGTCCCTGAATTCGGCGCTCCGCTTGTAGGTCACGCCGAAACCCCACACCTCGGGCGAGAAGATCGGAACCATGAGGTGCGGGACGCCCACGTCCGGCGTAACGTCGAGCGATTCATAGGAGAACCCGGTCAACTGGCCGTCGTAGTCGTTCATGGCGCGTTCGACGAGTTCGGACAGCGAAAGACGTGCCACGCCGGATACGTACAGGAGGTCGTTGACGGTCTCCACCTCCGGCATGACCTCCGAAAGGTCGATGACCTGGTCGTCCTGGAAGATGCCTACGCCGGACTCCTGGCCGGGTTCGTAGAATTGAACCAGTTTCATTCGATATTCCCCGTGTTTTATGGAGGGTTTCACCGGATTCATGCACGCAAAAAGCTCTGGTAAAGATAGGATCCCAGCGCCTCGTGTAAAGGGAATTCTGCCCCGCGTTCCGAGGTGTTGTTCCCGGTTTGTGCTTGATCGCGGATACGGCGAACGTTACCATTCGAAGAGCTTTTTGTTGAAGTGGAAAGCGCTGGACGGTGTATATTATTCCGTTTACAGCGGTCGTATCTACAGTAGATCGAAATTCTAACCCGGAAAGCACGCCGAGTGTCCTTTTTACTCCGGACCGCCGCCGTCCTGATCACGCTGACCTTCCTGCTAGGCGTGATGCTGCCCACGGTCCGCGGGCAACGCACCCCCGATGCTCAACGCACCCCCGATTCGCCCGTTACGAGTTGGCAGAAGCTTGAAACGCGAATGACCGACAACTGCGCCCTGTGCCACCAGCGCCTGGGCGAACCCCTCGCCAGGCAGGTCGCCGAATGGCAGGGCAGCATCCACGCGTGGAACGGCGTCTTCTGCGACACGTGCCACGGAGGCGATCCCACCAGCACCATCCTCACCGTGGCCATGGGCGAGCAGAACGGGTTCATGGACGCACCGCTGCCTGAAGCCGTTCCGGACGACTGCGGACGCTGCCACCCGGAGGCCCTGGAGAGCTTCTGGGAGAGTGCCCACGGAGACCTGTTCGAAGCCAATGACTTCGAGCCCGAATGCGTCACCTGCCACAACAGCCACGACGTGACGGAAGTGCACATCGACATGGTGTCCATCACCGCGCCCTGCGGTGAATGCCACGACCAGGACTACATCGACGAGGTCCGCAATCCCCTGGTCGACACGGACGGGAGAATCGAAAGGCTCTACGGACAGATCCTGGCCATGCCCGGCGACAACCCCAACGCGCCTTATCTTCGTAACCGTCTCGTCCGCGTCCGCAAGCAGTTCCGCGGCCTGGCGCACTACCTGGCCACCAACACTATCGTCACCAAGCGGCAGGCCATCGACCGGGAACTCGACTACATCGAATTCATGCTGCATTTCGATGACAGCACGGTCGAAGGCAAGTAGCTTGAAGACCGCGTTCATACCTCTGGTTTTCCCCGTGTTCAGCCGCGTCGGTGTTTCGCTTCGCCAGGCTTATTTCTGTTGACTTTCCCGTTGGCCGTCGCTAATTTTGACTGGTTTTGCCCGATACGATTGCCGAGGTAGCTCAGGCGGTAGAGCAGTGGACTGAAAATCCATGTGTCGACAGTTCGACTCTGTCCCTCGGCATTTTCCATTTTACAACGAATATCCCGCTTCGAAACGGGACTTCTGGCCAGCGCGGGCCCGGCCTGGTCCTCCCCGCCCTGGTCCTCCCCGCCCTGGTCCTCCGGTCCGGCGTGCCCGGTCCGGCGTGCCCGGTCCGGCCTGCCCAGACCCGTCCCGACGTTACCCAGCCGACCGCATCCTCCTGAGTGCTGAATAGGGTGCACTCCCCTGGCGGCATCGGAAAACCCCCGGTTTCCGCAGGACCTGAATCCCACTTCCACTGCAACCTTTCTTGTCCCGATCGAGTCGAAACGTTCGACAACGGTCCGCATGACCGGTCGACCCGCATGAACGGCCGACCGAGCACGTCGAAAGCGCACCGAAGCTGCGCTGACGCGCCGATTCACCCGAGTTACCGCTCGAGACAGGATACCTCCCGATCATGTTCCGGAACTACCTCACGATAGCCTATCGAAACGCCCTGCGCCACAGAGGATACGCCGTAATCAACGTCATGGGCCTCGCGGTCGGGATGACCTGTTGCATCCTGATCCTGCTGTACGTCCAGGACGAACTCGGCTATGACCGGTACGCATCGCGCCACGACCGCATCTACCGGCTTACCATGGCGATCGAGACGCCGGACAGGGCGGAAACCCGCACCGCGCGGAGTCCGACGGCGTGGGGGTGGATGCTGACCGACGCCTTTCCCGAAGTCGAAGGGTTCACCCGCATAAAGGCGCCGCTGGTTTCCTGGCAGGTCACGTACGTGGAAGGCAACAGACGGTTCAACGAGCCGGGTTTCTACTTCGCGGACCCCGGCATCCTGGACCTGTTCGACTTCAGACTGATCAGCGGCGACGCGAACACGGCCCTGAACGCCCCAAATACGGTAGTCATGACCGAATCCACGGCGGCCCGGTACTTCGGTGACGAGGAAGCCCTGGGCAAAGTGATCCGGATCGACAACACCTACGACCTGACCGTAACCGGCGTCATGGAAGACGTACCGCGCAATTCCCATATGACCTTCGGTTTCCTGGGGTCCTTCGAAACCCTCAACGTCAACCCCATCTACGGGGGAACGGATTACGGCAGGAACACGCAGAACTTCGGCCCGGACCTGTATACCTACCTGTTACTCGCCGAAGGTTTCACGCCCGAATCCCTCGATCCGAAACTGGCGGAGTTCATCGCATCGCGTTACGGGCCGGCCCTGAACCAGTTCAACGCGCAAATCGAAACCTTTCTTCAGCCCCTGACCAGCATTCACCTGCATTCGAACCTCGACGGGGAACTGGGCGCGAACAGCGATATCGCCTACATCTACATCTTCTCGGCCGTTGCGTTCTTTCTCCTGCTGATCGCCTGCATCAACTTCATGAACCTGGCGACGGCCCGTTCGGCCGGCCGCGCCCGGGAAGTCGGCATCCGCAAGGTGCTGGGGGCGTTCCGTGTTCAGCTGATTGGCCAGTTCATGGGTGAATCCACGATCATGGCGGTACTTTCACTGATTGTGGCCGTGGGCCTGGTCTATGCATTTCTACCCGCGTTCAACGCCCTGGCCGGCAAGGACCTGGTCTTTGCCTTCGATGATATGAGCATGGCATTCGGCCTCGTCGGAATCGTGGTGCTGGCCGGTGCGCTGGCCGGCAGCTACCCGGCGTTGTTCCTGTCGTCGTTCCAGCCCGTTTCCGTGCTGAAGGGCTCCTCCAGGGCGGGCGCGGTGAATACGAACCTGCGGAAGATCCTGGTCGTGCTGCAGTTCGTGATATCGGTCGTGTTCATCATCGGCACGGGCGTGGTGGCGGACCAGATGCGGTTCGTGCAGGACAAGCACCTGGGGTTCGAGAAAGAACAGGTGGTGGTCATGCCGCTCGGGGATCCCCGGCAGCGCCTGATCTACAATGCCTACAAGGACAAGATCGGAGGCTACCCCGACGTATTGGGCGTTACAGTGGCGAACGAGATGCCGGGCGGCCTGGTGAACGACATTCTCTTTACGCCGGACGGCGCGCCGGAAGAGGAACTGGTCCGTATCAACAACATGTGGATCGATCACGATTTCATCCGGACGATGGGCATCGAACTCACGGAGGGACGCGATTTCTCCCGGTCCTTCCCCACGGATACGCTGCAGGCCTTCGTGATCAACGAGGCCGCCGTGAAATGGCTGGGCTGGGAAGGTGCTCCGCTCGACAAGAAAATCCGCCTGGGAAACTTCAAAGACGGCCGGGTCATCGGTGTCG
Source organism: bacterium (assembly GCA_965117045.1). GTDB lineage: Bacteria > JAAXHH01 > JAAXHH01 > JAAXHH01 > JAAXHH01 > JAAXHH01. Next base: position 1,193,216 of record OZ220749.1, read on the forward strand.
TGCGGGACTTCCACGTGCGGTCGCTGCACAGCGGCATCGAACCGATGATGCTGCAGTTGGCACCCGGCCCGGACCCGCTCCACTATCTCGCGATCAGGATCGCCCCGGATGACGTGGCCGAAACGATGGGATTCCTGGAAAGCAGCTGGCGCGAGATCTATCCGGACGATTCGTTTACCTATTCGTTTCTCGATGAGGACTTCAACCGGCTGTACCAGAACGAAGCGCGGCAGGGAAGCATCTTCCGAAGCTTTTCCATGCTGGCCGTCTTCATCGCTTGCCTGGGCTTGCTGGGACTCGCTTCCTTCACGGCGGAACAGCGAACCCGGGAAATCGGCGTGCGGAAAGTGCTGGGGGCGTCCGCTTCCGGCATCGTCGCGCTGCTTTCCAAAGAATACGTCCGACTGGTCGTGTACGCCAACCTCATCGCCTGGCCCATCGCTTACTTCGTGATGAACGACTGGCTCGACGGCTTCGCGTACCGTACGGACCTTTCTCCCTGGATATTCGTACTCGCCGCGGCACTGGCCATCGCCGTTACGCTGCTTACCGTTAGCTACAGAGCCGTCAGCGTCGCCCATACCGATCCGGTGGACGCGCTGCAGCACGAGTGAACCGTCGACGCCCCGCGTCTGCGTCCCCGCGACAATTTCAGGTTTGACGACCTCCCCGTTCCGCTGTAGATTCCTCGACCGGGCGCCGGCCCTGCCGAAATCGTACTCAGGCAGGCGCCGTGATGGTCCGACTGACGTTCAAGCAGTCAGGCACTCGGGTAGAACGATCGCCTTCTGGCACGTGCCTTCAGACCTTAATGCGACGTTGACGTCGTGCTTCGCGTTGCATCGCGCGAGCATACCAGGCCGAACGGGAAAGACAGCGCTGATCGTGGCTACGAAAACCTATGCATCGCTACCTTACACCGAACCGGATCACCTCGTCCGGGATTTCGCCAGCCGCGGCATCGTCGCCCTGCCGCCGGAAAGTCTCGGCATCCCCGAAGAGATCCACCAACGCATATACACGCTGGAGAAACAGGCCTACCTGGCAAGAAAACCGGTGACACCGGGCGGCATCGCGGATGTCCTGAAGGTCATCAACGCGCCGGGCGTCGTCGATGCCTGCAACCGGATCGTGGGACGAAACTGGGCCATCGTGCCCTTCACCCACAACGCCTCCTTCGCGAGCGGCGCCTGGGACCAGCACTGGCACAAGGACGACAACGGCCCATACAACGCCCGCAAGCAGCGCCATCACCAGGCCGTGCAGATCGAGATGCTCTACTATCCCCAGGACGTGACCGAAGTCATGGGCCCCACGGCCACCGTTCCCTACTCGCACTACTGGACGTTCAACCACGAAGAAAACCACGACAATTTCGCGGGCGCCGACCACCTCGATTTCGAATATCAGATCAGCGGGATGGAGGGCGTCCCGGTGAGCGGTCCCGATTCCGAATACGAATGGGAGGACGTCGTCCATCGTCGCACGGCCCACGACGTCCGGATGCGGGAAGCCGTGTCGAACACGGGATGGCCCCTCGTGAAACCCCTCGAGGCGGCACCGCTGCGGGCGGGAAGCGTGCTGCTCTACTCCCACAACACGTTCCACCGGGGGAACCACCGGAGAGACGACTGGCGCCTGTGGGACGACCATCCCCGCTTCATGTGGCGCTTCTGGATCTACCGGACCACCGATCCAGATGGCGATGACCGCCACGAACCCGGTGAAATCGACTGGTGCGAACTGGGCGTAGATCCCCTGACCGGGGTCGACCTGCGCGCGGCGGGCGACGACACCACCGTGGTCTGGAGATATCACAATCACTGGATGCGGACGGGCCGGACGCCGCCGCCTCGGCCCGAGGCCGGGGCACTGTCCGCGAAGGGACGGGAAACCGAATCGCGGGATCTGTACGAACAGTTGCTCGCCATGGGCGACGAAGCGGAACCCCGGCGTATCGGCGCGGCCTACCGGCTGGCCTCCATCGGAGACGACGCAACGGCCGTCAAGCATCTCGGCGCCGCGCTCTACAGCCACCGTGAGAGTGTCCGCCGCGCGGCAACCTACGGCCTGATCGCCGTGGGCGAGCAGGCCACGGAGACCTTTGTCGAAGCGACGAAGTCACCGGTCAAATGGGTCAGGAAGGCCGGTGTGTACGGATTGGGGGACTGTGCTCCGCTCACCGGCGAAGTACTGGACGCCGCCGCTTCACTGCTGCATCACGACCCCTCCGTGTACATCCGTTCGGTCGCCGCGGGAACGCTGGGCTGCCTGGGTCGACGTGCCGCGGGGACGGGCAGCGGCCTCGCGCTGATCCCGGACTGTTTCGAGGCGCTGGTCCGCAGTCTCGAACGGGAAGAAAACCGGCAGAGCATGGACCTGGCCCAGCAGCGGAGCATCAAGTTCGTGCGGCCCACCGACGCGTGCGACGTCTGCGAGGGCAACGGCGTGGACATGGGCCTCGAGCGATTCGAACCGGTGCGTTCGGCTGTGCGGGAGAACGCCCTCTGGTCCATGGTCATCCTTTGTTCCCACGGGGCCCGCCTGGCAGGCGATGGGTTGGATACCACCATCGATGCCCTGACCGAGGTGGTGCGCACCGACCGAAACGTCATTTGCGTGGGATTCGCCATGGACGCCCTCAGTCGCCTGGCCAACCTGGAGACCGAAGGGCCCTCGCCGGCCTCCCTCGACAGGCTGCGCGCGGATCTTCTCGGGTTGCTCGGTGAGTCACCCATCCGGTGCTGGGAGGCCCTGGTTCGGGGCGGACTGGGCACGGAGCATCTTTCCGCTTTCCCGGAAGCCGGCTAGCCCGGCCTTTATCCTAACCATATCCTGTTTACGCAGTGTACTGTACGCCGGCCTCTGCAGCGTACGACAACTGGTTCCATGGGTGACTGCCGTGCCCCAGATCCTCGTCGACAACATCGTAAAGACCTTCCGGATCGCCCAGCGGCGCCCCGGTCTCTGGGGCGCGTTACACGGGGTATTGCGCCGTGAGTACCGGACGATCAAGGCCCTGGACCGCGTCTCTTTCGAACTGGAACCGGGAGAACTGGTGGGCTATATCGGTCCCAACGGGGCGGGCAAGTCCACGACCGTAAAGGTCCTCTCGGGCATCCTGGTGCCTGATTCGGGCCGGTGCGAGATCGACGGCCGCATCCCGTGGCGGGACCGGATCGCCAACGCGGCCAACATCGGCGTGGTGTTCGGCCAGCGGACCCAGTTGTGGTGGGACCTGCCCGTTATCGAGTCCTTCGATCTGCTGCGGGACATCTACCGGATCGGGAGCGATGAATACCACCGGGCCAGGGACGAACTTGCCGCGCTCATGGACCTGGAACCGCTGTACGATGTCCCGGTGCGTCAACTCAGCCTCGGCCAACGCATGCGGTGCGACCTGGCGGCGGCCCTGCTGCATGCGCCTTCGGTGCTCTTCCTGGACGAGCCCACCATCGGCCTGGACGCCGTTTCCAAGCTCGCCGTGCGGGATTTCATCAAGCGGCTGAACCGGGAACGGGGCGTCACCGTCGTGCTGACCACCCATGATATGGACGACATCGAGGCCCTGTGCGACCGGGTGATGGTGATCGGACACGGGAGGATCCTGTCCGACAGCACGCTGGACGACCTGCGCACCCGCGTCACCCGGGAGCGCCGCCTCATCATAGACCTGCTCGACGAAGGCCAGGCGATCGAAGATCCGGACGTTACCTTCATCTCGCGAAGCGGCAGCCGCGTCCACCTGCAGTTCGATCCGGACCGCGTCCGAACGGCGGCCCTGATCAGCCGGATCACGGCGAAGTACGCCATCAAGGACCTGTTCGTCGAGAACCCACCCATCGAAGAGATCATCTCCAGGCTGTACGACGAACACGAACTCCGCTAGACCCGGACAGGCATGATGCAATCGTTCGTACTCCCCTACACCGCCGTGCTGTCCGCCCGGTTCCGGATGATCCTCCAGTACCGGGCCGCGGCCATTGCCGGGTTCGTCACGCAGATCGGCTGGGGCGCGATCCGCGTCATGGCCATGGAGGCGTTCTACCGGTCCACGAGCGCCCCCCAGCCCATGCACCTCGAGGACGTCGTGACCTACATCTGGCTGGGACAGGCGCTGCTCGGCCTGCTTCCCTGGAATCCCGACACGGAGATCCGCGCCATGGTGCGGTCGGGTACCGTGGCCTATGAACTCGTCCGGCCCGTGAACCTCTATTCCTACTGGTTTTCCCGGTCGATGGCCTTCCGGCTCGCGCCAACCTTCATGCGTTCCATCCCACTGGCGATTCTTGCGTTACTGTTTTTCGGGATGCAGGCGCCCGCCTCGCCCGAAGCCCTGGCATTCTGGCTGGCGGCGACCCTCGGCGCGGTGCTGCTCAGTACGGCGCTCACCGTGATCCTGTCCATCACGCTGATGTGGACGATTTCCGGGGAAGGCGTGACCTTTCTGGTCTCGCCGGTCATCTATTTCCTGGCGGGGATGGTCATCCCCCTGCCCCTCTTCCCCGACTGGGCGCAACGCGTACTCGATATCCTGCCGTTCCGGGGCATATGCGATGCGCCGTTCAGGCTGTACATGGGCCATATCCCGGCCGCGGAAGCCTGGGCCGTGCTGTTACACCAGCTGATCTGGATCGTCATCCTGGTCGCGTTCGGCGCGTGGCTGCTCTCGAGAGCAACCCGCCGGCTGGTCGTTCAGGGGGGCTAGAACGATGGCGAACCCGCTTGCCCTGTATACCCATTACGTGAGCATCTCCCTGCGAAGCCAGATGCAATACCGGGTCTCGTTCCTGCTCGGTACCCTGGGCCAGCTGTTCAGCACGGGGGTGGAATTCATCGGCATCCTCGCCCTGTTCGACCGCTTCGGCAGCCTGAACCAGTGGACGCTCGCCGAGGTCGCCTTCTTTTACGGAATCGTCAACGTGGCGTTCGCCGTAACCGACATGTTGTCCCGCGGCTTCGACCACGTGGGCCAACTGGTACGCAGCGGCGAGTTCGACCGCATGCTGCTCCGGCCCCGGAGCACCGTGCTCCAGCTGATCGGTCAGGAATTCACGCTGAAACGCCTCGGCCGGTTCCTCCAGGGCGGCGGCGTCCTGCTCTGGGCGGCGCTCTACCTGGACATCGACTGGTCGCCATCGGTCGCGGTCCTTACGGTGGTCACGGTAGGTTGCGGCGCCTGCTTCTTTCTCGGGCTGTTCATCAACATCGGCACGGTGTCCTTCTGGACCACGGAGACCCTCGAGCTCATGAACGTGTTGACCTACGGCGGCATCGAGACCTCGAAATACCCGCTGGCTATATACAGAGCCTGGTTCCGCCGGTTCTTCACCATGGTGATCCCAATGGGATGCGTGACCTATTTCCCGGTCGTGGCGATCCTCGGCCGGACCGATCCACTGGGCACGTCTCTCGCGTTTCAGTACGCGGCTCCCTTGTTCGGCCTGCTCTATTTCATCCTGTCGCTGTTCATCTGGCGGCTCGGACTCCGTCACTATCGTTCGACGGGCAGCTAGCAAGCCGTCCTTCTTGACGATGTTCCGGGCCGCCTGTTAATTGGTCCGATATGGCGAACAACAGGCAATACCGTTCCAATACGCTGTTCGTGGGTACGCGCGGCGTCAAGGAGTACCGGGCCAGCATACCCCGCTGGGTGAACGGCTCCGATACCGTGCTCGAAATCGGCTGCGAATGGGGCACGACCACCACGATCATCGCCGAACACGCCGCGGCTGTAATCGGCACGGACGTCAGCCCGGTGGTCATCGAACGGGCCCGGGAACGCCACCCCCACATCCGGTTTGAAACGCTGGACGCCTTCGACGTGCGGGCCGCGCTCGAATTGAACGAGGATTTCAACAAGATCTACATCGACATGTCGGGGATATCCGGATACCGTTCGCTGCTGGACCTGATCGCCCTGCTGAACAGTTACGCCGCGGTACTGCGACCGGAAGCGATCGTGGTCAAGAGCGGCGCCCTGAAGCACTTCGCCTCCCGTTGCATTCCCTTCGGAGATGATGGAGCCTGGCATGAGCGAGCACATGACCGCCGGTAATTCCCGCGGTGCCCATCGGCGTAAGACCGGCGTCCTCGTCCACGGATACAATCTGCATGCCGGCCAGTGGGAGGACGTGGCCTGGGGCGCACCGCCGGAACGGACCGGCCGCGTGTCCATGGGGGTGTTTATCGCCCTGTGCGAGCAGGCGGACGTGCTGGTCTTCGGTTCAGGCGCTTCGGAAAGGAACGGGTTGCTTGAATCCGAGGCGACGGCCCGGTTGTTGTGGGAACGGTTCGACGAACTCGCCGGATTCGCGGTCTTCAAAGGCCGGGAGACCGAATGGACCCGTCCTCCCGCGGCCGGCCGGTTCAGGCAGCGGATCGAATCCACGCTGCACCTGGACCGGGAGTCGAAGAACACCCGGGACGAAATCGCCTATGCCGGCCGGGTTTTTGTCGATATGGACGTCGAGCGGGTCATCCTGGTCTCGAGCCCGACCCATCTGCCGAGGTGCCTGAGGGATGCCTGCGCGATCTACGGGGCAGACGAGGGCATGTCAGGCCTGCTGCGGGAACTCTACGCCGCGCCGAGCGTCACCGGATACCCGGGATACACAGCGGACGACGTGGCCATATTCGAACCGCCGCATCGCCCGGACCGCCCGGACCGCCCGGGCCTTCCGGACCACCCCGGCCACCCGGACCGACCGGGCAACCCCGGGACTGACATCAGCCGGGTGGTAGCGCGGGTGCACGATATACCGGGGAACCGGCGGGAGCGTTTCGTCCGGCGGCTGGATGACCTGCTAAGGGAATTCGAGGCGTAAACGCCGGTCAGGCGACTGAATCCCCGGTCCCGAGACGGACCAGTAAATCAAGCGGCAAACCACGAGGAGCAAGGCATGATGACCCCGGAACAAAGGTACTTGTTCGACGTGTTCGGCTACCTGCACATCGAAAACGCGCTGTCCAGGGAGGAGCTCGAATCCTGCCAGCGCGCTTCGGCCCGGTACATGAACACGCCGGAAGACAAACTGCCGCCGGGGTTCGGGATCGACGGCAAGCGCCATCTCTACGGCTTCGCCTTCGACAAGTCGCTGGAAGCCCTGACCCGACATCCGTCGATCTGGTCCATCGTGCGGGAGCTCACCAACGACAAGCCCCGGCTGATCAGCGGCACGCTCCAGGTGGACCGCCCCGGGGAATCGGCCGTCGGGGGCCTGCACTGCGCCCGGGAGGGTTTCGGTTGGGAGAGCACCCGCTACGAGACCCATCATGGACGGGTCTACTGCGACGACATCATCGTGTTTCCGTACCTGGACGACGTCTTTCCCGGCGACGGTGGCCTCATCGTGCTGCCCGGATCCCACAAGGCGAATTTCCCACGGCCGGAAAGCCTGTTCAACAACGGACTCATGCACGGCGTGGAGGACCTCGCACCCGGCGTGGTCAACATCACGCCCCGGGCGGGCGACATCATCGTGACTTCCGAACTCATGACCCACGGCATCCTGGAATGGCGGCCCGGCGATCGGATACGGCGCATCCTGGTGCTTCGGTACAAGCCCCAGCACGCCGGGCTCGCCATGCCGTTTCCGGATGAAATCAAGGCCGTGCTGTCCCCTGAAACGCTGGAACTGATCGAGACCGCCCACTACAACCACGTCAAAGATATCGTCAAGGACGGCCCGGACGGCGGCCGGCAGGGAGCAGCCTCATGAACATCCGGAACATCACCGCCTTCACCATCGACCTGTCCCGCGCCAGGAAAGCGCGAAAGTCATCGCTGCAGCGAAAGGGGCGCCAGCCGGCCGGTCCCATGGACCGCTACCCGGAGTACCGGGGCAGACGGTCCGCCGCGGGACCCACCTGGCTGACTGCGGCGTGTATCGTGGAAGCGGACGACGGTACGTTCGGCCTGGGGCTGACCCAGCAGAGCGGCCCCGTCCTGCCCATTATCAACGATCATTTCAGGCCGCTGTTGACGGGACAGCCCGTCATGGCCACGGAGAAGTGCTACGACCTCATGGTCCGCGCGAGCGCCTCCTACGGCAGCCAGGGCGCCATCAGCTTCGCCATCAGCGCCGTGGACCTGGCCCTGTGGGACCTGAAAGGCAAGCTGCTCGGGCGGCCCGTGTACGAACTGCTCGGAGGTCCGCAGAAGGACCGCGTCTTCTGCTACGCCACGGGATTCGATATCGAGTGGTACGTCGAGCTGGGGTTCAGGGCGGTGAAACTGCCCATGCCCTTTGGACCGGAAGACGGGATCGACGGGTTGAACCGGGCCGAGGAGATGGTTGCGGAAGCGCGGTCCGCGATCGGCAACGATGTCGAATTGATGCTCGACTGCTGGATGGCGCTGGACGTGGAATATGCCGTGCGGCTCGGCGAATTGCTGAGGCCCTACCGGTTGAAGTGGCTGGAGGACTACCTGATGCCCCAGGATTTGAGCGGTTTCGCGGCGGTCCGCCAGAGGCTGCCAGGACAGGGGCTCGCGACCGGAGAACACTGGTACCTGGCCGAACCGTTCCTGTATGCCGCGGAGCACCGGCTGGTGGATATCTTCCAGCCGGACGTCAATTGGTGCGGCGGGCTATCCGCCGCGGTCCGCATCTGCCACATCGCCGAGGCCGCCGGACTTACCGTGGCACCCCACGGCGCCATGAACGATCCCTACGGCCAGCACCTTGTCTTCGCCATGCCCGCGGCCCGCTGGGGCGAACGCTCCAGCGGCGTGTCTCCCCCCGGTGTGCCCCTGTCGGACATGGTTGAACTGCCGGGGACGGTGGTGATCGAAGACGGCTGCCTGGTCCCGAGCGACGCCCCGGGATTCGGGATCGAAGCGGACCGGGCCTGGCTGGACCGCGTGGCCGTCTGAGCCTATTCCCCGTTCGCGTGGCCGTCTGAGCCTATTCCCCGTTCGCGTGGTTTTCGGATTCCGGTGACAGATGAATCGTCCGGGTGGGGAAGGCCATCTCGAGTCCGAGCGACTCGACGATTTCCATGATCTTCAGATTGACATCCTCTCTAATCCTCAGATACTCGGCCCAGTCCGTCGTTGCGGTAAAGTAGTAGACCATGATATCGAGCGAGTTTTCGGAAATCTCGTTGAACCGCACGAGTATGGTCGATTCCTGGCTGACCTCGGGATGGGTTCGAAGCAGTGTCTCTATCCTGGAAACCGCCTCTCTCATCGCGTCGGACGGCGTATCGTAGGTGAGCCCCACCGCAATCCATACGCGGCGATAGGGGCGCGAGGAGATATTGTCGATCACGAATTCCGCCAGCCGGTTGTTGGGGATGGCAATGAGGGTCTGTTCGAAAGTCCGGATCCGGGTACTGCGAAACCCGATGCTCTCCACCACGCCTTCGATTTCCCGGTCCGGCGACACGATCCAGTCTCCCGCCACAAAGGGCCGGTCGACCAGCAGCATGATGGACCCGAATACGTCGGCCAGGGTCTTCTGGGCGGCGAGCGCCACGGCCAGGCCGCCGATTCCCAGGCCGGCCAGCAGGCCGGACACCGAGTAGCCAAGGTTCTGCAGGATCATGAGTGCGGCGAGGATCCAGACCATGATCTGCAACGCCCGTTCGACGAGGGGCACGAGGTGGTCGTCCAGGGCCGTATCCGTTTTGCGCGCCCACTCCTTGAGCATCGAAGTAAAGACGTTGACGCATCGAAAGATCATCCAGGCCGTCAGGAGGGAGAAAGGCACCCAGAACCCGGCACGCAACAACCCCATGACCAACTCGGGCGGACGCAGCGTATAGATGGTGAGGTAGAGGCCCAGCACGACGATCACCCATTCGAGGGGTTTCTCGACGGCCATGATCAGCATGTCGTCCAGTTGGGTCGTGGTAACGCGGGCCAGGCGTTTGGCGGCGCGGGTCATCAGGTGCTTGAACAGCCATTTTACGACAAAGGTTCCCAGGAGAATCGCGAAGGCGATACCGAGTTCCTGGCCTGACCACTGCCACGATTGTTCAAGGAGGTTGACGAGGGTATCCATAGTCCCTTCCTTCCCGCCGGGGCCGGTACTTCCGGCATTTTTTTGTCGCATCGCCGGCGCCGATGCATATATTTCAAGGGCTGTATCTTAACGTATGGCCCGTAAAGTGTCAAGGTGTGGCCATCTTGTCGGGACGGCCCGGCACGGGGAACATCAAGAAGGAGGAAGGGTGTGTCGATGCGCGCCACAGTCCTGTTTTTGTCGGCCGTATTCATCAGTTTGACCGCCGTACTATGCGACGGCTCCGGGATTCCGGAACCGCCCAAATACACGGGCGATCTTCCGGAACTGCAGCCGCGCGGCGTCGTCCGCGTGATAGTGCGACCGGACGCTGTCGACCATTTGCCCCGTAACGCGGAACCGGTCGAGCTCGACCATGACATCGCACGGGGCATCGCCGAATCGCTGAAGCTGGATTTGCGGCTCGTTACCGTCGAGGACCACCAGTCCATGGTCGACAAGCTCCTGCTGGGCGAAGGAGACCTCATCGCCGCGAATCTCACGGATACACCGGAACGGATGGCGAAAACGGCCTTTTCCGTGCCCTATCACTTTGTCGATGAATTCCTGATCGTCCCGGCCGGCGAAAGCGTCCCGGACAGCCTCGCCGATCTGAACGGCATGGAGATCAGCGTTCGAGCGTCCAGTTCGTACTACCAGACGCTGCTGGAAGTGCAGAAGCAGGTGCCCGGCCTGCGCATAAACACCGTACCTGAAACCATGCTGACGGAAAGTATCATCGACGGGGTCGCCCGCGGCGAATACGAGGCCACGGTCTGCGACAACAACCTGTGGTACGCCGTGGCGAGCGCGTATGACGAACTGGCCGCGCCGCTTGCGCTGTCGGAGAACCGCGAGGTCGTCCTGCTGATGCGACCCGGCGAAGAGGAGCTGAAGAACAGAGTCGACGAGATCCTGCTTGCCCGGCAGATATCGCCCACTCGCGAGCGCATCTACACCGATGACCTGGGCGGATTGAAGAAACGCGGCCGGCTGCGCATGATCACGCGAAATAACGCGCTTACTTACTTCATCCACCGCGGCATGCAGGTCGGCTACGAATACGAACTCCTGAGAGAATTTGCCAGGCGGAACGACATGCGGCTGGAAATCGTCATACCGGACGACCACGCCAAACTGCTCGACTACCTGAACGAGGGCAAGGGAGACGTCGTCGCCGCGGCCATGACGATCAATGAAGAAAGGGCGGCCATGGCCGCATTCTCGACGCCCTACAACGACGTGGATGAGGTGGTGGTCGTCCGCTCCAATGAAGAGGGCGTTTCCGGTTTCGGGGATCTCGCCGGACGAACGGTGCATGTCCGCGGCAGTTCATCGTTTCTCGCACCGCTCCGCGCCGCCGCCGATTCCGTGGAAGGTCTGGAAATCGTCGAGCTGCCGGGCGACGTCGAGACGGAGGAAATCATGTTCGGGGTCGAGGACGGCACCTACGACGTGACCCTGGCGGATTCGAACCTGCTGGAAGTGGAACAGGCGTACGGACACGACCTGAAGGCCGCTTTCAGCATCGGGCCCGCGTCGCTGGGATGGGCGGTGCGCGAGGATAATCCGGCGCTTCTCGCAGCGCTCGACCAATACATCATCAAGGAGAAGCGGGGACTGTTCTTCAACCTGATGCGCAAGAAGTACTTCGAGAACATCCGTACCATAGCCAAGGCCAAGGACTCGCTGCGGGTCGACCTGAGCGGACAGCTGTCGCCATTCGACGACCACGTGAAGAAGTATGCCGGCTATTACGGCCAGGACTGGCGACTTGTCACCGCGCAGATGTTTCAGGAATCCAGGTTCGATCCGGACGCCGTGAGCTGGGTAGGTGCCCAGGGACTCATGCAGGTGATGCCGGCCACGGGAGAGCAGATGGGATTCACCGAATTGCATGATCCGGAAGAAGGGATCCATGCCGGCGTCAAGTACATGGACCATCTACTCGACCGTTTCGACCCGAAGTTGCCGATGGAGACCCGGGTGCACTTCGCGCTTGCGTCCTACAATGTCGGATACGGCCATCTCCTCGACGCCCGCCGCCTGGCCAGGCAGAAGGGATGGGATGCCAACCGGTGGTTCGGTCACGTCGAAGAAGCCATGCTGCTCCTTTCCCGGCCCGAGTATTACAGCCGGGCCCGGTACGGTTTCTGCCGGGGTGGACAGCCGGTACACTACGTCGAGAACATCCAGCAGTACTACGACGCCTACCTGGAAGTACTCGCCTCGGCTGACCCGGTTCAGGCCGACGTTACGGCCCGCACGAAACCGCTCGCGCTCGACGGACCGGTCCACCAGGAACCACTCGCACTGGACAGACCGGTCCGTCTGGCCCGCCCGATCCAGTCTGACGACACGACCGAACTCGCCATCCCGAAATAACCCACGGTCGGAGCTTGCCATGAATTCCGACGACCGAGACCCGACCCGCCAGGAACCCTGGCAACCTCTCCAGGCGCTCATCCAGGCCGAATCGCGGCACGTGCTGCCTTCCTACATCGGGTCGCTTTCGGCCTCCGAACTGGCACGGGCTGTCTCGCGACTGAGCCAGGAAGAGCACACCCGGATGCTCGGACTCCTCTCGCCCCAGGACGCGGCCGAGTTGATCGACCAGATCGAGGACGTGCAGGCCGTCGACCTGATCGAGGACCTTCCGCCTACCGAAGCCGCGGCGATCGTTGACAAGATGTACAGCGACGCCCAGGCCGATCTGCTCGGAGATCTCAAGGACGAGGAAGCGGAAGCCATACTCGAGGCGATGCCGGACGAAACGGCCGAGGAAGTCCGGCAACTGCTTCAGTACCCGGATGAAACGGCCGGCGGGATCATGCTGACCGAGTTTGTTTCTTATCCGGGTTCTCTTACCGTTCAGGACGTGATCGACGACCTGCGGAAACGGCACGATGAATACGCGGGTTACGACGTGCAGTACCTGTACGTATCGGAGGGCGCGAAACTGTCGGGCGTACTGCGGCTGCGTGACGTCCTGATGGCCCTGCCCGGACAGCAGCTCACGGAAATCATGGTGGCGAGACCCGTGAGCGTCAACGTCTTTACGCCGCTTGAGCAGATGCGCGATCTCTTCGAGACCTACAGCTATCTTGGACTGCCGGTCACGAACGATGAGGGCACACTGGTCGGCGTGGCTCGTGCCGCGGACGTCCAGGAAAAGCTGACGGAACAGACCGAAAGCGAGTTCCGCAAGACAAGCGGAATCGTGGGCGGTGAGGAACTGCGCAGCATGCCCGTCCTGACGCGGTCCTCGAGACGGTTGTCCTGGCTCAGCGTCAACGTCGTCCTGAACATCCTGGCGGCGAGCGTCATCGTCCTGTACCAGGACACCCTGGAAGCTGCGATCATCCTGGCGGTCTTTCTTCCCATTATTTCGGACATGAGCGGGTGCTCGGGCAACCAGGCGGTCGCGGTGAGCATTCGGGAACTGGCCCTGGGGCTCGTACGTCCCCGGGAGATCCTGCGCGTCCTCGCCAAGGAAGCCTCCGTCGGCCTCATGAACGGCGTGGCCCTCGGCGCGTTGCTCGCCGGCGCCTCCCTGTTGTGGCAGGGGAATCCCTACCTGGGCCTCGTCGTCGGAACCGCCCTGGCGGCCAACACGCTGCTCGCGGCGTGTCTGGGAGGGTGCATTCCCCTGGCGCTTCGGGCGATGAAGGCCGATCCCGCGCTGGCGTCGGGCCCCATGCTCACGACGGTAACGGACATGTGCGGTTTCTTTCTCCTGCTGAGCCTGGCGCAGTTGGTGTTGCCGAAACTGATCTGAAAAAGGAAATCAAACGTGCATCCAGGTATTACCCGCGTCATAGGCAGCCTGCGCAAAGCAAGCCGGTTCATCGGCAGCGAGATCTGGCTCATCAACACCCGGGGGCTGTCCAGGCTGCACGCGCTCCTCGTGCGCGTGGCCAAGTCGGTCATCTTCCTGTATCACCAGTTCTGGGAGGACCGCCTGCTGACCCGTGCATCGGCCCTGACCTTCTCGAGCCTGCTGGCCCTGGTGCCGCTGCTCGCCATCGTATTCACCGTGTACCAGAGCCTGGGACTCTACGTGGACTTCGAACCTACCCTGAGAGAATGGTTAAGTCCCCTGGGCAGCGACGGCGACATCGTGGCCACCCATATCATGGATTTCCTGGCCAATGCCCAGACGGGCACGCTGGGATACATCGGGTTGGTGGTGCTGCTGTTCGCCGTGCTGGGCATCCTGGCGAATATCGAGGAATCCTACAACGACATCTGGCACGTGCGGCGCATGCGAAGCTGGAGACAGCGCCTGGTGAGCTACCTGGCGCTGCTGCTCGTCGGACCGCTGATGATTACGGGCGTCGTGACTTTCATGGGATCGTCGAACAGTATTGCCCTACTGGCCAACTTCGAAAGGATCGCGGGTTTCTCGCCCCTCTCCGTCCTGCTGATCGGACTCTTCTTTACCCTCACCATCTGGTCGGTACCCAATACCCGGGTTTCCATCCGGGCCGCCCTGCTCGGGGGTATGATTTCGGGATGCGGCTGGATACTGCTTAACCGGTTATTCGCCCAGTTGATCGCGGACACCACGCAGGCGGGTGCGCGGGAGATCCTGTTCGCGGGTTTCGCCGCCCTGCCGCTTTTTCTGATCTGGCTTTACCTGGGCTGGGTGATCCTGCTGCTGGGCGCGATCCTGGCCTATTCCATCCAGAACGTGGGCATCATGGAGTGGAGCCAGTCGGAGCGGGTCCACGGAACAGCCCTGAGGAACTACATCAACGTCCTCGCGTTTCTTTACATCATCCGCAATTACGTGGAAGAAAACCAGCCGACCCGGTTGGACCGGCTTTCCAGCCAGACAGGGGCTCCGGAGAATGTACTTGAAGAGATGCTGTCGGCCTACGTGGATTCCGGGCTGCTCTCACGGAAACCGGGATATCACGTCACCTTCATACCAACCACATCGCCGGCGGAAATTCCCCTGCGTTCGCTGCTGAACGTTCTCTACCACCCGGATCCGCTTTCCGATCGATTCCACAGCGTCGATCCACTGAACGACCTGGCCCGTGACCTTCTGCAGTACTACCGGACGTCCTACCGCTATCCGCTCGACCAGTCCCTTACGGACACGGTGCTCTCACTCACGCCGCCGCGGAAAACATCCGGCGAGCACACCGAGGGCGAACCCTAGGCATCCGGCGAGCACACCGAGGGCGAACCCCAGGCATCCGGATCTCCCCAGGCATCTGGTTTTTCAGTAGGCAACCCCGGAACGGCGCAAACCTTCCAGGCAGCAACCCCGAGGCAGATCGTGGCCCTTGACCGTGCGGAAGAAATCCTCCATCCCGATCAGGAAGGGCTCGATGTAATCCCGCGAACCGGCCTTTCCCATGTGTCCCACGCGCAGTGCATCCCGCGCGAACTCGCCCATGGCCTGGGCCGCCAGGAACCCGTGGTTGCGCAGCAGGTAGGTACGTAGTTCCGCGGCTTCGGACACGTCCGGATGGACCCGGAAGGTGGTCACGGTATAGGAAGCGGCGGCATCGGCCACGATCGGCGTGCACCCCATCGTGCGCAACCCGGCGCGGACCACGGACTGGGCCCACGCGTACCGGGCCCAGTGGCCTTCCAGCGTCTCCCGGTGCAGGATTCTCTTCAGGCTGGCGTGCAGGGAGACGATCAGGCTGCTGGACTGGGTCGTGGGATAGGGATGCTCGCCCGAGGATTCGGATGCCCGCTTCCAGACGGCGAGGTCGTAGTACCAGCCCCGGTGCCCGCTGTCTTTGGCGCGGATAATCTCCCACGCCCGGTCGCTGACCGCAAGGATGCCCAGTCCGGGCGCGGTCTCCAGGGCCTTGTTGGACGAAGTCACGGCCACGTCAATGCCCAGTTCGTCCACGGGAATGTCGTAACCGCCCAGGGCCGACACGCCGTCCACGAAAAAGGGCAGGTCGAATTCGCGGGCCAGGCCGGCGTAGGCTTCCAGCGGATTCCGCACGCCCGTCCCGGTGTCGTTGGCGACCACGACCAGGCCGGCAGCCCGGGGGTGGCGTTCGAGGGCGGCGCGCGTTTTATCCGGGTCGCCGGGCTCGCCCCAGGGGTCGTCCACGGCGATGACCTCGCACCGGAAGGCCTTCAGTATTTCGACGAGGCGATTGGCGAAGGGTCCGTTGGTCACCACCGCGACCTGCTCCCCGGGCTGGAAGAGACTGCTGAGCCCTGCGTCGAGCGCGCCCGAACCGGGGGCCGTCATGATGATCACGTCGTTGCGGGTCTGGAAAATGGTCCGGAGCATCGTTACGGTTTCTTCGTAGATGGGACCGAAGTCTTCACCGTAGTGGGGCAACACCTGCTGGCTGAGGGCCTCCAGGGTCTCCTCCCAGATATCGATGGGACCGGGCAGCAACAATTTGGGACGGGTCATGGGCATGCTCAATCGTGGCGGACGCTCAATCCAGTTTCACGTCGGGGTATTTCGCGATGATTTCGTTAATCGCGCTAATGAACCGGTCAATGTCGTCGAAGGAATCGTAGAAATGGGTGGATACCCTGAAAAACGACTGGCCGTTCGCACCGATGGCGGTGACTTCGATCTTGTAGTCGCTCCAGAGATACTGGCATACCTTCGACAGGTCGATGCCTTCGATGGAGAAACTGGAAATGAACCCGGACATGGACTCATCCATCGGGATCGTGAGGCGGGCCCCTCGTATCCGTTCGACCGCCTGGGCCTTCAGGTACCGCGCCAGGCCGAGGCAGTAGGGGCGGATCCTGCTTTCCCAGCCGATTTCCTCCTGGTAGTCGATGGCGTCTCCCAGGCCGGCATGGTGGGTCAGGTCCCGGGTCCCGTTGACGTCGTAACGGCTGGCCGAATCGGTTTCGCGCATGTTATGGCCGATAATCACGGGCCGGATCCGGTTCTGGTACTTTTCGTCCATGTAGAGGAACCCCACGCCCTTCGGCGCCAGCAGCCACTTGTGGGAACTGCTGGCGTAGAAGTCGCATCCGACCTCGGACAGGTCCAGGGGAACCATCCCCACGGCGTGGGCGCCGTCCACCATGGCCACGGCCCCGTGGGCGTGGGCCAGACGGGTCAGTTCCGTGATGGGTGCGACCAGTCCGGTCGTGAAGTACACGTGGCTGAAGATCACGACGCTGGTGTTCTCCGTCATGCCCGCCGCGTAGGCGTCCACGATGTCCTGTGGCGCGGACGGCGGAATGGGCAGGGATACATAGTTCAGATTCAGTCCGTCCCGCTCGGCAAGCCACGTCCACAGGGCGCGTACGGCGGGGTATTCCTGGTCGCTGAGCAGCACGTCGCTGCCCCGCTCCCAGATCAGGCCCTGGCCGGGTATGTTCATGCCCATCGTCGTATTCAGCACGAGGGCGATCCGTTCCGCGGTCGTCCCCACGAACCTGGCCAGCTTCTCCCTGGATGCCTCCACCAGGGGCCTGAGCAGGTCTCCGTGCCGCCTATTGAGCGGATCCGCCTCGAATTCCCGCATGAGGTCGATGATGCGTTCGATGACCGGCCTGGCGGAAGGACCTACCGTTCCGCCCTGCAGGTAGGTCACGTCGTCCATCAGGTAGAACTGTTTACGGATCTCCGACCAGTAGGCCGCTTCTTCGGCAGTGATGGGATGCCTGGTTGTGGTAGTCATGGGAAGTCCTGGAAAGCGTGAATGGACGGGTTACCGACCGGTAAAAGACAACCCGACTATCCTAAAGTCGCCCCCCAATGGTGTCAAGCCGATATTATCCATTTCTCGGGCAGGGTTACCCGGGAAAAACTTCCCCGGTGGCGCACGATGCCAACCATCTCATCGGCGCGCGATGCCGGCCGTCTTCGACCCGTCAGAAAAGCCTTGTCATTGCGGGGTTGCCACCTAACTTGTCCAGGTTGGTCATCCACCGTGAACATCAGCATGCCGGGTAGTTGACGGAAGTCTTTTCTGTCCGGATCTGAAAAGGAGAATCAAGGCCGATGCGAGGAAACAGGGTGCTGGAAAAACTGCGGGCCGACGAAGTCGCCCACGTGGTCGGCGGCCACAGCCATACAGCGAATTCCATTGATTTCATGGGGCAGTTCGGTTTCGACGGCTACTGGATCGAGGGCGAGCACGGGGACATCACTTTCGACCGGATCGGAGACGTATCCCGCGCCTGCGACCTGTGGAACATGGCGTCGGTAATGCGGGTGCATGCCAACGAAACCGGGTTGATCGGCCGCACGCTGGACTGCGGGGTCAGCGGACTGGTGGTCCCCCACGTGAGCAGCGCCGAGGCGGCGGAACGGGTGGTGCGCGCCAGCCGGTTCGCCCCGGCCGGCATGCGGGGCATGTACTTCAACCGCCGGGGTTACGGCACCGAGAACAGCGAGTTCATCGCGAAGGTGAACGATGAAATCCTCGTCATCGTACTTATCGAAGAAATCGAGGCCGTGGAGAACCTGGACGAGATCCTCGCCGTGGACCACATCGACGTGTTCTTCGTCGCCCCGGGCGACCTGGCCCAGACCATGGGATATCCCGGAGAGATGTACCGCCCCGAGGTGAAGAAGGTGGTATCAGATACCCTCGCGCGGATCGTCGCGGCCGGCCGGAACGCGGGGTCGCTTGTTGGAGAAGAGACGTTCGAAGCACACGCCGAGATCGGCGTCCGGTTCTTCTTCACCGTGTACGACCACTGGCTCCGGACCGGCGCCAAAGCCTACTGGGACAGGGTCGCGGCGTTGAGGAAATAGGCAAGCCGCGCGGTCACTGTTCCGCGGTCGTCCGGCCTACGGTCATCTGACCTGCAGTCACCCGATCCGCTGTCCCACGCCTTCGGCTTTCGCCCGTTCATAGATGACCGCGGCCACGGCAATGTCCTCCACGGCCAGGCCCTGGGATTCGAAGAGCGTGATGTCGGCGGGCTCGATGCGACCGGGCACATGGCCGGCGACCACGTCGGCCAGTTCGTGTACGCGGTCCCAGTGGAGTATACCCTTCTCCACCGGCTCGAGCAGGTCTCCGCACTCCACCTTCGCCTGCTCCCTGGAATCGACGGCCACCACCCGAGCCCTCCGGACCGTCTCCGCGTCGATCTCGCTGCGAACGAGCGCGTTGGAACCGGCGGCATTCACATGAGCGCCGGGCGCCAGCCACGCGCCTTCCAGCACCGGCTGGGCCGAACTGGTGACCGTGATGACCACATCCGCTTCTTCCGTACAGGCACGGGCCGAATCGACCGGCTGTACTCGCACCCCGAGGGCCTCGCTCATCTCCCGGCAATAGGCCTCCCGACGCGACCGGTCCCGCCCGAAGGCCTTCACGGAGGTCACCTCGCGTACGCCGCAGACCGCCGCGAGCTGGCTTCGGGCCTGCCATCCCGTACCGATTACACCCACGCTTTGCGCATCCTCCCTGGCCATGTACTTCGTCGCCACGCCGCTCGCCGCGCCCGTTCGCATCTGCCCGAGACGGTCGGCCTCGATCGCGGCCAGCGGTTCGCCCGTGTCCGCCTGGAAGAGCAATACGACGAACTTCGCGCCGTGCCGCGTGGTCGTATAGGCCTTCAACCCGGTGAGATTTAGCGCCGGAATCCCTCCGGACATGACGTGGAGCGTATGGCCCGGCAGCCGGACCCGGGAACGGGGGATGTTCACCGTCTTTCCCGTTCCGAGCCCGCTGAAAGCCTGTTCGACCGCAAGCAACGCGTCGTCCATGGACAGTAAACGGCCAATCTGGTCTTCGTTGATGTACAGCATGTCATGCGCTCCGTTCGGATGAGTGCGGGTCAGTGCCCGGGCGCAAGTGCCCGGGCGCAAGTGCTCTGCCGCCGGTGCCCTGCCGCCGGTGCCCTGTCGCTGACGTCCGGACGCCATGATATCCGGTACATCCAGGCGGTGTCAAGACCAATGTCCCGGCGGCGGTTCACGGGACGTGTTCGTTGACGGTACCGTCCGCCTTGGCAGAACCGCCCGACCTTGACAGCCCCTGCGGGCATGGTATCTTCAGTTTCGTCATGCCACTGACCCTTCAAGCCGTCCGAGACCGGTTTCCCGCACTCCAATACCGTGATTTCCGGCTCCTGTGGTCCGGCCAGGTCGTTTCACTCACCGGATCCCGCATGCAGCAGACGGCCGTACTGTGGCACATGTATCTGTTGACCGAATCCGCGTATGCCCTTGGCGCGATGGCGGTTATAAGACTCATACCCATTGTGGTCCTGTCCCCGCTCGCCGGGGTGATGGCCGATACGCACGACCGCCGGCGCGTACTGCTCATCGCCCAGTGCGGCCTCGCCCTGATCAGCACGACGCTGGCATGGATTACGTGGTCGAAACAGGACTCCGCCACGGCCCTTTACGTAATCACCGCCATCAGCGCGGGGATCGGTTGCTTCAGCAGTCCGGCCAAGAATTCCATGGTGCCCAACCTCGTGTCCCGGCGGCATCTCGCCAACGCCATGAGCATCAATATCACCGCGTCCCACGTGGCCTCGGTGACGGGACCGGGCGTGGCCGGCCTGATCCTGGCCACGGGCTCCATCGCGACCGTCTACTGGATCAATACCGTTTCCTTCGCCTTCATGATCGTGCCGATCCTGATGATGCGCACCGTCCACCGGAGCATCGGAAGCGTGACACGGGTCAGCTTCGCCGCGGCCCTCGAGGGACTCCGGTTCATCAAGCGTTCGCCCATCATCCGTTCGGCGATGGTGCTGGATTTCACCGCCACCTTCTTTGCTTCGGCCACCTCGCTGTTGCCCATCTTCGCCACGGAAGTGCTGGGCGTGGGGGAACGGGGATACGGCCTGCTCTCGGCGGCGCCGGCGATCGGTGCCGTGCTGACCGGCGCGCTCATGTCCACCTTCCCCGTGATCTCCGGCCAGGGCCGGCTGCTGTTCAAGGCGGTGGGTTGCTACGCGCTGGCCACCGTGGTCTTCGGCATTTCATCCAGTTTCTGGCTCACCTTCGCGGCGCTGCTGCTGACCGGCGCCTTCGACACGATCAGCATGGTGCTGCGCCATACCATCATGCAGCTCGCGACCCCGGACGAACTGCGCGGCCGCATGACCTCGGTGAACATGATGTTCGTCATGGGAGGGCCCCGGCTCGGCGAGGCCGAAGCCGGGCTGGTGGCGGGACTCGCCGGCGCGCCCTTCTCCGTCGTCACGGGCGGGATCGGCTGCCTGGCTGCCGTCGCTGTCATCGCCTGGCGGTCACCCGCACTGAGACGGTACGACGGCCATCGATAGCCTGGTACCAGGAGGATATTCCATGATCTACGATGTGCATTCCCATGCCTGGAGGTATCCCGATCACTTCAACGACACTTTCCGGCAACAGGCCATTCGCATGCGGGGTTACGAACTGGACCTGACGCCTTCGTACGAAGGTTATCTTTCCTCGGCCCGGAACGCCGGTGAGTCCGTGAAGACCGTGGTCTTCGGCGGAAAGGCGAGGCTGTCGGGGCTGTGGACGCCCGACCGATACGTGGCGGATTACTGCGCGGCCCATCCCGAACAGACGATTCCTTTCATGTCGCTGGACCCCACGCAGGACGGCTGGAGAGAGGAGATGATCGAGGGCCGGGAACACCTGGGCATGCGGGGCATCAAGCTGCTGCCCATGTACGCCGGCTTCTATCCCCAGGACGCCGAACTCGACGACCTTTGGCGCTACGCCGCCCGTAACGGGCTACCCGTCCTGCTGCACACCGGGACCACCTTCGTGGACCAGGCGCCGCTGGACTGCACCCTGCCCCGGCACCTGGACGCGGTCGCCATCCGGTTCCCCGAATGCAGGATCATCATGGCCCATCTCGGCCATCCCTACGAAGGCGAAACCGTGGCGGTCATCCGCAAGCATCCCAACGTATATACCGACGTTTCCGGACTGCACTACCGTCCCTTTCAGCTCTATCACAGTCTCATGCTCGTCCAGGAATACGGGGTATGGAACAAGCTGTTCTTCGGCACCGACTACCCGGTAACGACGGTAGACGATACGCTGCGGGACCTGCGCGGCCTGAACGCCATGCTCGAAGGCACTGCCCTTCCCCGGCTGGACCAGGATGAAATGGAAGAGATGATTCACCGGGACGCGGGGGAGATACTGGGGATCGGGTGATCAGTCCTCGCCGGTCAGCCACTGCCAGAACCGGAAGCGCTCCGGTTTCTTTTTCGTGGGATCCTCGAAGACGTCCCGGGTGATGTAAAGATTGGTCTGCAGGTTGGACATGAGTTCGCCGCGCCAGGCCCGATAACCCCACTGGTTGGGTTCCAGGGATGCGCCCCGTACGAAGGGTTTCCAGATCTGGTTGATCCGGATGTACCAGAGGAATATCCCACCGGCTTCGTCCACGAGGATACGCTCGGCGTCCCGGTACATGGCCATGCGCCGGACGGGATCGCCTACCAGTTCATTGGCCTGCCGCACGAGAAGTTCGAAACGGTCGTTGTGCCAGGCGTGGCGTCCGTTGGAGAGCCAGATGGTCAGCAGGTTCCCCGCATCGATGAAGTCGTACTGGTAGGGGACCATGCCGATGGTCAGCTCCCGGGCGCTCATGGCATCCAGGTAGACCTTGCGCTCCACGTTGCGGACGCCTACATCCAGCGCCAGGTGCTGATTCAGCATGGCCTGCACCGCCTCCGCGGCCGTCCGGATGTTGGCGGCTTCCCCGCGCAGCCAGATGTTCACTTCCGGAAAACCGCGGCCGCCGGGGTAGCCGGCTTCGGCGAGATAGCGACGGGCGAGTTCGGGATCGAACCGCTGCAGCGGGGCCAGTTCTTCCGAGCTGGAACCCGGGAACCCGGGCGGAAGCATGGAAGAAGCCGGGATGCCGACGTCCCGCATGGCCGACTTGATGATGGCCTCGACATCGATGGCATGGGCGAAGGCCTTGCGTACGCGGACATCGTCGAAGGGCGGGTTGTACGTGTCCAGCATCAGGTAGTACGTAGCGAAGTCCGTATAGGCATTGAGTTGATCTCGAAGCATCGGATCAGCCTTGATCCGGTTGATCTCGGCCTGGTTGGTCAGGGGGACATAGTCCACCTCGCCGGCTTCATAGGCGGAGAGAAACTGGGGCGGTACGGCGAGGTTGTATAACCTGGACACGACGCGCTCCAGCATGGGCCTGGTGGGACCCCGGTAGTTCTCGTTGATTCCGAGCACTATCCGGTCGCCCTTGATCCATTCGACCAAACGGTAGGGTCCGCTGCCGAAATGGGTTTCGGGCCGTGTCGCCCATTCCGGACCGTACTTGTCGAAGAGATGCGTCGGCGATACCCAGCTCTTGGCGAGCAAAAGCGGAAGGTAGGGCGTGGGGCGTTCCGTCGTGAACGCCACGGTGTGCTCATCTAGGGCCTTGACGCCCAGGGAATCGAGCGGAAGGCGGCGGCCAACGACATCGGTCCAGTTCTTTATCGATCGGAAGTACCATTCGAAGTCAAAGCCCGTATCGGGATTCGCCCAGCGGTGGAAGGTGGCCTCATAGTCGCGGGCCGTCAGGGGATGGCCGTCGGCGAAGATCATCCCCTTGCGTATCT
The DNA here is from genome assembly GCA_965117045.1 of bacterium. Lineage (GTDB taxonomy): Bacteria > JAAXHH01 > JAAXHH01 > JAAXHH01 > JAAXHH01 > JAAXHH01. The sequence continues at coordinate 1,216,741 of OZ220749.1, forward strand.
GGTAGGTCCAGGTCAGCCCGTCTTCAGACAGTTCCCAGGAAGTGGCTCCGGCCGGAAGCAGATTGAAATTCCGGTCCACGCGGACGAGCGGCTCGGCCACCAGGCCCACACCCCAGGCCTGCTTGTATGTGGAAGTACCCCGGTCCAGGTACCGGTTGTCGGGAGAAAACTGGGTGAGGACCTGAAGTTCCGGCGGCGCGGCGTCGGGAGGGAGCGTGACGCCGAATGAGTTGACATACTGTTCAGTCCCGCCAGGGTCCGCCCCATCGTCATCCTGCAATGCGAGGACGGAAAGGCTCGACAGCGCAGCGGCCATCCCAAGCAGGCGCAGAAGAGCCACCTGGCGCACGCGCCCCGCCCTCCGCAGGATGGTCGCAACCTGAGTAAACCGGAACAACGGCAGTGTCCCTTTGTCTATGAATTGGAAATTGAAATGAAATTGCAGGTGGATCTTACTGAAATCCGGCGGGAATGTCAACGTTTTCGTCCCCGTCCGACTGCCATAAAAACGGGTGACATGAAGTGCCTGAGCGATTACTCTATACTGGATCCGAACAGTAGTAACCGCCTCCCGATTCGAGGGAACCGGGAGCTTGCAAGGCGGCTTCCACAGAAAGGAAAACAGCATGTCAATCGCCACGAGACAACTGGGAACCACGGATGCTAACGTGACCGAACTGGGATTCGGCAGCGCGCCGCTGGGAGACCTGTTCCAGCCCGTCACGGACGCGAAGTCGCGCGCCACGCTCCGTGCGGCCTGGCGGGCCGGTATCCGCTACTACGACACGTCGCCCTGGTACGGTTACGGAAAGAGCGAATTGAGGCTGGGTGAGCTGCTCCGCCAGAAGAGCCACGGCTCCTACGTGGTGTCCACCAAGGTCGGCCGCGTTTTCAAGGCGACGCGGGACCTGAAGCACTTCGATCAAGGGTTCTGGTGCGGCGGGCTGCCCTTCGACCATGTCTACGATTACAGCTACGACGGTATCATGCGGTCCTACGAAGACAGCCTGATCCGCTTCGGGGTCCACCGCATCGACCTGCTGCTGATCCACGACCTCGACCCCTTCTACCACAACGAGCCGCAGATCCAGGCCTACCTGCACCAGCTGTTCACCAGCGGCTGGCGCGCGCTGGCGGAACTCAAGGCCTCGGGCGACATCAAGGGCGTGGGCGCCGGCCTGAACAAGACCGGGATGATGCTGCGCTTCCTGGACCTGATGCCCCTGGACTTCTTTATCGTCGCCATGCCTTACACGCTCCTGGACCAGGACGCGCTGGAACTGGAACTGCCCCGGTGCGTGGAGGACGGCATCGGTATCGTGATCGGCGCCGTCTTCGCCTCGGGCATCCTGGTGACGGGACCCACGGAGCATTCGACCTACGGTTACTATCCCGCGACGCCCGAAATCATGGAGAAAACCCGTCGCATTCAGGCTGTTTGCGACCGGCACGGCGTGCCCCTGGCCGCGGCCGCGTTGCAGTTCCCGCTGTTTCACCCGGCGGTCGCGTCCGTCATTCCCGGCGCAGTCCGTCCCGAGTACGTCGAATCGAACCTGGCCAATTACCAGCATCCCATACCTGCCGACCTCTGGGCAGAACTCAAATCGGACGGGCTGATACGCGACGACGCTCCGGTTCCGGGTTAGGCGCCCATGGAATTCGAACTCTGGCAGCTGTTCCTGCTCGCCGGCGTGGGCGTTATATCGGGATTCCTGAACGTCTTGGCGGGCGGCGGCTCGCTGCTGGCCCTTCCCGTGCTCATCTTCCTGGGCCTGCCCGGAAACGTGGCCAACGGCACCAACCGCGTGGCCATCGTCGCCCAGAACGCATCGGCCGTCACCAGCTTCTTCAAGCAGGGGTATTCGGATCTACGCACCATGCTGACCCTCGCGCTCTGCGCCGTGCCGGGGGCGGCATTGGGGGCGTACCTGGGAACCCAGGTCAGCGGCGAGCTGTTCAACAGGATCCTCGGCGGCCTGATGATCCTGCTGCTGATCCTGATGAGCAGGAAAAAACGTGATGTGGAGACCACCGAGAAACCGAAGCGACTCGTCCTGGGACACATCCTGATGGCCGCGGTGGGGTTCTACGGCGGTTTCATCCAGGCCGGGGTCGGGTTCTTTCTCATGGCGGTGCTCTACCGTGTCGTCGGCCTGGACCTCGTCCGAGTAAACGCCTTCAAGGTATTCATCATCGGCATCTATACCCTCGTCGCGCTGGCCATCTTCGCGGATAAGGGACAGGTGCTCTGGCTGCTCGGGGCCGCCCTGGCGGTGGGCACGACGGCCGGCGGATGGATCGGCGCCCATTTCACCGTCAAGCGGGGCGAGGGACTGATCCGCGTGATCCTGAACGTGGTATTGGTCGTCATGGCGATCCGGCTCCTGTTCTGACACCCAATGCAACGGAGTTCATCGTGACCGGCTCCGCAAGCCCTTCCCGTCCGAACGTCATCCTCTGCATCTGCGACCAGTTGCGTGCGTTCGAAGTGGGATGCTACGGAAACGAGGTCGTCCGGACGCCCCACCTGGACCGGCTCGCGGCCGAAGGCGTGCGATTCGAAACGGCGGTGAGCAACAACCCCGTCTGCATGCCTGCCAGGTCCTGTCTCCTGTCGGGCCAATACAGCCGGACCTGCATGGGCGCGCTGGGCAACTTCGCGGAGCGGCAGGCGGATGGATCCACGACGATGCCCGAATTTCCGGCAGGCGGCCGGCCCCACCTGCCCGCTCCGGCGCTGCCCGAGATGTTCAAAACGCTGGGTTACGATACGGCGCTGATCGGGAAATGGCACGTCCATTCCGCGCCCGGACCGCTGGGGTTCGACTACAGCCTGTACCCGCGGGTCCACCACCGGCACAGCGGGCAGTCCTTCGTGGAGAACGACGGTGAGGAGTTTCCGGTGGAGGGATTCAGCGTCCGCTTCGAATCGGACCAGGTCGGGGGCTACCTGAGAGACCGCGAGAACCAGGCGAAACCCTTTTTTCTCTACTACAGCATCTCTCCACCCCACATGCCCCTCATGGACGCACCCGATACGTACCTGGATATGTACGATCCCTCCGATATCCCCCTGCGGCCCAACGTCTGGCGGGACGGCCGGCTGCCTTGCGACGAACACTGGTTCAAAGTCTACCTCTGGGACTTTCTCTTCTACGAAAAAGACCTGCCGTTCACGCGCAGGCTGCCCCCCGGATTCGATCTGCGGCACCTGATCGCCCTTTATTACGGCATGACGACCTGGGTGGACGACATGGTCGGCCGCCTCATACACTTCCTGAAGGCGTACCACCTCGCGGAAAACACCATCGTCGTTTTCCTCTCCGATCACGGGGACAACCTCGGCAGCCACCACCTGTTCAACAAGGGCCGCCTGATCGAAGAGTCCATCCGCATCCCTATGGTCTTTCACGCGCCGGGACGCCTGAATCCCCGGGTCGATACGACCACGACGGCCCAGCTCATCGACATCATGCCCACCCTGCTTTCCTTCTGCGGAGGCTCCGTTCCCGCCCACGTCCAGGGGCGCGACCTCGCGTCGACGGTTTCGGGCGGGACCGGACCGGAGGAAGACGAGGGCGTGTTCGTGGAGACTTCCGGGGGAGAGGTCGGACTGCGCACGTCGACCCACACCTACGGGATCCGCGTCGATCCGAAGAACGGAAGCGTCCTGGATGAAAGGGCGTGCTTCTTCGATCTGCGGACCGACCCCTACCAGTTGGCCAACCTGAGGAACTCCGACCGCGACACGGGGCTGGCGGCCGGTCTCCGGGACCGGGTGCTCGACTGGCACCACGCAACGCCGTGGATGGACCACGGCGCATCGCGGTGATGCATCCCAGCGGGAACCCCTTATGACCGAAGCGAGCCGGGAAGGTAACAACCGTCTGATCGTGGTGTTGTTCGGCCTCATGTTCGTGGCCGTCGCCGACAACCAGATGATCTCCCCGCTCCTGCCCGACCTGATGGCCGCTTTTGGCATGGGCGCGGGCCGCGCCGGGCTGCTGGTCTCGGTCTACGCCATCGCCGCGGCCGTGGTCTCTTTCGCGATCGGGCCGCTGTCGGACCGGACCGGCCGTCGGAAAATGCTCATCGCCGCGCTGATTGTATTCACCGCCGCAACCCTGCTGTGCGGCCTGGCGTGGGATTATGCTTCGCTGGTGGCCTTCCGGGCCGTCACCGGCGCGGCCGCGGGGGTTCTTTCCCTCAACATCACGGCCTGCATTGGGGACCACTTTCCCTACAAACGGCGGGGCGCCGCCATGGGACTGGTCATGTCCGGCTACTTCGCGGCCATGATCCTGGGCGTGCCGGCCGGGGCCTTTGTCGCGGAGGCCTGGTCCTGGCGATGGGCTTTCGGCGCTTTTGCCGGGGCCGGGGTATTGTTGTGGGCACCGGCGCTGGCCATCCTGCCCCATCGCGTTCCAGCGGCCGGCGCCGGCGGTGCGGCCGGCACCGGCGACACGGCCAGCTCGGTCGGCGCGGGCGGTGCGTTCCCTGCGGTATCCATCACCCATTTGGCAAGAAGTTACGGTCGGTTCCTCGCGCGCACCGGTCCCCTGGCGGTGATCGCCGCCTCCTTTCTCGTATCGGCTTCCACGGTCGGTTTCATCACCTTCGTGGGGACGTGGCTGCGGGACGCTTACGGACTCTCGACCGACTGGATCGGCATGGTATTCCTGTTCAGCGGACTGGGCGCGCTGCTGGGCAGCCCGCTGGCCGGACAACTCTCGGATCGCGCGGGAAAACGGGGCGTCGTGGTGGTGAGTGGCCTGGTGATGGCCGGCCTGCTGGCTGCCATCCCCTGGATAACGGGTCTGCTGCCGGTGGTCTTCGCCGGATTCATCCTCACCGGCATCGCCGGGGCCTTCCGCCACGCGCCGCTCCATGCGCTCGTGACGGCCATGGCATCCGACGAGGAACGCGGCACCCTCATCGCGCTCAAGAACACCGTGGCGGAATTCGGCATTGCCGGGGGTACGGCGTTTTCCGGCGTGCTCTACGTCGCCTTCGGATATCCTGCCGTCGGAGCGGCCTGCGGCGTCATGGCCGCCGCCGCATCCTTCGTCATCCTGATCTGGGTTCGCGAACCACACGATCCGGCCGGACCAGCGCGGACCTGACGGATCAGGATTCGTCGTAGGCGGTAAGGCGTCTCATCCAGATGTTGCGGAACCGGACGGGATCGCCATGATCCTGCAGCTGCAGGGGTCCCGTGTCGGCGTGGGGCGTTTCGTAGTTCGCCAGGTCCCTGTGCCCGGTGGGACCGACGGCCCGCTGGCGGTGGTGCACCACGATCCCGTTGTGAATGACCGTCAGGTGCGCACCCTTGACCAGCCTGTCACTGTCCCAGGAAGGCGATTCGAAGATGATATCGTAGCTCTGCCATTCGCCCGGTCCCCGGCTGGCGTTGACCAGGGGAGGGTACTGGCCGTAAATGGCCGAGGCGGAGCCGTCGGCATAGGTCCGGTTGTCGAAGCTGTCCAGCACCTGGATTTCATATAGCCCCAGCAGGAACACGCCGCTGTTGCCCCGGCCCTGGCTGTCTCCCACGACCTCTACGGGCGTGGCCCATTCGAGATGAAGCTGGCAGTCGCCGAAATGCGCGCGGGTCGAGATGTCTCCCGTGCCGTTGACCTCCATGTATCCGTTTTCCACCTTCCAGGCGGCATCGCCTCCATCCCTTCCGATCCACTGGTCGAGGTCCGATCCGTTGAAAAGCACGACGGCGTCCGACGGAGGGTTTCCGCAGGCGCCGCCCGGCGTGACGACGCGGGGCTGGGGCCGGTCGCCGTCGTGGACGCGCCATTTGCCGCCGGGTATTACGGAGGTATCGCTGTATCCTATGGAATCCGCCATGAATCGACTCCTATAAGCAAACTTCGTGTATCATGCGTGAGTAGATGTCCACCGCTTCGTAGAGCTGCGGTATTTCCACGTATTCTCCTACCGTGTGAGCCTGTTCGATACTGCCGGGACCCAGGACCACCATCTCCAGCTGCTCCCTGAAATGGGGGGCGTCGGTACCGTAGGGCACGGTCTCCGGCCGCCTGCCGCCGGTGACGTCGGAGGCCAGTTGCACGATGGGGTTCGAAGGATCGGCGTAGAAGGGACGGGATATGCTGCTCGTAACCTCGAAGTCGTAGCTTTTAGCCCGCGAGACCAGTTCGTCCACCAGTTCTTCGCTGTGATCGTCCGGCATCGTACGGAAGCAGATGTGACAGGTCGACCGCGCCGCGGAGACGTTCTGCTTGGTATCGTAGTCGGTGATTACCATGTTGAAGCCGTTGGAAGGCGGATTGAACTCCGCGTTCTGATACCGTTCATCCGCTTTGATCCGCTCCGCCAGTTCGGCCATTTCGGCCAGGAACGGGGCGATCTTGAAATTGGCGGATTCACCCAGGCCCGTACTGGTGTGCGCCGCCCGGCCGTGGGCCGTCACCACGATGTGGGCCGCGCCCTTGTGAGCGTACACCGGCGTCAGGCTGGTCGGCTCGGCCACCACGCCGTAGGTGGGGCGCACGGCGCCCATGATGCGGGATTCCGTGGCGACCTGGTGCGCGCCGCCGCCGCCTACTTCCTCATCGGCCGTCGCCACCACGACCAGCGGTTTCTTCAGGCGATCGGCGTCCACCCCCGCGGCAGCGATCATGGTACACGCCAACGGGCCCTTCATGTCGCAGCTGCCCCGGCCCAGCAGCCGGTCGCCTTCGACCACGCCGTGATACGCGTCCCAGTCCTGCTCCTGGCCCGGCACCGTATCCGTGTGGGACAGGAAGGCCAGGCCCCCTTCGCCTTCGCCCTTGCGTCCGACGAGGCTGACCTTCAGTTCGCCGTTTTCATCCTCGTAGGTCAGCCGTTCCACTTCGAGTCCGCATGCCTTCATCCGGTCTTCGACCAGATCGGATATGGCGGCGTTGCTCCAACGGCTGACGGACTTCACATCCACGAATTCCTTCGTCATTTCAACTGGATCCAACCCCACGGAATCCCCCTCTCGAGATCGTCGTTATCGTACCGTTGCGAGTTGCGCTCAGTCCGTCAGCCAACTCGACATTTCATCACGCAGTTCCGTGTCCGCCGTCAGGGCGAGGGCGTCGAAGGCGTTGTCCAGGTGGCCGGCATGACGGGCGCCGACGAGGACCGACGTGATATCGGGATGCCCCATGGCCCACGCCATGGCCATGCGCACCATGGGAAGTCTCCTGGTATCCGCCAGGGCCCGCAACCGCTCCACGTTGCGGAAGTTCCGGTCGCTGAAGTAGATGTCCGCGTGACCGGGAATTACGTCGAAGCGCGAGCCTGTTGGGAAGGCGTTACGGTCAGGCGTGTATTTCCCCGCCAGGAAACCTGCGGCGAGCGGACTGTAGGACGTGATCCCCACTTCCTCCCGCCGGCACAGGGGGAACAGTTCGTCCTGGGCGCCGGGATCGGCCAGGTTGTAGGGTGGCTGGACCACCTCGAACCGGGCGTAACCTTCCCTGTCGCTGGCGTCCAGGGCCTCCCGGAGCTGCGCGGCGTTGAAGTTGCTGCAGCCCACGGTGCCGATTCTTCCTGCCCTGACCTCCTCGTCCAGTGCGGCAAGGCTTTCGGCAATGGGAACCGTTTCATCGGGAGAATGCAGTTCGTAGATGTCCACACAGTCCACCTGCAGGCGTTCGAGACTGACGCGGAGCGCCCGGGCGATGTTCTCCGGGCTGTTGCCGCTGCTCACTTTGGAGCAGATCACCACGTCGTCCCTGCATCCACGCGCTTTCATCCACTTTCCGATGATGATCTCGGAAGAGCCCATGATATCCGAGGTCTCGCGCACATCATCGACTTTCAATACGTCCCGCCTGTAGGTCCGGGCATTGCCGCCTCCATACGCCTCCGCCGTATCGAGCCAGTTAATCCCCCTTTCGACCGCATCATCCAGAATGGCTGCCGAAGCGTCTTCGTCGATCTCGCGGCCGAACGTTACGCAGCCCAGGCCGATGAAGCTGAGCGAAATATCCGTGCGGCCGAGTTTCCGGTGTTCCATGCACACTCTCCTGGTGGAATCCTTGCGGATGCCGCGGACGTCTGACGCATACCGCGGATGTCTATCGCATATCACAAAGCGCGGGTGGAAAAGATGTGGTGTGAATGTATACCGGTGTGGATCGGGCAGGCAAGGGATGTTTGGCGGGGAGGACGAGGCGGCCCCGGCGATTCGATCGCTCAGAACTCATCGTCCGCGGACCGGACCGGGGATCGCTGGCCGATCAGCCGCATGCGTTCATCCAGCAGCCGCTTGAGTTGGTTCAACTTGATCCGGTGGGCCGCGAGTTCCCTTTCGTGATCCAGGATCATCTGCTGAATGAGACGGGGATCTTCACCGGGCCGGGGAACGTCCGGGCCATCTTCGGTGAGCAAGGGAGAAGCAGGTGCCTCGACCGGTTTCGGCTGCGCCGCGAGCACCGTGTGCGCGGTGTGTTCCACATCCCCTCGAAGGTACTTGATTTCGATCCGGGTGCCCGCGGGTAGCGTGGTCACGAATTCGGCCAGTATGATCGGATGGTTCATGGTTACGCCGTTTACGGCCTGAAGCACGTCGCCCTTGCGCAGGCCGACCCGCATGGCGGGACTATCGGGATATACATCCGAAACGACCATGCCTTCCACGGCGCCCAGCATGATATTGCGGTCGCCCCCGATGGTGACGCTTTCCCAGATTTTCTCCACGTGAACGCCCAGCCAGCTGCGGCGGATCTCGCCGTATTCGATAAGCTGCCGGGCAAAGGTCTTCACGCGGTTAATGGGTATGACCGCCATCGGGACTCTGCCTTCCGCTGCACCGGAATCGCCCGAGCCGGGCGCCAGGGTCCGATGGGGATCGGCTACCAGACCGAGAAGGCGGCCATTCGTGGAGAACACCGCGCCGCCCGAGTAGGCGGAACCGACCAGGGCGCTGACCTGGATCATGACGTCCTCTTCCCGCAGCCCGTTCACGATCCCCGTCGTCATCGAGGATGGAAAACCATGCGCGTTGTTCAGCACCAGTACCCACGACCCCGGACGGACGTCATCGGAATCTCCCAGGCGCGCGGTAGGGGTCTGCAGGCTGTCGACGCGGATCACGGCAATGTCGGAAAGCCGGTCCACCCCGACGAGATGACCCCGGCGGTACCGGCCATTCCGAAAGTTCACCAGGATATCGTGGGCATGATCAACGACGCCGGCCGTCGTAATGATGAATCCGTTCCTGTGCAGGACCACGCCGGTTCCGATGGAGCGCTCCCAGTCCGTGAAAGTCTGTCCGTTCACCGTATTGATGAACTTGCGCTGGACGATCACGCTGGCGACAGTCGGTTCCACGCGTTCGACGAGACTGACGATCTCCCGTTCGAGGTTATGAAGGTACGGGGTGGTCTGAGCGTGGACCCGGCGATCGTCGCCCGGAAGCCCGAGGCAGGCCATCAGCACGGCCCAAATCAGGGGCCGGAGGCGGCCGGTCCGGAGAAGGTTATCGGTATAGGAACCGTGCATGGTCTATCAGAACGATATGCGGACGCGCCTGAGGGGAGCGGTCGGGCCCGTCGACGCCGGCGCGTCGGGCGTGCCTGGCGCACCGACTGCACGCTGCGAATCGCGAAGTTCAGCGGTGCCAACGGTTTGCAGCAAGTCTTCCGGCAACGGTTGATCCGAATCGCCGCCGGCCACCAGATTCCGGCCGAAGGCCTCGTCGAACAGGGATGGATCGAGGCGCATTCCCGTACCCGCCGTAACGAACCGGATCCCATGGGTCATCGGTTCCATGGTCCTGACGGTGAGGATGCCCGGCCTGTCGCCGGTAATGCGGTTTGTGGAGTATGGGAGACTGGTTGCTGCGGGAGTGGGGAGATTGGTTGCCTGTTCCGTGTTCGTTGCCGGTCTTGCCGCCATGTGCGGTGCGAGTTCCCGTTCTAGGGGAAAGGGCGAAATGGGATCGGGCGGCGCAAGTTCGGGTTCGAAGGGCGTCGGCGGGGCAAAGGCCGTTGCGGAGCCTGAAGTCGAATCGGACCTGCCCGTCGGACCGGTCAATTCGGCGAAACCGCCGATCACGGTTATGGTCAGGATCAGGCTGGTCGCGAATACCAGTTGAACGGGTCGCTGCCGGCTGAGTTCGCCCAGTTCGGTAAAGGCTGCCGAAACGCGTTTCCACCAGGAGGAGGCGTAGAGCTCACGGGCGGCTTCCCGGGACAGCATGCTGCCGAGTTGTTGTTCGAACATCGGCCGGGGGGATACGGCGGGAAGACTCTTCACGGCCCGCACGGCGCTTTCCATATCCTGTATCCGGAGCCGGCACCGGGGACATCCGTTCAGGTGAAATCGAAGCTCGTCTTCAGCGGCCTTCGACAACTGGCCATCCAGGTAGTCCGACATCTGCCGCACGTATCCACTGCAATTCAAAACGTCCTACCTCCTCAAAGTATCTCTACCTGCCACTTTCTCAACATTTCCTGCAGTCTCAGCCGTCCCCGGTTGACCCGCGACTTGACGGTTCCCGTCGGACAGCGGAGGATTTCGCCGATCTGCTCGTAGGAAAGCTCCTCGATGTCACGCAGCACGATCACGGACTTGTATTTGTCCGGCAACTGATCGATCGCGTGCTGTATCGCCCGGCCCAGTTCGTTCTGCTCGAGGTGATCGCCTGGTCCCGCATTCGGGTCCGGCAGATCGATGCTGTCCCGCGTGCTGTTCTCGTGGGGCGGAGCGTTCAGGGAGAAGAACTGGCGGCGTTTCCGCTTGCGCAACTCGCTTCGGGCGAGATTGAGCGCGATGGTATAGATCCAGGTGGAAAGATTGGAGATCGCCTTGTAGTTGTGGCGGTTCCGATAGACCCTCAGGAAGGTCTCCTGTACCAGGTCTTCCGCGCATTCCGTGTTGTGGACCATGCGGTAGATACAGTTATACAGCCGGGTACGGTATCTTCCGACGATCACCTCGAAAGCGCGTATGTCGTCCCGCTGGACACGGACGAACAGCAATTCGTCCGAAAGTGTCAATTCGTCCAGTACACCGGACTCGACATCGGTGACCTGCATTGCGTTTATGGAGGTTTTTTCGGCCATTTTATGTCCACCCATACCGCGTTATACGCCAGGCGGCGGGATTCGGTTTCAAAAAAGCGCTTCAGCGTCCGGATTCCGGACGGTTTGTGCCGTACCGTACCGGGGCAATATCCAAATATAGAATCACGCCGCGTCCGTGTCAACCGGACCGTCATGCGCGTACCTCGCTCACGTCGTGGATGGTATACTGGTAGCCCTGTTCCGTCAGAAAGAGCTGCCGGTTTACGGCATAGTCCTGGTCCAGGGTGTTCCGCGTGATGAGCGAATAGAAAATGGCGGCGGAACCGTCCGCCTTGGGACGGAGGATCCGGCCGAGCCGCTGGGCTTCTTCCTGGCGGGACCCGAAGGTGCCCGAGATCTGTATCGCCACGTTGGCGTCCGGCAGGTCGATGGCGAAATTCGCGACCTTGGATACCACAAGGCGCTTGAGTTCGCCGTTTCTGAACCGGGTATACAGGTCGAGGCGGGCCTGGAGCGGTGTGCTGCCGGTGATCAGGGGAAAATCGAACAACGCGGCGATCTGCTTGAGCTGCCTCACGTACAGTCCGATGATCAGGACCTGGTCCGAGGGATGTTGTTCCAGCAAGGCGCGGATGATCTCGGTCTTGCGGCTGTTCTCCGAGGCGATCCTGAATTTGTCGCGGCGATTGGCCACGGCATAGGACATGCGCCGCGCTTCGGGAAGATCGATCCGAATTTCGCGGCAGTAGGCCTCGGCGATCCAGCCCTGCCGCTCAAGCAGCTTCCAGGGCATGTCGTACCTGCGGGGGCCGATCAGGCTGAAGACGTCGTCCTCCCGGCCGTCCTCGCGTACCAGCGTCGCGGTGAGCCCGAGTCGCCGCCGGGCCTGGATCTCGGCCGTATACCGGAAAACGGGGGCGGGGAGCAAATGGACCTCGTCGTAGATGATGAGGCCCCAGCCTTTCTGGTCGAAGAGGCCGAAGTGCTCGAATTCGTCCCCCTTGCTCTTCCTGTAGGTCAGAATCTGGTAAGTGGCCAGGGTTACGGGCCGGATCTGTTTCGTTTCACCCGAATACTCGCCGATATGCTCTTCCGACAGCGAGGTCTTCTCGATCAACTCCTCCCGCCACTGGCGCAAGGCCACCGTGTTGGCCGTCAGCACGAGGGTGTGGCACTTCAATACGGCCATCGCTCCGAGGGCCACGATGGTCTTCCCGGCGCCGCAGGGCAGCACGATGACCCCGTTGCCTCCCTGTGGTTCTCCGTTCATGTGAAACGCGCCGACCGCGTCCTGCTGGTAGTCCCGCATGCTGAAGGACTTCCGGTCTCCGGAAGCGGTGCGCAGATTGATTTCCAGCGGGGCGCCTTCGACGTATCCCGCAAGGTCTTCCACGGGAAATCCGACCTTGATCAGCGCCTGCTTGATGTGGCCCCGGAACCGGTCTCCCACCTGGACCCTTCGCTCGTCCAGGGGCTCCGCGAGGAACTGCTTGACCGAGGGCAGCCCGGAAACCTCCGCGATCAGGGCGGGGTCGTCGGATGCGAGGACCAGCCTTCCGTCTTCCTTGAGCAGCCGGAGCTGCCCGTACCGGTCGATGAAATCAAAGATCTCGCGGCGGATGTTCTGCGGGATTTCGTACTTGCTCAGGCTTTCGAGCGATTCGAGCACGCCTTCAGCGTTCAGGCCGGCCGAGGCCGCGTTCCACAGGGACAGCGGACTCAGACGGTAAACGTGGATGTGTTCCGGAGACTTTTCCAGTTCCGCGAACCGGGCCAGCGCGTCCCTGGCATCCTCGTAGCGCGGATGGTCTACTTCGACGAGGATGGTGCGGTCGCTCTGTACGATCAGTGGATTCTTCAGGTCAGGCAATCAAACCCCCGAGCGTTCCGTTCGGCACGGCGTCCGGCGCGGCTCATTGGCGCCAGGTTCCGTTCATTGGCGTCCGGCGCGGCTCATTGGCGCCAGGCGTCCTCGACACGGTTAAAAGGTGTACATCCATCGCGGATCAGGCGCGGCGTACCGGTGGATACGTCCACCACCGTCGAAGGCTGGTCCGAAGGCGATCGTCCGCCATCGAGAATCAGGTCGACCCGATCGCCAATCTGAGCGGCCACATCTTCCGCCGTAAGGGGTTCCGGCTCACCGGAACGATTGGCGCTGGGCGCGGTCACGGGGCCGCCCGTCGCGCGGCACAGGGCCCCCGCGATCACCGCGCCGCTGTGTCTTACCCCGATCGTGGCGCCCCCGCCCAGCAGTTCCCGCGGCACGCTGTCCAGCGCGGGAAAGACCAGCGTCAATGGTCCCGGCCAGCAGGCGTCCATCACCGCATGGACACCTGCGGGGATGCACCGGACCAGGCGGGCCAGGTCCGTCCTGCGGGATACGAGGACCAGGATCGGCTTCGATGCGTCCCGGCCCTTGGCTTCATAGACCCGCCGGATCGCGGCGGGATTGGTTCCGTCCGCACCCAGTCCGTAAACCGTTTCGGTCGGAAAGGCCACCAGGCCCCCGGCGCGTACGATGCCCGCGGCCTCCTCAAGTACGGTACGGTCCGGCCGCGCCGGATCGACAGTCAATACCCTCATGATTTCGAATCCGATCGATCGACCGAACGCGTACCGCAACGGAAACACCGGGCCTAGGCTATCCTGCGCAGGCCCTTCTGGCCGATGTCACTGCGGAAGTAACGTCGCTCGAACCGAACCCGGTCCACCGCCTCGTAGGCCCGGTCGATGGAGCCCCCGAGATCGTCGGCCAGGGCCGTCACGCCCAGGATCCGGCCGCCGTTGGTCACCAGTTTTCCATCCCGACGGGCCGTATCGGCATGAAAGGCGAAAACATCGTCCATGGCGTCCAACCGGTCCAACCCGCTTATTTCCAACCCTTTCTCGTATTCGCCGGGATAGCCGCCGGAAGCCACCACCACGCAGGTCGCGGCCTTCCGCTTCCAGGTCAGGGGCCGGTCGGGCATCCTGCCCTCGCTGATCCCGACCGCCAGTTCCGCGAAATCATCTTCGAGGAGCGGCAGGATGACCTGGGCTTCGGGATCGCCGAACCGGCTGTTGAATTCCACCACCATAGGGCCCTGGCCGGTCATCATGATGCCGCAGTACAACACGCCTCTGAATGGCCGCCCGCGTTTCCTCATGCCGAGGACCGCTGGTTCGATGATCCGTTCCAGGATGTCCCCCATTGCGCCTTCATCGACGACCGGCGCCGGTGCGTAAGCGCCCATGCCGCCGGTGTTGGGCCCCGTATCGCCGTCGTGGATGGGCTTGTGATCCTGCGAAGGAACCAGCGGAAGGACCCGTTCGCCATCGGTCAACGCGAATACGGACGCCTCCTCGCCTTCCATGAAGGCCTCCACGACCACGTTCCGGCCCGCATCGCCGAACATCCTGTCGGTCATCACAACGTCAAGGGCCTTCATGGCTTCCTCGACGGTCCGGCACACCAGCGCGCCCTTGCCGGCGGCCAGGCCGTCGGCTTTGATCACGATCGGCGCACCTTGTTCGTTCACGTACGCGCGGGCCGCGTCCACTTCTGAAAACACCGCGAACGCGGCCGTGGGAATGCCCTCCGCTTGCATCATCTGCTTGGAGAACACCTTGCTCCATTCGATCTCGGCGGCCGCCCGTGTGGGACCGAAGGCCCGTATGCCCAGGCTCTCCACGGCGTCGACCACGCCCGCCTCCAGTGCGCCGTCGGGTCCGACCACCACCAGGTCAACCCCGTGTTCGCGGGCAAAACCGGCGATGCCGCGCGCGTCTTCCGGTGCGATGGCGACACATTCTCCGAGCGCGGCGATACCCGGATTGCCGGGAGCGGCATACAGGTCATTCACGAGGGCCGATCTTCGAAGCGCCCAGGCCAGCGTGTGCTCTCTTCCTCCCTTGCCGACTACAAGAACGTTCATGGCGTCTCCGGACTACCGGGCGGCGGGCCCGTGAACATCGAATGCATACCGCGCGTCGATCGCGATTGGATACGATCCGCTCGCGTTCGTCTGCGTTCCGAAGGGGTGGACGGTGAAACCTTTGAAATGGCGCAGGCGTTCATACTGTATAATGAATACTGCCGTGTCTGTTTCGTCGCTATCGGAGATGACCGCGGGACCGCATGGATTCCATCCGGACCTGCGTTTAAGTGATGATCAGCGAGATCGGAAAAGTTAAAGAAACACATGGAGAATGTCAAGGCGTGAACACGAAATTCACCATGGCTCGATATCCTGAAAACCATTGACATGCAACCTCCTTGCTTTAGTATTACTTAGTTACTTCAATATCAACTGGCGACCTCCCCTGAATGCAACATGAAGGTCGTTTCCGGCGCGAACCTGGTCGAATCCCGGGCGGATGACCAGGACGAAGGAGTCTGGCCATATGTCGATCCTGAAGAAACCGAAATACGTCATCCTGCTGGTTTTTGTCGCGGCCGGGTCGTTCCTGATGGGCAGTGCGGCCGACAGGACGATCCATGCGGCAGACAACATCTTCTCGAGCACCAGGCTGTTGATGGGCGTGCTCAACCTGGTCAACGACAACTACGTGGAGGAAGTACAGCCCGGCGAATTGATCTACGCCGCGATCGACGGCATGCTCGAGGTGCTCGACCCCCATTCCAGCTTCCTGAGCAAGGAGAGTTTCGCCGAAATGGGCGAGCGCTTCAGTGGAAATTTCTACGGTATCGGCATCGAGTTCGACGTCCTGGATGGATTCCTGTACGTGATTTCCGTGATCGACGAATCGCCGTCAGAGGCCGTCGGACTGCAGTCCGGGGATCGTATCGTCCGGATAAACGGTGAATCGGCGATCGGCATCAAGCACGAAGAGGTCAGGCAGAAACTGCGTGGGGAGAAAGGGACCATGGTGGACGTTACCATTGAACGTCCAGGTGTCGAGGATCGGTTCGACGTGACGATAACCCGCGATCGTATCCCCATACGCAGCGTCAGGACTTCGTTCATGCTGGATGACCAGACGGGATACATACAGCTCATCCGGTTCGCCAAAACCACCTCGCGTGAACTGGAGACCGCCCTGGACCGGCTGCAGCAGGAAGGCATGGAGCGGCTGGTACTGGACCTGAGAGGGAATTCGGGGGGCTACCTGGACCAGGCGGTCGAGGTGTCCAGCAAATTCATACCCGAAGGCCGCGTAATCGTCAAGACCAAGGGCAGGAACCGGAGTTCCAACCAGACGTTCAATTCGCTGAGCGGCATAAACCACCGCGAAATGCCCCTCGTGATCCTGCTGGACCACCGTTCCGCCTCCGCATCCGAAATCGTGGCGGGCGCCGTTCAGGACTGGGACCGGGGCGTGATCGCCGGGACCCGCAGCTTCGGCAAGGGCCTGGTTCAGACCCTCTTCGCGGAGCCTCACCTGACGGACGGTTCCGCGCTCAAGCTGACGACGGCCAGGTACTACACCCCGAGCGGCCGGATGATCCAGCGAGACTATAAGAACAAGTCTTTCCAGGAATACATCGAGGGCTCGTTCAGCGAGGCCGAAGAAACCGGGTCGGAAACGGGATCCGGTGCGGGTGAGGGCCAGGCGGGCCAGGCAGACCAGGCAGACGGTGCGGACCAGGCAGACGATGCGGACCAGGCAGACAAGTCGGACAGCTCGGACATCCCCGAGCGCACGAAATTCACCACCGCCGCCGGGCGTACGGTCTATGGAGACGGCGGCATTACGCCCGACGTCGAGATCACGGTCCCGAAACGCATGTACCCCTTCGTGATCGGCAAGTACAGAGGATGGATGCCTTTCGACCGTGCCTGTTTCGAATTCGCCAATTCCTACGGCGTCTCCCGTCAGGATCTCAAGGATGACTTCGACGTCTTTCTGCGGGAGTTCCAGGTCGACGAAGCGATGCTGGAAGCGTTCAAGGCGCAGGTCCGGGACTCGGGGATATCTTTCTCCGACGAGGAGTTCAACAACGACCTTGACGTCATCGAACTTCAGCTGAAGCGGGCAGTCGCACGGAATCTCTGGGGTGACGAGGAAGCCAGCCGCGTGGCCGCGGCCGGCGACGAGCAACTCCAACAGGCCCTTCAGTTGTTTTACTCTCACGAGATGCTGGTCCAGCAGTAGCGTATTCCGATGGAAGCTCGAGGGCAGACCGGACTGCCCGGACCGCATAATACACGGGCAATGCCGGTGCACGCCAAGGACTGACCGTGCCGAGTAAACCCACCCTTTCCACCTGGCACGCGCTGCGAAACCGGCTTAACGCGCTACGCATCCGAAGCCGGTGGATCGTCATCGTCGAAGGGCTGTTCACCGCCGGCGCGCTGATCTGCATCCTCGCGCTTTTCCTTGCCGCGCTCGAATCCTACCTGTACCTCGACCCTGTCGTTCGCCTGGGCCTGATCGCGGCGGGCATACTCCTCGTGGCGGCCTGGCCGGTCCGTCGCTGTCTGGACCACTTGCGATACGGGTTGTCCGACGAGGACCTCGCGAGGCAGGTCGACCGCCAGTACCCTGAACTGAACGACCGGGTCACCGTGGCCCTGCAGCTCGCCCGGCAGCGGCAGGCGGATTCCGGGGCTTACAGGACCTCCCCCGCACTGCTGGACGCAGCGGTATCGGATACCGCGCGGTACGCCGAATCGGTGGATTTCAGCGAAGCGGATCAGCGGCACCGCATCGGCCGGTCCGCCCGGGGCTTCGTCATTGCCGCGCTGCTGGCGCTCATCGCGATGGCCGTCTACGGCACGCCGCTTGCCGGCGCGTTGAACCGGCTGGCCAGCCCCCTGACCCATTTCCAGCCTCCGCAACGCACGTTTCTGAGCGTCGTGCCGGGCGACGTGGAAGTCACATCGGGCGGACAGGTCACGATCATGGCCGAAGCGACCGGGGAGCGGCCCGACCGGGCCGTTCTGCAACTGGTCTCCGACGACGGACTGCGGAATGCCGTGGAGATGAAGGTCACGGCGCCCGCAACCTACGCCCACACCGTGCGGGAGATCCGCGAAAGCCTGACCTACGTCGTCGAAGCCGGCGACGCCGTCACCCCTTCATTCCGAATCGACGCCATAGATCGTCCGTTTCTCGGCGCGCTGCGCCTGACCTATCACTATCCGGCCTATACCAGGCTGGCACCCAGAACCACTACGGAAGGCGGAGACATTGTCGCCCTGAAAGGAACGCAGGTGGAGCTGGCCGCCGTGAACGCGGGACGGGACCTGTCGGAAGCGGCGCTCTACCTCGAGCATGCGGACAGGCCGGTAACCATGGAGGTGGTGAACGACACGGCCGCGGCCCCGCTGACCGTGCGGTCCGACGGGCGGTACCGAATCTCGATGCGCAACGCGGAAGGCCACGAAAACGTGAATCCCGCCTGGTACCGCATCATCGCATTGCCGGACCGCATGCCGTCCTTGCGGATCCTGTCCCCGGGCCGGGATACCGACCTCACGGAGAACATGGTCGTTCCCTTTCTGGTATCGGCCACGGACGACTTCGGTTTCTCTGCCATGAACCTGATCCATCGGAAAGAACCCGATGGCGAAGAGCGGGTCAAACCCATCCCCGTGGACACGGAATCCACGTCGATGACGCAGCCCTTCGTCTGGGACCTGTCCAATGAAAACCTGTTTCCCGGGGACGTGGTCTCCTACCGGATCGAACTATATGACAACGACACGGTATCGGGTCCCAAACGGGCGGTAAGCCGAACCTACACGGTCCGGTTTCCATCGATAGAAGAGATCTACGAACAGATCGACCATACGCAGGAGCAGCAGGTCACCGACATGGAAGACCTGCTGCAAGAGCAGGAAGCTTCGAAGAAGAAGATCGAGGCGCTGAACCGGACGCTCGAACAGAAGGCGCGGCAGGATGCCGAAGGGGTTCAGACTGAGGAATTGACCTGGGAGCAGAAGAAGGAAATCGAATCCGTCCTGGCCGGCCAGGAACAGGCGACCGACGAACTCCTCAAGGCGGCCGAAGCGGTGAAGGCGACCATGGAAGCCCTGGAAGACCACGATTCGATGAGCCAGGACCTCATCGACAAGATGGACCAGTTGAGAAAGTTGTTCCAGGAGATCGCCACCCCCGAACTGCTGGAGGCCATGCGGGACCTGAAACAAGCCCTTCAGTCCATCGACGACGAAGGGCTGAAAGCGTCGATGGAAGCCTTCGAATTCGAGCAGGAGGAGTTCCTGAAACGACTGGAGCGCAGCCTCTCCATTCTGAAGCGTATCCGGACGGAGCAGCGGTTGATGGCCGCCGTACGTCAGACGCAGGATCTCGCCGCCCGGCAGGACGAACTGCGCTACGCCACGGAGAATGCGTCGGACGGCAGGGAAGGGATGGACCTGGGGGAAAAGCAGGAGCAACTGGGCAAGGATACCGGTTCTTTGCAACGCGGCCTAGAAAACCTGGCCCGTGAAATGGAAGCGTTCCGGGACATGCCCGCTGAAAGCGTCCGGGACGTCTCAAGGGAAATGGAACGCCGGGAAATGACGGATTCCATGGAACAGATCGCCTCGCAGCTCAAACTGGGCAGGATGCAACAGGCGATGGAGGGCCAGTCGGAAATGTCCGGGGCGCTTGCCGGCATGGGCCAGCAACTGGAGGAGATCCAGGACCAGCTTCAGGAGGACCGGATGCGGGAAATCGCCGAGGGCATGCGCCGCGCGATGCACCAGCTGGTCGATCTCTCCGTCGGCCAGGAGGACCTCAACGAACGCACGCGCCAACCCGGCGGGTCCATTACCCGGATCGATGTCCTTTCGGAGGACCAGCAGGGACTCTCGGATGGCGCTTCGCTCGTAACTAACGACCTCGTATCCATCGCCCGGAAGACGATGTTCATCTCGCCGTCCATCGGACGGGCTTTGGGAGAAACGCTGAACAGCATGGATCGGGCGGAGGGACACCTGGCCGAACAGGAACGCGATTCCGCCGCCGAAGAACAACTGGCGGCCATGGAGGCGCTGAACGAAACCGTACTCGCCCTGCAGCGGGCCATGCGCAACATGGCGAATTCCGGTTCGTCCTCCGGCATGATGGATCTCATTGAACGGCTGCAGGGCATGGCGAGGCAACAGACCGGGATCAACGATCAGATGAACCAGATGATGGACGAGTCGGAAGGGCAAATGGACCTGCAGACCCAGGCACAGGTTTCCAGACTGGCGGCCAGACAGGAAGCGCTGCGAAAAAGCCTCGAACAACTGTGGCGGGAACAGCAGGTCAACCAGGGCCAGGTCCTCGGACGGTTGCAGGAAATCGAAAAGGAGATGGAAGACACGGTACGCGAATTGCGACAGTACCAGATCGACCCCGGCCTGGTGGATCGCCAGCAACGGATCCTGTCCAGGCTGTTGGACGCTTCGAGGTCCATTCGCGGCCAGCGACGCGAGGAAAGGCGTCGGGCCGCCCCGGGCGAGGACCTGGCGACCCGCCCGTCACCCGGCGGTTTGTCCGACGACCTAACACGGCTTGAACGCACCTTGCGTGACGATGTCCTGGGCCGTATCGACGAAGGCGCTTATCCACAGGAATACGAGGCGCTCATTCGCGCCTATTTCCGTGCACTTTCCCATGTTCCGGTCGTGAACTAGGCGGTGATCGTGTTTCGCAGCCCCAAAAAGCGCCGCGGCATGGCCGTACCGCGACGTAGGCATTCCGCAAGCAATCTACTCGTCGTGCGGCGTCGCTCGCGTCTCGCAAGCGGTCTGCTCGCCGTCTTGCTGGCGGTGCAGGTCGTCCTTCCCTTTAGCGTGGAGGGACAACTCAGCCGGACCGCCGACCTGAACCGGCGGATTGAACAGGCCCGGAGCCTGGAACGCCTCCGGCAGTATGACCGGGCGGCCATGCTGTTCGAACGGGTGTTGCAGGACGCCCCGGATAACCGTTCCGCCCTGAACGGCGCCCTCAGGCTGTACTTCCGGCTGGAAGCGTTTGACAAGTTGATACCGCTGCTCGAGACGCACATCGCGAAGTCGCCCGACGATTCAAGACTGCACGGCAGGCTCGCGGAAGCGCTTTTCGGCGCCGGACGGGACGGCGAAGCGGAAGATCGGCTCCGAGACATGCTGGAACGCTTTCCGCAGAGCGAATCGGCCGTGAGCCAGATCGCGAATCTGCACCTCAGAAGAGAGGCGTACGACCGGGCCATTCAGACTTACCTCGACGGCCGGAAGCGGCTGGGAGATCCGGAGGCTTTCGCCCTGGCACTCGCCAGTGTCTATACCAGTGCGTTCGAAGTGCCGGCGCCGTAAGGGAATTCACGCGCTGGTTGACGCAGCAACCCGGCCAGTCACGTATCGTCAACGACCGGATCGACTTGCTCGCGTCGATCGGAAGCCAGGAACTCGTGGAACAGGCACTGCGGTCGGCGGTGGCTGAACACAGGGACAGCAAGGAAGTCCAGGACCTGCTCGGCAGCTTCTTTCTTCGATCCGGAAAGCCGGAAGATGCGCTGGCGGCGTACCGCGAAGCGGATCGCCTGGACGGGGACAGCGGGAGATACCTGGTCCGGTATGCCGATTGGGCGTTGCGGGAAGGGCATCACCAGGACGCCATCGATACGTACCGGGAGTTGATCGGGGCGAATGGGTCGGAGGTCCTGCGCGCCGAGGCGTATACCGGCCTTGCCCTGGCGTACCGGAAGCGCGGCGGCATGGACGATGCCGCCGAGACCTACCGGCGGCTCATCGCGCAGTATCCGAAAACGGGGTTCCGGGACGAAGCCCTGTCCAACCTGGCGGAACTGCTTCTGGTCCATTACCGGGACGTGACGCAGGCGCTCGCCATGTACCGCTCGCTGCTGGCCGATGCTTCCGCGCCGGAGTACCGGGAGAAAGCCCGATTCGGCATGGCGGAATGTTACGTCGTCATGGGCAACCTGAAGGACGCGATCGTCCAGTACAACGCCATCCTCGACCGGGAAGGCGATACCATCGAAACGGAAACCCGGGCGCGGACGCAATACCACCTGGGTGAGTTGGCGCTGTTCCAGCACCGCCTGGACGATGCCCTGACCCATTTCCAGGATACGGCGGACCGCTTTACGGGCAGCCGCTATGCCAACGATGCGCTGGCGTGGACCATGCTGATCGCGGAAGGCCGCCAGGGCGGAGACGGTCCGCTTTCCGATTACATCCGGTCGGTGCTGCTGCGGCGCCAGTACCGGGACCGTGAGGCCCTGGAAGCCTGCAAGTCGTTTGTCGATGAAAACGCGCAGAGCCCGATCGCCGACACCGTCATCCTGGACATCGGGATGTTGCTCGACCGGATGGACAAGCCGTTCCAGGCCGTCGCGGCCCTGCAGGACCTGATCGAGCGGTATCCGGAGAGCCGCCGCGTCGCCGCCGCCCACTGGCGGATCGCGGAGATCTACGAAACGAAAATCGGCGACATTCCCCGGGCGCTCACCGAGTACGAGACCCTGCTCCTTGCCCACCCTGACCACTTCAGGAACGACGCTGCCCGCCGCAAGATCAGGGAACTGACCGAAGACCATCCCCCCATGCCGTGACCATGTCCCGACCGCTTCACATTCACCTTGTAGCCGTCTGCGGCACGGGCATGGGCGCGCTCGCGGTGATGCTCAAGTCCCTGGGGCACCGCGTCACCGGAAGCGACGAAAACGTATATCCCCCGATGAGCACGGTACTTTCGGAGCAGCAGATACCCGTGTTCGAGGGTTTCTCTGCCGCCAACCTCGACCCTCGGCCAGACCTCGTGGTCATCGGAAACGCCGTTTCGCGGGGCAATCCCGAGGCCGAAGCCGTCCTGGACCGTAAGATCCGGTACGCTTCCATGCCGGAGACGCTCAAGTCCTTCTTCCTGTGGGACCGCAAACCGGTCGTGGTGGCGGGGACCCATGGCAAGACCACGACCACGGCGATGCTCGCCTGGGTGCTGACCGAGGCGGGCCTGGATCCCAGCTTCATCGTCGGCGGCGTACCCATCGGCTGGCAGACCGGCGCGCGGCTGGGATCGGGCGACCTTTTCATCCTGGAAGGCGACGAATACGACAGCGCCTTCTTCGACAAGCGGGCGAAGTTCCTTCACTACCTGCCCGACACGGTAATCATCAACAACATCGAGTTCGATCACGCGGACATCTACGATTCGATCGACGAGATCGCGCTCTCCTTCAGGCGGCTGGTCAACATCATCCCCGGTAACGGGCTGTTGATCGGTCCAGTGGACGACGACCGCGTCCGGACGCTGACATCCCACGCGTATTGTGTCGTCCATACCCTGGGCCTGTCGTCCGGCGCACGATGGTCGGCGCGCAACGTGTCCATCGATTCCGATGGCACGTCCTTCGACCTGTATGAGCAGGACGAGCACCGCGCACGGCTGTCGACGAGCCAACTCGGTGACCACAATGTCAGAAACGCCCTTGCCGTTGTCGCCGCGGCACGCCATTACGGCGTACCGTGGCCGGATCTGGCCCGGAGTCTCGCGTCCTTCCCCGGCGTGAAACGACGTCTCGAGGTGCGGGGCGAGGTGCATGGCATTACGGTCTATGACGACTTCGCCCACCACCCCACGGCCGTCGAGGCTACGCTGGCCGCGCTCAGGAAGGCCGCGCCCGGCCGGCGGACCTGGGCCGTGTTCGAACCCCGTTCGGCGACGACCATCCGGCGGAACTTCCAGGACGCCTATACCACCGCGTTCGACCAGGCGGATCACGTGCTGATCGCGCCGGTCTACCTGCCAGGGAAAGCACCCGCCGGAAACCGGTTTTCGGTGGAGGAACTCGTGGCGGGACTGCGTGAACGCGGCGTGGATGCCGAAGCTTCGGGCAGCGTGGAACAGATCGTTTCACGGTTGGCCGGACAGGCGGTGCCGGGCGACCGGATTGTGTTCATGAGCAATGGCGGTTTCGGCGGCATCCACGAGAAGACGCTGAACCGGCTGCGGCGCGAGCGCGCGACGGAGTCGAGCTAGTCAGGCGGCGGCGGGGACGAGCGGCGGTAGGGGTCAGACTGCGGCAGGGGTCGGGCGTCGATCAGGGTCAGGCGTACCGAGCGTACACTTCGGCGTCCAATACGTTGCCGGCCGCCCTGAACTGCTGTCTGAGCGTAGCCTCGTGGACGAATCCCGCGCCTTCCAATGCGGCGGTCTTCGGGCCGTCTTCCGGTTCGACGTGGCAGAGCACCTTGCGTCCGGCCGGGCGGGCGAACGACTCGAGCAGTGGCTTCAGTTGTGCCTTGAATGCTGAATGGACGGCCAGGTCGAGGAGCAAGGTCTCGCCGCGCCAGCGGATATCGGGCACCAAAGTCGCGTATCCCACGACCGCGCCGCGCTCCGTGACCACCAGCCGGACCTGGACATCGTCCTCTTCCCGCGTCTCCTTCATCAACCCCAGGTAGGCTCCCTCGAACATGCGCGGGCCAATATGTCCCAGTCCCACGTTGCGCAGGTATGGCGGACCGGCCAGGGCGCAGAGCACGTTCAGCGAAGGCCAGTGCTTCCAGTCCCCCGGGATTACTCGCGCCTCCCCGTCCTCGTCGTCGCCAAAATGTTCCGCTTCGAACTCGGCGTTACCCACGTACTTCATGTGGCCTGATTCCGGCACGACGCTTCGGAAGCCGAAGTCGTGGTAGAGGTAGTAGGGATGGGTGTCGAACCCGGTGGACAGCGTCAGGTACCGGCCGCTCCGGGCCTGGAAATCGGCCATCTGTTCGGTCATAACGAGCCGGGCTATGCCCTTGCGGCGGTGTTCCGGCACGGTGTATACGTGACTCACGATACCGATAGCATCGTGTTCGCTGACCATGATGTTGCAGACCGGTTGTTCGTTCAGGCGACCGAGGTAGAATCGGGTCTGGAGGGGACTGACCCGGCCGGCGAAGACCTCGTCGAGGTGCCACTGCTCTCTGCTCGATTTGTGCGCCAGAATCGGTCGGACGAGCGGTGCGCGGCCGTCGTCCGGGGCGTGGTCACCCGGCGTGTGGCCACTTGTCGGCGTGTGGCCGTCGTCCGGGGTGTGGTCGTCCGGGGCGTGGTCACCCGGCGCAAGGACGGCGCCGATCTCAAGCGTTTCGCCCGTGCGTAGGGACCTGCTGGCGATCGGTGTGTACATAGGAAGGCGGCAGATGGTACAGACCAGCTTACGGGCTTGAGTACGGACCAGGGCGCGGGCGCGAGTGAGGCCTTTGTACGGGTAGCCAGGCCTGGCGTGTGCGCCGGGTTCGGTCCGGGGTCAGGACCGGGTCTGCCCGGTGCGGCCCAGCACGTAGCCGACGGTCATCCCGGTCAACGCCACCTGAACCGTATCGATGGCGATCTTGACCAGGGTACCGGTGAGGCTCAGCATCGTGGTCATGCCGAGCAGGCTTAAACCCAGGAACAGGTGGAGGAGCAACCCGAAGACCGCACTCGTCCCGAGGGCCTTCTTCGCGCCGGTGTGGCCCGTCCAGCAACCGAGCAGGACGGTCAGCAGCGCCCCCATGGCCACGGCGCCCAGCACGATCGTCCACACGTTCGGGCTGGACTTCATGACCCGTTCGGGGGCCGTCACCGCGAAACCTTCGAAAAGGCCGCCGAACAAGGCAGCGGTGACCAGGCCAAGCAACAGGACCATGACGGCACCCGCCGCGGTAGCAATGGCGAATCGTTGCGCGGACATAGACTCCTCTTTCCCGGCCGGCTCGTACGGTCTTCAGGCGCCTGCTTCAGTCCGGCTCAGCTGCTGACGGCGGCCGGGGATCCAGTTGGGGATCCGGCGGGCTGCTTCCTGCGCAGCACCATACCGATCACGGCACCCGCCACGGCGACGCGCACTGTCGTCAGGACGACGTCAAACAACGTCGCCTGCAGATTCATGTAGTTCACCGTGCCATAGAACATCATGCTGATCGCCAGGCTCAACAGGAAACCGAAAACCGCACCGGTCCTGAACCCCGCAAACGCGCCGGATACACCTGCCCAGCAGCCGATAACGAGACACAGCAGGGCGGCCAGAATCAGCTCGCTCAGGTAGATGAACACCATTTCGGGCGGGTCTTTGGCCACGGCGGCCGCGCCCGGTTCGGCATTCGCCGCGAAGTATCCGGTGAATACCATTGCGTAGAGGATGAATCCGAGGACGAGCAGGACCAGCGTGCCGGCAATTATGGCCATCGCAAAACGTACTATGCTCATATTGACTCCTGGAATTCGTTTTCTACACAGCCCTCAGTACGTCTGAGATCCTAACCCTCCGCGAGACCTGCGATCCGGTCGATGAGCGTATCCACCTGATCCGCCGTATCCATGACGTGCAGCGTGGCGCGGACTCCGCTGAAACCGCCGGCGGCGCCGACCGTACGGATGTAGATGTTCGGGCTGCGATACCAGAGGCGCCCCACGATAAAGGATGGGTCGAGGTCCTTGACGGAGAAGGATATGAGAGCGCAGGACATATTGGGGTCGTCGGATGCGTACACGGTGACGCCATCGATGGCCTTCAGGCCCTGGCTCAGTCGCCGAGACAGGTAACGAAGCCGGGCTTCCGTAGCCTCGACGGTAAGCCGGTTGTGGAAATCGAGGGCCGCGCCGATCGAGACGCGGTCTGAATAACTCGTGGATCCGCGCTGTTCCAGTTTCCTGGCCCCCGTGACTGCAAACTCGGGATTCGAAGAACCCGTGTAGACCAGCGGTTGCACTCTGTCCTCAATGTCGTTCCTGACGTAGAGAAACCCGGTATGCTGGGCCGCCAGCATGTACTTGTGGCCCGGTCCGGCATACATGTCGCATCCGAGTTCGTTCATGTCCATCTTCATCATGCCCGGTGGCTGGGCGCCGTCGATCAGCGTGATGATGCCCCGGTCGCGGGCGATCTCGCAGATCTCCTTCACCGGCATGACGAACCCGTCGGTGTAATTGACGTGGCAAATGGTAAGGAACTTTGTCTTCGGCGTGATGCCCGCCGCCATGGCATCGATGACCTTTTGCGGACTTTCCGGCGTGCGGAAACTGGGATCCGAAATGTCCACCATCTTGAACTCCAGGCCGTCCCGCTTCGCCCGGAAGGCCATCATGTTCTTCACCCAGCCGTAGTCGTAGTTCGTGGTCAGGATCTCATCGCCGGGATCCAGACGCAATCCCATGAATCCGAGGCCCATCCCGTCGGTGGTGCTGTTGGTAAAGGCGATTTCGTCGACCTCGGAACCTATGAACGCGGCCATCTTCTCACGGATCTCGTCCATCCCCGCGAAGAAGTAGGTCGACCAGCACATGTTGGGATCCGAATTCACGGCTTCCACGGCGTCGACCTGCGCCTTGTGCACGCTCACGGGCGAAATGCCCCGCGTGCCCGAATTCATGTAGATGACGTTGTTGCGCAGCAGGAACTGATCCGCCACGCCTTCCCAGTATGCCTCGTCGTCCGGCGCCGCTCCACCGGGCGGGATGTCGGCGATGTCGGGCAGCGGCTCCGCTTCGGCTTCAGAGACCGTGGACAGCAGGGTCGATGCTCCGGCCACACCGGCCGCGCCGGCCATGACACTGCCCATGAAACCGCGGCGGGAAAGGTGCTGGATCTTCTCGGAATCCTGGATACGGGAATCGATCTTGATCGTGCCTAAGTCGTCAGACATGAAAACCTCCGTCAGGGGCTCGAATACATCGTATTTTCAATTGGATGGGGTAGCGTAGTACGCCAGTATAATCAGGTACGGCGAAGTTTCCAAGCGATTACAGTTGAAGGGGCGCGACGTCACCAGACCGGGGTGGGGTAAACGTAAAAAGGATGTTCCGCACCTGCAACCACCGCATCGCGTCTATCACGCGTACTTGTCCAGGTATGCCCTCATGCGTCTGCATTCCTCTTCGGCGGAGGGATCCAGTTCGATCTGGTTCATGCGGGCGCGGACATTGTACAGGTCCATTTCGTCCGGTGATTTTTGGTGATCCAGAATCTCCTGTATCCGGGTTGAAAAGTAGCGACCCCAGTCCGGCTGACGTCCGTCCATGTCCGTAAAACCATACTCCTTCGCCAGCGTCCAGCTTCCGTACAGCCCGCCGTTCTTCGACGCGACGTCCGGATCGGCCGCCAGGGCCGCCACGCCCCGGCCCATGTAACACGGCGTCTCCGACTCCTCGAAAAACGAGTCCTGCTTGATCCCTTCCCGCCAGTTCTCTTCCGTGATTCCCATGCCGTCCAACATCGCTTCGGACCGCAGGAATCCCGGCGTAACGGTCAGTGCGGTGATGTTATGCGCGTGGAGGTCGCACGACATGGCGTAGCCCAGCCGGATCGTGGCGTTTTTCGCGAAATCGTAGAAAAGGTTGCCCCGATAGCCCATCGTGTCGCCGTCGGTGACTTCCACGATCAGCCCTGCGTTCCGCTCGATCATCATGGGTACGCCGTACCGGCTTGTGATGATATGGGTGTGCACCGCCCCTTCGAGCATTTTCAATCCCTTGGCCGGATCGAGTGCCCAGAAAGGCGAACCCCAGTCGATCATTTCATCGCCACCCCAGATGTCATTGACGAGGAGATCGAGCCGGCCCTGTTCCTCCCTGACGCGCGCGAACAAGCGCTCCACTTCGGCTTCCACGGTATGGTCGGTCCTTGCCGCAATGCCGAGGCCACCTTCGGCCGAGACCATGTCGGCGGTTTCTTCGATCGTCTCGGGACGGCCCGGCGTGGCGGGATGGCCTATCACGCTTCGCCCGGAGCAGTATACCGTGGCGCCCGCCGCACCGAGCATGCGGGCGATGCCCCGTCCGGTTCCGCGCGTCGCGCCCGCCACGACCGCCACGCGATCCTGTAGTGGTTTCGTTTTCATTTCATATCCCGATAGTTGGTTTGGCCGTATAAAGGTACATGCCGCGGCGGCCCGTGTCAAAGTGATCGGCGGTGTGATCGGATAGCGATTGTTTTGCCATTCGGGTTGTATTATGGTAATGTTTACGCGTGACGACTTTGTCCCTGTTCAGGAGTATCCATGAGGTCCGGTGCGCGCCGCATCGCCGCCGCAACCGCCTCGTCGCCGCATCCGGTGCGCGCCGCATCGCCGCCGCAACCGCCTCGTCGCCGCATCCGGTGCGCGCCGTCGTAGCCGTACTTGTGTTTGCGTAAATCTCCTTTCGCTCGCGTAATGGATCCCGGAGGCATGCATGGCCATTATTCCCGTCGACTACACCAATCCCCGCTATGACGCGAAGGCCCTGCACCGTTTTGCCGATGAAGCGCTACGAAAAGCCGGCCTGTCGGATGCCCATGCGACGGAACTGGCCGATTACCTGACCGCGACGGACCTGCGCGGCGTCCTCAGCCACGGCACCCGCCAGCTGACGGGTTACGTGAGGTCCTTCCAGTCGGGGAGATACAACCCGACGCCGAATATCAGGATCTACCGGGAAGCCGGCGCCGTGGTGCAGTGGGACGGCGATGGGGGCATCGGGCACCTGGTGTCCGCCCGGGCGATTCGTTCGGCGGTGTCCAGGGCGAGGACTACGGGGATCTGCCTGGTCACGGCGACCCACTGCGGCCATACGGGTTCTATCGGGAACTGGACACGCATCGCGACCGGAGAGGGCATGATCTGCCTGTACTACAGCACGCCCATGAGCCGCCTTCCCTTCGACCGGCCGCAACCGGTCGTCGAAGCATTGAACAACCCGCCCGTGAGCTTCGGATTCCCTCCGGCTGAGGGAGAGCCGCCTGTGCTGATCGACATGGGCGTGCACCTGGAGCTGCCCGACGTTCAGCGGGAAATAGCGGAGATCAGCGTGCTCCCCCTGATCAAGGGGCTGGCCTACCAGGTCGTCTCCGTCATGATGACCTGGCCCGTGGACGCGCAGTCTACCGTCGAGGTGCGCTTTCCGGGCGCCACCAGCAGCCTGACCGCCGTCGTCCTGGATCCCGCCTTCATCGGAGACCCGTCCGACTATACGCGGACGGTCGCGGACCTTCGGCAGAAAGTGCACGCCATGCAACCGCTGCCGGGGCTGGATCGCGCCTTGCTCCCGGGAGAAATCGAAGCCGAACGGGAGACCGATTTCGCCGTGCACGGCATCCCCCTGGACGACGCCCATGTCCAGTCGCTCCGTGAACTGGGCGATGACCTGGGCGTGCCATGCTACTGGGAATCGGACGGATGAGGCCACCGGAACACGGACCGTTGAGCGCGCCGGGCAGGGGAGAGTCCGGACAACCGGACCGGGAAGACCTCCTGCAGGTGCTGGATCGTTACCTGGCGCGTTATCCCGCGGAAGAGGAAACGGTCGCCCGGATCCGGGACCTGGTCGCCGGACGCCCCGACTGCTTCGAAAGGACATGCATGCCGGGGCACATCACCGGTTCGGCCTGGATCCTTTCCCCAGACCGTTCGAAATACCTGTTGACCCGGCACCGTATCTTCGACCGCTGGCTGCAACTGGGCGGTCACGCGGACGGATGTTCCCGGCCCCACCTCGTCGCCCTGCGCGAAGCCGAAGAGGAATCGGGGCTCGAGGGATTCGGACTGTTCCAGGACCCTGAAGGCTACGTTCCCCTGGACGTGGACATTCACGTAATCGCCGCCCAGCCCGGCGTCCCTGCACACGAGCACTACGACCTGCGTTACCTGCTGGCCGCCGCCGCGGAGCAACCGCTTGTAATCAGCGACGAATCCCACGATCTAAGGTGGTTTGAAAGGGAAGCACTGCTCGAAACCGTACACGAAGAAAGCGTGCTTCGCATGTTCCGCAAAAGCGACGCCGTTCTGAAGCGGGGCGACGGGGATTTCGTAACCGGATGCTCCTGACGATTCGCTTGCACGCCTTCGGCGGTGGGGGTATATTCTCCCCGCGTTCGCAAACGACCATTCCCGGACATTCCGCCACATCCCGAGATGCTCGGGACGGCTTCAGAACCGAAAGAGGTGCCGCACCATGCCCCCACCCGTAGCCTTGCAGCTTTATACCCTCAGGACTTTGGCCGACGAGGACTTCGAGCACGTAGTAAACCTGACGGCGGAAATCGGTTACGCGGGCGTCGAACCCGCCGGGTTTCCCGGCACGACGCCGGAGGCGGCCGGACGGCTCTTCGAATCGCTGAGTCTCGAGGTTCCCAGCGCACATCTTCCGCTGCCCGTGGGGGAAAACAGGTCCTACGTCGTCGAGACCGCGGACGCGATCGGGACGAAGCGCGTGGTATCCGGTCTGGGACCGGACGACCACAGCAGCATGGACCGCATCAAGTGGTCGGCGGACCGCTTCAACGAGGCCGCGGAGGCCGTGGCGCCCCACGGCATGACCTTCGGGATTCACAATCACTGGTGGGAATACCAGGAGGTGGAGGGACGGATCGCGACGGATATCCTTCTGGAGCATCTCGCACCGGAGGTGTTTTTCCAGGTGGACGTGTACTGGGTGCAGGTCGGCGGTCCGGACCCGGCCGGCGTGCTCGGACAGCTCGGCGCCCGCGCGCCGCTGCTCCACCTCAAGGACGGGCCCTGCCTTCGCAATACGGACATGACCGCCCTGGGCGAAGGGAAGGTGGACCTCCCCGGCGTGATCGCGGCAGGAGGCGACCACACCGAGTGGCATATCGTCGAACTGGACAGTTGCGCGACGGACATGGTCGAAGCGGTGCAGAAAAGCTACCGATACCTGGTGGACATCGGCCTTTCCCGGGGCAACAGGTAGTTGGCCCGGGCGGGCCGCGTGAGGGCGCGTGCGTGAAGGCGCGTGAATGAAAAACAAAAACAACACCATGAACGAGTTCGAAAACGCCGTTTACGAGCTGGACGTGTACGGATTCACCGTGGTGGAAGGCGTCTTGTCCGCCGACCAGGTCGAATCCATGCGCCGGGTGCTGATACGCCTGGCCGAAGAGGTCGGCGAAGAACGGGAAGGCGAGGGGGCCTGCAGGCACGTCAGCAACCTGCCTACCCTGGACCCGATCTTCTTCCCGGTCATCGACCATCCCCGCATCCTGCCCATCCTCGAACATTACCTCGAGCCGTCGCTGATCCTGGGAAGCCTGAACAGCCGCATCGTGCGTCCGGGGGACGGAGACCAGGGTTTTCACAGCGACATCCCCGACGAAATGCTCAACATGGCCTCTCCGGTCATGATGAATACCGTGTGGATGCTGGACGGCTTCTCGCCGGAAAACGGCGGGACCCGGGTCGTGCCCGGCACCCACCGAAGCGGGCTTCCCCGTCCCGCCAGCGGTGTCGACGTGAAGTACTACGTGCAGCCTACCGCTTCGGCCGGCAGTGTGCTGGTCTTCAACGGCCAGTGCTGGCACGCGGGCGGGGCCAACCGCGGCAACGGGAACCGGCACGCCCTCTTCGCCCACTACCGGAAACGCATGCTCATGTTCCAGTACGATCCCCACGAAGGGTTTCCCGCTGAGTGGTACAGCCTGCTCTCGGACCGCCAGAAGGAGATCATGCGCATGAAGCACGGCGTGGATTCGCCCCGGGCGGCCGACGTCCAGGTCTTCAGGTAGTCGTTTTCCGGTCTTCGGGTAGTCGCTTTAGCGGAAGTGTCCGATGTGCGGGAGGCGCGCGGTCCGTCTCAGCCGGTCAGCACTTCCGTCTCAGCCGGTCAGCACATCCGGATTGACAATGTGGTCCGGACGCTGGCCGTTCCATACCTGGAGGGCCATGGTCAGCGCCATGCGCCACATGCGTTCCCGGCTCGCGACCGTTACGCCGGCGATATGCGGGGTGACGACGACGTCTGCGCGGTGGAGCAGCGGATTCTCCGGGGACGGGGGTTCGGGATCGAAAACATCCAGGGCGGCGCCGGCGAGATGGCCCCGGTCGAGGGCGGCGCAAAGGGCCTCTTCGTCCACCAGTCCGCCCCGCGCAACGTTGACGAAGAAGGCGCCCGGTTTCATCTGCCCGAAGCGATTTCCGTCCATCAGCCGGCGGGTTTCTTCCGTGAGCGGCGCATGCAGGGAGACGACGTCCGACCGGGCCAGCACGTCCTCGATCCGTTCCGCCCGTTCGATGCCCATGGCCGTCGCCCGCTCCGCCTCGATATAGGGATCGTAGGCCATCACCCGCATGCCCAGGGCGGCCGCCAGTTCAGCGACCCGGCCGCCGATGCGTCCCAACCCGATCAGACCCAGCGTCCGTCCTAAGACTTCCATGCCCTGGTAGCCCGTCAGGTAGTCCTTCCCGGGATGTTCCGAGAATTCGCCGGAAACCCGCTTGATATGCTTGACTGCGGACAGGATCAGGGCAATCGCCGTTTCCGCGGTGGATACGGTGGGGCCTTCCGGCGTGTTGCAGACGGCGACGCCCCGTTCCGTGGCATCCTGGACGACGATGTTGTCGATACCGATACCCGTCCTGCAGATGACCTTCACGTCCGGATACCGGTCCAGAAAGCCGCCGTCGTAGTTCCGGCGGGAGCCGGCGACGATCGCGTGGGCGCCGGGCAGGTCCCGCAGCGGATCATCGGGCGACGCTTCCGCCGAGTCGTGGACGAGCAGCCGCTGGTCGAACTCCGCGCGGATCACGGGAGGAACGGTTCGATCCGACCAGAGCCTCAGCATGGGACCCTCCTGCGAAATACGGCCGAGCGAACCCCGCAGTACCGACAAATAGGTTGCCCGGCAGCATACAAAACCTTACATTGCAAGTACAATTCCGTACACAGCCGCACGTGGCCTTGGGATATCATAGAATGTTATTCCGAATCCACAAGTCAATCGATATCCGGATTCGGCACGAAACGCGGCGGAAGGGTTCTCGTGATATCCGGGAATCCGTGGAAATACCGAACCGGGGGATGCTGAAGTGACTGGATGCTACTTCCGAATAGCCTGTCTGATTTGCCTGCTCGTTGTCTGGACCACGCACGCCCAGGAAAAGGAGACCGCCATGCAAGATGCGGAATCCAACGCCGCCGTGGAGGCCGATGCGGATTCCGCCAGCGCCGGAAGCGATCCCCTCCTGGTGCCGGCGAACAGCACCGGCGAAATCGACTTTACCATGGACGTGAGCGGATTCAGGGGGGAGGAAGGACAGACCTACCTGGAGTTCTATTTCCTGTGCCGCCCGAGCGAGTTTACCCTTGAAGAAAGCGATGGCGGAGTCTACATCGCCACCTTTTCGATCGATCTGTCCATCCTTGACGAGCAGGACAACACAGTCTACCAATCGGTTCAAAAAAGGGAATATCAGACAGACCGCCCTGTCGTCATTACCCGAAGGGGCGAGGAAAGAGTCGTACTGGAACAGATCGCCGCGGGTGTTGCCGCGGGTACGTACCGGGCGAAGGCCATCGTGACCGACCTCAACTCCATGCGTTTTGGCGAAGCTGTGAAACCCTTTGTTGCCCGGCCACTTAACGCATCTGATCTTTCGGTGAGCGACCTGCAGTTCTCCACGCTCATCCAGCAGGCGCAAGAGCAGAACCGGTTCACCAAAAACGGCCTGCTGGTGCTGCCCAACCCCTTGCGGATATTCGAAAAATGGACCGAAATGCCCGAAGACGGCAGCTACCAGCCGCGGAACCTGTTCCTTTATTTCGAGATGTACAACCTGACCCCGGATTCGACGGCAGATGAGGCTGCTTACGACATCTATCCGTCGGTGACCAGTCACGCCAACGAGATGACGTTTCCGCTTCCGCCCAAAAAGAACCGGCGAATCTCCGGTTCCGACGGCCTGGATGTGATCGTCTTGGACTACATGACCTTTCCGGACGGCATCTATACCCTGGAAGTCAAGGTCAGGGACGCACAGGCCGGGACGGAAGCGTCCAGTTCGTCCGTCTTCGAAATCGTGCAGCCCCCGCCCCCGCCCCCGCCCGCCACGGTCCTGACCGAGGAACAGGCAAAACGGGGACGGAGACAGTTGGCCATCATCGCTTCCAAGCGGGAACGAGACCTCTACGACAATCTCGACCTCGAAGGCAAGACCGAATTCCTGATCGCATTCTGGCGCATGCGCGACCCGACGCCCGACACCCCGGAGAACGAATCCATGATGGTGTTCAACGAGCGGTTCTCCTATGCCGACTACCAACTGGGCGGGGCGGAGAGCGACCGGGGTTCGGTATTCATCCGATATGGACAGCCGGAAGAAATCGTGCGGCATGATACCAACAACATCATGAAATCCTACCAGGTCTGGTACTATACGGAAGGCGTGCAGGGCGATCCTTCACGGACCTCGGACGGAGGCCGCCATTTTTTCATATTCGGTGACCGGCGGGGTATCGGCAGGTACGAGTTAGTGCACTCCTCGGCGCAGGGCGAACTTTACAACCCGAATTGGCGGCAGGACTTACTTCTGTTAGACGCGAGTCAGATCATGGATCATCCGGGAATCGATCAACCGAATCTGCCCGTACCCGACAGTCCCGAGACCAACCCAGGCAATCCCTGATCACTGGTTTCCGTGATGCGGTCCGGTCCGCGACGGGCCGCGACAGCCGCTGCCGCTACTGAAAACACCATTCATCCCCACTTATCTGCAGACAAAAGCATCCAGCGTCTTGCCTAGACGGCCGGCAACGGACGGCATCATGCGGACCGTGAGGCGCACGCCCTCCGGTTCGTCCTCCCGGCGCAGTACTTCCCCCGACTCATAGGCCACGGAAACGGCGTGTCCGTTTTCGTAGGGAATCAGCAGTTCCACATCCACGCGATGGCGGTCGGCCCGGACTGAAATCGCCTGGCGCAGACGCTCCACGTCGTCAGGATCCAGTGCGGAAATCGTAATGGCGTCGGGATAGGAAAGCTCCAGGAATTCAAGGGCGTCCGTACTCTCCAGCTGGTCTGCCTTGTTGAAGACCAGCAGCAGCGGCAGATCGGAAGCCCCCAGTTCCGCCAGCACCTGGTTCACCGTCACGATGTGTTCCGCGTGGTTGGGATGGCTGCCGTCCACCACGTGTATCAGCAGGTCCGCGTCGTAGACCTCGGTCAGCGTACTTTTGAAGGATGCGATCAGGTGGTGGGGCAGTTTTCGGATGAAACCCACGGTATCCGAGAGCAGAACGGGTTGGCCCGGGGTCACGTTGATCACGCGCGTGGTCGCGTCGAGGGTGGCGAACAGCCTGTCCTCGATCAGCGTGCCCGCCTCGGTGAATCCATTGAAAATCGTGGACTTGCCGGCATTGGTATACCCGATCAGCGCGATGCAGAACTTATCGCTTCGCCGTTGTCGCTGCCGGTGATAGGAAGCGGCCACCTGCTCGAGATTCCTGCGCAGGTGGGTTATGCGGCCGCGGATCAGCCGGCGGTCGATCTCCAGTTGCGTCTCACCGGGCCCCCGGACCCCGATGGCACCGCCCGATCCGGCCGCCACGCCGCCTTCCTGCCGCGACAGGTGGTCCCACTGCCGCGTCAGCCTCGGCATCATATACTGCAACTGGGCGAGTTCAACCTGCAGCTTGGCCTGCTTCGACTTCGCCCGCGAGGCAAATATATCGAGTATCAGTCCGCTGCGGTCCAGAATGCGCCGTTCGATGACGCGGTCCAGGTTCCTGACCTGCGCGGGGGTGAGG
This sequence comes from bacterium, assembly GCA_965117045.1. Lineage (GTDB taxonomy): Bacteria > JAAXHH01 > JAAXHH01 > JAAXHH01 > JAAXHH01 > JAAXHH01. Next base: position 1,253,202 of record OZ220749.1, read on the forward strand.
TCGTCGTCGAAAATTACGAGGTCGATTTCTTCCGCCGTGCACAACTCGGCGATCGAATGGGCTTTCCCGGTTCCGATATAGTACGCCGGATGCATGGCGTTGCGGACCTGGATCATCCGATCGACGATCTCCGCGCCGGCGGTGTCGGCCAGAAGGGCGAGTTCGTCGAGCGATTCTTCCATCTCGCCGACGCGCTCTTTTGAAGGCACCATGCCGACCAACAAGGCGCGTTCACGGTTGTTTCGGGGTATTTCGTGCATTTCTCGCATAGGTTGGCTACGCTTTTCTCCGGTCCATGCTTCTGCCCGGCTGCCCGGTCCGCCCGGTCTGCCCGGTCCGCCCGGTCCGCGATGCCGACAGCCAGTATTCTGCCAATATGAGCGCCATCGCGAAGACAATCAAAGACTTCCAGATCTCATACCCGCCCGCGGCGCCGAAAGTCCCGCCGCGGGGGACGTCCGGGGCACCCGTCGGGTCCATGAGTACGACGTCCTCCCCGGCTCCGAACAACCCGGCCGCTTCTTCCGGCGTAAACCCGGCCAGGTCCGATTCCCGCGTGTCAGGGTTTACCGCGAAGGTCTGCACGACGGCGTCACCATCCCACAACGCATAAACACCGGGCTGTTTCGTGTCCGGGACTTCCACCGTAATCCCGTAGCGGCCGGCCCGGGCATTGACCGTCTCGATTCGTCCCGAGGGGTACTCGAGGTTGAGGCCGGATTCCGCCCGTAAACCGGTCATGGGCCGTACGATGGGTTTTCCCGCCAGGTGACCCCCTTCGGCAACCGTCACCGACGGATGCAGATAACGTACGCTTCGATGCATGAACGGTACGAACGCGCTGCGCAACGCGAGATCGCTCCAACCGGTGTTCAAATCGGAAGCGACCAACAGCGCGCGGCCGCTGCCGGACCGGCCTTCGAGGACCGCCGGCGTTCCGTCCATGAACCGCGCGATGACCCGTGCGCCGAGGTCCGCATCGACGGCGTAGGACGCGTAGAACCGGGCCTCGCCGGTCGACAGGGATTCGGCGTAACGGCCGTCGAACCGAAACACGGGATGCTCGACGTCGAACTGGTCCATCCGGTGAAAGGAGGTCTTGCTGCCGGGTGTTCCCCTTCGTTCCGTGATCGAGCAGCCGAAGACGCCGTTGAAGAAACCGTTCCCGTAAGCGGCCGGATCCAGTCCGTCGCCAAGAAAGACCAGTACGCCGCCGCCGGAGGAAACGTAACGCTCCAGGCTGGAAAGCCGCGCCGGCGTCAGTTCCACGTCGCCGTCCACGATCAGCACGCCCGTTTCGTTTAGATCGCTGTTCAACACGTCGGCGGATGCAGTCTGCACGTCCACGGGCGTGACCAATCCGCCCGACGGCCTCAAAACCTGCTCGACGAAGTAACTGGATTCACTCTGTCCTACGGCGGTAACGCCAAAAGCGTCCGGGACCTCGAGGGTGAAATACCGCCGGTTGTCGGCCGCGACATCATCCTCGTCCAGTTCCACGTAACCGGAATACCTGCCCGGCTTGTCGATGACGACGTTGAACTGCACGGAACCCGACGCACCCGCTTCGGCCGTCACCTGGCGGCTGTCCCGGTTCAGGCCGTTTATGACGAGCCGGATTTCCCGGGTCCGATTGTTGCCCGTCGCAATGCCGTTCCGGTACGTGAAGGTCGCGACAAATCGCTCCGGTTGATTGCGGATCAGCAGACCCTCGCTGACGGAGACCTCGTCGATGCTGGCATTGTCCACGCTCCCCGCTTCGAAGGGGTAGAGGTAAATCGGTGCATGCGATCCCGATGTCGTCTCCGATTCGGATACGGATTCCAATTCGGCCAGGTTCTCCCAGTCGTTCCGCTGTAAATCCGACAGGAGGTAGATGCTCTTGTGTGCCGACACGATGGCGGACAGTTTATGGCGTGCGAGACGTACGGCTCCGGCGATGTCCCCCGAACTTTCGGACACCTCCGCTTCCGCCAGGCGCGCTTTGAGCGCTGCGGTCCGGTCCGTGGGAACCGGCGGGACGGCCTCGGGCGGCGCGGCCGTCAGAATGATCAGGCCTTCGTCGCCCTGCTGCATCGCGTCCACGATACGTTCGGCCTCGGTCCTTGCGGCGTTGAACGGCGAAACCCCGTAACGTCCGGCACCCATGCTGTACGAGTTATCCAGCACGATGGCGAAGACCGACCGCTGTTCGACGCTGCTGCCCAGCAAGGCGCCCGCCAGGCCTTCGATGACGGGCCGCGCGAACGCCAGCACCAGGAGCAGGATGATGAGCGTCCGCAGCAGAAGCAACAGGAGCTCCCGGAGCCTGAGGGCCCGGGACCGCTGCAAATGGTGATCCCTGATGAAAATGACGGAACTGAAATCGACGGTGGAGACTCGCTGGCGGTGAAACAGGTGCAGGATGATCGGTACGGCGACCGCAACGAGCCCAAACAGCATCAACGCGTTCAGAAAGGTCATTCTGCTTCCTCCACGGGGGTCTCGTAATATACCTCCGGCTCAGGTTGTCGTAAAGCGATATCAGCGGGCGATCGGCGTCATCCTTCCGGGGAAACCCCGTGCCGCGACGGGGGGAGCCGAAGGGCGATTTTCCTTGACACGGCGGTCGGTTACGGGTATCGTTATCCCAATATCCGGTCTAATCCGCTGGTAACCCCCTGAAGGAGCGTTTATGGAGGCATGGCTGGCCCTGGAAGACGGCACAGTCTACGAAGGCGAATCCTTTGGCGCTACCGGTAAAAAGGCGGGAGAAGTCGTTTTCAACACCAGCATGATCGGATACCAGGAGGTATTGACCGATCCGTCGTACAAAGGTCAGATCGTCACGATGACCTACCCGTTGATCGGGAATTACGGCGTGAATCCCGGCGATCTGGAATCGCTCCACCCCCATGTGGAAGGATTCGTGGTCCGGGAGTACCAGCGTAATCCGAGCAACTGGCGCTCGACCGGCAGTCTCGACCGCTTCCTTGACGACCATGGCGTCGTTGGCATATCCGGAATCGATACCCGCGCACTAACCCGCAGGCTCCGCGTCGACGGAGTCATGCGCGGCGTGATAAGTTCCGGCGCGGCGGACCCTGAGGCACTCGTAGAACAGGCCAGGACCGTGCCCCGGATGGTTGGCATGGACCTGGTCCGCGAAGTGACCACGGACCGGCCGTACCGGTGGGAGGGAGAACGTCGTATCTACGTGGATCCTCCCGACGACGATCCGGCGAGGATCTGGGACGGCTTCGACGAACCCGGGACTTTTCGGGTCGTCGTCATGGATTACGGCGTAAAGCACAATATCCTGCGGAACCTGGCGCGTCGGGGCTGCCGGGTACTCGTCCTGCCGGCGGACTTCACGGCCGAGCAGGTGCTGCGGCTGAACCCCGACGGCATCATGTTGTCCAACGGTCCCGGCGATCCGGGCGCCGTGCAATACGCCATTGACGAGTTGAAAGTCCTGATCGAGCGGAAGCCCATATTCGGCATCTGCATCGGTCACCAGTTACTGGGCATGGCGCTGGGCGGAGAACGGTTCAAGCTGAAGTTCGGCCACCGGGGCGCCAATCAGCCCGTACGGCAGAACGAATCGGGCCGGGTGGAAATCACCGCCCAGAACCACGGCTTCGCCATCGACGCCGACACCCTCGACGAATCCGAGGTGGAGTTGACCCATATCAATCTGAATGACCGTACGCTGGAAGGGCTCAGGCATCGGCGGTATCCGGTTTTTTCGGTACAGTACCACCCCGAAGCGTCACCAGGACCGCACGACGCCGATTACCTGTTCGACCGATTTATCGCATCCATGCAGTAGACCACGCCGACGGCGCTGTTCCGGACGGTTTCTACAGGAGCAAGCAATGCGAAAAAGTATCAAGCACATCCTCTTTCTCGAACCGAAATCCTCCCACCTCCACGTGTATTCGGACGCGTACATCCCGCGCATCGGCTGCCTCGTGCTCGCCACGATCATGCGGGACCTCGGCTACGGCGTCCGGGTAATGCTGGAAGAGGTGGAGGACATCGATACGAACGAGTTCGGGGAAGCGGACCTGATCTGCATCTCCTCGCTGACGTCCACAGCGCCCGGCTCTTACCAGTACGCTGATTTCATCCGGAACGTCTATCCCGAGAAAACGATCGTGATGGGTGGAACGCATCCGACGTTCGTGCCCGACGAAGCCCTGGAGCACTGTGATTTCGTCGTGCGCGGCGAGGGCGAGGATGCCCTGGTCGAACTGGTCCGGTGCCTGGAATCCGGCGCCGACTACCGCAGCATCGCCAACCTGTCCTGGATAGAGGACGGACGGCCGGTCCACAACCCGGAGCGGCCCAAGGCGGAAGATCTCGACGTGCTGCCCATACCGGACTTCAGCCTGGTGCCATCCGGCAGGCTGGACATCATGTCGATCCAGACGCAGCGGGGCTGTCCCTGGGACTGCAGTTTCTGCACGGTGACCAAGCTTAACGGGCACAAGCTGCGCGGCCATTCCGTCGAGCGCGTTCTCGATATGCTGGAAGCCTATACGAAGATGCCGAATTTCAGCTATCTCTTCTTCGCCGACGACATCTTCAACGTGCCGGTGGACCGCACCATGGCCATCATGCAGGGCATGATCGACCGTAGGCTGACCATCCCGTGGGCAGCGCAGATGCGCCACGAGATCTCGAAGCAGCCGGAGCTGATGAAGAAGATGCGCGAGGCTGGATGCGATCGCGTGATGGTCGGTTTCGAATCCATCGACGAGACGGCCCTGGAGCTGTACGGCAAGAAAGAGACCGCTCACGACGTGGAAGTTGCGATCGACGCGATCCACAGCCACGGCATCGATCTCCACGCCATGTTCATCGCCGGCGCCGATTCGGATCATCCGGAGACCATCAAGACCCAGTTCGAGTTCGCCAAGAAGAAGGACCTGGCGACTTCGCAATGCATGATCCTGACCTACCTGCCCGGTTCCGAAGACACCGTCCGCTACGATCTGCAGGGCGGGGAGTACCTGAGCCGCGACTGGAGCCATTACGACGGCCACCACGCCAACCATCCCGTACCGAACATGACCCGCTACGAACTGGTCAACACGGTGATGGAAGGCATGAAGGGCATGTACGCACCGCACCGCATCGCGTACAAGCTCGCCAGCGCCGCAGTCAACGCGCTCAGGCTGAACAAGCGGGAAGCCGCGCGGCAACTACGCAACGGCCTGCTGCGCCTGAACGGATACTCCATCCTCCAGCGGTGGTTCAAGGAGCACAAAGAATACCTGGCCGATCTCCGCGCCGAGAACGTGTCCCTTTCGCCGGACCGCTACAATCGCGTGCTCCTGGCCGTATCCAACGTGGACGTGAGCCGGGTGCTCCGCACGTTCCTGGCCGAGATGAACATCCGCGTGGAAGAGTTCAGCGAGGAGAAGCTTTCCGTGCTCAAGGACTCCGACCTGGTCGTCATGGCCGGCGAGATGGTGGACGACGTGAGGGCCCGGGTCCAGAACCTGCACATCTTCCCCGTGCACGACAAGAACACGCGCATGGACCGGACGCTGACCCAGCTCGGCATTCTCTTCACCGAGAACGTGGACAAGGTGCGCGAGGCCATTGCCGCGGTGCACTTCCAGCCCGCCCAGGGCAAGCTGGCGACCGGCGACGCCTGATCGGCGACCGGCGACGCCTGATCGGCGATCGGCGACACCTGACCGGTCAGACGCAAAAACATCGACAAAGCAGTTGCAAAAAAAGGCATCCAGGATTTCGATCCCGGATGCCTTATCTATTTCTTGTGGCTTGATGCGACGCAGCCGAGATTTACCCCGCCCGGATGTTATGTTCCGTCCGAATTTTCCGCCCGGATGACGAGGGCCGCCCAGTATGCTGATCAGGCTTTTTGAGCCAGCGAGGTAGCTGGTTGGATCCCGTCGATGAGTCGAGGTCTTTCTCTGGCTAGCTTCCTGAAATCGCATTCCACTTGGATCCCGTGCCAGAACTGATCTGACTGATCAAAAAACGCTCCAAAGCGAATCGACATGGATGGCGTAATCGACCGGCGACCATGTACGATCTCATTGATTGCGCGCGGAGCAACCCCGATCGCACGCGCCATGGCATTCTGCGAAATGCACATGGGCCTGAGATACTCCTCAAGCAGAATCTCACCGGGGGTTATGGGTTTGTTCATGGTTGTATCCTGAGACATACGGAAATTGCTGCATTCCGTAAGTCAATATACTGAAGTACGTGCTCCACTGATTCAGCCAATTTACCGGGCACCGTACGGCACGTCCCCCACTTTCTCCTGCAGCCTTGCCAGCTCAGCCTTCAACTTAACGACCACGTCCGCATAATCTGGATCCGCGTACACGCTGTTCAGCTCGCAGGGGTCCTTCTCCAGGTCGAAGAGTTCCCATTCCGGCTGCGACTTCGGACCGACCGCGCCTTCCTGTCCGAGCGGATCGCCGTAATAGTAGATCAGCTTGTACCGCAGGGTCCGGACACCGTAGTGGGCACACACGTTGTGGTGGGCGCCATGCATCCAGTACCGGTAGTACATGGAGGTCTGCCAGTCGGCCGGGGTCTCGCCATGCAGCAGGGACCGGAACGAACGCCCCTGAAATGACGGGGGTATGTCCACGCCGGCGCAGTCCAAGAAGGTGGCCGGAAAGTCGACGTTCAGGATCATGTCGCCGTTCACGCTGCCCGGCGTCACCTCCTTCGGGTAGCGGATCAGGAAGGGCATGCGCAGGGATTCCTCGTACATGAAGCGCTTGTCGTACCAGCCGTGGTCGCCGAGGAAGAACCCCTGGTCCGACGTATAGATCACGATGGTCTCCTCACCGATGTCCTCCTCGTCGATGAAGTCCAGCAGCCTGCCCACGTTATCGTCGATCGAGGCTACGCACCGAAGGTAGTCCTTGATATACCGCTGGTACTTCCAGCTTTTCTCTTCCGCGGGAGACAGGCCCTCCGGCACGGGCACCTTGAGGTCCTCGGCATTGAGATCGCGTTCGACGCGCATCCGGGCGGCCGCGGCTGCCTGCGCGCGGTTCGAATAGTCGTCATCGAAGGTCTCCGGCTCCGGAATGTCCTCATCCTCATACATCGAGGCGTGTTTGTCATCGGGCTCCCAGGGCCGGTGCGGCGCCTTGTGATGCACCATGAGGCAGAAGGGGCGTTCCCGGTCGCGTCCACGCAGCCATTCCAAGGCATCATCCGTAATCAGGTCGGTGGTGTACCCGCTTCGCGTCGACCGCGCTCCCATCTCGATCATCTCGGGATCGTGGTACAGGCCCTGGCCGGGCAGGACGTTCCAGTAGTCGAAACCCGTGGGATCGTGGATGCCGCCGTGCCCCAGGTGCCACTTGCCCACCACGGCCGTCTGGTAATCGTGTTGTTGCAGCACCTTGGGATAGTTCAGCAGCCTGCCGTCCAGATGGGTGGACAGGGTGGTGACGCCGTTTACGTGGTTGTACGTGCCCGTCAGAATGGCCGCCCGGCTGGGCGTGCAGATGGAATTGGTGCAGAAGCAGTTGTCGAACCGCATGCCTTCCGCCGCAATGCGGTCGATATGGGGGGTCCGGTTGATCCGGCTGCCATAGGCACTGATGGCGTGCGACGCGTGGTCGTCGGACATGATGAACAGGATGTTCGGGCGTGATCGGGACATGGGGCCTTTCCGTTCTTAAGGGGATGTCAAGGAGACGTAAAGGATACGTAACTCAGGAAGCCAGTACGGTTTTGAGCGTCGAGGCCGCGATGTTGGCGCCGCAGACGACGATGGCCACGGTACGTCCACGGAATTCGTCTTTCTGTTGAAGCAGGCTGGCCACGGCAACGCCGGCGGCGCCTTCGACGATCTTGTGATGCCCATGGACCATGAACCGGATGGCCTCGCCGATTTCAGCCTCCGGGACCAGGATGTAGTCGTCGACCAGGTCGCGGCAGACCGGGAAGGTGATCGATCCCGGCTCCACGTCGCCCGCCGAACCGTCGGATAGCGTTACGCCGTGCTCAGTTTTTGCGATGCGTCCCGCGCGAACGCAATGATACATGGCCGCCGACTGTTCGGGCTGGCAGCCGATGATCCGCGTGCCGGGCCTGTGCGCTTTCAGATAGACGGCGATCCCCCCGATCAACCCGCCGCCGCCGACGGTAACGAACACATCGTCGATAGAGGGCAATTGCCGGGCCAGTTCGATGCCGATGGTACCCTGGCCGCCGATGATCTGCGGATCGTTATAGGGCGAAATCCATGTCCTGCCCAGGGCGGCGGCCTGCTGCTTGGCGTGCAACTCCGTTTCCAGCGGGTTGCCGTCGTGAAAGACCAGGTCCACGGGATACTGTTCGATCGCTTCTATCTTGGAAGGATCGACGCCGTTGGGCAGATAGATGGTACCCGGACAGCCGGTGATCATGCAGGCCCGGGCGACGCCCTGCGCATGGTTGCCCGTCGAGGAGGTCACCACGCCCCGTGACAACTCCGCTCCGGTCAGCGACAGCACCTTGTTCATGGCCCCGCGCGCCTTGAAGGAATTGGTGTGCTGTTCGCTTTCCATCTTCAAGTAGACATCCGCCCCGGTTCTGGCGGAAAGCGGCATGGAGTGGATCAGGGGTGTTTGCAGGACATGGGACCGGATGCGTTCTTCCGCGCTAAGTATTTCGGGGAGTAAGGGATGCATTAATGAGAGAATATCCGAAATTAAGTTCGGTGGGAAGATTGCGACTGGCCCGCTGGTCTGTCTGCCCGCCGGTCTGTCTGCCCGCCGGTCTGTCTACCCGCTGGCCTGACTGCCCGTCGGTCCGGATGGCCGTCAGCCCGATTGCACGACATCGACCTCGACGTGGCGGATCAGTCCTTCCTCCGTGAAGGAAATCGTTTCGAGTCCCCGGCGCGCCACGGCCTGCCCCGTTTCGGCATGGGTGGCCCGCATCGTGAATTCGAAGGAGGCCGAGTCGCCTGAATCCGCGCGATAGGCGTCCACCGTCCAATGCACATCGGGGAAGGAGTCAAAGAAGCCGGTCATCATGTCCCGGATCTGGTCCAGGCCCTCGAACAGGCCGAACTGCGACGACCGGTAGGTGGCTTCACGGTCGAACATGGGAAACACATCGTCCAGCACGTGACGATTCGATCGCTCGACATACAGTCTTGCCAGGTCTGCCGCTTTCCGTCGATCCATGCCATGCTTCCCGAAGGTGTAGTGTAAACCGTTCTGCGGTGGTTACGCGGAAAATGTGCCATTCGCTTGTACGCCGTGTCAAGTTGGAAAACGGTACGTATGGCGGTCCTGGAGGGCGGCTCTGGAGGATGGCCGGGAAGGTTGGCTCTGGAGGATGGACGGGCCGACACGTGCCGCGGGGTTGACGCGCTGCGTATAATCTAGGAGTATCGCAAAGGAGCCAACCATGGGCACTGACAACATGTTCAACGAGGTGGAAACGCCCGCCGTATTGCTCGATGAGACCCGGCTGACGGGCAATCTGCGCGCCATGCAGGACCTGGCGGACCGGCACGGCGTCGCACTGCGTCCCCACATCAAGACCCACAAGTCCCTGGAGATCGGCCGGAGGCAGATCGGCCTGGGTGCGTCGGGCGTCACCGTCGCCACGGTGGACGAGGCTCAGGTCTTCATCGAGGGCGGGTTCGAGTCCATCACCGTGGCCCGGCCGGTGGTATCGCCGCCGAAGTGGAACCGGCTGCTGTCCGCCGCAAAGGCTCGAGGCACCGACGTGCGCGTGGTGACCGACTCGAAGGAAGGCATCCAGGTGGCGGGCGAGCGGGCAGCGGCCCATGGGCAGACCGTTGGACTGTTTCTTAAGATCGACGTGGGTCTGCACCGGTGCGGCCTGCTGCCTGACGACTCGCGCATCGGGGACCTGGCCGGGATGATCCACGATCATGCCAACCTGGCGTTCCGGGGCATCCTGTCTCACGCCGGTCACGTGTACGGTTCGAAATCCAGGGCAGAAGCCGCCGGGGTCGCGGAAGCGGAGCGGCGCACCATGGTCGCGGTGCGTGACGCCTTGCAGTCGGAAGGTCTGCCGGTCCGGGAGGTCTCCGTGGGCGCAACCCCGGCCGTCCTCGCCGCGGAGCGTTTCGACGGGATTACGGAAATCAGGCCCGGAAACTACGTGTTTCTCGATCTGCTTCCGGTTCGCGTGGGCGTAGCCCGGAATGCCGATGTCGCCCTGACCGTGCTGGCCACGGTGATCAGCAGGAACGCACACTACTTCGTGACGGACGCTGGATCGAAGACGCTGACTTCGGATACGGGCGTCCACGGTATGACGGGCAGCCAGGGTTTCGGCCTGGCCTACCCGGCAGCGGGATTCCTGGACCCCAATCGTGAGATGATCGTCGAAAAGGTCTCGGAAGAACACGGCATGATCGGGCGCAACGGGCTCGACCTCGCCATCGGGTCGAAGATCCGCGTGGTGCCGGTCCACAGCTGTCCCGTGGCGAACCTGGCCCGGTCGTACGTCGTCCTGACCCCGGAGGGTCTTGAGACCTGGCCGGTGGATGCGGCAGGCGGGTCAAGGTAGCAGACGGCGCAGATGGTCAGCAATGGATCGCGGCGTCAGCCGGCCGCGGAGGCGCGTCAACATGGTGCCCCCACCGGCAGGCTTCATCTCGGCCAGGAACCGGGAAGGATGCTTCCGCTGCGTCGTGATGTAAAGCCTTTCCTCGGCCCGCGTCAGGGCAACGTAGAATACGCGCCTTTCCTCCTCGACACCCGCTTCTGATCCGGTCATCCGGCGGTGGGGCAGGATGTCCTCCACCACGTGGAAGAGGATGACGGCCTTGTATTCGTCCCCCTTGCTCCGGTGGATCGTGGTAACGGTAATGCGATCGCCGTCTCGAGATGGGTCTACCGGTATTCCTGCCGATTCCGCTTCACTTCCCGATTCCGCATTACCTGCCGATTCCGCCCGGGAAGCACAGGGATGATGGCGGTCCATCTGGTCCGCGGCGGCTTCGGAGGTCATGGATCCGAGGTACGCATCCACGAATGCGCTCTTGCAGGCATGCCGGGCGGCTATCTGCCGAATAGCGTCGATGGATTCCGCGGCGGACGCGGCCATGCACTGCCGGCTGTTCTCCTCCTGCTTAATGTAGTAGGCGCCAAGGCCGGTTCGCTCCAGTAATTCATCGAGAAACTCAGTAGGAGACCTGTCCGGAGACGCATATGCGCTGCGAAGGATTTCGATGCTCTTCCGGTATGCCGCTACATTGGCGACCACATCGACGGGCAGACTGTCCGTTCGCTCGAAGAACCGGTGGCCGAGTGCCGCCGCTTTGCGCAACTGTTCATTGGAGAGTCGCCTGGAAGGGAAGGAAAGGCTGAGGGCCCATGACAGGGGATCGGCCCCTTCATCACGGGCGATGACGTCGAAATACGCGCCCAGGGTCCTTCCCGCGTGGGATTGGAACAGTGCGTCGGCGTCAATCGGGTCGAAGGGCAGTTCCGCCTCCTTGAGCGCGGACTGCAGGGGCGCCGCGATCGACTGGACCCGGACCAATACGGCCATCTCTCCATATCCGTAACCCCGTTTTCTCCATTGGCGAATCGTGCGTACCACGGCATCGGTTTCCGCTTCCAGCGAAGGGCAGGCGATGACCCGGATGGTGTCCCTGCCCGGTTCGGCCTGGGACTGTACGGGACGGATGGGCTTATCGAAGCGGTCGACATTGTGGGAAATGACGCTGGCGGAACGGGTTACGATGTCGGGCCTGCACCGGTAGTTCGCGCCCAGGGTGTGGATCGCCGCGCCTGGATACCACCGCTGAAACGAGCGGATGTTCTCGGGGTCCGCCCCGGTGAAGGTGTTGATCATCTGGTCGTCATCGCCCACCGCGAACAGGTTGTTCAGGGGCAGAGAGAGCAGCCTGAGCATCAGGAACTGTACGGGGGTGAGGTCCTGGACTTCGTCTACGAGGACCGAATCGAAGCGATGCTGGTAGGCCGAACGCGAGGCGGGATGGACCAGGAGGATTTCCACGGCCCGGAACAACTGCTCGTCGAAGGTCATCAGGGCCTTCTCGTTCATGCGGCGTTCCACTTCTTCGCGGATTCTGCGCGCCTGGCACCCATCGAAGCCTTCGATCTCGACGCCGGGGACGTCCCCGCCGTTGGAAACGTCCCCGCCGATGGGAATCAACGTTCGCCTGTACCGGGAAGCCGCTTCCTCGTACGCGAGGACGAGATGTTCGGGGAAGGGATAGGGCGGGGCGGACGCATGCTGTTCGAAATCCGACTTCAGCACCTTCCTGAACAGATCGGTTAACCCGCCCGGCAGGGTCTGATCGGTAACGACGCCGTAGCCCGCGTAGGGGCTGCCCGGCGCTTGCCTGCAGATCTCGTATCCCAGGCTGTGCAGCGTGCGGATATGAACGCCTGGGAGTCCGGCGTCGCCGTGTATACGTTCGGACATCACCTCGCTCGCCGCTTTGTTGAAGACCACACACAGAATCCGGCCGGGTTCTATGCCGCCTCGAACGGCTTCAACCACCCTGCGCGTCAACACCCGCGTCTTGCCGGAACCCGCCGGGGCGAGGGTGAGCACCACGCCGGCCCGGGGGTCCAGGCAACTGGCCTGCTCCCCGGCCAGGCTCGGTTTCGGGTCAGGGATCCTGGGAGGCTCGTTTCCGTGGCTGGTTCCATGACCGTGGCCGGTTCCACGTTCGCGGCCGGTTCCTCGTCCCCGTGCCGTCGCCGTCGAACGAACCTTTTCGACACAGGCATCGAGATCGTGCAGGACTTCGCACCCGCTGAACCGGACGACTTGTCGAATGCCGTGTTTTTCGTTCAGCACCGCGTCCCGGCGAATTCGGTCGTCACGGTCAAACGGCCTGCCGTCGATCTCCACTGCAACGGCGCCATCGTGCGGGTCGCCATCGTGCGGGTCGCCATCGTGCGGGTCGCCATCGTGCGGGTCGCCATCGTGCGGGTCGCCATCGTGCGGGTCGCCATCGTGCGGGTCGCCGACCAGCACATCGACGCAGGCCGCTCCCAGCTGCATGTGAAGCCGGTGAGGCAGGCCTGCCCGGGTAAGTCCTTCGTGCATCAGGACTTCCACGGGGGTCAGCCACGGCTTCCTCGACGTAGACAGCGCCTCGGGATCACGAAACACGGCGCAGGTGAAAGCCAGGAGAGTCCGCAGTTGCTCTTTCAGTAGCGGCAACATCGCCGCTTCGATCTCTTCTTTGTCCGGTATTCGAACCGCCCCGGTGTCCAGTTCTTCCTCGTTCCACGCGGCGAAGAGGTACAGGGGGATGTACCGCCTGTACGCCGGAAGCACGATGCGATTGACCAGGCTGTTCAGGTGGGGAGTGCTTCGGGATGTCAGTTTCAGCACGATGCGTTCGGGTTCGCCCTGGATCTCCCGTCCTTCATCCGGGTCGTACAAGATCACCGTACCCGGCCGGGACTCGATTTCAGGCAGTGAAAACGAGTCGGGACACCGGAAAACGGCCAGTCCACGGCCCTTTCTTTCCCACTTGGACACCTCGTCCGACGAGAATGGGACCGGACAAGCCGCTGAAAGTCCTTCCGCAGGTTGCATCGTGTCTACATGTTGAATAGCTCCCGCAGGTTGCATCGCGTCCACAGGATGAATCGTGTCCGCAGGTTGAATGACATCCGCCGAATGGGTTTCGACCATGGGAAGGGTTTCTCCAACTGATGGGGCATCATTATAATCCGTTTCGCAGGCGACCCGCGATCCTCATTCATATCAGTCGGCGCGGTGAACCAGCTCTCGAATCATTGAACCGGAGCCGTCCCGACAATTCATTGATCGAGCCAGTCCCTGCGTTTATTTTCGGTTTGAGGAGGCAAGCGTGATGGGTGCCGTAGAAGAGACCATCTGGGGAACCTACCGGTCCCGGTCCGTATTTCTCTACACGTTGAACGGAGCGAGCGGCGCGGCCGCGCACGTAACAAATTACGGCGCGATTCTGCAGTCCTTTGAGATCCCGGACGCGGACGGGCATCTCGTAGACGTGGTACTTGGCTTCGATACGCTTGACGAATACCTGGGCGTCCATCCGTTCTTCGGCACCACGGTCGGCCGCTGCGCCAACCGGATCGCCGGCGGAAGGTTTACGCTGGAAGGTCGGGAATACCAACTGGCGATCAATGACGGGGCCGGCCCCAATCACATCCACGGGGGACCGGGCGGTTTCGACAAGCAGGTCTGGGAACCGCTGGACTTCGGTCAGCGAGAAGAAGGTCCCTTCGTCGCGATGACCTATAAGAGCGTGGACGGGGAGGAAGGATATCCCGGCGCCGTGGAAACGACCGTTACCTACGCCCTTACCGAAGACGACGAACTAAGGATTACGATGAAGGCGAGGTCCGATCGGTCCACGGTGGTGAACCTGACCAATCATTCCTACTGGAACCTGAACGGGCACCAGGCCGGACCAGTGCTGGATCACGAGGTTATCCTGTTCGCCGACGCCTACACGCCCGTCGACCGCCATCTCATACCCACGGGCGAAATCAGGCCGGTCGCCGGGACGCCCTTCGACTTCACGGAACCGAAAACCATCGCCGCCGAGATGGAAGCCATTTCTTCGACCGATCCACCCGAGCCAGGTGGCGCGGGAGGTCCCGGGGGTTACGACCACAACTTCGTCCTGCGCGACGCAGGCGGGCGGGTGAGACCGGCCGCCCAGGCAACTTCCCGCCGTTCGGGCCTTGCCATGGCGGTTCGGACCGATCAACCGGGCGTACAGTTCTACACGGGAAACAACCTGACCAGCACACTCGCCGGCAAGCAGGGCGCCGTGTACGGCAGGCACCATGGCTTCTGCCTGGAGACGCAGGCTTTTCCGGATGCGGTCAACCGGCAGGGATCGCCGGGATGGCCTTCGGTCATCCTGCAACCGGATGAGGAATACCGCCACGAGGTGTGCTACGCCTTTGCGTCCCATACCGCGCTCACCGCGTAAAAACGGTCTGGCGCAGATGGTCGGCCTGGTCGGATACGAGGAAGGCCAGGATCCTGCCCACGCCCTCGGGGTCGCCCAGGTACGCTTCCGCCTGCTTGAGCGCTTCCTCCGCCGACTCGCCCTGGGATTCGGCCGCCTGGGCGATGTTCCTGAGTTTCATGGGCGTCGCGATCCCTCCCGGACAGACCGCGTGAACGCGTATGCCAAAGGGCGAAAGCTGGCTCTCGAGGACGACCGCCTGACCGTGCACGGCCCCCTTGCTGGTCCCGTAGGCCACCGATGAACTGCCCCCGCGGACGCCGGCGCCGGAGGACAGCAGGACGATGACGCCTTTTTGCTGTTCCTTCATCACGGCCGCGGCGTACTTGCAGGTAAGAAAGGACCCCTTGAGATTGACATCCATCACGCGCTGCCACACTGCCTCGTCCAGCTCGTCCACGGGCACGAAGGCACCCTCGAGGATGCCCGCGCAATTGATGAGCGCGTCGATCCGTCCAAAGTCCTCGACCGCGCCCGCCATCAGCGTCTCGACCTGCCGGGCGTCCGAAACGTCCACCACCTGGCAGGAAGCCTCGCCGCCCGCGGCGTGTATATCGCCGAAGGTCTCTTTCAGCCTGGCTTCTTCGATATCGGCCAGGACGGTCCGGCCCCCGGCTTCCGCACAGCACAGGGCCGCGGCCCGTCCGATGCCCATCGCCGCGCCGGTTATGACGACCGTCTTGTTCTCGAGCGACATGTTGCCGTCCTTCCTCGTATGGTTTCGCGAGGTGTGGTCTCGCGGGATTTGGTTGCGTGGGACATGACTACGCCGAATGCACCCGAATTCACCGATTCATGACCATTTCTTGGCGATACGCTCCAGTATACTAATCCCTGGCCGTCCATTAATCAAATCCCGATGTGCCCCGGCGCTACCCGTGCCGATTCATACCCCCGGTACGCCCCAAATGCCTTGACAGGCGTACTACACGTGTGTAAGCTTATGGCAGGCGCGGAGATAGGAACCGCGGCGAATCCGGTATCCGTATCAGACCCATCCCGATCCCGACAGGACCCGTTCATGGACCGGCGACATTTCCTGGAAACCCTCGCGGCCGGACTCGTTGCCGGCGGAGCCGCGTTTCCCGTGCTTCAATCTGTAGCTGGCCCCCTGTTTGTTCCCGTCGAGAAGGACGAAGAGGGCCTGACCCCCCTGCGCAGGTTCTTCGCCGTAGCCATCGTCTCCTTTCCACCGAAAATCGACGTCGAAACGGAACGGCTCGAGATTGAAGGCGCCGTTTCGACTCCATACGCGCTGGGGTACGACGAATTGCACGCGTGGCCGCAGGTCACGCAGGAGAGCATCCTTCGTTGTGTCGGCGGCGCCCAGGGGAGAGCCCGGTGGGCCGGCGTGCGGCTGCGCGACCTGCTTGATAAGGCGGGCATGGATCCGGAGGCCCGCGACGTCATTTTCTACGGGGCGGACGAATATGAGAGCAGCGTACCCGTAGGCGAGGCGATGAAGAAGAGCAGCATGCTCGCCCTCGAGATGAACGACGAGCCGCTGTGGGCCAAGCATGGCTCGCCCGTGCGCCTGGTCATGCCCGGCATGTATGGATACAAGCAGGTCAAGTGGATTACCCGGATCGAAGTTACCCGCAAGAACCACAAGGGATACTGGGAGCAACGCGGCTATTCGGACGATGGACGGATCAAATCCTGAGGAGCCAGGCTTTCTATGGATGCCATGCTGGTTACCGGTGGAGCCGGGTTCATCGGCAGCAACTTCGTTCGATACGCACTGAAACACCATCCCGATACGCAGGTCGTGGTGCTCGATGCGCTGACCTACGCCGGCAATCTGGCCAATGTCGACGACTGTACGGGTACGGACCGGTTCCGGTTCATTCACGGGGATATCCGGGACAGGGACACGGTCGACGACGCCATGCGCGGGGTCGACACGGTCGTCAACTTCGCGGCCGAATCCCATGTAGACCGGTCCATCCTCGACCCGTCCTCCTTCATCGAAACCAATTACAACGGGGTCTATGTCCTGCTCGAAGCGGCGCGGCGCCTGGAAGTGAAGCGGTTCCTGCAGGTGTCCACCGACGAAGTGTACGGCCACGTACCGGAAGGTTCCTCGGTGGAAAGCGACGCCTTCGCGCCCCGCAGTCCCTATGCCGCCAGCAAGGCCGCGGCGGAACTGCTGGTCCAATCCTACTTCACTACCTACGACATGCCCGTGCTGGTCACGCGGGGCGGGAACACCGTCGGTCCCTGCCAGTACCCGGAGAAGGTCCTGCCCCTGTTCATCACGAACGCGCTGGAGTACAAGCCGCTGCCGGTATATGGCGACGGGAGCGCGGTGCGCAGCTACCTGTACGTGGAAGACCATTGTTCCGCCATCGACCTGGTGCTCCGGTCCGGCGAACCGGGGAACGCGTATAACGTGGGCACGAACCGCGAAGTCAACGGACGGGACCTGGCCGCCCGCGTCCTGGAAAAACTCGACCGGCCGGCGGACCTGCGCGAGTTCGTCCCGGACCGGAGCGGGCATGATCTGCGGTACGCTCTGGACTGCGGCCGCATCCGGGCCCTGGGATGGCGCCCGTCGCTCGACTTCGACACGCTGCTGGACCGGACGGTGCAGTGGTACGTGGACCACCCGCAGTGGTGGCAGGAGATCCGGAACGAAAGCGGTTTCAGGTCGTATTACAAAAAGCAGTACGATGAACGGTATCAAAATTGAGCACGCTATCAAACTTGAAAAGGGCCCGCGCGCACATGGAGTGTAAGATTTGACGTACCTGACGCTGCTCGAGTCGGTCGTCCTGGTCGGATCGGCCGGTCTCGTGGCCTATGGACTCCTGTTGAGCTTCATCGGCCGGATCCGCGGAAGCGGCAAGGTACCGCTGATCTTTCCCCGGCATGTCTTTGCCGTGGTGGTGCCCGTGGGCAACGACGAAGGCACGATCGGCAGGACCGTGGAGCATCTGCGCCGGAACAAGTATACGCGGAGCATGTTCGATGTGATCGTCGCGCCGGTGAACTGCACGGATCAGACGCCGACCATCGCGCGGCGCAAGGGGGCGGTCGTCTACGGCCCCGGGAAGCAGCGCTGGTCCGACGCGGACGAGGCGGTCCACGGCGTGCTGGAACGGCTTTCCGCGAAAGACCGCTACGACGCCTACGTCATCCTGGACGTCCGGTCCAGGATTTCCGCCAACTTCCTGGCCGTGATGAGCGACAAGCTCTCCCGGGGCGCACTGGCCGTCCAGTCCGGATACAGCGTATCGGGAAGAAAATGGACCTGGAATACGGCGAAAAGGGCACTGTTGAGCGCCCTGAAACCCTGCTGGCTCACGATCTGGCCGTTGAATCTCCGTCTGGCCGGCGGTATCCATCGAACCGGACTGTGCATCTCCCGGCGGCTGGTAGAAAAACACGGTGTGAAAAAGCCCCGGCTGGACAACGTGCTGGGATTTCAAACCAGGCTGCTGCGCCACGACGTGGTCATCCAGTATACCGACCAGGCATGGGTTTACGACCGTACCAGGGCCGTTAAGTCCGCTCGCTCATCGTTCGACCGCTTGAGAACCAGGTGGCGGCTTGCCCGTGCCGACGGAATGCCCTTGATCATGGAAGGCCTGAAATGGCGCAGCGCGGCACAGGTGATCGGCGGTTTCAACCTCTTCATGCCCTCGTATAACACGACGCTGCTCACGGCGCTGCTGTTCTTCGGCCTTGCCGCGTACCTGCACGGCGTCGCTTCGGCCATCGCCCTGGGCTGGGTCGCGCTGATCGCCGGCCTTGCGATATTCGTGGTTTTCAGACTGTGGTTCATGCGCGCCCCGCTCCTGGCCTACGCGGCGCTGCCGGCCCTGCCCCTGATTCTGTTCTGGCAGGCCGTGAGATCCTGTTTTACCGCCAGTCCGAAGCCGCCGCCGGCCAAGACGGAGGCCAAGGTCCAGCCGGAAAAGGGAAGCGGACGCACACAGGGCCGCAGGCCGCGCAGGCGGTATTCGAGAAGACCCAGGCGCCAGCCTTCCTGAGCGGGAATGGACCCGTGTCGGTCTTCCAGTGCAGGCCAGCCCCGGGAGCGTGACCCATTCCACTACACCACGCGTTGATTCTTGGATTCCTGCAAGGCGTCACGGAATTCCTGCCGATCAGCAGTTCCGGACATCTCGTGGTGTACCAGTGGCTGTTCGGACCAGGCGGACCAGGCGGACCAGGCGGACCAGGCGGACCGGGCGGGCCGGGTGAAACCCAGTTGCTCTTCGACGTCATGGTGCACCTCGGGACGCTGATCGCCGTCCTGATCGTGTTCCGATCGGATATCGCCCTGCTGATCTCGGGTGCCTTGCGCGCGGTAACCGGCCATGCCGGGGGAGACCGAGGGGCGCTTCGCCTCCTGCTCCTGCTCGCCGTGGGCACGGTTCCCGCCGCGGTCTTCGGCCTGGGATGGAAAGACGAGCTGGAAAGCCTGTTTTCCGCACCGGCCTTCGTTGGCTGCGCGTTCCTGGCCACTGGTACCATCCTGTGGTTGTCCAGGTTCTCCGGCCGGAAGGGCCAAGCGGGCCAGCAGGGTCAACCGGGCCAAGCGGGCCGGGACCTTCAGAAGACGACCTGGTTCGATGCGCTGCTGATCGGCCTGGGCCAGGCGCTGGCGCTGATTCCCGGGATTTCGCGGTCCGGAACGACCATTTCCATCGCCTTGATGTTGGGACTTGACCGGCGGCTGGCGGCGCGTTACTCTTTTCTATTGGCGGTTCCCGCCATACTGGGTGCGGTCGCCGTCCAGGCAGGAGATTCGGGCGGCATTCCCTCGGATCAATGGACCGCGGTAGCGGTGGGAACCCTCATGGCGGCCGTGAGCGGTTACATCGCGCTCAAGCTGCTCCTTCGCATCGTAGTTGCCGGCAATCTGTCCAGGTTTTCGTACTATTGCTGGGGAATCGGACTGCTTACACTGGGCGGCGCGTTGTACGGGCTGACCTAGCTGGCCGGGTTGGCCAAGCCGACCGGGCTGACCTGGCTGTCCATGCTGTCCATGCTGTCCATGCTGGCCAGCGCATTCTGATTCGGTCTGAATCCACCTCCCTCGGCACCTCACATTCTACAGACGGGAGCCAGGCACATGAATCCAGACATCAGCAGACTACTCGATGAATGGGACTACACGGGGCCCGACAAGCTCATCGTGCGCAAAATCAAGGGAGAAGACGGCCGGACGAGGATACAGATGCGCGTGGATCTCGGCATTTTGCAGATGGAGTGGTCAAACCGGCCGGACGGCCAAAGGCCCCACGGGAAGACCTCCCTGCTGGAACACTTTCTGGATCAACTGGAGCAGAAGAAGGCGGACAAGGGACCGGACGCGCAGCTCAGCCTATCCCACGAGGACTGCGTAAACCTGCAAACGGAGTCGCTGCAGTATTACTACCGTCGTATCTGCATGTTCGAACTGGAATCCTACCACGAGGCCTGCCGGGACGCCGAGCATAACCTGCAGATCATGGAAATCGTTCGGACCCACGCCGAGAACGACGACGACCGCCTGTCCCTCGAGCAGTACCGGCCCTTCGTCATCATGCACCGCACCCGGGCGCGAAGCCTGATTGCCACGAACTCGGACGATATTGACAAGGCCCTGCGCCATATCGAAGAAGGCATAGAGGAAATCGAGACATTCTTCCGTTCCTACGACCGGGACGACCTGGTCAAGGAAAGCCAGGAACTGAAAGTCCTGAGGGACATGGCCGAAGAGATCCGAAAACAGCAGCCCCGATCCGAAGAAGACCAGTTGAGGGCGGAATTGACGGAGGCCGTCGAGAACGAGGAGTTCGAAAGGGCCGCCGAAATACGGGACGAACTGAAGAAGTTCGATCTGCCCTAGACCGGAGCCCCCATTGCTTTCCTGGATCAGATCCGCCGACCGTCAACTCATCCTCTTCGTGCTTGGCGCGGTCAGCATGGGTCTTTCGATGGGGCTGGGTGAAATCAGCTTCAACAACTTTCTCAGCGACACCTACCAGATGGACGCGATGAGCCGCGGCGAGCTCGAGTTCCCCCGCGAGCTACCCGGTTTCCTCGTCGCCGCCTTCGCCGGCATCCTCTTCTTCTGGTCGGAGCTGAAGATGGCCGCCCTCTCCATGGCGCTGATGTCCGTGGGGTTCCTGGGGCTTGGCATCTACGGCGATCTGTACGGGCTGATGCTCGTTTCCATGATCATCTGGAGCATCGGCATGCACCTGCAGATGCCCGTCACTCGGACGATCGCCCTCCGGCTGGCCCGTGAGGGACGGGGCGCCACGATGCTCGGGCGCTTGAGCGGCATCCAGACCGGCGCCGCCATCCTGGGCAGCATCCTGCTCTGGATGGGGCTGGGCGGCACTTCATACGGCTACCTGCCCGTTTTCGCCCTTGCCGCGCTGGTGGCCCTGGGAGGCGTCTACTGCTACCTGGCGATACGTCCCATCGAGGGGCACACGGGCAACCGCCCCACCTTCATCATGCGGAAGCGGTACACCCTGTTCTACCTGCTGAACATCCTCTTCGGCGCGCGGAAGCAGATCTTCATCACCTTCGGTCCCTGGGTGCTGATCAGCATCTTCGACAAGCCGGTGTCCACCATCGCCTCGCTCCACCTGATCGCGTCCGTAATCGGCATGTTCTTCGCGCCGCAGCTGGGGAAACTGATCGACCGGTTCGGGGAGCGCCTGGTGCTGATGGTCGACGCGGTGCTGCTCATCGGCGTCTGCGTGGGCTACGGTTTCGCCGCGGAAATGGGGCTGGGTGCCTGGGCGGTGGATCTCATCTATGCCAGTTTCGTGCTCGACCTGGTCCTGTTCAACGTCAGTATCGCGCGGACCACCTACGCCAGCAAAATCGTGGTCAAAAGGGACGACCTCACCGCGACGCTGTCCCTGGGCGTCACCATCGACCACGCGGTGTCGATGTCCATTCCCACCCTGGGCGGACTGGTCTGGGTCATTTACGGCTACCAGTACGTCTTCATCGGTGCGGCGGTCGTCGCCGTCCTGACCCTGGTGGCCACCGGATTCATCACGGTGCCCCGCCCGGGTACGGGCCGGGTGAGCCAGGCGGAGGCCGCTGGCTAGCCGCCGGCCATCCAGCCGCCGTCCACCACGATCAATTGTCCCGTGAGAAAATCCGCGGCCGGAGAGGCCAGGAACACGGCGGTGCCGGCGATGTCCTCCGGATCGCCCCAGCGGCCGGCCGGCACGCGGTTCAGGATGTAGGCGCCCCGCTCACTCTCTTCGACGGGCCGGGTCAGCGGCGTCCGGATGTATCCCGGACAGATGGAATTGATGTTGATGTTGAACCGGGCCCAATCGATGGCCAACTGATAGGTCATGGAAGCGATACCACCCTTGGCGGCGGTGTAGGCGGGGATATGGGGAATGCCCGTAATGGCGGCCAGCGACGCGATCTGGATGATCTTGCCGTATTTTCGCTCGATCATGTGACGGGCCACGAGCTGGGTGAGAAAGAAGGTGCCCTTCAGGTTCGTGTCCACGATACGGTCCCAGTCATCCTCGCGGTAGTCCTCGGGCGGCGTGCGCACGTTCACCCCCGCGTTGTTGACCAGGATATCGATCTGGTTCCAGGATTCCAGGACCGATGCCACCAGGAATGACCGGCCTTCCCGGTCCGAGACGTCCGATTCCACGACCAGCGCTTCGCCGCCGAACGCCCTGATGGTCTCCTCGGTCTCCTCCAGCCTGGAGCGGGTCCGGCCCGCCAGGACGACCCGGGCGCCCGATTCGGCCATGGCCGTCGCGATCCCCTGGCCGATGCCCGTTCCCGCGCCGGTTACGATGGCGACCCTGTCCTTGAGTGAAAACCGTTCGAGATTCATTTGTACTCCTGTGCGTCTGCCGGTCTGCCTGTTTAGCGTTGACAACGTCCACCCTGTATCGATATCTGTTCCTTGTGCGGCGATGGGCGATGGGCGATGGGCGAGTAAATATACAGTCCGGCACCCTTCGTGGCAATGAGACAAACGCGTAACACGGAAGGCGACTCGACCTTGGGAACTCCCGCAAAACCAGAACCCGTGAAGCTGGTATGCGCGGTCATGGGACGGGACGAATCGATGCTGGCGAAAGGCCGCGAGCTCCTGGCCTGTCGGTTCGGCGCATTGGAGCTGGCCGGTCCGGTATTCGACTTTTCCTTCTCCACTTACTACGAGCGGGAAATGGGGGCCGGACTGGTCAAGCAGTTCCTCGGATTCGGACCGCTCGTGAACCCGGAGGACCTCGCGGAAATCAAGCGGGCGACCAACGGCCTCGAAGCTGGTCTGGCACGGTCCGACGGTTTGCCCGGGCGGGGGTTGAACATCGATCCGGGTTACGTCAACGGCGGCCAGCTCGTCCTGGCGACCACCAAGAACTACAGCCACCGCATCTATATCGGGAAGGGGATATTCGCCGAGGTGACGCTGCTGTACACCCGGGGCGAGTTTACCCCGCTGCCGTGGACCTACAGGGACTACCAAACGGAAGCGGCGCTCGCCTTCTTCACCCGTGTGCGCGGGGCTTTTCTCGCCCAGCGGGGAGATTCGAAGACCGGATGACCGGAAGCGCCCATTCCGATGACCGGAAGCGTTCATCCGGATGACCGGAAGCGCCCATTCCGATGACCGGAAGCGTTCATCCGGATGACCGGAAGCGCACGGCAGCCGAAAATCACATCCGCCGGTTCATTTTGTCTTGACCTGTTTTGAGCGCCCGGTTTATTATACCCGTATACCGAACATCCACTACGATGACGAACGTATTTCCTGCGGACTGACCCCTTCCAGTCTGCGTAGTCCCGTCATCTCGCATGTGGTCGCCCGCGACAAAGAACCAGGCTGATCCCGATCCGATAGAAAGACTGCACACATGATTCGTCTCAAGGTATATGATGTGGGGCCGCCCTATCCCCTGCACGCCACGCCCGTACTCTGGCTGGCCGACGAGCAGGAAGAGCAGGTGCTGATCCTGCTGATCGGCATCGCGGAAGCCTTCGCCATCAAGAGCCAGATCGACGCCGGCGAAGAAGCGCCGCCGCGGCCCATGACGCACGATCTGCTGAATTCGGTCTTCGATCATTTCGACGCCGAGATCGAGTTCGTACTCATCTCCGAACTGCGCGAACAGCAGTTCTACATCGCGGAAATACACGTGAAGGCCAACGGACAGTCCATGACCATCGACTCGAGACCCACGGACGCCATTGCCCTCGCCCTTCGTGCCGACGCCCCCATCTACGTGGAGGAGGAAGTCATGCGCGCGGCCGGCAAGCGCATGCCCAAGAGCAAGGACGAAAACGGCGAGGACGCGCTCGCCGCGTCCATCGAGGAACTGGAAGCCGAAGCGGGAGAAGAAGGCAAGGTTCCCGCGGCGCAGGTGGCCGCCGAGGAGTTGATGGAATCCGTGGAGTTCAAGCGTCAGCCACGCACCCCCCTGGAAACGGCGCGGCAGAAACTACAGGCAGCTATCGAAGAGGAGCGGTACGAGGATGCCGCCCGTCTTCGCGACGAGATCAACCGCCTGGAACAGAGCGCCTGAACTGGAACAGAGCGCCTGAAGGGGTAGCGTGCGAGAAGCCATCACGATGTGGAAGTATACCAGGATGGTCGTCCTGGTAGCCCTGACGGCAGCCATGTATGCCGCCGTCCTCATTCCCTTCAAACTCCTTCCCATCATCCCCGGCATTACCGAACTCAGGCCGGCCAACGTGTTTCCGGTCATCTGTTCCCTCATGTTCGGCCCCGCCGGTGCGTGGGGCGCCGCCTTCGGCAACCTGATCGGCGACCTGATGGGCGGCACCTACGGGCTGGGCAGCTACTTCGGCATGGTCGGCAACTTCCTGCTCGGTTACATTCCCTACCGGTTATGGCGCATGCTGACCAGCAAGGAGCCCGGGGCGTGGTCCCCGTCCATGCTGGTCCGGTACCTGTACGTTACGCTGCTGGCCAGCATCGCCTGCGGCGTAATGGTCGGCTGGGGGCTGGACACCCTGGGGCTCGTGCCCTTCCACGTGCTGGCGCCCCTCATTTCCCTCAACAATTTCGTCACCGCGGCCATTCTCGGGCCGCTGCTGCTGCCCGTACTCTATAAGCGGGTGAAACAGTGGGGCCTGCTCTATCACGACGTCATGGACCCCGCCGATCTCTCGAGGGGCCGGCTGCCCCATTTGGCTCACGTGGTCATGGTTCTGGCCCTCTTCGGCAGCCTGTACGCCGGGGTGTCCATCTCGCTGGGCCTGAACGATGAAGCGGCCCGGACGATCCCCCTGCTGTTCGGCCTGGAGATCACGGCGCCGGAGAGCCTGCTCATGCCCGTGGGCGCCAGTGTCGGCATGGGTCTGCTGCCCCTGATGGTCCTGCTCCTGATCGCCTGTCTGCTGATCTGATTCTGACGGGGTGGGCGGCGCGGAAACGCCCTGTAACCGACCGGACGGGAAGGAAACCGTTTCATGAAGGTAGTCGACGTAGAACGCACCGTGGTGGATGTGCCGTTCACCGAACGCCAGGCCCGCATTACCGAGCGCGAGGTTTACAACTGGTCGATCCTGGAGCTTTGCCGGGTGACGACGGATACCGGGCTCGTCGGCTGGGGGGAGACCGTCATCCACTACACCTGGGCGCGGGTCACCGACGACGCCGTGGACCGGGTCGTCGGGAAGAGCCCGGCCGACGTGATGAACGACGACACGCTTGGCGCCGGACTGCAGATGGCCCTCTTCGACGTGGTGGGCAAAGCGCTGGGGGTGCCGTGCTACAAGCTGCTCGGGAACAAGGTGCGGGACTGGTCGCCCATCTCCTGGTGGTCCATCGACGCCTCGCCGGCGGACTGGCTGGCCGAGGCCCGCGACGCGGTGGCCCTGGGGTATACCAGCTTCAAGATCAAGCAAAGGCCCTGGTGGGACATCTTCGCCCAGGTGGATGCCGTCGCCACGGGCATCCCCGGTTCCTTCAAGCTGGACCTCGACGCCAACGCCACGATGCAGAACGCGGCCGCGGCCATGCCCGTCATGCAGAAACTGGCGCAGTACGAGAACGTGGCCATGTTCGAATCCCCCATCCCCCAGACCGATGTCCTGGGCAACCGCCAGCTCCGGCAGGTCATCCCCCGGCCCATCGCCATGCACTTCGGTTCGCCGCCCTACATGACGGCCATCCGCGAGGAAGTCTGCGACGGATTCGTCATCTGCGCCGGGAAGTCCGAGGTGATGCAACAGGGCCAGCTGAGCGCGGAGGCCAACATGCCCTTCTGGCTGCAACTCGTGGGCAACGGGCTCACCACGACCTGGGCCGCCCATCTCGGTGCGGTGCTGACCCATGCCACCTGGCCGGCCATCACGTGCATCAATCTCTATAGCCACCATCTGCTGACCAGGCCCATCGAGGTCGTGGGCGGCTTTCACCGGGTTCCCGAGGAACCGGGCCTGGGCGTGACCGTGGACGAGGAAGCCGTGGAAAGGTGGAAGATTCCCGACGATACGGTGCAGGAATTGAAAGAAAAGGGCAAACGGTACGACAAGCCCGAACCTCGCATCATCAATTCGGTGGTCTATCCGGACGGCACCCGCATTCATATCGCGCCCATGAACCGGGGATACGGCTATTTCATACAGGGCAATGGACCCGCCCACGCGGACGGCGTCTTTCTCGAGATCCTGTGCGACGACGGGTCGAAGGAATGGCAGGATCTCTACGAACGGGCCCTCGAACATCCGGTGCGCAGCCGGGGTTAGCCTACAGGAGACGATATTCCATGATAAAAATCGCCGAAATCCTCAGCACGGGACGCAACACGCTGTGGGACCAGGTCAAGCAGATCGGCGTCGATCACGCGGTCACCAGCATGCCGCCCGCGGTGGGCAACGAGAAGGGCTGGGATTACATGCCCATGTTGCGGATGAAGAACAACTTCAATGACGCCGGGATAGAAGTGGCCGTCATCGAAAGCGCGCCTCCCATGCACCGCATCAAGCTGGGTGTGGTAGGCCGGGAGGAGGAGCTGGACAACGTCTGCACCTTCATCGAGAGCATGGGGCGCGTCGGCATCAAGACCTGGTGCTACAACTGGATGGCGATCCTGAACTGGACCCGCACCTCTTCCACGGTTCCCTCGCGGGGCGGCGCCTTCGTCACCGGGTACGACCACACCATGATGAAGAACGCGCCGTTGACCGAGGCGGGCGAGGTCTCCGAAAACCAGTTGTGGGAGACGTTGCACGACTTCCTCGAGCGGGTCACGCCCGTCGCGGAACAGTACGGCGTGGAGATGGCCATGCATCCTGACGATCCGCCGCTGTCGCCGCTGCGGGGCATCGGACGGATCATGCGGTCGCTGGACAACTATCAGAAGCTTCTGGACCTGGTCCCGAGCCCCATGAACGGGGTCACCTTCTGCCAGGGAAACTTCGCCCTCATGACCGACGACCAGCCCGCAGCCATCCGCCACTTCGGCGCGCAGCGCAAGATCTTCTTCGTCCATTTCCGGGACGTGCGCGGGGACGTGGAGAACTACGTGGAGACCTTCCACGACGACGGTCCGACCGACATGATGGAATGCCTGCGCGCGTACCGCGATATCGGCTACGAGGGCGTGCTGCGTCCGGACCATGTCCCGACCCTGGCAGGTGAGGACAACGACCACCCTGGTTACTCGGCCCTTTGCCGGCTGTACGCGGTAGGTTATATCAGGGGGTTGAGAGAGGCGGTCTACCGGGAAGGCGCGTAGCGGTTCCCCGTCAGGCGTCGGGATCCGGACGAAAGCACCAACCCGTCAGGCGTCGGGATCCGGGTGGATCGAATCGACCCAGTACACGTTCTCCGGCTTCTCCACCGGTTCGATGTCCAGGTTGACCACGACCGGATCCATGCCGCTTCGGCACAGCACGCATTCCAGGGGTTCGTCGGTCCGGGCGTTGATCTCCTGGTGGGGCACGAAAGGCGGTACATAGATGAAGTCGCCCGGTCCGGCTTCCGCCACGTATTCCAGGCGCTCGCCCCAGCGCATCCGCGCCTTTCCCTTCACCACGTAGATCACGCTTTCCAGCTCGCCGTGATGGTGCGCGCCGGTCTTCGCGTTCGGGTGGATGGTCACCGTGCCCGCCCAGATCTTGCTCGCCCCGGTCCGGGCGTGGTTGATCGCCGCGGCCCGCGACATGCCTGGCGTTTGCGGCGTGTTTGAATCAAGCTGGTCGCCGGGGATGACCTTCACCCCGTCATCGCGCCATTTCGGGTCCTCATTCATGGCTTGATTCCTGCGGTTGCCGTGCGGGTGATCGCCTTTAGTCCAGACCGAGTTCCCGGCGCAGTCCCACGTCCACTTTGCTGTTCTTCGTCCAATAATCCAGCATGATACGCTTGTTGCGCACAGCCGTCGTGACGAGTTCCTGCGTCGTTCCGTCCGCCGCGATTTCGACCTCCTCCCAGGATTCGATCTCGTGGGGGAAGTCCCGCTTGAACCGAATGGTCAGGGTCCGGTTGAGTTCCGGGTAGTAGACCAGGTTGTAGACCATGATCTCGGGCTCCCGGGCATCGGGCATCAGGATGGCGGTGGCGTTGACGGTCCGCCAGGCCGTATGGTCCAGCCGCTGGTACAGCGTACCCGGAATCATGGACACCTCGCCGGTCGGCAGGGCGTCCGGATTCAGCCGGATGGTCGTCCAGATCTCGTCCTCGGGGATGGCGTTTTCGAGTTCCGCCACCCGATCGCCTTCGCTTTCGAAATAGGAGTACTGGTGCACGCGGTACCGGCCGTCCTGCAGGTTCAGCTGGACGAAGGCGTGGCCGCACCATTCCTGCACGGACGTGGTGATCTTCAGTGTCTGGGGGTGGCGGTCCCGGTACACCGGGGTGAACGCCGAAGTCATGACCGTGTAGGGATACACGCCCGTGTTGAAGTTACGCAGGGCGTTCAGCTTGAGGACCTTGACGGCATCGTCTCCCGCTTCGTCCGGGCGGTCGAGCTTAACCTGTTTCTGTGCGGAGAAATCCTCCGTTACGAATATGAGCACCGCGTCTCCGTCGTGGAGTTCGCCGTACCGCGCCTGCTTGAGGTTGTAGCTCGTGATTTCGGCCTTGCCCTGGTACCAGTAGTCGCCGAACGAGATCGGTCTGTCCGGGGCGGCGTCCGTGCCATCCCCGACCAATCCGCATCCACCGGTCAACCCGGTCAGCCCGGCCAGCACGCAAAGCGCGGCCATCAGGCCAACCAGCAGTCTCAACAGGTTTCGTTTCATTGAATCACCTCGCTTTCTCCTGGGATTTCGGGAGAGTAGGCGAAGGGGCGCGATCCCAGCATCCGAATGCCGTAGACTGCCATGGAAACCAGTCCCCACGTGAGCCCGACGACCACGCCCGCGTCGACGATGCCGCGCCAGGGCTGGGGCAGGTACCGGATCAGGAAAATCAGGATCACGATCCCGATGGTCAGCGCCAGGATGTTTTTTCGGCGTCTTGGGTTGATGTGTATGTAGCCGGCGAGGAACAGCGGCGCCAGCGCGATCAGCACGGGACGCGGGTGATGGTAGAGATACCAGGCCCGGGCGACGACCCGAGGAGAAAAGTTCCGCTGAAAACCCTGGTACCCCTCCGAATGGGCCATGAACACCACCACGGCGGCCAACGCCACCCAGTGGTACCAGTAGAACGGGAAATGGCTGAATGCATCGATCGAGACGGAGAACAGCCTGACGATGGCGTAGAGCAGGACCGCACAGATAAAAGACAGGCCCCAGGCCAGACCGATGATGGAGAGCAGTCTGCTTGGTGTCTGCCGCGCACGCTCCGTCATGGACGCCCCTTCAACGTACGTTCCATGTCCCGCTGGGCGTCCCGTTCCATGATGGTCCGTCTGCGATCGTAGTCCCGCTTCCCCTTGGCCAGGGCGATTTCCACCTTGGCGCGTCCCCGCTTGAAATAGACTTTAGTAGGGATCAGGGTGAGTCCCTTCTCCACGACCCGGCCGATCAGCTTGCGGATTTCCGAACGATGCAGCAGCAGCTTGCGACGGCGGTTCGGTTCGTGGTTGAAGGTGCTTCCCTGCTCATAACGCGAGACGTGGACGTTGTACAGGTAGATCTCGCCGTTGTCGACCGCGGCGTAGCTGTCGGTCAGGTTGATTTTTCCGGCCCGCAGCGACTTCACTTCCGTGCCGGTCAGGACGATTCCCGCCTCCCAGGTCTCCAGGAAATGGTAGTCGTGGCGCGCCTTCCGGTTGGTCACGATGACCTTGATGCCGTCGGTCCCGTTGGGCTCGGCGATGTGACGATCTGATGCGCTGGCCATATCTGCCTCGAATCGGCTTATCTTATCCGTTTACGCTGCCCGCCCTGCTTGACAATCGGCGGGTACCGGAATATATTATGTCTGCGGTTTTATGACAAATGGTATGTGATGCCGAAGTGGTGGAACTGGTAGACACGCTGTGTTCAGGGCGCAGTGGGCTTTCGCCCGTGAGAGTTCGAATCTCTCCTTCGGCATTCAGGTCCGGGGACCCGCATGTTTCATGTGGGTTTTTTGTTGGGATTCAACTTTAGCGACGCTGCTTAGATTCCTGAGTCTTCATGGAACAATGGATTGAACATCTTCTGGTGGGACTGCCGAGTTTAGGGCTATTGCTGGTCATTGCCGTGATGCTCGGCACACTCGGCAAGGGCGCGGACTGGCTCGTTGATGAAGCGGTCATCCTTTCGAGCCGATGGGGCTTGAGCAAAGCGGTCATCGGTGCAACGATCGTCAGCATCGGTACGACGACTCCGGAGGCCGCGGTCTCCGTACTCTCGGCGCAACAGGGGGAACCAGGTCTTGCGCTCGGAAACGCCGTTGGATCGATTATCTGCGATACCGGGCTGATACTCGGATTGGCCGCCCTGATTGCCCCGCTCCCGTTCGACCGTACGCTGGCCTCGCGGTTATCCAACGTGCAGGTGGGGGCCGGCATCCTCATGGTAGCCGTTTGCCTGCCGTGGTCCTCTCCGGCGAGTGCTTTCAGCGTTGGCGGCGTCCTGCCTCAACTGGCCGGTATCGTCTTCGTTATTCTACTCGCCCTGTATATCTGGCAGTCCATCCGATGGGCGGCTTCGACACCGCCAGATGCCGAGCACTCAGAAAAAGCAGATAGCGTGGAAGCCGGCACGTTCGGAACACTCCTCAAACTCATCGGAGCGATCGCAATCATCGTAGTCTCCGCCCAGATCCTGATCCCGGCCGTGAGTATCATGGCAGAACGCATCGGCGTACCGAAGCACATCATCTCGGCGACCCTTGTCGCCTTCGGCACTTCGCTCCCGGAGTTGGTGACGGCCATCGCGGCCGTGCGGCGCGGACACGGCGAACTGGTCGTCGGAAACATCATCGGCGCGGATATCCTGAACGTCCTTTTCGTCGCGGGCGTATCCGCATCCGTAACACCAAACGGTCTGCAGGCGGACGGGCAGTTCTTCCAGTTCCTGTTCCCCGCGATGCTGTTTGTGCTCATCGTTTTCCGATTCGGAATCCACCTGTCTGTCGGATATTTGAAACGTCCCCTGGGGGTCGTGCTGGTCTCCGCGTGGCTTTTTGTGACGATCCTGAGTTACGTGCTTTCCATTGAAATGCACTAGGGTTGCCGACCTCGCGATATGGAGGACTTGAAGTATCGCTCCTGAAATCCCGTGAAATCCCGGATTTGCTCATCGGTGTAGTGTTCGCCATCGGGAACCACCACGAGCTTGTCGTCTGCATCATCCAATCTTCGGATCACCGCGATGCATCGTCCCGTGAAACACTTAACCGGTCTGTCCACGCCCAACACGTAGGCATCCAGTTCTTCGCCGTCCAACCCCAATACGCCCGGAACCATTCCGTAATTCAACGGGTAAATAAAACCATGTTCGGGATGGCGGGATCCCATCGGTCGATCGATTTCGATATCGACGATTTTGCCGATGAACACCCCTGGATCCATGTGCTGAGAACGCGTTGTCCGGTGTCTGTCCATGAAAGCCAGGTTTTACTTCTACCGGTGGTATCTTGCCGATACAGTAACCGCCCGGATTCATCTTAACCCAATCTACGAATCGGGTCAATGACCGATGAGACCGAGTACTTTCGCCGACCTGAGCATCCTGATGGCGCTCTGGTTCATGATGTTCGCCGCGAGCAGCCAGACGATCATCATGACGCCGATACTGCCCATCGTGGAGGCGCAGTTCGACGTGCCCCGGGAATACCTCGGCGCCCTGGTCTCCGCTTACTCGATCATGCTCGGCTTGTGCGCGCTGGTCACCGGCCCGCTGTCGGACGCGATGGGCAGAAGACGTATCCTCATGATCGGCACCGGGGCCATGTGCCTGACCCTTTTCATGCACAGCTTCGTTTCGGACTTCGCTTCACTTTTGCTAATCCGGTCATTGTCCGGCATGGCCGCCGGCATCCTCAGCGGCGTCGCGCCGGCCTATATCGGGGATCACTTTCCGCCGGAAAGGCGGGGCTGGGCCAACGGCGTGGTCATGACCGCCGTCGCCGTGGGACAGATCGTGGGCATCCCGGGCGGAACGATCCTGGCCGACCGGTTCGGCTTTGCCGCGCCATTCATCTGTTTCGCGGCGCCTATGGTACTCTCCTTCCTCCTGGTCTGGAGGCTGGCCCGGCAGCCGGCCGTGGCCCGGGCGCGCCTGTCTTCGTTCGGATCGGTGGTCCGGCGCTACGCGTCCATGTTCACGACGCGGGCGACCGGCGCGGCCGTCGGCGCCTACTGCATGATGTTTTCGGGGATCGCCTTCTACGTGATCTACCTGGTCGTGTGGATCAAGGAGACCTACGGCGTGTCGAGCGACGAGGTGGCTTCCCTGTTCGTGGTCTCCGGCATCGCCAGCGTCATCGTGGGACCCTGGGCCGGACGCCTTTCGGACCGGATCGGCCGGAAGGTCCTGGTCGTGGGCGGCTGCCTGGGACTCTTCGTTCTCATGACCCTGACGACGGCCATCATGACGGATTTCTGGATCGCCTACCCGCTCTTTTTCGCCATCATGGTGCTCGTGTCGGCCCGCATGGGCCCCTTCCAGGCGCTGCTGTCCGAGATCGTGCCGGCGGAACGGCGCGGTTCGCTGATGAGCCTGGGCATCGCCACCGGCCAGCTGGCCATGGGACTGTGCAGCGCGGCCGCGGGCGTTGTATATACCGAGGTCGGTTACGTATTCAGTTCGGTGATCGGAGGCATGGGCATGCTCGCCATGGGGCTCATCATATGGCGGTTCATCCCCGAAACGCGGCATGCAGCCCGTCCACGAACCCGGTGACGACGGCGTTGAACCGGTCGGGTTCCTCGTAGAACAGCGCGTGGCCGCTGTCCTCGAAGACTTCCATGCGCGCGCCGGGAATGTGTTCGAACATGTACCTGCAGCCCGGGTACGCGCCGCTTTTGCCGCCCGTGGTGATCAGGACCGGAAGGTCGATGGAAGGCAGCATGGGACGCCAGTCCTGCGCCTGGTAATCGGGACCGAGGGTGACGCCCTGGGCCGGCGTGTTCTCCCTGCTTTCCTCCAGCAGCACGTCCAGTTCGTCGTCCGGGACGTCCAGGGAGACGAACATACTTCGAAGTTGCTGGCGTTTGCGTTCCGTCTCGTCCTCGGGTGGTGGTTTGGACTCGGATCCAGGGTCGGTATCGGGCTCAGGCGGATCGTGCACTTCGATGCTGGGCACTTCATCCACCAGCACCACCCCTTTGAGCCGGT
Source organism: bacterium (assembly GCA_965117045.1). Lineage (GTDB taxonomy): Bacteria > JAAXHH01 > JAAXHH01 > JAAXHH01 > JAAXHH01 > JAAXHH01. The sequence continues at coordinate 1,286,875 of OZ220749.1, forward strand.
AATCGCGGAAGAGTTCGATGTAAGAAAGGACCGTGCGCGCGCCGATGGACCATCCGACCAGCGTGACATCTTGGAGATCGAGCGTTTCGATGATCTGGCGCACGTCCATGGCGTACCGGGCCGTGCGATGTCCCCACGGGGTCTTGTCCGAGCGGCCGTTGCCCCGGGTGTCGGCGGCAATGACCCGGAATCGCTGGCTGAGGGCCGGGACCTGCTTGCACCACCAACCCAGGCTCAACCCGCCGCCGTGGATCAGGATGACGGGTTTTCCGCATCCTGTGTCTTCATAGTATAGACGAACGCCGTCGTTTGACTCGACGTAACCGGTGCGTTTCTCCAATACCCGAATATCCTCTCCGTGTCCTCAGTCCGTCCGGGTCTCGACGCCGACCCCGTCCGCGATGCGGGGGTTGGGATGCAGGATGACGGGGTCACCGGCCGCAAGGCCTTCGAGGATTTCGGCCTCGATCCCGTTGCGCTGCCCCACCGATACTACCTGCGTCCTGGCCATGCCTTCCTCGACGACGAAGACCCCCCAGCTTTCGCCTATTCTGAACAAGGCGCTGGATGGGACCTTGAGCACGTCCGCTTTCTCCCAGACGACGATCCGTCCCGTGACGCGGTAACCGTCGCCCAGTTCCACCGGCGTTTCGTCCAGGTCCACGATGACGTTGACCCGCTGTTCGTCCACGCCCAGTGCGGACACGCGCGTGAACGCGGCCGGCTCGACGCGGCTCACCTTGCCGGACAGCGGACCGGGGCCGCCCCACTCTTCGATCAAAACCGTTTGCCCGACGGCGACACGTACGGCGTCGGTGGACAGCACGTCGATCGTTACCTCCATGTCGCCCGGATCGCCCACTTCCATCAGGGGCGTGCCCGCGGCGACGACCCGCTCGCTTTCTTCGAAGAGGCGCAGCACCCGGCCGCCGACGGGCGCCGGGATGGAGAGAATGGCCCTGGCGTCGCCGCGCTCCTCCTGCAGCGCAAGAAGCGCCGCCTGGGCGACCTCGTGTTCGGAGACGGCCGCCCGGTGGCGGAAGAGGGAGGACTCCAGGGACCGTTCCGCGACCGTTGCTTCGTGCACGGCGCGCTCCAGGCGCTCTCTCGAGATGCTGCCGCTCGCGGCGAGTTGTTCCGCCCTGTCCCGGCCGCGGGCCGCTTCTTCCTGCTCTACCCGTGCACGGGCGACATTGGCCTCGGCCTCGCGGACCAGGGCCTGGGCTGTTTCGATCCGGGCGCGGGCCTCCGCGGACTCTCGGGAACCGAGGGGTGTAGGCGTGATGCGCGCCAGTTCATCGCCCTGGCCGACCCGGTCCCCTTCATTCAACGCCGGTCTCGCCAGCCGGCCGGACGCGGGGGCCGTGATCAGGTAGCGCTGTCTTACGCGGGTCCTGCCTTCCTCGTTGATCGTCACCCGCAGAGGACCTATCTCCGCCGCGGTCGAGTCGACCAGGACCGGCGCCGGCATGAACGCGCGGATGAGGAGGACCAGGACGGCGGCGAGGATCACGAAGGAAATGATGTGCTTGCGACGGATTTTCATAACGGTCTCACGGTTTATTCCTGGGTCTTGAGCACGCCGACCAGATCCAGGTGGCGAAGTTTTCTATGGACGATGTACGCGGACGCCACGGCCGCCGAGGTAACGATCAGGAAAGCGAACGCGTAGGTCTTTCCGGTGATGACCAGCGGCATCCTGAAGAGTTCCTGGGCGGTGGCGTCCACGGCAAGATAACATAAACTCCATCCGATCAGAAAGCCAATCGGTATCGAGAGGAGCGTGATGACGGCCTGTTCGCCCAGCAGGACGACGGAAATCTCCCGCTCGGTGAACCCGAGCACCCGCAGGCTGGCCATCTCGCGGTTTCGTTCCGCCAGGGCGATGCGGGCGCCGTTGTACACCATGCCGCAGGCGATGATGCACGCGAAGATGGTCAGGGTGAACGTGGTGGCGTTCGTGCTTTCGGCGATGGATTCTTCGAAACCCTTGATCACGGCCTCGCGGACGGCGACCCCCGCCACGGCGGGCGTTTCCTTCAGCGTGCTGTACAACTCGGCCGCCCGAAGCGGGTCCACGGAGAGATAGGCGCCGGAGATGGTGCGGCCTTCGCCCAGGAACCGGTTCAGCGCGCGGGAATCCATGTACGCGGTGGTGCCGATCAGCTCGTCGACGATCAGGGAAACCGGCAGGCTGCCCTGCATTCTCGATCCTTCCATGACTTCCACGGCGAGCATATCGCCCGCCCGGACCGCCAGGAGATCGGCCAGCGTCTTGTTCAGTACGATGCCCTCCGGGGGCAGTGCCTGGACCCGTCCTTCCCGATCGAACAGCTGCCGCAGTTCTCCGGCCGGATCGAGCCCCGTAATGGCGGTCTGCTTCATCAGATGTCCGGAGCGAAGCCTGACGGGAACGGCGCGGTAGGGCTCGGAACGGACGACGCCGGGAAGCCGGGACAGTTCGAACCGGGCGCTCGCGGGACGGGGCGCCGCGAAGACGACGGCCGCGTCATCGCGCTGCACGGTACGAAACTGGTAGTCGATCATGTAGTCTATGGAGTCGAAGGTAAACCGCCCCATGACCAGGATCGCCACCGCCATGGCGATACCGAAGGCAGACAGCATCGTTCTGGCCGGCTTTCGTTCCATGTTGCGGAAGATCATGCGCCATGCCGGCGCAAGCATCCGGTGCAGGCCCAGGCGTTCCATCGCGAGCGGCCTGAAGTGGGGCGGAGATTCCGGCCGCATCGCTTCGGCCGGCGGCAGGGCCATGGCCGCCCGCAGCGCGTGCAGGGTACCCGCCAACGCGGCGGATATGCTGATCACCGCGGACAGGGTGATGACGTCGACATGCAGTTCGTAGACCAGGTCGGGGAAACGGTAATAGGCCTGGTACAAGCCGGTGAGCGGCCGGCCGATCCAGAAGCCGCCCACAATGCCGAGAAGGGTCCCGCCGGATACGGCCAGGAAGGCGAATTTCAGATAATGCCATCCGATCGACAGGTTCCGGTAACCAAAGGCCTTCATGATGGCGATCTGGTCCCGCTGGGCCCGCACCATGCGGGAAAACACGATGTGCAGCAGAATCGCGGCGATCCCGAGGAAGATGGCCGGCGTAACGTTGCTGGATACGCTCAGGCCCAGGATTTCATCCGAAAGGAACTTGTGGGAAATCTGGCTGCCCCGGCCATAGGCGCCCGCACTCCCGTAGGGTTCGAAGATGAGATCCATGCGGTCGATCACGTCCCGTTCGCGCGCTTCCGGCGATAGGGCGACGGCCAGGTCGTTGAACCCGCCCTCCATGTCGAAGGCCGCGCCGAGGGCGTCCCGGCTCATCCAGATCACGCCGAAGCGCAGGTTGTCCGGGAAGATGGATCCGGAGCCCTGCACCTCGTAGACGTACTCGGGCGACAGGCCGATGCCCACGACGCGCAGCGCCTTCCTCCGGCCGTTGATGACCGCCCCGATCCAGTCGTCCGGCGCCAGTCCGTTGGCCAGGGCGAAGGCCTCGCTGATGATGACCTCTTCGGGTCTTCCGATCGCCGGATAGCGGCCCTCCTGGATCGCAATGTCGTTGAGCACGGGCCTGCGTACTTCGGGTATGGAAACCAGCCGGCCGGTGGCGGGCTCATCCAGCCCCGGCACGTCCAGGTTCACGTCCATCACGATCCGGGTGCGGACGCTGGAGACGCCCGGGATCCGGGCGATCCGCTCCGCGACAGGCGCCGGCGCCCGCTTGATACCGGCGAACACGTCGGCGAAACGGTAACTCGTGTAGTAGGATTCCTGCGATTCCAGCAGGGCGATATAGGTGTGGCGTGAGGAGACGTAGACCATGATCCCGCAGGCCATCACCAGCGTGATGGCGATGACCTGGCCGCGCATGCGCGCCAGTTCGCGGAACACCTTGCGGTTCAGGATGGTCATGACTGCCTACCAGCTCAATTCGTCCGGCCGTTTTTTCGTCGGATTGGCGTATACCTCGATAATCTCGCCGCTGCGAAGGCGGATGACCCGGCCGGCCATGTCCGCGATCGCCGCGTTGTGCGTAATCACCGCGGTCGTGGTGCCCAGCGTGCTGTTGACCTTCTCGATCACTTCCAGCACCCTTTTGCCGGTCGCATAGTCCAGGGCGCCCGTGGGCTCGTCGCACAGGAGCACCTCCGGGCGCTTCGCGATGGCCCGGGCGATGGCCACGCGCTGCTGCTCGCCGCCCGACATCTGAGCCGGGAAGTGGTGCATGCGCGTTTCGAGTTCCACCAGGCGAAGGGCGTCTTCCGCCGGCATGGGCCGATCAGCGATTTCGGTGACCAGTTCCACGTTCTCCAGCGCCGTGAGGCTGGGGATCAGGTTGTAGAACTGGAAGACGAAACCCACGGATTTCCGGCGGAAGTTTGTCCGTTCACGCTCGTCCGCTACGGTCAAGTCCTGTTCGCGGTAGAAAACCTGGCCGTCCGTGGGCACGTCGAGCCCGCCCAGGATGTTGAGCAGTGTCGATTTGCCGCTTCCCGACGCCCCCAGGAATACGGCCAGCTCGCCGGCGTACAGGTCCAGGTCGACCCCCCGGAGGGCGGATACGTCCACCTCGCCCATGCGGTAGACCTTGGAAACGTGCCGGGCCCGGAACACCGGGCTCGCCTGGTCGACGGTCATGCCGGTTTCTCCTTGTCAACTCGTCCTGGCTATTCTTGTCCGGCCGCGCGTGTCGACTCCGACTGCGCGTACCAACTCCGACTGCGCGTGTCGACAGTGGATACATGCCGCCTGCCTACCGGTCCCACGGAAACCGGGCCGATGGCTGGTTGACGTAGCGTCGCAGCCCCAGCGTCAGCCGCGCCCCGCATCCGGGCGCCAGACGCACGATGAAATCGCTGTCGTCGACGGTAACCCTTCGGCCGTCGTACTCAATTGAGCCCACCCGGTGTTCCCCGTAAGCGCCGCCCTGTACGGTGACGGTACGCGCGTCGACCGGGTTGACGTTCACCAGGTGCACGTCCAGCCCATCCCCATCGATCCGGTCGATCAAGGCCGCCACGTCTTCCGGGATGCCGGGCCGGCCACGATCGGGATCGAAGTAACAGAGCCTGCAGTGCAGCGGCCGGGCATAGGCGGGCTTCGGCCCTCCGGTCATGAGGTTCACGAGGGTCTCGATCCGCGCCGGGTTGAAGGGATTGGGATTGTCCGAAAGGCGCGTATCCGGCGTCGACGTATCGTTGCGGATCTTTTCCACCTGGCCCCGCAGATCCTCGAAGTCTCGCTTCAACGCGTCTGTGGGAAAACATGGGTTTGCCCCGTCCAGATAGTCCAGCCAGGGATTATCGCCGGTCAGGGCCCGGTCATCGGGATCCATGGACCAGTCGTACACCTCCACCGCGCCCCGGTCATATGGTTCGGGCGCGTAGTCGTACCAGCCGTCGTCTCCGTGCATGTGGGGATACATGGTGACGCCGTCCACGGTCTTCTTGTTGGCGTTGACCGATTCGAGGACGGTGCGCCAGACGTCCACGTACTTCCGGTCGCCCGTGAGCAGCAGGGCGTTGCCGAACCCGTCCACGGCATGGGCGACGGCATTCAGGGTGAAATTGTCCAGCCGGCCGTGGCGATGGGCGTAGACCTTGTGGTCCCATCCGTAGACGCCGCCCCACCACCGGCCCTCGCAGGCGCCGCCGATGACGCCGTCCAGGCCCACGTTCGACGGGATCACGCCCCCGTTGGCATAGGTGCGTTCCACCCACGCGTCCGCGTATTCGAGGATCCAGTCCCGGTACTTCGCTTCGCCGGTAAGCGCATAGGCGTTGAAGGCCAGCCCCGTGCTCGTCAGGTTCAGCGGATGGTCGCCGGCCACGTCGTTGTAGGTCTCGAACCGCTCGCACATCTCCGCGTAATCGCGCTGACCGTGGAGCAGGTCGAACCGGCCGTCCTCCAACGGGTCGCCGACCCAGTCCAGGGCCGTGGTCTTGCGCAGCATCGGCCCCCGGCTGCCGTTGAACATACTCCGGATCAACCGGCGTTCCGGGTCGTAGTTCTTTGCCTGGGGATCCTCATCCATGTAGAATCCCGCGAACCTTTTTGCCCGGCGGATATGATTCTCGTCGTCCGGATCGCAGTTGCCCAGCAGGTTGAACACCACCAGGCCTTCGGCATGATGGGCCCAGTCGCTGTGCACCGGGAACTCCTTGTAGTACATGCCGTCCCGGGCAAAGGGCACGTCGACGGTCTTCGCCTCGGTGTACTGGCGGATGTGGCCGTCCTGCGCTGTTCGGCACATGTCCAGGATGCGGTCTCCCCCGCCGAGCAGGTAGACGACGGGCCAGTTCGCCAGGTTTTCGATGGCATCGTCCGGGCCGTCGAGGGCGCCCCAGCGGGGCACGCATTCCAGGTAGCCCTTCTCGTCGAAGTACTTGTCGTAGAACAGTTCGAGCGCCTGGCTCATTGAGCGGATGAGGGCGCGCTCCAGCAGGGCCCACTGCGGAGGGGCCATGGGGGTGTCTATGGCTAAATTTATACGAGAAGACATGGAGGATCCTGACGTTCAATCTAGAATGAATGTTATGGTATTGACTATTGTAGAAGTAGTAACGATAATCAGGGTTCGCGGTGCGCTTCCGGATATGGATCCGGAGCCGGGCCTGTCGTTTCGGACGGCAGGCTATTTTATTGAACGTACTGCATTTACGTTCTCGAACCGTATAGATGATCGACAGGAAGATATGGCTTCAGACACCCATCGTCAAGCGGATCATGGGCCGCTCCGGAGGCGCCTGGACACCACCATGCGCACCGCGATTCCCTGCGCCGTGCATCCCCGTCCGTGTACCTGTAGCGATGCCGTCGCGCCGGAAACCCCGGGACCCGTCCGCTTGAAAGGAAATGCCGTATGATCAGTCGCGCCGTTTTGATGATGACAGCGTTGTCCCTTCTCCTCACGCACCCGGGCGTAACCAGGGCCCAATCGCCGACGGTCGACCGATCCAACCTGGTCCTCGAACTGCTGTTCGACGGCGACGCCCGCGATACGAGCGGAAACGGGCATCACGGCGAAGTGTTCGGTCCGGTGCTTACGTCAGACCGCTTCGGACGGACCGACGCCGCGTACGCCTTCGACGGCCGGAACGACTATATCCGAGTCGCACCGCCGCCGCAGCTTTCCGACGAGGCGTTTACACTCTCGGTCTGGGTAAAATACGACGACGACGCATTCTCCCGGTACTGGACCAACGGTGTCATCACGCAGGACAGCGGCGGCTCCAGTGAACGACGCGTCTTTCAACTCAGCGCATTCGGTCCTTTGCCCACGTGGCACATCATGGGCCGGGGCCGCGATCCCCTGATTACCCGTCCTGTCGGGACCACCGTCTGGCGGCACCTGGCAGTTACCCACGACGGCGAGACGCACAGGCTGTACATGGACGGTGAACTTCATGATCAAGCCGAAGCGCCTTTCCCGCCACACCCGCAGGAACCGGTCTACGTCGGACGCAAGGGTTCGGGCGAACCGGATTTCTATTTCAAGGGCGTGGTCGACGACGTGCGTATCTACACGGAAACGCTCTCTCCCGAGTCCATCCTGGCCCTGACCCTGGAGAACGGATGGCAGCCTCCGGCCCTGCCGGGCATCGAAGTGCCGGATCCGCCGGAATCCTCGCTTGAAGACGCCCTCGTAGCCCACTGGCCCATGGAGACCGCCGAAATGCGCGACGTGTCGGCCAGTGGATTGAAGACTATCGTTATGGGAGAACCAGAGCCCGTAGAAGGTCGAAGCGGAGGGGCGCTTCGATTCGACGGCAGCGAGGACTGGGCCGTGGTCAAAAACCCGTCGCTCGACCTTCTCCACTACCTGACCATTACGTGCTGGATACGGGGATTCGATACCGAAAGCGAGTACAGCCAGGTACTCTGGTACGGTGACGGTGCCTGGGGACAGGATCCCTATTCCATGTCGATACAGGAAGGGAAGGTCGGATTCCGCGTAGACGACGTGGCGACGCAATGGGAAGTGATGACCGAGTCGGCGCCCGCCCCCGATGCCTGGACGTTCGTGGCCGCGACGCTGAATACCCGCGCTGACGGACTCATGGATCAGAAAATCTACATCAACGGTGTACTTTCCATCGAACAGGTGACGCCGAATCCCTACCGTTACATCGAACTGGGCCGCATGTGGCTGACCTTCGCTACCTTCGGGAGCGGATGGAACCTGTCGCGCCTGGAACTGGACGACGTCAGACTGTATAATCGCCCGTTGAGCCACACTGAGATCGAATCCCTTTTCGATGAGGTACAGGAGTAACCGCATGAATCGCAACGAAGGTCCTGCAGAGGAAGCGTCGATCGGCCGGATGGAATCAGACGGCGCGTCATTGGACGAACCGGGAAGCCGGCGGCGGTTTCTCAAGGGAGGTCTGGCGGCGGCGGCCGGAGTCGCGGCGTCCTCGGTGTGGGATGCAGCGGCCTTCGCGCAGGAAAGCGAAGCGCCTCCCTCCGGTCCGCCCGCCAGGATCGACGACGAATCCTACTGGGAAAAAGTCCGCGCGCAGTTCCACCTTAATCCAGCTACCATCTATCTGAACAACGGGACCCTCGGGCTGTGTCCGAAGCCGGTCACGCAGGCGGTCTACGACGGGTACGTGTATCTCGCGGAAACCGGCAGCGAGGGAAGGTCCCAACTCTGGGACGAAGTGGAGGCAAGCCGGAAGACGGCCGCCCGGTTTCTGGGGGCGGACGAGCGTGAAATAGCGCTTACCCGGAACGCAACCCAGGGACTGAGCGTCATCGCGAACGGGATTCGGATGGAAACCGGGGACGAGGTGCTCATGACAACGGATGAGCACATTGCGGGGATCCAGCCCTGGACGCGCCGTGCCCGGCGATTCGGCATACAGGTCAACCAGGTTCAGATCCCCAGTCCGCCGAAGAGCAGACAGGAAGTGGTGGACCTGTTTGAGCAGGCGCTGACACCGAGGACGAAGGTGGTTTTCTTCTGCCACGTCACCCGTGGTCCAGGGCTGCTCTACCCCGTCAAAGAGCTGTGCGACATGGCCCGCGAGAAGGGTATCGTGTCGGCGGTAGACGGCGCCCAGACCCCCGGAATGACCCCCGTAAACCTGCATGAGATGGGGTGCGATCTATTCGCCACGAGCCTCCACAAGTGGGCGCTGACCCCATCCGGCACCGGATGTCTGTACGTTCGGGAAGGATTCCAGGAAACCTTCTGGCCCACGTCCGACGGCAACGGTCCGTGGGACGACCGGGAACAGCAACTCTGGCGCATTGGTCCCCACGGCACGTACGAGAGACCCATCCGGGCTGCGATAAAACCCGCGTTGGACTTTCTCGATTCCATTGGAATGGACGCAATTTACGCCCGCGACCGCATGTTGTCCGACTATCTGAAGGAACAACTCATGGAGATGCCCGGCATCAGTCTGGGAACCTCCACGGACCATGCGCTGTCGAGTCCGGGCATCACCTCCTTCGGCGTCGATGGATGGGACACCTCGCTTCTTCGGGGCATCCTTCACGGAAAAGCCGGGATCGTCGTGAGCCGGGACCAAAGACGGTCTCACGACATGATCCGCGTATCCACCCACTTCTACAACACGCCGGCGGAAATCGATCGACTGCTCGAGGTGTTGAGGGAAATCCTTTAGTCGCCGGTCGGTGTTGCTGCTGGCCGGTGTTGCTGACGGCCGGTGTTGATGCCTGCCGGTACCTCGTGTCTTAAAACCCCGCCGTCGACGCAGCTAGTCCCCGCCTTTGAAGTGCGCCGCTCCGCGATCCCGCAGGAAATCCATCGCGCGGTTTAAGTCCGGAATCCCGGTTCGCCCACCGAGCCGCGTGCAACTCATGGCGGCGACGGCCGAGGCGAATTCGGCGGTTTTTTCCAACCCCCACTGTTGCAGCAGCCCGTAAATGTATGCGCCGTGGTATACGTCGCCCGCGCCGGTCGTATCGACGACCTCCACGGGGAATGCCGGCGTGTGAAACGACCGGCCGCCTGCCAGTGTCAGACCGCCTTCCTCGCCGAGCGTGACGATCGTGACGGATGATCCGTAACCGGCCAGGGACTTCGCGGCCGCTTTCGGATCGGCCAGGCCGGTCAGTGCTTCGGCGAATACCCGCGAAGCGATAAGGTAGTCGGTCAACCGCAGCAAATCCCCGATGTCCTGCGGCCGGGACAGGCTGTCGGCGTCCAGGACCACGGGCACGCCGGCGCCACGCGCGATCTCCCCGGCGGCCAGCGCGGCCTGACGGCCCGTGGTGTCAAGATGCAGGTACCTGGCGGCGGCGATCATACCGGCGGGAACTTCCGATGGAGACAATTCCACAGTCGTCCCGCCGGCCATGATGGTACGCTGCCCGGTCGATTCATCGACGAGAATCATGCTGACCGGGGTCGTTGCACCGGGCTCCACGATCAATTGGGCCGAGTCGACCCCGTACAGGTCGAATTCCTCCTTCACGGCGCGACCCGCCATGTCGTTGCCGACTTTGCCCGCAAAGGTGGTGGATACCCCCAGCCTGGCAAGCGTGACCAGCGCGGTGGAGACCATCCCGCCGCCCTGCTGGGTCGAGTCGCTCATCCAGACCTGGTCGTCCTGGTCCGGCAGGTGGGGCACGATGCCCAGGAAATCCAGGCAGGCGCATCCCAGGCCGGCTACGTCATGGGTCATCTTCTGTTTCCTCGAATCAATCGCTCGTAAATCACCAATACGTGAAGCACCCGCTCGTTAAGCTCCCGCTCCCTGGCTATACTCCAGTCACGGGATTGCCCATTTCATTTGGTCACGTGTATACCCGTCTCATCCGCTTCGACCGGCAGGGGATCCGAAATGCCGCTCTCCGCGTCCAGGCCCTCGGTGCCCAGTAGGAACCAACGGCCGCCGTGCTCGACGAGTTGGCTGGCATAGAAGCGGCCGGCCGGCGCTTCGGGCATGATCTCCCCCGTGCCGTGGATCCGGAACGGTCCCAGCGGCGAATCGCCCACCATGGCATAGTCCGTGCTCCTGAAGGGATGACCGGGAAATCTGTTCCTGAAGGAAGGCGCCAGCCAGAAATCATGGGTACAGAAAACGAGATACCAGCGGCCTTCCATGAAGTACACCTGGGGCACCTCCATTTCCTCGGTCATCCGGTCGTGTTCCGGCGGCGGGAGCGTCTCCCACCGGATCATGTCGGTCGACTGCGCGATGCCGATGCTGCCCCGTTCAGTCACGTCCCCGTCGGTGCGCCGCGCGCAGACGTACTGGAGCACCCGGACTCCCGTGTCCAGGAGGAAGGGGTCCCGCCAGTGGGTGAGCCGCCGCTGGCCGGTCGATTCGATCTCGTAGTGGGCAGGGTCGGCCACCGAAGTGGGATTCTCGGGTAGTTTACACCAGGTTTCCAGGTCGTCGGAAACCGCCATGCCCGCGCGCTGGACGAAGGCGGTCTCGTGCTTGTGGCCGGTATAAGCCATCCAATACCGTCCATCGTGCCGGATGACGCTGCCGGTCGCCAGGGACTTGCCGTCCCACGCGTGCGGTGGGCCCGGTTCGAGCGCCGTCCCCCGGTACTCCCAGCGCGCCAGGTCATCCGAAACGCAGTGGTCGATTCTCCAGCCGGCCTTCCGATCCAGGGGCATGGCGAGAAACCAGGCATGGACGGTCGCATCGTCGGCAAAATACCATGCATCGCCGATGCGGTGGCCCTCGAGTCTGAACACGTCGGGTACTCCGTGGCAAGGATGATCCGGCCCAGGATCGCGATGGAGCGAGGAGGTGCGAGCAAATTAACCCGCCGGTCGCCGGCGTCAAGCCCAAATCAATTGACAGGCCTTACAGGCAGCCATACCCTTTCACGACGATCGGAGATGGACGCTGCACGGTCCATCCACCATCCCGACCAGGATGAGACCGGCCAGTATGAGACCGGACCACCATTGCCCACCTGAAGCCACAAGGAACCCTGTCCGATGTCACTGACTGCAGACGTGCGGGCCATGCTGCCCGACCTGGACGGATACGCCTATTTTCAGACCAGCGGGTTTTCCCCGAAACTGAACCCCGTCGTCGATGAGACTGTCCGCTGGCTGAAGTTCCAAAGCCGCGGTCCAGCCCTGCCCTTTGTCACCCGGCGGATCGAGGAACTGAAGCGGGATATCAGGGGGAATGTCGCCCGTACCGTCAATGCCACGCCGGAAGAGATCGTCATGACGGAAAACACCACGATCGGCATCAACATCGTGGCCAACGGTATCGACTGGAAACCGGGAGACAACGTACTGCTCACCACCCACGAGCATCCGGGCAACCGGCTGACCTGGTACAACCTGACCGGACGGTACGACGTGGAACTCCGGTTCGCGCCGATGTACAACGACCTCGGCAGAACACTCGAAGAGATGGATCGCCTGATCGACGGCCGCACGCGGCTCGTCAGCGTCAGCCACGTCTCGAGACGCACCGGCCTGCGCCTGCCGGGCCGGGCAGTCTGCGACCTGGCCCACGGGAAAGACACGCCTGTCCTATTCGACGGCGCGCAATCCTTCGGGGCCATACCGATCGACGTACGGGCGCTGGACTGCGACTTCTACAGCTTCTGCGGTCATAAGTACACCATGGCGCCGCAGGGCACCGGGGGGCTTTTCATCCGCAGGGACCGGATCGATTGGCTCAAGCCGAGCTGGATCGGGTCGCACTCGCAGAAATCCTTCGACCAGGAAGGCCACATGGACCTGCACGACGAAGCCCGGCGTTTCGAGTTCGCCACGCGGAGCGTGCCGGATCAGGCCGGTTTCGGTAAGGCCCTGGAGATCTGGGAAGGGCTCGGTTGGGAGGTAGTCTTCGCCGGCATCGCGGCATACACGGACCGGTTGAAGGCCGCGTTGCTGGAAATCCCTGGGCTGGTGCTGGAAACGCCGTCGTCCTACGACGACGCATCGGGCATCGTTACTTTCCACGTACCCGGGCTGGAGGCGGGTCCCCTGTCGGAGAGCCTGCAGCAGCACGAGAAAGTGCTGGTTTCCCCCCTCGAATTCGCGGAGGAAAGCACCCGCGTTTCGACCCACGTGTTTAACTCGGACGAGGACCTGGAGCGGCTGACGTCGGGGATCCGGAGGGTGCAGCGCGACGGATTGGACACGACGAACCAGGCCGGGACCTGACCGGCTGAAATCTCCTACCTGAACCAGTCGTAGTTGAGACCCAGTGAACGATCCTCCAGGGGCAGGTCGACGCGCACGCCGCCCTTTGCCGAGGAAAGTTTCAGGGCGATTTCCACCTCCAGGGCGACGGCGACCCTGCGGCCTGAATTCTTGGGTTCGTCCAGTTTCCCCGCCAGGCAGTCCATCACGTCGTTCAGCGAATACACCCCGCCGTATGGGATCACGAACTGGGGACCGGGCCAGGGCAATTCGACCCGGTAGGATCGGCCCTCCACCTCCATGACCTCCCATCGCTGCCACGCCGTAGGAAACTCGAAGGTCATCTCGCCCTTGTCTCCCTGGAGCCGCACGCCCGGCGCGCCTTTGCGGAAATGCACCACCAGGCCGCTTTCGGTCACCATCATGCCCTGGCCCTGGAACTCGTCGCTTCCCGACTCGCGGCGCGGCTCGTCGCCCGTGCCGATCACCCAGGCGGGCGGGCTGTCCAGGAAATAGGACCAGTTCTGATGCTGCGCGAAGGGACCATGGGCCTCGATGGACACCAGGTCGCCGATTGCGCCGTCGCGTATGAGTTGGCTGGCGCGGCCGAAGGACGGGTGGGTGGTGGTGATCGCGCCGCAGCTCAAGGGTACTCCGGCCTCCTCGCAGGTCCGCACCATCCGGTCCGTTTCTTCGAGGGTATGGGCCATGGGTTTCTCGGTGAAAATGCCCTTCGCGCCATGGTGTACGGCGAGACAGGTGAGATCGGCGCGATGTTTGGTGTTCGTCGCAACGGCGACGATATCCGGCTTTTCAATGGCCAGCATATCCCCTGCGTCGTCGTAGATGGAGACGATGCCGTACCGTTCCCGGAAGGCGCGCAACCGTTTCACATCACGGTCCGCCGCCGCGACCAGTTCGACGTCCGGACGGTCCATAAGTGCTTCGGCATAGGTCGACGGCAGGCCCTCCGTACCCGGGTTTTCGTGGTAGTGGAACCGCCGGTGGACGTTCAATTCAGGGGTCGGACGATCGATATCATCCACGTCCCACACACCCGTCCTCTCCGCGAGATCATAGAGCATCCCCATCCAGCCCAGTCCGATGAGGCCTGCGCGGTACTTTGCCACGAGATTCTCCTTCTTTTGTGCTCAATCGTTAAAACAGCAGCGGCATAACCAAACGCTCACCCTAAAACGGCAGCGGCACATCCAGACGCTCGCCCATTTCCCGTACGGTACGCTGTTCAATCTCGCCGAATCGGATCCCTTCTTCCCGGTGCAGAGCCAGGCGCCGTTCCTCTATCGCGCCGGGCAGCAAGGCCTCGTCATATCCGGGCATGGGCTCGTAGGTTTCCCTTACGTCCCGAACGAAACGATCGACTTCCTTTCGAAAATCGCCTTCGGGAATCACGGTTTCGGTGTGTACGGCCAACACCATGCCGCCGTGATTTGCGCCGGGCCATCGCGCCTGCACTTCGTCCGCCTCAGGCAGCGCGGCGCCGGCCAGCGCGCATCCCATGACCGTGGCGACCGCCCCGTAACCGATGCTCTTGAAGAAGGCGGCCGGTATGCGGGACAGGAGGTCGTCGAATTCGGGCGAATGCTGGTAATCGGCCAGGATGCGCGTGGCCACGTCCTGCACGATGGGCGGTTCGTCGCCCGCCGGAATCCCGAAACACAGCGGGGGATTGCCGAAATAGCCGATCTGGGGTTTGGGGTCCAGGTCCCTGGCGTCTCCCATGTTCCGGTATCCCTGGACCGAGAATCCTATACAGCCCGATTCCATGCACATGCGGGTGTAATGGCCTGCCGATCCGTAATGCCCGATATGGCGGGCCAGTCCCATGCCTAATCCGGTTTCCCGGGCTTTGGCGACGGCCTTTTCCGTCGCTTCCACCATGGGCCAGTAACCGAGCGTGCCGTCGCCGTCCACGATGACGGAAGTGGGCGATTCGCCGATGACCCGCACATCCGGTCGTGGATTGTGATGCCCCTCGGCGAATGACCGCGTATAGCCGGAGGCGGCCCGGACGCCGTGGCTGCGAACGCCACGCAGATCGGAATTAACCAGCAGGCGGCTGATGATCGAGGCATGGTGGCTGGACAGGCCCGCCTTCTCGAAACAGGCCGTCGTGAAAGCCAGCAGGGATGTTTCATCGACATGGATGTATGCTTCCGGCGGTCGATTCATCGATGGTTCCTTTGTATTTGAAATGGACAAACGGGTACGTATCAGACCACCATGGGCGTCTGGAGCACGGTCAGGCCCATGTCGATGTACTTCTGCCGGTCGGAGGGATTCAGGAGCGCCAGGCTTACGGCGACGGACGTTCCTTCCATTTCCCGGGCAACGTGCTGAACGCAGTCGTCGACGGTCCGGAAAGGCGGGTTCCGGTACCGTTCAATGTCGTACATGAGGTCGTTGGGACCGAAGGTGAGGACATCGACGCCTTCCAGGGCCAGATTCCGGCAATTGATGACGGCGTCGACCGATTCGAGTTGCAGCCACAGGACGCCGGTGTCGTTCCACCACGCCGCGTACTCGAGGCGGTCGGAACGGCCGGCGATGCCGTGGCGCGCGCTCCCGCCCCAGCTTCTTCCCCCGAACTGCGGATAGTAGAAGAAATGGACCGCCTCGCGCACGGTGGATTCCTGCCTGACTTCGGGTACGAGGATACCCGCGGGACCCAGATCCAGGTAGTTCCCGATCAGGTAGGTGTGGCGGGTATGCTTGATGCGCAGGATCACCGGCACGCCCAACGCCTCGGCGGTAGCACAGAAGGACACGATCCGGTCCTCGCTCTGGGGGCCGTGCTGGCAGTCCACGTTGAAGAAATCGATATCGCCCTGTAGAAGATAACGTTCCAGGTCCTCCCGGCCGGAATCCATGGATACGCCCAGGCCGGTCACGATTTCGCCGCTGCGAATGCGGTGTTTCAATGAGATTGGCTGGACCATGACGGAACGCGCCCTCCTCTCCTTTAACATTTCGTCAGTACCTGAAGTTGCACCGGTGTGTCTACACGTATAACCGCCGAGGGATGACGCCTCAAGGTTTGTTCGAGGAGGCGCCGGTCCGCTGCGGGTATGTGCGCCTTGTCCCACCACATGGCCCGGCACCGGTCGAACAGCGCCAGGCTATCGAAGTAATGCCGGAAAACGAAAACGATGCGCGCACCCGCCACGAGTTCTCTGCGGGCGACCGCATCGGCCACCACCCGGTCCGCGAAATGAAAGTCGACGTATTCACGGGCCAGCGTGGCCACCAGGTTCACCTCATGCGCGACCTGGCAGTACACCTGCTGCCTCGCGTTCCGGCGATTACCCAGGCTGGCCGGGAAATACGGACGGATGTCGACGACCCGGCCTCCGGGCTTCAGTACGCGACAGGCTTCGTGAAGGGCATGCCCCATGCCCTCTTGTTGCACTCATCACAACGACCACGAGAACAGGGCCAGGTCGAAACTCCGGTCGCGAAAGGGCAGGCGGGACGCGTCGGCCACGGCGAAGCGCGCGATGCCGTCCAACCGCTTTCGGGCATGGGCGCGTCCGATGTCGTCCCCGGCCTGGTCGACCCCGGCGATCGAATCGATCCATCCCCTGATCCGGTTCGACAACCGGCCGTCGCCGCAGCCGATGTCGAGGACGCGCGCACCGTCAAACGGCACGTGCCGCCGGAGTATCCGCGTTTCCCGCCGTTCCGGGTCTACTCGAACACCTTTCATGGTGCACTCCCGCCTTTCTTACGTCACGCCCACTGCTAATGATACCTGGCCGGGTTGGATATCAGCCCGGGCCGGATATCAGGCCGGTCCGGCCACCTCTTCGATCTCCACCCAGCCGCCGGTTTCCTTCGACCGCTCTATGGCCAGTCCCGTGAGGTACAGCCCCGCGGCCATCCTGCCGTCGGTGCGGTTCGGCGTACCCTTTTCCACGGCGTCCAGGAAATCGGCGACACTCTCCGCCTCGCCGGGCCAACCGCCGACCACCGGCCTCGCGGGCTCAACGTGGATCGTTTCGCCCTCCGGATCGGACTTGCTGCGCAGTTTTATCGTGTTGCGAAAATAGTCGACGAGCAGGTCGCCCTCGTCGCCGGCCACGTCGATCGCGGTCTCCAGCGTATCGACCGAATCGATGTTCAGGTGGATCGTGCCCCAGAGGCCGCCGTAGTCGAATTGGACCAGGCTGTGGAACTGTCGCCGGCCCGCCTGACCGTGGCCGTCCATGACGAGTACCCGATCGGGCGAACGGCCGATGATGCTGTTCAGCCCGTCCACGTACCAGGGTCCGAGGTGGTGGGCGAGGCACAGGTCCGGGCCGCCGAATCCCGCCCAGTTGCTCCGCAGTTTCAGGTGGACGGTCTGCGGCGCGCCGACCGCGCCCGTCCGCAACAGTTCCGCGGCGCGGTGGATGACGGAAGCATAGCCGATTTCGAGGTCGCCGTGGGTGACCTGGCCGGCTTCGATCAGCCGCGCAAGCATCCTTCGTATGCCGCCGGGGTGGCCGGCGAGCGGTGGTTCATAGTAGGCGGCGACCCCCGCGTCGAGGACGGCGTCCATGGCCTCCTCGTGGATGGCGTCGGGTATGGCCATCATGACGGCGTCGAGTTCGGGGCCGTCCAGCAATTCCTCGAAGCCACCGCAGACCTCCACATCCGGTCCCAGCTCCTCGCGGATGCGTTCCTTGGACGCCTCGCTGAACGCCGCGGCGGACACGATCACCACCCGGTCGTGTTGCCGCAGGGCGGGTACGAAGGCTATGCGGGACCAACCGCCGTATCCGATCAGTCCAACGCGAATGTCGTTCATAAATACGTCTTTCGCAGGGTTACTTAACGTTTCACTACAGGCCGGTATCGAAGTATATTAGGACAATGAAAATCGCCCTGGATCGGTATGGCAAGCACTAAGTAGTCCGGAGACTCCGGCTTGAGACCCCTTTATCTGCTCTTTCTCCTGCCCCTGGCGCTGGCGTCCGGTCATTCAGCGGCCCAGGTGAACATCGAAGCGCTGCGCCGGGATGCGGGTTCCGCCGGCTTCTCGGGCGCCCTGGCCCTGAACCTGGAGATGCATACGGGGAATACGGATCTGAAGGAGATCGGACTGGAAGGACGGCTGGACTTCAATCATCCGACTGTGAATACGTTCATGCTGGCCCGAAACGACTTCGGCTGGGAACAGGGCGAGCGTTTCGCCGATGAAGGACTGATCCACTTCCGCCAGCACTACCCACTGCATGGGCGGTTCGGCATCGAAGCGTTCACCCAGTACAATTACGATACGACCTATCGGCTTGACGCCCGCGTACTGGCCGGCGGAGGGCTTCGATTCCACCTGGTCGAGTCCGGGGCTTTCCAGCTGTGGGAAGGCGCCTCGGCCTTCGTGGAACACGAGCGGTTGAGCGAATTGATGCCAGCGGACGACCATCCCGACAACGCGACCGTCGTCCGCTGGAGCCACTACCTTTCATCGCGAGTCGCCGTCAGTGACCGTGTCGTGTCCACGTGCACGGTGTATTTCCAACCGCTGTGGAATGAGATCGGCGACACCCGCATCCTCGGCGAGCTCAACCTGGAGATCGACCTGGCCGGACCGCTCGTGCTGGCCCTGAATTTCGTCACGCGCTACGACAGCCGACCGCCAGAAGGCGTCAGCAAGCTGGATACGGTGCTGGAGAACGGTTTGGCCGTGACCTTTTAGAAAAAAGTATGTGATCAAGGGTTTAAACCAGGGCGCGCAGCCTTGGAACGGCCCAAGAAGAGGAGAACAGGAAAATGGAGTTTAACGACCGGGTAAAGCAGGATTTCGACCGTGACGGCTTCGTGCTGCTCAAGGGGTATCTGTCTTCGGCGGAAGCGGCCGAGATCAACAGCAACATCGACCGGTTCATCGAAGAGGTGCTTCCGGGAGCGCCGGATACGACGGCCTTCTACGAAGACAAAGAGGATCCGTCGTCCATCAAGCGATTGCAGAACATGGCCGAACTGGACCCGTACTTCGACGGGCTGTTCGGGTCCTACAACTTTGCCGACCTGGCGGGATTCCTGCTCGCGGACGACGTGCTTCCCAAGAATCCGCAGTGGTTCAACAAGCCGGCCAGGGTGGGCGAGGTTACCCCGCCTCACCAGGACGGCTTCTATTTCATGCTGGAACCCAACGAGGCCGTGACCCTGTGGATCGCCCTGGATGAGATCGACGAGGAAAACGGATGCATGCGTTACGTGCAGGGATCGCACCGGCGGGGCATGCGTCCCCACCGGACGTCCAACATACTCGGGTTCTCACAGGGGATACCCGATTTCTCCGACGAGGACAGGGAACGGGAAGTGGCCATGCGCGCCAGACCGGGCGACGTCTTCGCCCATCACAGCATGATCATTCACCGGGCGGACGCGAACCGGTCCGACCGCCGCCGCGCCGCCCTTGGACTGGTGTATTTCGCGGCCCGAGCCAGGAAAGACGAAGAACGGGCCGAACGCTATCGCCATGAACTCTTCGCCAGGTGGGAAAAGGAAGGCAAACTCTAGCGAGCGACGGGACTGCAACAACCGAACCGCAGTTCCTCGTTATTTCTCGCTGTTCCTCTCCACTGCGCGCTAGTCCTTGCGTTCCTCGCTACCCGTTGCGTTCCGCATCGCGGTCCTCGGCAAGCTGCACGCCCCAAAGGTGCATGGTATTGACCGGCTTGCCCTGCAGTTTCAGGTAGTAGAACAACTGCCCCTTGTGCTGGACCAGGTGCTGCACCATCTCAAGCATGCGATGGCCAAGCACCGGAGTGGAAGGGTCCCACGGCGCTGGGGCAGGTTCGTTCTGCATCCTTTCCTCACCGGCCAGTTTGAGCATTTCGAATGCCAGGTCCCGATCCGCCGCGAGCTTTTCCTTCGCTTCGGCTACCGAGGCGACCGTGGGCATTGCTTCGGCCGGGGGCAGACTATCCCCGGATCCCATGTCTTCCATGCTGACGTCTTCGGGCAAACCGAAGTCGCCGGTTACGAATCCCTTGATCGCCATACCGCAAGCTTCACCCACGTGAAAAAGCAGCTGGCCCGTCGTCATCCAGTTGTCGCCCGACGATGGTTTCCAGTCGAGATCCTTGTCCTCGACGAGATCCATCAATCCGTCTGCCGCATGGTAGGTGTAATTCAGTTCATGGGTCAAGATGTCGGTCCAGTTCATGTTTTCTCCTTATCATCGGCCACCATGGCCGATTGCTGCCGTTTTCCAAACTGCAAAATCCGATCAGGGCGTGGACTGCCAGGCACCTTCATTCAGCTCCACAAGCGCGATATAGTTGCCGCAGGTATCGTCGAAAACGGCCTGGACGCCGAAGTCCTGTTTCGTCGGGTCCACGCTGAACCGGACCCCCAGCTTCTTCAGCCGCTCGTACTCGGAAGCGATGTCGTCCACGGAGAACACGATGGACGGCATCCCCGAGTCATAGAGTTCCTGGTGGTAGACCTGGGACCACTCGGTACCTTTGGGTTCGAGCAGGAGCGTCGTGCCGTCGGGTTCCTCGGGAGAAGCCACGATGGCGAGACTGGCCTCGGGCACGAACATGATCTCCTTGAAGCCCAGGATCTTCGTGTAGAACTCGTGCGCCTCGAGGGGATCGTTTACGAAGACGCCCGTCATTTCGATTCGCATTTTCTTCCTCCATGGATCCGTATCGTTTCAGGATGCCATATTCATTCGAGCACTTCAATCCGTGTGTTGGAAATGTACGCACGGCACGGGTTAAACGCCACGAATTTCGGCTTATCCCGACTTGCCTTACAGGCGGGCGAAATGTTGACACACAGGGGTTCTGCGCCTACATTATCATCCAGTAATCCGGAGCCGGATCCCGGCGACTTGCATGCATGGAACAGGAGCGAATATGAGAACGGTCAGAGTGCTGGTGGGCACGCGGAAAGGCGCGTTTATTCTGTCATCGGACGGGGCGCGCAAGGACTGGGCTGTCGACGGCCCGCATTTCGGGGGTTGGGAGGTCTACCACATCAAGGGATCCAGGGTCGATCCGAATCGTCTTTACGCGGCCCAGGCCACCGGCTGGTTCGGGCAACTGGTGCAGAAATCGGACGACGGCGGCAAAAGCTGGAATCCGGTGAGCAACGAATTCGCCTTCGAGGGAGAGGTAGGGACCCATCTCGATTTCGACGACAACCCGCGTCCCTGGGCGTTCAAGCGGGTCTGGCACCTCGAGCCATCGCTTTCCGATCCGGAAACGGTGTACGCGGGCATCGAGGACGCGGCGCTCTTCCACTCGACGGACGGAGGCGGGTCCTGGCAGGAACTGGCCGGGCTGAGGAACCACCCTTCAAGTTCGGGCTGGCATCCCGGCGCGGGCGGGCTCTGCCTGCACACCATTCTCCTCGATGAGGGCGACCCGAATCGAATGATCGTCGCCATTTCAGTGGCCGGCGCATTCCGGTCGCTGGACGGCGGCGCATCCTGGCAGCCGATCAACAAGGGCCTGCACTCCGACTACATGCCCGAACCCGAGGCCGAGGTGGGCCACTGCGTCCATCGACTCGCCATGCACCCATCCCATCCGGACGCGCTGTTCATGCAGAGCCACCGGAACATCATGCGCAGCGACAACGGGGGAGATTCCTGGGTCAATGTGAGCGGCAACCTGCCCAGCGATTTCGGCTTCCCGATCAGCGTGCACGCCCACGAGCCCGAGACGATTTACGTCGTCCCGATGAAGGGCGACTCCGAGCATTACCCGGATGAAGGCCACCTGCGCGTCTACCGGAGCCGGACCGGCGGGAACGAATGGGAACCGCTGTCCACCGGGCTGCCGCAGAAAGACTGCTACGTCAACGTCCTGCGGGACGCCATGGACGTGGATACGCTCGATGACTGCGGGATCTACTTCGGAACTTCGGGTGGCGCGGTCTACGTATCCCCCGACGGCGGAGACCAATGGAGCTCCATCGTGGAGAACCTTCCACCGGTAATGTCCGTCGAAGTCCAGACCCTCCCATGATACGCGTCGTACTGCCCTATCACTTGCGAAACCTGGCGGGTTGCCGGGACAAGGAAGTCTTCCTGCGGGTCGCCGACGGCGTCGTGACCCAGCGCAAGATCCTGGACGCGCTTGAAGCGCGCTTTCCGCAGCTCGGCGGAACGGTCCGGGACTACGGGTCGGGCTGCCGCCGGCCCCTCGTACGGTTCTTTGGCTGCGGGCGGGATCTTTCCCTCGAATCGCCCGACGCGCCGGTTCCGGAAGCCATCGCCCAGGGCGAGGAACCCTACCGGATCGTCGGTTCGGTGGCCGGTGGGTAGCGCCTGCCGGTACCGCCTGCCGCCACCCCGTCCTACTTCAACATCTCGACGATATCCGCATGCCCGGCTTTCTCCGCCCGGGCTAGCGGGGTCGCCCATTCCGCGCCGCCGCCCCGGGGGTCCGCGCCACGCTCCAGCAGGAACGCCGCAAGGTCGCGGTGTCCCCACCGCGCGGCCCATCCCAGCGGGGTGGAACGCCACTCGTCATCCACGGCCTCGATGGAAGCGCCCCGGTCCAGCAGCAGGGCGGATTTCTCCACGTCGCCGATCGCTGCCAGTTTATGCAGGTAGGTGACGCCGTGCCAGTTCGCGTTGTTGGGATCGGCGCCATGGTCGAAAAACAGGTTCAGCATGTCGAGGATATCGTCGTTGGGGGTGAGGGCGCGCCCGTCCAGGTGCCAGCCCTTGCGCCGCCGGAACGCGTACCCCATGTAGTTGTTGGCGTACCAGGGCCGGTTCAGTTCCGCCCCCGCCCGGATCAACATTTCGATGATCTCCCTGCGCGCGAAGCCCGCCGCCATGCAAAGCACCCCGTAGTCGCCACCATAGTTGGCCAGGCCGGGGGTCCGCGCCGAGGAGTTCGCCGACCACGGGGATGTTGTCCAATAGCACGTACATGCTGATGTCGGCCGTCGCCCCGTGTTGGTACAGCAGGTTGATCATCTCCTCGTTCTTTCCCTTGCCGAGGGCCTGGGAGAGGGGTACGCCGCTGGATTCCACCGGGGCGTTGGGATCGGCGTCGTGATCGAGCAGCAGTTTAGCCGTTT
Organism: bacterium; assembly: GCA_965117045.1. Classification (GTDB taxonomy): domain Bacteria; phylum JAAXHH01; class JAAXHH01; order JAAXHH01; family JAAXHH01; genus JAAXHH01. The sequence goes on from OZ220749.1 coordinate 1,310,054, forward strand.
CCAGGTGATTGCCGGCCACGGCTTCGTACAGCGCGTGTCCCCGGGGCGCGTTGTGCTCCGGGGCGTTGGGATCGGCGCCGTGGTCCAGCAGGAGTTGCACGATGTCGGTGTATCCCTGTGACGCCGCACTGAAGAGCGGAGAGTGTCCGCAGGTATCCTGGTCGTTGGCCAGGGCGCGGTTCCGCGACAGGAGACTCCTCACGCGCCGTTCGTCCCCCAGGGCGCACGCGACCGTCATGCTGTAATCCGCCCCTCTTGCGATCAGGTATCCGGTCAGCAGCGGATCAAGGCCTCCCCGTGACTTGCGCGCCCGAAAAACAGCCACGTGCAACGGTTTGCAACCGTCCCACCGGACCGGATCCGGATCGGCTCCCTTGTCCAGCAGCAGGGCCGTCATTTCCAGGTTGTGTGCTACCACGGCCTCGTGGAGGGGACGGTTGCCGCGTTCGTCCGAGGCGTTGATCAACTCGGGAGAAGCCTCGAACAACGCCCGGGCTTCCTCCAGGTCGCCCCGCCGGACCACTTCGCAGGCACGCTCGCCCACGGGCGGCGCACTGTACCTGGACGCGATGGCGTCCGTCAGGAGTCCGGCGATCTCGTCGCATCCGCGGTCCCTGGCCCGTTCGAGCGGGGGTACGTGATAGTCCAGTCCCGACGCCGACGAAGGATCCGCACCGTGGTCGAGCAACACGCGGACCGCCTCCGTATGCCCTTCCCGGACGGCGAAGTGCAGGGGCTGGTAATACGCCCAGTTGCAGTTGGCCAGGCCGGGGTCTTCCCGCAGCAGCGACCTGATCCGGGCAAGATCTCCTTCCACCGCGGCCAGCAGCATATCCCAGACCTTGTTCGGCTCGCCATCCATGAAATGCCCTTGCTCGCTCTTGAAATCGGGTCGAATCCATTTCATCACTCGGTCTCCGAAAGTTTCATCTGCAGAAGGTGCGTAACCGTTAAGCTCGCTTGACAACGTGCGGAGCAGGCTCGGCTTCAACTTGCCCCTTGCTTCGAACAGCCTTTTGCGCACCGTTCCCGCATTCAGTCCCATGAAGTTTGCGATTTCGGACGCGGAATAGTCTCCAATATACCGCAGGACCGTCACTTCCCTTAACTTTTCCGGCAAAGCCTCCACCGCACTGCGGACTTTTTCGTCTATGTCCCTGCGCGCTACCTGGTCCAGGGGGCTTTCCACCGGCGCCTCGATGTCATCCTCCATGGGAACGAAACGGCGGCTGTCGCCTCGCTTGAACCGGAAACACTGCCATTGAATGATCCGCCGCAGCCAGGCCGGGAACAGATCCGGCTGTCGCAGCGATTCGATGTTCTGCCAGGCGGCGATAAATCCTTCCTGCGCGGCATCTTCCGCCAGGTGACGTTCTCCCAGCAACCCCAGTGCGTAACCGAAGGCCATGTCCTGGAAGTCGGTCACCACCTTGCCGAAAGCTACGCTGCGATCCGTATGTGGTAAAGATTGATCGGCTGAAACCTGGATGTTGTGTCTGAGGTCGTCTGTCATCTTTCGGGATCGTGTCGATACAGTGTTGTTTAGCTGCAGCCCATTCGTATTACAATAGTGTCATTTTCCTGCCCAGGCGTTACAATTACATTGAAGTCTCCCGCGAATCGGAAACAGAGTTGGCCGGCCGACTGGGAGACCGGGAGTCCGGGCACGCGCAGGGTCGCGGCGAAACGCTGGCTTCGACTGGCGTGTCAACTGCTGTTCGGGCCAAGCGTTGGAGGGACCACACCATGCATAACCTGAAAGTGGACGCGCTCCGGGTCTTCGTCCCGGCAAAGGACTACGACGATTCGACACGATTCTACGAGGATCTCGGATTCGAAGTGGCCTGGGCCGCGGACGAAGTGAAGGAGATGCGCATCGAAGGATTCAGCTTCCTGCTCCAGAACTACTATCAAAAGGACTGGGCGGACAATTTCATGATGCAGCTGAAAGTGGCGGACCTGGACGCATGGTGGGAACTCATCGTGGAAAAAGACCTCGTGGCACGGTACGAGGGGGTCCGCGCCGCGGCGCCGAGAGTCTACCCCTGGGGGCTTCGCGAGATCCATCTGATCGATCCCGCGGGGGTGCTGTGGCACATCGCCGAAGAGCAGGACTGACCCTTCGATCAATCCGCGATCATGTCCCGCCGGAACCGTAGTCGGCCAGGAGGTACTGTACGGCCAGGTTCGTGAAGTCGCCCCACCGTTCCGCGAAATCCCGGATCTGCTCCTCGGAAACGCGTTCTCCGTCGAAGTAGTGCCGCTCGATGGACCGTTTGACCGCGAGATCGCCGACGGCTATGACGCTGCCCCGGCCCAGGTAACGGGCGCGAAACCAGTCCGCCGTCCACCGCCCGATCCCCACCAGGGCGGTCAATTCCCGTTCAACAGACGCGTCGTCCTTCTCCGCGAGCCCGGCCAGTTCGATTTCACCCTTCCGGATGGATCGCGCCAGGTTCAGGATGTACCGTTCCTTCTGCCTCGAGAACTGCAACGGCAGCAGGTCGCCGGGCTCCGCTTCCGCCATCCTGTCGGGCGTAGGAAAGGCATAATGGGTTTTGCCGTCGAACACGTGAGGTTCGCCGTATTCACCTACGAGCCTGCTCCGCACGGTATAGGCGAATCCCAGGTTAATCTGCTGGGCCGTGATCGAGGACACGATCATCTCGAAGGGGTCGACCTGCAGATTGGGACGCAGGCCGTGGTGGTTTTCCACCGCGGCGGCAAGGACCGGGTCCCCGGCCGCGAACGCGTAGAAGTCCTGCAGCGGAAAGGGCAAACCCAGGATCTTCCCGGCTGCCGCGACCGCCTCGTCGAGCACCACGTCGGACGCCGGGGCATCCGTCCGGGCAGCCTTATCTCCAGTCGTCAGGCGCATTTCGATCCGGTCTTCGACGCGATACAGGGACAGAAGGCACGGTCCCCCGGCTGTACGGATCACCTTGCTGAAGACGCCCGCTTCGAACCGGTTGGCAAGGTCGGTGCCATACCGCCGGTACCGGTCGAGCGTGGCTTCGAAATCGATGATCGTACCGCGGTCCGCTACGGTGCAGGATATGTTACCTATGGTCTGGTTAACTCCTTGCAGACGTTGGCGTTACGGTCATACTGATCGACGCGTTTCCGCCAAAAATCCGTCGACGCGAATCACGATTCCAGAGGCTTCCACAATCCGACGAACGTACCCTCGTTGTCCGCGATCCACGCGAAGTGGCCCATGCCCGGGACTTCGGTCGGGGGTACGATGGACGCTCCGCCCAGTTCCTCGGCCTTGGCGACGTACGCATCCAGATCGTCAACCTGCACATAGACCAGCGTGTAGTTGTGCGGCTCGTGACCGAGGGCGGAAATGTGCCCATTGATCCCTTCATCGCCTTCGGTATCGATCATGGAGGCATGTTCATGGGACTCCATCTTCCACCCGAACAGGCCGGCGTAGAAGGCCTGGGTTTCTTCTCTATTCTTGCATCCGATCTCGAAATGCATGACGGGGTTCGCCATGGCGCGCTCCTCTCTGGTTGTGGTGTTTGCTGCTGCGGTTCATGCTACTTCTTGTACTTGTCATTAAGCCCGTGGCCGGCCCGGATCATGGGCAGGATCTTCTCCAGGCGCCTGGTCCTGGTTTCCGCCCGTTTAGCCTGGGCGATGTATTCGGTGTACTCGCGCTGCTTCCCCGGGGTAAGCGCGTCGAACCGCTCCCCGGCGTCGCGGTCTTCCGCCAGTGCGCCGGCCAGTTCATCCGGAACTTCCACCGGCTTTTGCCTTTCCGCCTTGATCGCTTTTCCCTGCCGCTGGTTCTCGATGGATTCGTCCACGTAGGCGCGCAACAGGGTTTCGTTGATCTCTTCGACCGCCTGGAACCGCCACTGCCGCATGGCCCGGGTCTTGCCTTCCTGCGCATTGACGAGGAAGCCCTGTTCGTCGCGCAGCAGCGCGCCCTGGAAGAACCAGACGCTCACGAACTCCTTGAACGCCCCGATCCCCGCCACGTTCTTGCCTTTATGAGTATAGCAGGGCTGACCCCACTTGACGGTCTCATCGACCTCGCATTCGTTCATGATGTCGCGCAGTCTTTCCAACAGGGCGCGCCATTCCGTGTGGCCATCCAGGTAATCTTCCACCGACTCATACCGTTGCACGATCCATCCTTTCCATGAATTCGGCCCAGGGCGAAACCTAAGACGGTCCCGATTCGTACTGCGGGGCGTTCAGGGTGTTTCCGAAGAGACTGAGCCGGCCGGACAGGGCGGCCTCCACGTCCAGTTTGTACGCGTGGGCGACGGTCGTGACGATGGGCCGGATCTGTTTCTCGACGTAGTGCCCGTAGTCTATGGGGGCCGTGATCCGGCCCTCCGGCTGCGGTCCGTCAAGGGTTATCACGTACCGGATGACACCCGTCGGATTGTCCATGAGCCGGGCCGCCTTGACGTGGGGAGGCACCGAACGGGTGTAGGATTCGACGGGCTTGCGCAGGTTCTTGCGGTAGACGAGCAATTCGTCCCTGCGGCCCGTGCGGACCTCCTGGACCCAGTGGTAGATCTCCTCTTCGATCTCGGAGCCGGGCACGTCGTGAAAGACCCGGTCGAGCAGCACGCCCTGCAGCCGGTGAGCCAGGTCGGTCCAGTCCCGGCGCACGGCTTCCATGCCCACGATTTCCACGCGGTCGCCATCGGTCTCGCGCCGAAGCCCCGCGTAACCCTTGGCCCTGCCGCGCTCGACGTCACCCCGCATGGAAGGCAGCAGGAACCGGTGGTAGCGTTTTTCGAGTTCCAGTTCGAGGAATGACGCCACGCCGTATCGTTCCCTCACGTGCGCGGCCAGCCGGGCATTGATCCGGTCGCATACCTCCCGTCCCCTGTCCATGGACGGGTCCGATCCCGGCCTGTCCGCCGGTTCGAGATCAACGAACACCGAGTCCGTGTCCCCGTAAAGCACTGTGTACCCGTCTTTCTCCAACTCATCCCGGCACCATTTCAGGATGTAGTGTCCGAATTCCGTGATCGCACCGGCCAGTTGCGGCGCGGCGAAGCGGCAGGAAGCGGATGCCAGCACGCCGTAGAAGGAATTCATGACGATCTTGTAGGTAAAGGAAGCGAGTTCGTCCCCGGTGGTTCTGGCCTCCTCCCGGCGCTTGAAAAATTGTTCCAGCATGGAAGGCAGAATGCCCGGAGTACGGGAAAACCGCGCGCCATTGGGGGCTTCGAGGAATCCCGCGATTGGGTCGCCGTCGGACACGCGGCCGGGTGCCGCTTCGGTCACGCGGCCGGGAAGCTTACTCGTCTCGCGGCCGGGTACCGCGCCGTTCTCGTCCGATCCCGCTTCCTGGCCCTCGATATGCGCCAGGGGATCGATGTTGAAGGTGCGGATGATGGACGGGTAGAGGCTCTTGAAGTCGAAGACGAAGACGTTTCGGTATAGCCCTGCTTTCGCGGGTATGATCAATCCGCCCGGCGCGCCGGCGCCCGGGGTGCGGTCCACACCCGTCGTCGGGGCCACCATGCCGCGTTGGTGAAGGGCGTTGATGTAGATGTTGTCGAAGGCGGCCACGCTGACCCACGCCCGTTCCAGCGGCAGGCCCGTCAGCAAGCCTCTGCGCAGGGTCAGGTTGATCAGTCCTTCCGCCTCCAGGATGTCGAGTACCAGCCGCGCGTCCTCGAGACAATAGGCGCAGAAAGTCGCCCGGTCCTCGCGGTAGACCTCCGTGATTTTGTCCGCCCGGGAACGCTCCTCATCGCCTTCCAGCAGCTTGCCCCTGCCCAGGATGGCGTTGGCCACGGTGTCCAGCCGGTAGTCCTCGAAACGCTGAAGCGTGCCGCGCAGCAGGTGAAGGGCGTCCAGGATCTGACGGCCGTGGATCACCATGGTGCTTCCGCCCCAGACCTCCCCGGACCGGTACCAGGACTGGTCATCGGTCCGCCCGAGTTGAAACGGCACGTTCAGGTCCCTGAAGCGTCTCTGCAGGACCTGCAGGTCGAAGTCGACCAGGTTCCATCCCGTGATCAGGTCCGGGTCCATATCGAGTACGCGGGACGACAGGCCGCGCAGCATCGACGCCTCATCGGGCCAGCAGACCAGATGCGGCGGATCCCCCGCGGCAGGCTCGCCGACCATGTGTATTTCTTCCGAGTCGATGCCGCCGCCCGGCCCCGACAGGACCAGGCCCACGGCGTAGATGGTGGTCGCTGCGGGATCCGTTTCGATATCCAGGGCCAGCACGCTGAAGGCGGGCTCCCAGTACTCCGGTTGGAGTTCGGGGTTGGCATAGACCCGGTCGACCCGGCCGCCGGATGTCCACGCGCCGCTGATCTTCACGCCGCCCCGAAGGCCCCGTCCGATCAGGTATTGCCTGCCGAAGGGGATGTCGCCTTCATAAGTCCGCGTCTGCCGGGCTTCCAGGCGCTTGACCAGGCTGCGCTGATCGCGCACGCGCTCGAACTGGATGGCGGCCACGGGTTCGCCGTCCATCGTGGTGAATTCCGACGGCACCACCCGGGCGGAAACCTCTTCCGAATGGATCAGGGAGACGGCCTCCGGTTTTTCCGAGACCCGGACATAAAGCGTGGGCGAGACCCGGTCGTCCATGAACTGGAAAGTCTGGCCGTCCTGGAGTTTCCCTACCCCGCAGATCACGTCCCGGCCGTGCTCCGCCCGATGGAACACGTGGAGCAGGTATCCCACGTCTTCCGCCGCGGCCTCCCTGCCGGGTGCGGATGCTTCACCGCCGGGTGCGGATGCTTCACCGCCGGGTGCGGATGCTTCACCGCCGGCGTGGCTATGCGGTAGCGCGTTGGACATGGCTCAAATGGTCTCGGAGAAACCGGCCGGTGTAGGACGCGTCGATACCGGCCACTTCTTCGGGTGTGCCGGTGGCGATGACTTCACCGCCGCTGTGGCCGCCTTCCGGCCCCAGGTCGATGATGTGGTCGGCCGTTTTGATCACGTCGAGATGGTGCTCGATCACCACGACGCTGTGACCGGCTTCGATTAGCCGGTTCAAACTGGAAAGCAGGTGGACGATGTCGGCCAGGTGCAGCCCGGTGGTGGGTTCGTCCAGGATGTACAGGATATGGCTGCCCCGCCGGAGCTTCCCGAGTTCGCTTGCCAGCTTGATGCGCTGGGCTTCCCCACCGGAGAGGGTGGTGGCGGACTGGCCCAGCGTGAGGTAACCCAGCCCCAGTTGGTCCAGCGTCCCGATCTTCTTCGCGATGGAAGGTCGTTCTTCGAAGAAGCCGACTCCCTCCTCGACGGACATGTTCAGCACGTCGGCGATGGTCTTGCCCCGGTAGGTCACTTCCAGCGTTTCCGGGTTGTACCTGGCCCCCTTGCAGGCCTCGCAGGGCACCTCTACGTCCGGCATGAAGTAGAGCTGGGTCGTGATCGTGCCCTCTCCGTTGCATTCGACGCAGCGTCCCTCGGCCACGTTGAAGCTGAACCGGCCGGGCCGGTATCCGCGCGATACCGCCTCGTCCGTCTTCGAAAAGAGCGTCCTGATCTGGTCGTAGAACCCGATGTAGGTGGCCGGGTTCGAACGGGCGTTCCGGCCGATGGGCGACTGGTCGATATTGATGACATGCTTGATGTGCTCGACGCCCTCCAGCCGGTCGTGGTCCCCCGCAAGCACCCGGCTGTCGTACAGCTGGTTGTACAGCTTTTTGAACAGCACTTCGTTGATCAGCGTACTTTTCCCGGAACCGGATGCACCGGTGACGCAGACGAACTGTCCCAGGGGAATCTCGACGTCGATATCGTCGAGGTTGTTCTCCCGCGCACCCAGGATGCGCAGCGACTTTCCGGTGGACCCGCGCCGCGTCTGCGGGGTCTCGATGGTCCGCGCGCCCGAGAGATACTGGCCGGTGGGTGACGCGGCACAGTGCAGGATATCGTCGAGATCGCCCCGCACCACCACCTCTCCGCCGTGCACGCCCGGACCCGGGCCCATTTCCACGATGTGGTCGGCCGCCCGGATGGTCTCCTCGTCGTGCTCCACCACGATGACCGTATTGCCGAGATCGCGCAGTTGCCTGAGCGTGCGGATCATCTTCACGTTGTCGCGGGGATGCAGCCCGATGCTCGGTTCGTCCAGCACGTAGAGCATGCCCATCAGCCCCGATCCGATCTGCGTGGAGAGCCGGATGCGCTGCGCTTCGCCGCCCGAGAGGGTACCGGCGCGGCGGTTGAAGTTGAGGTAGTCCAGGCCGATGCCCAGCAGCAGGTCGAGCCGGCCGATAACCTCCCGGATCACCTGCCGGCCGGCCAGTTCCTGGCGCCCCGAGGGTTCGATGGCATCCAGTTCCGCGCGCAGCTCGTCGAAATTGATCTCCCCGAAATCGTGGACCGTGCGGCCGTTGATCCGGAACAGGTGCCGGGTCTCCTTGAGCCGGGAACCCTTGCAGTCGGGACACACCCGCTCCACCATGACCTTCTCGAGCCAGGCCTCCATGCCCGAGCTGGCCACCTGCTTCTGCCGGTACCGCTTGTAGTTCCGTTCGATCCCCTTGCCGATCCCGCCGAAACCCCATGGCTTCCCGAGCAGCTTGTGATCGGGTTCCTTCGCGTCGGGCGGCGCCAGCAGGGGGAATTTGTCCGGCGTGCCGTCGAATAGCGTATCCTGGACAGTCGGAGGCAACGCGTCGAAGGGCGTATCGAGGCTGAATCCCATGTGCACCGAAAGGCTGTACATGACCCGTCCGGACCAGGTATCCGGCTTGTAGTTGAAGGCGTCCTTGACGAAACAGCCGTCCCGGATGCTCAGCGACTTGTCCGGCACCAGCAGGTCCCGGTGCACGACCATGTACGTGCCGAGTCCGAGACAGGTCCGGCAGGCGCTGGACGGATTGTTGAACTGGAAATAGTCCGGTACCAGATCGCCCACCGCAAGATGGTGTTCCGGGCAGCCGAAGGACGCGTAGAACCGTTGGGCGGCGCGCTTCCTGCTGCAGGCCGCCACGTGGACCCTGAGGAACTGATCCCCGGCGATCAGGGCGTTCTGTATCCCCTTGACCAGTTGTTTCTCCACACCGGGCTTCAGGACGAACCGGTCTACGACCACCTCCATGCGCAGGTCACCGGATTCGTCGACATCGACCTCGCCGCTGATGTCCACGGGCTTCTCGTTGATCACCATGCGGCGGTACCCCTTCTTCCGGATTTCCGCGAAGAGAAAATCGAGGTCCTCGCCATAGATCCGGGAAACCGGCGCGCGCAGTTCCACTTCGGTGCCATCGGGCAGCGACAGCAGTTCATCGAGTATCTGCACGCCGGTCTTGATCGGCAGGTCGTGGCCGCAATAGGGACAGCCGGCGCTGCTGATCGTGGCGAACAGCAGGTTCAGATAGCTGCTGACATCGGTCATGGTGCCCACGGTGGAGCGTGGGTTGCGCGCGACGGTCTTCTGCTCGATGGAGATGACGGGCGAAAGTCCGAAGAGATAGTCCACGTCCGGCTTGCCCACCTGCTGGATGAACCGGCGGGCATAGGAGGAAAGTGACTCCATGTAGCGCCGCTGGCCTTCAGCGTAGATGGTATCGAAGGCCAGGGACGATTTCCCCGAACCGGAAAGCCCCGTTACCACGATCAACCGGTTGCGCGGCAGTTCTACCGTGATGTCCCTTAAGTTATGCTCCCGGGCGCCCTGTACCAGGATCGACGTGCGGGGTCCGGTCCCGTTGCCACATTCGACGCCGTGCGGACCGGCCGATGCGGGATCGGCGGAAGCGGGATCTACCGATGCGGGATCGGCCGATGCGGGATCGGTCGATGTATGCGATCGGACCGGGATTTCGGACATGCCTGTGCTCCAGTATCAACGTGCGACTATTCACCCACGGTAGTAGTAGAACCCGAGTTCCTCGTACTCCACGTTGCTCTTCAACGTGAGCCGCAGCGGGCTGGATACCCGCGATATGACGTCCTTGTCCGCGAGCCATTCGCACACGGTGGTGACGCCCTTGAGATTCATCTGGTTATCGAAATAGGTCTCGATTTCCGTGACCGACCGGGCCGATCCTTCTTCCTCGAGGTAATCGAGAATGGGCTGGAACAAGTCCGGCAGGCGTTCCCCGAGATAGGTATCGATCAGCCCGAGCGCTTCACCCACCAGCGCCTCGGTCTTCGGTTGGTCGATCAGGTCCGTATACACCTTATTGAAAAACGCAGGATTGAGTTCCAGCGCCTGCTGGATGACTTCGCGGCCGGCGAGCTGACCGTGCATGAACACCTCGATCTTCGCGAGACTGCTCACGCATAACATGATATAGAGAAACGCGTAGTGCAGATCGTGCCGGACGTGAAACCATTTCTCCGCCTTGTACAGGGTGGGTATCACATGCGATGCCGCGTGCATGAGCTGGACCTGGCGGTCTTTCGAATGCAGCGCCTGCAGGCCGTCGTAGAGTTCCCGGATCGTCTCGTCGTGGGTGAAGAGCAGGCGGCTGCGGGCCAGGGCCGAGTGCATGAACGAGCTTTGCAGTCCGCCTTCGATCATCTTCCTGAACGCGGAGCGCGGCTGCATGAAGACGTGGATATACACGTCGTTCTCCAGGAGCGCCGCACCTTCGGACACCTCGTCATCATCCTTGCCTTCCCGTCGAAACAGGTCCTTGTCGTCCCGGGTGACGACGATCAGGTCGATATCGGATTTCTCCCATACCCGGTCGGCGGAGAGGCTGCCGAAGAGAATCGCCGCCAGTACGTGCCGGTCTTCCCGCGCCTTGCTTACGAAGGACGCGAGGGCCGACTCGAATTTCCGTTCAATCGTCGAGGGCGTGGTTTCCATCAGGGGATCCCAGGAAATAGCATCCAAAAGGATAAAGCGCATACCGCAAAACCTCGACCGGTCCGTGGATGCGCCCGTTTCTATATAACACGCGCCCGCGCCGTCGTCAACGCGCAATTGCGGGTGGCAAGGCGGTGAAACCTCTTGATTGGAACGCCCGCCGGCGGCTACTTTGCTTCAGGTCCCAAGTTCCGAATGTGCGGGAATCTCCAGCTTTGTACGGCCAGATTCCATGGCCCGAGGATGGTGCAATGCCTGCATCACCTGCATCACCTGCGTCATCAGCATCCAGCGATTCGTCCCGGATCCAGGCCCTGCTAGCCCACCGGGGCGGGCTCGCGACCGAGTTGCGGCCGGATCCGACCCTGTTCGAACGGATCGGGGGCCGATCCATTGTCGCGGACATCATCGACGGCCTGTATGACCGGATCGAAAAGGACGCCGAACTACGGCCCATGTTCACCCGTACGCTGGCGCCCGAACGCATGAAGCAGAAGGCGTTCATGGAGGAGTGGATGGGCGGCGAACCGGGCTACTCGCGGCACCACGCCTACGGCGGCCTGAAAAACCGGCACGGTCACATTCACATCACCCGGGCATCCGCCGACCGGTGGCTGTCGCACATGACCGCTTCGCTGCGGGATCACGTCGGGGACGAAACGCTCGTGGCCGAAGTGCTATTCGTGCTCCGGCCCCTTGCCCACGGCCTCGTCAACGAGCGGAAATCCGCCCGTCACGGGTGGGAGATGAGGTGTCACCGGGAAAAGCGATGGAGAACTCCGGCGAAAATGGCGGCAAGGGGCCAGGTGGAAGCCCTTGAGCGCCATCTGGACGAAGATCCAGCGGTGCTGGACGATCCCCGTCACGGCGCGATCATCCTCGCAGAAGCGGCGTTGCGGGGTCATACGCAGGCAGCGGCCCTGCTGCTCGACCGGGGGGTGGACGTGAACATACCGTCGGCCCATTCGAGCGACATCATGATGACCGCCCACTGTGCCGCACGAAGCAAGATGAAGGACGAAACGGCTGCGTTCCTGCTGGAGCGGGGTGCCGTGTATGATGTCTTCAGCGCCTGTTTCCTGGGTGACCTGGACCGGACAGGTGAACTGCTGGATGCAGCGCCCGGAATGGTCAACGCCCACGACCCCGCCTGCGACCTGCTGCCCGTTACGCCATTGTATCACGCCGTGCATGGCGGGCACGAAGAGGTCGCGAGGATGCTGTTCGCCCGGGGCGCTAAAGTTGGCGTAAACAGCACGGCCCTGGTCCGTTACGCCGCCGGTCGAAGGCGGACCGATCTGCTTCGGCTGGTGCTGGAGCACGGCGCGGACGCCACCCGGATCGGCTGCGGCAGATGGGTACTCGACGAGAAAGAATCCGCCCTGCTTATTGCCCGCGGCGCCGACGTCAACTATCCTGACGGAAAATGGATCTGGACGGCCTGTACGGGGAACAACAGCCAGCGGGACGATCCCCCGTACGTGCAGGCACTGCTGGACAAGGGGGCCCGGATCGACACGGTACTGCGCGGCGCCAGCGCGCTGCACTTCGCCGCCAAGGCCGGATTCACCGGGGTAATGGAGGTCCTGCTGGACAACGGCGCGCCGGTCGACGCGCGGAGCGAAAAGGGTGAGACCCCCCTGTTTTACGCGCTGAAGGCGGGTCCCAGGGCGGACATGGTGGAATCGGTGGCACTGCTGTTGGCCGACGGAGCGGACCCGACCCTGGAAGACAGGCTGGGCAAGTCGCCCCTGCGTATCGCCCGCCGGATGAAACGTCCCGACAAGGAACGCATCGTCTCAATGTTCGAAGCCGCTAGTCCTTCCGTGCCGGCGTAATGCCCTTCAAGTACGAAACCAGGGCCTGACGCTCCGGCGTCGAACTGTGGATTTCAATCCCCACTTCCGCCCATACCAGCGGCGTCGTGCCGTGTTCATCGTCGGTCGCACCCGGGTCGGCGCCGGCATCGACGAGCAGTTTCGCGATCCCGGTATCTCCGCACAGATGCAGGGGCGTCTGCCCTGAGTCCGCCCGGGCGTTCGCATCGGCGCCCCAGCCGAGTAGTGCTTTGACCGTCTCCTTCCGGCCATGCTGCACCGCGGCGTGCAAGGGCGTTCCCACCACGGCATGCACGCCGATCTTTCCTTCGTATGCGACCATGCCGGCATCGGCCTGGTAAAGCCGGTCGAGTTGGTCTGACCTTCCCAGCGCCGCGAGTTGGCAGGGATCGGCGGGTGCACCCCGGTCGATCAGAAACTCCGCGAGCCCGAGACACCGCTCCCCGCGGGACAGCGCCGCACCCAGCGGTGTATTGCCTTCGCTGTCGGTCGTATCCAGTCGTGCACCGTGGTCCAACAGGATTCCGGCCGTTTCCACGGACACCGTCACGTTGAGAGGCGGTTCCCCTCCCAACGCTGGACGGGATGCCGCGCCGGGATCTTCCACCAGTATCGCCCGAACGGCGGCGACGTCATCCAGCAGGCACGCGGCGTGCAGATCCAAGTTCGCGCCGGATGACCGCAACGTTTCGGCCGCATTCATGTGCCCCCAATGGGCAGCGAGGTGTAAGGCGGTCCAGCCTCCATAGGAATCGGTGCCGTGGTTCGGGTCCGCACCATGGCGCAACAGGATTTCAATCACCTCCGTGTCCCCGCGTTCCGCCGCCAGTTGAATCGGCACGGGACGGCCTCCCCAGCGCGGGTGGGACACCGGTTCATTGACGATACCGGGCGCTTCGGAAAGGGCTGCTTCGACCCCTGCCGAATCCATCTGCCAGATGGCGGCTCGCAGTCGTTCCATGACCGCCCTGACCTGCGGGTCCGCCTGGGAGGCGGATTCACGAGATGCTGACATCTTGCTTTCCTCTCTTCCGTCCTGCTCGATGCATGGATGCGTAGGTGCCTAACTTTATTTTTCGAGGATCCGGGACAGCAACCCGTATCTGCGAACGCCAAACGGGGTATTTCGCCGAATGGACTTCAGGCGGCGCGCGCATTCCGGCAAGGCGTATGACACGGCGCGCCGGGCATTCGGCGTTTCGACCTCGGACAGGGCAAGCAGGGTATAGTAAAAGGGGAACCGGCGCCACGTCCCCGCCCCGTCTTCATGGCTTCCCAGAACGCCGATGCCTTCGTCCAGGTGGCGGGCGTAATCGCCGAGGCCGCCAATGGCCATGTGACGCCAGAGCGAGACGGTGCAAGGACCGCAGCAGAACGTTCCCCGCGGCCTGCCTTTAGCGTGCGCCACTTCGAAACATGCAAGGAGCCTGGAGGTCGCCGCCTCGAGTTCGGGCAGCCGGCCGCGCCCGACCCGGCGATTCAGCAGGATGATCGCCCTGCAGGTCTCTTCAGCGTGGATATGACGCAGCGACGCCGATTGAAGCCGTTCACCGGTGAAGGTGTAGAGCTTGGACCGGCTGTCCTGTTCCGTAACACCGAACGTCCCGGCATAGGCGGAATCCGTGCCGAAACGACCGGCCAGCCAGTCCAGGGTGCGGGCCGCTTCGTTCCGGTCGAACGCTTCGCCGAGAAAGTGCCGTTCGTTGATACGGTCCAGTGTTTTGGAGAGACTGTGCGGATGGGGAATGGTGCCCATGGTCATGCTGGATACCCGCCAGGGATCGGTTTTATAGGAAAGGCGACGGCTGCCTAACAGGCGCCGGCGCAGATGGCCGTTACACCCGAATTATATTGACACAAAAGGCCTTACGCCAGTAGTTCATCCTCGATTCACACACATTCCTTATGGTTCCCCGCACAATCAAGGACAATCATGCAACACCGTATAGTCGTGAAAGAAAAAGGGCGCTACAACGCGTTCCCCGTATTGAATCAGCTTCCGGACGGGCGGTTGACGATCGGCTGTATCTCTTCGCCTTTCGGGGATCACTACGGTCTGGCCGACTGGCTGACGTTTGTGTCCAGCGACGACGGACGTACCTGGACGCAATCGAAAGATCCTTTTCTGCCGCCCAACTGGACGGGTACATCGCCTCGGGAGCGGTACGACCGGCTCTCCGGCATTTTACCCGACGGAACCTTGATGGCGGTGGGCTCGGTGGGGCATGAATTCTGGACAATGGACCGCCGGGAGGAAGCCGAGGCGCGCGGCCTGAGTTTCGTAGAGGACGAGACGTACACGTCCCGTTTTCCGGGAAAGTTGATCATAACGGGGTATCGACTGTCGGTGATACGATCCCGGGATGAGGGACATACCTGGAATCGGCGCACCTGGACCGTGCCGGGCTATAAATTCACGGTCGGTTTTCCACGCGGGATCGTTCTCGAAGACGGGACGTGGTTGTATCCCATATACTCGATGCGTGCAGGGGGCGAGAGCGATTGCCTCATATACCGATCCAGTGACGATGGAGAGACCTGGCGTCTCCATGAGGCGGTGCCGCGTATCGGCAGCGAATGGGCACTGGTGGAGACGGAGCCGAACCGGGTCTTGGGCCATATCCGCTCGACGTGTTACTGGGATCCGGCTGCCGTTGATCGTACCTATCACAAGGACCGGTTCCACACCCTGGAAACCTGGTCCGAAGACGGCGGCAAGACCTGGACCCGCCCGGTCGAGACGTCATTCGAAGGCTATCCGAACCATCTGCTCAAACTGCGTGACGGACGCATTCTGTGTACCTATGGCTATCGCCGCGCCCCGATGGGTATTCGGGCCCTGATCAGCGAGGACGGCGGCCGCACCTGGGACACGGATCACACCTACGTGCTCCGGGAAGACGGCAGCGGTTTATCGAAAGAATGGCCCCCGGAAAAGCGTGCCCGGATGGGCGGCGCGGATTTGGGCTATCCGATATCGGCGGAACTGAGCGACGGTACCATTCTGACCGTCTATTACATCACGACGGAAGATGACATCACCCATGTCGCCACGACCCACTGGCATCCTGACCGGGACAGGCCGCCGGGGCCTCGAGCAGGGTGAGCAATAGTCGCTCAGGAAACGGCGCCGGCTTCCCTCAGGCGCTCCACGATGGCGGCGTGTCCGTATCGTTCGGCCCAGGCGAGCGGCGTGGTCCAGGGTTCTCCGTCGGGTTGCGGATCGGCGCCGTGCTCAAGATAGAGTTCGACCAGCGCGTCGCGGCCCCAACGGGCCGCCCAGGCCAGGGGCGTGGAATGGAGCAGCGTGTCCCTGCCGTCGAGCGAGGCGCCGTATTCGAGGAACAGGCGGGCGAACTCGATCCGTTCGTCCTCTTTCAGTATCGGTTCGCCCCAGACCTTCCCGGTAGCCGCAATATAGTGCGGGAGTGAGGTGTCGCGCCGGCCCTTCACGTTCGGATCCACCCCGTGATCGAGGAACATGCGAAGGATCTCCGGGAATACGGTACGATCGAAATCCCGGTACTTGCGGTGAGGACTGCAGGGCCAGATGCCGATGGGCTGGATGACGAGTCTGTACCAGCGTGGATCGTCCATCGCCCAGTCCAGCTTGCGCAGACACACGCCGACCACGCTGGGGTCGCCCCCGCAGGCGGCGCCCCACAGGATCTGATCGACCAGGTCGGGCTGCAGGTTCAGCGCCATGACGGCCGCGGATGTATCGCATTCCAGGGCCGCGCCGTCCGGCGTCATCGAACCGCCGTACCGGTAGAGGAGCCGCTTCATGTGCTCGTCCCGGTTGTTGTAGGCGCGGCTCATGGGATTGCCGGAGGCGTACACGCTGGCGTTGGCGTCGGCGCCCCGTTCGAGCAGCAATTGCGCGATGTCGTGCTGGCCGTCGCCTGCCGCGATCCACAGCGGTTCGCCCCAGTTGTACGTCTCTTCCTCAAGGGACTGGATGCGGTACCGCTGGTCGGGATCCATGCCGAGATCGAGCAGCAGCTTTACCATATCGTACCGATTGTGGCGGACGGCGTCACCCAGCAGGTGGGTTTCGGTTTGAACATCCGGTTCGAACAGACCGGGGTGACGCTCCGCGACCTGGCGAACGGCTTCCGCGTCCCCCAGCATCACATTCGTACGCAGGCTCCTGGGGGCGCCCGCGCTCATGAGGATCCCGGTGGCCATGAAACACCCTTCCGACCGCCGCCGATCCGTCGAGGCCGTCTGATCTACGGCCAGTTCGAGGGGGGTCCGGTCTTCGAGATTGGTCTTGCCCGTGTCGGCCCTGACCGCCAACAGCGCCTGAACGAGTCCGGGATGGCCGTGGCTGGCTGCGTGGTGCAGGACCGTATTCCCGTCTTCGTCGCAGGCCTCCGCGAGTTCGGGCGCGGCGTGGATTTCCCGCATCGCGCCGGCCACGTCGCCCTCCGCGACTTTCTCGGCGAGGAGCACCACTTCCGGTGCAACGGTCAGATTGGGACAGAGATTCGCTTGCCGCCTCCGCTCCATTTCCTCGTTGATCGTTTCTACGACGTCATCAAACCCGCGGTCGCGGGCCATGACCAGGGGCGTGGAGGCATCCCGGTGGGGATAGACGCCCTGGTGCGGGTCGGCCCCCGCGGCCATGAGCGCGGAAACCGCGTCGATCCGGCGGTTCATCACCGCGTGGTGCAGGGCGCGGTGCTCGTCATAGGACGCCATGTCCACACCCACCAGGTGGGGCGCGACGGCCAGAATGGAATTGATGCGCTTCAAGTCTCCATCGGCCGATGCTTCGCAAAGCTCGGCCACGGTGAAAGCGCCGGATTCGGTCACGTTCGTCATGATTCCTTCTCCTCTGAGTCGTCGTCATCCGCGATCAGGTGGCCGTATCGATCAACATAGACCTCCATGAGATCGTCATACCGGTCTTCCACGGTGATCCCGGCCAGGTATGGTCCCAGGTGGTCGATAAAGGCGTGCCAGCCGGCGGCGAATCCCATCAGGATGTCCGGGGTGACGTGGGAATTCGTGAAGCGAAGCCGCGTCCCGCCCTCGCAGGGTTCGAGCACCCACCTGACCACGGAAAGCCCCCAGGTATAGGCGAACACTCGCTCCGGTTCCCATTCGCAGACCGTGCCTTCCAGGTTTCCTTCCGACTTGAAATCCACGAAGATCCTGCCACCCAGGCGGCGGTCCAACGTGGCTTCGTACTTCATCCAGGCCGAGATCCCCTCAGCCGTCGTGACGGCCATCCAGACCCGGTCGACCGGGAAGGGATACTCCCGCTCGATGTTGATACAGAATTCCGGTTCGATGTGGGCCAGTGCGTCGTTCATGATGTATTACCGCCGTACCGGAGCAACCGGCTGGCTCGCCGACCTGCCACGCATCGGCCTACCATTCGGCCGCCGCGCATCGCCGCGAAGGCGGTGTCGGGGTACGCCGCGAAGACGGCGCCGTTGAATATCGTTTGTATTGACAGTTGCTGTAGCGCACACTACATGATGATACACGCTACACATGACGCTGTGATGCCAGTCCGTATTATGAGAGGCGTTTATGCGCTTTGACAAGGAAAAACAGTGGATCGGCGCCGTGTATGCCGAAGACCTCGTCCTCATGGCCGAAATGCTGGCGGAAGACCCGACGCTGGCCGATTTCAGCCACGAAGCATTCGACGATCCTTACCGGGAAGGCCGCTTCCCGGTCTATACACTTTCCTTCGCCGTCAGCGGTCCTCCGCAACAGCAGATCGACTGGCGCCAGGTGGAACGCAGGACGAACTTCGACATGGTGAAGCTGCTCGTCGAAGCAGGCGCCGACCCCAATATCGAAAACGTGCACGGCCGGCCCCTCTGTCTATGCCGTGACGAAGGTATGGCGCGGTACCTGATCGAGCATGGCGGCGACATCAACCGGTGGCACGACAACGGGGGCGCGCCGGTGTATTTCGCGGTATGGCAGATCGATCCCGACCGGTTGAAGATGCTGATCCGGCTGGGTGCCGATCCCGGACAGATCAATCCCCACAACGGATCATCCGCCCTTCATTCCGCCGCGGAGGTCCGGCCCGGCGACGAACAGGTTGCCGATCACCTCGAGATCATACACATTCTGAAGGAAGCCGGCCTGGATCCGAATCACCGTGCGGGCGTCGGCGTCCAGTCGGACTGGGGCCCCGTCTACCAGGGCGATGCGCCGCTGCACATGGCCGCCCAGCTGAACAGGCCCGAATTGATCGAAGCGCTGATTGCCGCCGGCTGCAGCCGTTCCCAGATCAACGCCGCCCATGAAACGCCGCGCGAAGTTGCCCGCAGGGTCGAACGCGGCGAGGACATCGTCCGTCTGCTCTAGTCCGGCGCGGAGCCCGTCCATGGCTTACGACTTCACCGGCCCGTTGAATAGCGTACTGCTTCATGACCTTGAAATCCCGGGTCGAGCTACTATTCGATCTTCAATGTCTTCGACGACCGGAGCATAAAACTCATGTCCCTCCTGACATTCAAGCTACTTTCCGCCGCCGCGATACTCGCCATCGCGGTGATCGGCGGGCTGATTCCCCTCTACGCCGCCAGACACGAGAACAGCAGGCGGTTTTTCTCGCTGGGGAACGCTTTCGCCGGCGGACTGTTTCTGGGCGTCGGGTTTATTCACCTGCTGCCGGAGGGGATAGAGAAGCTCGAGGGAGTCACGGATTACCCCCTGGCCGCGTTGCTGGCCGCGATCGGCCTGGTGGGACTGCTGCTGATCGATCGCGTGGTCTACGGGGAGCACCACGACACCGGGCATACCGAGGACGGGGAACAACACTGCATCTACCCGTACGTGCTGCTGGTGCTGCTGTCGGTGCATTCCGTCATCGCGGGCATATCCCTCGGCATCGAATCCCATTTTACGGGGTTGGCCATCATATTGCTCGGGATCCTCTGCCACAAGGGATCGGCCGCCTTCGCCCTGATGATCAGTGTGCTGCGGGCCGGCATCGAACAGCGGCGCCATCGGCCCATCCTGGCGATTTTTGTATTGATGACACCGATGGGGATTCTGATCGGTATGGGGGCCGCCATGACCCTGCATGAGAGCGAGACCGTCACGACCGTGATCGAGGGAAGTTTCAACGCCCTTGCGGCGGGAACGTTCATTTACGTGGCGATCATCGACATCATCGACGCGGAACTATCAAGGCGCAATGTACGCGTGGCGAAATTCGTCATGAGCGTGCTCGCCGGCGAAGACGACCAGCCCATGCCTACCCGGGATCACGACCGTATATACAAATTCGCCCTGGTCATCGTGGGCATCGGGCTGATGGCGCTGCTGGTGGAATGGGCGCACGCCCACTGACCGGCGGCGGCGAACGCTCCGGGCGGCGAACGCTCCGCGCACTCAGCCGATGTGCACCTTCTCGCCGGTCTTCGCGCTCTCGTACATGGCGTCGAGCAGTTGCATGAACCGGTAGGCGTCGTTCGCGTTCACATCGGGCGCTACGCGGCCGGCGACCGCCCGCGCGAAGTGCTCGACTTCGTGGAAGAAGGGCAGTCCTTCTTCCGGCGGTTCCGAATGGGGCACGTCGGATTCGTCCTCGATCTGCCGCGCGGTAAAAACCCCCTCCTCCGTCTGCCACAGTTGACCGTGGGAATAGGCGCCTTCACTCCCGTACACCTCCACCACGGTGGGCGTATCGCAGTGCACCCAGCGGGAACAGTCGATCTGGATCGTCTTGCCTCCTTCGAATCCGGCTAGCCCCGAGAAATAGTCTTCGGCCGGTCCTTCCGGCCCATGATAGATGGCCTCGACGACGTGCTTGGCGGCAAAGGCCCACTGGGGATCCGGACAGCCCATCCACCACCAGGCCAGGTCCAGCTCGTGCGACGCGTGCTGGCCCAGCGCTCCGCCCTTCTGGCCAAACACGTGGGTCCAGCCCTGGGGATCGTCCAATGGCGCCCGGTAGTTGTATTTCAAAAAGATGCGGGCGTGGTACGGCTCGCCGATGCGCCCGCGGCTTAACGCGACGCGCGTCCTGCGATTCCCCGGATCGTGCCGCATGAAATAGCAGAACTGCATCGTTACTCCGGCGCGCTCGGCCGCTTCCTTGAAGGTCAGGATGTGGTCGGCTTGCGTGGCGTGCGGTTTCTGCACCAGCACGTGCTTGCCTGCGGCGATCGCATCGAGGACCATGGGATAACGGGCGGGCGGATTCACCGCCAGGAGGACGGCTTCCACTTCCTTGTCGGCCAGCAGGTCCTGGTAGGGTCCGTACAGGCGCGGGATTTCCTCCTCACGGCCCACCCGGTTCCGCCGCTCCTCGAGCAGGTCGCCTATCGCGACGACGTCGAGCAGCGAACTGGCACAGGCCGAACGAATGGCGGCATGGCCCGCCCCTCCACAGCCGACTACGCCGAACCCTATCGCTTTCTCTTTTTGCATCTTCTTCACCCTTGTCTTGCACCTCGTCAGGGCATTGAAACGTTCTCCCTGAACGTCAGGAACGTGTAATGGACCATGCGGACACCGGAGGCCATCAGGGCGAGAGCCGTTCGATCACCCAATCCCCGTCTGCGCCGCGCCGGTAGCGAATACGGTCGTGCAGGCGGAGTTCCCGTCCCTGCCAGAATTCGAACGCATCGGGCGAAACGCGGAACCCGCCCCAGTCTTCGGGACAGGGTACGTCCCCTGAGGGGTGCTCCGTCTTCAGGGCCTCGAAGCGTTCTTCCAGCACCTTCCGATCGGAAATGACCTCGCTCTGGCTCGAGGCCAGGGCCGCCAGGCGGCTTTCCAGGGGTCTTGACCGAAAATAACGGGCGGATTCTTCTTCGGATACCCGGTGAACCGCGCCCGTAATACGGACCTGGCGTCCGAGTTCGCGCCAGTAGAACACCAGCGCGGCCCTGGGATTCTCGTCCAGGTCCCGGCTCTTCGCACTTCGGTAGTCCGTGTAGAATACGAATCCCCGCTCGTCGACGCCCCGCAGCACGACGATCCTTGCCGACGGCACGCCGGCCCGCGAAGCCGTGGCGACTGTCATCACGTCCGCCAGCTCGATCCCCGCGTCGACCGCGTTCCCGAACCAGGTGTCGAACTGCTTGAAGGGATCCTTGTTCAGATCCTGTTCATCCAGACTGCCGAATACGTATTCCCTGCGGAGTGCATCCAGATCCATGAAGGTGCTTTCCGTGGTGACCGTGCTGGCCGTGCTGACCGTGCTGGCCGCCTAGCGCCACACTGCCAGAATCGCGCCCATCACCACGCTGTAGAGTACGCGGTATCCGGACTGGATCAACCAAAGCTTCAGCCCCGTGTCGCCGAAGGCACTGTCCGAAGCCATCGCCGTGGCGATGAAACCGATGCCCACGAGGAGCCCGATCGTTATACCCCCTCCCAGCGTCGATATGTTCAAGGCGCTGATGAACATCGCGAGTACGACCGCCGTAATGAGGGCGGTGAAGAAACTGATGATGAACGGGGTGGCGGACGGCTGAATCTGGTCCGCCGTCTTGCCCAGTGCGGCCAACCATGCGTCGCCGAAAAGCGGGCCGTACCAGATACCGCCCAGAGCGAATCCAACCAACGTTGCCACGAGAATGGCCAGCCAGTTCAGTCCGGTTAACTCGAGCATGACGACTCCTTGGTTCAGCAGGGGTTTATTGTGGTTCGACAGTCTCTTCCAATGGCGCGCTTTCGGTCTCGCCCGTGGATTCCGTGGTGGTTCCGCCTTCCTGAGATTCCATCACCGGACGGATCACGTACCGCAGGATGGTGACGTATTCCTCGGGGTTTCCCCTGAAGATCATGCCGGGGCCCTTCAGGTATTCTTCCTCGTGGGGACCGGCGAACGCGTATCCTCTTTCTGCCGCGAAGCTCCTGAGTCTTTCAATGGAGGGGGTTTCGTCTTCGTAGGGACCGATGTAGAGCAGTTCCACGACTTCTCCGTAATCCCAGGTCGTAAGAGAAACCGTTATGCCGGGTATGTGGACGTACTCCGGCAGTTCCGTCACCGTATCGGGAACGGGTATGCCATAGATACCGACCCACTCTTCCCTGGGGAGATCGGGAGAAATCGGCCAACGGGCCCTCGGTGCCGGTAGCGGCCAGTAATCCACCCCATCGACGCTGTAATACAGATCGTACAGCATTTCGTACGCTTCGGAGGCCACGTGATCCGGGTCGCCCCTGACCTCGACCACGATCATCCGCTGGGGCGCCATGGTTGAAATCGCGGGTTCGACGAGATGGCCATATGAGGAGAGGTCGGGGCCTTTCCACAGGTAATAGCTCATCACGGACACGCCGGCCACGACCGCGACGACAAAGACCAGCAACGTTTTTTTTATCATAATCCTCCCATCCCTGTCATTTGCAGGACCGAACGCGGGTCCGAAGCCGATCGGGCATTCTACGCCGATCAGGCATTCATCGCCAATCAGGCATTCATCGCCGATGCGCCGTGCCGTATGGCGCGGCGGCCGTAGCGGTCCCGGATGGTGTCGAGCGCGCGCACGAGGCGATCCGACTGCCCGTCGCCTTCCCTGAAAAGATCGGTTTGTATGGGCTCCTCCGGCCTTACCAGGTTGCCGACGGCCACACCAAGCAGCCGAATGCCCGTCTTGCCGTCCCATACGCCGTCGAACAGTTCGACGGCCGCCCTGCCGATTTCGAAATCGTTGTCTGTCGGCGCCACGGCGGCCTGCCGGGTAAGGGTCCTGAAATCCCCAAACCGGACTTTGATCCGGATCGTCCTGCCCAGTCGCCCCGCTTTCCGCAGCCGGCGTCCTACCTTGTCGCTCTGGTCCACCAGCACGCCGTGGCATTCCTCCCGGTCGGTCAAGTCCGTGCCGAACGTGTTTTCGTGGCCGACCGACTTCGCCGGATGCCCGGTCACCACGGGCCGGTCGTCCTGTCCCTTTGATATCCTTGCGAAATGGGTGCCGGCGGCATTGCCGAGCAACCGTTGCAACTCCTCCATTGATCGCCGCTGCACATCCCCGATCGTCCGGAGTCCGTGACGGACCATGCGTTCCTGCATGTCCCGGCCCGCGCCCCAGAGGCAGGAAACGGGCAGCGGTGCCAGGAAATCCGGTACGCGGTCCAGAGGGACGATTACCAGTCCATCGGGCTTGTCCAGGTCGGAGGCCACCTTGGCCACGAATTTGCACGGCGACACGCCGACGGATATGGTGAGGCGCGTTTCCTTCAGCACGTCCGCCTTGATCGACCGGGCGATTGTTTCGCCGTCGCCGAACAACTGCGACGAACCGGTGACGTCCAGGAACGCCTCGTCGAGCGACAAGGGCTCTACGAGGGGCGTATACCGGTGGAATATATCCTGTACCTGCCGTGAAACCGCTCCGTAGGCCTCCGATCTGACGGGCAGGAAGATCCCCTGGGGACACAGCTTCCTGGCCGTCGTGCCCGGCATGGCGGAATGGACGCCGTATTTGCGCGCCTCGTAGGAACAGGTCGACACGACGGACCGCGGGCCATCGCCGCCGACGATGACCGGTTTGCCGCGCAACTCGGGACGGTCCCGCTGCTCGACGGCCGCGAAGAAGGCATCCATATCCGCGTGAAGGATGGTGCGTGGGCGATTCACGGTAGGAAAAATAGTCGTGCGAGTGAATGCGTTGACCGGTTTATATACACCCTATTAAACTATACGTACGGGTGGCGTACAAGGGCTTTGTTGACCTGCGGCTTCCGGGCGCTTGTCCCCGAGGGCCGCCGACGGGAGGAAGACTACCATGTCCGGCAAGGCAGACCTGAACAAGACGTTGATCGGTACCGTGGAGGACGGCGACCTGGCAGGTGTGTACAGGGCGGTCGAGCTGGGCGCCGATCCGGCCTGCATTACGCCCGCTCACATTCCGCCACAACAGGAAACCGATGCGCATTTCGAGATCATGCGGTACCTGTTCTCCACCGGCACCGATGTGAATTTCGCCGGGTTCGACGAGGGCATCCTCATGACTTTTTCCGCTTACCGTGGCCAACTGCGGTACCTGCGCCTCTACCTGGAAGCGGGCGCCGACATCAATCTCTCCCAGCCCATGAACGGCGTCACGGGACTGCACGTGGCGGTCCAGCACAACCTCCCGGACGTCGTGCGTTTTTTCCTCGAGCACGGCGCCAACGTCGATCAGGCCTGTCACGATGACGCGCCGACGACCGACCCCGGACACGTATACGGTGAAACTGCCCTGCATTTCGCCGCTGCGGGAGCCGACCGGGAAATCATCGAAATGCTCCTGGCCCATGGCGCGGACCGGTCAATGTGTTCTTCCCGGGGAGAAACGCCGCTGGACTACGCGGTCCGTAACCAACGGACACCGGACGTGCTTCAGTTGCTCAGGTAAGCTGCAGCTTCGATGAAAGGCGCTACTTTGATGAAAGTCGCTTCAGTGCGAACCCGACCGCAGCCTGCGCGGCATGCGGAAATCCAGGAGCGCCTCCTGAAACCCGGGCGTCGGTACCGGGTCGCCCGCGCACCTGAACGTCCAGCCCTCGGCGCCTTCTGACGCGTTTCCATAGAGTCCTGACAGTACGCCCGCCATACCTTCCGAATCGTCGAAGGAGGACCGGATGGGGAATACTGCGCCCGCGCGGCCCGTGCGGCCCGCACTTGTCCCCGCTTTCCGCGACAGTTCGCCCGAATAGCGCGTCAGCGAAACCCAGTATCCCGTTCCGGCACTGTATCCCGTTCCGTCGCTGTATCCCGTTCCGTCGCTGTATTCCGTCCCGTCGCGCTCTACGCGGACCAGGTGGCCTCGGTCCGCGCACTCTTTGCGTATGGTGTCCCACGGGATGATTACCTGCGGATTCGAGACACGGTAGCGCAGGTCCGGCGTCCATTCCAGCGCGACCGCAAGGACCGGCAGCCGGTCCTCCACTTCGCGGAACGCCCGGGCGAATGCGAAATCCGTATGATAATCAGGCAGAAAAGCCCTGACATCACCGTGGTGAATCAGGAACAGCAGGGCGCCCCGCTTACCCTCCGCGTGCATCCGTGCCAGCGCCAGCAGATGCCTGCGCCCCCGTTCCGTGACCGCGTCGGGAAACATGGCGATTTCGTTGGCAGACAGGGTACAGGATTTCACTTCCAGGTACAGGTCACCCGCGTCGTCCCGCAGAAGGAGGTCGAACCGATGGACGCCAACGGCAACTTCCGTTCCCGCGACCGCGAAGTTCCCCAATCCAGGGATCGCCTTGTCTTCGACCAGGTTGCGCGCTACGAGGTTATTCAGATGGGTGTGGAGGAACACGATGCGCTCCCGGTAGCGCACGGCCATCACCGTATACCGCGTCCTGCGGTCTGCCGGCCGGCCGTGATCGGCCAGGACCAGCTTCACCCCCGGGATGAGCAGTTCTCTCATTCTGCCGGGGTTCGGCATGAAGACATACTGCTCCATGCCATCGACCAGGCACATTACGCTGAACCGGTTGGGTCGGGACAGATACGTCCCCTCGACGAGGGAGAGGGAAGTAACCGGCGGATAGAAGGAAGGTTCAGACGACATGCCGACCCTTCTCGCTCAGTCGCATAAAAGTTCCCTCATTCGCATAGCAGTTCCCGTAGCCGCCCGATCACCCGGTCCACTTCGCCCGGCTGCAACGTACCCAGTTTCACCCGAAAGCTGCCCTCTCTGCACCAGGTCACGATCGAAGGCTCACCGTCGAGTAACAGCTTTTCGAACGCCTGGTCCGACCAGCCTCGCCGCGCGAGGTCGACTTCAATCGAGACCACGTCGCCGCTGCGCTTGACCGACTTCACAAGGGGTGACGGGGACAACCCCTTGCGGATATCCAGCCCCATCCTGTTGACTTCCCTGCGGACCGCGTCCTCGTCCCTTTCCATGATGTATTTTACCGCCGCGTAGATGCCGGCCAGTTCTTCCTTGCCGACCTTCATGGTACGGCCGATGGCCCGGTTTGGATTGCCGTGGGCGGCGCACGCTTCCACGATGGACTTCTTCCCGATGACGAGTCCTGTGGTCTGGGGACCTCGGATCGCCTTGCCGCCGCTGGCGATGATGGCATCGACACCCAACTCGCGGGTGAAGTACCGGAAATTGGCCTTGGGCGGGATACTGAACGCCGCGTCCACGAGCACCGGTACGCCGTGGCCGTGGGCGATGTCGACGATCCGGTCGATGGGCAGCATGCGGCCCCAGGGCGAAAGCGTCAGCACGGCGGCCGTGCGTTCGTTGATGCAGGCGGCGAGTTGCGCTTCCGTGGCGCCGCGCTCGTCGCCCATTTCCACGATCTTCGCGCCCGGAGCCTGGATGGAGATATCCTCGTAGAACCGCGCGCACCGGTGCACGATGACCTCGTTCTTCATGCCCGTCGTATCGGGCAGTTGCTCGATTTTGTCCGGATCCGTGCCGGCCATGCAGGCGGCCACCGCCAGCGCGATCCCGCCCGCGGCGCCGCAGCTGACATAGGCGGCCTCGTTCCCCGTCATTTCGGCGATGGCCTCGCCGACCCGGGTCTGCATCTCGTACAGGTTGACGTACCGGCGGGACGCTTGGACCATGGCTTCCACCGCGCAGGGCCACATGATCGACCCGCCGAAGCGCGTGTAGTTGTCCGCGGCGTTGATGAACGGACGGACGCCCAGTTCCTCGTAAACACCCATGTCTGCTCTCCTGAAAGCTTCATCTGTCTTAAGTTGACGACACGCTGCGGTCCGACTGGATTCGGACGACGAAGACCAACGTACTTCCGACACATATACCGGACAAGTTCAATATCCGGCGTTGATTTGCTTTGCCAGCGGACCATGTCGGGGCTAAGTTCTGCAGGCACCGGATATTGTGAAGCGGGTATGGTTCCTGCCAGGTTCCGGCGAGGTTTCGACCGCGTTCCGGTGGGACTCCGTCGGGCCGCAAACCGCGGAAAAACCAAGCGATTTCTAGTACGGATGTATATACGGATACATCCTCCCCACCAGACTACGAGGGCACACCATGGCTAAAACGATCAGAATCGTCCTGGCGGTGGTTCTGGGCATGGCGGCCGGCAGCGCCGTGAACATGGGCCTGGTCCTGCTGGGTCCCATGGTCATTCCGCCGCCGCCCGGCGTCGACGTGACGGATATGGAATCCCTGGCGTCGTCCATGCACCTGTTCGAGTTCAGGCATTTCGTCTTTCCCTTTCTCGCCCACGCGGCCGGCACCCTGGCAGCTGCGTTCCTGGCCGTGAAGATTGCGTCGGGGCACAGGTTGAAGTTATCAATGCTTATCGGATCACTTTTCCTGCTCGGTGGGATCGCGAATGCCATGATGCTGCCCGCGCCGGGCTGGTTCATCACGGTGGACCTGATCATTGCGTATCTGCCCATGGCATGGATGGGCGGGCGACTGGCGGCCAGGGATTGAGGCAAGTCGTACCCTGAGGGCCCAACCGGTATGGAATCCGGATCTGACGAAGCCTTCCTGTCGACGTTTGCACGCGGGGATCTGGAAGCCGCGTGCGCCTTTATCGAGAGGCGGCCCCGGCTCGCCGGCTACGACGGGATCGCGGCCCACCCTCTCCTACGGGAATGCGTCCGCCGGAACTGCGGCCACTGCTATAAATCGACCCATCGGGCGATCGCGGACCTGCTGATTCCCGGCCGTGTGCGCGCCTTCAGGGATGCCGTGATGGCGGATCGGATCGAAGCGGTCCGGTCCAGGCTGACGGACGATCCCGATCTCGTACATGCCGAATTCACCGGAGGCCGGGGGATCGCCCGTGCGGTACATCACTGGCGGTCCGTCCCCGTCGGTAGACTGCTGCTGGACAACGGGGCCGACGTGAACGCCCTGACTACCGTGGGGTGCGCCGGGGATACCCCGCTTATGATGCAACTGCGATTCGGCACCCTGGAAGGCGCGCGATTCCTGCTGGAAAGCGGCGCGGAACCGAATCGGGGCGGGCTCAAGCATACGCCGAGCGCAACGATGGCGGAGGGACTCAAGCTGCTGGTCGGCCATGGATGGGACATCAACGAGCAGGTGGGTGGTCGCACCCTCCTGCACCATGACGCCAATCACGGCCACGGCAAGCGGGTCCGTCTGCTCCTGGATCTCGGGGCCGATCCCAACCTCCAGGACGGCGAAGGCCGTACCGCGCTGCACCTCGTCTGCGCGAGAGGGACGGGATCTGAGACGATCCGCGCTCTGATCGAAGCCGGCGCCGACCCGGACGCGCAGGACCACGGGGGCAGCACGCCCATGGACTGTGCCGCTTCCGCGAAGGGCCGGACGGCGTTCCACGCGCTCGTTGAACTCGGCGCCCACACCGGTTGAAAACGAGGATCGGCCAGCTGGCGGCGATCGGGCTACGGATCGGAGCATCGCTGTGGAAATTAAAGGAAAGTACCCCGACCGCGCCGCGCGCATGGCGTTTCCCGGGAAGTTCCGGGGACCCGTGCACGTGGACGCCTGCCGGACCGGGTTCATGATCTGTCCGGGCCTAGGGCCCGAATACGGCCGGCCGTACTACGACGACCGCTGGGGCGACGAGACCGACTGGATCGACGGCGAAGCCGCCTGGTCCCTTTTCAAAGCCGGCGCTGCCGGTGATCTGCCAGCCATTTCGGCGTTACTCGACGAAGATCCGCGCCTGGTGAACGCCCTGCACTGGTACGCCCAACCGATACACATGGCCGCGCGCCACGGCCACGCCGATGCCGTGCAACTGCTGCTCGACCAGGGTGCCGATCCCGGACTCAACATATTCAATTCGACCTGGGCGAGCCTCCTCGAAGGCGCCCGGGAACGCGGTTTCGACGATGTGGCGGAAGTCCTCGAGCACGCGATGAACGCCCGGTTCGGCTACGATCCCGCGTTCGGAGAGATCGCCGATCTCATAAAGACAGGCGGCTCCGATCGCGTTGCATTCGAACGCGTTGCATCGGTGTTGCGCGACCGGCCCGAATTAGCTGTCCGAGCGGACGAAGACGGCAACAACGGGCTTCACCTGGGCGTACTGAACGGCCGGATAGACCTGATCGAGCTGTTTCTGGATCGCGGCCTGCCCGTCGATGCCCGGCGGGCGGACGGCAAGACCCCGCTGACCCTTTCCTTCGATGTCGGTTTCGGACTCGAACCGCCCGATCCGAAACTCGGCCTCACGGAGTTCCTGTTAAAGAACGGGGCCCATTACGCCATCACCGCGGCCTGCCACCTGGGCGACTTCGACCGGGTCAAGTCGATCCTCGAGGCGCATCCCGCCGAAAGGCATCGCGATACCGCCCTGAGGTCTCCCCTTTCCTATGCGGTGCGCGCAGGACACGAAGGCATCGTGCGCCTGCTGCTCGAAGCAGGCACCGACGGACACGCGGTAGACGAAGCGCTCTTCGTGGCCGTGTGGCACAAGCACGAGCACCTGGTTCGCCTCTTGCTCGAATGCGGCGCCAATCCCAACGTGGAACTGGATTCCTGCGGTTGCGCCGCGGGCACGGACGATCAGGAAATCCGAAACCTGCTCGTACGTCACGGAGCGGTGTACCCTCCGTCCTGGAGCCTGGACCACGAAGCGCTTCGGAACCTGGTGGACGACAAGTCGAAGCGGGTCCGGGATCCTTACGTGGCCGCCGAAGTGATCAGTTCGGAAGACGACCAGTTGATCGATGGCCTGCTGGACGACGATCCCGATGCACCCGGACGCCTGGAAGACCTTCAATACCTGCCGGGCTGGGGCGACAACGCCGCGATTACCCGCAAGCTCGTCGCGGCGGGCCTGGATCCGAACCGCCGCACCTTCGAGGGCCAAACCTACCTTCACGTCTGTGCTCGGCACGGCTGGGCATCCACCGCCCGATCCCTGATCGAGCAGGGCGCGTCGGTAAACGTGCTGGATGAAAAGGAAGGCCGCACACCCCTGGCCGTAGCGGTCGAGCACGGTCAGACGGGCATGGTCCGCCTGCTAATGGAACATGGCGCCGACACCGGCCTGGCCGACTGGCCCTGGACCCGCCCGCTGGCGATTGCCTCGGAGAATGAAGAAGATGGAATTTCTGAATTGATTCGGGAGTGGGAGAAATGAAGATGAGGATGCAACGCGACCGGGTCATCTATCCGTGGAAAGAAACGCGTTCCAGTCGGCCCGGACTGTCTCTTCCGCGACGTCGGGATAGCAGAAGTCATAACGCTCCGCCAGCGCACGCCCAACGCAGGCGACCTCATCCCGATACCGTTCGATCAGCGCCTTCAGTTCGCCGCGGGTTCGCACTGGTGCTCCGAGCACTTCCAACGCGTTTCTTCCGGTTTCGTCGATCGACCGAATCTGGGGCGTCAGCGTATGAATAGGAAGCCGGAATGAAAGCACGATCGTGTGGATGGTGAGAAAACATGGCCGATGCCGCCATAATACAACTTCCCGATCACCCCGACCTGGAATACCTGAAAGCAGAAGCGGAAAGCCTCGTCGAGGACGGCTCCTGCGCTTCGCTGCCCGATGCGCGGCAGCGAGTAGCCGCACGGTACGGGTTTCCTGATTGGCCAAAACTGGTGGCCTACGTCGGGTCGATCGGCGTCATGGGGGAGCTCGAACGGGCGATCCAGGCGGACGAAACAGATGGGGTGAGGCGGTTGCTGCGGGACGATCCCGGCCTGATACACCGGGAAGGGCACTGGATCAAGCGGCGCCGGCACAACGGTTACCGGCCCTTGGCCTACGCTGCCTTTTTCGGTAAAACCGGGGTCATGAAGACCCTGATCGATGCCGGAGCGGAGGTACACGAAGGAGAAGAAAAGGCCTTGCGGGCGGCCGCCTGCTTCGATCGGAATCTCCCCGCCGTCGACTTGCTGCTTGACCGCGGCGCGGACCCCGATGTGTCGACGACCTCGCCCTCCGGTGTTCCGTACCGGGTGATCGACTATCCCTGCATGACGTTGGCTCCGGTGATGCTGGACCGCCTGGCTTCGGCGGGCGGTACGCTCCTGCCGGAAAACGCCGGGATGATCCTGGCGACGAATGAACGGCGACCCCGGGACAAGGCTGCTTGTCTGCGCGTCCTGAAGCAGAAGGGGATCACGTTGCCGGACACACCGCCCATGGCGTTGCATCTTATGGACAGGGACCGCCTCGCGCGGAACCTGGAAGGCAATCCTCAGTTGCTCGGGAGGTCGTTCAGCGCGGAGGAAATCTTTCCATCGGACTACGGGATCAGGCATCCCGCGCCGTACGCCTGCGCGACCCCCCTGACCGGCGGCGTAACGCTGTTGCACATGGCGGTCGAGTTCTGCGACGTGGAAATGGCCGGGTGGCTGCTTGAACAAGGCGCCGACGTGAATGCACCTGCCGGCACCGACCACGAGGGGTACGGGGGCTGGACGCCGCTATTCCATGCCATGGCTTCTCTGCATGTGCCCCGCAACTTCACGGACATGGCCGACCTGCTCCTCGAACACGGCGCCGACCCGGCGGTACGCGCATCCCTTCGCAAACCGACGCCGGAGGGCGGGGAATACACGTGGAGGGATGTGACGGCGGCCGAATACGCCCGGAGATTCGCCTATCCCGACCTCGTCAACCAGGACGCGCTGCAACGCGTCACTGCGGCGGGCGGCTGAACCGAACGCCCGGGCCGAGGGCGGCTGAACCGAACCCGAGAACATCCAGGATGCCGCACAGTATGACGCATTTGGATCCACTCCCTACCAGTCCTTGGCCGTACCCGGTCGCCCTGAACGATATCGCAGGTGAAGCCCGCGAGCTGTTCGAGGCACACCGGGCCGGTGCTAAAACGATGCCGGGCAAGGCGGCACCGGACCATCCCGCACCGGATCCGTCCACCTTCACCCTGCAAGGCGCCCGCGACGTCGTGGCCCGAAGCTACGGATTCCCGGACTGGAGCCGCGTCGAACGATACTTCCGCACGGTAGAAGACCACACACGCAATCCTAACGTGGAACCCACGCCTTCGAAGCCGTGTGACTGCGCCGGATACGCCGACGATTTCCTTCGTCTCGCCTGTCTGACGCAGGGTGCCCAGGATCACCCGTCGAGGTGGGCAAGGGCCCGGAGCATGCTGGATGCCCATCCGGAACTTTCCCGGATGAGTATTTACACCGCCGCCGCGGCCGGTGATGTTTCCGCCGTGTCCGCATTTCTGAAAGCAAACCCCGAACGCGCGAAGACTCCGGGCGGTCCCCATGACTGGGAACCGCTGCTTTACGCGGCGTTTTCCCGTCTGGACCCCGGGACATCGGATTCGGCGGCCATCGAAGTAGTCCGGCAGCTGCTTGCCCATGACGCCAACCCGAACGCCGGTTATCTCTGGGCCGGCTTCCCGTGCCCTTACACCGTCCTGACCGGTGTTTTCGGCGAGGGGGAAAACGGTCCGGTACGCAGCCCCCCGCATCCAGCCTGCTACGACCTGGCGGAGATCCTGATCGAGGCCGGCGCCGACCCGAACGACGCGCAGACACTCTACAACCGGATGTTCAGCCGTGACGACGAACACCTGAGGTTCCTGTTCGCCCGCGGGCTGGGCAAGGATGGGAACCGGCCCTGGCACGGGTTGCTGGGCGAGCAAGCACGGGGTTGGTTGAGCAGTCCGGCTGACATGCTGGCCTATCAGCTTCAGTGGGCCGCCCGGTGGAACTATCCGGAACGGGTCCGCCTGCTGGCCGAGAACGGGGCAGACGTAAACCGGCCGTCCAACCGGCCTGATGCGCGCTCCCCTTACGGCGAAGCCGTCTATCACGGGAATGGGGACATCGCCGAGTACCTGGCTGCCCGTGGCGCGAGTACATTCCCGCTGGACGACCTGGACCGGTTCGCGTGCATCCTTGGAGACCGCGACCGTGCCCGCTCGCTGCTCACCCGCGACTCATTACTGATTGAAAAACTAGGAGAACGCGGCAACGTGCTCATGGAGAACGCCGTCGGATCGGACAACCGGGACGCGGTCCGGTTGATGGCCGAACTGGGTTTCGACGTGAACGCCTGCGGCATGCACGAAGCGGCCCGCTACGGCCACCTGGACATGATCAAGCTGCTGGTCGAACTGGGTGCCGATCCGTCTCGACTGGACGCAGGACACGGAATCGACGCGCTCGGTCATGCCAGCCACTACCAGCAGGACCACGTGATCGACTATCTGGCACCGTTTGCCGGGATACACCGGGCGGTAAAATCGGATCTGCTGGTCCGCGTGCGGGATCTGCTGGAAAACGACCCCGCCTGCGTCCGCGAACGGGACAACGCGGGGAACACGCCGCTGCACTGTCTCGACGTGGATAACCGGATGGAGGATACTGAGGAGATACTCCGGCTGCTCGTAACGCACGGAGCCGACGTCAATGCCAGAAACCATGAGGGCCTGACACCGCTCGACAGGCTGGAGCGTCTTGCCGGTTTGAGCCGAAGGGACGATCTGGCCGAACAGCTGCGCGGGTATGGGGCCGTGGAATCAGACGTCTCAGACGGGTCGAAGGGCCGCCCCTGAGTCCTGAATCGGCACGCCCGGTGTCCTGAATCGGTCCACCCCGTGTTCTGAATCGGCACGCCCCGTGGGGGATTGATCGACGCGCTGTCTTCGTGCATCCTCAACCGTTTCTTGGAATCACTTTCCCCATTTGGAAACAATCAGGCCCGCCAGCAACCCGACGACGATCCCCGGGGGCACGATCTCGACGTAGGATCCCGTGGAAACCGCCGCGAGCAGGGAAAGGACCGCTCCCACCGCGCCGCCGGCCAGCACGTTCTTGCCGACCCCCGCGATTCTGCTCGCGATCACGCCGACCAGCAGACCCGTTACCAGGCCCTTCGCCGTTCCCCACACGATGATCTCGGTCATCATGCCCTGGGCCTCGGGAATCAGGAATGCGGACAGCCCATCCAGCAAGCCGAGCACCGCACCGGCGATCAATCCCAGTGGTACGCGCTTCATGATGGCTGCTCCGGTGTGTTCAGGTGACAGTTGAACATCCAGTTTGTGCCGAATTTGTCCGTGATCGTTCCGAAACGTGCGCCCCAGAAGGTATCCTGCAGCGGCATGGTCACCTCGCCGCCGGCGGACATGGCGTTGAACGCCTGTTCCAGTTCATCCACGCTCGCGAAGTCGATCGACAACGAGATGTTGGTGTCCGAAGGGACCGTTTCAATATGGTCGGAACCCATGATCACGTTATCGCCGAACCGGATGGACATGTGCATGGCCTGTCCCTCCATGTGGTCCGGGATTTCCATGCCGATGTCCTGGTCTTTGCTGTAGTGACTCAAGTTCACCACTGAACCGCCGAGACAGTCCCGGTAAAACTCGAGTGCCTCTTCGCATTGGCCGTTGAATGCCAGATAGGGTACCAGCTTCACGATAGGTCTCCTTACGGTAAGCCACCGCAGCGGGTGACGGGTTCGCCGGGCCACCCACTGTACGGATGGCGGATTCACCGACGTTGTATAACTGTCGTTATAAAGATACAACAGGCGACGGGTTGAAATGGTAAAAAAGCGACAAAGGGCTAAAGTTCCGCGAATTCCACGTTGTTTTTTGCGAAGTACGCCTTCGGGGTAAACCCGGTAAAGGCACAGAATTCCCGGATGAAATGGGCCTGGTCGAAATACCCGCATTCGTGGGCCAGTCGGGTCAGCTTACTGTCCCGGTACCCGTCCAGGTGATGGCAGATATTCCGGAACCGGCTGATACGGGAGAAGGTCTTCGGCGTCAAGCCGGACGCTTTCTCTTGACGCACCCGCGAAGCGCCTGTACCATAACATGACCGGCGTGTGCAGGGCGCCGCCTGTCCGCGGAAAGAACACAAGTTCACCTGCATCGGTACCCTTCTGTTGTGGCAGCCTTCTTCCTGCCCGTCCGGCGGACATACGGGTGCTCTGGCGGTCTCGTAATCGCCTGAAGGAGGTTCCATGCCGTCCCTGCCATCCCCTACCGACTTACGCCATCTCAGGTTGCAGGCGAAAACGCTGCTGAAGTCCGCGCGCAGCGGCGAAGCAGACGCCGTCGACAGAATCCGGTCGGCCGCCGGCGCGCGGCGTGACCGCCTCGTGCTGTCGGACGCTTATCACGCCATCGCCCGGGAACATGGGTTCAAATCCTGGCCCCACCTGAAGATCCACCTCGAAATCGCCGCCAGGGACCAGGACGAGAAACGGGCAATGTTCCTGTCATCGGCCTGGGTTTGGGGCGATCGGAAACGCGCCGAGGCCGTGCTCGAATCGGCGCCGGAACTCACCCGGGGGGATATCCACGCCGCCTGCGCCGCCGGGGACGTAGATGCCGTCACGAACATCCTAGCGGCCGATCCCGCCGCGGCCGTGACGAAGGGCGGCCCGAAGAACTGGACCCCGATCCTCCACGCAACGTGGTCCTGTTTTCTTTCCAAGCGTGCCGACGCCATGGTCCGTATCCTGGAACTGCTCCTGCGGAACGGCGCCGACCCGGACAGCTACTGGGTGAACGATGACGACTGGAAGGAGTCGGCCATCTACGGATGCGTGGAGAACAACTGCGTGCCGGCGGCCCGGGTGCTGGTGGACGCGGGCGCCAACCCCAACGACAACGAATCCCTGTACCACGCCTGCGAGAAGTTCAACCTGGAACTGCTGGATACGGTCGCGGTGAACGGGCTGGACGCGGAAGCCGTTTCCTACTGCATCAAGCATGTCATGGACATGAACTGGACCGAGGGCATCCGGTGGTTTCTCGACCAGGGCGCCGATCCCAACGCCCTCCACCCCGCCGACGGGGAGACGTCCCTGCATTGGGCCGTAAAGCGAAACAACTCGGCCATAGTGATCGGCGCGCTCCTGGAGGCCGGTGCGGACCCCAACGCCGCCACCTCGACCGGGAAGAGCACGGCGCTCGGGATCGTCGGCCGTACGCCCCTGGATTTCGCCCTGCGGCTGGGCCGCGGAGAGATCGCTGCGCTCCTCAGGAAGCATGGCGCCGTGCCGTCCCCCATGTCCGAATACGACCGCTTCGTAGTCGCGTGCGCCAATACGGACCTCGAAGTCGTGGAACAGTTGAAAGACCGTCATCTGGCCGACTTGACGGACGACGACCGGTCCCTGATCAGCCACGTGGCCCAGGTAGACAACTGGGCCGCGGTCCGTCTCATGGCGGACCTGGGCTGGCCCGTGGACGCCCGGGGCTGGATGGAGGCCACGCCCCTCTACTGGGCCCTGTGCAAGGCAAATCCCGAAATGGTCGAATTCCTCCTCCGGCGGGGTGTCTCCACCGAGCCCATAGGCGGGTATTTCCAGGACCCGATCCACGCCGTGATGCACTGCCAGTGGAACGGGGAAAAAGGCGGATACCCCGTCGCGCTCGGCTTGCTGCTCGACCACGGTCTCGCCATACCGGAAGGACGCTATCCCAGCGGCAACGCCGCCATGGACGCGGTGCTGTCGCGGTACATCGAAGACTGAAGCGGTATTCGCTTCGGCACTGGGAATACGGCCACGGTCAACTTGACAAATGAAGGACGGACCGGTATATAGCCTGTGTTGAAACGCACGCTGTACAATCAGGCCATATGATCAGCGAATACCACGCACGTTACGAGGAGGCCCGGCATGGCCCGCATGGTCCACTGCGCCAAGCTCAAAGAGGAACTCGAAGGTCTCGAATTCGTCCCCTTCCCCAACGAACTCGGCCAGCGCATCTACGATAACATATCCAAACAGGCCTGGGAGATGTGGATCAACTATTCGGTCATGGTGATCAACGAATACCGCCTGAATCTCGCCACGACCGAGGGCCAGGAAGTCTATGACCGGCACCTGGAAGAGTTCTTCTTTGGCGAAGGCGCCGAAATGCCGCCGGGATACCGTCCCCCTCAGACGAAATAACCCGGCCGCCGCCGTTACCACCGCCGTCGCCACCACCGAAGTCGCCGCCCCGTGGTTTCATCATGAAGCGTGACGATGATATCCTGCTCATCTCCTGCTATGAACTGGGCCATCAGCCCTTCAGCCTGGCTTCTCCCGCCGCCCGCCTGAAGTCCGAAGGATACAAAGTCTCTGTCGTCGACGCCGCGATCGAACCGGTCCCAGAGGATATCGTCCGCCGGGCCGGTTTCATCGGGATCTCGGTGCCCATGCACACGGCCATGCGGGTGGGGATGGACCTGTCGCGCCGCATCCGGAACCTCAACCCCGGCGCGCATCTGTGCTTCTACGGACTCTACGCCGCCCTGAACGCCGAGTATCTCCTGTCCCACGGGGCCGACTCGGTGATCGGCGGCGAGTTCGAACAGCCGCTCTGCGACCTGGTCGGCAGGTTGTGCGCGGTCGAAAGTCCCGCACCGGCCAGTAATTCCGAATCGGCCGGCGACGCGGCTGTCGGCGGGGAAGCTGCATCGGCCGGCGGGGGCGCCGAGTCGGCCGGCGGTGCGGCTGTCGGCGCATCGGCCGGCAGTGTGCCCGCCGCCCCATATCTCTCCCGCCAGGCCTGGTTGGTCCCGGACCGCGATACGCTGCCCGGACTGAAACGGTACGCCCAGCTGGACAACGGCACCGAATTGCTTCCGGCCGGCTACACCGAGACTACGCGCGGCTGCCTGCATACCTGCCTGCACTGTCCGATCACGCCGGTATACAACGGCCGGTTCTTCGCCGTGCCCGCCGACGTGGTGCTCGCCGACGTGGACCAGCAGGTGCGCATGGGAGCCCGGCACATCACCTTCGGGGACCCGGACTTCCTGAACGGTCCCACCCACGTCCTGCGTATCTTGCGCAGGATGCGCGACGCCCACCCCGACCTCTCCTTCGATTTTACCACCAAGATCGAACACATCCTCCGGCACCCGTCCTTTTTTCCGGAAGCCCGAGACCTTGGCGGCGTATTCGTCGTATCGGCCGTGGAATCGGTCAGCGACCTGGTGCTGGAGCGCCTCAGAAAAGGACACACCCGCGACGACGTCGTCCGGGCCCTCGCCGTCGTGCGCGACGCGGACCTGCCCATGCGGCCCTCGCTGGTGGCCTTCACGCCATGGACGACCCTGGACGACTACCTGTATCTGCTGGATTTCGTCGAAGTCCACGACCTGGTCGACCACATCGACCCGGTGCAGTACACGATCCGCCTGCTCGTACCGCCGGGGTCGGCCCTGCTGGCTGAACCGGATACCCGGTCATGGATCGGCGAACTGGATGAAGCCGGGTTCACCTTCACGTGGCGCCATGCCGATGCACGCATGGACCGCCTGCATCAGCGGGTTTCCTGTCTCGTGGAGGAAGCCGACGCGTCGGGAGAGGAAAGGGACAACCGGCGGGTGTTCCACCGGATCCGGTGCCTGGTGGCGGACATGGCAGGCGTCGAGGCGCCTTCGGAGCAGCCTTTTCATGACATCCCGCTCAAACGGCGGCGCGTCCCCAGGCTGACCGAGGCCTGGTTCTGCTGAGCGGAGCCCACCGCGAGCCGGAAAGGCTCGTTCATCTAATCCAAAATTCGTACTGCTTGTTCAGGAGGAATAACCGTCCTGGCAGGGACCGCAGTGCTGCGGCCGGACCGGCGCCCGGTACTGCACGCGGTGATCGGGCGTCTCCAGGCGGATACCGCCCCGCTGCTTCGACGTGAGGCAATGATCGAGGATGCCGCAGACGGTGAGCGTCCGTTCCACCGGGATCGGGGAAACCCCGGTCTCGAACATCTCGTCGATCCTCGACACCAGGCACGCGGAATAGGTGACCGGTGGCGTGGGCGGTAGGAAGAACTGGGTCGACTTTGGATCGGGATCGTCCTTCAGGCGGGCGGCGAAGCAGTAGTCGCCGATGGCGCCGTTGAGCATGAGCAGCGTGGTCTTCAGTCCATCCATGTGTTCGATGAAATAGGCGGCCGGCTCCGTGGCGAGACGGCGTAGCTCGCCCGTACCCAACAGGTCCTGGGTACGGCCGTCCTTCTCGGGCAGCCCCTTCGGACTGTCGCAACGGGACAGCGCCGATTCCAGCAGTTCCTTCGAATAGCGTCCCTGATCGCCAGCCTCCCACACGGCGTCGCCCATGATCATCTGTACCGCTTTGACCCCTGTCTCTCCGCCTCTGCGCCGCTCGATCATGCACTGCATGGCTTCGAGGGCGTGGTAGTCCATGGCGTCCGATCCGCCGACGCCCACCATCAACGCTTCCTCGATGTCGCAGTCCAGCGGGAGTTCCAGGTCGGGCAGCCGCCAGGTGACCGGCAGGCTCGAACCCGCAAGCACCGGGAAACCGAGCCGCTTCGAATCGGCCACCATCTCCAGCCCCTTGTCGAAGCTGTAGGAAAGGTTCTTGTCGTTGTAGACCGGTACCGAGCGGCCGTCCTGCTCGAACACCTCGACGCAGGCCTTGAACATCTCGTAGCGCGGGTAGCGTTTCTGTCCTTTTTCGTTGTTCGGATAATCGCCATGCTCGCAGATGATCAGGATACCGTCCACCGCAAGGGCATCCCCGCCGCACCGCAGCGCTTCGGCGATGGTGGGGTAGACCCCGAAGCCGAACTCGCGGGCGCGGTCGGTACTCTGGTCGCCTTCGGGCCGCTGGTCGACATAGAGCGACACCACCTCCACGTTCGGCCGGTGCCAGCGGCCGGACCGCGGGTAGCCCACCAGGAACCGGTCCGCGAAATGCTGCGCGTGGGAGAGATAGGTGTAGATGGAACTGATGACGGCGAGCCGTTTGGCCATGATGTCAATATCTCCAGAACGTGGAGTGCTCGGGCGCCGGGTAGGCGACGTCGAGATGAGGCGTCTCGAGGCGCACCTGTCCCTCGTGCAGGCTGTCCACCCCCGCCGCGGTGAGGCCCGTCGTCAACAGGGTCCGTTCCACGGGATAGGCGGCCTCGCCGGTGAGGAACATCTGCTCCACGTTGTTGACCTGCGGCGAGAAGAAGTTGGCCAGCGAGGTGCGCGCGGGCGGCATGGGCAGGTACATCTGCGTCGACAGCGGTTCGCTTCGCCCCGTGAGGCGCGCCGCGAAATTGAAGTCCTCCACCAGCCCGTTGAAGAGGATCATGGTGCACCTGAGCCCGTCGCGGTGCTCGTAGGTATAGGCCACCGGATCTTCCACCATCCGCTTCATCTCGTTGATGGTCGGGAATATGTTATTGAATCCGTCGCGGGACGGCTTCAGCGTATGGCTGCGGCAGAGCGCCGCTTCGAAGAGTTCGCGGGACCACACGCCGTCGTGGAAGGCTTCCCAGAAGGCCTCACCGCGCCGGGCGTGGAGCCAGGCCACGCCCGCCTCGCCGCCGTTGCGCCGTTCGACCATGCACTGCAGCGTCTCCAGGCCGTGGAAGTCGTAGCTGTCGACCCCGCCGTAGCACACGCACACGGCCTCCTCCACCTCGGCGTGCAGCGGCATGTCGACCGAGGGCGTCCGCCAGGTGACCGGCAGGCTGGACCCCGCCATGAAAGCGAACCCCAACCGCCGCGAGGTATCGTACATCTCCCGGGCCCAGTCCC
Organism: bacterium; assembly: GCA_965117045.1. GTDB lineage: Bacteria > JAAXHH01 > JAAXHH01 > JAAXHH01 > JAAXHH01 > JAAXHH01. The sequence goes on from OZ220749.1 coordinate 1,351,036, forward strand.
AGTTCCACGACAGGTGCTTGTCATTGAAGATCGGCGCGGAACGGCCGCTGGCCTCGTAGACCTCCACGATATCGCGGAACAGCTCGTAGCGCGGATAGAGTCGCTGCCCCTTCTCGTTGGTCGGATACTCGCCGTGCTCGCCCACGAGGAGGACGCCGTCCACCTGCAGCGAATCCCCGCCCAGGGTGAGGGCTTCGGCGACCGTGGGGTAGATCTTCATCTGGGGAAACCGGGCGGCCCGGTCCCTGCTGAGATCGTTCTCGCGCACCTGGTCCACGTACAGGGAGACCAGGTCCATCGGCGGGTGGTGGTGCCGTCCGGCCCAGCCGTACCCCTCCAGGAAGCGGTCCACGATATGCTGGGTGTGGGCGTAGGGATGGTAGATGGTCGTGATCGCGGCGATCTTCGGTCGGTTGGGCATGGTCGTAAGCTAGACGCGCCCCCGGTCGCCGTTGTCCGCGGTCCGGTCGTGCTTGATTACGGTCATGGCCGACGCGATGATGGAACTGACGTCGCTTAGATTGGAGGGGATGATCAGGCTGTTGCCCGATTTGGCCAGGTTGCCGAAGGTTTCGATGTACTGCTCGGCCACCCGCAGCTGCACGGCCTCGTCGCCGCCATCGGACTTGATGGCACCGGCAATGGCCCGGACGCCCTCGGCCGTGGCGTTGGCGACGGTGAGGATGGCCTGGCCTTCGCCTTCGGCCTCGTTGATCTGCTGCTGCTTCTTGGCCTCGGATTCCTTGATGACCTTCTGCTTCTCGCCCTCGGCCTGGTTGATGTTGGAGTCGCGCAACCCCTCCGAATTCAGGATGGCCGCACGCTTCTCCCGTTCGGCCCGCATCTGCTTCTCCATGGCCTCCAGGACGTCCCGGGGCGGGCTGATGTTTCTGATTTCATACCGCAGGACCTTGACGCCCCAGGGATCGGACGCCTTGTCCAGTTCGCTGACGACGGAAAAGTTGATGGCGCCCCGCTCTTCGAAGGTCTTGTCCAGGTCGATCTTGCCCACTTCGCTTCTCAGGGTCGTCTGGGCGAGCTGCGTGATGGCCATGTCGTAATCGGCGATGCCGTAGGAAGCCCGCTCCGCATCCAGCACCTGCATGTAGAGTACCCCGTCCACGCCGACCTGGACGTTGTCGCGTGTGATGCAGAGCTGTTCCGGGATGTCAATGGACTGTTCCTTCAGCGTGTGCCGGTAGGCCACCCGGTCCACGAAGGGCATCAAGATGTAGAAACCGGCGTTCAGCGTCTTGCTGTACTTGCCCAGCCTTTCGATCACGCGGGCTTCCTGCTGCGGCACGACGATGATCAGGTTTCTCAGGAATATGATCGCGGCGAGCGCGACGACGATAGTTACAATCAGGGTTTCCATTGGTAGTTCCTTCCAGTAGTTCCTTCCTGCGATTTGGAAACGGGTGAGGTCCTGCAAAACCCGTCGACGCCTTCCGGGTTGAGTTTACGCGCTCCGTACCCAGAGTGTGACGCCTTCGACACGTTCGACCAGGCAGGCCTGTCCCTTTTCGATCAGCGAATCTCCCTTATTCACGGCGTTCCAACCCGTGCCCCGCACCTCCACCTTGCCGGTGCCGCTGGCCGGGATATCCTCAAGGGCCGTTCCTGATTCGCCCTCCAGGGTATTGATCTTCGTGGCGGGTTCTTCGGGATTCAGTCTTTCAGTAAGCATCCGGCGGAACAGGACGAGCGAGGCGATGGAGACGACCGAGAACAGGAGAAACTGCACCCAGGTCGTTTCCACCAGGCCCGCCCAGGCCAGCACGCCGACGACGAGCGCGGCGACGCCGAAGAAAAGCAGGTAGAAGGCGCCGGGCGTGGCCATCTCGGCCAGGCAGAGCAGCACGCCGCCAACAATCCAGACCCACCAGGCCATCTGTCCCTCCCGGAATCAGGCAAATCTACGACAGAACGTCACACTTCGAGCAGCAAAGCCGCCGGCACCTCGATCAGGGACTTGACTTTGGCAAGGAACTGCACGGCTTCCCGACCGTCGATGATCCGGTGGTCGTAACTCATTGCCACGTACATCATGGGACGGATCACGACCTCGCCGTCGACGGCTACGGGCCGGTCGTCGATCCGGTGCAGCCCCAGAATGCCGACCTGCGGCGGGTTCAGGATGGGCGTGCTCAACATCGAACCGAAAACCCCGCCGTTCGTGATCGTAAAGGTGCCGCCGCGCAGGTCCTCAAGCGACAGTTTGCCCTCGCCCGCCTTCGCCGCGTACTGTCTGATATTGCTTTCGATCTCGGCGAACGACATGCGGTCCGCGTCCCGCAGGACCGGCACCACGAGTCCGTCCTCGGCGCCCACCGCGATCCCGATGTCGTAGTAGTGCTTCCTGACGATCGCGTCCCCGCGGATCTCGCCGTTGAGTTCGGGGAAATCCCTGAGCGCGCCGATCACGGCCTTGACGAAGAAGGACATGAATCCCAGCCGCACGCCGTGCCGTTCCTCGAAAGCCTCACGGTTCCTGCGGCGTATCGTCATCACCGTGCTCATGTCGATCTCGTTGAAGGTCGTCAGCATCGCCGCGGTCTGCTGCGCCTCCACGAGCCGGCTGGCGATGGTGCGCCGACGCCGGGACATGGGCACGATTTCTTCCCGGTCGTCACCGGATGGTACGGCCGCTGGCTTCGTCGGTTCGGCCGCGGGCGCCGTCGGTTCGGCCGCTGGCGCCGTCGGTTCGGCCGCTGGCGCCGTCGGTTCGGCCTGCGCGGTCATGTCCTGTTCTCTTCGCGCCGCCACCGCCCGTTCCACGTCCTCCCTGCGGATCCGGCCGCCCATCCCGGTCCCTTCCACGTCCGACAGGGAAATCCCCGCTTCATCCGCCATGCGCCGCGCCACGGGTGTTACCCGGTCGTCGGAGGCCGCCTGGGACGGACCTGGCGCTTCCCCGCCGGAATCGGAGGTTTCATCTGTGGAACCGGATGCGTCCTCGGTGCCGGATTCGTCCGCGGAACCGGATGCGTCCGCCGAACCGGGTTCATCCCCTGACGCAACCGCGGCGTCCGCGCCTGCCGCTTCACCGCTTTCATCCAATACTCCGAGCAAATCGCCGATGCGGACGTCCTCTCCCGCGGCACGTTCGATACGGGCAAGTAAGCCACTGTCGTTGGCGTTCACCTCGAGGGTGACTTTCTCGGTCTCCAGTTCCAGGAGGGCTTCACCGGTCGTAACCGGGTCGCCTTCCTGCTTGAACCACTGGACGACAGTCGCCTCTACGATGGATTCACCTAGTTGTGGTACGGTGATATCGATGGCCATTCACTCTCTCCGGGTCTTCACCTGATTTGCGGCAGTTCAATACATCGTCGATCAGGACAACCGTGATGCAGACTCGTTCTGATCAGATTGGCGGGGCTGCCCCGGGCTAGCATGCCCCGATTTTCGATCGCATGCCCGAATCGAACAAGATGCGCCGTTCACAGCGACCTGTCAATGCATCTCGATGTTTCCCGACGCCCCCATGGTAAAAGCCATTTTAACGAGGTTCTGCTGGTTGCGGTTGTGTATGGCCGTCGAACCTTCCGAGGGCACCGCGCTCGGCGGGCGGGATACGCGGTAGATCGGGCACCGGCCATCGAGGACCGTCTCCAGGACCTTGCGGATGTAGTCCCAGGCCCCCATGTTCTCCGGTTCTTCCTGGAGCCAGACGACTTCTTCCAGTCGGGGAAACCGCCCGATGATCCGGGCCACCTGGTCCTCCGCCACCGGATAGAGCTGTTCAATGCGAACGACCGCGGCATGGGTTGCGCTTTCCCACAGCTCGTCGTTCATCAGGTCGACATACACCTTGCCGCTGCAGAACACCAGTCTCCGGATCTTGTCGGGATGTTCCTCCGCACGCGGGTCTTCGATAATCGGCATCCATTTCCCTTCGGCCAGCTCACGGGCGGAAGACGCCACGTCGGGATGACGCAACAGGCTCTTGGGCGTCATGATGACAAGGGGCAGCGGATCGGATTCCAGGAGCCGCGATTGACGTCTCAGCAGATGGAAGTACTGGGCCGCCGTGGTGCAGTTGGCGATGCGGATGTTGAAATCGGCGCCGAAGGACAGGAAGCGTTCCATCAGCCCGCTGGAGTGATCCGGCCCCTGCCCTTCGAATCCGTGCGGGAGCAGGATGGTCAGGGACGAGGTCTGCCCCCACTTGGCGCGGCCGGACACGAGGAATTCGTCGATGATGATCTGGGCGCCGTCCACGAAGTCGCCGTACTGGGCTTCCCAGAGCACGAATCGCTCCGGCGCCTGGATGCTGTACCCGTACTCGAATCCCAGCGCGGCGTATTCGGTCAGCGGCGTGTTCCGCGTCTCGAAAGAGGCGTTTGCCTGGGGCAGCCGGCGCAGTGGCGTCCAGGCCCGGTCGGTCTCGTAGTCGTGCAGCACGTTGTGCCGCTGGCTGAAGGTCCCCCGCTCCACGTCCTGGCCCGTGAGGCGGACCGGTACGCCGTCCTCGATGATGGAGGCGAAGGCCAGGATCTCGGCATGGGCCCAGTCGATCTTCCGGGCGTCCACGTCGTCCAGCGCCCGCCGGCGGCGTTCGATCACCCGCTTGAGCCTGGGGTGCAGGGTGAAGTGCTCAGGAAACGTCCAGAGCGCCTTGTTCAGGTTCTTCAGACGCCGCATGGAAACGGAGGAGCGTGTGCGCTTCGCGGTACCCGACCTGGGCGGTTTGTAATAGGGCTCCACGAGCACTTCTTCCGGCTTCAATTCATCCAGCATCTTCTGCATGGCATCCATGTGGCCAGCGACCAGATCCTCCGGCTTACCCGCTTCGACCCGGCCCTCCGCCACGAGCCGGTCGGCCCACAGCTTTCTCACCGTCGGATGGGCGTCGATCCGCCGGTAGAGACTGGGATGGGTGAGCGAAGGGTCGTCTCCCTCGTTGTGTCCGTGCCGGCGGTACCCGATCAGGTCGATCAGGAAGTCCTTGCGGAACTTGACGCGGTAGGCGTAGGCGATGCGGGCGGCCTCCAGGCAGGCCACCGGGTCGTCGGCGTTCACATGGATGATCGGGATTTCGAAGCCCCGCGCGATGTCGCTGGCGTACAGCGTGCTGCGGGACTGTTCCGACGGCGTGGTGTACCCGAGCTGGTTGTTGGTGATGAGGTGAATCGTGCCGCCCGTCCTGAAACCCGGGACGCGGTAGAGCGTGAAGGTCTCCGCCACGACGCCCTGTCCCGAAAAAGCCGCGTCGCCATGGATCAGGATGGGCAGGTTCCGCTCGGGCAGCGGCCGGACGTCCCCCGGCAGGTTGACGATCGTCCCCGCGGCGCGGGCCATGCCCTCGAGCACCGGGTTGACCGCTTCCAGGTGGCTGGGGTTCGGCGCTAGGTGGATATGCAGGTCCACTTCCATGCCCTGCCGGTCCAGGTACCTGCGCTGGGCGCCGCTGTGGTACTTCACGTCCCCGGTCCAGCCCGTATCGTTGCCGGTCTTGTTGACCCGCTGCACCGGGTCCCGGAATTCGGCCAGAATGTGTTCGTAGGGTTTGTGCAGGATGTGGGCCAGTACGTTGAGCCGGCCACGGTGGGCCATGCCGATCAGGATGTTGCAGGTGTTGTTCTCCGCAGCCTCGCCGATCACCCCGTCCAGGATGAGGATCATGGTGTCCAGGCCTTCGATGGAGAACCGGGTCTTGCCGGGAAAGGTCCGGTGCAGGAACTGCTCGAAGACCTCCACCTCGGTGAGCCGGTCCAGGATGGCGAGTGCGCCCGCGTCATCTTCCGAGGGCCTGAATCGTCCCGTTTCCGCCGCTTCCTGCAGCCATTCCCGCTCACCCGGGACCTCGATGTGCATGTAGTCGTAACCGGTGGTGGAGGAATAGACGCGCTTGAGTTTCTTGAGGGCCTCGGACGCGTTGCCGCACTGCTCGCCCACCGGGCCGCCGATCAGGGAAGAGGGCAGTTGTCGCATGGTCTCTTCGGTCACGCCGTGCGCCTCCAGTTCTAGCTCCGTCAGGGGGTCGCCCAGCGCGGCGTCGTCCTCGGTCGCGAAGACCGAATAGGGAAAGTACCTGGGATCTGCAAGGGGGTCCAGGTGGGCGCCGAGATGTCCGTACTCGCGGACGTTCTGGGCGAGATTGGCGATGAAGACGATCTGGTCGATATCGGCCGGACCGGCGGTGCCGGGGGTGCCGGAAGTGCCGGCGGTGCCGTCGGTGCGGGCGGTGCGGGCGGACTCGGCCGGACCGGCCGGCCTGGTCGGCCCGTTGGCGGGATCTCCGTCGAGGTCAGCTGCAAGCCGGGAGAACAGCGCGCGGGTTGCCGCGTCGACAGATTCGGGATCTTCGAGGTACTGCTCGTACAACCCGATCACGTAACCGGCGTTGGGGCCATGGAACTCGCGCAAGAGATCCAACTCGAATCCTCCCACGAACGACTCTATTCGACGTGGATGGCGGGGGGTGTATCCATGCAGGGCGGCAGCATCAGCGACGCCTGTTCATCGCCGTTTCAACCCGATTACGAAGATAGAGGCGCAACCGGGGAAAGGCAAATGAATTGTAGCGGTTCCGGGTGGGAACTGAAGTGCCTGATGAAGGTCCTTTTCCTGGATTACTGCCTTGACTTTTGACTTTCGCATGCATTTCTTCCAGATTTCGATCTCATTCCGATTCAAACGGTTTTTTCGGGGGTTTCGATTACATGGACTTGAGTGGGCTGAAAGGCAGGACCGTCGGCGCCGCGGTATCGGGCGGCCTGGACAGTTGCACCGTCACCCGGTGGCTGGCGGATCACGACGTGGACGTGGTCTGCGTGACCGCCGACCTGGGCCAGCCGGATGAAGAACGCATCGACTACGTCGCCGAACGCATGATGCGGTGCGGCGCGAAGGACGCCATTATCGTGGACGCGAAGGATGAACTGGCGCAGGCCGGCATCGAGGTCATCCAGTGCCAGGCCATGTACGAGGGAAGCTACTGGAACACGACCGGCATAGCCCGTCACATTACGGTGCGGACCCTGCTGCCCGAACTCGGCAGGCGCGGCATCGACATCCTTTCCCACGGCGCGACCGGCCGCGGGAACGACCAGGTCCGGTTCCAGCTCGTGGCCAACATGATCGACCCCTCTGTAGATGTCTACGCCCCCTGGAGGGACCAGGCTTTCCTGGACGATTTTCCCGGACGAAAAGAAATGATCGACTTCTGCGAAGACCGGGAACTGCCGATACAGGCTTCCCACGAGAAACCCTATTCCACGGACGCGAACATCCTCGGGCTGACCCACGAGGCCGGCCGCCTCGAGTCGCTCGAAACCCCGGCCGGTTTCATCACGCCGGGCATGGGGGTCCATCCCAGGGAGGCGCCCGACGCATCCGAACGGTTTGCCGTCCGCTTCGAACAGGGCGTACCGGTCCGGATAAACGGCGATCCGGTGACGCCGCTGTCGGCCATCGAGACGGCCAACCGGATCGGCGGCAAAAACGGCATCGGGATCGGGATCCACACGGTGGAAAACCGCTTCGTAGGCATCAAGAGCCGGGGCGTCTACGAATCGCCGGCCATGACGCTCCTGGGGCAATGCTACGAGTTCCTGTTGCAGCTCATCCTCGACCGCCGCGCCCGGCGTTCCTTCGACCAGGCTTCGGCAGTGATCGCGGAGCAGATCTACCAGGGCTACTGGTACGATCCCGCCACCCAGGCGCTGCGGGCATCCGTCGACGTGTTCAACCGGCTCGGCACCGGGACCATCCAGGTCGAACTGTACAAGGGCGGCGTGTCCTTCGTGTCGGCCGAGGACGTACCCAACTCGCTCTATTCCGAGACGACGGCTTCCATGGAAGGCGTGGGCGATTTCGACCACAAGGATTCCGAGGGATTCCTGGGCGTACTGGGCGTAAGTGCACGGGCACTCAAATCATCCGGTCAGACTAGCCAGACGCGGTAGGCTCATGCCACGTTCGATAAAAGTCCGGAGGCTACATACATGCCGGTAGGCAGCAAGAACCCGTTGGTACCCGGATGCGGCACGCATCACGTGGCCGTCCAGACACGGGACTGGAACGCATCGCTGCGGCTGTACCAGGACGTCCTGGGCATGCAGCCCGTGGCGGAATTCGGCCCCGCGGAGCGGAGGATCGTGCTCCTCGACGCCGGGGACGGCAGTCATATCGAATTGTTCCAGCCCACGCACGATACCCCGTCGCCCGACGGACCCTCGCCCAATGACCCGGTCACCCATTTCGCGCTGGCCACGACGGATGCGCGGACCGCGATCGAACACGTCCGGTCCCATGGATACGAGGTGACGGTCGAACCGAAAGACGTCAATCTGGGGGGCCTGGAAGTTACCGTCGCCTTCTTCAAAGGTCCGAGCGGCGAGGTGATCGAGTTCTTCCAGGAACATTGATCAAGCAACGATGGGACCCGATGTACCGAATCTTCGCCACCCTCGCCCTGGTCATGGCGGCCGCCTGCCCCGCCGCCGCCCAGGAATATGACGTTTCCGAACTCCAGACGCGCGCCGAGTACTCCGACTACGACGAGACCACCCGGTACGCGGAGGTCATGTCCTATCTCCGGGCCGCCGTGCTCGCGTCCGACCGGCTCCACCTGACCGAATTCGGCTACACGACGGAAGGCCGGGCCCTGCCCCTGCTCGTCTACGGCGACGTCTGGGACGCATCCGCGGCGGAAGTCGCCCGGTCCGGCAAAACGAAGGTGTTCGTCCAGGCGAACATCCACGCCGGGGAAGTGTGCGGCAAGGAAGCCCTGCTCATGCTGATCCGGGAGCTGGCCTCCGGTGCGTATGCGGACTGGGCCGATTCCCTGGTGCTCATGATGGCGCCGATCTACAACGCAGACGGCAACGAGCGGATCAGCCTGTACAACCGCCCGCGCCAGCATGGACCCGTGGGGGGCATGGGGCAGCGGCCGAACGCCCAGGGTTTCGACCTCAACCGCGATCACATGAAGCTGGACTCCCCCGAGGCGCGGTCCCTGGTCTGGCTCATGAGCGAATACGATCCCCACGTGCTGATCGATCTCCACACCACGAACGGCACCGTACACGGCTACCACCTTACCTACTCGCCCCCGCTCAACCCCAATACCGACGGCCGGATTACCGAACTGCTGCGGGGCGTGTGGCTGCCCGAGGTGCGGACCACCGTCCGGGAGAACTACGGGTGGGAATTCTACTACTACGGCAATGTGCCCCGGGCCGGGTCGGCCCGCGAACCGGGATGGTACACCTTCGATCACCGGCCCCGGTTCAACAACAACTACGTGGGACTCCGGAACCGTATCGCCATACTGAGCGAAGCCTATTCCTACGCGTCCTTCGAAGACCGCATCATGGCCACCCTGGCCTTCGTGAAGGAGAACGTCCACTTCGCCCACCGGAACGCCTCAGCGATTCGCGCGATCCTGGAGACCGTGGACCTGGAATCGGTCGTGGGCCGGGACCTGGCCGTCCGTTCCGCATTCGCCCGGTCCCGTGAACCGGTGGAAATCCTGCTGGGTGAAGTCGACGAGACGCGCAACCCGTACACGGGTGAGATCATGTATCTACGGAAGGAAGTCCTCACGCCGACTTCGATGTACGAGTACGGAACCTTCTCCGCTACGGAGACGGTGCGCGCGCCCCGGACGTATTTCGTACCCCCCTCCCTGTCCACTGTGATCGAACGGCTCGGCGCCCACGGCATCTGGTTCGAGGCACTCTCCAGTCCGCGCGAAATGGCGCTGGAGCGGTTCAGGATAGAAGCGTCGCAGGCCGCCGAGCAGCCCTTCCAGGGCAGGCACGAACGGACGCTGTCGGGCGTCTACGAAGCCGTGGTCCATACACTGGAAACCGGCACGCTGGTCGTACCGGTGGATCAGAAGCTGGGCAGGCTGGTGTGCTACCTGCTGGAACCCCGGTCCGACGACGGACTGGTCGCATGGGCGCAGATGGACGATGTGCTCGAAGACGCGGAGTACTACCCCATACTGCGCGAACCGGCCGACCGGTAGCCGTCTGGAAGGTCGGCGACGGTCCTGAACCTTCACCCGACGGAGCCCGAATGCCCGTACGCATCATCCTGGACACCGATACAGGGGTCGACGACGCCCTGGCCATTCTGCTGGCCATGCGGTCGCCCGAGCTTCGCGTCGAGGCCATCACGGGGGTCTGCGGAAACACGTCTCTCGAAAACTGCATACGCAACATTCACCTCACCCTGAGCGTACTCGATACCCGTGAAACGCCGGTTGTCGCCCGCGGCGAGGACCGGCCGCTGGTCCGGGATCTGACCTTCGCCGGGGATATCCACGGCGACGACGGGCTGGGCGGCGTGACCCGCCAGGTGGACGCGGACGGGCGCCGCGTATACCCGGATCCCGATCAGCGGACAAGTACCGTACACGCCGTCGATCTGATCACGGACCTCGCCGGCCGGTACCCGGGTGAGCTCGTCCTGGTCGCAGTGGGCCCGCTCACCAACGTCGCGCGGGCCGTCATGAAGGATCCGGAACGCATGCGCGGGCTCCGGGAGATCATCATCATGGGCGGCGTCTTCGAGACCGGCGGAAACGTTTCTCCGGTGGCTGAATTCAACATCCACGCCGACCCTCATGCCGCGCAGATCGTCTGCGATTCCGGGATCCCCCTGGTCTTCGTTCCCCTCGACGTGACCCGGCAGGCGTTCCTGGATGCGGGAACGATCGACCGATTCGCCGGGGCGGCGGGCGCCAGCGAGGCGGACGCCAGCGAGGCGGATGGCAGCGAGGCGGGTGGCAGCGAGGCGGGCGCCAGGGCGGCCTTCGTTCGCGACTGTACTTCCCGTTACGTGGACTTTCACCGGCGGAATAGGGGCGTCAACGGCTGCTTTCTCCACGATCCCCTCGCCGTGGCCGTCGCCGTCCGGGAAGACCTCGTCACGACGGTACCGGCCAGGGTGGACGTGGAAACCGCCGGCGATCTCACCACGGGCATGACCGTGTCCGATCTCCGTTCCGACCGATGGGGCGAACCGAACGCGAGGGTATGCACCGCGGTGGACGTCCAGGCATTCACCAGGCTGTTCGAGGAAAGGGTGCTCGCATGATCCTGAAGGACCGTACGGCTATCGTAACCGGCGGCGGACAGGGCATCGGCCGGGCGATTTGCGGCATCTACGCCGAAGAAGGCGCCGCCGTCGTGGTCGTGGATATCAACGAGTCCGCTGCCGAGGAGACCGCCCGGCAATTGAACCGGGAAGGCTATGCCGGACGGTCTGCACGGGCCGTCCGGGCGGACATCTCGGTCGCGACGGAGATCAGCGCCCTGGTCGACGGGGTCGTCGAGGAATACGGCCGGGTGGACATTCTAGTGAATAACGCGGGACTGGCCTTGTTCAGGTCGGTGGAAGCGTGCACGGAGGAAGAGTGGGACCGGGTGATGGCGGTCAACCTCAAGGGGCCGTTCCTGTTGTCAAAGGCCCTGCTGCCCACCATGATTGCCCAGCAATCCGGCGCGGTAATCAACCTGGCCTCGGTCGCGGGGAAGACCGGCGGCGTGGTGTCCGGCGCGCCTTATTCGGTATCCAAGGCCGGAATCGAGTGCCTGACCAAGTCGCTGGCCCGCGAACTGGCGCCGCACGGGGTCCGGGTCAACGCCATCGCGCCCGGAATCATAGATACCGCCCTGACCGCCCATCACGACCCGGCGTTCGTCGACGCGATCCCCCTGGGCGGCAGCAAGGGGGAACCGCGGGACGTGGCCGAAGCGGCGCTGTTCCTGGCATCTGACCGGTCGCGGCACATCACCGGCGAGATCCTGGACGTCAACGGCGGCCTGTTGATGGACTGAGCGTCCGGCGGCCGCATACACGGAAACCGAACACCATGACCGCATCCGTTTCCAATTTTGCCGTGGACGTCGTGGACCGGCATGCCCGGGAACCGGGCCGAGTCGCCCTGCGATGGCAGCACGCAGGCGGCGTCACGGTGGACGTGACCTTCCTGGACATGAAGATACGTTCCGAGAAGGTCGCCCACGTGCTGCACCACCACGGCGTGCGCCCGGGACACCGGGTGTTCATCCTGCTGCCGCTGTGCACGGCCTGGTGGGAGTCCGTGCTAGGATGCATGCGCACGGGTGCCGTGGCCGTACTGGGCCAGGACGCATCCACGCCACAGGTACTGAGGGACCAGATCAATCAGTCCCGGTCGACACTGGTGATCGCGTCCGACGACGTCGCCGACGTGATCGGCCGGATCGTGGACGACTGCAGCCGGATCACCCACTGGCTTTCCGTAGGCTGGGAACGTGAGGGGTGGGTGGATTTCGACCGCCGCGTCTCCCTCGCTCCGGCCGGCTTCAAGGCGGTGGAGACGCGAGGAACCGATCCGTGCATCGTCGTGTACGACCGGGAGACTTCGGCCATTGAGACCACGCACCGTCACGGCGATGAAGGATACGACCTCGAGCAGCTCGACGCGTGGCGGGACGGGCTGGCCATCGCGGTGCACGAAGCGTCCGAGCAACCATGATTCGCGCGCTGAACGACTGCCTGGTAGTGGAGTTGACCACGCAACTGCCGGGGCCCTACTGTGCCATGCTGCTGGCCGATCTCGGCGCCGAGGTGATCAAGGTGGAACCGCCCGGCGGGGACGCCTTGCGCGGTTTTCCCCCGGCCTTCGCCAGCGTCAACCGCGGCAAGCGGAACATCGTGATCGACCTGAAAAAGGACGCGGGCAGGGCGGTCATGAACCGCCTGATCGGCCGGGCGGACGTCGTGCTGGAAGGATTCCGGCCCGGCGTGGCCGAGCGGCTCGGCGTGGACTATCCCGCGGCGAAACGCCTTAACCCGTCCATCGTGTACTGCGCCATATCGGGATTCGGACAGGAAGGCCCCTACCGAGACCGTGCCGGCCACGACATCAACTACCTCGCGATCGGCGGCCTGCTTGGACGCGGCGATCCGCCCGCGGTCCCTCCCGTGCTGATTTCAGACCTGTCCTCCGGCCTGTACGCCGCGCTGGCCGTATCCGCCGCGCTCATGCGGCGCGCGGCTACCGGGGCAGGATGCTTCATCGATCTGTCCATGACCGATTGCGTCCTGTCCTGGATGGCGCTCGACATCGCCGCGGCGGCGCAGGATCCAGGGACAGTACAGGATCCGGAGACGGCGCAGGATCCGGACACGGCCCGGGGGCCGTTCCTCGGGAACATCCCCCATTACGGGATTTTTGAAACCTCGGACGGACGGCGCATCAGCCTCGGGATCGTCCACGAGGACCATTTCTGGGCCCGTCTCTGCGACGTCATGGGACTGGGCGAATGGCGGGACTGGCCTTCGAAGAAACGGCTGGCCCGGGAGACCGAAATAAGGGAGAGACTCCGTGCCGTTTTCGCCACGGCATCCTGCCGGGAATGGGACCGGAGACTGCGCGAAGCCGACGTGCCCTGCGCCCCCATATACAACCTTGACGATCTGCCGGACGACCCTTATATACAGTATCGAAATCCGTTTTACCATCTCGTCGCCTCCGACCGGTCGGAAAGCCGTCAGGTGAAGGCGCCGTACCGAACGGATGCGCCGGAGGACGAAGCCCCGCTTCCGCCTCCCGTTAGCGGCGAACATACGCGTTCGGTGCTTTCGGCGTCCGGATACGATGATGACGAGATCGACCGATTGATACAACTTGGCGCAGTACACGCATCCCGAATCGGGGAGAAGTAGCCGAATCCCAAAGGAGAGATCATGAGCATCCGCGTGCGAAACTGGCGTGATCAGGCGCCTTATGTCGGGCATATCAGCGCGCTGGTCTGGACGCTGTACCAGTCCCATGACAAAGACGAGACATCTCCGCCGGAAATCAACCGGCTGCACGGCATCAACAGCTTCGTCAAGCACGGGCTCCAGGGCCACCAGCACTCGGACCACCACCGGCACGACGCCATAGAGCAATTGTATTTCGTCCTCCGCGGGCGCGGCCAATTGCTGATCGGAGACGACAAGGTGGACGTCCGGGACGGCACGGCCGTCTACATGCCCGTCAACGTGCCCCACCAGGCGTTCAACGACGGGGAAGGCTGGATGGAGCACCTGATCGTCAGTTGCCCGCTTGACGAAATCCGGGAGGGCACGCCCGCGGTGCGGGACTGGCGCGACGTGCATCCGGTCGTGCTGGAAGGCGGTACCGTGTCCTGGCCCCTGCTGCGGCGCGAGGAGGATGCCCCGGCCGGCGAAGGCGGCGTGCTCCAGCGCGTGCAAAGCGTGACTCGCTACGCGGTCCAGGGGCGCCAGGGAACCGCCTGGCAACAGTTGGATGGCATCGAGCTGGTCCACTACGTGCTCAGCGGATTGGGTATTATCGAGGATCTGGACGGGGACCGCCAGGTGGTCACGGAAGGTTCCGCGGTCCACGTGCTGCCCGGGGTTGCCCATCGATTCGCCAACCAGGGCGAGGGGTGGCTGGAGTACGTCACGTTCGCCGTCGAGGTAGGTGAGGTCGAAGCGCCGGACGAATCTGACGAGTTCGAGGAGTCCGAGTCCGAGGAACCAGCTGTGCAGTACGGCGTTGAAGAAGTCGCCGAGGCCGCCGTGGTGGCGGAGGTCGATTGGGATGACGCCGAAGCGGTGGAGACCGAAGAGGAAATCGAGGAAGACGGGGCCGACGATGACGCCGTGGAAGACGCCGACGATGACGCCGTGGAAGACGCCGACGATGACGCCGTGGATGACGCCGACGATGATGGGGCGGACGTGGTAGAGGACGAAGTGGACGCCACCGAGTCTACCGCGGACGCCGATGACGGCGAAGCGGAACTGGAAGCCGACGCGACCGCGGACGACGCGGTCGAAGTGGAAGAGGCCGATGACACGGACGATGCAGTAGAAGAAGCGGACGCGGACGATGATATCGATCTGGAAGATGACGCGGAAGAAGCCGAAGAAGACGACGCGGAGGACACGGATGTAGTTGACAACGGCGAAGAAGACGCCGATGTCGCCGAAGGGCGTGGAGAAAACAGCACGGCGTCGGCAGAATCCACGGACGAAGACGATTTCGACATCGTGGACGATGACGCGGACTTTGATATCGAAGAAGACGATGTATCCGCCGTGGAGGACGAAACGGGCGACGGGGACGACGATACCCCTGATACGGACAGACGTTAATCGAAAGCGTACGTGAACAACCTACCCGCCCGCTCGTTCGGGCGAACCGGCATGCGTCCGGCGGCGCTGGCCATGGGAGCCGCCTTTCTTCACGAAAGCCCCGAAGCGGTCGAGGCCATTCAGACCGCCTTGGAACTGGGCGTCAACTATTTCGATACCTATCCGGGCCACCACGAGGAGAAATGGGGCGAAGCGCTCTCCGGCGTTCCCCGATCCTCCTACTATCTCCAGGCCAAGATCGGCACCCATCCCAATCGCAGGAAGGACTTCTCCGGGGAGGGCGCCAAGTGGAGCCTGGACCAGAGCCTGCGATCCCTGAAGACGGACTACCTCGACTGCGTGCTCGTGCACGATCCGGCCGATGTGGACGAATTGCTGTGCGGAGGCGCGGTTTTCGAAGTGTTGCGCGAAATGAAATCGCAGGGCGTGGTCAGGAACATCGGGCTCGGCGCCCGTTCCCATGACTGGCACGTACGGCTGATCGACGAAGGCATCAGCGACGTGTCCCTGACTTTCCTGGACTACACCCTGGTCAACCAGTCGGCCGCCGCCTCCATCTTTCCAGCGGCGAGGAAGCAGGGAACGGGCGTCATCCTGGCCAGCGTGCAGGGCATGGGCCTGCTGACCGGACAGGAGCCCGATCCGGAGCGCGAGCGGGGCATGCATCCCGGGTCCGAGCCGCGCGCGCATCGAATCTGGTCCTGGTGCCGCGAGCACGGCGTCAACATCCGACACCTGGCCATCCAGTTCTGCCTGGCGGCGCCGGTGGACAGCATCGTCATGTTCGGACCGGCGAGCATCCGGCACGTCCAGGACGCCTACGAGGCCGCCACCGAGACGATTCCGGCCGAACGCTGGGAAGCGTTCGACCGGGCTTTCGGCATCCGTCCGGGCATGGATGCCGGTGCGTAGAATCCATCGCAGTTTACACCTGTACGAGGCGAAATTGCGGACCCGCTCGTCATGAGGGAATCCTGAACCTGTCAAGCTCTGAAACCGCCTACCCTAACGGAAACCCGTCCACGTGTCCTCTCTGACCTTCTCTCCCCGCGTGCCCGTCATCGACGCGAATGTGTGCGTCGGGAATCACCATACCGGTCCATCGCCCTGTCAAAGTCCCGGGCAGCTCTTCGAAGAAATGGATTTCCACGGCGTCGGACGCGCCGTGATCTATCATGCCCAGGGCGAACAGATCAGTCCCACGGACGGCAACATGTACCTGGAGGACTGGCTCGATGAGGAGGGACGGCTCATCCCCCAGTGGTCGGTCGCGCCGGTGGAAACCTCCATGAAGCAGATCGCGGACCTCCAAGGCCGGGGCCGGGTGCGTTCCGTCCGGCTGCACGACTGCCAGTCCGCCGGCCTTCCCTTTCTGCCCTGGGGCTACGACGATCTCCTGACTTTTCTTTCAGATGCCGGGATACCGCTCTGGATCCCGTTGATGGACGTTGAAACGGATCACCTTGTCACGACGCTCAAGGCCTATCCGGACCTGCAAACCGTGCTCGTCGGAGCGCACTATACCCACGCGCTGGTCGTTCGCGGGCTGCTGGAAGCGAGTCCCCATGCCGTGCTGGAACTCAGCCGCTACGAACCCATTGGCGAAGTGGAGGCCCTCGTCGAACGGTTCGGTGCGGACCGGTTCGTCTACGGCTCGTGGTATCCCCGGTACGCCATGGGACCGATCCTGTTCTACCTGCACCACACGCGCATGAGCGAAGACGAACTCGCGCGGATCTGTGCCGGAAACGTCGAGCGGCTGCTCGGACTCGAGGAGGGGGCATGATTGACGGCACGAGGGTGATTGACTACCACGGTCACGTAGGCCGGTGGGAACGATACGGCATGGTGGACGATCCCGAACTCCTCCTGGGCGCCATGGATGCCGTCGGCATCGATATCGCGTGCCTGTTTCACATATTTCACCCGGACGGGACCACGGGCAACGATCTGACGGCGCAATTCGTCGCCCGGAACCCGGATCGTTTCGTCGGTTTCGCCTATGTCTCGCCGACGATGCCCGACCGGATGGTACCCGAACTGGAGAGGGCGATCGACAAACTGGGGTTTCCGGCCATCAAGCTCTACCCGCCCTATACGCCCTGGCCCTTCAACGAGGAACCCTGGCATCCGATCTACGAATTCGCCCAGGACCGGGGGTTGGCCATCATCTTCCACACGGACCACTTCATCAACAGCCGTCCCCGTTACTTCGAAGACCTCGCACCGGCCTACCCCCGGGTGAACTTCGTCTCCGCCCACTGCGGCAACGTGCCCGAGGCCCGCGCCGAGGCCATCGCCGCCGCGCAGAAGTACCCGAACGTCTACCTGGAGACCTGCTCCACGTACCGGACGCCCGGCGTGATCGAAGAACTGGTGGAAAAGGGCGGGGCCGACCGCGTGCTCTACGGATCGGACATGCCCCTGATGGACCCGCGGCCGCAGATCGGCAAGATCATCACGGCCCGGATTTCACCCGAGGCGAAACGCATGGCACTGGGCGAAAATGCGGCCCGGCTGCTGGACATTTAGGACAGGAGGTTTACGTGATTCTAGGCCAAGCTGAACTGCACAACGTACACGAACTGCTGGACGACCCCGGCGGCGCGGGCAGTATCTGCTGCCGCGTGCCGAACGACCTGCGCGTGACGCTGAACGAATCGGCGAAGAACAACGCCCTGCAGGCCTCCGGGTGCGAAATCCGGTTCAACCTGGAGGGACCGGAGGCGGTCATCACGCTCCAGAGTCCCGAGGGTCCCACGCTCGCGGAAGTGTACCAGGGCGATTTCTTCAGCGCCATGCATATCGTCGACGCGACCCCGACGCGAATCTCCGTGACCCGCCCCGAGTCCGAAGCGGACATGCGCAAGGTCACACCGGCCGAGGCGCGGTTCGATACCGGCCTCACCCGGGTGGTCCTGCCGTGGCGACCGGCGGTCCGCCTGATTTCGATCGAGGGGGAGACGTCCTTGCCGAGAACGGACCAGGCGCCGCAGACCCGGTACCTGGCCTACGGCTCATCGATCACCCATGGAAGCACGGCCGTCCGGCCCACGGGCACGTACCCCGCCCGGACCGCCGAGCTGCTGGGCACCGATCTCTTCAACCTGGGATTCGGCGGAGGCGCCCACCTGGAAGGGGGCATGGCGGATTACATTGCCGGACGCACGGACTGGCACTTCGCCACGCTGGAGATGGGCATCAACGTCGTGCAGTCCTTCAGCGTGGACGAGTTTTACAATCGCGTCGCGTACTTCGTGACCACGATCGCCGACGCCCATCCCGACGACTGGATCTTCTGCATTGACATCTTCCCGTGCAGGTATGATTTTACCGGCGTCGAAAAATGCGAGACCTTCCGGTCCATTGTGGCGGAACGGGTGCTGGAGTTGAACCGTCCTAAGCTCGTGCATATTCCGGGAGACGCCATGCTCCGGTCCAACACCGGCCTTACGGTGGACCTCGTGCATCCGGCGCCGGCCGGTTTCGAGGAGATGGCGCGGAACCTGGCGGACATTATCAGTGCACGAAGAACGTAGACGCCAGCAGAACGTAGACGCCAGCGGAACGTAACCAGCGGAACGTAATTAGTGGAGATCCGAACATCATCCGGCAGACCAAAAGGGGAATCTAAATGGATACCATCCGGGTAGGCGTCGTCGGCGCCGGCGCCAATACCGTGACCATGCATATACCGAAGCTCCAGGCCATCAAGGGCGTGAAGATCGTCAGCGTGTGCAACCGCAGCCGTGCGTCGTCGGAGCGGGTGGCCAAACAGTTCGGCATTCCGACGACCTACGAAACGTGGACCGAATTGATCGAGGCGGACGATACGGACGCCATCGTCGTCGGGACCTGGCCTTACCTGCATTGCGCCACGAGCCTGGCGGCCCTGGCGAACGGCAAGCACATCCTCTGCGAGGCGCGCATGGCCATGAACTACGAAGAGGCCCAGCTCATGCACGACGCCGCGCAGGGCAATCCGGATCTGGTCGCCCAGATCGTGCCTTCCCCCATGACGCTCTGGGCGGACAAGACTATTCAGCGCCTGATCGCAGAGGGGTTCGTTGGCGACATACTCAGCGTAGAACTCCGGTCCTCGGGAAGCGACTTCATCGACCGCGACGGTCCCATGCACTGGCGGCAGAATGTCGACTACAGCGGCATGAACGTCATGACCATGGGCATCTGGTACGAGGCCATGCGGCGCTGGGTCGGGGATCCGCTTTCGGTTTTCGCCCAGGGAAAGACCTTCACGAAGATGCGCCGCGACGCCGAAACGGGCGTGATGCGCGCCGTAAGGGTGCCGGAACACATCGACATCGTGATGGACATGATCTGCGGCGCGTCGGCCTATGTCAAGATTTCGACCGTCCAGGGCCTGGCCAACGAAAGCGAAGCCACGATCTACGGCAGCGAGGGCACGATCCGCATGGGCGACAGCAAGCTTTACGGCGCCCGCCGGGGCGACGACGCCCTGTCCGAAATCGAGATCCGGCCCGAGGACCACGGGGAATGGCGGGTGGAAGAGGAGTTCATTAACGCCATACGTGGTGTCGAGAAGGTGTCTCACACGCCCTTCGACGTCGGGATCAAATACATGGAATTCACCGAGGCCGTGACCCGGAGCATGTCGGAAGGCAAGGCCATCGCGCTGCCGTTGTAAGCGGAGGGAACCGGCCTTAAGCGACGGTGGGAACCGGGCTAGGCGTCGGGCCGGCTGGTTACGTTGGGGCGACGCGGTCCGCAGACCATGAGACCGGGCGGCCGGTTACACTGAAGTGACGCGGTCTACGTAGGCCAGGACAGTGTCGACCATGTCCTGCGGGGCCGATTCGTTGACGATGGTGAAATCCGCCATGGCGATGGGTCCGCCCTTCTCGATGTTCTCGATCTCCGCGTGGTCCCGCTTTCGCGCCTCTTCCGCCGTGAGGGGACGCATCCGGAACTGGGGGTCCGTCCGTGCGTCGTGGGTCCGGTGCTCCAGCCGGCGGTAACGGGTCTTCGGCGAAGAGACGACGGCCACCACGTGGATGCGGTCGCCGAAGGTCTCCTTCAGGATCTTGTGTTCCGACCATGAATACAGCCCGTCGATCACCACATGGCCGTGTTTCAGGCCTTCCTCGATGGCAGGCAGCGAAAGCAGCGCGAAGGCGCCCATCCCGTGGTCGCGCCGCAGCCCTTCCCGCATCTCCTTCTCGTTTTCCGGATTCACTTCCCGGCCTTCCGCCCTGAGGCGGTCGATGGTCACCTGGCCGAATCGGATATGGCGCCAGCCCCGGTCGACCAGACATTCGGCGGCCGTCGACTTTCCCGATCCGGTCATGCCTACGATGGCGACGATTAGGTGCATTTAAGGTCCGCCTGGTTGCAGAGAATGAAGATGAAAACCGGGCTGAATATACCCTTTTCGCGGGACCCTGTCAAAGCGGATGTACGCGGGGTATATTGTCCTTGACGATCATCCCGCGTCCAGTTTGTTTTAAGTTTCTTCGATTTTCCCAAACCATCCAGTTCCCGTGCGTGACGGCAACGGAGGAAGGCCATGGCTGAATCATCACCCGAGCGCGTCGGAAGTCGATTTCAACTCGAGACCGAGCTGGCCCGGGATCTCGGCCTGGTCGCGGCCACGACGATCATCGTCGGCGGGATCATCGGGTCCGGCATCTTCGGCGCGCCCGCGGGGATCGCGGCCGTGCTGGGTTCCCCCGAGCTCTTCCTGCTGGTCTGGGTCATCGGCGGCCTGCTCTGCTTCTCGGGTGCCCTGTGTTTCGCCGAACTGGGCGCCATGATGCCCCGTACGGGCGGCATCATCGTGTACCTTCGCGAATCCTATCCCCCCTACGTATCCTTTCTCTACGGGTGGACGGAAACCGCCGTGATCTGTCCCGGCGCGCTGGCCGCCGTCGCCATGATCTGCACCTCGTACCTTGGTTACTTCGTACCGGAAATCTCCCTGGAACACGTGCTGATACAGGCTGGACCGGTGATGGTCTCGACCCAGCACCTGGCGATTTTCGCCGTCCTGGCACTGCTCGGGACCGTTAATTACGCGGGCGTGCGATTCGGGGGGATCATATCCAACGTGTCCACCTTCGCCAAGGTCGCGGCCCTGCTGGGCCTGGTATTCCTCGCCCTGATCGTCGGCGGGTCCGCGGAGAACTTCTCCACGCCGTCGGCCACGGGCCGGGAGATGGGCCTGTTCGGTGCGCTGGGAACGGCCATGGTCGGCATCCTGTTCTCTTACAACGGGTGGTACAACACCAACAACGTCGCGGGTGAGGTGAAGGACCCGCGCCGCGTGCTGCCCCTGGCCATCATCATCGGGCTGAGTCTCTGCATGCTGGTCTACCTGGCCGTCAACTGGGCATACCTGTACGTCATGAGCATCGACGAAATCGCCGGGTCGAACCAGATCGCCGCCGAGGTAGCGGAAAGGCTGATCGGTCCGATCGGCGGATCACTCACCTCCCTGGCGGTGATCGTCGCCACCTTCGGAACCTTAAACGCCAACATCATGTACATGCCGCGCATCGCCTACGGCATGGCCCGCGAGCGCCTCTTCTTCAACTGGTTCACCCGGGTGCATCCCAGGTTCCGGACCCCGTCGCGAACGATCACCACCCTGACCATCCTGGGCATGGCGTGGAGCCTCGTCGGCAACTTCATGGAAATCGTCCTGGCCGTCATGTACGTGCTGTTCGTGTTCTACGTCTTGACCGTAATCGCCGTGTTCATCCTCCGCCGGAAGTATCCCGACGAACCCCGGCCGTTCAAGGTGTGGGGCTATCCCGTCACGCCGCTCTTCTTTATCGTGGTATCCCTTGGATACATCGTATCGACGGTCGTTTTCAGCTTCGGCGACGCCTTGCCGGGCATTATCGTACTGCTCCTCGGCGTGCCAGTGTACCTGCTGTGGTTCCGCAGGCAGGCGGCCATCGAGCAGACTTCAGGTTAGTGATTTTAACACAGATCAAGAAACAGAGGAGTTATAGATGCCCGTCATGAACGGCGGCGAGGTCCTCGTCGGGTCCCTGCACGCCAACGGCGTCGAGGTCGTCTTCGGACTGCCCGGCGCCGGCCAATACGAAGCCATCGACGCGATCTACCGGCAGGATGACATGCGGTACGTCACCACCCGGAACGAACAGGCGATCAGCTACATGGCCGACGGCTACGCCCGCGTGAGCGGCAAGCCGGGCGTGGGCATCGCGGTCGAAGGACCCGGGTTCTTCAACACCACGGCCGGACTGGCCACCGCCTTCGCCCAGTCCTCGCCCGTGCTGCTGGTCACCGGAGACCATCACGGCGTGTCCGTACCCGGCCGGCCCCCGCACGACAGCCGGGGCGACTATGGCGCCTATTCGAAGTGGACGGGCCGGGCCGAATCACCCGCGGAGATACCCGGCCTGGTCCGGGAGGCGTTCCTCCAGCTCAGTACCCCGCGGAAACGGCCCGTCGTCCTGGAGATCGGCCCCCATGTTTTCAGGGCCGAGGAGGAAGTCCGCCTGGTGGAAGCAGCGGCATATTCGCCCGCGGCGGGCGACGCCGGCCAGCTGGCGCATGCGGCTCGTTTGCTCGTGGAATCGAAACGGCCCCTGATCTGGGTCGGCGCCGGGGCTTCGGAAGGCGCGCCGCTGGTCCGGAAGATCGCCGAACACCTGGGCAGCCCGGTCGTCAGCAGCCGCAGCGGGAAGGGCATCCTCCCAGCCCGGCATTCACTTTCGCTGGGAATGTTCGAGGCGCGGTTCAAGCCGCTAACGGACCGGGTGGACGAATGCGACGTGATCCTGGCCGTGGGCACGGCGGCGGACCTGAGCGCGCGCCTGGACGGGCAGACGGTGATCCGGATCGACGACGATCCCGACGAGATCAACCAGGACGGCGCCCACACCCACGGCATCCTGGGCGACGCCGCGCTGAGCCTGGAGGCCCTGTATGGTAACCTCGCCGGCCTGTCCGCACCCAGGCCCAACGTCACCGAGGACATCCAGGCGATCAATGCCCACCGTTTCGGCCCCACGGAACAGCTCCAGCCCCAGGGCGCGTTCATGGACGCCATGCGCGCGGCCATACCCGACGACGGCATCTTCGTGGGCGGGATGAACCAGATGGGATACTACGGCCGGAACTACTACCATTCCCAATCCCCGAGGGGATACCAGACTTCCTCGCATCACGGCACGCTCGGCAGCGTGTTCCCCGTCGGCATCGGCCTCAAGATCGGACAGCCCGACCGCGCGGTCGTCGTGGTCTCCGGCGACGGCGGTATCCTCTACAACCTCCAGGAACTCGCCACGGCCGTGCAGTATGGTATAAGCGTCGTGACCATCGTGTTCAACGACAACGCCTACGGCAACGTGTTGCGGGCCCAGAAGGAGGAATTCGGCGGCCGCGTCATCGGCACCGAACTCCACAATCCGGATTTCGTGAAACTGGCCGAAGCCTATGGCGCAAGGGGGGTGTTGGCCGCGGACGCATCACAACTGGAAGCGGCGGTCCGCGAAGCGGTTTCGGCGGACGCCCCGACCCTGATCGAGGTGCCGATAGGGCCCTGGGAGAGAAGGTACTAGCCGAACAGCATGAGGGCGTCCCACCTCAAGCCGGACATTTCCAGTTCAGGTCGCACCCCGCTTCCCGCAGGAAGCAGATGCCCTCGTCCCAGTGCCGGTCGACGTTGCCTACGCCGTGGGAATCGTCACCGGGTACCACGGCGATTCCCATTTTCAGGGCTTGCTCGAGTACCGGCCGGCAGACGTAAGGCTCGGGCTGGCCTTTCTTGAGCGCGGCCAGGTTGAAGTCCAGGATCGAACCGAGATCCCGGATCGCCTCCAGGTTGCGGATGACCCGGTCCCATACGAATGGCTTGACGAGGCGCGCCCTGTAATCGGGGTCGAAGATCCGGACCAGGTCGAAATGGCCGATCACCTCGGGACGGAGCTTCGAGATCATTTCGTACTGGCGGTCGAAGTACGCGCAGTACAACTCGTCCACGCCTCCGACCGTATCCGCCGCGGCCCGGTACCACTCCGGCGATCCATCGAACAGTTCGTCATTGATCTGGTGCACGGAACCCACGATATAGTCGGGCTTGCATTCCTCCCTCACCGCGGGCACCCATTTTTCATACCCGCTGCACGCCTCCGTTTCAAAGGCTACGAGGATCCTGATCTGCGACGCGTACTTGTCCCGGAGACGGCGGCAGGTTGACATGTATCCGGCGAATCTCGCCTGTTGATCGCCGGCGTTCAACCCGGCGGCCAGCTCATCGGGGTAGCTCATTGCATCCCGTTCCGGCGGCATGTGCTCGGTAATGCCCACCCAGGTGTATCCATGGGCGATATAGGCTTGTACGATCTCCTCCAGCGTGTCTTCCGCGTGACCGCAGAACTCACCGCTGTGGCCGCCGTGGACGGAAACACGATCGGGGGATGAGGCCATTTTCCTTCCTGGTTTGATGGTTTCGACTATGCGATACCAGCAGAGGCCCATGCCCGATGCATGACTTCGAACGTCTCCCGAAGGGCGTCCTGCGAAGCCATGGCGTTTACCCGCGCGCTGAAAGGTTCGGCCGTGACCGGCCCGTCGTATCCCATGGCGTCCAGTGTCTTGAGGAACCGGACGATGTCGAGGACGCCGGTCTCGCCGGGCAGGCACCGCCTGTTGTCGACCTGCTCGTCCACCGCGATCCCGGCCGGCGCGTCGTTGACGTGCACGTTGACCACGTCGTCATTACCGAGCCGCGCGAGGTCATCCCAGGTGCCGCGGGACGTGTACCAGTGCCACAGGTCCAGCAGCAGGCCCACGTTCGGACCCAGGTCGCGGCATAGCGCCAGCATCCCGTCCATGGTGTAGATAAACGGGTGATTCCGGTCCCGGCGAAGCGTTTCCGGGCCGATGAACTCCAGACCGAACCGGCAGTCGTGCTCCCCGAGGATCTCCGCCACCGGTTTCAGCCGCTCCACGTGGAAGGCGTAGTTCTCGTCGAAGGTCCGTTCATCCGACCAGGGCATGATCACGGCCGTTGTCCGCAATGCGCCGATGTCCCGCGCCAGGCCGGCATACCGGCGAAGCCTGGTCAGTTCTTCCGTCCACTTTTCCCCGGCGCCGTGCCATTCGATCGGCAGGCCCCAGTTACCGGGACGCCGGTCGGTCCTCGCAAAAAGATCCCGGACCTCCCCGGCAGAAGTCTCCCGGGCCATTGCGGCCACATCCGGCAGGTTGACATCGACGCCGTCGAACCCGTACTGCGCGGCCATATCCAGTGCTTCGGCCAGGGAAGCGTGAATGCCGATCATGCCTGGATTGAGGTTCTTGAACATTAGCCGGCCTTACCCGGTCTTGACGCGTTGGAACCGCTTCTTGCCGGCCCTGAGGAGCAGGACGCCTTCGTCGTCGAGATCATCCGAATCGAGAATCCGGTCGATGGCGGCCACGCGTTCGCCGTTGACGGACGCGCCGCCCTGCTGAATCAGCCGGCGCACTTCGCTCTTGCTCTTGCCCAGTTCGGCTTCCACGAACAGGTCGACCACGTTGATGCCGGCCTCCAGGCGTTCCCGGCCGATCTCCACAGTGGGCACGTCCTCCGCCCCCGCCTGCGCGCCGCCGAATACGCTGCGTGCGCCGCGCTCCGCCTGGACCGCCGCTTCCTCGCCGTGGGTGATCTTTGTCGCCTCGAAGGCCAGGACCGACTTGGCGTGGCGGATCTTCTCGCCCTCGAGCGCGCCGAGTTCCCGCACCTGCTCCATGGGCAGGAAGGTGAAATGGCCCAGGAGGCCTTCCACGTCCCGGTCGTCCACGTTGATCCAGAACTGGTAGAAGTCGTAGGGCGAGGTCATTTCCGGATCGAGCCAGACGGCGCCTTCGGCCGTCTTGCCCATCTTCTTGCCGTCCGAAAGGGTCAGCAGGGGCGTGGTAACCGCCTGCGCGGCCGCCCGTTCCTTGCGCCGGATCAGGTCCACGCCGGCCACGATGTTCCCCCACTGGTCGTCTCCCCCGAACTGCATCGTGCAGCCGTACTCCCGGAAGAGCATGAGGAAGTCGTAGGCCTGGAGGATCTGGTAGTTGAATTCCAGGAAGGTGAGACCGGTCTCCATGCGCAGCTTATAGGCTTCGGCCGTCAGCATCCGGTTTACGCTGAAATGTTCTCCGATCTCCCGGAGGAAGGTGATGTAATTCAGCGTGCGCAGCCAGTCCGCGTTGTTCACCATCGACGCCCGGCCCGCCCGGCCCTCGTAGCCCGATCGACCCGCCCGGCCCTCTTGTCCGTCGTCGAAATCGAGATAGCTGCTCAGCTGCTTCTTGATCCGGTTGATGTTCTGATCGATGTCCTCCGTCGAAAGCTGGGGACGCAGGGCGTCCTTGCCGCTCGGATCGGGTATCATCGCCGTGCCGCCGCCCACCAGGGCGATGGGCCGGTGGCCGCCGCGCTGCACGTGGGCCAGCATCATGATCTGGACGAGATTGCCGACGTGCAGGCTCTGCCCCGTCGGATCGAACCCGATATAACAGGTGACGGTCTCGTCTTCGAAGGCCCGGGCCACGGCCTCTTCATTCGTGACCTGGGAGACGAAGCCCCGTTCTTTCAAAACATCGAATGCGCTGGACATGCCGGGAGATTCCGTGTTATTGGGACACCGGTTTACAGGGATTCCGATTTACAGGGACACCGTCTGTCCCGTCCGGGAAGATTCGTAGATGGCGAGGATGAGCGCGAGGGACTTCTTGGCTTCCTCGCCCGTAATGCGGGGCGTGCCGCCGTCCCGGACCAGGCTGACCATGTCCTCGATCACGTTGCGCGGGCCCTCGTAGGGAAAGGGATCGTCGGCCGATTCATCCGGAACATGCCAGGTGTCTACCTTGTTTCCGGCCGTGATGACCAGCCCCTGCGTGCCGTGCACTTCCACCCCGGCGGGAATGGTGACGGGACAGGTCGTCGTCCCCAGGATGGTTCCGACGGCGCCGCTTTTGAACCGGATCATGGCCATGCCGAGGTCCTCCGACTCGATGTCGTGGTTGAACACCCCGATCTGGCCCTGGACGCGGTCGACCTCCCCCATGTACCAGCCCAGCAGGTCGATCTGGTGCACGGACTGGTTGATCAGCGACCCGCCGCCGTCCAGCGCCCACGTGCCGTGCCAGCCCTCGTAGTAGGCGTCGTTGCGGAACCACTTAAGGCGCACCTCGCCCAGGATCATCCGGCCGAGGCGGCCTTCGTCCACGGCCTGCTTGACGCGCACGTTGTCGGCCATGTACCGCGCTTCGAAATCGACGGCCAGGATCACGCCGGCCTTGCGGCAGGCCGCGATCATCCGGTCCGCCCGCTCCAGGCTGACCTCCACGGGCTTGGTGGTGATGACGTGCTTGCCCGCCTCCGCGGCCGCGATGGCGAAGTCCGCATGGGTGCCGCTGGGTGTCATCACGGTGATGACGTCGATTTCGTCGCGGTCGAGCAATTGGCGGAAATCCTTGTACCAGTCGATCCCGTACTCCGCCGCCGCCTTCCGGCCCCGCTCTTCGTCGAGCTCCGCCACCGCAACGAGCCGCGCGCCTTCCGTCTCGCTTATGAAACGGGCGCGCACCGCGCCCATGCCAAGCCCTATCACGCCGAAACCGACGGGATCGGTACTCAAGTCGAACTCCTTTTCATTTGTCTGGATGGGTCAACGCCGGTCCGGGCGGGACTTTCTCCTGCCGGACCGGCATGCGACGCAACGTCGTTCATTCTTCGTACCGGCCCGAACCCACGGTCAGGAATTCGCCCGCCAGCAATTCTCGAAGGATCTCCACCTTGTTCCCCGTGCGCCGGTGCAGGTCCGACAGGACCTCCTCCCCGGCGAGCTCGTCGACGCAACCGACGTGCTCCACGTATTCTGCCACGAGTTCCTCGTTCCATTCTCCGTCGATACTGGCGGTTACATAAACCGAAAAGGTCTTGATGGGCATGGGATACTCATCCGGAATCATCACCTGTACATCACGAATCACTTCATTCACCCTGATCGACTGGACGCTTTTCTCCTTCAACTCGCGTATCATATCGTTGAGATCGGTGAATGTAAGCTTCATGGAAGGCTCCTCTCCGGCCACGGGCCGTATACCTTCAAATCGGTATGACAGCACAAGAATGAGGGACGCAGCGCAGGCAGGCCTGCGCAACGTGTTGCGACCTGAAACTCAACATGATCTTATCGTGGCGTTGGTCTGCATTCAGGCTAAGCGGAAGGGGCGTTCATGTCAAGCGGTTTTTGGCTGGATTGCGGCGGTTGTACCAGTGGTCGTTCGGACCCTCGAATCGAGCATTCCGCATCTCCAATAAACGTCTTGAAGGTGGGGACCGCCGCCCTTATCCCTGTCGACGTTCACCCTCAAACTCCTCGAGGGCATTGCCGAGCTGGATCAGTGGAACGACCTCGCCCTGGGTTCGGGACTGCCGGTCCACACCGCCATAAACGACTGCTTTCCCCGTAACATCAGGCACCAGGTCCGCAACCTGATTCAGCGCGTCGAAAAAACCGGAAGTTACCGTTGCGCCGGCCTTGACTTCGATAGCGCAGACCCCTTCACCAACCCGGTGCAGCACGTCACACTCCAGACCGCGGACGTCGCGATAAAACGACAGGTCGGGCCGTCTTCCACGGTTGAGACGATGTTTGAGAATTTCCGAGACGACCGTGTTTTCGAACAGTGCTCCGCGGAGCGGGTGCGTGCTTAGTTGGCCGGCGTGCTCGATGCCGATGAGAAAGCTCGCAAGCCCCACATCGTAGAAATACAGTTTGGGCGACTTGACGAGCCGCTTCCGGATGTTGGCGTGATATGGCGACAGCTGAAAGATGATGTAACTGGACTCGAGAATCGTGAGCCATTGACGTACGGTAGTATGGGACACCCCGGCATCCGCACCCAGCGAAGAAAGATTGACCAGTTGCCCTACACGACCGGCACAAAGGCGGACGAACCGCTGGAAACTCGCCAGGTTGCGAATGTCGCCGATCCTTCTGACGTCACGCTCGATGTAAGTTTCAAAGTAATCGCCGAGCGCCTGACTCGGATCCAGTCCCTGATCGTGAATCCGGGGATAACAGCCCGAAAACAAGATGTCGTCGACCTCGTCGGCTGCCCCCGCCTGGCGCCGTTCGTCCAGCGTAAACGGCAGCAGACGCAACAGCGCCGTTCGTCCCGCGAGCGACTGGCTGATCGATCTGGACAGTTCGAACTGTTCGCTGCCGGTGAGCACGAATTGTCCGTTACGACCGACCTCGTCGACCAGTACCTGCAGATATGAAAGGAGATCGGGGGCGCGCTGGATCTCGTCGAGTATCGCCCCGTCACCGAGCTTCGAAAGAAATCGCCGTGGGTCGGCCTCTGCGAAATGGCGCTGGTCCGGTGCTTCCAGGTTGACGTACTTGAGATTCGGGAAAGTCGAACGGCAGAGCGTCGTCTTGCCGGATTGACGAGGTCCGGTTACAGTGACGATAGGGTACTGGTCGAACATTCGGACCAGGAATGGGGTTATTTCACGCTGAATCATCATGCCTGCAATATACGCAGGTATGGGACATATTGCAAGTAGTACTTTCAGATTTACACATCAAAAGCAATGTCGGGCTCGACAGCCACGAGTTTCGCGCTTGCTCAGGTCCCGCACGGACAACCCGCGAAAGACCGCACGCGCAGCCTGTTCAGGGCCTGCGCACATTCCGTACAAGGCATGCGCCCGCATAGCCAGACCCCGCTTGACATCCGATACCATTCGATCTAAATTCCAGTGAAAAGTACAGGTGTCCTGGCACCTTGTCGGGCACAGTCGAGCGCCCGCCGGCGGGCTGTTCGCCCGCCATCCGGCTGTTTTCGGCAACGCGAGGGCACGAAAGCCAAAAGGGAGTCCGCCATGCTGCAAGAAATCCTGGCCCAGGAATATCCGAAACAGGAGACGTTGAAGGACGGCACCAAAGTTTCCATCCGCCCGCTCGAGGCGGACGATGTCGAAGCGCTGTATGCTTTCTTCCAGTCGATCCCGCGCAAGGACCGCATCTTCCTGAAGGACGATATACGCGACAAGAGCATCATTCAGGGATGGTGCAGCAATATCGACTGGGACGTCGTCATCCCCATCGTGGCCATCGTGGACGGCGATATCATCGCCGAGGTCTCGCTGCATCGCGAGCGCCGCGGATGGAAGAGCCATATCGGCAAGCTCCGCCTCGTCGTACACCCCGATTTCCGCCGCCAGGGGCTGGCCGTCGAGATGATCAACGAACTGATCGCCGTCGCGCTGCACACCGGGTCCATCGAGCAGCTCAACGCCGAGTGCATGGTGGACGTCCAGCGCGGCGCAATCCTCCTGCTGCAACTCGTGGGGTTCGTGCAGCGCGCCATCCTGCCCGGCCAGGTCCGCGACATCGAGGGAAGCGTGCACGACCTCGCCCTGCTTTCCTACACCCTGCGCGACCAGGAAGACTTCCCGGCGCTGGACTAGCGGCGTACCCGTTCCATCCTACTTCAGAACAGGCTCAACTGGCGATCGAAATCGGGGGCGGCCGTATCCAGTCCCAACAGCCGTTTCATCCGGTTGCAGTCGGCGGGTGAATGGCCGGAGTAGTAGTTGTTGAAGAACCCGTACAGCGTGTCGACCCGAGGGAGGATGTCGCGCTTCAGCCGTTCCGCCCACTTGATGAGATCCTGGGTGCGGTCCACGACGGATTCCCGGAAGTGGCCGATGCGGGGATCCTCCGTATTGCCCATCCATCGGATATAGGTAAAATCCGCGGTGATCTCGGGCACGACCGGCATGACTTTTGGATGGTCCTGCATGGTCCAGGCCACGCCGTGCGTCCGGAGCAGGTCGAATACCTCCGGCTTGATCCATGACCCGTGCCTGAACTCGAAGGCGAAGCGGAAGTCTCTGGCAGGCAACAGTTTCAGGAATGATTCCACCCGGCTGAACGTTTCTGAGTTGTACCTGAATCCGGGAGGAAGCTGGACGAGCAGGCAGCCGAGGCGTTCGCCCAGGAGGGCCATGCTGGCCAGGAACGGGGTGACCAGGTCCTCCGTATCCACCAGGCCCCGCTCATGGGTGATCTCACCGGGGAATTTGGCCGTGAAACGGAACGTCCCCGGGGTGCGGTCGTGCCAGGACGTCACTACCTCCGGCCTGGGGATGAAGTGGAAGGTACTGTCGATTTCGAGGGCGTCGAAGACCCGTGCGTAGTGCTGCAGGAGGACTTTCCGATCGGCGTCGCGGGGGTAGAAGGATCCGAACCAGTCCCTGTAGGTCCATCCCATCGTGCCGATATGCAGGGAGCCGGGTTCGAGCGTCATTTCCGCTCCATGCGGCCGGCCTCGTTCGGCCGGTCATCCCGGGCCGCCAGGTCAGGCCCCGACCCGGTCGGTATCGAAGGACTCCAGGTTCTGCGTGATGTCCCGGATGAACCGGGCCGCGTTGAGACCGTCGATGAACCGGTGGTCGAAGGACAGGCTCAGGAACATCATGGACCGGATGGCCAGGGAATCGTCGGCCTGCACGACGACCTGCTTCTTGACGCTTCCGGTGGCGATGATGCCCGCCTCGGGCTGGTTGATGATCGGCGTGCCGAACAGGGTGGCCCACATGCCCGGGTTCGTCAGGGTGAAGGTGCTGCCCTGCAGGTCGTCCGGGGTCAGCTTGCGGTCATGGGCCCGCTTGGCCAGGTCGTGGGCCGCCGCGGCGATTTGCGCGAAGTCCATCTCGTCGGCGTGGCGAATCACCGGTACGACGACGCCCTTTTCCAGTCCGACCGCCAGCCCCATGTTCACGTGCTTCCACTGCAGCACCCGGTCGCCGTCCATAGTGGCGTTCAGCATGGGGTTCGCCCGCAGGGCGTCGACGATGGCGGTGATGAAGAACGGGGTCAGCGTCAGCCGGATGCCGGTCTTCTGCTGGAACCGCTCCCTGGCCTCGTCCCGGTAGCGGACGACATGGGTCATGTCGACTTCCGACACGGAGGTGACGTGAGGAGACACCTGCTTGCTGAGGACCATGTGCCTGGCGATGGTCTTGCGCAGGGTGTCCAGGTTCACGACGCGGGCTTCTTCGGTGCCGGCCGGACGGGAGACCGATACGAATTCCGATTCGTCTTCCTGTTCCGCGGCCGGTTCGGGAATGCGCGACGCGCGCCGTTCCAGGTAGGCAAGCAGGTCATCCCGGGTCAACCGGCCGTCTTTGCCGGTGCCTTCCAGGGATTCAAGCGTGGCCATGTCGATACGCTCTTCCCGGGCGATGCGCAGCACAAGGGGGGAATAAAAACGCTCTGAGCGCCGGCGCCTCAAAGGCCCGCCGTCTCCAGCCTCCGCGGCCGGAGTCCGTTCATCGGCTTCGATCGTCTCTACTTCTCCACCGGCATCTCCGGCCTGCCCGTCCACCTCGCCGTCACCCGCACCGCCTGGTCCGCCTGGTCCGCCTGGTCCGCCGTCCTCGTCGTCCCCCGTATCGATGACGCCGATGATTTCGCCGATGGACACGGTCGTTCCCTCGGCCACCCGGATCTCGCTCAGCACGCCGCCCGCGATGGCGGGGATGTCCGTGTCGATCTTGTCGGTGGTGATCTCCACCACGGACTCGTCGCGCTCGATCGGATCGCCGACTTTCTTCAGCCAGCGGATGACGGTTCCTTCTTCCACGCTCTCGCCGAGTCTGGGCATCACGATGTTCACGTGCGTTTTCCTCTCAGTGCCTGACGAATCGTGCTTGCCGGTCAGTAGGCCAGGAGATCTCTCAGGGCCGCGGTCACCTTCTCCGTGTTCGGCAGGAAGTACTGCTCCAGCGGCGGACTGAAGGGTACGGGCGTGTCGATGGCCGCCAGCCTGCGGACCGGCGCGTCGAGGTGTTCGAAGGCTTCCTCGGCCGCCACCGCGGCGATTTCACCGCCGAATCCGCCGGTCAGCGTATCCTCGTGGACGACCAGGAGCCGGTTCGTCTTCCGGACGGACTCGAGGATGGCCTGCTTGTCATAAGGCAGGAGGGATCTCAGGTCGAGCACTTCCGTCTCCACCCCTTCGCCGGCCAGCGTTTCCGCGGCGTCCAGGCTGTGAAAGACCATCTTGCCGTAGGTTACGATCGTGGCGTCGACGCCCTCCCGGCGGACTGCCGCCTCGCCGATGGGCACGGTATAGTCTTCTTCGGGGATTTCTTCCCGGATCCGGGGGAAACGGTACAGGCCCTTGTGCTCGAAGAACAGGACCGGGTTGTTGTCGCGGATCGAGGACTTGAGCAGGCCCTTCGCGTCGTAAGTCGTGGCCGGCGCCACGACCTTGAGGCCGGGGACCTTGCAGAACCAGGCCTCGGGGTTCTGGGAATGGAAGGGACCGGCGTTGCCGATGGCCCCCGAGGGGCACCGCACCACGAGGGGCACCGCGGCGCCCCAGCGGTAGTGGGTCTTGGCCACGTTGTTGACCAGCTGGTTGAACCCGCAGGTGATGAAGTCGGCGAACTGCATTTCGGCCACGGGCCGCATGCCCATGAGCGCCGCGCCCATGGCCGCGCCGATGATCACGGATTCGGCGACGGGCGCATCGATCACGCGGTCCTCACCGAATTCGTCCAGGAATCCCTTGGTGATCTTGAAGGCCCCGCCATAGACGCCGATATCCTCGCCGAGGCAGAAGACGCTTTCATCCCGTTCCATTTCTTCGCGGAGTCCGGACGAAATGGCTTCAAGGTAGGTTACGGGCGGCATGGGCAGGCTCCGGTTGGGGACATCAGTCCGCGTAGACGCCCTGGAGCGCTTGTTCGGGTTCGGGCAGGGGGCTCTGTTCCGCGTAATCGACCGCGTCGTCGACGATGCCCTTGACTTCTTCCTGGATCCCGTCGATCTCTTCGCGGGTGAAGTACTTCCGTTCCAGCAGGAGGTTCTCGGCCTTCGTGACCGGGTCGTTGTTCCACCCGTCCTCCATGATGTCCTTGGGGACGTAGAAGGCGTCGTCGTGCTGGGCGTGGCCGAGTAGCCGCGTGCAGCGGGCCTCGATCAGGGTCGGACCGCCGTCCTGCCTGGCTAGATCCACCGCGTCCCGCGTCGCCTTGTACACGGCGCGGACGTCCGTGCCGTCCACCAGCGCGCCCGCGACGCCGTAACCCCGGGCCCGGTCGACGATGTTTTCACAGGCGTACTCGTACCGGGTCGGCGTGGAATAGGCGAACTTGTTGTTCTCCACGATCAGCACCATGGGCAGCCTGTGCACGGCCGCGAAGTTGAGTCCTTCGTGGAAATCCCCGATACTCGAGCCGCCTTCGCCGATGTAGGTCAGCGAGACCGCACCGTCACCGCGAACCTTGCTGGCCAGGGCCACGCCCGCGGCCACGGGGATGTTCGCGCCGAGGTGGCTGATCATCCCGACGATGTGGTGGTCCCAGTTTCCGCAGTGCATGTTGCCGTCTTTGCCGGCGGTCGGTCCGTTGGCCCGGCCCAGGTACTGGCACATCATGTCCCGCGCGGTGTGCCCGCGGAGGAAATGGGCGCCGATCACCCGGTGCATGGGGACCAGGATGTCCGCGTCGCCCAGGGCGTAGGCGCTTCCCGCGGCAATGGCTTCGTGGCCCGCGCCGGCGTAGGCCGCGCCCACGAGCCGGCCCTGCCGGAAGAGACGGTAGACGCGCTCTTCGAACTCCCGCTGGAGGCGCATGGTATGGTAGAGGGTTCGGTAGTCTTCCCGGCCGAGGCCGAGTTCGTCCAGGTCGGACGCGGCAAGGTCGGGGTCGGACAGGGCAGGGGCGGTCTCAACGTTCATGGCGCCTCCTGGGAGCGGTGTGGCATGTTCTGGTCATAGTCTCTGCTGCAGTTCGGGCAGGCTGGTCTCCTCGAAAGCCATGCCGAAGACGTCGCCCAGGTTCCGGAGAAGGCTATTCTCGACCTCCTCCATAGATACCGTCCGGCCGAGCAGCCGCTCCATCGAGGTGACCTCGCGGTCGGCGATGCCGCACGGGACGATTCCCTCGTACAGGGACAGGTCGGGATGCACGTTCACGGAAAACCCGTGCATGGCAATCCACCAGCTGACCCGGATTCCCAGGGCCGCGACCTTCAGGTCATCCACCCAGACCCCGGTAATCCCTTCCAGCCGCCGTCCCTCGATGCCGAAATCTCCCAGGCACCCGATGATGGCTGCCTCGAGGTCGCGCAGGTACCGGTAGACGTCCTGGTACCATGCCGCGATATCGAAGATCGTGTACCCCACCAGCTGGCCGGGGCCGTGGCAAGTGATGTCGCCGCCCCGGTCCGTTTCGTAGACCCGAATGCCGCGGGCCCGGAGCGCTTCTTCCCCGTAGAGCAGGTGTTCACTGGCTCTCAGCCGACGACCTATCGTGTACGTGGGAGGGTGTTCGAGCAACAGGAGCACGTTGTCAATCAGGCCGGAACGACGCGCCGCGAGCAGACTCCGCTGAAGAGACAGCGCCACGCCGTATTCCATCGTGCCGGTCCGCTTGGCCCGAACAACCCAGCAAGGCAGCACCTGCCCTCCTCATGCACGGCGACCTCGTATATTCCAGGCCCTGTACCCCGGACAACCTATGTTTTGAGGGTCCGACCTGTCAAGGTTTTTCTCCCTCGACGATAGGTCCGTAGAACTCCACCCGCCGGTCTTCCAGGCGGTCGAGTTCATAGGCCTTGGCCACGTTCACGATGTGCTTTTCCCGGGCGCCGGCAAGGTCCAGGTCGGCGTAGATGATCTCCTCGCGGGACCGATCGCCTTCCGCCAGCGTGCGCCCGGTGAAATCGACGATCTTGCTCTGCCCGATGAAATTGGTCCCGCGCTCCCGACCGACCCTGTTCACGGCGATGTAATTGACGCGGTTCTCGAAGGCGCGCGTATTGATCACGAATTCGGTGTTGCAGTCCGCGCCGACCGGCCAGTTGGTGGGCAGGGCGATCAGTTCCGCGTCATGAAGCATCATCACGCGGGCGCTCTCCGGAAACGCCGCGTCGTAACAGATATTCAGGCCGATTCGGCCCACATCCGAACCGTACACGCGGAAAGGGCGGTCGCCGGGGGACAGAAAGCGGTCGATCCCGAGATAGGGCAGATGGATCTTGCGGTAGTGCCCGATCGGCCCGTTGGGGGCGATGAAGGCCGCCGTGTTGTATAGAATCGAGCCGTCGGCCTCCAGCAGGCCGATGATCACGTGGATGTCGAGTTCGCGGCACCGGCGCTCGATACGCTCCGTAAATGGCCCGGGTACGGGCTGGGCGTACGCCCGGGCTTCGTCCAGGTCGTGAAAACAGTACCCGGTCAGCGCGCACTCGGGAAACACGGCCAGGTCCGCCCCTTCGCGGGAGGCCGTCTGCATGGCGTCGAACACCCTGGTGAGATTCTGCTCGGTCTCGGCGAGTTTCAGGTCCATCTGCGCGCCGGCGACCCGTATGGTGTCTGGCATTGCTCCCCCCGTCTGCCTTTAGCGTTGTGTTTCGGGATTATACGCCTTGGCGGGCCGGAAGTTGCCGGAAGGGAACGGTTACCCCTCCCTAGCCCTTCCGGTACGCCGGCATGGCGCTCAATCCGGTCGAGGAAGGATGGAAGAGTCGGGTCAGGTGGGCTTCGATGACGCCCCGGTTGAGATCGGGGCGTTCCATGCAGGCCACGACCAGTTCGTGGTCCACCCGTTCGGTCATTTCGGCGATCGCCTTCATGCGGTCGATGGAATTGATGAGAGCCTGCCGGATGGGGATGCGCTCCGGGAAGATGTCGATGCCCATGTAGCCCCGGTAGCCGTACATCTTCAGCGCGTACATGCCGGCGAAGATCTGCTCCGGCGATACGATACCCACCTGAAGGTCCTGGTCGTAGTTGCCCAGGGGCTGGCTGTTCCAGTGCGTGTGAGCCAGCCGGCCCTGCCGTAGAATGCGGCTCAGGGCATAGGGGAAATCTTCGAAGCCCATGAGGACGTGGCCGAGTTCGGGGTTCAGCCCCACGATGGCGTGGCCCTCGTCAATCAGCGCCTGGTTCTCGGGGGCCCGGAGCCGCTCGTCCACATTCTGGGCCATTAGGATACCGTCCGTGGTGTTCCGGTAGATATTGTTCCCGCGGGGCTCATAGGGTTTGGGTTCGATGGCCGTCCGGATCCCGGGCACGGCGTCCAGCGCTTCGGCCAGGCCCGATTCGAAGAGGTCCCACATGGCGTAGAAATCGGTCCCGAAATTGAGTTCATAGCCGTCGCCGCCGGGCCACACGACCATGAAGTCCGTGTCCAGTTCCCGGTTCATCCGCAGCGTCTCGATCACCCGGTCGATAGCGGCGCGGCGCGCCTCGGGCACCGGTGAGGAAAGGGAACCGAATTCGAACTGCGCGTCCCAGAAGAGGTTGGGGATCACCGTGATCAGCCGCACGCCCGTGTCCTTTTCCAGCTGCTGGTAGAGATGGGCGTTGTCCTCGTTGATCTCGTTGGGATAGTGGGCCTCGATGCCGCACAGGCCGTATTCCGCCATTTCGCCGGCGATGTCCAGGCGCTCCTCGATGGAATAGGGTTCCATGTAGGCTTCGTGAAACCGGATCTGGGACGGCGAGAAGAACCAGACGCCGGCCGTGATTTTCAGTTCGAGCGGAAAACTCCTGAGGTGGCGCACGAGGTCGTCGCCACTACGCACCGTTGCCTGGTCCCGAAGGTCTGCGAACATAACCGTCTCCTGAAGAAAGCGTTAGCCCATGGCGAGTCGTTTTTTCTGCTCATCCAGCATCTGCTGTTGACGCCTGACACGTTCGGGCACCAATCGTTCCCGCGACGCGGCCGGTTTGAAGTCCAGGCGTGCTCTGCCCAACCCCGAGAGGACGGCCCGTTCTACCGGAGAGAAGTCATCGGGATCGTCGCGATTGAAATCCATCGGTTCCTTGAGTGCGACCGGGGGATTGGTGATAAAGCGGGCACGTCCTGACGGGTTCCGGGACGCGGAGTGCAGAATGAACGGATGCAACAGCACGACGTCCCCCGCGTTGCCAGTAATTTCCGCGAAGTCCCTGCAATTTGAAACCAGATGGCCGAAACTGCCGCTGGGCAGCAAACCCTCGGGATGCTCGTAGAGATGACGCGCCACGTGCTTTACCGAATCACAGGCTACAAACGTGCCGCCGCTTCCGGGTAGTATGTCCGACCATACGACGATTGTCAACAATCCCTGCTCCGGACTGTCCAGGAAGTGCCTGAAGAAATCACCGTCCTTGTGCCAGCCCTCGCGCAGGGTCTCCGGCGGCTCCCATGCTTCGTCCGCACCATGGGAGAAGTTGATAATGAAACCATCTCCCCAGGTTGGCTGGGTATCCGCCAGTCTGTCCTCACCGCCCAGCAGGTCGCAGATGGCGTCCCATGCCCGCGGGGCGATTTCGCGAATCGGCACCTTGTTCATCGATGGCAGATGCACGCGCGGTTCCTCCCAGGTCGCGGCATCATCGGGATCGTAGCCGAGACGACTGAAGGCGAACGCGCGCCAGTCGGCGGCCAGTTCCCGCGAGAAACAGTCCCTCAGGACGACATGCCCTCGACGTACGAAATGGTCTACGTCCGGTTCGGTCAGCGCTTTAAAGGTCTTCGCCATGATCTCTCCGGGGTTTTTCAGCACCCT
Organism: bacterium; assembly: GCA_965117045.1. Taxonomy (GTDB): domain Bacteria; phylum JAAXHH01; class JAAXHH01; order JAAXHH01; family JAAXHH01; genus JAAXHH01. The sequence goes on from OZ220749.1 coordinate 1,389,735, forward strand.
CGCGCCCGGCCGGGCGGGCGGTCCCGCATCGGCAGTGCAGATGGAAACCCTCTGGGTGCTGTCAAGATTATAGGCGTGAAAAAAGCGCCTGTCAACAGGCAGATCCGGCTTCAAAAGAGGGCTTGACATTCAAAATGAAATCCCCGTATTTTTCACCTTTATCCTGCAGGTTTTTCGACCTTCCATGCCACGCAAAGGAAACGTCCTTGCGCGTTGTCGTAACCGGTGGTGCGGGATTTCTGGGATCCCATCTGTGCGACCGCCTGCTGGCGGACGGGCACCGGGTCGTCGCCGTGGACAACCTGATCACGGGTCGGACCGTAAACATCTCCCATAACCTGGAAAAAGAAGGATTCACCTATCTCCAGCGGGACGTTTCCAAATACCTGGATATCGAAGGCGAGGTGGACTTCGTCATGCACTTCGCCAGTCCGGCGAGTCCGATCGACTTCGAGCGCGTCCCGATCCAGATCCTGAAGGTCGGCGCTCTGGGTACCCACAACGCCCTCGGCCTGGCCAAATCCAAGGGCGCGGGCTTCTTCCTCGCGTCCACCTCGGAGGTCTACGGCGACCCGCAGGTCAATCCCCAACCGGAGCGTTACTGGGGCAACGTCAACCCCATCGGCGTAAGGGGGGTCTACGACGAAGCCAAGCGCTTCGCGGAGGCCCTGACCATGGCCTACCACCGGAAACACGGAATCGACACACGGATCGTCCGGATCTTCAACACCTATGGTCCCCGGATGCGACCCGCGGACGGCCGCGTCGCGCCGGCCTTCATCACCAAGGCGCTCAAGGGCGAACCGCTGACGGTCTTCGGGGAAGGACAACAGACCCGCAGTTTCTGCTACTACGAGGACCTCGTGGAAGGCATCGTGCGGCTCATGCGATCCGGCGAGCACGATCCGGTGAACATCGGAAACGAGAATGAAATCACCATCCTCGAACTCGCCCGCACCATCATCCGGCTTTGCGGCTCCGGCAGCGAGATCGTCTTCCGGCCCCTTCCCCAAGACGATCCCCAGCTGCGGCGCCCCGACACGACCAGGGCGCGGGAAATCCTTGGCTGGGAAGCCGCGGTCTCCCTCGAAGAAGGCATGAAGAAAACCATCGCGTATTTCAGATCCCTGGACGGGAACGCCTGATCAGGCGCCCGCCGGAAAGGACCCCGGCCGATGACGACGAGCGGCACCGCGCAGCACACAGCCGAAGAAGGACCCCGGCAGGTACGCATAGAGGCATTCCAGGAGGGGCGGGAGAAGATCCTGGCCGAAGTGCGCAAGGTGATCACCGGCCAGGAGGAAGTCCTGGAACAGGTGCTGATCGCCCTGTTCGCGGGTGGGCACTGCCTCGTGACCGGCGTGCCCGGACTGGCGAAGACCCTGCTCATCAAGACCTTCGCCGAGGTGCTGGACCTGGAGTTCCGGCGCATCCAGTTCACCCCGGACCTCATGCCGGCCGACATCACCGGCACCGAGATCCTGGAAGAGGACAAGGCCACGGGGCAGCGCTCGCTGACCTTCATCAAGGGCCCGATCTTCGGCAACATCGTACTGGCGGACGAGATCAACCGGACGCCGCCCAAGACCCAGGCCGCCCTGCTCGAAGCCATGCAGGAACACCGCGTAACCACCGGCCGCACGACGTTCCGGCTGGACGAACCCTTCTTCGTCCTCGCCACCCAGAACCCCATCGAGCTGGAAGGGACCTATCCCCTGCCCGAAGCACAGCTCGACCGGTTCATGTTCAACATCCACATCGAATATCTCGAGGAAGACGACGAAGTGGCCGTGGCCCGTACGACCACCTCCGCCGATACGGTCTCGGTCGAAACCGTCCTGTCGGGCGAGGTGGTCCGGGACTACCAGCGCCTGGTCCGGGAAGTCCTGGTCTCCGAACAGGTAGCCCGGTACGCCGTCCGACTGGCTTCCGCGAGCAGGCCGTCCGGCGAGGAAGCGCCCGAATTCGTGAAGAACTGGGTTTCCTGGGGGGCCGGCCTGCGCGCTTCCCAGTACCTCATCCTGGGCGCCAAGGCGCGGGCCCTGCTCGACGGCCGGGGCCACGTTTCCTGTGACGACATCCGCGCGCTCGCCCATCCGGTCCTGCGGCACCGGATCCTGACCAACTTCTACGCCGAGGCGGAGAAGATCACCTCCGAGGGCATCGTCGACCGCCTGCTCGAGACCGTACCGGCGCCGCAGTCCGGCATGTAAACCGGCATGTAGCCTTCATCCCATCCGACGGCACCGACATGACCGAAGTCCCCCGCTTCCTGGATCCGAGGACCCTTTCGAGTCTCTCCTCCATGGAAATGCGCGCCCGCATCGTGGTCGAGGGGTTCGTATCCGGCCTCCACAAGAGCCCGTACCGGGGCTTTGGCGTGGAGTTCGTGGAATACCGGCAGTATACACCGGGCGACGATATCCGGCACGTGGACTGGAAAGCCGTGGCGCGGTCGGACCGGTACTACGTCAAGGAGTACGAGGACGAGACGAACCTGCAATGCGTGATACTCCTCGACCGCAGCGCGTCCATGGGTTACGGCGGTCCGCGGTCCGGGCGGTCTCGGAAGGCAGGACGGACAGGACTGTTCAGACGGTCCGGACGATCCAGGCGGGCCGGCAGGTCCGGTCCGACGGGGCAGGACGGTCAGGATGGGCAGACCACTGCGGCCCCCGCGCTGGACAAGCTCGAATACGGATCCTATCTCGCGGCTTCCCTGGCGTATCTCATACTGCGGCAGGGGGACGGGGTGGGACTTGTCACCTTCGACCAGGCCGTCCACGACTACCTGCCGCCCAGTTCGAAGAACACCCAGTGGCACGCCATACACGCCACCCTGGATGAACTGCGCGCGGACGAAGGGACCGATATGGGCAAACCCCTGCACGAACTCGCCGAATCGATGCCGAGGCGGGGACTGGTCATCCTCATTTCCGATCTGATCGACGACGTCGAGCAAATGATGAACGCCCTGATGCACTTTCGCTTCAAGGGACACGAAGTGCTGGTCTTTCACATCGTAGACCGGGAAGAGCTCACCTTCCCTTTCAGCGAAACCGCACGGTTCGACGACCCGGAGACCGGCGAGCGGATCACGGTGGCGCCGTCGGCCATCCGGGCGGACTACCTGGCGGCGGTGGAGGAATTCATGGATTCGATCCGGACCGGATGTGCGAAGATCCAGGTCGACTATGAGCGCATGGAGACCGACCGGCCGCTGGATTTCGCGCTTTTTTCCTATCTGAGCAGGCGCATGGTGAAACGTTAGGACTTCACCCGCGCATCGCCCCGCAGGTACGCGTCATGGACCTGGCCTTCCTGAACCTCACGTTCCTCTTCGGCGCGCTGGGCGCGGCGGTCCCGCTGATCCTTCACCTGGTGCGGAGGCAGCGGGCCGGGATCCACGTATTCAGCATGGTCCGTTTCCTCATCTCTTCCCAACGGGCCATCGTCCGGCAGCAGCGATTCCGGCGTCTCCTGCTGTTGCTGCTGCGCATGGCGGCCTGCGCGCTGCTGGCCGTGATTTTCGCGCGGCCCTTCCTCCGGGACCAGGAGGAAACCGTCTTCGCAGGCACCCAGCCTGAAGCGGTGGCCATTCTGGTCGATACCTCCTACAGCATGGGATACGGGAACCGAATCGCCCTTGCGAAGCGGCGGGTGGCCGAGATCCTTAACGACCTGCAGAACGGCGACCAGGTGGCGCTGCTGACCTTTTCCGTCCAGGCACGGGTCGTACGGGAACTCGCGTCGAACCACTCCGAACTGCCCGTCCTGCTGGATTCCGCGGTCAACGAGTCTTTCCAGGCGACGGACTACGTGGAAGCGCTGCGCGCCGCCGACGACCAGCTGAGCGGGGCCGATTTCGACCGGCGAACGGTCTACCTCGTTTCCGATTTCCAGCAGACCGGCTGGAATCCGCGGTCCGGTGGATGGAGGCTCAGTCCGGGCGTCCAGCTCCGGATGATCGACGTCGGGGACGCGCAGGACGAGAATGCCGCCGTCGCGGGCGTGGAGATCCCGAGCATTGCCGGCGTGGAGTCGCCGGCCCCGCTGTCCGCAGCCAGCGGGGAATCGTCGGCCGCACCGGCCGGGGATGACCGCACGCCGGCCGGGGATGGCCGTACCCTGGACGTGGCCGTCCGGATACGAAACTACGGACAGACGCCTTTCCGGGACGAGGTCAAGCTACAGGTCAACGGGATCGAGACCGGAAAGCGACGGGTCGACATTCCCCCGCGCTCCGGCCGGGTAGAGATCTTCCGGCAGGCTTTCGGGGCGGCCACGAATACGGGCGAAGTGATGCTGGGCCAAGACGGGCTCCCGGTGGACAACCGGTTCTACTTCACCGTGAATGCACCCACGCCCGTACGGGTGCTCTGCCTGGAGGAAAGATCGCGGCCGAACCGCCTGTCGGAGGCCGCGTACTACCTGTCTCAGGCGCTGTCGCTGCGACGGGACCCGCCGGTCGTCGTGGACGTGCGGTCCCCTGACGCGCTGTCCGCGGTCGATCCGTCGGAATACGACGTGGTCATCTCGGCCAATCTGTCCGTCCTGCCGCGGGCCGCTAAGGACCGACTGACCGGGTACGTGCGGTCGGGCGGCAGTATGATAATCGCCTTGAATCCCGCCGTATCTTCCGGTATATTCAATTCATCCTTCGGCGAACTGCTGCCCGGGCGCGTCGCATCGCTTTCGTCTCCGGATAGTCCGCGAGACCGGTACCGGCTGCTGACGGACGTAAACTACCAGCACCCCGTCTTCCAGCCCTTTTCCGGTCCCCGCCACGGTGATTTCGGAACGGTAAGGTTCTACCGCACCGCGCAGTTCGAACCCGACTCCTCGGCGTCGGTCCCGGCTCGTTTCGATGACGGCGCCGCCGCCGTAGCGGAGAAGGCCCTGGGAAATGGCCGCACGTTCCTGGTCCTTTCCACCTTCGACCTCGCGTGGACCGATTTTCCCATACGGGAGGTGTTCGTACCTTTTCTGTACGAAAGTATAGACTACCTGGCCTCCCGGGGAACGATGCACGAGCGTGGAGCCGGGTTGTACCGCCTGGCGGGGGAGGCCGTCAGACTGCCGGACGACGCCCAACACGTGGAACTGCCATCCGGCGAACAAGTCGCGGTGGAAACGTCCCGGTCGGGCAGGAAGCTGTTCACGCAGACGCGGCAACCGGGGTTGTACCGGGTGCGGTCGGCGGGAGGGCAGCAGACCTTCGCGATCAACCTGGACACCCGTGAATCCGACTTCACCAGGATGGACGCGGAAGCCTTTGCCGCGGCGCTGATCAATCCCGTGGCCGTGAGTCCGGAAGCACGGGAAACCGAGTCGCGGGACCGACTCGTCCGGGACGCCGAGGTTGAACGGCGCCAGGGGATCTGGTGGATCCTGGGATTCACGCTCATCGCCCTGGTCCTCGGAGAGACCCTGCTGGCGAATCGAACGCACAGGTGATCCATGTCGACAGAACGGTCCATTCTGCAAGATGCACTGCGCAGCGTACTGCGGCGCTGGCGTGCCATGCTGGTCATCCGAGGCGTATCGGCTATCGCGATCGCCGCGGTCATGCTCTTCCTCATCGGCGTGACGGCCGTTCATCTCCTCGAACCCGGCGGACTGGCCAGCATCCTCTTCCTTGCCGCTGCCGCGGGTATCCTCGGCTGGCTCGCCTTCAGGTTTCTGCTCGTGCCGCTCCGTCAAACGCCCACGGACCTGCAGATCGCCCGTTACATTGAAGAACGCCATCCCGCGCTGAACGACGCCCTGGTCAGCGCCGTGGAATACGGTGACGCACAACTCCGGCGACCGCAGAAGGAACTGATGGACCAGGTGCTGGAGTACGTCGCCGGTTACGCCGAACAGATCGAATACAAGAAAGTCGTGGATCGCAGGCGCCACGCCCGCCTCCAGGCCGCAGCGGCCGGTGCCGTACTGGTCCTCGCCGGCCTGATCTTCCTGGAACCCGGTTATTTCGGCCGGACCGCCCTCCGGCTGGTGTCGTGGACCCAAATGGAACCGGCCCTGCCCGGCGGTATTCGGGTGGAGCCCGGCGACACGCAGGTGAGACGCGGGGGCAGCCTGGCCATTACCGCCATCCTGGGGAGCGGTCTTGCCCCGGACCCGAGCCTGTTCGTCCGGTTCGGGCAGGACGAAGACTGGTCGACGCTGGAATTGTACGCGACGGACGGCGAGCGGACCTTCGCCGGCGACATCCACGGGATCGTCGAGAACGCACGGTACTACGTCGAGGTGACCGGTACCCGGTCGGATGAGTTCCGGATCTCCGCCATCGATCCGCCCTATGTCGAACGGATCGACGCCAGGTACGACTTCCCGGACTACATGGAACTCGTCTCGAAGACCGAGGAAGACCGCGGAGACATCACGGCGCCGGTGGGCACGCGGGTCGCCCTGCGCATCTCGGCGAGCAAACCGGTGGTATCCGGCGCTATGCGCTTCAGCGACGGCCGGTCCGTCGAACTTGAAGTGGCCGGGGAGGAACTCGAGGGCGCTTTCGTCGTGCGGGAGGACCTTTCCTATTCCATACACGTGTTGGACTCGGACGGCTTCGCGAACGACGACCCGGTGGAGTACTATTTCCGGGCGTTGCAGGACCGCGCGCCCCGGGTGGCCATCCTCGAACCGCAGAGAGACACGCGGGTCTCCCCCGTCGATGAGGTCATGATCCGCGCCGAGGCCGAGGATGACTTCGGCCTGGCGACCTTCTCCCTCAACTACGCGGTGAACGGCGGCGACGAGGTCGAGGTGGATCTGGGCGCGTTGCAGCGCGAATCGAGCGGCACGGTCTGGGAGGGGGAACACGTGGTCTACCTCGAGAACCTCGGGGTCCAGCCCGGCGATTTCGTCGCCTACTACGCGGAGGCGGGCGACCGCAGGAGCGAAGCCGGCACGTCCGCGACGGATATCTACTTCATCGAAATCAAGCCATTCGACGCTACCTACCGCCAGGGTGAAGGCGGAAGTGGAGGCGGCGGGGGAGGAGCCGGGGACGACGTGATGCAGACGAGGCAGCTCTCCCGCAAGCAGAAGGAGATCATCTCGGCGACGTGGCGGGTCAAACGGACGCTCGCGGCGGAACCCGGCGCCCGGGCGGAAGAGGACCTCGAGGCCATCGCGGAGGTGCAGGACGGACTGCGGGGACAGGTGGAAGAAGCGCTCGCGTTCATGCGCTTCATGGTCGGAAGCTCGCAGGAAGCGATGAAAATGGTCGAATCGCTGGAACTGGTGCAGGCGCCGATGGCGTCGGCTTCCGAAGCGCTCCGCTCCGGCGCGGTCGACGCGGCCCTGGCCCACGAACGCGAGGCGCTCATGTACCTCACGAGGCTCGATGCGCAGATGCGGGAGTTCACGGTGAACCAGCGCCGAAATAGTTCGGGCCGGGCCCCGCTCGATCTGTCGGACACCTCCGAACTCGAACTGGATGACGAGCGGAACCGGTACGAGGTCCCGGATCAACCCGCGTTGGAACGCGAGCGGGAGCAGAGCATCGACGAGCAGCAGCAACGCGTCTCGGACCTGGCCCGGCGCCAACAGCGCGTGAATGAACGGATGCAGAAGCTGGCGGACGACGAAGACCGCCCGGAAGCTGAGCGCCGGAGGGAGCTGGACCGGCTGACCAGGACCCAGCGGGATCTCAGGGCGGAGACGGAGGAGATCGCCCGGTCGCTTTCCGGGGCCAGGAATCCCTCGGACGCGCGCGGCGCGCAATCGGGGGCGCAACGTCCCATGCTGGACCAGGCGGACCGCGACCTGCGCGAGAGCTCCGAGTCCATGGGCGAATCGATCGAACAACTGCGCAGGGACCGCCTCCAGACGGCGGCGGAGGGCGGCGCCCAGGCCGCACGGCATCTGGCCGACGCTTCCAGTCAGCTGCAGCGGGCCCAGGGGGCGTCGCTGGAGCGGCTGGCGCGGGAAGCCGTGAAGCAGGCGGACCAGCTGGCCGTCCGGCAGGAACAGCTCGAAAGGAACGTCAACGCGCTGAAGGACGAGAAAGAGGGTGGGTTCGAGGGCATTCTCAATCGCCTGGATGCGATCGATTCAAGGCGCGGCGGGTTGGACGCGTCATCGAAGGAGCGGCGCCTGGACCGGTTCCTGCGTGATCGATTGAGGGGGATGGAAGGGGCGAAGGAGGAGATCCGTTCGGACCTCGAACGCCTCGAGAAAGACCTGGAATTCCTCGCCAGGAGTTCGTCCCGGGTGCAGCCCGAGACGGCGGCGGCGGCGGACCGGGCTGTCGAGATGATCGATGAGGAACGGTTAGGCGACCGGATCGACCAGTCGAAGCGCCTTTTGAACCGGAATGCCCTGGATCGGGCCGCCCGTACGGAAACGGAAATCTCCACGGCGCTGGACCGGCTCGCGGAAATGGTCCGCTCCGCGCGGGACAAGTTGATCACCCGGGACATGGACCATCTCGCCAGGACGCAGGACAGCGCGCGGGAGGCCATGTCCGACTGGCAGGACCTGCAGCGCCGTCTTTACCGGTTGAACCGCGGCATTCCCAATTCAGAGACGCTCGACCAGATCTCGAGGGATTACCAGCGTCAGCTGCAACGCCTTCGGGACCTGTCGGGGCAGGTACCGCAGATGTCCGGGGAGTCGCGGCAGTTGCAGGACGACCTGGACCGGGCCCTCGCCCTGGGTGACGAACCGTGGAAGATCGACCGGGGAGCATGGAACGAGCTCCACCTGAACATGGCCCGCAGCCTGGTGGATTATTACGATGGCCTGCGTGCGGAGGTCCGGGACATGCGCCGGAGGGAACGGCTCTACCTCGCCAGGGAAGAGGATGTGCCGCCGGGGTACCGGGACCTGGTGAACGACTACTTCGAGAACCTCTCCAGGAATGGGAACCGCAACTGAAGGTCCGGCCTTCGGTCTCCGTTCCCGGTGACCTTCGTCCCTTTCGCGACAACATGCCCACCGCGTTGATCAGCCACCCCGACTTCCTCCTGCACGATACCGGTCCCTTCCATCCCGAACGGCCCGGCCGCATGACCTCCGTCCTTGCCCACCTCGGCCTGTCCGGCGATATTCCCGCCGGCTCTAAGCAGGCCGGCCTGCTGTGCATCCCGCCCGCGCCGGCCGATGAAGCGCGGATCAAGGCCGTCCACGATGCGGCCTATGTCGACGCCGTAGTCGACTGGTGCGGGAGGGGATACCGGAATCTGCCCACCGGAGACACCACCCTTTCCTCCGCGTCCGAGACCGTGGCCCGGCTGGCCGCCGGCGCGGCCATGCGAGCGGTCGACGCGGTGATAACGGGGGAAGCGGACCGCGTATTCTGCGTCGCCCGGCCTCCAGGGCACCATGCCGAATCCGACCGCGGAATGGGTTTCTGCATCTACAACAACGCCGCCGTCGCGGCCCGTTACGCCCAGTCGCGGTTCGGGGTGGAACGGGTGGCTGTGCTGGACTGGGACGTCCATCATGGCAACGGGACCCAGGAGATCTTCGAGGAAGACCCGTCCGTGTACTACTTCAGCGTTCACCAGTCTCCCCTCTATCCCTTCACCGGCGCGGCGCAGGAGCAAGGAGCAGGCGAAGGGACGGGTTACACGATGAACGTCCCGGTCTCCGCCGGATCCGGCGACGAGATATTCGTCGACGTATTGCGCGGCACGATCCTGCCGGCCATGAAGGCATTCGAGCCGGAACTCCTCATCCTTTCGGCAGGGTTCGACGCCCACATGGACGATCCGCTCTCCGGTACCCTGGTCACGGACGCGGGTTTCCGGTCCATGTCCCGCCTGGTGCTGGACTTCGCGGAAGACGCGTGCGGGGGCCGCCTGGTTTCCCTCCTGGAGGGCGGCTATGACCTCGAAGCCCTCGGACGGTGCGTCGCGGACCACGTAGGCATGATGAAGGCCTGAATAACCGATTGGAGTTGACGGTGCAATACAGAACCCTGGGGCGAACCCGTTTGCGTGTTTCCGAAGTCTCCCTCGGCACGGTGGAGCTGGGCATGGAATACGGCCTCAAGGCAGGTGGCGAACCCGGCGTGCCCGCGGAATCCGATGCCCGGATCCTGCTCAACCGGGCGATCGATTCGGGCGTGAATTTCATCGACACCGCGGCGCTGTACGGAAACAGCGAGGAGATCATCGGCCGGGCGCTCACGGACCGGCGGTCCGAATACGTGCTCGCCACCAAGTGCGTGCACCGGTTGGAAGAAGGACTGGACTACGCCGAATCGAAACGGAGTATCGCCGCGTCCATCGACCGGAGCCTGTCCAGGCTTCAGACCGACCACATCGACCTGCTGCAGGTACATGGCCGGGACCTTCTCGAGCTGGAACTGCGCATGATCCGGGACGGCGAGATAATGGAGGGAATCGACCGGGCCCGGGAGGCGGGCAAGGTCCGCTTTGCGGGTTATTCGTCCTACAGCGAGGAGGCGGCGCTGGCGGCCATCGAGGATGGTCGTTGGGACACCCTGCAGATCCCCTGCAACATCCTGGACCGCCGGTACCTGGAAAGTGTCATTCCCGAGGCGCGCCGGCGCGGCGTGGGCGTCATCGTGCGGTCCGCGCTGCTGAAAGGCGCGCTGACGGAGAAGAGCAGGCTCATGCCCGAAAGGCTGAAGCCCCTCGTCGCGCACATCGACCGGCTGGTCGAAATCCAGTCCGCGACAAGTTGCAGTCTGCCCGAACTGGCGCTACGCTTCGTCCTGTCGATCCCGGAGATCTCCACCGTAATCGTCGGCGCCGACAGGATCGCGTACCTGGATGAAGCCGTTTCCGCGTCGGACGGACGGGGCCTGAGCGAGGAAATACAGCTGGCGTTGGAAGATATGGCGCTGGACGATCCCTACCTGCTGAATCCAGGGAACTGGGGCATTCCCTAGAGCGCTGCGCGCCGCGCGGGCGACCTGTCCAGACTGTCCGGCCTGACCTGGCTGTCCTGGCTGACCAGGCTGACCGCAAAGTCCGCGGATCAGTCCATTCTGCGGTACACCCCGACCACCTTGCCCACGATGGACACCTCATCGGCGATGATGGGTTCCATGGTCGGATGGGCGGGCACGAGTTCGAAGCGGTCGTTGCGCCGGTAGAATCGCTTGACCGTGGCCTCGTCGTCCAGCAGCGCGACGACCGTCTCGCCCGTCTCGGCTACGGGCTGCTCGCGGACCAGGACGTAGTCCCCGTCCATGATGCCGTCTTCGATCATGCTGTCCCCGTGTACCTCGAGGGCGAAGACATTCCCGTCCTGCTTCACCATGCCTGTCGGAAAACTCATGTATTCCTCGACGTTCTCTTCGGCGAGAATCGGCAGCCCGGCGGCTACACGGCCGAGGACAGGGACCCGGACGACGCCGCCGGCGCCCGGTGCGGAGGCATCCCTGGACCCCACGATTTCTATCGCGCGGGGCTTCATGGGATCGCGGCGGATATAGCCCTTTTTCTCGATCGCCCGAAGGTGGTCGTACGCTGCGCGGGTACTGATCCCAAACTGTTGCGCGATCTCCCTGACGCTGGGTGGATACCCTATCCGGCCGACCTTTTTGCGTATAAAATCGAATACGTTCTGCTGCTTGGCCGTAAGCGCTTTCATGAGGTTGAACTCCTGGTGCTTCATACGCGAGGTTTTGTACTTCCAGAGGGCCTGTGACGGAAAAATATACACAACATACGGTTAGTCGTCAAGAAAAAATGTATTACCGTCATGGGCCTGTCGCGATACCTCGAATTGCAGCCATACCCTGGACGGTGCAAAAATTCATGTGCACGGGCAGCCGGCCGGCGTATATATTGATTCGACCGATCACGGCCGCATGAACCGGAGACCGCCATGCCTGTAAATGAAATGATCCAGACCATGCTGGAGGAACTGCGCCAGATCGCCGATACCGAGGTGCACGTGGGCAAGCCGATGCAGATTGGCGATGCCTGGGTGGTTCCGGTTTCCAGGCTATCCCTGGGGTTCGGCGCCGGGGGATTCGGCGGCGAGGACAATCCGAAGAAGGGGGCCGGAGGCGGCGTATCGGTCGAGCCGGTCGCCTTCCTGGTCATCCAGCAGGACCGTGCGCAACTGTTGCACATGAACTCGCCCAGCAGCCCCATGGGCAAGTTGCTGGACATCATGCCGGACGTCATCGAGGAATTGAAGCGGTATACGAAGAAAGACGGCGATCAGTAGACCAGGGGCGCCACCGTCTTGGAGATCAGTGCTATGGCCACTGTGGCCATGCCCACCAGCCCCGTACCGCAGGCGTAGCCGGCCGCCAGGACCGGCGTGTACCGCATCCATTTGCGCCTGCCGAATTTCCGCTCCATGTAGAACCTGCCCAGCAACGCCCCAAAGAACTGCGGGATAAAGGCGTGGGGCACCGTGCCCACGCTCGCGATCACGCCGAAGATCAGCATGACGGGAAGATTGAAGGCCGCCAGCACGGCGTAGGCCAATATGCCGAAGGCCGCGCCGCCTACCATGTACGGGACCTTCAACGCCTCGATCAGGTAGCTCGATTCGAACCCCGATCCTGCCGTGCTGGAGTACCACAGCGCCTGCATCGTGGCCTGTTGCTGCCAGAACTTCTGCGCGTAGGGATAGGCCTGCGACGGTATCGGCGCGAGTCCCCAGACGAAGTGCCAGAACAGCAGGCTGCAGACGAGCAGGACCGGGATCATGACCAGTTCCGCCTTCAACACGCTCGTGAACCGGGTGCCGGTCAGTTCGACCTCGCGAAAGGCCTGGGCCTGGCCGCCGTAGTTGAAAATGGGAATCGGCGCGAACCAGATGTCCACCCCCTTGTAACCGCTGAGAATAAACGTGGCCTCCTTGATGAGGGGGAACTGCAGATCGGCGCCCGTGATGGCGCGCAGGCGGGCGCTCGCGTAGGAGCTGAGCGGGGTATAGAAGAAACCGTAGAACACGAAGAAGAGGATGGGGAACCCGGGCACCAGGCGCCAGCTCAGGACGACGTAACCCACCGTGAGGAGCAGAAAGGCGCCGAAAATCACGGACATGGGAAAATCTCCCCGACCAGGCGGCGTGGAATGCCTGGACGACGCGATACCGGCGCTTGATCCTTCGCGCCTCGCCTCGCCCGACCGTTTCCTGAGTCCGGAAAGGATGCTCCATCCACCGATCAGGGCAACGGCTAATCCGGTGCCGATGCGCACGCTCATCCAGAAATCGATATCGTTGACGAGCGTGGTCTGGATGGCGTCCATGCCCGGGGACCAGGTGCGCAGGATACCGAAATCGTAGAGCACCGGGTTGACGACCACGGTAAGCAGCGCGCCGACGGCGGAACCGACCACGATCCAGAAGGGCAGCACGAATCCCGTCAACACCGGTCCCAGTCCCAGTTCAACGGCCATGGCCGCGGCGGGCAGGATGTTCTCCGTGTTGCGCGTCAGGTCGGCGAAGGGAATGGGAATCAGCGTGATCGGCTCCGCCAGCAGCGCGCCCGTGACGGCCGGTATGCCGATGTAGAAGGCGCCGAAAACGAGACCCAGCATGGCCCCGATGCTGAAGGCGCGCCAGCGCCACGATTCCTGTCCCGCGGAACTTTCCGCCAGGGCCGTGGCGCCCTCCGCCTGGATCGGGGCCAGAGGAAAGGGCAACCGTTCCACGTCGGCCGTTACACGAAAAAGTCCGTATCCCAGCGTGAAGGCGCTCGCCCGGTTGAAGATGTGGAGCACAGCGATGAGCAGGATCGGCACCAGCCACTCGCCGTGCAGCAGCGTGCGCAGCACGATGGCGTCTGAATCGGAGCCGGGAGAGATCCAGGAGGGAATCTGGTCGTCGATGCCGAAGGCCCGGGCGCCGGGCGACTGGACGAAGTACTGGTACCAGATGAGCTGGGCGAAGGGGCCGCCGGAGAGCGCCAGTCCCACGCCGGCGGTGAGGCTCGCCGCCACGTAGTACAGCATGTAGATTTCCTGGCGGCTGAGCGTGGTGAAGGACCGGCGCGCCACTTCGATGAACAGGATGATCGTGGTCCATTCCGCCGCGGGCCCGAGGCTCTGTCCGGCGATCAGGTTCAGATAGATCGAACCCGGGATCATGAACAGACCCAGAAAGACGATCCCGATGACCGTCTTTACATTAAACCCTTCCTCGTAGACCTGGGGATGGTCGGAAAAGGCGGAGGCGGACAGGTCGTCCTTGACGAGGGTCATGCCCTGGCGCTTTCGTCGGTGTTATGGATCCGCTGGGGGCTCGACGGAGTCGGGCCGTTTCAGCCAGACGTCCGTGACGCTTATTATTCTGCCCGAGACGTGGCGGAAGTCCTCGGAGTCGCGGACCAGCCTCAGGCCGTCGAAAGTAAAGCGGTTCTCGTACAGCTGGTTGCCATCGGTCACGAAGTAGAACACGTTGTCCAGCACGCTCCAGCGTCCGTTCTGAACATTGACCGTCGTGGAATCCGATACGATGGTCGTATCGACCTGGCCGTACCGGCCGTCGGTGCTGAGGCGAAGGCGTCCGCGTACCAGCGGGGGTACCAGCACGATCCGTTCTTCTGTACTGCCTGTATCCGTCTGTATGGTGGCGTTGATCGTTCGGCTTTCGAGTTCGTAATTTCCAACGAGGGGCCTGGCGACGTTGCCGGGTCCGACAGCATCCTCGCCGCACCCCGCAATCAACGCGCTGAAGAGCACACCGCAGGTCAGGATCTGCTTGATCAAGGTTTTCTCCGGCGGGTTGAAATGGCATGGCGCCACGGAATGGCGTCACGAAACGGCGTACAGAATGGCGCCGGGTTCGATGTATTCCGGCGGTGATCCGGACTGTTCTCGCACGCCCGGTTCACCGGTCCGGGACGATTGAGATTATAGGCAAGCCCCTTATGCACGTCAAGCGATTACAGGGCCGTCCGGCGGCATATTTCGCTTGACGATTACCAGCCCGTGGATTAGAAGTGATGGGCATTTGCCAGGTGGAACGCCCGTGGCCGCATGGATACGGATCACGAGGCCTGGAAACGCGTTCCGCAGCGGCATCGGCGGGGCGGACCCTGCTTTCTTGCTAAGGTAAAACGAACGCACTACAGAGGCGAAATCCCATGACGGCGCTCAAGGCGGGCATCATAGGATGCGGAAACATCAGCGGCGTGTATTTCGAGGCGGGACGGAAGTTCGAGGCCTTCGACGTGGTCGCCTGTGCCGACATGATCCCGGAACGGGCGCGGGCCAAAGCCGCCGAATACGAGGGCGTCGAAGCGCTTGCGGTGGAAGCCCTGCTCGACGATCCCGCCATCGAGATCGTCATCAATCTGACCATTCCCGCCGCCCATGCCGAAATCGCCCGGTCCGCGCTGGAACATGGGAAATCGGTGTATTCGGAAAAACCCATGGCGGTCCGGAAGGAAGACGGCCGCGCCTTGCTCGACCTCGCCGGGCGCACCGGGAAGCTGGTGGGCGGGGCGCCGGACACCTTCATGGGCGCCGGCATACAGACCTGCCGCAAACTCATCGATGACGGCTGGATCGGCGAACCGGTGGCGGCCACGGCCTTCATGCTGAGCGCGGGCCACGAAAAATGGCATCCCGATCCCGCCTTCTTCTACAAACCCGGCGCCGGGCCCATGCTGGACATGGGGCCGTATTATGTCACGGCCCTGGTCAATCTGCTGGGGCCGGTCGCCCGGCTCACGGGTACGGCACGCATCACCCATCCCGTGCGCACCATAACGAGCGAGCCCCTTCGCGGCGGGAAAATCGACGTCGAAGTGCCCACGCACCTGGCGGGCCTGCTCGAGTTCGAAAGCGGCCCCGTCGGGACGATCGTGACCAGTTTCGACGTATGGCACCATGAACTGCCCCGCATCGAGATATACGGATCGGAGGGATCCCTAAGCGTGCCCGATCCCAATTCTTTCGGCGGGCCCGTGAAACTGCGCCGAGGCGGCGCGGAAAACTGGACCGAAATGCCCCTTAGCCACGGTTACGAGGAGCAGAGCCGCGGAATGGGCGTGGCGGACATGGTATACGCCTTGCGCTCGGGCCGTCCGCACCGGGCCAGCGGCGAACTCACCAGCCACGTACTGGACGTCATGCTGTCCATCGAGGAATCGTCGGAATTGGGACGGCACATCACGCTGAAGAGTACCTGTGCCCGGCCGGCCCCGCTGCCGCTCGGGCTGGCGCCTTATACATTGGATCCTTAAACCTATCATGCCCGATCAACCCGTAAGAACCTTGTCAGATCTCGTGCCGCGCCTCGAGAGGCTTATGGGCCGCATCGAATCGCTGGTCTCCGCCTATACGGAAGGGCGGGACGGGCAAACCGGACGGTCCGGCCTGCCTGGGCGGACCAGGCAGAACGGCGGGTCCGACGACGTGTTCGCCGGCGCCATCGCGTTCAGGTGGGGGAAGCGTGGAGGGCAGGGCTGCCTGCATCCGATCGTGCACCCCGACCTGGTGGACCTGGCCGATCTCTTCGGCCTGGACCGCGAGATCGGGGTCCTGGACCGGAATACCCGCCAGTTCGCCCGGGGAACACCCGCGAACAACGTGCTGATCTGGGGGGAACGGGGCACGGGCAAGTCTTCGGTGGTGAAGGGCCTGCTGGCCCGGTACGCCGGCGAGGGCCTGCGCATGATCGAAGTCCGCCGGCAGGACCTGATGGATCTGCCCGAGATCGTCGAACTTCTCTGGGACCGCCCCGAACGTTTTGTCCTGTTCTGCGACGACCTGTCCTTTAAGGAAGACGAATCCGTCTATCTCGAACTCAAGGCGCTCCTCGAAGGCAGCCTTTCCGCCCGGCCCGACAACGTGCTCGTCTATGCCACGTCGAACCGCAGGCACCTGATGCCGGAGAAGCTCGCCGACAACACGTTTCGGTTCAGTCCGGACGATGATGAGATCCATCCCCAGGAAACCGTGGAGGAAAAGGTCTCGCTGAGTGACCGATTCGGCCTGTCCATCGGCTTCTACCGGATTACCCAGGACACCTATTTCCGGATCGTCCGCCATCTCGTCGACCAGCGCGGCATCGACATGGACGCGGGATTGCTGAGACGGGAAGCCCTCCAGTGGCTACAGCGCGCCAGCGGCCGTTCAGGCCGTGTGGCACGGCAGTTCGTGGACGACCTCGAGGGCCGGCTCAAACTGGGCGGATTTCCGTAGATTCAGGCCCGGCTCAAACTGGGCGGTTTTCCGTAGATTCGGGCCCGGCTTATTTAGGGCGATTGGCATAGATCCGGACCTGCCGCCATATTGTGGTAACCGCGATTCTTTCCCGCTTGACACGTTATTTTGCACGGCCTAATTTTGTAGATCGTATTTACTCGATATCCGCTTATTGAACCCGCATGTATCCGGGTGTCCGGTTTTGCGGCTATTTCGATTCCGCAGTCAACAGTACTCAGGTTAACAGCAAAGGAGTGTGTCTTGCACGCATTCGACTACGCCACGCCCGAAAGCGTGGCCGATGCGGTGGTAATGCTCAGCGACCACGGGAGAAACGCCTGCGTGCTCGCGGGCGGCACGGATCTGATCGTGCAGCTCCGGGAGAATCGCAGGCGGACCGACCTGGTGGTGGACGTCAAGAAGATCGCGGAGCTGAACGCGTTGTCCTACGACGCCGCGACGGGTCTCACGATCGGGGCGGCCGTGCCCTGCTACCGGATCTACGGGGACGCGGGAATCGCCGCGGCCTATCCGGGACTCATGGACGCGGCCAGGCTGGTGGGCGGCACGGGGATCCAGGGCAGGGCCAGCCTGGGCGGCAACCTGTGCAACGCCTCTCCTGCGGGCGATACGATACCCCCCATGATCGTCCTTTCCGGCGAAGCCGAAATCGCCGGTCCGAACGGAACGCGGAAAGTAGCCGTGGAGGAATTCTGCACGGCGCCCGGCCGCACCGTGCTGGAGGACGGCGAGTTCCTGGTGTCGCTCCATTTCCCGGCGCCGGCGCCGAACTCAGGCGCTTTCTACCGCCGTTTCATTCCCCGCAACGAGATGGACATCGCCGTGGTCGGCGTCGGCGCGTCCATCGTGCTCAGTGAAGACCGGTCCTCGTTCGTGTCGGCGCGCATCGCCGTCGGCGCCGTGGCCCCTACGCCCCTCTTCGTGCGGGAGGCCGGGGACGCCCTGGCCGGACAGCCCGTGTCTGACGAATCGATAAAGCGGGCGGCCGACATTGCCCGCGACGCGGCCCGGCCCATCAGCGACATGCGGGGCACCGCGGAATACCGCAAGCATCTGACCAGCGTATTGACGCGCCGGGTTGTGGAAGGCGCGGTCCAACGAGCCAAGGAGTAGCCGTCGATGTCGAAAAAAGTACACGTACAGACCACCATTAACGGAGAAGGCGTCGATTTCCTCTGCGAACCGCGCAACAGCCTGCTCGAAGTACTGCGCGACGATCTGGATCTGACCGGCGCCAAGGAAGGGTGCAACAACGGCAACTGCGGGGCGTGCAACGTAATCATGGACGGCAGACTGGTCAACTCCTGCTGCGTGCTGGGGGTCGAAGCCGACGGATGCGAGATCACAACCATCGAAGGCATCGGGTCCGCCGCCAACCTCCATCCGCTGCAGCAGAAGTTCCTCGAACACGCCGCGCTGCAATGCGGAATCTGCACGCCCGGGTTCATCGTCTCCGCCAAGGCACTGCTGGACGAGAACCCGAATCCAACGGAAGACGAGGTGCGGTACTGGCTGGCCGGCAACCTGTGCCGCTGCACGGGGTACGACAAGATCGTCCGCGCGGTCCTGGACGCCAGGAACGGCGCCTGACCGATCTGAAGAAACGACTCAACGGAGGAAACAGACGTGTCACAAAACGGACATAAGGTCATCGGTACCCGTCCGATTCGCCACGACGGGGTGGACAAGGTCACCGGCCGGGCGATATACGGCGCCGATATCCAGCTGACGGGCCTGCTGTACGGCGCCATCAAACGCAGCCCCCATCCCCACGCGCGGATCAAAAGTATCGACACCAGCCGGGCGGAAGCCCATCCGGGCGTGCGGGCGGTCGTTACCGCCCAGGACCTCCCGCAGATCGCGGACAAGCTCGCCGACCTCGGGGAGGCGATCGTCAACCTGCGGGACGCCAGCAACAACGTGCTGGCCTATGGCAAGGTCCTCTACAAGGGTCATGCCGTCGCCGGCGTGGCCGCGATCAGTTTGCACGTGGCGCAGGAAGCGGTGGAACTGATCGACGTGGAATACGAAGTCCTGCCCCACGTGACGGGCGTGCTGGAGGCCATGGAGGACGGTGCGCCGATCCTGCACGAGGACATGAAAACCACGTCCATGGGCGAGGAGACGGACAAGGTCAGCAACGTTGCCAACCACTTCCAGCACAAGATGGGCGAACCGGACGACGGTTTCGCCGAAGCCGACGTGGTGATCGAGCGGGAGTTCACGACGCAGACCGTCCACCAGGGCTACATCGAGACCCATAACGCCACGGCCCTCTGGAACGAAGAAGGCCAACTCACGATCTGGACGAGCACGCAGGGCGCTTTCTCGGTGCGGGACCAGATGGCCGAAATCCTCCAGATGCCCATCTCGAAGGTCAAGATCGTTCCCCTGGAGATCGGCGGCGGGTTCGGCGGCAAGATCTCCGTCTACCTGGACCCGGTCGCGGCGCTGCTGTCGAAGAAGACCGGGCACCCGGTCAAGATGACGATGACGCGTGACGAGGTCTTCGAGGGTACCGGGCCCACGCCGGGTTCATATCTGAAAGTCAAGATGGGCGCGACCAGCGACGGAAGGCTCACGGCCGCCACGGCGTACATGGCTTACGAGGCCGGCGCTTACCCCGGTTCGCCGGTCGGCGCGGGCGCGGGCTGCATCTTCACGCCCTACGACATACCCAACGTGCAGATCGACGGCTACGACGTGTGCGTGAACAAGCCCAAGACGAACGCCTACCGTGCGCCGGGCGCCACCAACGCGGCCTACGCCACCGAAACCGTGGTGGACGAGATCAGCGAAAAACTCGGCGTCGATCCGCTCGAGTTCCGGGTGAAGAACGGCGCGAAGGAAGGCACCCGCCGGGCCGACGGTCCCGTGCACCCGCGCATCGGCTGCGTCGAGACCACGGAGGCCGCTCTCAACAGCGAACACTACCGGACCTCCCTCGAGAAATCGGCGAACGGCAAGGTCCGCGGACGGGGCGTCGCCTCGGGTTACTGGTTCAACTTCAACGGCGGACGGTCGGCCATCTCCGTGAGCATCAATCCCGACGGCACCATCAACATGCTCGAGGGTTCCACGGATATCGGCGGGTCGCGGGCGTCCATCGCCATGCAGCTGGCCGAAACCATCGGCCTCGAAGCCACCGACATCAAGCCCTACGTCGTGGACACGGATTCCATCGGCTATACCGACGTTACCGGCGGCAGCCGCACGACTTTCGGAACGGGCTACGCCGCCCACGCCACGGGCCAGGCCCTCATCCGCGAGATCAAGGAGCGGGCGTCCAAGCTCTGGGACGTGCCCGCTGACGCCATCGATTTCGCCGACGGCGTATTCTCCTACCGTGATGACGAGGAGAAGCGGGGCACCTTCAAGGAAGTGGCCAGCCAGGCCGGCGATGCCGGCGGACCCGTGGTCGCCCAGGTCAGCACGAATCCCGACGGCAGCGGCGGCGGCGCCTTCGCCACCCACGTCGTGGACGTGGAGGTCGACCGGGAAACGGGCAAGGTGGATATACTCCGGTATACCGCGGTGCAGGACGCCGGAACGGCCATTCACCCGAGCTACGTGGAAGGCCAGATGCAGGGCGGCGTGGTGCAGGGCATCGGCTGGGGACTGAACGAGGAGTACATCTACAACGACGACGGTTCCATGACCAATGCCAGTTTCCTGGACTACCGCATGCCCACGACCCTCGACCTGCCCATGATCGAGACCATCATCGTGGAAGTGCCCAACGAATCCCATCCCTACGGCGTCCGGGGCGTCGGCGAAGTGCCGATCGTACCGCCGCCGGCCGCCCTCGCCAACGCCATCTATGACGCGACAGGCGTGAGGCTGCGCGACCTGCCCATGTCACCGCCCCGGGTTCAGAAGGCCCTGGCGGAAAACGGCGGGTAGGCGCGGAGCAGGGGGAGCATGTGAGCTAGACAGCGTGTTCGAAGCGTGTGAGAAAGAGGGCGGGAGAAACATCTTCCCGCCCTTTTTTAGTCATAACGTCAACTGTGAATTAGGACGGACATTGTATTTTGGGTAATTTAACTGCACAAAGAGTTTCTGATAAAGTACGACCGAAACTAGACGAAATAAGCAATCGTCTACGTTCTGGCCATGCTGCGGTAATGGTTGGATCTGGTTTTAGCAAGAATGCCACACCCAA
Source organism: bacterium (assembly GCA_965117045.1). Taxonomy (GTDB): domain Bacteria; phylum JAAXHH01; class JAAXHH01; order JAAXHH01; family JAAXHH01; genus JAAXHH01. Next base: position 1,411,023 of record OZ220749.1, read on the forward strand.
TAGCGCCTCTTGTCCCAGTTTTCCAAATTGGGATGAACTTGGGGACGAGTTCTATAAAAAGCTTCATGGAAGAATGCCTGATGAGAGCATGAAATACCTAAATGTTCTGAAATTGGCGGACGAGGTACAAGCGCAATTTGGACGCCCAGCTTTAAATCAACTACTTCGTGATGTTATTCCAGATACTGATTATGAGCCCTCCCCATTACACAAGAAGCTTCTTAGTCTATCATGGTCCGATGTATTCACTACCAATTTCGATACACTGTTAGAGAGAGCCTGTGCATCAATAACCTCTCCAAGGTATGATATTGTCGTAAACAAAGAAGACTTGGTTTATTCTGGTAAACCACGAATCGTAAAACTACATGGTAGTTTCCCATCAGAACGTCCGTTTATTATAACTGAGGAGGACTACAGGCGTTATCCCGATGATCATGGTCCTTTTGTCAACACTGTGAGACAGTCTTTGTTGGAGAATACCCTCTGCCTGATCGGATTCTCAGGCGAAGATCCTAACTTTCTACAATGGATAGGTTGGATTCGCGACAACTTGGGCAGACTAAATTCACCAAGGATATTCCTTATCGGTGTGTTTTCACTATCTGATGCACAGATAAAACTTTTAGAAGAACGAAACATCCTCTTGGTTGACATGTCTGAGTCTCTTACTGGCGTTGACTCTAATAACATCCACTATGCAGGACTTAAGCTGTTTTTAAACTATTTAGAGGAAACTGTAAAATCGGACAACAGACTGGAATGGCCAGATGAGAGGGAATTCACGAAAACGGAAAATGTTGAAGAGAAAGTCGCCGAAACAAAAAGGCTACTCGAACATTGGAGAAGGCAACGTGTACTGTATCCAGGCTGGCTAATAGTACCGAAAGATTGTCGTGAATCGCTTTGGGCAGCAACTGAAGATTGGTGTAACCACCTTACCGAAAGCGACAGTTTGTCTGACTTTCTTGACCTTGAGTTTTCATATGAACTCAGCTGGCGAATGGATAAGTGTCTCTGCTCTGTTCTAGATTACCAGGTAACGTTCTTCGAATCTATCCTCAATAAGTACAACTTTCTGCTGTCATCAACTACACCATCAGTTTTTTATGATTTTTCGATTGAAGAAATCCACCAGCGTGGGTTGGAATTAAGTGATTTTAGAAAAATGTTACATCACTTACTAATGTGGATGTTACGGTTTTACCGTGAAGAAGGTTGGCTAGAAAAGTGGAGTGAGACTAACAAGCTAATCGAAAAACACAAAGAACAGTTCTCGCAAGAGCTAATAGCAGGACACTATTATGAGCAATCTTTGTACGCACTATTTAGACTAGACTTAACAAATCTTAAAAAGACTCTGTCTCAGTGGCCTGAGTTCCAGAATCTTCATTTCTGGGAAGTAAAAAAAGCGGGATTATATGCGGAGATTGGGAATATGGACGTGGCAAAGAGAATACTAGTCAGATCCCTGTCCAATGTTCGATCGAAGCTCAATCTTAAACCAGTAACTTCAGACTACTCACTAGTTTCACATGAATCATGGATAATGATACTCTTAAAAAACGTGGAACTATCTGAAGCTTTCGCTGACAGAGATAAACCACTAATACTCGAATCAGATAGAAAGTACGTTGATAGATGGAATGACTTAAAGCAATTCAAGTGCGATCCGCAAGGCGAGTTAGTCTTCTTTGAAAGTACTCTAGGTCGGACGGAAACTGCTTTCTCAGGTCACTCGAGTGTAACAGAAAAAGATGAATTCGATATAGGAAGTGTAACACTTAACTATAGAGTAAATCCCCCTAAGGAACTACTGATCGCTTACAACTATCTTCGACTGTGTGAGGATGCAGGACTACCATTCAGTATACCTCGACTAACTCTTTCAAAAACGGCTGCGGAAGGAGCCATTGTACGTGTATCAGAAACATCTCCATTCTGGGCTATGGCTACATTGGTTCGTATTGGTGATCAGAAGACTGTAGATCATATTTTTGATCGTGCTTCTTTATCAAATATGAAAATGTCATCTGTAGACAGTCTAGTTGTGGTATACCTTGAATCACTCAAACAAAGTGAGGCAGATATCGAGTTGGGTGATGCATTCTACGAAAGCAACTTTGGTATAACACTGGCGAATGTCATCCCGGAGATTCTGTCCCGATTGTGCTGTAAGTGTTCAACAGACTCGAATCTAAAACTTATCGATTTCCTACGTGGAGTTTACGGGTCCAAAGTAAGATTTAAATACCGTGGAATTCGTAAACTAATCAGTCGATTGGCTGATTCAATGTCAATCCAGCAACAGTATGAGTTAATACCCTCACTTCTTGATTTCCAAACTAACGAGAATCCTACTCCAATCGAAAAGCACGAATACGTAAACCCATTTGCTTTCATCAGTCGTAACGTGATTCAGATTAGTAAGTCGTCGACTGCACCGAAGATTCCAAGTGTAAAAATCAGAACTCTAAACGAACAAGCGTTCTCAACAAACGTAAACGTAAGAGTATGGGCTATTCAAAAGATTGCTGTATTGTACGAATTGGGATGGTTAAGTGACAGTCAGATTCTCAGGTTTTCGGAAAGTCTGTGGAGTCAAGTCGATGAATATGGATTACCATCAAATACCGAATACAATAGGTACCGGTTTATTGATCTTCCTCATCCGGACTCGATTGAACCTATTGAGTTGATAAAGAAGTACATCCATGCCAGTCAGTTTCCTATCGTGCGTTATCCATCTGACAAAGGGATCACTCTCATCAGAGGGAACATCCCACTGTGTAACGATATCATATTTGCAAGTAGGAGAATAGAATGGTCCGTTTCAGATTCCTCTGCAATCTTTGACCGTTTAGTTGAATGGTGGGAGGCTGACAAAGGATTCCTGAGAATGGTCGAGAATCCAGGTCCTTTTGGTTCACTCAAGGAAGAGTTTGCATCAAGATTCGCAATAATGATTGATGTTCTAGTAGCGATTTTAAAATCAGATTACGATTTAAAAGGAAGAAGGGATCAACTGCAACGTATGATTGCTGAATTTTGTGAATACGAGATACCTTCACTTCGTCTGGAGAGTGCTAGTCTTCGGATTCTTCCGAAGTTAGGAGATCACGTATTGAATAGAATAGATATTGAAATGGCTTCGGATGTACCAGCTGTCGTAGATGATAGCTTAGAAGCGTTTTTAGATTTCGTTGACGGCAATGAGTCAAACCCTGAATCGAGTGATCTGTCAAAACCAGTCAATACTATGGGTCAAATTGTTCGATTAGGAAATGGAACTACATTACCCAATGTACTTAGTGCGATCATTAAAATAGTTAAACGTACTCCTTCGATTTTCTCAGGCGAATTGGAAAGGTTAACACTTCTAGGGCTAGGCAGAATTGTCAACAACACTGATGTTTCATCAGATAGTCGGGATATAGCGAAGAAATTGATAGTTCGACAGAAGTCTGCACGACTGGCGTATGAAATCCATGAGTATTATTCAAAGCGTGGTGATTCCATGGTTCCTGAAGAAATAAAAAAATGGAAGGCAGTTGTTTCATCGGAATCTGAATTCGCCGAGATCAGGAATCAGTGGACCTGAAAGTTTTCGAACATCCACACTTAGATGTGAGTTGTAAGTAAAAGGTATGCGTTGTACTGTTTCAGTGTTTTACAAATCGTTTCTTACCGATATCTAGTAGTTCTTCCCATTTTATGGCCATCATCTACATTCCGTCTCTCATGCGCGATCTGACCGACGGCAAGGAGATCATCCAGATCGAAGGAGCCGACATGCGGCAGATCATCGCCAATCTGGAGTCAGCCTACCCGGGGTTCAGAAATCGTCTGCTCGAGGAAGAGACACAACGGATCAAACCCAACATCGCCGTCATGATCGATGGCCGAAATGCTAGGCGCATATTGATCGATAAGGTGAACGCAAACAGCGAGATCCATTTCCTACCGGCGATTAGCGGGGGCAGTTGAGGGGGCTATCTGGGTTCTCGCAGAACCCTAGGCCAACTGATAATACCTCCGGTTCAGAAAAAGGAAGTGATCGATGGTTAGAGCTTTCTCGACGCCGGTGCCGGCCGCGCCTATAGCGATAAGGTCAGTGTGCGCTGCTAAAATAGCTCAGGAACGGTTGCTATGTTGGTTGTGGGGAATCAGTTTTCAATTTATGATAGATTAGCATAAGTAAATTGAGTTTTAACTAAGCGTCTGAGTTACTATCGTGATACGACTTACCCGTACCCATTTTACAGAACATAAGACCGTCCATTAATTTAGATTTTAAATAAAACACTAGTAGAGAAAACTAGGATTCGCTTAATGCGATACACACCTTTCGAAAGTGTCCTTGACGACATTGTTGGTGACGATCTTGCTGTACTTCGAAACGTACATGAAGGTTGGTATGTTGATTATAAATCAGCCATGATATCTCCATCCAAAATAGCTAAGAGCCTATCGTCGTTTGCAAATCAACATGGCGGTTGGGTTTTTTGGGGCATTAAGGAAGATGGAAATGTACACGTGGCTACAAGCTATCCTGGCCTGCCGAACAGTGAGATTCCTAACGCACTCGAATCCATTAAGAATGCTTCAAAAGACTTACTCAATCCCGAAGTTTACTATACATATCGGGTTTTTAAAGGGCCTATTGATTCAATTGGTTTGCCATCTGATCGATCCATCATTGTCGTGCATATTCCGGAAGGTGCTGATTGTCCTTACATACACACCGACGGGTGCATCTATCGTCGAATAGCTGATTCGTCCGATCCAAAGGCGGAAACTGATCAGTCGAGATTAAACTTGCTGACTGAGCGAGGTAACCAGTCAAGATCATATCTTGCTGACCTGGTAACCTATGAACCCACGATTTCAAAAGGAGAGAAACACGGATGTTACATGCACCTTAGTATATTGTCAGACCCTTACGGAAATATGGATCACTACTACCCATCGAATTTCGAGTGCTTTAGTGACCTTATGAGCAAAGGTATGCTACAGTTTGATAATATATACTCTAGGGCAGATGGGTTTATTGCTAGAATGATACAAGGACAAAACCAGTACAATAGGGTCTTTACTTGGGAGTTCTCACGGACTTGCTATTCCTTTATTACTTATCCAATCCCACAAATTTCCATATACGACGATGAATATCCCACAACTGCAAAATCCATATCGGATCAGTTTTTTACGATGGTGGAGGATTCCGGGCTAAGCGACACCCGAGTACTAGACTTAAATCAAGTGTTGACTATGTTATTGGCAATCGTTGTACGCCACCGTCGTCTAGTAAAAGCTGCTAATACCTCTGGTCCGTTTTTCGTGAAGGCACATCTTCAGAACATTTGGCGAGCCGTACCATTTATTGATTTACCAGAGTTTATGGAACATGTAAATAAGTATGGATTACCAGTTGTACAAGACGACAGTGTATTAGTACCAGAGGGAACCGAGCTAAACACGTTCATAGAACTACCTGAGCGGGAACCGATGGAATCAGAACGATTTGAGACAAAGGACGAAATAGTACAACAGTTTATGGATATTTACGGCATGAACAGGGACGTTTTCGAGGCTTTTGGGGTACCACGTGAAATAATGAACCCAAAAACATCAGCAAACTTGTTTCGCCGTTATTACAATAAACCTCAACAACTTACTGCAAAATAACATAGTGCGAGTTAACTGGTAAATCCTGGCAGAAGAAACCCCTATCGATGCAACACAGGAAGAACTGGCGAACAGACCTGGACGTCAGGATCGAATCAAGTTGAGGATTAAAGAGATGAACGGTTGGCAACAGCTGTTGATTTTGGGGGAATGTTCTGGATCATCTTTGCTGCAATTGTAGGACTTGAAGCAACCTGGCCATAGAACTCCGTCCAAGAAAGAGAGATATTCACCTGGTGAGGATCAGGGTGTTCACGGGATTCGAGGTTTTGGGACGTCCCTTTATCTCACAGTTTTAGTTGTGGCTTGGGCTATCCGATGATTTTGAATTAGCCCTCCTATGGAATGAAACTTTCTCATCACTTACTTACAATCCTTAGCCAAACGCCCCATTGCTACTTACATATAACTCCCCTTAACTTCATCGAGCCTGTCACAGTTACAGCTTACGGTTCAGCTTGAGCAGGTGATCGACGGTCAGGACCTTCTTGGCCGCGGAACTTCGTTGACCGGCCGACTTCCGGTTCGCCGGCTTCTTTTTTCGTTTCTTCTGCGACACTAACTTCCCGGACGCATCCGTCTTCCCGGATCCTTCCGCCTCAGGTTTCGCGGCCGCACGCTCGGCTGCCTCCGCCTTCCCTTCCGTACGCGTGTGCTCCGCTGCTTCCACACCGCTGCCGTCGGCCCGCCCATCCTGCCGGCGCTTCGATGACCGGCGCCTTCTTCGGCGCTCGGGCTTCCCGTTGGCGCGTTCCTTGCCCTCACGCATCGACAGTGAGATCCGGTTTCGTTCATGGTCGACGCCGAGTACCCGCACCTCGACCAGTTGCCCTACCTTGACGGCTTCGCCGGCATGCTTGACATACCGGTCCACGAGCTGGCTGATGTGCACGAGCCCATCGAGGTGGACCCCGACGTCCACGAAGGCGCCGAAGTTCGTCACGTTGGTCACGACGCCGTTGAGCCGCATCCCTTCCTTGACTTCATCGATGCTGTGGACGCCTTCGGTGTACTGGACGGGCTTGAACTCCGCTCGGGGGTCGCGCCCCGGCCGTGCCAGTTCTTCGAGGATATCTTCGAGGGTAGGCCGCCCCACGGCATCATTCACGTAGGTATCGAGCTCGATGCGGTCGCGGACTTCCGAATCGTCCATGAGCTCCTTGACGCTGCAGCTTTGATCAGAAGCCATCCGGTCCACGATTTTATAACTTTCGGGGTGAACGGCACTGGCGTCCAAGGGGTTTTCGCCGTTCCCTATCCGCAGGAAGCCCGCGGCCTGCTCGAAGGCTCTGGGGCCGAGATTCGGCACCTGTTGCAGATCCGTCCTCGAAGCGAAGGGACCCGCTTTCTCCCGGTGGGCCACGATGTGTTTCGCCAGCGCGGGGCCGATGCCGGATACGTAGGAAAGGAGTTGAGCGCTCGCCGTGTTCACCTCGACGCCGACATTGTTCACGCAGCTCGTCACCACGTCGTCCAGGCTCCGCTTCAGCGAGGCCTGGTCGACGTCGTGCTGGTACTGCCCGACGCCGATGGACTTGGGATCGATCTTGACCAGCTCGGCCAGCGGATCCATGAGCCGGCGGCCGATGGAAATCGCTCCGCGCACCGTGACGTCCAGCCGGGGGAATTCCTGCCGGGCCTCGGCCGACGCCGAATAGACCGAAGCGCCGCTTTCGTTCACGAGCACGATGGACGGATCCCCGTCAAGCTCGATGGTACGGAGGAACTGGGTCGTCTCCCGGCCGGCCGTCCCGTTGCCTACGGCGATGGCATCGAATTCGTACTGCTCGTGAAGGGACCGCACGATCCGCGCCGACCTTTCCTTCTTCTTGTCTCCGGAATGGGGAAAGATGCTGGCCCGGTCCAGCAGTTTGCCCTGCTCGTCCAGGCACACGACCTTGCAGCCCGTGCGAAAACCGGGGTCTACCGCCATGATGCGGCGGCGGCCCAGGGGAGGCGCCATCAGCAGTTCCCGCAGGTTCCGCGCGAAAACGAGGGTTGCCTCCTGCTCGGCTTTCTGCCGGACAAGGGACCTCAACTCTGTTTCCAGGGAGAGCGAGAGCAGGCGTCGATAGCCGTCGGTAACGGCCAGGCGGACCTGTTCGGACGCGGGACCTTCTCCCTCGACGAACAGCTCCTCGAGCCGCGCGATCGCCTCGCCTTCCGGCGGGGCGATGGCCATGCGCAACACGTCTTCTTTCTCGCCGCGCCGCATGGCGAGCACGCGGTGAGAAGGCGCTTTCACCGCCGGCTCGGACCAGTCGAAATAGTCCCGGAACTTGATCCCCGACGATTCCTTCTCCGCGACCACCGAGGACCGGATGACCGCCTTCTCGTGGAACAGCCGGCGCAGGATGGACCGTGCCGTCGTATCTTCGTTGATCCATTCGGCGATGATGTCGCGCGCGCCGGCCAGGGCGTCCTCGGCGGTATCGACTTTCTTCTCCGGATCGACGAAGGGAGCGGCTTCGGCTTCCAGATCCATTTCCCCCTGCTCGAAGATGCGCTCCGCCAGGGGTTCCAGGCCCCGCTCCCGGGCCGCCGTGGCCCGCGTGCGCCGCTTCGGCCGATAGGGGAAGTAGGTATCTTCCAGAACGGTCAGGGTTTCCGCGGCGCGGACCTTCGATTCCAGCTCGTCCGTGAGCAGGGCGCGGTCCTTCAGCGAGGCAAGGATCGAAGTCCGGCGCTTCTCCAGTTCCCGAAGCTGGCCGATCCGGTCGCGAATCGCCGTAACGGCCACTTCGTCGAGCGAACCGGTCCTTTCCTTGCGGTAACGCGCGATGAAGGGCACCGTGGCCTCTTCGTCCAGCAGGCGCGCGACGGCTTCCACCTGCTCGGGGCGGATCCCCAGTTCACCGGATATCTTCGTGATGTGCGTGTTTTCACTCATGTAGGTTTGCGGCCTCGTCCGTCCTTGTCTGGTCTGGTCTGGTCTGGTCTGGTCTGGCCTGGCCTGGTCTCGCCGGGCCTCGCACTTCGATTACGTCAAGCGTCCAGAATCTCTCTCAGCCGCCGGGCCACCCGTTCCGGTTCGCCCGCCTTCAGGCAGACCGGGCCGAAAAGCACGATCCCTTCCGACACGCTCCCGGTATTGGCCTGGATGGGGGGCTCGCCACCCTGCAGTGCGAGGACCACGTCCAGGGCGGACTTGCCCGCCACCGACTCGTCCAGTTTCAGCACGGCCATCGGTACCTCGCTGGGCCTGCTGTCGGTATCGATCGTGAACCGGCATCCGGGAATGGTCCCGGCGGCGGCCACGAGTTCGTCGATGCGATCCCGCCACGCCGCCGCCCGCGCTTCCAGATGTTCACCGGCAAAACGCTCCAGCGCGGTCAGCAGGCCCACGATCTGTTCCTTGCCGACCTTGCAGGGTCTCCCGATGCCGTGATGGGGCGCGCCGGGCAGGACCGACTTGTCGATGAGGGATTCCGGAGGGTCCCACTGCGGTTTCAATACGTCCATGTCCAGGTGCTGAAGCGCCACGCACATGATGAGGTCCCGGCGGCCGCAGAGGATGCCGGACCCCTGGGGCCCGCCGATGGCCTTTCCGCCGCTGAAGGCCACGAGGTCGGCCCCCTGCGAAATGAAGGTCTGCAGGTTCGACCGTGGCGGCAACTGCCCCGCGGCGTCGACGATCACCGGTACGCCGCGGGCGTGGGCGACATCGACGACTTCTTCCAGGGGCGGCAGGGAGCGGGGATGGGCGACGTAGCACACGGCCGCCGTACGCTCCGTGATGGCGTCGGCGATCTCCCACGCTTCGGTGTCCCGCACGCCGGCTCCGCTGTAACGGTCCGCAATCCCCACCTCGACGAGCTTTACGCCGACCGACCTGATCGCGTGGTCGTAGAAATTCCGCTGGCTACGGGACATGATGACTTCGTTCTTCATGCCCTCCGTGTCCGGCAGCCGGTTCATCTTGCCGGGGTCCGGGCCGGTAACGCAGGCCGCGGTGCCCAGGAGGAGTCCCGCCGCCGCGCCGGAGGTGACGTATCCCGCTTCGGCCCCGGTGATGTTCGCGATCGTCTCGCTGGCGCGGGCCTGCAGTTCGGCGATGTCGACGCAGTACTGCGACGCTTCGCGCATGGCGTCGGCCACTTCGGGATCCATGATACCGCCGCTGAGCCGGGTGGACGGACCCGAAGCGTTGATGATCGGCCGCACGCCGATGCGTTCGTAGATGTTGGGCATGCAGAACCCTGGCATGAATCGAAGGATGGTGTTTCGAAAGCAGCACTAATGCTATTACATCGTCCCGTGGTTTGCAACCTGTTTTTTCGCGGTGACGGCCGGGACGCTCCGATCCGCCAGTAATGAATTGACTTGCCCTGTCGTTAAGGATACTTTACTCGGGCGGAAATACCATCGCGGCATGGCGCCGAACGCCATGCCGATCCGAAACCAGTACATACTGTAAACCAATGGCCCACAAAGACTTAAATTCTTTCGTCGATCTGCTTCGGGAAGAAGGTGAGTTAAAGGAAATCACCGTGGAGATCGATCCCGAGCTGGAGATCAGCGCCATCGCGGACCGCGTAGTCAAGCAGAACGGACCGGCATTGCTCTTCACCAATGTAAAGGGCCATTCCGGTGTTCCCGTGCTCATCAATACCTTCGGGTCGAAACGACGCATGGAAATGGCGCTGGGCACGGACGATCTGGACGACATCGCGGCCGAAATCGCCGACCTGATCAATCCCCATGTACCCGCCTCCCTTGCGGGTAAACTGCAGTTCCTGCCCCGGTTCGCCCGGTTGAAGGATACCCAGAGCAGGACCGTGCGCAACGGCCCCTGCCAGGAAGTAGTCGAGACCGACGCGGCGTCTCTCGAGCGAATCCCGGTCATCAAGTGCTGGCCCGGCGACGGCGGCAGGTACATCACCTTTCCCCAGGTCATCACGAAACACCCCGGGAAGGGCACGCGAAACGTGGGCATGTACCGGCTGCAGATCTTTGACGATAAAACGCTGGGGCTCCACTGGCAACGGCACAAGGGCGGCGCGCATCACTACCGCGTCGCGGAAGAGCAGGGCGAGCGGCTGGAAGTCGCCATCGTGCTAGGACCCGACCCGGAAACCATGTACGCTGCGACGGCGCCCCTGCCCGACGAGATCGATGAGTACATGCTGGCCGGATTCCTTCGCAAGCAACCGGTACAGTTGGTGAAATGCCGCACGGTGGACCTGGAGGTGCCGGCCAACGCCCAGTTCGTCCTGGAGGGCTACGCCGAACCCCATGAACGGCGCGTGGAAGGGCCTTTCGGAGATCACCAGGGCTACTACTCGCTGCCCGACGAGTACCCCGTGTTCCACCTCACCGCCATCACGCGGAGAAAAGACGCCATCTACCCGACGACCATCGTCGGACCGCCGCCGCAGGAAGACGGGTGGCTCGGTAAGGCCACGGAACGCATCTTTCTCCCGCTGCTCAAGACCACCCTGCCGGAAATCGTGGACATCGACCTGCCCGTCGAAGGCATCTTCCACAACCTGGCCATCGTATCCATCGACAAACGCTATCCGGGCCACGCCCGGAAGGTGATGCACGCCCTCTGGGGCCTGGGACAGATGATGTTCACCAAGGTGATTATCGTAGTGGACAGGGACGTGGACGTGCATAATATGCGGGAGGTCGCATGGCGGGTCGGCGTTGCCATCGATCCGAAGCGGGACCTGCTGATCAGCGAGGGGCCCTGCGACGTCCTGGATTTCGCCGCGCAGACCGCCGACGTGAGCGGCAAGCTGGGTATCGACGCCACCGAGAAATGGCCGGACGAGGGATTCGACCGGGGGTGGCCGGAAATCCTGCGCATGCCCGAAGAGGTCGACCGGCGCATCGACAAGCTCTGGCCGGAACTGGATTTATGATCCGGTCGCGGCTGGAGACGGACCGCCCGGCTTAGGTTCCGAAGTTTCCTGAATCCGCTGGCGCAACTAAATCTTGCGGTATTTCTCCGGCTGTGTTTAATTGTCAAACATTTCTGTTTCTTGTACTACATTTCCGATTCAGGCCTTGCCGGCTGCCCGTGCACACACGTGCGTTCGTGCCGTCCGGCGTGCAACCCGGCAGGAAGGGAGATCATATGTTTTTCGTAGTCTCTGCGACGCACAAGGCGGAAATGGCCCAGGAAAGGCTTCGGCTGCAGGAATCGTTCGCCGCCTACATTCACGATTCCACCCACCATCCCGATGTGACCGTACATCATGGCGGGCAAACGCTCAGTGTGCATGACCGGTCCGTCACCGGATTTGTCCTCGTGCTCGAGGCGCCCTCTATCGAGGTGGCGCGGGCATTCGTCGACGGCAGTCCCTATGCCCAGGCGGGCACCTACGCCGAGTCTCACGTCCGCCCATGGAACTGGTTGACCGGACGGCCCGGCTGAGCGCACCGCAACGCCGCTCATTCCAGGTCAGGGCCACGGTGGATTCCATGCATTATCGGGCGTTGAATCACCCGAAGTGCGTATACCGGCCAGGGGAGTGTCTTGAGCAGCCGCGACGAGCAGCACGCTTCTAACGTTCAATACGAACCCGACGAGCATCCTCCGGCGCTTGTGTCGCTGGGCAGCGGCCTTCAACTGGTCATACTCGGCATTACAAGCATCATCTTCATCCCCACGATCATCATCCGGGCCAGCGGCGGAACCGAGGCTTACCTGTCCTGGGCCGTGTTCGGTGCCGTCGCCGTCAGTGGGATCTGCACAGCGCTGCAAGCCGTCAGGTTCAGCCGGATCGGTGCGGGATATCTGCTCTTCATGGGTCCCGCCGGGGCCTTTATCGGGGTCTGCGTCAGCGCCCTCGTCGAAGGCGGTCCGGCGCTGCTCGCCACCCTGGTCGTCGCATCGTCACTCGTCCCGATCGTGATATCGATGCGGCTGGCCTTGTTCAGGCGTCTACTCACTCCGACCATCGTCGGTACCGTGAACATGCTGATACCGGCGACCGTGCTGCCGGTCGTATTCAGCCGCCTGGCCGACGCACCGCCGGACGCGGCGGTCAGTGCGCCGCTCACCGCAGTGGCGACGGGCCTGGTCATCGGCGGCATTTCCCTCACGGCGGGCGCAACGCTGCGTTTGTGGGCTCCGCTCATCGGGGTGATCGTGGGTTCGGTCATCGGCGGATCGTTGGGTCTCTATGACTTCGGCCTGATTGCCCGGGCTCCGTGGATCGGCTTGCCGGCGGGCAGTTGGCCGGGTATGGGTTTCGACTTCGGGCCGGCCTTCGTTGGGCTGCTGCCTGCCTTCGCTTTCGTGGCCCTCATCGGTGCTATCCAGACGATTACCGGTGCCGTCGCTATCCAGCGCGTATCGTGGCGCCGGCCGAGGGCCGTGGACTACAGGGCGGTGGAAGGCGCGGTGACGGCGGACGGTATCGGCAAGCTGCTGTCCGGCATCGCCGGGATCGTGCCGACTCAGACCATCGGCGTCAGCGTCCCGACCGTTGAGCTGACGGGCGTCGCGGCCCGCCGGGTGGGCATCATTGCCGCCGGCGTGCTGATCGTGCTGGCGTTCCTGCCCAAGTTCCTCGCCATGATCCTGGCCATACCCAGCGCGGTCGTGGTCGCCTATCTGACCGTCGTGCTGGCGTTGACCTTCGTCCGCGGGATGACCGAGGTGGTACAGGGCGGGATCGACCATCGCAAGGCGCTGATCGCCGGCGTCGCCTTCTGGGTCGGCGTCGGCTGCCAGAACGACCTTCTGTTCCCCGAGGTCCTCGAGGCGTTGGGCGGCGGCCTGCTGGCGAACGGCATCACGGCCGGCGGTATCACGGCGATCCTCATGACGCTGTTTCTGGAAGCGACGTCCCCGCGCAGCAGCCGGATCGAAGTGAAGCTCGACATGGCCATGCTGCCGAGGATCAGGGCGTTCCTCGAGGCGTTCGCGTCCGGCAACGGCTGGGGACCGGAGATGGTAGGCCGTCTCGACGCCGCCAGCGAGGAGACTTTGCTGACGCTGATCGAGCAGGACGAGGGTCGTGAGCGCAGCGCGCAGCGGCGCCTGCTCCTGAAGGCGCGGAGGGAAAGCGGCGGCGCCGTCCTCGAGTTCATTGCCGCGGCGGGCGAGGAGAACGTTCAAGACCGGATCGGATTGCTGGCGGACCGGCCCGACGACGTGCTGGTGGAGCGGGAAGTCTCGCTGCGGCTGTTGCGGCACATCGCTTCCTCCGTCCGCCACCAGCAGTTCCACGACACGGATATCGTTACCGTCCACGTGAAAGTTCTCGAAACGGTCCGGGAAGACAGGTAGACCGGCAGCCGGGCAGCGGTGGGTTGAAGCGCCGAAACCAGATCGGGAAATCCCTGACCGCACCGGCGGCGCAAATCATGAGACACGAAGGATGAAACGCGAAAAAGCGGGCGAGGCGAAAAGCGCCGGCGTTCCGGGAGAAGCCGGCGTTCAGAGAGAAGCCGGCGTTGCTGGTGAAGCCGCGGCACCCGTCGGTCCGTCGACCCATGAAGATGAATTCGAACGGGCCTGGTCCGACCCGGGCAACATCCGAATCGAGCTGGCTCCCGTCGACATCAACAGGACGCTGGCCCGTTATTACCGCACGAACAAGCCGCTCGTATTTACCCGTACCATGCTATGGGACATGGAGGTGAAGAAGGCGTTCCGGCCCGACCTCTATATTCCTTCTGTCGTAACGAAAGGCAGTGCCCGTTATTGGAACCGGCAGGCATTGGCCGGCGGAGCCGAATCCTTCGTGCGATGCTCGCGGCAGCGCCTCTGGCTCGAGCCGTCGGAGCACGGGCTGGTCCTCGAACGGGTCTTCCTTGACCCCGGGCGGCAGCGCGTCACCTTCATCGGCACGGCGGAACTCAAAGAGCCGGACGGCAACCTGATTCAGGCAGGCGATGGCCAGCCGCTTTTTCACGTTGAGCATTCGGTCGATGGCAGTGAAATGAGACCGCTGAACCTGTGGCGTATCGTTTTCCTCTCCGACGGACCGCGGCGGAGACTAATCAACCGGTTCAAACCGGCGAAGGACGTCTGGCTGCGCGAGTTCGTCGAAATCTACATCCGGCGGGATCTGAAGATTTCATTGAACCGGAGGGAGCCCCCCGGATGAAGATCCAGGATATCCGCCGCGTGGGGCTGTTGTCACCCGAGGTCACGGTCCATGCCAGGTTCTACCTCGAGGCCTGGGAACTCCGTCCGGCCCAAGCGGACCGGTCGGCCGGAGAAGAACGGTCGGCCGGAGAAGACCGGCATGTGCGATATTTCCGTGGATCGTCGGCCGAGCACCACATACTCAGTCTGCATGCGGCGGAACGGCGTGGGCTGCACCACCTGGCCTTCAGCATGGACGGATGCGAGGCGGTCGACGCAGCGGCCACCGAACTTGAACGCCGGGGAATCATCCTCGTGGCCGAACCGGGGGACCTGGACGAGCCGGGCGGCGGATATGGTTTGCGGTTCCTGGACCCGGAAAACCGCTGCATCGAGCTGTCGGTCGGCGTGGCTCGACACGCGAATAGCGGGACAGGCGAGAACGGCGGGACCGGCGCGAACGGCGCGAACGATGAGAACGAAGGAACCGGCGAGAACGGCGGGCCCCTCCGGTTGTGCCACGTGGGTCTCAACACGGCGCGGTTCGAGCAAGTCGTGGCGTTCTACACCGATGTGCTCGGATTCCGGGTCTCGGACTGGATCGAGGACCAGATGGTCTTCCTGCGATGCGGCCGGAGACATCACGCCATCGTGTTCACCCGCGCGGATCACGCATCGGTCAACCACGTCGCGTATGGGATGTCCGGTGTGGATGCCGTGATGAGAAGGATCTCTGCCCTGCGTGCCCAGGGACGGGAACCCGACTGGGGGCCGGGACGTCACGGTCCGGGCAACAACATCTTCTGCTACTACCTGGATCCGGCCGGGTATGTGAACGAATGCTCCAGCGATCTGGCGTGCATCGAAGACGACGCAGCGCACGAACCCGCGGTGTGGCGCCGGGTGCCGAAAACCCTGGATTACTGGGGTACGGCAGGGGCGCCCGGATCCGGTTTTCGAAAGGCGATGGCCGGCGACCCGGATCCCGGCTGGACGGAGAAGGGCATTTTCCGGGATTGCCAGGGAGCGTAGCGGTGATTCTTGTTGTGGAATAGGTCCCGGAAGTGCATTATATGAGGGAAGCCTTTGGCGGGTCGGCGTCTGCAGAAGGCGCTCGCCGGCTGAATCTGAACGCGTGATTTTGAGGAGGCGGTTTTGTTCGAAGCATTGATCGCCGAGGCGGGGCTGGAAGACATCCACGAGAAGGTCGCAGCGGGCGAGCGGCTTTCGGCCGATGACGGAAGAAGGCTGTACCGGAACGGGAACCTGCCCGCCATCGGCTACCTGGCCAACCTGGTGCGCGAGCGCATGCACGGAGACCGGGTCTACTTCGTGCGCAACCAGCACCTTAACTACACCAACATCTGCAACAAGAGTTGCCTGTTCTGTTCTTTTTACGCCCTGCCCAAAGACCCCGAGGGATACGTGCTGTCGCCCGACGACATCCGGGCTCGCATGGAGACCTACGCCGACATTCCCATCTCCGAAATCCACATGGTAGGGGGCGTGAACCCGAAGCTGCCCTACGCCTATTACCTGGACATCGTCCGGGTGATCAAGGAAGTCCGGCCCGGGGTGTCCCTCAAGGCCTACACCATGATCGAACTCGAGCAGATCCGGAGAATCGGCAAGAAGTCCATGGCCGAGACCCTGCGGGACCTGAAAGAAGCCGGTGTGGACGCCCTGCCCGGCGGCGGGGCCGAGGTCTTCAGCGAACGGGTACACGAGGAACTCTTCCAGGCCAAGTCGGATTCGGACAAGTGGCTCGAGACCGCGCGCGTCGCCCACGAGGTGGGCCTTCCGTCGAACGCCACCATGCTGTACGGCCACGTGGAGCAGACGGAGGAGAAGGTCTACCACCTGATAAAACTGCGTGAACTGCAGGACGAAACGAACGGGTTGCTGGCCTTCATTCCCCTGTCCTGGCATCCGGAGCGCACGGCCATCGAACACCTGCCCGGTCCGACAGGCCAGATGGACCTCCGGGAGATCGCGGTGGCCCGGCTCATGCTGGACAACGTGCCCCACATCAAGTCGTTCTGGATCATGAATACCCCGGCGGTGACGCAGGTGTCGCTGTGGTACGGCGCGGACGACATGGACGGCAGCGTCCTGGAGTACGAAATCACCCGGAACCCGGTCACCGACCGCATGCAGGCGCTGACCCATGTGCAGATGCTCGATATGATCAGCGAGTCGGGGCGGCAGCCCGTCGAACGCGACGCGCTCTACCATATCGTCGACCAGCCCGAAACGATCCGTCCGGCCTATATGGAGGCCGCCAACGGGCAGGCGGCCAACGGAGCGAAGGCCAGCGGGGCAAAGGCCGCCGCGGCGCCGAGCCCGGGATAGTTCACCATGATCACCGATATCGCGGAAAAAGTCCTGTCCGGCACCCGACTGAGCACCGATGATGGATACAGGCTGTTCCAGCACCCGAACGTGACTGAACTGGGCATGCTGGCCGATCACGTGCGCCGGACCAGACACCCCGAACCGGTAGTGACCTACAATATCGGCCGGAACATCAACTACACCAACGTGTGCTGGGTGCGGTGCAAGTTCTGCGCCTTCTACCGTCCCCCGGGCGACGGGGAAGGCTACACGCTGCCGGACGAGGAAATCTTCGCCAAGGTCGAAGAATTGATCAGCGTCGGAGGAGATACGCCGGAATCCTGCGAAATCCTCATGCAGGGCGGTTTGAACCCGAAGTTGAAGATCGACTACTACGAACGGCTTTTCTCGGAAATCACCCGGCGTTATCCCGCGGCCTATCTCCATTCGCTGTCCGTGGCCGAAATCGTCTATCTCGCCCATATCTCGAGAATCACGGTCGAGGAAGCGCTGATCCGCCTGCGCGCGGCCGGCCTGAAATCCCTCCCGGGCGCCGGCGCCGAGATCCTGGATACCGAGGTGCGCGACGCCATCGCCTACCGCAAGGAAACGGTGCAGGAATGGCTGGACGTCCACAGCCTGGTCCACCGTCTCGGCATGAAGTCGACGGCTACCATGATGTTCGGATCGGTGGAGACCGTCGAACACCGGTTGAAGCACCTGCTGCGGGTCCGCGAAGTGCAGGACGAGTCCCTGGCCCGTCATGACGGTTACTTCACGGCCTTCATCGCCTGGAGCTTCCAGCCGGAGGGCACAGAACTGCCCGACACGCGAAAGGCAACCGGGTACGATTACCTGCGCACCGTGGCGATCGCCCGGCTCATGCTGGACAATGTCGAGAACGTCCAGGCGTCCTACGTGACCCAGGGGCCCAAGATCGCGCAGATCGCCCTCGGTTACGGGGTGAACGATTTCGGCAGCACGATGATGGAAGAGAACGTCATCAGTGCCGGTGGCACGAGTTTCGTGATGCCCACGGTAGAGATCGAGCGCCTCATCAGCGACGCGGGATACACGCCGCGCCGGCGGAACACCCGTTACGAGTACGTGGAAAACGGCACGACGGAAAAGCTCGAAACCACCGCGTAAGCGCGCGGGAAGTGGTGACGGAATCAATCGGCAGCGACTTCCGAATGGCCAACAGAACCCGTATCTACGCCGTCAGTTACCTGAATTCCCGGGCCCTGACCTATGGCCTGGAACACGGCGACCGTGAACACGGATTCGAAATCCTCTACGATATCCCCTCCGCGTGCGCCAGGCAGGTGCGGACGGGAGGGGCCAGCGCGGGCGTCATACCGTCGATCGAATACGCAAGAAGCGAGGCGGCCATCGCCATCGTGCCGGAGATCGCCATTGCGTCCGACGGCCCGGTCGGCAGCATCCTCCTGTTCCACAACGTGCCGGTACACCGTATCCGCAAGGTGGCGATGGACGCAAGCTCCCGGACCTCGGTCGCCCTGGCGCGTATCGTCCTGGAGGAAAGATACGGACTGGTTTTCGATTCCTTCGAACATCCGCCGGACGTCTCCGCGATGCTGGAACGAGCGGACGCGGCCCTGGTCATCGGCGACCCGGCCCTGGAATATACGGACCGGCCGGAACCGCGGCTCGACCTGGGGGAAGCCTGGCGGGAGCTGACCGGCCTGCCCTTCGTGTATGCCTTCTGGGCGGGGATGGACGGCGGTCTCACCCCCGGTGAGGTCGAACGGCTGATCGAGTCGAAGGAACTGGGCGTGTCCGCCCTGGACGAGATCGCCGAACGGCACGCCGGGAACCGTTACCGGCCCACGTCTTTTTATGCGTCGTACCTGAAGGACAACCTGGCCTACGATCTGGGTGACCGCGAGCGAAGCGGACTCAAGGAGTTTTACGGACTGGCCCATGCCCGCGGCCTGGTTCCGGACGTACCGGAACTGCGGTTCTATCCGCGTCAAGGAAGGAGATAACCATGGCATCGACAACGACGGTCGGTATCGGTACGGGAAGCAACCGACGCGAGAACGTGCGGACGGCCGTAGAACGCTCCGCCCCGCAACTGGCCTCCCTCATGCGTGAAGAGGTCATGCTCAAGCCCAATTTCCTCTCCGGCACGAACCCCGTGGTATGCACCCACCCGGACGCGATCCGCGGCGTGCTGGACGTGATCATGACGCTGCCCGACAAGCCCCGCCGGGTCCTGATCGCCGAGGGCGGGAACGAGACCGTACCCGGGGAGTGCTTCCGCCACATGGGGTATGCCGACATCCCGGACGAATACGATATCCCCATCGAGCTGGTGGACCTGAACCAGGAGACCCGGTGGCGCAACACCCGGGTGTACATGGTCGACGGTACCTGGACGACGGTCAGGATGCCCCGCTCCGTGCTGGACTGCCCTTGCGTCATCTCGGTCGCCGTGGCCAAGACCCACGACGGCGCCATGGTCACCCTGGCGCTGAAAAACCTCATCATGGGCACGATCCTGAAGAAGGACCGCATCAAGGTACACGGCTACACGACCCACCACGACCGGCGCCACCCCCAGGAAGCGAGGGCGCTCAGCAGGAACCTGATCCGTCTTGCCCGCCACCTCTACCCGCACTACAGCGTGGTGGACGGTACGGTGGGCATCCAGGGGAACGGTCCGGGCGGCACCGACACGGTACCTCTCGGGCTGGCGGCGGCGGGGGAAGACACCATCGCCGTGGACGCCGTCATCTCGAAAGCCATGGGATTCGAACCGCTGGAAGTGGGCACGGTCTTCTACGGAGACGCCATCGGGCTGGGCGTGGGCGACCTGTCACGCATTCGCGTCGCCGGCGGCCGGCTGGATGAGCTTGCCCTGTCCTTCAAGGGCCATGAATCCATCGACCTTCAGCGCCAATGGGCCATCGAAGGCGCGTGGGAGACGGCGGCGGTCGGAGGATGAACGCGGTCAGTGCCCCGGAAGCGCGTCCACGACCCGAAGCACCTCTTCTTCCGTGTTGTAGAAATGCGGGGATATGCGGATGCCGCCTCCGCGGCGCGCGCCGATGATCTGGTGGTTCCGCAGCGTGCGATGCAGGACTTCGGTCTCATGTACCGGACTGTCGAAGGTAACGATGCCCGACCATTCGGACTCGCCCCGGGGACTCAGGACGCGGTAGCCCGCGTCGCGCAGCCCGTCGACCAGCCGGTCGGTCAGCAGGCGCAGCCTCCCCTGCACCGCCTCCATACCCACCTCCAGCAGCAACTCCAGGGAAGCGCCCAGCGCGTGTATGCCCAGCGTATTGTGGGAACCGCATTCGAAGCGCCGCGCCGTCGGCGCCGGCGTGGGGTCGTAGGCATCGTAATTGCCCGCGTCGACCACCGAATTCCAGCCCGCCTCGTAGAGCCTCAGCTGTTCCGTCAGGTGCGGCGCGCAGTAGAAGACGCCGATCCCTTCCGGACTCAGCAGCCACTTGTGGCCGTCGGCCGTGAGGAGGTCGATGGACATCTCCTCCACATTTACCGGCGTCTGGCCGAGGGACTGTATGGCGTCGACAACGAAAACGACGCCTCTTTCCCGGCACAGCGCACCAATCGTCGCCAGGTCGTTGCGGAATCCGTTCCCGAATTCGACGTGGCTGATGGAGACGGCGCGCGTCCGCCCATCGATCCTGTCCGCGATCGAATCCACGGTGAGCCGGCCGTCCACGGATTCGACCATCCGTGATTCCACGCCGTGTTGGGCAAGATTGAGCCAGGGATATACGTTGGAGGGAAATTCCAGGTCGTTCAGGACCACGTTGTCGCCTGAACGCCAGTCGATGCCGTTGGCGGCGAAACACAGGCCTTCGGTCGTATTCTTGACGAAGGCGATCTGTTCGGGTGTGGCGTTGATCAGGCGGGCGGCACGCGACCGGGTCGTCTCGATGGCGGCTTCCCAGTCGCGATAGTTAGAGGCGGCGTGCTCGTTGAAGTCCGCTACGTAGTTGCGCACCGCGTCCCGGGCGCGCGTGGGCAACGTGCCGACCGCCGCGTGGTTCAGATAGGTGCAGTGTTGGACGACAGGGAATTCCTGACGAATGCGGTCCAGGTTCAATTCAGGCCGGTCCGGTTCGACGGGTCGGTGCGCGGTTCAGCGGTGACAGGTGCCGGAACGTGTGGCACGGCAACCTGATCGATGACGGTCCGATCAGAAGCTTGCCGCGGCGTCCTCTGCCGATTCGAAGATGTTGAAAACGGCGTCCAGGCGAGTGACGACGACCAGTACGTTGTGTGTGCGTTCGCTCAGGTTGGCCAGCTTCAGGTCGCCACCGGCTTCACGCAGGGTCTTGGCGCTGCCCACGAGCGCGCCGACGCCCGAACTGCTGATGAGGTTCAATCTGCCGAGATCGACGACGGCACCGGTCGTGCCCTCGGCCTTCAACGCTCTCACGCGGTCATGGAATGCGGACACTTCGGGATCGCCCAGGAAGCTGCCGACGAGTTCGATAACCGGTATACCGTTAATCCTGCTTTCGTTCATTGCACGCCTCCGTCTATACGCTGCTTAAGCAAAAACCAGCCACTGGATGGTGTAACATTAAACACCGCGTGTCCGGTTTCCGCAAGGATAAATTACGCGGTTTCCGACAGGCCCGAAGCCGTCGCGGACGGAACGGAAAAGCGGTGCGGACGGCCGAGCCCACGACCGGTTTCTCCGCTGGCCGAACGGTCAGGGGTTCGACGCGAAAACGGCGGTCTCGGCGCCTTTCGTACTATAACCCGGACAGTGTCCGTTCTCGATGTAGGGACAGGGACTCCGGGCAATGATCACGCGGACGCCCGACTGGCGCAGGCCCTGTCCGATCACGTCGCGCGTCCGGGCTTCGTCCCAGGGATCGATGGTCTCATTCAGCGAGACCGGGCAGGCTTCCACGATGCCGTCGATGCTGAGCGGCATCGTCTCGCGGCCCGGTTCGGATCCGCCCAGGTTGGGCGTGCCCTGGAACCCGGACAGGGCCGTCGTGGCGTTGTCCAGTATGAGGATGAGCAGATCAGACCCCTGGTGAGCCACGTTGAAGAGCGCGTTGGCGCTCAGGTGAAAGAAGTCGGAATCCCCAACGACGGCGATCACGGGGTCGGTCACGCCGGCCAGGACAAGGCCCGATGCGATGCCGATGCTCGACCCCATGGAGTATTTCACGTCGAGCATCTCGAAGGGCGGCGTGGCGATTTTGATCGCGCAACCCGGGTCCACCACGTACACCGGCGACAGGCCGGATCGGCCGCTCAATTCACGCAGGATTTCAAACACGGGCGTATAGGGACAGTTTACCGGCAGGCCCGCTTCGCTGGGCAGGTCCTTGTGTTCCGCTTGCGGCGGGAAGTCCCGGTCCGGCTTGAACCCGGGAACGAAACCGGCCAGGGCCTCCGCGATCTGTCCGCGGAACAACTCTCCTTCCCGCGACACGGCCCCGTCGTGCTTGCCGCTGATCGGCGTCGAGATCTTCGCGTCATAGGAGACCGATTTGATCAGCGTTTCGAGAAAGGGTTCGTTCTCCTCCAGGATCAGGACTTTTTCGGTGGAGCGAAGAAAGCGGGTTATCTGACCGGCGGGCAGCGGCCACAGCGTGGATAGCTTGAGGACGGACAGGCCGGTGGTATCCACCCCTCGAAGCACGTCCATCAACTTGGTGTGGATCACGCCCGCGGCGACGATGCCGGTCTTCCCAGTGCCGGTGACCTGGTTGAAGCCCGTGGATTCGAACTGCTGGGCGACCTGATCAAGGCGTTCATGCAGCCGCCGGTGCAGCTGGACGGCGTTTCCGGGCACCGATACCCACCGCATGGGATGCCGTTCGAACGCATGGGGCCGCACGCTGGCCGCACGGGGGATGTCCGGGGGTTCAACTACTTCCTCCAGCGCGCCGTACGTCTTCGTGATGCGCACGATCACGGGCATCTGCATCTCGCGGGAAAGCCGGAAGGCCTTCCGTGTCATCGTGATCCCTTCGGAGGGCGTCGCCGGTTCCAGCATGGGCAGCTCGCTGCCCCAGGCGATCGGGCGGGTGTCCTGGTCGTTCTGGGTGGCCCAGGCACCGGGGTCGTCCCCGAGCAGGATGACGAGCCCGGCGCCCGCGTCCGTCAGGTTGGCCACCATGACGGTATCCAGGGCGACATTGAACCCGACGCCCTTGCAGCCCATCAGGGCCGGCACGCCGCCGATGGAAGCGCCCACCGCCGTTTCGAAGGCGACCTTCTCGTTGGTGGACCACTCCACGTACAGCCCGTGGCTCTCCGAGAAACCGCGCAGAAACTCGATGGTACTGCTGCTCGGTGAACCAGGATAGCTCGTCGCCACCGCGACGCCCGACTGCAACGCGCCGTACGCGATGGCCTGGTCACCGGTGATACGCATCCCGGCCATGTAACGCTCCCGCAAGGGCAGAACCATGCTTGAATGAACGTGTGAATATAGGTTTCGCGGCCCCTGCCGGTCAAGCGGTATCCGTCGCGGTGAACCGGCCAGAAACCGCTTGCGACCATTCCGCCGTCCGGCTATATTTGACGCGTTTCCCTTCAAGGTTCAGCACCGGGACCGCATGTACCGGGACCGCATGTACCGGCATCACACGACGCGGGCACGTCCGCGCCGGTCATCCGGTGCCGCGATTTTCGCGCCGATGATCCACGCAGGCGACGGAGATACGGAAATGGCAAAACAGCGTCAGGCTTCCGGACGGAAAAAAGCGGCGAAAGACAGCCGGACCGGACGATCCAAACAGTCCGTTAAGATGGCGGACACCATCGAAGCGCTGGACGGGATACTGGCAAGCGCCGGTCCGGCCGAAGCGGACAACGAGACGTACTGGCAGGCCGTGAGGGCCCAGTTTCCCTATAATGGTTCCATACACTACACCAACAACGGGACGATCGGCATTCTGCCCCACATGGTCCTCCAGGCCCAGATCGCGGTCCTCAAGGAAACGGAAATCCAGGACGGGGACACCGGGGGCGTCGCCTATCCGGCACCCCACGAGGCCCACGAGAAGCTGGCCGCACTGATCAACGCGGACCCCTCCGAGGTCGCCATCACGAGGAATTCGACCGAGAGCATGAACATCATCGCCCTCGGACTGGATCTGAAACCGGAAGACGAGGTCCTGACGACGACCCACGAGCATTACGGTGGCTGGTCCTGCTGGCAGCACAGGCACGCCCTCTTCGGAAACCCGATCCGGAAGCTCGACCTGTACGACCCGCCGGAAGACGAGGACGAGATCGTCCGGCTGTTCGAGGAAGCCATCCGGCCGGAAACCCGCGTGCTCAGCTTCTGCCACGTCACCTGCACGACGGCCTGGCGCCTGCCCGTCCGGAAGATTTGCGCCATCGCCCGCGAGCGCGGGCTCATCACCGTCGTCGACGGGGCGCAGTCGGTGGGCATGATCGCGGTGGACGTGAAGGATCTCGGCGGCGACTTCTACGTGAGCAGCACGCACAAGTGGCTGTTTACGCCCAAGGGCACGGGCCTGCTTTATGTGAATAACGCCGCCCAGGACAAGATTGGACTGGGCTACTACACGGGCGGCGGCCGGCCGACGGCGAGGCGGTTCGAGAACAACGCGTCCCAGAGTCACGCGCCGCTGGTGGGGTTCGCCGTGGCCGTGGACTTTCACAACGCCATCGGCACCCGCCTGGTCGAGGATCGCGGCGCTGCCATGGCGAAATGGCTCAAGAACCGTCTCTCCGACATACCCGGGGTTCGGGTCTGGACGCCGACGAGCCGCGCATTGTCCGCGTCCATGGTATCCTTTTCCATCGCCGGCATGACCTCCTCCGACGTGGGCACGCCGCTCCGGGAAAGATACCGGATCCACAGCCGAGGACTGTACGAAGGGGGCTACCACGGCGCACGCATTTCCTGCGCCATGCACAACAGCTACGAAGAAATGGAGCGAGTCGCCGGCGCCGTGAGAGAAATCGCGGCGAACCGGTGCTAGACGGACCGGTGAGATGCGAACATGCGAGCCGGTGCGAGCGATTTAAGTAAACCAGGTCCATTACAACGACCGTCAGATCAGGTGCAAATAACGCGGGAGAACGGATCATGTCCGATACTGCACTTACCATAAAGGCACTGAAGGAACAGTTGGGTGATGCGTTTGCGGAGAACGTCGTCCTGCGCATCAAGCGCGACGGCGAGTACGTGGAATTCACGGGGTCGGAAGCGGCCCGCCGGGCCGACGCGCTCGCCGGACTGCTCGCATCCCTCGGCCTACAGCACGGCGACCGGGTCGCGCTGCTGGCGGCCAACCAGCCCGAATGGGGCATCGCCTACCTGGCGATCGTAGGGCACGGGATGACGGCCGTACCCATCGACCGGCTGTTGAAGCCCGGTGAATACCAGCGGATTCTGGAGGATTCCGGTGCGCGGGCCATCGTCGTGTCGGACGCTTTCCGGGACGACTTCCATTCCATCGCCGGTTCCCTGCCCGAACTCAAGCACGTGCTGAGCCTGGAAGAGGTGATGGCCAGCGAGACCGATACCGCCGCGCCCGATAGCGAGGTCGGACCGGATGACCTCGCCGTCCTTATCTACACCTCGGGCACGACCGGCCGGCCCAAGGGCGTGATGCTGTCCCACCGGAACATCATGTCCAACGTGGTGGCCGCCAGCCAGGTCATCTCCATCACTTCCGACGACAGTTTCGTATCCGTGCTCCCCCTGCACCACACCTTCGAGTGCACCGCCGGGTTCCTGGCGCCGGTCTACAACGGCGCCATGGTGTCCTACGTGGGCAGCCTCAACTCGAGAGATATCGTCGAGACCATGAAGGACTCCAGGGCTACGATCATGCTGGCGGTCCCGCTTCTTTACGAGAAGATGTACCAGGGGATCATGCGCAAGGTCGGCTCCCAGCCCGCGGTCACGCGGACCGTGTTCAACCTCCTGATGGGCGTGGTGAAAATGGGCGAGAAGTTCAACAAGCGCATGGGCACGGCCCTGTTCCGGAGCCTGCGCGACAAGGGCGGACTGGGGACCATCCGGTTCTTCGTGTCCGGCGCCGCCGCTCTGCCGCCCGAAGTGGCCGAGGGATTCGATCGGCTGGGTCTGCGCATCCTGCAGGGTTACGGGCTTACGGAAACCTCACCGGTCGTTTCCGTGCACCGCGTGGAGCAGCCTCCGAAACCCGATTCCGTCGGACCGCCTATTAACGGTGTGGACGTGGAAATCGTGAACCCGGACGACACGGGCGTGGGTGAGATCGTCGTCCGGGGCGATAACGTGATGCAGGGTTACTACAACAATCCCGAGGCCACGGCCGAGGTGCTCAAGGACGGCGCGCTATACACCGGCGATTCGGGATGGATCGACGACGAAGGGCATGTCCACATCGCGGGCCGGCTCAAGAACGTGATCGTCACCCGGGCCGGAAAGAACATCTATCCCGAGGAAATCGAAGGTGAACTCGTCCTCAGTCCCTACATCGCGGAAGCGCTCGTCTTCGGCGCCGAGGACGCGGAGTCTGGAGAAGAATACGTCCGTGCGGTCGTGGTCCCCGATTTCGAATACCTGGAAGAGGAGGGCACGCCGGACGACGACGAGACCCTGACCGCGCTCATGAACCACGAGGTGCGGGAGCGGTGCAGGAACCTCGCGGACTACAAGCGCGTCAGAGAAGTGGAGCTGCGCCGGGAGGAGTTTTCGAAGACTTCCACGCGCAAGATCAAGCGTTTTCTCTTCAAGACCGGGCAGGAAAGCCCCGCGGAGGACACCGCCGGCCAGTGAGGGAGCTGCCGCGATCCCGGGAAGGCGGAATCACGATCCATGGATAACAGGCTACACCCACCCGATTCGGATCCGGCGCCGCATTCCTCGAAGGATACGCTCCCCCATGCCATGAGGACGGACGCAGCCGGGCGGCAGCCCACGCACTGGCGCCGCCCCGCCGTCCTGTTCGCCTGTACCTTCCTGACCACCCTGATCTCCGGCACGATCATGGAGCACCCCGCGGTCCCGCCGCTGGTGGTGCTGTTCACCCTGGTGACCGTCCCGTCGCTTCTCCTGGACGGACTGCCCTTCTCCCTGTCGGTGCTCGGCATACTCATGGCCCACGAGATGGGCCACTATCTCTACGCCAGGTGGTACGGCGTCCACACCTCCCTTCCGCATTTCATACCCTCGCCCTTCTTCTTCATCACGCCGAACCCGGGTACCTTCGGCGCCGTCATCGTGACGAAGGCGCCCTACCCGAACCGGCAGGCCCTGATGGACATCGGCGCCGCCGGCCCCATCGCCGGATTCATCGTGGCGGTCCCGATCATGGCGTATAGCCTGGTCGGCGCCCGGGTGGACCTCATCCCCGGAGAGGGTGAGGGCCTTTACCTGGGCGAACCCCTGGTGTTTCAGGCGCTCGCGTACCTGATTCACGGCCCGCTGCCCGAAGATTACACCATATACCTCGATTCCGTGGGCCTGGCGGCATGGTTCGGCTGTCTGGTCACCATGCTCAACCTGCTGCCGGTGGGCCAGCTGGACGGCGGCCACATCCTGTATGCCTTTACGGGGGGCGCGGCCGGAGGCAGGCGTTTGCAGAAAAACCTCGCGCTCGCGAGTTTCGCGGCATTGGCCGTGCTGGGGTGGTATTCACCGGGATGGTGGGTGTTCGGGGTGCTGCTGCTGTTGATGGGCCGGTTCAGCGGCTTCCGCCATCCCGCGCCGGTCGACGACGCGGCACCGCTTCCCCGTCACAGCAGGTGGCTGGGCTGGCTCGCGGTCCTGGTCTTCATCCTGACCTGCATGCCGGTACCGATCTCGTTTACGTGACCGAAGACTCAGCGTTCCGCGGGCGGCCCGGTCTGGTCAGGCGGGCTGGGCGACCAAGCTGGACCGGCGGACTGGTCCGGCGGTCCGGGCGGGAATCAGCTGATCAGCAACCGTTCCAATTTCTTGTGGATTCGCTCGTCGTCCCCGTCGATACGATGGGCCTTGAGCAATTCGTCGATCGCGCGGGCGTTCTCGCCCATGATCTCGAAGATGGATCCCAGCGCGTAATGGGCCGCGAAATTGGTGGCGTCGAGTTCGAGCGCTCTCTGGTACTCTCCGATCGCCAGTTCCCATTTCTCCTGCCGGACGAAGATCTCCGCGAGACTCATGTGAATTTCCGAGTCGTCTCCATCCCATCGCACGGCTTCCCGGTACGCGGCGACGGCCTCGTCGTACATGGTACGCCGCTTGTACACCATGCCCAGGAGCTTGTAGGCCTCGCCGTTCCGGGGTGAACGGCGGATGACCTCCCGGAAGCAGTTGGTCGCCTTCTCGAATTCGCCGAGATAGCAGTAGATTCGTCCCAGGTCCTGGAAGAGGGCATCCGTCCGGTATCCGCCCTCGAGGGCGTTCAACATGTAGCCGCGGGCTTCGCTGTAGCACTCCTGCTTCATGTAGATAAGGCCGATATCGTATTGCACCGCGACCTTTTTCGGATACATCCGCGCGCACTTGCTGAGCCACTCGAAAGCTTCGCTCGTGCGGCCGGTGTACATGAGTCCGAGGCCCAGGCCCCGCAGCGTCCAGTAGTCGGCCTGGTTCCGCTCCACGCGCTCGAAGCAGAGGCGCACGATGGTCTCGTAGTCCTTCTTCACCAGGAGGAGCTTGAGCTTGTGAGACCAGAACCACATATTGATTACTCTTTCACGAACGGCCGGCACCGTAGAAGAAGATTCGATTCCGGAGGAACGGGACGGGCGGAGTCAACATCCCGATACCCTGAATATACGGCGGCCCGGCAGGGGTGTCAAGCGGACCTGCCCGGGTTCGGACGGCCTGGCAGCGGGGTAATTCGCGTGGTCGCAGGAGGCGGATTTCCGGGTCGGAATTTGATGGGGAGAATACGTTAAATGGCAGTCAGGGAAGAAGTTACGGGCATCATTCTCGCGGGAGGAAAGAGCAGCCGGTTCGGCTCGAACAAGGCACTCAGCCAGATCGATGGAGACCGGTTGATCGAACGGCTCTGCCGGGCGGTCAGCTCGGTGACCGGACGGATGATGCTGATCACCAACACCCCGGAAGACTACGCCTTCCTGGAGCTGGAAAGCCGGAAGGACCTGGTCCCCCGTTGCGGGCCCATCGGGGGCATTTATACCGCGCTCAGGACGGCGCAGACGCCGCTTTGCCTTTGTGTCGCCTGCGACATGCCCTTTATCAGGCCGGAGTTTCTGGAATTCATGGTCGATCGGTCGCCCGGCTACGACGTGGTCGTCCCCGTGAACGACGGACGGGAGGAACCGTTGTGCGCGGTCTACCGGGAGACCTGCATCCCGGCGATCGAGGACCGGATCGCGGCGCGCAGATACAAGATCGCCGGGTTCTTCGACGAGGTCCGCGTCCTGCGTCTCGTACCGGAAGAGGGCGGTTTCCACGATACCGACCTATTCTTCAACATCAACGACAGGGCGGACTACGTCGCGGCGCTGAAGCGCATGACGGACCGGGCGCGCTAGGCGGAACGCCCCTCCACCAACAGGATGAACTCCCCGCGCAGCCGGCGGTTCCGGGTCTCTTCGCACAGCACTGACAACGGACTCCGGTCGATTTTCTCGTGAAGCTTGGTCAGGTCGTTCGCCAGGGCCGCCCTGCGGTCCCCGAACACCTCAAGGGCGTCGGCGATGAGCGCGTGCACCCGGTGGGGGCTTTCGAAATAGATGAGCGTGTCTTCACGTTCCGCGTCCGCTTCGAGATACCGGCGCCGGGCCGCGGGCTTGCGGGGCGGGAATCCGCAGAACGAAAACCGGTGGACCGGCAGGCCCGAGAGGACGAGCGCCATGATCGGCGCGCTCGGACCGGGGGCCATGCTCACGGGGATTTCGGCCTGGATCGCGGCCTGGACGAGCCGGTAGCCGGGATCGGCGATACCGGGCGTGCCCGCATCCGTTACCAGGGCGAGATCCCGTCCCTGTTCCAGGGCGGCCAGGGCCTTCGGCACGGCCCGCTGTTCGTTGTGTTCGTGGTAGGCCATCTGCCGTGCGCTGATCCCGTAATGCTTGAGCATCCGTCCGGTCCTTCGGGTGTCTTCGCTGAGCACGATATCCACGCCGCGCAGGATCTCCAGCGCCCGGAGCGTGATGTCGTCCAGATGGCCGATCGGCGTGGCTACCAGGTAAAGCATGGACTAGTTCGTCTGTTCGGGGAACGGCGCGCGTATGTCGTAGCGGCCGTGTACCTCCACGGGAAGCGCTCCCTCCTCTACCATCAGGTCCAGCGGATTGTCTCCCGTCTGCAGCGGCAGTTCGACCACGTCGCGGATACGGGCCGAATCGTAGATCGCCATCATGAGTTCCATGGTCAGGCGGGCTGTTTCGCCGTCGTTGCGGTGTCCTTCGACACTGCCGTCCAGCCAGGAAATGAACTCGTCGTACTGGTCGATCTCCACCGGCGGCGGCGTGACGGACTGCCAGTCGCCGCCATGGCGGTTCAGCAGGAGCAGGCCGCCCTCGGGGCCGCGTTTCAGGATCCCCTCCGTGCCGTAAATGACGTCGCCCTGCAGGCCGGGATCGGGCAGGTCGCTTTCGTAGGTGCCCCGGATTCCGCCTTCGAAGGCGATGATCGCCGCACACCGGTCCTCGCACCGCACCCGGCGCTCCCACCGGTCCGTCTTGCGGGTCACCTGGCCGATCACCCAGACCGGAGCGGGTTCGCCCAGCACGTACATCATCTCGTCCAGCTCGTGCGTCCCCCGGTTGAGCAGGCCGTGGGCGTCCCTGCGCAGCATGGCCGTGGGCGTTCCGATCGCGCCGTCCATCACCAGGCGGCGAGCCTCCACGTTCTGCGGGGTGAACCTGCGCTGGTGGCCGATGGCAAGCTTGACGCCGTGCTGCGCGCAGGATGCCAGCATGAGGTCGGCTTCGCGCAGGCTGGACGCCATGGGCTTCTCCCCAAGAATGCCCTTCGCGCCGGATTCCGCGGCTTTCACGGTGATTTCCGCGCGGACGTTCTGCCAGGTGGTGACGCTGACGATGTCACAGGATTCCTGCTCAAGCATCTCCTCGAAATCCGTGTAGGGTTTCGCATCGAATTCGTCGGCCAGCTTGCGGGCGCCTCGCTCACTGACGTCGGCGACCGCCACCACGTCGGTCTGCGGTTTCTGCGTCCAGTGCCGCGCGTGCGAACCGCCCATTCCTCCGCAGCCTATGATGCCGACCCGATATGACCCGGACATGTTAACTCCTTGATTGCGTTTGCTTTCCCGCCTCCCGCGGCCTGTCGTCTCGCGCAATGTACCGCTTGCCGACCGAACCCGCAACCACTGATTGACAGGGACTCGCCCACCCGGCACGGCAGGCGGACCGGCCACCGCGACTTACTATTATATTGCTCCCCTTTACCGTCGGTTGTAGGTTAGAACA
The DNA here is from genome assembly GCA_965117045.1 of bacterium. GTDB lineage: Bacteria > JAAXHH01 > JAAXHH01 > JAAXHH01 > JAAXHH01 > JAAXHH01. Next base: position 1,442,485 of record OZ220749.1, read on the forward strand.
GTTCAACGGCGGGAGGGGACGAAATGGACTACAACGGCCTGCGGGTCGCGACATTGGACGAGTCGCTGCGGGACGCAATCGGCGTCCGCGGCGGCTTGCCCGTGGTAGCCGGCGCGGACGATTCGGAGCGCGTGGATGCCTTTATCGACGGCCTGGCCAGGGACGACATCGACGTTCTGTTGCTGACGGAACCTGATCATATCCGCGCGTTACTCGGCCGGGCGGCCGCTACCGGCCAGATCGACGTCCTGCTGGATGCCGTCAGGCAGATCGCCGTGGGCTCGGCCGGGCCAGCCTGCACGGACATCTGGCGAAGCCATCGTCTTTCGGTCGACTTCGAGCCCGACGGAACGGGAGGCGAAGCACTCGTTTCCAGCATGGCGCGCCTGGCGGGCTATCTGGTCAACAAGAAGCGCACCGCCGTGGACGGAGGCGTGGACACCTCCTACTGGCATCGCACCGACATGCGGTGGCACTTCGAGAGCGATCCGTACGGTACCCGTGGGGAATCGGCCTTCCTCAGGGCTTGCCGCCGTGAACCAACGGAGTATACGCCCATATGGCTACTCCGCCAGGCCGGCCGCTACCAGCGGGCCTACCGGGAACTCAAATCCGACCTGGATTTCCTGGATATGTGCAAGACCCCGGAGCTCACGGCGGAAATCACGTTGATGGCCGCGGAACGCCTCGGGGTGGACGCCGCCATCCTCTTCGCGGACATCCTGCCCCTGCTGCAGCCCATGGGGTTCCGCCTGGAATACGTCACGGGCCAGGGGCCGGTCATTCACAACCCGTTACGGTCGGCCGAAGCCGTGGACCAACTCGAAGAGGGGGAACCGGCGACCCAGCACTTCGTCTACGAAGCCATCCGCATGGTGCTGCCCGCGCTGCCGCCCCATATCCCGCTCATCGGTTTTTCCGGCGCTCCCTTCACCCTGGCGGCCTATGCCATCGAGGGCCAGAGTACCAGGGACTTCAGGCATCTCAAGACCTTCATGTATTCCGATCCGGGCGCGTGGCACGCCTTCATGTCGAAGCTCGCCCGGGCCGTCACGGCGTACCTCAACGAACAGATCGAGGCCGGCGTCCACGCCGTGCAGCTGTTCGACAGCTGGGCCGGCTGCCTGTCACCCGACGATTACCGGGCGTTCGTCCTGCCCCACACGGGGTATGTCTTTTCCAACCTGCGCCAGGGCGTGCCCAGGCTTCACTTCGGCGTGGGGACAGGGTCCCTGCTCGAACTGATGCGGGAGGCCGGGGGAGACGTCATCGGACTGGACTGGCGGGTGGACCTGGCCGAGGCCTGGCGAAGGCTCGACTACGAAGCCGCCGTGCAGGGAAACCTCGATCCCGTGATCCTGTTCGCCTCCCCCGATGAGATCCGGAAACAGGCCGCGGGCATCCTGCACAAGGCCGCCGGACGCCCAGGCCACATATTCAATCTCGGCCACGGCATCCTGCCCGGCACGCCGGAAGACCACGTGATCGCCCTGGTGGACGCCGTACACGAGATGGGAAGCGATCGATGAAGGTCGTCGTGGTCGGTGGGGGCATCGCGGGACTGAGCGCGGCTCACCGGCTGACGGAATCCGGGCGTCCCGGACTCGAAGTGACGCTGCTTGAGCGGTCGGACCGTTTCGGCGGGACGATACGTACGGTCGAGCGTGACGGTTGCCTGGTCGAACTTGGGCCGGACTCCTTTCTCACATCCAAGCCCTGGCTGTCGGATCTCGCAGGCCGCCTGGGTGTGGCGGACCGGATCATCCCCACCGCGCGGACCCATCGCAGATCCCACGTGGTCCACCGCGGAAAGCTGCACCCGTTGCCCGACGGTTTTCTGATGATGGCGCCCACCCGGCTCTGGCCCATGGCGACCACTTCCCTCTTTTCGTGGAAGGGCAAGGCCCGGTGCGCCCTGGACCTGGTACTGCCCAGGGGATCCGCAACCGGCGACGAGAGCCTCGGCGCTTTCGTACGCAGGCGGTTCGGCGGCGAGGTGCTCGAGCGGGTCGTCCAGCCGCTCATCGGCGGCATATACGCGGGCGACCCGGACACCCTCAGCCTGAAGGCCACCATCCCGAGATTCTTCGAGATGGAACAGCGCCATCGCAGCATCATCAAGGCCATGGTCGCGCAGCGGCGCGCGGCGGCGAAGCGACTGCGCGGCGCGTCCACCGGCAGCGGCGCCCGTTACGGCGAACTCGCTTCCTTCGACCAGGGCATGGAAACCATCGTGGAGGCGCTTCTGCGGAAGCTGCCCTCGGACGCCATGCATACCCGGACCGAGGTGACGCGTCTGGCTCGAGACGGGAGCGGCTGGAACCTGTCCTGCGGCGACGGGCAGCGTTTCGATGCGGACGGCGTCATTCTCGCGCTGCCCGCCCGCCACGCCGCGGAACTGCTGCGCGATACCGACACGGGTCTGCATGAAGAGCTGGCGGCCATCCCCCACGCGTCGTCGGCCGTCATGAACCTCGCGTACCGGCGATCGGACGTGCCCCATCCGCTGGATTGCTTCGGTTTCGTAGTCCCCACGGTCGAGGATCGTGAAGTCATCGCCTGCACCTTCAGCAGCGTGAAGTTCCCGAACCGGGCGCCGGAAGGTCTCGTCCTGTTGCGCGTTTTTCTGGGTGGTATGCTCCAGCAGGAACGGCTCAATTCCGACGACGAGGTTCTGCTTCGGATCGTACGCGGGGAGTTGCGGGACCTGATGGGCATCGAACGCGAGCCGCTGCACACCGAACTGGCGCGCTATCCGGACGCCATGCCCCAGTACCTGGTCGGCCATGGGCGGCGCGTTGAGCGGATCGAATCGCTGCTCGGGCGGCATCCAGGGCTTGCACTGGCGGGCAATGCCTACGGGGGTGTGGGCTTGCCGGACTGCGTACGCTCGGGAGAACAGGCGGCGGAGCGGATCCTGGGCGGTGAGGATGCCGGCCAGCTCACCGGACCAGCCTCCTGAAGGGTTCCTTTTTCAGGTCGCACTCCAGCAGTTCCGCCAGGTTGCCGCGGTCCAGTCCCGACTTGATGAGTCCGAAGACTTCGGCGGCCGCCTCTCCCAGTTGCCGGACGTCTTCCTCCGTGTGAGCCATGGTGACCCGGAAGGTGGTCGGGGTAAAAACGCCCCGGCGCGACATCTCCTGGACGAACAGCGTGGAGACGACGGGGGTGAGTTCCGGGTCGGGCAGGTCGAAGGCGAGTCCGGGATTGTAGGAAAGGCCCACGCAGGCGCCGGGAAATCCCGCGCTCGCGAAGGCTTCGTTGATTGTCTTCTTGACCAGTTCGCCCATGGTCTCGAAGAAGGCCTCCGAATTCCGTCGCTTCAGTTCACGAATCGTGGTCAGCGCCGCGGCCAGGCCCACGTTGTCGCTCCAGTAGGAACTGGAAACGAACATCGAAGAGGCGGGCGCCATGGCTTCGCGGGAACCCACGACGGCGCCCATGGCATAACCGTTCGACATGGCCTTGGCCAGAGTGGTTACGTCGGGCGTCACCCCGGTGTATTCCTGGAACCCACCGATACGGAAGCGCCAGCCGCAGGACACCTCGTCAAATACGAGCAGCGCGCCGTGTTCGTGTGTAAGCGACTTGACGGCTTCCAGATAACCGGGCGGCGGGAGTTCGGAACGCGCGGGTTCCATCATGACCGCCGCGACCTGTCCGTCATACCGCTTGAGCAGGTCCGAGAGCATGTCCAGATCGCCGTAGGTGAAGGGGATGGCCGTGCCCGCGAGGACGCGCGGCACGCCGATCGGCTCGATGCCGGCGAAAGGGTACTCGCCGCTTTCGGGGTCGACGAGGTAGTTGGCGGACTGGTACCAGTCGTGCCAGCCGTGGTAGCCGCAGAAGAGGATGATGTCCCTGCCGGTGGTTCCCCGCACGATCCGAACGGCTAGGGCGCAGGTCTCTCCCCCGGCCTTGGCGTACCGCACCATTTCCGCGCTGGGGATGGTATCTACGAGTTCCTCGGCCAGTTCGATTTCCAGCGGACCGTTCAGCGTGTAGATACTGCCCCGGTCGATCTGTTCCTTCACCGCTCCGTCTACGACATCATCGGCGTGACCCAGGATGATGGCGCTGACCGCGTTCATCATGTCCAGGTACTCGTTACCGTCCACGTCCACGAAACGGGCGCCCTTGGCGCTACGGGCGTAGACGGGGCTGACGCCGCTGGCAAACTGGCTTGCCCGGCGGCTGATCAACTGCGTCCAGCCGGGGATCAGTTCCTCGGCACGCCGGTACATGCGCATGGACTGTGCTACGGAATGGGTGACGGACATTGAGACCATCCTTTCCTGGTGGTTATGCTTTGCTGCTCCGGGTCCAGCCCCTCGGCCTGTGCCAGGGCTTGAAGAGCGCGCGCTGGTCGTCGTCCCAGCGGGCGAAAGTGGCTTCCGTCACGTACGGCGGTTCGTCCATGGTCGCCTGGTTCTGCGACAGCATCCAGTAGGGCCCGTAGCCCACGTGGATGGTCTTGCGGACCTGGTCGGACCGGTTGGTAACGCCTCCGTGACGGAGGTTCTCCGTGAACAGGATGGCGTCGCCGGCCTTGACTTCCAGCGCGACCACGCCGGGTTCCTCGTCCGGGTTGCCGTCATGGGGACAGGGCAGGTTCGTCTTGTGGGTTCCGGGAACGACGCAGAACGCACCGTGGTCCCGGGACACGTCATGGATGAAGTAGACCATGCGCACCATCATGCAGTCGATCCCGTTGGCGTTGAACCCGTACCGGTACTTCTGATTCTCGGGCCGCATGCCGCCGTGCAGTCCCGACTGGTTCCCACGGTAGCGGATGCGGATCTCGGAATTGTTGATCGTGGACCTGCCCTGGACGATCCCGCCGATATACGCCATGGTGCGCGCGTCGTTCACCAGCACGTCGAAGCGTTCGTCGGCGTTCCAGAAGTCTTCGATGATAACGGTCCTGCCTTCCGCATTCGATCCGTCCACGTGATATCCCCGTTCGGGATTGCGGTGGTAATCCGGTCCCCACGGACTGGTTTTGCGCGGCGGCTCTTCCAGGTTCGCCAGCGCGTGTTCTTCCAGTTCGTCCACCGCGGCCGACAGCGAAGACACGGTACCCGCATCAAGCAGGTCATCTATCACGATGTAGCCCTGCCTGTCGAATTCATAACGTTCGGTTTCGTTCATGTTGACTCCCTGACTGCCGGGTACCCGGAGCGGGACATTGCCCGCCCGTTCCACTACGGCCTGGCCTTCGTCGCTCAGCATCTCATCCTCAAGACCCACGCCATACAAAATAACGCGTGGTCCAGGTCCTGACAATATGCGCGTGGCTCGCGCGGGTATTTTGCCCTGGCGGCGAAGAAGCAATCTGGGAGTTGACGCGTCCGGCAGGAATCCTTATATATAGAACTCGGTCCGCGAAACGGCCTGCGACTTGGCTTGCACCGCGGTCCGCAACTCGGCGCAAGCATATGGTCCGCATCGACCGTATAGTCCGTATAGTCCGTGTAGACCGACCAGCCAGCAAATTCGAATCAGCCAGCGTATTTCGAATCGTCAGCGTATTTTGAACCGTCAGTGGATTCGGAGCAGTACATGACCATCGGCGTCCCTACCGAAACCTGTCCGGGCGAAAGGCGCGTATCCATCGTACCGGCCGGGGTTGGCGCCCTGGTACGGGCAGGATGCGCTGTCCAGGTCTCCGCGGGCGCGGGCCGGGAGGCGGGCATCGCGGACGCGTCCTACGAAGAGGCCGGCGCTGCGGTCGTGCCGGAACGCCAATCCGTATTTGCCGAAGCGGACGTGATCGTGCAGGTACGAGGGGGCGGAGCGAATCCCGACTCGGGCATGGCGGACGTGGAGCTGCTGCGCGAGGGACAGGTACTGATCGGGTTTCTGGAACCGCTGTCCGCTGACGCCGAGATCCGGGCGCTTGCGGAACGTCGCGCAACCGCCTGCGCCATGGAGCTGATCCCGAGGACCTCCCGGGCGCAGAGCATGGACGCCCTTTCCTCACAGGCCAACATCGGTGGGTACAAGGCCGCGCTGATGGCGGCCGAGTACCTTCCGAAGCTTTTTCCCATGATGATGACGGCGGCCGGGACCATCACGCCCGCCCATGTCTTCGTGGTCGGTGTGGGCGTGGCGGGTCTGCAGGCCATTGCGACCTGCAAGCGGCTGGGCGCCGTGATCCAGGCCTATGACGTGCGTCCGGCCGTCAAGGAGCAGGTCCAGAGCGTCGGGGCGCGATTCGTGGAGCTGGAACTCGACACCGCGGAATCTGAAGGGTCGGGGGGCTACGCCCAGGCCATGGACGAGCAGTTCTACGCGAAACAGCGGGAGATGATGGCCCGTGTCGTATCCGAGAACGACGTGGTAATCACCACGGCCGCCGTACCCGGGAAACCGGCGCCCGTGCTGGTTACGGAAGACATGGTCAAGCACATGAATCCCGGCTCGGTCGTGATCGACCTGGCGGCGGAACGGGGGGGAAACTGCGAGATCACGGAACCGGGCAAGACCGTCGTCAAGCACGGCGTGACGCTTGTGGGTGAACTGAACCTGCCTTCGACCGTGCCCTTTCACGCGAGCCAGATGTATTCCAACAATATCGTGAACTTCCTGAAGCTGATGATCAGCGACGGCACGCTGGACGCGGCCGTGGACGACGATATCGTGCAGGGCGCGACCGTAACCCGCGACGGCGAGATCGTCAACGAACTGGTCCGGTCCGTACTTGACGGTACCGGCTGAGCGGCCTTGAACCGGCGAAGGAATCGAGGAGTGCCCCATGGGTGAAACCATTGCCATTCTGACCATATTCGTCCTGGCGGTGTTCGTCGGATTCGAAGTCATCACCAAGGTCCCGCCCATTCTGCACACCCCGCTGATGTCGGGCTCGAACGCCATATCGGGGATTACGATCATCGGCGCCATCCTTTCGGCCGGAACCCAGTACTCGACGCTGACCACGGTCCTGGGTACCGCCGCCGTGGTTTTCGCCACGATCAACGTGGTCGGCGGCTACCTCGTGACCAACCGCATGCTGGACATGTTCAAGAGAAAGGAGTAGGCGGATGTCCCCCGATCTCGTCCGCTTCGCCTATCTCGTCGCCGCCTCCCTGTTCGTTTTCGGGCTGAAGGGTCTCTCCCATCCCCGTACCGCGGTGAGGGGGAACCGCCTGAGCGCCCTGGGCATGTTCATCGCCATCGTGGTGACGTTGATCGACCAGCAGATCGTCCGGTTCGAGTTCATCGTCGCGGGTATCGTCCTCGGCGGAGCCATCGGAGCCATCTGGGCGCTCAAGGTGCCCATGACCGCCATGCCACAGTTCGTGGGCTTGTGCAACGGTTTCGGCGGCGGGGCGTCGGTGCTCGTGGCCGGCGCGGCCTACGTCGAGGCCGCCCTGCGGTCCGCAGACACCATCTCGATGCAGTTCGGCATCGCGACCATGGCTTCCGGCTTGATCGGCGGCGTCACCTTCTGGGGCAGCCTGATCGCCTTCGGCAAGCTGCAGGGCATCGTGTCCGAAAAAGCGGTCCGTTTCACCGGAGATCACGTACTCAAAGGGCTCTTCCTGCTGGCCGGCCTGGCGGCGGGCGTCCTCGGCATCCTGCAGCCGGAGAACACCCAGTACTTCTGGATCATGGTAGCGATCGCGTCCGTGCTGGGCATACTGCTCGTGGTGCCCATCGGGGGCGCGGACATGCCGGTGGTCATCGCCCTGCTCAACTCCTACTCCGGCATGGCCGCCGCGGCGACGGGCTTCGTGCTGTCCAACAACGTGCTGATTATATCGGGCTCGCTGGTCGGGGCCTCGGGGTTCATCCTGACGAGCATCATGTGCAAGGCCATGAACCGGTCACTCGCCAACGTGATGTTCGCGGGGGTCGGCGGCGATTCGGGCGGCGACGACGCGGGTCCTGCCGACGACCTCTACGAAGGCAAAGTGAAATCCACCACCGCCGAGGAGGTTGCCATGGTGCTCGACAGCGCGCGGCGCGTGGTGATCGTCCCCGGTTACGGCATGGCGGTGGCCCAGGCGCAGCATGCCGTGCGCGACCTGGCCAATCAACTGGAGGCCGAGGGCGTCGAGGTGGAGTTCGCCATCCATCCTGTTGCGGGCCGCATGCCCGGCCACATGAACGTGCTGCTGGCCGAAGCGGACGTCCCCTACGACCGCCTTAAGGAGATGGACGAGGCCAATACCGGTTTCGAACAGACCGACGTAACCATCGTCATCGGCGCCAACGACGTGGTCAATCCCCTAGCCCGCGACGCGGCGGACACGCCGTTGACCGGCATGCCGATCCTGAACGTGGACAAGTCGCGTACCGTCGTGGTCATCAAGCGCAGCCTGAGCCCGGGCTTCGCCGGCATCCCCAATCCGCTCTTCGCCGCGGACAACTGCCTGATGCTCTTCGCCGACGGCAAGGATGCGGTGCAGGAACTGACGGCGGCGGTGAACGAAATCTGACCGCTGTGCACCGGGAATGATGGAATCAACCACACATACCGGAAGGACGACCCGATGGCCGTGCTAGGCACGCCGACGGCCACGTCAGGCACGCCGACGGCCACGTTAGGCACGCCCTTGTCCCCTTCGGCGACCCGGGCGTTGATGTGCGGATCAGGCGAACTGGGCAAGGAAGTGGTCATCGAGTTCCAGCGCCTGGGTGTGGAGGTGGTCGCGGTGGACCGCTACGCTAACGCGCCGGCCATGCAGGTAGCCCACCGTTCCCATGTCGTGGACATGCTGGACCCATCCGCCCTGCGCGCGGTGATCGAGCAGGAAAAACCCGATTTCGTCGTACCGGAAATTGAAGCCATCGCCACCGGCGCCCTGGTGGACCTGGAAGCGGAAGGGTATCACGTCGTTCCCACCGCTCGGGCCGTCCACCTGACCATGAACCGGGAAGGGATACGCCGGCTGGCCGCGGAGGAGCTCGGCCTGCCCACGTCGCCCTATCGTTTCGCCGAGACCCGGGAAGCCTACGATCGTGCGATAAGCGAAATCGGCCTGCCCTGCGTCATCAAGCCCGTCATGAGCTCTTCCGGCAAGGGACAGAGCACGGTGCGCAACGCATCGGAGGCGGCCGGCGCCTGGCAGCATGCGCACGACGATGCGCGCGGCGGCGCGGGCAAGGTGATCGTGGAGGGATTCGTCGAATTCGATTATGAAATCACGCTCCTGACGGTGCGCCATGCGGGCGGCACGGGTTTCTGCCCACCCATCGGCCACGAACAGGTCGACGGGGACTACCGGTACTCCTGGCAACCCCAGCCCATGAGCGAGCAGGCGTGGGCGGAAGCAAGGCGGACGGCTGCAGCGGTCACCACCGCCCTGGGCGGCCGCGGGGTCTTCGGCGTCGAGCTGTTCGTCAGGGGCGATGAAGTGGTTTTCAGCGAAGTCTCGCCCCGCCCGCACGATACGGGCATGGTCACGCTCATCTCGCAGGACCTGTCCGAATTCGCCCTGCACGCACGGGCCGTGCTTGGACTTCCGATCCCGGAGATCCGCCAGCACGGTCCTTCCGCCTCGGCGGCCCTCGTGGTGGATGGCGAGTCCGACCGGATGAAGTACGGCAACTTGGCCTCCGCCCTTGCCGAGCCGGACACCGGCCTGTTTCTCTTCGGAAAGCCCGAGGTCTCCGGTCATCGGCGCCTCGGCGTAGCCGTCGCCCGGGGGGAGGACATCGACGCGGCCCGCGCGAAGGCGGCTCGGGCCATGGAAGCGGTTCGCGTCGAACTGTAGCGCGCCGGCGAATCAGGAGACGGACGGGAGACCGCCGGCGGCGCCGACTGAAACACTGGAGGAAGGACGGGTGACCGCCACCCGAGCCGCCTGCATCACCGGCGAAAGGAGAGATGATGCAAAGGCAAATGGAATATCCGGTCAACGTGGACGACCGGGACTGGCGCGCCCTCACCCGGGGCGAGCGTATCCGGATGATCGAGGAGGAAGGCTACCTGATCATCCCGGACTGGATCTCTTCCGACTACCTGGCCGCACTTAAAGCGGAGTGCGAAAGACTCGAAACCATCGGGCGGGACTACAGCGAAATGCAACGGGGCTGCAGGGATCCGCATCTTGCCAGCCCGAAGCTGGCCGAACTCATCGCCTACGAACCCACGGTGCGGTTCCTGGAGGAGCTGTTCGGCGACCGCCTGGTTTTCATTCACTATACCTACGACCGGTCCGAACCCGGCACGCCGGGGATCAGCCTCCATACGGACGGCCAGCCCTACGGCTCGAAGATATTCGGGTACGAGGGGAGCTGTCCGATCACGGTTCGGGTGCTCTACTACCTCGACGATCTTACGCTGGACGTTTCGCCCTTCCGTGTCGTGCCCAGGTCCCACCTCTGCATGCACGCGGACGCCCACCCGTACAAGCGTTACGATCGCCACCCCGAGGAGGTGGTGGTACCCTGTACGGCGGGATCGGCGTTGTTCCTGAACCACCGGACGTTCCACGGCACCCTGCCCAACAAGGGCATCCGGTCGCGGGCCATGCTCGCGGTGGCCTATCGGCCGGCCTGGGCGGGCCCGATCGTCGACGTAGAGCCCCGGGATCCGTCGGACCTGGAACGGATGCCCGATTCCGTCCGGCCCTTCCTGGGCGATCCCAGCATGCGAACCTACGAGTTCGGCGTCGGCAACAAGCCGGAGGGCATGTCGTCCAGCGCGCCCGGCATGAACCCGAGCCGCTGGGAACGGCGGACGTAGCGGGCGGGCGGCCACGAAACCACGGTGCCCTGGTCCATTCAGGCAGAGCACGTATCGCAACCATAAGCACAACCACAGGAGCTTCCAAATGCCGAAGGCCCTTTTCGTCTGGGGAGGATGGGAAGGACACGAACCCAAACAGTCCCAGGACATCTTCATCCCGCTGCTCGAATCGGAAGGATATGACGTCACGCAGAGCGACACGCTCGACGCCTACCTGGATGCCGAAGCCATGCCCACCTACGATCTCATCGTGCAGACCGTGACCATGAGCGCGATCACCGGCGCGCAGGAAAAGGCGCTCCTGGATACCGTCGCGGCCGGCGCCGGGTTCGGGGGCTGGCACGGCGGCCAGGCCGACGCCTTCCGCAACAACACGAACTACCAGTACATGGTGGGCGGCCAGTGGGTTTCCCATCCGGGTGGGATCATCGACTACGAAGTCAACATCATCGATCACGATGACCCCATTACGGCGGGCCTCAGCGACTTCGCCATGCGCTCGGAGCAGTACTACATGCACGTCGATCCATCCAACAAGGTGCTCGCTACCACGACCTTCAGCGGGGAACACGACGCCTGGATAGAAGGAACCGTCATGCCCGCCGCGTGGAAGAGGCCGTGGGGGAAAGGCAAGGTCTTCCACTGCACGCTGGGTCACGTCGCCGCCGATTTCGACGTGCCCGAGGCGCGGGAAATCGTCCGGCGCGGACTGATCTGGTGTACGCGCTGATTTTATTCTTTACTTTGTTGACCTAAATAGGTATATTATCGTGGCCTAAAGACGGATCAGGCCACTGATCTCACCATCATATCTATAGCAAGCCCTTTGCAGGAGGATTGTCATGGCGTTACGTTTAATGGACGAAGCCCCGGATTTCACGGCTGAAACCACCGAGGGAACGATTCGTTTTCACGAATGGCTCGGGGACGGCTGGGGCATACTCTTTTCCCATCCCGCGGATTACACGCCGGTCTGCACCACGGAACTGGGGTACATGGCCAACATCGCCCACGAGTTTGCCCGGCGAAACGTCAAGATCCTGGCCATCAGTGTGGATCCCCTCGATTCGCACCGCGGCTGGATCAGCGACATCAACGAGACGCAGAACGCGAACGTGAGCTACCCGTTGATCGCGGACCCCGACCAGGAAGTCGCCCAGCTCTACGACATGATCCATCCGAACGCCGACGACAAGATGACCGTGCGTTCGGTGTTCGTCATCGGTCCGGACAAGAAGATCAAGCTGATGCTGACCTACCCCGCGTCCACGGGCCGGAATTTCGACGAGATCCTGCGCGTCGTGGATTCCCTGCAGCTGACGGCTCATCACAAACTCGCCACGCCGGTGAACTGGACCAGTGGCGAAGACTGCATCATCGTGCCGGCGGTCACGGATGAGGAAGCGGACCAGACCTACTCCGACATCCGGCGCGTGAAGCCCTACCTGCGCTACGTGAAGCAACCCCAGGGCTGACTGCGGCCGCGGACGGCCGTTTCAACTCGAACGGTCGCGACAATTGGTTAAATTGGAAAAGGCACCTCGATCGGGGTGCCTTTTTTATTTGGAAATATGTGCTTGACAGGTGTCCCTTCATTCCCCAATATGATATCATATTGATATATTTTTGTTATCCATAAGGCCGGTTTTTCGAGGAGGGAAAGTAATGATTACGGAAAGAAGCCCGTTGAGATTCAGCGGCTGGAGGGCGTTGGTCTGGCTGATCGTTCTGTTTCCATTGACGATGGTAGTCATGGATTGGGTCATTACGTTCAATCCACCCGTACTGGAGCAGGAAATGAGCGTCAGGGACGTGCTCCTGCTGGTGTTCGTATTCATGCCGGCCCTCGCCGTACTGGGATTCTGTTTCAAGGGATTCTTCACGCTGGAACCGAACGAGGCCAGCGTGCTTACGTTGTTCGGCAAGTACACCGGGACGGTAAGGGAGCAGGGATTCTGGTGGGTGAATCCCCTCAACAGCAAGGCGAAAGTCTCCCTTCGTGCCAGGAATTTCGACAGTGAACGACTGAAGGTAAACGACAAGAACGGCAATCCGATCGAAATTTCAGCCGTCGTGGTCTGGCGCGTGGAAGATACCGCCCAGGCGAGTTTCGAGGTGGATGATTTCGTCGAGTACATACAGGTACAGTCCGAATCGGCCATTCGCCACCTGGCCACCAGTTACCCCTATGATCTGACCGAGGGGGAGACCGCCAGCCTGAGGTCGTCCATTGACGAAGTGTCCGAAGCGCTCGGCAACGAAATACGGGAACGGGTCAGCGCGGCTGGGGTTTCGGTATCGGAAGCGCGGATCAACCACCTGGCCTACGCCCCGGAAATCGCGCAGGTGATGCTGCAGCGGCAGCAGGCCGATGCCATCATCGCCGCCCGCAAGAAGATCGTGGACGGCGCGGTGGGTATGGTGGAGATGGCCCTGGAAAGACTGAAGGACCAACACGTGGTCGATCTGGACGAGGAACGCAAGGCCGCCATGGTGAGCAATCTCCTCACCGTGCTTTGCAGCGAATCGTCCACGCAGCCGATCGTCAATACCGGATCGCTGTACTGACGGGATCGGCCGTACGCTCAAACGGCGGAACCCCGGGAATCTGACACGTGCGCCGGCTCCTGCGTTGCATGTGCAAAGACGGCGCGCAGTGTCGTTTCCCAGGCGGCGCGCTGCGTTGGAGGAAGCTGACGCGGGACATTGTGCTGGCGACGGAGGAATCGGTCATCCAGGATGGACACGTGGTACTGACGGAAGCGCCCGGACTGGGCGTGGAATTGAACGAGGACTTTCTCGCGTCGCAGATGCCGGACGGTGAAGCACTGTGGCAGTAGTTTACTTTTCTTGACGAACAGAGTCCATTGTTCACAGCGAATCTGCGGCGAATCTGCGGCGAACATGGCAGGGAGGGAACATGCACTGGTACATCGATGTTCTGAGGAAGTACACCGTTTTCGAAGGCAGGGCGAGGAGGAAGGAATACTGGATCTTCGCGCTGATCTCGGCGCTCATACTGATATTTCTCAGCCTGATCGACGAAATGACGGGGTGGAAGGTCTGGGATGACGAAGGGGTACTCAGCCTGGTTTACAGCATCGCCGTCTTCGTACCCACCCTTGCCGTAGTGGTCCGCCGTCTTCACGACACGGACCGCAGCGGCTGGTGGGTTCTTATCGCGTTGATACCATTAGTTGGCGCGATCGTGTTGCTCGTGTTTTTGATCCTGAAGGGAAACGAAGGCGACAACCGGTTCGGCCCCGACCCGAAGACGGAAGAGGCCACGTGGTAAGCGTTAAGCGTACGGCGGGACCGGGGGAGGACGGTCCCGTTTTCGCGTTCGCCTCACGTCCTCGACTGAACGATGCTGCCGCGGACCTGACGCATGAGCTCGATGTTATTGAGCCGGGTAGCGAACTATACGTCGAACTGCAGCTGTTCTCCGTCCGCCAGGTCGTTTTTTGCCAGGTTCGCTTCCCGCAGTTCCTGTTCATTGGACATGTCGTGATCTCCCGTGGTTTGTGGTCCGGTGTCGCGGTCGGTACGTTCTACCCTTGTCCTCGAACAGATCGGATAAGGTCTTGAACACTTGACCATCGTGTAGTTAAAGTACCTGACATATATTGGACAAACGAATTCGCGTTTTAGTTTCCTTCTATTCGGACGACACAGATCCGAAAGCTCATCTATGCATTCAGGGAACCTGCTATCGTGCCGGACAAGAAGAAATCTCTGCTGCTGCGCATCAACACCGAGCTCTGGAATGACCTCAACGCCTGGGCGAAGGATGAATTGCGTAGCGTGAACGCGCAGATAGAGTATATTCTACGGGCGGAAGTGCACAAACGGAATAAACGGCGACGACGCGAGGAAGATTGAAGGAATCGAAACGTGTGCAGGTATACCCTGATTGCGCGCGGTCCGGCGTGGGCAATCTGTTATGCGTAGTGAGTCGGCAGCCGTGCCCTTGACGTGGAGACAAATGGCTTGACGGTAGAGACGATTACAGACCTGGACCACTTCGAAACAACGGGTTTCGTGATCCTGAAGGGGTTCTACCCTGACAGGGTGGTGGAGGCGGCCCGGCGCGACGCCGGCGAACTGGTGGACCGGTTCGCGAACCGGCTGACGGCGGAGGGAAAGATCTCGAGAAGCCACGCGGATGCGCCTTTCGAGACGCGCCTGGCCCGGATCTGCGCGGACGCCCCGGACGAGGCACCCCACATCTTCCGCAAAGAGCTTCACCTGGCGGGCATGTACGAGGTGTTCTTCCACCCGCCGCTGCTGGACGTCGTGGAAACCCTGCTGGGCGACGAACTTCGGCTTTATCCCAACTACTCCATCCGCCCCAAGCTGCCCGACCACGCCCCGACCCTCGTCCTCTGGCACCAGGACGGGGGATATACCTACAAGGTCCACCGCGACGGCGATCACAGCGCGGAGACGGTGGACGCACTGCGCATGATCAACGTATGGTCTCCCCTGGTGCCCGCCCGCGAGGACAACGGCTGCATGCAGTTCATCCCCGGCACGCACCGGATCGGCATGGCCCGGCACGAAGACCGCGAATTCTACCTCGAAATCACCCAGGAGGACCTGGCGCCCTACGTGGACCAGGCCGTGTCCATCGAAATGGATCCGGGAGACATCGTCCTCTTCCATAACATGCTCTACCACCAGGGACTGCCCAACCGTTCCGACCAGGTCAGGTGGAGCATGGACTGGCGTTACCAGGATGCGCGGCAACCGACGCTGCGCAGCACGACAGGGCATCTCGCCCGCAGCCGCCTGCAACCCGGTCAGGTCGTACGCGACGCAGGGGACTGGGTCCGCCGGTCGTTTCAATAGCCGGTCCACGTCCCGCGAACAGGATGGTGTATTGCTCAATCTCACCGATACCGGTCTCGTTTTCCTACGGGAACTCCGCGGCGCCCTGCGTGAACGCTCCATCGTCATCAACGTCGTCCTTGTGCCCCTGTTCATGTACCCGGTCTTCCTCTGGCTGGCCTACACGGGACTGTCCTTCGTCATCGGCCAGACGGAGAACTTCACGGCCCGCGTGATGATCGCGGGCGAAGTGGCGAAAGACGCCGCCCTCGTCCGCGAAATCGAGGCCGCGGACCGCGTGGAGTTCGTGGACATGGAAGCAGCCGAGGAAGCGATCCGCGACGGCCGGCTGGATCTCCTGGTCGAACTCGCGCCCCGCGACGGGGGAGCCGCGGACGACGTCGAAGTCCGGATGACCGGCGACTCGTCGAAGGACCGGAGCCGGATCGCCATGAGCCGGGTCGAGGACGTCGTCAACCGCCACCGGACGGCCTTCCTGGAAAGGGCGGGCCGGGAACGGGGGCTGTCCGGTCCGGCCTACCAGATGATCTGGATCGAACGGGAGAACGTATCCTCCAGCCGGGACATGGGACGCTTCATCCTGGGGATGGCGGTGCCCATCCTCGTCATCATCATGCTGATCGTGGGCGGCATGTATCCCGCCCTGGACGCGACGGCCGGAGAACGCGAGCGATCCACCTGGGAGACCACGTTGACGGCGGCGACGGACCGCGTGAACGTCCTCGCGGGAAAATACCTTTACGTGGCCACGCTCTCGACTACGGCCGGCATGCTGAACTTCCTGGCCATGAGCCTCTCCATGCGCACCCTCATGGCGCCGCTCCTGGGCGACCGGATCCAGGACCTGAGCTTCACGATCCCGTGGTCCGCCGTTCCGCTGATCTTCGTGGTAACCGTGCTCCTCGCCCTGTTCGTCTCCGCCTTCCTCATGGTCGTGGCCAGCTTCGCCCGGACGTTCAAGGACGCCCAGTCCCTGGCGGGTCCCTTCGTAACCGTCATGATCCTGGTCCCCGCGGTCTTCATGCAGTTCCCCGGCCTGGAACTCACGACCTGGCTCGCATGCGTGCCCATCATCAACGTCTGCCTGGTGTTCCGGGAAGCCATCGGAGGGGTCTATCAATGGCCCCTGATCGGCCTCACCGTGCTGATGGAAGTCCTGTATATCTGGATCATTCTTCGGATCGCCGCGGCGATCACCCGCTATGAAGACATCATGACCGGCAGCTATGAAGGCGGGCCGGGCGGTTTCCTGAAACACCGGCTTCTGCGCCGCAACCCTTCAAGAGGATGACAATCGTGAACGATCCCGTTTTCGTGAAGGAATTGAGCAAGACCTATTACGACGAATCCCGCGGCCCCGTGCACGCGGTGCGGCAGATCGACTTCACCTGCAATCCAGGCGAGATCTTCGGGTTGCTGGGAGCGAACGGCGCCGGCAAGACGACGACGCTGCGCATGCTGACGACGATTCTCAAGCCCTCGGCCGGCACAGCGAAGATCATGGGATACGACGTGGCGGAGGAACCCGTGGAAGTCCGCAGGCACGTCGGGTTCTATTCGGCCACCACCGCGCTGTACCCCCGCCTCACCGCGAGAGAAACCATCGAGTTTTTCGCGCGGATCAACGGATACGACGCCTCCAGGACGCCCGCCAGGGTCGATGAACTGGTCGAGCGCTTTGGGATCGAGGAATATGCCCGTGCCCGCATCGACAAGCTCTCCAGCGGGATGAAGCAGAAGGTGGCGATCGCGCGGACCCTGGCCCACGATCCGCCGATCCTGGTCTTCGACGAGCCCACCGTCGGCCTCGACGTGCTGAACGCCCTGGAGATGCAGGCCATATTGGCCGAATTGAAAGCGCAGGGCAAGACCATCCTGTTCTCCACCCACATCATGAGCGAAGCGGAAAAACTGTGCGACCGGATCGCCATCATCCACGAGGGTCGGATCCTTGCAACCGGCACCCTTGAAGCACTCCGCGAGCGGACCGGGGCGCACTACCTCGAAGACATCTTCGTCTCCTTCATCCATGAGGCCGCATGAACCGCGCAACGATCGGACTGCTCTTCAGGCACGAAATGCGCATGTTGCTGCGGGACCGCCGGACGGTGGTACTGAGCATACTCCTGCCGCTCCTCGTTTTGCCGGCGATCTTCTTCGGTTTCAAGTTCATGAGCGAATGGCGCCGTGAACAGGTGGACACGACGACGTATCGCTACGCCGTGGTGGGCGCCTATGCCGATTCCGTCCGCACGCTCATCGCGCGGAGCGGGCTGCGCGCGGCGGACGATCCGGGCGATCCGAGCGGTCAAGGCGGTCCGGGTGGTCCGGCCGAGACCGGGGATCCGAGCGAGACCAGGGATCCGGTCGAGAACGCGGATCCGGCCGAGAACGGGGATGAAGACCGCCGGACGGCCTCATTCCTGGAGGTGGAGGCCGCGATGCCCGATTCGAGCCTGGCATCCGGCGGCCTGGATTTCTACCTGGAAGCCCTGACCGGATCCGAAGCCGATTCGCTCGACCTGGCCCGCGCCGCGGCCGACACCGATGGCGCGGCTGACTCCGATGCCACGGCCGACCCCACGGAGCCCGGGGATGAAGTTGCCGCTATGGTGACGGTGGCGGACGAGCGGTATCCGGGCGTCCCCGTAGTCAGGGTCTATTATCGCGCCAACCGGGACGATTCCAGAAGGGGCAGCGGCCTGATGGTGGACCGGATGGTGGACGCGAGGAAACGGGAACGCGCCGAAGCGCTGCGCGGAAGCGGTCTCGAGACGGACCCCGATGAGGCCATTCGGCTTTCAAGGGTGGACGTCGCCACGCCGGAGCAGGCGGCGGGATTCTATTTCGGACGACTGCTGCCGCTGCTGCTCGTCTTTCTCACGCTCACCGGCGCGTCGGTGGCGGCCATGGACAGTGTCGCGGGCGAGAAGGAACGGGGTTCCCTCGAAACGCTGCTGACCACGTCGGTCCGCCGGATCGAAATCATCGCCGCCAAGCAGTTGACGATCCTGTCCGTCGCACTCTTCATCACCCTTGCGCAGGCGGGGAACCTCTTCGTGTACCTCGTTCTCGGGTTGATCGAACTGCCCGCGGAAATGGAAATCGATGTATCCCCCGCCGCCGTGCTGGTGTTGTTCGCCCTGTACATCCCCGTGGCCATCGTGGTATCGTCCCTCCTGCTGCTGATCTCGGCCTATGCGAAGACCTACAAGGAAACGCAGCTCTACCTCCTGCCGGTGTTTCTCGGACTCATGGTCCTGACGGCGGCGGGGTTGCTCCCGGCGGTATCCCTGCGGTCGCTGATCGCCGTCGTGCCCGTCGCGAACGTCAGCGTGGCCGTTCGCGAAATCATGGTCGGCCATTACGATATCCCCATGCTCCTGGCAGCCTGCGCGTCCATGCTGCTGGCCGCCTTCCTGCTGCTCAGATGGTCGTCCCGCATGCTGGACAAGGAAAGGCTCGTCACCGCGCAGGACCTGGACGAGGCGGACCTGGCCGGCGGCGCCGCGCTTTTTCCCAGGCGGGTGCTCCTGTGGTTTCTCGGCATGTGGGCCATCGTCATCATCGCCCCTTCGAACTTTGACGCGCTGACCCGGCTCGAGGGTCAGTGGGCTTTCAACATGTTCGGCGTCTTCTTCCTGGGCTCGCTGCTCATGATCCGGGTACACCGGCTCGACTGGCGCCAGGCCCTGGCGATCCGTCCGGTGCGGCCCCAGGTATGGCTGGCGGTGCTGCTTCTGGTGCCGTCGACCCTGTTGACCGGGATATTCGTCGTGGGTCTGTCCAGCGTATTCCTGCCCTTCCCGGAAGAATTGCTGGAGCAGTTCGCCAGCGAGCTCCTTCCGGACGACTTTCCCCTGTGGCAGATCATGCTCATGATGGCGCTCACGCCGGGGATCGTGGAAGAAATGGCTTTTCGAGGTCTGCTGCTGCACGGGCTGCACCCCCGGCTGAGACCGGTCGTGCTCATCCTGGTAGTCGGCATTATATTCGGATTGTTCCACCAGGCCCTGTTCCGCATCATTCCGACGACCTACCTGGGCGTGGTTATCACCACCGTGGCCGTCCTCACCGGCTCGATCTTCCGTGCATGCTGCTCCATGCGGGCAACAACGCCTTCGCCTTCCTCCTGTACCGCTATGGGGTCGAGATCGAGACCTGGCCCCCGGAGCTGCTCCTGCTGAACGTGCCCGTCTTTGTCTTCGCGCTCTATCTGCTTTACCGGTACCGTACGCCCTACCCGGGCCTGTTGCCCTTCAGGAAAGGGGTACGCGGAGACCCGGCAGACCCGGCGGACCAAGCGGGCCCGGCGGACCAAGCGGGCCAGCGTATTCAGCCATAGCGATAGGTATTGCCTCCCCTGGCCGGCAAACATATATTGGCTCCGGTCTATTGCGATATCCGTGTTCCTGCGCTGACTTGGACGCCGGCTGCCATCCTTCCAGTACATGTCTCGATCCGCACCACATCCATTCTTCCTGTTTCTCCGGGTCATGCTGAAGAACCCGCTGAGCGTGTGCGCCTTGACGCCCAGTTCGAGAATGCTCGCACGGGCCATGGCCAGGGGACTGGAAATCAGGCCTAACGAATCCGTCATGGAGCTGGGTCCGGGAACCGGCGCGCTCACGGACCAGATCCGGCATGTCCTTCCCGATGACGACGGATATATCGGCATAGAACTGGAACAACGGTTCGTACACCTGCTGCGGGACCGGTTTCCCGAACTCCGCTTCGAACACGATACCGTTACCCGAGCCTTCCAGGTGCACGCGGATTCGGGCGTTCCCCCGGTCAAGGCCGTCATCTCCGGACTGTCCATCTCCACCATGCCGGCCCCGGTAATCGACGAGATCATCGGCAACCTGGACCGGCTCCTGGGACCCGGATCCGTATTCCGCATGTTTCAGTACGTCCACGCCTACTGCCTGCCTTCGGCTGTAAGGTTTCGCCGCCGCATGGCCCCGCTGTTCTCCGACTACCGGTGCGAATCACTCGTGGTGCGGAACCTGCCCCCGGCCTTTGTCCTGACCTGGACCCGATAGGGCCTCGCGGTAAGCAGGCCGATATTTTAAAGTTTTGCCATGTATATTTGTAATATATGGTGACTTCCGTCGTTGCCCTGGCGGGTAATGTAGCCTGGTTGCGCCGTCGTGGTGCACAACCGCCGCGAGGTACGGACCTGACGGAAGACGCAAACTACGTAGTGTCCTGATACGATGCTGCACCACACGCAGGAAGGAACCGTTGCGAGTATGCGCCTGAAATCCCGTGTCCCGCCGATCATCGCGCTGATTGCCCTTTGCACCCTTTACGCCGGTTCCGTTACCGCCCAGACGGGCGACAACGGCTCTTCCGTCCCCGCCATGGAGGCGGCGCAACGCACCGGGCATGTTTCGATCGACGGACGGCTTGATGAAGCGGCATGGGCGGCTGCCGTGCCCGCGACGCGGTTCGTCCAGCGGGAACCCATCGAAGGGGCCGATCCCGATGAAGACACCGAGATCCGCGTGCTTTACGACGCCGATGCCATCTACATCGGCGCCCGCATGTATGACGATCACCCCGAGCATATCGGCAGGCAGCTCGTCCGGCGGGACGAACGGGGCGCCTTCGACCTCCTGTCCGTTTCCATCGATCCGAACAATGACCGTCTGACCGGATACCAGTTCCGCGTGAGCGCCGCGGGGGTGCAGCGGGACGCGTACCTTTACGACGACGTGCGACAGGACGACGCGTGGGACGCCGTATGGGAATCCGGCGTGACGATCGACGAACTGGGATGGGTCGCCGAGATGAGGATACCCCTGTCCCAGATACGCTACGAGACGACGGACGGCCCCCAGTCCTGGGGCATCAACTTCATGCGGCGGTGCCTGGCCACGGATGAGATCATAGACTTCGCCCTTCAGTCCCGCCAGCGATACGGAAGGGTCAGCGTCCTGGGCCGCCTGAACGGGCTCGTCCTGCCGTCGAACGCCAGGCGACTGGAGATACGGCCTTACTCCCTCGGCAGCGCCCGGACCGCCCGGGCCGAGCAGGAAAACCCCTTCTTCGATGGATCGGACTTCAATGCGCGGGCCGGGCTTGACGTTCGATACGGACTCGGCTCGTCCTACCACCTCGACCTTACCGTCAATCCGGACTTTGGGCAGGTGGAAGTGGATCCCGCCGTCGTTAACCTCTCGGCCTTCGAAACGTTTTTCCGGGAACAGCGGCCCTTTTTCGTGGAAGACGCCCAGGTATTCGAATTCGGCCTGTCGGGCCGGGACGAACTTTACTACAGCCGCCGGATCGGACGGCAGCCCCGCGGGGGCACGCCGGACGGCGCGGATTTCGCCGATATCCCCACGGAGACCAGCATACTCGGCGCGGCCAAGATCACCGGCCGCTCGCCTGGCGGCGTGTCCATCGGCGCCCTGGCCGCGGTCACGGGCCGTGAATCGGGGAAGGCCCATTCGATTGCGAACGGCAGGATCCCGGAGTTTACCGTCGAACCCCGCGCGGAATTCGGCGTGCTAAGGGTCCGCCGGGACTTAAGGAACGGCGCCAGCCAGTTCGGGGCTGTCGGCTCGGTCATGCACCGGGCCCTTCCCGATGACGGCGCCTTCGACTACCTCACGTCGGAAGCCTTTTCGGGCGGGGTTGATTTCGAGCACAACTGGGGAGGAGCGCGCGCGCGGGACTGGGCCGTTTACGGCTACCTGGCCGGCAGCCGCGTCCAGGGAAGTACGGACGCGCTGATCCGGCTGCAGCGATCCAGCAATCACTACTTCCAGCGTCCCGACGCCACGCGTCTGGCCGTGGATTCCACCGCCACCTCCATGAACGGGTACAACTGGCGGTTGCAGTTCTCCCGCCGGGACGCCGACTACTGGACCGGAGCAGTCTGGTTCGCCCAGATTTCGCCCGGATTCGAGATCAACGACCTCGGATTCTCACGCTCCGGCGAACGACTCGACGGCGGCGCGCGGATTCAATACCAGAACATTGCGCCGGGCCGCTACTTCCAGAGCTATGAGTTCAGGTTCTTTACGTTCTACAACTTCCGGCACGAGGCCCTCGACGATCCGTGGTCCTGGTCGTCGTGGCGGAACAACTACAAGAACGGCCGTTTCTTCGCGGGAGCAAATTTCGAACTCAACAACAGCTGGGACGTTTTCCTGGGCTCCAGCTACAGCCCCACCGAGTTCAGCGATACGCGGACCCGGGGCGGACCGGTGATGGAGAACCCGGGTTCCTATTCATTCGACATCGGAGTCGGCACGGACCGCCGGAAACGGATCGCCCTGGAAACGGAATTGGACTACGAGAAAGTCCAGCGGGGCGGCCACGAGTGGGAAGCAGGGATCGAAGCCACGATTCGTCCGACACCGAACTGGGAACTGGAGTTCTCGCCGAACTACAGCTGGGAACGTAACGCCGCCCAGTATGTTACCCAGACCGACGCCATTCCCTTCGAGCCTACCTACGGCAACCGGTACGTGTTCTCGGACCTGGAGCGGCGGTCCTTTTCCCTCGAAACCCGGTTGAACGTGGCCTTTTCGCCCGACCTGACGCTGCAGCTTTACGCACAACCGCTGCTTTCCTCGGGCGATTATCTCAATTACAAGCAGTTGCTCAGGGCGAGCAGTTTTGATTTCGACGTACTGAACGAGGGGAGCCGGTCGTTTATCGATCCGGACGACGGCTACCGGTACCTCGATTTCGACGGGGACGGGATGCCGGACATCAATTTCTCGGACCGGGATTTCAACATCCAGTCCCTGCGCATGAACGTGGTGCTGCGCTGGGAGTACCGCCCCGGTTCCCGGGTGTTTCTGGTCTGGCAGCAGACCCGCAGCGAGCAGGCCGAAAACGGGGTGCTGGACGTCGGCAGGGACTTCGGCAACCTCTTCGGCGGCGAATCGGAGAACATATTCATCGTCAAGTTCAACTACTGGTTCGGCGTCTGACAAAGGACGGACTACGGGCCCCGCACCCCGATGCGGCTTGACATCGGCCGGTTGCCATGGCCATATTGTATGAGTAAATGTTCCGTCATATGAACGTCTGAGCGGCCTACGCAGGCAGGCCTACGCCGGCCGAACTGGATTAACTGCTCGTCATCGTAAATCGGCCGGAATCGACGAACCCGAATAGCGCGGCATCCACCCGCGCGACACCAAACACACCATGAAGTCTACGCAACAGGCCATGAAACCAATACACACAGCCGTACTGTCGCTCGCGATCCTGTGTACTGTCGGTCTCGCCTCGTTGCCGATCCACGGTCAGGCGGTCCGCACCGATTACATGGAGACCGAACTGGTCGTGGAGACGACGACCATCAAGCCCGGGCAGCCTTTCTGGGCCGGTCTGCGGATGAAGATGGACGAGCACTGGCACACCTACTGGCGCAACCCGGCCGATTCGGGCCTCCCAACGAAGATCCACTGGACGCTGCCTGATGGATTCCAGGCCGGAGAGATCAATTGGCCCTATCCCCAGAAGATCGTACTCGACATACTCGCCAGCTACGGGTACGAGGGCGAGACGCTTCTGCTCGTGGAAATCACGCCTCCGGCCGACCTGGAGACCGGCGGGACGGCCGATATCGGGGCCTTCGCCTCCTGGCTGGTCTGCGCGGACATCTGTCTACCGGGAGAATCCGGATACCAGGTGACGCTGCCCGTTTCCACGGACGCGCCCCAGGCCGATGAGCGATGGACCGATCTCTTTGCCCGCACACGGGAGAACCTTCCGGTCGCGGTCCCCGGTTGGCAGGTCGAGGCCGCCATCTCCGATTCCACCGTGGCGTTGCACGCCACACCGCCCGAATGGCACGTCGGGGACCTCACCCGCGTCGAGTTCTTCCCGTACAACGAAGACCTGATCGACTACGTGTCCACCCAGCGGTTGGAAAAGACCGACACCGGCTACCTGTTGACCATGCGCCGATCGGGCTTCTATACCGGCAAGCCCGAACAGATCACGGGCGTGCTGTTGTCCCCAGATGGATGGCGCGGCGCCGGATCGGAGCGTGCTCTGGCCGTGAGCGCCGTTTATGCCGATGGGCTGCCGGCGGCGGTCGCTGCCATTGGATCGCCTGGTCCGGGCGATATTTCGGCGGTTTCCGGCCTTGCGGCGACGGTGGCGTCCGGCGATCTCGTGTCCGGCCTGTGGCAGGCCCTGCTCTTCGCGCTCATCGGCGGCATGATCCTCAACCTGATGCCCTGTGTCCTCCCCGTGCTGTCCATCAAGGTGCTCGGATTCATCCACCAGGCGGGCGACGACCCGGCAAAGGCCCGCCGGCACGGCATGGTCTTCACCGCGGGTGTCCTGGTCTCCTTTCTCGCGCTGGCGGCCGTCCTGTTCGCCCTGCGGGCCGGGGGTGAGCAACTGGGCTGGGGATTCCAGCTCCAGTCGCCGGCCTTCATCGTCGTCCTGTCGGTCATCATCTTCATGTTCGGCCTGAGTCTTTTCGGCGTCTTCGAGATTGGCACGTCGCTGGTCGGGCTCGGCGGGCGCATGGACTCGGGGAGCGGACTCGGCGGATCCTTCCTGAGCGGCGTCCTGGCCACGGTCGTGGCCACGCCGTGCACCGCGCCGTTCATGGGCGTGGCCCTGGGATACGCCCTGACGCAGTCGGCGGCGCAGTCCCTGGCGATCTTCGGGTTCCTTGGCCTGGGCATGGCCCTGCCCTACCTGACCCTGTCTTCCGTCCCCGCCCTGCTGCGGTACGTGCCGAAACCCGGCGCCTGGATGGAGTCCTTCAAGCAGTTCATGGGGTTTCTCATGATGGCCACCGTGGTCTGGCTGCTCTGGGTGCTGAACCTCCAGACGGACCCCAACCTGGTCGCCCTGGTGATGGTCCTGCTGGTGCTGGTGGCCCTTGGAAGCTGGATTCTCGGCCGCTGGGGCGGCATTACTTCCGGCAGCCGTTCCAGGATGGCTGCCCGTGCTGTTGCCGCGGTGATCATCATCGCGAGCATGGTAACCGTGCTGAGCCAGGTACCCGCCCCGGCCAAGGCGGAACGCACCGCCGCGGCCACGACCTACAGCGCGGGCCTGGAGTGGGTACCCTTCTCCCGGCAGCTGGTGCAGGACCTGCGCGCTTCTGAAAAACCGGTTTTCGTGGACTTCACCGCGGCCTGGTGCCTGAGCTGCCAGGTCAACAAGCGCGTGGCGCTGAGCGACAGCCGAGTGGTTGAGCAGTTCGAGACCCTGGGTGTGGTCCCCGTCCAGGCCGACTGGACGTCAAGGGATCCCGAGATCACGCGGGCGCTGGCCGAATTCGGCCGTAACAGCGTCCCGCTGTACGTGCTGTATACGGGCGGTCCGGATTCCGAGCCGGAAATCCTGCCGGAACTGCTCACGCCCGGCCTGGTGCTGGACGCGCTCGAGAAGGTGGAAAGCGGGGGCGCTGCCAGCAGGTAGTATTGAAGCCTGTACAAATTGTACGAATGACCCAGTTCGAAGCAGTTTGACGTTACTTTTCATAAGGAGGATTTTCATGAAGAGGATCTTGATTCCGGCAGCCGTGGTGGCCGTAGCCGCCGCGTTCCTGCTGGTGAACTTTTCCTCGCCGATGGCCGCCGGGGAAGCCAAGGTGGGGAACGCGGCTCCGGATTTCACGCTGACGGATACGAATGGCAAAAGCGTGACGCTTTCGGACTACAGCGGCAAGTACGTGGTCCTGGAGTGGATCAACTACGACTGTCCCTTCGTGGCCAAGCACTATAACGCCAAGAACATGCAGGGCCTGCAGGACAAGTACCGCGAACAGGGCGTGGTCTGGCTGGCCGTCAACTCGTCGGCCGAAGGCAAGCAGGGCCAGTTCTCCAATGAGGAAATCCACAAGCGCCTGAAGAAGCATGCGTCGACCGTGGACGCCTACCTGCTCGATGGGACCGGCGACGTCGGCAGGACGTACGGTGCCACCCACACGCCCCACATGTACATCATCGACCCGGAAGGCACGCTGATCTACATGGGTGCCATCGACAGCATCAACTCGGCCGACATCGCCGACATTCCCAAGGCCGACAACTACGTCGTCATGGCCCTGGACGCGGCGCTTTCCGGCAAGGAAGTACCGGTAGGGATGACCCGGGCGTACGGCTGTACGGTGAAGTACTAGAGGGATTCGGCGGGTCGCGACTTCCGCAGGAAGTCGCCGGAACAAACCAAATTGCCGTTGTTGCCACACGTTTGGCGACAACGGCATTTTTGTGGATAAAACTCGAAATGCACGACATGAACGGCCGCCGGCCGTGTCGAAGGTCAGCTGAGGACTTCGGACACTGGATGACTCGGCGGTCGGCGGTCGGTCCGGTCGGTCCGAACGATCTAGACGGCCCAGGCGGGCGGAGGGTGCACAGGTAGTCTTTGACTACGCTTCCTTGTTTTCTATATTCCTGAACAAGCGATTTCTGATTCCAGCGACTCCGGATCGAGCCGTTTCCGTTCGTAGCGTCCAGTATACCCGATGAGGCGGAGCAAACCGCCAGGAGGCCGCCATGGCCATGTTCGGCGACCCGGAAGACTTTGTCGTGATGAGCGACCGCGAGAAGTACCTCTACGACCTGCAGGGGTTTCTCGTGGTGCGGAACCTGCTTGCCGCCGATCAGGTACATGCGCTGAATGACGCCCTGGACGCGAATCCCGATCGGACCAGCGAGCACGGGCCGGGCGGCGCGCTGGACGGCACGCCGCTGGCGGGCCCCGACACGCAGTATGTCCACTATGAAGGGATGTTGACCTGGGCACAGCCCTGGTGCCAGCCCTTCCGCGACCTGCTCGCCCACCCGAAGCTGATCCCCTATCTCAATACGATGATGGGCCGGGGTTGGAAACTGGACCACAACATCGACGTGCTCACCTCGAAATCGGGTGCCCAGGGCACGCCTTTCCACGGAAACAGCACGGGGATGTTCGCCGGGTCGACCTACTACATGTACGACGACGGGCGGATGCGGAGCGGGCTCATCGTCTGCCAGTTCTACCTGACCGATGTAAACCCGGACGATGGCGGGCTGACCGTTATACCGGGCAGCCACAAGGCCAATTTCCCCATGCCGGGATATGTCCGTCATTACGAAGACCACCAGGATATCTTCCATCATATCACCGTGATGGCCGGCGACCTGGTCATCTTCAACGAGGCCACAACCCACGGCGCGTTGCCGTGGAGAGGTAAGGGCGAGCGTCGCTGCGTGCTCCACCGTTACATTCCGAAATACATGCATTACGAGGGTGGCGTATACGACACGCGCCTGCCCGAATGGACGAAGGAACTTACCGAAGCCCAGCGCGCGGTCCTGGAACCTCCGTATATCTACAATCGCCCCCTGATCGAGGACGACGGCGAATCGATCGCGCGTCCCCGCAGGGAGGGGATCTGAACG
This sequence comes from bacterium, assembly GCA_965117045.1. Classification (GTDB taxonomy): domain Bacteria; phylum JAAXHH01; class JAAXHH01; order JAAXHH01; family JAAXHH01; genus JAAXHH01. The sequence goes on from OZ220749.1 coordinate 1,470,424, forward strand.
AATCAGTCCACATGAACCAGTCCACATCATATCTCACCATGCAGCCCCATGAGCAGTATCTCTTCGATCTGCAGGGGTTCATCGTGGTGCGCAACGCCCTCACGTCCGCACAGGTCGGCGCGCTGAACGAGGCCCTGGACGCCAATCGCGACAAGCGGAAGGACGATACGGCGAGCAGCACGAGCAAGGTCCTGAAAGGCACGCAGCTTCGCGGACTCTACGAGGGCATGCTGACGTGGGATCAGCCCTGGTGCCGGCCGTTCCGCGAGGTGCTGGCCAATCCCCGGATCATCCCGTATCTGAACACCCTGCTGGGACGCGGGTGGAAGATGGACCACAGTCCCTTCATCTTCACGTCCGCGGCAGGGACCGAGGGACTGCGCCTCCACGGGTACGGGCTGGCGGAATTCAGCGGATCCCGGTTCTACCACTACCAGAACGGCGCCATGCGTTGCGGGCTCATCAACTGCCAGTACCAGCTGAGCGACGTGAACCCGGGCGACGGCGGGCTGTGCGTCATCCCGGGCAGCCACAAGGCGAACTTCACCCTTCCGGACGACATCGCCCGCTACGAAGTCGACCAGGACATCGTGTACCACGTGCCCATGAAGGCCGGCGACCTGGTGATCTTCAACGAGGCCACGACCCACGGCACGCTGCCGTGGAAGGGGAAGGGAGAGCGCCGCTCTCTGTTCTACCGGTACACCCCGAAGTACATGCATTACTCCGGCGGCGTGTACGAAACCGGCCTGCCGGAATGGACAAATGAACTTAACGAAGCCCAGCGGGCCGTGCTCCAACCGGCTTATGTCTATAACCGTCCCCTGATCGACGATGACGGACAAACGCTTTCTGCCCCGCGGCGCGAAGGGGAGTAAGGAATATCCATGACCGGTAACGAAGCGATTGCGAAGATCCTGAAGGCGGAAGGGCTGGACTGGTTCAGCTGTTTTCCCCACCATCCCCTCATTGACGCCTGCGCGATCGAGGGCCTGCGTCCCATCCTCTGCCGGCAGGAACGGGCCGGCGTCAATATCGCCGATGGATTCAGCCGAATACGGAACGGGCATACCATCGGCGTCTTCATGATGCAGATGGGACCGGGCGCGGAAAACGCCTTCGGCGGCGTTGCCCAGGCCTACGCGGATTCGGTGCCCGTCCTGCTGTTGCCCGGCGGCCCGCCGCGGTCCCGCGCCGGCGCCGACCTGGCCTTCGAATCGGTGGAGAATTACCGGGGCATCACCAAGTGGGTGTCCAACATCAACTCGGCGGCCCGGATCCCGGAGATGATGGGACGGGCGTACAGCCTGCTGAAGCAGGGCAAGCCGGGTCCGGTCATGCTGGAGATCCCCGGGGACGTGGGCGAGGAGGAGATACCGGACGGCGCCTTTGACTATACCCCTGTGAAACCGTTCAAGAGCGGCGCATCGCCCGAGGACGTCCGGGATCTCGTGGCAGCCCTGCTGAAGTCTGAGTGTCCCATCATCAGCGCCGGCCAGGGCGTGCTGTACGCCGAGGCCACCGATGCGCTGATCGAATTCGCCGAATGGACGAAGACGCCGGTCATGACCACGCTGGCCGGCAAGAGCGCCTTCCCCGAAAACCATTCCCTCTCCCTGGGCACGGGCGCCGCCTCTCATTCGCTCATGGTGGCGGAATACCTGAAGAAGACCGATTTTTTCTTCGGCATCGGCACAAGCATGACTTCTGGATTCAAATCGGATGTGCCGGCAGGCGCAGCGCTCGCCCAGTGCGTCGTCAGCCACGGGGACCTGAACAAGGAGCACCGCGTCGACTACGGCGCGGTGGGCGACGCAGGGGTGGTCCTGCGTCAGATGGTCGAGGAAGCGAAACGTCAGCTCGACGGGCGTCCCCGGGACGATGAACGGGGCGATATCGAGGAGATCGCCCGGCTCAAGCACGCGTGGCTGGCCGAATGGGAACCCCGGTTCCGCTCCGACGAGGTGCCCCTGAGCCCGTACCGCGTGTTCCGGGAGATCGCGGGGGTCGTGGATGCGGCGCGCACGATCATCACCCACGACTCCGGCTATCCGCGCGAGCAGCTCGCGCCCTTCTGGGAGACCGATACGCCGCGGGGATACATCGGCTGGGGCGCTTCCACGCAGCTGGGTTACGGGCTGGGGCTGGCCATCGGCGCCAAGATCGCCGATCCGGAGATGCAGGTCGTCAACGTCATGGGCGACGCCGCCTTCGGCATGGCGGGACTGGACGTGGAGACCGCCGTGCGTTCGGAGATCCCCATCATCACGGTGATCTTGAACAACGGGGTCATGACCCACTACGATCACCACATGGCCTACGCGTCCGAGCGCTGGGGGAGCAACCGGCTGGGCGGGGATTACGCCGCCATCGGGGCGGGGCTGGGCGCTTACGCGGAGAAGGTGACGACGCCCGACCAGATCGCACCGGCGATGAGACGGGCCGTAGCGGCCAACCAGGACGGCCGGCCTGCGGTCATCGAGACGATCACCAAGGTGGAAGAGCACACGTCGAGGTATTGAAAGGAAAACCGCCGGAGCGCTATGCCCAGGATCCTGATCGGCACCTTCTTCCAGGAAACCAACGACTTCCATCCCAACGATACGGTGTACGAGGATTTCGCCATCCTGCGCGGACGCGAGATGCTGAATGAACCGGGGGATCCGGACGGCCTGGAGGACCCGGACGACCTGGACGGTGCGGATGACCCGGAAAGAGCTGATGGCCTGGGCGGCGTGGTCGGTGGGGCCGTCCATACCCTCTCCGCCCGGGATGACGTGGAAATCGTGCCCACCTACAGCGCCGCCATGGGTGCGGGCGGCACGATCACCCAGGCGTGTTTCGAGCGGACCACGTCGGAGTTGCTCGAAGCGATCGACCGGCATAAGGCTGGCGCCGACGGCGTGTACCTGAATCTCCACGGCGCCATGGCCGCGGAAACCGAAAAAGATCCAGAGGGGTACGTCCTGCAGGAGGTGCGCCGGATCGTCGGACCCGACGTGCCCGTCGTCGCTTCCTTCGACATGCACGGCACGATCACCCGGCGCATGCTGTCCCACATGGACGGCTGCGCCATCCTGCACACCTATCCCCACATCGACTGGTACGAAACGGGCGCCCGGGCCGCCGAAGTGCTGCTGCGCATACTCGACGGGGCCCGGCCCGTGATCGCCAGCGTGTACACGCCCACCATGGTCCGGGGCGACGAACTCAAGACCGCCACCGGCGTGCACGGCACGTTCATACGCTACCTGCAGCGCCTGGAAGAACGGGACGACGTGCTCGCCGGGGGGATCATGCTGGGCCATCCGCCGACGGACTGTCCGGAACAGGGCTCGCGCGTCGTCGTGATCACGGACGGCAACCGGGACCTGGCAGTGCGGGAAGCCCTGCATATCGGCCGGAGTTTCTGGGACATGCGGTCCCACATGCAGTGCGTGCTGCACAGCGTGGAGGAGGGCATCCAAATCGCCGCGAAGGCGAAAGGAACGGTCGTTTTCGCCGATGCCGCCGACGCCACCAGTTCGGGCGCGCCGGGCACGAGCAACACCATCCTGAAGGGGTTCCTCGGGAGCGTCTACCGGGGCAGCGTGCTGTTCCCGATCCGCGACGATCCCTCCGTGGCGCGCGCCACGGAGGCGGGCGTCGGGCAGACCATCACCGTCCCCCTGGGCGGAACGCGGGACCCGCGCTTTACGCCGGTGGAAGTCACCGCAACGGTCGAAGTGCTGGGCCGGCGGGACGACGTTCCGATCGCCGTACTGAAGTGCCGGAACATTACGGTTTTCCTGGCGGCTTCAGGTCCACTGCTGTGTGACCGGTGGATGTATCCCGCCTTCGGCCAGGACCCGAAACGCTTCGACGTCGTGGTCAAGAAACTGCCCCATACGCCGGACGAGTGGTACGACGACTGGGCGGAACGGACCATCACCATCGATTCGCCGGGGGCGGCGAGCCCCAACATCCCCACGCTGGGCCACCGGTACGTCCCCCGGCCCATCTACCCCCTCGACCCAGACATGACCTATACGCCGGAAGTGGAGGTGTACGAATAAAGCCGCGCGACTGTCCTCTCGTAGCGGTCCCTCTCGCGGTGAAGGCATGAACCGGCACGTCACCAGCGGTCGCTGGGGCCTGGGGCTGGTCCTGAGCCTGTTCACGATCTTCGTATGGGGCGGACTGCCCATCGTCCTGAAAATCATGCTGATCAGCCTGGACGCCTTCACGATGACGTGGTACCGGTTCGTCGTCGCAGCCGCGCTGATGGCGTTGATCGTGTACCGGCAGGGACATTTCAGCCTGGCCCGTCGACTCAAGGGCGGTTACGCGCTGGTCTTCCTCGCGGCGGTGCTCGGGTTCAGCTGCGCGTACGTGTTCTATCCCCAGAGCCTGCAGTACATCTCGCCAAGCGCCGCCCAGGTGGTCAACCAGATCTCGCTGCTGTTTCTGCTGCTGGGCGCCATGCTGCTCTTTCACGAGCGGATGACCCTGATCCAGGTACTGGGCCTCCTGCTGCTCACGGGCGGGATCGTCCTGTTCTTCAACGAGGAAATGGCGGAACTCCTGTCCGGGGACAGCGCCATGATCCCGGGCATCCTGTGGGTAACGGTGGCCGCGCTGGCGCTGTCGACCTATACCCTCACCCAGAAGCAGTTGCTGCAGATCCTGCCCACGTCCGTCATCCTGTTCCTGATCTACCTGATCGGTTCGTTTTTGATCCTGCCCTTTGTTCGTTTCGATGCGTTGCTGGCGCAGGACGCCCGGCAGATGATCCTGCTCAACGTTTCGGCGGTGATCTCGCTCATCGCCTTCGTCACGCTGGTGGAATCACTGAAGCATCTCGAGGTGTTCCGGGTCAGCATGGTCCTGGCGGCCGTGCCCCTGGTCACCGTCGTGGACATGATGATCCTGGCGCCGCTCCTCCCCGGCCTGCTGCAGCCAGAGCATTTGAATCTACTCAGCATATCGGGCGCCGTTCTCGTCGTCATCGGATCCATACTCGGCAACCTGCGGCGGTCCGTGAAGTCCGGCTGACCCATTGTCGCGCGGCCTGCCGTTGCGGTGCGGGCCGGGCGGCCTGCCGTTGCGGTGCGGGCCGGAGTGTTGGTTTTCGCCAAAAGGAGGCAATACCTTGAAGCCACTTGTAGTCATGGGTTTACGGACGCTTGCCCACCTGGACGCGAAAGAAACCATGTACGAACAGATCGACCGGAACGCCCTACGGGCCAAGGGCAGGTTTTCCGGGGAGCACCTGGAGGCAATCGCCGGCGGATTTGCGCTCGGGATCCTGTCCAGCCACAGCGTCGCCCGGATCGAGCGCGTGGTCGGTCACCTGGGATGGTCCCGCCTGTTTCCATCGGAACACCTGATCTCATCGGATCCCAGAGACCGGAAGGACGCGGCGAACTGGGAGGAATGGCGTCGGGAATACGAAGCGCGGGGGCTCGCGCTGCACACGGTGGTCGATATCGGCGAAATACTGGTGCGCAACCTTGCCGGCTCGCACGCTTTCGTGGATGTGGACAAGTATTACGTCACCTCGGACGCGGGCGTACGCATCGAGGGGGCGACGCGCATCACAGGCCTGGACCAGACGCGGGCGTACCGCCAGGCCGTCCGGGGTCCGAGGCGCCAGTGAACGTCAGTATTCGTCGCTGTGAGGGTCAGGCCGACCGGGGTCCGAGGGGCCGGTGACCAGCCGCCACCGTCACGGGGCGGTGCGAGGCGTGCAGTCCTACCGCGGCGCCCGGGCGTTCAGGTATTCCAGCACCAGGTGGGTCATCACTCGCATGCCCACGTCCACGGATCCGCTGTCTGCCGTCATGGTCGGGGTGTGCAGGCCGCCCGACGGCTGGCCGGGTTTGGTGGTACCCAGCCGGTAGAAGAATCCGGGAATCTCGTTGGCGAAATAGGCGAAGTCCTCGCCGCCCATGGTCGGCGGCAGTTCCAGCACCTGTTCGACGTCCGGCGCCTCGGCCAGGTAACCGGCCATTTCCCGGGACAGGACCGGGTCGTTGATTACGGACGGGGTACCGCGGTCGTAGTCCAGTTCGAAAGAACCGCCATAAGCCCCGGTTATGCCATCCAGGATGGACGTTATCCGGCGCTCCACCGTGTCCCTGACCTCGGGGTTGTAGGTGCGCACCGTACCTTCGAGAAGGACTTCCCGGGGGATGATGTTGAAGCGTTCCCCGCCGCGGATGATGCCCACCGTGACCACGCTGGGCTCGAGGGGCGACAGGGTCCGGGACCGGATCGTCTGCAGGGCGAGCACGATCTCGGAAGCCATGACGACCGGGTCGATGCCCTCTTCGGGACGGGCGCCGTGTGCCTGTTTGCCACGGACTTTTATGGTGAAGTGGTCCACGGCGGCAAAAGCCGGTCCGATGGTGTATCCGACGGTGCCCACCTCGAGGGAGGGCAGCGCGTGGAGACCGAAAATCGCCTCGGGCGCGGGATCTTCGAGGACGCCCTCGCGCACCATCAGGTCCGCGCCGCCCTCTTCACCGGGCGGCGGTCCTTCCTCCGCCGGCTGGAAGATGAACTTGACGGTGCCGGGCAGTTCGTCCTTCATGTCGGCCAGCACGGAAGCGACGCCCAGTTGAACGGCGGTGTGCACGTCATGGCCGCAGGCGTGCATGACGCCTACTTCCTGGCCCAGGTAGGTCGTCCGCACGGTCGACCGAAAAGGCAGCACCGTTTCTTCGGTCACCGGCAGCGCGTCCATGTCCGCCCGAATGGCCACCACCGGACCCGGCCGGCCGCCTTTGAGCACGCCCACCACGCCGGTATGGGCGACGCCCGTCCGGATCTCGATACCGAGCGCAGTGAGATGATCCGCCACCAACTCCGCCGTCCTGAACTCCCGGTTGCCCAGCTCCGGGTTACGGTGGATATCCTCTCGCATGCGGATGGCCTCCGCCCGGTGCTTTGCCACCAGGACGGCCACGTGTTCCTGCTGGGCGGCCGCGTCCCGGGGCATGTTCGTGACGATCAACATGCCCAGTGTGAGCAGCACCCCTGGTCCTTTGACTCGCATAAGGTCTCCTACCTCTCCCAGGGGAAGGCGAAGGAAGGCCGGTTGGCGTAGCGGTCCATGGTCACGCGCAGCCTGCTGCCGCAGCCGGGTTCGAGCGTCACCGTGAAACTGGTGCCGTCGACCGGGGTGGATCCGCTTTCGCCGGCCACCTCCAGGATCTGGTGTTCGCCGTAAGCGCCACCCTGAACGGTCACGGTGCGGGCGGAGACCTGGTTGGTGTTCACCAGCGTGACCACGGCGCTGTCGTCATGGAGTTCCTCCACCAGGGCGGCAACGTCCTCGGGCATGCCGGGACGCACGCGCGCCGGATCGAAGTACCGGAACCGGCAGTGCAGGGGATGGCCGAAGTGCCCGGTGGGCATTCCGCCGAGCATGAGCTGGATCAGGGCGTCCACCTCGGCCGGATTGGTACCGTTCATATCGTCGGACAGGCGGGTATCCGGTGTGGACCGGTCGTCGCGCAGTCGTTCCATCTTCGACCGCACCGTAGCAATGTCCTCCTGCAGTGCTTCTTCCGGATAGTCCGGGTTCTGCCCTTCCAGGAAAGCGATCCAGCCTTCCATGGGAAGCCGTTCCAGGTCGCGCCGGTCCATGGACCAGTAGTAGACCTGCTCCGCGCCCACGGAGAAGGGCTCGGGCTGGTAGTCGTACCAGCCGTCGTCTCCGTGCATCCGGGGATAGAGGGTCCGGCCGTCCTCGACCTTGCTGTTCGCGTTAACCGCTTCGATGACCCCGCGCCAGGTGTCGACGTACTTCTGGTCGCCGGTCAGCAGCAACCCGTTGCCGAAACTCCAGTGCACCCGGATCAGGAAGTACGGGCGATGGGCGATTTTGCCGGTCTGGGGCACGATGGTCGAGAATCCCCAGCCGTATGCCCCGCCGTACCATCTACCGCCGCACTCCCCGCCGATGCTCCCGTCCAGCCCGATATTGGAAGGTGTGATGCCGTTGTTCCGCTCCGTACGCTCAACCCAGGCATCCAGGTAGTTCTTCGTCCACTCGCCATAGGTTTCGTCGCCGTCGATCATGTAGGCGTTGAGCGTCATCGTGGTCACGCCCATGTTCAGCGGATGGTCCCCGGCCACGTCGTTGTAGTCCTTGAAATGGGCGACCATCTCTTCGTAGTTCCGCTCCCCGTGCCCGAGCCTGAACCGGCCCTCGACCTCGATGGAATCCCCGGCCCAGTCGAGTCCCGTGGCCTTGCGCAGCATGGATCCGCGGCTGCCGTTGAACATGCTCTTGATCACGCGATGTTCGGAGATGTAGTTGTCCGCGATGGGATCTTCGCCCATGTAGAAGCCGCAGAAACGACGCGTACGGTCCACGAACTTCTTGTCCTTCGGGTCGCAGAGACCCTGCAGAAAAAAAGCGGTGAAGCCCTCCCCGTTGTGCATCCAGTCGAACATCGTGGGGAATTCCTTGAAATACATGCCGTCCCGGGCGAATTCGACCTCGGTGGTCTTCGCCTCCGTGTACTGCAGCAGGTGCCCGTCCCAGGCTTTCTTGTACAGTTCGTATACGCGCTCCGAAGCGCCGATCGCGTAGAGTTCCGGCCAGTTCGCGAAATTCTCCGCGGCGTCGTCCGGTCCGTCGTCACCGCCCCAGCGGGGCACGCAGAGCAGGTACCCGCGCTCGTCGAAGTACTGATCGTAAAAAGCTTCTACGGCCTCTTCCTGCTGTTTGATCAGGTTCAGTTCCAGCAAGGCCCACGATGGAGGCAGCATGGGCGTGGAGATTCGCACAGTACGCCCTCCGGTTGAGACGGCCGACATGGGACAGATCCTTTCTTTGACGATGGGAAGGGTGAGAAGTGCGGGTTCGGCGGCAACGTTCCTGCCGATGCTTCCATAAGACTGTTCGACCACGGCTGCATGCCGCGGCCGTATCACGACGTCAGGCCACGGCCGTACCGTTTGCTGCGCCGGGCGCTTTCCTCGATAAACGCGAGCAGGTACTTGACCTCGTCGGTTTGTTCCACTTCCGCCGACACCGCTTTCACGGCCTGGGAGATGTTGAGCGAGGAACGGTGGAACAGACGATAGGCCTGCTTGAGCGTACGGATGGCTTCTTCGGAGAACCCGCAGCGCTTCAGGCCGATGGTGTTGAGTGAAACGGGTTTGAGCGGATCGTGGCCATACTTGAAGTACGGACAGATGTCCTTGGTCACCATGCCGCCCCCGCTGATGAAGGCATTGCGGCCGATCCGGACGAACTGGTGGACGGCGACGAGCCCGCCCGTGATGGCGAAATCCTCGATTTCCACGTGGCCGCCCAGCTGCGTGCCGTTGGCGAGGATTACCCGGTTGCCGATCACGCAGTCGTGGGCGACGTGCACGTAGGCCATGACCAGGGTATCGCTTCCGATCACCGACTTCCCCAGCGCGCTCGTCCCGCGGTTCAGCGTGGTGAACTCCCGGATGGAAGTCCGGTCTCCGATCTCCAAGATGGACTGCTCGCCGATGAATTTCTGATCCTGGGGGATCGACCCTACGACGGCGCCGTGATAGATCTTGCATTCGGCGCCGATACGGGTATGGGCGCCGATCATCGCGCTGGATGCGATCTCGGTACCCGCCCCGATGGTCACGTTGGGTTCCACGATCGTGTAGGGACCGATACTGCATCCGGCGCCCAGCTCCGCGTCGGGATGCACGATGGCCGTGGGATGAATCTGGACTTCGGCGGTAATGTCCGTCACTGTGAGGTCTCCTGGTCAGCCTGGTCCGCCTGGTCCGCCTGGCCCGCACGGTCCGTGATCATGGCCATGAGGGTGGCTTCGGCGACCAGTTCATCGTCTACGTAGGCCTTGCCCTCCATCTTGCAGGCGTGCATGCGCATCCGGACCGTTTCCAACTCGAAGCGAAGCTGGTCGCCGGGTTTTACCAGTCTCCTGAAACGGGCGTGGTCGATACCCATGAAATACGCCATCTTGCTTTTCGGCTCATCGATGGTGTTGAGCAGCAGCAGGCCGCCCGCCTGCGCCATGGCCTCGACGATCAAGACGCCGGGCATGACAGGATGGCCGGGGAAGTGACCCGCGAAGAAGGGCTCGTTGATGGTCACGTTCTTCAGCGCCGTCACCCGCTTCCCCGGTTCCATGTGGATCACCCGGTCGATGAGCAGAAAGGGATACCGGTGGGGGAGGATGCGCAGAATGTCCTCGATGTCGAGGACCGCTTCGGGCGCAGGCGCTGACGGCGCAGGCGCCGGCGGCGCAGGCGCCGGCGGAGCAGGCGCCGGCGGATCGGCCTTCCCGGTTTCCGGCTTCTTCTTCACGCATGCGCCGCGGATCCTGCGCACGAGTTCCACGTTGGCAGAATGGGAGGACCGCGCGCCGAATACCTGCGCCTTGAGCGGTGCGCCGAGCAGGGCCAGGTCGCCGATCAGGTCGAGGGCCTTGTGGCGGCAGGGTTCGTTGTCGAACCGCAGGGGCTGGGAGCCCACGATCCCGTTCTCGCCGATTACCACCCTGTCCTCCACGCCGAACAGGTCCTTCAACTCGTCCAATTCCTCGTCGGACAGGTCCATGTCCGCGATGACTACCGCGCTTTCCAGGCTGCCCCCCTTGATCAGCCCCCTTTCGCGCAGGGCCTTCACATCGCTCAGGAAGGTCCACGTCCGCGCCGGGGCGAATTCGGTGACGAACTCGTCCTCCAGGGAGTAGAGCACGGTGTGCTGGCTGGCCAGATTGGATTTCTGGTAGTCGACCATGTAGGTGAGATGGAAATCGTCGGAGGGCATGACGACGAGTTCCTTCAACTGGCCGTTCTCCCGTTCCGAGTACAGCACGGGGTTGTCCAGCTCCAGGTATTCCCGGGGGGCGTCCTGTTCGACGATGCCCGCTTCGATCAACGCGTTTACGAAGGGAATGGCGCTGCCGTCGCAGATCGGTGGCTCGTCCCCGTCCAGTTCGATTCGGATATTGTCCACGCCCAGGCCCGCGACGGCGGCCAGGACGTGCTCCACGGTGTGAATCCGGACGCCGTCCCGCGCCAGGTTCGTCCCCCGGGTCGTATCGATCACGTAGTCGATGTCCGCCGGGATCTCCAGTCTGTCGGGATGGTCGACGCGCACGAACCGGATCCCGTCGTTCACGGTACCGGGCTTGAACGTAATCGTCGCCCGTCCCCCGGTGTGCAGGCCGATGCCCCGAATGGTCGCCGGGGACTTGATCGTACGCTGGCGTTTGCGCATGGACCGCTACCCGCTTCCTTCGATCGGTTTTTTGTCTTGCTCGCCGCTTTCGAGCGCAATGATCCGCGTCTCCAGCGTCTGGAGCTGTTGCAGCAGGTCCGGCAGTCGCTTGACGGCCGCCTCGATTCTCCTGGCCTGGTTGTGCGGTCGGGCCGGGTAGCCCGAAACGGTCGATCCGGCGGGAATGGACTTGGTCACGCCCGCCTGCCCGCCGATCCTTGAACCGGCACCGACCCGGATGTGATCGGAAAGTCCGGCCTGCCCGCCGATGAGGGTCCCCGATTCGACGACCGTGCTGCCTGCGATGCCCACCTGCGCGCATATGGTGACGTGTTCGCCGATCACGACGTTATGGCCGATCTGAACCAGGTTGTCGATCTTCGTGCCGCGGCCGATGCGGGTCATGCCCATGGTCGCGCGGTCGATCGTCGAATTCGCGCCGATCTCCACCTCGTCGCCGATCTCCACGCCGCCGACCTGCGGGATCTTTCTGGCGCCCGCGCTGCCCTGGAAATACCCGAAACCGTCGCTGCCGATCACGACGCCGCCGTGAACGATTACGCCTTCTCCCAGGGAAACCCGATCGTAGAGCGTCGCGTTGGCGTAGATCCATGTGCCGTCGCCGACCTGGCAATGGGCGCCGATCGACACGTTTGCGCCGATGCAGGCGCTCGGCCCCACCGTGGTGTGCGGGCCGATCGACACATGGGGACCGATGGCCGCCTCTTCATCCACTTCCGCGGCCGGATCTATCCTGGCCGTGGGATGGATTCCGCTTTCGGCGGGACGGTGTCCGGCGAAATAGTTCGTCAGCAGGGTGACGAGGGCGAGCTCGGGAGAAGCCACGCGGATAATGGGGACCGGAGCGTGATCGATTTCCCGGGAGACGATGACCGCCGCAGCCCCCGTCGATTCAAGACGCCGGCTCTGCCGGGCGTTGATCAGGACGGAGATCGAACCCTCGCCGGCCTCGTCCAGCGGCTCCACGCTTTCGATGATGCATGAACCGTCGCCGATGAGTTCGCCCTGTACCTGTGTCGCGATATCTGCCAGCTTCTGTCGCATGAGTGGCTAGTTGGCTTCCTTCTGCAGTTCCTCCAGGACCTGCCCCGTGAGGTCCTGCGCTCTCAGCGGATCCACGTATATGAGCGACCCGGCATCGAATACATAGGTATAGTTCTCCGCCTTGGCCAGGGTCTGCACCACGTTGAAAATGGATTCCTGCAATGGCCTTGTCAATTCCACTTCCTGTTGCGCCAGCTGCATTTGCTGGGACTGGGCGAACTGCATGAGTTCCTGTTTCTTCTGCATGATATTCTGCTCGTCCTGCTGCCGCCGGGCCGCGGTCAACATGGTCTTGCGGGCTTCATACTGCTGTTCCAGCATTTCGACTTCCTGCTGCCTGTTCTGGACCTGTTCCTGCATGGCCGTCACCTGCTTCTCGAAGGCCTCTTCGGCATCCCTGAATCCCTGGTACGACTGGCGCAGGCGCTCCATGTCGAGATAGCCGATCTTGAGTTCCTGCGCCTGGGCCGTAACCGGCTGCAACATGGCGGCGGTCAGCATGGCCAGTACGGCGAGCGCGGCCGCAGTGCGAATCATCCCTCTCCCTGAAACCATTATATCCTCCTCGAAAGCCGGATCGCTCCGGAAACCTGGACCAGCTTGTCAGAACATCTGGCCGAGCTGAAAGTGCGTATGCCAGCCGCTTCGCTTCTTCTGCAGTGCCTGGATCGGATCCGAGGGCTGGTCGAATCCGTATCCGACGTCAAAACCCAGCAGTCCCACCAGGGGCATGATCACCCGGATGCCGACGCCTACGGATTTCTTCATATTGCCCGGCAGCGGCGTGGCGTCCCCGAGCTTCGCCCAGGCATTGCCGGCCTCGGCAAACGCCACGGCGTAGACCGGCTGCTGAGAGCTGAGCTGGTCGATGATCGGGACCTGGTACTCCAGGGTGATGATGCTCATCGCGCGGCCACCGTCCCGGCTGCTGGTCCCGTCCCCCAGATCGGTATAGGGACCGATGGAGTTGTTGCCGTACCCCCGGATCATGCCGTCGAAACTGACCCCTCCCGGGAAGAACCGTTCGAAAAACGGGACCTCCCGGTCGTTGAAGGGGTTTACGGCCAGGGCATACCTCCCCCGGAGGGACAGGGACGTGCCCTTGAACAGGGGAAGATAGAAATCGGATTCCACGGTCTGCTTGAGGAACTTCACGTCACCGCCGACACCGGCTACACTGCTGCGGGACGTTTGGCGCATGCCGCGCGTGGCGAACTGGGGGAAATCGCGGCTGTCGCGCGTAACGGAGAAGGAGACCTGGCTCGTCAGGCCGCTGTTGGATTCGTAGGATTCCCGTCGAAGGATATTCGAGTTAATGGCCGATATCTGCGGATCCGTCAGGGTGGTATCTTCCAGCGCCGCCGCGTAGTAACGCTCGCCGAAACCGGTGTAATTCTGGTTGTAAAACCGGTAGGCTCCGTTGATGCGCCAGTACGTGCCGCGGAAGCGGCGCCCCAGGGACAGCCCGAAGCCCTTCTGTATGACATTAAAATCCCCGTACCAACTTCGGTTCGTACGGTAGAGGTCGATGCCGGCGCTGGTCGGCGTATCGAAGAGCCAGGGCTCGGCGAAACTCGTTGAAATGGAATTGCGCCGGGCGCCGAACTCCCAGTTGAAATTCACGTTCTGTCCGTTGCCCAGGAAATTCGGGATGATCATGGATATGGTACCCACGAGCCCGTCGAACCCGCTGTAACCAGCGCCGGCATTCGCCGTGCCCGTCGGTTTCTCAAGGACGGTAAAGGTGATGTCCACGTCACCGTTGGAACGGGGTTGCAGACCGGGCTGCACGTCCTGGAAGTAATTGAGCTGGAAAACGTCCCGCTGGCTTCTCATCAGCACCGAGCGGCGAAAGACCTGGCCCGGCTTGATCAGCAGTTCGCGCCGTATGACCTTGTCCTTTGTCTTGGTATTGCCCACGATATTGATCCGGTACACCTGTGCGGGTTCGCCCTCGTTGACCGCGAAGCGCAGATCGATCGTGGAGTCGTTGGCCGCCGATTCCCGGGCGATGGGCGTGGCGTACAGATAACCCAGCTCGCCATAGGCTTCGTAGATGGTCGACACGCTTTCCTGGTATTCTTCTTCGTTGAAGGGCTGGCCCGCGTCGATCTTGATGAGACTGGACAGCTGTTCGCCGGTGAACTTGGTGTTCCCTTCGAAGGCGACGTCCCCGAGGTAATACCGCCTTCCCTCGTTGACATTGACCTTGATGTACATACGCTTCCTGTCTTCGCTGAACCAGAGCGTGTCGCTCACGACTTCCGCGTCCCGGAATCCGTGCTTGCGGTATTCCTGGACGATTTTCTCGAACTGGTCCAGCAGGCGTTCCCGGCGCAGGTCGCCCTCTTTCCAGAAATGTTCTTCCTCCGTGTCCGCTTTCTTACGAAAAGCCTTCTGCAACTGCTTTTCCGGCACGGACACGTTGTTTTCGATAAAGATCTCGCCCAACCCCACCTTCTCGCCTTCATCGATTTCGATACGCATGATCGCGTTGTTTCTTTCCACGAGCACGCGATCGTTCAGCGTAGCGAGCAGGTACCCCTTCTCGTAGTAGGCGCTGGTGATATTGTCCAGGACACTCTTTCGGCGGAAGGGAGACAGGGCCTGGCCCTGGAAAATACCCGAAATGCGTTCGAGATCGTCGTCGTCGATCTTATCGTTTCCCTCGAACTCGAGGCGGTCCAGCAACGGATATTCCTTGACGTTAACGGTCACGATCAATCCCGTTGCGCCTCCGCTGATGTAGACACGTATGTCCTCGAACAATCCCAGCCGGTACAGTTGCTTGATCGTGGTGGCGCCGTCCCGGGGATTGTAAGGGTTACCCGCTTTCAACACGGTCATCGACCGGATGAGGGGTTCATCCACGTTGGCGTGGCCCTCGATACGCACCTCGGCGATCAATGGCTGCTGCTGTTGTCCGAAGACTTTCTGGGGACTCACGGATGCGGAGGCAAGCAATCCGCCCGTAAGGATCAGTACAAGGAAGGGTTTGAAGTACATGTATGACTTTGAAGACACAGCGACAACTTCCCCGTCCATGCGGGTAATCGATCTGCAGAAGCCGGCTATCGACTTGAACACGGTGCACGCGTACCGGCTGTCGATTCTACGCGCATCCCACATCGCGGGTTCCCGTCAAAGCGCGTAAACCGGTCACGCCAGGACCGACTCGGCCCGTCAAAGCGCGTCAACCGTTCATGCCCGGAGGGACTCGGTCCGTCACCGGCGTTTTCAGGCTTCCGACTCGGTGAGGACGGGTGCTTTGCCGGAATCAGCGGTCTCGGCCTTGTAGAACGTCAGGTTTTCACCCTTCTTGCCGACCCTGATTTCATCGCCGTCGCCGAACTTGCCCTTCAGCAGTTCCTCCGCAAGCGGGTCCTCGAGCATGCGCTGGATGGTCTGGTTCATGAACCGGGCGTTGTAGACCGGGTCATACCCCTTTTCGGACAACAGTTCCCGCGCACTCTGCGTCAATGAAATGCGGATGCCTCTTTCGCTCATCCTTACGTTGATTTCCTTGAGCTGCAGATCGATGATCCGGGAGATGTCGGACGGATTCAACTGGCGGAAGACCACCGATTCGTCGAGCCGGTTCAGAAACTCCGGATTGAACAGTTTCTTCACCTCTTCCTTGACCGTGGCTTCCATCTTTTCGTAGTCGACCGTGGCGTCCTGCTGGAAGCCCAGTCCTCCGGCCTTGTTGATATCCCGGGTGCCGAGATTGGATGTCATGATGATAATGGTGTTGCGGAAGTCCACACGGCGGCCGTTGCTGTCGGTCAGCGTGCCCTCGTCCAGAATCTGAAGGAGGATATTGAACACGTCCGGATGGGCCTTTTCCACCTCGTCCAGCAGAATGACGGAATAGGGCTTGCGCCGTACCTTCTCCGAAAGGTGCCCCCCTTCGTTGAAACCGACGTAACCCGGCGGGGCGCCGATCAGACGGGAAACGTTGAATTTCTCCATGTACTCGGACATGTCGATGAAGACCAGGGCGTCGCTGTCCTGGAAGAGGAAGGAGGCCAGGATCTTGGCCAGTTCCGTCTTGCCCACGCCGGTCGGCCCGAGGAAGAGAAACGATCCTATGGGCCGGTTGGGGTTCTTCAGCCCGGAGCGAGAACGCCGGATGGCCTTGCTCAGCACCCGGATGGCCATGTCCTGGCCGATGATCCGTTTCTTGAGCTCGTCCTCCATGCGCAGCAGGTTCTTTGATTCCTGCTCCTCGAGCCGGAACATGGGAATGCCCGTCATGCTGGAGATGATCTGCGCCATGTCGTTCTCGGTGACGGTCACCACCTGGTCGGATACCCGTTCGCGCCAGGCCATGAACGCCTCGTCGTACTCGCGCTGCAACTCCTCCTGGCGGTCCCGCAGCGCGGCCGCGCGTTCGAACTCCTGCTGCTGTGCGGCCTCCACCTTCTTTTCCTGAATGGCCTGGAGCTGTTCCTCGATCTCCCGGATCTCGTCGGGGACCGTCATCTTGGACAGCTGCACCTTGGACCCGGCCTCGTCGATGATGTCGATGGCCTTGTCCGGAAGGAAACGGTCCTTGATGTACCGGTCGGATTGCTTCACGGCGAACTCGAGGGCGTCGTCCGTATACTTGACGTGGTGGTATTCTTCGAAACGGCTGCGCAGCCCTTTCAGCATGTCGATGGTTTCCTCGATGCTCGGCTGGTCCACGATCACCTTCTGGAACCGGCGTTCGAGCGCGCCGTCCTTTTCGATGTGCTTGCGGTACTCGTCGAGCGTCGTGGCGCCGATGCACTGCAGTTCGCCCCGGGCGAGGGCCGGCTTGAAGATGTTGGACGCGTCGAGACTGCCTTCGGCGCCGCCCGCCCCGACGATCGAATGGAGCTCGTCGATGAAGATGATAACCTCGTCCGACTTGGTGATCTCGGCCATGATGGATTTCAGCCGGTCCTCGAACTGTCCCCGGTACTTGGTCCCGGCCACGATCGAGGCCATGTCCAGCGTCACGACGCGCTTGTTCTCCAGGATCTGGGGAACGCTGCGCTGCACGATGCGCTGCGCAAGCCCCTCGGCGATGGCGGTCTTGCCCACGCCGGGCTCGCCGATCAGCGCCGGGTTGTTCTTCTTCCGCCGGCTGAGGACCTGGGTGACCCGTTCGATTTCCTTGTCGCGGCCGATGACCGGATCGAGTTTGCCGCCGCGCGCCATTTCGGTGAGGTCGCGGCCGAAATGATCCAGGAAGGGCGTCCGGCTCCGCTGCGCGTCCTTCTTGGTCACCGAACGGTCGCTCTGGATGTTCTGGATCTCTTCCTTGATCTTCTCGAACGTCACGTCGTAGGTCGAAAGGATCTGGGAGGCGATGCCCTGCTTGTCCCGGACCAGCGCGAGCAGCAGGTGCTCGGTACCCACGTATTTCGATTTCATGTTGTTGGCTTCGTGCGCGGCGATCTCCAGGGCCTGTTTCGCTCTCGGCGTAAAGGGAACCTGGCCGATCGTGAGTGCGCTCGACTGGGATACCGTAGCCTCCTCGATGGACTGCCGAAGGTCTTCGAGGTCGATGCCCATATTGCGCAGCATGGCGGCCGCGGTCCCTTCCCCATCCCGGATGAAGGCCAGCAGCAGGTGTTCCGTGGCGATGTAGTCGTGCTGCAGTCGGGCGGCTTCTTCCCGGGCGATGTGCATCACCCGTTTGAACCGTTCCGTAAACTTGTTGTTGTTTCCCTGGGGCATCTCGAGCATCCCTCCCTTCATGATCCGGGGTCGGAACCCCCGTCCGGAGTGTTCATCGACTGTTTCAGCATCTCAGGTGTTCCCTGACCAGCTCCGCGCGCCGCTCATCCAGTTCCTCCGCCGTCATTTCCCTGCCCGAGGTCATCCGGATGTGTGCGGGTTGCATCGCGATCATCAACTGGTTGAATGCACTGGTCTCCATACGCTGGCTGATCCCCATGAACGTGCCCATCCTGAGCATGGACAGGGCATCCAGCGCTTCCATCTCGCCAAGCAGCCGGGCATGCTTCAACAGGCCGTATGCCCGGGCCACCCTGTCCTCCGTCTGGCGTTTCGCGCTGCTTGCCAGGGCATCGCAGGCCCGTTCTTCGAAGGCGGCCAGCCGGCGCGTGACGCGGTCGAGCCGTTCGACGATCTCCTCCTCGGCGTGTCCCAGGGTGCACTGGTTGGACACCTGGTACATGTTGCCCGATTTACCGGTGCCTTCGCCGTGCAGTCCCCGCACCGTGAACCCGATTTCTTCCATGGCGCATCCCAGGGAAGCCATCTGGTCCGCCAGGGTCAATCCCGGCAGGTGCATCAACACCGACAGCCGCATTCCGGTGCCCGTGTTGCTGGGACAGGAAGTTAAATAACCAAACTCATCCGAGAAGGCAAAATCAAGTGTTTTGCTCAGTTCGGTATCGATTTTGTCCGCTTCCCGCCATGCGGCGCGCACCTGCAGGCCGCCCTTTATGGTCTGGAGGCGCAGGTGGTCTTCCTCGTTCACCATCAGGCTGAAGGTTTCTCCCGGACCGATGAACACGCCCGCAGGCCGCGTTCCCTCCGCCAGCGACGGGCTGATCAACCGTCTTTCCACCAATACCCCGCGGTCCAGTTCCGACGTGTCCAGCAGCGACAGGAACACCGACCGTGCCACGTTTTCGCTGCGTTGGACGGCGTTTTCCACCTGTTCGATCACGCGGAACCGCTCGTTCTTGATCGAACGGTGCACGAAGGGCAGGGTGGTCAGGTTCCGCGCAAGACGAGCCCGGCTGCTGACCACCAGGTCCGCCGTTTCGCCTTCGGGCACGCACCATTGCGGCACGTCGACCAGCAGCTCCGTGTACAGGTTTTCCATTCCGGTGTCCATACGCCTGTCCGTGCTTCTATCCATGGGCCACCCGGTGCAGGTCCGAGCCGCGTTCGAGTTCGTTGATGCGGTCCCGCAGATCCGCCGCCTGTTCGTAGGCTTCACGGCCGACGGCCTTCTTCAGGGCCCGTCTGAGGTCGATCAGTTCGCGCCGCATCTTCTGCCGGGACGGATCGGACACGGGAATCTTGCCCCGGTGGAACTCATTGCCGTGTATCTGCTTGAAGAGCGGGACCAAGGTCTCCTTGAAGGCGCGGTAGCATGCGGCGCATCCCAACTGTCCCGATTCGCCGAATTCCGCCGCGGACAGGCCGCATTGTGAACAGGACGTCTTTTTCATCACCGATCCAATCCCTGGTCGCCATCCCGGGCCTGGTCGCAATGCTGGGCGTGTCGTCATCCCGGGCCTGGTCGCCACTCCGGGCCTGGTCGCCATCCTAGGCTGCAATGGCGTTCAACAGGCCGTCTTCCAGCCTGAAAGCGCGGTCCGCGCGGCGGCCCAGGTCTTCATCATGGGTAACGACGACGAAGGCCTGTCCGTGACTGCGGGACATATCCCACATCAGGTCCAGCAGCGCTTCCCCGTTCCCGCGGTCCAGGTTGCCGGACGGCTCGTCCGCCAGCACGATATGGGGCCGGCCCACCAGGGCCCGGGCTACGGCGACCCGCTGCTGTTCTCCGCCGGACAGCGCGACCGGCTTGTGGTCTAGCCGCGCCTCCAGTCCCACTTCCGCGAGCAGACCTCGGGCCCGGTCGCGGGCCGTGTCCCAGTCGCATCTTCCCACCAGCAACGGCATCATCACGTTTTCCAGCGCCGTGAACTCGGGGAGCAGGTGATGGACCTGGAAAACGAAGCCCACGCTCCGGTTGCGGAACTCGGCCAGCCGGTCGTCCGGCAGGTCGAAGGCGTTGGTTTCCCCGATGAAGACCTGGCCGGAAGTGGGCCGGTCCAGCGTACCCAGGATATGCAGCAGCGTGCTTTTGCCCGCACCCGACGCGCCGTGGATCGCCACGATCTGCCCGCGGCGGATGTTGACGTCGATGCCTTTCAGGATTTCGAGCCGGCCGTCGCCGGAGAGAAAGTCCCTGGTCAGGCTCCTCGCACTCAGCACTTCATCGGTCCGACTGCCGTCCTCTATTTGCGGTTCGTAGGCCATACCCCTGGCTTCCTGCCCTCCTCCCGCGTCCCGCGGCGGGTTCGTTATTCGTGCCTGATCGCCTCGACCGGCACCAGGCCGGCGGCCTTCCGGGCCGGATAGACGGCGGCCATCACGCAGATCAGCATGGATCCCAGGGCGACGCTTGCGAAATCCATCGGATCGACCCGCACGGGTAACGCGTCGATCAGATAGATATCCGGCGGCAGCGCGATGAACTCGAAGGTGCGCTGCGTCCAGCAGAGCACGTAGCCGATCACGCAGCCGAGCAGGGTACCCAGGACGCCGACCACGGAACCCTGGATGATGAATACCCTGGTGATGCTGGCGGCGGTGGCGCCCATGGACTTCAGAATGCCGATGTCACGGGTCTTCTCCAGCACGACCATGATCAGAGTGCTGGCGATGTTGAAAGCGGCCACCAGGATGATCAGGTTGAGTATGGCGAAGGAGCCCCATTTCTCGAGCGTCATCCACCGGAACAGGCCCTTGTGCCGCTGCATCCAGTCTACCGTAAAATACGCTACGGACGGGCTTGACGCAACAGGGGATTCAGCGGTCTCCTCCACGTAGCGGTTCAGTGCGGCCTCGATCTCTTCGGAGACACGACGGGCCTGGTCCCGGTCGGCAACCCGGACGGCGATGCCGTTAATGTCGCTTCCGAGTCTGAACAGTTTCTGGGACTCGTCCAGAGAGACATAGGCGGAGGAGGCGTCGTACTCGTAGAATCCGGTTTCCGAAATGCCCGTGACCCTGTACGGCCGGATGTAGGGCGTGAGCGCCGAGGTCAGGGAGAAGCCCTGGATATTGCCCAGGGCCACCCGCTCACCGACGACGATCCCCAGCTGATCCGCAAGGCCCCGGCCCAGGACGATCCCGGGCAGCGTTCGTCCGTCCGGATTGGCCGGATCGGGCGCGGCCGTCAGGTCCAGGGCACCGAAGGCGATGTTTTCCTCGAGGTTCGTGGCCAGGCGGCCCGATGTGATGTCCAGCCCGTGCACGATGACGCCCGCCGCGGCGTTTCGCGTCGTGGGCACCGGTGCGCAGACGGCTTTCTCCAGCACGTATGGCGCGGCCGAGACCACCTCGTCCACCGACAGGATGACGTCGATCAACGGATCGTATTCGGAAATCGAACCATCGCCGAGCAGCGAATACACGTTGATATGCGCGCGCTCTCCGATAATCCGTTCCCGGACTTCGCTTTCAAAACCGTTGAACAGCGAGAGGACGATGACGAGGGCGGCTACCCCCACCAGCACCCCGCCCACGGAAATGTAGGTGATGAGGGAGACGAACCGGTTCTGCCGCTTGGAGCGCAGGTATCTCAGGGCAATGAACCACTCGTATGACCATCGTTTGCGCGGCACTATTTCGCATCCTGGGCGCCGGACGCCTGGTCCGGCCGGCCATCCGCTTCGCCGTGGCCGTCTTCCGCGTCGACCCCGGCCTCGTCCTCGTCGCCATCCGGGCCGTCGATCCCGGCCTCGTCCGCTTCGCCGGAGCCGTCTTCGAAGATTTCCCTGCGCAGGTGGGGAAAGAGGAGCACGTCCTTGATGTTGGCCGAGTCGGTGACCAGCATGGCCAGCCGGTCGATGCCGATGCCGCAACCCCCGGTGGGCGGCATGCCGTATTCCATGGCGCGCAGGAAGTCCTCGTCCATGGCGTGGGCTTCCCCGTCGCCTTTCCGCTGCATTTCCACTTGCTCCTCGAACCGCCGGCGCTGGTCCACCGGGTCGTTCAACTCGGTGAAGGCGTTGGCGAACTCGCTGCCGCAGATGAAGAGTTCGAACCGCTCGGTCAGGTCGGGATCGTCCGGACGGCGCTTGGCCAGGGGGGAGATCTCCACGGGGTAGTCCGTGATGTAGGTCGGATTCACGAGGCGGTCCTGCACGTAGTGCTCGAAGAGTTCGTCGATCATCCGGCCCCGTCCCAGGCCGGCGTCCACTTCCAGTCCCCGTTCGCCGCAGACCGCGGCGAGTTCCCCGATCGAAAGTCCGGCGACGTCGATGCCGCTGTATTCGCGGATGGCGTCGAGCATGGGTATCCTCGGCCAGGGCGGTTTCAGATCGATGGCCTGGTCCTGGTAGGTGTGTTCCAGCGTGCCGTTCACCTCCTCGAAGACCGCGACGAAGAGGCGCTCCACCAGGTCCATGATGTACTCGTAGTCGACGTAGGCGATATAGAACTCCAGCATGGTGAACTCGGGATTGTGCGTGCGGTCGATCCCTTCGTTCCGGAAGTCGTGCCCGATCTCGTACACGCGCTCCATGCCGCCGACGATCAGCCGCTTGAGGTAGAGTTCATCGGCGATGCGCATGTACAGCGTCATGTCGAGGGCCTGGTGGTGGGTCTTGAAGGGACGGGCCAGCGCGCCGCCGTACAGGGGCTGGAGGATCGGCGTTTCGACTTCGATGAAGCCTTCGCCGTCCATGAAATGCTGGATGGACCGGATGAGCCGAGAGCGCTTGAGGAAGACCTCCTTGACCCCGGGATTGATGATCAGGTCGACGTAGCGTTGCCGGTACCTGGTCTCGATATCCCGGAGGCCGTGCCACTTTTCGGGCAAAGCGCGCAGGGACTTGGACAGCAGCGTCAGTTCGTCCGCCATTACGGTGGTTTCACCGGTCCGGGTGGTGAAGACGGCGCCTTTCACGCCCAGGTAGTCACCGACTTCGATCAATTGGTCGTAGACTTCGTAGGCGTCCGGTCCGACGCGGTCGAGCCGGACGTAGATCTGGATCCGGCCGGTTCGGTCGAGCAGGTGAGCGAACCCGGACTTGCCATGGCCCCGCTTGGACGTGATCCGGCCCGCTACCGCGACGGGTTCGGTGGATTCGATCAGCGCTTCCGCCTGATCGAGAATGGACTGGGCGGGATGGGTTACGTCGTAGCGGATGGGGTACGGATCGATGCCGCGCGCGCGGATCTCTTCGAGCTTGCTGTACCGTTGACTGTTGGATTCGATCGGGCGGTTCACCCGTTTGCTCCGAAGGACTTCATGGTTGTTGGCGGACCCCGGTAGAGGCGCGCCGCGGATTGATCGAAGCGCCGCCGGCCTGCTGGTCCGGACGGGCACCGGAATATAGGCGCGACGGGCCGTTCTGTCAACGAAAAAGGACTTCCGGAACCGGGGGTGGCGGGGCGCGTGCGGCGTGCTTGCGGGGCGCGTGCCGGGGAGCGATTTCAGGCGCTTTCGGTGGAATCCCCTCTGCGGAGGTAGGCCTCGATGAAGGCATCGATTCCGCCGTTCATAACGGACTGGATATTGCCGATTTCCGTTCCGGTCCGGTGATCCTTTACCATGGTGTAGGGGTGGAAAACGTAGGAACGGATCTGGCTGCCCCACGCGATGTCCTTCTTGTCGCCTTCGAGCCGTTCCCTTTTCTCCCGGATCTCATCCTGCCGTTGCTGGTAGAGGCGGGACATGAGCACCTTCATGGCGCTTTCCCGGTTGCGGTGCTGGGACCGCTCGGACTGGCACTGCACGACGATGCCGGAGGGCCGGTGGGTGATGCGCACGGCCGAAGAGGTCTTGTTCACGTGCTGGCCGCCGGCGCCGCTCGCCCGGTAGACGTCGATCTCCAGGTCCGCCTCGTTTAGATCGATATCACCCGGATCGTCGATTTCAGGCAGCACGGAAACCGAGGCGAAAGAGGTATGCCGCCGGTGGTTCGAGTCGAAGGGGGAGATGCGCACGAGGCGGTGGACCCCGGCTTCCGCCTTGAGGTACCCGTAGGCGTATTCGCCCGAGACTTCGATGGATACGCTCTTGATGCCGGCTTCCTCGCCCGGCTGAAGGTCCAGGGTATCGAAGCCATAGTCCCGCGATTCCATCCAGCGCAGGTACATGCGCATGAGCATTTCCGCCCAGTCCTGGGACTCGGTACCGCCCGCCCCGGGGTGAATGGAAACGATGGCGTTCTTCGTGTCGTCGGGGGCCGACAGCATGCTCTGCAGCGTCGCCGCCTCCAGGAGGTCCTGCAGCGACCGGACCCCTTCTTCTATCTCGTCGAAAGCGTCCCGGTCGTCCTCTTCAACAGCCATTTCAAACAGGGTCTCCAGGTCCTCGGCCTGGCTGCCCATCTCGTTCCAGCCATCGATGATCTTCTTGTGATCGCTGATCTGCCGGCTGATCGTCTGGGCCCTGGCCTGGTTGCTCCAGAAGTCCGGTTCACCCGTGACGCCTTCGAGCCGGGCCGTCTCCGCCTGCCGGTTCTCTATGTCAAAGACCCCTCCAGAGATAGGACAACTGGCTCCGGCACGCTTCCAGCGCGTTCTTGATTTCGGATGGTTCCATCATCTTGGGCATGTGCTCCTTTCCAATACCGCCTTAAAACCGCCTGAACGCTTCTTCCAGCAGTTCCTGGTCGCGGATGGAGTCCGCCCCGGAGGAACGAACCGGGTCACCGGACCGTATGCAATCCAGGAAGTGGGCATTCGACCGGCGGAACGCCCAGTCCCTCGGCGCCTGTGGCTGGGTGTGCTCCTGTACGTCGCCCGCCCGGTAGACCGAGACCCGGGCCGGCACGTTCCTGAGCAACGGGGGCGGCGTAAAGACCTCCACCCATCCGTCTTCGAAATACACCTTGACGCCCTCGTCCCAGAAGTTCGCCGACAGCCGGCCCAGTTCCAGCACCGCGTCGTAGCCGTCCATGGCGAAGACCATCAGCCTGGTCGGGCCGTCGAGGGCCGCGTATTCCAGTGCCCGGACCTCACCCAGCAGGTGGCGCATCAGATTGATGTTGTGGCAATACAGGTTATTCATGCTGTAGATCTCACGGACGCATTCCGGCGCCAGCCACTCCGGAGGCCGGGGCTCGATTTCCGGATAGGTCTCGTCCGTTTGGATCGGCGTCCCGGCGTTGCAGACCCAGTCTCCGGCGAAGCAGTGGCCCCGTGCGTGGGTGATCGCCCCGAGTTCGCCGGATGTCTTCAGTTCTTCGATGATCGAGCGGGCCAGTTCAACGCCGGTATCGAAGCGTTTCATGTACCCGACCATCAGTTGTCGTTCGTTGCGCTCGGCGGCCTCGACCATGCGGCGGGCATCGGTCAGGTTGGTCGCCATGGGCTTCTCGAGATAGACGTGCTTGCCCGCGTTCAACGCGTCGATGGAAACCGGCGCATGGGCGTCGTCCGAAGTGATCTGCACGATGGCGTCTATCGCGGGGTCGGTGCAGAGGTCCTCGTGGGAGTCGCAGGTCCTCGCGACCCCGAAACGGTCGGCCACGAGACGGGCCAACCGGGGCCTTCGGTCGGCCAGGCCGACCACCTCGCAACCGGCCATCTCCGTGAAATTGGGCAGGTGGACAAGCTGTCCCATGAATCCCGCGCCGACGAAGCCGATCCTGATCCGGTCGTTGTTCGAAGTTCCCACGCCATCCTCCGGGTGCCGGGCGCGACTGCGCTTTCCGCCGCGCCGTTTCCGCCCGGTTCACCTTCATCCCGATTCGCCTTCCGCCAGTTTCACATTCCACCCGGTTCGCCTTCGCCGGGCCGCCAGGCTGGCCGCTAAATTAAACCTTTGCCGGCCAGGCTGGTAAAGGACTTTCGTCCGATGATGATGTGATCCAGCACCTTGATGTCGATCATCTGGCCGGCGTCGACGAGCTGGGCCGTGATCTTGAGGTCGTCCTGGCTCGGGGTGGGATCGCCGCTGGGATGGTTGTGCACGAAGATCACCGAGGCGGCCGAATCGAGGATGGCGGGTTTGAACACTTCGCGGGGATGGACGATGCTCGCCGTAAGGCTGCCCACCGATACGGTCACGCCGCGGATCAGGCAGTTGCGCGCGTCGAGCATCAGGACCATGAAGATCTCCTTGCGCAGGTCCCGAAGCCTCGGCATGAAGTAGCGCGCCACGTCCGTGCTCGAAACGAAGGACTTCTGCTCCATGTCCTGTGCTTCGAGCCGACGGCCGATTTCGATGGCGGAGGCGATCTGGGCGGCCTTGACGGGTCCCACGCCCGACACCTGGCACAACTCGCTCAGTTCCCGGGTGGCGAGGTGGCGCAGGCCGCCGAAGTGCTGCAGGAGTTGCCGTGAGATTTCAATGACGTCCCTGCCGCCCGCGCCGTTTCCCGTGCGCAGGAGCAGCGCGATCAATTCGGTGTCCGACAGCGTGTGTATGCCGTACTTGAGCAGACGCTCCCTGGGCTTTTCGTCCTCCGGCCAGTCCCTGATCGGTGTTACTCCCTGTAAATCGGTCATCGCATCATCCTTTCTGCGGGTCATTGGAAACTTGCGTGTTGACCGATTTAGTCGGGATCCGATCAGGCGATCTCGTAAGCTATGACGCCTCCTCGCCCGGACGCTCCGCCGCGCCGGAACCCGGTCCCTGGCCGCCGGAACCCGTCTCCGGCGTACCGCCCGTAACCGCCGGTTTCATGGCGTCCACGAAAGGCTTGAAAAGGTCGATAGGGACGGGGAACAGCGTGGTGGAGTTGTTCTCCGCCGCCACGACCGAAAGGGTCTGGAGGTAACGCAGCTGAATGGCGACGGGATGGGTGCCCATGACGTGGGCGGCCTCGGAGAGTTTTTCCGCGGCCTGCTGCTCTCCCAGTGCATTGATGACCTTGGCCCGGCGTTCCCGCTCGGCTTCCGCCTGCTTGGCCATGGCCCGCTGCATCTCGATGGGCAGATCGACGTTCTTGATGACGACCATGGACACCTTGATGCCCCAGGGCTCGGTCTGCTGGTCCAGCAGAATCTGCAGGTCCTCGTTGATCTTGTCCCGGTTGGACAGCAGATCGTCCAGTTCCACCTGTCCGAGCACGCTCCGCAACGAGGTCTGGGCCAACTGGTGGGTCGCCTGCAGAAAGTCCTCAACCTCGGTGATCGCCCGTTCGGGATCGAGGACCCGGAAGTAGATCACCGCGTTGACCTTGATGGACACGTTGTCCCGGGTTATCACGTCCTGGGCCGGCACGTCCTTGGTCACGGTACGCAGGCTGACCTTTTCCATTTTATCGATGCCTGGGATCAGGATAATTATACCGGGGCCGTTCTTCCCGATGAGGGCCTTGGAAAGGCGGCCCAGCCGGAATATCACACCCCGCTCGTATTCGCGGAGTATCTTTACCGCGTTGGTGAAGAGAATGATGAGGATCAGGACGATTACGATCGTCGATAGCTGAAATCCGTCAAAGAACATGGGGTCCTCCCCTGGTTACGTTGCGTCCGTACCTGTGTCCGTACCTGAGTCCAGGCTTACCACCTTGAGGCGCAGGCCATCGACCTCCACTACCCGAATCGGCGTATCGGGCTCGACAGGCGTTTCGCTCGTGGCGAACCAGTATTCGCCGTGGACGAACACTTTGCCGTTCCGGCTGTCCACGGCCGTGTGCGCGCGGCCCGTCTCGCCGATCAGTCCCTGGCTGCCCGTGGTCGTGCGCCGCTTCTGGGCTTTCAGCGCGTAGCCCACGGCGAAGAGCGTGAAGGCCGCAGTCGTGATCACGGCCGGAATGATGGCATACAGGGATATGCGGAGATAGGGATCGGGCGAATCGATGAGCATCATCGAACCGATCGTGAAGGAAACGGCGCCGCCAAGGGTCAGGAGGCCCCCGCTGGCCACGAACAGTTCCGTGACGAACAAACCCAACCCAAGCAGGAGCAGCAGCAGCCCCGCGTAGTTGATGGGCAGCGTCTGCAGGGCGAAAAGCCCGATGACAATGCACATGCCGCCCACGACACCGGGGAAGATGGCCCCGGGGTTGATGAACTCGTAGATGAGCCCGTAGAACCCGAGCATCATCAGGAGATAGGCTATATTGGGATTGGAGAGCACGTTGAGTACCCGGTGATGCCAGCTCATTTCGCGTATGCTCACCTCGGCGTCCTTCGTGCGCAGTACCCGGCTGCCTTCCCGGACTTCGACGACGGTGCCGTCGATCCGTATGAGCAGGGAGTCCAGCGTGGCGACGTTCAGGTCCACGACGTTCTGCTCCACGGCTTCCCGGTCGGTCAGGGCCTCGGCCTTCCGCACCGCCTGTTCCGCCCAGTCGGCGTTACGGCCATGCTTGTCGGCGATGGACCGGATATAGCTCACCGAGAAGTTTTCGATCTTCTCCTGCATGGTCGAGTCCGCGACCGCGCCGCCGATGCCCACCGGGCTGGCCGCGCCGATACTCGTGCCCGGCGCCATGGCGGCGACGTGGGCGCTCATGGTGATGAACACGCCCGCGGACCCGGCGCCCGCGCCGCTGGGCGCCACGTAGACCACGACGGGCACGTTGGACGCGAGCATGTCCTTGATGATCAACTGGGTGGACTCGAGGAGACCGCCCGGCGTGTCGAGCATGATGACCAGGCATTCCGACCGGTCTTCTTCCGCCCGATCGATCGCGGCGGAAACGTGCTGGACGCTGATCGGACCGATCGGGCCGGTCAGCCTGATGACGTCGGCCCGGGATGCCGCGGCGTCCGCGCCCGGCCAGGAAAGCGCCAATACCAGCAGGATGCAGTGGAAGGTTCGTATCGGGTTCATGGTGGGCTCGCCCGGTTGGTTCGTGAAAGGTTTCAGCGGCGGTTACGGCCGGTGATTCGGATTGAGCAGGTGAACGAGCTGCACGGCCTGGAACAGCGCCGCCGGTTCGATCTGGGGCCTGAGGGACCGGCGCCGGGGGAACAGCGTGGTCTCTCCCATCATGGGCGGCGCCACCACGACTTCGACCTGGCCCGGGTTAATGCGAATGTTCCGCCTCGGACACTTGGGCCAGATGGAGTGGATGCCCCTGAAGGCCATGGGAATGATGACCACGTCGGGCGGAATCTTGCTGAAAAGTCCGTGCTGCAGAGGTATGGACTGGATGTCGAAGGCCGCCGTGGTCCCCGCGGCGTAGATGATGCCCGGCCGCTTTTCGAGCAGTCCGGCGAAACGCTGGGTCGCGTTGTTGGTATCTCCCGCGCGGGGCAGGACCACGTAACCGTCGACTTCCTCGAGCAACCGGTCGAATTCCGCGGCGTTCACGCCGAACAGGGTCGTGCTCCAGGATCCCAGGCGCAGCGTCACGTACTCCGTCAGCCCCGACCGGGACAGGATGGTGCAGGGACGGGAGTCTTCCCAGCCCAGGGCGTCCAGCAGGACGCGGGACTGAAGCACCTTGTACATGACGGGATGGTCGAAGACGCTCTGGTGGGTCGGAAAGAAGAGGACCTTGTAACGCCCCTCGTGGAGCTTGAGCACGCGGGCCAGTTCGCCGACCATCGGGTCGACGTGGACCTTGACCGTGATACCGAAGATCTTCAGGGTCCTTTCGGCCCAGGTGAGACTGTTCTGCCAGGCCGCATCGAGCTTCTCCCGCTCGTCCAGGATCTCCTCCTCGATGGCGAGTTTGTTCCTGACGTACCGCCATGAGGCGCCGATCCACCGGGTGAGCCGGGTGGCGCGCTTGACGGGAGAATACCGGGCGTTCTGCCCCACGTGCGGATATTCCAGGAAATGGCCGGCGGCGGTCCGGTCCAGCAGGGGCGGCACGACCATGGGTTCCAGCATGGAGGCGAGTTCTTCGGGGATTTTCGCCTTCTCCTCCTCATGGTCCTTCATGTGCTGGTTGATCCGGTAGATGACCAGGTTGCACTTGTCCATCAGGGCATGGGTCAGGTCGATCATGTCCCTCGTCAGGCTCGTATAGTGATGGCCGTACCAGTATCCGGTCGGCTTGAGCTGCGCGGGGTTCTCCTGGTGCGCCTGGAAGAACTCCACCATCATGGCCTGGCCGAGCAGGATGTCCTCCTGGATGCCGTCGATCTTGCGCTGGATGTACTTGCTCGGGACGTGCCGGCGGCAGAATTCGGCCAGCAGTTCGGCGTCGCTGATGATCTTCCATACCGCGCAGCCGAACCACGCGAAATTGGTATAGGTATTGTAGCGGACGGCGAGCAGTTCTCCGGCGGCCAGGTATTCGAGCGTTTTCTGCGCGGTGTTGTGGAATATCTCTCTCAGCGTGGAGCGGGTTTCCTTCCCGTCGAGCGTGCAGGGATAGGCAACCTGCCAGATGGGGTCGTCCTCCGGCACGATGTCCTTGAGCTTCTCGGCGACGGGCTGGGCGTGGGACAGGGGCACGCGGGACAGTCTGGCCCCGGCCAGCGCGGCCTCGCCTTCGTCCGGGGTAAACAGGTTGCTCGCCCGGAGCGCTTCCACATAGACCGTCTGGTACAGTTCGAGGAACTGGGCGGTCGCCTCCGGGTCCTTCTGCAGGAACTGCTCCCGCACGCGGGCGTACAACTGGACCGACTGGTAGTAATCGGGGGCGACCCGGCGGAACTGGTCGTAGGCCTCGCCCATCCGCTGGTCGCGAAGGCGGGGAACCCCTTCGTATATCGCGCCGATCAGCTTCGCGCGGTAGCCCAGTCCCTCCAGCCCGATCGTTCCACCGGGCGTCCGCGAAGGCGGCCACTTCAGCAGTTCCGGATCGACGCCTTCGAAATACCCTTCGCTGTTCGCCAGGTCCAGCACGCCCTGCGCGGCCTGGTCGTAGACCGTGAGCAGGACGTCCACGTTCCTGATCAGCGTCTGGTGATCGAACCAGATCGAAGCGGCATCGATTTTCCGGGTCTCGGTGTTCATGTCGGGTTCCTGTCAGCCCTGTTCGCCGTCCAGCGGATAGAGTCTCCTGCCGAGGCGGTGATAGGTGACCACGCCGGCGTCATGGACGCCCGGTTCCGTGACCACGTGGATCGCACCCGCCCAGGGTTCGAATCCGGCCCGGAAGTGGGCCGACGACTTGACGCCGATGTAACGCATTTCCCTGGGGTCCAGGCCGAGAGATTCGGAAAACGCCGTATCGAAGGGCTGCTCACGCTCGTTCACGAGTATGACGTGTATGCCTTCCTGCCGGATATGGGCCGACGGTCCCATCGTACCCTCCAGGCCGGCGAGCATGGGGCCGTGGTACCGGAACCTGCCGTCCGACAGCGCCAGCACTTCCGCCGTCATGGTCACCGGCTCACCCTGCAGCGGCGTGGATTTCCCTCCGACGTCCAGGGTGACCGTGGCGCCCACGCCGGCGTCCATGCACCGGTCCACCGCCTCGGGATCGACGATGTACAGGACGCAGGCGTCTTCGAGCCCGGCCTCGATGAACGTGCGCAGCATGGCCGTGCCGTCCCCCGGCGAGCCGCCGCCGGTGTTGTCGTTGCGGTCCGCCAGCACGACGGGGAACAGGCCCTCCTCGTGGACCCGCTTCAGCGTCTCCTTCGTCGACGGCACGCGGAAGTGCCAGTCGGCCCGCCGGTCGTACAGCCAGGCGCCCAGTTCGTCTGCGTAACGCTGGGCCATCGCCTGGTCGTCGTCGGTCACGATGTACACGGACGCACCCATGTGGGGTATGTCCGCCAGCGGGAAACAGGTGGCGATCGATCCACAGACGACCCCGGGCCTCGATTCGATTTCATGGAGGTAGTCGATCGCCTCCTTCATGGGCGCATGGGCCGTCACCTGGTTCATGCCCCAGACCATGGGAATCTGGTGCAGTGCCATGGTGGGCCGCAAGCCCTCCCTCAGGATCCGTACGAGCACATCGGCGCATTCCCGCCCCCGGGGGGCCATGTCCACCTCCGGGTAGGACTCCCGGCCGATCAGCACGTCGGCCTGCTCGACCATCAGCGGGGTCATGTTGGAATGGATATCGAGCTGCCCGACGATGGGCACGTCCCCGACGAGGTCCCGGACGGCGGAGAGGATGTAACCTTCGCCATCGTCGATGCCTTCGGCCACCATGGCGCCGTGCAGTTCGAGCAGCACGCCGTCTATGGGTCCCGCGTTGCGAAATCCTTCCAGCATCTCGTCGAGGATCTCGTCGAAAAGCGCCCGCGGCGTGGGACCGCTCGGATGGGGTTCGGCCACGATCGTGGGGATCAGTTCGAACCCGTGTGCTTCCGCGCCTTCGATGAAGCCGCCCGTGGGCTTGTTCGCGCCGCTGAACGCCTTGAGAATCTCGCTGCCCCGCAGGCCGCCGTACCGTTCCTGGTAATTCCTCCGGGTAGTTTCCACGGTCGTGAACGTGCTCGTCTCGTGGGAGATGATTCCGGTTACGACGCGCATACGATTCCCTGTCGATTCAAGCCCGGTAGATTCCGTAGACCAGGAGCAACCAGCCGACGATGAACGCCACCCCGCCCAGCGGGGTCACGGCGCCCAGCCACCGGACGCCCGCTAGACTCAGCACGTAAAGACTGCCGGAGAACAGCACCGTGCCGACGATGAACGACCATCCCGCCGCCGGCGGGATCGCATCCGGCCAGCGCGAGACCGCCCAGGCCGCGAAGAGCAGGCCGAAGGCGTGGTACATCTGGTACCGGACGGCGGTCTCGAAGACCTCCAGCATCTCCGGCGAGATCCGGTCCTTCAGTCCATGGGCGCCGAAGGCCCCGGCGACCACGCCCAGGAGCGCCGAGATGCCACCGGTTATGGCAAAAAGTTTTTCCATAAATCCGCAATCCCGTCCGGCCGACTACCGGGTTGGGCCAGCCGGCTGACCCGCTGACCTACCAAATCGGGGCCGGCCAGCCGACCCCCAAACCTACCAGATCGGGGCCAGCCAGCCGCCGTCCACGGGCAGGGCCGTTCCGGTGATCCACTCGGCGTCGTCCGACGCGAAGAACACGCAGGCCCGGCCGATGTCCTTCGGCAGTCCCAGGCGGGGCAGGGGGGTCTTCTCCAGCGCCTCGGCGACCTGGTCCTCGGTCAGGTAGTCCTGGATGGGCGTCTCGATATAACCCGGGCAGATCGTATTGGCGGTGATGCCGTGCGACGCCAGTTCGACCGCCGTGTCCCGCGTGAGGTTGACGACGCCCGCCTTTGCCGGCGCGTACGCCGGCCCGCCGCCGCCGTGAAAGGCATGCACGGAAGCGACGTTGATGATCCGTCCCGCGCGGGATGCCTTCAGGTGCGGCACGGCCGCGCGCGTTGTCAGGAACAGGGCGCGCAGGTTCACGCCCATGATGCGGTCCCACGTCTCGACCGGGGTCGTCTGGCTGTCGCCGACAGCGAAAATGCCCGCGTTGTTGACCAGGATGTCCAGGCCGCCAAAGGCGTCCAGCGTCCGGTCCACCAGGCGGTCCACGGCCGTTTCTTCCGACACGTCGGCCTGCACGAAGAGGCCGTCGGAACCCATCTCGTTCAAGGCCTCAACGGTGGGCGTCGTCACGTCCTGGTCATGGTACTTGCCCGGCTTCGGCCGTTCGACGAGGTCGCAGACCACGACGCGGGCCCCTTCTCTGGCCAGTTCGATAGATATACCCCGCCCTATACCGGAACTGCCGCCCGTGACGATAGCGACCCGACTTTCGAGTTTCAAGTTGTCCTCTGTTTAACCTGGTAAGCGAACCGGAGCCGTTCTGAATGGAATGTAACCAGATCGAAAAACCGAGGCAAGGCAAGTGTTTATAAATGGATTGCATTTTCTGGAACCCGCCTTAGTTATATAGATTTCACGTCCGTCCCGACCTACCGTCCCTTACCACCGCAGGAGGAATCCATGAAGATCACGCACGCCGAACGAACGGCCCTGAACGTACCGTTCTACGCCCCGCACGTCGATCACGCCATGGCCCGGGCGAACACCCACAACGAGCGCGTCTGGGTGTACCGGCTGGAGACCGACAACGGCCTGGTCAGCATCACCGACGGCCACGGCGCTTCGGATACCGCCGGCCTCGTCGGCAAGGATCCCTGGACCATCATGTGGGACGACGATATCGGTTTCGGACCGCAGATCGCCGTATTCGACCTGTGCGGGAAGGACGCCGGGGTGCCCGTGCACGCCCTGCTCGGCAACAAGCTGCGGGACCGCTGCCCCCTTTCATGGTGGGATATCGACATGGCGCCCGAGGACTGGGTCAAGGAGGCGGAAGAGTCCCTGCGGCGCGGCTACACGTCCTTCAAGATGAAGGCGCGGCCCTGGCGCGACATCATCGCCCAGATCGACAAGGTGAGCGAGGTCGTCCCGGCCGATTACCGGTTCGACGTGGACTTCAACGGGTTTCTCCTCACCCAGGCGAAAGCGGAGCAGATCCTGTCCCAGCTCGACCAGCGGGTGAACGTGGGCATGTACGAAAGTCCCTTCTACCTGCGGAAAGACCTCAAGGGTGCGCAGATGCTCCGTGAACGCATCCAGAAGCCCATCGTGGAACACTTCGGGGACGACGTGTGGCAGTCCGAGGTCAGCGACGGGTTCGTAGTTGGCGGCGGCGCCTCGGGGACGATGCGGCAGGGCATCATGGCGGCCGCGTTGAACAAGCCCTTCTGGCTCCAGATGGTAGGGGCCGGGCTGACCACGACTTTCGCCGCCCACATCGGTTCGGTGCTGTCCCACGCCCAGTTGCCCTACATCACCTGCCATGAACTCTGGCAGACCGACCTGCTGACCGAACGGATCAAGGTCGTGGACGGGTATATGGAGGTGCCGGACAAGCCCGGTCTCGGCGTGGAGGTCGACGAGAAGGCCATCGAAACCTACGCCGTCGACGACGACGAGCCCACGGCGGTTCAGCGCTACCGCAGCAAGAAGCGGATCCTGCGCGTGGTCTGGCCCGGCCTGGCCGGCAAGCAGCGCGTCTGGGAGTTCACCGACGAGAGCATCTACCAGCCCGAATTCTACAAGGGGAATCTGCCTGGTTTCGAAACGGGAGTGCACCTCGAGGTGATCGAAGACGACCACAGTCCGGCCTTCGAAAAGCGTCACGCGGAACTGGCGCGGCGGGAGGCCGCCGTGGCCCGGGCGCCCAAGGGGATCTAGACAGGCCGGACCGGGAAGCGTGCAGCCTCAACCACGGCCGAAGCGTGCGGCCTCAGGCTTTGTTCGTCCCGGACCGCCTGAAGGTTTCCGGAATCACCCGCTGTGCCGCCTCCACGACGCGTTCTTCCACGTCGCCGGTAAAGCGATTCGGCAATCCGAAGTATACGTTGGCGTCGCCGCCTTCGTACCCGCCCTCCTTCCAGATCCGCCGGGAGGGTATGTAGCCGGGGAAGTCGTTGGCGTACGCGCCTGCCCACAGCCTTGAAGGATCGTACATGCGCCGCAGCTTGAAGGCGTAGTCCGCGACGACCTCCCCCGCCAGGAAGACGATGGCGAGCTCGTCTCCGAACGACCAGCCCTGGACCGGATAGCTGAGCGCTTCCGGGACGGTTTCGCCGCTGTCCATGCGGTCGATCCACTTCCGGGCGTGGTAGCCCGTAGCGCCTGATCCCTCCGCCGCGGCCGTCCAGGCCTCTCGGGTCGGCAAAGTGTCGTAGGGCAGCGAGGCGTGGACCAAGCGGCAGCGGATACGATCCGACAGGGGGCGTCCGGGGATCCCGAGCAGGCGGTCCACTTCCCACGCGATATCTCCACCGTGACGCCGGGAAAAGGAAAGACCCGTGCGGGGAAAGGGATTCGCGTTGGCGGCACACCCGATGGTGACCAGGGCAACGGCCTCCGGGTGGTTCCGCCTGATTCGCTCGGCCGCGAACCCCGCCCAGTCGCCGCACATGAAGTTGTCCGCGGGGCCGAAGGTCGTGCAGTGGCAGGCATAGCTGACCCACACTGCCCTCAGGCCGCCGTCAGGGTCATCGACCCGGATCATGGGCATGACGTGATCCACGGGACCGATTTGCGCGCGCCGGTTCACCGCGAACCCGGCGTGGCCCTCGCTGTAACTCAACCGGGCTGGTTTCCGGTCCGACAACGCACGCAGTCCCGCCTCCACGAGCCGTCCCTCAACTTCCCCGGTATAGCGGTCGATATGCCGCTGGTGTGCCGCCGGGATATCCGTACTGAACAGCATGGGCGCCGCGCCAGACAGCATGGGCGCGTTGTGGGTGTGGGTGTAGCACAGGACGATGCGTTCCCGGTCGATCCCCGCCCGCCTGCCCAGTTCCCGCGCGACCGACGCCGTCATGGTATCGGTCACGCCGCAGTTCTCCAGGACCAGCACCAGGACCGGCCGCTCCGCGCCGATGGCCAGGGCGCGGGCGTACAGGGGCGATTTGATCTTCGCCGTTTCTTCCCTGCGCGCACCGTAACCGCTCAGGCGCACCGGGTAATCAGGGGTAACGTCGACTTCAGTTACACCAACCGGGATCAGTTCGCTCATCGGTATTCCCTGTCTTCTTCATGGCGGCTAGTACCATTCCGTCCTGTGGGGGGTCCCCGGGAAGAAGACCGCGTCGACCGCCAGGGACAGGGCGACGCCCAGGAGAAACCCGAGGATCGCCCCGGTGAAAAAGGGCTGCGCGGCGCGGTACATGCGCACGCCGCCGATGCGAATCAAAACGATTTGCAGGAGCCAGGCGAGGAAAATCGGCAGAAAGGCGTTTCGCACCACGCCGCCCACGTCCCCGACGGCCATGCCGACGGGATGCAGGGGCCACCACGCGAAAAACGCCCGGCCGGCGATGACCAGGCCGTTGATCAGCATGCCGGAAAGCAGGAACAGGACTTCGAGGACCCCGATCTGGGCCGCGTTGGTCGCCCAGACGATGGTGCGTCCGAAAAAGAACGTACCCAGGCCGCCGGGCTGGGTATGCAGGTTGTTGGCGCCCAACGTATGGGCGGAATGGACCAGGGAGACGACCGAGAGCACGGCGCTGACGGCGATGGCCAGGCAAATCCAGCCGAACAACCCGCGGCCGCGGCCTTCCAGCCGGCTTTTCAGCCAGGCGATGTGCGAAAATCCGACCAGGGTGAAGGTCCGCCAGTTCCGCGCGAAACCGTTGGCCATGCCCATCACGTTGATGTCCCGCATCGACAGGGAGGCTGTTCCGATCAGGCCGACCGTGAAGTAATTGGGCTTCACGGTGAGTTCGGCCATGACCAGCCCCGATTCGGCCACCACCCGGGCGAGTACCAGGTAGAAGGTGAACATGACGGCCAGAAAGAGCACGCCCACCACCATGGAGAGCCCGGCGCTGTACAGCCACAGCACCGCGAAGGCCGAACCGCCCGCAAGGCCGATGAGCGACCACCGGTAGGAGAACAGTTCCCGCGCCTCGCCGTCGTCACGGACGGGCCGCCAGGCAGCGCGCCACACCGAAGCCAGGTGACGCCTTGCGATCCAGACCAGCCATGCCGCAAAGACGATAACGCCGCCCATGTACTGCATGCCGGTCAGTCCCCCCTGCACCACGCTGCCGCTCGTGGAGAACATGCCCATCCGGCTCAGCAGTCCCTGTTCAAGTACGCCGAACAGCTGGAAGAACCAGAGACTGAAGAGGATCTCCGCGGGTGCGAAGAAAGCGAAGCAAAGGGCGTAGATGTTCAGGTAAAGGGGAATGCCCGGGAAGTAGGGGGCGATTTCCAGGGTGGCCATCGCGCCCGGATGAATGGGCAGCATGGGCAGCGCGCCCGAGTAGGCCGCACAGTTCCAGGCCATGGCGGAGAAGGTGAGGAGCAGTCCGGCCAGAAAAAGCCGGTTGCCGCCGCGTCCGGGGTGCGGTTGAGCCCGGCCCTCTTCGGATTCCCCGATGAGCCGCAGGGCCGCTTCCGCCAGGGGGAAACGAAGGCGTTCATGCTCCATCCACTGCCTGCGGAAGATCACTACGATACAGGCGCCGATCAGCAGGAGTGCGGCAAACAGGCAGAGCCACCAGAAAACGGGCGTCACCCAGACCGACCACGGGATCCGCTGGCCGGGCTGGAGGCCTTCGTGGAATCGCCGGGCCGATTCGAAATCGTTCAGGTAGACCCAGTGGGGCAGGTGGGGCAGGATGAGCTCGTCCCACCGGTTTTCGGGCGAGGCGAAGTAGGCGGGCGCCGCGATGGCGGAAACCATGTAGCGGGTGACCCCCAGGTCGGGCATCATGGACGCCGCCCAGCCCATGGCGAAGACCGTGAGGAGCTCGGTACGGGTTAACGCTTTGCCCGGGCAGCAGGCCCGGCAAATCAGGTTGGGCAGCAGAACGAGGGCCAGAAAGGGGATCAGGAAACCGGAGGGCAGGTGGGCGAACAGCATGAAATCGTACCCGCCCCGATCGGCCAGGTACTGCGTGCCGAGTCCGATGAGACCCGACAGGAGGAGGCCGATAACGGCCGCCCTCAGCGTAACGGGCTGGCGATCCGGGCGGTCCGGTAGATTCGCGGATTCGCCGTCCCTAGGGTTCAGGCGCTGTATCCAGCATCTCCTTGTATATGTCCGCGTAGATCTTGTCCCTCGGCACGCATCCGACGGCGAACTGGCCGAGTTCGTTGTGCTTCCCGCGCATCAGGGCCGTGCAGTAACTGACCGTGATACAGCTCTTCTTGCGGATCATTTCGCCGTGCTCGGCCACGTCCTTCGCGAAATCGGGATAGGCCAACGCGCCTCTGCCGGATCCCATGACGGTCACCCGGCCGTCCCGGATATTCGCCGCGCCCGCGTTTACCATGTACTTCTGCAGCCAGCTGTACCCGGTGCCCACGACGTGGAGATCCGGATGCGCCGCGCATAGGGCGGCGGCCGCGCGGAAGTGCCGTGCAACGCCGAACAGGGGATGTTCCGGGGCGTCGTAGCCGTCCACCGGCGACCGCTCGGCCGGACGGCCCACGTGGGGATTGTAGTAGGGACTTCCCATGGTGGCGTTGATCATCCGGATCCCGGCTTCCTTGAGCAGGCCGGCCACGGCGACCGGTTCCGACAGGTCCTCCCGCAGCGGATCGTCCGCATCCACGCCGAATCCGGAGCGGTAAGGTACGGGGTACGGCGTACGGGGCGTGCCCGTGCCGGTCTCCGTGTCGGTGGTGTACGGAATGCCGTCGTATACGTTCATCCGGGTTGCCAGCGGAAGTTCGTCCTTCGTTTCTTCGCGAATGCGTCCGATCACGTTCCGGACCAGCCGCGTCCGGTTCTCGAGACTACCGCCGTAATCGCCTTCCCGGAGCCGCGCGGCCAGGAGTTCGGAGAGCAGGTAGCGATGGCACTGCTTGAGGTCTACAAAGTCGAACCCCAGTTTCCAGGCCAGGACCGCGGTTTCCACGAGGGCATCCTCTACCCGGCCGAGTTCGGCGTCCGTCAGCACCGGGTAGTCCGGGGTAACCGGTATCTTGCGCTTCTTGTCCACTAGGGTGACCGGATCGGCGGCGGGGTCGTGGAAGGCGATCAGCGGTTTCCGGTAGCTGTAACGGCCGGAGTGCGTCAGCTGCAGCCCGATCACCAGGTCGTCATCGCGGCCATGGACGGTCCGGTGGGCCTCGCGGGTCTGCGCGAGCAGCGCATCGAAAGACGCGGCGTTGCCATCATGAAGCCAGAGCTGGCGGGTATTCGCCCGGGCCTCCTCCGTCACGGCCGTGGCCTCGCCCCATATCAGTTTGGCGCCGCCCTCGCCGAAGAGCCGCCAGCGGCGGAATACCAGATCGTCGGGCGAGCCGTCCAGGTGCCCGTCACATCCCTCCATGGGGTGCACGGCCATGGAGTTGCCGATCGTGCGGTTCCCGAACCGGATGGGACGCCAGAGCGGTTCGAGGTCCTCGGTCAGCGGTATATCTTCGTTCAGTCCGAGGCGGTCGATATCCTGTTGCAGATCGTCGAGCGAACGGTAGCGAAAGTGCTTAGGCATGTCGTCATCCAGTTCCTGTTGAATTCCGTGGCGTCACGCAGCGCGCTGGCCGCAGATTGCCGTCGTCATGCGATCATCACGGGACGGAGTACCATCGACGCAGCACCCGTTCCGCTTCCTTGTTCTGAGGACTGAATTCAATCCTGTCCTCGGTGATGCGACTTGCGTCCGGGTACCATTTCCAGATGAACAGTCCCCGGAACCAGGGCGCTCTACCGACGGACCGGAACAGGGCTTCGTAGGCGTTGACCTGCTCGTCCGGGTCGACCGGGTGGACATCCGGATTGGTCTCCCCGCGCCGGTTCCGCCTTCTCGGCGGCCATTCCCAGGGCCGGATGGTCGAACCGGGTGAGTTCTTGTAACCGACTTCTGTGAAAAGTACGGGTTTTCCGTGCGTATCGGCCAGCCGGCCGATGTTCTCGATATGGGGTTCCCACCCGGACATGATTTCGGTGACGCTCGGCCCATGCCGGTCGGTCAGGGGGAAATAGGCGTTGACGCCGATGTAGTCGAGGTGGGGCCACAACTCGACCACGTCGTAGTCCCTGTGCCAGTTCGCCGCGTAGGTGAGCTTTCCGTCGTAGACCGTCCTGATTTCCGCGATGAGCGACTTCCAGAATTGTGGACGGGACCGCACCGGATTCGAAAGTTCCGTGGCAATGCAGAGGATTTCCATGTCCTCCGCCTGCGCCAACTCGGCGTAGTGCAGGATAAACGTCCGGTAATCCGCCTCCCACTGGCGCCACTCCGCCTCCGTAGTGAAATCGATCACGCCGATCCAGCCTTCGTCCACGGGCCTGGTCAGCCAGAGGTGGGGCTTGAGCATCAACCGGAATCCCAGCGCCCTGGCCTTCCTGGCCGTCGTCCGCAGACCCTGGTCGGTCTCCCCCCAGAAACGTCCGCGGCGGTTCAATCGCACGGACGGCGTAGTGTGGTTCTCCATCCATCCGAAGGGCGTGAGCGCCAGCCATTCGATGCCAAGTTCGCGCGCCGAGGGCAGGGCGTCTTCCGGAATCTCCCAACGGCCGCCCACCCAGGATACGCCCTTGTAGAAGTTCTCCAGCGCGAAGGGCGGCTCCTGCGCCGCAGGACGGCCCTGTACCGCGGGGCGACCCTGTGCCGAAGGACGGTCCTGTGCCGCGGGACGGTCGCACCACAGGACGGCGCATACCAACAATGAAAGACGGAGGCAACGGATTGGCGTCATTTTGATGGATTGGCTTCACGTAAATGGAAAGGCGTCATGTCGACGAAACGGCCACGGTCAGGCGAACTGGTCCGCCCCCCTGGTGATGAGGCTGCCGAGATCCTCGCCACGGCAGATCCGTTCCATGGCGCCGGGCGAGTTGAAGTCGAATACGTGTATCGGCAGCCGGTTGTCTCGGGCCAGCAGCACGGCCGTCTGGTCCATGACCTTGAGATTGTGCTGGATGACCGAATCGTAGCTGATGACCTTGTACCTGCGGGCGTCCGGGTTTTCCCGGGGATCGCTCGTATAGATCCCGTCGGTGCCGTTCTTGGCCGAAAGCAGGACTTCGGACCGAAGTTCCAGGGCGCGCAGTACCGAAGGATAGTCCGTGGTCACGTACGGATTCCCGGTGCCGGCGGCGAGAAGGACGATGCAGCCGTGCTCCAGGTGCCGGACGGCCCGAAGCCGGATGTAGGGTTCGGCCACGGTATTGATGGGGATGGCCGTCATGACCCGGACGTCTCCCGCACCGCGTGAGGTCAGCGCGCCCCGGAGCATCATGCTGTTGATCACGGTCGCGATCATGCCGATGTTGTCGGCCTCCGCCCGCTCGATGCCCCAGTCCTGGCCCAGTTCTCCCTTGAATATGTTGCCTCCGCCCGCCACGATACCCACTTCGACCCCCGCGGCGTGCAGCTTCATGACCTCGCTGGCAATGTACTCAATGGCGGAAGGATCGAATCCCCAGGGACTTTGACCCGAGAGCGCACCGCCGCTGAGTTTGACCAATACTCGTTTGTAACGCACGGGTCCTCCTTATCGGTTTGCGGAAAGTTGAGCGCTGAACCGGACGGGATAGGCCGCCGGATCTTCCCATCGTTTGTAGCGCGCGGGGAGGCTGCCCAGTTGCGACGACCTCCTGCGGCCGGCCGCGGACAGATCCGCCATCGGTCCGTCAAGGCGGCCGCTGCGAAGGACACGGCCGAGCAGGGGTTCCCACTCCGGGGATCCGGCCGGTTCGTCGTCCCGGGTCACCCGGTCCTCCACGAACTCCCCGTGCCTGTTGCGCCGCCGCCATACCTGCTTGGCATAGGGCCGCGTCTGCTTCCCCTCGCTCAGCTTGAAAACCGGCCGCGTACCGCCTGGCGATTCCAACGCGCACAGCTTGTAAACGCCGCTCAGGGACGGTGCGTCCGGTGAGTTCACCAGTTCGTTGCCGACGCCGAAGAGATCCACGGGCACGCCGTTTTCAACCAGTGCAGCGATACGTAATTCGTTCAGGTCCCCGCTGAGCATGATTTTCGTTTCCGTCATACCGGCCTCGTCCAGGATGCCGCGAATCCGCATCGCGTGCCCGGCCAGGTCGCCGCTGTCGAGCCGCACCCCCTTAAGGGACGGACCTATCCTGGTCGCCAGCCTGGCTGCCTCGACGGGGTCAAAGGTGTCCAGCAACAGCGTGGTGCTCTCCGGGAAAACGCGATGATAGGCACGGAAGGCCTCCAACTCGCTTTCGAAAGTCATGATCCAGGAGTGGGCGGCGGTCCCGAAGACGGTGATGCCGAATTGCCGTCCCGCCTCCACGTTGGACGTCCCGACGCACCCCCCGATGACCGCGGCACGGGCCGCCATCAGTCCCGCCTCGGGACCGTGGGCCCTGCGGCTGCCGAATTCCACCACGCCCCTGCCCGCCGCGGCTTCGACGATACGCGCCGCCTTCGTGGCCACGAGGGTCTGGTGGTTTACCGTGGCCAGCAGGAAAGTCTCGACGATCTGGGCTTCGATGATCGGCGCCTTAATCCGAATGAGCGGCTCGCCGGCGAAAACCACGGTCCCTTCGGGTACGGCCCAGAGATCTCCCGTAAAACGGAACGTAGACAGGAAATCGAAAAACGCGTCCGGAATGCGTTGAAACGGCGGCAACGTCTTCAGATGAGCGACGTCGTCCGCAGAAAACCTGAGCGCGGACA
Organism: bacterium; assembly: GCA_965117045.1. Taxonomy (GTDB): domain Bacteria; phylum JAAXHH01; class JAAXHH01; order JAAXHH01; family JAAXHH01; genus JAAXHH01. Next base: position 1,513,389 of record OZ220749.1, read on the forward strand.
GGTAGTCGACGGCCTGCCGCAACCCGGCCGCTACGAGCCAGGACCGGCGTGCCGGCAGGTCCCTGACGAACAGCTCGAAGGTGGCGATGTCCCGGCGTCCGTTCACGAAATAGCCGGCCGCCATCGTGAGTTCGTACAGATCGGTCGCCAGCGAAGGCGACCAGTGAATCGGGCAGGAACCCTTCTGACGCATGCAGATCCGCCCCCGGAAACCCACGCTGCTTCCGGCTCCGACCGGTCCAACCTGGACGTTCCGACCGCCCCGACCGACCAGGCCGACCTAGCCGACAGCCTGGCCAGGCTGACCAGGTTGGCCAGGCTAACCAGGCTGGCCGCTATATCTCCGCTTCCAGTTCGACCGGTTCGTCGTACGCCACGCCGTCCACTTCGAAACCGAACAGCTGCCGGAAACCCCGCTTGTAGGCATCGTAGTCGGTCAGGGCACGGAAGTTGTCCGTCGTAATCGCCGGCCACACCGAATCGATTTCCCGCTGGACAGAACCGCCCAGTTCCAGGTCGTCGAGGCGGATGCGGTCCTCCCCGTCGAGCGCCGGCGTACAACCCGGGCCGATATGGTCGTTGAACAACCGTACCATCTGGTGGATCGGATCCTCGTGCAGGCCGCGTTCCCGCATTATACGGTACAGCAGGCTGATGTACAGGGGGACGACCGGGATCGCGGCCGAAGCCTGGGTAATCACGGCCTTGTTTACCGACACCATGGCCCTTCCCCCTACGGATGACCGGAGCTGGCCGTCGATCGCTTTCGCGGTCTGTTCCAGGTGTTCCTTCGCGCGGCCGATGGTGCCGCTCCGGTAAATGGGAAAGGTCAGGGCGGGCCCGATGTACGAGAACGGAACGATCCGGGCGCCGTCGGCCAGCAAGCCGGCGTCCAGCAGCGCCTCGCTCCACAGCCGCAGGTCGCCGCCGCCCATGACGCCCACCGTTCCGCGGATGCCGTCCTCCGACGCCGGTTCCACGGTGACCTCGTTGATGACCTCGCGGTTCAGATCGATAGTCTTTCCCACGTAAGTCTCCCCGATGGGACTGAGTACGGACTGGTAGGTCTCGCCCGTGTCCGGATCCGTGCGCTTCGGAGAGGCCAGGCTGTAGATGACCAGATCCACCTGGCCCAGCCGGGACGCGACGAGTTCCATGGTTTTTTGCTTGATCTCGTGGGAGTAGGCATCGCCATTGACATTGGCCGAGACCAGTCCGCTCTCCGTCGCGTACCTGTGGTAAGCCGCGGTGTTATAGAATCCCGGCGTACCGCATCGGGTTCCTCTGCTTTCGCGTTCGAAAAAAACGCCCACCGTGCCGGCGCCGTACATCGCGCCCGCCGCGATGCGCGCCGCCAGGCCGTATCCCGTCGAAGCGCCGATCACCAGTACGCGGGGCGGTCCGGCCCCGTTCTTCTGGCCCGCTTGATCTGCCTGGCCCGCTTGGTCCGCCTGGTCCGCCTGATCGGGCTGAGCAGCACGGGCGACCTGTATCTGGGCGTTGACGTTCGAAGCGCACCCGGCCGGATGCGCCGTGGTACAGATAAACCCGCGGATGCGCGGTTCGACGACGGCCATGGCCATAATTGTCCGTTTCCTTCCCGTTATTTAAGTCTGTTCAATGGGTACCGGCGTCGCGCGCCGGCGGTCGAAAGACATGGCCTCGCCATATCCGCAAGTGCCTGCAAGGGACCTCACCTGGTCGAAATCCCGGCCGATGTCCTCCACGACGTGGGCGTCGGATGCCGTCGTGATGGAGATTCCGCGACGGGCGCACGCCTCCAGCAGGGGGCGTTCCGGGTATATGCGGCCCACGGGTTTTCGTATGCCCGCCGAGCTGATCTCCACGCAGAGACCCTCCTGCCCGCTCACCTGCTCCGCAAAGGTCTCGTACAGGTCCGAAACGTCGCCTACCGGCATGTGTCCCATCACCTTGATGAGATCGGGATGGGACATGGAATCGAAACATCCGGTCTGCACGGCCTGTCCCAGCAGGCGAAAGTAGTCCCGGTAGGCCTGGTCCACCGACCTTCGGTCCCACTCGTCCGCCATGGACGCCAGGTCGAAACCCCAGTCTCCGATCCAGTGCACCGATCCCAGTACGAAATCCCAGGGATACCCCTCGACGATCCGTTCGATAACCGGTTCCTTGCCCTCGATGTAGTCCATCTCGATGCCGGTCTTGATGGGCAGTCCCTCCCGGCGCGCGGACTGGAGCAGGTCCACGTACTCGTCCATGTCGTAGAAACACTTCTCGTCGGACCAGGGCCTGTCCACGATGTCCTTCGCCTGCACGAAATGGTACACATGCTCCGTGATGGTGATTTCCTGCACGCCCCGGGCGGCCGCCGAGGAGGCAAACAGGCGCATGGTCTCCATCGGGTCCGTGCCTTCCGGCCGGGTGTCGGGTGTCCGGCCGAAGGGGTAGTAGTTCTCCACGTGCATGTGGTAATCGAGCATGTTCACCCTCTGAAGGCGCAGGAAGTATCAGCCGCGTTGAAACTGTCCGAGATCGCTGCTAATGATAACCAGTGACCGGCGCGAAATCAATCCAATTCTGGGTATGGCGTATGGCTTGACAGGGCACCTGCCGTGTTCTAATTTGCCCGGTGGAGCGTCCAGTCGTTCACCCCCGTACCTTTTCGTTTTTTTAAGGCATAAATGACCATTCCCTCCGAACCACGTCAAGCCGCGGCCGCCGCCAGGGACGTGGAATTCCGCATACGCGAAAACGAGGACCAAGTTCGGTGGGACCGGTTTTTCGAAAACAGCGGCCCGGTGGAAGTCGAAATCGGGTGCGGCAAGGGACGCTTCATCATTAATTCGGCCATGGCCTATCCGCATATCAATTACATCGGCATAGAACGGGCCCTGCGTTATTTCCGCATCATGAAGGAACGGGTGGTCCGGCGGGAACTGGCCAATGTCCGCCTGCTGCGGGACGACGCCGAATACTTCGTGGAGCGGTTCATACCCGACGGCGCGGTCTCGGCCTATCATGTCTACTTCCCCGACCCCTGGCCGAAGAAACGGCACCGGAAACGCCGACTGTTCAATCCCAGGTTTATTGAAGAGATCGTACGCACTCTGGCGGCAGGGGGGACCCTTGATTTCGCCACGGATTATGTCGAATACTACGAGGAGATCCTGGACCTGCTCGAAGCGTCGGGCCGATTGGACGCGCTGGAAGTAATCCCTGAGCGGGTCAGGGAACTGGGCCGCGATCTGACCAATTTCGAGACGAAGTATACCGCGGAGGGCCGGGCGATTCACCGCCGGGCGTATGTAAAACCCTGAATTGAAAGGAAACCTTTATGCTGCAGGCAGGCGATCCCGCACCCGAATTCACGATGGAAGCCGACAAGGGCGGAAGCGTTTCGCTCAAGGACCTGAGGGGCAAGACGGTGGTGCTGTATTTCTATCCGAAGGACGACACCCCCGGCTGCACCCGGGAATCCTGCGCCTTCAGGGACCACTACGCGACATTTCAGGGCCAGGATGTGCAGGTCTACGGCGTCAGCTGCGACGATATTCCTTCCCACGAGAAGTTCGCGGCGAAGTACGACCTGCCCTTCCCGCTGTTGAGCGACCCGGACACCTCCGTATCCACGGCGTACGGCGTGTACAAGGAAAAGACGAATTACGGCCGGAAGTACATGGGCATCGAACGGTCGACCTTCGTCATCGACGGGGACGGCCGGATCTCCAGGATCTTCCGCAATGTCAAAGTGGACGGCCACGTCGAGAAGGTGCTGGACGAAGTGTCCGGCTGAAGGGCGCGGCCCAGGCGGCCCAGGCGGCCCTACACCATGTACCGTTTCAGGTGCGCTCTTGCCCGGACGAAGCCTTCTTCTTCGAGTTCCCACGAACCATAGTACCGCCCGTCCTCGTGCTCGATGCTCAGAATGCCGTCGTAGCCGAAGTCCTCGAGCCGTTTCACGATGAGCGCCCAGTCGGCCAGGCCCTCGCCGGGGATGCAGTAACGCCAGTAGCCTTCGCCGAAGGCGACCTGCGAATCAAAGGAGGGTCTGATCCTGCCGTACAGGTAGAGCGCTTCCTCGTCGAACACGGTGTCCTTGGCGTGCACGTGGTGGGCGCGGTGGCCGAACTCATTCAGGAAGCGCATCGGATCGACGCCCAGCCGGATCAGGTGCGAGGGATCGTAGTTGATGCCGAAGGCGGGCGACGGGCAGGCCTCGAACATGGCCCGAAGCATCTCGGGCGTGGCGCCGATCCGCTCGTGATGGGTCGACCCCCCGGGCCAGCCTTCAAGGGCGATGGTCGCCCCGTGGGACTCGGCGAAGTCCACGATGTCGGGCATCGTGCGCTGCCACTGCCGGAAGGTCGCCTCGCGGCCCTGGGCGGGGTCCTCGGGCGCCTGGGCCACGTAAAACATATTGGTAACACCGTGGTCGACCGCACGCTGAATGGAATCCCTTGAGACGTCCAGCGCCTGTGTCCGCTGACCGGCGTCATCGCTCAGCAGTTCCGTGCCCGCGACGAGGTCCACCTGGCCGATGGCCACGCCGTGCGCTTCGGCGGTCCGGACCATGTCGCCGTCGATCCGGGAGACGTCGATCGTATCGAACCCCTTCTCGGCCATCCACGCGCACACCGCTTCGAAGGGCATGGCGTTCAATCGGCCCGTAGTGCGAACCCCCACTTTCATCGTGCCACTCCTTTTCCATTGGAAAACGTCGTTGACTTGACCGCCCGCCAATGTATATGAACCTGCGTAAGGTGGCAAGGCAAAGCAATCTCTGCTTGCGTAAGGGCGTAATCCGTTTCGACCGGGTCGACAGGAAGGGTCATTTTGTCCAGAAACGTGCGATTGGCCACGGCCTCCCTGATGGCGGCGCTGACGGCAGTGAGTGCCTTTATCAACATACCGATCGGCCCCGTGCCCATCACGATGCAGACCTTCTTCGTCCTGCTTTCCGGCGCCGTACTCGGCGGCCGCTGGGGCGCCGGCAGCCAGATCGTCTACGTATGCCTCGGTCTGGCCGGCATCCCGGTATTCGCCGGCGGCATGAGCGGTCCCGGGGTCGTGATCTCGCCCACCTTCGGCTACCTCGTGGGGTTCGTCCTTTGCGCCTACCTGACCGGAAGTTACCTGGACCGTTTCAGTCGGAGCAGCATCTCCCATCTCGCCGCCGGCATGCTGCTCGGTCATGTCGCCATCTTCGCTTGCGGACTTTTGTATCTGTACGCCTACTTCAACTTTTACGCGGGCGTGGAGACCACCTGGCCCGCCACGCTGGCCGTCGGACTGATTCCCTTCCTCCCCTTCGGTCTGGTCAAGCTCGTCCTGGCGGTGTCCGTCGCCCGGACCCTGTCGAAATATGTCCGGCTGGAATGCCCGTGAACCGTCCGTCCGGATGCAAGATCACCCGGATGGATCGGCCACCGTAGCCTGCTGTTGACACGCCTTCCTCCGTAATGTATAGTCTTTAGTCTGCCGGAATCCCGCGTTCCGCGCCGATTCCATCACGCACACGACAGCCACAGGAACAGGTATGAAGAAGGGGACACGATCGGTCCGGCCCGCCGCAGGCGCGCGCGTCGCGGTCGGAAGCACACGCGATGCGGCCTCGTCCGCACGGGGTCGTCTCGTCGCCACGTCCGCACGGCGACGACGCGTCACCGTCGCGGCAATCGTTGCCGGGTTATGCTGCTGCTTCCTGCCGGCCGCCGTTTTGACCGGCGCCGTCCCCGTGGTCAACTCCGTCGGCAAGGAGATGCCGCCGGACGCGGCGCCCCTGGACCAGCAGGTGTTCCGCTACACGCTGGTCGAGCCGCTGACCTTCGATGTCAGTATCAACATATACGAAGGCCAGGGGGCGCTGACCCTGTTCGAACGCCTGGTCATGCTCGACAAGAACCTGGAGCTGGTCGGGGCCGCGGCATCGTCGTGGGAACAGTCGGCGGACGGGCTGCGCTGGACGTTCAAACTCCGTCCCGACGGAAAGTGGAGCGATGGCCGCACGGTCACGGCGCACGACTTCGAATACACCTACAAACGGTTCCTCGATCCGGCCGTGGCGAGTCCCTACGCTTTCTTCTACTACGAAATCAAAGGCGCCCGCCCGTTCAACCAGGGCAGCGTGACCGACCCGTCGACCGTAGGCGTGCGGGCCCTGGACGACTTCACGCTGGAGATCGAAACGGAAAAGCCCTGTCCCTACCTGCCCTTCATCGTCGCCTTCACCGGGTCTGGACCGGTACCCCGGTGGCAGGTCGAGAAACACGGGATTAGATGGAGCGAGGCGGGGAACCTGGTAGCCAACGCGAGCTACACCCTCGCCGAATGGCAGAAGGGCAGGCAGGCCACGCTGGCCCTCAATCCCTACTATACCGGTCCCCACAAGGGGTACCTCGAAAAGATCGTCCAGGTTTTTACCACGGGACACCCGGGCACCCCGCCGTACGAGAACGACGAGATCGACTATCTCAGGGTCATGCTGACCGACCTGCCCTTTATCGAAAACCATCCGACGTTGAAAAACGAACTCGCGTATTATGCCTTTCCGGAAACCTGGTACCTGTTCTTCAAGACCCGCGAACCACCCTTCGACGATGTCCGCGTGCGGCGCGCGATCAGCCAGTCTATCGACCGCGAGGCTTTGTGCAGCGTCGTCCTGCGCAATACGGGCGTACCCGCGTACTCCATGCTCCCGCCCAAGTTTCCCGGAAGCGCAGACGCGTCCATTCAGTCCGTCCAGGCTTACGATCCGGACCGCGCCAGGGCCCTGATGGCCGAAGCGGGATATCCGGGCGGCAAGGGGTTTCCGACCATCGATTTCTGGATTGGCAAGACCAACCCCCAGATCAGCTATACCGCGCAGGCCGTACAGGCGATGCTGGCCAATGTCCTGGGCCTGCGGCTACGCATGCGGGGATCGGAAGACAAGGTATACCGGGACAATATGTACGAGTGGAACATACCCATGGGCCTGGGAGGGTTCAACGCGGACTATCCCGATCCGAACAACCTGCTCGGCATGGTGTGGCGTTCGCAGCCGCGGGGATTCGGGCGGCAGGACTGGCGCAACGACGACTTCGACCGGCTGATCGACGCGGCGGCGGCCGAAATGGATCACGACACACGCATGGGCATGTACCGTGAAGCGGAGCGCCTGCTCGTGGACGACGTGGGCGGCGCGTTCCTGTACCACAATCTGACGGTGGATCTGCGGAAACCCTACTTGAAAGGGCTCGAAATCAACAAGTTCGGATACGCGATGTTCTCGTGGATCGGCGTCATGCACACCAGGATGTACATCGCCCGGCACTGAAGCCGCCGGCACTGAAGTCGCCCGGCACTGGTTAAGGTCGTTCGGGCCGACCAGACGGACCAGGCCGACCAGGCGGACCAGGCCGACCAGGCGGACCAGGCGGACCAGAAGGAGCGCGCGGGACTTGAACGGCGAAGGGATCGTAACCGAAGAAGTCGTACGGCGGTACCGGGAAGACGGCGCAGTATGCATACGGCGGGCCTTCGATCCGCACTGGGTGTCCGTCGTGGAAGCCGGCGTGTCGCGGAACCTGGCCGAGCCCAGCGATTACGCGGGCACCCTGAAGGCGGGCGAGGCGGACCAGGGCGGTTTCTTCGACGACTACTGCAACTGGCAGCGGATTCCCGAGTACCGCGATTTCGTGTATGCGTCGCCCGCGGGGGCCATGACGGCGCGGCTCATGGAATCGCGGAGTTCCGTTTTCTATCACGAGCACCTGCTGGTCAAGTGGCCCGGCACGCTCAAGCGAACGCCCTGGCACCACGACCAGCCATATTACCCCGTAAACGGCCGAAAAAACGTATCCCTTTGGATGCCGCTGGACCCGGTTTCGAAAGCGTCCTGCGTACAGTACGTCCGGGGTTCCCACGACTGGGGCCGGTGGTTCGTACCCCGCAAGTTCGCCAGCGAGGGCAATTACGCCATCGAGGACGCCTCGGCGAAACCCATGCTCGAAGACCGACCCTTCGAGGACGTGCCGCCCATCGACGAACACCCGGAAGACTACGAGATCCTGGCGTGGGACATGGAACCCGGTGACGTCATCGCATTCCACATGTGTACGCTGCACGGCGCGGCCGGCAACCAGTCCCTCACCGATGCGCGCCGGGTCCTGGCCACCCGCTGGCTCGGAGACGACGCACGTTTCGCGACGCGGCCCTGGGAGATTTCCCCCACGGAAACCGGAGGGCGTACCCCGGGAGAACCCATGGCCTGCGACCAGTTTCCCCGGGTCTGGCCCGCATGACGGAACACATGAAATGAACCATCTATTGAAGAGCGAACAGATTGCCTCCTACCGGGAAAACGGCTTTCTCATCATAGAAGACTTTCTGACCGGATCAGAACTGGAGACCTGGCGTTCCGCGGTGGACGAGGCGGTCTCGCTGCGGGAGCGGAACAGGCTGCCCGAAGGGTCCTACCACCTGGCGAGGAAGGTAACGGCGGACGACGAATCCGTATTCCGGCAGCGGATCAACCTGTGGATGGATCACGAAGGCGTCCGCGCGCTGATGCTGGACGGCCGGCTGGGCAAGATGGCGGCCGACCTGGAGGGGGTCGACGGCATCCGGATCTGGCACGACCAGGTCCTGACCAAGCTGCCCTGGGCCAATCCCACCACTTGGCACCAGGACAATACCAAGTGGTCCTTCGCGTCGGAACACGCCATCACCATCTGGGTCGCCCTGGATGAAGTCACCGTCCAGAATGGCTGCATGTTCTTCATGCCCGGTTCACACAAGCAGCGGCGCGACGACTTTCCCGCGGCGGGGAATCAGGTGGGGGCCATGTTCGACGCCTACCCCGACCTCGGCCGGATGGACCCCGTGCCCGTCGTCATGCCGGCGGGCGGATGTTCCTTCCACAACGGGCTGATCGTGCACGCCGCCAACGCGAACATGACGCCCTTTCCGCGACGCGCCTTCACCTGCGCCTACATGCCCGACCACAGCACGTTCAACGGCATCCCCAACGTACTGCCGAACCGGATCCTGGATACGATCGAAATCGGCGACCCGCTGGATGACGATACACAAAACCCGCTTATCTATTCGAATAGCGTTTCCTGATCAAAAGAAGTTTCCTGAACGAATCGCCCAGACCGTGTGTGAGGAGGTTTAACGATGAACAGGTTCACCGTCCTGCCGTTTTTATGCCTGGTGCTTCTCGCCGGGATGATCCCCCGCGCAGCAGGCGCACAGGACTTCGAATACTGGGCCGGCACCGAGTACGATCCTTCGGTGCCCACCGCGGAGGAGATCCTGGGCTACCGGATCGGGGACCGGATCACTCCTCACGCGGGACTGATGAAATACCTGGAAGCGCTCGAGTCGGCCCTGCCCGGTCAGGTGCGCATACTCGAGTATGCCCGGTCCTGGGAAGGGCGGAAGCTGGTGTATGCTTTCGTGGGGTCGCCGGAACGGATCGGCGCGCTGGCGGAGGTCAGCGCGGGCATGAAACGGCTGGCCGACCCGAGAATAACGCCCCGGGCGAGCGCCGACAGCCTGATCGCTTCGCTGCCGGTTATCGTCAACCTGAGCTACGCGGTCCACGGCAACGAGATTTCCCCGGGAGACGCGGCGCTGCTCACGGCCTACCACCTGCTGGCGGCCCGCAACGACCCGGTGGTGGACCGTATCCTCGAAGAGACGATCGTGATGATCGACCCGGTCCAGAACCCGGACGGACGGGACCGGTTCGTCCATAATTTCGAAATCGCCGAAGGCCTGGAACCGAACGCCAGTCCGCTCGCGGCCGAGCACAACGAACCGTGGCCCGGGGGGCGTACCAACCACTACTACTTCGACCTGAACCGCGACTGGATATCGCTGAACCACCCCGAGACCCTGGGCAGGGTGAAGGTCCTGCAGGACTACTTCCCGCCTGTATTCGTCGACCTCCACGAAATGGGTTCCAATACCACCTACTACTTCGCGCCGGAGGCGATACCTTACAACCCGCACCTGGCCAGAGATCAAAGGGAGAATCTCCAGCTCTTCGGCAGGAACAACGCGAAATGGTTCGATCATTACGGGTTCTCGTACTTTACCCGGGAGATCTTCGACGCCTTCTATCCCGGTTACGGCGCCAGTTGGCCGTCCTACTACGGCAGCGTGGCCATGACCTACGAGCAGGCATCGGCCCGGGGACTCGTCGTGCGGAGAAGCGACGCGTCGTCGATGCACTTCAGGGACACGGTCCGACACCACTTCGTGGCATCCATCGCCACCAGCGAGACGGCGGCGATCCACCGGGAAAAGCTCCTGGCGGACTTCTACGCCTACCGGTTGTCCGCGATCGAGGAAGGCCGCAGCGAGGACATCAGGGCCTACATCCTTCCGCGCAGGCCGGACGGCAACACCTCGAGCGTGGACAAGCTCGCCTGGCTCATGACCTATCACGGCGCGGAGGTACAGCAGGCCGGATCGGACTTCCGGTCCGGCGGCGAGACCTATCCCGCGGGCAGTTACGTCATTTCCCTCGCCCAGCCGGCCAAGCGCCTGATACGCACGCTCATGGACAAGCACGTACCCATGGATGACGACTTCATCGAGGAGCAGGAGCGTCGCAGGAGCAAGGCCATGGGCGACCAGATCTACGACGTGACCGCGTGGTCGTTCCCGCTGATGTACAACGTGGAGACTGTTGCCGTGGACAGGGCGGTCGACGGCGACCTTGCCCTGGTCGATCCTGACATGATCCCACCGGGTTCGATCCAGGGAGGCCGGGCGGAAGTCGCCTACCTGGTGCCCTGGGGCACGCAGGCCGCCGGACGCCTGCTGGCCGCTTCGCACCGGGCCGGACTCCGGATTTTCAGCACCGACCTGGCCTTCGTGCAGGGCGACCGGCGCTATCCGTCCGGCACGTTGATCTTCAAGGTCAAGGACAACCCGGATCACCTGCACGAGACCCTGTCGCGTATCGCCGCATCCTCGGGTGCGGAGGTCATCGCGACGGACACCGGCTGGGTCGATGAAGGACCCAACTTCGGCAGCAATAACGTGGTCTTCATGCGCAAGCCGCGGATCGCCCTCGCGTGGGACCGCCCGACCCGCGCCTACAACGCGGGCGCCGCCCGCTTCGTCGTAGAACGCCAGATCGGGTACCCGGTAACGGTCATCCGGACGCGCCAGCTCGCCACGGCCGACCTGAGAGACTTCGACGTGCTGCTGCTGCCGGATCCCGGATTCGGCGGCACCTACGGCGCTGTGCTCGGTGATCGGGGAACCCGTCGAATCAGGGACTGGGTGCGCACCGGCGGCACGGTGGTCGGACTGGGGGCCGGTGCCACGGCTTTCCTGGCATCGGAATCGACCGGCCTGCTTACGACGACCAGGGAGGACGAAGCCGAAGACGACAGCGACGGTGGCAATGACGATTCCGGTGACGGAATCGCTGCCGGACGCATTTTCGAGACGGAAGATGAATACCTTCAGTCATTGAATCCCGAAGATTCCGCGCCGCCGGCCACGCAGGGCGTGCTCCTCAAGGCCGGGCTCGATCCGGACCACTGGCTGGCGGCAGGCAGGGACCGCACCGTAAACGCCCTGGTCAGCGGCAGCTCGATCTTTACCCCGCTCAAGCTCGACGCGGGCAACAACGTGGCGGTGTTCCTGGGTCCCGATGAAGTCCTCGCCAGCGGTTTCGCCTGGGAGGGAAGTACGGCGCAGTTGGCCTACAAGCCCCTGCTCATGGAAGAACGCCACGGCCGCGGGCTGGCCATCGGGTTCACGGCCGACCCGAACTTCAGGGCCTACATGGACGGCCTGAACATCCTGTTCATGAATGCGATCTTCCGCGGTCCGGCCCATGCGGGCGCGGCGGTGACGGAGTAGCGCGACCGGAACGGCCGGCACGGCCCCTGCGCGCATTTCGTGGCGGCGGTCCGGCAGGCCTCAACGCAACAGAAAGGCGGTACGAAGGATGTCCTCCATTCCCATGCGCAATACCCCGCCGGACCATGGTATCAGGGTTCCGTACGAAACCCATTCGGCGTTCATTAAGGAGCTTTTCGTCGCGGCCGGCATGGGCGCCGATGAAGCGGGACTGATGGGCAGGATCCTCGCCACGGCCGACAAGCGCTGCGTGTACAGTCACGGCACGCACCAGGCGCTCGGATACCTGCCGAAGCTCCGCGACGGCGAAGTGAACCCGCGTCCCGACGTGAAAACGGTTCGCGAGTCGGAGACCGTCCTGGTGCTGGACGGGGACGGGGGCATGGGGTACGGCCCGTCTCACCTGGGCATGGAGCGCGCCATAGAAAAGGCCCTGGCCCATGGTCTCGGCGCGGCGACGACGCGCAACCACTACCACTTCGGCGCGGCCGGAAACTACTCCCGCATGGCCCTCGAGCACGGGTGCGTGGGATGGGCGGTGTCCACCCACCGCATTGCCCTCGATCCCGAAAACGTGATCATGTCCGCAAGCGGCGGCTCGCCCATGAGCCTGGCCTTCCCCACGCGGAACCAGCCTCCCCTGGTGCTCGACATGGCCGCGGTATTCATGAGATACAAGGACGAACTGTTCCAGGAACACTTTGCCCTGTTCGCCAAGAGCCTGGGCCTCGCGGTCGCCCTGCAGGCCCTCAGCGGCATCCTGGCCGGCATATGGAGACCCGAATTCCAACCGCCACGCACAAAATGGGAATCCAACCAGGGCGCCTTCCTGCTGGCCATGAAGATCGATCATTTCATGGATCTAGACGAGTTCGAGCAGAGCCTTGACGACTTCGTTTCGAAGGCGAGAAATATGAGGCCGTTCCCGGGTATGCCCCACGCGGAGCTGCCCGGCGGCATGGAGTGGCGGTGGGAGAGGGAGAACGAGGAGAAGGGCGTGCAGCTGAGCGACGACCACCGCAGGAAACTGGAAGATATCGCACGCGAATTCGACGTAGCACCGCCCTACGGGGCGTTCGAATCCACGCGATTCTGAAAACGAAAGCGAAACGACGCTTACCAGTCGCGGATACTCCAGGTAAGTCAGGCAGGCCGAAAGTCATACAGGGCGAAAGTCAGGCAGGGCAGCGGTCGAACCAGGTTTCGTGCACGCGAAGCCACTCCAGGCCGTTCGGCTTCTCTTCATTGCGGCGGAAGACCGCGGTGCTGTGCCGCGAAGTCTTCTCCCCGTCCTCCGTCTGCCATTCCTCGTATTCCGCGACGACAAGTGCCTGGTCTTCCTCCAGTACTCGTACGTTCTCGATCCATATGCGGATACCCTGCCGGCCGGCGTGGGCGTCATAGAGGCCTTTCAGCAGCGGCGCACGTTCCAGTTTACTGCCCTGCGGCATGACGATCACGAAGGCCTCGCCGAGGGCGGTATCGATTCGATCAAAGGCCTCCTCGGTCCTGGGGACGCGGCCGTTGAACCAGTCTTCGAAACACCGGTGCAACGTGTCGATTTCGTTCTGGCACGCTTCTAGTATCGTCATAAACAACTCCGGAATCACCGGCCTACCTTGAAGCCGACCATGGCGTAGACCGCCGCCGTACTCACACCCTTTTCCAGGTTGATGTATCTGCCCTCTATCCCCACGAACGCGGGGCCGAGGGACGCCCCGATCAACACACCCGGCTGCGCGTAGTAGGTATTCGTCGTCGTCGTGGTGGCCGTCCGGGTATCGTCGTCCCGGATCACCGTCTGCTCCGAGTCCTGTGCCCTTCCCACGCCGAGCATCGCGCGCACCAGAATGGGAGACGATACCAGCGTCACGCCCGCGTCCACCCCGTACAAGAGCAGGGATTTCTCGCCCTCATCGTCCGTTTTAGCGACATGATAGGTCGCCCGCGCCCCGACGTGAACGGTCCGTATGCCGGTCGGCAGGTTGACGACCAGGCTGCCGCCCCCGCCGCGCTCGTATTTCTCGACGGCCTGACCGCCATGGAAGGCGAATTCCGCACCCTGGGCCCGGGCGGAGCCCGTAGCTGCCGCAACGACGACAACGCAAAGTATGAAGCCGATCCCTCGAGATTTCCTCAAGTGTTTACTCCGGTGGAGGTACGCTTCGGGCACGCCCAGTGAACCATAGCGCTGTTACGGATCGATCCGCATGAACGAGCCGAACATCGATGAGCAATATAACCAGGACGTACAAAGGAAGTCCACCGGGATATGACCGGCGCTACGTCTGACGTGACCGGGGCATCAAGTTCCGGAATGCGCGACCAGGGCCATGCATTCCGGACGGCGAGCCTGTCGCCTAGAACTCGTAGGCCGTCTCCAGCGGCAGGCCTTCTTCGATGGCCCGGCGCGAACGGGTTTCCTTCTCACCAAGCTCGCCTATTCTCTGAGTAACTTCCGTCAACGCCTCGGCCGGGAAGGCCATGACGCCGTTCACGTCGGCGGCGACCACGTCGCCGGGCGAGATTTCGATCCCGCCGCAGGTCACGGGCACGTTGGCGGCCACCGGGCGAATGACCGAACCGGGACCATATAGACAAGTGCCCGCGGCGTAGACGGGCAGTCCGACTTCTTCCATCCCCTCGATGTCCCGGCAGCCGCCGTCGGTCACCAGCCCGGCCAGGCCCTGCTGCCTGCAGGAGAGCACGATCACATCGCCGAACATGCTGAGGATTTCCGTGGTGCCGCTGGCCGTGACCCAGATCGACCCGGGCCCGGCCTCATCGACCGGACGGAAAACATGGGTCCGGATATCGTCCCTCGTAGTCGGAGTGTCACTTTCTTCGTATTTCGTCGTCACCGCCGGACCGGCTATGGTGCCCCTTACCGGGAACATCGGGCGCACGGCGCGGGACATGGCCAGGCGGGTGCGGTCGAAACCGAGCCGGGTCAGCGCGTCCATGATGAGGGGCGTGGGCGTGTTCCGGAGGGTTTGGTAGGGGTTTTCACCGCCGACCGGGTCGCGGTTCACCTGGTCAGCCTGGTCTGACTGGTCTGCCTGGGTGGCGTGGACGTCCTCGGCGGCGTGGGCGCTGCGCAGTCCGGCAAGGCCTCCCGCGGCCGTCGCGGCCATTCCGGTTTTCATGAATCTCCTGCGGGACAGGTTGCGGTCGAATAGCGTCATTTTGTACTCCAGGGTGTCTTTGGATGTGGGCCGAAAACCGGTACCGGTCACGGCGTATGCGTTCGAATCGAACGCGCGATTAATCGTTGATACCTCGGATTTCCCCGTCTATAATGAATGAACCGGGCCGACAATGAACCGACCATGGACCAACCGACATCAACTGGCCGGGCAGAAGGCCGCAGGACTTTCCTTCCTGATCCCCTGCGGATACAGGATGTTCCCGAAACGCGGAGTGCGCGATGAAATACCTTACCTATTCCGGCAACAATATCGTCCACGCGGAACTGCCTGATGAGGCGTCCGTGTTCTTTCCGCCGCCGCCGCTGCCGGGCATTCCTAACAAAGAGATTCCGGACCGGGTGAGGGCGGCCTTTGAATCCCCCCTGGACATGCCGCCGCTCGAAGAACTCGTCGACGCGAACAGCCGGGTCCTGATCGCCTTCGACGACAACTGCCAGCCCTTTCCGGCTACCGCGCCGCCCGACATCCGCCAGCTCGCCATCGAGACCCTGCTGGAAATGCTCTACAGTTACGGTGTGAAGCAGGAGCGTATCGAGCTCATGTGCGCGGTCGCGCTGCACCGCAAGATGAAAACCCACGAAATGGCCGCCATGCTGGGCAAGCGGATCATGAAGGCCTTCCATCCACGTCAACTGGTCAATTTCGACGCCGAAGACCTGGACGACATCGTCGTGCTGGGCACCACCGACCACGACGAGCCGGTGGAGACCAGCCGCAAGGTCATCGAGAGCGACCTGGTTATCTACGTGGACTCCATCCAGATCCCCCTGAACGGCGGACACAAGTCCGTGGCCGTCGGCCTGGGCACCTACAACAGCATCGCGCCGCACCACGCGCCGCAGATGACCGCGGAGAAGCCCCACGTCATGCAGCCCGAGGGTTCCGACATGCACGGCTCCATCGAGCGCATCAGCCGGGTCATCCTGAAGCACACCCGCATCATGGTCCTCGAGGCGGCCATGAACAACGCGTCCTATCCCCCCACGATGCGATACTTAAGCAAACCGTCGGAGCGTTGCAACCTGTTCGAGAAGGTCCTGAAGGCCACGACGCCCGCATCCATGAGCATGCTTCCCGAATCGGTGCGCTTCCGGGTTTTCAAGGGCATCCAGAGCGCTTACCTCCCCGTTGAAATCAACGCGGGTTCCATAGACGCCGTCCACGAACCGACCTTGCAGACCCTGAAGGACCAGCTGCTGGTGACCACCGACCATCAGCACGATACGCTGGTCTTCGGCCTGCCCGACCTGAGTCCCTACTCCGTCGGCACACGGATCAACCCGGTGCTGGTGTTGAGCGACGTGCTCGGATACGTCTTCAACTGGTTCTACAACAAGCCCTTCGTCAAGCCGGGCGGCGTGGTCATCATCCTGAACCCGGTCTTCGAGTTCTTCCATCCCGAGTACCACGTCGCCTACGAGAAGTTCTGGAACGAGGTGCTGCCCGAGACCCAGGACCCCTTCGAGATGCAGTCGGGGTTCCAGGAGCAGTTCGCCCGGGATCCGCACCTGGTCGACTGCTATCGGAACCGGTTCGCCCACCACGGATTCCACCCCTTTACCGTCTGGTACTGGGCGACCTATCCGCTGAAATACCTGTCCCGGGTGATCCTGGCCGGACCGAAGACCGACTTCGCGGCCAAAAGGCTGGGGGTTTCCTGGGCGCCCGACCTGGAACACGCCCTGGGACAGGCCCGTGAAGTCACCGGCGGAAACGACGTGGTGGCCCTGACCATCCCGCCCTTCATGTACATGCAGGTGAACGACGGGGTGGACGGCTAGCCCAGTGTGGCGCGCAGTTTCCCCACCAGGTCCGGCGACGGCGTGAAGGGCAGTGCAACGACCTCCCGGTTCAGCGCGCTTTCATAAATCCCCAGGATCACGCCGAAGTCGCTCAGCGCCGAGTCGATGTTCAACGGGTGTACGGCCGTGTCGTCTTCAAGCCAGTCGATCATGGCCCCGGTCATCGCCGCCTGGCCCAGGATGTCTTCCTCGGCATAGACGTGTTCCCCGCGCTCGTAGACATCGTCGATCCTGGACTCCCAGCCGTGCATGGTCCAGTGCACGAAACCCCGGTCTCCGTACACCGCGATCCGCTTGTGGACGTTGACGGAACCGCCCGGAATGACGCGGGGGGCGACTGCGCCGCAGCGCAGCAGGGCGCTGACGCCGTTGTCGTAGTCGATGATCCCGGTGCACGCGTCCGGCGCGTAGTGGTGCCTGGGGGTTTCAGCCAGCCCGTCCGCGCCCGATACCTGTCCGAAGACGGAGACCGGCGCCGCACCCGGATTGAAAGCGCTGACGGCCTGCAGCGCGTGCGTCCCCTGGTAGGCCGGGTTCATGCCCGCGCTGGCCTCGATGAAGCGCAGGTTCCCGATCGCGCCGTCGCGCACCTGCTGCTGCAGCCGGCGGCGACGCGGGTGGAAGTGCAACTGGTGGTTGACGGCGATCTTGACCCGGGCGGTCCGTGCAAAGGCTCGGATCGCAAGAAAGTCCTCGCCCTGAATGGCCAGGGGCTTTTCGACCAGCACGGCCGGAACACCCGCCGACTCCGCTGCTTCGAAGATCTCCAGGCGTACCGAGGGCGGCGTATTCACGTGGACCAGGTCGGGTTTCTCCCGGTCGAGCATCTCGCGGTAGTCGGTGTATCCCGCGGACACGCCGAATTCGGCTGCGAAGGCGTCGAGTTTGTCCCGGCGGCGGGTCGAAACGGCGGCAAGCCGGCCCCGGGTTACGTGTCTATAGGCTTCGGCCAGCCCACGGGCCCGTCCGCCGCCGACCCCGATAATCGCGCATTTGATCATGTGGATACCCAGAGTTGGATGACGACTTTCGCGCACTCGCCGGATACCTGCGTCTCCCATGCGTGCTGGATCTCGTCTATGGGATAGAGGTGGGTGATGAAGCGGTCCAGCTTCTCCCGGTTTTTGGCGATGACGTCCATGATGTCGAGGGCGCCCTTCATGTTGTAGTGCCAGGATCCCTTCAGATCGATGCCCTTCCGCAACATATCGGGACTCACGACCAGCCGCGTGTCCGCCCCGCTCTCGCCGACGAAGGCAAGGCGCCCCCTCCTGCGAAGCGCGTCGATGCAAAGCCTGTGGGCCGCCGGCGACCCCGAGCAGTCCACGGCCCGGTCCACGCCGATTCCGCCGGTCAGGACGCGTATGCGCTCGAGCGCCTCCTCATCCCCTGGATCGATGACGTGCGCGGCGCCCAGTTCCACGGCCTTCGCCTTGCGGTAGGGATGGGATTCCACGGCGATGACCTCGGCGCCGAGATGAGACGCGCCGATCACCCCGCCCAGGCCCACCGGTCCCATGCCGGTGATCAGTACGGTTTCGCCGCCCCGGACCTGCAGGCGGTCGAAGGCGCCGTAGGTTGGTCCCAGTCCGCAGCAGGCCATGGCCCCGTGCACATAGGACATGTCATCGGGAATGGGCGTCAACAGCCAGTCCGGTTTGAGCAGGTACTGCGCCACGGTCGCCCTGCCTTCGGCCGATCCGGTGAATGCCTCGAAGTCCACGTTGTTTTCGCAGTGGATGTAGTCCCCGGACCGGCACAGGGCGCAACTGCCGCAGGGATACCCGGGCATCACCACTACCCGGTCACCCACCTCGACCCGGCAGGGCTGCGCGACCTCGACCACCTCGCCGGACGCCTCGTGGCCCAGGTATTCTTCCTTGCGGCCCGCCGCGAATCCCTTGAACTCGTTGCAGAGCGGCGCCGCGTGGATCTTGATCAGGACCCAGTTTTCCCGTGGTTTCGGCAGGTCGGCCTCCACGACGCCGCCCTGGTTTCGACCGAGTATCACTGCCCGCTTCATAAGGGGATTCCTGACGGGGATTCCTGAGGCCGCGCTCTTTGCTCAGGCCGAAGCAGGGCTTCGAGCCGGGTATGCTGATTACAAGCCGCAATATAACGTCCGTCCGATCTTGACGCAACATACCGCAGGCTGTTACTTGGTATGTCAATGAGCAGACTCTACCACAACGAATCCGGTCGTGTCATCCCTTCGCTGTGCGAGGAACTTACGCGGTTCCGGCGCGTCCGCGTCATCCTGAATCTGCCGGCCACCGGATCCGATGCAACCCTGTACCTGCTGGCCCGGCCCCATCGTGCCGACAACAACCCCCTGCACTGGTCCGTCAACGGGACCGGGCAGGATGCCATCCAGGCCGGGGAGGATCTCCATTACAGATGGTACGAACGTACCGTGAAGTCCGGCGACCTGTGCGAAGGGGACAACACGGTGGAGCTGTGGGCCGATGACTGCGCGATGACGGGATGGTCGCTCGCGCTGGAGGCGGGCGGCGCTCCGTCGAACAGCGCGCTGACCGACGACGGCGGCGAAAGCTGGCGTTCGCACCGCATGGGCTACCTGAACGCGGTGCAGGGAGACTACTGCGTCCGCATTCGGTTGCAGGAAGGCCGGGACGACCCGCCTCCGGACATGGCCTGGGAATCCCACGGCCACCCCAGGGTACAGTCGATGCGTGACCGGATTCCCCGACATATCGTGAGCGGCGGAGATCGATTGACCCGGGTGCGGGCGCTTTCCGCGTGGCTCTCGGCAAGCTGGGAACATTCGGGATCCCGTGGTGGAACGGCATACGCGCCGTGGGACGCGGAGACCATACTCGCTTGGGGCGTGAACCGGCGAGGCCACAACGGCGACAGTTCCATCACCATGTGCGTCCACTACGCGGTGGCCTTCGTCAGTGCCTGCCAGGCGCTGGGTATCCCGGCGCGCTGCTCGGCGCTGATGGGTACGCCGAACAGCTATGAAGGCCATTTCGTGGCCGAAGTCTGGTTCGACGACTACCGGAAGTGGGTGATGGTGGACCCGAACATCGACGCGATCCTGTTTCGCGGTGGAAAACCTCTATCCATCCCGGAGATCCAGGGACTGGACGGCGGACTGGCCCCCTATGTCGAATGGGGCAGCGGGACGAGATTCCAGCAGACGTTTTCCCACATGCGGAACTTCATAGGAAACAGCCTGCTTAGGGGCGTGTGCTTCCGCCACAGGAGCATCTGGCCGCGGACCGATTTTTTGTCCCATCCCGAACTGACGCCGCCTGGTCATGGTTCCGTGTCCTACTGCGAGACCGACCTGGTCTGGTCGGAACCGGACCGGGATTCGGGTTTCGGCATGTTCCGGTACTTCGCGCCGGCCGCTTACTTTACGGCGCCACCCGACAAGGCGGCCTATGGCTGATCTGATCACGAGCGAGGAGATGCTGATCGACCGGATGACGGCTCCGTCTCCGGCCGTCGTCGAGGCCGTATCGGAACTGGAAGGCGATGTGGTGATCCTGGGCGCCGGCGGGAAGATGGGACCGACCCTGGCGGAACTCCTCGTACGGGCCGGCGCGCGGCGCGTGATCGCCGTCTCCCGGTTCAGTGACGCAACGGTCGGCGCCTATCTTGAAGCAGCCGGCGTCGAAATCGTTCGGGCGGACCTGCTCGACGAAAAGGACCTGGACCGCCTGCCGGATGCGCCGAATGTCCTCTTTCTCGCGGGGTTCAAGTTCGGCGCCGCGGGCAACACGCCGATGACCTGGGCGATGAACGCCTGGCTGCCGGGCCGGATCATGCGCAGGTACGCCGGATCCCGCGTCATCTACGTGAGTTCGGGCAACGTGTATGCCTATACTCGGGTCGCGGAGGGCGGCGCGGACGAGGACGGCGAAATCGGACCGGTGGGCGAATACGCCCAGTCGCGTCTGGGCGGGGAACGTATCGCAGAACACCTGTGCCTGGAACAGGGCACGCCCCTATTGATCGTCCGGTTGTTCTACGCAACGGAACTGCGGTACGGCATCATCCACGACCTCGGCAGGAAGATCCACGACGGCGTGCCGATCGACCTGGCCATGGGCCATGTGAACCAGATCTGGCAGGGAGACGCCAATAGTTACCTGGGCCGTCTGTTCCCCGCGTGCAGCAGTCCCGCCACGATCCTGAACCTTACGGGTCCGGATGTCCTCTCCGTCCGGTCGATGTCCGAAATAATCGGACGCCGGTTGGAAATGGCGCCGGATTTCACAGGCCGTGAAAGCGATACGGCGCTGCTTGGCAATGCCCGCAGGCTGTTTGATAGACTGGGAGAGCCGGCGGTTCCCCCGGAAAGGATCATGGACTGGGTCGCCCACTGGATCCGCATCGGTGGCCGCAGCCTGGACAAACCGACCGGGTACGAGTCGCGCTCCGGACGTTTCTGATCGAAGCCTGCCACACGCTGGAGAATAGTCATGCAGGACGCAATGCCCCCACCGGTCCGATCGGCCCTGCGGCAAGGCGCAGTCATCCCGGCCCATCCGCTGGCCGTAACGGCGGACCGGAGACTGGATGAACGGCGCCAGCGGGCCCTTACCCGTTACTACATCGCGGCCGGAGCCGGTGGACTCGCCGTCGGCGTCCATACGACCCAGTTCGAGATCCGGGACCCCGCCCACGGCCTCTACGAACCGGTACTCGGCCTGGCCGCGGAGGTCATGGACCGGGAGGCGCCGGCTGATTTCATCCGGATCGCGGGGATCTGCGGTCAGACGGCCCAGGCGACCGGCGAGGCGGAAGCGGCTCGGTCCCTCGGCTACCATGCCGGGCTGCTCAGCCTGACCGCCATGAGCGGCGCTTCGGACGACGAGCTCATCGCGCACTGCCGCGCCGTGGCAGACGTCATTCCCGTCATGGGCTTCTACCTGCAGCCCGCGGTCGGCGGACTGGTGCTTCCCTACCGTTTCTGGCGGCGGTTCGTCGAACTGGAAGGGGTGGTGGCCATCAAGATCGCGGCATTCAACCGGTACCACACGCTCGATGTGCTGAGGGCCGTGGCGGAATCCGGCAGGCGGGAGGACATCACGCTTTACACCGGCAACGACGACAACATCGTGATGGACCTCCTGACCGAGCACGTTTTCCAGTGCGGCGACGGAAGCCGGTCCGTAAGGTTCAAGGGTGGATTGCTGGGACACTGGGCCGTCTGGACCCGGGGTGCGGTCGCGTTGCTGCGGGAATGCCAGGACGCTTCCTCGTCCGGCGAACCCGTACCCCGGCACCTGCTGACCCGCTCGATCGAGGTCACGGACTGCAACGCGGCCTTCTTCGATCCGGCCCACGGTTTTGCCGGGTGCATCCCCGGTATTCACGAGGTACTGCGCAGGCAGGGCCTGCTCGAGGGCACGTGGTGCCTCAATCCCGATGAGATCCTGTCACCCGGGCAGCACGAGGAAATCAACCGGGTATACCTGGCCTATCCCCATCTCAACGACGACCCATTCGTCGCCGAACACCGGGACGACTGGCTCCGGTAAGCATGGCTGAGTAGCACAACAGAAAACGGAGCGGAACATGAAGATCACCCGCATCGAAGCCCTCCCCATCGAAGTGCCCCTCAAGCAGGGCATGACCACGAAAACCGCCCATGGCGAACACATCGTCTCACCCTATGTCATCCTCCGGGTCCACACGGACGAAGGGCTGACGGGGCTGGGGGAGGCCACGGTCGCGCCGCGCTGGAGCGGCGAAACGTCCGCCTCCTGCGCCGCCGCGGTCCGGGACCTGGTGGACCCCGCGCTCAAGGGCGAGGACCCGGCGGACGTGCACCGGCTCTGCGGGGTCATGGACGAAGTCATCAAGCTGAACCCCTTTACCAAGGCGGCCGTGGAGATGGCGCTGTGGGACCTGGCGGGGAAGCGCGCGGGTATGCCGCTCTACCAGTTGCTGGGCGGCAAGGTCCGCCAGGAGATCCCCATGAAGATGGTGGTCGGCGCTTTCGACGTGCCGACTTCCGTCGCGCTGGCGGAAAAGTTCCTGCAGTGGGGCGTGCAATGTCTCAAGGTCAAGGTCGGACTGGATCCCGTGGAGGACCTCGAGCGCGTCCGCGCGATCCGCGCCCTGGCCGGTCCCGGCATCCGGATGTGCGTCGATGCGAACTGCGGGTGGCCGCCGGCGGTGGCCCGCCGCATGCTGCGTCTCCTGGAGCCCCTGGACATCCTCTTCGCCGAGCAGCCGTCGGCGCCGCAGTTCGACGATGAAGCCGCCCTGATCCGCACGGGCACGACCATCTCCATCATGGCCGACGAGAGCGTATTCACCGTGCACGACGCCATGCAGACGGTCCAGAGGCGGTCCGCGGACATCATCAGCGTCTATCCGGGGAAGAATGGTGGCATCGGCCAGACGCTGGCCATATCGCAGGTGGCCCGGTCAGCGGGACTGCGTTGTCACATGGGCAGCAATCTCGAACTTGGGATCGCCACGGCCGCCATGCTCCACGTGGCGGCCAGCGTGGAGGCCATCGACAGCGAAACCTATCCGGGCGACCTGCTCGGGCCGTTGTACCACGAAGGCGATATGATCGAGACACCGCTGGAACTCGGGCCGGTCACCGCGAAGGTACCCGACGGCCCCGGCCTCGGCGTTACCCTGGACGATGAACAGATCGCGCGCTGGAAGGACAAATAGACACACCCAACTTCAGAAAGGACAGTCATGGCTGACGAACGGACCTACAGGGCCTGCGTGGTGGGCTTGAGCGGCATCGGGGCGGGAAGCCCACCGGCCGACGGCGGCCACGGGATGGGTCATGAAATGCCGAACCGGCACGTGCCGGCCTACGCCCTCCTGCCGTTTACCGAGGTGGTCGGCGTCTGCGACCTGAAAGAAGACCTTCTGCAGGAAACCCTCGAGGATTGGTCGGGTACTTTCACGGGCCTGCGGGGATTCACGGACTACCGGGAGATGCTGGATGCCTGCAAGCCCGATATCCTGAGCGTGGTGACGTCGGACCACCGCCACGCGGATATCGTCGTGGACGGCGTCGCGGCGGGCGTCCGGGGGATTTACTGCGAGAAACCGATCGCGACCTCCCTCGCGGACGCCGACCGAATGATCGCCGCGGTGGAAAGCCGGAACGTGCCCATGACCATCAATCACACCCGTCGCTGGAGTCCGGTATTCCGGGAAGTCAGGAAACTCCTCGACGAAGGCGTGATCGGCACGTTGAAACGCATCGTCCTCAACTTCGGCGGCCCCCGGGCCATTCTGTTCCGAAACGGCACCCACATGATCGACATGACCTGCTTCCTCGCGGGATCGGATCCTGCGTGGGTTTTCGCCGAACTCGACGAAGGTTACGAGGACTACTGGCCCTACGGGGGCGACGGCGGCAGGAACGCGGACCTGGAACCGGGCTGCTCCGGTTTCATCCATTTCAAGAATGGCGTTCGGGCCTTCTATAACGGTTCCAAGGGCAGGGAATGCCGGGGTGGATACCAGCTGGACGGCACCGACGGATGGATGTTCGTCCACGAGGACTACTACGAGCTCGATACGGGAAGCGGCATCCAGGCCATCGCTCCCAAGGGGCCGACCCATTACTACTCCGCGGCGGCCATCCGGGATCTCGTCCACGTCATGGAAAACGGCGGTGAAACCGTTTCCCCGCCGCGCGCGGCCCGGAGTACCCTGGAGATCATTCTGGGGTTTCTCGCGTCGCAGAAGCACGGCAACGTGCGCATCGATTTCCCGCTGGACGAAAACGCCGTCTAAACTGCCATGAGCGTTCGCATCGCCATAGATACGGGCGGCACGTTTACCGATCTCGTCCTGTCCGACCCCGATACGGGCCGCCTGGTATTCCACAAGGTGCCGAGTACGCCGGCCGATCCGAGCCGGGCATTGGTGGAAGGGGTCCGGGAACTCGTCGCACAGTCCGGATACGCCCGCGCGGATGTGCGGTTTCTGATCCACGGCACCACGGTGGCCACCAACACCATTCTGCAGCGTAAGGGCGCCCGCACCGCCTTCATTACCACCGAAGGGTTCCGGGACGTGCTCCACATTCAGCGCCAGGACCGGCCCCACCTGTACAACATGCGCGTCCGCCGGACGCCGGCCCTCGTTCCCCGTTCCCTGCGGTTCGAGCTGCCGGAACGAACGCTCCACGACGGTTCGGAAGTCCTGCCCGTCGACCGGGATCGACTGAAAGAATTGATCGAAGCGCTCAGGTTGGAAGGCATCGAAGCGGTCGGCATCGGATTCCTCCACAGCCACATCGATCCCGGCCACGAGCGGTCGGTCGGCGATGGGCTTCGGCATGCACTCCCAGAGACCACGGTCTGTCTTTCTTCCGATATGAGCCGCGAGGAAGGCGAATACGAGCGGTTCAGCACCTGCGCCATGAACGCCTACGTGCAGCCGGTCATGACGAACTACCTTAACCGGGTGAATGACGCCCTGTCGGACGCCGCCGTCGAAGCGCCGCTCTACGTCATGAAATCAAATGGTGGCGTCACTTCGGCCCGGGACGCCGCGGATCACTGTGTGCATACGATCCTGTCCGGACCCGCCGGCGGCGTGGTGGCCGGAGATGAGCTCGGCCGGCGGCTCGGCCGGCCCAATGTGATAACGGCCGACATGGGCGGTACGAGTTTTGACGTGGCCATGGTTCACGAAGGCACCATCGCCTTCGCGAAGAACGCGGAAATCGACGGCCTGGCCCTGAAAGCGCCCATGATGGACATCCACACGATCGGCGCGGGGGGCGGGAGCATCGCGTGGATCGATTCGGGCGGCGCACTTCGGGTGGGGCCGCAGTCCGCGGGGGCCGTGCCGGGTCCCGCCTGCTACCAGGCCGGTGGCACGGAACCTACTGTGACGGACGCGAACCTGGTCCTGGGCCGGCTCTCCACGGACAGCCTGCTGGGCGGCGCCATCACCCTGGATCCAGCGGCCGCGAAGCGGGTGATCGAGGAGAAGATCGCCGCCCGTTTGGGTTGCACGGTCGAGGCGGCCGCCGAAGGCATCATCCGCGTGATCAACGCCTCCATGACGGCGGCCATCCGCAAGCTCACCGTGGAGCGCGGGTACGATCCGCGCCTTTTCACCCTGGTGCCCTTCGGCGGCGCGGGACCGCTGCACGGCGTCGAGCTCGCCCGGGAACTGGGGATACGCGACGTGGTCATCCCGCTCGCTCCCGGGGTCGCCTCCGCCGAGGGCCTGGTGTTCTCCAACCTGCGGACGGACCGGATCCAGACCCACGTGGAACTGCTGGATCGACTCGGCGCAACAGAATTCGAAGAGATGCTGGATAACCTGACCGGGCAGGCGGTTAAGGATCTGGCGACATCCGCGGAGGGAAGCGATCCCGTCATCAGCCGGCGCGTGGGGCTGCGGTATTCCGGGCAGGGCTACGACATTCCCATCGACCTTCCCGAGGGGGCCGTCGACCTGGCCTTGCTCGAATCGGCCTTTCATCTCGAACACGAGCGGCAGTACGGATACGCGCGGCACGACCAGCGCGTCCAACTCGTCAACGTGTGGGTTTCCGCGGAGCTGCCCATTTCCGACGACCGGCGGAAGCCCGCGGAACGGAGCGGATCCGACCGGACCGGCCCCCTCGCTTCACGTCCGGTCTACTTCTCCGGCAACTGGGTGGACACGCCGGTCTACGGCAGGACCGGCCTGTACCCCGGGCAGCGGATCGACGGTCCGGCCATCGTCGAACAACTCGATTCCACGACGCTGATCGGAACCGGGCAGACCGCGTGCGTCGACGAATGGGAACAGATTACCATAACCGGACTGGATACGGCATGAAGACCGATCCCATTACCCTGGAACTGATGCGCAACCGGTGGACGGGCATCGCGGAAGAAATGTGCGCCGCCCTGATCCGCACCAGCTACTCCACCAATATCAAGGACCGGCGCGACTGCTCCGCGGCCATCGTGCAGCCCTCCGGGGAGATCCTGGCCCAGGCGGAATCGGGCGTCCCCCTGCACCTGGGCGTGATGCCCGGCGTGGTCAGGTCCATCCTGGAAGCCTATCCGGTTTCGACCATGAAACCCGGCGACGTCTACATCACGAACCTGCCTTATCCCGAGGGACCTGGACACCTTCCGGATGTTTCCCTGGTATCCGCCATCTTCCACGAGCAACGCGCGGTCGCGCTGGCGGCATCCACCGCCCATCACGTGGACATGGGCGGATTCGCGCCTGGCAGCATGCCCTTCGGGGTGACGGAGATTTACCAGGAGGGCCTGCAGGTCCCGCCGCTGCCCATTTTCAAGGGGGGTCGGCTCGACGAAGAGATCTATCGGCTGATCAACCAGAACGTGCGGACGCAGTACGAGGTGCGGGGCGACCTCATGGCGCAGTTCGCCTGCGCCCAGATCGGCCAGCAGCGGGTGAGCGACCTCATGTCCCGGGAGTCACCCGATGAAGTCGTTCGATACATGGACGAAATCCAGGACTATGCCGAACGACGGATGCGCGCGGGCATCCGGTCAATGCCCGACGGCAAGTACGCTTTCGAAGACTACCTGGACGACGATGGCGTCACCGATACCCCGGTGAAGATCGCGGTCACCCTGACCATCTCGGGGGACGAACTGCGCGCGGATTTCTCGGGGTGCAGCGACCAGGTCCTGGGTCCGCTGAACGCCCGGCTGCCTGCGGCCGCTTCCTGCATCAGCTACGTGTGCAAGGCGGTGATCGATCCGGATCTGCCGGCCTGCGCCGGGGCCTATAGGCCCCTGGACATCTACGCGCCCGAGGGCTCCATCCTCCAGGCCACCTACCCGGCGGCCATCGGCAATGCCAACATCCTGACGGACCAGCGGGTCGTCGACGTGCTCATGGGCGCGCTGTACCAGGCCGCGCCCGACCGGGTCTGTGCGGCCTGCAGCGGGGAGATGAACCTGGTCAACATCGGCGGGATCGATCCCGCTTCCGGCGATTACTACAACTACGTGGAGACCTACGCGGGCGGACAGGGCGCCATGTCCGATCTCGACGGCGAGGACGGCGTGCATACCCATCTCACCAATACGCGCAACGCGCCGGTCGAAATCATGGAACGCACCTACCCGCTGCGGGTCGAGCGATACGGCCTGATCCCGGACACCGAGGGACCAGGGCGCCAGCGCGGCGGCTGCGGCATGATGCGGGAACTTAAGTGCCTGGGCGAACGCACCATCATCACGCTGGGTTCCGACCGACGCAAGTTCACGCCTTGGGGACTCGAAGGCGGCGGGAACGCCACGGGGGCCCACTGTTACGTCATCGACACCGAAGGGCGTGAAAAGGAGATCCCGACCAAGACGCACACCGAATTGTACCGGAACGAGATCCTGCGGATCGAGACGCCTGGCGGCGGTGGATGGGGCAACCCGGCCGAACGGGATGGAGAAAAGGTGGAGGAGGACGTCCGGAACGGGCTCGTCAGTCCGGAAAGGGCGAGAAAGCACTATGGGGGCGAGCAGGGACGGAAACCGGCGGACTGATGGGACGTGACGGGACCTGATGGGTCCTGATCGTCCTGCCTCAAATGCAGCTAGTGAGAGGATGCGGGGATTATGGCAACCGGCCGGGAAGACACGAAACCGAAGCGAATCGCCATAATCGGCGGCGGGATCTCCGGGCTCGGGGCCGCGTGGGCACTGCATCATCACCCGGACCGGTTCGATATCCGGCTGTACGAGGCCCGGGACCAGGTGGGCGGGAACGCGATTACGGCCGATATGCCGCAGGATGACGGCGGTACCATCCCCTTCGACATATCCGTCACCGCGCTCATACCGTCGGTATACCACCACATCCTGTTGGTGATGCGGCAGTTCGGCATCGAACTGCTCGACACCCGGTTCAACTACAGCGTCAAATACCACGGCCGGATATACGCTCACGATTTCGACTCGGGCATCCGGCGGCAGCTGCAACCCGAGATCGCCCGGTTTCAACGGGTCCTGAAGCGTCTGCACCGGTTCGGCCGGCTGACCCGTTCCCGGTCGAGGCTGATGAATGCCCTCAACCCGTTCAATTACATCACGATGCGGACGGTGCTCAACCTGGGCGGGTTTTCCGGAGACTTCAGGTACAAGATCCTGAAGCCCATGTTCGTAAATTTCCTGATGGCCACGAACGTGTTCGACATGCCGGCGGCCCTCTTCGCGCGGTACCTGGAGTTCTTCGACATCGAACGCGCGACGCCCATGCAGACCTGGGACCAGGGCACGCGCCGGATCTACGACAACCTTACGGCCGGATTCCGGGACAGGATATACCTGAGCCGGCCGGTGCGTAAAGTGCACCGCCGGTCAGACTGCGTGGTGGTCGAAGACGCCGACGGCGTCGAGGAGACCTTCGACGAGGTCGTCTTCGCCTGCAATGCGAACCAGACGCTGATGATGCTCGACCGGCCCACGTTCCTGGAACGCTACCTGTTGTCGTCGATACGCTACGAGAGCGAACTCCACAACCACACGGTCGTGCATTCGGACGCCTCCGTCCTTCCGGATAACGAAGTGAAGCCGCTGGAAACGCGGAGCAATCATATCGAACAGTACGGCGCCAGGCCGGACAACTATGAGATCACCTACATCATGCACAACCAGCAGCCGTGGGCCAGCCGGTCCGACAGGCCTTGCCTGGTGACCTACAACCCTGTCAGTCCGATCGATGAGCGGAAGATCGTCAGGAAGTGCTGGTTCCAGCATATCGTGCATGACGTGCGCCAAGTCGCCTGGCTCAACCAGCTGTTCCGCTTCATCCAGGGCAAACGGAGGACCTGGCACTGCGGCGCTCACACCCTGGTGAATAGCCAGGAGACCTGCTTCGTGACAGGCCTCGCCGCCGCCCGGCAGATCGGGGCGGACTATCCCTTCGACGATCCCGAGGCCAGGCGGATGTTCAACTACTACGGTCGGATACTGCACGGCGGGCGGTTCAGGAAGGCGAAAAGCTGAGCACAACATCGTTTCGCCCGGGCTTGTAACGCCCCACTGGCGCTCCCCGAACCACAGGAAACCTGTCCTGAATTCGGCTTTTGCAACCTCGCGCCACCTGCTTTGGCCAAATCCTGCTTGTCGCGTTAACGCCTTGTAGTTATAATACTTACGTGGACCACTGGAGGATCGGCCTTGCATACATCCGATACGTTCCCAGCGCCGGCGGCCGACGCGGAAACCGGGCCTGGCGACAGCCAATTCAGGGAAAGGCTTCATCCATTCCCGGAAGGCTGGTACCTGGTCACGACCCGCGAAACTCTGCGGCGGGAAAAACTGATCGAGAAGACGTGGATGGGCGAGGACATCGTCGCGTGGTGCGACGAGGAAGGCCGGGTCTGCGTGGCCGAAGCCGTGTGTCCGCACCTGGGTTCCGACCTGGGGCCGAAGGTTGGCGGAAAGGTGTGCGACGGTCGCCTGGTCTGCCCGTTCCACGGGTTCGAGTTCGATACGACCGGGCAGTGCGTCGCGACGCCCAACGCACCGGCGCCGAAAGCCGCCCGACTGATCGTGTACGAGACCCGGGAGATCCTCGGCATGGTCTTCGCCTGGTACGGACTCGGCGGACGGCCCGCGCACTGGTTCCTTCCGGACGATCCGCCGTCCGGCAGCGAGTGGGGCGCTTTGGGTTTCCGGACCCTCCGGTTCCTCAGCCATCCACAGGAAACCGCGGAGAACTCCGTGGACATCGGCCACCTGCGTTACGTGCACGGTTACGACAACGTGAACCCGGTCGGTTCAGTTACGGTGGAAGGCGCCTACCTGAAGAGTTGTTTCGATTTCAAGCGCATCCGCAGGATCCTGGGCATCACGGACATGGTCTACGAGGTCTCGGCCGTCACGCACATCCACGGACTGGGGTATTCCTACGTGGAGATCCATGAGAAGACCATCGACATGCACGCCAGGCTGTGGGTCCTCCCGACCCCGGTCGACGGCAAGTACATCGATCTCGTGCTGGCCAGCCAGTTGCGGGAGATCCGGAAGCCGCGGCGGTTTGTCTCCGGCCTGGGTTTTTTGCCTTCAAAGCTGCGCCGGCGACTGATGAACCAGATCCTCCTGACGCAGCAGAAGCGGGACGTGCTGCAGGACGTGGTGATCTGGGAACGGAAACAGTTCCGCACGCCGCCCCGGCTGTGCAGGGCCGACGGTCCCATCGGCCTGTACCGGCGCTATTGCCGGCAGTTCTACCCGTCGCCCTCCAGTTCGGCCAGGGCCTCCAGTACATCCTGAAGGATTAACGCATCGAAGGCGTCACGCGCCGGGAGTCGTGCCGCCCTGGACAGCAATTCCCCAGCCCGTTCCCGGCCGCCCTCCCGATCGAGTTCGGGCAAATTGAGCGCGTATTCCAGCAGGACGATCTTCGATTCCGGTGCGAGTTCCAGCGCCCGCTCGTAGTGGATGACCGCGCTCTCGCGGTTTCCCTTGTACAGGAACCGGGCTACGCGCCCGGCGCGGGCGATTCCGGCATGCCAGCTTCCGAAGGCCATGTGCGCCTCGGCAAAGTCGGGATCGATGGAAAGCGCGGTCTCGAGCAGACCGCGGACCTTGCCCGCCAGACCTCGGCGAAACGCCGTAAACGTGCCGACAGTCACCGCATATCGGCCAACGGCGTGGGAGGACTGGTAATGCGCTTCGGGATTGGTCGAATCGGCGCGCACCGCCTCCTCTCCAAGCTTCATCGCACGTTCAAAGAACCCCTTCCGGTCGTCAACGGCCGCAACGTAGTAGCCGTGGACCGCGAGCGATTGCGCCGCCAGCGCGAAGCCATCGGAAGTCCCGAGGGCTTCCGCGAGGTCCGCGGCCTCGAGAAAACGGCCTTCCTCGAAAGCGGCCCTTGCGTCGTCGATCGCCTGGGCGTTCGCGTCGGCCTGGGCGTTCGCGTCGGCCTGGGCGTTCGCGTCGGCCTGGGCGTTCGCGTCGGCCTGGGCGTTCGCGTCGGCCTGGGCGTTCGCGTCGGCCTGGGCGTTCGCGTCGGCCTGGGCGTTCGCGTCGGCCTGGGCGTTCGCGTCGGCCTGGGCGTTCGCGTCGGCCTGGGCGTTCGCGTCGGCCTGGGCGTTCGCGTCGGCCGCGACGGCCATGCCGACTGCCAGCATCACGAATCCTCCAACTGCCGAGAGACGTGAAAATCGCGAAAGGGTCATCTTAGCATCTTTGTTAAGTCGGACCTAAAGAGGTTTGCGAGCCAGGAAACAGTACAGCGGTGTGAAGATACCCGTCTTGCCACCTGAAACATAGGCGTCCGCGGTGCGATCAAGGAGCCGGACGACTTCCGATGATCCTTTTGGAAGCAGACGCAGCACTTCGGCCATCTTCGATCCCGCGATGATGGCTTTACGGCCCCATGGAAGCCTGCGCAGCGTGTTCCCCAA
The DNA here is from genome assembly GCA_965117045.1 of bacterium. Lineage (GTDB taxonomy): Bacteria > JAAXHH01 > JAAXHH01 > JAAXHH01 > JAAXHH01 > JAAXHH01. The sequence continues at coordinate 1,545,614 of OZ220749.1, forward strand.
CGTGCCGTGACGACTCTCCATGGAACGATACCAGGGCGTGGATGGTCCTTGCTGGACGTCTCGGTCCTTCCCTTCGATAACTTGGAATCCCGCCGCTTCAAGCGCGCGATTTACTTCTCCGAATGTTGCGATGTCGTTCAGCGCGATGCCGCGCCTGAGTTCCTGCTTAATGGCCCGGTGCCGTTTGTCTTCCGGATCGAACTTGTCGGTCAGGCACATTTCCTGACCCCATAGCAGCGCGCCCGGTTTGAGCACGCGATATATCTCCTCGAAAGCGCGTACCTTGTCAGGCGCGTGGCACGTGGACTCGATGGCATAGCCCCGGTCGAACGTCTCGTTTACGATGCCGCCCATATCCATGAAGCTGCACGACTCGTAATCGACCATATGGCCGATGCCCGCTTCGGCATTCAGTTTTCTTGCCATAGCCAGCTGGACTTCACTGATGTTGATACCGACGACCTTGACCCCGGCCTCACGGACGACGCGGCGCATTGGGCCGCCGATTCCACATCCCACGTCCACTACCGCCATGCCCTGTTTCAAGTCCAGCTTCGAGATCATCAACCGCTGATGCCGTGCTATGGATTCTTCCAGGCTCTCATCGGGTGTGAGTGGCACGAAATGCAGGGATTCGTTCCAACCCCACACCATGAATCCGCTGCAAAGATCATAGTACTCTTTCACCGTTGACGCATGGTCGTACCCGCTTGCGCCATCGGCTTCCGGAGCCGCCCGGGCCGACCGCGCGATCCAGCCGTCGAAGTGCCGGACACGACCCTTGACGCCCGTTCCCCGGTAAGCCTCACGCAGAACGCTGGATAGTTTTGCCAGTCGCAATGCTGTGACCTCTCCCCTGTTATTTCGTCTCTACGGCTTCAGCCAGGCAGCTCGCGCCTCTGCTCGGAAATGACGAACTTCAGCTTCTTGCTCGGTTTCAAAGATGGAAACGGATTGAACCGAAGCCTGAAGTCTGCGGGCGACACTTCGATCCTGAAGTAGTGCGCCAGCAACAGCAGGTTTACAGCCAGTTGCAGTTCCATCCAACGGGTTCCGAGACACATGTGCGTACCCAGTCCGTACGGCGCGTATCCGGGGCTGCGATGTTCATGGCGCGGCGCCTGGTAGCGGTCGATGTCGAATTTGTACGGATCGGGAAATATGTCGCTCATGTAATGCGTGGCGGTCGGCGCGATATGGAGCCGTTCTCCCAGGGGCAATTCGTACCCCTCGAACACACACGTATTCATCACGTTTCGAATAGACATGGGCACGATCGGGTACATGCGCATACACTCCATGAGGAAGCGGTGCGTAACGTCGATCGCGGGTGGTGCGAGCGTCTCGGCGTCCGGATCGCCGTTTCCGAACAAGGCATCGGATTCTTCCCGGATTTTCTCGTAGAGGGCGGGCTGCGACGCCATGGCGTATACGACAAGGCTGTACATGTCGCCCAGGTACACGCTTGCAATCAACGCCGCTGAAAAGGAAAACCGCAGGTTGGATTCAGGGAGAAACTGAGGGTCGCTAGCGTGCAGGCTGAGATACTCGTCCACGAGGTCCCGCGAGCTGTCGGCCCGTTGGGCGGGGGTATGGACGCCCTCGATTCGGTCCATCAGCGTATCCAGGGCTTTCGCCCGGCGTTTCATGCCCGGGGTGTTCAGTGTGAATTTGGGCAGAATCCTGGCGACGTGCACGCTGAGCGCCCGTTCCTTGAACTTCATCAGATCGTCCATGACGTCCTGGGAATCGACGCCGATAAACAGGGGCGAGAGTTGGGCGTTTATCATCCGGCGGCACATGGTCGTAGCGGAATAGGCGTCTCCAACGTTCCAGCTTGCCATGTGACGTCGTGCATGTTGGAAGAGCTGGTCCAACTGCCCTCCCAGTCTCCCGCGAGAATAGGCCGGCGACAAGGACTTGCGGAGCCGGAAATGATCGGCGCCGTCCAGGGAAGGTAAGAGGCCGGATGCACCGTAGACCTTCTCGAATTCGCTGAAGTAGTCCCTGGCTCTCAGGTACATGCGTCCGTGCTTGTGCACCCAGCGGTTTACCTCGAGTCCGGCCATGAAGACCATGGGCCTTGCGAACGGAGGACGGATCTTGAACACCGGACCGTATTCCTGCGCCAGGCTCGCGAACAGCGCGTTGAGGTTGCCGTCTCGAACATGCGGGTTCCGCAGCAGCTTGCGAAGCGAAACCGTCGGGATCTTCCTCGTAAAAGCGGCCCGGCGGAGCGTCGGGCTGGCCAGTTTGTGTGAGACTGCCTCGGCGATTGACCGGCCGATTTCGTCCATCTTGCAGATGAACTCGATGCGCTGCTCCGACGCTTCGTCGAGTTGGAACATGAATCGGAACACGTCGCAGGTATTGACAAGGCATATGACGATAACGTCTCTCGGGTCGGGGATCTCGTTCATGAAGATCGCCCGGCTGATCCGCGTTCTGATGTACTGATTCGCCGTGCCCTCTGCGTCCTCGTCGTACAATCCCATCTTCCAGTCGACACGGGCCAGCGTCCAGAACTCGCCGTCGTGGTGTTCCAGGACTTTCAACTCTACCAGTCGATCCAGCACCGAATCGATGATCGTCTCCGCACGGGGAGCCAGCCGCTCGATCCAGTATTGCGTATTCTGCTGATTGGGCTCGCTCGCGATTTCCTCCAGTACGACATCGATGGTGGAATTGCCCGTGGGCGTCTGGTCGAGGAGAAACAGGGACTCCACATCCGTGTCAATGCGAGATCTGAGTGAAAGCTCCGCGAGCACGGCACCGACCACGGCGCAGTGCAAATGCCAACCGGGCACCTGGTGGAAGTAGCCGGTCTCCTCGTTGAGCAGCATCAGGATGAGTTCCTGAGTCAATGTAAGCGGCTGGGGCTTCACGCCCTTTTTCGTATCAGTAGTCATTGGATTTGCCCTCCCTTCATCATACGCAGATGAATGGTGGAAAGCGCGGGAACGACCAGCATGATTATGGCCGTGACGAAGAGTATACCGCAACCAAGCGATGCGGCAAAAGGAATCAGGAACTGCGCTTGAATGGCGGTTTCCAGAATCAGCGGCGTAAAACCGAGAAACGTAGTCAGGGAAGTGAGCATAATCGGTCGAAAGCGTCCCTTTGCGCCCTCTATGATCGCAGTCCGTACCGGGGCGCCTTCCTTTAGTTTCTGATCGATGAAATCAATCATGACCAGGGAATCGTTCACGACCACGCCGCTCAGGCCGAAAATACCCAGAAAGGACACGGCGCTCAGGGCTACGCCAAGGACCCAGTGGCCCAGGATTACTCCGATGAACCCGAAGGGGATCACCGCCATGATGATGAACGGCTTGGTATAGGATCGCAAGGGGATGGCGAGCAGTGCGAAAATCATGATCAGCGCGATCGCAAACCCGCGATACAGCGCATCCAGGGAATCGAGCTGCTGTTGCTGTTCACCTCCGAACGTGTAGGTCAGGTCGGGGTACACGGCGGTCAATGCTCCAAGGATCGAGTCTTCCAGGATGGTGTTGGCCTGGTCGCCGGAGATCACCGCGGCGTCCACGTCCGCGGAGACCGTGACGACACGCTGGCCATCCTTCCGCCGAATGGCCGGTGGCGAAACGCCCGGGTTCAGCGAGGCCACGCTGACGACCGGGACCTCGGCCCCGCCCGGCGTGCGGACCAGGTACCTTTCGATATCGGTGATGGAGCTTCGCTCATCGGCGGGCAGGCGCACGTAGACGCGGACTTCTTCCCGGCCGCGCTGGACCCGGACGGCATCCGCGCCGAAAAACGCCGCGCGCGTCTGTCCGGCCAACGCTTCCAGCGAAAGACCCAGGGTATGCGCTTCCGGCAGCAGTTCAAGCTGCACTTCAGGAATGCCCGGGGTGTGATCCGACCGGATGTCGTGGACGCCCGCCACTTCACGGAGACCGTCGACCACATCGTCCGCAATCCGGCCGAGGAGTTCCGGATCCGGGTGCGACAGTACGGCCTCGACCGGGTTGCCCAGGTCAAAGACCGCGCCGCTGAAGGTGAGGCCGCGCACGTAGGGAAGCACCCCCACCTCCTCCCGCCATGCCTGCACGACCTCTCCGGATGAAATCTGCCTCTGCTGCGCGCCCAGGAGTTTGAATTCAATGGTAGCGATGTTGGCCTGGGGATTGAGGGTGGGGGCCGGATTAAGCCCGCCCTCGAGTCTCGATCCCATACCGACGGTCACCGTTACGCCGGTCAGCAACGGCGGCGCATCCTCGGGCCGGCCACTCGAAAGCCGTTCCATGACCCGGTGGCCCGCGGCCTCCAGTTCCTGTGCTACCTCGTAGGTCCTCGGGGCGGTCGTCCCATCGGGCATTTTCAGGACGACCGTCGCGAAATCCCCCTCGATGTCGGCGGCCAGTGTGGTGGGTACGATTCCCGCCGGCAACAGCGAGATGCTGAGTACGAGCATGCCCACGGCTCCTCCCATCGTGATCGCGGGCTGATCCGTCGCGAACCGCAGCGCGCGGTCCAGAGGGCCCTGCACGAACCGGTTCAACAACTCGTTCACACGACCCTGGATTCGGGCGAAGAAACGTTCGAAGGTATTTACCGGCACCCATTCAGGACCCTTCAAATGGGACAGGTGGTTGGGCAATACCAGCAGCGATTCGACCAGGGAGACCAATAGCATGGCGATGATGATGACCGGCAGTGCCCGCCATACGTCACCGATGCCGCCGGGGATGAACAGCAGCGGGACGAAAGCGACCACCGAAGTGAGGACCGCGAAGGTCAGCGGCACCTTTATCCGTCGTACGCCACGGATCGCGGCCGTAACGCCGGACGTTCCCCGATTGCGTTCGTATTGAATGTGCTCGGCTACGACGATTGCGTCGTCGACGACGATCCCTATGGCGAGTACGAAGGAAAACAGGCTGATTTCGTTGATCGACACATCGAGTGCGTTCATGACGGCCAGCGCGCCTATACCCGAAACGGCGAGGCCGACGGCGACCCATATCGCAAGCCGGATCTGGAGAAACAGACTGAGCGCGATCAACACCAGCAACAGCCCCAGGACTCCATTCTTGATCAGGAGATCGGCGCGTTCTTCATAGACCTGGGATTCGTCGTTCCATATGGTGACGGCCACACCGTCCGGCAGTGCCGGGATCACCTCGTTTTCCAGGTGTTCCCGGACGTTCGTCGCGACGTCCATCACCTGCTCGCCATCGGCCCGGAACACCTCGACGAATACGGCTGGATGGTTCTGATGCCGGACGATCAGGTCGGATTCCTGAAAACCGTCGCGGACCGAGGCAATGTCCCCGAGACGAACGACGGTTCCGTCGCTTCCGCTGAGCAGGACGATCTCTTCGAAATCCTGCTGGTCGTAGTTCTGGCCGAGGGTCCGGATCCGCACCTGGGATTCCCGGGTATCGATACTGCCGGCAGACAGGTTCAAGGAACTGCGGCGAATGGTATCGGCGACGTCGGAGAGTGTCAGTCCAAGGGCGCTCAGCCGATGAAGCGGTACCTCGATGGAGATTTCGTATCTCCGGACGCCGCTGACGTCGACCTGGGACACGGACGGCAGCACCGTGAGCTTATCCTCGATCTGATACGCCAATTCCTTCAGCGAGCGCTCGGACACGTCGCCGTAGACGATGAGCCGGATCAAGCTCATGCGGTTGTCCATTTCCCGGAAACCGGGACGATCGGCGCCGGCCGGGAATGACTGTATGCGATTGACCGCCGACTCGATATCGTTCAACGCCTGCGCCATGTCCGTACCGGAATCCATTTGAACCCGCACGGACGCGATACCCGGGGCCGCCACGGACTTGACCGCCTTGACGTCATCCAGCCCGCTGACCTGGTCCTCGATCTTGACGACGATCGACTCCTCGATCTCCTCCGGCGTGGCGCCTGGATAGGCCATCGACACTTCTATGTGGTAGAAGGGCGTGGTGGGCCAGGCCTCCCGGTCGATGCCGGTCAGCGAAACCAACCCCGCGGCGACGATGGCCCACATCAACAGATTGGCGGCCACGCTGTTGCCCGCCATGTAGGCGATCGGGCCGGAAGATTCCTTATGATTGCCGTTGTCCATGCTCATGGGTTCTGGCCGGTCTCCGTCTGGACGCGCATGCCTTCCGTTGTAAACCGGATCCCGCCGGTAACGGCGGCCTGGCCGTCCTCGAGATCACCCGCAACATAGGCTCTATCGCCGGTACGCTGCAGTACCTGCACCGGCACGATATGCACCGTACCGCCATCTCGCACGATCCAGACCTCGTTCCCCGATTGCAGCGCCGCTCGCGGAACCAGGTAGTAGTCATCCCGTTCAATTCCGTTGATCTCCACTTCGACGTATTTGCCGACCAGCAGGGGGGGACTGCCGCCGGGACGAGCCGTACCGTCCATGAGACGCCCCGCTCGAAACGGGTCCGGTACGCGCACGATCACGTCGATGGTGCGCGTTTGCGGGTCAAGGGACGTCTCGCCACGGTCCACGTAGCCTGTCCAGGCATAGGATCCTTCACCGAAACGGGCGATCACGCGCGCACCGACGCTCCGGTTCCCGTCGCCCGCCGAAAGTGACCACAATCCCGGAATCAAAGCGGCATCGGCATCGGACAAGGGCACGACGATCTCCACCGCATCCGAGGCGAAAATCCGCGCGACGGGCTGGCCGGCGGCAACGATGCGTCCCGCTTCCACGGATTCTTCCAGTACGAAGCCGTCGAAAGGGGCGGTTACATGGGTTCGGGACAGGGCGAGATTGGCCTCGGCAAGCCGGGCTTCATCGCGCACCAGTGCGGCCCGGGCCGCCTTCAGCTGCGGTTCTCTCAACGCGAGCGGATTCGCGTTGTCGTCCGAAGACCCATCCTTTTTGCGAGCGGTGTAGAGATCGTGCTGTGCACGGGCAATCGACGCCTGTTCCTCCTCCTGCAGCAATGCCAGTTGACTGGCCGCGAGACTGGCCTCCGCTTCCTGCACCCGGTACCGGTAGTCGACCTCCTCGACGCGGAAGAGCGTATCCCCCGCCGCGATCCGGCCGCCACTCTGGAATCCCGGGTCGACCCACGCGATTCTGCCGCCCACCTGCGAAACGACATCGATCTCCGCGCTCGGTCTTACCGTGCCGGAACCGAAAACCGGGACCGGTCCGGACCCCGCGGTGACCAGGCCCGTCTGAACGAAGGGTACCTGGGGCGGCTGTTCCGTACGCGTCGGTTCCGGGGCCAGCGAAATCAACAGGGCGGCCAATGCCACCGAAACGCCGAGTATGCCGCCGGCAACGAGAAAACTGGTTAAACGCGACATGGCTAATTACTCCGTTGGAGGACGGGCAGGGAGGCGCCCGTCCGGCTGGGTCTGCCTCAGCATGAGGCGCTCACTGTCGGTGGCGGTCCAGGTGCCGCCCAGTGCGCGGTGCAGGGCAAGTCGGGCGAAACCCAGGTCCCGCTCCGCCGCCGCAAGCATGGACTGCGCGGCCAATCGGGTCTGTTCCGCCGCCAGGAACGCTTCGTATGCACCTACGCCTGATACGTATCTTTGCTCCTGCAGCGCCGATTCGGTCCGGGATTCATCGGAGAGGGCGGCCAGCAACGCATGTCGGCGGCGGCTGGCGTCGAGTCCCGCCAGGGCCGATTCGACCTCGTTTACCGCGGTGACCACGGAGCGTCCGTAAGCGGCCGCGGCCTCGTTCAGACGCGCCTCCGCGATCGCTATATTGTTCCGAATCCGGGCGCCCTGGAATACGGGACCCAGCAGGTTCGCGGTGAGGTTCCGGAACCATTGATCCGGGTCGAACCATTCGCTCGAATCCGTGCCCTGCAGGCCGATTGCGCCCTGCAGAGACAACCTCGGCAGCAGGTCGGCGCGCCGAGCACCGACGGAAAACCGCGCCGCCTCCACCCGCTGCAATGCCGCGAGCACATCGGGCCGCTGGACCATGAGATCGGCCGGGATGCCCGCGGGAACGGGATCGAGAGATGGTGAAGGACCAGCGGAGTCGGACAGCGTATGCGCCAGGTCGGCCCGGAAGCCACCCATGAGCATCCAAAGCCGTCCCTCGGCGTCCGCCCGCAGCGCTTCGATCTGAGGCAATTCAGCCTGGGCTTCGCGCAGTCTGCGCCGCGCCGCGTGGAGGTCCCCCAATTCGATCAGTCCCCGCTCGTACCGGGACTCGGCCAGTGATTCCTGTTGTTGCAGGACGGCCACGATCTCGCCGGCCAGCCCCAGTTGCCGGCGCAGACCTGCAATCTCCAGATAAGTACGGACCGTCTCGGTCAGCACCCCCATGCGTGCGCTGAGATAGTCCGCCTCGGTGGCCGCTAGTTCAGCCTCGGCGGATCGCGTATCGTTTCGGTTGCGGCCCCAGAAATCGAGTTCGTAAGAAAATTCCAAGCTCAGGGTATAGGTGGTGAGTCCCAGCCGGTCGGGGATCTCCACGCCCGCCGCGCTCAGGGCTTGCGGGTCCAGCCCGACTTCCTCCAGTTGCGCTCCGATGCCCGCGTTCGTCGGACCGTCGAAGTCGTTTACGCTTACCGAAGGCTGAAGCAGGGGAAACGCCGAAGCCCGGGCGACGCCCGCCCGGCTCCGGGCCTGCTGTATCCGGGCGACCGCTCCGGCCAGGTCGAAATTCGAAGCGAGCACTTCCTCGATGACCCGGTCGAGGCCCGGATCTTCAAATGACTTCCACCACGCCAGGGGCCGGTACGCACCGGAATCCGCCACGCCGGCGGCAAACGCGCCGGGCGTCTCCGGAACGGATTCGAGCACCGGAAGCTTTCGGTTCGGCGCCAGGGAACAGGCCGAGAGGAGCAGGATGGAGGCGAGGACGGAGTAGCGTACCATGTCGATTCCATGATGGGGGCCGTGATCGACTGTACTTAACACATTACTTGCGAATCCGGTCATTGACTATCGAAATAGTCTAACAGAATCTAAAGGTTGTATACTTACTATACTGTGAATATTCAAAAGAGGCCAGATCATATCACCAACGCGCAGTACAAGGTTACGGCTTCCAGACGATGGTCGGCTTCTCGAATGACACGGACCAACCGTCAGCCCGGTCCGGCGGCGTAGAATCACCCATGTTGACAAGCGGACGACTAACCACTAACCTGTTCGCGTTCTTCATCCACTGTAAATTAGGGTGCAATTCCTCCATGAATCAAGTCTCTTGAACCAGCCGATCCTCACACTCAGCGACCTCGCGTTCACCTACCGCGACGCCCGGGAACCCGCGCTCATTCAGATCAACTACCGTCATCGCCGCGATGAATTCACCGTGATCGTCGGCGAGACCGGCGCGGGCAAATCCACCCTTTGCCGCTGCCTGAACGGGCTGATACCCTCCTTTACAAAGGGCAGGCTCGACGGAAGCCTGCGGGTAGCTGGCCACCGGGCCACCGGGCGACCACAAGTCTATGAACTGGCGCGGATCGTCGGCCTGGTCTTCCAGGACTTCGAGGCGCAGTTGTTCTCCACCAACGTGGAACTCGAGACGGCTTTCGCCCTCGAGAACTTCGCCGTGGACCGCGATCAGATGAAAACCCGCGTCGAACAGGCGCTGAACCGGGTCGGCATGTCGGGCTTCGAACAGCGGGACCCCTCCAGCCTGTCGGGGGGCGAGAAGCAGCGGCTGGCCATCGCCTCGGTGCTCGCGGGCAGTCCCTCGGTGGTCGTCATGGACGAACCGACGACCGACCTGGATCCCGTCGGCAAGCGCGACATCTTCAGGCTCGCACAGGTCCTTCGGAACGAGATCGACGGGATCATCATGGTGGAACACGAGACCGAACACGTCCTGAGCGCGGACCGGATCCTGTTGATGCACGAGGGGCGTATCGTCCGCGAGGGGCCGCCCGGCGAGATCCTGGCCGACCCCCGGAACGTGGAACGGCATGGCGTCCGGCCGCTCCAGACCACCGTGCTGCTGTCCGAACTGGGTCTGGCGACCGATGCCCTGACCATAGAGGACGCGGCGGCCCGAATCCGTTCGGCCGGATGGCGCGTCAAGAGATCGGCCCGGGAGAGCCTGTCTGGCGTGCGACGGCGCGAACCGCCGGATGAACCACCGGGTGAACCGTCGCGCGAACCGCCGGATGAACCACCGGGTGAACCGCCCCAGACCGTCGTGCACATCGACAACCTGGTCTTCGGATACGGCGACGACCCGCCGGCCGTGGACGGGGTCAGCCTGGACATCGCGGCCGGAGAATTCGTCGCACTGGTCGGGCAGAACGGCTGCGGCAAGACGACGCTCGCCAAGCACCTCAACGGACTGCACGCCCCGACGGAGGGTGAGGTCCGGGTCCTGGGCAGGTCCACCACCGACTGGACCCTGCCCGAACTGGGACGCCGCGTCGGTTATGTATTCCAGAATCCGGACCATCAGATCTTCGCCAATACCGTGCGGGACGAAGTCGCCTTCGGCGCCCGGAACTACGGGTTTTCCGAAGAAGAGGTCGGGGAGAAAGTGGATGGGGCCCTGGCAGAAACCGGCCTGTCCGGCCGGGATCTCGAGGATCCTTTCAACCTGACCCGGGGAGAAAGGCAGCAGCTCGCCGTGGCGTCGGTGCTGGCCACGGACCCCGAAATCCTCGTCCTGGACGAACCGACCACCGGACTGGACTATCACGGCCAGGTCGCCATACTGAACCTGGTTCGGCGGCTCAACGAATCCGGCCGTACCGTGGTCATGATCACCCATTCCATGTGGATCGTCGCCGAGTACGCCGACCGCTGTATCATCATGTCGGGCGGGCGCGTCGTCCGGGACGCAGACGTTCGGACGTGTTTCAGCAATTCCGAACTGCTGGAATCACTTTACCTGGAAGCGCCCGAGGCCGTGCGTCTCGGTTATGAATTCGGACTCGTGGCATGTTCCGTCAAAGAGATCGCCGATTGCCTGGAACGCGTGGAGGAATAGTTCCCGGCCACCCGGACCGCCCATGGTACTCTACATACCCTCCGATTCCCTGCTCCATCGGCTCCATCCCTCGACGAAGATCGTGGGACTGGCCCTGTTGCTGATCCTGACGGTGGCCTTCCAGTCGCCCTGGTACCAACTGGTCATCCTGTCGGGTGTCCTGTTGCTGGCCCGTTCGGCCGGCGCATTCAGGAACCTCCGCCGGATCCTGCCGCTCATGATCACCGTGCTCGTGTTTAGCGTCGTGACGTGGTCGCTGTTCAAGCGCGTCGGCGAGCCGTTCTGGTCCTTCGGCCTGTTTACGCTCTCGACAGAGTCCATACGGTTCGGGTTCGCCATGGGATTCAGGCTCGAGGCGATGCTCGTTTCCGGCATGGTCTTCGTTTCCTGCACGAAAGTGGAAGAATTCGCCTACGGACTCCGGGCCATCGGGCTGCCCTTCGCCGTCAGTTTCGCGCTCTCCCTTGCCTTTCGGCTCGTTCCACTGTTTTTTACGCGTATCGGTACGGTCGTCCAGGCCCAGCAGGCACGGGGCCTCGATCTCAAGAGCGGGAACGTATTGCAGCGGGCCCGCAAGTACGTGCCGCTGCTGGTGCCCATATTCGTGTACGCGATCCGGGATACCGACCTGCTCTCCATGGCCCTCGAATCCAAGGGTTTCGGCATGCGGGGCAGGAGAACGGAATACCTTGCTTTCCCCTTCGTCTGGCGTGACTATGCCATTCTGGGGTTGCTGCTGGTCCTGAATGTCGCGGGTTGGCTGATGCCGGTCCCGTGAGCGATCCACATCAAAACCTTCCGGAAAGACGCTGATTCCGGTGGAGCATCGAATGGACCGACGATACAGGGCGGGTGTTATCGGACGCACCGGAAAGGGCAACTACGGCCATGGCCTGGACACGGTGTATCTCGGCATGGATGACGTGGATATCATCGCCGTGGCCGACGACGATCCGGACGGCCTGCAAGAAGCGGGCCGGCGGCTGGGCGTGCGAAATCTGTATACGGACTACCGGGAAATGCTGCGCAACGAGTGGTTCGATATCGTCAGCATCTGTCCCCGCTGGCTCGACCAGCACGCCGCCATGACCCTGGCCGTCGCGGAAGCTGGCGCGTGCATCTTCCTCGAGAAGCCCATGGCCCGCACGCTGTCCGAGGCCGACGCCATGATCGAGGCCTGCGAGAAGGCCGGGGTGATGATGGGCATTGCCCACCAGGGTCGCATGCACGCGGCCGCGTGGCGCGCACGTCAACTGCTCGCCGAGGGTGCCGTAGGGGATATCCTCCACGTCCGAATGAACGGCAAGGAGGATCATCGCGGGGGCGGCGAAGACCTCATGGTGCTGGGTACCCATCTCTTCGACATGCTCCGGTTCCTCCTGGGCAGAAACCCCGCCTGGGTGCAGGCGTCGGTGACCATGTCCGGCGGCCGGCCCGCCACCCTGGAAGACGCCGTGGAAGGTCCGGAGGAACTGGGCCTCATCGCGGGCGACGCCATCCACGCGATGTACGGTTTCGGTCACGGCGTGACGGCCACTTTCGAAACGCGTCGAAACCAGTCGAATCACCCCAGGAGATACGGGATGTGGATTTACGGGTCGAAAGGCATCATGACCGTCCACGAGGGGTCCCAGCAGGTCCGGATCTACGATTCCCCCATCTGGCATCCGGACGACGACGCTGCGATTCGCGACGTTTCCGCTGAAGCCCTTGAACTTGAGCCTGCCGAGCAGCCTTCAATGAGCGCGCTTCAGGCGGCAGCCAACGCCGCCATCGTCCGCGACGTGTTCGAGGCGAGGCGGGACGGGCGCAGGCCCGTGAACAGCGGATACGACGGGCGCTGGGCACTGGAGATGATCCACGGCGTCTTTGCGGCCCACCTGGTGGAAAGCCGCATCGCCCTGCCGCTGGAAAACCGGAACCACCCGTTGTTGCCGAATCTGATTTAGGAAAGACGCGATGACTTCTACGCCGAACGGGTCCTGCCGGGAGGCCTGGGGCCGCATCGGCCTGCCCGAACCCGTATCTACGCTCGCGGGACGCGACTGGGACGCGATCGTCGTGGGCGCCGGCCACAATGGCCTGACCTGTGCGGCCTACCTCGCCCGTGCCGGCAAGCGGGTGCTCGTCCTTGAAGCCCGGGAACGCGTGGGCGGCGCCTGCACGCTGGAAGAGTCGTGGCCAGGATACCGCGTGTCGCCCTGTGCCTATCTGGCCGGCCTGCTCCATCCCCTGGTGATCGAGGAATTGGATTTCGCACGCTACGGCTACCGATGGACGCCGGCCGAAGCGGGCATGTTCGTACCCTTCGAGGATGGGTCGAGCGTACAGTTGTGGGAGGACGACGACCGCTGCCGGGAGGAGATCCGCCGCCTGTCGCCCCGGGACGTGCGGGGCTTCGAAGCCATGTACGCGCCCATGCGGCGCATACGTGAAGCCCTTCGTCCCCCGGGAGAGGACGACATCTGGATCGGCCGGGCGCCGGCCCGGGAACAGATCGAAGACCATCTGAAGGGCGACCGGGAGGCCATCGATCTGCTTTTCGAATGGTCCATGGTCGAGTACGTCGAGCGGTATCTCGAAGACGAGCGGCTGCGCATGGCCCTGACCGGCCAGGGCGTGATCGGGACGAACGCCAGCCCCTGCGAGCCCGGGACCGCCTCCGTGCACGTTTTCCACTCCACGGGGACGATGGCCGGCATGCCCGGCATGTGGGGGTACGTGCAGGGCGGCATGGGCATGGTGTCCTTCATCCTGTGCGACATCGCACGGGACGCGGGCGCCGTGGTGGCCGCCGGCGTGCCCGTCGCCCGCATCCTGCCCGGAGAGGGCGTGGAACTGGAGGGCGGCGAGCTTGTCCGGGCGGCGGCCGTCGTATCGAACGCCGATCCCCGGGTCACGCTGCGCCTCCTCGGCGACGCGGCCGACGAGGTGTGGAAGGCGCACGTGGAATCGGTTCCCCACACGGGCGCGACCGTCAAGATCAACGTGGCCCTGTCCGAACTGCCGGATTTCACCAGCCGGCCGGGGACGGACGAAGACCACCACCGGGGCCAGGTCAACATACCCATTACGGCGGAGCAGTGGCACGAATTCCACGCCATGGCCAGCGACGGCCGGTTACCCCCGCGCCTCTGGGAGGAACTTTACTTCCACACGGCCCACGATCCGAGCGTGGCGCCGGCGGGCCGTCACACCATGAGCATCTTCGCCCAGTTCGTCCCCTACGCGTTCGCCGAGGGCGACTGGGATTCCCGGAGGGAAGAGGTGGGGAGGCTGGCCCTGGAGTCGCTCGACCGCTTCTGCAGCAACATGCCCGAGGCCGTCCTGCACATGGAGGTCATGGGGCCACCGGATATCGAGAAGAAGGTGGGCCTGACCGGCGGCCATATCTTCCAGGGTGAGATCCTGCCTGCCTACATGTGGGATAAACGGCTTAAGCCGCGGACGCCCATGCCCGGGGTCTACCTGTGCGGGGCATGCACCCATCCGGGCGGCAGCGTGATTGCCGTCAACGGGCGCAACGCGGCCATGGAAGTGCTTGGGGTTTACGGGGATCAGTAGGCCTGGGCGTAGACGACCTTTCGTTCCGATGAACCGCCACAGTAGGCGCAGGCGCCCGGATCGTCCTCCCAGTCCATGGGGACGCACCGGATCGTGTTCCGGGTTTCGTCCTTGATCGCGGCTTCGCACGCCGGATCCCCGCACCAGTGCGCGTGGATGAACCCGCCGTCGCCGTTCGCGGCCGAGACGAAGGCTTCCCGGTCCAGGATTTCCCGGGAACGGGCTTCGCGGAAATCCAGGGCGCGCTGGAACATATCCCGCTGCACGGTCTCCAGCAGGTCTCCGACCCGCTTGCCCAGCGCATCGTGGGAAACGAATTCCTTCTCTCCCGTATCCCTGCGCACGACCACCGCCTGGCCGGACGCGATATCCCGCGGACCGAGTTCCACGCGCAGCGGCACGCCCTTCGTTTCCCACTCGGTGAACTTCCAGCCCAGGCCGAACTGCTCGCGATCGTCGACCTTCACCCGCACGCCTTCCAGCGACGCAAGCAGCTTGTCGACGGCTTCCCCCACGACGGCCTGTTCCTCGTCGGACTTCGCGATGGGAATGACGACGACCTGGTGAGGCGCCAGGCGGGGAGGCAGAACCAGCCCCCTGTCGTCGCCGTGGGCCATGATAATGGCGCCAACAGTCCGGGTGCTCATGCCCCAGCTCGTCTGGTAGACATGTTCGCGCGAACCGTCCCGCGTCTGAAAATCGATGTTGAAGGCCCGGGAGAAGTTCTGGCCCAGGTCGTGCGAGGTGCCCATCTGCAGGGCCTTGCCGTCCTTCATCATGCCTTCGATGGCGTAGGTCTGCAGCGCGCCGGGGAACTTCTCGGCGTCGGTTTTCGGACCGAACAGCACCGGAATCGCCATGTAGTCTTCGGCGAAGGTGCGGTAAATGTCCAGGATGCGCAGGGTCTCCTCTTCGGCCTCCGCCGCCGTGGCGTGGGCCGTGTGGCCTTCCTGCCAGAGGAATTCCGTCGTCCGCAGGAAGGCTCTCGGCCGCAGTTCCCACCGGAAGACGTTGGCCCACTGGTTGATGAGCAGCGGCAGGTCGCGATAGGACTGGATCCATTTGGCGTACATGTCGGCTATGATGGTCTCGGAGGTCGGGCGGACCATGAGACTTTCTTCGAGCTTCTTGCCCCCGCCGTGCGTAACCACGGCGCATTCGGGTGAGAATCCCTCCACGTGCTCCGCTTCTTTCTGGAAGAAGCTGTCGGGAATCAACAGGGGGAAATAAGCGTTTACGTGACCGGTGTCCTTGAACATCCGGTCCAGCACCGCCACCATGTTCTCCCAGAGCGCGAAGCCGTATGGCCGGATGACCATGCAGCCGCGGGTCGGCGCGTTGTCGGCCAGTTCGGCTTTCGCGATCACTTCATTGTACCAGGCCGAGAAATCGTCCGTCTGTGCGGTCAGTTTTTTTGCCATGACTCCACCTTTTCGTCCGAAGATATCGCGAGATAGAACCGGCCGATCTCCACCTCGAAGTGACGGCCGTCCGCGTCCTGCATTTCGTATTCGCCTTCCATGGTGCCCCACTCCGTGTCCAGGGGGCAGAGGCTCTGGTATTCGTGGTTTTCTCCGGGCTCGAGTTCGGGCTGCAATCCCACGACGCCCGGACCCCTGACTTCGCTGCGCTTGCCGTCGGCGTTGATGATGACCCAGTGACGGTTGATCAGCTTCACCCACCGCTCGCTGTCATTGGTGATGACGATACGGTACGCGAACACGTACTGGCTCTGGCCGGGATCGGAATGATCGGGCAGATAGCCCGGGTATACCTGGACCCGTATGCCATGGGTGACCGTGTCGGAATTCAGCGGTGTCGGCATCGCGTTGCTCCGTGGAATCGGCCCGGAAAATCGCCGGTAAATCGAAGGTGTATAAGATAAACACGGGGAGCTTTATCGACAAACAAAAAACCGAAGGAAACGACCTTCCCGGCGGCGGGATCCGGACCAAAAACACCTTGACACCCCGGGGCCGCATCTCTATTCTGTCCACGGCACAATACCGTATCCACCGGGGATGAAACGGCATGGTCAATCCAGGTCTTGAAGGCGTCGTTGCCGCACAGTCGGCCATCTGTTTCATCGATGGCATGCAAGGCAGAATGCTATACCGGGGCCACGACATTCACGACCTCGCCGCCCATTCCAGTTTCGAGGAAACCGCCTGCCTGCTGTGGCACGGCGACCTGCCCGGCCCGGGCAAGCTGGCGGAACTCAACGCGCAACTCTGCGCTGACAGGATATTGCCGGAGGAAGTCCTGGACTTGCTGCGGGCCATCCCGCGCCGCACGGCACCCATGGACGTGCTCCGTTCGGCCGTGTCGTTCCTGTCCGCCTTCGACCCGGACGCGGCGAACCACACCCGCGAAGCGAACCTGCGCAAAGCCGTCCGGCTGACCGCCCAGTTCGCGTCCGTTACCGCCGCCTGGCATCGGATCTCCAGCGGCGCCGATCCCATCGCGCCAAATCCGGACCTGGGCCACGCCGCCAATTTTCTGTACATGCTGAACGGTACGATCCCGGACGCCGAGCACGCGAAGGCCTTCGACGTCGCCCTGATCCTGCATGCCGACCACGAACTGAACGCGTCGACCTTCGCCGCACGGGTCACCGCGGCCACGCTATCGGACATGCACTCGGCGGTCACGTCGGCCGTCGGCACGCTCAAAGGACCGCTGCACGGCGGCGCTAACAAGGACGTGATGGACATGCTCAACGAGATCGGGGAGATCTCCCAGGCCGCGGACTACGTCAGGGAAAAGCTGTCCGCCAGGGCGAAAATCCCCGGATTCGGCCATCGTGTCTACAAGACGGAAGATCCCCGGGCGACGCACCTGCGCCGCTTCTCCGAGGAACTGGGCAGGAAGGCCGGCGACCTGAAGTGGTATGAAATGTCTCGCGTCATCGAGCAGACCATGATGGATCTGAAGGGTATCGCCTGCAACGTGGATTTCTATTCCGGCTCGGTCTACGCCAGCATGGGGATTCCGGCGGGGCTGTTCACGCCCGTATTCGCCTGCAGCCGGATCAGCGGGTGGACCGCCCATCTCCTCGAACAGTACGCCGACAACCGGATCATCCGCCCGGTGGGCGAATATACCGGACCGACCGAAGCGCGGTACATACCCATGGACGCCCGTCCCGCCTGACCACATCGAGGACAATTCACATGATACAGGCCTTCCGTGCATTCATCTTCGCGGTATCGGTCAGTTTCGTCACGCTGCCGGCGTCCGGCCAGTTCAATTTCAACCTGGGCGGCGAAGTAGCCCGGCCGACCTCGGATCTTGCCGAACTGGTCGAAGAGGACTACGGTTACGGCGCCCATGCCGCCCTGACCTACTGGTTCAGCTACCGCGTCCAGTTGGTCTGCTCGGGCGGCTACGTCACCTACGGCAGTGAGAAGATCAAGTCCCGCACCGAAGCGGAGGACCTGGTCGACCAGGGTCTCGACGCCATCGTCGACCGGATCGAGGGCAACTACTCCAGCATTCCGGTGACCGCCGGCCTGCGATTCTACCCGCTGGAACGGCTGTTCGTGCAGGGCGCGGCCGGCGTGGTGTACAAGAGAACGCGGCAGATGGGTAACGCAAACGCGAATACGAAAGCGGACTTCATCACGGAACGAGACCTGGTCGTGTCCCCCGGGATCGGACTCCTGCTCGGTCGTTTCAGCCTCCAGGCGCAGTACAACGTGTCCAGCGACGACTGGAAGTGGATGAGCCTGGGCGTGTCGATGATTTTTGGCAAGCTGTAGGTTGTCGACACATTTCTCCAACTGCACGTTCCTTGAAGCAAGCGGTCAAGGCAGGTACCCGCCGCGGTATTTATCGATCAGGCTCCAGAGAATGGCCGCGGTTTCCACGTCGGGCTCGCCGCCATAATCCGAGGGGCGGAAACGCATTTGAAACGCGCGTATGGCGAAGCGCGTCTGGTGGTCGAGTTCGCCGGTCGGTTCGACCAGGTATCCGAGCCTGAGCAGCGCGGCCTGCAGTCTTTCGACCGCAGGTAGCTGATCCTCGAATTGCGCCATGTATCGCAGCCTGGTTTCCTCGTCATACCAGGCGCCAATGCCTTCGTCGTACAGCCGTCGCCAGGGAAAGAGGGGGCCCGGATCCGACCGGCGCCGGTGTGGGACCGCAATATCGGAGTGCGCGACGAAATCGAGCGGCCCAATGCGGGGGTGCCGTTGCTGAATGCCCCGAAGCAATTCGATCAACATCTCGATCTGCGCTTCACTGAAAGGCGGGAAATCACAGACGAGCGCGTCCGGACCGCTGTCCTCGACAGCTGACGTATCTGAAACGCAACTAAACTCGTTTACGATCTCGATCCCGATGGATCGGGCGTTGAGCCCCGTATCCCCGGCCCAGTAGCTGACACCGGCGTGCCATGCCCTCCGGCTTTCCTTCACGAATTGATGCAAACGCAACCGGCGATGACCGTAGGTGGGGTCGTTTTCGTCGGGAATCAGGTAATGTGCGCTGACCGGATACCCGGTCCGGGTGGTGAGCAATCTTACCGATTCCGCGAAATTCGCCGAAGTGGCGTGAATCACCACGTAATCGACCCGGCTGTTCTGGTTCGCCGATTCGATATAGATGACGTTCGAACATCCGGCCATACCTATCGAAAGCAGCCATAACATACAAAATCGCGTAACACTGGGTGTCTTCATGTCAGGTTCCGTTCGAATTTCAGGCAACGGCGCCTTGTTTGTGATTGAAACTCCGAAAGCGATTCAGCACACTGAAGGGCCTTGTTCCAGCGAACACGCCCTGTTTGAATTTACAATGTAATGGATCTGGTGTAGAATCAAATCAGGAAGCGGGTTCGGTTTATTACAATTCGAGAAGGTGGATGGGTACCGGCCCGATGGACTTGATCGTCAAACCCTCCGCACCGGAGTACTGAATGAGCCCGTTCAGGGAAGCGAGAGACCGCGGCGGCCGCTACCTGCTCGGCCAGTTGCACGCGGACGGAAGTTTCGGTGACTCCGGTCTCGGCGTCACCGAGTACTACAAAGTGCCGGCCGCGTTTCTCGTCTGCGGCCTGTCTCACGCGGCAAGCCGCCTGCTCTGTTGGATCAGGCACAACGGGTTCCTACCCAACGGCGACTTCGGTCCCAGACCCGCCGGCGAGCGCGACAGCTACTACTACACCTATCACAACGCCTGGGTGATCAAGGCGGCCCACCGCATGGGCGCCTTCGACCTGGCCCGGCGCGGCATGGACTTCCTCCTCGAGTTTCACGACCCCGAAAGCGGCGGCTTCTACTCCCATCGGACGGCGCGCGACGGCGGTACCGAACAGGATCTGTGGGTCGTGAGCGGCTGCGGCTGGTGCGCCGTATATACTGGCAGGCTGGACGTGGCCAGGGGCGTGGGCGCCTGGATGCGGCGCATGATGGAGGAACAACCCGATTACCCCAACGCGCTGTGGACGGTCTACAGCCGCGAACGCGGGTTGATCACCGAAGTAATGGACGGCGACGACTTCAGGTACGTGCTGACGCGGGACGAGACGCGGGACCAGTCCTTCTACCACCCCGGCATCGCGGCGGGTTTCCTGTGCCGGTTGTACATGGCCACGGGCGAGGAGGAATGGCTGGACCTGGCGCGGGCGTACATGGGGTTCTGCGAGCACGTAGGCGATTACCACTTCAGCCTGCTGCGCGCCGGCAAGGTCGGTTGGGCCGGCGCGATGCTCTTCACGCTCACCGGGGAAGCGAAGTACCGCGACATGGCGGTCAGGGTCGGAAACAACCTGGTCGAAGCCCAGCTGGAGAACGGGGCATGGGCCTGGCCGGAGATGGGCTATCCGGACCCCCACAACGACATCACGGCCGAGATGGTCGTCTGGCTCGACGAGATCCACCAGGCGGTGGGCGAAGACTAGGCCGTGTCTGCCGGATGCTCCCGCACGACCACCGCCCGCGTGCTCCGGTCTTCCGCGGACAACCGGCGGGTGGTTCCTGCCCGGATCAGCGCGATATCCCCCGGTTCGAGCAAAACTTCCCGGCGGTCCAGGATCAGTCGCACGGCCCCGCTCAGTACCATCCAGTGCTCGTTCCGATTCAGCACGGTCTCTCCCTCGGCGTTCACCGCTTCATCATGCTGCAATCGCCATTCGGAGATGGGGCATCGCGGGCCGGGATCCCGTATGGGACCGGTATTCATGCCGCCGGGAACGACGAATCCGGGAACGGTGGGTTCGGGAGGTCCAAACTCCTCTACGGTAAGGTGCAGCGGCCGGCCCGCCCGCTCTAAACGCGTCACGATGGCGTTGTTCTCGTAGGGCGTGAACATCTGGAACTGGTGCACGCAACCCATGGGCGTATAGACCAGGGTATTCGGCGTGATTTCGTATCTTGCCCCGTCCAGCCACACCTCTCCACGGCCCGTCGTGAACAGCCAGATCTCGTCGTTGTCGTGGTAATGGGGCTCGACGCCTGTCCCGATCCCGCCGGCCGGGAAGTGCCGGTAACAGTTCAGGGCGGTCCATTCCGGGAAAACGCCTTGCTCCCAGTAGGTTTGGTTCGAATTGAGCGAACGAATGACGTATCGTGGATCTTCTATGACCATGGCGACAGAATTACCGACGAGCTAGTGTGGATAACCTTTTAAACTCTTGTGAACCATTAAGCGATGGAGCAATGCTGCTAATCTGATCGAGTGCGTCACCAAGTTCATAGGGATAATAGGATGTTTCAGCAGTTCCGATAGTACGATCAAGCAGTCTTAGTAGTGCTTTTGCTTTATTCTCATCGTCGATTCTTCGTAGAAATTCAAATCTATCCTTATCGTTAGTAGAACGAAGTCCATAGACATATAGCGATCGACAATCGAACGGTACTAGCAGATGATCAATTACCTCAACAGCTTCCGCGAACGCTTCTTGTGCATAAACCGGAAGATTTGCAAGCCCCTTACTAACACCTGGCGTCGCCAGTGATTTTTCTTTAGGCCAGATGTATTTTATAAACGGAACAATCGCAGTTTGAAACACTATAACCGCTCGGGGCAGATCAGGATTTTGGTCGTTTTCTTTAGACCGGTTGACCAAGAACCTACTTACCTGTATTGCGCAATACACGCGAGTTTCATCATCGAGATTACGAATCATCTGCTGAACTCTATTGTTGTCAACTGCTGCGCTTCGGTCATTTAGAAAAGCATGGAGAGACTCAGATATCACATTGTGAGCTAGGTTACGCCGTGTCTGTTTGTCTAGGCGGGAGTCTCTAGTACGGTTTATCATTTCTTGCCCAACAAATTTGAGAAGTCTTGAAGATCGAAGTTGCCGTCCTATCATCTGCCACAAAGCAAGCGTTTCACCTGAATCTCCGCGAAGTGGCAAGATGAGATGTTCTTTAGTCCATACAGGATCAGCTTTTAGAAAGAAATCGATACCTATTGTAAGTCGGATTATTGCGATTGACCTTGATTTACCAGATGTCTTAACGATTTCATCTCGAACTGTTAATAGATGAGTCTGATCAAGATATCTTAGTTTGTGATTAATGGAAAACTGACAAGCGGCTAGAAAAACCTCAATCAATCTTCCTTCAGGTTTATTCAAAGTATCCAAGTCTAACCAATCAGCATTTGATGTATACCGTCTAATTGTGGTCTCAGTTAGTTCGGAATCACTGTTTGTATTCTCCTGAACTATTGGCCAGATACGACACCATACTTCGGCCCAACTTGGATCTTTAACTACAATCTCCCTCCAAGTATCTAGCCAGTTTACTATACCTTTACTTGCAGACATTAAATTAGCCTTGGATAGTACAGATAATAACTCAATAACCCGATTTGCCTCTGAGCTTAAATCTCGATTAGTATCCAGTTCTCCCTTCTCAGTCATTGGTGTATGCGACCAGCCGAAATGTTCCCATACTCTGGGAAAGTTAGCCTCTTCTCGTTCAAGACTCTCAAGTTCTCCCAATATCAGTAACGTATTTCCAGATTGCTTAATCCATGCCGCTGCACCATTGCCCCTTCCTCCACCAAATGGAGATAGCGATTCCTCCAACGCACGAAGGCGTTCAATCCCTACAAGACCAGAAAATCGACTGTCTGAACTAGGTAGTTCATACGCAATCATTGTCGCTCTTTGTCTTGCAGGTTCAGTAGGAGCGATCTCGCTCAATTCAGGAAACTCCACACATATAGATTCCATCCAAGAATTCACATTGTGAGGCAATTCTCCACCCTTAGACTGGATTCTCTTCAATTCTTGAATACTATATACAATTCTATCCTGCCTTTTGATGGTTGATCTAAATCTTGGAGGCCATAATTCCAATGGTGGTCCCTTACGAATCCTGGTTGCGACAACTACCTTCATTTTATCGTCAAATTCACTAAATCGGTTTGCGCGCATAGCGGCAATCTCAGGATAGTCTTCATTTAGCCAGAACTCCCTTTTGTTTAGGTTAAGAAGCACCTGGCCGACTACCTTAGCAGGAGTGATTTGAGGATTGTTTGAGAACGAAGCCCATAACCGTAAATGGACGGGGTTTTCTCGGGTTTTCCATCGTAGTACGAATTTGTTAGCTGCGTTAAAGTCAACTTTCGCAAGCATAGAGACAACCTCGTGTAGGAGTTTGACAGACGGTGCGATACCTCTGTTAAGGACATCCGGCTCATCCATGTTGAAGTCTTGCACTGTTTTGTCATATTCTACCAAGGATAGGCCACCAAGAAGCCAAAGATGGTCATCTCCTTTCCAACCTGCGTATTGACCGATTTCTACTCCTTTTATCACTGCCGCATCCAATGCGTTAGCCAACGCAACCATAAAATCCTTATCATTTGCCGTTAGGTTGCTCAATCCTAATTCTGAAGGGTTAAGGAGCTCACCACTTGTAAGGGACACTTCGATCAGATCGTGCAATGTTTTATACTTACGCCTAGTAGAACCGGGACTGAAATTGGGGTTGATACTAATACCGGGTTCTACAAGATCAGATATTGCACGGATTACTGCACTAGTACGTTCTCCAGCTTCTAATCGGTCGCTCACGTGGTAAAGATCAGTCTGATCTACTAGCGGATTTCTCCAACTCTCTTCAATCAAACGCCACGCTGTTAGCCACGGTTCGCTTAGTGTCGGACCGTCAATCTGAAGTAACAACCTTATAGCTGGTCGATTGATGTTTATGTTTTTGTTTGACTCTATTGCCCATTTAAGAACCTTAGTCTCTTCAAATCGTCCCCTTAAAAAAGAAATCACCAAGTTTACCGCTTCGTTATTTCTTGCCTCCCAAATACCACTTGATAGATCAGGTTCGGGTACAGCTACGTTTTCGAGTACGACATCGGTTAATGCATCAAGCCATTCAGTATCTACTTTCTGTGATGATAGTAGCAAACAGATCTGATTACGTTCCGCTGAATGACTTCTACGAATGAAATGGTCGAACAATTCACGATCATTTTGGATCGTCTTGCGTCGGACGGTTTTGGTTAACCTCTTTACTAAACTATGTACTCGTCTTTTGTTGCTACTGCTTGTGGACAATTCAGCCCAACGTTGTAGCGTGTAAGATAGCTCGTCATGTGCTCCGTTTCTAGTTGTGTAAGGAATAGGAGTCAATCCACGTGATCTCCAGTCTTCAAGTTCGACCGGATTAAAGTCATGACATCCAATAAAAACAAACCGTTCTTTTAAATCAGAATACCGTTCTCGATCAGCTGCTACGGCATTCAATAAATACCTCATCGGCGGGTCATTCGCACTATATCCAACAAGTACAAGGTTAAAAAGGCGTGCTGCATCATATATCAAGTCTGGTACGATGCGTCTTCGTAGATAGAATTCTCCTTGGTCCCTGTCGGTTAGAATCAAATCCGTGGTTCTGTTCGGTTTACGATCTAAAGCTCCGTGAATGTGCATCACTCCACTAAACTCACTATTTCTAGATGGTCTGGGAATTCCGCCAAGGGTGTATGTTTGGATCGAAGACTTGATACTCTTAGCTGCATCTTCCAATAAGAGATCGAAATTCGTCGTAATAATCGCCCTTGTGCTTCCACTGTCGGCGAGTCGTATTAATGAACGATGTATCTGTGCCGGTTTGTGATCATTCTCACGTAGTGCTTTGCGAACCGCATTCCTTACTTTGTTTTCACTATTGCTCGATCCATCCAACCGGCGCTCTAACATACCTAAAACGACATCATAGTCTCCTTGGTGGAACCTCCACACTTCTGCATTTTGTGATACGTTAAGGTCCCCCAGTTTTGATCTAAGTGATTCCGATACTGGTTGCTGGGCTGAGATTTCTGACAACACATCATGTGTGGGTGCATCTAAGTCTCGATAAACCGCCAATACCAGACCCTTGAAATCAGGCAGGTTTGCTGGATGTGGTATTGAAATTCCAGCACCTGTGACAAATAGCACATTCCCCATTGCGTGAGCCAAGAGAAGGCGTTCTGGAATTGGTGCTGAATCGTTCCCTAGGTTTAATTGTCGTTCAAATTCTGAGTATTCAGGTTCGTTCGTTAGCATTTTATCGAGTTAAGTGGAATTCTACTGGCCTGAGTTACATTCCGGAAACACGCCCTGTTTCTAGTAGGTCTGGTACGAATTGGGTGAGCGAATGACGTATCGGGGGTCGTATATACCCATAATGCCTCGCCTAGTGCCTTGCCTGCGACGATCTGGCGCTGCTAACCTGCTGCATGTAGATTGTGTCTACGTGCCCTTCATATAGCAAGTACATATTCATTGAAATCCCAGTTAACCACCCTCGAACGAGAACATGAAAACCGACAACCGGATAGACCGGATGGAAGCCCGCATCCGGGAGGCCGGCGACCTGGCCACCGCCCTGGTCCGAGACCCGCACCGGCCTGCCTACCACTTCACGCCGCCGGCGGCCTGGATGAACGACATCAACGGGGCCCTGTTCTGGAAGGGCCGCTATCACATCTTCTACCAGTACAATCCGCACGGCGCCTATTGGCATCTCATTCAGTGGGGCCATGCCTCCAGTACCGACCTCGTGCACTGGGTCCACCATCCTGTGGCGCTGGAACCGGATGCGGACGGACCGGACCGGAAGGGATGCTTCAGCGGGGGCGCCCTGGTCAGCAAGGAAGGCGTTCCGGTGCTGATCTACTACGGCAACCCCGACGGCCTCTGTCTCGCCCGCAGCAGCGACGATCTGCTGATCGAGTGGACGAAGGACCCGGGCAATCCGGTGATCCCCGAGCCGGAAGCGGGAAGCGCAGACTTCGGCCGCTATACCATGCACGATCCCTGCGGGTGGCTGGCGAACGGCCTGTATTACGCCGCCGTCAACAACCGGGACCCCCAGGGGCAGGGAGACGCCGCGTTCCTGTTTAAATCGGCGGATCTGCGCACGTGGGAGTACGTCGATTTGTTCTACCGGTCCCGGCGGGAATGGACCGAAGGCGGCGAAGACTGCGCCGTGCCGGATTTCTTCCCCCTCGGGGACCGCCACATGTTGCTCTTCTGCAGCCATCTGCAGGGAAGTCAGTACTACCTCGGCCAGATCCGGGACGAGCGGTTTTATCCCGAGATGCACGGGCGCATGAGCTGGGAAGGAGGACATCTCGGCGGCCCGCGGACCCTGCTGGACGCGAAGGGCCGGCGCGTCTTCTTCGACTGGATCCGCGAACTGCGCGGAAACGAGCGCGAGCGCGAATCCGGGTGGTCGGGCGCAATGACCGTTCCGCGCCTGTTGTCGACGGGTCCCCGCGGTCACCTTCAGATCGATCCGGTCCCGGAACTGGAAGCGCTGCGACTGGATACCCACCGGCACGGGCCCATCGACGTTTCCGCCGATGCCGAAGTGCCGGTCGAAGGATTCATCGGCGATTGTCTGGAACTGGCCATCGAGATCGATCCCCGGGAGGCGCGGGAGGTCGGCGTGAAAGTGCGGCGCTCCCCCGGGGGCGAGGAGGAAACCGCGGTCTCCTGCGACATGGCGGCCGCCGTCCTGCGCGTCGATGTAAGCCGGTCGTCGCTCGACCGCGAAATTCGATACACCCGGTACCGCAGCCGTCAGCCGCATTTGTCAGAAAGCGAGCAGTACGTCACCGCCCAGGAGGGGCCGTTCGAGCTGGCGCCGGGCGAGCCGCTTACCCTTCGCATCTTCCTGGACCGTTCGATCCTCGAGGTCTTCGCCAACCGCCGGCAATGCGTGACCCAGCGCATCTATCCGTCGCGGACCGACAGCATGGGCGTAAGCCTGTTTGCACGGGGCGGCGTGGCCCGGTTCAAGTCGCTGCAGGCCTGGAACCTGGCGCCTACGCGCATGTGACTGATTCGCCGAAGAGGTCCTCGGGGTTCACCCCCGTCTTTCATACGCTCGTCGCGAAGCCAGGCGATCGTACCCATTGCAAAAACCAACAAATGACTCGAGAACCGGTGGACGGCCAATGACTAATGTGATATAACCCCAGCGGATAACGTCCACCCACGCGGACCGGAAGTTGATAAATGACGGACCATCCAGGAGGTAAACCGGCAGATGCGGTCGTTTCAGAAACGGACAGGCTCAGTCTGTTTTTTTCAGCAGTGTACACGAAGGATCATAGCGTCCGGGATCGGCTTAAATCCATAGAGGTCAAATTGAACCTGCTAATCGGTGCGATACCCATCATCACAATCATCCTCCTGAAGACTGTCGAGCATCTTTTCCCCGGTCTGAAATAGCCGGCTGTTCTCACCGGGCTTCACACTTTCCCGGTTGACAAACCATGCGCGCCGCAACTTTTTCTAATCGTCCATAAGCGGTCCGCCAACCGCGTCAATAAGCGGCCCGCCGACCGCGTTCCGGGTATCACGGGCCTCAACGGCTAACGCTTGAGAACGGAGATTTCATGTCCATACTGGACGCATTCAATCTGGACGGCAAAACCGCCCTCGTAACCGGCTGCCGCAGGGGGATCGGCAGGGGACTGGCCGAAGCGCTCGCCGAAGCAGGCGCGGATATCGTGGGCGTAAGCGCGTCGATGGAGTCTTCCGGCAGCGAAATCGAAGGGGCCGTCACGGCGATGGGCCGCCGGTTTACCGGTTACAGCGTCGACCTGAACGACCGGGACGCGCTGTACGAATTCATTCACAGGGTCAAGGGTGATTTCCCGGTCATCGATATCCTCGTCAACAACGCCGGCCTTACATTGCGGGCACCCGCCACCGAACATTCCGACGAATACTGGGACACGGTCATGAATGTGAACCTCAACGCGCCGTTCATCCTGAGCCGGGAAATCGGACGGGACATGGTCGCCCGCGGCCGCGGCAAGATCGTGTTCACCGCTTCCGTCCTGTCCTTCCAGGGCGGCATCACCGTGCCCAGTTACGCGGCGTCCAAGGGCGCCGTCGCACAACTGGTCATGGCCTTTTCCAACGAGTGGGCCTCCAAAGGCGTCAATGTCAACGCCATCGCCCCGGGCTACATCGCCACCGACCTCACCTCGGCCCTGCAGCATGACCCGGAGCGTTCCAGGTCCATTTCCGATCGAATCCCCGCCGGCCGGTGGGGTGCGCCGAGCGATCTGGGCGGCGCCGTCGTCTACCTCAGTTCGGACGCGTCCAACTACGTACACGGTGCGGTACTGGCCGTCGACGGGGGTTGGCTGGGCCGATAGGGCACCCGGGAATCGAAACGGATCCCACGTGTCTGCGGTGTTGTCGACTGTAACGTCAAAGGACCGTCTATGCCGTCGCCTTATGCCCATCTGTTGACGGAAGAAGAGAAGTGGCATTTCGACCTGTACGGCTACCTGCACCTGCGCGGAGTGATCGCGCCGGATCGCCTGGCGCGGATCCTGGACGTGGTCGGTCACTGGCTCTCCGCGGACGAATCCGACATTCCCGCACCGGTCTTCAGGCATCGGCAGGAGCCCTACAAGACGCACCTGGATCACATCCAGTACGGCCACCGGTTGTTCCAGCATCTGAACGCCGATCCGGAGATCATCCGCGTGGTCGCGGGCCTCACCATGGGCATGCCCCGGCTGTTTCACTGCAACTTCACGAAAATGGACCCGGCGGCGCCGGACGACGAGGACCGCCAGGGTTACCACCGGGACGACAGCGGGTTCAAATTTCCTCCGGGATTCCGGAATCCCCATAACGATTACCAGGCGGCGGGCGGCGAGATCTACTGCAGCCACCTGGCCACTTGGGTCGCCCTGGCCGACGTGCCCGAGGGGACGGGGTTCAGCCTGGTGCCCGGCAGCCACAAGTCGGCCTTCGCCGCGCCCGAAGATCTGAAGGTCGCCCACCACCCACCGGTATCCATCACCGTGCCCATGGACGCCGGCGACGTCCTCGTGTTTTCGACCCACCTGCTGCACGACGCCGCGGTCTGGACGCAGGACTATCCCCGGATGAACATCTTCCAGCGCTACCAGCTCAGCGCCTATTTCAACGAGACCGGAAAGGGCGGGGTGCCCTTCGAGGAATACCGCGATCAGATCACCGAAGAGGAATACGAACTGGAGTCGTTGAGCAAGGAGGAGAAGGCCGCCGTTTCTCGAATGCGGCGTCACTTCGGATTGTAGTCAACCCACAGGAGACCTGTATGGCGTGGATACGCACCATTGACGAATCGGAAGCGGAAGGACAGCTGGCCCGGATCTACCAGGGCTCGATGCGATCCTGGGGCGGGGTGGACAACATCATCAAGTCCCACAGCCTGAACGTCCAGGCGCTGCGGGCAGTGATGACCTTCTACAAGGGACTCATGCACGGGGACTGCGACCTCACGCTCGGTCAGCGGGAGATGATCGCGACGACCGTTTCGGCCCTTAACGAGTGCGAGTACTGAATCCGCCACCATGGGGAGGGGCTCCTCAGAGAGATCAACGAC
The DNA here is from genome assembly GCA_965117045.1 of bacterium. Taxonomy (GTDB): domain Bacteria; phylum JAAXHH01; class JAAXHH01; order JAAXHH01; family JAAXHH01; genus JAAXHH01. Next base: position 1,574,957 of record OZ220749.1, read on the forward strand.
CGCGAACTGGTGGATGCGATCAAGAAGGACTACCGCGAGGCGGACCTGGACGCCGCCGACCGCGCCATGCTGGATTACGTGCGCAAGCTGACCCTGGCGCCGGCTTCGACAACGGAGGCGGATATCATTGCGTTGAGGGAGGCCGGGTTCGGCGACAAGGCGATCCTGGAGATCAACCAGATCACGGGTTTCTTCGCCTGGTGCAACCGGACGGTGGACGGTCTGGGCGTGGAACTGGAAGCGTTCTGGGACGATCCGGACGCGACGAATGTGTAGGCGGGAACATCGAGGCATCAGGCGTCGAGGCGAACTCGCAAAAACGAGAACGGGCGCGGTAGCCGAAATTTCGAGGAATGATGGATTCGTTTGAAGTCATACCGACCGGCAGCGCGCTCGGTGCGGGATTGCGCGGCCTGGATCTGCGCAACGAACTGGACGGGGAGACCGTACGCGTATTGCGCGGCGCCTTTCTCGATCACTGCGTGTTGTTCTTTCGCGGCCAGGAGATCAGCCAGGCGGACCTGGTCCGCTTTACCCGGTATTTTGGCAAACCGGTTCCGCACGTGAGGCCGCAGCCGGACCGCCCCATCGAGGAGATCTTCGTCATCTCGAACGTGACCGAGGACGGCAAGCCCATCGGGGCCCTCGGCAGCGAGGAAATCCCTTTCCATTCGGACCTGTCCTACTTGCCGGAACCGGGCACGATCTCATTGCTGTACGCGCTGGAGATACCCCACGAGGGAGGCGAGACGATGTGGGCGAACGGTTATGCGTCCTACGAAGCGCTGGACCCCGACGTTAAGGTCCGCATCGACGGCCTGAACGCGGTCCACCGGCATCCCATCGACGCGTTGAATACTCCGGAACCCACGATGCATCCAGTCGTCCGCGCCCATCCGGAAACAGGACGCAAGGTGATCTACGTCAGTCCCCACCTGACGCACCACATCGCGGATATGGAAAAGGAAGGCGGCCAGGCCTTGCTGGACGCGTTGATCGCCCATGCAACCGACGCCCGGTTCGTATGGAAACACCGCTGGCAGGTGGGCGACCTGGTCATGTGGGACAACCGCTGCACCATGCACCGCCGCACGCCCTTCGATGACCGTCAGCGCCGGGTCATGTGGCGCACGCAGGTGTTCGGCGCGGGTACGAGATAGGTAACGTGGAACGGCACGCGACCCGCGGTCCGGATCGGCCTAATGCCAGGCGGATCATGTCCGGTTCGGCCTGACACCCGGACGTACGAACCGGATCAGGCAGACCGCTGATCCAGCGCCACCGGTTCGATGACGTACCGGTCTTCACCCTCGCACGTAATCCTGCCCGCAGAGACGTCCGCATCATGATCAAGGGCGATGATCCAGCCCTCGTCCGCCGCCTGCCGGAGCAGGCCCATCTTGGCGACCATGGTATCGTAGGGGAACAGATCGTAGGCCATGTTGTACGGTGCGCGCAGGTGGGTCGTCATGGGCAGGATGTCGCCTGAGTAGACCGCCCGGGTATCGCCGGACTCCACTTTCACCAGTTGGTGGTACCGGGTATGTCCGCCGGTCACCTCAACACGGATCCCTTCCTCGATCTCCACGTCGCCTTCCACCAGGGTCAGCACGCCCCGGTCCATCAGGGGCTCGTAATTCTCGGGACGATAGGTGGTCTTCATGGTGCCGTATTCGTTCAGCGCGTCCTCCCATTCGCCTTTCTGCACCACGTACTGCGCGTTGGGGAACGCGGGCACGGCACGGCCCTCCTCGTCCAGTCTGGTCGCGCCGCCCGCATGGTCGAAATGGAGGTGGCTCAGGACGACAAGGTCGATGTCCTCCGCGGACACGCCCCGGGCCGACAAAGACCCCAGGATGGTGGGACCCGACATCCCGTAGATGCCCCGGTCGCGGTCGGTCATCTTGTCACCGTAGCCCGTGTCGACCAGAATGAGCCGGCCATCCTTCCGGATCAGGAGGCAGTTCGTATCGTTGGTGATCCGGTTTTTCTCGTCCGGAGGACAGATCTTCTCCCAGAGCGGTTTCGGAACGATCCCGAACATGCTCCCGCCGTCCAGTTTGAAAACGCCGCCGCTGACGACAGACAGTTCCATTCCGTGCTCCTTTTTATCACGCCTTTGTTCCGTTTTATATGCCCTCACAAAATAGTTGCCGGCCAGGTGAATGTCATGGCAAATGTGCTCGCGCTTTACGCCCTTAGGGATTACCGTTACATTCATCCGAGAGCGCAGGCCTGCGAGCGAGCGATTCCAGCATGCCGTAGAAGCGGATCCTGACGAACCTTCGGATTCGCCTTAAACCTTTTGAAGATCCGTGGCCGCGCCATCCAGAATCAGGTGAGACGCAGAACGACTCCGAAGGTAACCGACATGTCCCTTTACGACTACATCGCCGCTGTTCCGAAGGCGGATCTGCACGTGCACCTGGAAGGATCCATTCAGCCGTCCACGCTGCTGATGCTGGCGGAACGGCACCGCGTCGAACTGCCGGCGGACACGGAGGAAGGATTGCGTAACTGGTACCGGTTCAGGGACTTCCATCATTTCATCGAGGTCTACGTCGCCATCACGAAGTGCCTTCGCACCGTGGAGGATTTCGAGTTGATCGTGTACGAATTCGGCGCCGACATGGCCCGCCAGAACATCCGGTACGCCGAAGTGACCTTCTCGCCGAGTACCCACCTCTGGATCAACCGGGTCGACCAGGACGTCTGGTTCACCGGGCTGACGGACGGACGCCGCCGCGTAATGGAATCCTTCGGCTGCGAAATCAACTGGGTCTTCGACCTGGTGCGCAACGACTACCCCGAACGGGGGCGGTTCGACTATACGACCGATGTGGCCATCGAGGGGATGGACGACGGGGTGGTCGCCCTGGGCCTGGGCGGGATGGAGGAGGGATACCCGCCCGCGCCTTTCGTACCGTGGTTCGACCGGGCGAGGTCCGCGGGGTTGCACAGCGCCCCCCATGCCGGCGAGCACGCCGGTCCCGAGAGCATCTGGAGCGCGATCGAAGACCTGGGCGCCGAGCGCATCGGGCACGGGGTGCGGGCCATAGAGGACCCCGACCTCGTCGATTACCTGGCGGAACGCCGGATACCGCTTGAAATCAGTCCCACGAGCAACATCAGCCTGGGGCTCTACCCCAACGCCGCGTCCCATCCCCTGAAAGCACTCCACGAGTCGGGTGTCACCGTCACCGTGAACTCGGACGATCCGCCCCTGTTCAACACCACGCTGACCGACGAAGCCTGCCTGCTCGCCGACCCCTGGGGGTTTTCGAGAGACACCATCGACGAAATCCTGCTGAACGGGATCCGGTACAGCTTTCTGCCGGACGACCGGAAACGGTCCATGGAGACCGGATTTCGCAAAGAAATTGGCGCGCTGAGGGACCTGGCCGGGACCTGACCTTCAGTGGCCGGGCCGGCCTTCACCTGGCCCTCGAGCCGGCCCTCGACTGACCTGACCCTCAGACAAGGTGGCACGCCGCCCGGTGGCCGTTCCCTTTGTCTTCCAGCACGGGGACTTCGGTCTTGCAACGGGCTTCCGCCAGGGGGCACCGGGGATGGAAGGGACACCCCGGGGGCAGGTTCGCCGGGTTGGGGACGTCGCCCTTGAGGATGATCCGGTCGCGGCCGAGCGTGGGATCGGGAAGGGGCACGGCCGAGAGCAGGGCCTTTGTGTAGGGATGGAGCGGTCTCGCATAGAGCTGGTCCCGCGTGGCCGTTTCGACGATCCTGCCGAGGTACATGACGGCCACCCGGTCGCTGATGTGGCGCACCACGCGGAGGTCGTGGGAGATGAACAGGTAGCTGAGCCGGAACCGGTCCTGGAGCACCTTGAGCAGGTTGATGATCTGCGCCTGGATCGATACGTCGAGCGCCGAGACGGGTTCGTCGGCGATGATCATCTCGGGCCGGACGGCCAGGGCCCGGGCAATGCCGATGCGCTGGCGCTGGCCGCCGCTGAACTCGTGGGGATACCGGCGGGCGTGCGCGGGATTCAGGCCCACCGTTTCGAGCAGCTCGGTCACGCGGTCGCCCGACTCTCCCCGCGTGCTCAATCCGTGCACGGTCAGGGGTTCCCTCAGCAGGGCGCCGACGGTCATACGCGGGTTGAGGGAGCCGTAGGGGTCCTGGAACACGATTTGCATCTGGCGCCGCAACCGCCGGAGATCGCTCTTCTTCATGTCGAAGACCGCGTGCGGCCTTCGCGCTTCCCCTTCTTCGAGGGCCGTATGGAACGTGGCCGTTCCCGCAGAGGGTTCGACCAGGCGCAGAATCGTCCGTCCGATCGTGGTCTTTCCGCACCCGCTTTCGCCCACCAGGCCCAGCGTTTCTCCCCGTTCCAGGTCCAGGTCGACCCCGTCGACGGCCTTGATGGCCGCCCGGTGGCGCCGCAGCAGTCCGCCACCCACGGGGAAGTGTTTCTTCAGTCCCTGAACCTGCAACAACATGCTATTTGAATCGGCCATCGTCACATGCTCCAACGCCACTATACCGCCACCGCTAAGCCGCCTCTGCCTCCGCTACACCTATTCTGCCTCTGCTAATCCGCCTCTGCCTCCGCTATGCCGTCTCCGCCTGCACGATCCGCTGCCACTCGCCGCAGCGGACCAGGTGGCGGCCTCCCACGTCCTCCAGCGCTTGCGGCCGGCCGCAGGCTTCCACCGCGAAATCACAGCGCGGGGCGAAGCGGCATCCGGCCGGAAAGCCCACGGGATCGGGCACCGTGCCCTCGATGGTCGAAAGCTCCTCCCCACCCGTACTCATCGTCGGCACCGAAGCGAGCAGACCGCGGGTGTAGGGATGGCGGGGACTGCCGAAGAGCGTCTTCACGTCAGCACGCTCCACGGCCTGGCCCGCGTACATGACCAGTACCTCGTGGGCCATCTCGGCCACGATGCCCAGGTCATGGGTAATCAGCATGAGTCCCATGCCCCGTTCTTCCTGCAGGCGGCGCAGTACATCGAGGATCTGCGCCTGGATCGTAACGTCCAGCGCCGTGGTCGGCTCGTCGGCGATCAACAGCTTCGGGTCGCAGGAAATGGCCATGGCGATCATCGCGCGCTGGCGCATGCCGCCGCTGAGTTCGTGGGGATAGCTTTCGGCCCGTTCTTCCGGCAGCGGGATGTCCACCAGGTCCAGCAGCTCGACAGCCCGCCGCCAGGCGTCCTTCCGGTCCGCGCCGCGATGCAGGCGGACCGCCTCGGCGATCTGCTCGCCGACGGTGAATACGGGGTTCAGGGACGTCATGGGTTCCTGGAAGATCATGGCGATGTCGTTGCCCCTTATTGCCCGGATCTGCCGGGGAGAAAGCTTCAGCAGGTCCCTGTCCTCGAAAAAGACCTCACCTCCGGCGATGCGCCCGGGCGGCTGCGGGACCAGTCCGAGGATGGAGTAGGCGGTCATGCTCTTGCCGCATCCCGACTCGCCCACGATGCCCAGCGTCCTGCCGGCCTCCACTTCGAAGCTGACGCCGTCGACGGCCCGCACCACGCCGCTCTCGGTGTCGAACCAGGTCTTCAGATCGTTTACGCGCAGGATCGTATTCGTCATTCGTCTCTCATGCGGTGCCGCGCTGCCTGGGGTCCAGGGCGTCGCGCAGTCCGTCTCCCAGCAGGTTGTACAGGGTTACCGTGATGAAAATGGCGAATCCGGGCACGATCACGAGCCACCAGGCCGCGATATTGCTCCGCGCCCCGGCCAGCAGCGATCCCCAGGTGATGACCTCGGCCGGTACGCCGATGCCGAGGAAACTCAGCCCCGACTCGGCCAGTATGGCGCCGGCCACGCCGAATGCCGCGGGGATCAGCACGGGCGCGATGGCGTTGGGCAGGATGTGCACGGCCATGATGCGCAGGTTCGTACAACCCATGGCCCGCGCCGCCGCGATGTAGTCGAAGGACCGGACCTGGAGGAACTGGGACCGGGTCAGCCGGGCGATGCCCACCCATCCCGTGAACCCGATGATGATCATGATCCAGAAGAGACTCGGCGGGAAGAAGGCCGCCGCCGTGATGATCAGGAAGAAGGGCGGAATCGCCGCCCAGAGTTCGAATACGCGGGACAGGATCAGGTCCGTCCATCCGCCCAGGTATCCCGCCAGCGCGCCGAGTCCCACGCCGATGAGCAGGGAGATGCCCACCGATACCAGACCGATGGTCAGCGAATACCGCGTGCCGTGAATGAGTCCGGACAGCACGTCGCGGCCCAACCGGTCCGTGCCAAAGAGGTGGTCGCTTCCCGGCCGCTCGTATCGGGCGCCGAGGCGGATCTCGTCCGGCGCGTAGGGGATCAGGGGAAATACCGCTTCGCTGTACGCGTACCGCTTGAAGTTCCTCCGCGTCCGCAATTCCTCCGGCCAGTCCATCAGGCCGGTGTACACCACGTATTGCCTGAAAGCGGGGAAGTAGGTCTTCCCCTCGTAGACCATGTAGTATGGCTTGTTGCCGGCGATCAGGTCCGCGGTCAGCGCGAGGAAGGCCATGGCCACGAGGACGTAGAGACTGTAGAGCGCAGGACGGTTCTTGCGGAACTCCTTGCGCGTCAGCCGCCAGAAGCTCTCGCCGCCCTCGTTCATCACGGCATCGGCCGGCGTGCCGATCAGTGCCTCGTTTTCTTTCTCTGGGGCCGGGGTCGATCCCACATCCGGTTTCCTTCCCAATGCCCGTCTCCTATCCCTGCAACTGGTCGAAGGTGATCCGCGGATCGACCACCTTGAGCAGGATATCCGCGACCAGGATGCCCAGCAGCGAAAGCAGGGAGCCAATGGTGAAAAGCGCCATGACCATGGGGTAGTCCCTGGTCAGCACCGACTCGAATCCGAGCAGCCCCATGCCGGGTATGGTGAATATCGTCTCGATGAACACGGATCCCGCGATCAGGGCCGGCAGCAACCCGGCGGACGTGGTCACGATCGGGATCAGCGAGTTGCGGTACACGTGGCGCAGGACGACGACTTTCTCCGACAATCCCTTGGCCCGGGCGGTCCGCACGTAGTCCTGGCGCAGGTTCTCAAGCATGCTCGTCCGCATGAACCGGGAGATCGTCGCGAAGCTGATATAGGCGGAGGCCAGCACGGGCAGGAACATGTGGTACATGTGGTCCGTGAGCAACCGCCAGGCGCTCCAGTCGCTGGAGGCGTCCAGCGATTGTATGCCCGAGGCCGGGAACCAGTAGAAGAACTCCCGGTTGCACAGGAAGATAATCAGCAGCATACCCACCCAGAAGGAGGGCATGGACCACAGGACAAAGGTACCGGTCGTAAGCAGTCTGTCCGTCAGGGTATTCTGCTTGACCGCGAGCCAGACGCCGAGGGGCAGGCCCACCAGGTAGGCGATGATGATCGCGATGACGTTGATCTCGAGGGTGACGGGCAGCCGCTCCATGATCCGGCCTATGACGGGCTGGTTGTCTTTGAAGGAACGGCCGAAGTCCAGCGTGACGAAGCGGTATCCCGCGAGTGTCAGGAGTTCGATCCCCGCGCCCCGGTAGGTGTAGTTGCCCTCGGCGCTGAAGGTCCTCCCTTCCCAGAACGAGGATCGTTCCAGTTCGCTCGCTTCCCCTGGCGCGTGTTCGCGCACAAGGACGAGGAACCGATCTTTCTGATCCGCCCTGTCCAGTTCCGCCAGCGCACGGCGTTGCGCCGGCTCGAGCCTTTCCAGCAACCCGTCGGCCCGCAAGGCGCTCCGGTCGAATGCGCTGATGGTCTCGACTTTCAGGAACAATGCCGTGACCCAGTTGAAGTACTGCACGTGGACCGGCCGGTCCAGGCCGAGTTGCCTGCGCAGATCCTCCCGGGTCTTTTCGATGTCCTGCTGCCGGTCGGACGCGAGTCCCTCGCCGCCGGCCACGCCGCCGAGAAACAGGTCCACGGGATCGCCGGGGGCCAGGTGCATGATGAAGAAGGAGATCACCGTGATCCCGACGAGGGTGGGGACCATGAGCAGCGAGCGTTGAAGGATGTAACCGAGCATAGGAGAATGTGTACTCCCGCCGGGTCATGGCCGGATTATCGCTTCATCACGGGTACGATCGGGTGCCGGCGCGGACGGCAACCGGGGCCGGCGCGGACGTCAACCGGTGCCTGCGCGCGCTGCTTTACTGGTACATCCGGTCGGCGGGCTCGACCCACCACTCCTGGTTCACGGCGCCGGCCGGATACCAGTTGACGCCGTTGAAGCGCCGGCTGTACGCACTGGCGACACGGGATTTCCAGAGAAACGTATAGGGCTGTTCCTCGTGGAGGATCTCCTGGAAGCGGCGGTACAGTTCGATCCGACGGTCCATGTCGAATTCAGTCCGGTAGGCCTCGAGGATCCCATCGGTTTCTTCGTTGCGGAAACTGATGAAATTCGACCCGTTCCCTTCCGCCTGAGAAGAGTGCCAGATCTGGAAGGCATCCGGCGGGAAACGCAGGCCCGTACCGCCGGTCCAGCCGAGGGTCACGGCCGCGAAATCCTTGTTCTTCACCCTCTCCAGGAAGATGGACCAGTCCAGTTCGCGGACCTGGCAGTCGATGCCGAGGTCCTCCAACGCGCTCTGTAGCGTCAGTGCGATGTCCTTCCTGAGCTGATTGCCCGAGTTGACGAGAAACTCGAATCTGAAGGGGGTGCGCTCGCCGTCGATCTCCCTGTCGAGAATCCCGTCGTTGTCCGAATCCGACCAACCGGCTTCCTTCAGCAGGGCCAGGGCGTGGTCCGGGTCGAAGGCGTAGGGCTGCAGGTCGTGATTGTACTCGGGCCGGAACTTGTGTATGGGACTTTCGACGGTCTCAGCGAGTCCGAAAAGGAGATTCCGCACCATGGACTCCCGGTCGGTGAGGTGGGTCATCGCCTGCCGGACTCTCCGGTCCCGGAATATGGGGTGTTCGTTGTTCCACCCGATATACGTATACCCTCCCGCGTACTGAATACCTTTCATGAACCGGTCCATGAAACCGGGGGACCAGCTCTTCTCCTTGAACTCGAGGGGTTTCATGCCGTGGATATCGAGGTTGCCGTTGGTCAGTTCGATGAAGGCGGCGTCCAGGTTGTTGATGATCTTGAAGACGACCCTGTCCACGTGCCCGGCGGGTGGGATTCCTTCCACGTCCCGGCCCCAGTAGTTCTCGTTGCGGGTGAGCACGACCCGCTGTCCCGTGACCACGTCGTCCTCCCAATCCGCCACATAATAGGCCCCGCTTCCCAACATGCGCCGGTTGAAATCCTGGTTGAACAGATCGCCGAACTGCCGTACCCGGTCCGCGTGTTCCCCCGTCTCCCAGCTGCCGTCGATGAGGCTGCCGATCGGCACCGGATCGAGCAGCCCGTCAGGGTCGTAGAAGTGCCGCGGCAGGATATCGAAGCCGCCCAGGAAGAGATCGTTCAGGATGTAGGGTTCCCGGCATTCGAAACTGATCTCGTATTCCCCGAGTTTTTTGACGTCTTGTATGGAGGAATAGTAGTTTCTGAGGTGAGGCGCCCGTACCGTCGGTGTCTGGATGACCTTCATACTGAACAGGACGTCGTTCGCCGTCAGGGGAACGCCGTCTGAGAAATGGACGTTCTCGCGAAGCCGGAAGGTATAGGTCAGCTTGTCGTCCGATACGGCGGGATAGTCCGCCGCGATGAACCCCCGCTGCGCATAGGGCGGATCGAATTCCGGCTCCAGCAATGACTCGAAGACGTAGGCGTGAACCTGCGTGGCGCCCTGGTCGCTCGACGTGTAGGGATTGAAGTTTTCGGGATCGGAAAGCGCGTGGCGCACCATCCAGTCTCCGTACCGCGGTTCGCCGGTCCCCGCGTACTTGAGCGCCGCCTTCTCCGTGCCGTCCAGCACGACCGTATCCTTCGATTCGGACAGGATCGCCTGTACCTTGTTCCAGGGATCTTCCGTCGTTTCGCCGCCGCCGCAGGCAATCTGGGTGGCAAGCAGAAAGATTGCAGCGGTCGTGGCCGCAGTACCCATGGCCTTATGCATGAAGTGGTACCTCCAGGTGTATCCCGTGCTCGATGAGAAACCCGCACGCGGTCCGCTGGCCCCCCGGCCGGCTACCTGCCCAGGCCCTTCTCCTCGAAATCGATGACGATCTTGATGCACTCCCCCTTGCGCCCGGTGGCCATTTCGAAGCCGTCCTGGACCCTGGCGAAGGGCAGTTTATGCGAGATCATGGGCGAAACGTCCACGCGGCCTTCGCCGATCAAGCGCATAGCGCTGGCGAAGTCGATGTGGATATCCGGTCCGACCGATGTGGTCAATTGCAGATTCTTGCGAAGAATTTCCAGCATGTCTACGGTGTACCGCGGCGTCTTCGGCACGCCGAAGTTGATGAACCGCGCATTGCGGCGGGCCAGTTGGACGCACAGGTTGAAGGTCTCCTCGATGCCGACGACCTCGATCACCACGTCGGCCATCCGCCCGCCGGTGATTTCGTTCACGGCCTCCACCGGATCGGTATGCGCTGTGTTCACGGTGTGGGTCGCCCCCATCTCCTTCGCGGCGGCAAGCCTGTTGTCGTGCTGGTCGATTCCGATGATCAGCGCCGCGCCCAGGTTGCGCATCATGGCCGTGAAGAGCAGTCCCATGGGACCCTGGCCGACGATGGCGACCTCCGCGTTGAACCAGTGGCCCAGTTTACGAAGGCAATACAGAACGGTCCCCAGGGGCTGGGCCATCAAAAGCTGTTCCTGGGGCAGGCCCTCCGGCAACGGCGTCACGGACGCGCCGAATCCGAGGAAAAACTCGGCCATGGCGCTCGACCCGGAAGGCAGGGCCAGGACGAGATCCCCTTCCCTGCAACCGTTCGACCACGACTTTTCGATGACGCCAATACTTTCATGGAGGGACACGCCCGGAGGCGCCGGATAGTTCGCCTGCCCCGTGAAAACCGGATGGTCGCTGCCGCAAATGGCCGCGTTTACCGTCCGCACGAGCACGAGGTCCTTCAATCCGTCCGGATTGGTTCGTTCCAACGCGATGTCCGGCCGTTCGGCCTCCACGATTTCAATGTGTTCCCGTGCGACGACTTGTCCCGCTTTCATTGGTCTTCCTTTCTGGCCTCCGGCGTGATGCAACCTGGCGGCGGCCTAGCGAACGCATCTTCCTGAATGTACCCGCCCCGCGGGTATTGTCAAACCGAAACGGCAGGGACGGGGCGGGGTGGCCTGCTATGGTCTTCCATCGCCGATGTAGATGTCGAAGTAGCCCGTGTTGTTGCCCCAGAATGGGTACTCGCCGTCACGGTCGCGCTTGATGCCCTTGAGCCAGGGTTTCCGCAGCGAAGCCTTCATGCCGTAGTAGAGAAACACGGCGCCCACGTCCTCGGCGAGAATTCGCTGGGCCTGGTCGTACAACCTGAATCGCCGGGACGCGTCCATTTCCGATGCCGCCTCGTCGACCAGGCGGTCGAATGCGGCGTTGATCCAGGGATGGCGGCTGTAACCGGCCGGCTGGGACCGCCACACCATGGCGAGCATGTTGTTCGGGTCGGGATAGTCGTAGTGGTACTGGATGAGGCTGAAGGGGATCTTTCGCTGGTACTGGGCGGTCCGGTAGGAGATGTTTTCCACGACGCGTATCGTCATATCGATCCCCAGGTGGGATTTGAGCATCTCCTGTATGGCCTGGCCGACCTGCTGCCGGGCCATGTTGTTGATCCACATCTCGATCCTGGGAAACCCCCGTCCCTCCGGGTATCCCGCCTCGCGCAGCCGTTGTCTCGCCCGTTCCGGGTCGAAGCGCTGAATGTCCCGGTACTTTCCGTCTGCATAGCCGGGGAACCCCGGCGGCAGCATGGACCAGGCCGGCATGCCCATGCCCTGGAGCAGTACGCGGCAGATGGCCTCCCGGTCGATCGCGTGGCTGATCGCCTGGCGCACCTTCAGGTTGTCGAAGGGTGGAAAGTCCGCGTTGAAGAAGAGAAAGTGGGTCATGAAATCCTTGCTGACGTGCAGTTCCCTGGAAAGCCCGGGATGGCTTCGGATGCGCGGCATGTCGATGGGGGTCACGTCCTGCTGGTCGATCTCGTCGTTTTCGTAGGACAGCGTGCCGCCCGCCATCATGCGGGTATCCAGGAATTTCCCGATGATCCGCTCCACGAATCCCCTGTGGGGGCCGTTATAGTTCGGGTCCAGGACAAATTCGAAACGGGCGCCGTGATCCCAGGACGCCAGCTTGAAGGTGGAGTTGGTCACGAACCGGCCGGGTTCGGACCAGCCCGGTCCGTATTTCTCCACCTGCCAGCGGGGCACCGGAACGGAGGTGGGGAAAGAGGCGATGTAGGGGAGATAGGGACAGGGCAGCGTGGTCCGGATCTCCAGCGTGTGGTCGTCGATGGCTCGGACGCCGACTGCATCCGCGTCCCGGGTCAGTCCCTGGTTGAAGGCCTTCGCACCCTCGATTTCGTAGTAGAAGGAAGCGTTTCGATTCGCGCTGGCCGGATCGACCATCCGCTTGAAGGCATATTCGAAATCATGGGCCGTGACGGGCCGGCCGTCGCTCCACCTCGCGCCGCGGCGCAGGTGGAAGGTCCAGCGCGTGCCGTCGGGAGACGCCTCCCATCGATCGGCCGCGGCCGGCGTGAGTTCGTTGTTGTGATCCAGCCGGGTGAGGCCTTCGAAGGAAAACACCGCGCCGGTGGCCTCATAGACGGCGATACCGATATCGAGCGTAGTGGGTTCGGGCAGATGGAAGGAATACACCTGCCGCGCGAGGGGCGCCGCGTCCGGGGGCATGGACTTGCCCACCGAATTGGTCATGACCGGCGGTGCGGAAGACGCCGTTGGCGTTACGTCGTCCTGGACGACTTGAAAAACCGGCAGGAAGAGCACGAGAAAACACAGAGGGAGGCCTGGATTCACCCGTGCCTCCCCTGTGTTGCATGGCGCTGAACCGTTTTCCCGATCCTGTCCATTGCCGCGTTACCCGGCGAAGATCGCCCGGTTCGAGATACCCGACCGGTAGGACGCCTGTTGAATGCCGCCGATGAACTGCGCGGTGCGGCCCGCCGGCGCCGATCCTTCGTACCACGCGCTGAACGACGCGTTGAACTCCTGAATCCAGGCCCGGTTGGCTTCGGTGTCGTCACCGGCCACGACGTAGGCGTTATTAAAGATGCCGTCCTCTTTGAGACCGTTTCCGCCCGCCGCCTTGATGCGCGCGTCCAGCGTGGAAAGCTGCCGGCCGGCGTCATCACCGCCCACGGCGCTGGCCATGACTTCGGTCACGCCGCCATAATGGATGGAGTTCCAGGTGCTGAAACCGTCCTCCAGTTCCCCGGACCGCGTTATGCTTACGTCGCCCGTGACCACGCGGGGCTGTGGTTCCACGATGCCGTCCAGGTTCGGGATGCGGGAGACCGGGTAGATCAGCCCGGCCGGCCGGTCGTCGCCGAAGTAGTCCTCGAAGACCCGCCGTACCGTATCGATCCTCTCCCAGGTCTTCCCGGGCGCATCGTCGACGGCGACCAGGATCTCCATCCACACGGTCTGCTTCCGGAAATCGACGCCGGCTTCGGCGAAGGGCTTTTCGTAATGCTCGTCCAGCACGAAGGCCGTTTCCTCCGCCAGGTCGTCGCCGAGGGACATGATGACCTCGCCGTCTCGGGTGTGCATGACCGACGCGCCGCTCGGCTGGTGATCCTGCCAGTATCCATAGTCGATCACGCCGTTGCCGATGGTGACGTGCTCGCCGCTGACGGCCTTGATCTGGACCTCGAAGAGCGCTACGGGGTCCGGAAAGCCCTCGGGGTGCGTAAACCGCGCCATGCGGTTGGACCGCAGCGGGCCGCCGGTCACCGCCTCGATCATCGGGGCGTACACGGCGTTGTAGTCGTCCTTGAGCCGGTCGCATTCCTCGCGATCGCCGGAAGGGGTCGTCCAAAGTACGTCCGTCTTGTAGACATCGGACCAGTTCACGCCGCAGATCGCCAGGTTCTTGTTCAGGTTTTCGATCGTGCCGAACCACTCGCAGCCCACGTCGTTGGGATACTGCGTGCCTACATTCCCGCTCGGTTCGATCAGGCGGAACACATGGTTGCGATCGTCCTTGACGAGCACTTCCGTGGGATTGGAAAAGATGGCGATGGGATTATGCCTGACGATGCTGACCTGTGCCATGCGGTGTTGTCCTTTCGGCTCGGGGTTAAATCGGGGTTGAAATGGGCCGTAGAAACTACATCCATATGCCGTTGAAAACAAGCGTGAAAAACACGGGGACGTTCATCTGTTATCCGAGGCAGTGCCTTGCGAAGACCGCAACGTGTTCGCGGGCGACCTCGCCGTCTTCCGGAAGGCCGGTGACGTTCAGCCTGCAGCGTCCGGGCGTGAAAACAGGATACAGATGATCGTCGTAGATCGCCGCCTGCGCATCGTCTCCGACGCGGGGATTGCGGAACAGGCCCGCATAGCGGTCCGTGAACAGCTCGGAGAGCGGTGACCCGGCGCAGCGCGCCTTCCAGGCTTTCTCCGCCACGGCGACCCGTTGCAGTATGCCGGCGTGCTCACGCTCCAGGGATCCCAGGTCGTTGACCAGTGCGGAGACGAATGCCCGTGTTACGGGATGTTCGAAAGATGAACCCCTCGCCCGGGTCACCGTATTGGCCAGCGCCGCTACTTCTCCCGACCGGGACGCGTCCGGCAGGTGCACCAGGAGCATCCCGCAGGGACGCAGGGCGAAGGTGCCGAAAGACTTGGTGGGGCTGACGGACACCCAGAAGGTCACATCGTTTTCGATGAAGGGCCGGATCTGGTCGTCGTAACTCATGGCCATGATCTCGTCATACCCGCGGTCCTCGAGGAGGCGGGCATACTCGAATCCGGAATAGGCCCGGTCCAGCAGCACGGGGCGGTCCTTCGCCGCGGCGGCCCGTTCGCGCATGGTCTCGAAGGACTGTACGCGGCCGGTCGTATTCATCGGGCCGGCCTGGTAGATCCGCAGGAGATCCGGGGCGTCCATCACGTCACCGATGGGAAACTCGCGGCAATCGATCCTGCTCATCCGGGCGATCGCCTTGTATGCGGGCCAGGACAGTTCTTCCACGCCGATCGCCTGCAGATCCGGATAGCGTTGCAGGGCCATCTCGACCGCGGTCTTCACCGCGCCGGTGCCCGCGTCCGAGGGAATCAGCAGCGAGAAGCGGTCCCAGTAGTCCTCGGGGATGCGCTGCCAGCGCAGCACGGCTTCCTTCAGCGGAGCAGCGAGGGTGGCGGTGCTCATGTATTCGCCGGACAGGCTGCGGTCTATTTCGGCCCTGGCGTATTCGAGCAGTGTCTCGGAGGTCGGCCACGCCCGGCCTCGCCCGTCCACGACGATGCCGATGCCGTAGTTGTACCCGTCGGGGTCCTGGTCGCATACGATCTTCGCAATCTGGTTGGCATCCTTGCCCTGGGCGCTCAACGCTTCCGCCGTTCGCTGCACGGCGGCGCCGAAGGACGGTTTCATGCTCACTCCGTTTCTAGTTCAGGAAGGGAACGCTCATTCGGAAGGTTCACAGCAGGTAGACGAAAACGAATAGAAAGGGCCAGACGAGCACGACGAATCCCCAGAACATCCCGCCCATGGTCAATCCGTCGTGTGCTTTGCGGGAATACGCGCCTTTGCCGAACCTGCGTAACACGTAAAGCAGTCCCAGGACGGCGATGAAGACGTGCAGCGCGTGCATCCCGATCATTACGTAGAAAACCGCGCCGTAGATATTCTGGGTGACGGTCAGGCCGAAATCGATCAGCCGGACCCATTCCACGCCCTGCACCACCAGGAACAGGATACCGAGCAGCGTCGCCGTGGTAAGCAGGCGCCTGGAGGACGGCACAAGTCCACGCCGGATGGACCGCCACGCACCGAACATGGCCGCACCGCTGCCCAGCAGGACCAGGGTGTTGAAGAAGGACATCACCACCGGGAGCCTGGGCTGGTCCGATGGCGGCCATTCCGGGTAGCCCGCCCGTACAACGGCGAACGTGACGATCAGCGTCAGGAAAAGGACGGCCTCGCTGGCAATGAATACCAGCATGCCCAGCACGTTGGTCCCCATGGCTGGCGGGGCCGCGGGAGAGGTACCGGGCGGTCCGTCGTCACCGCCCCCTCCGCCGCCACCACGGCCGCCACTACCCCGGCCACCGCCTTCCCGCCCGTCACCGCGGCCGTCACTACCGCCGGTTCCGGTTTCGCGCCGGTCTGAATCGGTATGCCCTCCACTTGAGCCGGGGACCCCTGTCCACTCCCGGTCCATGACATCCGGTTCCAGCAGCTCAGTCTGTGTTTCGGGCTGCGTATCAGGCTGCGTTACCACAGACAAATTTCCGAGACTCCTGCCGTTCCCGGCATCACTCATCCTAAACGGTAAAAACGGCTGGCATTGTCGTGAAACAGCTTGCGGCGGTCCTCCACGGAGACGCCCTCCACCGCGTCGACGAGTGTCTCGAACCACGCCCGGTAGGTCGCCGCGAGCGTACAGACCGGCCAGTCGCTGCCGTACATCACCCGGTCGAATCCGAAGATTTCGATCAGGTGGTCGATGTAGGGCCGCAGGTCGTCCGCGGTCCAGTTTTCCTTCGCCCGGGTAACCAGCCCGGAAATCTTGCAGACCGTATTGGGAAACCCGGCCAACTGGTTCATGTAGTCCGCCCATGGCGCGAAACCGCCCGCCGCGATATCCGGTCCCCCGCAATGGTTGATGGCGTGGGTCACTTCCGGGGTCGCGCGAACCAGGGTCACCGCCGCGTCCAGCTGCGTGACGTTGGCGCATAACTCAAAGGTATACCCGTACTTCGGCAGCGCTTTGACGCCTTCGATCAGGGACGGCCAGCTGTAGAACGCCGGGTCCTCGTGGTGCCAGGCCATGCGGCGGACGCCGACCACCGTGGGATAGTCCGCGGCCAGCTTTTCGAGGGTCTCCTCGCGGTCCTCCGATTCCAGGGGCGCCGTGGCGACGATGGCGCCGATCATGCCGTCCTCGGCGGCGATGCGCACGAGCCGGTCCACCTCGGCCACTTCGGCGCCGGGGGCGGGGTCCGCTTCGATATGTACGGAACGGATGATGTCGATGCCCTCGAACGCGGTCCGGTAGTCTTCAGGTCCATACCGCTGTTGCAGGGCGTCGAAGCCCTCCAGCCAGGGATAGCTTAACTCAGCCGTATCCCAGAGATGCTGATGCGCATCGATGATCTGCAATGAACACCTCCCGTTCTTGTGCGTTATTCCGCCGTACCGTAACTGTTGTATATCGTCTCGATCCAGCGCGCTTCCGGGACGAAATCGCTCGCGTATCCGGACCACGCATCCGGCAGACCCGCCGCCTTGATCTCGTCGAGCGACTTCCCCTCCGCCATCATCTTGCGGACGGCCTCCGTGGTCGCAACGAGCATGCCATGGTACGACTGCAGATCGGTCCGTCCACCAAGATCGCCATGTCCCGGAATGACCCGGGTGTCCGGTCCGATCACGTCAAGCACCTCGGCGATATTGCGGATAAGTCCGTCCACCGAACCGCCGCTGCGCAAGTCTACAAAGGGGAACCGTCCATTGAAGAAGGTATCCCCCATGTGCACCACGTCCGATCCCGTGAAGTACACGTAACTGTCGTTGTCCGTGTGGCCTTCGGGTATATGCACCAGCCTGATCTCTTCCCCGTTGAAGTGGACCGAGACCTCGTCGTCGAAGGTGATCACCGGCCAGCCCTCCTCCACCATGGCGGGAATGGTCTGGACGCCCCGCTGCTGCGGCGTGGAGACCCGCTTGCGGACGTTGGTGTGCGCGATGATGGTCGCCTCCAGGCCGAAGATGGGGTTGCCGCCGACATGATCGCCGTGGAAGTGGGTGTTCAGGACGAACTTGAGGGGTCCCGTGTGCAGACCGCGGAGGGCCGACTTGATCTTGTCGGCCAGCGGCGCGTACTGGTCGTCGACGATCAATATGCCGTCTTCCCCGACCGAAACGCCGATATTTCCGCCGCTGCCGGTCAGCATATAGATGCTTCCGACGACAGGATGGGCTTCGACGACTACCTCATCCCAATTTTGCTGTGCATCGGCCGGGCCGGTCACAGCCAACACGAAGAACAACACCGTAAAACACCCGAGTGTCGGTTTCATGTCCTTACTCCTTGTGAGCGAGCTCGAATAGTACGGAAGGTGTCCGGATCCATGCCGAATGGACGTCTGTATATGGTCTGCATCCATTCGACCATAAGGGTAAGGGCAATCAGACAGGTTGTCACGGAATAACGTGATCCCCTCAGCCTGTCCCTCGGTAGAATGTCTCCGCGGTCTTGCAGGTTACAAATAAGGCGCCCAACATCAGGGCAAGGAATAGGTACATCGGCCACGATGGAGCGAACCACCACGCCATCGCGAAGAAGACGGCGCTAATGCACGTGCCGGGCAGCACCATCTTGTTGTATGCGACCTTGAACAGGACAAGGACGCACAACCCGAAGAAACCTTTCAGGATCAGTCCCAAAAATGTGCCCGGAAGCGCCAGAATCAGGACGATGCAGAAGCAGATGAAAAGGAGCAGTACGACAGGGAGTAAACGGTTCATTGCTCAAGAAGTGCGTACGGCTGGTAGTAGCTGTCCGCGGCCGGCTGCATCACGGAAACACCGTCAAGCCACGCTGAACCGTTTTCCGCGATGGTCGCGGTCCGGTCCGCCTGTTCCAGCCAGTCGATGAAATCCCATACGGCGTGAACGTGGATACCATAGTCTTCGTGCGTGTCGATCCTGCCGATGACCACCTCGTCGTCCGTGATCTCTACCGTTATCCCCGCGTATTGCACGGCCACGATGTAGCCATGGTGGTCGAACACAGGACTGCCGCTCGTTCCGCCGGTAAGCGCCATGTTGTAATGAACGACGCGGCCGGTGTTCCGGGGATCCCTGTCAAAGGCCGTATCGTAGAAAGGCCGGAGCGAACTGAGGGTGCCTTCCCGGAAGGTAGCCAGCGGCAATACGTCATTCTGCAAGGGGGGATAGGCCGGAAAGCCAAGCGTTCCCAGGGGTTGGCCGACGCGTAATGCTCCGGTCAGGTCCCTGGGCAGCAACGCGGGGGTTTCATGGGACAGTTCTTCGTCCAGGACGATCAGCGCCACGTCGGGCGATTCGACCGTGCCATCGTAGTCCGGGTGGGTGAAGTGCCGGTTCCAGGTGTAGGTTTCGCTTCCGCCGACCAGCGTACCCGTCTTCGTGGCGAAAGGCCGGGGATTGCGACTCCGCAGCCTGCCGTCGGACAACAACTCGTCGATCCGATCCGTCACGTGCGCGGCCGTCCACAGCCGGTCCGTGTAGTACGCGCGGAAGGCGGTTCCAAGGACCCGGTTGCCGTCGTTCATCATGATGCCGACGGCGTAGATGGCGTCGTAGAGGTTACCATCCTCGATCACGTCCGCCCAGTTCAGGGTCTCTCCCTGCGGGCCGACGGGACCCGGTTCGCCCTGATCGCCCTGCGGACCGGCCGGACCTGGATCGCCCGTTTCGCCCTGAGGACCCGTTTCTCCCCGCTCTCCCTGGGGACCCGTTTCTCCAGGTTCGCCCTGGATGCCCGGCTGTCCTTCGGGTCCTGCGATCCCCTGTGGACCGAGAACGCCCTGCGAACCCGGTGTACCCTGGACGCCCGCCGGACCGACCGGACCCCGTTCTCCCTGGCATGCGACGACCAGAAGAGACGCCGTCAGCAAAAATGATCTAAGCGACACCCGATTTTCCTTGTTTCGCCCTGGTACACCGGGCTACGGAATCGCCCGGCTGATCTGGACCGTTTCCGCTTGCACTTGGTGTCTCATTACACCGGACAAACACGCCGTCAGGGCAGGACGGTCTCTCCATTCCAGTTGCGCGGTTCCGGCTGGTACTCCTCGTGGGGATAGGATCGATCGTCATATGAAGCGCCTTCGATGGTAACTGTCGACGCGGTGACACTTGTTTCGTTCCGGTTTTCCAGATAGTCGAGCAGGTCCCACGCCGCCGAGATATTGACACCGAAATCTTCGGCAAGTTCCACTCTTCCTATGAGTTCTCCCGGCTCCTCATCTTCCTCATCTTCATCGGGCAGCCTGATGGGAGTGGTGATTCCCGCAAAGTTTATGGCAATGACAAACCCTTCATGATCGAAAATCGGACTGCCACTTGTACCGCCAAGGGTCCCCAGATTAGAGTGGATAAGCTGGCCTGTATTTGTGGGACTCGCAAAAAACGCCTCATTGTAGAAGGGCCTGATGGCGCCGATCGTACCTTCCCTGAAGTTGGCGATCGGGAGTAAATGGAAATAAGGAAGAAGTCCAGGGAAACCAAGGGTGCCAATCGGTTGACCTTCGCGCAGATCGTTGGTAAACTCCCGGGGCAGAAACTCGGGCGAGTCGTGGGTGATCTCGCCGCCGATGAGTTGAACCAGGGCAATATCCGGTGACCAGATTTCGTCGGCATCGTATTCGGGATGGAGGACATAAGGCTCCCACAGATAGGTTTCGTCTCCTCCAAGCACGGTGCCCGTTCGTGTAGCGATAAGAAATCGCGGACTTTCCGCGTGTTCGGGATCGTTATAAACCTCCAATGCGCTCTCCACCACGTGGGCGTTTGTCCAGAGCTTGTCCGTAAAATAAGCGCTGAAGCCCGTACCGGAACCTTCAATTTCGCCGTCGACGACTACGGCGATGAGGTAAATCGCGTCTTGCAGCTTGCCTTTCTCGATAACCTCCGCCCAGTTGAGCATTTCACCGGTTTCGCCCTGCACACCCTGCTCGCCCTGCTCACCCTGCACACCTTGCTCACCCTGGACCCCCTGTACACCTTGTTCTCCCTGGATCCCCTGAATACCCTGGATTCCTTGACTTCCCTGGGCGCCCTGAGGACCGACCGGTCCCGGTTCGCCCTTGCAGGAAACCAGGACAACAGTCATGGCTATCACGATAACAAATCGCACGATTTCCCCTCTTTACCTGAAGGATACTTGACCGAATGACCACCAAGTATCCAGTTTATGGATGACAGTCTGATCATGTTGAACGCACAGATCATGAGGAAACTACTTTAATGCGGTTCTATTGCAAATGAATAATCGTCAATAACAACAATTACCGTTTGCAACAATTAACTGTTAGACAGGGGCTGCAGGTGTTAGGTAGATTCTCCTGAACCGCACGCTCGCGCACGATTTAGCATTGTAAACGCTTCACATGGCACAAATTACTGCGTTGAAAGATCTGGAGCTACTACGAGGAGCTCACCATGCCATTACAGGATTACCCGACCTACGATAGGATAGGTATCCGGCCCCTGATCAACTGCAAGGGCACGCTGACCATGTACAGCGGATCGGTCATGCTGCCGGAAGTCCGGCAGGCCATGGCCGAAGCGTCCAGGAAATACGTGCATATCGAAGAACTCATGGAAGGCGTCGGCCGGCGAATAGCCGAAGTCATGCAGACGGAATTCGGACTCGTGACCAGCGGGTGCGCGGCCGCGCTTTGCCAGGTTACCGCCGCGTGCGTGGCCGGAACGGACCCTGACCGGATCGCCAGATTGCCGGACACCTCGGGCATGAAGAACGAGGTCATTACACTCAGAACGCACCGCCATGTCTACGACCACGCCATTCGCATGGTGGGGATCTCGCTCGTGGAAGTGGACGACGACCCGGACAGTCTGCGGGCCGCCTTCAGCGAACGCACGGCCATGGTCGCCCTGTTCGGTGACCGCGCGGGCGACGGCGTAATGACCGTGGCCGAGATCGCCGACATCGCCCATGACCATGGCGTTTCCGTCTTCGTGGACGCGGCCGCGGAACGGCCGGACGTGCCCAATCCGTACCTGGCGGACGGCGTGGATGCCGTGGCCTACAGCGGAGGGAAGTGCCTCCGGGGGCCTCAGGCCTCGGGCCTGGTCCTCGGCCGGCGCGACCTGCTGTGGGCGACCTTCATGAACGGGGCGCCGCACCACTCCATCGCGCGTCCGATGAAGGCCGGGAAGGAGGAGATCATGGGGCTCCTCGCCGCCGTGGAGCAATGGGTGAAACGGGACCATGAAGCGGAATGGAAAGAATGGGAAGGATACCTCCAGACCGTAGTCGATGCGGTCGGGGGCCTTCCTTCCATGCGAACGTCGATCCGGCAACCGGGCCGGTCCAACGTCGCGCCCGTCTTGCACATGCAATGGGACAAATCGGGAATCGGCATCGATCCGGACGAAGTCGTCCGCCAGTTGTCCGAAGGCGAGCCCCGCATCGAAATGGGCGGGGGCGGCGGGCTGTCCATCATGCCCTATATGATGGAGCCTGGCGAGGATGCCCTGGTGGCCGCACGACTCCGGGAAATCCTGGAACCGCGGGCAATTTGAAACAGGGAAAGGACACCATGAAAGTCATTGTCGATCTGTGCGTGGTACCCATCGGAGTCGGCGTTTCGGTCTCAGCGTACGTAACGGCCTGTGAGCGGGTGTTGAGGAAGGCCGGACTCAAGACCTTCATGCACGCCTATGGCACCAATATCGAAGGCGAATGGGACGAGGTGTTCGCGGCCGTGAAGCAGTGCCACGAGGCGGTGCACGAAATGGGCGCTCCGCGGATTTCCACGACCATACGCCTGGGTACACGAACCGACCGTGCCCAGACCATGGAAGAGAAGATCGAAAGCGTCGAACGGAAGTTAAATAGCGGCGGTAGGGGCGGCCGCTAGTTGCCGACCGGCTCGCTGATGTGTCCGAACAGCCGCTCAATGCGCTTCACGTGCATGTCGGGGAGCGGTCCCCTGGCAATGCTGTGGATGTTCTGTTCTATCTTGTCCAGGGTGACCGCGCTGCAGACGGCGGTAGTGACGCCCTCGGTGTAGACCACGTACCGGTACGCCGCGTCGACCAGCGAATCCACGTCGGGATCCTCGAGCAGGAAGTCGTACGGTGAATGGGGGTCGATAGACTCGTCCAGCAGTTCCTGCCGCTGCAGATCTTCGATCGTTGCCGCGAGCCGCGCGGGATCCTTGAAGATGTTCCGGACCGTGAAGATGTTCATGACCCCCACGTCATGGGCTGTGCAGTAGGGAAAAACCGTGTTCCGGGCCGACTGGTTGAGCATGCTGTAGGCGATCATGATGACGTCCAGCTTTCCGGTCGGCACCGCGGCCTGCAACCAGGCATGGGCACCGTCGGTCAGCGCGGTCTCGCTGGATCCGAGGAAACGGATCTTGCCCTGTTGGCAAAGGCGTTCGAGCAAGGGGAACTGCTCATTGATCATGTAGTCGAAATCGGCTTTCTCGGTCGCGGCGATCAATGCCACGTCGATTTCATCCACACCCAGGCGGCGCAGGCTGGTCTCGATGGATTCCGTGATGTGCTCCGGGGTCATCAGGACCGGGCCCTCGTCCTCGTCGAACTGCGAGAGGACGACCCGGGTGGCCACGTGGAACCGGTCGCGCGGGAGACTCTTGAAGGCCCGTCCGAGGATCGCCTCGCTTTCCAGGTAGCCCGGAGAGGTATCGAAGAGATTGATGCCCAGGTCGAATACGCCGTGGACGAGACGGTGCATTTCCGGCTCGGTCAGCGGAGGATCGCTGGTCTGGCCCAGCCGGTTGTAGCCGCCGGATCCCATGCTCAGCGTCGATACGTTCAAACCGGTACGTCCCAGGGGACGGTAGGAAACCATGACAACTCCTGCCTGTGCCGGATGTATTGAGAATCACCTTTACAAAACGGCCGGGTTTGAATATCGATCTTGAATCAAAACGCTGACACACTCTAAGCGGAAGGAACGGGCATGTCAACCGTCGAAGACCTGGTCAAGCGGATCCGCATCGAGGGCTGGTGCGTCGTGGACGACGTGATCTCCCCCGGTGAAGTGGTGAAGGTCCGCGACAGTCTGGTCGCCACGGCGGATGGCCGGCCCGAGGACCTTGAAAACGGCCGGCATGCCGTCCGTGGGCTCATCGCCTACGACCAGGCGATCGCCCCGTTCCTGTCCGACGATCGAATCATGGGCGTCACCGAGGCGTTTTTCGGCAAGCACGTCCGCATTTCCATGACAACAGGCGTCATCCTCCACCCCGGATATCCCCGGACAGACAAACCGGGCGGGGGCCTGCACTCGGACTGGCCCTTCGGACAGGGCTACGACTATCGCATCCCGGCGCCCTATCCCGACGCGCCGCTGCTGCTGACCAGCCTCTGGATGCTCACGCCCTTCACCAGGGAGAACGGCGGAACGGTACTGGTGCCCGGAAGCCACAAGGCGAGCAACAACCCCACGGGCGACAGCAGCCTGGTGCGGGGAACGACGCACCCATCGGAGATCCAGGCCGAAGGGAAACCGGGTAGCGTGCTGCTCTTCGACAGCCGGACCTGGCATATCAACGGACAGAACAACAGCGACGAGACCCGCATGGCCATCATCGCCCGTTACGCGGCCTGGTGGTTCAACCTCAACCCGCTCATTCCCGGTCTTTCGGACTTCGAACGCGATGCGGCCAACCGGGGATTCAGGCCGGACGACGTCGTGCCGCTCACCCCGGAGCAGTACGATGCGCTGCCGGAACGCACCAGGCCCCTGTTCCACCACATCGTCATCGGGCAGAAAGTGCTCCCGTCGTAATCCCGGCCGCAACCTGGATGCCGTACCCCGCTAGTTCACGGGTGGTGCTGCCTCGCCGGCGACAGGACACAGGACAAGATACGACCTATGACTGATCCCAGCCGACCCAACGTCGTCCTCATCTGCGCCGACCAGCTTCGCGGCGACACCCTGGGCATCGCGGACCACCCCGTGATCCACACGCCCGGCATCGACGCCCTCGCCCATACGGGACACTACTTCCCCCGCTCGGTCTCGGAGGTGCCCTCCTGCGTGGGCGCCCGCCGGACGCTCTTCAGCGGCCAGTGGCCGGTCACCCACGGCATGGTCGGTTTCGACGACATGGCGGCGTGGGACGAGCCGGACACGCTCTGCCGGGTATTCCAGCGCAACGGCTACAAGACTTACTGTATCGGGAAAAGACACGTCTACCCCCAGGACGAACCCTACGGCTTCGACCGCATCGTCGCCCACGAGGAAGGCCGGTTCCTGTCTCCCGGATACCGCGACGACTACCTGGACTGGCTTGCCGATCAGGGATGGGGCGACTTCGGCCTGTTCAACGCGGGCGTGACCAACAACGGGTACACGGCCCGTCCCTGTGTCTTTCCCGAGGAACTTCACGTGACCTCGTGGACGGCCACGCAGGCCATCCGCGTCATGGACGAGCACGTCCGGGACCACGGCCGGGACACGCCCTTCTTCCTCTTCGTGTCCTTCAGCAAGCCCCATCCACCCTGGGACCCGCCCGCGTTCTTTTACGAGCGGTACGCAGGCGACCCCGACCTGCCCGATCCGGCCATCGGCGATCCGTCCGGCTATGTGGGCGGACGCATGTCCTTCGTAAAGGCCCACGGCCCCTTCCCGGAAGCTGAATACCTCCCCCTGTCCCTCAAGAACGTCCGGCGGGCCCGGGCGGGATACTACGGCTGCATCGATCACGTGGACACCCAGATCACGCGGTTCACCTATCACATGTGGCGCATGCTCCAGCTGCGCAATCTCGTCTTCGCCTTCGTCGGCGACCACGGCGACATGTTGGGCGATCACCATTACTGGGCCAAGTCGTACGGGTACGAGGGCTCGATCCGCGTGCCCTTCGTCCTGAACTTCCCCGCGCAGATGGATTTCCCCGCGGGCGTCCGGTACCCCGAAACGACCGTGGGCCTGGCCGACCTGATGCCCACGCTGCTCGAAGTCTGCGGCCTGCCGGCACCCGGCCGCATGGACGGCCGTTCGCTCATGCCGCTCGTGCGGGGCGAAACAGACCGGCTGGACCGGGAGCGACTGCACGCCGAACACCTTGAATTCGGCCATTACCTGGTCGGCCACAAAGACAAGTTCATCTGGCACTACCGGACCGGGCAGTTCGAGTACTATGACCTCCAGGAAGATCCGTTCGAGTGCCGGAACCTCTACAGCGATGATCATCCCGGGGCCCGGGCTCTTCGCGACCAGTTGCGGGCCCTGATCGTCGACCAGGGCCGGGAGGGAGACTTCATGCGCGACGGGAAATTGAGCAACGAGGTCGCGCAAGGTCACACGCACGAGTTTCCGCCCTACGCCGTGTAACGGAATGCCTGGTGAGGTACGGCATGGAACAGTCTTTCGAGCCGACCTATGACCGCAGGGGGCTGCGTCCCCGGTATCCCGAATCGATTCCGCCCGGGAAGATCCGCGAGAAGCTGCTGGAACTCTTCGGCATGGCGGAAATACCGGAACAGGTCGATTACTCCGTGGGCCATTCCCGGGTGGAAGACGGCATCCGGCTTACGGATCTGACCTACGCCAATTCCCACGCGGAGACGGTCCCGTCCATCCTGATCGAACCGCTGGAGAACCCGGCCGAATACCTGCCGGGCGTGGTCTGCGTACCGGGCACGGGCGGATCGGCCGAGCGCATGGCCCTCGAGCGGTATTACAAGGACGGTCCCAACGATCCGCCGCTCTATGGCTGGGCCCGGGAACTGGCCCGGCGGGGTTACGTCACGCTGGCCATCTCGCCCAAGGGATGCCACGGACGGGGCACGAACGAGGTGTCCTGGTACATCGAGCTCAAGCACCTGCTCGCCTACGGCATCTCGCAGATGGGGCTCCTCGTGGAGGAAGCGCTCCGGGGCGTCCGCGTGCTCCAGGTCCAGGAACGGATCGGGCCCAACAAGGTGGGATTGACGGGCATGTCCCTGGGCGGCAACGCGACGTGGTACGCCATGGCCTGCGCGCCGTGGCTGGCGGCCGGCGTGCCCGTATGCGGCGGCGTGGGACAATTGGAGCGCGTCATACGGGAAGGCGACCTCTACCGGCACAGCGCCTACTTCTACGTGCCCCATATCCTCCGCTACTTCGACCATCCCGATATCGTCGCCAACTGTATCGCGCCGCGCCCCTTCATGATGGTGGCCCCCACGTCGGACGAGGACATGCCGAAGTCCGGAGTCGACGAGCTCATACGCACGGTGGCGCCGGTATACCGCGACGCCGGCGCCGCTGACCGCTTCCGCGTCTACCAGCCCGAAGGCAACCACGTCTTCCGGTTCGAGTATTTCGAATGGATGGTGGACTGGTTCGACCGCTTTCTCAAGGGAGATTCTGCTTGACGATCATGGTAGATCGGCCTTACTTTAACTACGTTCCCTTCAACATGTTGCAGGCAGGATGGAATCGTGAATAAATCTGCCGGAGAAGCCCGCGGATCAGGTGAATCCCCCGAAGTATTCGGTCCGGATCATTCCGTGCTTTCCGACGAGGAAGTACTGACCGAGGGACCGCAGTACAACGCGCCGCCCCCGAAGACGCGCGTGAAGTGGTACCGGTGCCGTGTGACGCGGGAACAACTGGCCAGCCTCAACCGGCGCAGCGATTTCCTGGGATTCGTGCAGACCCTGGGCTATCTCGCCGTCCTGGCCTCAGGCGCCGGCGCCGCCATCTACTCCTCCCTCTACTGGCCGTGGTACGTTACGCTGCTCCTGGTGTTCATCAACGGCCACTTCTGGCATTTCCTGGTCAACGGCATTCACGAACTGGTCCATGATTCCGTCTTCAGGACCCGCTGGCTGAACCGCTTCTTCCTCCGAGTGTATTCCTTCCTGGGCTGGCACAACCACCACCACTTCTGGGCGAGTCACACCGAACATCACAAGTATACGCTGCACCATCCGGACGACCAGGAGGTGGTCCTTCCCGCCAAGTTCGACGTGCGGGGCCTGTGGAAGTCGACGATCATCAACTACCGGTATCCCTACGACCTGATGAAGGGAAAACTGGCGGCCGTCGCGGGCAAGATACCGGACGACAAGTGGTCGCAGGAGCTCTTCCCCGAAAGCGACCCGGAGCGGAGGCGGGCCTATACCAACTGGGAACGGGTCATGTTCACTGGCCATATGCTGATCGCGGGCGTCTCGCTGTTCTACGGGCTGTGGGTCGTGCTCCTGGTCTTTACCTTCCCGAAGATGATCGGCGCATGGCTGCAGTTCCTGTGCAACGCGACCCAGCACGTGGGCCTGCAGGATGAAATCCCCGACTTCCGCCTGTGCTGCAGGACCTTCTATATCAACCCCGTTCTGCAGTTCCTGTACTGGCACATGAACTACCATACCGAGCACCACATGTACGCCGCGGTCCCCTGCTACAAACTGGGCAGGCTGCACCGGCTCATCAAGCACGAAATGCCCTACTGCACCAGCGGGTTATGGGAGACCTGGAAGCAGATCATCCAGATCATGGACCGCCAGGAAGTAGAACCCGATTACCAGTTCATCGCCGAACTCCCGGCGGCCGCGCCGGCACCCGCACCCGCGACCCCTACCGCTTCCGCGACCACACCCGCACCCCGTAAATCCGCATGAAAATCACCGGCATCAGGCTGTTCGTCCTCGAAGATCCCGACCAGCCGCAGTACTATCACGTTTTGAAGCAGGTCCCCGGTCTGAGGCGCACGCAGTATACCCACGGCAGCAGATCCCATCCCAAATCCGGAAAGCTGCGGCAGCACTTCATCCGGGTCGAGACCGATGAAGGCATCGAGGGCACGTGCACGACCACGATGGACCGTGAACAGGTGGAGATCCTGCGGACGCAGGTGATGGGCAAGAACCCGCTGAACCGCGAAGAGCTGTTCCAGCTGCTCCACAAGGGCACGCGATGGCTTTACCAGAGACCCGGCTGGTTCGGTGATTTCGACAATTGCCTGTGGGACATCGCGGGCAAGAAGGCGGACCTGCCGGTCTACGCCCTGATCGGCCGGGTCCGGGACCGGTTTCCGGTGTATCTGACCGGCGGAGATGCCGATACGGGGACCTACCTGCAGATGATCGAGGACGGCAGGGCGCACGGCGTCAACGCCTACAAGTTTCACACCTACAAGGGCGGCAAGGCGGACATCCCGATCTTTCAGGAAGTCCGGAGGATCGTCGGCCCCGACTACCTGCTGCTGAACGACCCGGTCTGTTCCTACACGCTGCAGGAAGCCATCGAGGTGGGGCGGGTCATGGAGGAACTGGACTTCGTCTGGCTGGAAGAACCGATGCACGAACAAAAAGAGCATCAGTACCGGGAGCTGTGCCGGGAGCTGACCATACCGGTGATGGGGAACGAAACGCTGATGCACGACCTGGGCATTTCGACCCAGCGGCTTATTTCAGGGGCGACCGATCTGCTGCGCGCCAATGCGCGGTTCGGGACCACGCAGGTGCTCAAGATGGCCCATTTCGCCGAGATGTACGACACCAACATCGAAATGAACGCCGAGGGCGGCCTTTTCGGACTCGTCCACGCCCATCTCGGATGTTGTATCGACAACACGGGCTTCTACGAAACGGGAGCCCACGGATTCGTAGACACAGCCAGCACCTGGGGCATGGTCAACAAGCCGCTCGTAGCGGACGGACACATCGTACCGCCCGATGGTCCGGGCTGGGGCGCGGAGTGGGACACCGGGCGCTTCGAGGCCATGACCGCGGCGGAGTATTGATTACGCGACCCGCGCACTACACTTCCAGGTACTTGATCTCACCGCGTATACACTTTGTAGATACCTGCAAGCGGGCTACCGTGACGGGAAGGCTGAAACGTCGGGGTCCCGCGGAGCCGGGATTGAGCTGCCACACCCCATCACCGCGCTGGTCCCATACCGGACGGTGGGAATGGCCGTATACAATGACGTCGATACCGGCGGCGGACGGGTCCACGCTCAAGTCTTCGATATCGTGGACCACGTAAATCGACCGGCCACCGACCTCCAGCAGTTCGGTCACCGGCAGGCGCGCCGCCCAGGGCTGATAGTCCGTGTTCCCCCGCACGACCGTTACCGGCGCGATCGCCGACAGGTCATCCAGGATACCTTCGCCGCCCACGTCCCCGCCGTGAATGATCCTTTCCACCCCATCCAGCGCGGTCAAAGCCTCCGGCCGCAACAGGCCGTGGGTATCTGAAATCACTCCTATCTCGACGGTCTGTCTCATGAACCTCCGTGTCCGCTTCGGTGTTCCGGGGCCGCTAGGACGGGTCTTTCGTGGTGCCCGGCATCAGGCTGTACTTGCCCGGACCGGCAAACCACAGGGCGATGTATATGGCGCAGAGTTCCATGGCGTGCGACGCGCCGCTGAGTCCCGCGCCCGGATCGTCGGCCGGCAGCGACAGGTGACGCAGCATGGCCATCAGCATGGTAAGCGCAAGCAGCGTCGTCGCGGGCCGGAAGAACACGCCGAGCATTACGAGGATCGAGCAGAAGAATTCCGCGAACCCGGCCATGAAGCCCCAGAACGCCGGCAGGAAGCTGATGCCGACCAGCTCCATGTTGCCGCCGATGGCAGCCCAGCGCCCGGGATTGGAAATCTTGCCCCATCCGTGAAAGGCCGCCATGCTGAAACCGATCACGATGCGGATGATGAGCAGGCCGAGGTCGGTCATGCCGAGGTTCTTCGTCAAGAAGCACATCAGTCTGTTCATGTTGTTATCCTCTTGGGTTGGGTGAGATCATGTTGAACCGATCTAGGAAGACTAAGCGAGCACACGCACGGTCGAATGGGACGGTGTGAACACACTATCCGGTCCGTCACGTCCAGACCACCTCCCGCGCTTCTCCGCCGGGTCCTGCCTGCAGGATCGCATCCGCCACGGCGATGGCCTTGATCGCCTCCGTACCCGGCGACAGGCAGGTGACGTCTCCGCGTACGCAAGATAGAAAATGCGCCGCCTGAATGGCGTACATGTCGGGTTCCGATTTGGACTTGATCAGGGTCTGGTCGCCTTCCCGGTCCGTGAAACAGCAATACTGGTGGGGTTCGGCGTCTTCCGGATCGGGCAGGTCCCCGGTTCCGAACTGTATGAAACCCTGCGGTCCGATGATGTCGTGCAGTCCGTTGCCCCGGGCCGCCCAGCTCCAGGACATGAGCAACTGGTTGCCATTCCCGTAGCGTACGATAGCGGAACAGGTGTCCAGGGCGGATGACTCGGGTTCAAAGTTGATCGAGCTGGACAGGACGCTTTCGGGATCGCCGAAGAGGAAATTGGCGAAGTCGTAGTTGTGGACGGCGCCGTCCATCAGGGGCCCGCCCCCCATGTCGTGGTCCATGTACCAGCGTCCCGGGCCGAACCCGGCCATGGCGTTGCGCCACAGGATGGGCGACCCCAGCTTTCCCGAGGCCACGTAGGCGCCCCAGGACTTCCAGTATGGATCGAAACGGCGGCAGTGGGCGACCATGATGATCGTGTTGTTTTGATCCGCGGCCTCGTTGAGCCGGCGGCATTCCTCCACCGTGCGCGCCATGGGCTTCTCCACCAGTACCGGGATGCCCGCCTCGAGGGCGGTCAGCGCCGCGGCACAGTGCAGGCCGGTCGGCACGGCGACCACGACGGCGTCGACGGCCCCGCTGTTGACGATGGCTTCCGTGGAATCATACAGCTTCGTGCCCGGGAAGGTCTCGGCGAAACGCGCCCGCATTTCAGGGGACGGATCCGCGCCCGCGACCAGCTCGCAACCCTCAACCCCGTCAAAGGCCCTGGCCTGGTGCGACCCCATGCCGCCAAGTCCGATCGAACCCACCCTGATCATGGTCTGTCCTTTCGTGGGATGCCTTTGTATCTACGTTGGCTGTAAATCGTTCCGCAAATCACAGATGAGCTTTCAAATCTGTGTCATTCGAATAGAAGGAAACTAAAACGCGAATTCGCTTGTCCAACATATGTCAGGTACTATAACTACACGATGGTCAAGTGTTCAAGACCTTATCCAATCTGTTCGAAGACACGGGCAGAACGTACCGACCGCGATACCAGACCACAAACCACGGGAGATCATGACATGTCCAATGAACAGGAGTTGCGGGAAGCGAACCTGGCAAAAAACGACCTGGCGGACGGAGAACAGCTGCAGTTCGACGTGCAGTTCGCTACCCGACGAAAAGACCCCAGAACCGCCCTCGCGATCAGTATCATCGGCGGTTCGCTCGGCGTCGATCGATTCTACATTGGCGATATCGGCCTCGGCATAGCCAAGTTGCTGACCCTCGGCGGGTTATTCATCTGGACGATCATCGACTGGTTCCTGATCATGGATGCGGCCCGGCTCAATAACAGCGAGCTCATGCGCCAGGTCCGGGACAGCATTGTCCAGTCGAGGGCCTGAGCCGAACGGCAACCCAGGCCGTTCTCCACGGGTCGCGCCGGCGTCTTACCACCTGGCCGTTTCCGCCTTCGGGTCGGGACCGAACCGGTTGTCGCCTTCGTTTCCCTTCAGGATCAAAAACACGAGCAGTACAATGATGCCGACCAGTGGGATAAAGGCGATAAGAATCCACCAGCCGCTGCGGTCCGTGTCGTGTAGACGCCTGAAGATCACCGCGAGATAGGGTACGATTACTGCTACATAGTAAAGGGTACTGAGGTACCCGATATTTTCTCCGTCCATCTCGAAATTCCATCCCATAAATTCGTCGGTCAGCGCGAGGATTACCGAGATGATTGTGGAGAAAAGAAAAAACATCCAGAATTCCTTCCTCCTCGCCCTTCCGCTGAATACGGTGTACTTCTTCAGCACATCGATGTACCAGTGCATATTCCCTCCCAATCGTGCGAATCTTTAATCAGACCAAATCCGCGTGCACGGTTTCCCAGGCCGCCTGACTTACTGCCACAAGGCTTCCCCTTCCGGCATCTGCGACGCGAGAAACTCCTCGTTCAGTTCCACGCCCAGCCCGGGCGCTTCCGTCAATACCACGTGTCCGTCCTGGATGACCGACGCATCCATCGCGAGCACGTCGTCCCACGTCGGATCGTCGAACCGGTGAAACTCGAGAACGAGGAAATTCGGTACGCTCGCACAGACATGGGCGTCGCCGACCGTGCTCAGCGCGCTGGAGTTGTTGTGCGGGGCAAAGGGCACGTAGTACATCTCGGCCATGTTGGCGATCTTCCTGCATTCCGACAGGCCCCCGCACTTCGAAATGTCCGGCATGATGATGTCGGCGGCCTGCTGCTGAAACAGGTCCCGGAATCCATGGCGGAGATAGAGGTTTTCACCGACGCAGATGGGCGTTCCCGTGGCCTGGGTGATCTTGGCCAACGCATCGATATTCTCAGGCGGCACCGGTTCCTCGAGCCACAGGAGGTTCAGCGGCTCAAATTCATGGGCCATCTTCATCCCGGCCGTGGCGTCGTACCTACCGTGGAGGTCTATGGCCAGGTCGAGGGACGGACCGATGCCCTCCCGGATCGCGTAGGCCTGGTCCACGAGGGACTTGAGCTCGTCAGGCGTGACCGACCAGTTCCAGGGGTCCAGCTTGTGGGGGTTCTCCGCGTCGTCGAGATCGAACTTAATCGCCGTGAAACCCCGTTCCTTCACCTCCGCGGCGCGCTCGTTGTAGTCGGCGTGCGCGCTGTCCACGTACAGCCTGACCCGGTCGCGGAACTTGCCGCCCAGGAGGCGGTACACCGGTACGCCCTGGGCCTTGCCGGCGAGGTCCCAGAGCGCGATCTCGATACCGGTCAGCGCCGATATGGACGGTCCGCCAGCCCCTCCCATGAAAATGTACTTCCGGCGGATGAGTTCGAAGCAGGCGTCCACGTCGCGGGGGTCCATGCCGATGATCATCTTCGCCATGTGACGGGTCGAATCCCGCCAGCCGCCGTCGACGTGACTGGTCTCCCCCGTACCGTACATGCCCTCGTCGGTGTATACGCGGACGTAGTGGTATGTGTATCCGGACGGAACCTTCACATCGGCGGTTTTGATTTCGGTAATCTTCATTCCTTCTCCTGTCTGGTTCCGGGTTCTTCGGGGTTTCCGGTCGCGTGCTCCGTCGGCCGTCTACAGTGCGGGTGTCGCATGCCCGTCAACCGGCACGCCACCGGAATACCTGCTCAATCCTCTATCCGGACCGCCTTCAACCGGTTGTTGTAGTGATCGCTGACGAGCAGCACGTCAGTGCCATAGAAACACAGGCCATGGGGCTCGTTCAAGGGCGCATCTTTCGCAGGCGCCGGCCTGTCGCTGTCGCCGTGTTCACCGCTGCCGAAAACGGTCTCGAGGACGCCGTTCTCCGCGATGCGACGCACCCGGTTGTTGCCCGAGTCGGAGAAGTACACGCGTCCCCGCGCGTCCAGGGCCAGGCCCCGGGGCGTGGAAATCGCGCCTTGCACAGCCCGCGACCCGTCCGGCGAGAAACCCTCGTCTCCAGTGCCCGCCACGGTGGAAATGATCCCGGTTTCTCCATCCACCCGGCGGATCACATGGTACCGGTCATCCGCAAAGTACAGGTGCCCGGATCCGTCGACGCTGATGGCCGTGGGCGAACCGATCCGCGCCTGGGTCGCCGGTCCGCCGTCACCGGAATACCCCTGCAGGCCGATGCCCGCCACGGTGGTGATGATCCCGGTTCCGGCGTCGATTCGCCTGATGCGGCCGCAGCCGGCATCGCCGATGTAGAGGTCGTCGCCGGGGCCGTGGGCTACCGCGAGGACGTGCATCAGGCATGCGCTCAGGGCCGGGCCGCCGTCGCCCTTGTCCCACTTAAAGGCCGCGCCCGCGACGTTGCGGATCAGGCCGTCCCGGTCTACGCGCCGCACGTGGCCGTGGCGGGTATCGGCGATGACCACCCGGCCGGAGCGGTCCACGGACACGTCGTGGGGGTTGCCGAGATGGGCATCGGTCGCCGGACCGCCGTCGCCGCCGTAGGCACGCGCGCCCGTGCCCGCGATCGTCCGGATCACTCCTGTTTCCGGATCGATGGCGCGTATGCGCTGGTTCCAGACATCCGCGACGACCAGTGTGCCGTCCGGCCCGACCGACAGGCCGCCGGGCCCGTTCAAAAAGCCCGCCGTGGCGACCTCACCGTCGTGGACGCCCGTCCCGCCCAGGACCGTGGTGACGATGCCGGTGGCCCCGTCGCAGCGGCGCAGCCGGCCGGAGCAATCACCCCAGAACACCGTGCCGTCCGGGTCCGCGAAGATCCCCGCTTCCACGGAATTGCAGCGGGTGACGGAACCGTGCAGTCCTTCCTCGCCGAATCCCGGCTCGCCCGTGCCCACCAGCGTCCGCACGATACCGGTCCCGCGCTCCACCTTGCGCACCCGGAAACCGTATTTCTCGCCGACGTACAGGTTGTCGCGGGCGTCCAGGCAGATGGCGTCCGGCATGAGCGTGCTCGCCTCCGCGGCCGGACCGCCGTCGCCGTTGGACGCGCGCTGGCCGTTGCCCAGGACCGTGTCGATGATCCCCGACCGCATGTCGATCCTGCGCACCCGGTCGTTGGAATTGTCGCACACGTACAGGTCGCCCCGCGAGTCGAAGGCGAGGTGTTCCGGATGGTAGAACCCCGCGTCGCGGGCCGGGCCGCCGTCGCCGTGATACCCACCCAGGCTCAGTCCGGGTCCCCCGTACGGCCGGCTGCCTCCCCGCTCGGAGGGGTAATGCCGGGCGTGATGGCCGAAGACGGTCTCGACGATCCCGGTCTCCGCGTCGATACGCCGGATGTTGTTCGTCCACTCGCTGGACAGGTACACGTTGCCGCCTTCGTCCACGGCCACGCCACAGGTGCAGTCCAGTTCCGCGTCCAGCGCCGGGCCGCCGTCGCCGCCCCGTCCGATCGACCCGTTGCCGGCGACGCGGGATACGATGCCGGTCTCGTAGTCGATGCGGCGGATCGTGTTATTGCCCAGATCGGAGAGATACAGGTTGCCGAGGCGGTCCTGGTACAGGTCATGGGGATGGCGGAACCGCGCTTCGGCGGCCGGGCCGCCGTCGCCCGAGTCGCCCGCGACGCCGTCCCCGGCAAAGGCGTGGAGGATCCCTTCGCGATCGATGCGCCAGATGCGATGCCACTGGTAGTCGATCACGACCAGGTCGCCGTCGGGCCGGCGCACCACCCCCATGGGCCAACCGGCGTCGGCCTCTTTCGCCGGTATGCCAGCGCGCTGGCCCACGCCGGCAATAACTATGGTTTCTCCGGCGGGCAGGTTCTTGAACCGTTCAACAATGCGCATGCGTGTGGGAGCAGTCCGGCGATTGCGTGTTTCATTCGGCGTTAAAGGCAGTGAAGACGGCGGATCAGACAGGCGGCCGCCGAGTCAATAGGGTACAGTCTCCGGCCATGCAAGGCAACCGCTAAATGCAAATTGACAGCGTCACCGCGACCGGTTAACATACGACGCCGTACGGCCACTTTATTCACGCCTATATCCCGCCCCGAGCCGATGGAGATTCCCTTCCCGATGAACTATGATTTCGACCAGCGCATCAATCGCAACGGAACCAATTCGTACAAGTGGGACTATGTAAAACGGGACGGAGCCATTGTCCCGTGGAACGAGACCGACGCCAGCCTTCACGAGCGGCCCGTGCTCCCGCTGTGGGTGGCGGACATGGACTTTCCGTGCCCGCAACCGGTGGTGGACGCCGTGTCCGAAATCGCCGGCATGGGCGTCTACGGATACGCCTTCCCGCCGCCGTCCTACTTCGAATCCGTGGTGCGTTGGATGAAGCGTCGCCACAACTGGTCCGTCGATCCCGACACCATCTGCTTCACCCCGGGCATCGTACCCGCCCTCCACATGCTGGTTTCGGCCTACACGAAACCCGGCGACAAGGTGCTGGTGCAGCCGCCGGTGTACTATCCCTTCTACCATGCCATCGAGCATCTGCAGACGCGTCCGGCGCTGAACCCGCTGACCTACCGGGACGGCCGCTACTACATGGACTTCGACGATCTCGAAGCCAAATGCGCCGACCCGGATGTCAAGATGGCCATCCTCTGCCATCCCCACAACCCGGTCGGGCGGATCTGGACCCGGGAGGAATTGCGGCGCTTCGGGCGGATCTGCATGGATAACGACGTGCTGGTCGTGTCGGACGAGATCCACGGCGACCTGATCCTGGGGAACCGGGACTTCACGCCGTACGCCACGCTGGGCACGGAATACGCGGAGCGGTCGATTATCTGCACCTCGCCCAGCAAGACCTTCAACCTCGCGGCGCTGCAGGCGTCGAACATGATGATCCCCGACCCGGGACTCCGGGAGGTCTTTCAGCAGACCGTCCGCAGCACCGGCATCTTCACGCTGAACCCCTTCGGCATCGCGGCCGTCGAGGCCGCCTACGATCACGGTGAAGAATGGCTGTCGCAACTGCTGGCCTACCTGGAGGGGAACTACCGGTTTCTGGCGTCCTTCTTCCGGGAACGGTTGCCCGGCATACCCGTCATCGAAACGGAAGGCACCTATCTCGTGTGGGTGGATTTCACGAGCCTGGGACTGGACAAGGACGCCCTCCAGCGTCTCATGATGGAGGAGGCGCGCGTCTTTCTCAATGAAGGGTACATCTTCGGCCCGGAAGGCGAGGGCTTCGAACGGATCAACATCGCCTGCCCCCGGTCGATCCTCGCCGAGGCGCTGGAAAGGATCGAGGCGGCAGTGAAGGGGCTGGATACACGATAGTATCCTGCTGTATCATTTGCTAACCGCACGACCACAAAATGTGTATACCGCCCGACCGGCCAGTTTCATCCTGACTGCGCTGATCGGGATCTCCCCTTAAAGCCCGCGATGGATCATGCGATGCAACGGTTTGATACAACTGTTGTCATCCCGCCGCCATATTGTATCTTCTTAGTTAAAATAATGAAGTTTCATCGCCTGCGGGGAACGGGCAGGGCGAGGGATTGAATCGTGTAATATGCCGGACGATTTCCCGCAAAGTACAAAGGACACGGCATGATCCAGCCGGGCGCCGAATCTCTACGGAAGATCGCGGTGATCGGGCAGGGGACCGCGGGATCCCTGGCGGCCGCCAGCGTAACGCGTCTCCACCCCGACGGCGACCACGAGCTGCACCACATCTATGACTCGCGCATACCGGTCATCGGCGTGGGGGAAGGCAGCTGGCCGAGCCTTGTGCAGGAATTGCACAGGTTGACGAGGCTGCCTCATGAGACCGTCCAGCAGCGCTTGAAGGGAACGCGCAAGTACGGCGTTGCCTTCGAGGGGTGGGGCCGGTGCAATCGGGATTTCACCCATTATTTCACACCGCAGCAGGTGTCCTACGCCTATCACCTCTCCGCCGACCTGATGGCGGACCTGCTTCGCGAGGGCACGCGCGCGCGGCACATCGACGCGAAAGTGCTCGGCATCACCAGGGTGGAGGGCGGCGCACAGGTGGAATTCGAGGGGCGTGCGCCGGAACGCTACGACCTGGTCTTCGATGCCCGGGGGTTCCCGAAAACACTCCATCCCGACCGGCACATCGACATTTCTTTCATCCCGACGAATACCGCCGTCATCCGCCGCTGCCCGGCAACGTTCGACGATGGACGGCATGGGCCGGTGCTGCAACATACCTACACCCGGGCGGTTGCCCGTCCGCACGGGTGGATATTCGTCATCCCGCTGACGGTACACACGTCCTACGGGTACATCTTCAACCGCGACGTATCCGAACCTGCCGAAGTCGAATCGGACTTTGACGCGTTCCTCGAAGCCGACGGCGTGGCGGAATTCGAGCAACGGGCCGTCATTCCGTTTCCTAATTTCGTTCATCGACGTATCTACGACGGCGCGGTGGCCCGCATCGGCAACGCGGCGGCCTTCATGGAGCCCCTCGAGGCGACGGCGATCGTATCCGCCCAGTTGCAGGCAGGCATGGTGCTCCAGACACGCCTCAACCGTCCGGTGGAGCATCTCGAACGTGACGCACCGGTGGTCAACCGGTTTCTCATCAACAACATGCTCTGCTACGGCCTGTTCGTCGGCTGGCACTACGCCTGCGGCTCAAAATACGACAGCGCTTTCTGGCGTCACGCCCGTGAACAAGCCTGGCCGCGGCACCGCAGGGCCATGGACCCCGAGGCAGTGGACTGCGATGCACTTGGCAAGTTCGACGAAATGATCGAATTGCTGAACCGGCCGGTCATCGACAAAGCCGACTGGCACCGGATGTGCGCAGTGCCGCTCACCAGCTACGCCCAGATGTCCCAGGGACTGGGCTGGACCGGCCACCAGGCGCCGTCCTAGGCTGGACCGGCCACCAGGCGTCGTCCGCGGCTGGACCGGCCATCAGGCGCCGTCCGCGGCGTGACATTTCTTGATCTGAAACAAGTATAACGTCATAATAGATATACCAGCATTGATATTCCGTGACCGTATTGTCCCGCACGACTGCAATGAGGAGGTCACTTAAAGCCGTGTTCAACAATCCATTAAACTCGTTTCATGAAATGGTCGCCGAAGCCAAGGAAGAACGTGAGCAACTCGACCGGTTGCTGACGATTTCCACGCCGCGGGAGCGTCTGCTGGTCGCCGGCATCGCGCTCTTGCTGGGCGCCCTCCTGGCATGGTTTTTCCTCGGCAGCGTAGCCCGCAGCATAGAGGTGGACGGCATACTTGTGGAGCAAGGTGAAATCCTGCCCGATGGCGAGCAGTCCGTGCACGCCCTCGTCTGGGTCAATAACGAAATGGCTCCGCATATCGCGTCCGGGATGCCGGTGCTGATCGAGCCCGAAGCGCAGGTTGGAGAAACGGGCGCGCTGGGCGGAACGGTCAGGGCGGCTAACGCCGAACCCTTTTCCGGGGGACCGGCCATGTTCGAAGCCGCGGCGCCGGTGTCCGTGCACCGTATCGATATAGCGCTCGAATCCGCGCTCGACGATGGCCTTGATCTGGATGCCCTTGTGGGCGGAAAGTGCCGGGTTTTCATCGAGTTGGGCAGGCAATCTCCGTTCGAACTTTTCCTGAAGAGGCGGGAATAGGTTACCGATGAGCACTACCACGCAAGCCGGGAACAAGGCCGCTTCAGAAAAACCGGAACAGCGGATATCCTCGCCCGTACTGTTGCAGATGCATGCCTCGGAATGCGGCGCCGCCTGTCTCGGTATTGTGCTGGGCTATTTCGGGCGATGGGTGCCGCTTACCGAACTGCGGGAGAAATGCGAGGTGAGCCGGGACGGCAGCAGCGCCGCAAGCATCCTGCGCGCCTCCAGGCACTACGGTCTCGAATGCAACGGACTCGGCGTGCGCGCCGGGCAGCTGAATATGCTGGAATTGCCTTTGATCCTGTTCTGGCAGTTCAGCCATTTCCTTGTTCTCGATGGGTACGATGACCGGTATTTCTACCTCAACGACCCCGCCACGGGGCGGCGCAGGGTTTCCGCTGAAGAGTTCGAAAAGGGATACAGCGGCATTGCCCTTCGCTTCAAGCGTGGCGACGATTTCCAGCCCGGGGGCGAACAGCCCGGCTTGTTCAGGCAGCTGAGCGCCTTGATCTCCGGATCATGGAGCCTGCTTACCGGCGTGGTTGCCTGCGGACTCATGTTGACGTTGCTGACCCTGGTTATTCCGGCGTCGCTCACTGTTTTCGTCGACGAGGTCATGGAGAAGCATGGGGCATGGGGCGGACTGGTGACCGCCCTGCTTGGCGGCGGGGCCCTGGTCTACGTCCTGTCCCTGCTCAAGCACCGTTTCCTGAAACGGCTCGCGGTCCGAGTATCGGTGATCGGCTACAGTCAGGGAATGGCGCGGCTGCTGCGGCTGCCGGTCGCGTTTTTTGAACACAGGCTGACCGGCGATCTGACCGATCGCGTCTCGTCCACCGACAGGATCGCGAAGAACCTGGCGGATCAGTTCCTGGTGCTCATTGTCGACATGGCCATGAGCGTGGTGTTCCTTGCCGCCATGTTCGCCTACGATGTCGTGCTCACGCTGATCGTGCTGTTACTGGCGCTGCTTCACGCGCTGCTGGCCCGCTTTCTCAATGCCCTTCGGGCCGTCCGCAGCCAGACGATGAGGCGTGAGCAGGGGCTGCTGATCGGCCTTGGCATGCAGATGCTCAGCCATGCGGACAATCTGCGGATGACCGGCGCGGATGACCGGTTCTTTTCGCGCTGGAGCGGGCAACAGGCCCGTGAGTTGCGGGCGCGCCAGCTTTACTCCGAACTGGGCGCTGCCAATAGCTCGCTGCCTGGGCTGGTCGATGCCTTGCGCGCCGCCACGATTCTGGGCATTGGCGGCATGCTGGTTATGCATGGAGAATTGACGCTGGGGGCGCTGGTCGGGTTCTATATCCTGGCGGAAATGTTTCTGTCTCCCGTCGAGCGCTTTCTGGAGTTTGCCGAAAACCGCCAGGCCCTCGAAACCGATCTTCAACGGCTCGAGGACATCTCCGAAACAGACGAGGATCCCGTCTTCAGCCGCAGAAGTCCGGAATCGGAGTCGATCCCCACGTTCAACGGCAGGCTCCAGCTCGCCGGCCAGCTGGAACTGCGAGACGTCACCTTCGGTTACAACCGGAGCCGGCCGCCGCTGATAAAGGACTTCAGTCTCGTGATCAAACCGGGTCAGCGCGTCGCCGTGGTCGGCCCCAGCGGTTCCGGCAAGTCGACCCTGGCACGGCTGGTATCGGGAGTCTATCAGCCCTGGACGGGGGAGATCATGTTTGATGACCATCTGCGCGATCAGATCCCTGAGGAAGTGCTGCGGCAATCCATTTCCATGGTGGACCAGCAGATCGTTCTCTTTTCCGCGACCTTGCGCGACAATATCACACTTTGGAATCCGGCCATCCCGGATGAAGTCCTCTTCGCCGCGACGCGGGACGCCCAGATTCACGACGAGGTCCTGCTCAGACCCCACGGATATGCGACGCTCGTCGAAGAAGGCGGAGCGAATTTCAGCGGCGGCCAGCGGCAGCGGCTGGAAATCGCCCGCGCACTGGTGGGCAATCCGACGGTGCTCATCCTGGACGAGGCCACCAGCGCCCTCGATGCGGCTACGGAGGAATTCGTGGATGATGCGCTGCGACGGCGCGGAGTCACCTGCCTGATCGTGGCCCATCGACTGAGCACCGTGAGAGATTGCGATGAAATCATCGTAATGGACAAAGGCGTCACGGTGCAACGGGGCACGCATGACGAGTTGATCGACGATCGGGACGGCGTGTATTACAAAATGGTCAGGTCAAACTGATGCAGCATACGGATCCTGAATATACTTCACTGGCCGACCTCGCCGATCGCTTCGGCGAATCCGTGCCGTGCGAAGGCAACCTGCCGGTCAGTCTCGACGACCCGGACAGTGTCTGGTTCATCGACCGGGGCGCCGTCAACCTGTTCCTGGTCGAATTCAAGAGCGGGGTGGAGCAGGCGTCGCCGCAGCATCTGCTGCGCCGGGAATCGGGCTGGTTACTGCCCGGGGTCGCACCGGACCGGCGGGACAGTGACGAGGATACCACGCTCAGCATCATCGCCAGGGGGCGGCCGGGCACGCTGCTTAAGCGACTGCCGGCTTCCCTGCTGGCAAAGGTCGATCCCACGGAACTGGCGGAACAGGCCGATACGTGGCTGACGTCCATAACGGAGACGCTGGCACGTTTCGCCATTCCCCCTCCCCGGCCGACCGAGCTGGCCGAAGCAGGAGAGACACGGACCCTGGCTCCGTGTACGCTGTCCGTCCGGCGCGGCGTGGTGTGGGTATCCGAACCGCCGTCCGGCGCGGGCCTGTACATGGGGATTGTCGACACGGCTGAACGGGCGGACTCGAGCAGCCCCCACGAGGCGGTCATCCCCCTGGCCCGTGCAAGCTGGCTTACGCTGATCGACGAGGCGACCCTGACCGGCCAGTCGACGGAAACACTGGCCAGGCAGGGAAAGCTGCCGGCGGCGCTCGCCTCCTTCCACGCGGTTGCATTCAACCTGGAACGCCTGAACCGCCGGCTGGTCGTGGTCGATGCCGTCAATCTCGAACGGGCGCGGACGGCAAGCCGTCGAAC
The DNA here is from genome assembly GCA_965117045.1 of bacterium. Classification (GTDB taxonomy): domain Bacteria; phylum JAAXHH01; class JAAXHH01; order JAAXHH01; family JAAXHH01; genus JAAXHH01. Next base: position 1,617,736 of record OZ220749.1, read on the forward strand.
GGCCGAGAAAACCGCGCGGCGGCGCCTTTACAATGTCTACGACCATCCCGTCGACCGGGACGCCGGTGTCGAGGACACGGCGCTGGCGGATGCCCTGCAACTGATCGGCCGCCATGAAGGCATCGAGTTCAAGATCCCGGCGCGATCGGGCCAATCGAATGCGCCCGTCGGCCTCGTCGACATACTTGACGCATCCGGCGTGCGCGCCCGGCGCGTGCGGCTCCAGGCCGATGACCGCTGGTGGCACGGCGACAGCAACGCGCTGCTGGCCTATCGCGCAGAGGACGGGCAGCCCGTAGCGCTGCTGCCGGGACTGATGGGACGTTACCTTGAAATCGACCCGGTCAGCAAACGCCGCTCCCGGGTTTCGGCGGCTCGCCTGGCAAGCTCGGGCGCGCTGGCGGAAGAAGCCTGGATGTTCTATCAGCCCTTGCCGTCTCGGGAAGTCAAACCGGCGGATCTGCTGGGTATCGCCCTGCGCGGGTCGGCCTCGGATTGGGCGCGGTTGTTGATTGCCGGGCTGCCATTCGGCGTGATCCGGCTGCTGCCGGCGCTCGCCCTCGGGTTTGTTGCAAACCACATTACGGCGGGCGGAAGTGCGGGAGCCTTATACGCTGTCGCCGTGGCGATAGCGGCCTTCGGCCTGCTGGGCGCACTGCTGCACCTCCTTCAGAGCACGGCGATGATGCGGCTGGAGGGGCGCTCGGCCTCCCGGGTCGAAGCCGCCTTCTGGGACCGTCTCATGCGCCTTCCTCCCGGTATTTTGCACCGCAATCCGGCCGGCGACCTGGCCATGTCGGGCATGACCTTTCAGCAACTCCGCGATGGATTGCGAGGTGTCGTCGCCAACGGCCTTCTGTCGATCGTTTTTCTGCTTCCGGTTTTCGGTGTCATCTTCTTCTACGATGCTACCCTCGGTCTCGTCACCCTCCTCTTCAGCCTGGTTTCGCTGCTGGTCACCGTAGTACTGGGGTTGCGCCAGATCTCACCGTACGGGTGGATGATCCGGGCGGCCCGGCGCGTCGCCGGCCGGCTGTTCCAGATCGTGGGAGGCATTTCCAAGCTGCGCATGGACAATGCGGAAGGATCGGCTTACGCCATCTGGGCGAAGGACTATCGTGCGCAGAAGCGTGCGGAGATCGAACTGGACGCGCTCGAGGGACATTCACGGGCATTCGGCGCCGCGCTTCCCTTTCTCGCCGCCGGGGTACTCCTTTTCCTGGTGATGGAGACCGGGAGCCGAAACATGCCCGTCGGCGACTTTCTAGTCGTTTACACGGTCTTTATCGTCTTCCAGTCCGCCATCTCCCGGCTCGGCGAGTCCTTCGGCGCTATCGCCTCCATGCTGCCGGCATTCCAACAGATGCGCCCGTTGCTTTCCGAAACGCCCGAAACCGGGACGGAAGGAGAACCGGTCGAATACCTGGGCGGCGACATACTGTTCGACCGCATTTCGTTCCGTTACGATCCCGACGGCCCGTTGATACTCGACGACGTCACGATTCGCGCCCGTCCCGGCGAGTTCGTCGCGATTGCCGGGGAATCCGGTGCCGGCAAGAGCACCTTGTTCCGCCTCGCACTCGGTGTCGACTGGCCTACCGCCGGTGCGGTCTATTACGACGGACGCGACTTGAGACACCTGAATCTGAAACAGGTGCGGCGGAAGATCGGCGCGGTGCCCCAGTCGGTCGGGCTCCATCCCCAGGATCTCTGGGACAACCTCGTCAGCCACCATGAAGACGTGACGACCGATGAAGTATGGGCGGCGGTCCGGACCGCGGAAGTCGAGGATCAGATCAAGGCCATGCCCATGGGCATGATGACCATGGTGGGCACCAGTGGGTCGGTCCTGTCAGGCGGCGAAAGCCAGCGCATCACTATTGCCCGATCGGTGATCGGCAGCCCGCGAATCATGTTGTTTGACGAGGCGACGAACTGGCTGGACAACGAAAACCAGGCGACCGTGATGGGAAACCTTGCCGCCCTGACGTCCACCCGCCTCGTCATTGCCCATCGCCTGTCCACGCTTGAACAGGCCGACCGCATCTATGTGCTGAAGGGCGGCAAAGTCGTACAGAGCGGCTCCTTCAACGACCTGAAGGAGACCGACGGGGTATTCAAGGAGCTGATTAGAAGGCAAATCGCCTGATACGGATGGGCGGCTGAAGGATCGCCGGAAAGACCGCCCGTTCGGTTCGGATCCGTCAAAACGGAGCAGAAGTCCATGAAGAAGCCCTCTAACGCGGTCGATTTACTGGTCTTGAAAGCAGGCGACGACGACGACTTGCGGACACGTCTCCTTGCCAGGCCCAAGGAGACCATCGAGCAGGAACTTGGCTTGACGGTGGACGGGGACCACGAGATTCACGTGCACGAAGAATCGGACGCCGCGACCCATCTGGTGCTCCCGCCGCGCAGCAGATACACCCGGGAGGAACGGGAGGAGGCGCGCACCGGCGCGTCGTCCCTCGCGTTTCTGCGCAAGACCATGTACGATCCCGCGCCGCCCCTGCGTCCGCCGGGTACCGGGGCCGGGCGCCTCCCCGGCAGCGAGGCCGGCGCCGAGGTCCTTACGGAAGCGGCCAGAGAGCGCATACGCCGTGGTCTCGATTTCCTGGAGTCGACGATCGACGAGCGCGGCGCCTGGCACTGCATCCGGTTCAACGTGGCCGATCCGAGGGTGCCGCGTCATTTCGAAAGGCCACCCTTCATTTCGGCATTCTGCGTCCTGGCCCTGGAAAGTTGCCGGGAAGCGAAGGCCAGATCCATATGCGACGCGACCAGGGCGTATATGGTCGAAACCATCGAATATCCCGGATTCTGGCGCTATTACCGCCACCTGCCCCAGGATCTCGACAGCACCACGCTCTGTGCCCTTCTGATCGGAACGCACCCCTGGATCTTGCTGGGGAGAAACATACCGCGGATACTGGCGAACCGCGACGGTGAAGGCCGTTTCATGACCTGGCTGCTGGAGGGCGACGAGCCCGATGTCGTGTCGCGTTTTCGCATCGAAGCCGACCCCGTGGTCAATGCGAACGTCATCGCCTATCTCGGCGACTGCCCGGAAACCAGGGATGCCCAGCGATGGCTGGAGGCCCTGATCGCAGAGGGCGATCTCAAGGACGCATCCAAGTGGTATCCCGACGAGATCGCGATCTGCTATGCGGTCGCCCGTGCCGTGCGACGCGTGACGCCCGCCCTGGATCGGTTGTGCCCGGTCCTCGCGGACCGTGTCCTGGGCTTGAGGGACGAAAAAGGTGATTTCGGCGACGTCCTGCAGACGGCCCAGGCCGTGTCCACGCTCAGCGATGCCGGATGCCTTGATCGCATCGACGCGAGCCGGCTGTTGAGAGACATCCTGACCTCGCAGCGCGAGGACGGCAGCTGGCCGGAACTGCTCGCCTTTGGAGACCAGACGCTGAAGTTCGGCGCGGTGGGACAAATTGGCCACGGCTCCGAAGCCGTGACCACCGCGTTCTGTATCGAAGCGCTCGAGCGTCTCGCCGCCTTCCTGCGAACCTGAGTCTTGCGGTTCCGGTTGTTCGGTTCCGAGCGGCCGTGTCGAGAAAATGCCCGTGCAGGTGCCAGGTTATGCTGACCAAGGAGGTGTAGCCATGTCACAAAATACCATTGAAATCGACCGCGCTGAAACCAATGGCGACGGGTCGGCCCAGGCCGATGCGACACAGGAGATCGAGCCGTCCATCCTGACCGCCCTGCCCCATTACCTTCCGCTGGGTGTGTACCCGTTGATTCTGCTCGCCGCGTTGTGGGGCGGATGGTGGCTCTTGCCGCCCATGGTCTTCATGAGCCTTTCCTGGTCCTTCGACCGGGTGTTTGGCCGCGACGGACGGATCATGGATCCGTTCAAGACGCCGAAACACCGTCTGATCTGGCACAATCTGCCGGTCTGGATCTGGGCGTATCTGTGGCCGCCCACCCTGGTTTTCGGCCTGTGGCAGATCCTGGTGGCGGATTCCTTCGTCTGGTGGCAGGACGTCGTGCTGGCCATCATACTGACGATGGAAGCACAGGCGGTGTTTGTCGTCGGCCACGAACTGATACACCGGCGCACGACCTGGGAACGGCGGATCGGCGAGTTCCTGCTTTCTTCCGCCTCCTATCCTCAGTATGCCACGGAGCACGTCTATATCCACCACGCCCTGGTCGGCACGCCCTATGACGTGGGGTCCGCGCCGAAGGGGGAGAGTTTCTGGCGGTACATGCCCAAGGAAATCGTCAGCAACCTCGTCAATTCCTGGGAAGTGGCGAGAGAACGCCTGGCGCGGCGGCGCCGGACCATGTGGCACTACAGCAATCCCTTCTGGCGCTACGGCTTCGGCGTTGCGTTCTGGTACGCACTGGTTTTCTGGATGGGCGGGATCTGGGCGGTCCCGGTCTTCGCCTTTCTCGGCCTGTCTTGCGTCTTTTCGATGAAGATCAGCAACTACTTCCAGCACTACGGCCTGCGCCGGGTCCGCCTGGAAAACGGCCGGTGGGAGAAGATTATGCCCCGCCATTCCTGGAGTGCCGACTGGAAGTTCAGCAACTGGATGCTCTTCAATGCGCAGCGCCATGCCGATCATCACGCGGTGGCATCCCGCCAGTATCCCCTGCTGCAGGTCAGCCTCGACGAGTCGCCGGAATTGCCTGGAACCTATTCCGACATGATGAACATCGTGCTCAAGCCCAGGAAGTGGTTTGAGAAGATGGACCCGCTGGTGGACCAGTGGCGCAAGCATTTCTATCCGGAGATCGAGGACTGGAGCGTCTACGACAGTCCGCTCGCCGCGAAGCGGCCCGACGCTTTCGATACGATCGTCGAGATCTTCGGCGCCGCGCCGCGGCTCGCGAAATGGATCGAACGGAACCCGGAACTCCTGGATAACCTGCAGGAACAGGAATTCCTCGATCTCGACCTGCCCAAGGGGTTCGAACAGGACAAGGAATTCGAGTCGATCGCGCGGCGCGGGCTTGCCCGGGTCTACTGGACCTACGAAATGGGCGTTCAGGAAATGAAGGACCTGATTGTCGAGTTGCCCGTGGTCGATGCGCGGGAAACCGCCGAAATCGTGCGGAACTGGTCGAATGACAAGGCGTTTCAAATCGGCATGCACGTATTGCGCGGCAACCTGCTCCCGGCGGAGGCGAGAACGGCGCTGTCCAATCTCTCCGAAGCGTCGGTTTCGACGGTGCTTGCCTCCGTCGTCGCGGATTTCGGCGAGCGGTACGGCACGGACAGCGTGGGCGAGGTCGCCGCCGTCTTCCTGGGCGATCTGGCCAGCCGGGAAGCCTATCCCGGCATCGCGGTCGACATGCTGTTCGTCCATGACGGCGCGCAGTCCGGCGCGAATGAACGCCTGTTCCGGAGTTTCCGGAAGGCCCTGGCCGACCTGGCGCAGGACAACCTGCTGTTCTCCCCGTTATCCTCCGACCCGGAGACCATGCCCGCGGTACCGCTTTCCGAACTGGCTGAGCAAGCCCGGGAGCCGGCTTCCGGCGGGTTTCCCGTCCTTACCCGGGCACGATGCGTGTACGAGCCCGAAGGTTCCGGCATCGGGAGCCGCTTCGACGATGCGCGGCGCGGGTTCCTGGCGGAATGGGGCGCGAACGAGCCGGCTTACGCCAGGCCCGGACAGCCGGAAGACGGCACCGGTACGGACGCACAGCCGGTAGACGGCGCAGAGACGAGTGTGTCCGCATACGCCGGGATGCCCGGTGGGCTGAAGGATGTCGAGCAGGCCGCGCGCTACCTGCAGTTGACCCGTGCCGGCGACTTCCTCGACGATCCGGCGCCGTCCTCCGCTGCAGTGTTCGAAGTCGTCGGTGACGAGCCGCTGGCACAGGCCGCGAACCTGTGGCGGGACTTGCAGGGGGTAATACGGCTGGTCGGCGAGGACGGATTCGACGCGGCGACGGCGGGGACGAAGGTCAAGTCCCTTGTGGCGACCGCCTGCGGGCAGGAGGACTTCGATGCGCTCGCGACGACGGTCGACGAAACCGCCTCCCGCGCCGCCGCCCGGATCGACACGCTCGCCGCGCACGCATGAAAGCGCCTGACGAGAAGTCGCGGAAACCCCGGATGCCGGGGCAGACGAGCACCAACACCCGCCAGGGGAAATCGACGAGCATGAATGCCCGCCAGGGGAAACTCACGAGAACGACCCCTGCGGACCGGGGCCCCGTCGAACTTCCCGCGCTCACCCCGCACCTGCGATCCCACGTTATCGGCGCACAGCAGACGCTGCTGGTCTCCGAGTCCTTCGATACATTGCTGCACGGCGGACTGCTCTGCGAGCTGCTGCCGATCCTCGACGGCCGGCGTCCGCTGGACGGCATCGTCGCCGACCTCGAAGGCCGTCATGCCGCGGCCGATGTGCGCGCGGCGGTCGCTTCGCTCTCCGACCGGGGCTATGTCGTCTCGGCGGATCATGGCATGGACCGGTCTCGGGCGGCCTACTGGACGTCCCTTGGCGCATCGCCCCGGTGGGTCGAACAGCGGCTGTCCGAATCGCCCGTCGCGGTCGAAGGCGACGACGGAATGCTGTCCAGGCGTCTGGAGAGGAGCGGAGCCGTCGTGGTGGTGGACGGGGCGGCCGATGGGGCGGATGGCGTGGTGGCCGCCGACGACGGAGTGGCCGGCAACGACGGGGTGGCCGGCGACGACGCCCGACTCAAGGTCATGGTCTGCGATGACTACCTCGACGCGCGGTTTGATGCGGTGAACCGGCGCCGGCTCGAGGCGGGAGCGCCGTGGATGCTGGTGCGTCCGCGCGGCATGGAAGCGCTGTTCGGACCCGTCTTTCGCGCGGACAGGCAGGGTCCCTGCCTGGAATGCCTGGCCCACCGGCTTCGCGGCCACAAGGAGGCCCACCAGTTCCTTAGGCACGTCGCCGGCGAGGAAGCCGCTTTCAAGCCTTACGCCGCCGACCCCGTCGTGCTCGAGGCGGTATACGGGCTGGTTTCAGCCGAAATCGTCAAGTGGCTGGTGCTGGATGAAGCGGCCCCGATCCACGGTCATGCGGTCTCGATGCATGTCGGCACATTCGCAAGCACGATGCATACGGTCCTGCGGCGACCGCAGTGTCCGGTCTGCGGCGACGAAGGGTTGTACCGGCACGACCGGCCGCCCGTGCCGGTATGTCTGAAGGCCAGTCCCAAACACCATCGGAACAGCGGCGGCGCGCGGTCCGTGACACCGGAAGCCACCCTGGCGAAATACCGCCACCTGGTGAGCCCGGTGAGCGGTGTCGTATCCTGGCTGGCGCGCACGACCGATGAGAACGACGACTGGCTGCACGTCTACTGGGCCGGAAGCAATCCCGGCATGCGAAGCCGGAGCCTGAGTTCGCTCCGGCGCAGCCTGCGCAGCAAGAGCGCCGGAAAAGGCAGCACGCGGGAACAGTCCGAGGCCAGTGCCCTCTGCGAGGCGATCGAACGTCATTCAGGCGCCTTTAGCGGAGACGAAATCCATACCCGCGGACGATTCATCGATTTCGCCGCGGAAGACGGGGCGATCCACCCCAACGACGTGCAGTTGTTCAGCGACGATCAGCTCGACAACGCGGATAGCATCAACGCGACCGGCCACCCCTACAACATCGTCCCGCCGCGTCTGGATCCCGACGCCGAGATCGACTGGACGCCCGTGTGGTCGTTCACGCAAGGCCGGCACCGTTACCTGCCGACGTCGATGCTCTACAGCATGGCGCCCGAACAGCGCGGCCCCGCCGACCTGATTGCCGATTCCAACGGCTGCGCCGCGGGGAACACCCTGGAGGAGGCCATCCTGCAGGGTTTCTACGAACTGGTCGAGCGCGATGCTTTTGCTATCTGGTGGTACAACCGATTGAGCGTTCCCGGGGTCGATCTGGCCAGTTTTGACGACGAATTCCTCGCATCGGCAACGGACTATTACGACCGATGCGAGCGGGAGGTGTGGATGCTCGACGTGACTTCCGATACGGACATTCCGTCCTTCGTTGCACTATCCCGACGGCCGGACGCCGAAACCGAGGATATCATATACGGCGCGGGCGCCCATGCCGACCCGCGACTTGCGGCCCTGCGCGCCCTGTGCGAATTGAACCAGTGCCTGACGTGGCTGCCCCGTCCCGGTGGACGCGAAGGCGGTGGAAAACCTGGTCGGCCCAACCGGCCCATGATCGACGATCCCATGGCGCTCAACTGGTGGAAGACGGCCCGAATTGCCGATTGCGCCTGGCTGGCACCGTCGACGGCCGCGCCGCCCAGGCAGGCCGCGCAGTATCCGGTGATCGAAAGAACGGATACGCGAGCGGACGTGGAATACTGCCGGGCGAAGGTCGAAGCCAGGGGCATGGAGTTCCTCGTGCTGGACCAGACCCGGCCGGACATCGGCATGCCCGTAGCGCGGGTCATCGTACCGGGCATGCGCCATTTCTGGGCAAGATTCGCCCCCGGACGCCTGTACGACGTGCCGGTCGAGATGGGCTTTCACAAACAGCCCCTGGCCGAAGCCGATTTGAATCCCGTACCGGTCATCGCTTAAGGAGGCAAGGTGAATATCGACGATGCCGTCCTGCACACCCAGGATCGTCTCGCCGAAGAGGGCGAAACGATGGCCGAGTTGCTGGCGCAGTTGCGAAACAGGGTTTCGCCGGATCTGATCGGTGCGCGGGAATGGGACCTCGTACTGAAACGCGCGAGGCAACTCCCCATTACGATGGGCGCCCAGCCCTTCGGTTTCGAACTTCCGCTGCACGATAGCCGGCCCGTGGCGGACTTCGGCGTCTCGCTGGCCAGCGGAAACCGTTCGGGCGACTTTTTTGAGGCGCAGGCGCGTACAGACAAGACGGATGAGACGGCTGGTGCGGTCAGGCGGCTGTTCGGAGAAATGGAAGCCCAGCACTCGTCGCTGAGGGAGATCGTAGGACGTAAGCTGATGCTGGAGTACGATGTAGGCTCGGCTCCGGGCGGCGGCAAGACGCTGCCGGGCCTGTTCCTGCGGCCCAACGAACGCACGCTGTTCGGCGGCGCCGGACTCCAGCATGACGTCGGAACCGTGGTTGACGCCCTCGTCTCCTGCGTCGGCTGGGAGAAGATAGCGGCCGAACGGGAAAACGCCGAACGGGTATACCTGGCGCAGCCGGAAGACACGCGCCTGGACTCCTTCGGCGTATTCCCGTCCCGGAAGCGTACGGTCCGCCTGGCGATCATGGGTTTCAGTGCGGAGGACGCAGTCTGCGCTTATCTCGAAAACACCGGATGGCCGGGTCAAGTAACCGCTGTCGAATCCGTGCTCGCGCGTTTAAGGGAACGGGCGGACATCGTGAACGCGGGCTTAAACGTAGACGTACGGGCAGACGGGCTGGGGCCAACGCTCGGGCTGACCCCCATCGTCAAGCAAAGATACACGCAGGATTCCCGTTACTGGATCGACGGCATGACCGACTGGGATCCCGTTCTGGATGCGTTGGGCCATGAGGACTATGTCGTTCCGGAGAAGCTTGCGGCGCTTGCGGACTGGGCTTCCAAACCCACGACACTGTTCGGCAAGACCGGTCCTTTTCTCATGTTGCGAGGCATACATCACATCAAGCTGGTCATTTCCGGAAACCGGCTGGCGCAGGCCAAGGCCTATCTATACATGGTACTTTCCGGCGCGCAGGCGAACTGAGCGCCTTGCGCTCGAACCGATCACCCTGCGCTCAAACATGGCGTCACACCGGCGAACTGAGCGCCACATCAGGCAATTAAAAGCAAAAGTCCTCCTCGACCAAGTTGATCGGGGAGGACTTTTATTTAACTACTCGATCACGCGACTGCCGGGCATCCGCATGATTACCTGCGCGTAGATTTCAGTTTACCAGCAGCAACAGAGGCCGGCCGATACGGCTTCGAGCTGCTCCTCGGTGATATTCGCATCCGGGGGCAGTGCAATATGCACCGTCTGCATATCGCTTTCGTGGACCTGGATCGACATGGATTCCGGCATCGAAATGTCCAGTTCCTCACAAATGGTCGACTTCGGGTCCGCGATCAGCTTTTGCCTGAAATCTGCGTCCAGAGAGGACTTCTCAACGATCTGCTTCAACATTTCATCACCACTTCTCATGATTAAACTCCTTTCGAAGATTGACTTTCGACTAAGTTCCTGACGTAGCGAATAGTATATGTCATTTAGTTACAAAAGTCAAGTGTTTTCGGTGTTTCGAGCGTATGGAGATACCCGTCGCAGAGGCCGGGAAACCGCGGGGAAACCGGTCAGATCGTCCGTACCACATCTGTTGGGTTTACTCATTCAGCCAGGTGGACGTACCCGCAGTTACGCGGAACCCCGCCGCCCGGTTCCCGGACGGTCCGTGTCGCCCCGGTCGTCCGTGTCGCCCCGGCCGTCCGGACCCCGCCCGAACCAGCTCACCGACACCCCCACGATCACGTTCAGCGCCAGGCCCAGCACGCCGGCGTGCCAGCCCCAGACCTTGCCCATGCCCGCCAGCGTCAACCCCGCCGCAAGCGCCGTGCCCGCGGCCATGCCCGCCGCCGCTCCTGCCGCGTTGAATCGCGGCCACAGCACCCCCAGCACAAACAGCGGGGCGGTCTGGATCAACACCTCCATCTTGAGTTCGATGAGACCCCACAGGGTGAGATCCGGCGTCAGTGAGATGAGGACCAGCATGGCCATGATGATCCAGGACAGGCGCTTCCCCCAGGCGGTAAGGCGCGCTTCCGGGAGCGACCCTATCCGGAACCGGCCCAGTACGTCCTTGACGAGCAGGGAAGAGAGGCTGAGCAGGACGGAGTCGGCCGTCGACATGATCGCCGCGACGATACCGGTGAGGACGAGCACGGTCATGACGTAGAGCCAGAGCGATTCGGCGGCCCAGACGCCGAGGAGCCGGGGCATCACCTGGTCGGTGGCGACCCCTTCGAGTCCCGTCAACTGTGGGATGGCCAGGATGCCCACCAGGACCACCACCGTGATGGTGACCAGGGGCATGAAGGTCATGAAGGTGAACGACCGCTTGAGGCTGCGGGTGCTCCGGGCGGCGAAGATGCGCTGTATGGCCTGGGGATAGACGGCGGCGGCGAAGCCCACCAGCAGGATGGTGCTGATCCAGGTACGGATCGTCTCTCCATCGGGAAGCGCGGCTTTCGACGGCTGATGGGCGATGATCCACGCCGTCGCTTCTCCGAGACGGTCGCTGCCCGCGACCACGGCGGCCAGCATGCCCAGCAGCCCGACGAAGAGGAGCAGGCCCTGTATGCAGTCGGTCCACGCCACGGCCTGCATCCCGCCGAGGGTCTCGTAGAACAGGATGATGACCGCAAGGACCACCACGCCCGCCCAGAACGGAATGGCGCCGCCGGAAAGCCCGGAAACGATGTGCCCCACTGCCAGGAGCTGCGCGAGTAGGTAGTTGGCGATGGCGACCACGAACAGCACACCGGCGAATAGGGTCAGTCCTGATCTTCCGTTCGCACCGAATCGATGGGTGATCCAGTCGCCCGGCGTCACGAAGTGCTCCCGGCGAGACGCGCGATAGAGCGGCGGCGCGAAGAGCAGGTAGGCCACCACGATGGCCATCATGAATCCGACGCTCATGATCCAGGCGTATCCCAGCCGGTAGGCCTCCCCTGGATAACCGATGAGCGTGTTGCCGCTGTACTGCGTCGCGTAGAGCGTGAAGAAGAGGACCAGGGCGCCCAGGTTCTTGCCCGCGAGGTAGAAGGAGGACATGGAATCGTCCCGGCGGCGGGTCCGGGCCACGTATCCGAGGACGATCATGAAGACGAGGTAGGCGGCCAGGAAGGCGAATGCGCCGGGGCCGTAAGGCTGATCCGTCATGGGTCAGGCGTCCTCCCGCCAGTACCGGTGAATCACGTACGCGGTGAAGCATGCGATGGCCAGGCAGGCCACCAGGCAGATCACGACCCAGTACGGCACCCCAAGCCAGATGGGGACTGGGTCGATCTCCGGGAGGTACCACGGTATGGAAAGGGCGAAGAGGGCCGCGTAGACGACCCAGATCCATCGGGGAAAATGGTGATCGGCAGGAAAAGGAGTCATAGAGGGAGCGGAGTCATGGATGCATGCGGGCAGGCCTGGCCGTCACACGCGGACATACTTGTGCACGAGGTTCTCCACGCCCACCTCGCCCACGTAGATATCGCCGTGGCGGTCGACCCATACGCTGTGGGCGCCGTGGGCCCGATCGACCGGACCGCCCCGCACGACCCACTGGGCGAGGAGCCTGCCGTCCATGTTCATGATGGTGACCCCGCCGCCCTCGCCCAGGAAGACCGTATCCTCGTCATCGACGAACAGGCCGCAGGGCGCGGGACGCCCGGGCCATTCCGCGAGGAAGGTCCCCTCGGAATCGAAGACCTGGATCCGGTTGTTGGTCTCCCGGTCGGCCACGAGCAGGCGGCCGTCGGACACGGGGAAGATGTTGTGGGGCAGGGTGAAACGGCCGGGCGCGGCGCCCCTGCCGCCCCAGGTGTGGACCAGGTCTCCCGACGGAGTCATCCGGTGCACGTAACACTGTCCGTACCCGTCGGAGACGTACAGGTCCCCGGAGGCCCCTTTGACGACGCGCGTCGGCATGTTGAAGGGCTTGCCCGGCGCTCCGGTCTGGTTCGGCTCGCCCAGCGTCTGCAGCAGTGTGCCGTCGGTAGCGAACACCCGGACGGTATGGTCTCTGCAGTCCGGAATGAAGATCATGTCCTCCCCGTCGATCCAGATCTCGTGCGGCAGGGCCAGAATGTCGTGACCCCATTCGTCCAGCAGGCGGCCGTCCCGGTCGTAGACCACCACGGCGGGACTGGGCTCCCGGTCGACGACGTAGACCCGGTCCTTTGAATCCACGGCCACGGCCGTGGCGATGCCCAGCGTGCGCTCGGAGCCCCACCCGGGCACCTTTTCGTAACAGTAATCTCCCGATCCCCAAATCATGGTCCGCTCCTCCGGTGAAATGGCTTTATATGTCCAACCGCGACCCGGCGGGGCGCCGCGGCTTCCCTGTCGATTCCGCCTTCATCCGGCCGGTACAAAGGCTTTGTCCCCCATGACCGGGCCGTATATACTTAGTCCATACTTTTCCATCGTTGTCGATACTTTGTATATACAGTTGAACGACAGGAGTCTAGACATGGGTGTGCTGGACAGCTTTTCTCTCAAGGGGCGCATCGCCGTTGTTACCGGCGGCGCGGGTCCGCAGTTCGGCAGCAGCATCTCCGAGGCCCTGGCCGAGGCCGGCGCCACGGTGGTCGTCGCTTCCCGGGACCTGGACAACAACCGGCAGTTCGTCGCCGGACTGAACGAACGGGGATACGACACCCACCCCGAGGCGCTCGACATCACGAACACCGAATCGATCGACGCCCTGAAACAACGCGTAATGGACCGTTTCGGCCGCGTGGACGTCCTGGTCAACAGCGCGGTGGTCGGCCGGGGCGGCGGCTTCGACGAGCAGACGCCGGACTACTGGGCCGCCAGTGCCCAGGGGAACATGGTGGGACTCTTCGCCCTCTGCAAGGCTTTCGTCCCCGTCATGGCCGACCAGAGCAGCGGCAGCATCATCAATATCTCGAGTATCTACGGCGTCGTCGCAAACGACCCCGGCCTCTACGAAGAAACCGATATGAAACAGCCTCCCGACTACACTTTCGTCAAGGGCGGCATGATCAATTTCACCCGGTACATCGCGAATTACTACGGTAAACAGGGCGGGCGGGCGAACTGCATCTGTCCGGGCGGGTATTTCAATGAACAGCCCGGGCCGTTCGTGCAAAGGTACGAGCACCGCGTGCCGCTCGGTCGCATGCTGGACAACGAAGATCTCAAGGGCGCCGTGGTCTACCTGGCCTCCGACGCGTCCGGGTACGTCACCGGGCTCGCGCTCATGGTCGACGGCGGCTGGACGTCGCTATAGCCGGATCAGGCTTCCGGATCGACAATCGATTTGTCCTGGGGGTGAAAGTCGATCGCCCGGCGGCCGTGGTCCAGGTCGTACATCCTCCAGGTACTGTCCGACACGCCGAACACGACTTCGAACCGGATGCCGGGGTGAATGACCGCCCGTTCGAACACCCTGACCGCATCGCCGTGGCTCAGGTGATGGGGATGGCCGGGCTGGTCCCGCTGCGCCTGAAAGTTGCCGATGCGCACGCAGACGACTTCCATGTCGAACCGCACCGCGTACATGTAGCCCAGGCTTTCCCCGAAGACTTTGCTGATGGAATAGTAGCTTTCCGGCCTGGGCGTCATGTCGATCGTGCGATGCACGTCCTGCGGATAGGGCGCCAGCAGGCCCGCCCGGCTCGCGAAGGCGACCCGGCGCACGCCGTTTCGGCTGGCCGCTTCGAAGAGGGTATAGGTGCCGATGAAGTTGGCGTGGAGGATTTCCTCCCACGACGCGCCGCCGGACGGATTGCCGGCCAGGTGGATCACCGCGTCCATGCCTTCGGTGGCCTGGAGCACCGCGTCCATATCGGTAATATCGCCGACGACCTCGTCATCCATGCCCGGTGTAGACACCCGGTCGAAACAGCGAAGTGGATATCTGTCTTTAAGTCCGTTTACGATGGTCGTTCCGATGACGCCGGCGGAACCGGTGACGAGGATACGTGGTGTTTCGTTCATTCCGACTCCTTGCGCATGAAGGGTCCACGGCGTTCGATCCAGTCGTAGGTTTCCTGCCAGGATGAACTTCCGTCTTCTTCCCAGATGTCCAGCCGGATTCCCCGGATGTTGCCTTCGGTGAAACCGGTCAGCCGGTGGACCGAGGGATACCCGATGGTATAATAGATGTTGCCGCTGGGCAGGCGGGTCTTTCCGATGTGCCGGGGAATCTCGGTGATCGGGTTCCCGGCGATGCGCACCAGTTCGTCTTCGTCGACTTCGACGCCGAGGCCGGGTCCTTCCGGCACGGGGGAACAGCCGTCCGCCACCTCGATCCGCCCGCCGGTCACGTCCTCTCCGTACTGGTCGTCCAGGTTGACTGTATGCATCACGTTGGGAATCACCGCGCCGAGGTGGAGCGCCATCGCCTTGCTGAGCGTGCCCCCGGTCAGCTGGATCACGGTGGAGACGTTCGCTTCGGCACAGGCGAACCCCCGCTTCAGGCTCATGCCGATGCCGTGCTCGCCGACCATGTAGGCGTCGGCGCATCCAAGCACGATCTCCGGACCGCCGCCCAGTTGCGGAACGTGCATCAGCAAGGGGATCGACGTTTGTTCGCGCAGGCGCCGCCAGCCGTCCACGTCGCGCCAGACCATCGGATCCTCGATCACGCCGACGACGGGCGACTTCTCAAGGTGTTCGACGATGCGCGCCACGTCGGCGAACGAACGGTTGTGGTTGAAGTCGTAGTGCATCTTGAATCCGGGCGGGGCGACTTCCTCCACGGCGCTGTTCTGTTCGTATACATCGTAGTACTCGCCCGTGTGCATCTTGAAGATCATGTACCCTTCGTCCGCGGCGCGCACCACCTCGGCGGCCAGTTCTTCCGGGGAAGCAACGCGGGTCCATGCCGCCACGGGCACCCGGTCCCGCACCTTCTGTCCCATGAGCTTGTAGGCGGGTACCTCGAGGTGCCTGCCCATGGATCATAAAGCGCGCCCATGAGACCCACGGGATAGCCCGCGTTGATGTGGTCGAAGGGACTGCTGCCCGTCAGCCGCTCCACGTCCCCGATGTCCATGGTGACGTGACCCCGGCTCTCTCCGTACCCGACCACACCGTTGTCCGCCGTGACCTTGAAGACCGTCTGGGTATCGATGGTCCTGAACTGGACCTTCTTGTCGACGTTCCGTTCCGCGAGCTTCGGATTGATATGGGTAATCGCGATATCTGTGATTTTCATGGCCAGCTTCTTTCTGTGCGGAACTCACCCTGCCGGTTACCGCACCTTTTTACGCGATGGGTAAATTAACGGTTCGCCAGCGACCCGGGCGCGCCTTCCTGGTTCACGCCGTCCCGAACGGTGGTGGCGATGGGCCAGCACTGCCCGCCCCTCTTCCGGTACTCGTCCTCCGCGCCGCAGAGCCAGGTGAACATCCGCGCGGCCGCGATGGCGCCCTGGAACTGCTCGAACACGCCCGCCGGCGGATCGAATTTGATCGTGTTGAAGTCGATGTCGTCCTGCGTGATCCAGTCTCTCCGCGGCGGTACGGTCCGCCAGTAGTTGTACTTGAGCAGGTTGCGGTATTTGCTCTTTCCCTTCGGACCCGAGGCGGCCCGCGACCGGCGGTGCCAGATCCCGTATACGGTGAGAAAGATCGTGCCGGCCGGACCGGCCGACGATACGGTCCCCCGGATGGAACCGAGGTGGGCCATCATAGGCGCCTTGTTCCGCATGAAGTGCGACCCGGGCAGCACCACGGTCGGACCCATGTCCTCGGTGCATGCTTCCGGATAGTAGAAGACCTGCAGGTATTCCAGCTTGTCCGTGTAGATCGTGCCGCCGTCCCGGTGCCAGTTCTGAGGCTGGTCGAAGGGCAGGGGACCCCGGTGGTTGCTGATGATGAGCGGCAGGGTGAATCTGCTTCCCAGGAGCGACCGGACAGCGCCTGCCGCCTGCGGGTTCATGAGCACGCCGTCCACGAAGAAGGACTCCTTCATGATGGGCGTGGGCTCATAGGTACTGTCGACGCGTTCGAGGTAGTCGATGACCTGCCTGTTGACGTCGTCCGGCACGACGCCGGGGAGCATGAGGTAACCGTTCCGGCAGAAATCGACCACCTCGCGGTCCGTCAGCGTCGGCTCGCAGTCCATCTCTTTTCCGTAAGGCACGCCGTTCATCGAGCCCTCCATCTTCTATCTCCATCGCTCCAGCACGAACTCGAAACCGAGCCCGTAGGTATCCTGTTCACGCATGGCGAGGGACGATTCGGGAAATTTGATGATGCGCCAGCCGTCGTCCAGGGCCTCCTTGATCGACCGGTACCGGAACTCGCCGTTTTCGTCGAGTCCGTCGGAGTCCGTCCCGTCTTCGTAGATACTGATGCCGACCACCGCCGAATGGGGGTTGGTCGTGGGCGCCTGCAGATAGAGCAGGCTCTGGCGCCCGGTGCCCGGACCGTGCTCCGCTTCGGCGTTTTCCACCAGGGCGATCGCGTCGTCGATGTCCTCCCGGGTCAGCTCGCCGTCTTCGAAACGTGCCCTGATCCTCTTCAACTGAGCGGTCAGTCGGTCCATCGGTTCCTTCCCGGGCGAGGCGGCCGGGCCTGCTGTGGCGGCCGGGGCCAGCTGTGGCGGCCGGGGCCAGCTGATACGGCCGGGGCCAGCCATGAGGATTTAAAGGAGAAACATGAGCAAACATAACCGGACGGCGGAAATGTGAAAAGAAGAAAACCTACATTAACCGCCGTGACGCCCTTACCATGAGCAGAAACGTGCATTCTCCGCAGACCAGCACCGTGGCCAGGGTGAGGTGAAGGACCTGCGCCCCCGGCGGCAGGCCGCCGTAGGCCAAGACGACCCCCAGTGCGATCTGCAGCAGGATGGCGGCCAGGATGAACCGTGCGGCCGCGGGGAGCCGACCGACCATGCCGTGCCGCAGGACCGCCCGGTAGAGGAGCACGCCGGCGATCAGCACCAGCCAGGAAGAAAACCGGTGCACGTGGTCGACGAGTCCCACCTGGGCCAGCCAGTCGCCCCGGGGCAGGCCGCCGTCGTCCTTGATAAAGGGATCGATGCCCTCCCGCACCTGCGTGCCGATGAGTACCTGGATCGCCGTTACGGCCAGGAGCACAAACCCCAGGCGCAGCAGTGCGGACCGTCCCTGCCCGGTGAGTTCGACGCGCAAGCGCTGTTCCAGGGATTGGAACGTCACGAAGAGCAGCAGGCACAGCAGGATGACCGCCAGGGCCATGTGGAGCGTTATGATCCCGGGTTGCAGGCCGGACCTGACCACCTGCCCGCCCAGCCAGCCCTGGAAGCCGACCAGCACGAAACACAGGCCCGCGCAGTAGAAGACCACCGGTTGCGACCTCCGGTATCGAAAGGAACGCAGGAAGGTCGCGAAGACGAGTATCCCGATGACGACGCCCACGAGCCGGTTGGCGTATTCGGTCCACATCTTGACCGGGTTGAAATCCGCGGGATCGTAGCCCTTTTCACGGACATACGCCATGTCCAGCGCCGCGACGCTCGCCGGCGGCAGCCAGGAACCCCAGCACCTGGGCCAGTCGGGACAGCCCAGGCCCGCGCCCGTTATCCGCACCAGGCTGCCTACGGTGATCAGGAGAATCGTCGCCGCCAGGGTGGCGAGGGCCGTTTTCTGAAAGGCGTTCATGATAGGGCATCATAGGCCGCCGCGCCTTTTTCGGCAAGGGATATCGGGCGTTGAACGGCGGGCCCGGCGGTGGAAATTCGGTTGCCATTTCGGTCACGTCAATGTATCTTGTGCCGTGCAGTTCCAGGCGGCATTTTCAAGGGGTATAGCTCAGCTGGTAGAGCGGCGGTCTCCAAAACCGTAGGTCGCGGGTTCGAATCCTGCTGCCCCTGTTCCCTGTCACGGGCCGAGCGCCGCCGCGGCCGACTTTCCGGAACGGACGGGCCATGTCTTTCTACGAAGTGGAAACCTGGGTACCCAAGCCCGACCGGAAAGTCGATCACGACGAAATGATCCGGACCTGGTTCGCCTTCGTGGAGGCCCACAAAGACGACCTGTTCCCCGAATGGCGGTCCGCCCGTTACTTTCGCGAAGTGGACCGAAACTCGGGCCTGGCCACGGGCCGCTACGTGATGGTGTTCGAATACGTGTCCCACGAAGGATTCCTCGCGTACAAGGACAGACGCAAGGACTGGTCCGGACCCTATGCGGAATACAGGAAAGTGGATCCCTACCAGTTCTTCGACCTGGAAACCGTAACCGAAACCTGCTGGATGCCGGAAGAGCAGGACCGCTGGCTGGACTTCACCTGAGGACCACAAGAGACCACCATCGACACAGGTGTGACCATGGGTAATCAGTATATACTTACGCCGTACTTTCTGGACCGGCATGACCCGGCGCTCCTCGACCTGGCGCGGGACGACTGGACCGTTAACGAAACCACACTGCGGGGCGACAGCGAGATGGCCCGCACCCTGTGCGTGCACCGCCCCCTGGCCGACCGGGTCGCCGAAGCCGCAGAGGCCGGCAGGCGGCCGGTCAGCGTCGCGGGCGACTGTTGCGCGACCATTCCGGTCATGGCCGGACTGCAGCGCGCCGGTATCCAACCTCTCTTCCTGTGGCTCGACGCCCACGGCGACTTCAACACCTGGGACACGACGCCGAGCGGGTTCCTGGGCGGCATGCCGCTGGCCATGATGGTCGGCCTGGGCGAGCAGACGATGGTCGAGAACGTGCGCATGGATCCGATTCCCGACGGGGACGTCATCATGTCGGACGGCCGCGACCTGGACCCTGGTGAGCGGAAGCTGGTCGAAGCGTCCCGGTTGCGTCATGTCCCGGACGTTCTCGAACTCCTGAGGTGCGACCTGTCCGGCAGGCCGGTCTACGTCCATTTCGATACGGACATCCTGGATCCGTCGGAGGCACCCGCCATGGGCTACCCGGCGCCGGGCGGGCCGCCGTCCTCCGACCTGGAGCGCGTGTTCCGCCACCTCGAGGAGCACTGCGACATCGCCGCGCTCTCCATATCGACCTGGCGTTCCAACATGGACGAAGACGGCCGCAGCAGGTCCCTGTGCATGGGCCTCTTCGAAATCCTGACCGGCTGACCGGCGAACCGGTCGACCGACGAACCGGTTGACCGGTGATCCGGCTGACTGGCGAGTCCTGCCTTGTCTTCCACCGATACCCTCTTCAAAGACCTGGTCGTCATCGAGGCTGCGAACGTGCTCGCCGGTCCCGCCGTGGGCATGTTCTTCGCCGAACTCGGCGCCACGGTGATCAAGGTCGAGAACATCAAGACCGGCGGGGACACGACCCGTCGGTGGAAACTGCCTGCCGAAGACGAGGACTCCGATGTGTCCGCCTATTTCTCTTCGGTGAACTGGGGCAAGCGGTCTATTGGCGTCGATTTCTCGATGCCTGCAGGATACGAAGTGCTTCTGGATCTGGTACGGCGCGCCGACGTCTTTCTGCAGAGCTTCAAACCGGGCGACGCCACGAAGTTCGGGCTCGATTACCCGGCCCTGCGCGGTGTGAACGAACGGCTCGTCTACGCGGATATCACCGCTTTTGGAGAAGATGACGATCGGCCGGGGTTCGATGCCGTCCTGCAGGCGGAAACCGGTTTCATGGGCATGAACGGTACCGATGCGAGCGGCCCGGTCAAGATGCCGGTGGCCCTCATCGACCTGCTGCTGGCCCATCAGTTGAAAGAAGCCCTGCTGATCGCCCTCATCGAGCGGATGCAGTCGGGGCGGGGCTCGTACAACACGGTCTCGCTGTTCGAGTCCGGCGTCGCGTCCCTCGCCAACCAGGCGGCAAATTTCCTGGTAGGCGGGACCGTACCGGGCCGCACGGGTTCCGATCATCCGAACATCGCACCGTACGGGACGGTGTTCAGGACCCGGAACGGGGACCCCGTCGTGCTGGCCGTCGGCACGGACAGCCAGTTCGAGGCGCTGTGCGAGGTGCTTGGCATACCCGAAACCTCTGCTGACGCGCGGTTCGCCACCAACCAGCAACGCGTCGTCCACCGCGACACGCTGAACGCACTGCTCTCGCAACGCATCGCCAGGCTGGAGCGAGACCCCTTGCTGGAACACCTGCGGGCGCGCAAGGTACCCGCCGGCGCGGTCCGGCGCCTGGACGAGGTCCTTTCCCACGCGTCCGTGGACCCGCTGCTGCTTCATGGAAAGCGAACCGACGGCCCTCCGATCCGCGGCCTGCGCACGATCGTTTTCGAAAGCGACGCCGTATCGCCGCCGTCGACGCTGGATGCGCCTCCGGCATTCAATCATGACCGCCAGTATGTGCTTGCCGGCTTGCTGGGATATACCGAAGAAGAGATACAGGCGCTGAAGGACGCGGGAGCGGTCCTGTAGTCCAATCGTTTCCGGCAAAATTAAAGGACCGATTCAGGTTCGCCGCCCCGACCGTCGTCCCGTACCCGGCCTTAAGCGTTTCAGGTGGAAAGGCCGCTGTTCCAATGACCGGATTTCGGTTGCTGGCACAAAGTGAAATGCCGTATATTAACTTGGATTTAAGGTGTGAGGGCCCGAAGCACATAGTGCACTGCGCATTGTTTTGTCATAGTTCATTTTGCGCCTCGGACATGCACGGGAAGCCGGATGGACGTTGATATCGCAGCCTATTGCGCGCGCATCGGACTCAGCGGTCCGTTGCCGCCAACGGCGGCGACACTGCGCCGCCTGCACCATGCGCACATGCTGGCCGTGCCCTTCGAGAACCTTGACATCCATTGGGGCCGCCCGATTGTGCTGGAGGAAGCGCGGCTCTTCGAGAAGCTCGTGACGCGGGGCCGGGGCGGATTCTGTTACGAGCAGAATGGCCTGTTCGCCATGGTGCTACGCGACCTCGGCTTCACGGTCGACCTGCTGGAAGCGCGC
Organism: bacterium; assembly: GCA_965117045.1. Lineage (GTDB taxonomy): Bacteria > JAAXHH01 > JAAXHH01 > JAAXHH01 > JAAXHH01 > JAAXHH01. The sequence goes on from OZ220749.1 coordinate 1,639,253, forward strand.
GTAGGCGCGAAACCCTGGGAGGACGGCCTTCCCTGGGACCATATGACGCTGCAGGTCACACTGGAGGAACGCTGGCTGGCGGACGTGGGTTTTGGCGACGGTTTCCGCGAGCCGCTGTTGCTGGACGAGGCGGGGCCGCAGGCGCGCACAGAAGGCACCTGGCGTGTTGAGCACGACGGCTGCGAGGGCCTGCATGCGAGCCGCACGACGGCCGGTGACTGGAAGCCCACGTATCGCTTCCGGCTGCGGCCGTGTCAGTTGACGGACTTTGCGCCCGGCTGCGCGCATCACCAGCACGCGCCGGAGTCCCAATTTACGCAGCAGCGTGTGTGTTCGCTCGCCACGGAGACAGGGCGCGTCACGCTGAGCGACCGGAGCCTGATCGAGACGGAAGGCTTCCCTTCACGTGCTCCCGCCGCCAGCGCCGAATCGGGAAACGTCCGGCGCCGGGAACGGGACCTGGCGGACGAGGCGGAGTTTCTCAAGTTGTTGCGGGAACGCTTCGGCATCGAACCCTGAACCGGGAGCAGGAGAGGTGTCGGGGTTCGGCCGTCACACGAATTCATCGAAATGCGAAAGGTTATGAGCGAATTAATCATTGTGGGAGACCGGGTACTCGTCGAGCAGCATGACGGCGAGCAGCTCACCCATTCGGGACTCTACCTGCCCGCCACGGTGACCGAGAAGGAAAAGGTGGGCACCGGCAAGGTCGTCCGCGTGGGACCGGGGCACCTGATGCCCAATCCGGACTACAACGAAGGCGATCCGGTCACGAGACCGGCCGAGTCGGTGCGCTATCTGCCGCTGCAGGCCCAGCCGGGCGATTTCGCCTTCTACCTGCGCAAGGAGTCCATCGAGATCAATTACCAGGAAAAGACCTACATCATCGTCCCGCACAACGCCATCCTGGCGCTGGTGCGATCCGATGGCAACGTGCTGCAGGACCTCGAGGACCTGCTCGGCGAAGAATAGAAAGAAAGGAGCGTGAACCAATGAACAGGACGGCGGCTTACAGGGCACAGCAAGGCATACCCGTCGCGCAACTGGGCGTCGACGTGCGCGGAGCGTTCATTACCCGTACCTACACCCATCTTCTCGGAGCGATCCTGGCATTCGCCCTGATCGAGATCTACCTGTTTCAGACCGGCATGGCGGAGTCGATCGCCCGCGTGCTGCTCGGCGGGTCCTGGCTCATCGTGCTGGGCGGGTTCATCATCCTGAGCTGGATCGCGTCCCACTTCGCGCACAGTGCGCAGACCAAGGGCGGCCAGTACGGCGCGTTGGGGCTGTTCGTCGTGGGCGAGGCCATTATCTTCACGCCGCTGCTCTACGTGGCCGATTCCATGGCGCCGGGCGTGATCAACAGCGCCGCCACGGTTACGCTGCTCGGTTTCCTCGGGTTGACGATCGTGGCCTTTCATACCCGAAAGGACTTCTCCTTCCTCGGCGGGCTGCTGCGGTGGGGGTTCATCTGCGCCCTCGTGCTGATCGTGGCCAGCGTGCTATTCGGGTTCCACCTGGGGACGATTTTCACCGTGGCCATGATCGTTCTGGCCGGCGGCGCGATCCTCTACGACACATCGAACGTCCTGCACCACTATCCGGAAGACCGGCACGTAGGCGCGGCGCTTCAACTCTTCGCCTCAGTGGCGCTCCTGTTCTGGTACGTTCTGCAGTTCTTCCTGTCCTCGAGAGACTAAAGACGCCTTGACAGAGTGCTCCACTTCACAAAAAGGGAGGGATTCCGGGATGCTCAACTTCAAGAATACAAAAGCTACGTTGTCCATAGGTCTGATGGCCCTGGTACCGGCGCTGTTCGCGCTGGCTTGCGAGGGAAAAGTGGGACCGACCGGACCGGCAGGACCGGCGGGACCGGCGGGACCGGCGGGGGTCGCCGGACCTCAGGGGCCGGCAGGCACGGACGGCGGTGCGGGACCGGCAGGACCGGAAGGGCCGCAGGGGCCGCCCGGCGAGGTACGGGTCATCGACCTGGACCTGATCGGTTCGTGGCGATTCGAGAACACGGATATCGTGGAGACCCTTGCCGCGAACCTCAGGAACTACCTGATCAATGAAGAAGGCCTTGACGAGGCCACCGTGGACTTCATTCTCGGCGAGTTCTTCAAGGAGATGACCGAAGACCTCAAGAATTCGCCCCTTGGCAGGATCGAACTCGCCGCGGACGGAACCGTGTCGGACGGTGGAGGCGTCCCTGGAACCTGGTCGGCCAATGGTTCAAAGCTGATCGTCAGACAGGGCGAAACCGTAGTTTTCCTGGGAAGCTACCACGTGGATGGCGACGATCTGACTTTGACGCTCACCAAGGCCCAGATGCTGGAAATGACCGCAGCCGCATCGGAGGAACCGTTGACCGAGGAAGATCTCATGTTCTTCGATATCCTTTTCGGTGAAAACGGCACGATTAGCTACTTCTTCAAGCGGAGTTGACGTAACAGAGGCCCCTGTGCACCCCAGACTCAGAACTATCGGCAGGGAAGTCGTTTCCTTCGGGCTCATCGCGCTGGTCCTGCTGGCGGCCCGGTCGACCCTGGCCGATCACTATACTGTTCCTTCCGGTTCCATGGAATACACGCTCCTGCCGGGAGACCGGATCTTCGTGGCCAAGTACACCTATGGCTTCCGGATTCCTTTCACGGACTGGAAGCTTACCGACGGGCGCGAAGTGGAACGGGGCGAGGTGGTGGTCTTCGATTCGCCCGTGGAAGACATCCGCCTGGTGAAGCGGATCGTCGCCGTGGGAGGCGACACCGTGTCGATCCGCGGCGGCCAGGTTTCCATCAACGGCGCGCCGATGAGTTCCTACACGGATATGCGGGAGGAGCACTACGGCGAACGCCGGGTCCGCCTGAACCTCAGTTACAGCGGGGGGGAGGATTATGGTCCGGAAATCATCCCCCCCGGGTACCTCCTGGCCATCGGAGACGCCCGGGGGAACAGCAAGGACGGACGGGTCTTCGGTTTCATCTCGAAGGACGCGGTCTACGGCCGGGCCGTGTCCGTCTACTACCGCAGCGAAGTAGGTCTCTGCTGGCGGAAGCTGTAGAAAAACGCGGGTCCTACCGCGTCTCCGTCTTCGTCTCCTCCACCGCTTCCTTCTCTCTCTCTTCCGCCCGCTGCTGACGCTGCATCGGGTTTTCCGGCGTCCGGCGGCGCTGCTTGAACAGCTGGAAACGTGTCGGTTTCGACTGCGGCGGCCAGACGTTGTTGCTCAGGTCGGTGTCCGCGGTCTCCAGGAAGGGATCGAGGGTGATCCTCTCCACCGGCTGATCCATGACGAACACCTTGGTCACGCGGTCGTCCCGGTACCGCCAGATCTCCGCCGGAATCCGCTGCACTTCCTTCGTGCCGTCCTCGAACTCGAACTCCAGGATCACCGGCATGACCAGCCCGCCGACGTTCTCGAAGGTCAGCTCGTAGAAGTGCTTGCCGCTTTCCAGGATGGCCAGGTCCTCGGGGGACAGTCTCTCCAGGTAGCTCTCATACTCGTCCTGGTCGAGGATGGAAACTTCGAAGGGATCGTACCTGTTGTAGAAATCGACCAGCGTCGAATCCTGCGCGACCATCGGGTCGGGGATGTCGGACTGGTTGCGCGCGTAGCTGATCCCGCGGTTCTCCTCTTCCCTGTTCGACCGGGCAATCTTCTTCTCCACTTCCGGGTTCCGCGTATTGATCTGGAACCATTTCACGTCGCCCAACCCGAGATCCACGTGGTCCGTGCTGTAGAACCACCCCCGCCAGAACCAGTCCAGGTCCACCGCGGACGCGTCTTCCATGCTGCGGAAGAAGTCCTCGGGGGAAGGATGCTTGAACATCCAGCGCTGGGAATAGCTGCGGAAGGCATGGTCGAAGAGTTCCCGGCCCATGACGGTCTCCCGCAGGATGTTCAGCGCGGTGGCGGGCTTGCCATAGGCGTTGGGCCCGAGCTGGAACACGGACTCCGAATTGGTCATGATGGGGGAAATGCGTTCCACGTCGCCCTTCATGTAATTCACGATCTGGTGGGCGGGGCCGCGGCGGGAAGGATACTCGGTATCCCATTCCTGTTCGGCCAGGTACTGGAGAAAGGTGTTCAGTCCCTCGTCCATCCACGTCCACTGCCGCTCGTCCGAATTGACGATCATGGGGAAGTAGTTGTGGCCGACCTCGTGAATGATCACGCTGATCATGCCGTACTTCGTCCGTTCGCTGTAGGTGCCGTCCGGTTCCGGCCGGCCGCCGTTGAAGCAGATCATCGGGTATTCCATGCCGATGCGGTTCGTGTGCACGGAAATGGACGTGGGATAAGGATAGTGGAAGGTGTACTTCGAGTAGACGTCCATCGTGTGGGCGACCACCTTCGTGGAATACCGTTCCCACAAGGGGTTCCCCTCCTTGGGATAGAAGGACATGGCCATGACGTGCTGCGGACCGGACTGGACCCCCATGGCGTCCCAGATGAACTTCCGTGAACTGGCGAAGGCGAAGTCACGGACGTTCTCCCCGTGGAAAACCCAGGTCTTCTTTTCCGTCGCCCGGCTCTTTTCCGCCTCGATCGCTTCCTCTTCGGTCACGATCATGACGGGCTCGTCCGCCGTCCTGGACCGCTCAAACCGCGCCTGCTGCTCGGTGGTCAGCACCTCTTTGGGATTCTGAAGCACGCCGGTCGCCGCGACGATATGGTCGGCCGGCACGGTAATGCTGACCTTGTAGTCGCCGAAGGGCAGGGTGAACTCGCCGCGGCCGAGGAACTGCTTGTGCTGCCAGCCTTCGACCTCGTTGTACACCGCCATGCGGGGGAAGTACTGGGCGATGGCGTAGAGGTAGTTATCGTCTTCCTCGAAGTACTCGAAACCGGAACGGCCGCCGATCTTCATCCGGTCGTTGATGTTGTACCACCATTTGATCTTGAACGTGAAGGACTTGCCCGGCCGGAGCGGCTCGGGGATGTCCACGCGCATCATCGTATTGTTGATGGTATGGGGCAGCGGGTTGTCGCGCCGGTCCCGCACCCACACGATCTTGAATCCGCCGTCGAAGTCGTTCAACAGGCGGCGCAGTTGAGTGAAGCTCATCTGCCCCGAGACCCGGCTGCCCGCGATCTTGCGCGTGTCCGAATCCCGCGCCCGCACGTTCTGATCGAGTTGCACCCAGAGGTAGGCCAGTTCGTCGGGCGAATTGTTGTGGTAGGTGATGACCTCGGTGCCGTGAAGCCGCTGGGTCTCGTCGTCGAGCTCGATCTCCATCTCGTAGTCCGCCTCGTTCTGCCAGTACTGGTGGCCCGGCGCACCGGAAGCCGTCCGGTACACGTTGGGTGTCGGGGCTTCCTGCTTGATCTGGCGGAACTTGCTCCGGTTGATCGATTCAGGGCCCTTCTGGGCCATCACGGAGGTGGACAGGCACGCGATGCTCAGCGCGCATAGGTAGAATAGAAGGCGTTTCGCCATGGATTTTCTCCCGGTTTCCTTAGGTGGTGCGTCCCAATCTATACAGATCGATATGAATTATGGAAATATAGGACGTTAGCGGGCGTGTGTAAAGGAACATACGGGGGGACAAGGGTCGCGCGCCGTGCGGCGCCGGCATCCACGGTTGGCCGGCGCGGGCGATGCTGTCGACATGGCAAAACACGGCTCGCGGGCGGATTGCGGTAATTTACGCCAACAGACGACTTACCCCCTGGAGAAAAACAAACTCATGACCTCTATACCCCGCAGCATGATCCTCAGCAGTTCCGCTTCCTCCTCGTCCTCCGCTTCCAGCCCCACGGTAGCGAGCATCTCGGCCACTGGAAACTTAAGGGTCAGCGTGGTGTCCGTAACCGTGAAATTAAAGCTGATCGTCTCGCCGTCCGATGATGAGATCGTAATCTGATTGCCGGATACCTGATACCGGTCAGTCTGTTCGTTATCGGCAACCACTGTTCCGTCGGCACGGAAGTGAATGCTGACGAAAAAGACCGTGTTAGTATCGCCAAGCACATCGGATACCACCATGTCGGCCTGGCTTGCCGTCAGGCCCTCTCCGATCAGGTGGTCCCGCAGGTTAGAAGCCAGTTTGGTATCGAAATCGTTACCCGTGTATCTCCATGTGCCGATCAGTTTGGCGGCAGGATCGGGTTCCGGTGGGGGCGTAGGGGCCGTCGGCATGTCGTCATCGCCACAGGCCAACGCGAACAGGACGGTCAGCATGAGTAGAACACGCATGTCGTTTCTCCTGCGGGAAGGTCCCGCTGTCCTCGCCCGGAAGGGCGGATATTATGATTCTGGCATGTCGCCCGGTATTACCTCCAACAGGAAACTTCGAGGTCACCGGCGTTATACGGATAGTATACAGGAATAAAGCTCATAAATTGAAATGTTTTATCACATTGATTCTTGTAATTCCGTGATATTTATCCGATAATTGATGAATTAAGATCATGATTCTCTATTGTGGTCGTAATGTGTCTGCGTCCCGATAAAAACGCGATGGCGATCTCCCGCGGACATCGAGTCAGACAACGCGCAAGTTCCGACACAAGATTCGAGTTGCTTGCCTCGCCGAATTCGGATAACTTCGATGCTCGGGGACGGCCCGAATGTCGCGCCGCGTCGTGTCGCGCCTCATCGCGCCGGCATATGGGAGGAGCCGAATGAAATCGGGACAACACACCTGGATTGCCATGTCGGGTACGCTACTGGCCGGTGGACTTCTTTGGGCGGTCGTTACGGAAGGCGCAACCCGTTCCTCTGGCGCAACACGCCACGCGGCCCACCCATTCTACATCAGTGTCTGCCAGGTCGACCACAACCCCGATACCGCCGCACTGGAGATGTCATTTCGCATCTTCATGGACGACTTGGAACTGGCCCTTGAAACGATGGGCACGGAACGGCTGCACCTCGGCACGGAGCGCGAGGCCGAGAAGGCGGATCTCTACATTGGCCGATATCTTGCGCGCCACGTCGTCATCGAGATAAACGGCCGTCGCGTCAGCTCAGCCTTCCTCGGAAAGGAAGTGGACCCGGACGCGATGTGGTGCTACATGGAGGTCGAGAACATCCCGGTCCTGGAATCTATGACAATGTCGAATACGCTTCTCCTCGAGACCTTCGAAGACCAGGTAAATCTCGTGCACGTCAACGCCAACGGCCAGAAGAAGAGCCTGGTGTTCAACCAGCAACAGGTCAGGCAGACCCTGGACTTCTGAGCCGGATGCCGGAATAGCCTGGTGCCGGAAGCGCCGGATGTCGGACGAGCCGGATGCCGGTTCCCGGCCAAACCTTCATTTACTGACCATGCCGCAGAACACACGAAACGCAGCCCGCATCGTCGAGCTGGATGAGTTCCCTGACCTGAAGACCAGAGAAGACCTGGGCGGCATCGTCGCCACTTCCGGCGGGTACGACCCGCTCCATCCCGGCCATGTCTCCTGCCTGCTGGAATCGTCCACCTACGGCGATACCCTGGTCGTCATCGTCAACGGCGACGGTTTTCTTCGCCGCAAGAAGGGCAAGTCCTTCATGGATCTCAAGGCCCGTTGCCAGGTAGTCTCCTGTATCCGCGGCGTGGACTACGTCATACCTTTTGAAGTAGAAGACGACGATACGGTCCGCGAGGCCCTGAGGGTGATACGGCCCCGCGTGTTCACCAAGGGCGGAGACCGGACCGACATGTCCAATATCCCCGAGTGGAGCGTCTGCGCGGATCTCGGTATCGAAGTGATTGCGGGGGTGGGGTTGGACAAGGCCTGGAGCAGTTCAGACTACCTGGAATCCTGGGGACGGTTCTGGGCCGATCGCGCCGGCCGCAGGTAAGGCCGGAATGTTGGATTTGATGCTTGTCCGGCGTCCGTTGCCGTCTTATAATCCCCTAACACCAATACCGCCGCACCTCACTGTGAACACGTAGTCAACCTGTATTTCGGTATAAACCGGTAGATTCGCCGTAGATACGCCGTAGATACAGCCGAGACCGGGGATCACCTGGTTTCTCCCGGATGACCCGGAGGAAAGTATGGCCAACAGATACCGCGCCGCCGTGATCGGACTGGGCCGCATGGGCAGCACCTTTGACGACGAGATCGACCAGGGCGGATCCATTTTTCTGCCTTACTGCCACGCACCTTCCTATCATGCCGCGCCGGAGGTGGACCTGGTCGCCGGAGCGGATCCCCACGACGAGCAGCGTTCGATTTTCGGGGCACGCTGGGGCGTCGAGGACAATCACCTGTACGCCGACTACCGGGATATGCTTGAGCAGGAGCGCATCGACCTGCTCAGCGTCTGCACCACCGCACGGATCCGGTCGCAGATTGTTTATGACGCCGCCCGGGCCGGCGTGAAAGCCATCTGGGCCGAAAAGCCCATCGCCCTGACCCTGGCCGAGGCGGACGACATGGTGGATACCTGCGCGGAACACGGCGTTGCCCTGGCCATCAACTGTGCGCGGCGCTGGCATCCCTTCTTCTCCCAAGCGAGGACCATGATCGAAGAGGACGAACTCGGCGAAATCGTCCAGGTGACTGGCTACGGCCAGTGCGGCCTTTCTCACAACGGCAGCCACCTCATCGATATCGTCCGGTACATGGCGGGCGGAAAGGTTGAATGGGTGTACGGCGAGATGGAATCCGACGATGCCGCGGCGGGCGAAAAGGATCTCATGGGCAACGGATACCTGGCCTTCGATAACGGGGTCAGGGCCTATGTCCGCGGCATGCCCTGCGGTATCGCGAACTGGGAAATCGACGTCCTGGGCACGAAAGGCCGCTTCCGCTCGATCGCGAATGGCCAGGACGCCGAATTGGTGAAGCTGCATCCCGGCGGTCCGCGTGGCAGAGGCGTGCCGGCCCGCATGCCCTTGCCCTGGCCCGCCCGGTACCCGGCCATGGGGTTGACCATCGTCGAAGACCTGGTTTCGGCCGTGGAAAACGGCCATCCGCCGAAGTGTTCGGGGGTGGATGGACGGGAGGCGCTGGAAGTGGCCGTCGCCCTTCGCGAATCTCATCGGAAGGGAGGGCAGAAGGTCCATCTGCCCGTGCCTGACCGGGATCTGGGCATCCTGTCCGCCGAAATAAACCAGGACGATGTTCCGGCGCGCGTCCGGCGCATGCAGGGTTAGTGCGCCGCCGGACAATACGCCGCGGGATCCGGCTGGAATCACGCAGGGAGACCGTATGAAACTGGGGTTCGTGACCTACCAGATCGGTCGGGACTGGGATGTGCCGGCCATCATAGACATGTGCGACAGGACCGGTTTCACGGGCGTGGAACTCCGAACGACCCATGCCCACGGCGTGGAAGCCACGTTGAGTGCGGGCGAGCGTTCGGAGGTAAGACGGCGTTTCCAGGACGGCGGCGTGGATCTGGTCGGGCTCGGTACGGCTTTCGAGTATCACTCGGTAGATCCAGACGAGGTTCGGGCGAACGTGGACGGAACCGTCGAGTACGCGAGACTGGCGGCCGACCTCGGCTGTCCGGGCGTCAAGGTGCGCCCCAACGGCCTGCAGTTCGAAGCGGGCATCCCGGAAGAGGCGACCCTCGAGCAAATCGGAAAAGCCGTCGGGGAGTGCGCGGAAGCGGCCTACGGCCTCGGCGTCCAGATCCGTGTCGAGGTGCACGGGAAGGACACCCAGGAGCCGCGGCGCATGCGGGCCATCATGGACCACGCGGACCATCCCAACGCGTACATTTGCTGGAACTCGAATTTCGGCGAAGTGCAGGACGGATCCATCGAGGCCAACTACCGTCTGCTGGCCCACAAGATCGGCCTGGTGCACATCACCGAGATCTATCGCGCCGAGTATCCCTGGCGGGAGCTGTTCCAGCTGCTCAAAGCGGATGGATACGAAGGGTATACACTAGCGGAAATCGCGCACAGCCCCGAACCCGAACGGCTGATGGGCTACTACATGGCCCTCTGGGAAGCGTACCAGGCGTAATCTCGGGGAACGGGCGCCACGGTCCCAATGCAAGGGACATTCGATCCTATGAAAACGGTCCAGAAGATATCGCAGGAATCCATTTACCGCGAACGGACGCCGGGATCCTTTAAAGCGTTCAAGCGTGCGGGTGAAGTGATGCCCGGCGTCGCCAAAGGCGCTTACTACTATGCGCCGTACCCGGTCACCATCGCGCGGGCCGAAGGCTGCCACCTGTACGATGTGGACGGCAACGAGTACGTGGACTTCGCCAACCACCACACGACGCAGATCCTGGGGCACCATCACCCGGCCGTCGTTCAAGCCGTGGAGCGACAGCTGGCGCAGGGCATTGCCGTGGGCGCGCCCATGGGTATCGAAACGGCGCTGGCGGACGCGTTGTGCCGGAGAGTGGAATCCCTGGAGATGGTCCGTTTCTGCAACTCCGGGACGGAGGCGACGCTCCACGCGATAAGGCTGGCGCGGGCGTACACGGGCCGTCACCTCATCGCCAAGTTCGAAGGGGGCTACCACGGCAGCCACGATGCCGTCGAAATCAGCACTTCACCCGATCCGGCGAAGGCGGGTCCCGCGGACCGGCCGGTGCCCGTGGCCAGCGCGGGGGGCATGCCGCCCAACGCCACCGACAACGTCGTCATCCTGCCCTTCGACGACGAAGCGGCCGTCGAAGCGATCGTCGCGGAGAAAAGCAACGAACTGGCGGCCGTGATCCTCGACCCGAAGACGGGCGTCATTCCCCAGCGATTGGACTTCGTGAAGGCGGTGCGCGAGATCACCGCGCGTTACGGCGTGCTCCTGATCTTGGACGAAATCGTGGGATTCCGCGCGTCACCGGCCGGGGTCCAGGCCCAGTGCGGCATCCTGCCCGACCTGAGCACCTACGGCAAGATCGTGGGCGGGGGGTTTCCCGCGGGCGCGTTCGGCGGCCGGGGGGAACTCATGTCCCTGCTGGATCCCACACAGGGCAAGGCCCGGGTCTTCCAGAGCGGTTCTTTCAGCGCCCATCCGGTCACCATGGCCGCGGGTCTCGCCATGCTGGAAGTGCTGACACCCGATGTATATACCAGGCTCGACCGCCTCACCGATCGCCTCGTAAACGGTCTCGAAGACGTTTTCGCCCGTACGGGTACCGTGGCGACCGTAGCCGCGTCCGGCTCCACCTTCAGCATCTATTTCACAAGAGGACCGGTCCGGACCTACCGCGCCGTGGCGGCGGCGGACAAGGGTCCCGTATCCGCGCTGTTTCTCGGCTTGCTGAACCGCGGTTACCATCTTTCGAACGGCCTCGTCATGAACTGCCTTTCCGCGGCCATGGACGATTCGCATATCGACGGCCTCGTAGAGGCGGTGGCCGGCACGCTGGAAGAAAACGGACGGTCCGCCTGATCCGCACGGACTGAATTCACCGACCATCCATTCATCACAGGAACCGAACCATGCCCCATTCTTTCAAGTACGCTGCCGTCCTGCTCGGTGCCGTTGCCGCCTTCTTCCTGGTCCCCTTGCTGATCGCGGCGCAAGGCGGTTCCGGGGAATCGGCCGCGCGGCCCCTACCGCCGGACGCCTCGCCGCGGGACCAGCAGGTCTTCCGGTACATGAGCCCGGAGCCCCGCACGCTCGATTCCGCCATAAACGACTACGACACCGAAGACACCATCATTCCCTTCGAGCCCCTGCTCCGGCGCGATCCGAACTGGAATCCGGAACCCGCGGCCGCAGACAGCTACGAATCCTCCCCCGACGGCAAGACCTGGACCTTCCACCTTCGCAACGGCGCGAGATGGAGCGACGGCCGGCCCGTTACGGCCCATGATTTCGTCTACTCTTTCCGCCGCATGCTGGATCCGGAGGAGGCCAACCCCTACGGGTTTTTCTACCACGACTTCAAGAACGCAAGGCCCATCAACCGCGGAGAGATCAAGGACCTGACCCAACTGGGCGTCCGCGCCGTCGACGACCTCACGCTGGTCATAGAGACGGAGAAGTCGGCACCATATCTTCCCTACATCGTGTCCTATGGGAATGCGTTGCCGGTACCCCCATGGCAGGTCGAAAAGTACGAGCGGAAATGGACCCGCCTCGAAAACATCGTCTCGAATTCGGGGTTCAAGGTGTCGGAGTGGGTCACCGGAAGCCACATGACCCTGGTGCCGGACCCCATGTACAACGGTCCCCACAAGCCTTACCTGGAAAAAGTCATCCATCCCTTCCGCAACGCGGCGGTCGCCACGGTCCTCGCCTATGAGAATAACGAGGTGGACCGCGAACTCGTCGACGTGACCGACATGCCCCGCATCCTGGCCGATCCCGAACTCGCGCCGGACCTGGTCAAGGTGGCCGCGCGGGCCTCATGGTATCTCTTCTACCGCACCCGGCAGCCGCCCTTCGACGACGTGCGGGTCCGGGAAGCCTTCACGCGGGCGATCGACCGGGAGGTCATCACGGGCATCCTGCTGGGCGGAACGGCCGCCCCGGCCTACTCCATGATCCCGCCCGAGTTCGCGGAGTACAACGGACCGGCCATGAAACCCTACCAGGCCTATGATCCGGCAAAGGCCCGGGAGCTCATCCGGGAGGCCGGATATCCCCGCGGCCGGGGGTTCCCCCGCCAGGAGATGTGGCTGAGGGCGCCGAATCCCACCATCAAGCGGATCAGCGAGGCCATCATGGCCATGCTGAAGGAGAACATCGGGGTCGACGTCACGATCCGGAGCGCCGACCGGACCATGTACATGAACAACATGTATAACTGGCGCATGAACCTGGGGCTGATCGTGTTCTACGCCGATTACCTGGATCCCCGCAACATGCTCGACATGATCTGGCACTCGCAGCCGCAAGGGTATGGCCGGTCGGACTGGACGAACGCCGAGTTCGACCGCCTGGTGGAGCAGGCGGCCGCGGAACTGGACAGGGACACGCGGCGCGCGCTATACGCTGAGGCGGAGGAGATCATGGTTTCGGACTACGCCGGTTCCTTTCTGTTCCATCCGGTAAACCTGGAACTCAGGAAACCCTGGGTCAAAGGGATCGCGGAGAACCCCGACGGCACGGTCGGCGCCATGGACTATACGCGGGTCTACATCTCCCGCTGAAAAGCGGTCCGTAGGTACAAACGCAAAAAGGCCTCCGCGCGAATTCCTTTCACGTGGAGGCCTTTCGGTTTTCGGTCTGATTCCTGCTGCTCCGGCCGGATTGGCCGGATCAATCCTGACGTCGCTTACCGGATCGCGTCCTTCATCTGGGCGACGATGTTACGGAGTGACGCGGCATTCCTGGCCCGGGGCGCCAGTCTCAGATAGTTCTCGTAGGACTTGATTGCGTTCGGATAGTCCTCACGGGTCTGGTACAGGATGCCCAGGTTGTAGTGCCAGTTCGCCTTCTTGCCGTTGATGCGGATCGCGGCCCGGTAGGACCTGATCGCGTTGCTGGTGTTCTTGACCTTCTGGTATGCGCTGCCCAACGCGCCGTGCGCGTCCGCGTAACCGGCATCGAGCTCCGTCGCCTTCTTGAAAGACTTGATCGCGTTGGAGGTCTGGCGCGCTTTCTGCTGGGAAAGGCCGAGGTTGTAGTACGCTTCCTTGTAATCCGCCTTCAGCTCGACGGCTTTCTGGAACGCACCGATGGCGTTCGTATATTGTCCTGCCTTGAAGTAGGCGATGCCGAGATTGTAATGACGCGGGGGATCGTCCGGCATGGCGTCCACTTTCGTCTTCGCGTCATCGATCGTCTGGGCCTGAATGGCAGGCGCCGCGACGAACGCGACCATGACCGTGAATACGGCAAGAATGTTCAACTTCTTGATGCGTGTCATCCTCATCCCTCCGTTGGATAACTGAGCGTAACAGGACACTGAGTATTTATAGACAAATCGAGGTTTTCGGCGTATATTGTATCCAAGATAGAAAAGATACGCTATTTCGCTCGAATATGCAAGTTATATTCTCGACTTTCATGCGTACCAGACGGTATCGAAGCATCAAGGAGGCCATCGATGACCAGGTACAACGTCGATGATTTTCTGGTAGACGCGCGCCGGATCGTGCGGGAAAACGGGATCAGGGACGGTCTGGAGTCGATAAGAAAGAATACCGAAAGGCTGCTGGGCCAGTCCGATCTGCTGGAAACCTATGTGAACATGGACGAATACGAAGGCCACACGGTGATCGGCCATGACCCCGAGACCGATATACACGTCATCGTCCACGGGGGTCGCAAGGGCGGCACTTCCCCACCCCACGATCACGGCCCCTGCAGCGTGATCTACGGCAACTATACCGGGCATACCCTGATGCGGCGATGGAAACGGCTGGACGATGGGGGATCGGAAGGACCGGCCCGCCTCGAGGTGGCCCGTGAGTACACCGTTGGCGCCGGGCAGGCGACCGCCTTCGCCGAGGGGGATATCCACTCCATCGACTATCCCGACGGCGCCTTTTTCGTCCGTGTAACCGTGGGGGACGTGGAAAAGCAGAAGACGCGCCGTTTCGATCTCGAACGGGGTATCGTAGAGATCGACGACCGGGCGGAACGCACCGGATAAGCGACCTCTGGTAATTCGCCCGAGGTTCGCGCGGTCCGTGCCCGGTCCAGGCCGCAAGCCCGTTCCCGTCCACCCGACCAAGCGTCTGTCGACCCATGTCCACGCTTGAACACAAAACCGGACAAACTCCGGTAAAACCCACCGATATCGTTCCGTCCGACCGGCTGAGCGAACTGCTGCATAAACGAAACCTTCCCGGCTTCGTTTTCCTGGCCGGGCATCTGGCGGCCACCTTGCTCACCGGATACCTGGTGTCGCTGGCCCTGGGCACCTGGTGGCTGGCGCCGGCCTTGCTGGTCCATGGCGCCGTCGTGGTGCACTGGTTCGCGCCCTTCCATGAATGCTCCCACGGAACGGCCTTCAGAAGCGCGGCGATGAACCGGATCGTCGGCTGGATCACCGGCACCGGGCTGTTTCTCAGCCCCACGTACTTTCGTTACGAGCACCTGGCCCATCACTCCCACACGCAGATCACGGGGGACGATCCCGAGATGATCCCCATGGCGGAAAGCCTGGGCGGCTATCTCTGGTACGCGACGGGCATCCCCTATTTCTACAGCAACCTGATCGCCCTTGTGCGGATGCTCTTCGGGCGGTTCAACGCGGTCGAGCGGAAGTTCCTGCCGCGGCGGGAACGGGGCAACGTGGTGTTGGAGGCCTGGAGCATGGTCCTGGCCTACGGCGCGCTGGCGGCGGCATCGGTCTGGTTCGACACGACGGCCGTGGTCCTGTACTGGCTGGCACCCCGTTTCCTCGGCGAACCCGTCATGCGACTCATACGCATGTCCGAGCACACGGGCTGCCCTCGCGTCCGCCATATCCTGCTCAACACGCGCACCGTGCTGACCATCCCCCTGATCCGGTGGCTGAACTGGAACAACGCGTACCACGCCGAACACCACGCCATCCCCACCGTGCCCTTCCACGCCCTGGGCGACCTGCACCGGATCATGGGCCCCCACTTCGAGGAAGTACGGCCGGGATACGTGAATACGCAGCTGCACCTAATGGCAAACGGAGTGAAAAACAGCGCCGCGAAGGGCGGCTGATCGGCGTGACAATCGGCTGGTGGCACGGAAGGGCGGCTGAACGGTGGCTAGCCGCCGGCCGGTTCCGGGGAATCCTCTTTGGGCGGCACGACGCACAGGAACCCGAGCGGTTCCTCGCCCACGCTCTCGAACTGGTGCTGTTCGTCGGGGGCGATGTATACCACGTCGCCCGGACCCACGTCGTGCACGTCCCACCCGATGAGCACCTTCGCCCGCCCCCGGAGGATGTAGATGCCGTGGTCGTGGGGATGGCGGTCGAAGGATGACTGCCCGCCCGGTTCGATTTCGAAGTAGCGAACGGCGAAATTGTTCGCCCCGTCGTCGGGACCGATGACCACCCGTACCGATCCGCCCACCGCTCCGCCCTTGCTGTAGGGCTGCTTCTCCACGCCGGACCAGTCGTTCGCGCCATGCTGTCCCTGGTGCTTGTGGACGACACCCATTTCAAGCCTCTCAAAAGGGCATTCGATTCAAGATTAAGCGAACGGATTACATGAAGTTCCGCACGCCGCTGCCGTGCAGTTCCGATATGCGTTCGGCATCCTTGCGGTCGAAGCCGATGGCCACCAGCTCGCGTACCCGCTTGCGGTGCATTTCCTCGTACAGACCCATGACCGCGTCACGACCCCGCGCCAGTTGCTCCGGGTGCGAACCGCCGCCGGCCAGCGTCATCATGGCTTTAAGTACGAAGGGGCTGGAACCCGAGGCCTGCTGCAGGAACAGGGTCCGTTCCTCGGCCGCCCGCATCAGATCGTCCTTGATCGACGGGTCCTGCTCGATATGGTAGGCGAAATGGGATATACCGTACCCCACGTGCCGGCCCTCGTCCTGGCGCGCCAGCTTGAAGGTCCGGGCGGTCACCGGGTCGGGCGCGACCTGCTCCAGGAACATGAGGAGTTCCATGAAGGTCCCTTCGCCCAGGACGTGCATGAGAAATGAGCCGTTCGAATAGTCGTCCTGCGCCAGCAGGCTGCGCAGGGACCATTCGGTCGCGGCCGAGACGTACTGCAGGCCGCCGCCGTTGGCCAGGGCGCGCTTGGTGAAAACCTCCGCGTGACGGGCCTCGTCCATGACCTGCGTGGCCAGGAAGAGGACCACTTCGGAAAACTGGGGATCGATGCGGTTCATGAACTTGGCCGGCAGGTACATGGCCAGGTATTCGTTCTGGATGAGGAAGGTCATGACCTGGCACACCGCCTGCTCCAGGTCGTCCGGCAACACGGGCAGGTCATCCCACGGGATGTCCGTCGTGGCGTCCCACTGGCCGGACTTGCCCTGCTCGTACAAATCCGCGATGTTATCGGCCCATACCAGCTTCTTTTCCCGGATGGCGAATCCGAAATCGGGCGTCCCGGGATCGACGACCGAACCCCGCTGCGCCAGGCCGTGGCCGTCGAACGCCACTTCCGGCACTTCGCCCGCCTTGCCGACCTGGCAGTCCCGCATGAGGATGCCGCGGCCGTCCGCTGGCTTTACGCGGATGCCCCGGTCGGGCTCGCCCCAGCCGGTTGTATCGGGCAGTGGAATCTCGAAATCACCGGACCTGGATGCTTCGGGCACGGGGTCTTCGTGCTTGTTGTCTTCGGACATGTTCAGGCCTGTTCCCGAGCGACAATTGACTTAATGATTCCCGGTAAGTATATGTATGATACTGGGTTTACCGGCTGATGACAAGATGAAGGTGGAAAGGCGTTCCATGAATCTTTCGAGGCTCCGGGTGTTTCGCCTCTGGCGCGTGATGGCGCGGCGCTTCAGGCAGCGCCTGCACGCCAATATCGAACGCATGCGGACGACCGACCAGATCTTCATGATCAGCGCCGCGGTGCTGATCGGCGTGCTGGGGGCGGGAGGCGCCATCGCGTTCCGCGAATTGATCATATTCATCGAGTCCGTGGCCTGGGGCGGCGGATTGTCCGACCGTGTTTCGCTCACCACGCTGGCGGTGCTTACGGTACCCACGGCCGGCGGGCTGATCGTCGGCATCCTGATCTACTTCAGTACCCGCGAAGCCCGCGGACTGCCCGATGTCATGGAAGCTGTGGCCCTTCGCGGCGGACGCATAAGACCCCGGGTCGCCGTGGAGACGTCGCTGGCCACGGCCATCAGCATAGGCACCGGGCTGTCGGTGGGCCGCGAGGGCCCCATCGCCCAGATCGGCGCCGCCATCGGCTCCACCTTTGGCCGGCTGACGCATGTCAACGTCCATCGCATGCGTACCTTCGTGGGTTGCGGCGCGGCCGCGGGCATCGCGGCGACCTTCAACACGCCGATCGCCGGGGCGCTGTTCTCCCTCGAAGTCATCCTGGGCAATTTCTCCTTCAGCCGGTTCAGTCCCATCGTGATCTCCTCGGTGGTGGCTACCGCCATTTCCCGCCACTTTCTGGGCAACCAGCCGGCCATCATCGTGCCTCCGCACGGCGTGAACCACCCGCTCGAATTCGCTCTGTACGCCGTGCTGGGCATCCTGGCCGCCATCGTGGGCACCCTCTTCGTCCGTGCGCTCTACGGCGTGGAGGACCTCTATGGAAAGCTGCCCCTTCCCGATTACCTGAAGCCCATGACCGGCGGACTGCTCGTCGGCGCCCTGGCCCTGTTCTATCCCCAGATCCTCGGCGTGGGATACGAAACCATGGACCAGGCCCTGTTCTCCGAACTGGACTGGCAGCTATTGCTCATCCTGGTCTGCATGAAAATCGCCGCCACGTCCTTTACCCTGGGATCCGGCGCGTCGGGTGGTGTGATCGCGCCGTCCCTCTTCGTCGGCTGTATGCTGGGCGGTGCTTTCGGCGCCCTGGTCAACCACCTGCTACCCGAAACGAGCGCCACCTGGGGCGCCTACGCGCTGGTGGCCATGGGCGCGCTGGTGTCCTCGACCATACGGACCCCCATGACGTCGATCCTGATGATTTTCGAAATGACCGGCAACTACGAGCTGATCCTGCCGCTGGCGATCTCCGTCATCGTCAGTACGGCGCTGTCCGCCTACCTGCTCAAGCCTTCCGTGTACACCCTGCGCCTCCTCAGGAGAAACGTGGACCTGGAAAAGGGCCAGGAGACGAACATTCTCAGATCCTTGAGCGTAGGACAGGCCCGGGTGGCCTCTTTCGAGACGATACCACCCCAAGCACCGCTCGACGATCTGATGTCACGCCTGGCCGAGAGTACGGACACGGAGTTTTATATCACGGACGTCGACGAGCGTTACCAGGGGACGGTCACCTTCGACCGCATCCGCAGTCTCGTCGCGTACGGCGAGGACCTCGATGGCGTCATCGTGGCCCACGACATCGCCCAGTTCGACCTGCCGACAGTCACCGACGGCGACACGCTGGACCGGGTCATGTTGTTGTTCGGCCGGCACGAGGTAAACGCCTTCCCCGTGGTCGAGCCGGCCTCGGGCCGCCTTGTCGGCGTCATCAGCCGCGAGCACGTCATGGACGCATACAACCGGGAGACGGCAAGACGGGACCTGGCCGGTGAATTCGGGAGCATGGTCGACACGCTGAGCGACGGCCAGGTCGTTCAACTGGGGGACGCATACGCCATGGTCGAAATCAACGCGCCCCGGCGGTTCACGGGCAGCAGCATCCGGCGTCTACAGATTCGCACCCGGCACGGGGTACAGATCCTGCTCATCCGGAAACGGGAGCACGGGGCAGACCAGGCAGACCAGGCGGATCAGGCGGACCATGCGGAACGGGCCAGTCAGGCAAACCAGGACGGCCAGGTCATTCATGCCGGCCAGGCGCACTTCGTTCCTGCGCCGGACTATGTGATCCAGGCGGAAGACGTCCTGCTCGTCGCTGGTGAGCGCGACTGCATAGATCGTATCGTCAACCTTTAAAGTTAAGTTGCTTAATGTTTAATTGACATCATACTATTACATTCTATTATACGGATCGGGTATTCGCGATGAATCGTTAACATCATGAGGTTCCTTTTCTATCACATCACATCATGGGAGCGTGAAAATGGGTACCTTTATGTTACGCAGATCCTCCGCATGGCTGGCGGTCCTGGTGCTCGCGGCCTTCCCGGCCTCCGCGCAGGAGAATGAAGATCCGGCTGTGTCGAGCCTGGTCGAAATCTCGGGGTTCGTAGACGCCAGTTACACGTATACCAACCTGGACGATTCGAATACGTTCGGCCTCGACCAGGTTGAAATCGATCTGTCGAGGAACCTGGGCGATATCGGCTCGTTGCGCGCGGACCTGGAATGGGTGAGCGACGGCGAAGGCGGGTTCGCCCTCGATGCGGAGCAGGGCTACGTGACCCTGGATCTCGGCATGGGCCGGGCAGAGGGGAACTACCCGACCCTGACATTCGGGAAGTTCAACGCCCCAATAGGCTTCGAGCTCCTGGACGCGCCGGACATGTACCAGTTCTCCCACGCCCTGGTCTTCGACCTGGGACTGCCCACCAACCTGACCGGCGCCATGCTCTCCATGGATCTCGGTGGCGGCATCGACGTGGTGGTCCACCTTTCCAACGGGTGGGACCAGAATGTCGACGCGAATACCGACAAGATGATCGGTGGAAGACTCGGCTACAGCCACGAGGAAATGGGCGGGATCGGCTTCTCGGCGATGCGCGGCGACGAAAAGGGCTTCATCGGCAACCTGACGGTTTACGACATCGATCTGACGCTGACGCCGAGCGCCCGGCTGCTCATCGGCGGCGAGTTCAACAGCGGCAGCACGGACCTGGACGAGGCGCTCGATCAGGAGTCAAGCTGGAACGGTTACATGGTGATGGCCCACTACAGCTTGAACGACGTTATGGGGATTACGGGTCGCTACGACTACTTCACCAGGGAGGTCGAAAGCAACTACCCGAGGTCGCGGGTCGCGGCACGCCGCAGTGGAGCGCAGGACCACCCGATCAGACTGGAAGAAACCCGGCAGGCCCTCACCATCGCCCCGACCTTCGCGCTGACCGACGGACTGGGGTTTCTTATGGAACTCCGCCGGGATTTTTCCGACGATGCGATCTTCGGGGATCCCGAATCCGGTGATATGGAAAAGTCGATGGTCAATTTCGCCTTCGAGATGACCTACTCGTTCTGAGATGAAATTTACTTCGTGTTACGTGTCGTCCGGAACGACCCCATACAGGTGGCTAAAAACGACCCATGGACTTGATTCACCCGGAGTCCCAAGGGGTTTCGGGCAGGATGTCGTGCGCGCCCGAGGGTGATTCGAAATCTGGCACGTTGTTTGCAGTTAATTTGCATTTAACAGGTACGTCGAAACATTTCCGCCAGATCCACCATCACACCATCGGAGTGTCAAAATGTGTACTGCTGTACTGCGCAGATTTCCTGCCTGGCTGACGGTCCTGACGCTCGCGGCCTTCCCGGCCTTCGCACAGGAGAACGGCGGGGGCGGCACGGACCCAGGTGGAGACTCGCCCGTTTCCGGCCTGGTCGAAATCTCGGGGTTCGTGGACGCCAGCTACACCTACACCGACCTCGATGATTCAAATACCTTCGGCCTCGACCAGGTCGAGATCGATCTGTCGAGGAACCTGGGCGATATCGGCTCGTTGCGTGCGGACCTGGAGTGGGTAAGCGACGGCGAAGGCGGGTTCACCCTCGACGCGGAGCAAGGTTACGTCACCCTGGATCTCGGCCTGGGTCGCGGGGAAGGGAACTACCCGAACCTGACCTTCGGCAAGTTCAACGCGCCCATCGGGTTCGAGCTCCTGGACGCCCCGGACATGTACCAGTATTCCCACTCGCTGGTCTTCAGAATTGGACTGCCCACCAATCTGACCGGCGCCATGCTGTCCATGGACCTGGGAGGAGGTATCGACGTGGTGGTCCACCTTACGAACGGATGGGACCAGAACGTCGACACAAATACCAACAAGATGATCGGCGGCAGACTCGGTTACAGCTACAAGGATTTGGGCGGGATCGGCTTCTCGACGATGCGCGGCGACAACGTGGATCCGATCTATAAATCCGTCGATGTACTGGTCACCAATCTGACCGTATACGACATCGATCTTACCCTGACGCCGACCCCGAGACTCATCATCGGAGGGGAGTACAACAACGGTAAAAGAGTAAGGGATCAGTTTGGCCAGGGAATCAACTGGAACGGCTACATGGTCATGGCGCACTACAGACTCACCGACCTCATGGGGTTAACGGGCAGGTACGACTACTTCAACACCAGCAACACCTTTGTATTACGAGAGGGCGGCACAGCGAAAAGTAGAGGAACAACCCAACAGGCCCTTACCATAGCACCGACGTTCGCGCTGACCGACGGCCTGGGGTTCCTCATGGAACTCCGCCGGGATTTCTCCGATCGTGAGATCTTCGGGGATATTAGTTCCGGTGATTTGGAAAAGTCGATGGTCAATTTCGCCTTCGAGATGACCTACTCTTTTTGATCCGCGGAGGAAGTGTTCCGAGGTCCGGCCGCACGGATTGCATGACCGGTTAGCGGTTCCAGTTCAGTACAGGTCGGCTTCGCCGGCGCTCGCCCGCAAAATCTCGGGCTCCTCGCCGGTCAGATCGACCACCGTCGACGGTTCCGGGACAATGACCCCGCCGTCCACGATGACATCCACGACCTTGCCGTACCGGGCTGCGATGGAATCGGCGTCATTCAGGTCGTTTCCATTGGCTGAAGCCGCGATGCCGGAAGGCGCGACGCTGGTACTCAGCACGGGCCGGCCCAGCGCCTGTACGATTTCGAGGCATATCCGGTTGTCCGGCACACGGATCCCTACCGTACGCCGCTTGCCGATCATGAACTTCGGCACGTCTCTCGAAGCCTCCAGTATGAAGGTATAGGGGCCGGGGAGAAGGCGCTTCATCATGCGATAGGCCGCGTTGGAGATGTTCTTCGCGTACTTGGCGAGATCCTTCAAATCCGAACAGACGAAACTGAGCGGCTTCCCGGCGGGGGCCTGCTTGATCTGGTAGATCCGGTTGATGGCCTTGCGGTTGAAGATATCGCAGCCCAGGCCGTAGACCGTGTCAGTCGGATATACGATCACGCCACCCCGGTGGAGCGCTTCGACGACCCGGTCGACGTGCCGTTTCTGGGGGTGTTCTGGATGGAGTTGAAGGATAGCGGCCATGGCGGGTCAGGAAGCGGAGGTCGGTTTGTTCAGCACCTTCCTGCAGACTTCGATGGCCCGGTCGATCTGTTCGCCGTTTACGTCCAGGTGGGTAACGGCACGGATGACGCCGGGTTTCATGGCCAGCATCCGGACACCTTCCTCCGACAGGCGATCGACGGCCTCGAAGGGATCCAGGCCGTTGCGCAGGCGGAAGAAGATCATATTGCTGTGGATCTCGTCCAGGTCGATCTCGACGTTCTCCAGGCCGGCGAGCGCCACGGCCAGCCGGGTGGCATGGCCGTGGTCCTCGTGCAGCCGGGAGATGTTGTGCTCCATGGCGTAAAGACCGGCGGCCGCCAGGACGCCCGCCTGGCGCATCCCGCCGCCGAGCATCTTCCGGTAGTAGCGCGCCGCGTCAATCGTGGCCTGGTCCCCGGCGAGCACGCTGCCGACCGGCGCGCCCAGGCCCTTGGACAGGCACACGGAAACGGTATCGACGTACCGCGTATAGGTCTGCGCGGTCAGGCCCGTCGCGGCGCAGGCATTGAACAGCCGGGCGCCGTCCATGTGGACGCGCAGGTTGTTTGACCGCGCGCATTCGCTGACCCGGGACAGTGCATCCACGGGCCATGGGTATCCGGCGGACTTGTTGTGAGTGTTCTCCACGGCGACCAGCGCCGTCCTGCCGTAATGCACGTTGTCACCCCGCTGGATCACTTCCTCCATCTGCGCCGGTGTGAAAACGCCCCGTTCTCCCGTCAACAGGCGGACCTGCACGCCGGACAGTGCGCCGAGTGCGCCGGCTTCCGCGTTGAAAATGTGGCAGTACCTTTCCGCGATGACGTCGTTCCCGTGATGGGTCTGCGACCGGACGGCAAGCTGGTTGCCCTGCGTGCCGCTCGTGACGAAGAGGCCGGCTTCCTTGCCGAGCAGGGCGGCCATAGCTTCTTCGAGCCGGTTGACCGACGGGTCTTCACCAAAACAGTCGTCGCCGACCTCGGCGTTCGCCATGGCACGTCGCATGGCCGGCGTCGGCCGGGTCATGGTGTCGCTGCGCAGTTCGACGATTTGCATGGAAGCTCCTCAGTGGCCGTACTTGATCAGGGTCACGCTGGTGCCGTGCTCCGTGATATCGAACTCGACCTCGTCCATGAGGGCCTTGATCATCAGGATGCCCCGGCCGTTTTCCTTGAGCAGGTTGTCCGGGTTTCGCGGGTCCGGCAGCGCATCGGGATCGAAACCACCGCCGCAGTCGCAAATATGTATACGGAACAACGATGAACTGCATTTGCAGGAGATGACGACCTGCTTGGACTCGTCGCACCGGTTTCCATGCAGAATCGCGTTCTTGACGGCTTCATTCACGGCGATCATGATGTCGCCGCGCGTTCCCTGGTCGAAGCCGGTCCGCGTGGTCAGCTCCTCTATGCGGCGGTCCACCTCCGCGGTCAAATCGGGATTGCTCGGGATCGTAAGTTCCAGCGTCACGCCGCTTTCAGCCCCGTCCTGCCGTGTTTCGCCCATGCAAAAACCCCATGAATCCGCCGCACGAACGGCCGGCGTGCGGCCCGGATCCTGCCGGGACCATGCGTACCTTTTGCATGATCCGGGATACACGGTATCTACCTTGTCGAACTCCATCAAAGTATGGAGTGGATGATGCCGTGTCAAGTTCGGGGAAGCGGGGTGGGATACGACGCGGGGGCGACATCCATTCAAGACAGATCAGCCGTCCTGCTCGGCGTCACGAACCATTTTGAGGTAGGCGTCGCGTACTTTGTTCTTGTAAGGCTTGCGCGCCTGCCGGGGAGCACGCAACTCGCACGGATCCCACCAGGCCAGTTCGTTGAGGTGGTCGGCGGGGACGGGAAAGGCTTCCTGATGCACCGTCTTCGAACCCAGCTTGTCTGTCCAGGCAGCCGAGGTCACAGACACCAGTCCATCGTTGTCTCCTTCGCGCCCGGCGATGACTCTCCAGGGTAGCTTCAGCGGGGTGAATATCCGCGCATAGTTTTGGTGGGCGGCGTAGGTGGCATAGCGGACAGGGTTCCGCGCCTCGGCGTCCAGCGCACGCTCGTTGAAAGCAGCGGTAGCTTTGGTACTGAGGTCGCGGAAGCCTTTGAGATTGAAGCCGAATGCACCGGTGAAGCCGATCAGCCAGTCCACTTTGGCGAGACCGAAATCAGCGAAGGAAGATCCGAGGTGCGGAGTGCCGACGGTTGTCAGCGTCGCGACGCGTTCGGCCATGTCGTAATCGACGATCATGTGGCGGGCGTCGAGACCGCCCATGCTGTGAGCGATGATGTGAACCCGGTCGGCTCCAGTGCTTTGGAGAATGACTTCGACGCGGCGCTTCAGTGCCTGGGCCCGCTTATCGACCTGGGCGGCGAAGGGCACACGGGGGGCAAAGACGGCGTAGCCGTGGTTTTCGAGATGGCCGGCGATCCCGCTGAAGTAGTCGTACTTGTCGGGCTGGCGCAGTAATCGGCGCAGCCCCCCCTGGAGGAGCGGTCTGTAGAGCGCGTCGAAGGGCACGATACCGTGGGCGAGGATAATCGGCAAAGGCATAGCGCACACACCTCGATGGTCAAAACCGGATTTCGATTCCCAATAGTGAAATACGTGTCGGGTTGAGGCTACCTGCCATGGTGACCATTTACCTGCCCGGCATAGGAATGGTGAAATATACTTAAGTGTAACAATTCTGATTAAACAATAGATTTTTGGATCGATATATGACATCGGTGCGATATTTTCCAATTGATAGTTTGTCGCACGACGAACAACCGGCCAGTGCGTTCCGGGAGGGATGACGCAAACGTGCGAAGAGCGTTAAGGCGGGGCAATAGCTGGAATTACGGCGAGCAGAATTGCTGTGCCTGATGAGCCACATGCCGAGGCTCAGCTCGCCAGAAGCATCCTACGGGGACCTGCTGAATCTGCGTTCGATCTCCTCGAGCGGCATGCGGACCACGGTGGGGCGACCGCGGGGGGTCACGTAGGGCATTTCCGTGGCGAACAGATCGTTGACGAGCCCGTTCATCTCCTGCTGGGACAACGGGTCTCCCTTCCTGATTCCGGCGTGGCCGGAGAAAGTAAGGGCGATACGTTCTTCCTTCTTGAGGTTCTTTTCCGGCGACTCCTGCAGATTTTCAATCATCCGGTGAAACAGTGTGTCTACATCCTGGTTGCTTGCCATGCAGGGCACGGCGTCGACGACCACGGTCTGCTCGCCGAAGAGTTTCACATTGAACCCCAGACGGGCGAAGTGATCGAAGTGTTCCCGGACCAGCGCGATTTGAGGCACCATGAGATCGAGGGTAACCGGAAAGAGCAACTGCCGGGAGGGGGCGGATTCGTGGTCCATCGTCTTCAGCGCCCGTTCGAACAACACGCGTTCGTGGGCGGCGTGCTGGTCGATGAGCATGAAACCGCCTTTAACCTGGGCCAGTATGTAGGCGTTGTGCAGTTGCCAGAGCGATACCATTTCCGCATCGGCGTGCTCCCTGACCGTTCCCGTTCCGCCTTCGTCGCGCGCCCCGGGCTCCGCATCCGCCGGGGTGTAGGTCCACTCGCCCGAAGGATCTCCGCCGTTGCCGCGCACGGGACCGAACAGGTCTATCTGGGTCCGGCGCGCCGTGCCGGGATCGGGGTCGGGCGTATGCACGGCACCGGGCGCCGCGGCCGGCGCCATGCCGGAGATGTCCGGTGTGTCCGTTTCGAAAACGGGTACCACGTCCGAGTTCTGGAGCGCCAGCCGAATGGCCCGCAGGAGCCGCTCATATATCCTGGACTCGTCGGAGAACCGGACCTCTCGCTTCGCGGGATGGACATTGACGTCCACCTGGTCGAAATCGATGTTCAGGAAAACGATGGATACGGGATACCGTTCTTTGGGAAGGATCGAGCCATATCCTTCGAACACGGCGCGGTTCAGGGCGCGGCTGGAGACCGGCCTGAGGTTGATGTACAGATGCTGGTGGGTACGGGAAACCCTGGCGGCGTCGGGCCGGCTGATGAACCCGTGTATCTTGACGAGGTCGTCGTCGAACGTGACCGGGATCATCTGGTTCATGAGCGTGTTGCCCATGACGGCCTGCGCCCGGGTATAGGAGTTGGACACGGCGGGCAGGGTCAGGGTATCCCGGCCGTCGACCGTCAGCGTAAAGGCGATCCCGGGATAGGCCATGGCGATGGAGGAAACCACGGAAACGACATGGCGCGTTTCCGTACCCGTCGTCCTCAGGAACTTCCGGCGGGCGGGCACGTTGTAGAACAACTGCGATACGGCGACCGTCGTACCCGCTGCCCGTCCGGCGTCCGTAACCTTAGGCGCCGAACCCCCTTCGATGCGGACGCGGGTCCCGGCCGCTTCTCCCTGCGTGTTCGTCGTCAGGTCCACCCGGGCCACGGAGGAGATGCTGGCCAGCGCCTCTCCCCGAAAACCGAAGGTACCGATGCGGTAGAGGTCGTCTTCGCCGGCGATCTTGCTGGTCGCATGCCGCTCGAAGGCCAGTACCGCGTCCTCCCTGGACATGCCTCCGCCGTCGTCCATGACGCGGATAAGCTGCTTTCCGCCCGACTTGATCTCCACGGAAATGCGCTCGCCGCCGGCATCGATCGCGTTCTCGACCAGCTCCTTCACGACCGACGCGGGGCGTTCGATCACCTCACCCGCGGCGATCATGTTCGCCAGCTTCTCGGGCAACACCTTGATCTGATCAGCCATGCGTCCCCGGTGTTACCTACGTTTATTCCCCGTACGTGATCCGGTAGATCACCCCGGCGTAATCATCAGAAACGAGCAGGGATCCGTCCGGCAGGACCTCCACGTCGGCCGGGCGCCCCGAGTACTCCTCGTCCACGAGCCAGCCCGCGGCGAAATCCTCGTAACTCACGGCCTCGTTGCCGTCCAGGCGCACCAGGGTGATCCGGTACCCGATCCGATCGTCCCGGTTCCAGGACCCGTGTTCCGCGATGAATACCTGTTTTCGGTACGCGGGCGGGAACATGTCGCCGGTGTAGAATCGCATGCCCACCGCGGCCACGTGCGGACCGAGGTCCTGCACGGGAGGCACCAGGGACTCCAGTGAACGCCTTCCGCCGAATTCGGGATCCGGTATGTCCGTGCCGTGGTGATACGGGAAGCCGAAATGCTGTCCGGCTTCGGTCACGCGGTTCAGCTCGTCCGGCGGGATGTCGTTGCCCATGAGGTCCCGCCCGTTGTCGGTGAACCACAGTTCGCCCGTGTCCGGATGCCAGTCGAAGCCCACGGTATTGCGCACGCCGCTCACGTAGACTTCAAGGTCCGTGCCGTCCGGGTTCATGCGCATGATGGTCGCATAACGCGGATCTCTGCGTTCGCAGATGTTGCACGGAGCCCCCACGGGAACGTATAGCTTGCCGTCGGGCCCGAACCGGATGAACTTCCAGCCGTGATGACGGTCGGTCGGGAAACCCCGGCTGATCACGACCGGTTCAGGGGGATCGTACAGCCTGTTTTCGATGTCGTCGTAACGGAGCACCACGTTGATATCGGCGACGAAAAGCGCGCCGTCCCGGAAAGCGATGCCGCTCGGCATCTTGAGACCGCTGTCGAGGGTCAGCACCTCGTCGGCGACGAAATCACCGTCTATGTCCCTGACGGCGTACACGTTCCCGGCGCGCCGGGAACCCACGAACAGGGTACCGCCGGGGCCCATCGCCATGGCCCGCGCGTTGCGGACACCGCGGGCGTAAACGGAGACCCGGAAGCCTTCCGGCAACTGGATGCCCGACAGGACGGGATCGGATTCAGGAGCTGTGTCACCGGGCGCGGGGGTCGTCCCGCATGCGGCACCCAGCAGGAAGCCCAGCAGGAACAGACGTGGTGTCCAAAGTCGGATTGCGGTCATTGAAACGGGCCGGCGGTGATCATTGCGGGCGTAAATTTCGGCCGGAGACGCGCAGAGCGCGCCAGGGTCCTGAAGTACGTTTCCATCCCCTCCATGGTAATGATCCGGGGGACGCAAATCAAGGACAAACTGATGCTTGCTTTTGATGATATCGACCGTTAATGTTTACCACGAGCTTGTCCGAAAACCAGTCCGCGAGAACCGGCCATGACGCGTATCGAACGCCTGCAAAGCCACGGTATTGAACCTTATCCCGCCCGATCCGGCAGGACGCACACGGTGCTGCAGGCGCGGGAATCCGGAATCGCCGGAAACGCAACCGTCATCGCCGGCCGACTGGTCCGGCTGGATTCACGGGTCGGGAGCGGCGCGCTCGAGGACTGGACAGGCACCGTCGACCTCGTCCTGGACGATCCGGGTCTGTCCGGCATGCTTACACGGGTCCGCGCCGGCGACCTCGTGGAATGCGCGGGAACCTGGGAGAAAGATGCGTATGCCGTTACCGGCCTCAGGCTCCTGGCGCCCTGCCTGCGCGGCGCGCCTGAACCGGAAGCGGCCAGCGCCGTGCGCATCCGGGCGCGTCTCCTGGCCGGGACCCGTTCCTACTTCGAATCCCGTGGCTTCATCGCCGTGGACACGCCGACGCTAATGACCGTCCCGGATCTGACGCCGGCCCTCAATTCCTTTCGAACGGAATACGTGGGCGGCGACGGCGGAACGCGGAACCTGTACCTGCAGACCTCGCCCGAACACTACATGAAACGCCTGCTGGCTGCGGGTTGCGAGCGGGTTTACCAGATCTGCCGGTTCTACCGCAACGGGGAACGGTTCGACACCCACCATCCCGAGTTTACCGGACTGGAGTGGTACGAGGCCTACGCCGACTACGAGACGGTCATGGCCACCACGGAGGATTACGTGACCTCGCTGGCCGAGACGCTCAACCATGCGTGTGAACTGACCTACCGGGGGACCACGATCGACCTCCGGCCTCCATGGCCGAGGTACAGGGTGCGGGACTGCTTCCTGGACCGGTCGGGGATCGACCTGGACGCCTGCGACGACCTGGAGGCGTTCGCGTCCGCGGTCCGGGCCAGGGGTTACGAGGTACGGGAAGACGATGACTGGGACGACCTTTTCCATCGCGTTTTCCTGACGGCCGTGGAACCCGCGCTGCCCGCGGACCGGCCGGTATTTCTGACCGAGTATCCCACCCGGCTACCCTCGCTGGCGCGCCGGGTTCCGAGCAACCCCCGGTACGTGGAAAGATTCGAACTGTACATGGGCGGGCTGGAACTGGCCAATGCCTTCACGGAGCTGAACGATCCGGTGGAACAGCGCGCCAGGTTCGAGGCGGACCTGGAAAAAACGCGAGCGAAGGATGGTCCGAATCGCTACGACGGCGGGGTGGACGAAGCGCTGCTGGCGGCCCTCGAATACGGGATGCCTCCATCGGGCGGCATCGCCTTCGGCCTGGACCGGCTGGCGATGTTGTTCGCCGACGTGGACACCATCGATCCCGTGATCATGTTCAGGGATTTCTGACCGATACTGAGGATGCTGAAACACACCGGCCGTACTAAAGGAGGAAGGCATGCGGGCACTGATGTACCTGGGAACGCGTCAGATGGAAATGCAGGAGGTTGAAGAACCACGGGTCACGCCTGGCCACGCCGTGCTGAAGGTCGGCGCGGCGAGCATATGCGGTTCGGATCTGCACGGTTTTCTGGGCAAGAGCGCGAAGCGGGTCCCGCCGTTGATCATGGGACACGAATTCACCGGCGAAGTGGTGGACCTGGACCGCGGTGCGGAAGGCCTGTCCATTGGCGACCGGGTCACGATCAACCCGATCCTTTCCTGCGGGCGGTGCGACGAGTGCCTCCGGGGGCGCACCAGCATATGCCCCCATCGAACGGTCATCGGCATCGAACATCCCGGGGCCTTCGCCAACTACGTTTCCGTGCCGGCGGCGTCCTGCTTCAAGCTGCCGGACCACGTGGGCGACCTCGAGGGCAGCATGGTCGAATCCCTTTCGAACGCGCTGCATATCTTCGACCGGAGCCTGCACGGGTTCATCCGGAGCGTGGCCGTCATCGGCGCGGGTACCCAGGGGCTTCTCGCCCTGCAGGTGGCCCGGCACATCGGGGCGACCCGCATCGCGGTGACGGACAGGGTGCCCTCGCGCCTGGCGCTGGCCACCTCAATGGGCGCGACTCACGCCATCGAGGTCCGGGCGGACGACCCGGACGGTCCGGTGGAAGCCGTGCTCGACATGACGGACGGTCAAGGGGTGGACCTGGCGGTCGAAGCGGTGGGCCACACGGCCACGCAGGAACAGGCCGTGCGGATGCTGCGGCAGGGCGGCGAGGCCGTACTGCTGGGCCTAGGTGCCGAAGCGCCCATGGCCATAGACGGCGTGTCCATGGTCAACAGGGAACTGGTCGTGCGCGGTTCATACGCCTATACGAGCGTGGACTTCGCCTATTCCCTCGAACTCATCTCCACGGGCAGGATCGACGTCGCCTCCATGGTCGTCCAAAGGGACCTGGAGCAGGGACCGGGCATTTTCGCGAAACTGGTGGGCGACCCGGGCGACCTGATCAAGGTGGCGCTGGTACCGGGTTCCTGAGGGGACCGTACCGTCCGGAAGGCGCGTCAGCGGCCCGATGCGTGATCAGCGTCCGGAAGGCGCGTCAGCGGCCCGATGCGTGATCAGCGTCCGGAAGGCGCGTCAGCGGCCCGGTCCATGCAGCCGAAGCGCTTCCCGGAAGGCCTCCTGGGAGACCCAGCGCGAGTTGTAGGCGCTTCGGTACGCTCGAAGTTCCGCTTCGTCGGGGTAACGGGAATCCGGACCGTAAGGGTAGCCGGCCATCCCGTGAAAAGGCAGCGGTTCGATCGTGGCCGCGGTCGCCGTGTTCAGGTCGCCCTCCTTGAGCCAGCCGTCGGTATGCAACACGAAGTCTCTCGTCCAGCCGGGCGGCGGTTCGGGCAAGTCCGCCGCATCGAAGGTCACCGTGATTTCCTCCCCCGAACTGTAGATGACATATCGGTTGTCGGAGGCCGCGAGCAGCGGCGTCACGTCGCCGTAACGCGTCCGGTAGCCCTCGAAAGGCAGCCACTGGGGTTCTCCGCTCAGCGTCTGGTAGTCCCGGATAAACGGGCCATAGGGCGCGGTACGGTACTCCCGGGAGTAACCGCGGTAGTGCAGATCCGCGGTTTCGGGGGATAGCCGGATAATGCGCCGTTCGGCCTGCACGGATTCGTCGACGGTGAAAAAGGCCTCGCTCC
This sequence comes from bacterium, assembly GCA_965117045.1. Classification (GTDB taxonomy): domain Bacteria; phylum JAAXHH01; class JAAXHH01; order JAAXHH01; family JAAXHH01; genus JAAXHH01. The sequence continues at coordinate 1,671,026 of OZ220749.1, forward strand.
AGTACAACTCCAGGTTCGTGGTGAGCCTTACCCGGTAATCATCGGCAGCGAACTTGTCCGTCAGATCGATGAAAACGGTCTTGTGTTCCCCCGATGGAAAGCCGGTATAGGGGATGACGGTCCGCCACTGTCCGTCGGCGTCCGGCGTCTCCAGGTACGGCGGGACCACGACGCCGTTTTCGCGCTGGGACAGGGCCAGGTTCGAACTGGGCTCGACCGGCATGATCCAGCCGCCGAGGTAAAGGTGGATCCGTTCCGCACCCTTCAAATCGCCCAGGTCCAGCGTGATGGAATGCATTTCGGGGACGCCCTGGAAGTCGCCAAGCCTGTAATCACCGACGTACAGGCTGTCCCGGGCGGCGAGGGCGGGCAGGATGTCGTTACCGTGGTGGTCGCGGGCCGCCACGGGAAGGCGCGGGTCCGTCACCGTATGGATCTCGAGATCCGGGTAGGGCGGCGGAAGGTACTTCTCATCCACGAAGATGTCCGTCTCCGCCGGGTGGTCGACGACCAGCAGTTCCATTTTATCCATGTACACGGCGTCCCAGAGTTCCTCCACGACCCGGACCTCGAACTTCCCGTCCCGCATCCGCAACTGGTCGCCCCGGATCTTCACGAAGTCGTTGGCCGCGTCCGGCCAGGCCGGCGCGCCGGTCTCCGTCAGGGCGCCGATGGCGCTCCGCGTCATCAGGTGGGTGACGAAAACGAACCGATCGCCGTTCCAGGTGTACAGCGACGGGCACGATCCCTTGAGCCGCTGCGGTTCGACGATGAGCGTGCGGGATTCCGGATCGATCCGGTTCTGGGGGACGCCGTTGCTCCAGACGACCCGGATTACATCGGCCTGTTCCCGGCTGCCGAGACCGACATGGGTGACGGACGCGTCGACCAGCAGAGACTGGTAGTGCGTTCCGGCGTTTACCTCTATGGTCGACCCTATCCCATAGAAATTGTTCTTCCCGCTTCCTTCAAGGGCCGCGGCGAGTTGTATCTTGAGCCAGCCGTTCGCGTTTCCGCCGTCGTTCCGCAGCACCAGGGGACGGCCCTCGGAGAGCACTGCGAGATCCAGGTCGCCGTCATCGTCCAGGTCGCCGGTTTCTACGTCTTCGACGATCTCGGGCAATCCGCGGAGCAGGTCGGTCCGTTCTTCAAATGCACCGTTGCCCAGGTTCCTGACCAGCCTGAGTCCGGACAGGCCCGGCGCCGAAGCGCCGGCGAGCGCGAGATCGATGAATCCGTCATTGTCGAAATCGAAGGGCCGGACGGCGGCGACATCGAGGCCGCTACACGCGTCGCCGAAAACCGGGGACGTGTCCTCTCCGTCGAAACGACGCCCATTGTCGTTCCACAACAGCCGGCAGCCGTCGGCGGCGGTCCCCGCCATGAAGAGGTCCAGCGCACCGTCGTTATTGAAGTCGGCCGCGGCGACCGTCTTCGCTCCGCCCCACCGGATTCCGCCGAATCGTTCCGTCCAGTCCACCCACCTGCCCTGCCGCAGGTTACGGTAGAACCGGTGCGCGCCGTCTTCGAACAGCGCGACGACATCCACGGCACCGTCCAGGTCGAAATCGCCCCAGGCCAGCGGCTGGACGGGACGCACGGCGGAAGCACCTTCAGCGGAAACACCATCTGCGGAAGCGACTTCAGCATTCAAGCCGGGAATGCCGGACGCCGATTCGAGAAAACCCGTGGCGGAGGTGGCCTCTTCGAAAATCCCTCCATCCGTATGCCGGTAGAACCGAAGCGCAGCTCTGTTGGACGCCAGCACGTCCAGGTCCCCGTCGTGGTCGAAATCCACCTGGGAAACAGAAGTGAAGAACCCCGGATTTTCCCCCGGGCCCAGGGACTGCGCCAGGCCGAAAGTCCCGTCCCCTTCGTTGAGGTACACCTGTGGAGGCAACGAACCGGCGTTGAAGAAGTCCATATCGCCGTCATTGTCGAAGTCTCCCGCGACCAGTCGAAAGACCGCATCTACGGGTATCGGATCTTCCATGCCCGGCCAGGGACTCAAAACGGTCTCCCGGCCGTCCACGGCGTTGCGCAGGACGGCCAGCCCTTGCCGACCCGCCAGCGCGAGGTCCAGCCGCCCGTCCCCGTCCACGTCCGCCAGTGCCAGGTCCGTCCATCGCTCCGCTTCAGGCAGGAGACCGTCAATCCATTCATCGCCCGCATCCACGAACGCCATATCGACCAGGGAATCCGCGGCCACTGCCGCCAGGTCGGGCGGCGCCGTGCGGAAATCGTAGAGCGGGGGCGACTGTTGCGAAGGATCCCCCAGGCGGTCCCGCGATGCCCGGTAGGCCGGGTCCACCACCAGCAGGTTGCCCAGGATACCCGCGCTGGATTCGGCTTCCGGCCCATCCCCGCGATTCAAGGCGTCCAGCGTCCGGTCCAGCCAGGTCTGAATGTCTTCGGGAACGGGCTCGAGCAACCCGGACATCCGCCGGTACCCGGCCGATGCTTCCAGCGACCGTCCCAGCCGGACCAGGATGGCGTTCAACTCGACGAGCACGGCCAGGTTGTCCGGTTCATATTCTAGCATGGCCTGCAGTTCGGCCAGGGCATCCTCCGCCTGGAGATCCGGTCCCCGCAGCCTTCTCATCTCGGTGAGATACTTGTACCGGAGCACCACGTTGGACGCGTTGTGTCCTACGGCGTGGGCCAGCAGGCCCAGGGCGGTTTCGCGGTCTCCACGTGCCGCCACGATATCGGATTTGATGGAAAGGACTTCACCGTCTTCCGGGGCAAGATCCACGGCCCGGTCGACGGATGCGGCAGCCTGCTCGTAGTCTCGAAGTTTCAGCAGCGCCAGGGCCCGGTTCGCGTGACCGAGCGGCTCGCGAGGAACCAGCCGGGTCACCGATTCGAAGGAACCTGCCGCGCCTTCCAGGTCGTTCCGGTACAGGTAGGCCAGCCCGGTGTGCTTCGCGGAAAGGGCTTCTTCCCACACGTCGCGGGTAGGGGCGGACTCACCACAGCCCGCGATCAGGCACGCGGCCATCCATAACACCGTAATGCCGTTAACCATCCGCATTAAACGTCACCTCTAATTGAATTGGACTAGAACCGGTTGATGGCCATGAGTTCGCTGCTTCCGTCCCGCGTCACCCATTTCAGGGCGATGGCCACCCGGTTTTCTTCGTCGAGTGCTTCCCAGTACGTCCCCATGACCTCTTCCGCCCCGCCTTCCATGGGCATGGGCAGGGGATCGCCTGAAAACGCCGGCAGGGGATCGCCGTCGCCCATGTAGGTCGTCAGGCACAGTCCCAGTCCGGGCGGAGGGGGGTCCGGGCGGTACATCAGCCGGTCGGTACGGGCGGGGTCGGCCGGATTCGCCCGAAGTACGCTCAGGGAAAGGACGGGCGGTCCGTTCAGGTCCAGCATGCCGCTGATCCGGGGCGTGTAGTTCGGCGCGTCGGGCTCCCGTTCCCGGGTGGCCAGGGCGGTCTCGAAGGTCCCGCCGCCGCGCAGCCCTTCGTAAATCGTCCGCGACTGGTCGCCGTTGGCAACGATGTAGATCCCCGGGAGTTCGAGCATGGCCGGATAGATGATCAGTTCCGGCGCGACCAGCCTCGTGGGATCGACCGGTTCCGTACGGAGCACCGGCCCCTCGATCGCGAACCGCCGGTTCCGGCTGCTGTCGCTACGGCCCATGATCCAGTAGAGCAGGAACCAGGCGTCGCCGCCGGCCGACCGGCCGATGATCAGCCCCCGCCCCGGATAGCGGTTCGAGGCGAGATGCCGCGCGAAGTTCCGTGCCGGGATTCCGGTGTCGTTCGAGGGGCGCACCTGAACCGGTCCCTTCATTCGAACAGGCTCAACTGATTCGGGTCTTTCTCGAGGGTTCTTTCCCGGGGCGCGCTTTCTTCGTCGACGTCGCGGTCCAGGAGGAGCAGCGCGTCCGTCACGTCACCGGCTACTTCCGCTTCCGACCCTTCGTGGACGGGTTTCAGCATCAGGACTTCCTCCGGTTCGATATCGGGGTCGGACAACAGCGCCGCGCTATGCGTACTGACCAACACCTGACGGCCGGTGTTTCGCTGCATGCGCTGGATGAGGGCGGCAAGCCGGTTCACGATGCCCGGGTGCAGGCAGAGCTCTGGTTCCTCCAGAAACAGCAGGGAATCCCCATCGAGCAGCGCCCACAACATGCCGATGAGCCGCAATGTCCCGTCGGAGAACTGGTCCTCCCGCTGGATACCCGCCCTGGGCCGCCAGTGGGCGTACAGCGCCTGGAGATGGGGGCGTCCGGTCTCAGCGTCCCGTATGAACTCGAGCTGCTCGAGCCGCGGCACGGCCGCCTTGAGCACCGCCTCGATCCGGGACAGGCGGGCCCTTCGAGTCCGGTCGTGTTCCCGGGCGATGCGGTCCAGGAAGTCCTGCCCGTAGGGGTCGCCCTCGAGCGTCCGGCCGCCGATCTGGTCCGCGTGGCGGAGCAGCGGAGGGACCAGGTGATGATAGGTGATGGCCTGAAAGTACCGGGCAATCTCCCGGAACGCACGGTTGGCGGTGATCTGTTCCAGGTAGGTCTGGGTAAGCCGTACGATGTCTTCCCGGTCCTCCTCGTTCGGCCGGTCGAGTATGACGGTCTCGTCTCTGCTCACTCGTTCATAGGTGATCAGCGTATGGCGGTTCCCCCGGGCCTGCTGCTTCAGTCCGAGTTCATAACGCCAGGTCTCACGCCCGTTCACCGGGTCGCAGAACCGCACCTCTATGGCGATATCCGGATCCCTGCGCGCGGCGAGATTCCGGATCTTGGTCATGCCGCCCCGGTCCGCGACCGCCTTCTGAAGTCCGCCGCCCTCCTCCTTGGAGATATCCCGGAGAAACCGGAACACGTCCATCAGGTTGGACTTCCCGGACGCATTGGGGCCGACCACGAACTGCCGCTTCTGCAGATCGACGCTGATCCGCGGGAAATTCCGCCAGTTTCTGACTTTCAGATGGTGCACATACATGGGCCGCTCCGGCGATCCACGACGTACTAGTCAAAAAAGCCCTGGTCTTCTTCCTTGAGGTAGGGCAGCGCCCTGTCCGGCACCAGGTCGACCCCCAGTCCAGGGCTGTCCCACACGTCGATGAAGCCGTCTTTCACGATCGTTTCCGGCAAGCCCTCCACGATGTCGTACCACCAGGACGGGTTGCCGACGGGGTATTCGAAGGCGATGTAGTTGGGCGGCATGGCGGCCGAGGCGTGCACCAGGGCGGCCAGGCCGATCAGGCCGTCTATGACCCCGTGGGGCGCCATGAGCACGCCGTGGAGGTCGGCGTATTCCGCGATCCACTTCAGTTCCGCGATTCCGCCCACGTCGGCCGGATCGGGGCCCACCACGTCCACGGCGCGCTTCTCGATGAGATCGACGAAGTTCTCTCGCAGATAGATCTGTTCCCCCGTGTGAATCGGCGTGGACGTCCTCGAATTCACCTCCCGGTAGAGGTCGGCGAGGACGAAGGGCGTATAGTCGCCGGTGATCATGTCTTCCAGCCACATGATGTGCAGGTGTTCCACGGCTTTCGCCAGGCGCAGGGCGTCCGGTACGAGCATGCCGGGGCCGCAGTCGAGGGCCAGGCCGACTTCATCGCCGAGGACCGACTTCATGGCCTCTATGCAGGCCACCAGGTGCTTCAGGCCCTTCTCGGTGAGCGGCCCCCTATTGCCGTGAAAGCCGTGCTGCTGCAGGTCGCCATAGAAGAAGTCGGGGACCCGCGACGGCATCTGGCTGTGGAAACTGATGCCCTGCTTGATGATGGTGAACCCCTCGGGCGCCGCCTTCATCCGGGCCATGTCCTCTGCGTAGTCCTCCACGGTAGCGCCCTGCATGGGAAACCGCGCGGCGCCGTTGTACACCCGTACCCGGTCCCGCATCTTGCCACCGAGCAGCTTGTACACCGGCAGTCCGAATGCCTTGCCCGCGATATCCCACAGGGCCATCTCGATGGCGCTTACCGCGCTGCCCCAGGGCTTGAAGCTGCCCAGCCGCCGAATGCTCGAGACGACGCGGTTCACGTCCGTGGGATCCTGGCCGATGATGTGGTCACGGTAGAACAGGACATGGGGTTTCATGTAGGGCTTGGAGTTTTCGATCTGCCCCAGCCCATGGATCCCCTCGTCCGTGGTGATCCGAACCACGGGGTTCTGTCCGATTACGGCGCATTTCAGGTCGGTGATCTTCATGCAGGTCTCCCTGTAGTCTGCTGAAGCCGGCTTTCCCATCCCGCCGGCCGACCGGCCGCCTCCCAGGCTTTCATTTCGTCCAGCAGGCGTTCGACGATGTCCTTCGGTCCCTGGAATCCGCCCTGGCGTTTCAATTCGCAAACGCCTTCAGACAGCAGGTGCCGGTGCGCCTCGATGGGACCCGCACCGGGCGTCCAGGACGCGTAGGACGTGCAGTACCTTTGAAACATGGTGCGCCGCGGCGTGTCGCGCAAGGGCCAGGGCAGCGCGCCGTGGCAGAGCGCTTCGGTAAAGATGACGGCGTCCCCCGCGTTGACGGGCACGTTGACGACCGTCGGCGGGCCGGAGCGGATGTCGATGTGTTCCGGCCGTTCGAAATAGGTCTTGTGGCTGCCGGGTATGCACACGAACCCGGCTCCTTCGGGCACGTCCACCAGGGAAATGGCCGCATTGATGAAGGTGGCGAACACTTCGCCGTCCGCGGCCTGGTAGTCGTTGGCCGGGTTCCTCCACGCCCCGGAGGCGCCGTTGTGCAGCGTGATCTCGTCGCTGTCCGGCTTATTCACCGTGAGGGCCGACAGCAGATGCTGGGGCCGTTCCCTCGTCAGGGCAAGCACGAGGCGCATGATCGGAAGGTTCAGAACAAGCCGGTCGAAGACCGGGTCGGCGTACTCGGCGTGGAGAATGGCCCGCGCGGCCGTCGGATGGTCACCGGGATCCTCATAGGAACAGAGCGGCGGCGGCAGCTCCTCCTCTTTCATCCCGTGCCATTCGTCGCACCGCGCGATCATGCGATCCAGGTCTTCGGGCGTGACGACCTGGCGAAGGACGAGATAGCCGTGCAGGTCGAAAAGCCACTTCTCTCTATCCGAAAGCATATCACCCGCCCCGTCAATTCACATAAGCATTGTGGAACGTGATCCACTCCGGCAGGACTTCCTCGATCACCTCCCGGGGCGGCAGGAACGCGATCCTCAAATGACTGGTGCCCGGTTGCTGCCCGAATCCCGCGCCGTTTACCGTGACCAGCCCGGTCCGCTCCAGGAGTGCCATGCAGTAATCGAAGTCGTTCGTTCCTTCCGGCAGCCGGTCCAGCCTGGGGAAGAGGTACATCGCCCCGGTTCGCCCGAAACAGGCCACGCCTTCCATCTGATCGAATCCCGACCGGATCATGACCGCCTTGTCGTGGAGGTCTTCGAGGATCGTCCTGCGCTCATTCGTGAAGCGGCGGTAGGGCTCGGCGTTCTCGGGCGGCGGATTGACGAGCAGGTACATCATCAGCTGGCCGACCGTGTTCGAACAGATGTTCACCGACGCCTGCTTGAGCACGAGATCGGTAAACGACAGTTCGGTGTTCCGAATGCGCGGAGCGTTCCTGATCTCGAGATAGCCGCCCCGGTGGCCGCACTCGCCGTAGAACCCCTTCGAGGTGCTGTGCACGCTGAACAGCGGGACATCGCTTCGTCCCAGCACCCGGGCGAAGGACACGAACCCCGCGTCCGCGCCGTAGACATTCTCCTGGTAGACCTCGTCGGCGATGATGGCCAGGCCGTTGTCGCCGGCAAAGGCAACCACCTCCCTGACGGTCTCTTCGGCCAGTACCGCGCCGGTTGGATTGCCCGGGTTGATGACTACGATGGCCTTGACGGCCACGCCGCGCCCGCGGGCGTCTTCAAGGGACGATTCCAGCAGATTCCGGTCCAGGGCCCAACCCGATTCCTCATCGAGGAAATAGTCGACCTGCGCGCCGCCGCAACGCTTGATGGCCGCCGAGTACAGCGGATACTGAGGAATGGGGATCATGATGCCGTCCGATTCGTCGTCGATCAGCAGGTCGATGACGTACCGCACGGCTTCGCTGGCGCCGTTCGTGATGAATACCTGTTCCGGGTCGGCACGGGGAATGGCGCCCCCGTCCGCTCCGTCCCTGCGGTCTATGAAATCCGCCACGGCTTCCCGGATGAACCGCGGGCCGCTGCTGTCCGAGTAGGCGCCCATGCCGGTCTCCATCTGCGACAGATAGCGTTCACTGAGATCGAGCACGTAGTCCGAATGGAAATCGTCCGGTTCCAGTCCGCCTGGCCCGCCTGGTCCGTCCAGGGCGCCCGGTACGTCCATGGCACCCCCGTTGAACAACGCTTTGAGTCTGCGTTCGCGCTCGATGCGAACGGGGTGTTCGACCAGGCTCAGCACTTCCCTGTAAAAAGAGATGGGCTGCTGGCCAAGCGCCTGGGGGTTGCCGAGATTGCACGGGATGATGCGCTTTCCACGTTGCTTCAGTTCGGCCGCCCGCTGGGGAATCGGTCCCCGCACGGCATACTCCATTTCGAGTATCCTGCGGTTGACCGTCATGTCCCAGGGTGCTTTGACGCGCATGGTTCCCGGTTCCGGTGGGTTGCGTTTTCAGATTCACTTAGATTATAGAATCCCGCTTCGTGTTTGTCGATGTATAAATGACCGGCCCCGTGATCGTATTCGGTGAATATTGCTTGACCACGCTTTTGCCACGGGGTAACTTCGCCCTATACCGACAACCTATGCAGAACCGTGAAAGGTACGAACTTTCCATCTTCGCCTGCAGGCAGACTGCCGCCATGCCAGACAGCCCGTCGGATCGCGCCGGCCGTGCGGCCGGACTTCAGGAGAACGGCCGGCGAGGACCCGTGCTGGCTGAACGCGGAGCGAGCGCAGGAGAAACCCGGGAGGAATCATGATTCGCAGGTCCTTCATATCCATGGCCACGGCCGCACTGACCGCGGCGGGCGTAGCGTTCCTGGCGGCCGCGTGTGCGGACATGGAAGTGGCCGAGCAGACCGCTGAACCCGACGCGGTATTGGCGCCGATGTTCGAGGTGGACCCCCTGTGGCCCAAGCCGCTGCCCAATCACTGGGTCCTGGGTTCCGCCATCGGCGTAACCGTCGATGCCAACGACAACATCTGGATCATCCACCGTGGAAACGGCAACCCGAGCACGGAACTGGGCGCCGCGCAGGACCCGCCCGTGGCCGAATGCTGCATTCCCGCCCCGCCGGTACTCCAGTTCAGTCCCGAGGGCGATCTTCTGAACCATTGGGGCGGACCGGGAGAGGGGTACGACTGGCCGGGTTCGAATCACGGGATCACCGTCGACCCGATGGGTAATCTCTGGATCGGCGGCAACGGGGGCGACGACGCCCATATCCTGGTTTTCGCCCAGGACGGCACCTTCCTGAAGCAATTCGGCGAACCAGGCGCGCGACGGGCCGATGGCTTCGACGAGGCGGATCCGGAGTGGACCGGCAACAGCATGGATCCGGGAAACTTCGGGCGTGTGGCCAAGATCTCCTTCGACGCCGCAGCGAACGAGGCCTATGTGGCCGACGGTTACCTGAACAAGCGCGTCGCGGTGCTCGATATCGAGACTGGAGCCCTTAAAAGGTACTGGGGCGCTTACGGCAACGAACCGGATGACACCAATATCGGCAGATACGATCCCGAAGCGCCGCCGGCCCAGCAGTTCCGCAATCCCGTCCACGCGGCCGATCCCTCGAACGACGGTCACGTATACGTCTGCGACCGGCCCAACAACCGTATCCAGGTTTTTCGGACGGATGGCACCTTCGTGATGGAGAAAGTCCTTTCCGTCAATACGCTGGGCGCCGGGTCGACCTGGGACGTCGCCTTTTCAAAGGATGCGGACCAGAAATACCTGTACGTGGCGGACGGCCAGAACATGAAGGTGTACGTGCTGTTGCGGGAAACCCTGGAAGTGCTGACCACTTTCGGAGACGGCGGCCGCCAGCCTGGCCAGTTCTTCGGCACCCACAGCATCGCCACCGATTCGAAGGGAAACATCTACACCACGGAGACCTACGAAGGCAAGCGCGTACAGAAATTCACCTACATGGGTGAAGGCCCGGTCGAGCAGCAGGACCAGGGCGTGATATGGCCCTCTGCCTCCCGGTAGGCACGACGAATCGGGTCTCTCCTCATACTGGACGACGGACGGCGACCGGCCGGGTTGCCGTCCGCGTCCTGCTTGCCCTGGCCATGGCCGGACTCACGGCAGCCATGCCGCCAACCGGCGCATTCGGCCACGACATCCCCTCCGACATCACGGTTCGCGCGTTCATCAAGCCGGAAGACCAGCGCCTCAGGATGCTCGTGCGGGTTCCCCTCGAGGCCATGCTCGACGTCACCTTTCCCCTGACCGGTCCCGGCTATCTCGACCTGGCCCGCGCCGACGAATCTTTGCGGGACGCCGCCATGCTGTGGCTGGGACAGGAAGTGGCGATCTACGAAGACGGCACGCGCCTGGCCGTGCCCGAACTGGTGGCCATCCGGGCCTCCCTGCCTTCCGATCGATCCTTTCAAGCGTACGATACCGCGCTGGCTTCCACCCGGGGGCCGCCGCTCCCGGTCGATACACAGATCTTCTGGCAGCAGGTAATGCTGGACGTGCTCTTCGAGTACCGGATCACATCGGATCGATCGGAGATTTCCATCCTCCCCGGACTGGAACGACTGGGGATGCGGGTCTCGACGGTGCTGCGCTTCCTGCCAACTACAGGAGGCGAACGTCTCTACCAGTATACCGGGAATCCGGGCCGTGTCGTACTCGATCCCCGGTGGCACCAGGCCGCTTTTCGTTTCGTGCAACTCGGTTTCACCCACATCCTGGACGGCCTGGACCATCTTCTTTTCCTGCTGTGCCTCATCATCCCCTTTCAACGCCTGCGCGTACTCGTGATCCTCGTTACCGCCTTTACCGTCGCGCACTCGGTCACTCTGGTCGCTGCCACGCTGGGCCTGACGCCCGCGGCCCTCTGGTTCGTCCCCCTCGTGGAAACGGTGATCGCCGCCTCCATCGTCTACATGGCACTGGAGAACATCGTGTCACCCGGCCTGCGCCGGCGCTGGATGGCCGTATTCGGGTTCGGACTCGTACACGGATTCGGTTTCGCCTACGCGCTGCGGGACATGCTGCCTTTCGGCGGAGATCACCTGGTGGTTTCGCTTCTGGCGTTCAACGTGGGGGTCGAGATCGGCCAGCTACTCGTGGTCCTGATCTGCGTCCCGGTACTGCGGCTACTCTTCAAGTTCCTTCCGGGTGAACAGTCCGGGCAGACCGGGCAGTCCGGGCAACCAAGGCGGATCGGCGCGATCATCCTCTCGGTCCTCGCGGGTCACACGGCCTGGCACTGGCTGGTGGAACGAGGCTCCGTCCTGTGGGAATTCGATGTGTTGGGCACGACACCGGACGGTGCGCTGTACGGGGTGGCGGGACTCATGATACTGATGTTGATCATCGCCGCCTTCGCGGGATGGGCATTCATCCGCCCGGTCCGGCGGGGCTGGTCGGACCAGACGGACCAGACGGTCCATGGCGTTCAGAAGGACCAGGCGGGTCGTCCATGCCGGCCAGGCTGACCGCATGAATGAAGGTCTCCGACAGCGCGAACACGCAGGAGCTGCGCTCGCCGCCGAGACTGGGCTTCCAGATATCGACCGGATAGGGTTCGCCGGGAATCATGTGACCGTTGAACATGATCTGGGCGGACCGGGCAAAGAACAGGCAGGAGAAGACGTCCCATCCTTCCCGGAGTCGCGGTCCGGGCGCTTCGAGCAGTTCGGGAGACCGCAGGCCGTCCCAGCGGGCGATGACAAGGTCATCCGCCGTTTCGATCGTCCACGCGGGCGCGTCGAGCACGTTGCCGCTCCGCGTGAAAGCAGCCGGCACCACCTCCAGATCCATGTCATACATGCCGCCCCGGCCGCGCATCCAATCCTGAATGAACGCGGCCAGGTCCGGGTTGTCGGTACAGATCCCGCGGTACGAGGATCCGTGTTCGATCAGCACATAGGCCACGGTCCCTTCGCCGGCCGAACTGTAGTGCGTATGCCAGAGGCTGACCATCGCGCTGTTCTCCCCGGCATTCGGGAGACGTATGTAGTTGATCCAGTGCTGTCCAGTCCAGAACAGCGCGCCGGGGTTGACGATCGGCCTGTCCATCCGGTTCCTCCGATGCCCATGTTCACGGGCCGCGTAACCGCCCCGCGATCATAACCCCTGTAAACTGATCCGCGCGGTGCCGGCCGTCAAGGAAGGACTGGGAGACGGCCAGCGAGGGCTTTGCGCGCGGCCCTTCCTCGCGGCCCTTTCTCGCGGCCCTTCCGCATAAATCGCTTGCCCGGATACGGCCCGACCTGTACATTTTCCGCATCAGGCCTTACTATCGGGATACCGTACAACGCGGTCCGTCCGGGCAAGCGGGCAGTCTTTCTTTCACTCCGGGAGTTTAAGCGGCATGATCGGTGATATCGGCATGCAGGAACTGATGGTGATCTTCCTGATCGTCCTGCTCCTGTTCGGTGCGGACCGGATTCCGGCCCTGGCGAGGGGACTGGGCAAGGGCGTGCGGGAATTCAAGCGGGTCGTGAATAATGCAAATACTGAAATCCAGCGCGCCATCGACATCGACGAGAAGGAACCTCCCCCGCAAAAGCCACCGCCGACAAAGGAATTGGACCGGTCATAGGACAATGGAACAGCAGGCTTGACGAATGGGCGTGCCGGCCGGCGGACGGTGCGCCCGTTTTGCATGATCCGGAGCCCGCAGCGCTTTCCACGACTACAGGACATGTCCACTGCCGCCCTTCGCAAAGACGCAAGGTGCATATTCGACGCGGCCCTGCAAGCCGTAGATCCGGCTGCTGCTGTCCGTCGCCATGTCGTATGTGAAAGAAACCGGCTGGAAATCGGCGGCTGCGGCTACGACCTGGACCGGTTTGAAAACGTCTACGTCGTCGGTGCCGGCAAGGCGGGTTCCGTGATGGCTGGCGCCATGGAATCGCTACTCGGCGACCGGCTCACCGGGGGCATGGTCAACGTCAAGTACGGCCACTCGACTTCGCTGCGGCGCGTGGAGGTGGTCGAAGCGGGCCATCCCATACCCGACGCGGCGGGCGTGGACGGAACGGAGAAAATCGTAAGGCTCCTGGCGCCCCTCGGCGAAGACGACCTGGTGTTCTGCCTGCTTTCGGGTGGGGGATCCGCGCTCCTGCCCTTGCCTGCAGAAGGGGTGACGCTGGAGGAGAAACAGGCGGTCACGGAACTACTGCTGCAGTGCGGCGCCACGATTAACGAGACCAACACGGTTCGCAAGCACATTTCGCGGGTAAAGGGTGGGCAACTGGCCAGGCTGGCCTCGCCCGCGCGGCTGGTGAGCCTGGTCCTCTCGGACGTCATCGGGGACCCGCTCGACATCATCGCGTCGGGGCCTACGGTGCCGGATGAAAGCACCTTTGCCGATTGTTGGTCGATTCTTGACAAGTACGGTCTGCGGGATAAACTGCCTGCTGCGGTGATCCGTCACCTGGATGCGGGATCGAAGGGAACCGCTCCTGAAACACCGGGGTCCGGGGATCCGGTCTTCTGCCGTACGCAGACGGTCATGGTCGCCAACAACCGGCAGGCGCTCGATTCCGCCCGGATCGAGGCGGCAAAGAGAGGGTACAACCCGCTCGTGCTGTCCAGCTCGATCGACGGCGAGACCCGCGAGGTCGCCCGTGTCTACGCCGCCATGGCTCGTGAGATCGAGCGGTATGGCGATCCGGTGCGCCGCCCGGCGTGCGTTATTTCCGGCGGCGAGACCACAGTGACGCTGAAGGGCGGCGGCAAAGGCGGACGGAACCAGGAGTTCGTACTGGCCACCGTTTCGGGCATCGAGGGACTGGACCGAACCGTCGTGTTCAGCGCCGGAACCGACGGAACGGACGGTCCGACGGACGCCGCGGGCGCGGTGGCGGACGGAGATACGCTGGCCCGGGCCGCCGGAATGGGACTGGACGCCGGCGCCTGCCTGGACCACAACGATGCATATCACTTTTTCGAACCGCTGGGCGACCTCGTGATGACGGGACCGACCCGTACCAACGTCATGGACCTGCGTCTGTTGCTTGTCGGTTGAGGACGCTAAAGGCTGGGATCTACCATGATGACCGAAGCACAGAGATACCTGTTCGACCTGACCGGTTTCCTGCACCTCGAAGGCGCCCTCGGTGAAGCAGCGCTAGCCAAGGCGCTTGACGCTGCGGAACGGTATATCGAGACGCCTGCCGAAGACCTCCCGCCGGACTTCGGAAGCAGGGACGGCCGCATTTACGACAACGGATTCGCCTTCGACAAGTCTCTGGAGCGGCTGGTCTTCCAACCGAGCTACTGGCCCATCGTAAAGGAGTTCACGTCCGGCAAACCCCGTTTCGTCCGGGGGTCCATGCTCGTGAACCAGCCAGGCGGAGTCGTCGATCCCGGGTCGCTCCACTGCGCGCGCGAGGCCTACGGCTGGCAGAGCACACGCTACGAATGCCGGGACGGCCGTATTTACTGCGATGATTTCGTCGTATTCATCTATCTCACCGACGTGTATCCCGGTGACGGCGGACTCGTGGTCGTGCCCGGGTCCCACAAGTGCAATTTCGACCGGCCCGATTCGGTCTTCGACGGGGGCGACCTGGAAGACGACGCGCCGCCCGGCACGATTAACGTCACCCCCAGGGCGGGCGACGCGGTGGTCATATCCGAGCTGCTCACGCACGGTACCCTCCGGTGGCAGCCGACCGACCGGAAGCGTATCGTGCTCGTGCTGCGGTACGCGCCCCAGTACAGCGGCGGCGGACCTTGGACGACGGATACGCTCAAGGCCCGGCTTTCGCCCGAGACCAACGAATTGATGGCCCTGGCCTCCTTCACGGAGGTCAAGGACGTGGCCCAGAGGGAAGTGGTCACGTTGACCGTATGATCCGTTCGCTTCGCCGGCAGCCGCGCTGACCCGGCAGCGGCTCGAAAACGGAACTGACCCGGCAGCGCCCGGAACGCCGCAAAGGCAAGGTACATGGACACATCCTGGCGGGAACAGATCGCAAAAGAGATCGACTGCGCGTTCCGATTCGACGAAACGGCCAGGGTCCTGTACAGCACGGACGCCAGCATCTACGAAATCGAGCCGCTGGGCGTCGCGTATCCGGCTCACCCGGACCAGGTCTCCAGCATCCTCCGATTCGCCTACGAAAGAGGCATTCCCGTCACACCTCGCGGCGGGGGCACCAGCCTCGGCGGCCAGGCCGTGGGCCAAAGTATCCAGGTCGATTTCTCCCGGCACATGAACCGGATCCTCGAGGTAAACGTCGAGGAGCAGTGGGCCCGGATCCAGCCCGGCGTGGTGCTCGACGAACTCAACGCCCACCTGAAACCGATGGGACTGCTTTTCGCGCCGGACGTCTCCCCTAGCAACCGGGCGAACGTCGGCGGCATGATCGGCAACAACTCCTGCGGTTCCCATTCCATAATATACGGCAAGACGATCGACCACGTCCTGGAACTCGACGTGGTCTTGAGCGACGGCATGCGGACGGTCTTCAAGCCGGTCGGCGACCGCGAATACGGCGAGAAGGCCGCACTCGGCGGCCTGGAGGGCCGGATCTATCGCGAAATCCGCCGCATAGCCCACGAGCACCGCGACGAGATCGAAGCCCGGTACCCCCGGATCATGCGGCGCGTGGGCGGATACAACCTGGACGAATTCACCGGTGACGGTCCCTTCGACCCCTGCAAGATGATCGTCGGGTCCGAGGGTACCCTGGCCGCCGTAACCGAGGCGCGCGTCAACCTGGTGCCGCTTCCGGCCCATAAGGCCCTCGGCATTTGTCACTTCTCGGATCTGGTCGAATCCATGGAGGCGACGGTCGAGATCCTGAAGTCCGATCCCTCCGCCGTGGAACTCACCGACAAGACCATACTGGACCTGGCCAAGGAATCCCCCGCGGCCGCTCATCAGCGCGACTTTATCGAAGGCGATCCGGAAGCCATCCTTATGGTCGAGTACTACGGGGAAACGGAAGGCGAGGTCACGGACCGCCTGGACGCCCTCGATGCCCTGCTCCGGGATAAGAACCTGGGCTACGCCTGCGTCCGGGCCACGACCGCCGCCGCCCAGTCGAACGCCTGGGCCATCCGGAAGGCGGGACTCGGACTGCTGATGGGCATGAAGGGGGATACCAAGCCGGCGACTTTCGTGGAGGATACTGCGGTCTCGCCGGAGATGCTTCCCGACTATATCCGCGACTTCCGCGATATCGTCCACAAGCACGGCACGGTGGCGTCCTACTACGCCCACGCCAGCGTGGGTACGATCCACATCCGGCCGCTCATCAATCTCAAGGAAGCCGAGGGCGTAGCGCGCATGCGGGCCATCGCCGAAGAAATCCGCGACCTGGTCCTGTCCTATGGCGGCGCGGTCAGTTCCGAGCACGGCGACGGGCTCGTGCGGAGCGAGTGGAACGAAAAAGTGTTCGGCCCGCGGCTATACGAGGCCTTCAAGGCGGTCAAGGCCGTGTTCGACCCGAACGGCATCATGAATCCGGGCAAGATCATCGCGAACCAGAAGATGACGGACAACCTTCGATTCGGACCGGCATACCAGGCGGAGGAGATCAATACGTATTTCGATTTCTCGGGCGACGGCGGGTTCTCGCGATCCATCGAGCTCTGCAACGGGGTCGGCGCCTGCCGCAAGAAGCTGGTGGGGACCATGTGCCCGTCCTATATCGCCACGCTCGACGAGGAGCACAGCACCCGGGGCCGCGCGAACGTGCTCCGGGCCGCCCTGTCGGGCAAGCTGGACAGCGAGGGGTTCACGAGCCGGCGGGTCTACGAAGCCCTCGACCTCTGCCTGGAGTGCAAGGGCTGCAAGGGCGAGTGTCCCTCCAACGTCGACATGGCCAAAATGAAATACGAGTTTCTGGCACACTACTACGAGAAACACGGGCTGCCCCTGCGCAACCGCCTGTTCGGCCGCATCGAAACGCTCAACCGGCTCGGTTCCGCCTTCGCGCCGCTGAGCAACCGGATCGTGAAACATCCCTGGCACAAGCGGATCCTGGAGCGGACGATCGGCGTGGACAGGAGGCGGTCCCTGCCGGAGTTCGCCGAAGTTACGTTCGAGCAGTGGTTCTATCAGCGTGGTCCCGGACCCGCCGTTGACCACGATCGACCGACCGTCGTCTTCTTCCCGGACACCTTCGTCAACTACAGCGAGCCCCGCATCGGGATCGCCGCCGTGGAAGTCCTGGAAAGCGCCGGCTACCGCGTGGTGCTGGCCGAACCGCGCGCCTGCTGCGGCAGGCCCCTGATCTCGAAGGGCATGCTGCGCCAGGCCCGCGCGGCCGCCGAATACAACATTGCCCAGCTTGCCCGGTACGTGGACCGCGGATGGACCATCGTGGGCTGCGAACCCAGCTGCGTCATGACCTTCCGGGACGACTACCGCGACCTCGTGGACGACCCGCGGGCAGACCGGCTCGCAGACGGCATGCTCATGATCGACGAGTTCCTGGCCCGGGAACACGGGGCCGGCCGCCTTTCGCTTCCGGTCGAGCCCATTGATCGGACGATCAGTCTGCACGGGCACTGTCAGCAGAAGGCCATCGCCGGCACGGGCTCCACCGTGGCCGCCCTGGAAATGGTGCCCGGATACGAGGTCACGACATTGAACACCGGGTGCTGCGGCATAGCCGGCAGTTTCGGCTACGAACGAGAGCACTACGACCTGTCCATGAAAATCGGCGAAGACCGGCTCTTCCCCGCCATCCGCGCTGCCGATGAAGGCACGGAATTCGCCGCGACGGGGACCTCCTGCCGGCACCAGATCACCGACGGCACGGGCAGGGCGGCTTTCCATCCGATCGAACTGATCAGAAGAGCCATCGGCGACCGACGGAGCAACCAGCGTTGAACCGCGGCCCCTGTTTCTCCACCTTTTCCATCGTCGCACTGGATCCCGATACGGGGGATCTCGGCGTGGCGACCCAGTCGAAGTATCTCGCCGTGGGATCCGTGGTTCCCTGGGCGCGGTTCAACGCCGGCGCCATCGCCACGCAGGCCTGGGCCAACGCGTCCTTCGGCCCAAGGGGGCTCGACCTGCTCGAACAGGACGTCGGCGCCATCGACACCCTGGAACGCCTGATCGAATCGGATGCCGGACGGCAGTCCCGCCAGGTCGGCGTGGTGGATCTCGACGCCACGGCGGCGGCCTTCACGGGGGAGGCGTGCCAGGAGTGGGCGGGCCACGTAACCGGTCCGGGCTATGTCTGCCTGGGTAACATCCTGGCGGGTGAAGAGGTGATCGACAACATGGCGGCAGCCTTCGAGGCACCCGGCGAGGAGGATTTCGCGACGAAACTGCTCGCGGCGCTCACGGCCGGCCAGGAAGCTGGCGGCGACCGGCGCGGCATGCAGTCGGCTGCCCTGCTCGTGGCGCGGGAAGGCGGTGGTTGCGGCGGCACCTCCGACTACCTCGTGGACCTGCGGGTCGACGACCATCCCGATCCCATCGAGGAACTGAAGCGCCTGAACCTGCTTCATGGAAGGCTCAATCCATGAAGTCCGACATGCAGCGCGCCAAACTCGTCCTGCTCACCGTGGTTCACTTCCTGGTGGACCTCTTTTCCTCCCTGCTGACGCCGATTCTTCCCGCGCTCGTGACGCGGCTGCAGCTCTCCCTCACGCAGGCCGGCCTGCTCGCCGGCCTGCCGGCCATGACCTCCTCCCTGGTCCAGCCCTTGATGGGTATCCTGGGGGACCGGATGGAGAAACGCTATTTCATCATACTTGGTCCGGTGTTCTGCGCCGTCTTCATGTCCGCCGTGGGATTGGCGCCTTCCTTTCCCGTGCTGCTGCTGTTCATTGTCCTGGGCGGGTTCGGCACCGCCAGCTTCCACCCGCAGAGCGTTTCCATGGCCGGCGACGTAAGCGGTTCGAGACGCGGATACGGCGTGTCGCTTTTCATCGTCGGCGGGACCGCCGGGTTGGCGGCAAGCCCCTTTGTCGTGCCGCGCATCGTGGAGCGCTTCGGTCTCGAAAGCCTGGTCTGGCTCGCGGTTCCCACGGTGATTGCCGTACTGGCCATGGCCCGGGTCATCCCCATCCGGAACGAGGACCGGCGGGTCACCCGCCTGGCCGATGTGGGCGCTTCGTTCCGGCCGAACCTGTGGCCCATGGTCAATCTCACGGTGGTGGGCATCATCCGGACCATCTCCGGAGTCGGTTTCGCCACCTTTTTCGTATTGCTGCTCAAGGACCGGGGCCTTACCCTGCAGCAGGGGGGCGACCTGCTCTTCGTCTTCCAGGGCGGCGCCGTGATCGGCGGATTCGTCGGCGGGTGGCTTTCGGACCGACTGGGAAGGAGCCGCGTGATCTGGTCCACGATCCTGCTTTCCACCCCCTTTCTGTTCGCTTCACTCTACGACACCGGACCGCTGCTTCCCGTCTGGCTGTTCCTGGGTGGATTCATGAACATGGCGTCCAATTCCGTTTCCGTCGCCATGGCCCAGGAGCTTGTCCCGGACAGCGCGGGAACGGCTTCCAGCTTTCCCATGGGTTTCAGCTGGGGCGCGGCGGGTGGCGCGCTGATCATCTTCGGCGGTATCGCGGACCGCATCGGCGTGGTGGCGACACTTGAAGTGCTGGCATTGATCCCGCTGGCCGCCGTGGCACTGGCCCTGATGCTGCCGCGGGACCGCGAATTCCGAAGGGCCGCTACCCGCGTGCGCAAGGCGGCCGCGGCCGCAGAGAAAGTGACCTGATCCCCGCAGTTTGTGGAAGCAGGGGTCGCTGTAACGAAATCGAAATGGGGGATGGCCGACCGGACCCCATGGTCTCTAAGGAGGGCCTGCATGTCTGACCGTGTCGTGCACTTGACCGAACTTTCGGCGCTGGACGAGGCCATCGCCTCGTCGGCCGATCGTCCCGTTTTCGTCTATAAGCACAGTACCGTGTGCCCGGTGAGCGCCCGGGCCGCCGGACATTACTACGATTTCGCGGACGATTTCGTGGGCGGGGACACGGACGAGGACGCTTCCGCGCCTCTGCCTTTGTTCACCCAGGTCATGGTCATCGAGAACCGGGACCTCTCCAATGAGATCGAATCCCGCCTGGGGGTACGCCACGAGTCGCCGCAGCTGTTGCTGCTCCGTGACGGGAAAGTAACCTGGCACGCTTCCCATTTTTCCATAACGGGCAAGGACATAAAGAACGCGCTGGAGGACTGAGCATTGTCGAGACACGCCGTCATCGTCGGCGCGGGCGTGACCGGCCTCAGCACGGCCTACCATCTCGCCCGCAAGTCGTACGGAAGCGTCACGGTCGTCGAGAAGAGTCGCGTGGGAGACGGCGCCAGCAGCCGGGCCGCCGGGATCATCACGGGACTGCTGTGGTCGGAAACCGGCGTCCTGGCCCGAAAGATCGCCCTGACCCGGTTCAGGGAACTGTCCGAAGAACTGGTTGGCTACCGATTCCAGGACGTGGGTTGCCTGAACCTGTTCGACGCGGCGAGTTGGCCGGAAAGGGAACGGCTGTTGCCCCTGTACGACCGCCTGCGTGTGGAATACACCGTCATGGACCGGGCCGAGATGGCCGCGGCCTGGCCGGACCTGGCGCTGACCGGCGAGCCGGTCGGGCTCTTCGATCCACTGGGCGGCTACAGCGAACCGGATCACTACCTCCCGGCCCTGGCGGACGGTTGCCGCGCCCTGGGCGTGGAGATCAGGAAAGGCTGCATGGTCTCCGACTTCATCGTGGATGGGGGACGCATGGCGGGCGTCGTCGCCGATGGCATGCGCATCGAAGCCGATGCCGTGGTGAGCACCGTTCACGTGTGGACCCTTAAGGTACTGGAAACCGTCGGGTTGCAGCTGCCCCTGAAGTCCTTCGTGCACCAGCGTTACGTCACGGCACCGCTGCCCGCCCCGGTCCGGATCCCGGCGGTCAACGCCAATCCTTACGGGGGATACCTCCGGCCGCATTACGGACAACGTTTGCTGGCGGGTATCGAAAACTCCGATACGCTGGAGTTTCGCGTGCCCGACCGCAGTTTCCTGATGTCGACGATTGCCCCGCCGCCCGGACTCGACGAGGCCGCGCGGGAAAACCTGCTCCCGCTTGTTCCCGGGGCTGGGCGGGCCGTCCAGGCGGACCGGGTCGACCGGACGGACCAGATCGACCGGACGGACCAGGCCGGCTATCCCGGATGGGAAATCGAGAAGGCGGGCCTGTTGTCCTTCTCCGCGGACGGCGAACCGGTACTCGGACCCGTGGAGCGCTTTCCGGGGCTGTACGTGGGCGTCGCCTTTCATTCCGGTGGCTTCGCCTACAACCCGGCGTCCGGCATCTTGCTGGCGGGATGCGTCGCAGACGGGCGGCCAGCAATCGATATCGGGGATTTCTCGCCGAACCGGTTCGATCCCCAGGAGACGGAAGCCTACAACCGGACCCGGATCACCCACGGAGAATACAGCCTGCCCGGCCATTCCCGCCGGCATTGAACGATGCGGCCGGCAGCCACGCGCACGAGTGCGACGACCGCGCGCGAATGCGACGACCGCTCACTCGAGTGCGACGGCCGAAGCCCCCATCGGGGCGACGGTTGAGCGTCAAGGTAGCTGCCTGAACATGGACACGAACCCGGAAAACCGCCTGGACGCCAGACAGATCGACGCATTCCGCCGCGCCCTGCTCGACTGGTACGGCGAGCACCAGCGGGATTTGCCGTGGCGGAGGACCCACGACCCCTACGCGGTCTGGATCTCGGAAATCATGCTCCAGCAGACGCGGGTTGACCAGGTACGCCCCTACTACGACCGGTTCATGGAACGTTTCCCCACGGTAGAACACCTCGGCAACGCCCCGCTCGAGAACGTCCTGAAGGCGTGGGAAGGCATGGGATACTACGCCAGGGCGAGGAACCTGCATCGCGCCGCCCGCCGGGTCGTCGAAGTACACGGTGGGCAGATGCCCGATGATCCCGCGCGGATCTCGGACCTGCCGGGCATCGGCCCTTACACGGCTGCCGCCATACTGAGCATTGCCTTCGGGAGGGACTGTCCGGTCGTCGACGGCAATGTCGTTCGCGTGTTGAGCCGCCTGTTCCACCTGACCGACGACCCGGCTTCTTCAGCCGCCAGAAAGCGCATTGACGGCCTCGCCGGGCGACTCCTCGCCAGCGGGCGGGCGGGCGACTTCAACCAGGCCATGATGGAGCTGGGGGCCACGATTTGCACGCCCCGCAACCCCCGTTGCGGCGAATGTCCCGTGAACCCGTATTGCGAAGCCCGCAAATTGCTGCCGGACCCTTCTGTGCTGCCGCGAAAACGGCCGCGCGCGCAACGGCCTCACCGTCATGTCGCGGCAGGCATCGTTCACCGGAACGACAAGGTGCTGATCGTCCGGCGGCCGGCAGAGGGCCTGCTGGGTGGACTGTGGGAGTTCCCGGGAGGAGTCGTCGGCAAAGGGGTCGTCGGGGAGACGTTTCTGGCAGAAGAAATGAAAAACACGCTGGGGATAGACATCCGCGTCGATCACGCCGTTGCCACCCTGAGGCATGCCTTTACCCATTTCGAGATGACGCTACAGGGCTACAGCTGTTCATACCTGGTAGGGGCAGCCCGCCATCGCGACGGAAACGAATGCCGATGGGTTCGATTCGAAGACCTCGGCGGATTCGCATTCCCCAGGGCCTATCAGCGCCTGATCGAAGCTGCGGCCGGGGTCCATGAAAGCCGGTAACCTGGCGGTTTCGCATAGCGTGCGTGCCGGACGGGCGAAACTCCGTCCGGCACGTCCTGCTACCGGGCGCTGCGGTCGTTTCAGCGCCGCTTTGCCGAGGATTCGGGACGGGCGGCCGGTTTCCCGGCGACGCCGTTGTTTTCGACGGATTCTTCCTCTCCCGGAGATGCGAATACCGCTCGGACTTTCTCTTCGATCTCCCCGGCGAGATCCCGCTGTTCCCTGAGCAACTGCCGCACGTTCTCGCGGCCCTGCCCGAGCCTTTCGTCATTGTAGGAGAACCAGGTCCCGCTCTTTTCTATGATACCGTTGTTGACCCCGAGTTCGATCAGGTCGCTCTCTTTGGAGATCCCTTCCCCGTAGATGATATCGAACTGCGCCTCGCGGAAGGGCGCCGCCAGCTTGTTCTTCTTTACGGTACCCCGTACCTGGATGCCCGCCGAGGCGTCGTCCCCCTTGATGTTCCCGATCCTGCGCACCTCGATCCGGACCGATGAATAGAACTTCAGGGCCAGCCCTCCGGTCGTCGTTTCCGGATTGCCGTACATTACCCCGATTTTCTGGCGGATCTGGTTGATGAAGATCAGGCAGGTCCTGGACCGGTTGATCACCGAGGTCAGCTTTCGCAGCGCCTGCGACATCAGGCGGGCCTGCAGGCCGACATGGGAATCACCCATTTCCCCTTCTATTTCGGCCCTCGGGACCAGCGCGGCGACCGAGTCGATGACGATCACGTCCACGCCGCCGCTGCGGACCAGGATCTCGGCCACGTCGAGGGCCTGCTCGCCTGTATCCGGCTGATGGATGAGCAGTTTGTCCATGTCCACGCCGAGGGCCCGCGCGTAGCGGATGTCCAGCGCGTGTTCCGCGTCGATGAAGGCGGCCATCCCGCCCAGTTTCTGCGCCTCGGCCACGATATGCTTGGCCAGCGTGGTCTTTCCGGAGGACTCGTTACCGTAGATCTCCACCACGCGCCCGCGCGGTACGCCGCCGATGCCCAGCGCCAGATCGAGGGTCAGGGATCCCGTCGGTATGGATTCGACGGACAGTTGGGGGTTCTCGTCTCCCATCCTGATGATGGAACCCTTGCCGAACTGCCGCTCTATCTGCGTTATGGCGCCGCTCAGCGCCTTCTCCCTTCCCGGATCGGTATCGTTCATATTCGCGATCTCCCCTTCGTTGATGCATGTGAGTGTTTTTTGGCATACCCTGTCCAATATGCCAAACATTTGTGTAGTGTCAAGCGGATTTCGCTTGATTATAATGAAATGGTCGTAATCCGGGCGAGGAAACTTGAAAAAAAGTATTCCCGATCGACACGAAAGTAAAGTGAATTCACGCCGATCCGGCCTGCCACAGTACGCGAGGAAAAAAAACGGAGAGGGAGGGATTCGAAAGCCGTATATTATGTTTATACACCCCCGTAACCGTCGTTGGACAGGTCGAATTGAGCGGAGCGTGAAATGAATGCCTTCAGGACGATTATCTGCCTCGGAGCGGCGGCCGTCTGCCTACAGTGGGCATCATCGGGCTGCGCGGGTGCGGGCGCGCCGAGAACCATTCCCGACGACGCCAATAGCGAGAGCGTGAAAGCATCCGGTCTCGCATTGATGAACGACGGCGACTACGAAGGCGCACTCGCCTACTACCGGCGTGCGCTGGCCCTGGATCTTACGGACTCCGAAGCCTTCGGAAACCTGAGCGTGGCCTACTACTACCTGGGTAGATACGACGAGGCGCTGCGGGAAGCGCTGCAGGCCGTCGTCCTTTCGCCCGACGAAATCAACTGGCGGCTCAACCTGGGCGCGATCTATACCCGCAAGGGGAACCACGAAGGGGCGGCGAGAGCCTATGGCGCGGCCGTCGATATCGCCCGTGGCCTGCCGGAGCAGAACCGCTATCAACTTCGGAACGCCCTGATGGGCCTGGGCCGGTCCAGCGAACTGTCCGGTTCGTTCGAGCAGGCGCTGGGCGCGTACGAGGAAGCGCTGGTTTTCGCGCCCGATGACGTGGCATTGCTGACCGGAGTCGGCAACATATACTTCCGGCAGGGACGGCTGGACGAGGCCGAGGCGTCGTATCACCGGACGTTGGCACAGGATTCCACCCACGCCGTGGCCAGGTACAATCTGGCGCTGGTCTACTCCAGGACGGGGAGATTCGACGAGGCGTTCGG
This sequence comes from bacterium, assembly GCA_965117045.1. Classification (GTDB taxonomy): domain Bacteria; phylum JAAXHH01; class JAAXHH01; order JAAXHH01; family JAAXHH01; genus JAAXHH01. The sequence continues at coordinate 1,695,974 of OZ220749.1, forward strand.
ACTGCTGGAGGACAACCCCGTATTGGACCGGCGGCTGGAAAGCGCACTTGAAGGCAGTACCGTAAGTGCCGTTGACCGGTCGAAGACCCGCAGTATCACGGCCTACCGAGCCAGGTTCGGGAGGATGGGCGGCCCCCCGTCTCCCGGCAGCCGGCAGGGACGCCGGCCGCCGCCCTATGTCCATGTGAGGGGGCTGACCTATTACGAACAGGGCGCGTACGCGGAGGCGATGCGTGCCTTCGAACAGGCCCTGGCCGAGGACCCCGGGCTTGCGGAGGCGCATCTGTACATCGGAAACATCCATGCAATTCAGGACCGCCATGCGGAGGCGGTCGAAGCCTATAAAACGGCGATCGCCGTCGACCCGCAGTTCGTCGAGACCTACAACAACCTGGGCACCATGTATGCCAACATGGACCGGACCGAAGATGCCATGGACGCTTACGGAAAGGCGCTCGCGTTGAACGACCGATTCTACGACGCCCGTACCAATCTCGGACTGCTGTACGCGGAGACGGGCAGACTGGACGAAGCGGTCGAGGAGTTCAAGAAGGTCATCCGCGCCGAAGTAGGCATCGCCGAAGTCCACAACAACCTCGGCATCGTCTATCTCAGGCAGGGGAAGGATGAAGAGGCCAGCGAACAGTTCAACAGGGCGATCGCGCTTCGCGGCGATTTTCCGGAAGCCTACAACAACCTCGCGCTTTCCTACAGCCGGGACGCCGTTCTGGACGACGTGATCGAGACCTGGCGCGGACTCGCGGCCGGATGGGCGGGCCGTGATGCCTCGACTCGCGGGGGCTTCGACTGGATGCCGATGCGGCAGGTGCCCGCCCGCTCCTCCGCCGTGGGCGGCCAGGCGCGGTCGGCGTACCGTAACGGGGTCGAAGCGGCCTTCGGTTACGATCTTGAAGCCGCGCTTTCACACTTCCGGAACGCCCTTGCGGTACGGCCTGGATGGAACGCCGCGCAGCTGGGCGTGGCCGCCGTTTTGCTGGCCCAGGGAGCGTGGGAGGAGGCGGCGACGGCGGTCGAGCAGGCGATCGATCCGGAATCCACGGATCCGCTGCCCCACGCCATCCTGGCCATCGCCAGGGTTTCAGGAGGCGAATTCGAGTCCGCGCTCGAAGCATGGGAGGGTGCCGCAAGCCTGTCCGGCGAACCGGACGGCTCGGTCCCGTTCGAGGCGCTGACGGCGATGCGTGCGAAGACCGAGGCCGCCGTCCGGGTGTTGCGCGCCCTGGACGAGGCTGTGTCGCTGCGTCCTCGGTTTACGACCGCGCATTTCAATATAGGCCTTGTCAACGATATGCTTCGTCGATACCATCAGGCCATACGAAGCTACCGGGAAGTCGTCCGCTTCGCTCCTGAGCTTGGCGCCGGGCATTTCCGCCTGGGTATCGCGTACTACCGGATAGGCGATTTCGAGAAGGCCCGGGATTCGCTGCGTGCGTATATTCGTCTCTCCGAGGACCCCATGCTGCTTCCCCAGGTGGAGACTTTTTTGAACAGATCGGAATAACCGGCGCCGTTGCATGCCCGATAGAGAAACCCGCGCGTAAATGACGACAAAAACGCTCGAACAGGTCGTCGGGGAAAGACCGTTCCCCGAATATGCCGCCTGGTGGCCGGTAGGCAGCGCGTTCACCGCGTTCATGTCCGCAGCCATCGTCAGCGAATGGAAGGCGCTGGACCCCGGCGGCGATGGGCTCAGCGAGGTACAGGAAAACGTCGAAAGGTACATCCGGACGGTCTACGACAGGCCGACCAGGCGGGATTTGCTTGAGGCCTTCGTTCACCCGGACGGTGAGACGGTGCTGCAGTCGGGCGAATTCGACGCCCTTTCCTATGCGTTTTACCGCTCGGCCTTCCAGCTCATCGAAAGACATCCCGACCGTTTTGATGAAGGACTGGAACGGGAACGGCGTCGGTTTACCATCCGGGTGGGCAAGTTGTTCTTCGACCGCCTGAATCGTCACCTCGCGCTGGACCTGCCCGACGGCCTGAACGCGCCGGGCCAGCTCGATCGGTTGTCTGCCGCCATCGACCACGTCGGCCGTTTCCTGAACGAACAGGGATATCTCCGCAGTCACTTCGCCTTCAGATTCGACGTGGACATCGAGCAGGGAGCATCTCGAATCACGCAGCATGCCGATGACGTCGTCACCCGTCTGGGGAAAGGCGAACTGGCCTACGCGCTGTACGAGATGGGTTATCCCGTCATCCTTCCCTCCGCGGTTTACCTCTACCATACGATCGGAGAGGCGCAGCATCACTCTTCCCGAACCATCGAAAACCTGTTCGGCGAAGTGGGATACGACGCGAGGGAGACGGACGACTTCGATCCCATCGGTTATCCATCGGAAATGGTGGTGGAACTCTGGGAGATCCGCAGCCTGTGAAGCGGGCCCGGGGAGGACCAGGTCCATGAAACCCGCAAGTCCCGCCACCGTGGTGGATGTCGGCCGGTACCCGCTGGAGGACCTCGACAGTCCCGACGGACGGGCATTCCTCTCATCCTGCCGATCCGAGCTCCAGGAACAATCGATCTGCGTGCTCGAAGACTTTGTCAGGCCGCCCGCGCTGGCCGGCATGGTGCGGGAGACCAGCGCCTTGATCCCGCTCGGTTACTGCTACGACCGGCCGCGTACCAGCTACGAAGGAAACGACAACGTCGTCCGGGCCTGGCCCGCCGGCCATCCCCGGACCATTGAGCATGTCAACCGCTACCGCCAGGTCCTCAACTACCAGATCCCCAACGACAGTCTCGTGCGCAGTTTATTCCACTGGCCGGCCCTGACCGAATTCGTGCGGTGCGTGCTCGGGTTCGATACCCTGTATACGAGTGCCTGTCCCCATCTCGCCCTCACGTTGCAGATCGCGCACGAGGGCGACAGCAACGGGTGGCACTTCGATTCCAATAACGGCAATATCACGCTGTTGATCCAGGCGCCCGATTCCGGCGGGGCATTCGAATACGTACCGGACCTCAGGGCGGACCACGACGAGCATTACGACGACGTGCGCGCCGTCTTCGAAACACCCGGAAAACGCGTTCGCCACACGGACATCCGGCCGGGAACGCTCGTGCTGTTCAACGGCAAATACGCCCTGCACCGGGTGTCTCCGGTCGGTCCGACGAAACGACCCCGGATCATAGCGATCTTCAGCTACGACAAGCGGCCGGACCAGTTATTCTCCCGGGACTATATCGAGATGGTACGCGGCTTCAGGCAGGACGCGCCCACGGATTGAGCCGGCGTCCATCATACGTTAACGCTCTTCATACCGCGCAGGCCCGGAGGCCCGGAGTGCCAGTCCATGGACTACATTGAACCCTACGTAGTCGCCTTTTCCGACCTGGCCTGGTCCTACGTATTCTACCTGATCATCGGCGGCGGATCCCTCCTGCTGTTCTACAGCCGCTTCACGCCGTTCCGGTACGTGAAACACGCCATCGACCTGGTACGCGGCAGATACGATGATCCCGACGACCCCGGCGACGTCTCCCATTTCAAGGCACTGGTCAGCGCCCTCTCCGCCACGATCGGCATGGGGAACATATCCGGCGTGGCCATCGCCATCACCACGGGTGGCCCCGGGGCGATCTTCTGGATGTGGGTCAGCGCGTTCGTCGGCATGGCGACCAAGTTCTTCACCTGCTCGCTGGCCGTCATGTTCCGTGGTCGCGATACCGCAGGCCGCATCCAGGGCGGGCCGATGTACGTGATTTCAGAAGGGCTGGGTGGTCTTTGGAAACCCCTGGCCGTTCTCTTCGCCGTCGCCGGCGTCATTGGCTGCCTCCCGCTCCTGCAGCCCAACCAGCTGATCCAGATCGTCCGGGACGTCGTGTTCGCGCCGTACCTGTCCTTCGAAAACGGCCACTTCCGGTTCGATCTCGTCGCCGGGCTGATCCTGTCCGGTCTCGTGGCCACCGTGATTTTCGGCGGAATCTCCCGGATCGCCGAAGTGGCTTCCCGTGCCGTTCCGGCCATGGTGGTCCTGTACATGGTCGCGACGCTCTGGATCATCCTGTACAACGCGGAAGAGGTTCCAGGATACCTGGCACTGATCGTCACGGACGCGTTCACCGGGGCCGCGGTGGCGGGCGGCGTGGTCGGCACGACGATCGTCACCGGCGTCAGGCGCGCGGCCTTCTCCAACGAGGCCGGCATCGGCACGGAAGCGTTGGCCCACGGCGCCGCCAAGACCGGAGTGCCGGTCCGGGAAGGCCTGGTCGCCATGACGGGTCCCGTCATCGATACGATGATCGTCTGCACGTGCACGGCGCTCGTGATCCTCATGACGGGCGTCTGGCAGACGACCGCGGACAACGGGGTGACGCTGACCGCCAGCGCCTTCGAGGCGGCCATGCCCGGTTACGGTGCGTATGTCCTCACCGTGTGCGTGTTCTTCTTCGCCGTAACCACGCTGTTGACCTACTCCTACTACGGCGCCAAGTGCCTGAGCTTTCTGATCGGCGCCGGGTATGCGAAATACTACAACGCGGCCTACGTGGCCTTCGTCGTGGTCGCCTCCGTCGCCTCGATCGACGCGGTGATCAGTTTCGCCGATGGGCTGTTCGCCCTCATGGCGATTCCGACCATGACGTCCACCCTGCGGCTTGCGCCACGGGTCATGAACGCGTTCCGGAGGTACAGCGCTTCCGCATCTCCTGATGGAACGCGGACCGGTCAGCCGTCTCCGGCATAACGATGTGAATCCGGATAAACGGCGAATTCGGCAACATTTTGCCTGGGGGATCAGGCAACATCCGCCTGATGGTGCATTTTGTTAAAAAACCAAACATTTTGTATTTACAACTTCGCAATTTCACCACATATTGTAGTTACTACCTTCCCATCACATCTATATAACTCACACAACGAGGAGGAGGATTTCTATCGATTCCGTCAACTTCACGTAAGGAGACTCGCCATGAAATCCCGCAAGTACCTTTCCTGGTTGGCCATTGGGCTATTCGCCCTGGTCTCGACCGATGCCCTGGCCCAGCAGGACCAGGAATTGGAAGGCGTCGATTTCGTCGCTGAAGAGGTGACCGTAACCGGTTCCCGCATCAGGGGCGAAGCCGCAGAATCCACCGCACCCGTAGTCATCCTCGCCAAGACCGAGATTCAGGAGAAGGGGCTCGCCTCCATCGGCGACGTGCTCCAGACCCTCACCGTCCAATCCAACGCCATCAACACCCAGGCCAATAACGGCGGCGACGGATCCACCCGGATCAGCCTCCGCGGGCTGGGCTCCACCCGAACGCTCGTACTGGTCAACGGCCGCCGTTTCGTGCCGGGCGGAACCGGGGCGAACTCGTCCGTCGACCTGAACTCCATACCGGCTTCCGTCATTGAACGGATCGAGGTGCTCAAGGACGGCGCTTCGGCCGTGTATGGATCCGATGCCGTCGGCGGAGTCGTAAACGTGATTACGCGGTCCGACCTGGAAGGCGTGGAGTTCGAATACTACCAGGGGGTCTCGGGCGCAGGCGACGGTGACGTGATCGACGCCAGTATAACCACAGGATTGCGAAGTGGACGGGGCAGTATCCTGTTTTCCGCGGGGTACCACAACCGCAAGCCCGTCTGGACCGGTGACCGCGATTTCAGTAAAGCGGACAAGGCCTACGACTGGGAGGCGAACGACGGTAGCTTTGCCACGAACGGCAGTTCGGCTACACCCGAAGGAACCATCATCGATCGGCTGGGGGCAGACGGCAACGCCGCCTGGCAGTCGATCGTGGATAGAGCCGGCGAGGACGCCGGGGTTTACTTTAACGCCCCGTCCGGCGGATGGCGACCCATGAACTTCGGGGGAAACTCTGACGACGGTTCCGGCGACCTGTACAACTACCAGCCGGAGAACTACCTGTATACCCCGCAGACCCGGTATACCGCGTTCCTCAGCGGGAATTACCTGTTCAACGACAACCTGACAGGTTTCTTCGAGGTGTCCTACACCAATCGGCAGTCGGACCAGAAGTTGGCCCCGACCCCGCTTTTTATCTTCTTCGAAGATGATGTCTCGGTGTCCGCCGAGAACCAGTACAACGAATACGGACGCGATTTTCGGGACGTCCGCCGGCGTTTCGTCGAGGCGAGTAACCGCAACGCCCTGCAGGACCTCGACACCTACCGGATCGTCCTGGGACTGGATCACGAGTTCAGGGGATTTACCGGTGATCTGGCCTTTTCCTACGGCCGGACGAGCGGGACCAACGTCAACGAAGGCCGGTTCATCCTGAGCAATGTGAGAACCGCGCTGGGACCTGATTCGGAATGTGTCGCGCCTTGCGTGCCCCTGGATATCCTGCACGGCCCCGGTACGATCACCGAAGACATGCTTAACTATATCTCGTACACCGGTATCGCCAGGGGCTATACGACGCAGCGAATCCTGCAATACAACCTGACCGGTGACCTTTATGACTTGCCGGCGGGACCCCTTGCCGTCGCCGTAGGCGCTTCGTCCCGGTGGGAAGCGGGAGGGTCCATACCCGATCCCATTACCGCCACAGGCAACACCACAGGCAACAAGGCAGAAGCGACCGAAGGCGAATACTCGGTCCGGGCGGTCTACGCCGAAACCAATATTCCGGTTTACCAGAACGACATGGGCGGCCTGAACGTTACGGCCGCGGGCCGGCTGTTCAACTACGACACCTTCGGGTCGGACTTCACATACGAGGCGGGCGCCCGTCTCGAACTCCCGCGGGGCCTGGCTTTCCGTTCCACCTACTCGAAGGCCTTCCGCGCGCCAAGCATCGCCGAAATGTTCCTGGGCCAGAGCGACAGCTTCCCGCTGGTCAGCGATCCGTGCAGCGTCGTGGACGAGGCCGGCAATCCGCGCAACCTGTCCTCCCAGCAGATGCGCAATTGCGCGTCCGCGGGGGTTCCGGCGGATTACGAAGACACCAGGGCGCAACTCAGGGCCAGGATCGGCGGTTCGACCGATCTCGATCCGGAACGGGCTAACACGGTGACCGCGGGCGTGGTGTACCAGCCCGAATTCCTGGATAACCTGGATATCGCGGTCAGTTACTACGCCACCAGGATCGAGGACGAAATCGGCGCGCTTGGCGCGGGCCTGATCCTGAGCAATTGCTATTCCCAGGACAACCCGACGGACTGCGACAAGGTCCAACGTGACCAGAGCGGCGTGATCAGGAACATCTTCTCGACCGCCACCAACATCGGCGAGACGGAGACCAACGGGTTGGACATCGAACTGAATTACATCGACGACACGCCCCTCGGCCTGCTTTCGGCACGGCTCGAATCCAATTACCTCTTCGCCTACGACGTGATGCTGCCCGTAGTGGGTGGTTTCGAACTGGTACAGGGCAGGGGTTATTACGACCTGGGCGTGTTTCCGAACTGGCGGCACAACGCCAATGTCGGGCTGAAGTGGGGCCGGGCGTCGGCGGGTGTGAACTGGCAGTACACCGGCGGTTTCCAGGAGTGCGAGGACGATGACTGCAAGGGCCTGTACCGCGACGACGTGGATACGACCCCGATCGTCAGGGACGTGGATGCGAACCACCTCTTTGGTATCCAGGGGTCCTACCGGTTCTTCACCGGCGCCGGTGGCACGGTGCTTACCGTTGGAATGAACAACGTGTTCGACACGCCACCCGCGGTGATCTTCAACGGGTTCCTGGGTACGTCGGACGCTTCGACGTACGACTTCATGGGCAGGTACCTGTACATCAGGCTGTCCCACTACCTGTAAGTTGAACGTACGGTAAACAGACGGGTCCCGGTATTGATCAACGGACGAACATGGCTTTTGGCGGCGTTACTATCCGTTGCGCCCACCAGTACCGGGATCCTCGCCCAGGACGCGAACGGCCCGGATTCCCTTCAGATCGAATACGTCTTCGAAGAACTAACGGTGACCGGGTCCAGGATCCGGGGCGAGGCGGAAGGCTCGGCGGCCCCGGTGGTCATCCTAGCCCGCGAGGACATCCGGGCCCGGGGGCTCGCCTCCGTGGGGGACGTCCTCCAGTCGCTCACGGTCCAGTCCAACGCCACCAATACCCAGGCGAATTACAGCGGCGACGGGGCCACCCGCATCAGCCTGCGCGGGCTGGGCGCCCAGCGGACCCTGGTCCTGGTCAACGGCCGCAGATTCGTGCCCGGCGGCCTCGGCGCGGACGGCGCGGTCGATCTTAACGCCCTACCTTCCACCGTTATCGAACGGATTGAGGTGCTCAAGGACGGCGCTTCCGCGGTCTACGGTTCCGACGCCGTGGGCGGCGTCGTCAACGTCATCACGCGATCCGACCTGGACGGCGTGGAGTTCGAGGCCTACCAGGGCATATCGGGCGCTGGAGACGGCGCGGCCATAGACCTGGCTTTTTCCGCGGGCCTCGAAAGAGACCGGGGCAACATCCTGTTCTCGGCCGGATACCACGACCAGCGGCCGGTCTGGACCTACGAGCGTAGTTTCAGCGAAGCCGACAAGAGCTACAACTGGACGAAAAACGACGGATCCTTCACGACGAGCGGCAGCTCGGCGACGCCGGAAGGCCATATCGTCGACCGGTCGGGGGCGGCGGGGAACGATGCCTGGCAGGCGGTCAACGCGGCGGCGGGCGACGAGGCCGGCGACTACTTCCTCGATCCGTCCATGGGCTGGCGGCCCTTCAACTACGCGGGAAACTCGCTGGACGGCACCGGCGACCTCTACAACTACCAGCCCGAAAACTACATCTTCACGCCACAAAAACGATATACCACGTTCCTCGGCGGCACGCACCGGTTGAGCGACCGGCTGCGGCCGTTCTTCGAGGTGGTGTACACCAACCGGCAGTCCGAACAGAAACTCGCGCCGACCCCGCTCTTCACCATCGAAGAAGGCACCCCGGTTTCGGCGGGCAACCGGTACAACGATTTCGGGCGGGACTTCCTGGACGTGCGGCGGCGCTTCGTGGAGGCCGGCAACCGCATCTTCAACCAGGACCTCAGCACCTTCCGTATCGTACTGGGCCTTAAGAGCCGCCTGGCCAGCTTCGACTCGGACGTCTTCTACGCCTTCGGGCGCACGTCCGGAACCACGGTCAACCGGGGCCGGTTCATCCGGAGCAACCTCACCAGGGCGCTGGGTCCGGACGAGGAATGCACGGGAAACTGCGTCCCTCTCGATATCATGCACGGCGCCGGGACCATCACGCCGGAGATGCTGGCCTACATCCAGTACACCGGCGTCGCCCGGGGCTACACGCAGCAGAAGATCCTGCAGTGGAACCTGACGGGCGACCTGGCGGAACTCACGCACGGACCGCTGTCCGTGGCCGCGGGCGTGTCCTCGCGCTGGGAGTCCGGCGCCTATACGCCCGACCCCGTTACGGCTTCGGGCAACACCACGGGGTTTCGAACCGAAGCGACCGAGGGAAGTTTCGCGGTGCGCGCGCTTTACGGCGAGACCCGGCTGCCGGTCTACCACGGGAACGGCATCGGGTTCCACCTGAACGCGGCGGGACGGGCGTTTCACTACGATACCTTCGGCGCCGGGCTGACCTATGAATCCGGGGCCAGCGTGGAACTGCCCCGGGGCCTGACGCTGCGTGCCACCTACTCCAACGCCTTCCGCGCCCCCGGCATCGCCGAGATGTTCCTCGGTGCGAACGACGTGTTTCCCCTGGTGAGCGATCCCTGCAGCGTGGTGGACGAAGCGGGCAATCCGCGGGAACTTACCGCGCAGCAGCGCAGGAACTGCGCCGCCGCGGGCATCCCTTCCGGTTTCAGGGACACCCGCGCCCAGCTGCGGGCACGGGAGGGCGGGTCGACCGACCTCGAGCCCGAGCGCGCGGGGATGATCACGGCCGGCATGCGCTACCGCCCCGGTTTCGCACCGGACCTCCAGCTCGACCTGAACTACTATCGGAACCGGATCGAGGACGAGATCGGATCCCTCCCCGCGGGCGTCATCCTGAGCAATTGCTACTCGCAGGACAACCCCACCAGTTGCGGCCAAATCGTGCGGGACGCCGATACGAAGCTGATCTCCCACATCGTGCAGACCAATACCAACGTCGGCGAGACCGAGACCGCCGGTCTGGACCTGGGGGCCGTATACAACGGAAACACCTCCTGGGGCATCCTGTCGGCGCGGCTGGAGGCCAACCTGTTGTTCCAGTACGACCAGTTCATACCCGCGGCCGGCGGCACGGAGGTGATCAAGGCCAGGGGATACTACGACGTGGGCGTGTTTCCCCGGTGGCGCCACAGCGCCGCACTGGACCTCAAGTGGCGGCGCGCCTCGGCGGGACTCACGTGGGAATACACCGGTGGTTTCGTGGAGTGCGAGGACAACGACTGCAAGGGCCTGTACCGGCCCGACGTTGTCGGAACGCCGGCCTACAGGGACGTGGAGTCCAACAGCGTGCTCGGCCTGCGGGGAACGTACAGGCTGTTTACAGGGGCGGGCGGTACCGTGCTGACCCTGGGGATGAACAACGTGTTCAACCAGCCGCCCGCGGTGATCTTCAACGGGCTGCTGGGGACCTCGGATTTCTCCACCTACGATTACATGGGCCGGTACCTGTACCTGCGGGTGTCGCACTTTCTGTGAGCGGTGGGCATGCCGGCCGGGGTCAGCGCACGGCCTGTCTGATGCTTAGGGCTTCCGGTCTTTCTTGGCATCATCTGAACCGTCTGAATCCGCAGCATCCTGCCGATCTTCTTTGCCGGCGTCCTCCCCGCTGGTCTCGTCCGTTTTGTCAGGCTCGTCCGTTTCGCCAGGCTCGTCCGATTCCGCCTTTTCCTGATCTCTCACGTCACGATCAGCGGAATCGCCATCGTCTTTGCGGTCATCCTGGTCCGACTCGTCGGCTTTGTCCTCCGGCTCTTCCGAGTACCCCATCTCTGCATCGTAGTCGTAGATGAACTCGTCGTCATCGGGCCAGTAGGCTCGGCCGGTGCGCTGCTCGCCGGCCGGGGTCGACGAATCACGGGGAAGGGTCGGCGTGTCGGGCTCGCCGGTGGTCAGCGCGGGTTGTTTTCCGCCGCCTTCATCATCACCGCCGCCCTCTCCTCCACCGTCACCGTCGTCATCCCCCTCCTCCTCTTCTTCCGCCTCTTCGGCTTTCCTTCGACTGCGGCCGATCAGCGCGGCGATTCCCATGCTGATGAAATACAGCACCACCAGCGGAATCGCCACGAGGGTCTGGGTGTAGGGATCGCCCGTGGGCGTTATGACGGCGGCGGCGATGAATATGACGACCAGGGCGATACGCCATACCCGCTTGAGCACGCCGGCGTTCAGGATGCGAAGCCAGGTCAGAAAGGCCACCACGGCCGGCATCTGGAACACGACGCCCATGATGAGCACCATCTTGTTTACGAGGCCGATATAGAATCCGATGTCCCACTGGGGCTTGATGTCCGGAACATGAAGCTGCACGAAAAACCGGACCATGACCGGGATCAGGACGTAGAAAGCGAAGGCCGCACCGACGAGGAACAGCACGCAGCAGAAGAAGATGACGATGGGGACGTGCTTCTTCTCCTTGTCGAGCAGGCCGGGGGATATGAATGTCCAGAGCTGGTAGAGGACGTAGGGCAGTACGAGGGCGAATCCCAGCAGCAGCGAGATGTTCACCCTGGCCGTGAACATGCCGGCCGGCCGGATGGCCTGAATCTCAATCTCGGTCTTGAGGTTTTCCTGGAAGGTCGGCGAGAGCAGGAAATTGATAATGTAGTCGGCAAAGGTGAAGCAGAGGACCATGCCGACCAGGATGGCGAGGACGGACTTCAGTATGGCCTTGCGAAGCTCTTCGAGATGTTCCAGGAAGGACATCTCGCCGCTGCGGCCTTTCGCTGGGGACATGACTGTTCCTCTCGCCGGTGGGGACTTCCGAACAACGCGCGGTAAGTAAGCCCGGACCGGGGTTCCTGTCAAGCAAATCCCCCGTATCCTCCGCCTCCAATGGCCTTGACGAAGGCCGGTTCCAAACTTAGTTTAATCAAGTCGTTTCAGAGGATTGCGAAGAGGCTGCAGCGGGTTGCCGAGCATGGATTCCGACAGGTCACGGCCCGCCACCGGGAGCCGTCGAAGCATGGACGACAACAGGTTGGTTCGAGGCGTCATTCTGAACGCGGATCGCGGCACAGCCGGGTCTTCCGAATGGGATGGCTGCCCTGACCTGCTCCGCCCCCTGGCCAACAAGCCGCTTGTCGAATGGATGCTGTCGGAATACGCTCGGGCCGGGATACGGGAAACGCTGATCGCGGCCGGCCGGGACACCGGGGAAATCGCGTCGCTGTGCGGCAACGGCGCACGGTGGGACATGACCCTGACTTACGGGGACGCCCGGGACGCTTGGGACGCACGGGACGCACGGGATGCCCGGGACGCCCAAGACGTACCGGCCGGACACGGTCTGCATGAACGCGTCAGGGAGTCGGCGGCGTTTGCGAAAGATGCGCCGTTTATGGTGACACTCGGTCCCCTGCTGCTGGAATCCGATGTTTATGCGCAACTGGTTCAGTTGTACCGCGCGCGCCGTCCATGCGGGATCCGCGCGGGGCCAAATGCCAAATACACCTCCGGTGCGTCGGGTGATGCGGCTGAGCATGCCAGTATCTATCTGATGGCGCTCCAGACCTGCGAAGTCCTGGAAAACGTAGACACCCGGGACCATACACTGAACAGCCTGTGTGACGCGGCGCTGGATGATCTCGCCTGTCGCGGCGAAACCATGCTGAACCTGGACGTCGGCCATCCGCCTTACGACGTAAGATCGCCCGAGGCGTACCTGGCATCGAATGAACGGCTACTCGCATCAGGCCCGGAGAGCATGGGGACGGCATTGCCGGAGATCATGGATGACAACTTTTCGTCTCCGAATCTCGTGATGCGACCGCCGGTGATCGTCGACAACACGGCCGAACTCGAACGTTGCCGCATCGGCCCCGGCGTAAGTATCGGCCCCGGTGTTCGAATCGGACACGGCGCGGCCATCGAGCACAGCGTGATCATGGCGGGCGCCGATATCGGCGACGGCGCATCGATTTCCTACGCGGTCATCGGCAGAAACGCCGGCATCGAGAACCGGGCCATCCTGCATGGAAGGGCGGACCGCGTACTCGTCGTCCGGTCCGATTAGATCGATTTTCAAAACCACGGTCCCCGTTCAACTATGTCCCATCTCACCATAGGCACGGCCGGCCACGTCGACCACGGCAAGAGCGCCCTGGTGGAAGCACTGACCGGCGTTCATCCCGATCGCCTCAAGGAAGAACGGGACCGGGGCATGACCATCGACCTCGGTTTCGCCTTCATGCCCCTGGGCGACGGCCGGGAAGTCCCCATCGTCGACGTCCCGGGCCACGAGCGGTTTCTCAAGACCATGGTCGCGGGGGTGAGCGGCATACACCTCGTCCTCTTCGTCGTGGCCGCCGACGAGGGCGTCATGCCCCAGACCGTCGAACACCTGGGCACGGTGAGGTACATGGGGGTCGACGCGGGCATCGTCGTCCTGTCCAAATGCGACCTGGTCGACGAAGAGTGGTTGATGCTCGTGGAGGACGACGTGAAATCGCTCGTGACCGGCTCGTTCCTGGAGGACGCGCGCGTCGTCCGGGTTTCGTCGGAAACGGGACAGGGGATCGGCCGGCTGAAGGAGATCATCGAAGACCGGCTGGCCGGACTGTCCGTCGAAGAGGACGCCGGATACTTCCGCATGCCCGTGGACCGGGTGTTCAGCATGAAGGGCTTCGGCACGGTCATTGCCGGTACCGTCCTGTCGGGAAGCCTGGCGCGGGATTCGAACGCGGAATTGCTTCCGGCCGGGACGCCGCTGCGTATCAGGGGCATGCAGACCCACAACGACACCGTGGACCGTGCCGTCAAAGGACAGCGGGTCGCGCTGAACGTCTCGAACATCAGGACGGAAGACATTCAGCGGGGCGATGAACTGGGCGCGCCGGGTTACCTGCGCCCGACGTCAATGACCGATGCCACGCTGCAGTGCCTGGAATCGCTGGAAGAGCCGCTGAAGAACCGGCAGCGCGTTCGACTGCACAAGGGCACGAGCGAGACCATCGGCCGGTTGATCCTGCTCGATCGGGACGAACTCGCACCGGGCGAGACCGGTTACGTGCAGCTTCGCCTGGAGAAACCGATCGTGGCCGAACGGAACGAGCGCTTCATCATCCGGGGTTTTTCATCCATGCGGCTGCTCGGTGGCGGCCGGTTCGTGGAAGTCTATCCTCAGAAGAACCGCCGGTTCCGCCGGCCCGTGCTGGACTACCTGGAAGCGGTGACCGGCGCGGAGCCGGACGTCCTGATCGAACGGGTCATGCGGCACGCGCACGGCGCACAGCGGCTCAAGTCCATGCAGGACCTCGTCCGGTCCACGAACCTGCATGCCGAAGCGCTGGAACAAAGCCTGGCGCGGCTGGTGGAAAAGGGCGAACTCGTACCATTCCCGGACCACCGATTTCTGCACCGGGATGGATACACGGGCCTGAAGGACGAACTGGTCAAACTGCTCGAAAAGATGCACCGCACGCAGCGCCTGAAGGATACGCTGCCCAAGGACGCCCCGAGACTGCAACTGTCCTGGGAGCCTCCCGACACCGTCTATGACGGCCTGTTGAACGACCTCGACGCGGAGGGCCGGATCGTGCTGTCCGGCCGGTCGGTCCGGCTGGCCGCCCACATGGTCAAGCTGACCGCCCTGGAGGAGTGCGTGCTCGCGGCGTTCGAGGAATTGGGCGACGCCGAGCCTCCGGCCGTTTTCTCCATGAACGAACTGGTGCAGGTCATGGAAGACAGGGCGATTGCCGTGCAAAATTTACAGGTTGATCCGAATACGGACGCGGATATGATTAGAAGCATGGCCGGGTATGCCATGGACCGGGAGATCTTCGTCGAATTCGCGGACCGGCAGATTATGCATCACCGCGCGCTCGAGTCGGTCAGGAAGCGGCTGGTGGACTACCTGGTCTCCCACGGCACCGTGCGCGCTTCCGAGTTCCGCAGCCACCTGGGCATTTCCCGGGCACACGCCACCGCATTGCTGGACTATTTCTGCGACCTGGGCGTTACCAACCGGGAGTCCGGCACGCACAGGCTGGCGGAGGGGGAGAGCGGCGGCGATCCGGAAGGGGACGGTGGATAGACGCGGTGCCGACCTGGCCGTTCCGGCGTATCCGCGGGCTGAAAGTAGAAATCACGCGCAGATTACAGGGGAGTGTATGGGTTGCTGGTGCGCCTCACGGACTTCAAATCCGATGGCGGGCCCTAAACAGGTCCGTGGTGGGTTCGATTCCCACACGCTCCCCCCAGCATCCGCATCTTTATTGACGGTCGAATACCGAACCTACGACACGCTTTCAGGTAAGCGGCCAGGACTTCCTCGCTGAAGGCACCTGGCCATCCAGGTAGCGATTGAACATCCGGAAATCTAACGTTCGACCGCCACCTCCTTCGTCTCTTCCTCTTCACCCTCGCTTTTCTAGCCGCCGCCATCTACACCCTCGCTTTTCTCGCCGCCGCCATCTCCACCCTCACAGTGCTCGCCGCCGCGACACGGGACACCTGTCTCAACGACCTTCCCATTGCTATTCCCAGTGCCGTTATTATGGTGACAACACACGGGTAGTGGAAAGATTGTGAATAAAAAGCAACGGTTTATGAATTTCATATGATGATCTATTCATATCGTGTAAATTCATTGTGATCATCTATCCGATCAGGGCCATGATGGTCTTTTCGGCGGGCCGTGCGCGATACCGGTTCAGCCGGTCAGCATTGCAAATTCGGATACCGTGACGTGAATACAGAGGAGCAGATCGATGCCGAACGCTGACAGGTTAAAGGAAACCAACCAGAAACTGCAGGAGCAGCTAGCGAAATTGAGCGAGGCCTGCCTGCGTATCAGCGAGAGCCTGGACGTCAACACGGTCCTGCAGGAGGTCGTAGCGGGAGCCTGCGCGCTGACCGGCGCGAGGAAGGGCGGAGTCACCATGATTGACGAATCAGGACAGTTACTGGACTTCGTCGCCCATGGCCTGAGCCCAAGCGAGCATCGGGAGCTAGTAGAACTGCCACGGGGGCCCGAAATCTGGGAGTATCTGAAAGGCGTGACGCAGCCGCTCCGATTAAAAAACATGTCGGCTCACTTTAAGGAGCTCGGTCTTGCCATTCATCCGGTGATGGATCATGGGTTACTGGGCGTGCCGATTCGCCACCAGGGTACCCAGGTAGGATTCTTCTATCTGCTCGACAAGGAGTCCGGGCAACAGTTCACCGCGGAAGACGAGCGGATCATTTCCATGTTCATCTCCCAGGCCGGCGCGGCAATAGCCAACGCCAAGAAGCACCGTGATGAAAAACAGGCCCGAGCAGACCTGGAGGCGCTGATCGACACTTCTCCCGTCGGTGTCGCGGTGTTTGACGCGCGGACCGGGAAGGCCGTGTCGTTCAACCAGGAGTCGCGCCGTATCGTGGGCGACCTGCAGACACCGGGTATGTCGATTGTGGACCTGCTCGATGTGATCAACGTGAAACGAGCGGATGGGCGAGAAATCGAACTGGAGGAATACACGCTCGTTCGGCTGCTGCGCGAGGCAACAACGGTTCGTGCCGAGGAAATCGTTCTCGAGGTCCCCGATGGCAGAAAAGTCACGACGCTGATCAACGCCACGCCCATCGTATCGGAGCAGGGCGATGTACAGTCGGTCGTAGTCACCATGCAGGACATGACGCCGCTGGAAGACCTGGAACGTCAACGGGCCGAGTTCCTCAGCACGGTGAGCCACGAAATGAGGGCTCCGCTTGCATCCATCAAGGGTTGCGCGGCCACGGCGCTCGGAAACGCTTCCGTTCTACAACCCGCTGTCTCTCAACAGTTTTTTCGAATCATCGACGCACAGGTCGACAATCTGAGCGAGTTGATCGGCAATCTGATGGACGCGGCACAGATCGAGACGGGTTCGCTCTCCGTATCTCCTGAACCGGCGAATCTGGCCGTGATCGTGGACCAAGCCAGAAGCGCGTTCCTCAGCGGTGAGCATCGCCAGACCGTCCAGATCGACCTGCCGCCGGATCTTCCGAGGGTGCGGGCGGACCAGCAGCGGGTCGTACAGGTGCTGTGCAATCTCCTGTCCAATGCGGCGCGACACTCGCCCGACTCGTCCACCATTACCGTACAGGCCGAGTTGAAAGACTTCCAGGTGGAGGTGTCGGTGGTGGACGAAGGCAGGGGCATTCCCGCGGAGCGGCTGCCTCACCTCTTCAGGAAGTATGCCCGGAGCGGCCGCGACGAAGCGGGACTGGGGTCGGGCCTGGGCCTGTCCATCTGCAAGGGGCTGGTGGAAGCCCATGGCGGTCGGATCTGGGCAGAGAGCGAGGGGATGGGCCTCGGAACGCGGTTTACTTTTACGATACCGGTGGCCGATGAGGTCCCTCCGAGTGCCGCGTTCGCGACCGACAGCAGGCTTTCGGGCTCCTCACTCACCGGCGGTCAACAGCCTGGCATACTCGTCGTAGACGACGACCCGCAGGCATTGGGATATATCAGGGGTATTCTGGTGAACGCGGGTTACAGTCCGATTCTGACCGGAGAGCCCGAGCAGGTCGAAAACCTGGTCAACGACCGGCAGCCGGATCTTGTCCTGCTCGACCTGCTGTTGCCCGGAACCGACGGCATCGAACTGATGCAGAACGTGACGGCGCTTGCGGAACGTCCGGTGATCTTCCTGTCGGCGTACGGCAGGGACGAGACGATCGCCAAGGCGCTGGAGATCGGTGCGGCGGATTACGTGGTAAAGCCGTTCTCGCCGACGGAACTGATCGCGCGGATCCAGGCCGCGCTACGCAAGAGCGCCGGACCGCCCGCGCCATTCCAGT
This sequence comes from bacterium, assembly GCA_965117045.1. Classification (GTDB taxonomy): domain Bacteria; phylum JAAXHH01; class JAAXHH01; order JAAXHH01; family JAAXHH01; genus JAAXHH01. The sequence continues at coordinate 1,713,848 of OZ220749.1, forward strand.
TGGACAATCTGGTCATCGATTACGATGAACGAAGGGTGGTCCTGGATGGCAGGCCGTTGAACCTTACGGCCACCGAGTACGATTTGATCCGGGTTCTTTCGACCCATGCCGGCAAGGTGGTCAGCTACGACCAGCTCCTGAGGAACGTCTGGCAGTCGCGGAATTCAGGAGACCTGAGGGTCGTACGGTCCATCGTCAAGAATCTCAGACGCAAACTGAGCGACGAAGCAGGTAACCCACGATACATTTTCACGGAATCCCGCGTCGGTTACCGGATGGCCAAACCCGCGCAGGTACAGAGCAAGGAGTAACCCTTGACCCAGCAATCCGGTCAACCGCAGGCACGATCAGCCCAACCGGAAACTCAGCCGGGCATGCCCATGGAAATCCTGGGCATGTACCTCTTTATCGCCAGCGAACTCATCATCTTCATCACGCTGCTGTTCATCCTGTTCTGGCTGCGGTCCGGTCTCGTGGCGGACTGGCCCCCGCCCGACCAGCCTCGCCTGCCCATCGGAATCACGGGCATAAACACCGTTTTTCTTCTGGCGAGCGGTTACACCATGCACCGGGCGTACCGGGCCGTGAAGCAGAACGCGTCCCGCCTGCTGACCCGTTGGCTGATGATCACGTGCGTGCTGGGTGTCGTATTCCTCACGGTCCAGGGGTTCGAATGGATCCGGCTGATTCGCTTCGGGTTGAGCATGACATCGAGTCTGTACGGCGCCATGTTCTACACGATCATCGGGCTGCATGCCGTCCACGTGTTCGTAACCGTACTCGCACTGCTCTACCTCTGGGTACGGTCCTCCACCGGCGCATACACCGCAGAAAAGCACTCCGGCGTGGTGCTGGGCTACATGTTCTGGCTCTTCGTCGTCCTCATCTGGCCCATCCTCTACGTATTGGTCTACCTGGTTTGAAGCATCGGTAACGGTACGGGGACCGTACAGGGCGCCAATGATGGGGCACCTTTGACGGTACGCCAGTATCCGTGCGCCTGTGCCGGTTCCGCTAACGGCCCAGGGTCGCCAGAATCCCTTCGACGTTCCCAAGTCGACCATTCATGTCGTGAATCTCTTTTCTTACGTCATGCATCTCATTTCTCACGCCCGCAACTTCCATTCGCACGGAACTTATCTCATCCTTCAATTCCTTGCGATGTTCTCTCAGTTCGTTTCGCAGCTCTGTTCTACCGTTCTTCGCCTCCCGCCAGAAGAACACAAAAGCACTCAGCATGACGGCCGGCGTGATGACCAGTTGTGCGACTTCCATAAGCGCCCTCCCATTCATACTCGCTTGCGTGTATTGACCTACTTCATTGGATGTTATCTTCGGCAGTCCGCCGGACGGACCCTGCAATCCGTCCGGTATCTGGAATGCCCTCAACAAATCCAATAGTAGGAATACCGCCTTGCGTCCTCGAACTTAAAGTCTACCAATACACTGGAAAGTCAGAAGTCCGCGATAGACGTCAGGTAGTCGTAGCTCTGGCGGGCGGCGTCTTCGGGTTCCATGAGTTCGGCAAAGGCCTGGTGCACGGTGACATAGCCTTCGTAGCCGATCTCTTCGAGCGTCCGCATGATGATGGGAAAGTCGATCCCGCCCGTTTCCTGGAGCGGCACCGGATCGTGGGGCGCGGGTCCCCGTACCCAGGTGTTCAGGGTCATGGATCCATCGGGGTTCAGCCGGTGATTCTGCAGATAGACGTTGAAGAGCCAGGGCGCGAACCGCTTGATCGTTTCCGGTCCGTAATCCTGCCCGCACAGGTCGAGATTGGCCGGTTCGTAGATGATGCCGAAGTTCTCACGTCCCACTTGCTTCAGCACGGAGACGGACTCCTCCACCGTTTCGAACAGGCTGCGGGTGTGGGACTGGTGGGCCAGCCGGATGTCCCGTTCGCCCGCCTCATCCGAGGCCCAACGCGCCCAGGCGATGTCTTCCTCCGTCTTCATGCCGATCCGGATCAGGTCGGCGTCCAGCAATTCGGCCAGGTCCAGGTAGGGCGTGATGTTCCGAAGGGCGTCCGGGGCGTGTTCGTCGTTGGCGGGTATGGGGATGTCTCCCGTGATCATGGATACGGGCAGACCCCGGTCGTCGAGTACCTTCCGAACCGCGGTGATCTGTTCCAGCGGCGACTTTATGCCTGCCTGGGACGCCCTCATGCACATGGCGGAATACCCGATCTCACGGGCCAGATCGGCCAGGTGTTCCATGGATCGGTTGGCTTCTTCCTTGTTCAGGACGGATTCGGCGACCCGTACGGACAGCGAGAGTTGCATGGTCGAGCACCTTTGCATGTTTTAGGGTGACGTCGCGCAATCGGCGGTCTAACGCAACTGTACCTCGGACCCGCCCGGCAGTTCGTGGCCGGCACAGGCCAGCACCTGGGCGGTGAATCGATACGTGAGACCCCAGAGCACGGGTCCTTCGCCATCAAGGACAGCGATGGCGCACACTTCCCTTTCTCCCCAATCCCCCGCGACCATGGCCGTAACGTGCCGGCTGACATCCATCAAATCAGCGAGCGGGAACCAGAATGCGTTCCGGATCTCGTGGTTCAGGGTCAGATCGGACCCATTCGCCAGGTAGAACACAAAGCCAGCCACGTGCACCTTGCTGAGATGGGTGGCCTGGTCGTCGAGGCGGCAGACGAAATCCGCCTGGTCGAGATCGATGGCCGTTTCTTCCCGCGTTTCCCGGATGGCCGCCTGCCGCGGGTTCTCATCGGAAGCGTCGATCTTCCCCCCGGGAAAGCTGATATGGCCGGACCAAGGATCGCCCTCGCGTTGCGCACGCTGGAGGTAGAGCAATTCCGTTCCCCCGGCCGCATCGCGGAGAAGGACCGCAACGGCTGCCGTCAACGCGCCGGCTTCGGGATCGAGCAGCCTGCTCTGCCGGTTTCGCAGCTTTTCTACCAGGTTCTCCGCCTGCATCAATGAACCGCTGCTCCCCTAATTCGCCAAGTGCTCGCGTGCGCACGCGCGCCATATCGCCATATCAGGTCCGGGATCTGAACCGGGCGAACACGTCAAATCCGGGCGAACACGTCAGGTCCGGGCGAACACGACCTGGTTGCGTGGATGATCGGCCAGCTGGCCGGGACGCCGGTTTCCAAGGTTCGCATCGATGACCGGCCGGTTCTCCGCGCTGCACGCGGAATCGTCGACGGAGATGCCGTCCTCATAGAACGTGATACCCAGCGCTTCACGGACGCGGCCCGACGTGTTGGCCCGTGCGCCATGTACCACCCAGTGATTGTGCAGGGTCGCGTCTCCGGCGGGAATCTCCTCTTCCGCGACCGGAACCCGGTTCGCGCGGATGTAGTCCCGGAAAAACGATTCCGATTCGCGGTGTATCCCCCTGGGACCGAGCACTTTGTCCCTATGGGTACCGCTTGCGAAGCGGGGCGGTCCCATGTCGATGGTGGCGTCCACCAGGGGGATCCACATGGTGAGGACGTGGTCTGAGCACAGCGGCCAGTGCGGACCGTCCTGGTGCCAGGGCGTGATCCAGCTTTCGGGTTCCTTGAACATGGCCTTGTCGTAGTAGATGCGGACCGCGTCCACGCCCATCAGGTCGGCGGCGATCTTCCCGAAACGGGGCGACTGGATGAACCGGGCTGCGCGCTCGTCCGCCTCCCTCAGGTTGAACGTCTGCATGAATACGCGGGAGAAATCGTCCTCCGCCCGGTCGCTCATCTTGCTCGCTCCGGCGAACCGTTCGGCCGTGACCGACTTTAACACCTCGCGGAATGCCGTGATCTCGTCCCCCGTACAGACGCCACGGAGATGCACGTGGCCGTTTTCCCGGTACTGCCGCACGTCTTCCCCGGTCAGCGGGTACGGCGAATCAAGTCCATTCACACAGGTGCGGTCACCCGCTGTCATGGCCGTAGATCCTTTCGCCCGGCATGATGAAACAAACAGGTGGGTCCCACCGGTACGGTTTGACGGGGACGTTTCCACCGGGACGTTCCAACCCGTTCCGGGCACCGGTCAACTAACAGACACCAACCTGGATGTCAAGGGGTTTGGCCCGTCACAGGGGGCGGGGCAGGTCGATCGAGCGGCCAGTTACGGGAACGATTTGCACGCATTCGACGTTAACAGGACAACACGCGGCGTCCACGCGATCAGTCCCCGCCCGGTCCCCGCCCTTGACAGGCCATACCGGTTGATCTTTATTTGAGAGTACGCGGCGGGACAACTCGATCGATGTGTTTCCGCCGCGATTGCAGTTTAAGAAGGCCGGATTGAAGCGCCTGGAGCACGCCATGGATGAGAACGGTCCGATCCTCGAATTCGAAAAACCGATCTACGAACTCGAGAAGCGCATAGAGGAAATGAGGAACTATGCGGTGACCGAGAACCTCGACGCCCTGGCCGACGAGATCCAGCGCCTGGAGGAGGAAGTGGCGCGCCAGCGGCGAAAGACCTATTCCAACCTGACCCGGTGGCAGCGCGTGCTCATCGCCCGCCATCCGAACCGCCCTCACACGCTCGACTACATCAACGGGATGATGGAGGATTTCGTCGAGTTGCACGGCGACCGGTCCTTCGGGGACGACAAGGCCATGGTCACGGGGCTGGCTAAAATGGACGGACGGCCGATCGCCGTCGTGGGTCATCAGAAGGGAAAGAACACCAAGGAAAACGTGATGCGCAATTTCGGCATGGCGGGTCCAGAGGGATACCGCAAGGCCCTGCGCATCATGAAGCTGGCCGAGAAGTTCGACATGCCGGTCCTGTCCCTGGTCGATACCCCCGGCGCCTATCCCGGCGCGGGCGCCGAGGAGCGGGGCCAGGCGGAGGCGATCGCCCGGAACATCTACGAGATGGGACGGCTTTGCGTTCCAATCATCGTCATGGTGATCGGCGAAGGCGCGAGCGGTGGCGCCCTGGGTATCGGCGTAGGCGACCGCGTCATCATGATGGAGAACGCCTGGTATTCGGTCATCAGTCCCGAACCCTGTTCCACCATCCTCTGGAAGGACCAGGAGAAGGCTGCCGCCCGCAAGGCCGATTGCGCGGAAGCCCTGCGGCTGTCCGCCACCGACCTGCTCCAGTTCGGCGTCATCGACGAAATCGTGCCCGAGCCTTTCGGGGGTGCGCACCGCGACCACGAAACGGCCATTGCGAACGTCAGAAAATCCATCCTCAAGGCGTTGCACGAGGCGGGCACACAGTCCGTCGAGGAACGCCTGGAAGCCCGGCTGGAGAAGTACAGCAGCATGGGCGCCTTCGATGTAGTACCTGCCGCGGACGACCCGTCGTAAGCCGGACCCGGGAGCGGGATTCCTGCCATAGGCCATTTCAGGCCGCTCGATCATCAACGGGAAGGGCCCGACCGGACTGCGTTGGGACGCTACGCCAGCGTACGGGGCTTCAGCACACCAGGACGGCTGATTGCTACGCCAGCGTACGGGGCTTCAGCACACCAGGACGACGGAACCTCTCGAGACTGAACAGGCGCGTGTCGACGGGCGGCGTTTCATCAAACAGCCGGGCGGCCAGGATCTCGCCCAGTACCGGTCCGAACTTGAACCCGTGGCCGGAAAAACCCGCCGCCAGGACCACGTTCGCATGATCGGGATGGCGGTCCAGGATGAAGTGAAAATCCGCCGAATTGGTGTACAGGCAGTGTTTCACCGCGACGGGATCCCGGGACAGGTGGGGACATCTGCGTCCGATGAATTCCCGCACCGCGGCAAGATTGGACGCGTCCACTTCTTCGGGGTCGTCCGGATCCACGACCCGGCCGGTTCGGTGGCAGCCCGCCTTGACGCCCGGTACCTGCACCTGCGGCACGCAGTAGAAGGGATCGGGGGTGTGGTAATCGATCACGTTGGGCATGGCGCCCGCCTCATGCGGAACCGACCCGGCCTGTGGGAAGTAGGCCAGCAATTCCCGCGTCACCACCAGTTCGACATCGATTCCCAGCGCGTTCAGCCACCGGCCTGTCCAGCTTCCGGTTGCCAGCACGAGACGGGTACCTGACCAGGACCGCCCGTCCGCCGCCGTGACCTTTACGCGCTCTGCGGCCGGGTCGATCGAAACGACTTCCGTCTCCGTCAGGGCGTCCACGCCGTCTTCCCGGACGCAGTTCCACAGACTCCGCACCACCTCGCCGGCGAAGAGCACGGCGCTGTCGGGTTGGCAGATGGCTTCGCTGTGCCGCGGCAGGCTTAACTGGGGGTACCGGCGCGTAAAGGATGGACCGGCCAGCCGCTCGAAGGGGAGTTCGCAGTCCCGCAGCCGGGTTTCCAGCGTCTCCAGCACCTCCGCGCCTGCCGGCGCCAGGTTGCAGATGCCGGTCCGCCTGAACACCGGCCTGCCCAGGCGGTTCGCGAGATCCTCCCAGGCCCGGAAGGCGCGCGCCGCCATTTCGACGTATACGTTATCTTCGTAGTCGAAACGGATCATGCGGCTGTCGCCGTGCGAACTGCCGTGTTCGTGGACGGGCGCGTATCGTTCGAGCAGAAGGACGCGCAACCCGCGGCGGGCCAGCACGCCGGCCGTCGAGACGCCCACGACGCCGCCGCCGACCACGATCGCGTCGTAATGCACGGACTGCGGATTCACGACAGGCCCCGTGTAGCGCGGAGCAGGGTCTCCTGCACGAGCAATTCGTGGGCAAGGGACCGGTCCGGCGACTGTTCGCCGGAAATAGTCTTCAGGAAGGACGCCAGTTCGAGGTCATACAGCGCCTGGCGGCTGCGGCTGTCCACGGGGACACGGGATTCGCCCGCGGGATAACCTTCCCGGGCTTCGGTCAGGACCAGCCGGATTTCCGTGCCGGGTTCGAAAGGTTCAAGGAGGATCGCGCTGCCCTCCGTGCCGTACACCTCGTAGCGGCGGGCGGGGGGCGTCGGTTCCATGGCGGCGATATCCACGGTGGCCATGGCGTGTTCGTATTCAAACACACCCAGGCCGTTATCCGCGAAGGCGGGGACTTCCCCTGTTTCGTTGCGCAGAAACGCGGTCACCTTAGCCGGACGGCCGAGGATCCAGACCACCTGGTCGAGCATGTGGCCGGCCAGGTCGTAGAATATGCCTCCCCGGTGAGCGCTGATCACTTCGCGGGACGAAGCAGGGACGTTGGTCGACATGTGCGCACGGATCGAAAACACGCTGCCCAGCATGCCCGACCGCGCCCAGTCGGCGATCCTGCAGAATCCGTCGTGATACCGGAACATGTACCCCATCTGGATCTGCAGGTTCGTCTTTTCGGCCAGGCCGACCACCCGCTGCCAGGCCGGCCAGTCGTCTCCGGCGGGCTTGTCGTACCATGCATGCTTGCCGGCGCGTACGATCTCCTCCGTCTGGGCCAGGCTTTCGTCGTTGCGGCCTTCCGAAGCCACGGCAACGACCGCCGGATCGCCCAGCATGTCCTCCACGCGTTCAAACCAGCGGATGCCCTCGTACGGCCCCCCGGCATGCGCTAACGCGGCCCTTCGCGCCCCGTCCGGCTCATAGACCCCGACGCACTCGACTTCCGGGTGCGTCAACATGGATTGAAGCTTGCCCGCGGCATGCCCGTGACCGGTACCGTACTGCGCCATGCGTGTCGCCATTTCCGGCTCCTCTTCACGCGGTGTGTGGAACTGTTCCTGAGATACGGGGAAGTAACCGGCGGACGGGATGGCGTCAAGCGAATTCGGGTGGATATCAGGCGTGACATCAGGCTTGACATCAGACACGGATTCCGCTACGTTCGCACCAATCTTGCCTTTAATCGAAAGCCCGTCAACGATCGCAGAAACAGGAGACGATGCGTGTCCCTGACCAGGTCGCAGATCGACGAATTCAGAACAGTCGGGTTTCTCAACGTCGGCCGTGTCTACAGTGACGAAGAGGCGGACGCGCTGCGTGAGCGGCTGATGACGGTCATCGCGGGCACGTCCCGCGGCAGGGCCGAGGCGGTTCGGAACATCGCCGGTGAGGAACTGGAGGCGGACAGGGACGTGGTGATCCAGGTGGTCAATACCTGGCAGGCGGACGAAGGTTTCCGCGCCCACCTCTACCACCCGGAGATCTGCCGGATGGCCTGCGACCTGATCGGCACCGACGTGCTGCGGGTGTGGCACGACCAGATCCAGTACAAGCCGCCCCGCCGCGGCGGGGCCACGGACTGGCACCAGGACCATCCCTACTGGCCGATCATCCAGCCGGCGGACCTGGTGAGCGCCTGGGTGGCGCTGGATGACGCCACCATCAAAAACGGCTGCATGCGCATGGTACCGCGCAGCCACCATTGGGGACCTCACAAGGGCGGCACGATCGGGACGAACGAAGACGGTTTCACGCCGGAACCCGACCTGTCCCTCGTCCCGGATGACGAGGAGATCGAGATCGTCCCGTGCGAAGTCAAGAAGGGCGAATGCATGTTCCATCACTGCCTGACCTGGCACGGAAGCCCGCCGAATCCCACCAAACACGGCCGACCGGCCATCGCGGTACACTACATGCCCGGATGGACGAGGTACCAGCCCACCCGGACCCACATCATGGAACGCCGGGTCGACGTCGAACCCGGTGCGCTGCTAACCGGTGGTTACTTCCCCACCGTGTGGAATCACGGTCCGGTAGCACCGCAGGCGGACCGATGCGAGGGGCGGGCATGAGCGTCGAGGCCAACGTAAACACCGCTTCCCGACCCAGCGAACTGCGTATCACGGACATGCGCACGGTCACGATCGGCGCCTCCACCATTATCAGGCTCGATACCAACCAGGACGTCCACGGCCTGGGAGAGGTGCGTGACGGCGCCAGCAAGACCTATGCCCTGGCCCTCAAGTCGCGCATCCTGGGCGAGAACCCATGCAACGTCGACAGGATTTTCCGAAAAATCCGCCAGTTCGGCCACCACGCCCGGCAGGCCGGCGGCGTCTGCGCCATCGAGATGGCCCTGATGGACCTCGCGGGCAAGGCCTACGGCGTGCCGGCCTACCAGCTGGCAGGCGGTAGATTCCGGGACCGCGTTCGTATCTACTGTGATACGACTTCGACCCCGGATGCCGAGGAGATGGGACGTCGCCTGAAGGAACGCATGGACCGGGGGTTCACCTTTCTGAAGATGGACGTGGGCATCGGCCTGCTGAAAAACACGCCCGGTACGCTGTCGGCGCCTGCCGGGATGCTGGACACCCTGCACGTCATGCATCCCTTCACGGGCATCAGGTTGACGGACAAAGGCATCGGCATGCTGTCGGACTACGTGGCCGGGGTCCGCGAAATCATCGGTTACGAGATCCCGCTTGCCGTCGACCACTTCGGACACATCGGCGTGGAGGACTGCATACGCCTGGGCAAGGCGCTGGACCGGTACAACCTGGCCTGGTACGAGGACATGGTTCCCTGGCAGTTCACCGAGCAGTACGTCCGTCTGCGGGACGCCTGCGACACGCCGATCTGCACGGGCGAAGACATCTATCTCCGGGAAGGGTTCATGGAGCTTTTCGAAAACCGTGCCATTTCCGTGTGCCATCCCGACCTGGCCACGTCGGGCGGGATTCTGGAAACCAAGAAGATCGGCGATACGGCCCAGGAATACGGCATCTCCATGGCGCTGCACATGTCGGCCATGCCCGTCGCCCAGATGGCCAGCGTGCACTGCGCCGCGGCCACCGAGAACTTCATCGCCCTGGAGCACCACCACGTGGACGTGCCCTGGTGGGACGACTTGGTGACCGGCCTGCCAAAGCCCGCGGTCCAGGACGGGTTCATGACGGTGCCGGACGCGCCGGGCCTGGGGATCGAACTGAACGAAGAGGCCATACGCGAGCACATCAGCGAGAAGGACCCAGGATACTTCGAATCCACCGACGCATGGAACGAGTTACGGTCTCACGATCGCCTGTGGAGTTGATCGACCGAAGGACGGAGAGCACGAAGGAGCGAAACCATGACCATCCGCGCTGTCCAGGCCGCACCGGAGCCTTTTGAACCCGAGCCGTGCCTGGCCATTACCGAAGCGCAGCGGCGGCAATTCGACGAAGACGGCTACATCCTGATCGAGGATGCCCTCTCGCCGGACCACCTCGACCGGTTGCTCGGCGTCGTAGATGCGCTTTATGAAAAACACCGCGCGGCGCATGGAACGTCTCCGGAGGCCGCCTACCAGATCCGCAATGCCCTCGCTCTGCATGACGAGCTTTTTGCCATGATCGAGTACCGGAAGATCCTGCCGCTCGTCGTGGACGTCATGGGCGTCAACATCCAGATCCGTACGTCTCACGTGGACGTTCGGCCGCCCATGAAAGATCATGTCGAGGGTGAACTGGGAGCGGCGGGGGGATTCTTCCCCTGGCATTCCGACGCACCCAATTACGGCTACCCGATTACGAACGGAATCGTCCCGTTCCTGGAAGTGAAGGTCGGGTACTACCTCACCGATCTCACCGAGCATAACAGCGGCGCCATCTGCGTGGTGCGCGGCAGCCACCTCCTTTCGCCCGAACTGATTCACGATCCGGACTATCACATCGATCCAGCGGACATTGTCGAGGTCAACGTGCGCCCCGGGACCGCCATGGTCTGGCGCACGGCCCTGTGGCACTGCGTGGCGCCCAACCTGTCCGGCCACACCCGGAAGTGCCTCTACTACGGATACAACCACCGGTGGGCTCGGCCCGGGGACTACGACCGGCAGGACACCGGATTGCTGGCCCGGTGCACGCCGGTCCAGCGGCAGCTCCTGGGCTCCAACACCACGGAGGACGGCGTGGTCTACCAGGACGGCGACCCGGCCCATCCGGCCTCTCGATTCTGGCGGCCCGAACCCGGTGACGTGCCCTTGGAAGCATGGGCGGAACAGCAGATGAAGAAAAAGAGAAACAGGGAATGGAGGCGATGGAAAAGGAGGAACACCCTGCCCTTCGGCGCCGTGGGATCGCCCTTGTCTGTGGCGGAGGGAAGTCAACCCGGGGATCCGAAGTAAGCATGGAGACGGAGAAGCTTGACGTCGGAAAAGGACCTGGAGGAAGCCATGACTGAAGCCGAAATCTTCGAATTCGACCTCAACGGTTACATCATGTACCGGAATGTCCTGTCCCGGGACCAGGTCGACCATATGAACGGGGTGCTCGACAGACACCTCACGGATGAATCCTACAATTTCCGTTTCCTGGAACTCGACCCCATGTTCATGGATGTCATGGCCCTGCCCCGGACGCTGAACATCCTGAATACGATGATCGGTGGATGGATGCGCCTGGACCACGCTTACGGACTCCAGATGGATACATGCTCCGAGGAGCGCGGCGATGTCAGGCCCAACCTCCATGGCGGACCGCTGGAAGACAACGGCGAGCACCATTACCAGTGGTTCAACGGAAAGATGTACAACGGGCTGACCGTCGTCATGTATGCGCTCAAAGACGTCAATCCCGGCGACGGCGGCTTCATCTGTGTGCCGGGCAGCCACAAGGCCAACATGGACTTCAAGCCGGCCGTGGACTCCCATATCGTCGTGAATCCCACCTTCAAGGCCGGCGACATGCTGATCTTCACGGAAGCGCTGGTCCATGGGACTAACTCGTGGACCTCGCCGGACAAGCGGCGCTCACTGCTCTACAAATACTCGCCCGGACACTCCACGTGGGCCATACCAGAGAACTGGGAAAAGCTGCAGGCCCTGGCGGCCAACGACCTGCAGCGCGACCTGCTCAGGGCGCCCAGTATCGAGGGCCGGACGCCAGTGGAAATACCGGAAGAGTGAGGATACCCATGACTGAAGCCGAAATCTTCGAATTCGACCTCAACGGATACATCGTCTACAAGGACATGCTGACCCGCAACCAGGTCGACCACATGAACGGGATCCTGGACGGCCACCTGGCAGCCGATGCCCACGGATTCGATTTCCTCACGCTCGATCCGGTCTTCATGGAACTCATGACCCATCCCCGCACGCTGCGGATCATCCGCACGATGATCGGGGAGTGGTTGCGCCTGGACCACGCTTACGGCCTGCAGATGGATCGGAGGTCGGTGGAGCGGGGTCACGTGCGGCCGAACCTGCACGGGGGGCTGAGGCATGACCAGGGCGAGCACCAGTACCAGTGGTTCGACGGCAAGATGTACAACGGTCTGATCGTGGTCATGTATGCCCTCGAGGACGTGAATCCAGGCGACGGCGGTCTCATCTGCGTCCCGGGCAGCCACAAGGCCAACTTCCTCTACCGGCCGCCCGTCGACTCCCACCTCGTCGTGAACCCTTCATTCATGGCGGGCGACATGCTCATATTCACCGAAGCGCTGGTCCACGGCACCACCACGTGGACTTCCGACCGGCGTCGGCGCGCCTTGCTGTACAAGTATTCGCCCGGGTATTCCACCTGGGCTTCCGCCGAAAGGCTGGACGGAGCGCGCGAGATGGCCGTCAACGACCTGCAGCGCGATCTGCTGCGTCCGCCGAGCGTGGGCAAGCGGACGCCCATCGAAATCCCGGAAGCGTGAGTTAAGCTGCAGCGTGCGTTAGGCTGCAGGGTCTTAATACCGGAGACGCAAATGAACGTGCGGGATGAATACCGTTACAACCGGCTGACCTGGGAAGACATGAACGAGGCCATCGCCATGCAGAAGGTGGTGGTCCTGCCCACGGGTTCCACCGAGCAGCACGGCAAGCACCTCCCGCTCGACACGGACGCATTCCTCGTCGAATCGGTCTGTCACGAACTCGGGCGGCGCAATCCCGACCGGGTCCTCGTCCTGCCGACGGTCTCCTACGGACTAAACCTGCATCACATCGACTTCCCGGGCACGATCCACATCGAACCGGAAGTTTTCATCGCCTTCTGCCTGAATATCACCAAGAGCGTGGCCTATCACGGTTTCGAGAAGATCCTGATTGTAAACGGCCACGGGTCCAACGCGCCCATGATCGACCTGATCGCCCGGAAGACGGTGCTTGCCACGGAGTCGCTGTGTTTCGCCGCCAACTACTTCACCTTCCTGATCGACGCCTTCAACGAAGTGAGGGAATCGGAAGTCCTGGCCCATGCCGACGAACTGGAGACGTCCCTGTACCTGCACCTGGCCGGCGACCGCGTCAAGATGGACAAGGCCGAGCCGGATAACGACCGCGTGGGAAAGTACTGCTCATCGGACAGTACCGGTCCGGTCCGGTTCAACGATTTCTGGGGCAGATGGACGGGCCTGGGTGTCCACGGCGACCCGACGCCGGCCACGGCCGAGAAGGGCAAAGTCATCTTCGATGCGTCCGTGGAAGGTCTGGCGGAACTGGTCGAAGACATCCGGGAGTGGCCGATCGAGGAGCGTAGCGATCAACACACGGGGCCGGTGCAGCGCGGGATCCGGTGGTGAGATCGCCTAGTAGCTAATCGTCCCGACGGACCGGAATCTGGCCGCTGCAGCCGACCGGAACCTGGCTGCCGCTGTCGCCTAGTAGCTCAGGAATCCTCCGTCCACCAGCCATGTCGCTCCAGTGACGAAACTCGCCTCGTCGCTGGCCAGGAACACGGCCACCCGGCCGATTTCCTCCGGCGTTCCCCGGCGGTCCAGGGGGGTGTCCCGGAAGAACCTTCCCGTAGCTCCCCGTCCTACCGCGTCCTCCCTCGGCTGGTCGCTCTGCTCCGTGTGAATATCGCCGGGTGCGATGCTGTTCACCCGGATGCCGTGCGCCGCCAGTTCGATGGCCGCGGACTTGGTGAGGCCGTCCAGTCCCGCTTTGCCGGCGCAGTAGGCGGAGGCGCCTTCCTGCGCGGCGAACTGGGCGACCGACGAAATGTTGATGATGGAACCGGCCGCTCCACGGTCGATCATGCGACGAGCCGCTTCCTGCGTCGCGATAAACGCACCGGTCAGGTTGATGTCGAGGACGCTGCGCCAATGCTCGTCCGTCTCCTCCATGAAGGGCCGCAGCTCCAGGGACTTCCCCGTCAACGCGGCGTTGTTGACCATCACGTCTACGGGTCCGAGCGCCGATTCCGCCTGGTCCAGCAGAGCGGCGACGTCCTCTCTTCGCCGCACGTCGCACCGTTGTGCCTGAACCGCGAAGCCTTGCTCCCGGAACCGTGCGGCCTCGCGCTCGGCGATCTCGATCCGGCGCTGGGCGATCATCACGGCGGCCCCCGCTTCGAGACAGCAGCACGCAATACCGAGGCCGATGCCGGTTCCGCCGCCGGTGACGACTACGACTTTGCCTTTCAACTGGTCGCTCATAGGCGCTTCAGTCCTCGCCCCGTGGCGCGTCCTCGCTCCGTGGCGCTTCCTCGCTCCGTGACGCTTCTTCGTCCATCAGACGCACGATTTCGGCGGCCGCGGCTTCGACCACCGGGAACGTCCGTTCCTCCAGCGTCCGCAGGTCGAGCAGAAAACGGTCTCCCGACAAGCGGCCGAATACGGGTGGCGACTGCCGCCTGAACGCGGCGGCGAGTTGCCTGCTCGTCCATCCCTCGGGCCGAAGCGCCACGACGCAGGACGGGAGTGGCTGGACCGGCAGTGCACCACCGCCGATCTCCGCGGAAGATTCCTCCACGGTCACATCGACCCGGTGCTCGAAACGGCCCGCGAGTCGTTCTGCGAGTCGATGCGCCCTGGATTCGAGCACCTCGGCCGATGCGGCGATCATACCCGTAACCGCGTGGCAATCTGCGAGTCGGTCAGGATAGGTAAACAACGCCAGGGTGGCCTGCAGGGCGGCGTAGACCATCTTGTCCGCGCGAAAGGCCCGCATCAGCGGATCCTTCTTCATCCGATCAAGCAGATCCCGCCGGCCCGCGATGATCCCGGCCTGGGGCCCGCCCAACAGCTTGTCGCCGCTGAAGCAGACCACGTCGACGCCCCGGTCGAGCGCTTCCCGCACCGTGTATCCGCTGTCCAGGCCGTGCTGTCCGTACGCTGCCAGTTCGACCAGGGCGCCGCTGCCCTGGTCGTACACGACCGGTATGCCCCGCTCGCAGCCCAGCAACGCCAGTTCGTCGAGGGAGACCGAGATGTCCATGCCGGCGAGGTCGAAGTTGCTCCGGTGGACGGCCATGATCAGGGCCGTCCGATCCGTGATGGCCGCGCGGTAGTCGTCCGGCTCTGTGTGGTTCGTCGCCCCCACGCCGACGAGCCGGGCCCCGCCCGCGGCCATGACGTCCGGCATGCGGAAGGATCCTCCGATTTCCACCAGTTGTCCCCGGGAGATGATGACTTCGCGGTCCTGCGCCAGGGCGTGCAGGATCAGCATGACCGCGGCGGCGTTGTTGTTCACCACGATGGCCGATTCCGCTCCGGTCAGGGCGCACAGCAGCCCGGAAACCAGGTCGTGGCGCGAACCTCGCCTACCCGTCTTCGCATCGATCTCCAGCGTGCAGTATCCCGCGACCGCGTCGGCCACGGCCCGTCGCGCCGCCTCGGACAGCACGGCCCGTCCCAGTCCGGTATGGAGAATCACGCCCGTACCGTTTACGGCGGGTGTCAACGCGCCGTCCGGTGGCCCGATTACTGATGGGTTAATCTGATCTGGCATAGGTCATGGAGGTCTTTCGCGGCTACCATCGTCCGGCGATCACTTGCGTCATCCGCGCCTTGAAACTTGCCCAGGGGAAGGCGGGCCCGGGATCGATCTTGCGATCCGGCGCGATGTCGCTGTGGCGCACGATGTTGTCCAGGGGGATCCGGTAGCGTTCGACGAGCCGACCGGACAGCGATTCGACTTGCTCGACCTGGACGGACGGATAGGGCGCCCACCAGTCACCCCCGGCCGGGACGGGAGATGGTCCAGTGTAAGGCGTGCCGTAGTCCTCCGGCCAGCAGAAGAATCCGCCGTCCTTTTTCTCCAGCCGCCCCCAGTTTACGATCTCGATCCCCAGCGACCACCGGTTGCAGCCCTCGCGCCCCCGCCACGCGCTGACCCCGCAGTGCCAGGCGCAGTCTACGTCGCGGACCATCTGCAGCACGGCGCCGTCGAGTCCGACGATGTAATGGCAGCTTACGCGCCGCGCCGGGTCCTGAAAGATCGCGACGCAGTCATCCAGCGAAGGACCGTCGGTAAAGTGGAGCACCAGCATATCGATCTTCGCGTCTTCACGGCTCGATGCATAGAGGGCCGGGATGAACGGTACATCTGCAGCGGCATTCGACATGTCTGGCACGCGTCCTTCCGGGGGTGCTGTTCGTCCCTGGATCGTTCTTTGAAACTTATAGAAAGGACTGCTGCAAGGCAATCCGTTTCACCGCATTCCACGGTCGTGGCAACCGCCCGCGTTGGTTGACACGATACACCCCACCGCGTATACTGATGCCATGATCCGGACGCGCAACACACCTGTTCTCAAACGCCCCGCGACCAGGCAGGCCCGGCCTTGACCACCGACTCCATTCCAGCGCCCACGCTGCAGGACCGATACCTCAAAAACCGCGGTCCGGTCTTTCTCACCGGCATACACGCCATCGTCCGCTTCCTGCTGGACAAGCAGCGGCGCGATGCCCTTTCCGGCGGCACGGTGAGGCGCAGCTTCATTGCCGGTTATGAAGGCTCGCCCCTCGGCGGCCTCGACCTCGAACTCCGGCAACAGGCCGCCCTGCTCAACGAAGCGGCGCCATTCGTACACCAGGCGGCGGTCAATGAAAAGACGGCGGCGGCGGCGGTGCACGGCAGCCAGTACGAAGGGAACGTGGACGGGTTCTGGTACGGCAAGGCCCACGGCGTGAAATGGGCCCTTGACGAATTCAGCCTGGCCAACATCGCGGGAACCGGAAAGGACAGCGGCGTCGTCCTGTTCTGCGGGGACGACCACATGGCGAAGAGTTCCGGGTACCCCGCCAGCAGCGAACAGGCCCTGCGCGACGCGCGCATTCCCGTCTTCTACCCGTCGACGGTCTCCGAGGTCATTACCTACGCACACCACGCGCTCGCGCTCAGCCGGTACGCCGGCGTCCTCTGCGGCCTGAAACTCGTCACGCCCATTTGCGACGGCGCCGAAACGGTGGATATAGATCCCGAACTACCCAGGGTGGTACTGCCGTCCCGCGCGTCCTGCGGTCAGCCTAGCCAGCCTGGTCAACCTGGCCAGCCTGGCCAGCCTGGTCAGCCTGGCCAACCCGGCGAGCCCGGACAGTCCTACGAAAAACGCTTCCACCAGGTGGTGATCTCCACCCAGTCCATCCCCTTCGAAGAAGAACTGGCCACGGTACGCCTGGAAATCGCCGGCGAGTATGCCCGGGTGAACGGAATCGACACGGTCAAGAACCCGGAATCGGATGGTGCCCTCGGTATCGTCGCGACGGGAAAGAGCTATGCCGACATCGTCCAGGCGCTTCGACTGCTGAACCTGGAGGACCGGGTGCCGATCCTGAAGCTGGGGGTGATTTATCCGATCAATCCGCGGACGGTCCGGGAGTTCGCGGGGCGCCTGAAGACCGTGGTGGTCGTGGAGGAAAAGGGTCCCTTCGTGGAAGAAGCGGTGGCCCACGCGCTGCTGGGCACCGGCGTAGCACACGTCTACGGGAAGCGAGGTCCGGATGACCGCCCGCTCATTCCCGCTTACGGAGAATTGAATCCGGACCTGCTCACCATGCGACTCGGGTCGATGCTGCAGGAGATCTTCCCGTCTGCGCCCGTTTACGAACGCATGGAAGAACTGAACGCCATCACGGACCGAGACCCGGGCTCCTTCGCCCGGCGCACCGCCCACTACTGTCCCGGATGTCCCCACAGCGTATCGGCCCGCGCGCCGGAAGGGGAGGTCGCGGGCGGCGAAATCGGCTGCTCGTCGCTGGACGCCTACATCGAGGCGGACGGACGGGGCGTGCGGTGGATACCCACCATGGGCCTGGGCGGCGCCATCTACAACGGCATGTTTCCGTTTAACGGGAACCGTCACCTGTTCCAGAACATCGGCGACGGCACAGTGCTCCACAGCGGCCTGATCACCATATTCAGCTCCATTTCCCATGGCGCCAACATCACCTATAAAGTCCTCTGGAACCACGTGGTGGCCATGACCGGCGGCCAGAACATCGCCGGGCAGCCCACGCTGGACGACTTCGCACTGATCCTGATGGGCATGGGCGTGCAGGATGTAACGGTCGTCAGCAAGTTTCCGGAGGAGGTATCGCTCAAGCGTGCACGGGCCGCGGTGAAACCGGGCCAGCAACTGCTGCTCGAACCGCGGGACCGGCTCGAATCCGCCCAGGAGAGCCTGTCCCGAAAGTCCGGCGTGAAGGTGCTGATCTACGACCAGGAATGCGCCACGGAACACCGGCGTCGACGCAAGCGTCAAAATCTCGCCCCCGAACGGTACGTCTTCATTCACGAACGGGTGTGCGAAGGGTGCGGCGACTGCGGGCAGCAGTCCATGTGCCTCGCTCTCGAACCAACTGAAACGGAGTTCGGACCCAAGACCGCCATACTCCAGTCGGCCTGCAACCAGGACCTCTCCTGCCTGAAGGGAGACTGCCCTTCCTTCATCTCCGTCGAACCGGTCGGAGACAGCAAGCCACGGAAACCGGAATGCCCGTCATTGGACGAATCGGACCTGGCAGCACCCGCCGACAGGGCGGCGATTGATGGAGAATACGCGATCCACCTCATCGGGGTCGGCGGCACGGGCGTCGTGACCGTGGCCCACCTGCTGGCCGTCGCGGCGCTTTTCGACGGGAAGAAGGTGAGCGAGTTGAACCGCACGGGGCTGGCGCAGAAGGGCGGTCCCGTGGAATCGCCCATCATCCTGGGGGAGAACGAGGTCCCCCCTTCCAGCTATATTCCCGCCGGGCGGTGCGATCTCTACCTGGCGGCGGATATTGCCGGTGCGGTGAACCCCCTGAACCTTCAGGCCGCCTCCGCGCACCGGACCGTGGCCGTGGTGAGCCGGTCCGGCGTCCCGACCGCGCAGATGGTGTACGACCCCCAGGTGCCCGGCGCCGACGTCCCGGCCATGGAAGCGCTAATCGAAGCCCATACCCGGTCGGAGGGCAGTGTCTTCATCGACGCGCAGGACTACGCGATGAAGCTCTTCGGGAACCACATCGTGGCCAACGTGTTTCTCCTGGGTGTCGCCTACCAGGCCGGGCACATCCCCCTGCAGGCCGGTAGCATAGAGCGCGCCATCCGGCTGAACGGACAGGCCGTCGACACGAACATCCAGGCCTTCCGATGGGGCCGCATGGCCGTGCACGACCTGGCCCGGCTGGACGGGGCCGTGGAGGAACCCGAGCCGGATTCGGATGCGTTGGTCCGCCGCTATGCGCGAATACTCGGCCGTAAGCGGGCGCAATCCTTCGAGGCGCTGATTGGCAGGATCCCCGTCCGCCAGGAGTCGTTCCGGAGGAGTTGGGTCATCCGCGTGGGCGAACTGATCTCCTTCCAGAACGCAAGGCTCGCCGAGCGGTTCGTCGACCGGATCGCACGGGTGTACGATGAGGATGAGCGAACCGGCGGAGCGGACCGTGGATACCTGCTGACCACGCACGCGGCTTTCATGTTGCACAAGCTCATGGCCTACAAGGACGAGTACGAGGTGGCCCGGTTGCTGACCGACCCGTCCGAACCCGGCGTCGCGGAAAGGTTCGATGGACCGGTCCGGGTATCCTACCATCTGCATCCGCCGCTGCTGCGGGCGTGGGGACTCGATCGCAAGCTGCGTCTCGGACCCTGGTTCAGGTCCTTTCTGCGGATCATGGCACGGTGCAGATTCCTTCGGGGAACGCCCTTCGACCCCTTCGGATACACCGCGGCCCGACGGGAGGAACGCGAGCTCGTAACCTGGTACGAATCCCTGCTGGACCAGGCCCTCGCCGTACTCACACCGGAAAACTACCCCGAGGTATCGGAACTGCTGCGACTGCCCGACGAGATCCGTGGGTACGAGCAGGTCAAGCACCGCTCGGTACTCAGGACCAGGAAGAAGGCCTCCGAAATGCTTGATACCCTCGTCGGAAGGGTGCTGAACGGCCCCCGCGTCCGTCGGTAGCGAGACAAGACGCCGATACGATCGGCATTCGTCGAGTCGGGCCGGTCACCACGGGGGCGGGGATAAGCGATCTCCGGACCGGGCCTGGATTTCTCGCCCGGTCTCGGAAACCTACACTACATTGGAAGGGTATTGTGCGGAGGCTGGCCGGCAAGTCCGACTGGACCGGCGGGTCCTGCAGGTCCGGCGCCGTCAGCTGCTGACGAGGACCTTCTTCAACGCGGCGATGAAGGCCTCGTTCTCTTCCTGCAGGCCGGCGGTGACCCGCAGCCAGTTGTTCATCCGCCAGCGACGCTTGCCGTTGCCCACGAGCACGTTGTACTCTTCGAAGAGCTTACGGGTGACCTCGTCGGCATCTGTGCGCACGTTCACCAGCATGAAGCTGGACTGGCTGGGCACGTACTCGAGTCCCATCTCATCGAACTGGCCGGTGAGATAGTCATGCCCGGACCAGGCCGCCTCTCTCGCCCGGTCCTGGTAGTCCTGATCCTCTATGCAGGCCTCCGCGGCGACCACGGAGAGCGAGCTGACCCGCCCGCCCTTGTTGTCTTCGAGCTTCTCGATGACATGGGGCCGGGCCAGGCCGTAGCCGATACGCAGACCTGCCATGCCCATGATCTTCGAGAAGGTGCGCGTCACGATGAC
Organism: bacterium; assembly: GCA_965117045.1. Lineage (GTDB taxonomy): Bacteria > JAAXHH01 > JAAXHH01 > JAAXHH01 > JAAXHH01 > JAAXHH01. Next base: position 1,734,417 of record OZ220749.1, read on the forward strand.
GTTCTCGTGGTCCAGGATGAGCGGCGCCGCGCCGATGCGGTCCTGCGGGTTCCGGGCGAACTCGATATAGGCCTCGTCGACGAAGACCATGACGTCGGAGGGTACGTCGCTGACGAACTTCTTGAGGTCGTCGAAGGGCGCGATGATGCCCGTCGGATTACCCGGAGACGTGATGACTACGACGCGCGTGTCCTCGGTTATGGCCGCCTTCATGGCATCGAGGTCCTGGTGGAAATCCGGCGTCGTGCGGACCAGACGCGCCCGGGCGCCGTAACTCCGGGCCGTACGGACCACGCCGCCGTATCCGGGTGCCGCCTCGATCATCTGGCCGCCGTCGCGCAGGTAGGCCGAGGCGATGGCAAAGAGCACTTCCGATGACCCGCAACCCAGTGTCACCCAGGGTTCGGCCCGTTCTTCGGAGTTGTTTGAGGGTATGACGACCGGCAACCCGTGACGTTCCGCGATCTGGCCGTAGAGACCGCGGCCCCGGTAGTACCGGTTGAACTTGTAGACGTACTGCATGATGGCCTCGACGGCGCGGGGCGACGGACCGATGGGATTCTCGTTGCTGCTCAGCCGGATTAATCCCTCGGGCACGCCCCAGCCCCGCACGGGCCGGACGCGGGGTCCCGCCACCATCTGCGCCGCGGCTTCGTAGCTGCCCAGGGAAGCCACCCCTGCGCCCACCGCGAGCCCCTTGAGGAATTTGCGCCTCGTGAACCCCGGAGCCGCCAGGTTCATCGCCTTTAACATGTTCGACATATCTCCGTCCTTTGATCAGGTACTCGAATCGATCGTACGAACGGTCAGCTGCTCACCAGCACCTTCCTGAGCGCGGACATGAAGGCCTCGTTCTCTTCCTGCAGACCCGACGTCACACGCAGCCACGTATCCATTTCCCAGCGGCGCTTACCGTTGCCGACCATCACATTGTATTCTTCCCTCAGCTTGCGGACGACTTCATCCGCATCCTTGTGCACGTTGATCAGCATGAAACTGGACTGGCTGGGCACGTACTCGATGCCCATTTCGTCGAAATTGCTGGCAAAGTACTCCTGGCCTTCCCAGGTCACCTGCCGGGCCCGGTCCTGGTAGTCATGGTCCTCCATCCCGGCCGCCGCGGCGTTGGTCGAGAGCATGCTGGGCCGGCCGCCCTTGTTCTGGTTCAGCTTCTCGATGACCTCGGGGCGCGCCAGGCCGTAGCCGACGCCGAGTCCCGCCATGCCCATGATCTTGGAGAACGTACGAGCCACGATCACGTTCTCATGGTCCAGGATCAGCGGTGCCGCGCCAATCCGGTCATCGGGATTCTTCGAAAACTCGATGTAGGCCTCGTCCACGAAGACGATCACGTCGGACGGGACCTCCTGGACGAACTTCTTCACGGCATCGGAGGGGACGAGCACGCCGGTCGGGTTGCCCGGGTTCGTGATGACCACCACCCTGGTGTTCTCGGATATGGCAGCCTTCATCGCATCGAGGTCCTGCTGGAAGCCGCTGGTCAGGGGGACCCACTTCACCGTGGCGCCATTGGGTTCCGCGACACGGAATACGCCGGCATAGCCTGGCGTGGCCTCGACCATCTCGGCCCCGTCCCGCAGATAAGCGGAAGCAACCGCGTACAGCACCTCCGACGATCCGCAGCCCAGGGTGACCCAGGCACCAGGCGGCGTGAAGGAATTAGGCGCCCATTCCACTACGGGCAGCCCGTGACGCTCGGCGATTTTGGCGTAGATGTCCCTGTTCCGGTTGTAACGGTTGAAGGAATACACATTCTCCAGGACCGCTTCAACCGCGCGGGGCGACGGGCCGATCGGCATTTCGTTGCCGCTCAGCCGCACGAGTCCTTCGGGTACGCCCCACCCGCGTACGGGTCGCGCGTTGGGTCCGGTGATCATCTGCGCCACGGCCTCGTAACTGCCCAGCGACAGTGCGCCCGCGCCGACCATCATGCCTCTTAGAAAGCCTCGCCTCGAAAAACCGGAAGGCGCTTCCTCTATCCTGTCCGCCCTGTCTACCATGATGAACTCCTTGAAGGGTTGTAGTGCAGGTTTCTGGTATCTGCCTGGCAAATCGCGTGCGTGACGCCACAGGAAGGCGCGGCCGCGTCAATTACGGTTCCTTGAATCCGAATCCGCTGATTCATCCGCTGATTCATCCGCTGATTCATCCGCTGATCGGTCAATGTAATGCGCAACGCATGGAATGACAAAGGTATTGTGGTAGTTTTACTTGAAGTTATACAACTTCGAGGCACGCGATATTCAGAATCGTGTCGTTGGTGGAGAACATTCCGCTCGCACGATCCGTTTTCAGGCCGCGCACAGGTAGTCTTTCACTTCGGAAAGGCCCGCGTCCGCGAGGGCCTGGCGGATCAACTTCCGTGCGCCCCGCGATGACACGGCGACGATGAGCATCGGACGGCGGTAGCGGTTCCAGGTCGAGGTCAGTTCATCGGGAGCGACTATTGGCGCGTCGCGCATGCGGCCGCCGATCTTCCGGGGAGAAATGTCCACGAAGGCATCTATCGGACGACCCAGGCGTACGATGTGCCTGGTCAATCGGCGACCGGTCTGGCCCGCGCCCCAGACGATCAACCCGTCCCGGTCCCGCAGCGGGCCATTGACCAGGAAGTGTGCCTTGACGCGGAGAAAATTCTCCACCGAGTACCTGGAGTCCGTCCGCGTCAACCGGCCCCCGTGCTCCCGCCAGTACAGCAGGACTTCCCGCACCTTGGCGAACCGCCTGCCCGCCGCGTGATAGCGAAGCCACAGGTCGTAGTCTTCCGGCCATCCGGCGTCGCGGTATCCGCCGAGTTCCACGAGTTCGTTCCGCCGTACCATGGCCGACGGATGGGCGATCGGGCTTTCTATGAAGATCTCCCGGGCGATATCCCCGTGCTCGACGAGGCTGTTGAGCCAGGCTTCGTATACCTTCATGCCTTCGCCCACCGTGCCTTCGGCGAAGATCTCCACGAGCGACCCGGCTACGCTGACATCGGGACGGGCGTCCAGCAGCGCCGCCTGCAGGGCGAGACGGTCCGGTCGCATCCGGTCGTCGGCGTCCATGCGGGCGACCCACTCGCCCCGGCACCGCGACAGCCCGAGGTTCAGCGCTTCGACCAGGCCGACGCGGCCGGCCCGGACCGGCTGTATTCTCCGGTCCCCACGGCCTAATGCCTCCAGGATCGTCCCGCTGTCGTCCTCCGACCCGTCATCGACGGCGATGACCTCGAAGTCGCCCAGCGTCTGCGCGGCGATGCTCTGCAGGGTTTCGGGAAGCGTGCCGGCGGCGTTGTAGACCGGCATGAGGACGGATATGCGCGGCGTGGGCATGGGCGAGGCGGCCCTACCCCTTGACCACGATATTGAGCAGCTTGTCCGGCACAAAGACGTTGCGGACCGATTCCTTGCCGTCGGTCCACTGGCGCACGCGTTCACTGGCGAAAGCGGCCTGCTCGATTTCTTCGCGGGGCGTGCCGGGCGGCCGTTCGAGCCGGTCGCGTACCCGGCCATTGATCTGAATGACGTATTCGATCGTGGCGGAAACGATCAGCGACGGATCGTACTCCGGCCACGGCGCGTCGCAGACCATGCCCTCGTGGCCCAGGCGGGTCCACAGTTCCTGGGAGATGAAAGGCGCGAAAGGCGCGGCCAGTTGCAGAAGCCGGCCGATGGCTTCGAGATAGTGCGAAGACGCGTTCTGAAGGCCATTGAGCAGTTCCATCAGGCGCGCGATGGCGGTATTGTACTGGAACGAAGCCATGTCTTCGGTGACGTCCCGGGTCCTGCCGTGCAGAAGGGCGAGCAGCTCGGGATCCTCCACCGGCGCTTCACTGAAATCGGTCCCGGTGGCATAGCGCCAGAGCCGGTCGTAGAACCGCCGCACGCCGTTGATGCCCGCGTCCTGGAAATCACCGCCCACCTGGTATGGGCCCAGGAACATGAGATAGGTGCGGAAGGCGTCCGCGCCGAAACGGTCCAGGTATTCATCGGGATTGACCACGTTCCCTTTGGACTTGCTCATCTTCGCACCGGAACGGATGATGGTTCCGTGGGCCCGGAACTTCTTGAAGGGTTCGGAGAAGGAGACCAGGCCGATGTCATGCAGTGCCATCGTAATGAATCGGGTATACATGAGGTGCAGCACCGCGTGCTCGTTGCCCCCGACGTACATGTCCACGGGCAGCCACCGGTCCGTCATCTCCGGGTCGAAGACCACGTCCGCGCGATCCGAACTGGGATACCGGAAGAAGTACCACGCCGAGTCCAGGAAGTTGTCGTTGACGTCGGTCTCCCTTTTGGCGGGTCCGCCGCACACGGGACAGGTGGTCTTGAGGAAGGACGGGTCGCGCGCCAGCGGGCTCCGTCCGGTGCCGTCCGGCCTGAAGTCTTCCACGTGGGGCAGGACCACGGGCAACTGGTCCTCGGGAACGGGCACCACGCCGCAGGCTTCGCAATGGATCATCGGTATGGGCGGTCCCCAGTACCGCTGGCGGCTGATGCACCAGTCCCTCAGCCGGTAGTTGACCTGCCGTTTCCCGACGCCGCGGTCTTCCAACCAGTCCGTGACCGCGCCCACGCCGGCGGTGCTGTGGGTCCCGTCGAAGGGTCCGCTGTTGATCATGGTCCCCTCGCCGGTATAGGCTTCCTCGAGGACGGCCGCACCGCCGTGTCCGTTCGTCGTGTCCTCCGATCCGCTGATCACCTGCACGATGGGCAGATCGAAAGCCCGGGCGAACTCGAAGTCCCGCCCGTCATGGGCCGGGACCGCCATGATGGCGCCCGTGCCGTAGGTCATCAGCACGTAGTCGGAGATCCAGATCGGAATCCGGGCGTCGTTGACCGGATTGACGGCATAGCCGCCCGTGAATACGCCGGTCTTCTCGCGGGTAACGTCCTCGCGCTCGATGGCCGTCTTCCGGCCGCTTTCCTTCACGTATGCATCGACGGCTTCGCGCTGTGCCTCCGTGGTCACGACGTCGACGAAAGGGTGTTCCGGCGCCAGGACCATGTAGGTGGCGCCCCAGAGCGTATCCGGCCGCGTGGTGAACACGCTGAGCTTCTCGTCGTGATCCGCCAGCGGGAAGTCTACTTCCGCCCCTTCGCTGCGTCCGATCCACCGACGCTGCGCGGTCTTGGTCGTCTCGGACCAGTCGATGGTCTCCAGGTTCTCCAGCAGCTGCCGGGCGTAGGCCGTGATCCGGAAGAACCACTGGCGCATGTTCCGCTGCTCCACCTGCGCGTCGCATCGCTCGCATACCCCGCCTTCGGCCTGTTCCGCCGCCAGCACGGTGTTGCAGGAGGGGCACCAGGTGACCGGCGCTTCCTTCTGATAGGCCAGTCCGGCCTTGAAGAGCTGGATGAAGATCCACTGCGTCCACCGGTAGTAGTCCGGGTCGGTGGACTGCACCTCGTGACGCCAGTCGAACATGGCGCCCAGGCGCTTGAACTGACGGGTGAAATTGGCGATGTTCTCGGGGATCAGCCGTCCGGGATGGGTGTTGATCTTGAGGGCGAAATTCTCGGAATGGATCCCGAAAGCGTCGAAGCCCATGGGCTCGAACACGTCGTATCCCTTTGCGCGCATGTATCTACCGTGGATATCCGCGCCCGTGTAGGCGAACACGTTGCCCACGTGCATGCCTTCGGCGGAGGGATAGGGGAACATCATGAGGTTGTAGTAGGGCTTCCGCGCCGCCTCCAGGTCGACCTCATAGGTCCCTTCCGACTCCCAGCGCTCGATCCACCGCGCCTCGACCGCTCCGTGATCGTATCTGTCGCCTCTGTCGACGTTCATTGCTTCCTCGGGTTGCATTTCTCGCACTTTGTCCCCGAATCCCCTTTGGTCCGGGGGTTGCCGGTTACCTGCCCTTCGTGTTTCGCCCCGTAATTTACCTATCTTGATTGTAGAAATCAAGTTACGACTTTATATTGTATATCTGTCTTCAGGTCCTGCGGAACAGCATGCTCACCGGAATTCATCAGAGAGGCCCTCCATGGTTGCCCGAGATTCCCATCTACTGCAAGACGCTGCCATCCGCCGGTTCATTACGGACGGATACGTCCAGGTCAACGACGGACTGACCGAGGAGTTTCACGAGGACCTGTACCGCAGGATCGAGACCGTGCTCGAGGAGGAAGGCAATCCCGGCAATAACATCCTGCCCAGGATTCCCGAGATACAGCGGGTTTTCCACCAGCCCGCCGTGCAAGGTGCGCTGACCAGCCTGCTCGGTCCCGGTTATCTCATGCATCCCCACCGGTACTGCCACCTGAACAAGCCGGGCAGTTCCGGCCAGCAGTGGCACAAGGACGATTACGTCTTCGACCACAACGTGAGACACGCGCGCTTCCGTTGGGTGATGGCCTTCTACTATCCACAGGACGTGAGCGCGGACATGGGGCCTACGGGCATCCTGCCGGGCAAGCAGCACCTCAACGGGATCTCCGACTGTGACGCATCCAAAACCACAGAGTCCGCCCTGGGGCTGTGCGGTCCCGCCGGGACGGTGTCCATCGTCAACTTCGACTCGTGGCACCGGGCCACGAGAAATGTCAGTGAAAAGAACAGGTACATGCTCAAGTTCCAGTTCACACGTTCGCACGAACCGGCCGGACCCGCCTGGGAATGTGGGAACGATGGGTGGAAGCCTCAACCGGGCGACGCGCTTCCCGCCGTTTCAGATTCTGTATGGCACTGGTTGAGGGGAGCGGACGGCGGCCCGGCAGAGGCCGCGGGCGTGTCCACCGATCGTTGCCTGACCGCCCTGGACGATACGGACGAGCGGGTACGGCTGCAGGCCGCGTATACCTTCGGAAGGAAGGGTGAAGAAGCCGTGGAACCGCTCGTGGAACGACTGTGCTCGACGCGTGAAGAGGAGGCCCTGGCGAGCGTGCCCAAAAACCCGGCGAATCCCGCGGGCGGCAATCCGTCCGAACTGCCCGCCGCTTTTGCGCTGTCGGCGGTGGGACGTGTGGCGGTCAAGCAACTGGAGGCACTGCTCGAAGACGATGCCTGGTGGGTGCGGGCGGCCGCCGCGGATGTACTGGGCGATATCGGCCTACCGGCGTCATCCGCTCGTCCGGCGCTTTTGCGCGCGCTCGGCGACAGGGACGCCTGGGTACGCCGAAACGCGTCCGAAGCGGTTGCCGTGATCGGTGGTTTCCAGGCAGGAGACGTTCCCGCACTTCGCAAGGCGCTCGAAGACAAGGAAGAGCGCGTCCGGCGCAACGTCGCCTTCGCCCTGGCGCGGCACCCATTGCAGAACGAAGACCTGGTCGATGACCTGGCAGCGCGCTCGGTGGAAGACCAGGGGCGTTATGTGCGCTACTACGCCCTGGCTGCCGCGGCGAGGATGGCGGGGAAAGTGGGTCACGAATCCCTCAGGGAAGCCATGCTCGCTACGCGGTGGTGCCCGCTGACGACCCGGAAAAGCGCTTTTTGAAGAAAACCTTGAAAATTGAACGCCTATCGTTTAATTTTCAACAATGATGATTTACCGCCAGTCAACCCAGTCCATCGAATCGGCTCTGGACCGGTTCCCCGTCGTGGGCCTGATCGGAAGCCGCCAGTGTGGTAAGACCACGCTGGCAAAGGATATCGCTAGCCGGCGCAACGAAGGCGCCGTCTATCTGGATCTGGAACTTCCTTCGGATCTGGCAGCGCTTACTGAACCGGAACTGTACCTGGAAAGGCATGTCGACAGGCTGGTCGTACTTGATGAGATTCAGAGGCTTCCAGAACTGTTTTCAGCACTGAGGGGCTTGATAGACAGGGACCGACGACCAGGGCGCTTTCTGGTACTCGGCTCTGCTTCTCCGGATCTGCTCCGGCAAAGCTCCGAGAGTCTGGCAGGACGCATTTCTTTCGTGGAACAGACACCGTTTCTCCTTCCCGAGGTGACGCGAACAGACGCTGACACGCGCGAGACGGTGCTCAAACTCTGGTTTCGGGGCGGTTACCCGGAAAGCTACCTGTCCAGCGACGACGGGAGCATGGCGTGGCGCCATGCTTTCATCACGACCATACTAGAGCGCGACTTGCCACAGTGGGGCTTCCGGGTTTCCTCCGTGCACATGCGACGATTCTGGGAGATGCTGGCCCACGTACACGGTCAGGTGTGGAACGCGAGTCGCTTCGCCAATAGTCTCGACACCTCCGCTCCTGCGGTGCGGCGCCATCTGGATCTACTTACCGACCTGCTCCTGGTACGCCAGTTGCAGCCATTGCACGCCAATCTCAAAAAACGCCTGGTGAAATCTCCGAAAGTGTATCTCCGCGACTCCGGGTTACTTCACGCCCTGCTGCGCCTGGCCGACCCTGAATCCATCTACGGCCATCCTTGCCTTGGTGCGTCGTTCGAGGGATTCGCCATCGAGAACATCATCAACCTGTTGCCACCGTTTGCCGATGTGACGTTTTACCGTTCTCATACGGGAGATGAAATCGATCTGGTCGTATCGCTGCCTGGTGGTCGTCGTATCGCCGTGGATGTCAAATACACGGCATCGCCCCGCGTCAGCAAGGCATTCAGAACCGCCATGGCCGATCTTGGCATTTCACGGGGATACATCGTGACGGCGGGGGAAGCCGAATTTCCGCTCGACGAAAACATCGAGGCGGTACCCCTGCATCTCATCTCGGATCACATCGGATCATGGTGAGCAGAGCGGGCGTGTCAACGACAGTCAGTCCTTTGCATTTATCCGGCGAAACAACAGGTACAGGGGATAGCTCGCCACGACGACGGCGAGTGCCGTCAGGCTGACCCCCGTACCTCCGATGATGTTTCCAACCAGAAAAGCCACGGCGCCGGCGAGTGTGAGCGCCGTCGTCCATGGGTACCCCCAGGCCCTGTAAGGGCGCGGAAGATCCGGTTCCTTTCGTCTCAGTAGAAAGACGGAAAAGAACAGGATGGCGTAGTTGACCACGGTAAAGAACGCCAGGGCCTCCACCAGGCGTACGAAGCTGCCGCTGAACAGCAGGAAAACGATCGTGGCCGCCAGACTGGCGACGAGCCCCGCCGTGGGCGTTCCGCCCCGGTTTACCCGTCGGCATTGTTTGAAGAACAGGCCATCGGTGCTCATGGCGTAGATCACGCGGGCGGCGAACATGTACCCCAGGTTGATCCCCACGATCAGGAATCCGGTCAGGAACGCCGTGATGACCGTCTCCGCAAGCGGTCCCAACAAAGTCTCGACGGCCCGGCCCACAGCCAGTTCCGCCCCGACGATCTCCGACATGGGCAGCATGCGCAGCAGGGCGATGTTGATGAGCAGGTAGACCGCAATGACGATCCCGACCCCCACGAACATCGACCGGGGAATCGTACGCCCCGGATCTGCCATTTCTTCAGAAAAGTAAGCGGTAAACACCCAGCCGTCGTAAGCATAGAGCACCCCTCTCAGTGCCACGATAAAGGCCATGACCAGGGCCCATCCGGCGGGCATGTCCGGCAGGGCGGCCGCGGACGCTTCGTTCTCCGATTCCCCGCCGCTGCCCGCCAGTACGAAACAGGCGATGATGAGCACCGCGAAAACAACCGCTTTGACCATGCTCGCGGCGTTGTGAAGGCTGGTTCCCCATTTAACGCCCCGCCACTGGATCAAGGCAAAGATGACGGCGATGGCCAGGCAAAGCGGGAGGCTGTACTTCGGTATGTCTGGCGTCAGGAGATGGAGATATTCGTTGATGACGACGATGGTCATGGCCGTCGCGCCGCACCAGTTCAACCAGTCGGTCCAACCGCTTACGAATCCGACGAATGGGCCGAGGGACCGGTGCGCATAGACGTAGTAGGCCCCGGCCCGCGGCAATGCGGTAGCCAACTCGGCGGCGGACGCCGTGCTGAACAGCACGAACACGCCGGCCGCGATCCAGGTGGCCATGTACCACCAGGGATCGGGCAGTTGCGCCGCCACCTCACCCGGCGCACGCAGGATACCGAGGCTGACAATGCCTCCGAAGGTGATGGCCAGTCCGGTTATCAGGCCGAGTACGCGCAGCAGACCGCCGCGGGAAGACGCGGAAGACATGGAAGACCCCTTGAACGTTTGCCCGTCAGTGCAAAGGCGATTATATTGTCCGCGCAATTTGACACATTATGCATTTCGGGTCATTTCGACGGAGATATGCATCAGTACCTGCCAGCCCAGCCCTGACTGAAATCAGGACACGGAACACTGGATCCATGGAACTTTCACTGAAATACGGTCTCAATCCCCATCAAAATCCGGCCAGGGTGACCCTGCCGCCCGAATCCCCGCTGCGCGTGCTCAACGGAACGCCGGGCTACGTCAACATCATCGACGCCATGGGCGCGTGGCAGTTGGCGCGGGAATTGAAACAGTCTACCGGGGTAGCCGGCGCGGCGTCCTTCAAGCACGCCAGTCCTGCCGGGGCGGCGATCGCCGCTGAACTCGGCGAGACGTACCTGGCCTCGCAATTCCTGGCCTCGAAAGATTACTCACCCGGTGCCGCGGCTTACATCAGGGCCCGCGGAGGCGATCGCATGTGCTCCTTCGGGGACGCGGCGGCCGTAAGCGAGGTGGTGGACCGGTCCCTGGCCAACGTGCTCAGACGGGAGGTGTCGGACCTGATCATCGCGCCGGGATACGAACCGGACGCGCTGGATATCCTCCGTGCGAAGAAGGGCGGCGGATACCTCGTGCTGGAGATCGATCCGGACTATAAACCGCCCGATGTCGAGCAAAGAATGCTGTTCGGTCTTCAGCTGGAACAGCCCCGCAACGACGCGGCCATCACGCGGCAGACCTTTTCCAACATCGTCACCGACAACACGGACATACCGGATTCCGCGCTCGACTCCCTCGTCGTGGCGACAATCGCCCTCAAGTACACCCAGTCCAATTCCGTCTGCGTGGCCTATGACGGACAGGTGATCGGCATGGGCGCCGGACAGCAGTCCCGCATCCACTGCACCCGGCTGGCCTGCGACAAGGCCGACAAGTGGTTGCTGCAACAACATCCCCGGACCCTGGACCTCCCGTTCCGCGATGGACTCAAACGCACCGAGAAGACGAACATCGTCGACCAGTACCTCCTGTGGGAGCAGCTCTCCAATACGGAAGAGACCCGCATGCTGGGCGACCTCGAAGAACGCCCCACACCGATCTCGCCGGATGAACGGCGGGATTATATCGGCCGATTCGACAGGATCTGCCTTTCTTCGGACGCCTACATCCCCTTCCGCGACAATATCGACCGGGCCGCCCGAAGCAACGTGCGGTACGTGGCCCAGACGGGCGGTTCTGCGGCGGACAAAGGGGTGACGGAAGCGGCCGACGAATACGGCATGGCCATGGCTCATACCGGATTGCGGCTGTTTCTGCATTAACACGGACGCCGATCGTTTCCGCTATGCGGTTTCCGCGATCACCGCTTTCATCCGTTCCGGGTAGTTTGTCAGTATTCCATCCACGCCCATCCCGATATATGTCCGCATGTCTTCGGGCGTATCCGCGTAGAATACATGTACACCCAATCCCGATTCGTGCGCCTTCTGTACGAATTCCGGCGTGGTCATGTCCCGTCCAGGCTGCGTCGTCCGAAGCCCCATCTGCGCTGATGACCGAATGTAATCCTCGGGGGAGCGGTTGTTCGGAAAGATCCGGCAGGCTATTCGAGGGTCAATTTCGGCGAAAATCCCCACGGCCTCATCATTGCAGGCCAGCACGGAATGGTCCATCATTCGGAACGCGCGCAGCGCTTTCGCTACCTTTCGTTCATATTCGCCATCGGGGTTTCCACCCTCTTTAAGGTGTACATTGAGTCTGGCTTTACCCTGAACGAGATCCAGCGCTTCCTCCCAGGCCGGCACGCCTTCGCCCCGAAACCTTTCGCCAAACACCCTTCCGGCGTCGAGCGCCCTGATCTCGGCAAGCGTGAGCTCGCTGATTACGCCCGTACCGTCGGTTGTTCGGTCTACGGTGGCATCGTGCATGACGACGAGATGCCCGTCCAAGGTAGAACGGAGATCGAGCTCGATCTCATCCACGCCGATTTCCAGCGCCATCTGAAACGCGCATAAGGTGTTTTCGGGGGAGTTTCCCGACGCGCCGCGATGGGCGACATTGGCAACCACGTGTTATTCCTTAGCCTATTGACGCGGGTGTAGTTAAATAGTAATGATCAGGGAGCCCGGTATATTAGTGATCAAATCAGTCGTTTCGCAACGCTTTCGTAATGCCATGGAGAAAAAGACAGTATGACCACCCAAAGACCTAATGTCGTCCTGGTCATCACGGACGACCAGGGTTACGGCGACCTGGGATGCACGGGGCATCCGTGGTTGAAGACACCCTGTATCGACGCCTTTCACGATGACGCGGTCCGCCTGGCCGACTTCCACGTGTCGCCCCTGTGCACGCCTACGCGCGGCGCCCTGATGACCGGCCGGCGTCCCGTGCGCAACGGTGCCTGGGCGACCTGCTGGGGCCGCTCCATCCTGCGGAAGACGGAGACGACCATGGCGGACGTCTTCGGCGCCGCGGGCTACCGCACCGCCATGTTCGGCAAGTGGCACTTGGGCGACAACTTTCCCTACCGGCCCCAGGACCGGGGATTCCAGCACGTGGTGGCCCACAAGGGCGGCGGCGTGGGACAGACCCCCGATTTCTGGGGAAACAACTACTTCGACGACACCTATTTCCACAACGGCGCGCCCGTGGAGCACGCGGGATACTGCACGGACGTCTGGTTCGACGAGGCGATCCGGTTCATCGAGCAGTGCGCGGACGGGCGGTCTCCGGACCCGTCGACGGCCCATTCACGGGATGACGCCACATCGTCGGAAAACCCACCTGAACCAGACGCGCCCTTCTTCGTCTATCTTGCCACCAACGCGCCGCACAGTCCCTATCTCGTGTCCGAGGAATTCGCACGGCCCTACCGGGGCAACCCCGACGTACCGGAGCCTGAATTCTGCGGCATGATCGCGAACATCGACGAGAACTTCGGCCGCCTGCGCAGGACGCTCGCCGAACTGGGCCTGGAGGAGAACACCATCCTGGTCTTTATGACCGACAACGGGAGTTCGGGAGGCAGCGAACTCGATGAGAACCAGTACGTGGCCCGTGGTTATAACGCGGGGATGCGTGGGAAGAAGGGCTCTTACTACGACGGCGGTCACCGCGTGCCCTTCTTCCTCCGGTGGCCGGGAGGCAGTCTTGACGGAGGGCGGGACGTCGACGAAATGAGTCTTCATATCGACGTGCTGCCGACCTTCATCGACCTTTGCGGTCTCGATGCGCCGGACGTAGAATTTGATGGCCGGAGCATTACACCGCTGCTGCATGGCGGCCAGGAGCGTCTGCCCGGTGAGCGGGTCCACTTCCTCCAGTATCGCCAAGATACCGTGCCGCCGGAAAAATGGACCAATGCCGTGATGACGCGCCGCTGGCGGCTGGTGCGGGGCCAGGAACTGTACGACATCAAGGCCGATCCGGGACAGCGAAACGACGTGGCCGCCGACCATCCGGGCGAAGTGGAGCGGCTGCGCGGCGCCCATGACGCCTGGTGGGACGAGATCTCACCCGGACTCGAAACATACTGTCCCATCACCCTCGGCGAACCGGCCGAGAATCCCGCGCGCCTGTGCGCCATGGACGTGCTGGGGGACGTGGCCTGGCACCAGACCCACATCACCCAGGCAAAGGAAAGCACCGGTAGCTGGGCCGTCGAGATTGCGCGGCCGGGCCGCTACCGGTTCTCCCTGCGCCGCTGGCCCGCCGAACGCGACCTGGCCATCGACGGAATGATCCCGCCCGAGGAGGCAAGGACCCTCATCTACGCCCCGGAGGATGCCCGTTCCAAGGCGATCCGGCCGGTCGAAGCGCGCCTGTCGCTTTTCGACGAGGAACGGAGCGAACCGCTCGAGTCCGGCGACAAGACCGTCGAGTTTTCCCTGGCGATCGGAAGCACGGGAACGACGGTCCTGAACGCTTCTTTCATCGATGAGCAAGGCGATATGCAGGGGACGTACTACGTGGACGTCGAGCGGCTGGACGAGGCGGAATAAAGTTCAGGCTGGTACGGTCCGGCTGATTCCCAGGGCTTCGCCGAAACGTTCGACCGACGTTTGCAGTCCATCGATCAGCCCTTCGTCGAAGGCGGTCAGTCTGGCGTCCGTCGAACGGCAGCGCGTCGTGATGGGCAGTCCGATACGCTGCAGGTACCGTTTGCAGGTTACGAGGTACTTGTTGTTGACGACCGGCGCCAGGGACGTCATCATCCGCTGCACCTCCTCCGCTGTTTCCGGCTGTTCGGCATACTCGGTACACAGCCAGAAGAACAACTCCGGAAACACATTGCCGGCAACGGGAGAAATGCCGGCAGCCCCGTAGCGAAGCCCCGCGAGGCCTGTTTCGAAGTGGGCGTTGTAGACGCCCAGCGTCGTGTCGCGTACGGCGTCGATCTTCAGTTGGAGCAGATCGATGTCGCAGACGGTATCCTTGTGGTAGAGGAACCTGCCTGTAGCGCCGAGATGCCCGAACAGTTCGGGCGAAAGTTTCCGGTGATAGGGCGTAGGGCATTCGTAGAGACCCAGGGGAATGGGATCCGTCAACGCGAGCAGGCGCTCCATGTTCCGCTTCAGCACTTCCTCGTCCTCGTCCCTTTCGGCCATCAGGCAAACGATGACGACCACCGCGTCCACGCCAAAGTCGGCCATATGCTTGACGAAGCGGGCCTGTTTTTCTACAGGGCCGCCGAAGGTCCCGGTGGCGACTACGGGCACGCTTCCTCCGGTCCGGTTTACGACGCGTTGCGCTACGGCCAGGCGCTCCACGTCATCGAGGTGAAACATCTCGCTGGAACCGCAGCAGGCAAAGAGGCCCGCCGATCCGCTCTCGATGTACCAGTCGGTCAGGGCGTCCACGCCGTGCCAGTCTATGGATCCGTCCTCGTGAAAGGCGTTGAGCATCACCGGCCAGAGACCGTGGGCCAGCGTTTGCGTTGACATGGCGTCGCTTCCTTTGGGTATCGGCCTGTCCAGGATTTCCGCGTCATGCGCTCGGTTCTCGGATCATATGGTTGCGCCGTCTTCCCTGTCAAGAATAACCGGGTCACGCCGGGCACCGGGCGCGGGAAACGACCACGGCCACGCATGGTGAGAAGCACGATACGAAGCGGCCCGTAGTCCTTTACACCCCCCGGTCCCGATGATATATTTTCGGGTATCGATCCAGATAGCCGCGAACGAATGGCCATCCCCTTCCGCAGATGAGAAAGCCGGGGAATCCCGGTTCAACTCCCGAAAGAAAACCATGTCCGTTCTCGGCCTCACCTGCACCCGCTGCAATGCCCAGTATCCCCTGGAACCCATGTTCTTCGGCTGTCCCGCATGCAGGAACGAGGCAGGGGGCGGCGCGGCCGCCCTGTCGGTGGCATACGACTACCCGGCGATCGCGTCCGGACTGAACGTGGAGGACTGGGGCCGGTCCGGTCACGGTATCTGGCGATTCGACACCCTGCTGCCGCTGCGGGATCCGGCGGCGCAGATCTCGCTGGGCGAGGGGAACACGGCCCTCGTGCGGCCCCGGGCGGTGTGCGAGGCGACCGGTTTATCGAACCTGTACATCAAGAATGAGACAACCAATCCCACCTGGGCCTTCAAGGACCGGTTCCACGCGTCCTCGGTCTCCATGGCGAGATCCCTGGGCTACACCCGGGTCACGGCCAGTACCACGGGCAATCACGGCGCTTCGGCCGCGGCCTATTGCGCCGCGGCGGAGATGGACTCCTGCATCATTCTCTGCCATCCGGAATCCTCCATGCTGCAGCGGGACATGATCGCCCTGTACGGCGGCCACGCCTTCGTGCTGGAAGACCGTTTTCAGTACCTGGACACGTTGATCCGGGACCATGGATACTATCCTTCGACGACCATGACGCCCATGCCCACGGGCACACCCTTCGGCATCGAGGGCTACAAGACCATCGCCTTCGAGATCTTCGTGCAACTCGGCGGCCGGAACCCCGATCGGATGTTCTGCCCCATCGCCGCGGGCGACGCGCTGTTCGGTCCGTGGAAGGGATTCAACGAGATGCGCGCACTGGATCTCGTCGATCGGAATCCGGTCATGCATGGTGTGCAACCGGCCGGATGCAATCCTTACGTGCAGTCCTTCCAACAGGGACGCGGCGACGTGGTTGTCCATCCGGACCCGCGTTCCATCGCCCTGTCCATCCGGGACGACACCGGGGGCCCTCTGGCGCTGGGGGCCATCTACGATTCGGGCGGCGACGCCACCGACGTGACCGAGGATGAGATCATCGAAGCGGTGCGCCTGCTCGCGCGGAGCGGCTACCTGGTCGAACCGTCATCGGCGGCGTCCGTTGCCGGGGCGATCAAGGCCGCCCGGGCGGGACGACTCGATGCTGATGAGACCGTCGTGTGCCTGGTTACCGGATCGGGCGCCAAGTGGCCGGAAGTCATGGCCGGACTGGCAGACCGCGACGCGCCGGTCGAGCCCACCTGGGAGGAGATCATGGCGCGGGCGGGTCTCGACAACAGAGATCAATAAACGTATCCCCATGAGCACGCCCCTGTACATGCTCGCCGACGACCTCGCCGGTGCTCACGACGTGGCGGTTCCCTTTGCGAAACGGGGCTTCGCCGTGGCCGTGCCTTCCGGCCCGGACCGGCTGGACCGGTTCGATTCGGCGGACCTGGTCGTGCTGAACACGAACTCCCGTTCCTGTGGTGAGGCGGAAGCCGCCGATCATGTGGGGGCGGCCTGCGAAGCGATACGAGCCCGGTCGGGAACATTGATCTACAAGAAGATGGACTCGACACTCAGGGGGCACGTTGGCCTGGAAATCGACCTCGTCAGTGATCTGATGGAATTCGGCCTGGTGGTCTGCGCTCCGGCCTACCCTGAAATGAGACGGACGACGGTAGGCGGCTATCAACTGCTTCATGGCGTTCCGGTACGGAGCCGGGACATGGCGGGCCCTGACATCCCGCCGCGACATGCTTTCATCCCGGATCTCCTGGACCGCGGTACCCGCAGGGCGAGGGCACATATCGATTTGAAAACCGTTCAAGGTGGATCGGCAGCCATCCGCGAGGCGTTCGCCCGGATCTCGGCTGCACCGGAAACCACGGTGGTGGTGGACATGGCCGATACAACAGGATGGGATGGGTTGCTGGACGCGGTCCTCGAGGACAGTGAAACGCTCACTGACAGGCAGTCTTCAATGCCGGGGTCGGCATCGACGCTGCTCTGCGGCTCCGGTGGAATGGCCGGCGCCCTCGCGGAAAGATTAGCGCGCACTTCGAACCCACCGGCCTCGCCATCCCGGACACCGCGGCCATCATCCCGGAAGCCGCGTGTCGCCGCACCTTCAGCGCCACCGCGGAAGGACGGTCCCGTCCTCGTCTTCGCCTGCAGCCTGCACGACACGACCTCCCGCCAGGTCGAGCAGGCCGGCAGCCGGAAGTCGGCTTCCATCTGCCCCTTTGATCCGTTGTCGATCGTGGATGAACGAAAGCGGGTGGGCGAGGTGGATCGACTGACCACAAGTGTCGCGGAGGCCATGGAGAAGGGGCGAAACGCGGTCGTGACGCCGAAACGGCCCGGCCGGCCTCAGTTTCAGGCGTGGCTTGAGCGCCTGTCGAAGAAGGCGGGTGGCCGCGATCCCGCGTCGGTGGTCATCGAAAACCTGGGCGAAGTTGCCCGAAGGCTGTTCACGGAGGTGAGCCCGGGGGGTCTCGTGCTAACGGGCGGAGAGACCGCCGGAAGAGTCTTTCAGGAATTGCATGCCGATGGCGCCAGGATACACGAAGAGATTGACGCCGGAATCGGCCGGGCCGTTGTCGCGGGCGGCCCCCACGACGGCATGGGTCTGGTCATCAAGCCAGGATCCTTCGGCGATGAATACACGCTGGCGAAGGCCGTGGCGCGCCTCTCCCCGCGCGCTGTCGATACGAAGGCAGGGGACTCGGAAACCGGGGACGCCGAGGCTGGGGACACCCCGGTTGGCACCACGGGACCTGTGAGCAAGCGGGCAACCGGCAACCATAAAGGAACCGGTATGGATGAACGTCCGGTCATCGGCATTACCCT
This sequence comes from bacterium, assembly GCA_965117045.1. Classification (GTDB taxonomy): domain Bacteria; phylum JAAXHH01; class JAAXHH01; order JAAXHH01; family JAAXHH01; genus JAAXHH01. The sequence continues at coordinate 1,752,509 of OZ220749.1, forward strand.
GGGCGATCCGAACGGCGTGGGGCCGGAGATCATCGTAAAGATCCTGTCGCAGAAATGGGTCTACGCGTTGTGCCGGCCGCTGGTCATAGGGCATGACGAGGTGCTCCGACAGGCCCTTTCGCTGGCCCCGCCGGTCGAGGACGATGCACCAGGCGGCCGTGTTGGCGGGGAAACGGCCCCGATGCTGGATATAAACGTGATCAGCCAACCGGCGACCGGCCAGTACCGTTACGGCACGGTGGACGTGCTGAATGCCGCGGGCGTGGAGATCGGCCGGCTGAAGCCAGGGCAGGAACAGGCCGAGGCCGGGAGGCTTGCCGTGGAATCCGTGAAGCGGGCCGCCCGCATGGCCATGGCAGGCGACATCGCCGCCCTGGTCACCGCGCCGATGAACAAGGCGGCCATGGGCCTGGCCGGATACGCCTACGCCGGCCACACAGAGTTGCTGGCCGAAATCACCGGAACGAAGCGTTTCAGGCTGGCGCTGGCCTTCGACGGGATGCTGGTCTCCCACGCGACGACCCACGTTTCCCTGCGAGACGCCATCGACCGCCTGTCCGATGAAGAGATCCTCGACACCCTGGACCTGGTCGGCAACGCGCTGGCCGGCATGGGCGTGGCAGCGCCGCGGATTGCCGTGTGCGGACTGAATCCCCACGCGGGAGAGGGCGGTCTCTTCGGAGACGAGGAGATCCGTATCATCGCGCCCGCCATAGAAAAAGCACGCGAGAAATCCGGCGCACGGGGTTGGCGGATCACGGGTCCCCTGCCGCCGGACACCGTGTTCATGCGAGCCCGGAAGGGCGACTTCGACGGGATCATCGGCATGTATCACGACCAGGGGCACATCCCGGTCAAGGCGATCGCCTTCGATCGCACCGTGAACGTGACTCTCGGCCTGCCGATCATCCGAACCTCCGTGGATCACGGCACGGCCTTCGATATCGCGGGCAAGGGCATTGCCGACGCGGGCAACCTGGGCGAGGCGCTTCGAATGGCCGTGAAGCTGGTCGGCGAACAATGGTCGATGGGCGACGGACAAGGAGCACATACCACGTCATGAAATTGAAACAACGGCCAGCCGGAGGATCGGCGAGAACAACGGCGGGGGAATTGGCCAGGGAACCGGCCGGAGGATTGGCGGGAGGACCGGCCGGAGAATCGGCCGGCAGGAGGAATCCGGCCTTCCTGGCAGCCATCCTGTTGGCATGCGCGGGCTTGCTTCTGGCCGAAGCCGTCCCGCTGACCCCTCAGGACACCGGCCCCGTCTTCAACGCCATCGGGAAGCGGATGCCGCCCGATGCGGCGCCGCTGGAATTCCAGACCTACCGGTTCATGCGGGACGAGCCCCGCAGCCTGGACGTCAGCGTGAACCTCTACGTGGGGCAGTGGAACGAGTTCCTCTTCGAGACCCTGGTCGCCAACGATGAAAACGGCGACCTCATCCCAGCGGCGGCCGATCGCTGGGAAGTCTCATCCGACGGCAAAACCTGGACCTTCTATCTTCGCAAAACGGGGCGGTGGAGCGACGGCAGGCCCGTCACGGCCCACGACTTCGTCTATACGTTCCGCAGGTCGCTCTCCTACGAGACGGCCAATCCGTACGCCGCGTTCTACAGCGATATCGTGGGCGCGACCACATACAGCCAGACCCCGAAGGCCGATCCGGAAATGCTGGGCGTCCGGGCCGTCGACGATCATACGCTGACCTTCGAAACCACCCATCCGGCGCCGTACCTGGGACTCATTCTCTCCGTCCCCACTTCCATGCCGGTGCCCCGGTGGCAGGTGGAGAAGCACGGACCCCGGTGGACCGAGGAAGGGAACTGCGTGACCAATTCGAGCTACCGGCTGACGGAATGGAAGCACGGCAGCCACATGGACTTCGAGCTCAATCCCTATTACGACGGCCCCATCAAGGGTTACGTGGAGAAGATACACCGCGTCTTCCGCCATCCGTCCACCGCCAACCTGCTGCCCTACGAAAACGACGAGGTGGGATTCGCCGAGGTACAGGCCAACGAGTTGATCCGCGTGCGGCGCGATCCGGAGCTGAGTTCGGAACTCGTCTCCAACCCGACCGATGGCACATGGTACATCTTCTTCAATACACGGAATCCGCCCTTTGACGATGCCCGGGTCCGGCGCGCCATCGCCCGGGCCATCGACCGGGAGACGATCTGCCGGGTAGTCCTTCACGACGCCGCCGTGCCCGCCTATTCCATGCTGCCGGTCACCTTCGACGCCCACGGCGATTACAAACCCTACCAGGATTTCGATCCTGAAAAGGCGCGTGAGTTGCTGGCCGAGGCCGGTTATCCCGGCGGCCGCGGATTTCCGGTTATGGAGATGTGGCTGAGGCAGCCGAGACCCGATATTCGGATGGTCGCCGAGGTCATACAGGGCATGCTGCGGGAGCACCTGGGCATCGGCATCACGTTTCGCAGCGCCGATTACCCGGTATTCACCAACTACATGTTCAACTGGAACATCAACCTGGGGTTGGTACCCTTCTTCGGGGACTACCGGGATCCAAAGAACATGCTGGACATGATTTGGCGCCCTGGAACCCGCGGGCGCAGCCGTCACGATTTCGAGCACGCGGAATTCGAGGGACTGCTGGACGCGGCGGACCAGGAACTGGATCCAGGAAGAAGGACGGAAATCATCCGCCGGGCCGAGCGCATCCTGGTCGAGGAAGCGGGGGCCGCCTTCGTCTTCCATCCCATGGCGAACCATCTCTTCAAGCCGTGGCTCAGGGGACTCAAGACCAACCGATTCGGCGGCAAGACCGTGATCTTCACGGATCTCTATATCGGCGAGGATTTTCCCGGTGCGAGGTAGGACTCAGATGCAGGACGACAGTTACTTCTTCTTATGCCTGTCGGCACGCAAACGTTTCTTGCGCTTATGGGTAGCGATCTTCGACCGCTTGCGCTTCTTACCACTGGGCACGTCTGTATCTCCCCTGGGTTAGTTTTCCTTCTGTACTCGGTTTTTAAGATGATCTGACGGTTTGAAAACCGGCACCACGCACGGTGGGATCCGGATACCCGTTCCGGTTTTCGGATTGCGGGCGACGCGCGCCTTCCTCTCCTTCACCTTGAAGATGCCGAATCCACGCAGTTCGATCTTCTCGCCCCTGCCCAGCGCTGATGAGATCGAATCCAGCAACGCGTTCAGCACTTCCGCGGTGTCCACCTTGGTCATCCCGGTGGATTGTGCGATGCGAGCCACGATATCGGCCTTAGTCATACCAATCTCCTTGGTCGTAGATGCTGCCGCTTTATCGATACCGGTATTCGACGATGCCCGGTGAATACAGACCGGTCATCATCTCCATGTTATCCATCAGCAGTTCGAAAAACGTCTTGGGCCGCTGCCGGACCACGTTGGGATTTTCCGAAAGGCCGGTCATCCTGCCGGCCAGGGCGATCGCGTCCTGGTAGGTGCCCAGGCGGTCCACGAGCCCCAGGGGCAGCGCCTGGTTTCCGGTGTATATCCGTCCGTCCGCCCGTTCGACCACCTCTTCACGGGAAAGCGGCCTGTAACTGGCCACCGCGCCGACAAACTGGTCGTATACGTCGTCGACTACGGACTGCACGATCCCCATTTCCTCGTCTGTCATGCTGCGGCTCGGCGATCCTAAGTCCTTGTGCCGGCCACTTTTGACGACCTGCCAGTCGATGCCGATCTTTTCGAGCAGATCTTCCGCGTTCGGCGCTACGGTAATCACGCCGATACTACCGGTGATCGTGCCGGGATTGGCCACGATGGAATCGGCCGCGCAGGCGATGTAGTATCCGCCAGATGCCGCCACGCTGCCCATGGACGCCACGATGATCTTGCCCGCTTCCCGGGTCTTGCGCAGTTCGTCAAAGATCTCCTGCGTGGGAGCTACGGCGCCGCCGGGGCTGTCGATGCGGAGCACGATGGCCCGCACGGAATCATCCTCGCGGTGCTTGACGATCTGCCTGACCGTTTCATCGCCCCGGGTGATCGTACCCCGGACTTCGACCAGCGCGACCCGGCCGCCGCTCATGCCGGAAAGGGAACTGTCGCTGCTCAGCATGGGGCCGGCAATAAGCAGTAACATGACGATGACAATCACCAGTACCCCGCCACCGAGCAGGCCACCGATAATCCAGTCTGATTTTCGCGCCATGGCAACGCTCCGCTATCCCGCGTCACATTCGAATTCGGGTTCAATCCCGGCCATCTTCAGACCGGAATATCAGTGACCAAAATATCACGTTAGTTTAAGAATGTCAATGACTTTTAAGAGTCGGAAGGGTCGATGCGGAGCCGGTCTCCGGGATGTATGGCGGCGCGCCTGTCCAATCCGTTTGTCCTGCGCAGCGCGCTTACGGTCACGTTGTGGGCCCGCGCGATATCCCAGAGGGTATCGCCCGGCTTTACGGTGTAGATGATGGCGCCGGATGCCGCCGCCCCGCCCTCGGCGCCGCGCGGGCGCGGGACGTAGATGGTCAGGCTGCGGCCCGCGATGATGTCTCCCGGGTTGTTCAGCTTGTTCCAGTCCTGGAGGTTGGCCATCGAGACGCCGTACCGCCTGCTGATTCGCGCCAGCGTATCGCCGCGCCTGATCCTGTAGGTGATGGCCTGATGGGTCGCGGGATTGGGCGGCGGTACGTCTCGGGGCCGCCGGTTGGCGATGGATTGATTAGACGAACGGATCGATGAGCCGAAAAGCGGTATGGCAAGCACCTGGCCGATCCGCAACCGGTTCGGGCGGCGAATGTTGTTCTCGGAGATGATATCCCCGGTACGAACGCCGAACCGGCGGGAAATCCGCCCCAGGGTGTCTCCTCGCCGGACCCGGTAAAAGGTCATGTCGGAAGGATCCGGACCGGGCGGTTCGATGCCGGCCCACGAGGCGTAGGCCCGCTTGGTGCCCAGCGGCACATTGAGATCGAACCCGGGCTCGGTCTTCCAGCGCCGCAATTCCGGATTCAGTTCGCGCAGCTTCTCGACCTGGATCTCCAGGCCTTCGGCCACTTCCTCCAGCAACATGGCACGCTGCACCGGGACGGACTCGTGGATCACCGGGAGGCCGCCCAGGGGTTCGAATCCGTATGCTTCGGGCGACTTGGAGATTATGGCCGCCGCCATGACGAAGGCCACGAAGGGGATCGAGCGGCCGGGAAGCCTCATGTTCCAGAGACTCAGGTTTCCGGAATGCTGCACGGGCCCGAGCCCGGCATGATGGGCCGCCAGGACGAGGTCCCAACTGCCCAATGCCAGATAGAGATCCTTTAACCTGGCCACCGCCGCGCGAGTGGATTTCTCCGGATCGTAACGCTCGTCGACCTCGTCGCTCCGCTTCAGTCCGTAGCGATCCGCGTCCGCCGGAGAAAGTTGCCACAGGCCCGCCCCGCCTTCCAGGGAGCGCGCCCTGGGATCGAAGCCGCTCTCGACCATGGCGACGTAGACCAGGTCGCCGGGCAGGCCGGATCTGGAGAGTATCGACTGGATCATGGCCCGGTATCGGTTCGTCCGGTCCAGCCATCCGGCGAAAATACCGGAAGCGTCGCCTCTCAGGACGTGGATCGCTTTTTTTACCGGATCGTTATAGCTGATGGGTACGTCGAATCGGCCGAAATCGGGCCACGGAGGTTCGGCGGCCTCGACGCGGTCGAATTCATCCAGGTACGGTGCGAGGAGAGAAAAGCCGGCGGATCCTGACTGTTCTTCGCGGTAGGTGTCCGCCTCAGAAACCGCGTCCGTAACCGCGGAACCGGCTTCGAGACCCGCATCCCCTTCCGCCGTTTCCGAGATGATCCCCCGATTGCCTTCAATGGCCGAGGTCGCGCTCGTATCCGGGGAATGGAACGGTGCATAAAGAAAAACCGACGCTGAAATTGAAGAAGCGTCGGTCGGTGTATTCTCGGCGCCAAGGGGGGCAGCCCGGAGTATTGCGGGAGACGCGGTCAGTACAAACAGGCAGATCGTCAGCCGGCTCAGGATGAGAAAACGGCTGGTCGGTATACTGCGATTTACTGTGCAGATGGTGCTGAGCATAGTGCGCGCTGTATACGGAGAACCGACTGCGTATGATGGATTACTACGAATCGAAGTGCTGGTCAAACTGGCCAAGCTGACCGCGACCTCGGTCAATCCACCAGGGACCGCCATTCCGGATGAGGTCGCCACCATCGGGTAGTGGAGCTGAGCGGGATCGAACCGCTGACCTCATGAATGCCATTCATGCGCTCTCCCAGCTGAGCTACAGCCCCTGACGCCGCACAAAATAGGAACGGTGAATGTTGCTGTCAAGAGAAACGTTGCACGGGTGCCGCATGCTGGGGCGCGGGTGGCGCGGGTGGCACGTGTGAGGCGCGGGTGCTGCCGACGTGCCAAGCCGCTGCCGTGGTTGGATACGTTTGCAAACAGGATCAGAAACACGGATATATCTTGCGGTCGCAGGTACGCCGGGTTATCGTCGGGACGTCGAGGCGTCACGCAACGGTGCGTCGAGGCGTCAGGCGACGGTGCGACGGGATAACGATCGCCTTCACGATAATTACCGAGAGGCAAGCTGTCCATGTCCAACGTAAAAACAAGCCGGTCCCATCCTATCCGCGTCGACTCGGTTCGTCCGAAGGACGGCTACGGCCGCATCGGCGTCACACTGTGCCCCGGCAAGAAGTATCCCTGGGGTATCGCGGGTAATTGGGAACGGGACCTTAATCTCGACCTCGACGAAGTCCGGAAGTGGGGCGCCACAGCAGTCGTCAGCCTGATCACCGATGCGGAAATCCGGGACCTCCAGGTTCAGGACTTCCCCCGTGCGGTCGCGGACCGGCACATGGAGTGGTGGCACCTGCCGATACCTGACGGGCAGCCGCCCGGACCCGAATTCGAAAAGGCCTGGGTACATGCGGGAGCGGCCATCCGGGACCGGCTGCGACTCGGTTTCGACGCGCTCGTTCATTGCAAAGGCGGACTGGGTCGGGCGGGGACCGTCGCCGCGCGGTTGCTCGTGGAGTTCGGCGAACGTCCGGAAGAAGCGATACGGAAGGTGCGGGAGGCCCGTTCCAGGAACGCGCTGGAAACGCACGACCAGGAGCGCCATGTGCACCAGTGCGAGACGGCGGACCCGGCGCTGCCCGCCACGACCTCGGATAGCATCCGGGACCGAGCTGTCGGCGCCTTCCTGGGGCTCGCGGTGGGGGACGCGGTCGGCACGACGCTCGAGTTCGAGCGCCGAGACGCACAGAAGCGCATGGAAGACATGGTGGGCGGCGGCCCCTTCGGTCTGGCTGCCGGCGAATGGACCGACGACACCACGATGGCGCTGGCGCTGGCCGAAAGCCTTGCCGATTGCGGAGCACTCGACAGCCGGGACCTGATAGACCGGTTCGTACGCTGGATGAGAAAAGGGGAATACTCCTGCACCGGCCATTGCTTCGACATAGGAAATACCACTCGTGCGGCCCTCACCCGATATGAGCGAACCGGCGATCCACTCGCCGGCTCCACCGACCCGAACGCCGCAGGGAACGGCTCGCTGATGCGGCTTTCCCCGGTCGCCCTGCGCTACTGGGACGACCACACGCTTCTCGACGCCACGGCGGCGGAACAGTCCCGGACGACGCACGCGGCCGAAACCACGGTGGATGCCTGCCGGGGCTTCGCGGCACTGCTGGCGGATGCTATCTCCGGGAAGGCAAAAGCGGACCTTCTTGCGCCGAGAGCCTTCGACGGAGCCCAGGAGATTTCCCGGATCCTGGCCGGAAGCTGGCGGGGAAAACCCCGGGAGGAAATCAGTTCGAGCGGTTACGTCGCCAGCACGATGGAAGCCGCGCTCTGGTCGGTGGCACGCACCTCCGATTTCCGCGGCGCAGTGCTGCTCGCGGCCAACCTGGCCGACGACGCCGACACGGTGGCCGCGGTGGCGGGACAACTCGCCGGAGCGCTGTACGGACTTGGCGGCATTCCCGACGCCTGGCTCGGTCGGGTCGCCTGGAAGGATCGGCTGCTGGACGTGGCGGACCGGTTGACAAGCCGGGGCGGGTGACGAGTCGTACCACTTGATTATCAACCCGCCACCGGGGGCTGCCTCGAATAGCGGTAAATTGTACTTGAACGGGGCGGCGTGCCGCGTTATAGTCCTGCATCTCATTCCAACCCTATCAATACTGAAATTCAAGCTAGATCGTTGGATCAGGACGACCATGGCGGAACCCCTGGCAATCGACGGCGGAACTCCGGTCCGCACGGAAAACTGGCCTCCGCTGATACCCGGTGGAGCGGTCTACGGGGAAGAAGAAAAACAGGCCGCCATCGAGGTCATCGAAGCCCGTTCGCCCTTCCGATACTACGGCATCGAGTCCCTGGGCAAGGTCGACCGCTTCGAAGCGGCCTATGCCCGGTACGTCGGCACGCGTTTCGCCCTCGCCACCCACAGCGGGAGCACGGCGCTTTCCGTGGCCCTGGCCGCCCTCGACGCGGGTCCGGGCACGGAAGTCATCATGCCGGCCTTCATGTGGATTGCAGACGTCAATGCCGTGGTGCATTTGCGCGCCGTGCCGGTTCTTGCCGACATCGACGAAACGCTGAACCTCGACCCCGGCGACATCGAACGTCACATCACGCCCCGTACACGGGTCATCATCGCCGTGCACATGGCCGGAACGGCCGCAGATATGCCCGCCATCCTGGAGGTGGCGGACAGGCATGGGATTCCCGTGCTCGAAGACTGCTCCCAGGCCGCGGGCGCGCGCATTGGAGGGCGGCCCGTGGGGTCCATGGGCACGGCGGGGGCGACCAGCCTGCAGTACAACAAGAACTTCACCACCGGCGAAGGCGGGATGATCACCACGGACGACGACGAGGTTTTCCGACGTGCGGTGTGCTTCCACGACACGGGGTTCGAACGGGATCTCGAAGGCGTATCGACCGGGGAGGACTCGGCGTTCGAGACCTTCGGCATGGGCGTCCGCATGGACGAACTCCGCGGCGCGGTGGGCCTCGTACAGCTGGAGAAACTGCCTTCCATCCTGCAGGGCATGCAACGCCACCATGTCAGGCTGCGGGAGACGCTCGGCAAGACGCCGGGCATCCAGCTTCGCCGCATCGTGGATCCCGAGGGCGACAGCGGCGCCTATTTCTCCTGGATCCACGACTCGGCGGAAGTGGCGGGCCGGTTCACCGCGGCGATGCGGGCGGAAGGCATCCCGGCCGGCGAGCCCCACGGGGGCATTCACCAGTACCGGTACATGTCCAATCTGTTGAACAAGGCGCCGGTGACGACCGCCGGATGCCCCTGGACGTGCCCGTTCAACGCCGAAAGCCCGATGGAATACCGTGCGGGCATGCTGCCGCGCAGCGATGATCTGCTCGACCGGGCGCGCATCCTGCCGCTGCCCGGCCAGTTGACCGACGAAGACGTGGACGACGTGATCCGGGCGTTCCGCAAGGTCGCGCGGGCCGTCCTTTAGGTTGATGCGGCCGGGCCGCAAGGTCGCGCGGGCCGTCCTGCAAGTTAACCCGGGCGTTCCACAAAGATCGCCCAGTACCAGCAACAGTCAGGGAGAACCCATGAGCGAAGCTACAAGCCCGGTCCAGACCGATACGCTCCCCCCTCCGGACGACGCATTCTGGAAAGGGATCCGCCGTGACCAGTTTTACCTGGAACCCGATATCGCCTTTCTCCAGGGCGGTTCGGTCGGACCTTCGCCCAAGCCGGTCGTGGACCGTGTGACCGAGGCCATCCGGGCCTTCGACAGCGACCCGCTGAAACACCAGCCGCAATACTGGACGATCGTCGAGGAGTCCAGAGAAAAGCTGGCGAGATTCGTAGGCACGCGGCCTGAACGTATCGCGCTGGTTCAGAACACCACCATGGCGCTCAGCGTATTCGCCCAGGGCGTGACCTGGAAAGTGGGCGGCGAAATCCTGATGACGGACCAGGAGTACGGGGCGGTGAACGCCTGCTTCGATTACGTGGCCGAGCGGCACGGCATGACCGTTCGCCGGGTGCATCTCCCCATGGAGATCACCGATCAGCAGCAGATCATCGACGTATTCAAAAGCGGACTGAACGAAAATACGGCGGCCATGGTATTCGGTCACGTGTACTGGTCCACGGGACTGGTTACCCCTGTGAAGGAACTCACGGAAATCGGACGGGATCACGGCATCTGGGTCGTGGTGGACGGCGCCCACGCCGTGAGCATGGTGCCGCTGTACCTGGACGAGTGGAATCCCCATTTCTACGCGTCGAGCCTCCACAAGTGGACACTTTCCCCCAAGGGCACGGGCATGCTCTTCGTATCGGACGACGCCCACGACCGCGTCGAGCCGCTCATACTGGGTTCCAGCGCCCATCCGAACCCGAACGCGAGCCGGTTCGACATGATGGGCACCCGGGACCAGACGCCCTTCATCGGCCTGGGCACGGCACTGGATTTCCAACAGGAGATCGGCTGGGACCACATCCGGACCTACTGCCGGGGCCTGGTCAATTACATGCGGGAACGCCTCGGCCGCATCCGGGGCGTGCGTTTCCTGACGCCCCGTGACCCCGAGATGTCCGGTTTCATCACGACCTTCACCATCGAAGGGGCCGATATCCAGAAGATCCGCCAGGAACTGTGGGACGATGAACAGATCGAGACCGTGGCCTTTCACATCAACGAAGTGCCCGTGTTCCGGATTTCCACCCACTTCTACAACAGCCGGGAGGAAATCGACCGCATGGTCCGGGCCATCGAACGGCGGTTGTAGGCGGCCGGGACCGGCCCGGTGGTCCGAATGCGGATCGCGGGCCGCCCGGTGGGGCCAGACGAAACGAGCGGCGGGAAAGGACGAACGAAATGAACGAAGAGCAGGGATTCATCACGCGTTCCATCCACGCGGGCGAGGCGGAGAACACGTCGGCGACGCCAATCTACCAGTCAACCACGGTGGACGGCGCTTACCTCCGTGGCAGCAATCCCACGTTCACGGCTTACGAGGAGAAGATGTGTGCCCTCGAAGGCGGGGGACGCAGCATCGCCACCGCCTGCGGCATGGCATCGGTCACCCAGGCCGTGATGAGCCTCATCAGCGCGGGCTCCAGGATCGTGAGCCACCAGACGACCTATGTCTGGACCCGGCACTTCATGTCCGAAGAACTGCCCCGCCTCGGGTTCGACGTCGAGATCATTGACATGCGTGATCCGAACCAGCTCGACACTGCCCTCGAAAAACCCGCCGATGTCGTTTACTTCGAGCCGCTGGCCAATCCCACCCTGGACATCATCGACACGCCCACGGTCATCCGCAAGGCCCACGCGGCCGGCGCGAAAGTCGTGATCGACAACACGTTCCTTTCTCCCCATCTGTTCCGCCCGATGGACCACGGCGCCGACGTCGTGCTGCACAGCGCCACCAAGTACCTCTGCGGTCACGGCGACGCCCTGGCCGGGATCATCACGACGCGGGACCCCGGACTCGGCGAAGAGGTCGTGCGCACGCGGAACACCTACGGCGGCATCCTCAGCCCGTTGAACGCCTTCCTCCTGCTCCGGGGGATCAAGACGCTGTCCATCCGCATGGACCGGCATGTCGAGAACGCCGGGGCCGTGGCGGACTTCCTGGAGTCGCACCCCCGGGTAAGGCGGACTTACTATCCGGGCCTGCCCTCCACGCCCGGCCACGAGATCGCGCGGGCGCAGTGGGCGGGATACGGGGGCATGGTGAGCTTCGAGATCGGCGAGGGAAACATCGATCGATTCCTCGACCGCGTGCGCCTGTGCCGGCCCTGGGTAAGCCTGGGCGACGTGGGCTCGCTCGTCACCGGAGACCGCGAGGGCCAGCGCGTCCGGATGTCCGTTGGGCTCGAAGACACCGACGACATCATCCGGGACCTCGAACAGGCACTGGAGTAAACCAAGATCGCAGCCAGCCAACAGGAGACGTTTCATGTCGAGAAAGCGTGTGTTTATCGGAGACCTGACGCGCAAGGAGTTCAGGGAAGGGATTGAAGGCGGCACCATCCAGGCGGCCATCGTGCCCACGGCCGCGACGGAGCAGCACCTGGAGCACCTGGAGATGATCCACGACACGGCCAGCGTCGCCTACATGGCGGAAAACGCCGCGCTGAAGCATTTTCCTCACGTCGTGGTCGCGTCGCCCATCGCCATCGGGGTTTCGGAGCACTGGATGGCGCACAAAGGCACATTGACCGTGCGCGCCGAGATCTTCACCGAGTACGTCTACGACGTGTGCGACGCCCTCAAGCGGGGCGGCGTGACCAATATACTCATCCTGAACGGACACGGCGGCAACGTCGTCCCCATGATGAACCGGATGGACGAATTCCGGCGGCGGCTCGGTGTCAACGTGCGCTTCAATTCCTACTGGGACACCTACCCGGCCGACGTCGTCTACCAGTACATGGATCAAAACCGGCTGCCGGGCCATGCCGACGAATACGAGACCTCCATGGCCATGGCCCTGTTTCCCCACCGGGTCCATGAAGCCGACATGGAAATGGAGAGTACCTCGAAATACGGGACGAAGGAGAAGGGCGAGGCCCTCGCGCCCGTAGCCGTGGAGGGCGTGGCGGAACTGCTCAGGAAGATGATCGCGGGGGAGAAGATCGACCTCGAACCCCGCACGTTCTGGCCCGATGGCGCCAGGTCGATGCTGCGGGATCATGTGATCGAGGAGAGGAAGGAAAACCTGTAACCAGAGATCTCCGCCACTAATCCGCCAACAAAAGCCGCCAATTAAAGGAAAGACACCGACATGATACAGACACCAGCAGCGCCGGGCGTAAAGCAAGTTCCGCTCCTGACCGCGAGCCAGATCGCCCAGTTCAAGCGCGACGGATTCCTCGTGCTGCCCGCCGTGCTCGACCCCGAACTGTGCCGCCAGGCCAGGGATGCGATTTGGGACACGGTGGAGACGCACTATCCCGCCATGAAGCGCGGCGAATCCTCTACCTGGGCGCCCTTCGACGATGAAGTCAGCGGCCATCTGAAGGCGAAGCGGCCCGAGATCGGCGGCGACCCCTATTTCTTCTCCGAAGGCCATCGATTCTATATCCGCAACGGCACCGAGCCCTACATGCTCGACCTGGCCCCCCGGGCCCTGTGGCAGGTCGCCGAGCAATTGCTTGGCCCGGGCACCGTAGTGTGGCCCGCCGGAGCGGACGAATCCGGCATGACGACGGGACCGTGTTTCATGTCCGACGACATGGTGGGCGGGCTGGCCTCCCACGGCGTCGATGAGACCGGAAAATGGCCCGAGAAGGGATCCTTCATCACGGAAGAAGCGCTGCGCCTGCCCAGGACCGGTCCCGTGTGGTCAACCGGGCAGGGGACGCGCGGACTGTACTGCACGCTGCCTGGCAGCCCGTCCCCCGGTCCGGACTACCGCGGCGCGCATACCGACGGCGCCTGCTACGGACGCGTCCGCTTTCAGGTAACCGCCTATATAGACGACCTCCCGCCCGGCTCCGGCGGCTTCACGGTTTGGCCGGGAAGCCACAGCCGGATCTGGCGCGCGCAGTGGCAGGCCTTTCTCGAAGGCGCAAAGCATATGGACGAACACCTGGCGGGACGCAAGCCCGGCTACAACGATCCGGTAATCCAGCGCATCAAGCGCGACACCCAACCCGTCGATTGCCACGGTCCAGCCGGCACGGCGGTCCTGTGGCACACCAAGATCCTGCACATCGCCGGACAGAATACGTCGACCGACGTCATCCGCCAGGCGACCATCTACGGATTCCTCAAAACGCCTGAATCCCTGCCGGACTCGCTCATGACGGACCATACCAACCTAGACATCTGGCGTGACTGGTCCGATGAGGTGCGGGGCGTTGGTGAGCGGCAGTGAGAAGGGAACTGGATTCCGGAGTTGATTTAACGGGATGACCTTCACGTTAAGGTATGTGTTGTTTCATGCGCGGAGGATAGCACAACACTATGGCAACCTACGTTTCGATTGATCCCGAACTGCTGAACAAAGCGCACCAGGTCGGTGGCGAGAAAACCAAGAAGGCAACCGTCAAAAGGGCCTTGATAGAGTTTATCGCGCGACGGGAGCAGAAACCTCTGCTTGACCTGTTCGGCAAACTCGACTGGGATGAAACGTACGACTATAAGCGCGAGCGAATGCGACACTGATTTTCTTTGTGAGTTCGAGTGTCTGGTCGCTGGCTTTGAGGCGTAACCAGACTACCGAAGGATTTCTATAATTTGCTGACCACCATTATACTGAACCGGCTAAGGTGGAAAGAATGGTTTGAATAGTGCGTTAATTAAGTCTGTATCGTCTCCTTAAGGATCAGATTTTCTGATTTTGGACTTTTCGTCCACTTTGCGGATAATATCTTCGGCCACCTCAACAACCTCCGAGGGTGCGCGCACTTTTTCCCCCAAACGCATTTTCAGTGCTACAATGAGAGGCGAAATCGCTTGCGCTTTTCGCTCATCGCTATTTAACACCTCAAGCACCACGCGTTCTGATACACCAAATGTAATCATATCCGGTACACCTGATTGCATCATGCTCAATGCATCTTCGTTGACCGGATCGAAATCGTGGTATATGGAGTTGAACGATTCCAAAGCATCTTGTTCTTGTGAATGAACGATAAGTGCCATCACCTTTGCCCATGCAATAGCGAGTTCCTCGTTTTTCTGTGCTTTTCCTATATCTCGAATTCTTCTTTCTGCTTCGTCACACACACTAAGTGCATGTCCCGAATTGCCAAGTTCGGTATAACTAAAGGCCTTAACAATCAAAGCCCTGGTTATGTAGATCTGAACTTTTTGCGACTCTACTTTACCGTATTCTTCGACCATCCGATCGAATGTATCGATTGCATTTTGAAGTTCACCTTGTTGCATGTGAATGTTACCCAGATTCAACTTGGCTCTTACCACCGATACCATCAATTCAGGTTTTCTAGTTCCCCCATAACGACCTACAACCGCATCGCATGCTGCAATTGCTTCATTGAATTTCCCGCATTCTCCTAGGACCACACCTTTGTTGGTCATTGCTTCGGCTACGAATACCTGTACCTCGTCCTGACTATCTGAACCGAAACGATTGATAATCTCATCGTAGGATTCGATCTCATCAACACGCTCACCAAGCTGTCCTTTAAATGTGCCCAGGGTCAGCATCGCTTTAGCGACAACTTCACGTATTTGAGTTATGTTAACAGTCTCATATTGTTTGATGACTAATATCAAGGTATCAATCGCAGCTTCTAAATCACCTTGATGACTCTGGGTTGTGCTTTTATTTACCAAACAGGCAGCGACAATGACTTTTAATCTAGGTTCCGTGCTACTACCAAAACGATCTACCAAATCCTCATATGATTCTAACGCGGAATCAAATCTGCCATTGCTGTCATGTAAGAATCCAGTGGCTCCCATTGCGATAGCAACCAGTAATTGGATTTCTGAAACTTGACTGTGCTTGAATTGCTCAACGATTGAACAAAACGAGGAAATCGCTGCATCATGATCGCCGCTTAGAAATTCAATGTTCCCTTTAGCAAACAAAACGCTGACATCCAATTTTTGCTGCAGGCTAGTTTGAATCGCCTCAGGTGATTTTGAAGTTTTGTTGAATGTGGTTTTCAATTCCGCAATGGAAGGATTTGAGTGACTGACAACGTGACCGAATTGCGGCAGGTCTTCTCTTGCACGTTTTAGCCCTTCTTCAATGAACGGTATCTGCACTGCTTCCGTTTGAAACGTGTCGGTCAATTTGACCAGTTCTTCTTCATCGTAAAAAACTGTCATAAAGCGAATCAGATAGTGAACGATGGACGCTTTGTCACGTTCTCGTCTTAACTTGTAATAGATGCTGTACAACCGTTCCGCCGCTGCGTACATACGCTTTCTACCCGTTCCATGTACTATAATTGCCCCACGGTCGATAAGTCGGCCGAGTAGACTGGACACACTGCGAACGTCCATACGTGCTCGTGTAGCGATCTCGCTGGTACTTGACGGTTGCCACAAGTCAATTGCGGCCAGATAAACGCGACGCTCCGTTGGTGCCAATACCTCTAGGTGGCCACGGAAATACTCCGTGTGCTCGTCAACTAGAGAAACTAATTCTTCCATTAACTTACGCAGCGACCTGTGCCGGCTGAACTCAGCAACGATCACCAACAGACGCGGATTACCGCCAGTAAGAATCTGCAATGGTCGAATACCGTGTATTGAAATCTCGTCGCCGCTGACCACCTGCCACAGCCGCCGACAGGCATCGGTATCCAATGGTTTCAGGTCAAGTATTCGGAACAATTCGAAAAAGGGTTCCCGTACGTCATCCAGACGCTCGAAACGGCTGGTAGCCGTACCAAGCAGAATGATCTGAGGTTCGGTCTGCAAAGTCTCCCGCAGTTGCCATCCGAAGTCGTCATCTACGTCATCGCTTAAAGTCTGCATGTTCTCGATCATGAGTACGAGTTTTCGGCCCAATCGGTCCGATGCGTCCAGCACTGTGGCTTTGGCGCGATCCGCCAGGAATTCACCCCGCCATTGACCAGCCAGATCGGCATGGGTGGCCTGTAATTCCCGGGAGAGGTCCGGATCAGTACGCACAATCTCTTTCGAAAGATAAAAGAGCGTTTCAAGCCAGAAGTCGGCGATGTCGAATACCTCATGACTTTCTTCCATGAATCGCACCGGCAGCATGCACCGCGACAGCTCATTGTCAGTGCGGAGTTCCGCAGCGACGCGGGTCAACAGCATGGTCTTGCCCCTGCCTCGAGGCGCTACGATAAGGACGTGCTGGCAAGCAGGCGTTTCAACATTGCCGTGTAACACATCTAGCACGATCTCCAGTTCGGGTTGTCGTACCACGAACTGTCTGATTACTTCTTCATCGGACTGAAACGTCCCTGGATTGAACTTCCGGATCGTCCGGGCCTTGGTCGAATCCATAGCAGTTTCCTCATTCATCGTGGCCTCCTCGTTCCTTTCATTCTCCTTACCCAACGCGGACCGGGCCACGTTGCTCAATGGGAACGTGTGAATGACCAAACCGTGCCGCCCACCAGTCCTTCAGTAATCGCGAAGGAAAAACGTAGTCCGAGTCGCATAGTTTCAAGTAACCGTCATACTCAAGTATGTCGAGGACCTCTGAGATGCGATCTGGAGCATCATCTACTAGCGGTAAGTATAGACGTCCGAGTTGTCGTTGTGCATCGGGGGTGAATACTGCCTTTGTAGATGTTTCTGCCAGAATTTCGGTAGTGTATCAGTTTGAATCTGGACGACGAAGCGCGTCCCGTACTTTCACCAACTGCTCGATCTCAAGATCGATGTTCTCATCGATCTCCTTAACGCCGACGAAAGGCGCGTTTCTCAGCTGATCGATCCGTGTAGAGATGTCATGGATCCGGCTTCTTCGTGCGTAGATCTGGTTTCTTCTTGCTTCGAGATATGATGAGCGGTTATCATGGGAAGACACGATGATCTCCTGTGAGGGGGGGTTATTGTTAGCCGTTTCCTTTTCGGTCGGGGGACCCAGGTTACGGTGAATACAATGAGGCCCATACGGAGCTCCTACTCCGTGGCCTTGCAATATACTACACATAAGAAAGCCCGCTCGGCCAAAATGGTCAAGCGGGCTTTCTTGTTGGGTGAAGCCGAGGTTCTACCGGCGCAGCTTGATGGATAAATCTGCATTCAAGGCAACAAGAGACTCCAGCAGAGATCTCTCGATGTCTACAATTACAATCGCCCCGTCTGTAACGAGAACGGTCGGGGTATGCAATGTGTTGACCGGAGCCACGCCCAGCACACTGATGAGGATGTATTCGAGAGGCGTGTAGACCGGAACGGAACGCACAAAGAACTTCATAAAAAGGCCATCGAAAGCTTGAGAGCTGATTCTACTGTCCTCTATTAGAATCCCGCCGTCCTGGTCATAAGAATGCGAGGTGAGCGCCACATCGATATAGAAAGGTCCAGGGGCCGGGGGGCCTTGAAGGCCGATTGCGCCTCGAGGCCCAGCGGGCCCAGGTGGTCCGGGAGGCCCTTGAGGGCCGGATGCGCCTGTACTTCCGGATGGGCCTGCCGGGCCTACTGGACCTTTGCAGGAGAAAATGGCAATGGAGAGTATAAGGATGGGGAGTAAGGCGGGACGCATGGCGCACCTCCGTTGACAAAGTGGGTCCGGCTCCCGTTGTGGGTGCCGGGCAGTGTCAACACTCGCGCCATTACAGCGGGGAGAGTTCCTGCCTATTCACCCCGGCCAGTGATCAGCTGACCGTTGAATCAGGCTGTTCTATTCAGCAGGCCACCCGGCCTATCGGATGGCACGACGTGTTGACGTTTACACGGTACGAGGCTTTATTGTACTTAGCAAGGTGTATTTTGATGTTTCTGCTTGACAATAGGGCCAGGCACCATGTATATCAAAAACGTAGCCCGTAGTTCCACTTAATCCGGAGGTTTGCCATGCCCACAGGTCCCAAGGGTGAGAAGCGTCCCGCAGATGCCAATGCGTGTGCGCGTATGGTCGTCCAAATAGCGACTGGAGAGATCGAGGACACCCGCCACAAATCTCCCGAGAAAGCTGCAGGTGGCCGCAAGGGTGGCAACGCCAGGTCCGCGCGCCTGTCACCGGAGCGAAGGTCGGAAATAGGCCGCAAGGCCGCCCAGGCCAGATGGGCTAAAAACAACGGCTAAACCTGCCTTTTATGCTTGACTAATAGACTGTTTGGCAGCACATTGACGGCATGAACAAGCTCCCCGTCGCCAAGCGGATAATCATCCTCAAAATGCTGGTCGAAGGCTCTGCGATGCGGTCCATAGAGCGCACCGTAGGCGTCTCGATTAACACTGTCAAGAAACTGCTCATCGAGGCCGGGCAAATGGCTTTGCTGTACCACGACGAGCACGTTGTCGGCATTGACACCAAGCATATCCAGTGCGATGAGATATGGTCGTTTTGCTACGCGCGAAGGAACAACGTAGAGTCCTCGAAGGCCGCCCCGGAACAAGCCGGGGACGTCTGGACCTGGACGGGGCTGGACACGGATTCGAGGCTTCTCATCACCTACGAGGTAGGGGACCGGTCACACGATACCGCGTTCCGCTTTATGCGGGATCTGCGTAAGCGGGTAATTGGGACCCCTCAGATCTACACGGATGGCCTGCCGGCTTATCAGGAAGCAATACGTTGCGTCTTCGGGGATGGACAGCACCAGGGCGGGTCGGAGACGGCCTACGTCGAGCGGCACAACCTGTCAATGCGGATGGGGATGCGGAGATACACCAGGAAAACCAACGGGTTCAGCAAGCGCCTGGACAGGCACGTTTATCATCTGGCTTTCCATACCTTCACCTACAATTTTATTCGGGTCCACCAGACACTACGAACCACCCCGGCCGTCTCCGCGGGGCTTGCCAAGCACCCGCTGACGTACGCCGAGGTGGTCGAAATGGTGGATCAACTTTCAAACTGATACACTACCAGAATTTCCATTGCTATGGTATGGTCCTGGTCATCGCCCAGCGCATCCTTAAGGCGCGTTTCATAGTGAATAAGGTCATTTTGACCCGCTGGACCCAGAAGTACGTTCTTATATACTACATCCACATCCGAAACCGACACCTGGTATTCACCCTGTAAGAGCGCGTGATCGGTCAACCTGGCGAAAAACGACTGGACTTGATGCGGAATCCCTATGCCGAGTCGCTCATAGACTGCTTCTGCAACACCCGAATCGATTGTAAGCGTCGAATTGGTGGCGAGAAGATTCAGACACTCGATGGTGGCTTCACGGCTCCACGGGCCTAATCTAAACGGGTCGAAATGGTTTATGCGATCGGGTATACCGAGTCGACGAACGAGTGGATTCAGTCCAATACTACCGGATACCATGAGTACAAGCGAACCACCACCGAACTGCTGAATGACTCCACGCAGCCAACTCAGAAACTCGTCGACTCTCTGCCGACCTCCTTCGTCATGGAGTATCCGTTTCAAGAAAATCGGCAATTCATCGATGACGAGGAATACCGGGTTTGCATGAGCGGAGCAGTATCGTAGCAAACCTCCTCCATGTTCCTGCCAGTTTTTCTCACTCAATCCGGCTCGTACTCTCAGCCGGAAATCATACGCACCGACTTCTTCAAAACTGTCGGTAAACCATCGCTGCATCGTTCTCGCAAATCGAGATGAGATCGAACGAATCGGGTGTACCGCTTCCGCAATATCCGAAATTATATCCTCCGGGCAGGTGGCACCTTCGACGTCTACAAACAGAAACACCCATCCATCTGCCTCAAGTCGACGTCCCAGTTCCCGTGCGACACTGGTCTTGCCCATGCGACGCTGACCTGTCAGCAACACGTGATTTCCATCCCGCACACGCTGATTCAGAATTCGTAGTTCGTTTTCCCGATCAAAAAAGTCTTTGCCGCTCACCCATGGTCCGGTAACAGATTTCATTTTCACTCCTTGTGTTTTGTAATACGGCTGATTGGTACAGCTGTGGATCTACATTCAAAATATTAGTCAACGATTTTGTTGTCAACAATTTTGTTGAATTTGTTTCAGATTGATAAAGATAAAGCAGATCGATTGTGGTTGAAGGTATTTTCATGATATTGACACCGGAGAGTTTGACCTTGACAACCGACATATAATCGGGCATTGCTAAACATCATCACAAACCGAAACTTACATCGTATATCGAAAAGAAGAACAAGCCATACTGATTGGCGCACGTATTGAACGATCGGAGGTAAAATGTCTACCGACAGTGCCACGGATACCGACCCGGGCAACGGGGCTGAATCCACATTGCCCGTCGAGAACCCCACCACCCCCGTCCCCATGACCGAGGAGCAGAAGTTCTTCTTCGATCTGAAGGGCTGGATCCTCGTGCCCTCCGTGCTGACGGAGACCGAGATCGAGGAAATGAAAGCCGAGGTGTATGACGGGGTAAAACCGGACTACAAGGGCAAGAACAGCGACCTGAAACAGGGTTACCAGGGGAAGCTGGCCAATTTGCTCGACCACCCGGCCGTGGTGGGCATTCTCAATGAGATCCTGACCGAGCCGCCCTTCGTGGGGGACGACCACTACGGATTCCGCTGCGAGAACTCCTTCATCATGGTGCGGGAACCCGGCTGGGAATCGACCGTGAAGGGTACGGGGCTGCCCCATGTCGTGCGTCCTCCCCAGCAGGCGAACGCCATGCGCTACCAGGTGCAGGGCGGCAAGATCTTCGCGGGACTCACCCGGGTGGTCTGGGAGCTGGAGGAGGTCCGGGCGGGGTACGGAGGCACCTCTTTTCTGAGCGGTTCGCACAAGGCCCATTTCAACTACGGGGGTCCGGACCGGTACCGTCCCAACATCAGCGAATCGCCCTGGGAGGAAAGTCTCTACGCCGCCATGGAGGATTACAGCTGTCCGCCGGGATCGATGCTGGTCTTCACCGAGAGCCTCATCCACGCGGCGAACGACTGGACCAACCCGGACAACCGGCGTTGCGCGGTATTCAACTGCTACAACTCGATCTGGGCGCAGTGGCACCGGCTCAACCTGTCTCACGAGATCATCGAGAAGATGCCTCCGAAACGGCAGTCCCTGTTTCGCGGCGCGTGGCAACTGGGCGGTGACGGAAATCGTTCGTATGCGGCGGACAACAGGTCGGTGTAGACCGGCTCGACAACCCGTGTCGAACGGCGTCGCGACCTGCCGCATTACCGGGTGGCGCACCTCGCCGAGTATCCGGGTGGCGCATCTCACCGAGTTTCCGGTCGGCGCGCCTCGCCGCATTTCTGATCGATGTAATTAAGGATGTGTAGATGACCGAAATCCCCGGCGGCCTGGACGCCGTCTCGCCACACCCCCCTTCCGTCCCGCGAAGTTCCGACCTGAAGATCACGGCCGTGGAAACCCTCATCCCCGACGACATCATGCCCGGGTTGATCCTCCTGCGGATCCATACGGACGCCGGCATCGTCGGCCACGGAGAATCCTACTACGTCCCCCAGGCAGTGGCCGCCGTGATCCATGACTGGCTGGCCCGGCGGTTGCTGGGCAGCGATCCCTGCTCGATCGAACACCACTGGCGGTTCTTCTACGAACGGTTCAGCGCCTTTGGCTCGCGGGGCGCGGAAATGCGGGCCCTCAGCGCCATCGACCTGGCCCTGTGGGACATTCTGGGCCAGGCGTGCGGCCGGACCGTGTGGCAACTGCTGGGCGGCAAGGCGCGGGAAACCGTCCGGGTCTACAACAGCTGCGGCGGTCCCACCTATGGACGACGTCCGCCGGGAGCGCCTGCCGAACAGGGCTGGCCGGGTCACGGCGACATTGGCAAACCCGGTCCGCTGGAAGACAACTGGTCCGCCCATCACGCCGCGGGCGACCTGGCGGAGGAACTGGTGGCGGAAGGCTACACGGGCATGAAATTCTGGACCTTCGACCGGGCCTACCGGGCCCACGGCGGCAGCTACCTTCCCATGTCCACGGTCCGGGAATGCGTCAAGCCCCTGGAGGAAGTGCGCAGGCGCGTGGGCGACCGGATCGAGATCCTCCTGGACGGCCACGGATTCTTCCAGCTTCCCGCCGCTCTGCGCATCGCCGAGGCCGTGCGCGACCTGAACCTGATGTGGCTCGAGGACGTGATGCGGCTCGACAACGTGGACACGCTCAGGGACTTCCGTGACAAGGCCGGCGTGCCCCTGGCGGTCAGCGAGATGTATATCAGCCGGGAGGATTACCGCCAAGTGCTGGAGAAAAACGCCGCCGACTATCTGATGGTCGATCCCACCTGGGTGGGCGGCATCAGCGAGACGCGGCGACTGGCCGAGATGGCCCAGGGCTACAACATCCCGGCGGCCATGCACGACTGCACCGGTCCGCTTACGCTGTTTGCCGGCATCCACGTCGCCACGGCCGTGCCCAACGTGGTCATCCAGGAGTCCGTACGGGCCCACATCAGGACCTTTTATGATCTGCTCATCGAGCCCAACATCGTCGTCGATCAAGGTTTTGCTCGGCCGCCGGAGGGACCGGGCCTGGGAACTCGCCTGCGGCCAGAACTCTTCGACCCGGGACACCCGGGTTATCGAATCGGCGAGGCGTAGGCGGCCTGGCGGGCCTAATCGGCCTGGCTGCGCATCGGCGAAATGGCTCGCGTTGCCCTTATCGGATCACCACGGCGTAGGCGGCCTGGTCCGACCGGGTCTGACCCTTTCGGATGGTCGCGACAGGTCGGGCCCAATCGGGCAGAATCACTTCACCCTTATGTTAATGGCGGATTCATGTTAAGCGTCGACCTACTCGAATCGAACGAAGTCGAGCGCGCCGCCACGATCTTCCACCGGGACGGCTTCGTCTGCGTGGCGAATCCCCTGGACAAGGACCAGTTCGCCCTCAACCGGTCGGGGGCCGAGCGCGTGATGGCGGAGCAGGAAGCCGAGTTTGGGCGTGAGAAAATGAACCGGGGCTTCGCGCGCCATTCCTTCGGCAGCCAGGTGCACAAATGGGAATGGTGCATCCTGATCGACCTGCCCACGATCCTGCCGATTATAGACGAGATCTGGGGGAGCGACGACTACACCTGCACGAGGGCGGGCGGCGACTACTCCCTGCCCGGCGCGAAGATCCAGCACCTGCACTCCGACCGGAACGCCGACCTCTTTCACGATCCCCTGGGCCGGGTAACCCACCAGGACGTCCCGGCACCGTTTATCGTCATCAACTTCACCATGGTGGAATTCACCGTGGAGAACGGCGCCATCCGGTTCATTCCCGGCACCCACCGGTCCCGCGCGCCGATCCCCTCGCTGGAGGACGAACCGGAATGGATGCGCACGAACCACCTGTGCGCGCCGGCGAATACGGCCATCGTCCGCGACGTGCGCTGCTGGCACGGGGGCACGGCGAACCTCTCCGACATGAAACGTCCCATGACGAGCGTGGGTTACCACGCGCCGTGGCACCGGGCCGTCGAGGAGAAGTCTATGCCGCGGAAGCATTACGACCGGCTGTCCGCCCGGGGCCAGCGGCTGTGCAGGCATATCGTTACGGCTGAGTAGGCAAAGACCCAGCGAATGTCCCGGCATAGCGTGGCGTACATATAGACCCGGCTTCTCATCAAAAAGAGAGGAATCTCGTTCGAGCGTATTGTTGTTGCCATAGAGCAAGGCGGCTTAGTCGATGTACTCGAACACCCGAACCAGGACGACTACCAGGGACAGTTGATATACGCTGTGGAAATCGACAGGTACATTCACCTCGTCCCCTTCGTGACGCAGGCTGACGGCACGCGCTTCCTGAAGACGATCATTCCCGTCCGGAAAGCAACGAGAAACTACAAAAAGAGGCGGAAATCATGAACGACGAACTGAGTGCCGAAGAGCGCGACGTGCTCGATAGATTCGAGCGGAACGAGTTGCGCTCCGCCCCTGGTGCAGAACGCGAGGCCGAGCTGGCCCAGCAGGCGGCTCGCAATACGTTCAACAAGACCAGGCGAGTGAATCTCCGGGTGACCGAACGCGACTTCAATCTCGCGCACGCGAAGGCCAGGGAAGAGGGGATACCCTATCAGACGCTGCTGTCCAGCGTCATTCACAAGTTTCTGTCCGGTCGCCTTACAGAGAAGAATTAGGGTTTCCAAACCGCGCCCGCCTCAGCTGGGGATCCATTGTAGATTCCGACCGGTTTGCAGACAGGTTTTGGATGTACCCCCCTTAGGCGCAGCCTCCACCGATTCCGATACAGGAACCTGTATAAATTGATCAGTGCCATATCTCCCCGTTCATCCCCGTTGGTTCCGCACCACCTTCTACCAGTATGAACCCCGGTTTTCTCGCTGACGAATATCTGTCCGGCGTTCTCATGTCCGGCCTTTCTCATGTCCGGTTTTTCCTATTCAGCGATCGATATCCAATTCGTTATTACTAATTTAGTTTCAGTTAGTATTAAATTAGTTGTTCGACACTCAGTTACAAGTAACTCGGGTGGTCTTTATCGAACCGGAACACTAAATATGGCCGGGAGCTACTTTATCCATATCTCTACGTTGCGGTGCTGTCCGCGTGCGTTATATTACACCGTCTTAAATCCACACCGTCGGCACAGTAGATGTAAGTATTGGACAGGTCATGGGGATAAATCGAAGATGACGAAAACCCGGTTGATGGTGACTGTGGCACTGTGGTGGGGAATGGCCGCAGTAGCGATTCATTCCCCGCCGACAGCCGACGCCCAGGCTGGCGCCCAAGCCGATGACCTTGCCAACGCCCACGTCGACGACCAAGTTACCGAGCACCGGTTAACCCTTTTCCATACCAACGATCTGCGGGGCAATATCTACTCCGAGGACGGCTTCGACGATGCGGATCAGGCAGAGGACCAGGGTCCGGGAACCGCTATGGACCAAGGCGGCCTGGCCGCGCTCGTGTCGGTGATCCGCGCCCGGAAAAGCGCCGGCAGCGATTCGATCCTGGTCCTGGACGGCGGGAACGCAATGGGGACGACGCCCGCCTGCGACGTGGATGGCTGCCGCACGCTGTTTCAACTCATGGACATGGCGGGATACGATGCCATGACGGTGGGTGGACACGAGTTCACCTACGGCGTCGACACGCTCGCAACCCGCGCAGGACAGGTGGAATTCCCGGTGTTGGGCGCCAACCTGGGGACCGGGAGCGCGGTCGATGAGGCCGGCGACACGGTCGATCGGACTGGGAGCGCGGTCGATGAGGCCGGCGACACGGTCCATGAGGCCATCGCTCCGTTCCTGCTGACCGAAAAAAGTGGGTTGCAGATCGCGGTCATGGGGCTTGTCTCGTCCCGTATGGCCGACGACCTTGCATCTGTGGACCCCGCTGCCCTGGATATCCAGGATCCGCGCAAGACGCTCGAATCGCTCCTGGCCGGTCCCGCGGGCCGCGCTGACGTACGCATCGCGTTGGTCAACATGAGCATGGACGAGGCAAGGGACCTCGCGCTGGCCTTTCCGCAAGTTCAGCTGATCATTGCGGGAGGCACGCAGGCCGGTCCCGAACCGCGCCCGGCGGAGCATGTGGTCCGGTTCGTCGACGGCAGATACCTGGTTACCACACCGGGACGGGGTACCCATCTGGGCCGACTCGACATCACCTTTCGCCGGGAAGGCGGCAATACGGCCGTTACCGGTCTGCGTCCCGTCCTTGTTGACGGTTCGACCGCGCCGCCGGATTCCGCGGTATCGGCTGTCGTCGCCTGGCAGAGGGAAACCGTGCGCAGGATCTATGACGTCCGGATAGGAAGGACCCGGGAACCGATCGAAGATACCGGGGCCTGGATCGCCGACCTGGCGCGCACGAAACTGGCGGCCGACGTGGCCGCGGTCGACCGCCATGCCCTGCGGCCCGTACGTCTGGACGGAGAGGTCCGCCTGCGTACGGTTACGCGGCTGGTCCGCGACAACGACGTACTCGTCCGCGTTACCGTGTCGGGACGGCAGTTGCGGGCATGGGCCGGCAGGCTGCCGCGGGAACACGACGTGGTCTTCGCGGGGTACGATGCGGAATCCCGGACCGTTGACGGCCGGCCGCTGAATCAGGGCAGGACGTACGTGGTGGCCGTCCCAATGATCCTGGCGGACCAGGCACTGATCCGGGAAGCCAGGAGTTTCCGCATATTGCGCGATACCGGTACCCACATCGGACTGAGGGAACTGGTGACGGCCCATGTACGGGGTAACGGTATCTTCGACCGGTGGGAGGGCATCCGGCGCGGGCCGCGAAGTGTGATGGAGGGCAGCACGCGGTTCAGTGGATCCCTGTCGCAGACTACGCTGGAAGGACCCGCCGACGAGTACAGCCGCGATCCGTTCCTGAGCGGCGAGGAAGCCCTGGCCTGGCTCGTCCACGTCGCGCACAATTCAACCCGGTACACGCCGGCGGGAACGTTCTCTACCCAGTTGAGGACAGGCTACGGAAGGTTGAACAACAACGGAAGCCAACGGGAAGCCGTGGACCGGATCGACGGCGAACTGCTCTATTCGCTGCCATCCTCGTCACTGTCCCAGTTCGTAGGGCTGGACGTAAACACGGTATGGACAGGTGACGAAGGGCAGAAGCACCCGGTCGTGCTCAGGTTCAAGGGAGGTCTTCAGACGGAATTGGGTTCCCAGGCGGTCGTCCGTGTCGGTCTGGCCCTGGAAAGAGACCGGGTCACCGCGATGAACGTCGTGGGAGTCGAGGTGGCGCCCGAGTACCGGACCTCACTGCTTCCAGGCAATTCGCTCTCGTCGCAGGCCCGCGTATTCTGGGGCACCGGACAGCGCCAGACCATGTCCGTCCAGCACTACAACCACCTGCGTTTCCGCCTGCTGGACGATCTTGCCGCCACACTCGACGCGAACATCTTCCTCCACCGGGACAGCGACATCGACCAGCCGGCCGTCAAGTTCGAACTGCAGGTAGGCCTCGGCTACGATTGGCGTTTCTACCGGTAACAACTACTAATTTAGTGTTTATTAGTAGTAAATTAGTAGTTTAATGTACATCGGTCTTCCCCCTACCGCTCCCACGTCCTCTTCTTTTCATCCGCGCACGTGATCGTCAGCGCCGGCCCCAGCTTGTCGATGCTCAGGCGCAGGCTGTCGCCGTCCTGGACGGGACTCAGGGCGTAGTGGTGCGTGCCCGTGGAGACGACGTCGCCGGGCTCGAGGGTGACCACGGCGGTCACTTCGGCCAGGAGTTCGGGGATGTGCCGGGCCATCTCGCCGGTGGAGAAGTCGTGCTTGAGGTTGCCGTTGATCCACATCTTCGCGGGCAGGTCGTTGGCGTCGCCCACCTCGTCGGCCGTGACCAGCGCCGGGCCCATCGGGCCGAAGGTGTGCCAGCTCTTGCCGAGGAAGAAGCCGCCGGGCAGACCGCGGGCCGAGACGTCGATGAAGTGGGTGTAACCGAAGATGTGATCCAGGGCCTCGTCCGCGCTGAGCTTGCTGGCCCGCTTGCCGATGACGATGGCGAGTTCGGGCTCGAAGTGGAAGACCGAGGCGTCCGTGTCGGGCAGTTCCACGACCGCGTCCTGGCCCATGACCGACGTATTGGACTTCAGGAAGGCGTTGAAGGTCTCCTTGGTGGGATGATCGGGCTCGATGTAGTTCCCCGCCAGGCAGAGCAGTTGTCCCGGGCGCGGTAACGGCGCCTGAAGGCTGACCGCGGAAAGCGGCGTTCCGGCCTGTCCCTGCGCGGCCTCGGCGATGCGGGGGCCACAGGTGTCCCAGCCGCTGATAACCGCTTCGATCTGAGCCTGGGGACTGGACGCTCCTGTATCCTCCAGGGCGGGCGAAACGTCGATAATCGTGTCGTTCTCGATAACGCCAAGGGTGAAGTCGTTGAAGAATGCCAGTTTCACGTAATCCTCCTGTCTGCGGATAGTTTGTGCGTTTGAAATCCGTTTCTGTAAGTTGTTGCCGGAACTGGACGAACTACCGGATTCGGACGCACTAATATAACCGGACCCGGTGTTCCGTCAACTTCATTAGAACGTATACCGCACCCCGGCCTGCACCTGCCAGCGGGACGAGAGGTTGGTGGCCTGGAACACGTCCTCGCGGTCGACGCTTCCGTCTTCGTTGGCGTCCCGGACCCGGAGGTCCATGTCCGGCCTGCCCTGTTCGTCGTACCCGTCGAAATTGAACAGGCCGGCGGCGTCGAACCGTACGTAGCGGCGCTGGCCCCAGTCACTGTTGATCAGGTTGGCCAGGTTCAGCACGTCCAGCGTCAATTCGAAATGCTGGTTCCGTACGGAGGGCAATTGCTGGATCAGGCGCAGGTCCAGCCGGTTCCGCCACGGCGCGCGGCTCGCGTTTCGCCGGATGATGCCGCCACGGGCCGCGCTTAGCGCAGGGTCGGAATCGACGAAAGTGTCGATCGCACGCCACTCCTCGTCGGTGACCTCGGCGCTCACGTCACTCCTGCTGGCAGGGATGTAGGCAAGATCGTTGCCGCGGATGCCGTCGCCGTTCACGTCGTCGCTATACATGTAGCTGTACGGATCTCCCGCGCTGCCTTCGTAGAAGACGGAAACGGTCGTGGCGAGTTCCCGTCCGATCTCGAACTTCCAGGACCCGCTGGCCAGGATCCGGTGCCGGACCTCGAAATCGGACGTGGCGGTCGTCTCGCCGTTGGGGTCGTCGGTCTCGTTGTACTGCCAGTTCGAGATGGCGCGGCTAGACCGTCCGCTGTTGATGTCTTCCGCGTCCTGGAACACGTACGCCACGCTGCCGAAGAGTCCAGGAAGAACAGCCGTGTTCTGTCCCTTGCGCAACCGCAGCGTCAGGTTGAACTGGCGGCCCCTGTCGGTGTTCTCCAGTAGGATGACATTGGTGAAATCCCCGCTGACCTTCCTGCCGCCGTAGTCGGGACGCCCGTCCGGGGTCGTGCCTGTCGGCCTGCCGGCGTTCCCGATGTTGAGGTTCCGGAACCGGACGTCGTCGAGGTTACGGGCCAGCAGGACTTCCACGGTGCCGACGAGGTCCAGGGGCAGCCGGCGGTCGAGGGCGAGGTTGGTGCGGAAGACCCGGGGCAGCCGGAACGCTGGATCGATGACGTTGACCTCCGTGGTCTGCGGCGCAGAGAGACCCCCGTCCAGCGGCAGTGGTTGCGCAAAGGGGTCGGCCACGAACGCAGGGACGTCCTGGTCGCGGAAGGTCGCGAGATCGATACGGGTGAAGTCCACGCCGGTGTTGCTGTAGGCGTTGGAAAGCCAGACGGCCGGAGGCAGCCCCGCGTAGACGCCGGCGCCGCCGCGGATCTGCGTCCCGCGGTCCCCTCCGGCGTCGAGATTGAATCCGAAGCGGGGAGACCAGAGCACCTGCCCGCCCGGGGTCCGGTCCGTCCGGTGGCCGGCGAACTGGCGTGCGAAGCGGTCGTTGGCCAGGGGTTCGGTCGGGAGGACCGGCACGTCGGCCCGCAGTCCGAAGTTCAGGCTGAGCCTTGGGTTGACCCTCCAGTTGTCCTGGGCGTAGAATCCCAGCTGCACGTAGTCCCACGCGGCGCGGGGCTGTTCGACACCCGGCACGCTGGATCGGCTCAGGAGGTAGCGGGTGGGGGTGCCCTGCTCGAAAGCCTCGATACCGTCGAACTCGTAGGCACCGTAGTAGTCCTGTATGAACAGGTTGTCGAAGGAGATGAATTCGTTGTGCGTGCCGATCGTTATGGTGTGATCCGACCTGAACAGGTGGAGGTCGTTGGTGAACTCGAAGGTGTCCTGGTCCAGCGAGTTGGCCTGGGAGAACCGTTCCACGCCGAGCCGGACTTCGCCGAGGAACGCGCCGCCCGGTTCCTCGATATCGATCTGGACCTGGGGAAAGGAAGCGGACAGCGGCGACCGCTTGTCCCGCACGCGGCTGTAGGATATCCGCACTTCATTGGCCACGCTGCCGGAGAAGGTGCTGTTGAGCTGCACGACCGACGACTGGGTGACGTTGTCGCGCTTGAACTGGTTGCTGGTAAGCGTGAATAGGGTCCTTCCCCGGCTCAGTCCGTCGTCCAGGTCGCCGTTCACCAGGTTGTGGCGCAGGGTAAGGTGGTGCCCCGGCGACAGGTTGACGTCCAGGCGCGCGAAGATCTTTTCGTTCCGCGTATCCCGTGAGAAAGGATCATATCCGCCGGCGTCGTAACCGTATCGGTCGCGGGCGATGTCCACGATCCGCTGCAGATCGGACGAGTCCGCCCCGAAGCGGATGGGCTGGTTCGAATCCGCCGGTCCCGCGCTCGAAGGGCTCGAACGGCGCCGCAACTCCCCGTTCACGAAGAAGAACGCCCGGTTCCTGGCCACAGGGCCCCCGAGCCGGAATCCGAGCTGGTAGTCGGTGAAGTCCCCGAATTCGTCTCCGTCCAGATCGCCCACCAGGGATTCGTTGCGGCCGAACCAGTACAGGGAGCCCCGGAAGCGGTTCGTGCCGCTGCGCGTCACCGCGTTGATGAGCCCGCCCGCGAATCCGCCTGAGCGCACGTCGAAGGGCGCCACCTGCACCTGGAATTCCTCGATGGCGTCCAGGCTGATCGGCTGGGCGTCCACCTGGCCGGTGGGCAGCCCCTCGCCCGTGAGGCCGAAGGCGTCGTTCAGGACCGCGCCGTCCACCTGGAAGTTGTTCAGGCGGTTGTTCTTGCCCGCGATACTCTGGCCACCCGCCTTCGACGCCGCCTCGGGCGCCAACCGCGTGTAGTCCTGTATGCTCCGCGCTATCGAGGGCAGCCGGGCGATCTCGATCGCCGAAACGTGGGTCTCGGTACCGGTGTTCGAGGCGTTTAACACCTCGTCCCGGTGGGCCGTTACGGTGATTTCCCCCGCCTCGATGACATCCCTGTTCAGCCGGAAATCCGCGCGTAGGCTCTGGCCCATCGTCAAGGTAATGTCCCGGCGGACGGAGGGCTGATATCCGATGTAGCTGACCCGGATCTCGTACGGACCGCCGATCCTCAAGCCCGCGATGTTGTACCGCCCGTCGTCACGGGAAAAGACGCCCGAGGAGACTCCCGTGGGCCCGTGCAGGGCGACCACGGTGGCGTTGGGAAGCGGCGCACCGGTATCGTCCAGAATCCGGCCGTAGAGGGCCGCGGTCGTTATGCCCTGCGCGAAAGACGGGACCGGCGGGATCAGGACGAGGGTCAGGGCGAGGATCGGGACCGTCCGGCTCAGGACGCACATGGACCGCAACTCCTTTTCGATAAATCGTTTCACAATTTCGGGAACGTCGAATATAATACCCCACACGTCCAAATACGAAACGGAAACTTTTATCTAGGAGCCTGCCATGGCGCTCATGGAAATAGAACCCGGCCTCAAGATCGCGGGACAGATGTCTCCCGAACCCACGCAGGAGGACCTTCAGTTTGCCCGGCAACTGGGTATTGAATACGTCTGTCTCTGGACGGACGGCGAACACGCCAACTACGACTATTTCATGAGCCGCCGGGAGATTTACGACGAAGCCGGCATCAAGATCTACGGTTTCGGGAACAGCGACGTGCACAACCAGGACGCCATCGTGCTCAACCTGCCGAACCGGGACGCGAAGGTGGAACAGTACAAGCGCTACATACGCGACCTCGGCAGGGCGGGCATTCCTTATACGACCTATGCCCACATGGGGAACGGGATCTGGAGCACGGAGCGGGAAACCACCCGCGGCGGCGCGCCTGCCCGGGGGTTCGACCTGGCAAAAGCCGAGGAAGGCCACTGGGGCGGCCGGTTGTTCCAGATGCCGCTGACCCACGGACGGGTGTACAGCGAGGACGAGATCTGGGACAATTTCGCCCATTTCATCGGAGAAGTCGCGCCGGTCGCGGAGGAAGCGGGCGTCCGGATCGGCATCCATCCGGACGATCCTCCCCAGCCGGAACTCGGCGGCATCCCGCGTTGTATCTTCAGCAGTTTCGACGGATACTACCGGGCCATGGAGATCGCCGACAGCCCGAACGTGGGGCTCTGCTTCTGCATCGGCTGCTGGCTCGAAGGCGGATCGCTGATGGGCAAAGGCGTGGAGGACGCGCTGCGCCATTTCGGCGAACAGGGCAAGGTCTTCAAGGTCCACTACCGGAACGTGGACCAGCCCCTGCCTCACTTCGTGGAGACCTTCATCGACAACGGCTACTTCGACATGTACCAGGCCGCGCGGGTCCTGGAGGAAACCGGCTTCTACGGGGTCATGATCCCCGACCACATCCCCGAGATGGCGGGAGACGGCCGGATCGGCTACGCCTACTCTATCGCGTACATGAAAGCCCATGCCGACCGGGCGCGGGCCGAGTGCGCGGCCTGAGCAGGCTCATTGGCGGAGTGCGCGGC
This sequence comes from bacterium, assembly GCA_965117045.1. Lineage (GTDB taxonomy): Bacteria > JAAXHH01 > JAAXHH01 > JAAXHH01 > JAAXHH01 > JAAXHH01. The sequence continues at coordinate 1,785,320 of OZ220749.1, forward strand.
CTGAGCAGGTTCACAGGCGGAGTGCGCGGCCTGAGCAGGTTCATAGGCCGAGTGCGCCGCCGCGTAAGCGCACAGGCCGGCGGGAACAGTTGACCGCGCAAGTAAGATAACTCGTTCCTGACCTTGTCCGGAGAAGGACCGGCGCGCGTCATGAATGAACTGAACGATTTCCTCACCCACCTGCTCATCGAACGGGGTCTGTCGCCGAACAGCCACGAGGCGTACCGCCGTGACCTGACCTCCTACAAGAACCACCTCGACCGGCGGGGGATCGCTTCCTTCTCGGACGCCACGCGCCAGGACGTCCAGGGGTTCATCGCGTACCTGCGCCGTCGCGGGCTCGCGCCTTCCAGCATCGCGCGACACGTTTCGGCGGTACGGATCTTCCACCGTTTCCTCATCGGCGAGGGACTGGCCACCGCCGATCCGACCGAGCACGTCCGGGTACCCAAGCAACCACGCCGCCTGCCGGTCGTCCTGAGCCGGGAGGAGATCCGGTCGTTACTCGAACAACCCGATCACACGACGTCGCTGGGATTGCGCGACCGGGCGATCCTCGAGTTCATGTACGCCACCGGCCTGCGCGCGTCCGAACTGCTGGATTTCAGGCGGCCCGATCTCCTCTTCGAAACCGGACTGGCGCGCATCTTCGGGAAGGGCGGCAAAGAACGCCTGGTTCCCGTGGGCCGCCAGGCGATCAACGTGATCCGTAACTACCTGCACAAGGTCCGCCCCACCCTGGCCTCATCGAAAAGCGGCGAGTTGCTCTTCCTGAACGCCCGCGGCGGCCGGCTGTCCCGCATGGGCCTGTGGAAGATCATGGATACCTACGTGGAACTGGCCGGTCTCGAAAAGAAAGTCAGCCCCCATACCATGCGCCATTCCTTCGCCACCCATCTCCTGGAAGGCGGCGCCGATCTCCGTGCCGTCCAGGAAATGCTGGGCCACGTGGACATCGCCACGACGCAGATCTATACCCATGTGGACCGCGAATACCTCAAAGACGTGTACGCCCGGTACCATCCGCGAGGGTGATGTGCGGCCAGGCTATTTCGATTTGTTTCTGAGAAGGAGGACGGTCCTGCTGCCCGCCAGGGCCGCCGCGACGACGGCCAGCACGCAGCAGAGGAGGGCGAACACATCGCCGTAACGGGTGTAGAACGTAAGCCCGCCCCGGTTCGGGTGCACGTTCGCGACGGTGGTCGTGGCGATCATCATGGGCGTGGCGCCATAGACGGCGCCGGTGGCGGAGATGAATCCGGAAATCCCGGTGTTGGCCGCGCGGATGATCGGCGTGCCGTTCTCCACGGCGCGCAGCACCGCCATGGAGAAATGCTGGGCGGGCGCCGATGAAGTCCCGAACCAGGCGTCGTTGGTCATGACCACGAGCACGTCGGCGCCGTTCAGCGGGAATCTCCGGACCAGGTCCGGGAAGATGGATTCGTAGCAGATGACCGTGCCGATACGCATGTCCTGCCCGGTGAGCGGCATCACGGTCAGTTCGTCCCCGGGCGTGAGGTCGCCGATCGCGCCGGTCAACCCGGAAAGGAAGGAGAACAGACTTGGAAACGGCAGGTACTCGCCGAAGGGCACCAGGTGCATCTTGCTGTAGGAGCTCACGATCCCGCGGTCGGGCAACAGCAGAAAGGCGCTGTTGTAGACGTCGACTTCTCCGGACCGGTAACCCAGCGCGCCGGTCAGGAGCGGAACCCCCGCCTCCTCGGTCAACGCGAGCACCTGCTGGTTGTACTCTTCATATGCCGGGCTTTCCAGCCAGAAGGTCATCGCCGTTTCGGGGAACACGATGAACTCGGGGTCCTGAGGCAGGATCGACCGCGTAAGATCCTGATAGACGTCCACGGTCCGCTGGACCTCCTCTTTCGACCACTTTATGCCCTGTTCCTTGCTGCCCTGGACGACAGCCACCTTCACCGGCGGGGTCATCCGCTCCAGGGCGCGTGCCTGGGAAATCGACCACCAGCCGTATCCCGTCGCGCCGATCAATGCCAGCCATGACACCATCATGGCGATCACCGGCGCGCGCCAGGCGGTTCGCTCGCGCAGGGCGATGAAGACCATGGCGAGCGTCGCGTTCAGCAGCATGACCAGGAAGCTCACGCCGTAAACACCCGTGTAACTGGAAATCTGAATGACGGGAAGGACCAGGTACTGCGAGTAACCCAGCAGTTCCCACGGGAACCCCGTGAAAACATAGGTCTGGATGTATTCCAGCGCCGTCCACAGGGCGGCCGCGAAAAACGGGAAAAGGGGGGACTTCCAGTCGGTCCGTGCCGCATACAATCCGAAAATGAAGGCGTACAGGGCGATGACGAGGGCCACGCCCGCCATGCTGACCAGGCCGAGCGCCAGGTTCAGGCCACCGAAATTCATGACGGTTTCGCGGATCCAGTACACCTTGGCGACACCCGACACGAACGCGAAAACCAGGGAGATCAATGCCACTCGGGTCAGGGACCCGTTTCGTCCGGCATCGTGCAACGCGACCATGACCGGCACGAAAGCGACCCAGGCCAGGGGCCACCAGTCGAACTTGGGTATGCTCAGGTAGATGAACAGGGCGGAACAGAGAGCGAGCCCGAACCCGGCGATCGGCGATGTGACGTAGAGCCGCTGCAGCAGGACCATGAAATTCGTCTCTAGAGGGGATTCATGGGTCGATTTACGTGGTCGATTTACGTGACTGAAATCAACACGCATTCCGGGAGACTGTCAACGTAAAGAAGCGGCGCAGACCCGGTATGCCGGCACCAAAGAGGTTGACCATTCGCCGTGCCGGCATCTACATTCCAGCCGTCTCCCGGCCGGAAAAGGTCGCTGCTGATTTCACCTGGCGATCATCTCGAGCTGCGTGCCCGGAAACGAAATGTAGACAACTGGCAGGATAGCACGGAGAATCCGAATTTGGACGCCTTGCGAATGGCCGTAATCGGCGTTGGACGGCTCGGTGAAGCCCACGCCCGGGTGCTGGCGGGCATGCCCGGCGTGCGGCTTTCCGGCGTGTACGACATACGCGAGAAACGGGCAGAAGAGGTCGCCCGCCGCTACGGCACGACTGCGCTCGACAGCATGTCGCGTGTCGTGGAGGGCGCCGACGCGGTCACTGTGGTCGTACCCACTACCGCGCACTGCGAGGTGGCGTCATTCACGCTTGAACAGGGCCTGCACACCTTCGTGGAGAAACCGATCGCCGCGACCGTACCCGAAGCCGACCGGCTGATCGAACTTTCGGAAGCCCGCAGCCTCGTGCTTCAAGTCGGACACATCGAACGGTTCAACGGCGCCTTCCGGGTCCTCGAAGGCATGGACATTGCCCCCGGATTCATCGAAGCGCACCGCCTGGCCTCCTTCGATCCCAGGGGAACGGACGTATCCGTCGTCCACGACCTCATGATACACGACATCGATCTCATCCTGCGACTGGTCCGATCTGACCTGACGTCGGTGGACGCCGCGGGCGTCGCCGTGATTTCAGACCAGGTGGACATCGCCAACGCCCGAATGCGGTTCGCCGATGGGTGCGTGGCCAACGTCACGGCCAGCCGCATCTCGCTGAAGAAAATGCGCAAGATGCGGATCTTCCAACGCGACCACTACGTTTCGATGGACTTCCTGGCGGGCGAGAGCGAGATATACCGGCTGATCGACGATCCAGGCCAGGCCGGAACAAGGGGATTGAAGATCCCGGTGAACACCGGCGATGGCCGCGTCCGCCATATCACGCGGCGGAAGACCTCGAAGGACCGGAGCGAGCCGCTCGAATCCGAACTCGCCTCCTTTGTCGCGGCGGTGCGCGGCTATGCGCCGACCCCAGTGACCGGCTTCGACGGCCGGGAAGCCCTGCGCGTCTCCCTGGCGGTCATCGAACAGATCGAAGCCGGCAGCCGGTAACGCCGGCATGCTCGCCCATCGAGAAAGCGAAGCCCGCACCGGCCGGCAGACCGGACGAACTACATCATGGAGATTCTGTTACATCATGGATATCCGCGCCGCCGTATTCGCGGCCCGAAGCTATACGCCCATCCCGCTCCTGGCCGCGGTCCTGATCCTGGCCGAACCCGGCCCGATGACCTTCACTGCCGGCGGGTTGCTGGTGCTGATCGGGGAATCCATTCGCCTCTGGGCGGTCGGTTACGCGGGCTCCGCCACCCGTACCCGCCACGTCGGAGCGCCATCGCTCATCACCAACGGACCCTATGGCCGGGTTCGCAATCCGTTGTATGTCGGCAACTTCCTGCTGAGTCTCGGCCTGTGCGTCATGGCCTGGGCCTGGATGCCTTACATGATCGGGATCTTCATCGCCGCCTTCGGAATCCAGTACGGTCTCATCGTATCGCTGGAGGAAGAAAGCCTGCGGAAAACCTTCGGCGCGCAATACGAAGCATACCTCGCGGCGGTTCCCCGTTTCCTGCCTCGACTCACCGAATACGCCGCGGGGAACCCGGCGCCCTATGATTTCGGCGCCGCCCTGCGCAGCGAAAAACGGACCTTTCAGTCCACGGCCGTGGTGGTAGCCGCCATCGCTGTGCGCTGGTATTGGGGCTAGTCCGGGTCGGACCAGGCGGATGTTACCGGTTCGTTTTCACGCGGCTCATGCCGTTCAGCGACCGTTCATGCATCGTGCACCGAAGGGGATCGCCGTTTTGCTCGGGCAACCCGGGCTGCGCCGGAGGTGAAGGAGGTGCGGGCGGCTTCGCAGGTGCGGGCGGCTTCGCAGGTGCCGACGACTCGGGAGATTCGTTCGAATCGGCGGTATCGCCGGCGCCTTTCTGCTTGTCGGGCAGCTTCTGTACGCTTACGCCCGTGGTCCCGTGCAGCAGGCTGAGCAATGCGACGAGGGCCACGAGAAGGACGACCGGCCACCAGGGTACGTTGGACAGCATACGCACCGAGTCCGGACCAGGCTGGAACAGCAGTCCGTAAAGCAGAATGGGACCGAGGATGATCAGCAAGGCAACGCCAGCGACGCAGACCACCTGGGACCAGGCCGGATTGCGCTGAAGAAACCGCGATATGCTCGATACTCCGTGTGCTCTTTTCATGGGTCGTTCCCGTGTAACGAACGTGTACATTGGCATCCCTTTCCCACCTCTCACCTGGGCGGATGCACATAGGTTCAAAAAGACAAAGGTTGGTACCGGATGAAGGATTTCCTGGGCCGGTACACACGGCGGCACGAATGCCGGAACACAGGGTCGTATGCAGATGGGTATGCAGGCCGGTATGCAGACCGGAACGCACGGCGCAACACCGGCCGGTACGCCGGCCGGAACCTCTTGACAATCCCTATCCCCGCATCTACTGTAACAGGTCGAACCTGACACCAATCGATTGAACGACTTTCGGCAACTCGCCATCGCTTTGAGGAATACGTGCCTCGCACCGCCACGGTAACCCGCGAAACCCTGGAAACCCGCATCGAGCTTACCCTGACCCTCGAGGGCGAAGGCCGACTCGCCGGAGAAACCGGCATCGGTTTCTTCGACCACATGCTGGGCAGCTTCGTCAAGCACGGCGGATTCGACCTCGATCTTGCCTGTACCGGTGATTTGCATATAGACGATCATCACACAGTGGAAGACGTGGGGATCTGCCTGGGCCAGGCCATCGCCCGGGCCATCGGCGACGGATCAGGTATTACGCGATTCGGCCACGCCTACGCACCGCTGGACGAGGCGCTGGCGCGGGCCGTCTTCGACGTGAGCGGCCGCGCCCACCTGGAATTCGACGCCGATTTCTCGCGTTCTTCGGTCGGCGATTTCAGCACGGAAATGGTGCGGGAGTTCTTCGGGGCCCTCGTGCACCACGGTCGCGTCACCCTGCACGTTTCCCTGCTCTCCGGCGTGAACGCTCATCACCAGGTCGAGGCGGTCTTCAAGGCGGCGGCCCGGGCGCTGCGCCAGGCCGTGGCCCTGGACGACCGGGTATCCGGCGTGCCGTCCACGAAGGGCAGTCTCTGACCGGTGGACGGACCGTGCGGGGTGGCGTCAGGTGGCGTATACACATTGAATCTACATAGCTTACTCGGATAACCATGCACATCGACGAGCTGGACACTCCGGCCTACGTGGCCGATCTGGACCTGATGGAACGTAATATCGCGTCCATGGCGCAGCACTGCCGGAATCTCGACATCGGCCTTCGATGCCACACGAAAAGCCACAAAATCCCGGAAATCGCCCATTGGCAGATCAAGGCCGGCGCGATCGGCATCTGCTGCCAGAAACTCGGCGAGGCCGAAGTCATGGCCGCGGCCGGCATCGAGAACATCCTGATCCCCTACAACATCGTGGGCACGAAGAAGGTGGAACGCCTGACGCGAGTCGCCAGGCGAACCGAAATCATCGTAGCGGTCGATGACGAAATCACGGCACGGGGCATATCGGACCAGGCCGAGAAGGACGGCTGCCGGGTCAACGTGATCATCGAGCTGGATACGGGCACGAAGCGATGTGGCGTGCAGTCGCCCGAAGCTGCGGCGGCGCTGGCCGAACGCATCACGGACCTCCGCGGCCTGGTCTTCAAGGGTGTCATGGTCTTCCCCAGCCATCCCGAGGCCGCAGATTTCCTGTCGGAAACGATAGAACGGATCACCGGGAAGGGCATCCCAGTCGATATCATCAGCGGCGGCGGCACCGGCGGCGAAGAAAACTCCAAAGCCATGGGCTGCACGGAGACCCGCAGCGGGTCCTACATCTGGGAGGGCATGAGCCGCATCAGCAACTCGGGCATGCTCGACCCCGAACGCTGCCCCTGCCGCATGATCTGCACGGTGGTAAGCGCACCGACCCCGGACCGCATCATCATCGACGGCGGCATGAAGACCTTCGCCAGCTATCCGCCCACGCCCTACGGCCATATCATAGAACATCCCGAGGCGCAGATCTATGGCATGTCCGTGGAACACGGCCACGTGGACGTATCCCGCTGCGCGCACCGTTTCAGGGTGGGCGAGCGCCTGTCGGTCATCCCCCTGCACCAGGAAATGGCCCTCAACCTGCACGACGAGCTCAACGGCGTCCGCGGCGACCAGGTGGAAGTCATCTGGCCCGTGGCCGGCCGGGGCCGGGTCAAGTAAACCCTGTCAGTCTGGAAGGAGTACTACCGGAAGGAGGACCGGATGTCCGTAAACAGCGTAAGGGAAGTCTGGAAAAGCCGCCTGGGGCTGATCATGGCCATGGCGGGCAACGCCATCGGCCTGGGTAATTTCCTTCGGTTTCCCGTGCAGGCGGCCGCCAATGGCGGCGGCGCCTTCATGATCCCCTATTTCATCGCCTTCCTGGTCGTGGGCATCCCCATGATGTGGGTGGAATGGAGCGTGGGGCGGTTCGGCGGGAAGCATGGCCACGGCACCACGCCGGGCATCCTGTACCGCCTGTGGAAACACCCGGCCGCCAAGTACATCGGCGTGCTCGGCATCGCGGCGCCGGTCGCCTTCGCCCTGTACTATTCCTACGTGCAGTCGTGGACCCTGGCCTACAGCTTCTTCTCCCTGACTGGCCAGTATTTCGGCATCAGTACCCAGGAGGAGATGGGCGCGTTCCTGAGCAGCTTCCAGGGCGTCACCGAAAGCGCCTACTTCAGCAGTGTCGGCACGGCCTACATCTTCTTCCTCATCAACCTGGGCATCGTCTTCTGGGTGCTGAGCCGGGGCGTGGTACGGGGCATCGAGACCCTGGCCAAGTTCGCCATGCCCATGCTGCTGATCTTCGCCGTCGTCCTGGTAGCCCGGGTACTGACGCTGGGCACGCCCGACCCGGCCTCCCCGGATCAAAGCGTCATGGCGGGTTTCGCGTGGATCTGGAACCCGGACCTCAGCCGTCTTTCCGAAGGCAGCGTATGGCTCGCGGCCGCGGGACAGATCTTTTTCTCCCTCGGCATCGGCATCGGCAGCATGCAGTGCTACGCGAGTTACGTCCGCGCCCGCCAGGACGTCGCCCTCACCGGCCTGACCACCTCCATGAGCAACGGTTTCGCCGAGGTGGTGCTGGGCAGTTCCATCGCCATCCCGGTCGCCGTGGCTTTCTTCGGCGTCACCGCCACCGAGGCCATCGCCACCGGCGGTTCGTTCGACCTGGGGTTCCAGTCCATGCCGCTGATCTTCCAGCAACTGCCCCTGGGCCAGTTCATCGGCACGCTGTGGTTCGGACTGCTTTTCTTTGCCGGTATCACCTCGACGGTTGCGTTGACGCAGCCGCCCATGGCCTTCCTGCAGGATGAAATGGGGTGGCCGCGCAAGAAGGCCGCGATTTTCGTCATCGCCTTCCTTTTTCTCTTCGGCAACTTCATCGTATTCAACATCGAGCACGGCGTCATCGACGAGCTGGATTTCTGGATCGGGACCGTGGGCCTGGTGGTCTTCTCCTTTCTCGAGATCATCATCTTCGCCTGGATCTTCGGCATGGACAAGGCCTGGGAGGAGATCAACGAAGGCGCGGCGATACGGATACCGCGGATTTTCTACTACATGATCAAGTACGTGACGCCGGTTTCGCTGGCGATCCTGCTCGTCGTGTGGACCTACCAGGCCGGTTTCGACCTGCTCCTGCTGCGCAACGCCAATCCGGAAGACATCCCCTATCTGCTGCTCACGCGGGGCATCATCGTGGGGCTGATCCTGGTGGGCGTGTTTCAGGTACGGCGCGTCTCGAAGAACTGGAATTGAGGCCGTGATCGTCGTATTGACAGTGTAGAACCGCTATGAGCCCGGACAACGAAGCCTATCGGAGCATCGGTCTTCCTCCCGGCATCATCCGACTGAGCCGGAACGAGAACCCCATCGGTCCTTCCCCGTCCGTCATCGAAGCCGTGAAGGCGCGGTGCGACCGGATCAACCGGTACGAGGATCCCGACCAGATCGCCCTCTTCCGCAAACTGGCCGAATTGCACGACGTACCCCACGATGAGAAGCTCGCCCTCCCCGGGGTTGATTCGGAGGGCGCCTGGATCCGCGTGGGCGACGGTTCCGAACACCTGATGCACGCCATGGCCCGCGCTTTTATTTCTCCGGGTGACGAGGTCATCGAACCCCGTCCCTCCTTCGGGTTGATGTCCCGGTACGCGGAGGAATTCGGTGCCCGCGCCGTGCGAACGCCGTTGACGGCCGATTACGTGTACGATCTGGATGCCATATCCGCGGCCGTCAACGAACGGACCCGCATGGCCGTCATCACCAATCCCAACAATCCCACGGGTACCATCGTCACCCACGACGCGCTGGCAGACTTCGTCGCCAGCCTGCCGGAACGGGTGATGGTCCTGGTGGACGAGGCCTACGCGGACCTGGCGGAGGACGAGGCCTGCGCCGACGGCGCCGGGCTCGCGCGTGAGTTCGAGAACGTCGTGGTAGTCCGCACTTTTTCCAAGGGTTACGGCCTGGCGGGATTCCGCTTCGGCTACGGCGTGGCCCAGCCTCAAACGATGAAGCGCGTCCGCGCCTTTCACGGCGGATCACCCAGCGCCTTGGTCCTGACCGCGGCCATCGCCGCCCTCGATGATCCGGATCACGTAATACGCACCCGGAACGCGGCGAGCGCGTCCAAGGCGATCTATTACGAGGCATGTGAAGACCTCGGACTCGAGTATGTCCGCAGCGAGGCGGCCTTCGTCTTGATAAAAGTGGGAGACGCCGCCGCCGTGACCGCCTCCCTGGCCGAGCGTCGTATCTACGTAAAGGACGCGGAGGCGTCCTGGGGTATCGCGGGCATGATCCGGGTCTCCTACGGTAACGAGGAAGAAAGCCGGATTTTCGTCGAAGCCCTGCGGGAAATCCTTAACTGAAAGGTGCGCGATGTCCGTATCCGAACTGTGCTTCACCCCGGCGACCGATCTGGTTCGCATGATCCGCCGCAAGGACGTCTCCGTGACGGAGGTCATGGAGGCTCACCTGGCCCAGGTCGACCGGGTGAATCCTGCCGTGAACGCCATCGTCACCTATCATCCCGACCAGGCGCTGGACGGCGCCCGGAAGGCCGACGAGGCCATCGCCCGAAACGAAGCGCGGGGGCCCCTCTTCGGCCTGCCCATCGCCCACAAGGACCTGGTGCTGACCAAAGGCGTCCGGACCACCTACGGATCGCCGATCTTCCGCGATTTCGTCCCGGGCCAGGACGAGCTGATCGTGGCGAGGCTGAAGCAGGCCGGGGCGATCTCCTTCGGCAAGACCAACGTGCCGGAGTTCGGCGCCGGTTCCCAGACCTTCAACCCGGTCTTCGGCGCGACGCTGAATCCATATGACACCTCCCGGACCTGCGGCGGCAGCAGCGGAGGCGCCGCCGTGGCGCTGGCCTGCGGCATGCTGCCCATCGCCGACGGCAGCGACATGGGCGGTTCGCTCCGCAACCCGGCCAACTTCTGCAACGTGGTCGGGCTGCGGTCCGCGCCGGGCCGCGTGCCGAGGTGGCCGTCCGTCAACGCCTGGGGCCGGCTCAGCGTCCAGGGCCCCATGGCCCGGACCGTGGCGGACGCCGCGCTCATGCTCAGCGCTATAGCGGGTCCCGATCCCCGTGCGCCGCTTGCCATCCGGGAGCCGGGCCGAACCTTCGCCATGCCGCTGGAACGCGACTTCAAGGGGACGACTGTCGCCTGGAGCATGGATTTCGGCGGGCTGCCCGTGGATCCGGAGGTCGCTTCGGCCATTGAGGCGAAGCGCCGCGTATTCGAGGAGCTGGGCATGACCGTCAAACCGGGCCAGCCCGATTTCTCCGAGGCCGACGAGGTGTTCAAGACCTTGCGGGCGTGGAGCTTTATCCAGGGATATGGCGACCTCCTCGAGACGCACCGCGACCAGATCAAGGACACGGTCATCTGGAACCTCGAAGCCGGATTCGCCCTGACGGGGGCGCAGGTCGCCCGCGCGGAGGTGGAACGCACTACCCTGTACCACCGGGTCCGCCGGTTCATGGAACACCACGAATTCATGATCTTCCCCGTCAGCCAGGTCCCGCCCTTCGACGTGAATACGCCCTACCCCACGGAAATAGACGGCGTGCGGATGGAGACCTATATCGACTGGATGAAGTCGTGCTACTACGTCACGGTCACCGGCCTGCCCGCCATTTCCGTTCCCTGCGGATTCACTTCCTCGGGCCTGCCCGTGGGACTGCAGATCGTCGGCCGGCACGAGGATGAATTCGGGGTCCTTCAACTCGCCCACGCCTTCGAACAGGCGACCCGGACCTGGAAGAGGCGCCCGTCCGTGGCCGGGGCATGAATACCAGGGCGGAAATCGTCATCTGCGGTGCGGGCGTGGCCGGCGTGGCCGCCGCGTACCATCTCGTCGTTCGCCGCGGCGTGCGGAACGTCGTGCTCTTGGACGAAGGACCGCCCCTGTCGCTGACCAGCGCGTACGGTACGGAAGCTTACCGGAACTGGTGGCCCGATGCGCCCATGTTCCGGTTCATCAGCCGGAGCATCGACCTGCTGGAGGAATTGGCAGAGGAGAGCGATAACGCGATTCGGATGAACCGGAGGGGCTACGTTTTCCTGACCGGCGACCGGCGCCGCATCCCGGAGCTTGAGAAAGAGGCGGAAGCGGTGGCCGGTCTGGGAGGCGGTTCCCTGCGCGTTCACCGCGACGGCAGAACCTACGTACCATCGCGGCCCGAGGGTCTGCAACCCGATCTGGCGGGCGCCGATCTCCTGCTGAATACGGAGACGATCGGAAGGCGCTTTCCCTTTCTCACGGACGATACGGCCGCCATGCTGCACGTGCGCCGCTGCGGCTGGCTGGATGTCCCGGCGCTTGGCCGGTGGATGCTCGAACGCATCGTCTCCGGGGGCGGCAAATTCGTCCGAGACAGCGTCTCGGCCGTCGCGACGAAGAACAACCGGGTCACGGGCGTAAGGCTGGCATCCGGGTCGATGATCGAAACCGGGAAACTAATCCTCGCCCCGGGACCACTGGTCGCACGGGCCGGCCGCATGCTGGACCTGGACATCCCGGTCTTCATGGAGCTGCACGGCAAGGTCATCGTGGAAGACCGGGTCGGGGTCCTGCCGCCCGAGTCGCCCATGATGATCTGGACGGACCCCGTCGAACTGGTCTGGGACGACGGTGAACGAAGGAGACACTCCGCCGATCCGGCCACCCGCCACCTCACAGAGCCCTTTCCCGCTGGACTCCATATCCGGCCTCGTTTCCGGGACGGCAAGCAGACTTTCCTGGGCATCTGGACCTATGACGTGGCGCCAAGGGAGGCCGTATTCCCGCCCGATTTCGATCCGGCCTACCCGGTGATCGTCCTGCGCGGGCTCGCCCGGATGATCCCGGGCATGAAGGCGTATTTCGATACAGCCGATGCACTGCCGGTCGACGGCGGCTACTACTGCAAGGCCCCGGACAACCGGCCCCTGATCGGACCGCTGCCCGTCGAAGGCGCCTACATCGCCGGAGCGCTGTCCGGCTACGGCGTGATGGGTTCGCAGGCGGCGGGGGAATTGGTCGCCGCCCACGTCACGGGCGGGGATTTGCCGGATTATGCGAAGGCCTTCTCCTTCGATCGTTTCGACGGTCTTTCGGCCGCCGATATGGCAGCCATGCGGAATGCGACGCGTGGACAGTTGTGACAGACATATGTGACGCCACCCGCGGACAACTGTAGATAAGCAAGCGCTGAACGGGAGCGCGCGGTTTCTGCGTAATGGCCGGATCGCGTCGCCTGCAGTAAAGGAATCCGATGAACGCCTTGATGATCCAGGGCACGGCCTCAGGCGTCGGCAAATCGCTGCTTGTCGCGGGATTGTGCCGGCTGCTCGCGCGTTCCGGCGTGAATGTAGCCCCCTTCAAGCCGCAGAACATGAGCAACGCTTCCTCCGCCTGTCCCTCCGGCGGCGAAATCGGACGCGCGCAGGCCCTGCAGGCCTACGCCGCCGGCGTCGCGCCCACGGTGGACATGAACCCCGTACTGATCAAGCCGGAGGCAGACAACCTGGCGCAGCTCGTCGTACGCGGCGAGGTGCGGGGCAAGCTCATGGCCGGCCGGTTCAAGGAAGACCGTGGTGGGTTGATGCCTGACGTGCTGGCGGCGTTCAACCGGCTCCGCCATTCCCATGAATGGGTCGTCGTGGAAGGCGCGGGGTCGCCGGCGGAACCCAATCTCCGAGAGGGGGACATTGCCAACATGGGTTTCGCCCAGGCGGCCGGCGTTCCGATATGGCTGGTCGGGGACATAGACCGTGGAGGGGTGTTTGCCGCTCTGCTCGGCACGATGGAAGCCCTGGAAGCGCATGACCGCAGGCTGGTCGAGGCGATGATCGTCAATCGATTCCGGGGTGAGGCGTCCCTGCTTGGCGACGTATTCAAGTGGCTTGAAAACCGTACGGACACGCCCGTACTCGGCTGGCTGCCGTATTTTCAGGATCTGGGACTCCCGGAAGAAGACACCCCCTACACGGGCATGGATCGCTCTCGACGGGCCGAAATATTCCGGGATGACCCTGGGCTGCGTATCGCCGGCATTCACTATCCGAGGGCGAGCAATACGACCGACCTGGACCCCTTCCTGCACGACCCGGAGGTGGTTTTTTCCTGGCTGCGCGATCCGTCCGAACTGACCGGTCAGCATGGCCGGCACGGATGGGACCTGGTCGTCCTGCCCGGCTCGAAGTCCACGTCTGCTGATCTCGAATGGCTGAGGGAGCGCGGCTGGCCACCGGCCCTCGAGCGGTACCTTCGATACGGAGGACGCCTGCTGGGCATCTGCGGCGGGGCACAGATGCTCGGAAGACGCATCCTGGATCCGGAAGGGATCGAAGGACCCGTCGAGACGGAAGGCCTGGCCTGGCTGCCTATCGAAACCGAGATGCGGCCGGACAAGCGGGTTCGTCCATTGACGGCCCGGGCAAGATGGCCTGCTGATTCGCCGTTCACGGGGTATGAGATCCGGCATGGACAGAGCGGCGAGGATCCCGATCTGTTTCCCTTCTGCGCACGCTCCGACGACGGCAGGATACTGGGCACGTTCATCCATGGACTCTTTGATGATGGAAAATACCGTAATGTGGTACTCGAGTCCTGGCTGAACTGGAAGAGCAATTCGGAAGAGCATATCACGGCACGGTGGTCGCGCGACCTGGACCGGATCGCCGATGCCATGGCTGACAACCTGGACCTCTCGCTCCTTTCGGGCAGAATCGGTATCGGTCTGGAATGATGCATCCGTTCCGGGAGATTTTGTATTGGTCCTTTACCGGGGCCATGGTATAATCTCTCGGTTCGATGTATGTGCATATCCCATCCCATGTCGTCGCACCCCGACGATTGGGAAATCTCGTCCTGAACGGGAACGGAGACCCCATGCCCGCACACGACTACGACCTGCTCATACGTGCCGGCCGCGTGTTCTGCGCGGAAACCGGCCTGGATGGCCCGGGCGCCGTAGCGGTGAAAGATGGGCGCATCGCGGCGGCAGGACCCGGAGTCGACGGTTCCGCCGCCATGACGTTCGACATTCCGGACGCGGTGGCGATGCCGGGACTGGTTGACCTGCACGCCCACCCGGCCCGGGGCGGTTCGCGTTACGGCGTCGACCCCGACGCCCACTTCCTGTCCCGGGGGGTCACGACGGTCATGTCCCAGGGCGATGCCGGCGACAACAACTGGCCGGCCTACCTGGACCGCGTGATCCGGGCATGCAGGACGCGGGTGATCCTCGCCATCAACCTCTCCAAGTTTGGTGAATCCCACCCGGATGGTTGTTTCCCTGACCTGGACGCGGCGGACGTGGAGGCCTGCGTTTCGGCTATCGAATCTGCGGGCGACGCCATCTGGGGCATCGCGGCCAATACGGGACCCAGCAACCCCACGCCGCCCACGGAGATCATGAACCGGGCGCTGGCGGTATCCGAACGAACCGGTAAACCCCTCCTGGTCGGCACGCGCCTGTCCAGCGACTGGTCGCTCGACGACCAGTTGCCGCTGCTGCGCGCCGGAGACGTGGTCACCTACTGCTTCAACGATTTCCCCGAAAGCGTCGTGAAGGACGGCCGGATCAGGTCCGGAGTCCGCGACGCCCGGGAGCGGGGCGTTCTCTTCGACATCGGCCACGGCATGCGTTCCTTCAGCTTCCCGGTCGCGGAGGCGGCCATCGCCGACGGATTCCTGCCCGACACCATATCCACCGACCAGTACGCCCGCCACGTGGGGAGCGACCCGCAGCACGACCTGCCCCGGACCATGTCCAAGCTGATCGCGGCCGGCATGGCGGAACGCGATGCGTTCCCGCGGGTGACGAGCCGTCCCGCGGAAGTTCTGGGTTTGAAGGGCGAGATCGGCACCCTGCGCACCGGCGCCTGTGGCGACGTGGCCGTGCTGCGCTGGAACGACGACGCGCCGCCGCTTCGCGACGTGGACGGGGTGCAGCGGCCGGGCGGCTGCTGGGAACCCGTGCTCACGGCCCGGGCGGGCGTCGTGTGAAATCGAGCTTCGGATCCACGTTCAACCCAGGAGATCACAACATGGTTTACGGATCGGGAGATTACACCTACGAACGCGTCGAGGGCTGGGGAGGCGGACCCGCCGGACGGAACCTCGGCGTGGTATCATCCATGGCCGTGGACTCCCAGGACCGCGTGCACGTGATCGACCGGGAACCCGATCCCGCAATCGTCGTCTACGACCGCGACGGCCGGTTCTTGTACGACTGGGGGCAGGACATCTTCAAAGTGCCCCACTCGCTCTGGATCAGTGAAGACGACATCGTCTACATTACCGAAGTACAACTGCATACCGTCATGACCTTCACCCTCGAGGGGAAGATGCTCTCCATGCTCGGCACGCCCGACCGGCCCGGCGAATTGGGCAAGCCGTTCAACGCACCTACCTGGGCGGTGCTCGGCCTGGACGACGACCTGTACGTGACGGACGGCTACGGCCAGCATTACGCGCACCGATTCACGACGGACGGGGAACTGCTCTGCACCTGGGGCGGGCACGGCAGCGAGGCGGGGAAGTTCGATACGCCCCACTGCGTCCGCGTCGACAAGGACGGCCGGGTCCTGATCGTGGACCGGGGGAACGCGCGGGTGCAGATCTTCGATGCCGAAGGCCGGTATCTCGAATCATGGGACCACCTGCTGGCCGCCAACGATCTGTACATCGACCAGGATGACATCGTTTATCTTGCCGAAGCGCCGGGTAGGGTCAGCATACTCAACCTGGACGGCGAGGTCCTGTCGCAATGGGGCAACCGAGACGAAAAAGACAGGCTGTTCGTGGACGCGCCCCACGGGATCTGGGTGGATGCCCACGGGGACGTCTACGTGTGCGAAGTACCCTTCGCGCACAACCGGATTCAGAAATTCCGGCGGGTGTAGCGGGATCGCAAACATCGCACAGCGGTTCAGGGGGAAGGAACAACGTTATGAAGGACCTCGGTCCACTTCTGCTGGCTTTCGTCGTCGCCCTAACGGCGGCCTGCGGGAACGAGGAAAACGGTCCCGTATCCACGACGCCTTCGCCGAACCCGCCCGACTACACCCCCAGGACCGGTAACGTCGTCTTCAGTCCCGGAGACGTCAATTCCACCACGCAGTGGGGCTCGGACGACTATGAACTGAACTCCGCCGCCGTCAAGGGTGATACGCTCACTGTTTCCGTGTCGTATAGCGGAGGATGCAGGACACACCGGTTCACGCTGGTTGCCGCCGAAGCCTTCATGGAATCCGATCCCGTACAGCTCGCCGTCGCCATCGCCCACGACGCCGACGGCGATCCGTGCGAGGCATACCCCACGGAAGACTACCATTTCATCCTCGATCCGATCAAAGCGCGGTATAAGGCGGCATACGGGCCCGGGGCGGGCACCATTGTCCTCGGGCTTGCTCACGCCCCGGGCGGGCCGCTCGTTTACCAGTTCGATTAGAGGTATACACCATGTCATTCGAAATACTGGACCAGGGCATGATCGCCCGGCAGCCGACCAACGGACCGGACGCGGTCGCGGCCTGTTCCCGCTGCGTGGTCACCGGAGATGGCGGCCTGGTCTGTTCCTTCGCCGTCCAGGAAGCGCTCGGACAAAACGATTTCAAGCAGGTCATCGTCCGTTCGGACGACGGCGGCAGCACCTGGACGAAACCGGCCTACCTGTGGCCCCATCTGCATGATAATTTCGCGCATATCGGGTCGATCAGCCAGGCGGCCGACGGCACCTGTTACATCACGGGCATCCGTATTCCCATCGACGAACCCGGCGAATCGTTCTGGCGGGACGAGACCCAGGGCATCAAGCAGAACGCCATGTTCTGGGCGTCGTCCACGGACCAGGGCCTGACCTGGACCGATCCGGTGCCCATCGTCCTGCCCGACCCGGGTTCGGCTGAAGCGCCCGGGGCGCTCACCGTGACACGCGACGGAACCTGGATCTGCTGCTATTCACCTTACAATACCTTCGATCCTGCCGTGGAAGTGGATCGTAACCGGGTGGTATACCTGCGCAGCACCGATCAGGGCGCATCCTGGACCCATGGCACGATGCTCCGTTTCGACGACGCCGGATCGACGGCCGCCGAGGCCTGGGTCGTAGAACTGGCTGACGGGCGGCTTCTCGGTGCGTGCTGGCAAATCGCCCCGCACGGCAAGCCGGACTATCCCAACGCGTACGCGCTGTCCCACGACGGGGGGCTGACCTGGACGCCGACCCGCTCCACGGGCACACTGGGCCAGTCCGTCTCATTGACCGCCCTGGAGGACGGGCGGGCGCTGATGGCGTACAACCAGCGGCAGCACGGCGACCCCGGAATACGCCTCGCCGTAGCGCGGCCCACGGACGGTGATTTCGGCGTAGAAGCGGACGAACTCGTCTGGAAGGCCGAAATCCGTACCCAGAGCGACACGACAGGCGATCACGATGACTGGCAGGACTACTCCTTCGGCGAACCCGCGGTGACGGTGCTCCCGGACGGCGCGTTCCTGGTCGTGTTCTGGCTCATCCAGCCCGATGTCCGGGGCATCGGCTACGTGAAGGTGAGGTAGCGCCTTGTCCGGCGCCCGGATCATGCTGGCTCCGCTGGTCGTGGCGCTGGCACGGCACGCCATCTTCGCGGTCGCCCTCCCCTGGCTGATCCTGTACCGTACCGCGGGCATGGAGGAGATGCGGCTTGATGCCGGCTTTCCGGCCGCCGGATCGGTGCTCATCGTCCTGGGCGCGGCCCTCTATATCCGCGCCTTCGCCGAACGACTGCGCATGACGGCCCTGGTGACCGCTGCCGCCGATGCGCCGGGCCCCCCCGCGCCCGCCGCCGACGGCTCGACCCCCGCGGGAGATGCCCGGCCGATCTGGGCGACCGGCGTCCACGGCTGGTCCCGCAATCCGCTTCAACTCGGTGTCGTCCTCATCCTGTTCGGTGAATGCCTGGCCTTCGAGTCGATCGCGCTGCTCGTCTACGCGGCGCTGTGCTGGACCGGACTGACGATGTACCTGGTCCTCGTCGAGGAGCCGGCCCTGCGTCGCGCCCTGGGCGACGAATACCTACGCTACTTTCGCCAGGTTCCGCGCTGGTTTCTGCGTTTCCGCAGCCGCAAATAGAACAGATCTCCCTCATCCATGTACCCCGTTGCCCCATCTCGTTGCAACCGATACTTACTATGCCAATTGGGGTACTGCGTCCTTTTGAACTTGGGGCGCAGTGTGATGTACGAGCGAGGTGAAACGCGCGGATGGGGTTAAGGCTGTTGCGTAGGTGGAGGTGTTACGGGAGGATGCGACGGTGTGATGTAAATCAGGTATGCAGTAAGGATCACTAGGAGAACAGTAAGGAGAAGAATCAACGCGGTGAAGATGATGATAATGAAATTCTGCTTAGTCTGGATCTGAGTATGGCGACGATTCAAAAAGGCCATATCATACGTACTATTTCCACCGATGAATAAACCATCGTTCAAACCAAGACGATATCCTAAGCGTTTTAAAAAGCGCATGTGTATCCTATCTATAACTGCTTACAAACTATAATGAAATGTAGTATGATAATTGATATACCTCAACCGAAAATCATGTAACTCAAACAAGGAAAGATCCATGAATAAGTGTATTGATTGTACCTTTCTCAATAAATACCCACCACCTGTGCAAGGTGATCCAAACCCACATCATCCAATGGCTTGGAACCAGAAAGAAATAGACGATCTGAATGTTGAGGAACCATTTTGTCCTGAATGTGCAGTTGGCATCTGGAGTGCTGGTATCGACCCAAGCATCAAGAATGATCTTAAAGAGTTTATTACCAAAGACCGTAAAGACAGTTGTTTCTTCATCCCCAGAAGCCGTGGTATGTCCATCCCTGGTGCGAAGGCACTATTTGAGAAACAACAAAAGGAGTTGATTGCAAAACGAACATTTCTAATCGCCATAGTCAGCATTATCGTCACCGCATGTACAGCTATTACTTCCATAATGATTGATAAAACGTCGTCAAACCCAATTAAAACCTTGCCTGTCAATGGTGAGATTATCCACACCGAACCCTTCACAACTGACAATTAAAACCGGGTTAGAACGCTTTGTTTCCTACGCTACACTGTGTCACGTACATTTCAAAATCGACCAAATACCCAGTTCTGAAATATCTACCAATATAGCCATAATTTGCACCGCTAGTTTCTGAGGTTTGTATCCACAAACCGGCCTGATACTCCGAACTGATACTACCTTCCTTTTACAGCCTGATCACTCTCGGCGCTCCCATACGGCCGAGTCCAGTCGAGCGAAACTGCCAATTTGTCATATCTGCCAATTTGGCATATCATATCAGGCCTATTCCGGTTTTTCGACTGATCAAGCAGACGGCTTTTTGCTTAAAAAAGGTCGAAATCGCCGGCATCGCGGCAAAACCAACCATGGCATACGTTTTGCGATCCATATGGATTGGCAGACGATGAAGCAGGGACATATCAGGATAGAACAGGCGAGGAGGGACCTCATGAGAACGGACAAACTGACGCAGAAATTGATGGAGGCGATCCAGGTTTCCCAGGAGATCGCCCGCGGCCGCAACCACAACCGGCTGGAGCCCGCGCACCTGGCGCTGGCGCTGCTCGAACAGGAGGAAAGCCTGGCGGCCATCCTGCTGGAAAGGGCGGGATCGGATCCGGTCCGGGTCCGGGAGGGGCTGGAAGCGGCCCTGGACAAGCTGCCCAGGGTAACCGGCGACGGCGCGTCGCTGTATGCCTCCGATGCCTTTCAGCGGATCATGGACCGGGCGCTGGAAGAGGCGCAGAAACTGAAAGACGAGTACATCAGCGTGGAGCATCTGCTCCTTGCCCTGCTGGATGACGGCGGGGAGGTCCATCGCGTCATGAAGGCATCGGGCGCGAACCGTGACGGCATCATGAAAGCCATGAAAGAGGTCCGCGGAAGCCAGCGCGTCACGAGCCAGACGCCGGAAGCCGGCTACCAGGCCCTGGACAAGTTCAGCCGGGACCTGACCGACCTGGCCCGGGAGGGCGGACTCGATCCGGTCATCGGCCGGGACGAGGAAATCCGGCGGGTGATCAAGGTGCTTTCCCGGCGGACCAAGAACAATCCCGTGCTCATCGGCGAACCCGGGGTGGGGAAGACGGCCATCGTGGAAGGCCTGGCCCAGAAGATCGTGGCCGAGGACGTGCCGGAATCCCTCAAGGGACGCAAGGTAATCAGCCTCGACATGGGCGCCATGCTGGCCGGGGCCAAGTTCCGCGGCGAGTTCGAGGAGCGATTCAAGGCAGTGCTGAAGGAGGTGGAGCAGGCCGCGGGCGACATCGTCCTGTTCATCGACGAACTGCACACCATCGTCGGCGCGGGCGCGGCGGAGGGCGCCGTGGACGCGTCCAACATGCTCAAGCCGGCGCTGGCGCGGGGGACCCTGCGCTGCGTGGGCGCGACGACCCTGGACGAATACCGCAAGCATATCGAGAAGGACGCCGCCCTGGAAAGGCGGTTCGCGCCCGTATACGTCGGCGAACCCTCCATCGATGACACCATATCCATTCTGCGCGGACTCAAGGAACGCTACGAGATCCACCACGGCATACGCATCCGGGACGGCGCCCTGGTCACGGCGGCGACCCTGGCGGAACGGTACATCAGCGACCGGTTCATGCCGGACAAGGCCATCGACCTGATCGACGAGGCCGCGGCGAACCTGCGCATGGAAATCGACAGCATGCCGGCCGAACTGGACGACCTGGAAAAGCAGATCCGCCAGCTCGAAATCGAGCGGGAAGCCGTAAAGCGCGAGGCCGACGCGGAGGAGCGCCTCAAGCCCGTGGAAAGCAAGCTGGCCGACCTTGCAGCGCAGCGGAGCGTCCTGCGGGCCCACTGGCTCGCCGAGAAGGAACTGGTAAAGACGATCCAGGATATCAAGGAACAGACCGAGCAACTGAAAATCGAAGCCGACCGGGCGCAACGGACCGGCGATTACGAACGGGTGGCCCGCATCCAGTACGGCGAGCAGCTGGAGCTCGACGGCCGTCTCGAGGAGAAGAACCGGGCCCTCGCCGAACTCCAGCGGGAGCGGCGGATGCTGAAAGAGGAAGTGGACGAAGAGGACATCGCCCAGGTCGTATCGAAGTGGACGGGCATCCCGGTGAGCCGCCTGGTCGAGGGAGAGGTCGAGAAGCTGGTCCAGATGGAATCCCGGCTGCACCGCCAGGTGGTGGGCCAGGATGAGGCGATCGTCGCCGTATCCAACGCCGTCCGTCGGAACCGCGCCGGCCTGGGTGACGGTAACCGGCCCATCGGTTCCTTCCTGTTTCTCGGTCCCACGGGCGTGGGCAAGACCGAACTGGCCCGGGCCCTGGGTGAGTTCCTCTTCGACGACAGCGGCGCCATGGTGCGCATCGACATGTCCGAGTACATGGAGCGGCACGCCGTCGCCCGGCTCATCGGCGCGCCTCCGGGTTACGTGGGTTACGAGGAAGGCGGGCAGCTCACGGAAGCCGTGCGGCGCCGGCCCTACCAGATCGTGCTGCTGGACGAGATCGAAAAGGCACACCCGGACGCGTTCAACATCCTGCTGCAGGTTCTCGACGACGGGCGGCTCACGGACGGCCAGGGCCGCACGGTGGATTTCCGGAACACCGTGATCATCATGACCTCCAACATCGGGACGGAGCACATCGGCGGTCTCGACGCGACCCGGGACGAGCAGGTGCGAGCGGACGTGATGCGTGCCGTGCGGTCTCATTTCCGCCCGGAGTTCGTCAACCGGCTGGAGGAAACCATCATCTTCCATCCCCTCGACCGGGACCACATCCGGGATATCGTCCGTATCCAGCTGCGGGAACTGCAGGAACGCCTCTCGAAACAGGCCGGGCTGACGCTGGAACTGGCCCCAGAAGCCGAGTCACTCCTTGCGGAAGAGGGCTATGAACCCCAATACGGCGCGCGGCCCCTCAAGCGGGTAATCCGCAAGTACGTCGAGAACCCGCTTTCCATGGCGCTGATCGAGGGCAGGTTCCGGGAAGGCGACGCGATCCGCGTGATCCGCGAAGGCGACCGCCTGGACTTCGTCCGGCAGGACGAGGCCGAGGCGGCCTGACGGCGCCACAGGTTATAGAACGGCGCCTTACGAATCGGGCGGCCATCGACCGCATGGTGGTCGCCCGGCAGTAAACACGCGGCATCCCGACCGACCCTGTTACAATTGGATTGACTGCCGTATCCGGAATGCCCATCTTGATCGGACAACCCATGTATCGAGTTCCGTTCGTATGAGTGACCAGGCAGGAGTCCGACATGGGGCTGATGATCCGTCTCTCGATTTGCGCGCTTCTGGTCATATGCGCCTGCGGCGATTCCGGTCAGCCCGGACCGGTACAGCCGGTTATCGATCAGGAAGCGCAACGGGTAATGGATGAACTGCGGGACCGTTCATTTCGCCGGTTTCATCCTTCGCGCGACGCGCCTGAGCGCAGGGCGGTCATACTCGATTTCTTCGAGAACTCCGGTAAGAAGATAAGCCTCTGGGCACAGTACGCGCTTAATGAGACCGCGCTCGCAGAATGGGAAGTCGCCGCGGGGAGCTTCCGCGTAGAGAAAGCGGGTTCGGAGTACACGCTCTTTCCGGTTGAACCCACATCCAGCCGATCTCTGCCCACGCTCTGCGAAAACTGCATTCCGGTATCGGGCCTTTCGATATCCGTCAGGAATCTTTTCGACGGCGGTAACATCCAGTTCAAGGTGAACAATGCGGGTAACGGGCTTCCTGTTCCCTTCCCCGTTTTCGAAGACTGGGCCACGTGGAGTGAAGACGAGTACTTCGATGGATAACCGCGCGCCTGACGCTCTGGCGCGTCGCAAACTAACCAGGTGCAATGAACAGACGATCCTTTATCCGTAAATCCGCCGGGGTGACCGGCGCGGGCGTCCTGGCGGGACTGGGCGGCGGGCGCGAATCCGCCTTCGGCCAGACGGCCGACCCCTACGGACCGTCCGGATCCATCACGGACGTCGAAGGAATCAAGGCCGGGCACTTCACCGACCCGCGGCGTCCGACGGGTTGCACGGTGATCATGGCCGAGGATGGGGCCGTGGGCGGGGTGGATGTCCGCGGCGGAGCACCGGGCACCCGGGAGACCGACCTGCTCGATCCCGTGAACATGGTGCAGCGGGTCCACGCCGTCGTCCTCTCCGGCGGGAGCGCCTTCGGCCTGGACACGGCCACGGGCGTGATGCGCTACCTCGAGGAACGATCCATCGGATACGACGTGCGCATCGCCCGGGTCCCGATCGTCCCAGCCGCCATCCTCTTCGATCTCGGCATCGGCGGCAAGCCGAAGATCCGCCCGGACGCGGAAGCCGGCTACCGGGCCTGCGAGGCCGCGACGACCGAGCCGGTCCCCGAGGGCAGTATCGGGGCGGGCGCCGGCGCCACGGTGGGCAAGATGTCCGTCGGCGCACCGGGCACGCGCACGGCCATGAAGGGCGGCATCGGCAATGCCTGCTTCACCACGCCCGACGGGCTCAAGGTCGGCGCCATCGTTGCGGTGAACGCCGTGGGCGACGTGTACGATCCGGATTCAGGGCGCGTGCTCGCCGGCGCCAGGATGCCGGATGGTGCGGGGTTCGTCCGCGTGGCCCGGCGGATTCGCGAGACCGGGTCGCTCCGACTGGAAGCGCCGCCCGGGAATACGACCATCGGCGTCATCGTGACCAATGCCAGGCTGACCAAAACCCAGGCCAACCGCATCGCCCAGGTCGGGCACGACGGGCTGGCCCGCGCCATCAATCCGGCCCACCTGCAGGCGGACGGAGACACGCTCTTCGCCATGGCGACCGGAACCTGGGAGGGCAGCGTGAACCTGTCCCTGCTGTCCATCCTTGCGGCGGAAGCCGTCACGCGGGCCATCATACGCGCTGTCGTGACGGCCACAGGCCTGCCCGGATATCCCTCCTATTCGGACCTGAACGCGGGTTGACGGGAAGCGCGACTGAAGCTCTATGTCCCCCTACGTAACCGCCCTCCTCGTTTATTCTCTTTTCCTCATGGCGATCGGCTGGTGGACGTCCCGTTCGGTACGCCGCGCCGAGGACTTCTTCGTGGCCGGCCGGAGGCTTACCCCTGCGCTGCTCTTCGGCACGCTGCTGGCCGCCAACCTGGGCGCCGGTTCCACGGTGGGCGCCACGGGCCTCGGGTACACCTACGGGTTTTCGGCGTGGTGGTGGGTCGGGTCCGCGGGCATCGGGAGCCTCATCCTGGGCCTGACCGTGGGGCCCCGCATGTGGCGCGTGGCCAAGGAACAGAACCTGTACACGGTCGGGGATTACCTGGAGCACCGGTACAACCGCGGCGTCCGGGGTCTCATCGCCGTGCTGCTGTGGTTCGGTTCCCTGGCCATCCTGGCCGGCCAGTTCATACCCCTGGCCTGGATCCTCAACCTCGTGCTGGGCATCCCGAAGTACGTCGCCTGCCTGGCCGGAGGCGCCGTGGTGGTCGTGTACTTTACCTTCGGGGGGCTCACGTCCACCGCACGGGTCAACATGGTCCAGCTGGCGGTGAAACTGTCCGGCTTCATCCTGGCCTTTCTCATGATCGTATCGGGGGCCGGCCTCCTGTCCGGCGAAAGCGCTGCGCCTACGGGTTTTGAAAGCTGGTTCGGGGACGATCCTTCCCGCATCTGGGGCTACCTCATCGTCCTGGTGCCCGCGTTTATCATCTCGCCGGGTCTTTTGCAGAAGATCTACGGCGCCCGGGACGCCCGGGCGGTCCGGCAGGGCGTCTGTACGAACGCAGTCGCCCTGATGCTCTTCGCCTTCATCCCCGCGCTCCTCGGCATGGCGGCCTACCACGCCTTCCCGTCCCTGGATTCCCCGGACCTTGCGCTGCCCCGCCTGCTGATGGACGCCCTGCCCTTCTGGATCGGCGGGCTGACGCTGGCCGCCGTGTTCTCCGCGGAGATCAGTTCCGCGGACGCCGTGCTCTTCATGCTGACGACCTCCCTGAGCCGCGACCTGTACCAGACCTATATCGAACCCGGCGCTTCCGAGCAGCGGATGCTGGCCGTCAGCCGGATCACGGCCGTAGGCGCGGGACTCGCGGGGGTGGTCCTGGCGGCCGTGCTGCCGGACGTCATCACCGCGCTGACCATCTTCTACAGCATCCTCTCCGTAGCGCTTTTCGTACCCCTGATCGCAGGACTGTATTCCAGCCGGCCGAACGCGAACGGCGCCCTGGCCACGATCGCCGGATCCGTCCTGGTGATGATCCTCGTGCATCTGGGGTCGAACGGCGGCGGACTGGCCGGCTTATCCCCGGCGACCTGGGGCATCGGAACGGCCGCAGTCATCATGGCGCTGCACATGATGTTCCGGCGCGGGACGGTACCCGCGGGATGACGTCAGTATTGGCCAGGCAGCGCGCAATGTCGCAGATCTGAACAAGTCTGTACCTTAGCCTCAACCCAACGAAGGAGGAAGACATGCTCAACGACTTGAGGGGTGTTATCCCCCCGGCAACCACACCATTCTCCCGGGACGGCGCGGTGGATCTCGGGGCCATGAAAGAACAGGTCAACTGGTTGATCGACCAGGGAGCGCACGGCATCGCGGTGGGCGGAAGCACGGGGGAGGGCCATACGATCGACGTCGATGAATTCCGCGGTCTCGTGGACACGACACTGGACGCGGCGGCCGGCCGTGTGCCGATCGTCGCCGGCATCATCGTCGACAGCACCCGCGACGCCGTCCGGAGGGGACAGGCCATCGCCGACCTCGACGTGGCGGCGCTCCAGGTGACCCCGGTCCACTACCTCTTCCGCCCGGACGACGATGCCATGCAGGAGCATTTCAGGGTGATGGGCGAGGAAGTGGATCATCCCATCATCATCTACAACGTGGTGCCCTGGAGCTACCTGTCGCCGGAACTGCTCTGCCGGATCATGGACGAGGTACCCGGCGTGGTCGGCGTCAAGCAGAGCGCCGGCGACCTGAAGCTGTTCGCCGACCTGATGATCATGGCCGACCCGGAACACCTGCTGTTCTGTGCCGTGGATGCCCTGATGTATTCGGCTTACACCCTGGGCGCCCGCGGATCGATCGCGGCCATTCTGACGGCGGCGCCCCGGGCCTCGGTGGATGTATGGGACGCGGTACAGGCGGGCGATCACGCACGGGCCCTTGACCTGCACCGGAAACTCCTGCGTCTCTGGAACGCCATGGCGGGGACGAACCTGCCGGCCTGTACCAAGTATGCCCAGACGCTGCAGGGCTGTCCTGGCAGATTCCCACGCGCCCCCATGCAGGAAACGACCGACGAGCAGAAGCTCGGCATCGAGGAAGGACTGGCGCTCCTGGGCGCACTGGACGGTTAGCACGACAAATACTGCACAGGATGGAGGAAATACCAAGTATGACCGCTTCGGACAACAAGCCCGCTTCGGATCGCATGGCCGCTTCGGACCCGGATCCGGTCCGCATCAAACCGGACCGGCTGGCCCGGATCATGGACCGTATCTTCGAACGCCTGGGCCTTGAAGGCGACGAAAGAAGGGTAGTCGTCGAGCGGCTCATGGAGGCCTCGCTCTCCGGCTACCACTCCCACGGCGTGATGCGGATCACCATGTACACGGAGGGCATCCGCGCAGGCAACATGATCCCGGGCAGGTCGATGAAGGTCCTGGGTGAGACTGTCTCCACGGTACACCTGGACGCCAACATGGGCATGGGCCCGTGGACCGCCACCGAGGCTATGAAACGCGCGGTAGGCAAGGCCGGGGCGACGGGCGTCGGCTGCGCGAGCGTCGTGAATGCCAACGACGTTGCCCGGCTGGGGGGCTACGTGGAACAGCCCGCGAAAGACGGTTACATAGCGCTGCTCATGACCAACGACGCCGGGGGCAATCCCTGCGTGGCGCCGTGGGGCGCGACCTCACCCCTGATGAGCACCAATCCCATGGCCGTCGGGATCCCCCGGGAAAGCGGCGACCCGGTACTCATCGACATCTCCACGGGCGTTACGTCCGAAGGCGGATTGAAGATGCTGCGCAACAAAGGCCAGGCGGTGCCCGACGGCTGGCTCATCGACGGCGACGGGCGGACCACGACGGATGCCGAGCCCTACTTTTCAACCCCCAGGGAGGCGGCGATCCTGCCGTTGGGCAGCCTGATCGCGGGACACAAGGGCTTCGCGCTGAGCATACTGGTCGACGTGTTGACGGGCGGCCTGAGCGGCGCGGGTTGCAGCGGCCGATCCCCCGAGGACCTCGACCAGAACGCTTTGTTCATCCTCGTCATCGACCCGGAGAAGTTCGTTTCGAGGGCCACCCTCTCCGCGGAAGTGGACCGGCTCGTGGAAAGTATCAAGGGCGCGCGCAAGGCACCTGGCATGGACGAAATCCGGGTGCCGGGCGAAGGCGCCCGCCGTGAACGTGAGCGGCAGCTAAAGCAGGGCATCGTAATCGATCCGCCCGTCTGGTCCGCCATCCAGGACATCCTGGACGAACTGGATATCGGGCGAGACAACGTGTAGCCTTGCCCGAGTGCCGCGCTGCGCAGTGCCGCGCTACGGTCTCAATTGTCGCGGTCTCAACTACCGCTTTCTTGATTTCCGCTGTGCCCTACCCGGATACCCAGGTAGCCCGTAATACCCACGGTACCGTATCCCAGGATCTCCTCGTACTCCGCGTCCAATAGATTGTCGACCCGGCCGAACAGCTGAATGTTCGGCGTGATCTTCCAGTTGGCGGCGACATTCACGATACCGTAACCGTCCAACGTAACCGGCGTCGCCGGCCAAGTGGAAAAGTCGTTGTCCCGCCGTTCCCCGGCGAACCGGTAACTCAGGTTCAGGTCGATCCCCGGCCGTACCCGCTGATCCAGTACGATCCCGCCGCTGTGCCGCGGCCGCCGCAGCAACTGTTCGTCCGATTCGTGGTCCTTTGAATCGGTAAAGGTATAATAGGCCCGCAGAGAAGTCCCTGTGGTCCCCGCATACCGGCCGGTCAACTCCATTCCCCGGCTCGTCGCCTTGAATACGTTCTTGTAACTGGAAGTCGCACTGTCCCATCCGACCATGTTGTCGTAGGTATTGTCGAAATACGTCACGCCAGCCATAAGCCGCTGGTCGGCCAGGTACTGTTCGATCCCCGCTTCCCAGCTCTTGCTCGAACCCGCCTGCAGCGTGGAATCACCGAAAGAGGAATACAGCTGGAACAATGAAGGCGCCTTGTAACCCGTACCGTAAGCGCCTTTTATCCTGGTTCCCGCCTCCTCGAAGAATACGTTTGGTGCGAGGTTGTAGGTGATTTCGGATCCGAACCGGTCGTGGTGATCGACCCGGATGCCCGCGGCGGCGAACAACGCGTCGCCATACTGTAACAACTCCTGCAGGTAGACGCCTGTCATCCTCGCCGTCCGACGGTCGAACTTGCTTGGGTAGGGCCCTTTTGATTCCGATTCTCCCTGTTCAGACTCGGTTTCGGCTCCGAAGACGACGGTATTCCCCTCGGCCAGTGACAGCGTGTGCTGCCAGTCCACTTTGTGCAACCGGGCGTCAAACGTGGAATTCGAGGCCGTCTCCTGGTTGGCGTCCACCGGATTGTCGTCTTCTCTGCTGTGATCGACCAGGCTGTAGCCCAGGGTCTGCTTCCAACGCTGCGACCAGAGCTCGAGGGTCGCGGAGGGGCGGACAAACAGTTGCCTTGATGAGTTAATCCGATTGGGATCGTCTCCATTGGGTCCGGTCCCGTTGTCGATATCCGTGCGGCCGTCCGTGTACCGGACGGTGAGATCGACCGAAGCACCGGCAGCGGGCGTCGCCCCGAAGCGGCCGCCCAGCGTGGTATTCCGATAACCGTCTTCTTCCAGGTCTCCCAGGGCGTTCGCGGAAATACCCCTCGTGTTGAGGAACGAACCGTCGATCGCATACCGGTAGTCTGTTGTGCCCCCGCTCAATCCCGCCCGGCTTCGAAACGTGCCCAGCGCGCCGCCCTCGAGGGTAGCCCCGATCTGCGGCGGACCTTCCCCCCGCTTTGTGACGACGTTCACTACGCCCGCGATCGCATCCGATCCGTAAAGCGTGCTCTGGGAACCGTACAGTACCTCGATACGCGCTACCTGGTCGACGGTCAGATGGGCCGGACTGTAGCCGCGTCCCGGTGACATGGGATCGTTTACTTCGACGCCGTCGATCAGAAACAGGGTGTAGGCCGATCCGGCGCCGCGAAGGAAAACGGATGCGTTCGCGCCTGTCCCCCCGGTCTGCGCTACGCTCAGTCCTCCAATGTCACGCAATACGTCGGCGACCGTAGTCTG
Source organism: bacterium (assembly GCA_965117045.1). Classification (GTDB taxonomy): domain Bacteria; phylum JAAXHH01; class JAAXHH01; order JAAXHH01; family JAAXHH01; genus JAAXHH01. The sequence goes on from OZ220749.1 coordinate 1,815,064, forward strand.
ACCGCTGCGCGCCATGTCTTCGGCGGTGACTACGGCGATCGAACTCGAGACTTGCCGCAAAGGCGTTTCGATCCTGTTGCCTGTTACAACCACGGTGTCCAGAATGTATCTGGGCGCTTGGTCCGCCGAATCCGGTGTTTGCTGAGCGAGGCCGGGCAGGGCGGAAAGCAGGATAAGGCAGAACACCGATTTCAGGGTGCTTCGTAGGTATTTCATCAATTTGAGCTCCTGAGCTGGTAGTTGGTTCACAGCTTCGGTAGTTGGTTCTCGGTTTTGGTACCGGCGACACATCAAGGGCGTTTCAGGTCGTTGTATCAGGTTTATCTCCTTTCAACAAAAAAATCCCCGTACCTGAACGATGTCAGATACGGGGATGCCGTTTGTCATCCTCGGAGCGTGGTCCGCGGAAAACCCCGACCCAAGACACTAAGCCGGAGCGTCTACGCCGGATGGCCACGCTTACCTATATCCATGTACACCGGACGACTTCAGTCCACGGAAGTGCCGATGAAAACTATGGCGCAGGTCGGTCTTCTGGCTTCCGGATCGTTCTACTCACCGCGCCTTCCCATTCCTATCGGAACAGTGGCTCGAGCCCTACAGGCTCATGATGCGGCTTTCGTCCCCGGTCACAGCGACGGGTCCGCGACGGATTCGCACCGTCTTCCCAACTTCTCACCTGCTGCGGTCAATGTATTGCTGCAGAGAAGAGAGATCAATCGAAAAGTGTGAATTACCTTGAGGTATTCACCACTCCGGGACTAATATCCCATGAATTGCGATATTTGTACTCAACTGGGTATGAAGTTCGAACAGGACAAACACCATGACGGATAGCGTAAAAGTCGGCCTGCTGGGTGTAGGTTTCGATGCAAACTCGACCTATCGCCGCGGTCCGGCCGCCGCGCCGCCCGCGATCAGAGCCGCCCTCGGATCGGAATCCGGCAATCCCTACGCAGAGACGGGTGTGCGGGTGTGGCCGAGCGATCGCGTGCTCGACCACGGCGATCTCGACGTGCCGGACGAAAAGGGCTCGCGCGAACCCATCGATGTCATCGAGCGCGGGGTAAACCGGGCACTGGGCGAAACGCCGCGACTTGTCGTTCTGGGCGGCGATCATGCGGTTACCTTTCCGGTGGTTCGGGCTTTCGCCGTGAAACACGGCCGGATCAGTCTGCTGCACTTCGACGCGCATCCGGATCTGTACCCCGACTTCGAAGGCAACCGCTATTCTCATGCCTGCCCAATGGTCCGCATCCTGGAAGACGGCCTCGTCGAGCGGCTGGTCCAGGTCGGCATTCGAAGCTTCACGCCCGCACAGCACGAGGCGGCGAGACGACACAACGTCGAGGTAATCCCCGCCTTCTCGACCGGACCAGTCCCCGCACTGGCGTTTGACACGCCGGTCTACATCTCGATAGACATAGATGCGCTCGAACCTGGAATCGCTCCGGGCGTCTCCCATCCGGAGCCGGGCGGGCTGAGCGTGCGCCAGGTGCTCGAGGTCGTTGCCGCGACCAGAGCGCCGTACGTGGTCGGCGGTGACGTGGTCGAGCTCAATCCGAAATTGGATAGAGACGGCATCACGGCGGTCGTCGCTGCGAAACTGGTACGTGAACTGCTGGGGCGCGTAATCCTCGATGGGCGGGTGGATTGATCCTGCCGCAGTCAGTGCAAAATAGCTTGTCGTCAAAGTATTCGGAACAGTTCTGTTTCTGGAAAATCACTGATTCGACTGCAAAATCTCCAGAATACAATCAACCTTCTGCTCAAGACCGTCAACCTTCCGTTCTAGACCGTCAACCTTTTGTTCAAGCGCATTCATCCGCTTTTCAAGTCTAACAAACGAAACGGCGAGATTGGCGAGACATCCTTCAATGTGGTCGTACTGTTTTTCAAGTTTCGCGACTCGGTCTTCCAGGTAAATCGTCATGATAAACTCCGGGTTAAATGGAAAACGGACATAAGCGTATCTGACTTATAGACCTGTTGTCAATCGTATGGTTGTCAAACTCCACCACAACTTTCCTGAACCCGACATCGTCTCACACTTCCTGTCCTCATCACCACCTCGCGTTCAACTGCAATACCCACCGTGTTTCGACGAGGGGAACCTTGAGTTGATCGTAGCGGGTCTGGCGGGTCCGCGTGTAACGAATCAGGGTCGAAACGCCCGGTCCGACCGGTCCGTATAGCAGGATAACCCACCTCTCGCGGTGATTGGACTTGAACCGTGATGCCAAGGACTCCGGACCGGAGTACCCGGCCAGCGTGTCCTCCGGCGCGGGAAATCCAGCCAGCGTGTATTCCCACTGCGCGGACAGGCTGAAGCGGTCCCTGGACCGGTACCGCATGTACAGACGCAAATCTTGTTCGGGCTTCAATCCGTACCGTTCGCGCCACTCATAGCGGGCCCGCCACTGGACCCGGGCGGGCAGCCGCCAGGCCACCTGACCCCGCCAGGTGTTCAACAGGGCCGATCCGGTGACCTGTCGCTCATCCATTTCGCGGCGCCACACGCCGGAGGTTATGACACCGCGCCCCATTCTGCGGCGAAATCTTATGGTGCTGCGCCGATACAGTTCCAGGTAGGTCAAACGGGGTTCTATGCTCAGTTGCAGCGTAGTCCGGCGATCCGGACGCCAGCGCAGAAGCAGGCTCTGCCACGTCCTTTCCGACTTTTCAATCAGCCGGGCATCCGGTTGTCGGTGGAACGTCAGCCCGCCTTCCACGCCCTCCATGCTCCAGACCATGCCTCCCTGAACGGTCTGGTATCCCTCGCCGTCGATGGCCATTTCACCGAACAGGTTCGTGCCGCCGTAGAGGTAGTCCAGGTCCGCGCCGGCACGCAGGCTACCCTCCGATCGCAGGACCGAGATACCAACCAACCCACTGTTTCGGCTCCAGTCCAGGCGGCCGCCTGGTTCCCATTCGCCCGAATCGGCCCGCGAGAGGATCCCCGTCAGGCTGAAGCCTCGACGGTCGATCCGCAGCGCTGCGCCGCGCCGGGCACCGGATGCATAGGTCGTCCGCACGGGCCTCAGGCCACGGATGCGGCGTTTCACCGACGCGCTGAGACTGGCCGTGGAAGGCCGGATCGAATGGCTGCGCCATATCAGTCCCTGGCCGAAATCCATTTCAAAGTATCCGAGGATCAGCCTGCGGGAAGCAGCCGAACCGCCGAATTCCACGTATCCGGACCGCCACCTGTTTTCGCCGCCCCGGTCCCGGCGTTCACCCCGGCCGCCCAGCTTGAATCTGCTTCCCAGTCCGACATCCGCCTGTAAACCCAGGATGCCGTTTCCCGGCGCGTCGGGACGGTCGGTGCGGCTTCGTACCAGGCGCAGGCGCCCGGTGGTATCGAAACTGCGATCGTCCCCCGCGCGAACGAAGGGACTGATCCGGGATACCAGGGGCGCCGTGAATCCCGGCACTCGTGCAAACTCCCCGGCATTGCCGAAGGGGCCGTTTCTCTCACGCCAGGCCACGATCGCACCGGCGAGGGCGGGGGTGATCCACGGGAGTTGTTCCAACTCGGTACGGCCCGCCCGGTTGATATCGAGTGGGTCGCGCCGCAGCGATACCAGCAACGCGATGTCCTCCGGATCGATATCGGCGGCTTCCCGGTCGATCAGCGCATCGATCGAGTAGTCGAGATCCTGGGCCGCCCGCTTTTCAGGCAGGCACATCATTGCCGCAAGGGATGCGGCGGCCAGCATGCGCCATGTTTGTTTCATGAAAAGACGCATATCATCCGAACTCCATGGTAAGGGAAAACCGGTGCGTGATGCCCAGCAGGGCGTGGGACGAGAGGGCGTAGTCCGTTTTGATCCGTCCCTTCGCCAGGCCCAGGCCGACATAGAACAGGGAAGGATCGGTGGTCAGACCGGCCCGGATCGTAACGGACTCGGCCAGGCGAAACTCCTGGCCCACTCGCGTGGTGTAGCCATGACGGGGGTGGCGGTCGAGCTGGAAGGATACCGTCAGCCGGTCTCCCGTCCTGCTCAGTCCCGCCTGGATGATGCGGGGGCTTTCCGCAGCGGAGCTGGTTTCAGAGAAGCGGCCGACGGCATGGGCCATCGCGCCGAGACGAAGATCATAGGGGAGATCCAGGAGGATGCCCGTATCCATCGCAACGGCGGAAGCGCCTTCGTAGTTCTGAATGGAAATGCTTAAACGGCGCAGGGCAAGTCCCGCATGGAATCGCCTGCCGATGGAACGTCCGTAGGAGAAGCCGAGCACACCCTCCCGGTATAGCGAGCTTCCCATTCCATGGTAAAACAGGCCGAAGTGCCCCAGGCCCGTCGGCGCGACGGCGGAGACGGCCACCTGGGCCAGTTCTTTCATGCCGAATAGCCGCGTATAGTAGCTCGTCACGGCGAGTCGGCCGACCCTGGGCATACCGCCCGGGTTCAGGAAGGACGCTTCGGCGTCGTCCGCGACGGCCACGAAAGCGCCGGCCAGGCCAATGGGCCTCGCACCGGCGTAGACCGGTTCGAAAGCGCTCCATGCCGTACCCGGCGTCGCGAGTAACAACAAAAGCGTTAGAATACGTTTCATGATGGCTCCCATGTGAAGGTGAACTGTTGAGTGTCCGCTTCAATGCGTCACACATCATCAGTCGGAAGCCGATTCTGTAATCTCGTTTTCTACCGCAAAAAGTCGACCCGAGGCCGTCCCACTCTCGTGTTGACAGCAACCCCCGATCCCGTATATTGAGGGTGGTGCGCCCCAGTAGCTCAGTTGGACAGAGCATCGGACTTCTAATCCGAGGGTCGCAGGTTCGAATCCTGCCTGGGGTATACCGTCCTCGCCGTCGACCCGCCGTATGCCATTCCCGAACTGAGTTGGTTCATCTTAAATACCATGGATCTGAGTGTTCAGCCTAAGGCAAATCCTGCAACAGGAATGGAAACTGGAATCAACCTGGACGTTCTACCTCAGGAGACCCGCTGATGTTCAAGGTAGATCTCACAGATAATCGCCTCGTCCAGCTTGACGAACGGCGGTTCAGCGATCTGAATCTGAATGAGCGCGAGCACCTTCAGGAATGGTTAGTGAAAACTCCCGAGGCGTTAGGTGAGGAACTCCTGATTATCCAGAAAGAATTCGATGGCTTCGAGGATACCCGCGAACGCCTTGATCTCCTGGCGCTCGACAAGGAAGGCCGGGTGGTGGTCATTGAGAATAAACTCGACGATTCAGGCCGAGATGTCGTATGGCAGGCACTCAAGTACGTTGCGTACTGCTCCAGTTTGAAGAAAGCGGAGATCGTCGATATCTATCAGAAGTATCTCGATCGCTGGTTCAATGGTGAGAATGCGGTACCTAACCTTTGCGAGTTCCTCGGTGTTGAAGATCTCGACGACTCTGTACTGAATGCGGGTAATGACCAGAGGTTGATGCTGGTCGCAGCGAACTTTCGCAAGGAAGTCACATCTACAGTTCTCTGGCTGATCGGACACGGGGTCCAGGCACAGTGTTTCAGGGTGATGCCTTACAGTTTCAGTGAGGAGATTCTGATCGACCTGCAGCAGATTATCCCAACACCTGAAGCGGCGGATTACATGATCGGGATGGCCGACAAGGAATCAGAGGAGAAATCCAGTCAACGCACGCAATCGCGACGCCATGAATTGCGTCAGGCGTTTTGGACGAAAACGTTAGAGGAACTCCGCGCCCGTGGCATTTCCCGGTACGACAATATCAGTCCATCGAGAGACCATTGGCTGGCGAGCGCAACAGGCGTGTCAGGTTGTGGATACCACATGATATTTGGAAAAAACCTAGCACGTGTGGAGATTTACCTGTCTCGCACGCAAGCGGAAGAGAACAAATGGATATTTGACCAGCTTAAACAGGATAGACAGGAGATCGAAGCGCGTTTCGGAGCTGAACTGGATTGGCAGAGGTTAGATGACAGGAAGGCATGTAGAATTTGCTATCAGCACCAATTCGATGGCTATGACGACGCCAACTGGCCAACGATGACTGAGTGGCTGTGTGAATATATGATTAAGCTGGAGGAGGCGTTCTCGGAACCGCTGAACCGCTTGAATCAAGAAATGAAGTCGCTGGGCAACGTTTTAGCAAGCGAAGAGAGCGTCCCCTCCTGAGTACACCGGGCTTCACGAATCCTGCGATTCGCTCACCGAACACTCCCTGACCTTGCGTTTTCTGGTGTCCCGCAGAGATACGACCCGGGTACCGTTGATCGATTTGTTGTCCGGCAGCGCCGTTTCGCCTTTCTCCTTGCCGGTTTGTGCCACACTCTTCACCGACTTCAGGATTTCGCTGCCCGAAACGGCTTCGTGATCGGCGTCGTAATAGTCGTACCAGGGCAGTCCGGCTTCGGTGTATTGCGGGGCCGTAGGCGGTTCTATGGGTGGACGCTCACCGGTCATTGCCATCCACTGGGCCGAATTGGCGATGGTAACGAAACACCGAACGGGATGTCGCTGGTCCCAGGCATCCAGGCCGTAGTCGTCCTCGTAGATTTCCTGTCGCATCCGCCCGCCGGGCGCCAGGCCCATGCCTTCTTCCTGGGGACTTTGTATCGCCATCGGCGCCGCATCCATCTCTCCGTATAGTCTGTTCCGCATCGCTTCATAGCGCTCCGCCTTCATGGGATAGGCCGTTATCTGAAGGCCACCGTGTTGCGCCTGGCCGCGCACCTGCTCCTCGACCGTGTACCCCTTACCCAAGGGCATGGCCACAAACTGGCGGATCACGCCTTTTTCTACGCAGTACCCATCGAGCCACGGCTGTTCGGGCAATACCAGGTAGTCCTGCGGATCGGTATTCAGATAGTTTATCCAGTGCTCGCCTGTGATCGCGCAGACCTTTCCGGTCGCGATCTTCAACGCGAAGGGATAAGCACTGAAACCGCCGAAGTTCAGCCACATCGCCTCGGCCTGGAACATCGGCATGATCACACCACCCCTGCGGACCCACTCGTCCGGCAGGCGATCCGCGTAGTCGTCCAGGTGGCGCAGGGGAAAACAGCCCAGGCCCGGGGGCAAAGGATGATCCTGCCCATCGTCCGGGATGCGCAGCGTACGCTGAAACGAGATCGAACACCGGGCACGGTCGTGGACTTCCGGGCATCGTATTTCCAGCTGGTCGTGCTCAAGGTAAATCATCACTTCCCTCCTCTTACCATTCACCGTCCCGCACTTCGCGAACTATCCTGAGGATGGCGTGATCGGGCGCCTCCTTCATCTTTCGGATCAAGTCCGCGAACAGCTTCGGCCGCTTGCGGATGATCTCCTGCAGATCGCTCGACACCTTGCCCGCCAGGGCCAGCAGTACGTCCGGGTCTTCGCCCAGATCCCGTGCCAGCTTTAGCGTCGTGGCCTCTGAGGGCGGCGCCACGTTGCCACGTTCGATCTTGCTCAGGTAGGCCGGCTCGACCTCGATGCGCTGCGCCACCTGGCGCAGGGAGAACCGCCTTTCTTGCTTCCGCAGGTCTTCGCGGCGGGAACGGATGTGTTTACCAAAATGTGTCATATGTCATATATAGTACACATTTGGAGATTTGTCAAGCCCCTTTGTCAAAAAAGGTACAGAGTATTGGATTCGGACGTTCTCTAGGAGGCAATAGTGGCTTGGATTCGCACCAAAGGCGATCTATCTTCTGGTTCGGAAGCAATACATGCCAGTGAGCGCAACTGAACGTTGCGTTACAAATTGCTCAGCTTGGTAGAACACTAAATTCCCTTGAAGGTACTCGGTCTGTGGATGAGTTCGCACACCTTGCCGGTTTATATCTCTGAAAGAAGCTACAAAAGCCATGTGAGAAGCGGCCAGCGAAGCCGGATTGTGGCACTACAAAGGCGAACATGCGAACGGGTGCAATTTACTCATAGTTCAAGAGATCGTTGAAGAGAAGCGCCTATTCCGCACGCCCGCACGTGTCCAGTATCGGGATGACCACCTGCAACAGTCGTTTAAGTTTTAAACATGGAGTGACTGAATATGGCCCGTTCGATCATTTTTGGGATTGTGCTTCTCGTAGCAGTAGGCGGTTGTTGGCCATTGATTCCACCGTTACCAGACAGTCCATCTGGACGTGGTACGGAGACCCAGAGCCATCCATCTAGTCGCGACACAAATACCGAACGGTGGGAATGCTTCGACTACTTAGGCCGGAGTAAGTTGGGAACATTGACCGTCGATCAGTATGGCACGAGCGGCACGGTGGATTTCAACGGAATCAACGCAAGTACCCAGTTTACAATCCAAGGTATTGAACGCCGATGGGATTGGGGGTGGGGAAACGGCGGTTATGATTACGCCATTGTGATCAATGCCGAAGGAACAGGCAGATTTTATAACTTTCGAGGTTCGAACGGCGGAACGGTTAAACCGAGCCACGTTTTCAAATGCACAAGGCGTTGACAATCTTCTCAAGTCCAAAAACGTATAATTCCGATTCCCTTTGAAAGATCCACTCAAGTCATCCTATTAAATCCAGACCATTTCATGGAAGATCCTAATCCAAATATTGAAAGTCCTCCACAGGGAAAAACAGTTTCCATCGGCACCTGGAACATGGACCATTGGAAGCGGACTGTGCAACAACGTAGGGACGCTTGGACATACCTTGGTTCGAAGGTCGGTGCGGATATCATGCTGCTCCAGGAAAGCGGAGTTCCGACAGGCTTGCCGCGGACACGCTTTGTGCACAGGGAACTCGCCGGAAACCGTCCGTGGGGTTCGGCAGTCGTGGCGTTCTCCGATGCCGCGGACCTCGAATTGGAGGAAATAGACGCAGTACGTTCAAGATATAGTTCCAGAAGATTCAGCATGTTGGGTTCCAACCCGGGAACCATGATAGTTGCCCGGGTGGATTTTCCGGGCATCGGACCCATCACGTGTATCAGCGTGTACGGCGCCATAAATGTCTACGCGTAAACGACGATGTTTCGCATCGTGGCCGATCTGATTCCTCTCTTCGACTCGAGCGATGGCAAGCGCGTCGTCCTTGGGGGAGACTTCAACGTTACGGACGCGATACGCGGTGACGCAACTGTACTACCCAGGTGGCGGGCTATTCTGAATGCAGTCGAATCCCTCGGCCTGGTGAATCTCGCCAAAGTCGCACCCAACCGTCCCCCACCCATCCCAGGATGTCTATGTGCCGAAGAGGAATGTTTCCATCTGCACACCTATACCTGGGGAGGCAACCAAGGCACGCAACTCGACTGGCTATACGCAACCCCGGATCTGGCAAAACACTGTACGCGTATCCGGCTCGACCACGAGGTATTCGGCGAGCTGAGCGACCATGCCCCGATCGTGGCGGATTTCAACGTCGTTCCCGATGAGCGACCCCGAATAGTCGATCCCGATTCCTTTGTCGAGGAAATGGCGGCTCGGTCCGGTCCGGAAAGCGCCCGCATCGCAGAAGAACTGATCAACTGGGCGATTCGAAAACACGAGACGTTAAGACGTGGCGAGCGCAGATTGGCTTCCTACGACCGGTTCGATATTTCTTCCCGTGTGGCAGACCCGCAGATGTGGTTCCAGCTAGACCTGAACTATCCGGACGACGTGCAATGGACATTCAGCCTTACAACACGCGGAAATGTATACGTACAGTTTCAGTACATGAAACCTCCCTTTGATCAGTCGGAGGCGCGTGACCGGATCTGGAACGAGATCAACCAGATCACGGGCGTAGAACTTGACCGGCGTCTCGATGGTCGACCAGCAATCCCGATACGTTGCCTGGCGACATTGGAAGTTCGCGAAAGGTTCGAACGCGTGTTTTCCGAGATGATTGACGAAACGCTTCGCGCGAGGTTTAACATAGCGTAGCATTGGGTTTAAAACCGCCTTGATTTCGTTGACATCATACCGTTCAATGGGTATATCGGTCTCTTGTCGGGGGTTCTAATCCCCCCGGGCGGATACTCTTCTTCGACTTCCCCATCTGTAGTATCTATTCCAGGCATCGATTGCCGAAAAGGCATCGATTGCCGGAAAGGCTTATCCATGGACCGCATCAGGATCGGTGTGATCGGCTGCGGCGCGATCGCCCAGATCCAGCATCTGCCCCATATCGCCGAGCTCCGTGACCGCTACGAACTGGCCGGACTCTGCGACGCGTCCGCGAAACTCGTCGACTTCATCGGCGAGATGTACCACGTGCCGGAGCGCAGCCGCGTCACGGGCCACGAGGATCTCCTCGCGCTCGACCTGGACGCCGTGCTGCTCTGCTTCGCCGATCCCAAGACCGAGGTCGCCGTCGCCGCGCTGGAAGCGGGAAAGCACGTCTTCATCGAAAAGCCCATGTGTTTTTCAATCGGGGAAGCGGACCGCATTGTCGGGGCCGCCGAGGCTTCGGGCAAGACGCTGATGGTGGGGTACATGAAGCAGCACGACCCGGGGTACCAGTTCGCACGCAAAGAAGTCCATGCCATGCCCGATATCCGCTTCATCCAGGCCAACCACCTCCACTGCGGTAACGACCGTCACCTGAGTGAATACACGCTGTACGCCTTCGACGATATCCCGGGCGAGGTGGTCGAGCGCACGGCCGCCCGGCGGGAACAGGCCATCCGGGATGCCATCGGCGACGTGCCGGGGGCCGCACAAAGTATCTTCTTCGCCCTGTCGGGCAGCATGATCCACGACATCAGCAGCCTGCGGGGCCTTTTCGGTCCGCCGGACCGGGTGGTCAGCGCCGAAGTCTGGCGCGGCGGGTCGAGCGTAACCACGGTGCTTGCCTACGAAAACGACGCGCGGTGCGTGGCGACCTGGACCAGGCTGCCCGAGCTGCACGATTTTCGGGAGACCCTGGAAGTCTTCGGCGCGGGACGGCGCGTGGGCATCCGCTTCCCCACGGGGTTCGACCGGGGACTGCCGTCGCCCGTTACGGTGATGGGCATGGACGGCGAACAGCCCTGGAAGAAGGAACTCGTCGTCAACAAGCAGAATGCCTTCAAGCTTGAGCTGATCCATTTTCACGATTGCGTCGTAAACGGGAAACAACCTATCACCGACGGGTACGGCGCCCGGCAGGATCACGCCCTGTGCCGCGACATCGTACACGCCTACATGCGGGCCAACCCATCATGAAAATCGTCTTCTGTACCCTCACGCTGAGCGGTTATCGTTCACCCGAAGCCGCGGAACGGGGTTATCCCCTGGCCGAAGAGCGAAAACACGTATGGGACTGGCTCGTGCGCCACGGGTTCGACGGGATCGACCTGGGCGAGACCTGGTTTAATTTCTACGAAGCGCCGGACGACGCGCTGGTCGAGTTGGGCGAAGAGGCGCGTGGCCATGGACTGGAAATCGGCGGGTTGACCGTGCTCCGGAAGATCATCACCTGGCCGGCGCCCGAGGAGGTCCGTGCGACGAACCGGGGATTGTTGTCCCGTGCGGTGAAGGCAGCTCAGCTCTCGGGCGCACCGCTGGTCAACATGTCCATCTCGCCGCAACCCTGGGAAGTGGGCGTGCGCGAACAGGATCTCCGGGGGCAATCGGATCCCGTGGGCAGCAGCATGCGGGCACGGGATGAGGATTACGAAGAAGCCGCCGGCGTGCTGCGGTCGATGGCGCGGGAAGCCGAAGCGGAGGGCACCGAACTGACGCTGGAACTCCACCAGAACAGTATCGTGGACACCCCTGAAGGCATGCTGCGACTGATCGACCTCGTCGGCCATCCCCTGATCAAAGCGAATCCGGACCTCGGCAATTTCTACTTCGCCTACGCGACGCCGCAGGGCGGCTGGGACGATGTGTGCCGCATGCTCGCGCCGCACACCAACTTCTGGCACGTCAAGAACATACAGCGGATCTACTTCCAGGAAGAAGACCGCGCCCAGCACATCAACGCGCCTCTCGGCGAGGGCATGATCGACTACCGGCGGGCACTACGGATCATGCGGGACGGTGGCTTCGACGGGTACATCAGCATCGAACTGGCCACGGGCGCCGATCCCTTCAACGCGATCCTGTCCGGCAAGCGGTACCTGGACGAAATGATGCGGGACGAGATTTGAAACTGAACTTCTTCCAGATGCTCGCCCTGATGGGACCGGGGATCGCCGTCGCGGCCACGGGCGTCGGCGCCGGGGACATGATTTCGGCCACCAACGCCGGCGCGAAATTCGGCACGGTGCTGCTGTGGGCCCTCGTCTGGGGCGCCGTGCTCAAGTTCGCCCTGAACGAAGGGGTCGGACGCTGGCAGCTCGCGACGGGCACCACGCTCCTGGAAGGCTGGGTGGAACGCCTCGGCAGGCCCGTACAGTATTTCTTCCTGCTCTATCTCCTCATCTGGTCCTTCCTGGTCGGCGGGGGGCTGTTATCGGCCTCCGGGATTGCCGGCCATACGGTTTTCCCGGCGCTTTCGGTCGCACAATGGGGAATCATTCACGCCCTGGCCGCGTGCGTCATGGTCTGGGCGGGCCGTTTCGGGTTCTTCCTGACCGTCATGAAGGTGCTCGTCGGCCTGATGTTCGTGAGTTTCCTGATCAGCGCCTGGGCCCTTCGCCCCGACCTCGGCGACATCGTGCGCGGCATCGCCCTGCCGACTGCGCCATCGGGTTCGGTGGTCGCCGTACTGAGCGTCCTGGGCGGCGTGGGCGGCAGCCTGTCGGTCATGTGCTACGGGTACTGGATCCGTGAGGCCGGGCGCAACGGCGGCGAGTGGCTCAAGGGCATACGGATCGATCTCGGCGGCGCCTATCTCCTGACGGGATTCTTCGGCATAGCCGTCATGATCCTCGGGGCACAGGTCCGTCCCGAGGCCGTGGGCATCGAAATCGTCCTGGGCATGGCGGACCGGCTGGAAGCGGCGCTGGGACCCTTCGGCCGGTGGTCCCTCTACCTGGGTTTCTGGGCCGCGGTCATCACCTCGGTGCTGGGCGTCTGGCAGGGCATCCCCTACCTGTTCGCCGATTTCATGGCGCTGTTCAAAAAAGCGACCAGCGAGGCCCGCGAGGCCATGGTCCGGACCGACTCCCGGTACTACCGCGGATTCCTCCTGTTCCTGACCTTTCCGACCATGGTCCTGCTGCTTTTCGACCGGCCGGTGTCCATCGTCATCATCTACACGGTGGTCGGCGCCTTCTTCATGCCGTTCCTGGCCGGCACCCTGCTGTACATGAACTCGAAACGGGCCTGGGTCGGAGACTTGAAAACGGGGTGGTTGCTGAACGTGCTCCTCGTCCTCGCTCTGGTCCTCTTCTTGTATCTCGGCGTCAGTCAACTGATCGACGCCTTAGGTTGACCTGAAGCATGGCCTCGAAAATCGGCATAGGCATCATCGGTATGGGCTGGATGGGCATGGTCCATGGCCGCGCCTACCACCAGGTCCGGCAGCGTTTCCCGGAAAGCGGGCTGATACCGGATCTGGTCCTCTGCGCCGACGACGTGGCGGAACGGTGCGCGCAGGCCCGGAACATGCTGGGATTCACCCGGACCACGACGGACTGGCGTAAAGTCATGGACGACCCCGATGTGTCCGTGGTCAACATCACCGCGCCGAATCATCTCCACCTGGACATGGTCCGTGCCGCCGCAGCGGCGGGCAAGCATATCTTCTGTGAGAAACCCGTGGGCCGCTCTCCCGGTGAAACGGCCGAAATCTCCCGGACGGCCGCCGAAGCCGGCGTGCTGACCTGGGTGGGTTACAACTACCGCTGGGCGCCGCTGGTTCAGCATACGCGCACGCTTGTCGCCGACGGCGTGCTGGGCGACATCACCCACTACCGCGGCCGGTTCTTCGCGGGGTACGCGAGCCATCCCGACGGCGTGCTTTCGTGGCGCTTCCGAAGAGAGGACGCCGGGAGCGGGGCGCTGGGCGACCTCATGTCCCACGTCACCGACATGGCCCACATGCTCGCGGGACCCATCAGGCGCGTAATCGGCCAGAAGACGACGATCATCGAAGACCGGCCCGTCGCGCCGGCCGGCGAAGGAACCCACTTCTCCGTCGGGACCGGCGGGCAGCGCGAACCCGTGACCAACGAAGACTACGCCGGGGCGCTGGTGGAGTTCGAGCACGGCGCCCGGGGGACTTTCGAAGTCTGCCGCGTGATCCAGGGAACGAAATGCCAGATGGCTTTCGAGATCCACGGCACGAAAGGCGCGATCCGGTGGGACTTCGAACGCATGAACGAATTGCAATTGTATACGGCAGGCGGACCGCACGACGGGTTCGTCACCCTGCAGAGCGGGCCGGCCTATCCGGGACATGTCCACTTCAACCCCGGGCCGGCCGTGGGACTCGGATACGACGACCTCAAGGCGATCGAGACCTTTCACTTTCTGCAGTCCATTTCGGCCGGCAGGCAGGGCGAGCCCGGCTTCAATGAAGCCCGGGCCGTGGCCGAGGTGCTGGCCGCGGTGGAGCGTTCCTGGTCGTCCGATCGCTGGGAAACGGTGCAGGAAATCGGCTGAGTTACCTGGCGCCGGCCATGGATTGCCTTCCGGCCCGCGCCGCGTTATCGAAGGAGCAGACCATGGCATACCCCCACGATAAGGTCCGCCTCACCACGGCGCAGGCGGTGGTCAAGTACCTGTCCGTGCAGTACAGCGAGCGCGACGGCGCGGAGCGTCGATTCATCCCCGCCATATTCGGCATATTCGGCCATGGGAACGTGGCCGGACTGGGCCAGGCCCTTTTCGAGTACGGACAGGACCTGACCTACCACCAGCCCTGCAACGAGCAGTCCATGGTGCACACGGCCTCGGGTTACGCCAAGGTGAACCACCGCATGGCCACCATCGCGTGCACGGCATCCATAGGCCCGGGTTCGACCAACATGCTGTCCGGCGCGGCCACGGCCACGATCAACCGCCTGCCCGTGCTCCTGCTGCCGTCCGACTACTACGCCACCCGGTACCAGGGCCCGGTGCTGCAGGAACTCGAGCACCCGGTGTCCGCCGAGGTGAGCGTCAACGACTGTTTCCGCCCGGTCAGCCGTTTCTTCGACCGGATCAACCGGCCCGAACAACTGCTGACCGCCCTGCCGGAGGCCATGCGCGTGCTCACCGATCCGGCGGATACGGGCGCGGTGACGATTTCGCTACCCCAGGACGTGCAGGCCCACGCCTACGACTATCCGGCCCACTTCTTCGAGAAACGGATCTGGCGCGTGGAGCGCAGGCCGCCGACGAAAGCGCGGATCGCGGAGGCGATCGAACTGCTCAAGAAGGCGAAGCGGCCGATGATCATCGCGGGCGGCGGCGTCCACTACTCGGAAGCCTGGGACGCTCTCGCTGCCTTCGCAGAGACCTGCGGCATCCCCGTGGGAGAGACCTTCGGGGGCAAAGGCGCCATGCGCGAATCCTCGGACTGGGTGATCGGCGGGTTCGGCGTGACCGGCACGCCCGCGGGCGCCAAAATCGCCGCCGAGGCCGACCTGGTCATCGCCGTGGGAACGCGGCTGACCGATTTCTCCACGGGCTCGCAGTCGGCTTTTACCCATCCGGACGTCCGGTTCATCGGCATCAACGTGGCCGGACACGACGCCTTCAAGCAGGGCGCCCTGCCGGTCACGGCCGACGCCCGCGAAGCGCTGACCGCCCTGACCGAAGCCGCACGGGAGGCCGGCATCCGGGCCAGTGCGTCCTACCGTACAGCGGTCCAGCGCCACATGGACGCCTACGATAAATCGCTGGAAGAAGAGGTGTACGTCGATCATCCCGGCGAGGCCATGAGCCAGGCCCGACTCATCCAGGTCCTGAACGGCGAAGCCCGGGAGGGCGACTGCGTCATCGCCGCCGCCGGCAGCCCGCCGGGCGACCTGCACCGGCTCTGGGACGTCACGGGCGGCGCGGCCTGCTTCCTGGAATTCGGTTATTCGTGCATGGGCTGGGAACTGCCGGCCGGACTGGGCACCCGGATGGCCGGGAAACACGACGAGATCTACGTCTACATCGGCGACGGGACCTACCTGATGAATCCCACCGAACTCATGACCGCCATGCAGGAAGGCCTCAAGGTGACCGTCGTCATCTCGGAGAACCACGGTTACCAGATCATCCGGGCCCTGCAGATGGCGCGGGCGGGCCGGTCTTTCGGCAACGAGTTCCGCGGACGGGACACCGGTTCGGACCGTCTCGAAGGGGCGTACCTGGAGATTGATTTCGCGGCCAACGCCCAGAGTTTCGGCGCGCGGGCGTGGCACGTGAAGTCACCGGATGAGCTGCGAAAGGCGCTCAGGGAGGCCCGATCGGAAACACGGGCCTGCGTGATCGTGTGCGAGACCGAGAAACACCGCTACCTGCCGCCTTCGGACGTGTGGTGGGACATCGCGTCCGCCGAGGCGACCAACGATCCCATGACGCGGAAGCTGCGCGAGGGCTACGAGGCCGAACGGCGCACGAGCCAGCGGTTTCACTACTAGCCGGAGGAGGATTCCGTGAACATCCGCATCGGCAGCGCACCGGATTCCTGGGGCGTCTGGTTTCCCAACGACCCACGGCAGACCCCGTGGCAGCGGTTCATGGACGAGGTGGCCGAAGCCGGTTACGAGTGGATCGAGCTGGGACCCTACGGTTACCTGCCCACGGAGATCGACCGGCTGCGGCGGGAACTAGCGGCGCGTAACCTGAAGGTGACCAGCGCCTTTGCCATGGGGAACCTCGAGGATCCGGACCGCTGGCCCGAACTGGAGCAGCAGGTGGTGGGCGCGGGAGAACTGCTGGCCGCCACCGGCGCCGGCTTTCTCGTCCTGATCGACGGCACCTACTCCGATCTGTTCACCGGCGCATTGATCGAGCCCCGGACCCTGGACGACGAGCACTGGCGACGGCTCGTCGACACGACGCACCGCGTGGCCGATCTCGCCCGAGATTCCTACGGTCTCCATCTCGTGTTCCACCCTCACGCCGAGACCCACGTCGAATACGAGGAGCAGATCGAGCGTTTCCTGGAAGATACCGACCCCGGGCGGGTGTCGCTGTGTTTCGACGTGGGCCACCATGCCTACCGCGGTGGAGATCCGGTGGCGTTTCTCGATAAGCACCGCGACCGGATCCCCTACCTCCATCTCAAGAGCGTGGATTTGGAGAAACAGCGGAAGGTGGAGGCCGAGAACATTCCCTTTGCCGACGCGGTGGCCATGGACATGTTCTGCGAACCTTCGGCGGGTGCGGTCGACTTTCCGGCTTTGCTTGGGCTGCTTAAGCGGATCGACTACGACGGTTACGCCATCGTGGAACAGGACATGTATCCGGCGCCGTTCGACAAACCTTTCCCTATCGCGAAGCGGACGCTGGCGTATTTGCGGGAACTCGGGTTCTGACGGTGCGTCAAGAACGCGGTTCGATATTGCTGTCCGCGATGCGTGACTTCACACACGGCATCGGTCCGGACGATCCCGATTATCCGATTCGAGCCTGACGCCGGCGCATCGCCCCGGGCAGCCAGATGAAGAGTGTGCCCAACGACACGCTCCATACCGATCCCGCGAGTAAGGTGCCCCCCGCGACCATGCCGCCGTTCAGTATCGTCATAAGCGGCCCCTCGTAATCGAGTACCCGCCCGGAGTTTGCCGGCGAGAACCGGCCGTGCTCCAGGCCGACGAAAAACGCGGTGCTGTACGATATCAGGTTCGGGATGAACCAGACCAGGAACACGACCACGATGAGCGACCCCGCCACCCGCCGCCAGCGCAGGTGGTCCCACCTGCCTTTCAAGCCGTAGTACAGGTACGCCAGGGGCATCAGGAAGTACACGCCGATGAACATGGACTGTTCAGGCGCGACGAAATCCAGTAGCAGGCGCGTCGCCGCGACGACCCAGCCGAAGAAGACGAGTCCGCGGATGTCTGACCAGAGCGACGGATGATCCGATGTCATAGAGGTTCTCCCATTCTATAGAAGTATGCACTGCGCCGCGGTAATGCTGCACGACGATAGCGTTGCACGTTCAGTACGTAAAATTCGCGGACCGTTCATCCGCGAGCCAGCCGCTCAGGGTAAACGCTTTCCGGTCCTTCTCGGACAGGATGACTTCTCCCGCGACGATCTCGTCGAACGCGCGCTTCAACGGGCGATCGCAAAGCGACCAGTCGAGGTCAGGTGCCAGCGGCGAGATACCGGCCTCGTTCTCCGGACTGTACTCCCCGCTGCACAGGTACTCCAGGATACAGTCGGTGGAACAGAAGAAGCCGTGGGCAAAACCCGGCGGCACCCAGATCCACGCACCGTGATCCGAGCGGGGGTCCGCCGAGATGTCCCGGACCGCGATCTTCCCCAGTGTAGGCGAACCCAGACGGATATCGAGGGCCAGGTCCACGACGCGGCCCCGGATGGCGCGGACCAGCTTTCCCATGCGTGGAGCCCACTGGAAATGAAGGCCTCGGACCACGCCGGCGCGGGAGAAACTCTCGTTAATCTGTAGAAAACGGACGTCTTGGAGAAAACCCGTCTCCGGGTGGCGGGAGAGATCGCCCAACCGGTAAGATTCGGTGAAATACCCCCGGTCATCCCTGAAGCGGGCGAAGCGAATCACTTTCAACTCGGGGATCGCGAGGGATTCCACGGCCTCGATCTTCACGCGCCGCTCCTTTCCTGGACATTCGTTTCCACAGGGCCAAAGATAGACCGGGGCGGAAGGACGGGGCAAGGAGGAAATGGCCCGGTCCGGCTCGTCGCGCGCCGTCGCGCTTGACAGCGCCTGACCGTTGCTGTTGATTCCCGACTATACCAGCGCCACCATCTCAATCAAAAAGAAAGAAGACCCGTATGGCCGTGGATTCCGGTCCCACGCCGGCGGAACGAAAACAGTGGGAAGAACAGGGGTATCTCGTCTTCGAGGACGCGATCCGTGGCGAGATGCTGGACCGCCTCCAGAAAGCCTTCGACCACTGGGCCGCCGCCGGCAAAGCGGCGTGGCTGGACAGGATCGCCCGGGGTGAGCACGCCGCGACCTATTACGACATACCGGACGTGCTGGTAAAGGACGAGGTCTTCATCGACATCCTCGACCGGCCACGTTACTTCGAATACGTCAGGGCCTTTACCGGGGACGACATGATCTTCATCGGCGAACAGGTCCGCACGGCGCCGATCTGGCCCATGGGTTACACGGGATGGCATCCGGACGTGCCCCCGGACCACCCCCTCCACATCAAGGTGCAGGTCTACGTGAACGACGTCGAGCGCGGCGGCGGGGAATTCGCCTTCGTACCGGGCAGCCACCGGCCCGGCACAGGGCCCTATCCCCGCGTAAAGAACCTCGAAGCCATGCCGGGCCACAAGCGGTTTCCGGGCAAGGCGGGCACGGCCATCATGTTCAATACCTATGGGTGGCACGTGGCCATGGAAAACCACACCGGAATCCCCCGGAAGTCGATCATCCTCACCTACGAAAAGCGTACGCCGGGGAAGATAGATCCCGGCCGGTACGCCCATATCGCCCCATCGCTGAACACGCCGGACCGGCGCCGGCTGTTCGGGATGGAATAGACAGGGAACCGCATGCCCCGTATCGATGCCCACGGTCACGTGTTCGCGAAGGTGACCCGCGAATTTCCCCGGGAAACGGGCGGCAGCACGCCGCCGGAACGGGAGGAAACGGTCGAGAAGCTGATGACCTACATGGCCGCCAGTAACATCGACCAGGCCATGCTGGTGCAGATCGGCGGAACAAGCGTGGCGCAGCACGCCTACCTGCTTCACTGCCTTAGAGCCTATCCCGATCGCTTTCTGGGCATCGGGCTCATTCCTGAATCGGCCTACGGCGCGCCGGAAGATCACATGGACCGGCTGACGGACGGAACGGGGATCGTGGGTTTTCGCCTCGGTACGGTCGGCGGCCCCCCGGATCCCTTCGATGCCGTGGACGTGCGCACGTTCACGACCTATCCCATCTGGCGGTATGCGGCGGAGAAGGACCTCGTCCTCTGGCTGTACGTGCGGGCGGCGGATGCCCACCTGATCGCCTGGCTCGTCGACGCCTTCCCCCAGGTTCGCGTCGTCATCAACCACCTGGGCATCTGCCCGGGCCTGGGCAAGGGCCGGACGGACCAGTGGGGACGACCGCAGATCGACATCGTGCCGTACAATCCCGCATTCCACACCACGCACCGGCTGAGCACCTACGAGAACGTGACGATGCACCTGTCCGGGCACTACGCCTTCAGCAAAGAACCGTACCCCTACCCCGACCTGGCGGGATGGCACAGGAACTTCCTGGGCAGCTTCGGGGCCGACCGGCTCATGTGGGCGACGGACTTCCCGTGGATCTACGAGGAACCGGGATATGACAAGCTGGCGAAACTGATCGAGGAGATCATGCCCGACATCAAGCCCCACGAATACGAGGCGATCATGGGCGGTACGGCCAAGCGGTTCCTGCGTTTTCCGGATCTGAAGTGATACGGAGTTGAAGTGATGCGGATCGCCACAATATGAGTCTACGTCCCGTTCGGAGACCAAATCGGAGACCAAAATGAGTGACGACCATAACGGATTACTGACCAGCGCGCACATCCGGGGTCTGGTTCAACGGATGGGAGAAGCGGCCGCCAGCTTCACGGCCGACCTGGCTCCGGACCAACGGGCGAAAGCGCTCTTCCCCTTTGAAGACGACGATTCGCGCACCTTCTGGGACTACGTGCCTCTGGCAAGAAAGGGCCTTCCGCTCGGGGAGATGGACCGGGCACAGCGGCGCCGGGCCCTACAGCTCGTGGCCTCGGGACTGAGCGGCACGGGATACGCCACCACGACGACCATCATGGGCCTGGAAGCGACGCTCGATGCCCGGGAGGGCTGGTCTTCGGGTAACTGGCGGGATCCTTCCGACTACTACGTGTCCATATTCGGCACGCCTTCGGACCGGGATCCCTGGGGATGGAAGTTCGAGGGGCACCACGTTTCCATCAACTATACCATCGCCGGGGGACGGATCGTCGCACCCACGCCCTTCTTCTTCGGGGCGAATCCGGCATCGGCCGCGCTCAACGGCGTCAGTTCGCTCCGGCCCCTGGGCAACGTGGAAGACCTGGCGCGGGAACTGGTGCGCGATCTGGACGAGGGACAGCGGCACAGCGCATTGATCGCGGCGGTTCCGCCGGGAGACATCGTCACGGTGAACCAGCGCTATATAGAGGAAAACGGGGAGAAACCGGACCGGCTGGCCCGAACGGACGTGCCCTATGACGCGGTGCGGTACACGGAAACGCCCCGCGGCCTCGCCGGCGCAGGCATGAACGACGGGCAGCGGGAGATGCTGGAGGCCCTCATCGGAGAGTACATTCACCGCATGCCCGACGCCGTCGCCGAGATCGAATCCGATCTGCTGCGGAAGCACGGCGTGGGCGACGTCCATCTGGCCTGGGCGGGCGGCCTGGAAGTCCGGCAGCCCCACTACTACCGTCTGCAGGGAGGACGGTTCCTGGTGGAATACGACAACGTGCAGAACGACGCCAACCACGTGCACACGGTCTGGCGCAATCCTACGAACGATTTCGGCGCGGATCTGCTCGCCCACCATTACCACACCGCGCACGACCACGGGGTGGAACACCGCCACTGAGCAGGCGGCAAGATTACCGGACGCGGCCGCCCAGTTTCCCCGGCCGGCGCTCCCACGCCACCCGTACTCAGTACCCCTTGCGCTTGTCGATCACGCTCGTAAGCGGCAGACCATCCAGGTGCCGGCGCAGGTTCTCGCAGAACAGGGCCACGCACCGGCCGTCCCGGTTGGGAGAACCCCCGGCCGTATGGGGTGTGATGACCACGTTGTCCATCTTCCACAGCGGGTGATCTTCGGGCAGCGGTTCCTGCGGTACCACGTCCAGGCCCGCGCCGCCGATCAGGTTGCCTTCCAGCGCATCCAGCAGGGCTGCTTCGTCGACGATCCTGCCCCTGGTGACGTTGATCAACAGCGCGTGGTCCGGCATGCGGGCGAAGGCGTCCCGGTCGAACAACCCCTCCGTCTCCGCCGTCAACGGCGCGCATACGGCCACGACGTCCGACTGTTCCAGGAGCGCGTGGAACCTGTCCATGTCCCAGCAGGCCACTACCTCGGGCGGCACTTCCACTTCCTCCGGATCCACGGCGACGACGCGCATGCCGAAGGCGGCCGCCCGTCTGGCCAGTTCACGGCCGGTTCCGCCCAGTCCGACGATGCCCATGGTCCGGTCCACCAGTTCCCACGATGCGTCGCGGATGGGCCAGCGCGGTTCCCAGCCCGGATTGCGGAGCGCGGTGTGGATTCCCCGGGTCAGCGCGAGCAGCAGCGCCATGCCGTGGTCGGCCAGGTGCACGCCGACAAAGCCCTTCGCGCTGCACAGCACCACGTCGCTTTCCACCAGTTCGGGATAGAGCAGTCCGTCCACTCCGGCGCCCCAGCTCTGGATCCAGGCGAGCTTCTTCCTCCGCGCGAAGAGGGCCCGGGTGATCTCGCCGCAGACCACTTCGATCTCCGGCATGACGGCCAGCGCTTCCTCTTCCGAATCCACCCTTATCACCCGTACCTTCTCGTCGACCCGGCGGATTTCGTCGACGAGGGTTTCGATCAGATTCATCCTGAGCAGGACGTTCATGGCTGCACCTCGGGGTAGTCGGACATCAGGTTCGTTTCTTGAGAAAGGAAGCGCCCTTCCGGGCGATTTCGAAGGCGGTTTTTCCGTTCCTGTTCAGCACGGTCGTGTCCGCGCCCGCGGCGAGCAGTGCTTCCGCGGCCTCGGCGTGTCCTTCATACGTTGCGCGATGGAGCGGAGTGCGACCCTTGCGATCCAGGGTGTTCAGGTCGGCGCCGGTCGCCGCCAGCAGCTTAACCGCCTCCGCACGGCCGCATTCGGCCGCAAGCTGTATGGACGTGCGATGCGCGTCGTTCCGCGCATCGGCCTCCGCGCCGTGGTCCAGCAGCCACCGCACGCATTCCATCGAACCCGCCCTCGACGCCCAGTGCAGGGGGGTCATCCCGAAGGGACCGGCCATCGCAGCGACACGAGGATCGTCCGCTTCCAGCCGCCCGAGCCGATCGGCGTCGTCCAATCCCGCCGCCGCACACGCATCGTATGCCGCGCCGTCCGCGATGAGCATGCGGGCGACTTCACGCTTGCCCAGGTTCCTGGGTGAATCGTCGCCCCAGCGTCCCGGCGCCACGGCCTCGTGCAGGGACGTTACGCCCCGCTCCCCGTTGCCCTTGATAGGCAGTTCGTGGTGTTTCCCGGCGCCGTAATCGATCAGTAGCCTGGCGACAACGGGAAACCCGCCCCAGGCGGCCCAGTACATGAGGGAGAGATTCGCGGGCCAGCCCGTATGGGGCTTTTCGACGGATACCGGGGTGGCGTCCGCCGCGCCCGTTGCGAAAACAGCTTCGAGCGTGTCTACGGAACCCGCCCAGGCCGCTTCGTGGAGTACGTTGTAGGATCGGGTATCGATGTTGAACGGCACGCCGCGATCAAGCAGAAACGATACCGCGCCTCCACAGCCGCGCATGCCGACGACGACAGTAAGCAGGTGGGCGCCTATGCGATCGAGAACGGACGGATATTCGGCGAGGATCGCGGTCATCCGCGACAGGTCCGGGTGGCCATCCCATCGACCGGGATTCTGGCCGATGGCCGCTTCGATGAGGCGCTCTTCCGCATGGGCAGTTTCCGGCAACCGCGCTCCACGAAGAAACCAGTTTTCGTGGAACAGTCTGATGGCTGGACTGTCGCGCACCGTACCTCCCGCAGTACTGTCGCGCACCGTACCTCCCGCAGTACTGTCGTGCCGCAGACCTGTCGCGCACCACGTCTCCCGCTGGTTCGCCGGTTCGGGGCAAGCCCCTACTCCAGCAAGTCGGCGCCGCCGTCGTCCATCTTCTCGGGCTGGCGCCAGTACCGGTATTGCGGGGTCCATTCCGCTTCGCCGAGGCCCGCAAGGCCCAGCAGGTTCCAGAGGGAGCAGTACAGGTCGCCGGGGCCGAACACGCAGCTGTTCTTTCGAAGCACCTGGTCGCCCTGCCGCTCGTATAGCACGGCGCCGGGCATATTCGCCGCGCCTTCCATCACCGTCTGTTCTGCGATATACGCGCCACCCCCGTGGGATGCGAGGCGAAAGCGCCAGTTCCGAGAATTGGCGAAGTCACGCTGCAGGGCGGGGGGATCACCGGACAGCAGCACGACAGACATGGCGTCTTCGAGATGGGCCAGCATGCCGTTGAATCCGTCCGCCCAGAGCGTACAGTACCGGCAGCCCTGTCCCATATTGTGGATGGCCAGCAGGCGGTCGCGACCGGCGAACAGGTCGAGCAGGCTGACCGCTCCGTTCAGCGTGTCGAACCGGTACTCAGGGACCGGTATGGGAGCGCTGTCCCGTCGCAACGCGTTCAACTCCGCGGTTAGTTCGAAGATCCGACGTTCGAGCGCAACGATGTCCTTCTCGGCCATGCGTATTCCTTTCGAATTATCCGTAAGAATCGGCGAGACGTTTAATCGGTCGCAGGCGCGGCCCATGGGCGCCGTGGAACTGCCGGCGGGGCGTCAGAACCGGTCGATGACCGTAACGCCGGTCTGGCTGAACCGGCCCATGGCTTCCAGTTCGGCGCCGGCCTCTTCCAGCGCGACGGTCTTGCCGACCAGGCGACCGGGCTGCACCGCACCGGAGGTGACCATGCGCAGCAGGTCGGCAAACCGGTGGGCCGGCATGCCGTGGCTGCCCACGATTTCCAGTTCCTTTGCGATGACCGCGTTCATGGGGATCGGGACGTCGGCCTCGTCAGCCAGCGTCAGGCCGATCTGCACGTGGCGTCCCCTCTTCCGCAGGCACCGGACGGAATTGCGGCTTGTGACCTTGCTCCCGAGGGCGTCGATCGAGACCAGGGCGCCGCCTTCCGTCTTCTCCCGAATCTCCCGGACCACGTCGGGACTCGTCCGGGCGTTCACCGTCATCCGTGCGCCGAAATCCCGCGCCAATTGCAACCGTTCATCGTCGATGTCCACGGCGATCACCTCGGCCCCCACGGCCGCCGCGATCATGGTCGCCGACAGCCCGACTCCGCCGCATCCGTGGATGGCCACGAAATCACCGGCGGTCACCCGGCCCTGGTCCACCACGCCGCGGAACGCCGTCATGAACCGGCAGCCCAGGCTCGCCGCCTCGACGAAGTCCAGGTCTTCCGGCAGGCCCACGAGATTGACGTCGGCGTACGGCATGGCCACGTATCCGGCGAATGCGCCCCAACCGGTAAACCCCGGCTGATACTCATTGTCGCAGATGTGGTGATGGCCGGACAGGCACTGTTCGCAGGTGCCGCATCCGCCGCAGAAGGGCACGGTCACCCGGTCGCCGACCTGCCAGTTGCGCACCAGGCCGCCCTTCTCGACGACCACGCCGGCGAATTCGTGGCCCGGCACGTGAGGCAGCTTGATCGACGGGTCGTGGCCCATCCATCCGTGCCAGTCGCTCCGGCAGATCCCGTTGGCCCGGACCTCGATCACGACGCCGTCCTCCGATGGCACGGGATCGGGAACTTCCCGCACCTCGAGGGGTGATCCGAAGGCGTCCATTACGGCTGCTTTCATCTGGCTGTCCAAAGGCCTGGCGGGCGTTCCGGTGACCGAAGGGCCGCCGGGGGCACCCGCCATGTGAATGGATGGGCGACTATGGACTCGGCACGACGGACCGACCTAAAGACGCCAGACCACCAGGAACTGGACGGTGTTCTCGTCGTCGTCCGTGCCGATTTTGTTTCTCCAGTACTGGTACTCGAATCCGAGCAGCAACTGATTGGGTTCGCCGGCCGCGGCCCGGCCGACGTCCCAGACGAACTGCGGCTGCGCGAGGATCGATGCGTCGTACCGGCCGCCGAGTTCGTTGGACCGGCTTCCGATATACTCCGCGTGGCCCATGATCGCGAAGGACTGGTTGCCCACTTCGAAGGGAGCGGCCCAGTTGACGTCGAACATGAAACTGTGCCCTTCCTTCGGCGCGCCGCCCTTTGCCACGCCGAAGTTCTGGTCGATATAGGCCGTGAGATCGGTGTTCAGGAACAGGAATCCCGGGATATCCCAGGACGCGCGGAACCCCGGCAGAAACTTGAACACCTTGGCGTCGCCCCCCATGTTGATTCCCGCGACGATCGCCAGATCGGAAATGAGTCCCAGGCTGGCGCCGGACTGTTGCATCTTGCCGATACTGAGCGTTGGATACCACTCGGCATAGAAATCACGGTCGTTGAATCCGTCCGTCTCCCGGTCAATGATATAGTCCAGGAAGAAAAAGCTGTCCCCGAGCTTCCATTGGGATGCCTGCTGTACGGTGAAAACCAGAGACTGCACGCTCTTCTGTGCGAAGGGATTCCTCAACTTCCCCGCCTGCAGGTGGAATTCGGTCTGGGCGGAAGCCGTGGTCGAGGCGGCAATCGCGGTCGTGGCGGCGACCGTCATCACGGTCCGCACCGCGTATCGCTTAAGCCACCTGTAGACGCTACGCTTCATCCCATTGTCCTGCATCCCTTTGTCCTGGTCCAAAGAAGTCAACCTCCCGTTTCTTCCAAGTGTTGCCGGGCAACAAGCGACGGGGATGCTCATTCTCCCCAGCGGTCGGGGTTTATCCCGGGCGCTTCGCTCTTCATGCCCTTCGGCTTGTGCGACTGCTGCCATTCCAGGCCGGTCGTGTTTGGGCTCTGCAGGAAGGGTTTTGCCTGTGCGGGCGCGGCGGCCAAGTCTCCGGGATCCCACTCCTCCATGGGCTGAACGGGTCCGGACCATGCCGGACGGTAACCGAACTGGATCAGTTCCCGGGGTACCGTGTCGCGGTTGGGGTGGGTACCGTGAAAAACATCCTTCGGGATGACCAGGGCCGACCCCGCTTTCGCGCAGAGGGTCACCTCCTGGGGATGGGACTTGTAGCGCACGTAGGGATTGCCATGGGCGTGAAAGGACAGGTGCGAACGTGGCACGACCCGGAACGGCGCCCTTTCCGGCGGCAGATCGTCCAGGTAGTAGAGCACGCGGACCAGACGCGGCGAACTGCCCTCGTAGCTGAAAATGGAGGAGCCGTAGGGCTGGCCGTCCGTATGCATGGAAATGGGCGGCGAACCCGAAAGGGTCCGCGTGAACAGGCCGCGCGTAAACACGATATCCGGTCCCATCAGCGCCTCGAGGAACTCGATCATGGGTGGATGCCCGATCAATGCGCACGTGGCCGGACTGAGCCACTGGGCCTCCAGGCAGTAGGTCTGACAATCGCTGTAGTCCTTGCACTCCATGGGCACATCGGACAGTTCGGCCTTCAGCCGCGCGATGTGGCCGGCGTCGAGCATGTCCGAAAGAAGCACGTAGCCTTCCACTTCAAGGTGTCGGATGCGCTGGGCCGTCGTGAATGCCCCGAAGTCCGTCTCGTCGACGTGCATGAATCCGATCTCTTCACGAGGGTCGATCTGTACCGTGGCGCTTTCCATGATGCGCTCCTTGATGACCGGTCGTCTGCTATCCAGGCGTCTGAAGAAACTATACGAACCGGTCGGTCGTTTTCAAGCGTTTTCCGCGCGTGCTCCGCCCGGGCGCCCAGGTGACTACCTGCTTACAATGTGGTTGCGAACTTACAATGTGGTTGCGAACTTACGCAGATTCAGGCCCGCGCGCCGAAATGCCTGCGCACGAAATCCCAGGCCGGCGTCTTGTAGAACCGGTGTCCGCCTTCACCGACGGCCAGTTCGCATTTATCCGAGGCACCGGCGACCGCGTAGACGGCCTTGAGCCGGTCGAAAGCGGCATGGACGTGGTCGATGGGGAAGATGGGGTCGTGCCGGCCCGCGATGGCGCAAAAGGGGCGGGGCGCGATCAAACCGGCCACGTCGTACATTTCTCCCAGCCGCAGAAGGCCGGGCACGTAGTTGCATTCACAGTGGTGGATCGTCCCGATGCTGCCCACGAACGTACAGAAATAACACCCCGGCATGGAGAGGGCGATCCGGGTGTCGCAGGCCGAAGCGAAAAGCGAGATCGTACCGCCGCCGGAGTTGCCCGTGATGGCTATGCGGCTGGCGTCAACGGGAAGGTTTGCGACCGCCCAGTCGATCAGGCGGGACGTGTCCCACACGCGTTCGCCGATGGGCGTTCTCCCGAGGAGAAGGTCGTGGACGAGCTG
This sequence comes from bacterium, assembly GCA_965117045.1. Classification (GTDB taxonomy): domain Bacteria; phylum JAAXHH01; class JAAXHH01; order JAAXHH01; family JAAXHH01; genus JAAXHH01. The sequence continues at coordinate 1,843,123 of OZ220749.1, forward strand.
GTCGCGACAGGAGTGCACTTTGTCAGCCTCGATGTCCTTCGCGGTGCGCGTTTCCCCGAAGGCCCGCGTGGTCGGCGCGATGACGATGTAGCCTTCCTCGGCGGCCGCCTGCCGGGCGATGTCGCGCTCGCCCTCCATCATGTGCGCCTCTTCCGCCGCGTCCCGGGCAAGGCCGACGTAGATGCGGGGATGGTTGTGGCCATGAGGCACCAGGACCAGCGGCAGCTTCCCGTCGCGGCCCATCCCTTCTTTGCTTGCGTTACCACGCTTCACGCCTTTCGGCAACAGGAGGTAGAAGGGCAGCGGCACCGTCGGTTCGACCCAGAGATACCAGCGTTCCCGGACATGGCTGCCCAGGTCGGCAGATTCGAGCCGCTCCGCCATCGGTACGTAGCCCGAGAGATCCGAAGCCATGTTGTCCAGGCCGAGGGCTTCCCGCAGTTTTGGGCGAAAGGCGGCCTGCCAGTCGGACAGACCTTTCGGGTCCGATGCTTTGAAGGCATACGTACCGGAGACGTTTTTGTACAGGGCACGTAAGTGTACTTCATTGTCAAAGGGCTTGACCGCGCCGGCCGCCAGCTTACCCGTCTGGTTTTCCATCATGGATTCCGTTTTTTTCGAAGCTTTGAATCGAGGTGCGTGTCAACGGTACCCGAAGATCAGCGGGAAAACGGCCACGACGAACGCCGCCCACGCCGAGAATACGGGGAGATAGTCCGTCTGCCAGCGTTCCACGGCCGAGAACGGGCTCCGCTTTCGCAGGAATCCGATGTACAGGCGGGCCGTCCAGGCCAGATTGACGAACAGGATGATGTTCAGTCCCATCGCCCACATTCGGTTCGGCGTGATCCCGAATTCTCCAATGCGCGCCGTCATGGCCGCCAGCACGAGGACGTCTACGATCAATGCGGTTGAAACGAGCGCGATCTGCAGGCCGTCAAAGACGCCCGGCGGCGCCACGGGGTCTCTTGCCGAGACCGAATACAGCACGAGACCCAGGACGACGATGAGCAGCGCATCAAAGGCGATCAGCATCTCGCGCTGTACGTCGATCCCTCTACCGGTCCACACCAGGACCGCGAGAAAGGCCAGAAGCATCAACGTGAAAAGTGGCGTGAATATCCGTGTGAGTACCGGCGCCACCTGCTCGATAGCGCCCTGCCCGGACTCCACGAGCCAGGCTGCTACGACGAACGCGCCCATGGCCCCGCACGGAATGATCCACGAGGCGGCCACCCATCGCAGGTCCACGCCCAGCGCGTTAAACACCGTCAGCGTTATGCCGGTGAGCACGCCGCCGCCCAGGGCGATGAGCACGTACAGGATAAAGAGCTGCCCGCTGAACCGCACGAAATCCATGCGCAGACCGCGCGTCCGCCAGTCACCCCCGGCGTATGCGAAGCCCACGACGAGCCACAGAGCGATGGGCACATGCAACGTGGTGAGTATCGCGGTATCCCCGCCGGGCTCGAAAGGAAAGATATTGCACAATAGCAGGGTCACGAAAAAGGGAGGTATCAACCGGCTCCATCGGGCAAAATCCATCCCCCGTTTCCATGCGAAATACGCAGTCACAAAGGGAAACGCGAAGAAACTTATGTTCAGCGCATAGAACTGGTTGACGTCATCGTCGTCGAATGCGTAACCGAACAGCGCGGGGACCTTTATCGCCAGCGCCGCGGCCGCGGCCAGGCAAAGGACGAGGATGAATTCCGCCGGACCGGACCTGACGGTGCCGGATCTGGTATTGGTTTCGACCACTTCCGAGTCTGAGTCTGGAACTGGTCCTGGTTCTGGAATTGGTCCTGGCGTATCTACATTGTATATACCGGCTACGTCCGCGGCCGGTTCGTCCACGGCTGGTCCGTCAGTTTCAGCGCCCATCAAAAGTGCTGCGTGATCCTGGACGAAAGCGCGCGTCACCGCGTCATTTCGACCGACCCGACCAACCGCGACCTGGAAGGCTTCTTCGGCCGAGAGACCGAACCGCAGCAGGTCGCCTGCCTGGGCGCTCAGCTGTATTTCGAGCTTTTCAATTTCGGCAGCCGGAAGCGATCCATGCCGTTCCACGTAGGCCCGCCACCGCGCGATTGCATTTTCAAACATGGGTTCGTTCAAGATCCCGGCCCTGGGGAATTGGATGTCCCTTGAACATGCGTTACTCCGTATTGAATGCAAACGCGGAGCGCCGCTCAACGTTCCGTTTCGTGGTCAGGCTCTACCCGGCGGAGCGCCGCGCTGCGTTCCGTTTCGCGGACAAGCTCTACCCGGCGGAGCGCCGTGCTACGTTCCGTTTCGCGGACAGGCAGCTCCCGGTGGATCCCCGAGATCCGGTACCGGGAGCAGGACGCCCCCGTGAAGGGCGGACTCATGGGCCGTCAGGCCGGGCAGCATGTACCTCGCTGCGTCCCAGGCGTTATTGGGGGGCATCGTATTGTTCACACAGGCCATCACGAAGTCGTCGACGAGAAACTGGTGGCTGCCCGCATGGCCATTGGGCAGCCCGGCGAAAGCCTCCGGCAGCCGTTCGACAGGGTGCACGGCGGAGACGCCGAGGTGGGTGCCGTCGGACGCGGTCACCTTGCCCATCGGATCGCTTCCCGGCACGGGCTGGCCGGTGCAGGAGAGCAGGTCGTCGAGGGGTTCCACGCGCGTCCCGTCCTTTCGAAGCCAGGACGCGCCGGCTGCGGTCTGTTCGAAGCCGCCTTCGGTTCCCTGCAGGCCCAAGCGCACGCAGCCTGGATGGCCCACGCGCCGGAATTCGTTGACGCAGCAGACACTCCCGTCGGACATGCTGTACAGCGCGCTCTGGTTGCTGAAGGGATTGGCCCAGTCGTTGTCCCCGTAGATCCCGTCCTCGTGGTCGTCTCGAAATCCCTGGCAGGACACCCGTGTCATCCGGGCGCCGGTGACGGATATGATCTGGCTCGTCGAATGCGTCGGGTAGTACATGGGCGGAATGCCGGCCGTCTCCCGCCAGTGCTCGCCGCCGCGCCAGCGCGCCACCTCGTAGAGGCCGTGGTCCCAGTCATGGTAGTATTCCGCCTGGCCGTAGACGATCCGGCCGAAAGCGCCCCGCGCGAACTGTTCCCGGCAATACAGCACGCCGGGATAGTAGTAGCTGGTCTCGCCGAGCATGTAGACCGCGCCCGAGGACCTGGCCGCGGCCACCAGGTTTTCGATTTCGGCCACGCTGATCCCCGGCGGCACGGCCGAGTACACGTGTTTTCCGGCCTCCATGGCCTGGACGGCCTGGGGACCGTGAAGCCAGTTCTGGGTGAACAGGCACACGGCGTCCACGCCGGACGCGCAGAGGGCATCGAGGGCATCGAGGGAGGGACTGGTATCGCCGATCTCGAAACGGGCGGCCGCATGCGTCCTTTTTTCGTCGTCCAGGTCGCACAGCACCACCCGTTCGACCTGGGGATGCGCCTTGAACAGGGGAATGAACGACTGTGCGAAAGCACCCGTACCTACGATACCGAGATGGAGTCCCATGCTCACCTCTTAGACGCGCAGGCAGCGCTTGTAGGGCCGTACCGGGCGAGCCGCACTGCGACGTGCGGCACCGTCTTGGATGCTAAATTACCCGCTGCCCGTTCTAATTGCCAGTTGTTCCAAGGAGATTATTCAAGAATGCCACACCACGGGGAATTGAGGCCGGCATGGACGTGATATCGTGCGTTGCGCCCGGGTAGATATAGGCCTCGAACTCCGGCGGTCCGCGGCCGATCTCCTCCATGGCCCGGATCATGGATTCCGCCTGGGTGACGGAAACGACCCCGTCCATGTCACCGTGGTGGACCTGCAACGGGGGCAAGTCCTCGGCAAACAGGACGGCGGATCGGCGGATGAGCGCCAGTCGCGCATCCTGGAGCGTAACATCCCCGGTCCACCACGGCACGACGTACGTGGTGCGCAGGTATTCGACACCGGGCAGGTCGACGGTCACACCGCTCACCAGGAGACTGGCGATGCCGCGCGCCCATTCGTTCTGAAAATCCGTCGGGCCGAAGAACGTGATGACGCCCGCGATGCGCTCGTCCCTGATCCCCATCAGCATCGCCACACCGCCGCCTCTGCTGGCGCCGACTGCGATGTACCGGTCGGTCTGGGCTTCCGGTATCGTCTCCATGGCAAGGTTGACCATCGCCAGCGCGTCGTCCACGTCGCGGTCCCACGGACTGGCGGGACCATCCGACAGCCAGGACCGGTCATCGTATCTGAGCGGTTCATCCCGGAACGACGGGATCAGGTAGACGAAGTCGTCCGTCATTTCTCCCAGGGCGACGGTCAGTATGAACAACGTGCTTTCCACCGAAACGCCGTCGTCTCCGCCATGGGCGTACAGCAGTATGGGGAGGCCCTCATCATCCGCACCGTCCGGCACGATGATGGCGCCGAAGTGACGGAGGCCGTCGACCTGATGTGAGACGATCCGCAGGGTGGTCGGTTTTCCGCCCATGCTGTAGGCTTCTTCGAGCTCGACCGTCCCCCCGGCCGCCGAGAAGTCCCGCGAGGCCCAGTCGGCGCGGACCGCCGACAATTCGTCCTCTTCGGCCGGCGCGAAAAGGACGTCGAGCGAGTCGTCCACGGAGATCGCGTGGCCACTCACGTTGGCGGTCGCGCTCGAAGCAGTGACGGTCAGCGTCTGCAGTCCGGTCGTCGAACCCAGCGTCCAGTGGGTGGCGGCCATGCCGTCCGGGCCGGTTCCGACGGTTGTGGGTTCGGTAACGCCGTGGTCGGGTGAAAACAGGACGAGTGCGCCGGACATGGGCTGTTCTTCCTCGTCGAGCACCTGGACCACGACCGGTTCCCGCAGACTCGAACCGGCGAGCGCGCGCTGCCCGTCTCCGGAAACGACGTTTATCCTGGCGGCCCGGGGCGAATCCACGGGATCGGGCGAAGTCGGACCGTCCCCGCCGCAGGAAACCAGGACGGCCAGGGAAAGGAGCAGCGTGATTGGAGCAAGGATGTGCCGGCGCCAGTCTGCGGATCCGAAGACCGTCGTACCAGGACCGGAGATGGATTCAGGCCGCGATGGGTTGTCGACAGGATGCATTTTCTTGCTCGCCGGTAGTTGCGGAATGTAGATGGATTCGTCCTTCCCGGAACGTGTCTGGTATGTCGGCGGGCAGGTAATTTATCGTTCACCCGGAGAGATAGAAAGTACCAATTGCCTTAGCCGGCCAATTTGTTGTGTTTTTTTAGTAATTTAAATTTCAACCAGCGTGTTGCGCACCTTTAAATCAGCGAATCGGGAGGTGGCAGCGAGCCGGGAGGAGTCGCTTGTACCGGGAGGGGTCGCTCGATGTACCGGGAGGGGTCGCTCGATGTACCGGGAGAGGTCGCTCGACGAACTAGACAGGTTTGCTCGAGACCGGTATCCGCCGAAGCCATAACAGGCACGCGATGCCCGCTGCGGCCAGCACTCCGTTGAAACTGAATACCAGGATCCAGGCCGACTGCACGCCGGAAAGGTCGAGAATCGATCCCGCGACAACCGGTGCGCCGGTTCCCACGACGAACCCGATGAAGGACTGCACGGCCTGTGCGGAGCCGACCAGGTTTCTCGGGGCGAGTTCCGTGACGGCCGTCGAGTAGATGGCGGAGTCGGCCGCCGTAAAGAACCCGTACAGGAATCCCAGCACGACGAGCCAGGTGATCGGAAGACCGACCAGCCAGCCGGCGAGAAAAGAGCAGATCCCGCTCACCGCGAAAATCGACGACGCCGTCCTGATTCTTCCGAACCGGTCCGACATCCATCCGCCCAGAAGCACGCTGAAGATGCCGGTCATGAACATGAAACCGGCCAGGGTGGCGGCGCGCGAAGCCGCGGCGTCCGAATCGAACCCCCCCATCATGAGCGCGGCTACGAGAAGCAGGGGCAGCCACAGGCGGGCCACGAAGAGTTCGGCCGTGTGCAGCGCATAGGCCATGACCACCAGCATCAGCCGGCGGTCACGAAGCGGCGCCAGGGACAGCCACCCGGCCATCACCGTGGTTCGTTCGCTCCGGGAAGCAACGGTACTTTTTTCAAGGCCCAGCAGCAACGTGACCGCGACGCCGAGGAGGCCGGGCAATGTCGTGGCGAGATAGGCCGGTTCCCAGCGTTCGAACAGGTCCAGCAAAACGCCCATGAGCACGTACGAAACCGTCGTGCCCGCGTAGCCGGCACTCACGAAGACCCCTACGGCCAGGCCGCGTCCCTTTTTGGAGAACCTGAGCGCGGTAAGCCGGATTCCCGTGATGTACACGCATACATGCCCGACTCCGTAGAGAAACCGCAGCGCGCTCCCGGTCCACAACCCTTCCGCGAACAAAGGAAATAGCACGCCGCTTACGGCCGTCAGGGAAATGCCCGCGAGCATGATCCCATATGGCCTGAACCGGTCGGTAAAGGGTATGACCAGCAGGGAGGACGCCGCGTAGCCGGCCAGGTAGGCCGAAAAAGCCAGGCCGGACTGCGTATTGTTCAGCCCCCATTCGTCCCGAATGAAGGGCAGGGACGCCACATAACTCGAGGATGACAGCAGCACGAGGAACAGCGACGAACTCATCGCCGCCAGCCAAGCTATGTCTGCCCAGGAGGTCGGTGCGGCACCGTTTCGAAGGGTGCCGGAGTGTGCAGACGAGCGGGATGAACTGGACGAACTCGATGAAAGCAATGGATTAGATTAGGCGGGTCCTATTTGAGCAGTTCAAGCGTCAGGTTTGGGGGAATGATACCCAGTAGTCCGGTAAACCTTAATGTGCGTTTATTGAAGCTCAGCGCATTCCGAGTTTCTCTCCGCGGCGCAGGAGTTCAAGGCTTTCCGCGAGCCTGCGGGCGCGAGTCTCCTCGCGCTTCGCGACGCCGATCCAGGTTGTATACCGACGCCTTTCCGAAGGAGTGAGGCCGGTCCAGCCGGCACGAGCCTCGGCGTCTTTCTCAAGGGCGGCGTATAGCTCCTGCGGGGTCTTGACCGCCGTCGCGCCAGCGGACTGCTCCCAGGCGCCGGAGCGGATGGACGAGGTGACGGCCGCCTCGCCGGCGGGCGTCATGAGGCCTTGCGCCCGCATGCTCTCGAGACGCGTGCGATTGATCTCCGACCACCTGCTGTCGGGTTTCCGGGGCGTGAAACGGTGGGCGTAGCGTTCGTCGTCGACCCGCCGTTTAAGTCCGTCGATCCAACCGAAACAGATCGCCTGTTCGACGGCGTTCTCGTAAGTGAGCGTGGGCCGGCCGGAACGTCGGGCGGCCTTCTTGTAGAAGAGGACCCAGACCTCGAACGCCGTCGCGTGGTTGGTGTCGAGCCAGCGGCGCCAAGCATGCTGGTTGCGGGGAGTGATGCGTTTTCCGCGGAGGTTGAAATGGCAATGCATAGGGTCCTGGACAAATGGCTGCAATCAGACAGCGACCCGGCTTGCAATCCGCCGGACGATATTGTAGCTTGGAGACGGAAACTGCGTGTTGCCGGGTTGGACGATTCCCCATAGCAATCTGCACAGTCAAGATACATAAAAGGTATAGCAGCTACAAGCTTCAGGCGGAATCGTGTATAGACAGTACGGGCGCACGGCTCGGGACCGTCCCTTTGCCTTGCCTGGCAGGACGGACGGTGTGTAGACGATATTAAAAACCAATGCGTAGTCTTATTTCGCATTGCCAGGAAACCGATTATGGCCGAACGTAATAACTCCGACGTAACCTACCTGGCCCTGTTGCGCGGAATCAACGTGGGCGGCAAGAACATCATCAAGATGGCGGACCTGCGGAACTGCTTCGAGGCCGAAGGCTTCCGTGATGTCGCTACTTATATTCAAAGCGGGAATGTGATCTTCCGTTCGTCTTCAACCGGGCTCAGGAACCTGACGAACCGAATCGAGGAGATGCTGGCTGCGGCGTTTGACTACGAAGCGAGTGTCGTGATGCGCTCACGAAAGCAGATGCGGTCCGTGGTCGCCGGCGCGCCGGCGGGTTTCGGCGAACAACCGGAGGCGTACCGATACGACGTAATCTTCCTGAAGGCGCCCCTGACGGCAACCGCCGCCATGGAGGGCGTCCCCACCAGACCAGGGGTGGACGAAGCGTGGGCGGGCAGCGGTGTCCTCTACTTCTCCAGACGCATCGACCAGGCCTCGCGGAGCTATCTCAGCCGTCTCGCATCGATGCCTGTGTATCAGCGTGTGACGGTCCGCAACTGGAACACGACGACCCGGTTGCTCGAACTCATGGATTAGGCAAAGCGTCACTCGGCGATGCACCGTCCGTCCCTGAACACCAAAACCGGCATGTTGGGAATCGAGCAGTCGGAAACGTACCCGTAAAGCTGATTCATCTCGGTTTCAAGGGCGTTGTAATCCGCCAGATGACTGGCCAGTACCGTCGGATCTGTGGATGAAACGGAGTAAACTATGTACGCCCAGGGACCGCCGCAGGGTTTGGAGCCTATGGCCGCGCTGCGACAGTCTGCAATCGACGCTCCCGCAGCGTCGCCGACAAGCGTGTCGATGTCCTGTCGCATCTTCTCAAGCTTCGCTCGGTCGCCTTCCTCGGTCCGCTGTTCTTCCTCGGCCGGCTGTTCGCCATTTTTGTCGGGTCCAACGACAGGATCACTGTCGTCACAGGCCAGGAGTGAAACGGAGATCCACAGAACAGCAACCAGGTATCGCATAGTCTTTCCTTTTTTGCAGATGCCGACAAGCGTCATGTTTCCCACTGTGAAGAACGTTTCACTTTGCGAACAGTTCCCCTTCCGAATCTGTCGAATGACGTTGCTTGAGACAACTTTTTTACCGTCCGCACGCCGGGTGTTTTATCCGATACCACGTGTGAATCCCCCTGGTAACTGATATAGTTGCCTTAACACTTTCTGTTCTCGTATTCTGTAGCCGGAAAAGGAGATCGCACCATGCAGACATACCGAGTCGCAATTCTGGGTTGCCGCGGCCGGGGTACGGCCGCGGGCCGCGCGTACCATCAGCATCCCCGCACCGAGGTCGTGGCACTATGCGACCTCGTGCCCGACCTGCTGACGACCCTCGGCGATGAACTGGGGGTTGCGGCCCGGTACGACGACCTCGACCGCATGATCGAGGCCGAAGCCCCGGACATCGTCGCCATTCCCACGGGTACCGAATTCCACTATCCACTGGCTATGCGCGTGCTGGAGCACGGCGTCCACATCGACATTGAAAAGCCGATTTGCACGACCCTGGCGGAGGCCGACGAGGTGTTGGCCAAGGCCGCGGAAAAGGGCGTGCAGGTGGCCGTGCATCACCAGGGACGCAGCGGCGGCGCGCTGCAAGCGATCAAAGCGGCGATAGCCGAGGGCCGGATCGGCGACTTGCGCTATGTGCAGGGCAGCGGGAAAGGCTACTACGGCGGCTATGGTCTGATGAACATCGCCACGCATTCGATCAATGCCATGCTTGGTGTGGCCGGACCGGTGCGGAGCGTACAGGCCGTGGCCTTGACCGATGGCCGTCCGATCACGCCCGAGGACGTGGTGCCGTCGCCGAGTGGCATGGGCTATATTGCCGGTGAGCATGTGACCGCGGCCCTTGCCTTTGAACGCGGGATTTCGGGTGTCCTCTTGCAGCACCGCTTCCCCGTGATGGATTCAACCGCCTATATGATCGAGATCTACGGCACCGAGGGCCGGCTCTACTGGAAAAGCGGCGCCCCGTGGTTTCTGTCCACGCCGCACTACGCCCCTGGCCAGGCCGAATGGCAGCCGCTCGCTCCCATCGTACCGGATCACTACGATCCGGCGGGCCCGGCTTCCGTGGAGGACTACCAGTTCACCGATGAGTACGTGCAGGCGCTCGACGAAGGCCGGCCGCATGAGTGCTCGGGTGCGGCCGGCCGCCACGTGCTGGAGATATTGATGGGGATCTTCGAGTCCGGTGCGCGCGGACGGCGTGTGGATCTGCCGCAGGCGGAACGCGATCACCCGCTCCTGCGCTGGCGCGAGGAACACGGCATGGGCCCGCCCGGTCCGATGCCCCGCCCGTATGCGGAGTGGCTCGCCGAAGAAGACGCCCGGCTGGGCCGAAGCGTGAGCTAGCCGCCGGGATTTCCAGGCAAACGCCAGCCGCTGAAGAAGGATAGCGGCGATCGATTTCAGGGTCGGATCGTCCCTGCCCGGCCCAATGACCTACCCCATAATCCGCGCCATGTTCCCGCCCAGGATCGCCGCCATCTCGTCCTCGTCGAGGAACGGGCAGTAGCGCCTGACGTAATCAAGGCTCTGGCGGTAGGTCCAGTGCAGCAGCACGATGGGGATGTCCGTCCCCCACAGGATGCGGTCGGCGCCGAAACGTTCGACCATCTGTTCCAGGACAGGCCGCATCTGGGGCATGGGGTAGTCCCAGCGCGAATGCATGAACACAGCGAATAGGATCTGGATGTGGAAGCGGGGGTGGTCCGCCGGCGCGGCGGCGTATACTTCGTCGGGAACTTCAAACCGGTCGCGGCTAGCGAACATCCGCCACGGGAAGCCATGCGTCACGATCACGTCGACATCGGGGAACCGGTCCATCCAGGCACGCAACGATTTTAACTCATCCAGGTAGGCGGAAGGCGACCCGACCGCGCCGAGGGTAAAGAACACCGGTATATCCAGCCCGGCCACCGCGGTCCAGAACGGATCGAAATCGGGTCCGGTCCACTCGGGCGACAGGTCGTAAAGCGGCCGGTGGAAGGGCGCGAACTGAAGACCCGACAGGCCGTGAACACGTATCGCCCGTTCCAGCTTTTCAATGGCATTGCCGGTCCGGTCCGGAATCCACCATTCGGGTACCTGGGCCAGTCCCTGGATCCGCCCCGGGTAGCGCCTGCAGCATTCGGCGATGTAACCGTCGTCGAGCCCCATGTAGGGTGTGCGATGCAGGAGGGCCCGGTCGACGCCCGCGTAGTCCATCTCCGCCACCAGGTACTCCGCGGAGAAGGAGAAGTCCTCCGTCCATGGCGGCAGGGCCTGCTTTACATAATCCTCACCGCCAACCGTCCACTCGGCCAGGCCGTGTTTTCCGGTGCGGAAGTCCGCGTCCCGCAGCCCCTCGAAGCGCCAGGGCCGGGCGGGATCGTACAGCCCCGCGGCATCGGCCGGCGCGCGGTCACCGCGCCGCCAGACGGGCTGCTGCCGGGCCTGGGCCATGAACAGTTGCAGGTGACGCCGGAATTCGGAGGAGTCCTCGAAACCGCCGACATCGCGCGGGGGAGGGAAGCAATAAGCGTGTCCGTCGTAGATCATACACTTCCTCGGGTGTTCACCTGATGTGACGCGTCGAATCCAGTGAAGGCGGATAATGAACAGGCACTTCCGCGGTACGGCAACTCATTCCTTCATGTAAACTCTGAATGGGCTTGACGGACAAATCCCAAGGTGTTTAGGATGTTGGACGATGAATCTCGAAGGATAACAAATGGAGGGATCAGCAAAATGCCAGCCCACCCCACGGACGCCGAACGCTTCCTCTTCGACACGAACGGCTACCTGGTGCTGGAGGATTTCCTTCCGGAATCCCTGGTTGATTCGCTCAATGCCGCGTTGGAGCGGACGATTGCGCGACGCCGCGCCCCCGGATTCCATCGAGCGCACGAACCGGCCTTCGCCGACAAGCTGGATTCGGCCAACGCGCGGGTCATGCACCTGCTGGCCGAAGACCCACTCTTTCTGGACATGCTGGACTACGAGCCTATGATGGCCTACGTCCACGGCCTGTTCAACGAGATGCCCCATCTGCATTCCACCGATGCCATCTACGAGATCGAACCCGAGGAAAACCACGGCCAGCGCTGGCATACGGACGGGATCCAGGCCGGATTTCGCGACTTCCGGCCGCACATCCCGCTGCTGCAGTTCAAGGTGGGCTACTACCTGAACGACATGACCGAGCCAGACCAGGGCAATCTGACTCTGGTTCCCGGCAGTCACAAGTCCCTGGTCGAACCGGACGCAAAGCACGGCATGCCCGGCGCCGTGCAGATCTGCGGGCGACCCGGTACGGCCGTGCTCTTTCACAACGGGGTGTGGCATTCGGCCGGCCCGTTCAAGCGCCGCGGCGGCAAGCGGGTGATCCTCTACTACGGTTACGAACACCCGTGGATGCTGGCGTGCGCGGAGCAGTGGCGGTACGACAAAGGTTTCCTGAACAGCCTCACGCCCCGGCACCGGCGCTTCTTCCACGGTTTCGTGTTCGATCCGCCGGAATACCGCTGGGGTTGAACCGGAAGGCGTTCGGTCCGCGGGTCCATTGCCTGCTAGTTCAACACGGTTCCAGTCCCGTGGAACATGTTCACCGACCCTATCTGTGGCGGAAGTCGCAGGCGTTCTACTCGTTCCCGTCGTTCTCTCGACCAACTTCCATTCCGCATTGCCTAAAAGGTCGGTCCATGCGGTTTCTTGTCGTTCCTGTCGTCCTCTTGATCACTGTCCTTGCGTCATGCGGCAGGGAAAGCCCCACGGGACCGCCGGCGGCGGCCAGCATCAGGATAACGCCTGCCGAGGCCGAGCTGGACGCCATTGGCGCGACCGTGCAGCTCACCGCGTCGGTCCGGGACGGGAACGATCGGGTGATCGCGGATGCTGCCGTAACGTGGACCAGCGGAAACACCGAAGTGGCCAGCGTGACGCAAGAAGGCCTGGTCACGGCCCGGAAGAATGGGTCCGCGGTTGTCACGGCCGTTTCAGGGCAATCCCATGCGGACGCCGCCGTCACGGTGTCGCAGGCGGTCGCTCGCATCGAGGTCGCGCCCGCCAGCGTGATGCTGACGAAGACGGACGGGACGCTGCGGCTGGACGCCATGGCGAAAGACAGGAACGGACACCCGGTGCCGAACGCGCGGCTGGACTGGACCAGCAGCGATCTCTTCGTCGTCTCGGTGAACGCCCTGGGAGAACTCGAGGCACAGTCGAACGGAATCGCCCGGATCACCGTATCTGCCGGGGATGTATCGACAAGCGTGGAAGTCACGGTCTCGGGTTTCGGACCGGACGCGCTGGACCGCGCCGCCCTGGTGGCGCTGTTCAACGGCACCGACGGACAGGGATGGACGCTCGCCACGAACTGGTCGAGCGACGCGCCTTTGGCCGAGTGGCACGGCGTGACGACGGACGACGAAGGAAGGGTGATCGAATTATCGCTCGACCGGAACGGGCTAGAGGGTGCCTTTCCCGCGGCGCTGCCCGGGCTGGAAAGGCTTCGATCTCTTTCACTCCTGGGCAATCGGTTGACCGGAAGCATATCACCCGAAATCGGACGGCTCTCAAGTCTGGAAGTGCTGGAGGTTTCCTACAACCGGCTGTCGGGAAGCATACCCCCCGAAATCGGACGGCTCGCCAGACTCAGGGTACTCGGTGCCAGGGGCAATAACTTCTCGCACGGGCCCTTGCCCCGGGCCCTGACCAGTCTCGTAAGCCTCGAGACCCTTAGGCTTGACAGGACTTTCCTTTGCGCACCACTGGACCCGGAATTCCAGGCCTGGCTCGGCACGATTGACGAAGTGGAAGTGGACCACTGCGAGGACATGGAGCGGAGCGCGTTGATCGCGTTGTACAACGCGGCGGACGGGGGAAACTGGCCCGGACGGCACAATTGGCTTACCGGCGCGCCTCTGGGCGCCTGGCAAGGCGTCGCGACCAACGACCTGGGCCAGATAACCGACCTGGAGTTGGAAGACAACAATCTCAAGGGAACGCTGCCGCCCCGGCTGGGCGATCTCCAGTCGCTGAGCGTACTGGACCTGTCGAATAACCCGGGACTCACCGGACCGCTGCCCGTGTCGCTGGTGGGTCTCGGCCTGGCGGTCCTCAATCTGGGCGGAACGGGTCTTTGCGCGCCTGCGGACCCCGCTTACCAGGCCTGGCTGGCCACCGTCGGGGACATACGGGTCGACAACTGCCCCGCCGACGTCAACCCCGACCGTATGGTGTTGACCACGCTATACGGCGAAACGGGCGGCGCGTACTGGAAGGAGGCCGCCAACTGGCTCAGCGATGCGCCGTTGCGAGACTGGCACGGCGTCGAGACCGACGCCGAAGGGCATGTGACCTCCATCGAGCTGGCGTATAATAACCTGAGGGGCCGACTGCCGCCGGAACTGGCACAGTTGGACCGGCTGGAGACGTTGCGTCTTTACGGCAATGGCCTGACCGGACACATCCCGCCCGAGTTCGCGCGCCTCGACCGACTCGCCGCGCTGGAACTCTCACTGAATTTGCTGACGGGGCACATACCATCCGAACTGGGACGACTGGCCGCCCTCTCCGTCCTCGATCTCTCCGCCAACAGTTTGACCGGATCCATTCCTCCCGAACTGGGACGACTCGACCGGCTCACCTTCCTCGACCTCAGGCTCAACCGGCTGCACGGACTCCTTCCACCGGAACTGGGAAACCTCAGCAGTCTCGGACGCCTGGAGCTCTCCTCCAACCAGTTTACGGGCCCTGTACCTTTGGAATTGGGACGACTGGCAAACCTCACCGTCCTCAACCTCGCCGTCAACGGGCTGACGGGTCCCGTTCCACCCGAATTGGGGCGGCTCCAAAACCTCGTCGCACTCGAACTCAACAGAAACGGTCTGACGGGCCCCGTTCCGCCCGAACTGGGACAACTGGCCAACCTCGAGGAACTGGATCTCTCTACCAACGTGTTGACGGGCCCCGTTCCACCCGGACTGGGACGACTGGCACACCTCGAGGAACTGAACCTCGCCACCAACGGGCTGACGGGCCCCGTTCCGCCCGAACTGGGACGACTGGCCAATCTCGTCACGCTGAGCCTGGCGTCGAATCGTCTGAGCGGACCGGTCCCTTCCGAACTGGGCGCGCTCGGAGCGCTCAAGACGCTGAGTCTCTCCAGCAATACCGCACTGTCGGGGCCGTTGCCGCGCGCGTATCTCAACCTCGACCTGGCCGCGCTGCTGCTGGCCGGCACGGGACTTTGCGCTTCCCGGGACGTCGAGACCCAGACGTGGTTGCGGGGTATAGATGAAAGGCGTGTTTCCAACTGCGGCGACACCGAAGCGCGCGTTGCGTCGGCGTATCTCACGCAGGCGGTACAGTCCCTCGAAAACCCGGTGCCGCTGGTGGCCGGCAAGCCCGCGCTCCTGCGCGTCTTCGTAACGAACGGCGGCATGGCTGACGCCCAGCGGCCGCCGGTACGCGCTACGTTCTACCGGCACGATCGTCCGGTGCACACGGTCGAGATCCCGGGCGGTGACGAAAGACTGCCGGACCGTCCGGAGGAGGGAGACCTCGCGACTTCATCCAACGCCGCGATACCGGCCGACGTTATTCAGCCTGGCCTGGAAATGGTGATAGAAATCGACCCCGGCAGCATGCCGGATTCCGCTTCGAACGCCGGTCGCCGCCTGCCGCCTGCCGGACGGCTGGCCCTGGACGTGGCGGAGGTGCCGCCCCTCGACCTTACCCTGGTCCCGTTTCTGTGGACGTGGAATCCGGATTGGACGCTCGCGGACTACGCCGCGGGCCTGTCGCCCGATGACGAACTGTTCAGGATGACCCGGGAAACGTTGCCGGTAGGTGATTTCCATCTGAACGTGCGCGAGCCCGTGTGGACTTCGGTGGCCTCCGAGGCCAAGAACACCATATCCATGCTGGTCGAGGTCTTTGTGGTTCGCATCCTGGACGACGCCGGGGGGCACTATATGGCTATACTCCCCGCCAGCGAACGCGTGGGCGTCGCCGTCATTCCCGGAAACATCGGCGTATCGGCGCTGGACGGATACACCATGGCCCATGAACTCGGACACAATATGAACCTGAGGCACGCGCCCTGCGGCGGCCCGGCCGGGCTGGACCCCGACTACCCCTACGTCGACGGCACGACCGGCGCATGGGGCTACGACGTCCTGTCCGGATCGCTCGTGTCGCCGCGGAACCACGATCTGATGAGCTACTGCCCTCCAGGATGGATCAGCGACTTCCACTTCGTCAAGGCGCTGGTCTATCGGCGGTCCGTGGAAAGGCCCGTTCCGGCGGCGCGCGCCGCTTCCGTGACCAACCTGCTGCTGTGGGGCGAAGTGAACGACCTGGGGGAAATCGTCCTCCATCCCGCTTTCGCGGTCGACGCCCCGCCCGTCCTGCCGGAGACCGGCGGTCCCTATCGCCTCACCGGTGAAGACGAAGCGGGAAACACGCTGTTCGCGCTGTCCTTCGGCGCGGCGGAAGTCGCGGACGGGGCCGGGCACGTTTTCGCCTTCGTGCTTCCCGTGCGGACGGACTGGCTCGATCGATTGCATCGGATCGTGTTGTCCGGCCCGGAAGGGGTGAAGACGATGGATCGTAGCGGAGGAGCGGCCGCCGCGATCATGTTGGACCGGACGACCGGATCGGTCCGTGGTATCCTCCGAGATTGGCCCGACCAGGGCGGCTCAACGGCGTTCGCCCGGCGCGTGCCGCCTGAGGGAGATTTCGAAATCCTGGTCAGTCGCGGGATCCCGAATTCGAATCCCCGGTAGCTAGGATTGCCCGCCGAAGCCGCGGCGCCGGTTCAAAAAACTGTATTAGGCATCGCGCAATGGTTATAATGATCAGGTATAACCCGGATCGGTCATGTCGTCCAGAACGGAGATGCCGTCGAGACCGGTCCCTGTGTATACCCGGATCGACCCGGATACCAGCCCTGTTCCATGAATTTAGTACTTGCCCTGGCCCTGACCGCCGTCTGTCTGGGTGGCGAGACCTTCTTCCACGCTCCACGAGCCTATCTGGGAGAGCGGGCTTTCTCGCTCCGCCTTTCCGATGAGCGGGTGGCGAACGGTCACACCCTGTTGCTGGAGTGCATCCCTGGCGGTCCGGATCAGGAAACCAGTGGCAGCCCCGGCGAGGAAGTCGGTCCCGCCGAGGTATCCGGCCGCGTGACTGATCCTCCGGAGGAGCGGGTCGATCTCGCCGGCCCGGCCGGCCACGTGGCTGATCTGACCGTGTCGACGGGTGCCCGGATCCATCGCCTGTACCCGCATCCCACCGCGCCTGACGGTGTTTTGTTCGCCCTGATCGGCATTCCCTATCGCGCGGCGCCGGGACCCGATACCGTGCACGTGGAGTGGACGGAGAGCGACCGCGTCTTCGATCGGGCACTCCCGTTCAACATCGTCGCTGGCCCGTACCGGTCAGAGCAGATCCGCGGTGTGCCGCAAAGCCGGGTTACGCCCTCGGTCGCGGACTTCCGGCGCATCGCGCGGGAACGGAAGATCATCGCCGCGGCGTACGAGGCGGTCCGGGATACGGTGATGATGGAAGACACGTTCCGTTATCCCGTGGAGAAGAAAACCATCACCAGCCCGTACGGAACGCGAAGGGTGTTTAACGGACAGCTTCGAAGCTACCACGGCGGCCTCGACCTGCGGGCCTACGAAGGGACGCCCCTTTACGCCGCCCAGGCCGGCGTGGTCAAACTGGCGGAGAACCTTTTCTATTCGGGCAACCACGTCCTGATCGAACACGGCATGGGCATCCACTCCGGGTATTCGCACATGAGCAGGCTGTACGTGAAAACAGGGGACGAGGTGTCCCGGGGACAATTGCTGGGGCTCTCGGGGGCCACGGGCCGGGTGACCGCCGCGCACCTGCACTGGACGGTGAGCGTGGACGGCGTCGGGGTCAGTCCGCTCCAGTTCACCGAGATCCTGGCCATGTTGTACCGGAAGCCCGTCGAGGTGCGTAATCCGAATGACGGCTGAACGGGGTAGCCATGCGATCGAAGATAGGCTTATTGTTCCCAGCATCGTTACTGGCGCTCGCCATCGCCCTGGCATCGGACGTTTCCCCCGATGGCCCTGGGACACCTGGCTCGCCCGGGCGTATAAACTCCGTCGGCGTGACGCTGCCCCCGGACGCCGCGCCGCCCGCCATGCAGATCCTTCGGACTTTCGAGCTGAACAACCGGTACATGGACCGGGCGACGTCCTCCTACCAGAAGTCCTTCGGGTTCGCCCTGACGAACGAACCCCTCACCCGGGTGAACCGCAATTTCGAACTGGTGCCCGCCGCCGCGACCCACTGGGAGGTTACCGACGACGGCCACACCTGGGTATTCCACCTTCGGAAGGACATGGCGTTCGGCGACGGCAAGCCCGTTACCGCCTATGACTACGCAGACACGTTCCGCAGGTGGGCGGATCCGGACATCGGTTTCGACTTCGAATGGTATTACCGGGCCATCAGGAACTGGGGCGCCGTCGTCGCACGGCAGATGCCGCTGGATTCGCTGGGCGTCGCGGCGCTGGACCCGTATACCATTACCTTCACGACCACGCGGCCCGCGCCTTTCGCGCCACATTTGCTCAACTACAGCTGGGTCACGCCGACCCACCAGTTCGAGAAGTATGGCGCGGCCTGGTCCACCAAACCCGAAACCCACATCGGTTATGGCCCCTATCGGCTCAAGGAGTGGACCATCAACGACCGTATTGTCCTGGAGCCGAATCCCACCTACCCCGGACCCAGCACGCCCTACCTGGAGCGGATCATCGCCCGGTTGTACAACGCCGCGGCCCAGCCGCCCTTCCTCGCTGCCTACGAGGCGGGCGAAGTCGACTACGTCCTGCTGAACAACCCGGCCGAGATCAACCGGGTACGGTCCGACCCGGTGCTGCGAGGCCACCTCAACACCTATACCAACTTCACCACGTACTATCTGTTCATGGATACCCGCGTTCCTCCCTTCGACGACCTGCGCGTCCGCCAGGCGATCAGCCACGCCATCGACCAGCCGGCCATCATGAAGTCTGCCCTGAAGGACCTCGCCGTTCCCGCCGTATCCATGATGCCGGCCGGATTCCCCGCCGCCCGTCCCGACTCGCTGGCCCACATTCAGCGGTACGACCCGGAGAGGGCCCGCGGACTGCTCGCTGAAGCGGGTTATCCCGATGGCAGGGGATTCCCTGAGATGGCCATGTGGCTGCGCGGCGAGGCCTACCTGAGAAAAGTGGCCGCCGAAGCCATTCAGGCCATGCTGAAGCAGAACCTGAATATCGACGTCGAGGTGCTGAACGTGGAACGGAAGGTCTACACGGAAGCCATGAACGCCAAGGAGATCCCTTTTTCCATGATCGCCTACGGATGGGACTACCTGGACCCCAGCAACCTGCTCAATCTGTGGTTGTCCCGGGGACGCCACCCCTGGCGCAACGACCGGTTCGAGGAGCTCGTCGAACGGGCCAACCACCTGGTGGGCGATCCCGGCCACCGGGCGCAGCTTTACCATGACGCGGAAGAGATCCTGGTCCGCGACGTGGGCGGCGTGTTCCTCTGGCACGACCTGGTCAACGAGATGTGGCGGCCCTACGTCCGCGGCGAAGCACTCGAACCGAACGACGCCGGCTACAGAGCCTGGCGCGGAAACCAGATGCTGAACCTGATGACGACGATTTACATCTCAGAGGACGTATACCGGGAAACGACGTCGCGCAAGCCTGTCGGACTGTGGAGTTGGCTGACCGATCGTTAACGGGAGGAGCGTCATGGTCCAGCAGTCGGATGTGTCTAAATCCATACCCGCGCGCCTGATCTCGCGTTACCGGGGCATCCTTGAGGTGACCTCACAGCCGCGCGCGGCAACGGTCCCGTTTCGCCCTGCTGTCTCCGTGTCTCGCGCGGCGGCGGCCGCTTTCGCCATCCTGCTGGGCGCGGTTGCGCTCGGTATCGCCATCGCCGACCCGGCCGGCCGGAATGAGCCGCCTGGCACGTCCGTCCAGGTCAATTCAATAGGCGTCACCCTTCCTCCGGACGCCGCGCCACCGCACCTACAGCACCTCCGTACCTTCGAGCTGAACAACCGGTTCATGGACCGGTCCGTCTCCTCGTACCAGAAGGTCTTCGGGTTTGCATTGACCAACGAGCCGCTGACCCGGGTGGACCGAGACTTCAATCTGCTCCCCGCCGCTGCGACCCACTGGGAGGTGAGCGAAGACGGCCTCACGTGGATCTTCCATCTGCAGCAGGACCTGGTTTTCGGCGACGGCCGGCCCGTCACGGCCTACGACTACGAAGATTCCTTCCACCGCTGGGCCGATCCGAAGACCGGGTTCGATTTCGAATGGTACTACCGTCCCATCAAGCACTGGGGGGAAGTCGTGGCCGGCCGCATGCCCCTGGATTCCCTCGGCGTCGAAGCCCTGGACCGCCATACGATCGCCTTCACCACGACCCAGCCGACACCCTACGCACCGGAGCTGCTGAACTACAGTTGGGTTACTCCCACCCACCTTTTCGAGAAATACGGCCCGGCCTGGTCGACCCGGGCCGAGACGCATATGGGCAGCGGGCCCTTCCGGCTCAAGGAATGGACGATCAACGACCGTATCGTCCTCGAGCCGAGTCCCACGTACCGGGGTCCCAACAAGCCCTTCCTGGAACGCATCACGGCGCAACTCTTCAACGCCGCCGCCCAACCGCCCTACCTCGCCGCCTACGAGGCCGGCGAAGTCGACTACGTCTTGCTGAGCAACCAGGCCGAAATCAACCGCGTCAAATCCAACCCCGCATTGAAGGACCACCTGAACACCTATGTGGATTTCCAGACCTTCTATCTGCTGATGGATACCTACAACCCGCCCTTCAGCGACCGGCGGGTGCGCCAGGCCTTCAGCCATGCCGTAGATCAGGCTTCGCTCATGAATTCGGCCCTGCGGGACATCGCGCTGCCGGCTTCCGCCATGTCGCCTCCGGGGTTTCCCGCGGCCAACTCCGAAGCGCTGGAGTCCATTCAGGCCTACGACCCTGAAATGGCGCGTAACCTCTTGGCGCAGGCGGGTTATCCGGATGGAAAGGGA
The DNA here is from genome assembly GCA_965117045.1 of bacterium. GTDB lineage: Bacteria > JAAXHH01 > JAAXHH01 > JAAXHH01 > JAAXHH01 > JAAXHH01. The sequence goes on from OZ220749.1 coordinate 1,863,911, forward strand.
TTCCCGGCCGTGAGCATTTGGCTGCGGGGAGAGCCCATCGTGATCAACACGGCCGCCGAAGCGGTCCAGGCCATGTTGAAGCAGAATCTGAATATCGAGGTCGGGGTACGGAACGTGGAAAGGAAGGTGTTCACGGAGACCATGAACGCCAAAGAACTCACCCTGGCGCTCATCCCCTACCGTTACGATTACGTCGATGCCAGCAACCTGCTCACGCTGTGGCTGTCGAACGGCAGGCATCCCTGGTACAACGAGCGGTTCGAGGACCTGGTGCTCCGGGCGAATGTGCTGGTGGGCGATCCGGACCGGCGCACCCGGTTATACCAGGAAGCGGAGGAAATCCTCGTCCGCGAAGTGGGCGGCGTGTTCCTGTGGCACACGTTGATCAATGAAATGTGGCGGCCCTACGTGCGTGGCGCGGCGCTGGAGACCAACAGGTGGGGATACAGGGCCTGGCGAGGCAACCAGATGCTGAACCTGATGCCGACCCTGTATATATCCGAAGACGTTCGGGATGCGGCCTCGGAAAGAGATTCCACCGGCTTCTGGGACTGGCTCACCACCCGGTAAACGCCTCGCCGACGAACTGTTGGATCCGGGCGTTCGTCATCATCGAATTCCCGACACGCCAATCACCCGGTGCCGAATCCGGTCCCAATTACGCCGCGGCCTCCTGCACGATGCGCCCGTCGAATAGCCGGATGATCCGGTGGGCGTGGTCGGCCAGCACCTGGTCGTGGGTCACCATGATGATGGTCGTGCCCGCCTCGTTGAGACCGTTCAGCAGTTCCATCACCTCGGCGCCGTTGGCCGAGTCCAGGTTACCGGTCGGCTCGTCGGCCAGGATCAGCTTGGGATTGCCGATGACCGCCCGCGCCACGGCCACGCGCTGCTGCTGGCCGCCTGAGAGCTGCTGCGGGAAGTGGTTCCGTCGGTGAGGGATCTGCATGTGCTCCATGGCCGCGTCCACCCGTTCCTTGCGCTCCTGCTTCGAAGTGCCCAGGTAGATCAGCGGCAGTTCGATGTTCTCGTACACGGTGAGCTCGTCGATCAGGTTGAAGCTCTGGAAGACGAAGCCGATGTTGGCCTTGCGCAGGTTGGCCCTTTGCCGCTCGGAGTGGCCGGACACTTCCTGGTCCAGGAAATGGTACTCTCCGCCCGTGGGGTTGTCGAGGAGGCCGAGGATGTTGAGGAGGGTGGACTTGCCGCAGCCCGAGGGTCCCATGACCGCCACGAACTCGCCCTGGTCCACGGCCATGGTCACGTCGTTCAGCGCCGTCGTCTCCACCTCTTCGGTAGCGTAGAGTTTCTTGAGATGTTCTGTCCTGATCATGGTTAGCTCCCGTGATGTGATGATTACTGCAAGACCAGTCTTTCCATGTCGCCGAAGTTGTCGTACATGGACGTGATGACCTGCTCGCCCTCTTCGAGTCCTTCCAGCACCTCGAAGTACTGGCTGTTCTGCCGGCCGAGCCGGATCTGGCGCCGCACGGCGAACTCGCCCGCTTCATCCAGCACGTAGATCCAGCGCCCGCCCGTCTTCTGGTAGAAACCGCCCCGGGGCACCTGCATGGCGTCGGCCAGTTCGCCCAGCGCGACCCGCACCTGCAGCGTCTGTCCGCGGCGGAGGCCGTCGGGCATGCCTTCGGGGAACACCATGTCCGCCTCGAACTGGCCCTCGATCACCTCGGGGTACACCCGGCTGATCACCAGGTCGTAGGTCCCGCCCGCGAAATCGAAGGATCCGGTCTGGCCCGTGCGGATGCGGGCGATGTAATGCTCGTCGATGGCCGCGCGCACCTTGAACTCGTCCTCCACGTCGATCTGGCCCAGCCGGTCGCCGCCGGGCTTGGACTCGCCCACCTCGGCGATGAGGGAGGACAAGAGCCCCGTGATCGGCGCGCGGATCGTCAGGTTCTCCTCGTTTTGCTTGATGAGTTCCAGATTCAGGCGCAGCCGGTCGATCGATTCCTCCAGCTGCTGGATCTGGATCGTCTGGAAAAGCGAATCCTGGTGAAGTGTTTCGACCGTGACTTCACGCTTGCGCGTGAGGTATTCCAGGTTGTCCTTCGCGTCTTCGTAATCCTGTCGCGAGGTCAGTTCGGCCTTGAACATCTCGTCCTGGCGCGCGTACTCCCGCTCGGCCTGGCGCAGGCTGTATTCCAGTTCCACCAGCGCGGCGCGCATGCTCAACCGCCGCTGGCCCATCGTGACCCGCGTCTCACGCAGCCGGTTCGCCTCGCGGAACAGCTCGGCCTCGCGCTGCATGACGTTGAGCTGCAGGTTGGCATTCGAGAGCCGCAGGATCGGCGTACCCTGTTCCACGTGCGTGCCCTGCTCGACGTAGACCTCCTCCACGCGCCCGCCTTCGACGGCATCGAGGTAAATCGTCGTAAGCGGCATCACCGCGCCCTGCTCCACGATGTACTCGAGGAAGGGACCGTAGGTCACCGGGGCCAGGGTCAGCTTCTCCGCCTCCACGTTCAGCGAGGAGGGATTGATCGTGAGCAGTTGCCATGTGGTGAAGGCGACCAGCAGGGCCGCTCCGCCGAATATCGCGATCCGGCGCGGCGTGAAGCGCTTCTTCTCGATCCGGCGGTCCATGGTGTTGTCCTGCTCGCGCTGCCGCTCGGCCGCGAACATGCCCACCAGGCCCTTGGACTCTTCGCCGTTTTGACGCTTGTCGCTCATGTGCTCAACCCAGGGTCGTCGCCATTACCCAGAATGGCTTGTTGCCTACAGTATAATCCCGTTGCGGATGCAGGGTTCCGTCGGAGGGATCCACGCGGTAGGCCGTCATTACGCCCGCGGCTTCGCCGGCGCAATAGAGGAACCGCCCATCCGGATCGACGTTGAAGGACCGTGGACTGGCCGGAACCGAAACGTGCCCGAAGGCACTCAGCGCGCCGTCGGCCGCCACGTTATAGCCCACGATGCTGTCATGGCCCCGGTTGGAGGCATAGGCCCACTTCCCGTTCCGATGTACCTCCACGTGGGCGGTGGATCCGCCCTCCTCCCAGTCTTCAGGAAGGGTCGATACATTCTGGAAGATCTCGAGGGTGCCGCTATCCGCATCAAAGTCATGGGCCGTCACCGTATTGCCCTGTTCGTTTACGATGTAGGCCACGTCCCCTCCGGGCCGGAAGCAGATATGCCGGGGTCCCGTTTCGTCGTCCGGAGGATTCAATACCGCGGGTTCATTGGGGGTCAGCCGCCCCGTTTCCGCGTCGAAGCGGAACTGGTTGGTCTTGTTTGTCGGACAGACATGGGGAACGATCACGTACCGGTCCTCGACCGCCAGGTAGACGGCATGGGCCTTTTCGCCCGTGTTGATGTACTGCAGGAGCTCGCCGATGGCGCCGTCGCCGCCCAGGCGGTGCACGGTGATGCCGCCGCCCCCGTAGTATACCGTCAGCAGGAACCGGCCGCGCCGGTCCGTAACGAGGTGCGCGGGAATCTCGATGCCGGTATCCACCTTGTTGATGAGGGTGAGTTCGCCGGATTCCGTATCCACCCGATAGGATGCGAGCGTGGTGGACTCCACGTGCGCGTTGTACATCAGGTTGCCCGACGGATGCAGGCACAGCGCCCCGGACGGACCGTGGGCGTCGCTGGTGGACCGCATGGTCAGGGCGCCCGTCTCCCGGTCCTGGTCGTAAGCTTTCACCTGCTCATCGCCGGTCAACGAGACGAAAACGACGGTGCGTCCGGACGGGGAATCAGCCATGCTTTTCCGATCTCCTGTTTTTTGTTAAAGACTGCCTTAAGGGTAAGACTTCAAAATATACTCCGAGGTTGCGTCCTCAAAGTGTATTTTGGATTTGGGATGCTCCGCTTCGTTGATCGCGCCGCACGACGGGGATGAGGCGGGCAGGACACGGCTGGAACGACACGACGGGTTCATGCGAAGGAGTCGAAGCCATTGAGGATCATGATCATCGCCGGCGAAGCGTCGGGCGAGATGCACGGAGCGGCGGTCGTGGCCGCGCTCAAGGCCAGGTCCCCGGGAATCGATATATTCGGCGTCGGCGGCGACCGCATGAAGCGGGCCGGCTGCGCGCTGGTCTACCACATCGAACGATTCTCGGTCATGGGCCTAACCGAGGTCGTCCGGCACCTGCCCTTCATTCGCCGGGCGTTGCGTCGGCTGGACGGGCTCCTCGAATCCCGGCGGCCCGACCTGGTCATCCTCATCGACTATCCCGACTTCAATCTCCGTCTCGCCCGCAAGGCGCGCAGGCGCGGCATACCGGTCCTTTACTACATCAGTCCCCAGGTCTGGGCCTGGAGGCCGCGGCGGATCCACGCCATCGTACGCAACGTGGACTGCATGGCCGTGGTATTCCCCTTCGAAGTGGAACTGTACGAGAAAGCAGGGGGGAAGGTGGTCTTCGTCGGCCACCCTCTGCTGGAAGTGCTCGAGAGCCGGCAAACAAGAACCGAATTCTGCGAAGCCGCGGGCCTCGATCCCGACCGGCCGATCATCGGGATGCTGCCGGGCAGCCGGACCCTGGAAGTGGAGCGCATGCTGCCGGCGATGGTCGGCACCCTGCGGAATGTCCAGCGCGACCTGCCCGGGGTACAGGGCGTCGTCGGCCTTGCGCCGACCGTCTCCGGTACCGACCTGGCGGCGTCTCTCGCGGGGAATGCAGCCCTGGAAGATGACGTGATGAAGGTGCCCGTGGTGGAAAACCGCACCTATGAGGTGATGAAAAACGCCGACCTGCTGTTGGTCACGTCGGGAACGGCGACCCTGGAGTCCGCCTGCTTCGGCACGCCCCTGCTGGTCCTCTACCGGATGTCCCGCCTGTCCTGGTGGATCGCCCGGCGCCTGGTCCGCATACCGGACATCGGACTGGTGAACGTCGTCGCGGGCCGGCGCATCGCACCGGAATTCCTCCAGGACGCCGTCGACCCGGAAACGCTGTCCCCCGTGGTGCTGGAGCTGTTGAAGGACCCGGAAAAGCGGCAGGCCATGGCTCACGAACTCCGGGAAGTACGGAGTCGCCTGGGTACGCCGGGCGCATCGTCGCGCGTCGCCGGTCTGGCCCTGGACATGGCGGGCGGCGAGGACAACTGGCAAGTGGATGATCAGGAAGGCGGGCCGCGCGGGGAAAGGGCAGCCGATGGCGGGCACTGAAAACCCCGTACACGCCCTGATAGGAAAACTGAGCGCCGGGGCCATATGCCTGCTCGGTAGATCGCTCTCCATCCGCAGGATCGGCGCTGAGTACCTTGAGCAGGCCCGGGAAGGCGGCCGGACGGTGTTGTACGCCTTCTGGCACGAGGGCCTCCTCGTAGCGACCTATGCCTTTCGCCGCCAGGGGATACAGGTACTGGTGAGCCAGCACCGGGACGGCGAACTGATTGCCCGGGCCATCGAGAGTATGGGATACGGGACCATACGCGGATCCTCCACCCGGGGAGGAACGCGCGCCTTGTTCCGCATGGCGGCGGCCGGCGCGGCCGGCGACGACCTGGGGGTTACCGTGGACGGTCCCCGCGGCCCCCGGCTCCAGGTCAAGCCGGGTACGCTGATCATCGCCGGGAGATCCGGCCTTCCCATCGTGCCCTTCGCGGTCGCCTCGAACAAGGCGTGCTTGCTTTCGAGCTGGGACCGTTTCATGGTTCCGCGCCCGTTTTCCAAAGCGGCGATTGCCTTCGGAGAACCGCTGACCGTACCGGGAGACGCGCCGGTCGAGCGCCTCGAACCCTACCGGGCCGAACTCCAGCGACGCCTGTTGGAAGCACGCGAAATCGCCGGACGAAGCCTGGAGGCGTCCTGAAAATCCGGCAGATTCCTGACGAATAGGCAGATGCCCGACGAATAGGCAGATGCCCGACGAACCGGTAGGTCCCCGACATGGTCTTTGCCTATACCTTGTTATATTCCGCGTTGACCGTGCTGCTCTCGCCGGTCCTGGCGTGCCTGTCCATCCTGGACCGGTACGGGATGCGCCAGCGGCTCGGCCAGCGCCCGCTCGTCCCCGACGGGGAAAGCCGGCCGGTCGTCTGGTTCCACTGCGCGTCCGTGGGCGAAGCCACCGGCCTGGCGGCCGTAATCGAAGGATTCGCGGAACGCCATCCCGGTTTCCAGGTGCTGGTCACCACGATGACGGAAACCGGCCTGGCCTATGCCAGGAAGCACGTACCCCTGGCCCGGTACTTCGGACTGGCGCCCCTCGACGCGCCCTTCATCGTCCGCCGGGTGTTCAGGCGGATTCGCCCCCGCGTACTGGTTCTGCTCGAAGGGGAACTCTGGCCCGGCATGCTCGGGGCGGCCGCCGCCCACGATTGCCCCGTGGCCCTGGTCAATGGCCGCATGTCGGATCGCAGTCTCGCGCGAAACCGTTTCGTGAAGCCGCTTTTCCGGTCCATGCTGCGGCGGCTGGCCGTCGTGGGCGTCCAGCATGCGCTCGACGGAGAGCGCTTCATCGCCTTTGGCGCGGACCCGGTCCGGGTGCGTGTGACCGGAAACGTCAAGTTCGACCTGGCCGCCGGACAGCAGGGCCCTGGGCGGGAAGCGCTGCGCCGTGCACTCGGCCTGTCCCCGTCCGAGCCGGTCATCATGGCGGGTTGCCCCCGTCCCGTGGAAGAGGAACGCGCCGTGCTGGCGGCCTTCGTCCGCGTACGGGACCGGTATCCCGAGGTCAAAATGATCTGGGCGCCCCGTCACCTCCAGCGCGTTCCTCCTGCGGAGCATATGCTGAAAGCGGCCGGTCTGCGGTTCGTCCGTCGGACGCGGTTGGGTGGCCCGGGTGGGACGGACCCCGGTCCCGCCGACGTGATCATCCTGGACACCATGGGCGAACTGGCATCCATGTACGCCGCCGCGGACCTGGCCTTTGTCGGCGCCACGCTCGTCCCGCTAGGCGGCCACAACCTGCTCGAACCCGCGGCATGCGGCATACCGGTCCTTTTCGGCCCCCACACCGAGAACGTCCGGGCAAGCGCCGCGGCCCTGTTGCGGACCGGGGGCGGCCAGGTCGTTCACGACGGCGAGGAGCTCGCCCGCCAGTGGTTCCAACTGCTGGATGACCCAGGTAAGCGTGCGCAGACCGGCGCGGCCGCCCGGCAGGCCGTTTTCGAATGCGCCAGGGCCGTGGACCGCACCCTGGACTTGGTCGACCGGCGGATCCTGGATCCGGACGCTGGCGGAGCCGGCGGAGCCGGGCCGCGGCGCTACACGCAACGCTCGCCCTACTTCACCCGGTTGATGGACCCCGGCGAGCGCGCGCCGGTCATTCGCTTCCTGCGCGTCGCGCTGCTGCCGGCATCCCTGCTGATGGCCATGGCGGTCCGATTGCGCAACGGGTTGTACGACCGTAAACTGCTGGCTTCCGACCCGCTTCCGGTCCCGGTGATCAGCGTGGGCGCACTGACCGCGGGCGGGGCCGGGAAGACGCCCGTGGTGAGATACCTCGCTCGCCGGCTGCGGGACACCGGCTACCGGCCCGCCGTACTGAGCCGGGGTTACGGCAGGGATTCCCGCGAGATTCGGGCGGTCAGGCCGGGCGCCCCCTGGCAAGAGGCGGGCGACGAACCGGCCTTCCTGGCCTCGGTCCTTCCCGACGTGCCGGTAGTTGTCGGCCCGAGCCGCACCGCGGCGGGACGGTTGGCCATCGACCGGCACGGGGCGGACGTGCTGCTGCTGGACGACGGATTCCAGCACAGGAGCACGGCCCGCGCGGTGGACATCGTGGTGCACGACGCCACCATCCGGCTCAACCCGGAACCCACTCCGGAGCGCCAGCTTCCCGCCGGCCCCTTCCGCGAACCGGTTTCCGCGCTCCGTCGCGCCCGTGCACTGGTGCTGACACGGACGGACCAGGCCCGATCCGCGGCGGTCGACGCAGCGCGCATAAAAAGCGCGTTCCCCCACCTGGCACTGATCGAAGCCGTCTACGAACCCGCGGGGCTGCGGCGCCTGGGCGGACCGGACGACGGACCGGACAACGATACGCTACTTCCGCCTGACTGGCTGGCCGGCCGCGAGGTGCTCGTCCTCTGCGGGATCGCCAACCCGGCTTCCTTCGCGAAGACGGTCACCGGCGCCGGGGGACGGGTGACCCGGGTCCTGGCGTACCGGGATCACCACCCCTACACCCCCTCCGACCTGGACCGGGCGTTGTCCCTGGCCGCGTCAACGGGCGCGGAATACATCGTCACCACCGAAAAAGACGCTGTCCGGATCCCGCCGGAGCACGCCATCAGAAACCACCTGGTCACCCTCGACATCGCGCTTCGGGTCACCGCGGGCGAAGACGCGCTCGAGGAAATACTTTCAACGCTGGACGACACGCGATGAACGGGCTATATTATCTAACCTGTTCATTAATGTGACGGCACCCGGCTTTCATTCCTCTGAAATCCTTTAAATGACCCACTCGAACTGGATTGCCATCCTCGATTTCGGCGCGCAGTACACGCAACTGATCGCGCGGCGCATACGGGAAAGCCACGTCTATTGCGAGGTGCTGCCCTACGATACGCCGGCGTCCGAGCTTTCGGCGCGGAACGTCGCGGGCATCGTCCTGTCGGGCGGCCCGGCCAGCGTGTACGGGGAAGACGCGCCCCATCCCGATCCGGCCATATTCGAGACGGGCAAGCCGGTCCTGGGGATCTGCTACGGCCTGCAGCTCATGGGGCATTACCACGAGGGCGAGGTCGCTCACGCCGGAACCCGGGAATACGGCAGCGCGGGGATCCGGACGGCGGGCGACACGCCCCTGTTCCGCGACCTGCCTGAGCGCATGACGGTCTGGATGAGCCACGGCGACGAGCTCAAGGCGCCGCCGCCGGGATTCGACGTCATCGCCCGCTCCGACAACGGTCACATCGCCGCCGTCGCCCATCCGGAACGCCGGATCTACGGCGTGCAGTTCCACCCGGAAGTGGTGCACACGGTCCAGGGCCGCGAGATCCTGGAGAATTACGTATTCGCCATATGCGGCTGCGCGGGAAGCTGGACGCCACAGACCTTCATCGACGAGGCCATGACCTCCATACGGGAAACGGTGGGCGAACGCCGCGTGGCCTGCTTCGCCAGCGGCGGCGTGGATTCCTCGGTCGTGGCGGCGCTGATCGGCCGGGCCATCGGGGACCGCCTCACCTGCATCTTCGTGGACACGGGCATGCTCCGGAAGGACGAGGCCAGGCAGGTCGAAGAGACCTACCGGCGGACCATCAACGCCCGTTTCCGCTTCGTGGACGCCTCGGACCGGTTCCTGGACCGGCTGAAGGGCGTGGAAGAACCGGAACAGAAGCGCAAGATCATCGGGGACGAGTTCATCCGGGTGCTCGAAAGCGAACTGACCTCGCTGCGCGGCGTGCGCATCCTGGCCCAGGGCACCCTCTACCCCGACGTGATCGAAAGCGCCTCCGTGAAGGGCCCGGCGAGCGTCATCAAGACCCATCACAACGTGGGCGGGTTGCCGGACGACCTGGAACTGGAACTGCTGGAACCGGTCCGGAACCTGTTCAAGGACGAGGTGCGCACCGTGGGCCGGGAACTCGGCCTGCCCGATGAGATCATCAACCGCCATCCCTTCCCGGGTCCCGGCCTGGGCATCCGCGTTCTGGGGGAAGTGACCCGGGAGCGCGTGGCCATGCTGCAGGACGCGGACAAGATCTTCATCGACGAACTGCGCCGTGCCGGCCTGTACGACGAGGTCTCCCAGGCGCTGGCCGTGCTGCTTCCGGTCAAGACCGTCGGCGTGATGGGCGACGCGCGCACCTACGAGCGCGTCATCGCCCTCCGGGCCGTGACCACGCTGGACTTCATGACGGCCGACTGGGCGCGCCTGCCCACGGACTTCCTGGCGCACGTGTCGAACCGCATCATCAACGAAGTGAGAGGCGTGAACCGCGTGGTCTACGACCTCAGTTCCAAGCCGCCCGGCACCATCGAATGGGAATGAGCCAGCGTCCGGTACCCGTCCGGAGACCCCCTCCAGCACCGGCTGGCGCATGAAGGTTTCAATACACACGTAAGCCCGTATAAAAGCGGGCTTTTTTCATATTAAGCCGGCACCCGCCGCTACGGTCGAGCATTCACAGGCTGCCCTTTCTCGGAACAGGCAATCTTGGGCTTGACAAGGTATTCCATTTGGCTATATTACGTTACGTTATAACATAACAATCGCTACGACGACTGACCCGCTGGTCTTTGTCAATAGTGGCGGTAACAACCTCGGGATTACTTTTGCCGAAAAGGTGACTGTTCGATGCGAGTCAGTAGCGACATGGGGTTCTTTCTCGCCTGCCTGTGTGCGGTCGCGTTCTCGATGGACATCCACGCCACGACGACGCTGCCGGTCGAGCCTGTCGCCGCCGAACAATCCACGGGTGAAGGTCACGCCGACACCAGGCAGGATGTTGCGATCTGGGATCAGGTGGCGCTCTGGATCTGGGCATTGCAGAATGAATACCTCATGGGCTTGATGCAGGAGTTTGAATCGTTGCGCGGCAAGGATGGCGTAGGCTGGGCTTTGGTGCTGACGAGCTTTCTTTACGGTGTCTTGCATGCCGCGGGGCCCGGACACGGCAAGATCGTGTTGACGACCTACCTGTTAACCCACCGAAGTCGGTTGAATCGCGGTATCGCCATGGGCGCCGCGGCTGCGCTGCTACAGGGAGTGACGGCGCTGTTGCTGGTTTGCGTACCGATCGGATTGGCCGGCAGGCTGCCGATAGATACAGAAACGGCATCGTTGTGGGCGACGCGGACCAGTTTCACGTTGCTTGCCCTCGTCGGACTCTACTTGCTGGTACGCGCGGTCGGCGTCCTGTCCGAAAGCGTTCGCCGTTTGCGTCGCGTAACCGGCGAAGTCCGCCACGACCATGCCGACCATATCCATGAGGCGGGCAGCGACTGCCGGCATATGCCCAGCTCGGCCGAGATCGATACGGTCGACAGCCGGCATGCGGCGGCTGGCGTGGTTTTGTCCATTGGACTGCGTCCTTGCAGCGGAGCCTTGTTTGTACTGATCCTCGCTACCGCAATGGATCTGATCTGGTTTGGCGCGCTCTCCGTGATCGCCATGTCCATAGGTACCGCGATCACCATTGTCATCCTGGCCATCATCGCTACGGAGGCGAGGGCATGGGCGAGTACGGTGGTCGCTCACCGGTCGCCGCTTTGGATGCTGGCGGGCGCAGGCCTGGGTGCGCTTGGCGGCACGCTGCTGGTACTGCTGGGATTGTGGGCGCTGAACGCGTCGTTTGCACTGAAACCGGCCGTGGGTTTGTAATGGACGGAAATCGACGGTTGCTTCCGCACGATTAGTCATCGCGAATGGTCATGTTGCATCAAATACACAAAGCTGGATTTTCACCTCTTCGGGCCGGCATCGGAACGCGCCTTGCGCTGGCCGGCGTCGCCACCGGACTGTTGTGGTTGGCAGTCGCCTGGGCCCTGATATGAGTGCGCCAATGGAACGTACGATCTTGCGTTTCGATAACCTGACGCTCGGATACGACCGCCATCCCGCGGTCCATCATCTCGATTACGCCATCCGTGCCGGTGCCCTGGTCGCCGTGGTGGGACCGAACGGCGCCGGGAAGTCGACGCTGCTCAAGGGGACCGTCGGCAGCCTCGCGCCTTTGGGCGGCGAGATCAGGCTGACGGGGATTGAAACCTCGGAAATCGCGTACCTCCCCCAGCAGTCCGAAGTCGATCGAAGTTTTCCCATCACGGTCTTCGACATGGTAGCCATGGGAATGTGGAGAAAGACCGGGGCTTTCCGCCGATTCGGACGGGAGGGCGTGCGGAAAGTCGGCCAGGCCCTGGATATCGTGGGGCTGGGTGGATTCGAGCGGCGCCCCATCGGCACCCTATCCGGGGGGCAAATGCAACGCGCCCTGTTCGCCCGACTGCTCCTGCAGGACGCTCGGCTGATTCTTCTGGACGAGCCGTTCGCGTCCATCGATTCGGCGACCGTGCGTGACCTTAAGGGACTTATTCTGCGCTGGCACGGGGAGCGGCGAACGGTGGTCGCCGTCCTGCACGACCTGGATCAGGTTCGGTCGGATTTTCCGGAAACCCTTTTGCTCGCCCGCGAACAAATTGCCGCCGGACCGACAGAGAACGTCCTTTCCGCGGCGAATCTCGATCAAGCGCGCCGGCTTACCGAGGCCTTTGACGAAGAGGCGGCCTTATGCGAAAGATAATCACCAGGATGCCCTCTTTTCTGATGGAGTGCGCGTAATGTACGATGCCGTCATCGCCCCCTTCGTCGAATTCGGCTTCATGCGCCGGGCCCTGGTCGGGTGCCTTGCCCTTTCACTGGGGGCTACGCCCATCGGGGTGTTCCTGACCCTGCGGCGGATGAGTCTGACCGGGGACGCCATGGCCCATGCGATCCTTCCCGGTGCGGCGCTCGGATACCTCGTGGCGGGGCTGTCGCTCGGCGCCATGACGCTCGGCGGGGTGATCGCGGGGGTGGCCGTGGCCATGCTTTCCGGTCTGGTAGCCCGCACCACCGTGGCCCGGGAGGATTCCAGCCTCGCCGCCTTCTATCTGATCTCCCTCGCCGTAGGGGTCGTGATCGTCTCGACGCGCGGAAGCAGTGTCGACCTGTTGCACATTCTCTTCGGCACGGTACTCGCCTTGAATGATGCCGCCATATTCCTGGTCGCGGGAATCGCCACGGTCACCCTGATCGGGCTTGCCGTCATCTACCGGCCACTGGTGATGGAGTGTTTCGATCCGGGCTTTCTCCGCTCGGTCAGTTCCTTGAGCCCGGTGGCCCATTACAGTTTTCTCGTGCTGGCGGTCCTCAATCTGGTGGGCGGGTTTCATGCCCTGGGGACCCTCATGGCGGTGGGGATCATGATCCTTCCGGCCGCTGCCGCCCGGTTCTGGACACGCGACATCACGCCCCTGGTGGGCATCGGAGTACTTGCGGCCTTTCTAGGTGGGTTTGTCGGCCTGTTGTTGTCCTACCACGCCAGCCTGCCTTCCGGCCCCGCCATCATCCTGACAGCGGGAGCGTTCTATCTGTTCTCGCTTTCCTTCGGGCCTGACGGCGTAATCATGCAGCGCCTCAGGTCCCGTCATCATCTGGAAGCATGATTCCAAAACCGGACTAAGCGTATTGCCATGATATCCAGACGATCTATCCTCTCTCCCGTCTTCGCCGCCTGTTTGATCGCCATTTCAGGGCCGGGGACCGCCCGGAGCGAGGTCCCCTTCGACGTGGTCGCATCGTTCAGTATCCTGGGTGACATGGTCCGGCAGGTAGGCGGTGATCGGATCCGCGTCACCACGCTCGTCGGTCCCGACGGCGATGCCCACGTCTATCAGCCGACCCCGGCGGACGCCCGGGCCGTCGCAGGGGCCAGGCTGCTGGTCGTCAACGGATTGGGCTTTGAGGGCTGGATTGACCGCCTGACGGAGGCATCCGGGTACAAAGGGCGGGTGGTGACGGCGACCGCCGGTGTCAAGCCCCTCAGGCTAGGAGAAAGCGACCAACTCGAGATCGATCCCCATGCCTGGCAGAGCCTGGCCAATACACGGATCTATGTCCGCAACATCGCCCTGGGATTAGCTGGCATCGACCCTGCGGGAGCCGAGACATACAGCAGCAACGCGGAGCGCTACATGAAGGAGATCGACGCGATCGAGGCGCAGGTTCGCGAGGCGATCGATTCGCTGCCGGTCGAACGGCGCAAGGTGGTCACATCCCATGACGCTTTCGGCTATTTGTCGTCGGCCTACGGCATCGAGTTCCATGCACCGGTCGGTTTCAGCACCGATGCGGAGCCGTCCGCCGGTGACGTTGCCAGGCTGATTCGTCAGATCAACAGGGAAAAGATCCCGGCCGTCTTCATCGACAACATCTCCGACCGCCGCCTGCTCGACCAGATCGTCCGGGAGACCGGAGCGCGGATCGGAGGTACGCTCTATTCCGATGCACTGTCGAAGGCGGGTGGGCCGGCCGGCACCCACCTTGGCATGATGTTGCACAACATCAGAACGTTGGTCGCCGCCTTAGGTGATTGACCGGTTTGGGAACCGGGTATCTATGTCTTGTCCGCGGTGTTGAAAGTTCTTGAATGACGATTGTGTGCACCTGCCCGTCACGAGAGGGGCGTGGGAAGGAGAATCCCGTGAACAGAAAAGTACTTTCCAAGGTGCTGGAACGAGCCGAGGCGCTGTGCCATGATCGCGGCGCGCGGTTGACCGAACAACGCAAGGCCGTGCTTCGCCTGTTGTGCATATCCGAAAAACCGCTCAGTGCCTACGAGCTGCTGGAGCGCATGCGCGGGGTAGTCAGGAATCCCGCACCTCCCACGGTCTACAGGGCACTGAATTTCCTGCTCGAGCAGGGCCTGGTGCACAAGCTGGAGACCCTGAACGCCTATGTGGGCTGCGCACATCCGGATCATCCGCACGCCAGCCAGTTCCTGATCTGCGATGACTGCGGCGAAGTGGCCGAGGTTGAAGACCCCAGCGTGGCCAGTAGCCTGAAAGCGGCGGGCAAGGAGATCGGATTCCGAACCAGGCGGCCGGTCGTCGAATTGCTCGGCACCTGTGCACAGTGCAGTTCGGAGAGAGACGATACGGCCTGAGACGAATCCACATCAGACCCGACTCGCCCGATCAGGTCATCATCTATTAATCGAAGGAACTGTAATGCCCCTGTCAGAGAGACTTCCCGTTACGGTCCTGTCCGGCTTTCTCGGCGCCGGCAAGACCACGCTGCTCAACAACGTGCTCAACAACCGCGAGGACATGCGTGTCGCGGTCATCGTCAACGACATGAGCGAGGTCAACATCGACGCGGCGCTCGTTGAGCGCGGCGGTGCGGAACTCTCGCGGACCGAGGAGAAGCTGGTCGAGATGACGAACGGCTGCATCTGCTGCACGCTGCGGGACGACCTGCTCGCCGAAGTCTCCCGGCTCGCGCAGGAGAAACGCTTCGACTACCTGCTTATCGAGTCCACGGGGATCTCGGAGCCCATTCCGGTCGCGCAGACCTTCACCTTCGAGGACGAGAACGGGGTTAGCCTGGGTCAGGTTTCGCGACTCGACACGATGGTCACGGTCGTGGACGCGGCGAGCTTCCTGCGGGACTACAACGCCGCCGAAGCACTCCAGGAACGCGGCGAGTCGCTCGGCGAAGAAGATCACCGGACGGTGACCGACCTGCTCATCGACCAGATCGAGTTTGCCAACGTCATCGTGCTTAACAAGCTCGATCTCGTAAGCAACGTCCAGGCGCTCGAGGTCGAGGCCATCGTGAAAGCGCTCAACCCCGGCGCGAAAATCCACAGGACAACGCGCGGACAGGTCCCGCTCAAATGCGTGCTCGAAACGAACCTGTTCGACTACGAGAAGGCGGAGAACTCCGCCGGCTGGATTCGAGAGCTTCAGGGCGAGCACACGCCGGAGACCGAGGAATACGGGATTTCGAGCTTCACCTATCGGACGTCGCAGCCCTTCGACGCCGAGAAGCTCTGGTCGTACCTGCACGATAACGAGAACTGGACCGGCGTACTCCGCTCGAAGGGCTTCTTCTGGGTCGCCGCCGACCATCGGGTCGCCTACGAATGGGCGCAAGCCGGCGGCATCAGCAGCGTAAAACCCCTCGGGATGTGGTGGGCGGCCGTGCCTCGCGAACACTGGGGGCATCCGGAGGATCAGCGGCCTGACCTGCAACCGGGCTGGCATCCCCGCTTCGGCGATCGCGCACAGCAACTTGTCTTCATCGGCCAGCAGATGCAAGAGGCGGTCATGCGCGACCGCCTCGACGCGTGCCTGCTCGACGAGCGCCTCGCCTCCGCCGACAGCAAGGCCTGGGCAGCATCCCGAAACCCGTTTCCGGATCTTCAAATGGCCGAGGAGTCCGCATGACTGAAACGGCCTTATCCGTATCGCAGGGAAAGGAGAGCACATGTTGATCAACTCATCACCCCGTCGCCCGAACCGCGAACGGGTTCGATACATCAAGGAGGCATTGCACGAAGCACTGAGCCTTTCCGACGACATGACGATCACGGTCACCGAGCTGGCTTGCCTCGAAGAAGGTTGCGCGCCGGTCGAAACCGTAATAGGCCTGCTTCGGCCCGATGCGCCGCAGCTTCAGTACAAGCTGCACAAACCCATGGACGCCGTTGACGCCGAAGACCTGGTCCGGATCTGCAAGGCGTGGGGATTCGACGCCCAGATTACCGTTCCCGAACCACATCAAACCCATTAAGGAGAATCAGATGATTTCGCCGCAAAAAGTACCCGTTTCCATCCTCACCGGATTCCTCGGTTCCGGGAAGACGACCCTGCTCAACCGGATCCTGACCGAGGAGCACGGAAAGCGCATCGCCGTGATCGAGAACGAGTACGGGGAGGTCGGCATCGATCAGGCGCTCGTCATCGACGCGGACGAGGAGATCTTCGAGATGTCGAACGGCTGCATCTGCTGCACGGTGCGCGGAGATCTCATCCGCGTGCTCAGCAATCTCATGAAGCGCCGCGACAAGTTCGACTACGTGCTGGTGGAGACCACGGGGCTCGCCGACCCCGGCCCGGTGGCCCAGACCTTTTTCATGGACGACGAGATTCGCGAGGAGTACGCGCTGGACGGGATCGTCACGCTCGTCGACGCCGCCCACATCGAACAACAGCTCGGCCGAAGCGACGAAAGCACCGAGCAAATCGCGTTCGCGGACGTCCTGGTGCTCAACAAGACGGACCTCGTCGACGACGAGGCACTCGACAGTCTCGAAGCGCGGCTGCGAGAAATGAACCGAATGGCGAAGGTCGTGCGCAGCGAACGTGCGAAGGTCCCCGTCGACACGGTACTCAACCTCGACGCCTTCGACCTGGACGACGTACTCGAGCGTCGTCCCACTTTCCTCGAGCCCGAATACCCGTTCGAATGGACCGGCGTCTATGCAATCGATACCGGCCGATACGAACTCAGCCTCGCCGATGGACCCGATCCGGAGATGTCGCTCGTCGTCGTGCCGGACCAGGGCATGGATGACGCCGCCCTCCGTGAAGGCGCGGAGTGGTGTGTTCGAAGGTACGCCGAACCTGCGGAGCAGCTTCAGCCGGGCGAAGAGATACCGATTGGAAAGCATGTGAATCTCCGGCTCGATTCCACGGGGCGCAAGTCGTTCTTCCTGGAGGTCGATAAGCAGGCGCGGGTCGGCCTCTACGCCCAGCACACCGCGGAAGAGTTCGATCTCCAACTGAGGAACGGGGAAGGATCGGCACTCCGGCAGGAGGTCGAACGCACCTGGGTCGCGCAGCATGAGCATGACGACGAAGTGGGTTCGATCGCCATCGAGCGGGAAGGTGACGTCGATCCCGACCGGCTTAACGCGTGGCTGGGTGAATTGCTCATGGAACGCGGAGTGGACATCTTCCGCATGAAGGGCTTCATCAGCCTCGCGGGCGAGTCGCGCCGCTTCGTCTTCCAGGGGGTGCACATGCTCTTTGACGGCCAGCCGGACCGCCCATGGGGGGACGAGCCCCACCGCAATCAGCTCGTCTTCATCGGGCGCAACCTCGATGAGCAGCACATGCGACAGGGGTTCGATGCATGTCTGGTTTAAACGAAGACCACCCGAACGGGGTGATTCGCCAGGGTTGGTCCGCGTCGGTCGGTGATTACCCCATTGACGGGGGGTGGATCCTGCGCGGTGAGTCGCTGGTGATCGGTGACACCGCGGGCAGCGTGTACGCGTTCGACGGCAAGTCCGGCGCGACCGCGTGGGTACATCACGTGGTTCATGAGGGCGGCGTGCTCGCGGTGGCGATCCACCCGGGCGGAACCGCCTTCGCTACAGCCGGCCAGGACGGCCGAGCCTTGATCTGCCGTGCATCCGATGGCCAGGTAAGCCAGGTTATCGAAGTCGGAAACAGTTGGGTGGAAAACGTCGCGTGGTCGCCGGACGGCAAGTGGCTGGCGGTCTCCTGCTCCAGGCAGGTCTACCTGTATACTGTGGATGGCACGGAGGTCTGGCGATCGGATGCTCATCCCAGCACCGTCAGCGCGATCGCGTGGTCCGGCGCTGATGAGCTGGCGACGGCCTGTTACGGTCGAGTGTCCTTCTTTGACGCGTCCACCGGCGAGCCTAACCAGAAGCTGGAATGGCAGGGTTCCCTGGTGTCGATGGTATTGAGCCCGGACGGAGGCATCGTGGCCTGCGGCAGCCAGGACAACTCGGTGCACTTCTGGCGTCGCGACACGGGAAAGGACTCCATGATGTCCGGATACCCGGGCAAGCCGTCGGCCCTGGCCTTCGATGACACCGGTACCCTCCTGGCCACCGGCGGAGGGGAGGCAGTGACGGTCTGGAGCTTCCAGGGAAGCGGGCCCGAAGGCACTCGGCCCGGCGTCCTGGACTATCATGCTCAATCCATCACGGCGCTTTCCTTCGCTTCCGGCGCGATGCACCTGGCATCGGGAGGCCGCGACGGGGTCGTGGCTGCGTGGTCGCTTCAGAGAGACGGAGAAGGTGATCTGATTGGATCCGGGGACGTGGCAGATGTCGTCGCCGGATTATACTGGCGGCCGGATGGGGGAGCCCTCGCCGCGCTCGATGCACAGGGTGGCGTGACGGTTTGGCGAGTGAAAAACTGGTGAGTTACAAACGCTGGCTTTATCTCGGCCACCGCTGGCTGGGGATCTCCATGTGCCTGCTCGTGGCCATGTGGTTCCTCTCTGGTGTGGTGATGATGTATGTCGGTTTTCCGCAATTGACGAGGGCGGAACGTCTCGGCGCGCTGCCGGTACTCGAACCGGATAGACTTCGGGCTGGACCTGCTGAATTACTGCAGCACCTTGATCCTGCGCAGTTCATCGAAGAACTGCGCCTTACCTCCGTGCTTGGACGGCCCGCCTGGCTCCTGCGAACGGAAAATGGCACGCACCATGGTCTGTTTGCCGACACCGGCGGCATAATCGGCGAGATAGACGCTGAAGACGCCGTTCTCGCAAGCCGGGTTTACGCCCACTCAACCGGGCTCTCGTCGGCGCAACCGGTGCACAAGGCGCTCCTGCTCATGGACCAGTGGTCCGTGTCCAGCAGTCTCCATCCTCACCGGCCGCTTTATTCGGTGGCACTGAACGATCCGTCGGGCACTGAACTATATGTCTCTTCGGTAACCGGGGAAGTGGTGCGGGATACCAACGCGCTGGAACGTGGCTGGAACTGGCTGGGGGCAAACCTGCACTGGATCTACCCGGTGCAGCTCCGTCGTCATGTCTCTGTCTGGCACTGGGTGATCGTGGTCCTCTCCCTCGCCGGCCTGGTATCCAATATCACCGGCGCGGTGGTCGGCTTCCTGCGATTGAGGTTTTGCAACCGCTATCGCGGCAGCGATGTGACGCCCTACCGGGGCACGCTGAAACTACACCATATACTGGGATTGATTTTCCTGATACCGCTGACCACCTACCTGCTCAGCGGCCTCCTGTCGATGAACCCCTGGGGGGTGTTTGACGATGCGATTGCCTTCGGTGAGCGACTCGCCGCCTACAGGGACACGCCCACCGTCGGCGCCCTCGCCGCCTCTTTGAACATGCCCACCATCGGCACGTTCGATGTCAGCGCCACCAATGTCGGCGCCACCAATGTCGGCGCCATCAATGTCGGCGCCTTCTCCGTCGGTGCCTCCACCGGCCGCGACAACTTGACCGGAAGCGTCTTCGCCTCACCCGGTCACGGACTGGAAATACCGCCAGGCACGCGCGAAGCGGTGTGGCAATGGCTCGGAGGATCATCCTATTCCTATGCCGTCACCGGCAATGGCCAACGCCAGATGCTGACTTCATCGGCGCAGGGCAATCTTGAGCAATCCGCCCTCGCACAAATACAGCGGGTTATGGCAGGCCACCGGACTGTCTCTATCGAGCGGCTTACGGATTACGATGTCTACTATTACTCCCATCACCAGCGGTGGCGTCCACTGCCCGTGTTACGGGTGCGCTTCGATGATGTCCATGCTACCTGGTACCACATCGACCTCACTACCGGTGAACTGATCAACCAACTCACGGAGACCGGACGCGCTAAACGCTGGCTTTACAACGGCCTTCACAGCCTGGATTTCCGCTTTCTCATCGACAATCGCCCCGTTTGGGATGTGGTGGTGATCGTGCTTTGCGGCACCGGCTTCCTATTCTCGGCAACCGCCGTCATCGTGTCCGGGCGGCGACTGCTTCGCATTCAAAAACGTCATCGCGGGCGCCAGGCATGAATGCTCAGACCCAACGCAACCGCGAATCACTCAGCAGACACGACGCACTGGCTACGGGCCGAGGCCACGTTCTTGGTCAGATCGTGTGCTGCGAAGGCTGTTGCTGCGGTCAGACAGACAAGGGGTTCCCGCCGTTTCCCCGCGACTGGCTCAAGCAGCAGTGGAAAGAAGAAAAACTCAACAGGTCGGTGCAGCTGACGATCTCCGGATGCCTGGGTCCGTGTGACCTGGCCAATGTCTTCTGCGTCATCTCGCCTGAGGGGATGCAGTGGTTTGGCGGCCTTTCGGAACAGTGGCATTACGACTTGCTCTTCGAATGGGCCAAAGCCTCCCGGGATACGGGTGAGCTGCTCGAATTGCCTGCCGAACTGAACCTCCACCGGTTCGAACGGTTCGCGGTTAACCACCCCTGTGAGAATGGAGTTGACCAGGTTTAGTGTGGACATGTAACTTCTTGTGTTTGAAGGAGTGCCACATGTCCGTATGCCATGATGTCTGGTCGGCGGCCTTCCGCCGGCAGATGGTCGACCTCGTTCGCTCCTTTCGCTTTCACGTAAGCCGTTGATGTTACAGTCCAAAAAACGCTCGTCTTCATTCGTGTGGGAATGACCCCTTGATCCTCCAGGAATACCTCGCCGCCCTGCCCATGGGCGACCTGAAATCCATCGCCGTCACGCTCGGCGTGCAGCCTGGCATGATCTCCCGCGCCCGGCTGATCCGTGAAATCACGGACCAGATCTTCCAGCCGGGGTACATCGATCAGTGCGTGGACGATCTGTCCGAAGAAGCCCGTGAGATTCTCCTGGCCGTGCTTTCTGCCGGCGAGGCGGGACGCGTCTACGACACGAGGAAAACCGCCAACGACGGGTTGATCGAGCAGCTCCACGGACTGCTCAACCGAGGGCTGGTGATCGGCCGGCGGCCCGCGTACCGTACGGTCGATTTCACCGTTCCGGAAGACCTCCGCGACATGCTGATCCGCAATTTCACGGACCGGCTGGCGGGGATTTTCTCGACGGAAGCGGGGAGATCGGAAGACGACGAAGGCCGGGACCTCACCGCGGTCCGAAACGTCTTCGCCCTGGTGAACGGCCTGCGCCACAACCCGGCGCGGCTCACGGACCGGGGCCTGCCCTACAAACGGGCGCTCGATGCCATGATGGACCGGCAGGAAGCCGCGACGAACGGCTTGCCGGATTCGGCGGAGGAAACCCCCGAGCAGATGCGCTTCGTAATGGACTATGCGCGGTGGCGCGGGCTGACGCGCGTAGAGGACGGACGCCTTCGCGCCGATTACGAATTCGAATCGTGGATGGCGCTGCCCACCACCGAAAAACTGGCAAGCCTGCTGTCCTTCTGGCACGCACGGGACCGGGCAAAGTCCCCCGCGGTTGCGGCGCTCCCCGGCATTCTTCAACTGTGCGTGGGTTTCGCGCAGGTGGACCTGGACCAGATCCTGCGTTGCGTGCTGACCTGTTCTTCTCCCCACGCGCGGACGGATGCCTTCAGCGAGGAAGAAAAAGCGGAGATTCTCGCCGCGCTGCGCGAACTCGAATGGATCGGTCTCCTGCGTCAGTACGTTGGCAGGAACGGGGCCGGAGGCGGCCTGGTGATCACGCCGGCGGGACGTCACGTTTTCGGCGGGCAGGACTGGCCGGACGAGCAGGCCTGGAGCACGCGGTTCGTCGTTCAGCCCACCTTCGAGATCATCGCGCCCCGGGACCTGGACCTGGGGATCCGGGAAAAGCTCGAACGCCTCGCCGACCTGGAAAAAGTCGATCTCACGCTGACCTACCGGGTTACCCGCGATACCATCTACCGGGCCGCCAATGCGGACATGTCCGGCGCGGACGTCAACGGTTTCCTGGCGGACCATTCCGAGAAGGACGTGCCCCAGAACGTCGCGTACTCGATCCAGTCTTGGGGCGACGCGTACGGCCAGGTGTATTTCATGGAGACCTTCCTCCTCCGGACCGCCAGCGCCGAGATCGCCAGCCACATCAAGGCCCACGGGGAACTCGCGCCTTACATCAAGGGCGAGGTGGCACCCGATGCGCTGATCGTCGAGCGCAAGATGTACCGTGAGTTGATGGACCTGCTTCAGAAACAGGGCTACATGCCGAGGTCGGGGATCGTCGGTTCGGCGGGGTCGGATTCGGTTCCCAATGCAGGACATGCGGCCCAGGGTGCACGATCCGGCAACGGGAACGGCCAGCGGACCGACCTGAAAGATCCACGGGAGCGTAGCGGTCATCCGGACCGAGGCGTTCATTCCGACGGAATCGATCCTCCTGAGGACGGTGTACAGCGTACACCCCCTGAATCCGAACGAAAGCCGGTACTCGGATTCGAGGACTGCCTGCCCGGATTCCAACTGCACAAGGGCTCAGGTGGTGTCGACCGGAACGCGCCGCACATCGAACAGGCCGCCAACATGCAGTACCTTTCCCCCGGTCAGACGGAAGAACTCCTGGAAATGGCAGTGAAGAACAACCACCGGGCCGTCGTCGAATACTACCTGGGCAACCGGAGCCGCAGCTTCCTGCACCGGATCAAGCCCATCCGCATCGAGCGGACCCGGGGCACGCCCTTCGTCGAGGCGCACCGCATACCCGAAGGCGACGTGCACGCCTTCAAGATCGCCAACATCCGGGCGATTCGGATCGTGTACGAGCACGAAGATAACGGGTAGGGGGAAACCCGCCGACCATGACGACTCTGATCGTCAATGGCGTGGTAACCCATCATGGCAGCCGAAAGATCCAACTGCCTATCGGAGGAAACCATGCATACCACCCTGATCGACGTACACACGCTGAACCGGCATCACCAGGACCCGGACTGGCGGGTGATCGACGCGCGGTTCTCCCTGGCCGACGCGGGCCAGGGCGCCCGTGAGTACGGCGAAGGCCACGTGCCCGGCGCCGTGTACGCCCACCTGGACGACGACCTTTCCGGTCCCATCATTCGTGGTGAAACGGGCCGGCATCCATTGCCTTCGGTAGAACAGGCCGCAGAGGTGTTCTCACGGTTCGGGATCGACGGAAACGTGCAGGTCGCGGTCTACGACGGCGCGGGTGGTTCGGTGGCCGCCCGAGTGTGGTGGATGCTCCGCTGGCTGGGGCATGACGCTGTCGCCGTAGTGGACGGCGGGTGGCCGGCGTGGACCGGGGCGGGTATGCCGGTTACGCGAGATGTGCCGGAGGTGGCCCCGCGCGCCTTCGCGCCCAGTGTCCGTGGACACCTGGTCACCGACGTGGACGGCGTCGAAAGGCACCGGAAGGACGAGGCCTGGGCTGTCCTGGACGCCCGTACCCCGGAGCGATTCCGTGGTGAAATGGAACCCATCGATCCCGTGGCCGGCCACATTCCCGGCGCAAAGTGCGCGACTTTCGATGCGAACCTGGGGGACGATGGATGTTTTCGGTCGCCGGAGGAATTGAGGCAACGATTCGAGGGGTTATTCGGCGGCGTGCCGGCCGACCGGACCGTAAACTACTGCGGCTCAGGCGTCTCGGCCTGCCACAACCTGCTCGCCATCGCCCATGCAGGCCTGGGTGACGCCGTGCTCTACCCTGGTTCCTGGAGCGAGTGGATAACGGACGAGGACCGTCCGGTTGGTACGGGGGAGGGGTGAGGTGTTACAATTTGCACAATTACTGAAATCAGGTCTAATACCGTATTGATAAGTAGCTTGATGACGATCAATGTTCTGAATGAATGAACAAGGACGTTCTAATAGGTTACTCTTCAAGTAACTGCATTATTTCATCCGCACCGTAATTTAAAATGAACTCGGCATAGTAATTCGCAAAGAGATCCTTGAGATAAATGCTCAATTCAGTATCTGTATCGTCTTCCTGAACTACCTTGTATTTGTGTGCCTTAGTAATTGCATATAGTAGAATAGTATGCGAATACACTGTAGCGACATACCTGTTGTCAGTAATAGCTAATTGCTCTTCATTTGGATTCGTGATTTTTGATTTTTGGTCTTTAAGAACTGTACTGTCCATATTTATGTAGATTTTATCAAGCTTTTCGCCCTCGACCATTGGATACATTACAGTAGCGTGGTCCATAGTCGTACTAGTTCCTTCCGAGAACTTATCCCAGTCAAGAGATCCATTGTTCCCTTCCTGATGTACCAAGATTAACTCTGGCAGACTTAACTCTGGTTCCTTCTTCTCTGTTTTTTTCTTCGAAGGCTGCTTTGGTTTCTGTTGATCTTTTATCTTGATCCAAAAAACATCGTCAAACTCTCCAGCTGGATCGGTTAAGCTAACTCTGATTCTCGCTGCATCTCCAACATTGACTTTATCTGTTGGGTTAAGATGTAGCTTAATTGTACCCTGTTGCGGACTGCTTTTACGCGCATTTACAACGTCGGTAATTTGTTCAATCGGTCCTGGATAAACGCCGCCTTCTTCATTGTTTGATTTATAGTCAAGCAATGCGATACTCAAATCTCCCGGTTCTTCTATACGATCGAAATACCGATCTTCCACGTCTGTGTCGAAAAGAACCGTTTCTTCTCCACCTAGAGGAAGCCCAACGATATCTATAGCATCATTACTCTTTTTGCGGCGACTAAAATACGCAGGAAATCGATTTGGAGTGAATGGCTGTTTTTCTTTCTTCTTTTTCTTTTTTTTCGTGCCTTTGTTCTGATTATTTTTTTTCTGTAGATCCAAATTTAGTGATTGATCCAATAGTTTAAGTAACTCCGAATCATTAGGGAAATTACGAGCCATAGACTTGAGTAGTTCTCTGGCATCAGCGCTCTCAACTGAAATGGAGTCTTTCCGCCTTTTCTGGATTTGTGCTAATCTTCCGTCCTTATCACTTAGTTTTTCCGCAAGGTAGCTTCGAAGCGCTCGAGTTTCTTCTCCGTCTTTAAGTCTATCTCGTGATGCCATAAACAGTTCTTTACGGAAATCGTAATTCATGAAGGTACAGTCAACATGTATAAGAAGGTGGTCCTTTAGGAGATTAAGCTTCAAAGAACGAGTTATGAATTCTGAAGTATAATGGCCATGTACCTGTCCGTTAACTGAGAACAGTACGGACATGTTGTTTTTAAAAAACTCTCTTCTAATGGAATCTTTTGTCTCTTTTACTGACCTATCGTCCATTTTTGTTCTAAACACATATGACGTCACTTTCATTTTACCGAATAATTCATCATCAAAACTGTCTGAAAAATGTTCCTCAACATATCTACTATCATCCTGTTCCAGCCTGCGTTTCAGCCCATATAAATCGCGTTCGAGATTCCGATCATCTGGATATCGTTCTTTTTTGTCTACAGTGATTACTGGTAAAACTGGTTCAAACAAATACTCATTGATGCTTTGATTTAAGTCCCTGGAAATAACTGAACGGCTTCCAATCGGAAGATCATAAGAATACAGCTTTATTACTGTTCCAGTTGTGAAGTTAGTGTTGTACAAACCCAAATCTAACTCGTTTGTATGGAATGATGGAATATCGCCATCTAATTTTAAATACTCATACCACGTGTTTTTTTTAATCTTCTCTTCATAGTTATCCAATGGATGTTCTCTTATAAGTGTGAAACCAAATTCACCCGTATTGTCAAACCTCTTGGAACCAATCAATTGATACCGCTTCTTTCCGCAAAATACTATAGCACCACTACCTCCCATGTTGTACTTACCTTGCACAAAATGAATTTCGTTCTTGTTTCCAAGCAACAGCGATAAGAAGGTGTTTTCGAATTGGTCCGGATGCTGACCTTCACCATTATCACAAATTACAAGAGATGTGTTCTTCCTTGGACCGTCTGCGACAATTTGAATGCTCTGCGATTGTGTTTTTCGGTAACTTGGAAGGTCCCAACTTGTAGGATTATCAAAAAACTGAGTCTTTGCTTGATCCATTGACTGAGGGGCATTATCAGATTTCGGATCAATACCGTACTCCATACACTTCTTCATAAGAACAGCATCTATTGAATTGGTTATCTTTTCAATCAATGCGGCGATTGGACTAGATTGCTGGTTTTCAATAACACCGAAATTGTTCTCGATTCCACCCAGAGGATGCCAGTTTGCAGATTCAAAAACCTGAGGATATTTCAACAATAACATGTCTACTTCATTTTCAGTTTTGGCAGAATAAAGTTTTATAAACAGGTCTCTTCTATCCCGCTCATTCATAGGTTGTAATCCTCATTCGTTCTGGTTACAGATTCCTGAGAGTTAACCCGAGTGTTTCTGGGTATGACATGGCCTACAAAGAGCTTGCCCATTGGAAACAACTGTTTTACCACCAGATGCATGTGGCTTTATATGATCAGCTTCCATCTCCTGCAAGGAGATTTCCGTACCACACATCTTGCATTTACGATCGTCTCTTCGCCAGATTACTATACGTTCATCTCTAGAAAACAATCGTTCGGGATCTTTCGGGACTAAATTAGACATATCTCGTATAGATCGTCTCTGGTAGGCTCTGTTACGCGAGTTTATGTTCTGTTTCGTTCCCCCAGATCGAACAAAAGCCTCTATATACTTGTACATGTCTTTATCCCATAGACTCCGACCCGATGATCGTAGTTCTCCATAATCAGGCATTGCGGATCGTCTTTCACTTTCAAACGAAACATAAAAATCGGTAAACTCTGCTTCAATATCTCTTAACACAAATGATTCATCCATTACTAACACTAGTAGGTATAAGTCTACAAATCCCCATTTTATGTCCATTTCTGGAGGGCGATCTTTAATGATACGTTTCAAGTAATTCAGATGACGCTTTATTTTCTTTGCTGTTTTACCGTCTATATCAAAGTCTGGGTTATCGATATACATCTTTCTCAAGCTAGGAGATTTAACATCTGTTGGGCCTTCAGCAAGTTCTAAACATGTTACTATTGCTGCTAGATTATGCCAACCAAACCTCTTTTCAGGTAGAAACGTAAGTGGAAACACCTGGTGATTCTCACCTAGATCAGCGACGAAATCTCTCATATTACCATACAGTGCGTTTCTTTTTTCTGCAGGATTCAGAGAAATGCCCTCCTGTAACCTTAGGAAAAGATCTCTAATCTCAAAATCCGATGCTTCAAGTACCTCTATTATTATGAATTCGTAATCAGCGATCTTGTCTTGTACATCACTATCTAGCTCGGAGTATTTCTTGCCTGATAAATCCCCATGTTCAGGCAGATCTTTAGAAGCTTCGCCCAAAACAAAATCACCATCGGTAAATTCCCATACTGTGCGAAGTCTCTGTTGCCCGTCTATGACTTCGTGTTCGTACGGAGGGTCCGACTTTCGGAGATAGATCTTTGGTATATCGTATTGCCTAAGTATAGAGTCAATTAACAACTGTTTCTTATCCTCACTCCAGACTGGAGTTCTCTGGTATTGTGGTTGAGGATTAATCTTGTTCTTTCTCCGAAAGACTGAACTTACGTTCCAGTGAAGTTGTCGAGTTTCCACGGCCTTCCCTCTTTTTTGATTCCCTGGTTTAGCACATCTCAGTGTTATATTTGCGGCTGCCACCAATGCCTATTTGTGACACGCTAGGCATACCTTAGACTTTCCATACAAATCATCAATATCAATAGGCTCGGCATCCGGTCGAAGCGGATTCACCTGGCGGACCTCACACATTCGTTCAAGTCGTTTCTGGTGATCTTCTTTGATCTGCGCTACGCGGTCTGGACTGGCTAGTTCGTCCAATGATTCTCCCTGGCTCCAGGTAAACGGCGAACCATGGTCCATTGCCGTCTTTTCATAGCGCTTGGCTTCCTCAAAGTAGTCAGGATGGCGCTCCATAAGTCGTACCCACTCAATCTTCTGCTGGAAGAAACAAAACGTACATCCGCTTCGTGTCCTCCACTCATAGTATGTGGGTAGACCGAGTCCTACACCATCGAGTATTTCCAGCACACCTGATTTATCAATACCGGCATCTTTGAAGGGCAATTTAACGATCAAGTTTTCGTGTTTGGATGAATACCCCTCCCGGTATTGTTCGTCCGATCGTATGGCAACATAACTGTAGATTGTCGTGCCCGCCTCTAGCGAGGGCTGTATCCATTGTTCAAAAGGACGCAACTTTAACTGGCGGGTACACCAGCGAGTCTGGGGCGACGGCAAGAAATCGTTGTACTGTTTAAGCCAGAAGTCGAAGTCGCGATCTGGATTTAGCCGTACGATGGGTTTGCCAAGGAATCCTTCTAGCTTAACCAGGAATTCATATACTTCAGGGAGTTCCTTGCCGGTATCGGTGAAGAAGTACTCGATATCGAGATCTGGGTGGTTCTGACGCATAAAAACGGCCAGTGCAGCGCTATCTCGACCACCAGACAAACCAAGTACGTGTCTAATTTCGTTTTCTGCCTTCACGATACTTTTTTCCTTTTGTTCGGTTGCATTGTTTGCCTTGATTCTCCAGCGGGGTCAAGTCGTTTTGATATCAAACTCGCGAGTGCGGCCAGGATTACGTTTCTACGATTTTCTCCGCTTTCATCCAGTACTTGGTCGATGCGATCTATGAGTTGTCCTACTTCGGACGCGTCCATATCGGAGACATCGAATTCATCATGTAGAGGCATTCCTCGGCGACCAATGTCTACGACAACCGCCATTGAATGTCTCTTGTCTCGACGGCCTTTAACACGGGCGAAAGCCTCGGTATGGACGAACTGCACCGCCAATTCAGCAAGTTGCAACGCAGCTTTGTCTACATCGGAATCGACCCAGTTTCGTGTCGGTTTATTGACAGCCATACCGGCGAGATCCTCTATCTCAGCATTCTTGCCATGGAATCTCGCGAGTCGAATGATGAAGGCTTCCAGGCGATGATCTCCACTGACTTCGCGTATGTTTTCAGCCCGGTCACGCAATTCGGAAAGCATGGACGCCGAGGTATTGGGCACACGAAGTTCTCCAAGTAGCAAATCTCGAAGACGATTCAGCATCGTAGGATACGCAAGCTTCAGCTCCCGCAACCCCTCGCCTACGAGAATCGCGGCCTGACGTCCAGGGTGGCCGTCACTTGAATCATCGCCGTCGTCAACAACACCGGGTATGTCGTCGAATATCAGTCTGTTCGGGTCGTTAGCTAATTTGAACAACTGTCTAATGCGTTTGGCATTGGATGAGAGTTGTTGGGTTCGGCCGACCCACGGAGGTAGCTGATCATATATCGCCACAAGACCTCGAGCAACATCCAGAGGTTCAAGATGGGTCAGTGGATTTTCTACATCCAGTTCGCGAACGACCTGAGCCAGATCGGCAAGGAGGGCGCGCGAAGTATCTGAGAGTTCCATCCATCTTAGCTGGATATCTGACGGATCTCTAACCAGAAAATCCACATCGAGTTCGGAGATTTTAACCTGGAACAACCCATCACGATAAAGTGCCAGATTATGCTGGTTCGAAATGTAGAATGCGACAGAAAGCACCGGCAAAAGGCCTTCTTTTATTCCGAATGGAGGACGTCGCCATACTTCATGAATCTCTTCCACGGTGACTCCCCGATGAGCGTTCTCCGTCAATAAACCTAACGCTGCATTCCAGGCCGGCTGCAACCGAGCCGGATCGCCGTTCTCGTTGCTCGGAGATACAAAACGCCAACCTTCATCCGTTTCACGGTACAAACCGGTAGCATCCAACACTGAGGAATAAAGCCCACCTTCTGCAGGATACCCGTTAATACCTAGTCGGGATTCGCCTTCATGGGCTACCATGTGCCGAATCAAGACGTTCCTTGCAGCGACAGCGCTGCTAGATGATTTAGTCCGGCCAAGGAGTTCGTTGAATATCCGAGGAGCACTGTTGAAACGACTGTCGGCCAGACTTGATGCAACCATGTTTAATCTGGTGTACGGAAGCTCGACCGGGGCTGCTCCTTTACGATACCACAGTGCACCGTTAAACGCTTGATCAAACGAATCAGATAAACGATTCTGCAATTCCTCTATATGCGCTTGAACTTCCATCCTTGCGACTCTGTCTCCCTGAAGATCGGGCATCCGGTCCCGGACCCATTCCAATGCCACCAGTTCGCGCAACTGTGTAGGGAGCTCACCACCGTGCTGTGACAAACCTACAACGATGTCCCAATCCCTTGATTGTTGAACGATCTCCTTACAAACCTTCTTGGCAAACTCCTCTGACTCCGATTGGGTTGAGATAGCCAGAATGAAACAACCAATAGCTCCATTTCTAGGCTGATACTCACTAGCCGCTCGGTCGGCTTCAGCCAAAGGTAAAACTGCAGTGTCGAACCAACGCAAGGTACCGGATTCGTGGTAGTGGCGTTTCGCAATTATGGGTTGGAGTTCAAACTGTTTGTTGAATATGGACGCGTTCAACTCCCCAATGTTCTGGTGAGCTCTTTCTACCGCAGTATCAATGTCGAAATCACTACCTTCGTAAATGGAATACGAATCCACGAACTTACGGTAGATGACAAATGACCATCTACCAAGATCCTCCAGTTTGTTCTCGATTTCGGCAATATCATCTTGAAATACAAGCTTCAGCAGTTCAAGACTGGCGCCCAATGCAGACCGGTCCTGAAACATACCCATAACTGCCAGTACTTTGAGGATGCGTAGATGCTGGTCGTCGCCTCCTAATGCTTCGCATCGCTCTATCACCTCAGCAGCAAGGGCCCAACGATGTCCGTCGGGTGATGCCAGGATGGATGATTCAAGATTAACCCGAAGGTAGTCCCAAAGCCTGTCGGGTCCGTAGACAGCTTGAAGTTCAGCGTTTCTCAGGAAATCCTGGAACCCGAACGGCTCGGCGGAATTGAGAAACGCAAATATACTGCGTTGATTCTGACCGAAACGTCGGCGTGATATGGGTCCTAAAAGGCAAGCGACTACAGGGTGTAGAGGCCAACACTTCTCGAGGGTTTGCTCGAAGTCCGGTATCGTTTCTCGTTTTACCAGGGATGCTGTATTTACTGCTGCAATTCTCGCGGCGACGGGCCTTTGGTCACATACGATCGCACGACTGATAAGGTCTATTTGTTCATCACGGTCAACGTTTACCGCAAGGTCTACGAATCGTCCCTGGATTTTCGACCACTCGTCGCGTGTTTCTCGGGTAAGCCGGTGGGCATACTCCTCGAATGCTTGGTGCAGGATACCAACGACGATGAGCCTTTTGCCACTCCTGGAAGCCCGTTCCGCAAGTTCCTGAAATAGAAAAAGATCCGTATTGTCGTTCGCGGCGGCCTCGAGGAATTTCCCCATCTCATCGATGAAAACCAGAAGGCCCCCGTAACTACGTCGTTCACTTTTGGCTATCTCATCAATCGTATCGAGGACAGATCCGTCGGTCCAATGCTCAGTCTTTGGATTTGTGGTCAGATTACTTGAACGAATTGCTTCTCCGATTACCTGTGCCGGGCGGTCTCGGCGACCGACGACCGGCAAAACACGCCAGCCTCTACTCCGAGGTTTTAGCGTACTACGGATTTTCTCATAAGTTCGCTCGCCGAGAACCTGCTTCGTAAAATCCGAATTTCGCTTCTTTCTTTTGAGCACCGCGGATAGAGCAACTACAAGACTGGATTTTCCACTGCCGTAGGGACCTGTCCAGGTGAACGCACCTTGACCGTTCTCGTCAATGTGCTCCACCATAGTTTCCAGAATTTCGGCATACGATCTGGGGCAGACGAATCCTTCTAACGCCGCTGGATTGCCTATATCCGTGTCGATGCGGATCGAACGTTGAAAACGTTGCGATATACGCACATGATCGGCGAGTGCCATTAATCGGACTCCTTAAAACTACGTCCCATAATCTGACCTGGTAAATTTCGTTTCATCGATCCCATCGAATTCGAAATCCCGCACAATTTGCTTCAAACCGGCTGTTTCTGACCAGGTGTACCTACCTTGACTCGAATCCTCAAGTGCATACAGGCGATCCACCAAGTCATTTTCGTCCAATTGGAAAACCCGACCTGGACTTCCCGGTTCGTGTGCAAGTGCTTCGAACGAAAGCGTTCGTGCCGAAGGAGAATGGTTTCTCCAGAATTCGGTAACCGCAAAGGTGAATACACCAGACCCAAGAGATGGTTTGCGGCCACGAACGAACCTTAGACCATGTTGGTCTTCACGAGACCTGATTAAACCGAGTTCTGTGAGTGGTGATTCCAGACTATCCTCGTGGCTGGCATTGCCTTTCGGTCCGTGGGCAACATAGGTTCGTACAAAACACGCTACGTCGTTCTTGATCGTAGCCTGCGAAGCCCTGGACCATCCACGGTCATTGGCGAGCGCTGAGATGTTTCTTACAAAAATGTCGCGATGAAAGGTAAGTGCAGGATAGTAGTTGAACGCCCAATACCAGGATGTCTTAGCCGGATGACTGCATAGTTTCCAGTGAATCAACCAAGATGTATTTGGGTTTTCCATATAGGGGTCTAAGCCATCAGTGTCATCGAACAATACGTTCCCGAATGATGTAGTGATCGGCTGACCTGATTTTTCTTCAATTATACTCGCAGCATTCGCCCAATGCCGCATTGAGGCGACCATGTTTTTTCCAACACCGAATCGAGCGATAGCGTCATCTGCCGAAAACACCGATACATCGTCTCCGGTGCTCTCGGCAAATTTAACGGCGTCGTAGGCTTTCTTGAGCCAGCCGTACCGTAGCGGGAACGTTTCGTGCCCGGAAAGTTGTGGTCTATAAGTGTCATCGTAGAGCGGGCCTCTGTTCATTTGTATCTTTCAAAAGAGAGAATTCGATCTGGCCTACCACACAACCTTTAGGGACCGAATTCGTGAGCGGAATGTCGCGAATTGACAATACATATGTGTTGTAGTATAGTAGGTATTATACACTGTCGATTTACTTGGACAATCTAATTCCGAATCGAATCTCCATAAAGTGAAGTTTTGTCGGTTTGTTGCTGAATCATCGTAGTAATCTGGCATGCAAAACTCAGACACCATATACACAGACTACCAGGCAACCACCCCGGTAGACCCACGGGTCTTGGAACGGATGGCCCCTTTTTGGGGGGAATCCTTTGGAAACCCCCACTCAAGTGACCATGCCGTCGGTTGGCACGCGGAGAGTGCAGTCCGAGAAGCGGCCGGGACCATTGCGACAATGATTGGTTCCGATGACGACGAAATCACCTTTACCTCAGGTGCGACGGAAGCGAACAACCTGGCACTCCTGGGATTGGCACGCCACACTACCGGTACGCGTCGACGAATCCTAGTCAGTGAGATAGAGCACAAGTGTGTTTTAGGTGCCGCCAGAGAACTGTCCACGAATGAGGGTATTATTGTTGAGACCATTTCGGTCGACAGTGATGGATATCTCGACCTCTCTGAATTGAAGGCACGCATCGCAGAAGATGTTCTTCTTGTTTCTGTGATGGCAGTCAATAATGAAGTGGGGACAATACAGGACATTCAGTCAATCTCCGAAATAGTCAAATCGTACGGTGCTCTTTTTCACTGCGATGCCGCACAGGCGCCCTGTGCCATGAACTTAGAGGACCTATCCAACTTCGCTGATCTCATCAGCCTCTCCAGTCATAAGATGTACGGACCTCAAGGTATTGGGGCTCTCTTTATTCGTCGTGGCGTACATGATCGCATTGAACCCTTGTTTTATGGCGGAGGGCAACAAGATGGCCTGCGATCCGGAACAGTTCCATTACCTCTTTGTGTCGGCATGGCTGCGGCATCAGAGATTATCGTCGCCGATGGAGAGGAAGAACGAATTCGGATTGCTTGCCAACGGGATCTATTCATCGCACTGCTGAAAGAAGCTGATCTTCACATTGAGATTAACGGGCCTGTGACCGGCCACCGACATCCAGGCAACGCCAACATTCGCTTTGATGGATTCGACGCCCGTGACATCATTGCCTCATTACAGCCCAAACTGGCCGCGTCTACTGGCGCTGCCTGTTCTTCGGGGATTCCCGAACCGTCCCATGTACTTCGAGCTCTCGGCTTGACCGCTGAACAAAGCGACGCCTCCATCAGGTTTAGTTTCGGACGTTTCACAACCGATTACGAAATAGAGAAGGCTACTGAAATGGTCGGAAATGCCCTTACGAATCTTGCAATTGTCCACGCTTCCTAACTTCGAAGTAGCCGAAGCCCTCACTTCCCAAACGCATACCGGAACGTCACCCACAGGATCTTCACACCCGCCCGGACCGCGCCGGACAGCGTGCCCGTAATCTTCGAAATCCCGACCCGGCGCCGGTAACTGACCGGCACGTCGAGCGTCCGGTATCCCTGCTGCGCCGCCTTGATCTGCATCTCGACCGTCCAGCCGAAGTCCTTGTCCGCCATTTCCAGCGCGAGCAGCCGGTCGTAGCGTATGGCCCGGAAGGGTCCCAGGTCGGTGTATCGATGGCCGTAGAGCCACCGGATGATCCGCGGTACGAGGACGTTCCCGATGACGGCCTGGACCGGCATGGAGCCCGGCGCGCGGCGGCCCAGCATCCGCGAGCCGATCACCAGGTCGCACCCGTCCTCCACGATCGGCCGCACCAGGTCCGCCATCTCTTCCGGGTAGTCGCTGAAGTCGCCGTCCAGGAACACGATGATGTCCGGATCGAACCGGGCGGCCTCGGCTATGCCCCGCAGGCAGGCCGCCCCGTACCCGCGCCGGGGCTCCCGCACGACGACCGCGCCGCCCTCCGCGGCCACGGCTGCCGTCCAGTCCGTCGACCCGTTGTCCACCACGATGACGGCCGCGGCCATCCCCGCCGGGATATGCGCCAGGACCGGCCCGATCGAATCCTCTTCGTTCAGGACCGGAATGATGACCACGATGTTCCGACCGTCCGCCGACCGCGCCATATCTGGCCCCGCAAAATCCCTTTCGATCCGTGTTTATCGTGGTTTCCGGCGGTTCCCGCCCGCCGTACATAGTGTATAATTCGCTTGACAAGCCCCCTACATATACTAATATATCCCCTTAACAGTCTCCTGAAACCCATTTTCAACCCGATCTGACTTTACCGTATTTCAAAAAGGCCGATTTCGCCATCAGGATCCGTGTCCGATGCGTCTGTCCCATCTTGAAATGATCGGTTTCAAGTCATTCTCCACCCGGCTGAAGGTGAAGTTCAGCGACGGCATTACGGCCGTGGTCGGTCCGAACGGCTGCGGCAAGTCCAATATCGTCGACGCCATTCGCTGGGCGCTGGGGGAGCACCGCGCGACTTCGCTGCGGGGCGACCGGATGGAAGACATCATCTTCAACGGCACGGCCGCCCGCAAGCCCCTCGGCATGGCCGAGGTGTCGCTGACGATCGACAACAGCGAGCAGATGCTGCCCGTCGAATACAGCGAAGTCACCATCACGCGCCGCTATTTCCGCTCGGGCGCGAGCGAGTACCAGATCAACAAGGTGCCCTGCCGCCTCAAGGACATCACCAACCTCCTGCTGGACACGGGCATGGGCGCCCACGCCTACTCCATCATCGAGCAGGGCATGGTGGAATCGGTGGTGAACGGCAGCCCGCTGGAACGGCGCCAACTCATCGAGGAAGCCGCCGGCATCAACAAGTACAAGACGCGGCGGCGCCTGGCGCAGCGCAAGCTCGAAGGCACCGAGCACGACCTGGTCCGCATCGCCGATCTCCTGGACGAGGTCGAGCGCAGCGTGAGCACGCTGCGGCGTCAGGTGCGCAAGTACGAGCGGTACGAACGGCTGATGCAGCAGATGAAGGACGTGGAGATCGTGGTCGCCTGTCACGCGTTCCAGGACCTGCGGAGGAAGACCGAGCCCGTCCGCGAACGGATCCGGCAATTCGCCGAGCGGAGGGAAGCCATTCAGACCCGCATACGGACCGCCGAGGCGGAGGTCGAGAAGAGCAAGGCCGTCCAGCTGGAAAAGGAAGAAAAACTCCAGCAGCGCCAGGACGCCGTCAACCAGATCGACGACCAGATCAGGGCGCTGGAAGAGGAACTCCTGGTGAGCAAGGAGCGCCGTACCGGCCTGGAGCAGCGGGCCACTTCCGCGTCGGGGGAAGCCGAGCAGGCGGAGGCCGAACTGGAAGGCATCCGGTCCCAGCTTGCCCGGATCGGGGACGACCGGAGGACGCTGGAGACGGCGCTGGAGCAGGCGCGCGCCACCTTCGCGGAGCGGGACGAGGCGTCCCGGACCTATGCCGGCCGGATCGCCGCGCAGAAGGAAGCCACCCAGGCGCTGCGGGACCGCAGCATGGCGGTGATTCAGCAGCACTCGAGCGAGCTGGCGGAGATCAGTTCACTCGAAGCCCGCGAAGCGTCCCTTCGCGGCAGAAGCGCCGAGGTGGAGACCGCCCGGAAGAAACTCGGCGAAGAACTGGTATCGAAAAAAGCGGCCGTCGAGGCCGTGCAGAAGGAGCTGCGCGCCGTCCGGGGCGTGGTTGAAGAAAACGCCTCGCTGCATGCGAACCTGACGGAGTCCGTCCAGGATGCGCAGCAATGCATCGCGTCGGCCCGGGACGAGTTGAACGGCCTGGAATCGACGATTACCACGGCGGAAAAGGAATGGACGCTCCTCGATCGCATGCACCGGCAGTACGAAGGATACGGCCAGGGCGTCCGGACGCTGCTCACCAACGGCGCGGACGTCGATGGGCTGCGCGGCGTGCTGGCGGACGGGATCACGATCGACAAGGCCTACGAAACGGTGATCGCGGCCTACCTGGACGACATGCTGCAGTACGTCGTGGCCGGCCGCACGGAGGATGCCGAGGCGGGCATGGCCTACCTCCGGGAACAGGAGGCCGGACGGGCATCCTTCATCCTCCTGGACCGGATGAAGTCCCGACCCGCGCCCGCGGACCTGCCCTTCGAGGACGACGGCATCATCGGCCGCGCGAGTACCATGGTCACGGCCGACAAGACGCTGGATCCGGCGGTGACCCACCTGCTCTCCAGGGTCGTGCTCGTGAAGGACGTGGAAACGGCCCTGCGGCTGTCCCCGTTGTTCGACACCGACCAGGACTGGAAACTGCTGACGGCAGGCGGCGTGGTCGTGGACCCGGCCGGCGTGCTCACGGGCGGTTCGTCCGGTCCGTCCAAGGCGGGCGAGTCGGACCTCCTGCGCCGCGCGGAGCGGATCGCCGAGATCGAAGGGGAACTGGAGGAAGGCCGTGCACAGCGGGATAAAGTCGCCGGCGAACTGGAAGGCCTCGAGACGGAACTGGCCGCGCTGGCGGAACGGCAGGCTTCCGTCGAACAGGTCCTCGGCGAGTCCCGGCGCAAGTTGATGGAAACGGAGTCCCGGGAACGTCAGCTGGATTTCGAGCGGACCCGGATGGCGGAACAGGACGAAGAACTCGCGCGGGAGGCAGAGTCTCTGGCCGAGGGCGCGAAGGCTGCGGCCGGGGACCGCGAGAAACGCAAGAAAGCGATGGAGTCCCTGGCCGGCGACCGGGTGTCGGCCGAGGAAGAAGAGCGGACCAACCAGCAGACCCTGGACGAGATGGAGGAGGAGCGCCAGCATCTGGCCGAAGCGGCCAACGAAGCCCGGGTCGCCCTCGTGTCCATGGAAAGCCGGAGCAACGAGCTGAGCACCACCGATGAATTTCTCACCCAGGAGAACGAGCGCCTGGCCAATCTCCTGTCGCAGCGTAAGACCGAAGCGGTGGAGGCCGGCAGCCAGTCAAAGGAACTGGAGAAGGCCCAGCGGCAGAACGAAAAGCAGCTGGAGACGCACTACACGACCCGGCGGGAGCGCGCGGTGGACCGCGACGCCGTCCTCGAAGAGCACCAGAACCTGCAGGAAGCCGAACGCCAGTTGCAGCAGCACCTCGGCGAAAACCGGAACGAACTGACCCAGGTGCAGGAACAGGTCCACCAGGCGGAACTGGAAGACGCCGAACTGTACATGAAGAGCAACGAGATCCGGCGGCAGTTGATGGACCGGCACGACACCGATCCCGAGGGCATGGACGAGCTGCCTCAGATCGAGGAACTGGACGAATACTCGCCCGACGCCGCCCAGACCCTGCGGGATGGCATCCAGCGCAAGGTGGACGACCTGGGTCCTATCAACATGGCGGCGGTGGAAGAGTACCGGGCGGGCAAGGAACGGCTGGACTTTCTCCAGCAGCAGCAGAACGACCTCATCGAGGCCAAGGACAACCTGGAGAAGACCATCATCAAGATGAACAAGGCCGCCCGGTCCCGCTTCATGACCACCTTCGAAGAGGTCCGGACCAACTTCATGACCACGTTCCAGACGCTGTTCGAAGGCGGCGAGGCCGACCTCATGCTCGAAGAAGGGGATCCCCTCGAAACGGGCATCGAGATCATGGCGCGGCCGGGAGGAAAGCGGCTGCAGAGCCTGGCCCTGCTGTCCGGCGGCGAGACGGCCCTCACGGCCATCGCCCTGCTCTTCGCCATCTACCTCGTGAAGCCCAGCCCCTTCTGCGTGTTCGACGAGGTGGACGCGCCGCTGGACGATGCCAACGTCCGCCGCTTCGCCAGCGCCCTGCGCCAGTTTACAAGCGACACCCAGTTCCTGGTGGTCACCCATAACAAGCGGACCATGGAAGCCGCCGATTACCTCTACGGCATTACCATGGAAGAACCCGGCCTGTCCAAGATGGTTTCCGTGCGCCTCGAGGATGCCGAATCGGAGGCGCTGGAACCCGCGGCCGCTCCGGGCGAAGAGGCCAACGGCGCCGCTCCGGGCGAAGAGGCCAACGGCGCCGGACCGGTCGGGGTATAGGTGAGACTTGATCGTCATCGGAGTAGCCGGCGGCATCGCCTCGGGTAAGTCCACGGCAGCCCGGGTATTCGAGCGGCTCGGCGCCCGTGTACTGGACGCCGATGCCATCGGTCACGACCTGCTGCGGACCGAGGGGATGCGCGATGACATCCGGTCGGCCTTCGGCGAGACCGTCCTGACGGCCGAAGGGGACGTAGACCGTCGGGCGCTCGGCCGCCTGGTTTTCGGCGACGAGCAGGCCCGGCAGCGGCTGAACCGCCTGGTCAGACCCGCCATACGCGCGGAAATACGCCGCCGGATCGCCGGGATGCGCGGCGAAGGCTACGACGGGGTCGTCGTGGTAGACGCCCCGTTGCTGGTCGACACCGGACCCACCGACCTGGCCGACCGGGTCATCCTGGTCACCGCGCCCGCCTCCACCCGTAAAGAACGGATCATCCATCGCGGCCTCACCGGGGGCGAGGCCGAACAGCGTATCGCCGCCCAGGTGCCCGACGCGAAACAGGCCCGCTGGGCGGATTTTATTCTGGAAAACAACGGT
Source organism: bacterium (assembly GCA_965117045.1). Lineage (GTDB taxonomy): Bacteria > JAAXHH01 > JAAXHH01 > JAAXHH01 > JAAXHH01 > JAAXHH01. Next base: position 1,903,374 of record OZ220749.1, read on the forward strand.
ACGCAGGACGAACTGGCCGAAAAAGCCGAAGCCCTCTGGAAACGCATCGTTCCCTGAAACCGGGCCGTCTGGCCGCACCGCGCCAGCCGATCCGACCGGGCCGCCCATCCCTCGCGTGCGGCGCGCATTTCCTAACGTACAGCCCGCATTACCTGTAAAGACCGCGTTCTTCGATGTAACCCGCCACTTCCTCCGGAACCAGGTGGGCTATGGGAAGCCCCGCGCCGGCGCGGCGGCGGATGTCCGTGGAAGAGATGTCGATCTCGGGAAGCTGGAGGGTGACGACGCGGTCCAGCCACCTCGGATCCAGCTCGGCGAGGTCTTTGCCGGGGCGAGGGACCGTCACGACCGTCGCGAGTTCGAATACCCGGTCCGGCGCATGCCAGGTGTCGATTTCGAGCAGGCTGTCGGCCCCGATGACGAGGTGGAACGCACACGCCTCGCCGTATATCCGTCGCAAAGCCTCCAGCGTGTCCACGGTGTAGGACAGGCCGGGCCGGTTGATCTCAGCGTCCGACACCTCGAACCGGGGATCGTCCCGCGCGGCCAGCTGCGCCATGCGGTACCGGTCATCCGGCGGGGCGACGGCGTGTCCCCGCTTGTGCGGGGGGCGGGCGGACGGGACGAACAGGAGCCGGTCTAGGGCACAGTGTTCGACCACGCCCCGGGCCATGGCCAGGTGGCCGGCGTGTATCGGGTCGAACGTGCCCCCGTAGACGCCAAGCCGTTGGATGTTCACGGTGAGTTGCCGCTCTCGGATTCGGCCGGTGAGGATCCGTCCGTGGAAGCCGGGTCGTCCGTGGAGGGCGGGCCGTCCGTGGAAGCTGGGCCGTCCTCGGCCAGGGAAGGCGCTACATAACTGCTTTTCAGCTCGGAGAGACGCTTTCCGGCCTCCTCCGACCGTTCGTTTTCGGGATAACTCTGGATGAAGATCTCGAACTGCTCGATGGCTTCCCGGTATTTCCCTTCCCTCGCGTAGCTTTCGGCGATTTCGTATTGCGCCCGGGAAGCCCAGTTGCTCATGGGGTAGGTTTCCAGCAGTTCTCCGAAATAGAGACGGGCCGCTTCCCAGTCCTTCAGCTTGTAGTAGAGGTTGCCGATCCGGTAGTCTTTCTCGGCCACCTTGTCGAAACACTGCTGCAGCAGATCGTGGACTTCCGAACTCCATTCGCTGTCTGGGTACTCCTGGAGGAAGAACTGGAGTTCGCGGATGGCTTCGAAGGTCTTGTCCTGCGTGAGATGGGGCGGATTGGACTGGAGGAACGTGGCATAGGCCAGCTTGTATTGGCTTTCGTCGCTGTACGGGCTCTGGGGAAAGTCGCTGATCAGCCGGCGGAACACGAGCGTGGCCAGGGGGTATTCCTTCAGGTTGATGTGCATTTCCCCCTGGTGGTACAGGGCGTCGTCCACGATGTCGCTGCCGGAATGGCCGAGGGTGATGGCCCGGAAAGCGTCCAGGGCATTCAGCCAGTCTTCCTGTTCCACGCGCTCCATGGCGTAGTCGTAGAGTTCCTCCGCGGTCCAGTCGGACTCGAAATCGGGCGGGCTGCACGCCGGAAGCACGAGCAGGGCGAGCAACAACCCCGTGACGGGGATCCTGTAGCGACGTAAGGGCGGGATGATCATGCCGGTCTTCCGAATTGGGCGGGGAACGTCTGCGGGTTCAGCGCTCGCGGCGGATCCAGCTCACCGGGATGGGGGGCACCTGTCGAGACCTCGCCGACCAGGTCGTATTCCATGGCGTCGGTGATGTCCACGGAAGCGAAGTCTCCGGGGGCCAGGCCGTCGCCGGTGACCAGCACCTCGTTGTCGACCTCCGGCGCATCCGCCGCGGTCCGGCCGGTGTAGTGCCCTTCATCGGCGAGTTCGTCGATCAGCACGTCGACGGTCTTCCCGACAAAGGACCGGTTGCGGTCGAGCGATATCTCGCGCTGCAGCGCCATGAGCCGGTCGTGCCGCTCCTGCTTGACGGGCTCGGGGATCTGCCCGTCGTACCGGGCTGCCGGTGTCTGCTCTTCCTGCGAATACATGAACACGCCCATGCGGTCGAACCGCGTCTCCTCGACGAAGTCGTAAAGCTGATCGAAGTCTTCGTCGGTCTCTCCCGGAAAACCCACGATGAAGGTGGTTCTCAGCGTCGCCCCGGGTATCCGATCGCGGATCCGCTTCATTAATGCGCGCGTCTCCTTCGAGGTCGTCTCGCGGTTCATGCGGTCGAGCATGGGATCCGATATGTGCTGCAGCGGCATGTCGATGTAATTGCAGACCCGTTCCAGGTCGGCGAAGGCATCGATCAGCGTGTCGGTGAACCGCACGGGGTGGTTGTACAGCGCCCGGATCCAGCGCACGCCCTCCACGCCGTTCAGAGCGGCGAGCAGGTCTTCCAGCCGGACCGGCTGTGCCAGGTCCTTGCCGTACCAGGTAGTGTCCTGCGAGATCAGGTTCAGCTCGACTGCGCCCTGGCCGGCCAGCGTCCGGGCCTCTTCCACGAGGGAATCCACGGTCCGGCTCCGCTGGCCGCCACGGATGGCCGGAATGATGCAGAACGTGCACCTGCGGTCGCACCCTTCGGCGATCTTGAGGTAGACGGTATGGCGGGGCGTGGTGATGACCCTCGGGTATGAATAGTCGGTGGGCAGGGGCTGCCTGCGTATCTCCCGCAGGGTCTCGTGCCGGTCGCGCAGGCGGTCCAGCAACTGGACGATGCGGGGGTATTGATGCACGCCGATCACGGCGTCCACTTCCGGCATTTCGGCGACCAGTCCGTGGGCGTATCGCTGCGCCATGCATCCCGTGACGACGAGCGAATCGCACCGGCCGTCTTCCTTGAACCGCGCGAGGTCCAGGATGGTTTCGATGGACTCCTCCTTGGCCGGACCGATGAACGCGCAGGTGTTCACGATGATGACGTCCGCGTCTTCGTGGTCGGCCACCACGTTGTATCCGGCCCGGGTGAGCTGGCCCAGCATGACTTCGGAATCCACCAGGTTCTTCGAACAACCCAGGCTGGCGAGACTGATGTTGGGCAAAACGCTACTCCGCTTTCCGACCGGCGCCCTTCAGCGCAGGTCGACCCATTCGACTCCCTCGGGCGCCGTCATTTCAAACAGCCCGGGAGCGAGTTTCTCGTTCAGGCGGTAATCCATGAAACGCAGGGTGGTTTCAGACCCCATATCGTCCGTATACGTCACTTTCCGCGTAAGCCAGTTTTCCTCGTCCACCCAGATGCGCAGATCCGGAAGGCCATCGGCCGGTTCGACGGCCGTGAGCCTGAGCCGGGAGCACGGCATGTCATCGACCGGTTCCCTGCCCTCCAGCGCATAGAGGTAACGGTTCGAGTAGTTGAATATGAAGTCGTCCGGTCGGCCTGGCCGGCCCGTACGCCCAGGTCCGGATTCCGTCCCCTCTTCCCCCGCCGGCGACACGATGACCTGCCGGTTGCCGGGTACGTAGGTCCATAGCGTCTCGCCGTCTGAAACGATGGTCTGGCCGGCCTCTTCGAGGCGCAAGCGGTTCCGGTCCCTCTGCAGATATAGGTTTCCCTCTGTCTCGCTTCGGCTTTCGAGCACGGCCGCATACGTCGTAACGGTATACCGGGCCGCCAGCGATCGCACGTCGTCGAGGCGCTTGCGCATCTTTTCGGTGACGGTTTCCGCCGAATGGATCTCACTCCGCGGTCCGACGTCCTGCAGCGGTCCGATTTCCTCCGGCGTCCCGACGCCACCCGTCGCGCCTACACCCTGCAGCGCCATCAGGCCGGTCAACAGGCCGGCCCAGAGATGCGAGGCCATGCCGCCTCCTCTCGCGGAAAACCTATGCGAATCACTACCTACGCAAGCCTGGAAATATGCATCCTGATCGCGCCCGCGTCAAGTTCTACAGTGGATGGATTCCCTGATATAAAGAACGGGGAAAGCCCCCGTGGGTTCCCTCCCCGTTCTTTCCACTTCCGGTTGTGCTTCGACGCGCAACTGGACTGCTTCGGCCGGCCCCATCACGGTATCGGGGCGCGTCCTCTCTCGTACCGCACCTTGCCGTCCACGACGGTATAGACGATTTCCGTATCCAGGATCTGGTTCTCGGGTACGGTCATGATGTCCTTCGACAGCACCGTGAAATCGGCGAGCTTGCCCTGCTCGATGGATCCGAGCACGTCTTCGTGAAACGAGCCGTAGGCGGCGTCCAGGGTATAGGAGCGCAACGCCTCCTGGCGCGACATGCGCTGGTCGCCGAACATCCCGCCTTCGGGCGTCCCGTCCGGCCGCTCACGGGTCACGCTGGCATAGAAGGAAGCGATGGGGCTGATGTCTTCGACCGGTGCGTCGGTCCCGTTGATGATCTTCACGCCATGCTGGAGCAGCTTCTGCCAGACATAGCCGCCCTCCGCCGTGCGGTCGCGGCCGAGCCGGTCCGGCGCCCAGGGAAGGTCCGAGGTGGCGTGTATGCCCTGCATCGACGCGATCACGCCCAACTGGGCGAACCGGGGGATGTCGGCCTCGTCAAGGATCTGGGTATGCTCGTCGCGGAACCGGTGGTCCTTCACGTGGGGGAATTCCTCCATCGCCTTCTCGTACATGTCGAGCATCATGCGGTTTCCGCGGTCGCCGATGGCGTGGGTGCACACCTGCCAGCCATGTTCCAGGCCGAAACGGGCGGCATCGTAGATCATGTCGGGCGGGGTCGTGGGGAATCCGGAATTCCCCGGGTCGTCTTCGTAGGGCTCCAGCAGCCAGGCGCCCCGCGAACCGAGCGCTCCGTCGCCGTACAACTTGACGGCGCGGACGGTGAGAAACCCGTCGGGGTGGGACCACGGTTTCTGCAGGGCGACCATGGTATGCAGATTCGAGGCCATCACGTAGACGCGCATGTCCAGTTTGCCCGCGTCCGCGTACTCCTTGTACAGGTCGATCCCGTCCTCGCCGACCCCGGCGTCGTCGAACATGGTGATGCCGTTGGCCAGGCATTCCTGGATGCCGAGTTCAAGGGCCTGCCGCCGCTGGTTCTCGGTGAAGCCGGGGACGCGCACCAAGCCCATGGCCTTGTCCACCAGGATTCCCGTAGGGTTGCCGTCGGCGTCCTTGATGACGTCGCCGCCTTCGGGAGACTGCGTGTCCCGGTCGATCCCCATCAATTCCATGGCTTTGGCGTTGGCAAAGGCGGCATGGCCGTCGGCCCTGCGCACGTAAACCGGGATATCCGGCACGGCCTCGCTCAACTTGTGGTGAGTCATGAACCCGCGGACCGTGAGCGAACTGCGGTCCGTCCATTTCTCCTCGTGCCAGCCGCGGCCGGTGATCCACTCGCCTTCTTCTTTACCGTCGGCCGCCGCAAGCACCCGTTCGATGAGTTCGTCGTAACCCGATATGCCGACCAGGTCCACCGTCATCTTGGCGATCCCGATGCTCATGAGGTGGCCGTGGCTTTCCTTCAACCCGGGCACCATGGTCTGGCCTTCGAGATCGATTACCCGGGTATCGGGACCGATGAACGGCGCTACGTCCGCATCGACGCCCACGACGGCGATCCGGTTGCCGATGACGGCCACGGCCTGCGCCTTGGGCCGATCGGCGTCCATGGTGTAGACCATGCCGTTTTTCAGTACCAGGTCCGCGGTGGACCTGCGTACCTGGGCCTCGCCGCCCGCGGACCATACCAGGGACATCAATCCCGCGATGGCCACTGTAATCACTGACTTTCGCATGTTTACCTCCTTGTCGCCGAGATCGGCGACCGGCCTTCCTTCCCGGCTCAGGCCCGGGCTAGATCTCATCAGTGGGGGTCCATGCCCGGACTGAATCTCATCAGTCACGGTTAAGGCCCGGTCTATATCTCGTCCGCCACGCGGCGGCGGCCCACTTCCTCGTTGATGTAGGCGATGATGTCCCGCGTCGACGTACCGGGACCGAACAGCTTCCCCACACCGATTTCCACGAGCTCCTCGGCGTCGGATTTCGGGATGATGCCGCCGCCGGTGAGGAGCATGTGTTCGACGCCCCTTTCCCGCAGCAGGTCCATGACCCGGGGGAAGATGGTCATGTGGGCGCCGGAGAGGATGCTCAGCGCGACCACGTCCACGTCTTCCTGCACGGCCGCTTCCACGATCATTTCGGGCGTCTGCCGGAGCCCGGTGTAGATGACTTCCATGCCGGCGTCGCGCAAGGCGGCGGCCACTACCTTGGCGCCGCGGTCATGGCCGTCCAGGCCCGGTTTGGCGACGAGTACCCTGATGTTTTCCGCCATGATCGCCTGTTCCCTCTCAATCCGCGCCGCCGCGAGGGCGGCACCACCTGGTCGATCCGCGCCACCGCGGGACGGCACCGCGTCGTCAGTCCGCCATCCCTTCCATCATCTCCCGGGCGGCCGCGAGAGGACTTAACTCCCTGCGGGCCACGCGTTCGGACAGGCGGTCCATCGTGTCTCCGGTATCCCGAAGCACCGCCAGCCTGCCCTGCCACCATTCTCCGAGCGCGCGCTCGATGGCCGAGCGCCCCTGGCGCAGCCGGCGAGCCTGCAGCCTGCCGGCTTCAGCGAGGTAATCGCTGTGGGCGTCCAGGTGCTCGTACAGGCCGTCGATACCGGTATCGTCCCGCGCACTGGCGCTGAGGACGGGCGGTTTCCAGCCTTCCTCCCACCGCCCCATGTCCACGATCATCTTCAATTCCGAGGCGAACCGGTCCGCGCCTTCGCGGTCAGACTTGTTGACGACCAGCACGTCGGCGATTTCCATCAGGCCGGCCTTCATGGCCTGTATGCTGTCGCCCGATTCCGGCGTGAGCAGGACGACGGTCGTATCGCTGACGTCGGACACATCGAGGGTGGACTGGCCTACGCCTACGGTCTCCACAATGATAACGTCCTTGCCGAAGGCGTCAAGGGCCGTCATCGCGTGGGGCGTCGCCTCAGAGAGTCCGCCGGTATGGCTTCGGTCGGCCAGGCTGCGCATGAACACCTGCGGATCGTCCCACGATCCCTGCATGCGGAGACGGTCGCCGAGCAACGCGCCGCCGGTGAAGGGGCTGGTCGGGTCCACCGCGATGATGCCCACCGTGCGGCCGCTATTGCGAAACCGTGCGGTGAGGCGGTCGGCAAGGGTGCTCTTTCCGGAACCGGGCGGGCCCGTGATCCCGATGCGGCGGGCCTTGCCGGAACGGGGATACAGCCGGTCCAGGATCCGGGTCCGGCGGGGCCGGTCGTTTTCGAGCAGGGTGATGACGCGGGACAGGGCGGTCCGGTCGCCGGCAAGGAAACGGTCGAGTAGTTTCATAGCGGGATCGGAGGCTAAACCGTGCCGAGTTTTATGTCTTTTATTCTCAACTGGAGGCTGGTTTCGCCCCGAAAGGTGTTTTCCTCGAGCGTGTAGGCCAGGTCCAGGCGGTCCCGGCTGTCTTTCAGGCGATCGGCGAAGTGCGCCATGCCGAAACCGATCGCGTCCATTGTGCGGCCTTTCTGCCTGACCCTGAACTTCAGGTGTTTCTTTTCCATCCCGATGGTCCGGAGGTTTCCGATGACGCTCAGGTCGCGCGACACGAGCACGGGGTGGTGGTTCGCCGGGCCGAAGGGCCCGATCATCTTCATGAGCTTGACCATGCGCGGGGTCACCTCGTCGAGTTCGATTTCCGAGTCGATTTCGAGTTTGGGGATGAAATCGGCCGGTGTCGCGCGCGCTGCGACCACTTCGTTGAATCGCCGCCTGAATTCGTCGATGCGGTCCTTTTCGATGGACAGTCCCGCCGCGTGGTGGTGGCCGCCGAACTGGATCAGCAGGTCGGAGCACTCCTTGATGGCGTTGTACAGGTGGAAATCGCCTACGGTCCGCGCCGAGCCGCGTCCCTTCTCCCCCGCGGTCGAGATCATCACGACCGGCCGATTGAAGGCCTCCACCATGCGGGACGCCACGATGCCGATGATGCCGGGATGCCAGGTTTCCGAATCGAGTACGAGGCCTTTCGACTCCTTGAGTAGCGGATCCTTCTCCACGAGTTCCCGGGCCGCTTCGAAGGTGAGCATATCCTCCTTGCGCCGTCGCTTGTTTTCCACGTTCAACTCTTCGGCCAGTTGGGCCGCTCTTTTCTGGTCTTCGGTAATCAGGAGATCGACCACGCGCGTGGCGTCGCCCATGCGGCCGGCGGCGTTTATACGAGGCGCCAATAAGAATAGCATGTGGCCCGTGGACAGTTCCTTCTCCCGCAGTCCCGCAACGTCCAGCAGCGCCTGCAGACCCGATTTGTGCGTCTGCTGCATCATGTCCAGCCCGTACTTGGTCAGCACCCGGTTCTCGTCGCGCAGGGGGACGATGTCCGCCGTGGTGCCCAGGGCCACGAGGTCCATGTGCGTATACACCGTGTTCTCCGGCAGTCCCACGTGCTCGGCCAGCGCCTGCGCCACTTTGTACGCCAGGCCGACGCCGCAAAGCTCCTTGAAGGGGTATTCGCAGTCGTCCCGTTTCGGATTTAGAATGGCCACGCTGTTCGGAAGGGTATCGCCCGGCACATGGTGATCGATGATGACGACGTCGATGCCCATTTCGCGGGCCAGTTCCACTTCGGCGTTCGCGGTAATCCCGCAGTCGACGGCCAGGATCAGCGTCACGCCGCGGCTCCTGGCTTCCTCCAGGCCTTCGATGGACAATCCGTAACCGTCGGTCATGCGGTTGGGTATGTAGGAGGAAATCCGGTCCGTCAGCAACTTGATCGTCAGGTACAGCAGCGTGGTCGCCGTCGTACCGTCCACGTCGTAGTCGCCGAAGACCATGATGTGTTCCCCGCCCTGGATGGCGTCGTGAATCCGTTCCACGGCCAGGTCCATGTCCGCCATGAGAAAGGGACTGTGCAGGTCTTCGAGGGTGGGCTTCAGGAAATACCGGGCGTCGTCAAAGGTCGAAACGCCCCGGTTGAGCAGGATCTGCGCGATCACGCGCGGGACGTTGATCAGCTCCATCATCTGGGGAACCTGGGGATGTTCGTCTAGTAGGACCCAGCGGCTGTTCATGAAAACTATCGATATTTGAGGGTGATCGTGTCGCGAGGTGCTGTAAAACGTCCAAGCCGACCGTAAGCCGAGTTCTGTGCCTTCGCGATGAAGGTGGCGATCATCTATCTGGGACGGCTGTCGCCAGCCGCCTCGTGCGACCTTACCCGAGAGTCTCCGGTTTCCCGGCGGTCGAGACGGGCCGTCTCTCCTCTCCTATTCGGTCTTGCACCAGATGGGGTTTGTCCTGCCGGACCGGTTACCCGGACCGCGGTGAGCTCTTACCTCGCCATTTCACCTTTGCCTCCCCGAAGGGATCGGCCGTGTGTTTTCTGTGACACTTTCCGTGGCATCACTGCCCCCTGCCGTTAGCAGGCATCCCGCCCTGCGGTGCTCGGACTTTCCTCGTCCGCCTTGCTTAGCGAACGCGATCGCCTGGTCGACTTGGGACGTTTCACCTATTCAATATAACAAAGGTCGCTGCGTGGTTCAACCCCGGCGGGTTTCAATGCTCCAGCCCTTCTTCGAGGATCAGGATCCGGCCGCAGCTCTCGCAGGATATCAGCCTTTGCTGCTGGCGGATCTGCATGACGACCTGCAAGGGGATCACGTGAAAACAGCCGGAGCAGGCGCCCTTCTTCACCGGGACGACGGTCATGCCCCGCAGGTTCCGCCGAATCCGGTCGTATACCTTCAGGACCCGGTTCTCCACGCGCATGGCCATCCGCTTCCGCTCGTCCTTTTTGACGGCGACGTCCTCGTCCACCGCCGACATCCTGGTCGCGAGCGCCGTGCGTTCCTCGCCGAAACGCTCGATGAGCGATTCGGTCTCGCCGCGTATGGTCTCCAGCGTCTCCTGCTCGGTCTCGGCCTCGGTTATCAACTGCAGGATCGCGTCTTCGAGTTCGGAGATGAGGTTTTTCTGCGCCTGGATCTCCGCCTGGAGGGCATCGTACTCCTTGTTGGTCTTCACACTGTAAAGCTGACCCTGGTACTTCTTGACCTGTTCCTGCGCGGCCTGCAGGTCCCGTTCGTACTGACGCCGGTTCTTATCGATGTCCTCGACCTTCGTCTCCTGGTCCGCAAGCCTGGTTTCCGCCTCTGCCTGGGCGGTTTCCATCGTCTTCAGCTGGTTGGGTATGTCTACCTTGAATTGTTCGAGCTCGTGCAAGTCCTGATCCGTCTTCTGCAATTCCAACAGCGCTCTCAAGCTTTCCTGCATGCGGCTTCAGCCCTCCACGGAAATGAAAAGGCGGACAAAAAAAAATGCACGCTGACCGTGCATTTCCCTTCGCTTCAATCTGGTTTTGCCGTGCCCCGGGTCCGAGGAGGAAACTGCAGTCGGACCGTACAGACAATAGGGCACATTGACATATCCGTCCTTTTCCCGATACTACTTGATTTTTTGATCATAGACGATAAAGATAATGCCGAAGGCATGTAGTGTCAACCAAAATCAGGGGAGGATATCATGAGCTCGACCATACGTATCCAGGGCGGTAGAAAGGAAGAAAGTTTCGAGTTGAACATCGTGGTTTCCAAGTGGCTGTTCGCCGGCCTTACGGCGCTGATCGTCGCTGCCGTTTCGCTGGGATACGCCGTGCTGCCCGCCCAGTCTCAGGACGACCGGGGCCGCAAGGCGGTTAACCCGGGCCAGAACTACAGCGAGGCCATCGAGGCGGGGGACTTCGTGTTCCTGTCCGGCAAGATCGCGGCCGTCCGGGGCCGGATCATCCCCGGCGGTATCGAGGCGGAAACGAAGATGGTGATGGACAACCTGCAGACGGCGCTGGCCAAGTCCGAGCTGACCATGGACGACGTGGTCAAGGCCACGGTGTTTCTCAACGACCTGAACGACTTTTCCGCCATGAACGAAGTGTACCGGTCCTATTACACGGGCGATCCGCCGGCCCGGTCCACCATACAGTCCGGAGTCGTCCTGAACGCCGGCATCGAGATCGACCTGATCGCCTACCGCGGCGGCAAGTAGACGGCAAGCGGTCGACTAGAAGTCGGCAAGTAGTCGGCAAGTTGTCGGCGGATCATAACAGCAGAATCGAATGAGCGAAAAAACGACCGCCGGCGTGATCGGACTGGGGCTGGGACGGGCCCATCTCGCCGGTTATCTCGCGGACGAACGGGTGGAAGTCGTCGGTTTGGCCGACCTGGACGTCGGGCTGGCCGAGCGGACCGCGTCGGAACACGGCGTGCCCCACGCGTTTTCCGCCTACCGGGACCTGCTCGCCCTGGGCCCCGATCTCGTCAGCGTCTGCCTGCCGAATTTCCTGCACGCGCCCGTGACCATCGACGGCCTGGATGCCGGCGTCCACGTGCTGTGCGAGAAGCCCATGGCGCTGAACGCGGTCCAGGCGCGCGACATGGCCGCCGCCGCCCGGCGCAACGGCCGTTTCCTCATGATCGCCCTGAACAACCGGTTCCGCGCCGAGACGCAGATCCTGAAGAAACTCGTCGAGCAGGACGTGCTGGGAGAGATCTACTACGCGAAGACCGGGTGGTTGAGGCGAAGCGGCATTCCGGGCGCCGGGACCTGGTTTACGCGCAAGGCCCAGGCCGGCGGCGGGCCTTTGATCGACCTGGGTGTCCACATGATCGACCTGGCGCGCTGGCTCATGGGCAATCCGCGGCCGGTGTCCGTGGTGGGCGCCACCTACGCCCGGCTTAGCGATTCGGTGGAAGGCGTATTCGACGTGGAAGACCTCGCCGCGGCCTTCATCCGGTTCGAAAGCGACGCCACGCTTGTCGCGGAGACGAGCTGGGCCTCCCACGTGCCTTCGGAAGGCTCCTACGTCAAGCTCATGGGCACCCGGGGCGGCGCCGAGATCACGGGCAACGATCTGACCGTCTATACCGACCTGCACGGCGAACAGGTGGATATCACGCCCGCCTACGCACCGCGGGAATGGTCGGACTGCATCGCGGCCGAGATCGCCCATTTCGTGGACTGCATCCGGGCCGGCCGCACGCCCATGTCCACGGGCGAGCAAGGCGTCGAGATCATGCAGATCCTGGATGGTATTTACGAATCGGCCGCGGGCAACCGGATGGTCCGGATCGATTAGTGGGCCTCGGGGAGTCCGAATGCCCGGCTGTTGACCTGGATTGTCCGGTCGTCGGTGCTCGCCGCGAGCGCGTTACGGTAGGCGGACGCGGCATCGGTCAGACGGCCAGACCGTTCATAGGCGATCGCAAGGTTGTTCCACGCCTCCGCGTTGTACGGATCCATTTCCACCAGGCTTTCCCATATCGCCACCGCGCCGGACCAGTTCCCTTCCCTTGCCGCCGAGACCCCCGCGCGATTGCCGGCAGGAACCAGCCGCCGCGTAACCTGGACTTCCTCCTGGACGATGGCGGCCATCAGGCGGTCCACGATGCGCCTTGCGATTACCTCGGTCAGCATCGGCGAAACGATTTCTACGGCAACGGCTCCCTCCGGAGGCGCCGTGACGGGCTCAGGCAGCACCGTGCGGTAGGTTTGGGATTCCGTTATCGAAAAGCTACCGAGCAGTTCTTCTGAACCGACGTCGTAGGCCCTGAGCGTAACCGTCATAACCGCCGTCTGATCGATATGCGGTACGATATAGGACTTGTTTACAAACCTGATATCTGCTCGGCCGAGTTCCACCTCTAACGCTTCTTCCTCACGAAAGACTTTAACCTCCCCATACGCTTCCGTGTATGCCCTTTCGAGATCGCCGACGAGCGTGACATCGGCGTTGATTTCCCTTCCTACAATCAGCGCGAGAGAATCTGGAATCCGACCGGCCTCGTGAGGGTGGCGGGACAGCGTCCGGAGCACCGGTCTCATTTCGATGGCCGTCAGCGTGGAATCCGAAACGAGGGCGCGGGCGAACAGGAACCCGGTCAGGTTATTCAGGGCCAGGTCGGTGCCGTTGAAACCGAGCAGGGCGATCGTTTCTTCTTCGCCGGGGAGACCAAGCAGGGGCGAACGATAGACATCGAACCGGACGGTGAGGGACGAAGCCGCGCATCCGGGGACATGCGCCAGGAATGCCGCGGCAAGGAACGGCAGGACCGTTCTGTAGAATGAGGCGGCCATGGTATCTGAATAGGTACGCCCTTTCATCCCGGTGTGTCAAGCCGATTCGGGGCGGACGGGTGTCCGCCGGAACCCCCCCGAAAGAGGTTGACAACCGGACCGGTGATCCTTAATCTACGCATGACCAGAAGCCACGTCATTACGGGTATTGTACATGTCCTCGTCACAGAAGCCACCCGGGCCTGCCGTACCCGGAAACAAGCCGGAAAAAGCACCTCGGAAGACGCGTCCCGACCCGGTCCGCCGCCGTCGATTTCTGCAGAAATGCCTCGGCGCGCTGGGCGGCATCGGTTCCCTGATGGCCGTCTATCCGCTCATCCGCTATATCGAACCGCCCCCCGAAGCCGAAGGCGGCAACCGGATTGAAATCGACCGCGCGTCCCTGCCTCCCGGCACGTCCATGACGGTGATCTACCGGGGCCGGCCGACCATCGTGGTCAACACTTCCGACGGTTATATCGCCTACAACGCCGTGTGTCCCCACCTGGGTTGCGTCGTCAAGTGGGAGGGGGGAACGCAGAGCCTGATCTGTCCCTGTCACGGAGGCATATTCGGTACGGACGGCAGCGTCCAGGGCGGACCGATTCCCGGCCCCCTGACCGCGGTTGAACTGTCCGTCACCGACGACAAGATCATCGTCGGCGTGTAACCACCGGTGTCCGGACGTTCCTTAATCACGCGAAGCACGAAACCAGCCACCATGATCAGACGCCTGTCCAACGAGGTGTACAACTGGCTCGATGATCGCACGGAGATATCGGTCATCATCGATTTCTGCCGCCGCCAGCTGACCAAGCCCGTGCCCCGCCATCTCAACTGGCTGTTCTCCTTCGGCACGGTCACCCTGATGTTCTTCCTTACCCAGGCCGTCTCGGGCGTCTTCCTGATGATCTACTACGAGGCGTCGGCCGATACGGCCTACGAGAGCGTAAAGTACATCATGGAGCAGGTGCGCTTCGGCTGGCTCATGCGCCAAGTGCATACCTACGGCGCCAATTTCATGATCGCCTTCCTGCTGCTGCACTCGGTGCGCGTGTTCTTCTACGGCGGTTACAAGAAGCCCAGAGAGCTAACCTGGCTCTTCGGGTTCGGCCTGCTGGTCGTGACCCTGGCCTTCGGCTTTACGGGTTATCTCCTGCCCTGGGACCAGCTTTCCTACTGGGGCACGACGGTGGGTACGGAGATTGCCGCCGCGACCCCGCTCATCGGCGAGTATCTTCTGATTCTCATGCGGGGCGGTGAAATCATCTCCGACGTGACGCTCACCCGCTTCTTCGTGCTGCACGTGGTGCTGCTGCCGTGGGCCTTCATCGCCCTGGTTACCGTGCACCTGGTCCTCATCCGGTACAAGGGCATCTCGCCGCTCGAAGGAACGGACGTGCCGGAAAAGACGCCGGATGAACTGAAGCAAGCCGGCGGCAAGCCTTTCTATCCCCAGCACGTGATGAAAGAAGCCATCGTGGTCCTGCTGGTCCTGGCGTCGATGATTTTCATGATCATCTACTACCCCCTGCCGCTTCACGAAAAGGCCGATCCCTTCAACACGCCGGTAGGCGTCAAGCCGGAATGGTATTTCCTATCCTCCTACCAGGCGCTGAAATACCTTCCGAAAACCATCGGCATCATCGGCTCCGGCCTGGTGGTCCTGGCCATCTGCCTGCTGCCCTTCTGGGACCGGACGCCGGCACGCACGCCCGCGCGCCGGCCCCTCGCGACATCCCTCGGCATCCTGTTCATCGTGCTGAATATCGCCCTAGCCCTGCTCGGAAAGATCTCGGAAACGGAGATGACCTTCATGGGCACGAGGTATCATTTCGACATCTACGGATGGCCCCACGCCATCGGGACGGTCGAGGAACCGGCTGTCCTGCCGGACACCGGCGGCGAGGGAACCGAATGAGCGGACTGTCGGCATATCGGGGACGGGCGGCACACCGGGTGCGGGCAGCACACAGGTCGCTGGCGGTATGCCGGGCGCGGGCGCCATACCGGGCGCGGGCGGCCCTCTTCCTCCTTCCGCTGCTGATCCTCTCCTGGACGCCTGCGGGTTCAGCGGAAGCGCAACAGTCTTCGGCAACCAACAATTGCGTCGGCTGCCATGCCGGCCTGGACGACGAGGACATGAGCCTGCCGGTGGCCGAATGGCGGCGGAGCGCGCACCGTCCCGCGGACATCTACTGCCAGGATTGTCACGGCGGGAACGCCTCCACCATGGTGGAGGACGAAGCGCACGACGTCGAAATGGATTTCGTGGGCCTGCCCGACCCCTACGTCGTCCATGAACTGTGCGGTGAGTGCCACCAGGTCCAGATGGAGAATTACGTGCCCAGCCCCCATGGCCTGGAGGGGGATTTCTGGCCCAACTGCGTGGATTGCCACGCGAACCACGAAGTGGTCTTTCCCCAGGCCTCCCTGATCTCCATACCCGACAACTGCGAGGACTGTCACGAGCAGGCGATCATGGACGATTTCATCGCCCTGACCGACCGGGGACTCGAGCCCGTCGCCGAGTTCCAACGTGCCGCGGAGGAGATCCGCTCGGCCGGGGTCCCGGTCGACCAGATCCTGGCCCAGGCCACCCTTGCGCGGAATGCCTATATCGAGCAGGCTTCCCACGTCTTCGTACTCGAGAAAATGGTCGCCGTCGTCGATTCGCTGGAACAGGTCTACCCGAACATCAAAAAGGAAGTGGAAACAGCCCGCACCGAGGTCGATACCCGGCGCAGGTTCGGCTGGATGTTCATCGGCCTCTTCCTCGTGGTGGCGGGTGTGATCTGGCTGTACCGAAGGTCGCTGCCGGACGTCTGATCGAACCGACTGTCGATGCCGGACGCCCGATCGAACCGGAGCCCCATCATGTACACTCGTTTACTCCTCTGCCTCCTGCTCGCCCTCTCCGCGCCGCCCGTCGCCGCCGTCACGGCCGGCGACATCCGTCCGGTGCCCGACGGCAAAGGCACGTCCACCCTGGCCCAGGCCGTGCTGCGCCTGCCCGTCGTGGCCAGCATGCTGCACACCGGCGCCCATCCAGACGACGAGAACAGCTCCCTGGTCGCCTACGTGAGCCGCGGGTTGCACGCGCGGACCGCCTACCTTTCCCTCAATCGCGGAGAAGGCGGACAGAACCTCATCGGCCCCGAGCTCTACGACGCCATCGGCGTGATCCGGACGGAAGAACTGCTGACGGCCCGGCGATTCGACGGCGCGGAGCAGTTCTTCACGCGGACGTACGACTTCGGGTTTTCCAAGTCGGCCGAGGAGGCCCTGGAATACTGGAATCATGATGAAATGCTGCTTTCGGACGTGGTGCGCGTCATCCGCCGCTTTCGTCCCGACGTAATCGTATCCGTGTTCGCCGATTCTCCCCGCGACGGCCACGGACATCACCAGGCAGCCGGGAGGATCACCCGCGAAGCCTTTCTCGTCGCGGCCGACCCGGAACGCTTTCCCGAGCACCTGCGGGACGGCCTGCGTCCCTGGCAGGCCCGCAAGCTGTACATCAACAACACGCGGGCATCCTTCGACAGCATCGACTCCCTGGTGGTCGACATAGGCACCTACAGTCCCGTGCTGGACCGGTCGTACCGCGAACTCGGCCTGGCGGGCCGCAGCATGCACCGCTCCCAGGACATGGGGACCCTGCAGCCGAAGGGTCCGGCGACCACGAAAATCAAACTGGTCGCGCGCGCGGGCATGGCGAACGCGGGCATGGCGCGCGCGGGCATGGCGGACGCGGACGGAGACGCCCACCTGTTCGACGGCCTGGACACGACTTTCATGCGCTTCCATGCCATGGCCGGACCGGACGCCGGGAGGATCCCCGGGTTCGCCGGCCGGCTCGAGCGGCTGGACGCGCTGGCCCGCGAGGCCGTGGACGTTTACCGTCCGCTCGACCCTCCCACCGTGCTGGATCCCGTGTTGGAGGGCCTGCGGAAGATCCGGGCGCTCCGGAGAGACCTTGAACAGGGCGGCCTGCCGGCCGACGTCCTCGCAGATATCCTCTTTCTGCTCGATCAGAAGGAAGAAGACTTCGCCAATGCGGCGGTACTGGCGCTCGGCATGGCCTTCGAAGTGCTGACCAGCGACGACCGGGTCGTCCCGGGCAACCTGCTCGGCGTGCACCTGGTGTTGCTGAACCGCAGTGCCCGGCCCGTCCGCGTCACCGGCCTGGCGCTGGACGTTCCGGAGGGTTGGACCGCGGCCCCCGATCCGGTCCCGGCCAGACCGGCCAGACCGCTTGGCCGGTTCGGAGCGGCTGGACCACCAGGGCCACCTGGACCGCCGGGTTCGCCCGGTTCGCCCGGATCGCCCGGATCGCCCGGATCGACCGGTCCGTCAAGGCAGACCTCGGACATCGGCTACAACGAAAGCTTCGCGGAGAACTGGCGGGTCGACGTACCGCCCGACGCCGTCCTCACCCGGCCGTACTGGCACCGCCTTTCCCTGAACGACCCGAGGGTCGTGGTGGACGACACGGCACTGATCGGGCTTCCCTGGCGACCGCAGCCCGTAGTCGGACGGGCGCGGTTTCTCGTAGACGAGGTCGAGATCGAAATCCGCCGGCCCGCGCAGTACCGCTTCGCCGACCGGGCCTTCGGTGAAATCCGCCGCGAACTGCAGGTCGTGCCCGCGCTATCTGTGACTATGGACCCGCAGGTGGTGGTCGCCCCTTCGGGACGGGAAAGCCCCTTGCGATTCAGCGTGTCCGTGGTCAGCAACGTGGACGGCGAAATCGAAGGGGGACTGTCCCTCGAGACGCCGGACGGTTGGGCGGTCTCGCCCCGGGAAGTTCCCCTGTCGTTTTCGGGAAGGGGACAGGCCGCCACGTTCAGCTACACGGTCGTCCCGGCAAGAGACGCCCGGGACGGGGCTTACGAGGTACGGGCGGTGGCGAAGGCCGGCGAAAACGAATACCGCGAGGGATACGAGGTGATCGCCTATCCCCACATCGAACCGAGGCACCTGTACCGCGGTTCGGCATCCGTCGTACAGGTGGCCCCGGTCGATCTGCCCGACGATCTGAGGGTGGGTTACATCATGGGAACGGGCGACCAGGTCCCGCTCGTGCTGGAGCAGATGGGCCTGCAGGTGCGGCTGCTGACGGGGGAGGACCTCGCCACGGCCGACCTGGGCGCCTTCGACCTGATCATCGCGGGTATTCGCGCCTACGAAGTCCGAGAGGATCTCATCGCCGTGAACCAGCGCCTGCTGGACTACGTGGAGGCCGGGGGCGTCTACATCGTGCAGTACAACAAGTACGCCTTCAACCTCGACCAATACGGGCCCTATCCCTTCCAGATCAACCGTCCCCATGACCGGGTGACCCGGGAGGACGCGCCGGTGGAGCTCCTGGTACCGGACCATCCCGTCTTCAACCGGCCCAACCGGATCACCGAAGCGGACTTCGAAGGTTGGGTGCAGGAACGCGGCCTGTACTTCCAGGGCGAATGGGACCCCCGCTACACGCCGCTCATGGCCTCGCAGGACCCGGGTGAACCGCCCAGGGGCGGCGGGCTGCTCGAAGCCCGTTACGGCAAGGGGCGCTATATCTATACCGGCTACGCGTGGTTCCGGCAGCTTCCCGCGGGCGTGCCCGGTGCCGTGCGGCTCTTCGCCAACCTGATCGGCCTGGCGGCCGAAAGCCGGACTCCGTAGAAATCCACAACCCACATTGAAAGTTGAAACGGTGGCCGGCCGGGACGGAAGGGTGAAGTCCCGCCGGCGTCGACTCGCGCTACGCGGGCTGCAGCGGCACGTCGGTGCGCCACTATGAGGAGCGCGGCGACACGTCGACTCGCGCTACGCGGGCTGCAGCGGCACGTCGGTGCGCCACTCGGGAAAGCGTTCGTCGATCCCGCGGATGAGACCGTTGTAGGCCTCGCGGAACTGCTGGGTGCCCGGGCCGATGGACCCGTCCCCGATGTCGTAGTTGTCGATCGAAGCGACCGGCGTGACTTCCGCGCCCGTCCCGCAAAGAAAGACCTCGTCGGCCGTATACAGTTCCGTGCGGTCAACCTCCCGTTCCACGACCGGCATCCCGATGATGTCCCGCCCGATCCTCAATATGGTATCCCGGGTGACGCTCACCAGGATATCGGCCGTGACCGGCGGGGTGATAAGGACGCCGTCCTGGATCATCATCAGGCAAGCGCCGGGCGCTTCACAGACCTTGCCGCGGTTGTTCAGCATGATCGTTTCGTCGAAGCCCTTCAGCGTGGCGTCGGTCCACGCGATGGCGCTGTTGCGGTAGTTGGCCCAGCACTTGATGCGGGCCGGGAGCGTGTTGTCCGAAATGCGCGTCCAGGAGCTGACCGAGCACCGGGCGCCGTCCTTTCTGCGCAGGTTGGAGCCGTAGGCAAAGGTGTGGACGTAGACGTGGGCCGGCCCCGCCATCTTGTTGAGGTACACGTCCGGTGAGAAATACACGGTCGGGAAGATATAGACGTCCTCCCGGTACCGGTGGACCCGGCACAGCTCGAGGGAACCGTTCCACACGTCCTCCAGCGTGTACGGCGTTTCCATGCGCATCAGCTTGATCGACCGGTAAAGGCGATCCAGATGTTCCTTGAAACGGAAGACGAAGAGTTTTTCCTGGTCGTCGTTCCAATAGGCCCGGATCCCCTCGAAAATGGCGTGGGCGAATATATGTCCCTGCGTAACATGCACCGTACCCTGGTCCCAGGGGATCTGCTCCCCGTCCAGCCAGATGTACTTTGAATGATCCTCGCCCCACATTTTCGTCTTCTTGGCCATGCCCTTGCCCCTTATGTATAGTCGAACAGTCGATTCGTGATCCGGAGCCACCGCGTCCCGCCGATTCCGCCCGCGCCGGTTCCCCCGCGCCGACGACCGCGTCCGGCCAATTCCGCCCGCACCCGTTTCCCGCGCCGACGACCGCCGCTACGCCCGGTCCGGGCCGGGCCGGTCCCGCACCCCGGCATTCCGCATCTCGTCCACGCGCGCCCGCCAGGCGTATTCCTCCTGACCGAGGACCTCCACCTGCCGGCACGACATGCACCACTGCAGGATCACCGGCTCGTCATCCCGGGAAACCGTGCGTATGGATACCCAGAACTCGACGCCGTGGGGGCAGCCCGCCCGGGTCCGCTGGAATTCGGGCAGGATGTGATGGACCTTGTCGCCCGCCGGCGCCAGGCCGACCAGGGTTTCATCATAGGGACGGATAGGCATGCTCGTCGATCCGGAAATGGTGCAAAACGGACGTGAATACGGTGTACGTGAACGCTGTGTAATGTATGGATCCGGGCGGCGGTCCTGTCAAGGGATATCCCGTCGCGAAGGGGCGGCGCGGGAACAACCGGATTCACCTTGACCGTACGCGCCGCCCATGGTTATTCTAACCGGCGGAACCAGGCCCTTGACACCGTCTTGATCAGCACAGGATTCCGGGAGTGAAAATGGTCCACCACTTCGAACCCGTTCGCTATCATACCACCATGGGATCCCATGAACCCGTCCTGCGCGTGAAGGACGGGGATACGGTCGTCACGTCGACGGTCGACGCCCGGGGGAAGGACCGCTCCGACACGCCCGTGACGCCTCGGGGCAATCCGCAGACGGGACCCTTTCACGTCGAAGGCGCCGAACCGGGCGACACGCTCGCCGTGCACCTGGACCGGCTTGCGCCCAACCGCCCCTGCGGCTGGACCCGCCCGCTCGTGGCGCCCAACGTGCTCGATCCCGATTACGTGCGGGAGACCGCGGGGGAGATCGAAAGCCGGGACGACCTCTGCCGCTGGGAGGTGGACGTCGAGCAAAGGACGGTCACGCTGGTCGAACCGGACGACACCCGGCTCGGACGGATGTCCCTGCCCCTGGCGCCCATGACGGGTTGCTTCGGCGTGGCGCCGGACAAGGGCCAGTCGATCTCTACGGCCACGTCCGCCAGCCACGGCGGAAATATGGACTACCGGGGATTCGTGGAAGGCGTCACCGCCTACTTCCCCGTATTTACTTCCGGCGCCCTGTTCCACATCGGCGACGGCCACGCGGTGCAGGGGGACGGAGAGATCGTCGGCACGGGCGTCGAGATCTCTTTCGACGTGCAGTTCACCTTCAGGGTGCTCAAGGGAAAGCCAAGCGCATGGCCCCGGGGCGAGAACGCGGAGTATATTTTCACGGCAGGCAACGCCCGGCCCCTCGACCAGTGCGTCCAGCACGCGACCACCGAAATGCTGCGCTGGCTGCAGGCCGACTACGGTCTCGATCCCAGGGCGGCGCACACGCTGCTCGGCCAGTGCGTCGAGTACGACATGGGAAACGTGTTCGATCCCGCCTATACCATGGTGTGCAAGGTCAGGAAAGACCTGCTCCGCGGCCTGGGTATCGACACCCGGTCGGTACACGACGAGTTGGCGGGAGCCTGACCAGCGGACGACAAGGACAATTGCGAAGCCTGACCGGACCGGCCGACTGAACGGCCGGCTGACCGGCCCGACCGGCTGACCGGCCCGAACAGCCCGAGGCGCGCCGGCCAATCGCATAGAACGGAGCGTATCATGATCAGACTCGAGGGACAGGTGGCCTGGATCACCGGCGCGGGCACTGGCATCGGACGCGGTATTGCGCTGGCCCTGGCCCGGGAAGGTGCGGACGTGATTCTTTCCAGCCGGCGGCGCGAGCCCCTTGCAGATGTCGCCGGAGAGGTTGAGGCCGCGGGACGTCGTGCGGCGATTGCCCCCATGGACGTGACCGACCGGGATCAGATCGACGCGGCGATGGCCCCAGCCGTCGATCAACTGGGTACCGTGTCGATCCTGGTCAACAACGCGGGCGTCAATACGCCCCTGCGCACGGCAACGGAAATGGCGGTGGAGGATTGGGACCGCGTGGTGGACATCAATCTCACGGGCGCGTTCAACTGTTTCCGCGCGGTCTACGAATCCATGAAGGCGCGGGGCGCAGGCACCGTCATCAACGTCGCGTCCATGGCCGGACGCCAGGTGTCCCTCCTCGGCGGGGCCGCCTACTGCGCGTCCAAGCACGGCATGGTGTCGCTGACCCATTCGATCAACCTGGAAGCCGCCGATTCGGGCTCCGCGCCAGCGCCATCCTGCCCGGCGAGGTGAAGACGCCCATCCTTAAAAACCGGCCGCAGCCCGTTTCGGAGAAGCGCCTGTCCCTGATGCTCACCCCCGAAGACATCGCCGACACCGTCGTTTTCGTCCTGTGCCAGCCCGCCCGCGTGGTCATACCCGAAATGTGGGTCATGCCCGCCTACCAGGTATCGGCCCAACCCCTTCCCTGATACCACCGGCCGGTGCGCCGAAGAACCTCACCGGGACGCCTCGGCGCGGCATGCCGAGACACAGCGGCACGGCGCTTCAGGACGCCCGGATGCCCGGTTTAACGTTTGACAGCAACCGGGCCCTGGCGTAATTTCGAGTGGACGCCGAATCGGAAGAATATCCGGAAGCGGCCGCCCGGCATGAAGCCCCGTCAACCTGACCCTTGCCTTTCGACCCGCGTACCATGAACAGTCCGACAGAATCGGTCATCCTGCTGGTTGAAGGTTCCTCCCGCGGCCGGCACGAGAAACTCCACGGCCTGACCCAGCGGGATCACCGCGTGATCGCCGTGGAGAACAGCGACCAGGCGCTCAATGTCCTGGCGGCGGAATCTCCGAGCGTCATCATTTCGGATCTGAATGCCCCCGGTATAGACGGACTGCGCCTGATGGGCATCGCCCTGGGCAGGAATCCCGAGGTGGGCGTCATTCTGATGACGGACCCCGGTTCCATGGGCCTGGCCGTAGCGGCTATGAAGGAGGGGGCGTACGACGTACTCGAGAATCCCGTGTACGTGGAGAAGCTCGCGGCGGAAATCGAGAAGATCCTGGACCGCCAGCGCATCGTGCAGGAAAAACAGGAGCTGCTGCACCAGCTCGACACCCGGTACGGATTCGAGAACATCGTGGGACGGTCCGCGTCCATGCAGCGCATCCGGGAGCAGATCCTCCAGATCGCCGATACCCAGTCCACGGTACTCATCTTCGGCGAGAGCGGCACGGGCAAGGAACTGGTGGCCCACGCCCTCCACCACGGAAGTTCCCGGCGGAATAGTTCCTTTGTGCCGGTCTTCTGCAATGCCCTGTCGGAAGGGGTGATCGAGAGCGAACTGTTCGGCCACGAGAAAGGCGCCTTCACGAACGCGGTCAAGACCTACCGGGGGCGGTTCGAACTGGCCGACGGCGGCACGCTCTTCCTCGACGAGGTGGGCGAACTCTCGCCTTCCACCCAGGTGAAGTTGCTGCGCGTCCTCCAGGAACGCAAGTTCCAGCGGGTAGGCAGCGGGAACTGGCTGCAGACCGACACCCGGGTCGTCGCGGCGACGAACCGCGACCTCGAAGCCGAGATCGAAAGCGGACGCTTCCGGGAAGACCTCTATTACAGGCTGCGCGTGGTGACCCTTTCCCTGCCGCCCCTGCGGGAACGGAAAGAGGATCTCCCCCTGCTGATCGACCACTGCATCCGCCGGTTCGGCGAACGGGAGAAGAAGCCGATCGAGCGTATCGACCCGCAGGCCCTGGAACTGCTGTCCACCTACCACTGGCCGGGGAACGTGCGTCAACTGGAGAACTGCATCGAGGGCATGATCGTCATGGGAACGGGGAAGGCCCTGACCGTGGCGGACGTCCCGGAGTTCATACGGCATACCCGGCCCGAACAGGCGGCGGTCCCGCTGAACGAAGAACCGGACCGGCCGGACGACCTGTCGCCGGACTTCATCCGCTACCTGGCCGGGAAAATCGCCGAACAGCGCAACGTGCCCGTTCGGCCCATCACCGACCGGGCCCTGGACGTACTGGCCGCCATAGACTGGTCGGCGGACGGCGCGTCGCTGCGACGCTGCCTGGAAACCATGGTATTGCTCGCCGACGGGGACGGGCTGGACGTGGAGGACATCCCCGCGGAATTCCTGCCGGAACGGTCGGGCCATTCCGCGCCGGACGGCGAGGACGAAGACGGGGTGGACATCCGGGTGGGCATGACGATGAAGGAAGGCGAACGGAGACTGATCGCCGCGACCCTGGCCGCCTGCGGACGGAACAAGGCGCAGACCGCCCGGGTCCTGCGGATCGGACAGCGCACCCTCTTTCGGAAGATCAAGGCCTATCACCTGGAGTAGCGTCAGCCAAGGAGTCCCGGTTTGGAAGGTCGGTCGATACTGGTCGTCGACGGTGAAACGGACAGCCGGCGTCACGCGGCGGACATCCTGCGGAATGCGGGATACGACGTGATGGAGACCGTCGCCGCGGCCGAGGCGTTGCGCGCGGCGAGGACGGACCCGCCTGATGTCGTCCTCGTCGATCTCGCCCTGAGCGACGCCGATCCGGAGCAACTGATACGCACCCTATTGGCGAAGTACCCCGACACCGACATCATGCTCACCACCCGGCAGCACGAGCCACCCCGGCCGTACCGCCAGCTGGACGTCAGCGACTACATCGAAAAGCCCGTCGACGCCGGGGAACTGCTCACGAAAATGCGCATGCTGGACCTCCGGCGGGAGTTCCAGCAGCGGTTCCAGCTCCTGGGAAGGGACGAGCGCTTCATCGCCGCCATGGAATCCGTGCTCCAGGTGGCGCCCACGGGGATCCAGGTCCTGCTCACGGGAGAAAGCGGCACCGGCAAGGAGGGATTCGCCCGGGCGATCCATCATTTCAGCGACCGGCGCGACGGTCCGTTCATTCCCATCAACTGCGGCGCCATCGCCGAAGGGGTGCTGGAGAGCGAACTGTTCGGCCACGAAAAAGGCGCCTTCACGGACGCCAAGGGCCAGCGGAAGGGATACTTCGAACAGGCGAACGGCGGCACGCTGCTCCTCGATGAAATCGGCGACATGCCCCGTGCGACACAGGTAAAGCTGCTGCGCGTCCTGGAGCAGCAGGAGTTCATCCGCGTCGGCGGTTCGACCCCGGTGAGGACCGACGTCCGCCTCATCGCGTCCACCAACCGGGACCTGTCCGGAGACATCCAGGACGGTACGTTCCGCCAGGACCTGTACTACCGGCTCAACGCCGTGCACATCCATCTGCCCGCCCTGCGGGAACGCCGCGACGACATCCCCCGGCTGATCAGCCACTTCATACGGAACGCCCCCGGGAAGCCCGGCGCGCCGCCGCCCTTGTTCACGGAGGAAGCCCTGGCGGCCCTCTCCGATTACGCGTGGCCGGGCAACATACGGGAACTGCGTCACCTTGTCGAATCACTGGTGGTGACTTCCGGCAAGGCCAGGGTCGACGCGGAGGACCTGCCGGACAGCATCTACACGCCGCCCATGGCGAACCGGACCCTGCCGGTCCCGCAGAACCGCAACCCGCAGGACATGGACCGCGAGATGTTCTACAAGATCCTCTGGCAAATCCTGACCGCCATCCACGAACTCCCGTCCAAGATCTCCTCGGCCCTCGGACGGGGTCCCGAACCGATTCCCGATCGATTTCAGCTTCCGCCCCCCTCGGACGCGGAGCAGGACCTTGAAACGCCCTCATCAGCGGCCGCACAGTACTTCGACCCGCCAGCCGTAGACACGACACCGCATGTCGAGCCGCCCCACGACGAAGCAGGGCCGGGTTTCGAAGGGCCGGACAAGGTGGTGACGGGCAATGCGGAGACGGGCACCGATGATCTGGACCGGCTGCGTTCCATGGAAGACTGGGAGCGGGAGGCCATACGGCGCGCGCTCGAGCGGAACGGAGGACACCGTGGCAAAGCCGCGCAGGAGCTCGGTATCAGCGAGCGGTCCGTCTACCGCAAGATCAGGGACTACGGCCTGGACGAATACGCCTGATCCTCGCCGGTGATTCGCTTTGCGAAAATGCTTGACAAATCGCCCGTGAAACACCGAATTTGGCTGGGAGCGAATTACATACATCACCGTGAAAGGAGCAGAGATAGTGGGACAGCCTACAGCGATTACGGACGATCAATTCGAATCCGAGGTCATTAACAGCAGCACGCCGGTACTGGTCGATTTCTGGGCGGAATGGTGCGGACCCTGCAAGGCCGTCGCGCCCACGCTGGTGGAGCTCGCGGGCGATTACGACGGACGCCTGAAAGTCGTCAAGGTCGACGTGGACGAGAACCGGGAAGCGGCCACCCGATTCGGCATTCGGAGCATTCCGAGTCTCCTGATCTTCAAGGACGGCGCCGAAGTGGACCGGATCATCGGTGCGCTCCCCAAGCAGCAACTCGCCGAAAAGATCGACGGCCACCTGTAATCAGGCGGGCCGGGCGGACTGGCCGGACCTGGCGCTACCATCCGTCGCCGGGCGGGCCGGGCGAGGCTTGATGAACGTGGGACGGACATTCGACGAAAGCCGGGAAGGCCGATCATCGCTCTCCCGGTTTTTTGTATGGGTTCCGGCCGGGTATCCGGCCGGCGCCGGACAGCAGGCCGACACCGGGGAAACCGGAGACCAGGGCATGTTAGGTGTCGTACGCAGACTGAGAGATGGACTTGCCAAAACGCGGGACGGGCTGGCGCGCCGGATCCACCAGGCCGTGGGCCGGTATGACCGTATCGACGAGGACCTGCTGGAGGAAATCGAAGCCATCCTGCTGCAGACCGACGTGGGCGTGGAAACGACCCTGCGGATCATCGACGGACTGCGGGACCGCGCGGTCGACCGACGGACCCGGAATCCCGAAGACCTCATGGATCTGCTTCGCGAGGAGATGACGGGCATCCTGGGCGATACGCAGGCGCCTGATTCGGAAACGCGGCCCCGGGTCATCATGATCGTGGGGGTCAACGGTTCGGGCAAGACCACGACCGCCGGGAAGATGGCGGCCCGTTACGCCGGGGAAGGGAAGAAAGTCCTGATCGCCGCGGCCGATACCTTTCGGGCGGCGGCGATCGACCAGCTGGAAGTCTGGGCGCGACGCGCGGAGGCGGACTTCATCCGGCACCAGCATGGATCCGATCCCTCGGCCGTGGTCTACGACGCCATGCAGGCCGCCGCAGCCCGGGAGGTGGACGTGGTCATCATCGACACGGCGGGCCGGCTGCACACCAGGGACAACTTGATGGAGGAACTGAAGAAGATCAAGCGCACCGCGGGCAAGCAGATGGACGGCGCGCCCCACGAGGTGCTGCTCGTGCTCGACGGGACCACGGGCCAGAACGCCCTCTCCCAGGCCCGCGTCTTCAGCGAAGCCCTGGGCGGCCTGACGGGTATCGCACTGACGAAACTGGACGGGACCGCACGGGGCGGCATCGTGTTCGCCATCGGCGTGCAGCTGGGCATCCCCGTCAAACTCATCGGCGTGGGCGAAAACATCGAGGACCTGCAGGATTTCGACGCACCGGCCTTCGTGGACGCCCTTTTCAACTGATTACGGGAGTATGCCATGCCCCGATTGGCGATAAACGGCGCAGCGCCGGTACGGACCGAACCCTTTCCGTCCTGGCCCATGAACCTGGAGGCGAGCGCCGGGGCCGCCGGCGAAACCGTGCGCTCCGGACAGTGGGGCAGCATCCAGGGCGAGAAGGTGCGCAGTCTCGAACAGCGCTTCGCTTCCTTCCAGCACGCCGCCCACGGCATTGCCGTCTGCAACGGCACCACGGCCCTCTGCCTCGCGCTGCAGGCGGTCGGTATCGAACCCGGCGACGAGGTCATCGTGCCGGCCTATACCTTCATCGCATCGGCCAGCTCGGTCGTGATGTCGAACGCCGTGCCCGTGTTCGTCGACATCGATCCCCTTACCTACAACCTGGACCCGGACCGGGTCGAGGAAGCAGTCACCCCTCGGACGAAAGCCATCGTGGCCGTGCATTTCGCGGGGCTGCCCGCGGACATGGACCGGCTCGGTGAAATCGCCGGCCGCCACGGCCTTGCGGTCATCGAGGACGCGGCACAGGCCCACGGCGCGCGGTGGGGAGGCCGGGGCGTGGGCGCCATCGGTTCGATCGGCGCCTTCAGCTTCCAGTCCTCCAAGAACCTCAACGCCGGCGAAGGGGGCATCATGCTCACCAATGACGACGATCTGGCGGCGGCGGCGCGGTCCCTCGCCGACTGCGGGCATGCCGAGCAGGGACCGCGTTACAACCACTTCCGCATGGCCGGCAACAACCGGATGACCGAGGTACAGGGCGCCCTGCTCCTGGTCCAGATGGATCACCTGGAGGCCCAGGCCGACCTGCGCCACGCGAACGGCGCGTACCTGACCGAACGCCTCGGGGCGATTCCGGGCATCGTCCCGGTGGCCACGCCCGCGAAAGCCGACCGCCACGCACGGCACATCTACATGTTCAGATACAGCGAGGAGTCTTTCGGAGGCGTCCCGAAGACACGGTTCATCGAGGCCCTGCGCACCGAGGGGATCCCCGCCAGTCCGGGCTACTCCATCCCCCTGTACAAACAACCGGTCTTCACGGAACGGAACTATGGCATTTACCAGAGTGCGGCGTTGTCGTCCATAGACTATGACGCGATGGATCTGCCGGTCACGGAGCGGGCCTGCCGTTCCGAGGCCGTATGGTTCTCGCAGAATGTGCTGCTGGGGGGCCGGGACGACATGGATGACATCGTCCGGGCGGTCGCGAAGATCGGGGAACATCGCGACGAGTTGGGGGAAACCGGCTGACATGACGCGGTGCCCGGCGGCAAGCGCGGCGCGGTGCCCTGTCTTCCCGGGCGGGGATACTGCCTTAGCGGCGCGTACTGCACGCACCCGCCGTACAGGCCGCGTCCTTCACCGTGGAAACCAGGTGGGCCGGCTTCCCGCCGGACCGCCGGAATTCGATCAGTTCGGCCATGATACTGACGGCGATCTCTTCGGGAGTATCGGCGCCGATCTCCTTGCCGATGGGCGCGTGCACCTGGTCGAGCAGGTGCCGGGGCACGCCTTTCTCTTCCAGGTTCTTCCACATCAGGGCGATCTTGCGCCGGCTGCCGATCATGCCGATGTAGGCAGCGCCGGTCCATACCGCCTGCTCGATGACGGGCTGGTCCCACTGGTGTCCGCGGGTCACGGCGACCAGGTAGGACGAGCCGTCGATGGGCAGCTTGCCCACGACCTCGTCGAAGGCGTCCACGACCACCTCGTTGGCCTCGGGAAACCGCTCATGGTTCGCGAAGGCCGGCCGGTCGTCCACCACGATGATGCGGAACCCGACGGTATCAGCGAGCCGGGCGATCGCCCGGGCCACGTGGCCGCCGCCGAAAAGGAACAGCTGCGGGGCCGGCCAGATGGACTCCAGGAAGATCCGGGTCTCCACGCCTTCGTGCTCCAGCGTGACCACCCGCAACAGGTTCTCGGTGATTTCCAGGTTCGAATCCAGCCGGATCCGGTCGTCCAGGGCAGGGTCGCCGAGCGTCCCGACGGTCTTGCCGGTATCGGTGAGCAGCATCTTACCGGCTTCCGTTCCGGCCCGGCCCGACACCAGCGTGGCGAGAAGACCGATGCCCCGTGCGTCGTGGAGCCCGCGGATCGCCTCGAAAATCTCCTGCATGGGGCCCGTCCGGATCGGTTCCGTGAAGATCTCCACGTTGCCGCCACAGTTCAACCCCTCGTCGCCGGCGTGCTTTTCAGTCAGGATGAAGTGCTGCAGCCTGGGGGCGGACCGGTCCATGACTTCGCGGGCCTCGGCCCAGACGTCGGCTTCCAGGCAGCCGCCGCCCACCGTGCCGGTGAACGTACCGTCCCCTTTGACGAGCATTTTAGCCTTCTTGCTCATCGGCAGCGATCCCTTGCTCGACACGATGGTGGAAAGCGCCGCCTTTTCACCCCGCGAAAGGACGTTCACGACCTCGTCGAAAACTTCTTTCATGCGTCATTCTCCGCTGGCGTATCAAACCAGTTCAACGGACGACTCCTCGAAACCCGTCTCATCATCCACCCACCGGAACATCTTGATATCGCTTACCGCGTCCTTCGTGACGGAAAGGACCAGGTAGCCGGGTTCCGGGTCCAGCCAGCCGGTCAGGGCGTCCATCCGGTCCTTCTCCGAGAAATACGCCGGAGCATCCGGATGGGAATGATAGAATCCCTGGACCCGCGCGCCCGGAGGGTCGAACTTGCCGAAGAACAGCCGCTCCATGTCCGCCCGGCTGAACGCGTACGCGGTCCGTGCGTCCCGGGGATGTTCCGCCGGGTCTTTCGCGTGCAGCTCGTCCTGGATGTTCCTGCACCGGTGTACCCGCCAGGATGCCGGGTCTACCGAGTTTGCTGGTCCGCCTGGTCCGCCTGGTCCGCCTGGTTTGGCAGGGCCGTCCGGATCTTCCGGATCGCCTATACCATCCGTACCGGTCAGGAACCCGCAGCACTCCCGTGGATATTCCGCCACGGCATGGGCGGCCATGCCTTCAAAGATAGTCCGGGGAAGCCGCAGCATCAGGTGCTTACCGGACCGGGCAGCGGCGTCGGCTGGTTCTCGATCTCGGTCTCGACGGCCGCCCGGACGTGCTTGAAGGCCGCCGTTTCGTCGGCGTTCCCTGCCGCGAGGAAGATCGGTTCCCCTGCGTCTCCTCCCGCGCAGACGGCCGGCGAAAGAGGAATTTCTCCCAGGAAGGGCAGGCCCAGTTCATCGCTCAACGCAGCGCCGCCTCCCCGGCCGAAGATGTGGGTCCGTTCACCCGTCGCGGCGTTGAGGTAGTAGCTCATGTTTTCGACGATGCCCAGCACGGGGACCCGCAACCGCTGGAACATGGTGATTGCCTTGCGCACGTCCGACAGGGCGACCTGCTGGGGGGTCGTGACGATGACGGCCCCGGTGAGTTCGACCGACTGGGCCAGGGTCAGCGACGCGTCGCCGGTACCGGGCGGCAGATCGACCACCAGGTAGTCCAGCTCCCCCCAGGAAACGTTGCCGAGGAAACTCTTCACCATCTTGCCGACCAGGGGACCCCGGTAGATCACCGCGTCGGCCGGCCCCGCGACGAAACCGACGGAGACCAGGCGGATATCATGCTTGACTACGGGTTGGATGCTGCCGGAAGGATCTTTCTCGAGGGACCCTGTAACGCCCATCATCTGGGGCACGTTCGGGCCGTAAATATCCGCGTCGAGCAGGCCGACCGCATGGCCTGATTCCGCGAGGGCGAGGGCCAGGTTGACGCTTACCGTCGACTTGCCCACGCCGCCTTTGCCGCTGGCAATGGCGATGACGTGGCGGATACCGGTCAGCGCATCAGGGAGGTTTTCGGTTTCCGCAGCCAAAGTGCTCGATCCGCGTTTACGGACTGCCTGGGATGCGCGGTTCCGATCCCACGCCTTTCCGAGCTATACGTAAAAGGACTCTCCGCAGCCGCAGGAACCCTTGGCATTGGGATTGTTGACTTTAAACCCTGCGCCCATCAGTCCTTCTACATAATCCAGTTCCGCACCCATCAGGTAGATGGCGCTCTTGTTGTCGACGAAAACCTTGATACCGTTCTGCTCGATAATCTGGTCGGCGTCGGTCGCGTTTTTGTCGAAAGCAAGCTTATACTGAAAACCGGAACATCCACCGCCGGCAATCATGACGCGCAGGCCGATATCCGGACTGCCCTGGTCCTCGATCATGGTTTTAATCTTGTCGGCGGCTACGTCCGTCACGGTGACCATGGTGTCCAACCCCCTAGCGAATGGCGTAAGTAATACTGTTTGTACTGACTTGTATCCGTCTTTCACAACCGGTAACACGTACGGTATGATGCTATGGCTATATAAACCAGATCCCACATGGATGTCAACTTCTTTGTCGAAGCTCGCCGCCCCTATCGCAACAGCAGCATCTTGCCGCTCTCCTCGAACTCGCCCGCGATCATGCGGTACAGGTACACGCCGCTGGGTACGGCGCGGCCGTCGCCGTCCTTGCCGTTCCAGATCCGCGCGTACCGGCCCGGCCCGGACGTTTCATCCACCAGCACCCGAATTCTTCTGCCGAGCAGATCGTAAATGGTCAATGTAACGTGCACCGGTTCGGTCAACTCGAAGCGAATATCCGTACTGGCGGCGAAAGGATTCGGCGCGTTCGGATAGAGAACCGCCACCTCACCGGACACGCCGGGTTCGTAATCGATACGGATAACGACTGGTTCCGCCGTCAACACCAGTCCCGCGCGGCCCACGGGTTGCAACCGGTACTCGTAGGACGTTCCCGGTTGCGCGGCCGTATCCGTGTAACTGTAAGCGTTCGAACGCTGTGATGGGTAACCGGACCGGTCTACCGGTACCGAGGTCAGCACTTCGAATGCCCCATCGGGGTAGTCTCTGCGTTCGATCCGGTAGGACTGCAGGTTGATTTCCAGCCCCGCGGTCCAGGCGAGAAAAACACCGCTCAGCCCGCTCTCGGACGTGAAGGACTGCACGGTCCCCCGCGATTCGGTCATCAGTGCGTTTAGCGCGTGGACGATCCCGTAGCCCATCAGGGTGTCCGGCGCGGCGGCCTGGCCCGCCGTCTGGCGGAGTACGCTTTGCACCTTCTCTGGCGTCCAATGGGGGTAGGCTTCGAGCAGCAGCGCGGCGACGCCCGCCACCAGGGGCGCGGAGAAGGACGTGCCGTTGAGACGCTGATAGTTGTCGATGCGGAACGGATGCACGGTGTAGACCCCCTCCCCCATGGCCATCACATCCGGCTTGATGCGCCCGTCGAAGGTGGGGCCGATGGAGGAGGGAAGCCAGCGCGTTCCGGATGCATCGACGCCCCCCACGGAAATCACGCCTTCCGCGTCGGCGGGCGCCGCCATCTTTTCATAAGGGGTGTCGCCCAGGTTTCCCATGCTGTTCACGACCACGATGCCACGGCGCACCGCCATCGTGGCCGCCCGCGTGATGACGGCCGTCTCTCCGTCCATGTCCGCATAGGTGTACCAGTCAGGATAACTGAGTGAACTGCTGATGATGTCCGCGCCCAGACTGTCGGCCCATTCCATGGCGGCCACCCAGAAGTCCTCCTCCACTTCCCGCTCGAAGGCCACGACCTCCGTGCTCGCGAGAAGGTAGCGGGCGCCGAAAGCCGGACCGATCAACTCACCCGGCGCGTATCCGCCGACCGTGCCGAGTACCGCCGTACCGTGGCCGGTGTCCTCCAGATCGGTAAAGCCGTTTTCGTCCCGAAGGAAGTTGCGCCGGGCTTCCACCCGGGTTCTAAGGCTGTCAAGCGCCACGTGATCCAGGCTGAATCCCGTGTCGAAAAGCGCCACCAGCACGCCGTTTCCGGTGAGTCCCAGATCATGAAGTTCCGGTACGTGCAGCTGATCCAGCTGGACGAAGGAAGGACCGTAATCGAGACCAGTGGGCCGGACGGTCCGAAGCCTGGTGTCCGTTCGTGGCCGGCCGGAAGGTTGCACCGTATCGGGGCGCGGAGGCCGGAAACTGGCGACGGCGTCGATACGCTGCACAAAGGACTGGCCGGCCAGGCCATCGATCTCCCCCGCTGGAATGGACACGCTCACCGCGTTCAGCCACCGGGACACCTGGAGGATCCTGCCCCCTGACGCTTCGATGCGCTCCAGGTAGGGGACGTGGACGTGTATATCCTCCCATCCCGCCAGCCGGTCGCTTCTCGTCGACAACCGGCGGCGGGTACGGGGCGACAAGCGGTCTTCGGCAGCCGCCAGCGCGGCGTCGAATCCGGCCCCCGGGTCAAGTCCCTTGTCCGCCAGGTAAACCCATACCTTCAGCATCTCGTCGGGCGTCCGCGTGGCGAGTTCGTTCCGAAGGCGGTCGGAAATCCCCGGTTCAACGCCGGAAATCCCCGGTTCAACGCCGGGGACGGTACCCCGCACCGGCTGCTGATCGGGCGGCGGGCTGCCGTGAGCATAGGATGCAACGAGAACGAACAGGAACGGCAAGCATCGTTTCATGATGGCTTTCTTCCCCGTTGGCGGGTACGGATCAGCCAAAAGTACAGCAGGGCCACCAGGACAACCAGAAATAAGGCGCCGCCCAGTATCAGGGACCCGTCCACGCCCAGCACATCCGCCATCCGGCCGCCCAGGTAGTACCCCAGCACCCCGCCGATCCTGAACCTGAGGTACTCGGGAATCACCGGGACCAGACTCCCCGTGGAGATTCCGGCTACCACGAGGACCAGCAGCCAAGTGGATTGCGCGAGCAGTCTCAACGGATGCTGCCCCCGGATCCGGTTCCAGGCCAGCAGGCCGATGAGGACGGGGACGACGTATCCACCGTATCCAAGGGCGAGCATCACGCCATAGGATACCAGGGCGCCGGGAAGGCCGCCCAGGTTGGCGACTTCATCCGGACTTCGGCTCGAATTGGGGTAGTCGGTTTCGGCGTGGGTGACAAGACTGAGCAGCACGAAGAGCGCGACGGGGACCAGCAGGATCCCGATCACGTACATGCGGCGTTCGATGGCTCGGGTGAAGGGAGGGAAGCTCATTCAAGTGCGCCCCCATCGGCAGCTACTGGGCCCCGCGGACATAGTTCACGGCGTTCCGGAAGATATGCAGGCCGTCCGGTTCCCTGCATCCTTCCCGGGTCCACCTGGGATGATGGGTGGGGTGGGTGTAACGCTCCGGATGAGGCATGAGCCCGAAGATCCGTCCCGTGGCGTCGCAGATCCCGGCTATGGCGTCCACCGAACCGTTGGGACTCCAGGGATAGGCCGTCTCCGCCGATGCCTCCCCGTCGCCCACCCAGGGCGGGTTGACGTACTGCAACGCGACGTGGCCGCCCGGTCCCAGCCGCTTCCGCACTTCCTCCGACGCCAGCATGACCTTGCCTTCCCCGTTCGCGACCGGAATGTAGATGGTCTCGGGCATGTCCCGGGTAAAGACGCAGGGACTGCCGGGGTTCCTGCGCAGGTAGACCCAGCGGCACTCGAATTTGCCGGAGTCGTTGTAGAACACCGTCGCTTCCTGCCGCCGGCCGCCCGGTTCCGTCTGGGGCAGCAGCCCCATCTTGACCAGTACCTGGAATCCGTTGCAGATGCCGAGGATGAGTTTTCCTTCCCCGATGAACGTTTCCACGTCCTCCATCAACTTGCACTGCATCTCGTTGGCGAGCACTTTGCCGCCGGAGAGATCGTCGCCGTAGGAAAACCCCCCGGACAGGACCAGCACGTCGTATTCGGACAGGCGCCGGCACCCCTGGATGAAGGCATTGATGTGGACGGGGTCCACCCGCTCCGCGCCGGCGAGGCGGAAGGCGTGGGCCGTTTCCTCGTCGCAGTTGATCCCCGCGGCGCGCAGTATCAGGACCGAGACGTTGGACATGGATGCTCCCGGGTCGAAAAGGAACGGTATGGTGGAATGGCAGCCGCCGAACCGCTGGCAGACGGGCCACTGGTCGGGCCGCCACTGGCCGGGTCGCCGCCGGCCTGGCCACCGCACCGGCCGCCGCGCGGCCTCACCATCGCAGGGGCCGCTGCCATGCTTCCTTCAATATGGACAATTTAGTAGAAACGATCTCATCGCCGCCGAGCCCGCGCACGCGGAAGCGGTCCTCCCCGGTCACGGTCCCCGCGCGGCTGAACGGGCTTCCTTCCATCTGCGCTTCGAAGTCGGCTTCCCGGCCCGCGGGCACCTCCACCACGAAACGGCTGTTCGACTCGGAAAACAGGACGGTGTCGTCGCGGTCCGCTTCCGGGTCCCGGGGCACGGCTTCCAGGTCCAGGGCCATGCCGTATCCGCCCGCGAAGGCCATTTCCGCCGCGGCCACGGCGAGGCCGCCCTCGGAGCAGTCGTGACAGGCGGCCACGAGGCCTTGCGAGATGGCCTCGTGCAACCGGTTCATGATCCCGATCCCGGCCGCCGCGTCCACCGTCGGCACGTTCCGCCCGACGAATCCGAGCATGCGGTAGTACCGCGAACCGCCCAGCTCGTCGCGCGTGCGTCCCACGACATAGATGCTGTTTCCCGGCGCCTTGACGTCCATGCTGACCGCCTTGCGCACATCGTCCATCACGCATATGGCCGAAATGAGCAGCGTGGGCGGGATGGCGATGGTCCGTTCGCCGTGGGAGAACTCGTTGTAGAAGCTGTCCTTCCCTGAGATGAAAGGCGTGCCGTAGGCTACCGCGATGTCGTAACAGGCTTTGGCCGCGCGGACCAGCGCGGCGAGGCGGTCCGGCTTGTCCGGATTGCCCCAGCAGAAGTTGTCCAGCAGCGCGGTCCGGTCGATACGCCCCCCGACGCAGGTGACCTGGCGAAGGGCCTCGTCGATGGCCGAGGCGGCCATCCAGTACGGATCGAGGTCGCCATAGGATGGGTTGATGCCGTTGGCGACGATGACGCCCCGGTCCGACGAGAGCACGGGA
Source organism: bacterium (assembly GCA_965117045.1). GTDB lineage: Bacteria > JAAXHH01 > JAAXHH01 > JAAXHH01 > JAAXHH01 > JAAXHH01. The sequence continues at coordinate 1,939,651 of OZ220749.1, forward strand.
CGCATGACGGCGGCGTCGCCCGGGCCGTCGTTCCGTGCGCCCTGCAGCGGTTTCAGGACGCTTCCGCCCTGCACCTCGTGATCGTACTGGCGGACGACCCATTCCTTGCTCGCCACGTTCCAGGACGACAGCAGCCGGACCAGGCTCTGCGCGGGACCGGGACGGCCGGCCACGGGAGGCTCGGGATGGTCCGGAGGATCCCACCGGGCCGTCCGGACGATGCGAGGCACCCCCTGGTGCAGGAACGCCATGTCCAGGTCCGCGACGGTGATCCGGCGGTCCGCCGCACCGGGCTTGTGGGTGACCCTGAGCCGGCGGTCGCCGGTGAATTCGCCGATCACCGAGGCCTCGACATCCTCGCTCGCGCAGAGTTCCCGCAGGGCCTCGATGTGCTCGGGGGGAACGGCCAGGATCATGCGTTCCTGGGATTCCGAGAGAAAGATCTCCCACGGTTTCAGGCCGCCGTATTTCAGGGGGGCCTTCTCCAGGTGCACTTCCGCGCCCGTGTTTTCTCCCATCTCGCCGATGGCCGATGAAAACCCGCCGGCGCCGCAATCGGTGATGTTACGGTAGAGCTTGCGGTCCCGCGCCTGCATCAGGACGTCGAGGATCTTCTTCTCCTCGATGGGATTCCCGATTTGAACGGCCTGCGTGGCGGTGGATTCCGAAGCGTCGGTCAACTCGATGGACGAGAACGTGGCCCCGTGGATGCCGTCTCTGCCCGTCCGCCCGCCGATGGTGACGACAAGATCGCCCGGCTCGGCTGATTTCTCGCACCGGTCGACCGGGATGATGGCCGCCGTGCCGCAGTATACCAGCGGATTGCCCAGGTACCGCTCGTCGAACAGGATGGCTCCGTTGACGGTCGGTATGCCCATGCGGTTGCCGTAGTCGCGGACGCCGGCCACGACGCCCTTGAAGACGCGTTTCGGGTGCAATACGCCTTCCGGGAGATCCTCGTAGGGGAAGTCGGGCGGCGCGAAGCAGAAGACGTCCGTGTTGAATATGGGCTTGCCGCCCAGGCCCGTCCCGAGCGGGTCGCGAATGACCCCGCCGATGCCCGTGTTGGCGCCGCCGTAGGGATCCAGCGCCGAAGGATGGTTATGGGTTTCTACCTTGAAGACGAGATGATAGTCGTCGTCGAATTCGATGATCCCGGCGTTGTCGACGAACACGGATACGCAGCGATCGTTCGGTCCCTGGGCCCGGCGGATATCCTCGGTCGCCTTTCGGATGGTGCGGGCGAAGAGGTTGTCGATGCGCTCCGTCTTCCGGCCCGATACGTAGTCGATGACCCCGTTGAAGACCTTGTGCTTGCAGTGCTCGGACCAGGTCTGGGCGAGCGTCTCCATTTCGACGTCCGTCGGGTCGCGACCGAGCACGCTGAAGTGTTGCCGGATCGACCGCATTTCCTCCAGGTTGAGCGCCAGCATGCCGTCCCGGCTCAGCCGCGTCATTTCATCGTCGGTCGCCTTCAGCAGGGAGAAGGTCTCAACCGTGTCGTCGGGCTCGAAGGTCATTGGCCCCCTTCATAACATGCGTATCGTTCGATCACGTCGTTGGCCAGCAGGCGACGGCAAATGGTGTCGACCTGCGACCGGATGATCGAACCTGCCAGGATGTAGCCCCGCCCGGTGTCCACCGATTCAATCCCCGCGACGCCCAGGTCGCGGCTGCCTTTCAGCGCCGTTTCGCCCACGGCGTCGGTTACCCCGGGCCTGAACCACACTTCCACGCCCCACTCTCCGGGAGCGACCGGCAGGTCCGCGTCGGCGATTTCGAGATGTTCCTGGGTGACCGGATCGGCGAGCAGACCGGTGGTGATCCGGTCCAGTTCGGCGGCCGACAGGGCGCCGTGGAGCGCGTAGAGCCGGACGTGCCGAACGCCCTCGACGCCCCCGATGCCCAAGTCGAGGATATCGCCGCGGAGACTTTCGCCCACGGCATCCACCACGTCTTTCCTGTTCACGACGGCAATACGTCGGGTCTTCGATTCCGCGGCCATCCGCTGTTGTTTCCTCCGCGGGAAGGATCTCCGTTCGTGGGGTCGGCGTCCGATTTCGCGAGTGCCAATTTATCCACCGGCCCTTCGCCTGTCAATCCTAAAGGGAAAACACTTGACTTGACGGGCGTTTCGGTGTAATTTGTTCACACTGGGACCGTTCGCCCGGGCTATGCCTTGTCGATGGTCCGTGTGATCCGAGCATGTTTGGATTGCGGTCGTATACGACGGCGATCCTTCCCGGTTCCCACTGGCTTAAGCAACGACGCAATTACGATTTTAAACGCGCACCCGCCGGAACGTCCTTTCCGTCTGTCTGACGATGGCGTCTTTGCCGCTCGCATTTTCCGGACCGTTTTTACAGGACCCTGTATGGCACGCATCGTTCAGCACACCGTTCACGCCACAATCGATCACGGGGTAACGGGAAACGGGCCCGTATAGGCCGGAGCGGACGGGACAGAAGCGCACTGCGCATGTCGCGAGGGGGAGGTGAAGCAACATCGGCACATCATACCAGGAATCCTATGGAAACGGGGCCAGGTACGAACAGGCACTGTACCGCTACCTGGCCGAAATGTCCAAGTATCCCTTGATCACGGCCGAGGAGGAAGTGCGGCTGGCCCGGCTGATCAAGCAGGGCGACCAGAATGCGCTGGACCAGCTGGTGAAGGCCAATCTCAGGTTCGTCGTCAGCGTGGCCCGTCAGTACCAGAACTACGGCCTGCCCCTGCTGGACATGATCAACGAGGGCAACATGGGCCTCATGCGGGCCGCCAAGAAATTCGATGAAACCAGGGGGTACAAGTTCATCTCCTATGCCGTCTGGTGGATACGCCAGGCCATCATCCAGTCCATCGCCAACCAGTCGAGGACCGTCCGCGTCCCCGTCAACCGCTCCGAAGAACTCCGCCGCATCAAACAGACCTCAAAGCACTTGCAGCACGAACTCGGCCGCAAGCCCGAAATCGATGAAATCGCCGAGGAAATGGACATATCGGTCGAAGAGATCAACGAGGCCCTCAGTTCGTTCAGCCACTGCATTTCCCTGGACGTGCCCTTCAATCACGACGACGACCGCAGCCTGCTCGACCTCCTGCCCGATGAAATGCAGACGGCGCCTGACGAGAGTACCATGCTGCAGTTCCTGAAGTCGGACGTCGGCAAGGTGCTGGACACCCTGCCGCCCCGGGAGGCGGAAGTGATCCGCCTGTATTTCGGCGTGGGTTCGGAAAGGGCGCACACACTGGAGGAGATCGGCATCCGGTTCGGCCTGACGCGGGAGCGGATCCGCCAGATCAAGGAACGGGCGCTGCAGCGTCTGCGTCACGCGACCCGCAGCGGCAAGCTCAGCCCTTACCTCCGGGACGACGACTGACAGGGCATGACCTTCCGTTTGAATACCGCACGCAACCCCGGCGCGCATACGCTTGTCCGCCGGGGTTTTTTCATGAGCGAAAACAGCCCCGACCCGACCGTTCCGCCGCGAAGAAAAGAGTTGTCCCGGCCCGGCCGCTCCCTTAAGTTTCATGGTTGGAGTACAGGCTGGCAGCGCGCCAGCGGGACACCGAATACCAAGGATCAGAGACCATGCTCACCCCGATCAAGAACCTGATCGCCAGCGCTTTCGGGACCAAGCACGACCGGGACGTCAAGCGGATGGAACCGCTCGTCGAGGCCGTCAATGAATGGGCCGACGAATACCAGACGCTCGACGAAGGGCAGTTCCCCGAAAAAACGCGGGAATTCCGGGCCCGGTGGGAGGACGGAGAGGAACTGGACGACCTCCTTCCCGAAGCCTACGGCCTGGTCAAGGAAGCCTGCAGGCGCATGCTCGGCAGGTCGTGGTTCGTCCCCGGCCAGGGCGACATGGTGTGGGACATGACGCCTTACGACGTGCAGATCATCGGCGGGATCGTGCTTCACGAAGGCAAGATCGCCGAGATGGCAACGGGTGAGGGCAAGACGCTCGTTGCCCTTTTCCCCATGTATCTCAACGGACTGACCGGACGCGGCGCCCACCTGGTGACGCACAACGAGTTCCTCGCTACGCGCGACCGGGCCTGGATGGGACCGGTCTTCGAGTTCCTCGGGCTCACGGTCGAGTGCCTGCAGAACAACGATCCCGATATGGAGCGGAAGAAAGCCGGCTACCAGGCGGACGTGACCTACGGGACCACCAACGAATTCGGCTTCGACTACCTCCGGGACAACATGAAGTGGCGCCTGGAGGACCGCGTGCAGCGGGGCCACCCTTACGCGATCGTGGACGAGGTGGATTCCATCCTGATCGACGAGGCGCGCACGCCCCTCATCATCGCGGGCCAGGTAAGCGAGTCGAACACCGGCAAGTACGCCGAGTCGCTGCCGGACGTGCAGAAACTCGTGCGGGCCCAGACCCGCTTCGTGGCGAAGATCGTCTCGGAGGCGGAAGCGGTGCTGGACAACGAAGAGGACGACTACGACGCCGGGATCAAGCTGCTGCAGGCGCAGCGGGGCATGCCGAAGAACAAGAAGCTCCTCAAGCTGCAGCAGGAACCCGGCATCAAGAAGCTGATCCAGCAGGTAGAGGGGGACTACATACGCGAGAAGAAGATGCCCGTGCTTGACGACGAGCTTTTCTTCACGGTCAACGAGAAAAACCGCCATACCGAGATCAACGAGAAGGGCCGGGAGCTCCTTTCACCGGGCGAGCAGGAACTCTTCATCATACCCGACCTCGGCGAAGGCATCGTGGAAATCGAGTCGGACGCCGGTCTGAGCGAGCAGCAGCAGGACGAACGGAAAGCCGAGCTGGAGAAACTCTACGCCGAACGCAGCGAACGTATCCACAACATGCACCAGTTGCTCCAGGCCTACGCGATCTACGAAAAGGACATCGATTACGTCATCGAGAACGGGAAGGTAGTCCTGGTCGACACCTTCACGGGCCGGCTGATGTACGGCAGACGGCTGGCCGAGGGCCTGCACCAGGCCATCGAGGCCAAGGAAGGCGTGAAGATCGAGCAGGAAACGCGCACGGTCGCGTCCATCACCATACAGAATTACTTCCGCATGTACGGGAAGCTGGCGGGCATGACCGGCACGGCCGTGACGGAAGCGAGCGAGTTCTTCGCGATCTACAAGATGGACGTGGTGGAGATTCCGACCAACCAGCCCGTCCGGCGCATCGACTACGACGACGTCGTCTTCCGTACCCGTCGCGAGAAGTATAACGCGGTCATCGATGAAATCGAGGAATTGAACGAAAAGCGCCAGCCCATCCTGATCGGGACCACCTCCGTCGACGCCTCGGAAACGCTGAGCCGCATGCTGAAGCGCCGGGGCATCAAGCACAACGTGCTGAACGCCAAGTTCCACCAGCAGGAATCCGAGATTATCGCGAATGCCGGCCAGCCCGGATCGGTAACCATCGCTACGAACATGGCGGGCCGGGGCACCGACATCAAGCTCGGCACGGGCGTAGTCGATCTCGGCGGACTCCACATCATCGGGACCGAACGCCACGAAGCGCGGCGCATCGACCGCCAGCTCCGGGGACGCTCCGGACGCCAGGGGGACCCGGGTTCGTCGCGGTTCTACCTCTCGCTCGAGGACGACCTGATGCGGCTCTTCGGCTCCGAGCGCATCGCCTCCGTCATGGACCGCCTGAAGATTCCGGAAGGAGAAGTGATCGAGCACTCCATGGTGACCCGGTCCATCGAACGCGCCCAGAAGCGCGTGGAGGCCCAGCATTTCGACATGCGTAAGCACGTGCTCGAATACGACAACGTCATGAACCAGCAGCGCGAAGCCGTGTACGACCGTCGCCTGCTCGCCCTGGAGCGGAAGAACCTCAGGGAAGACGTCGTCGAGATGATCCGCGGCGTGGCTGAACGGAAGGTGGCGGAATACACCGATCCCAAGACCTATCCCGAGGACTGGGACCTGGACGGCCTGAGCGGCGACCTGGCCCGGAACTTCCACGTGGCCGTGGCCGTGGCCGAAGAGGAAATGGCGGATCTGAACGTGGAATCACTGGAGGAACTGGCCAACGAGAAGATGCTCGAATCCTACGAGCGGAAGGAAACAACTCTGGCGCCTTCGCCGGAACTGATGCGCGACCTGGAGCGCTTCGCCACCCTGCACGTCATCGACAACGCCTGGCAGGAGCACCTGTACGAAATCGACCGGATGCGTGAGGGCATCGGCCTGCGCGCCTACGGCCAGTTGGATCCCCTGATCCAGTACAAGAAGGAAGCCTACGCCATGTTCGAGGAGTTGTGGGACCGGCTGGACGAGGAGATCGTCAAGACCGTCTTCAATGCCGAACTGGCCGAAACGCGGATGCCGCGCCAGGAAACCCCGACCAACATGCGGGCGATTCACCAGGAAGCCCCGGCCATGGCCGGCATGGCCGGCGCGGCCACGGATGACACCGACGTGGACGCCGGCGTCCAGCAACGCGGGCGGACCAGGCAGTCCAGGCAGTCCGGACGACGCGGCGGCCGTTCCGACGGGGACCCGTCCCGTCCGGTCAGGGTCGAACAGAAAATCGGCCGAAACGCGCCCTGTCCCTGCGGCAGCGGGAAGAAGTACAAGAAGTGCTGCGGAGCCGGCGTCGCCTGACCAGACCGAGGCACGCGTCAGCTACCTTAAGCGCTTGAATTCGATCCCACCGGAAAACCGTTCTATTCCTCTTCGGCGCCAATCTGGCCCAGGTCCAGATCCAGTTCGTCGCGCCGCTGGTTCTTCGTGATCCTTCCGTCCTGCACCCACAGGATGCGGTCTGAAACGTCCAGCATCTTCAGATCGTGGGTCGCCGAAATGATCGTCACCTGCTTTTCCTGGTTCAGCTCCCGCAACAGCTCGATGATCTCCCGTCCCGTTTTCCGGTCCAGGTTGCCCGTGGGTTCGTCCGCGAGGACGATGGCCGGGTCGTTGGCCAGGGCGCGGGCCACGGCGACACGCTGCTGCTGCCCGCCGGACAGTTCCAGCGGCTTGTGCTGGACCCGTTCGCCGAGCCCCACCAGCGTCAGCAGGTCGACGCCCTTGTCGATGGCCTCGTCCGTCGCCAGGCCGGCGAAAATCATCGGCAGGGTGACGTTCTCCAGGGCGGTCATGACCGGAATCAGGTTGAAGGTCTGGAAGATGTAGCCGATCTTGCGGCACCGCAGCCAGGCCAGTTCGTAGGCGTCCAGCTGGGCGACGTCGACCTCGTCGATGTAGACCTTGCCCTCTGTGGGCTTGTCCAGCGCGCCGATCATGTTGAACAGGGTGGACTTGCCCGAGCCCGACGGGCCCATGATGGAGATGTACTCCCCGCGCTGGACCTCCATGTCGATACCCTTGAGCGCCTCCAGGGAGAGCTTGCCCATCTGGTACACCCGCTTGACCCCGCGCGTGCGCACGATATTCTGGGTCTCGGTATCCGGCGCGTCCATTACCGCGGTCTGCTCTTCAGTCATTTCCCGCCCCTTTCAGGTCTACTTTCCGGTTTGATGCCATCCAGCAAAGTGTTCCGGTGGTACGGTGTTCCGGTGGTACGGTGGTATGCCCTCGTCAGACTTCCGTGCGCATGGCGTCGGCCGGCGGCATCTGGGACGCCCGGTACGCTGGGTACAGCGCGCCGATGATGGCGAGGCCCAGTCCAGCCCCCAGCGAATACAGGCCGCTTTGGGCCACCTCCAGCACCGGGAACAGCACCAGGGGATCCCATCCGTAAGAGGTCATCATCGAGACCAGCATGAACAGGCAGCCCAGGATGACCCCGCCTACCGATCCGACCAGTCCCTGGAAGGTGGACTCCAGCACGAAAAGCTGAATGATAAACTTGTCCAGGGCGCCCAGGCACTTCATGGTGCCGATTTCACGGTACCTTTCGGTTACCGACATCAGCATGGCGTTGGTGATGCCGACGACGCACACGAGCAGAGAGAGAGAAACAAGCCATACCTGCTGCGTCGCCGAATCGCCGTCCGCGCCTTTCTGTTCCAGCAATGCCCGGACCTGGGGGGAACCGCCTTCCACGAGCGCCTCGTTGATGGAGGCGCTGGTCAGGATGGACATGAGAAAGGCGATGCCGAAGAAGATGCCTCCGATCGTGATCAGCGACCGCCAGAACCGGATCCTCAGGCTGCGGAAACTGATCTCGATCGCCTTGGACAGGGGCAGCGATATCTGTTTCTCCGTCGTGCCGGCCGTCGCGGCCGATTCCGTCGTCATGCGTTCCTTTCTCCTTTTCTGTTTGCCACGGCCAGTCCGATCAACCCCTTCTCCGTGAGTTGTTTCAGGTAGGTCAGCGTGGAGACCTCCGCTTCCTTGCGTTCCAGCTTGTATTCGGTCCGGATCGTCGATATGACGTGATCCACCGTGTTCTGCCCGTCACACAACCCCCAGAGGAACGAACCGATACGGTCCAGCACTACCGTCCGCCGGCTCGGTACGTAGAACATCCGGGACATGGTGTTGATCCACCACGTCTTGCGCCTCGGGATGCCCAGTACGATCTCCCCGTCGGAGTTCGTCTCGCAGGTCAGTTTCTCATTGCGAACCGGCTTCGCGCGCAACAACTCCCTTCGGGGCAGCGGGGGCGGCTTCTTTCGAAACATCTGCATGATGACGACCCTTGGGAAAATTCCCGGTCATGGACGCGGACCCGTCTTCGCCCGAGCCCGTCTTCCCTCGGACCCGTCTTCGCCCGAGCCCGTCTTCCCTCGGACCCGTTCTTCCCCGTGATCAGTGGCAGACCACCGTCCCGGCTATTTCGTCCAGGAACTCGGTCCGGTGCGATCCGTCGAGGTGCCGCAGCACGTATATCCTATTGCCATCGATACAATGCCAGCCGCGACAACTCAATGGTTTTTTTCGCGGGCGGCGCCACGGCAGCCACGCCATGCGGCTGTGAACCGTCTCGGGATCCACGCCCTGGCCCGTCCCGCCGATAGACGGATGGCCGCCCGTGAGACCGGCATCGTCGATCCAGACGTCGATTTCGCTGCCATAGGTGTCCTGGAACCAGTCCGGGAACGTCCGGCCCTCCAGGTGCATTTCGGCAAGGCTCATCCTCAACAGTTCCAATCTGGCGTTGCCGCGCTGGAAAGTCAACTCGATACGGCCCGTCATGAAGGAGTGGTGCTTCAGGGCGCAGTCGGCCGGCAGCTCGAGGCGCAGCCCGTACACGGCCCAGGTGGCGGTGTCCCCGCGGGCGTGATCGTCCAGGGTATTGAGCAGTCTCGAGGCCCGGGTCATCATGGACTCTCCCCCGCGTCCAAGGACCTGGGCGAAGATCGTGCGGCCGCAGGTTTCGCACATCCACAGGCAGCCGTAGGCCTGCAGGGGCTCGGGTCCTTCCGTCCGCCAGTGAAACCCCTCCACCGTCCGGTCCGCAAGTACGGTCTCGTCCTTGATGAGCGCCAGGTCGCGCCGGACCTTGACGGGCGGCGCCTTCTTCCCGCCCTTTCCGGCGAGATTCTTGAGATACCTTGCGACCACCTGGTCGGCCGACTCCCGGCCGCGCGTGCGCTCCCATCTCAGCTCGAAACGGGGCATCTCCGAATCGTCGAGCCGCAGGTAGCCCGTCGAGAAATCACCCGATACCGCGCCGATGCTCCAGTCTTCCGGCCGCTCGAACGACAGGTGATGCCAACCGGTGACCACCCATTTCGATGCCCCGCGATTCATGTGACCGATCTTTCCCGCCGCTTAAATTCCAGGATGTAATGCAGGCCCGATCCGACCACGCAGCAGAGGGCCGCCCAGAGGGCCCACGTACCGTACGGTTGCCACTCCACGAGGTACAGGGCCAGCGCGACGCCCATGGCCAGGGTGGTCAGCTTGCCGACCCGGTCGGCCGGCAGGACCACGTTCCCGGGCTTGAGATACAGGTACGCGCCCACAATCAGAATGGACAGGTCGCGGGCAATGATCAGCGCGGCCGCCCACAAAGGGAATTCCCGGAAAAGGACCAGGAATACCGACAGGCTGCCGACCAGGATCTTGTCGGCGAGCGGGTCGAGCACGAGCCCCCACCTGGATGACCAGCGGAAGCGGCGCGCCAGGTAACCGTCGGCAGCGTCCGTCAGAAAGGCCCACCCGACCAGCGCGTACAGGACCAGTCGCGCATCCCCGGCGATACTCCAGTAGATGAACGGAACAGCGGCGATGCGCGAAAGGGACAGCACATTGGGCGGCGTCCAGAACCGTCCCGTTCTTCCGTTCCCTAAGGAATCCGGACTCATGCCGCCGTCCTTCGCGGGATCACATGGTTCATACGGCCGCCGTGCGCCGGAGCATCTCCCGTCCTTCGCGGGATCACATGGTTCATACGGCCGCCGTGCGCCGGAGCATCTCGCGGGCGTGGGAGAGGGCCATGTCGTCCACCGTTTCACCGGCCAGCATGCGCGCGATCTCCCTGACCCGGCCGTCCTCGTCCAGGTGATCGACCAGCGTGACCGACCTGCCGCGGGCCGATTGCTTGTGCACGGTAAAATGCGTACGGCCCCAGCAGGCCACCTGGTGAAGATGGGTGATGCACAGCACCTGGTGGTCCCGGGACAGCAATTTCAACCGATGCCCGACCGATTCGGCGATGCGTCCGCCGATCCCGATGTCCAGCTCGTCGAAGATCAGCGTGGGCATGCGGTCGGATTCGGCCAGGATCACCTTCAGCGCCAGCATGATGCGGGAGATTTCACCGCCGGAAGCGATGCTCGCCAGCGGCTTCAGCGCCTCCCCGGCATTGGGCGATATCAGGAATTCGATCCGGTCCATCCCGTGGGCGTCCACGCGGTAGCCGCACCCGTCGATCCGCAACGGACCGTCGTCGGACTCCTGCCACGCGATCCCCACCTGGAACCCGGTCTTCCCCATGCCCAGTTCCGCCAGTTCCGCCACGACCCGGCCTTCCAGCTTGCGGGCAACCTGTTTACGCCGGTCCGACAGCGCCTTCGCTTTTTCGGCCAGCTCCTGCCGGGCCGTTTCCACCTCCCCACCCAGGCGGTTCCGGCGTTCGTCGGCCGTGTCCATCCGTTCCAGTTCTCCGGCTATCCGTCCGCGGTGGGCCGCGACCTCCTCGATCGTGGCGCCGTATTTCCGCTTGAGCCGCCCGATGAGGTCCAGCCGGTCCAGCACCTCTTCCAGACGCGCCGGATCGTATTCGACGCGGTCGCGATATCGCCGCAGGAAATCGGTGCAGTCGTCGAGCTGGTAGCGCGCGGTGCGCACGCTTTCGAGGGCTTCGCCGAGTGAGGGGTCGATACGTTCCGCTTCCTCCAACGCGCGGATGACGCGGACCAGTCCGTCGACGTGCGCACCCTCTCCTTCGGAGAGTGCCTCGGAAGCCTCGGAAGCGATGCGGATCAACTGTTCCGCATGCTCCAGGACGGCCCGCTCCCGTTCCAGTTTCTCGTCCTCCCCCGGCGTAAGGTCCGCCTGGTCGAGTTCGTCGAGCTGGAAGCGATAGAGCTCCTCCCGTTCCCGGGTGGCGGCGAGTTCCTCCTCCAGCAGCCGCAGGGCCTCGGACCGTTCGGTGAACCGGCGGTAGGCTTCGGCGACTTGTTGCTTCGGCGTCCGGACGTCCTCGAATCCATCCAGGAAGTCCAGGTGCGTCCGCGGGTTCAGCAGCGTCTGGTGATCGTGCTGTCCGTGCAGGTCAACCAGCAGTACGCCCAGTTTCCTGAGGACGGAAACGGTGACCAGGCTGCCGTTTATCGTGCAACGGTTTCGCCCGTCGCGGCCGACCTCCCGCCGGATAATCAGTCCATCCTCCTCCGGGTCCACGCCGATCTCAGACAGCAGGGCCCGCAGCTGCGGGTCTCGCTCCCCTTCGAAGAGCCCCTCGACGACCACAGACCCCGCACCGCCCCGTATGGTGTCCGACGCGGCCCGGCCGCCGAGAATGAGCCCCAGCGCACCGATCAGGATGGACTTTCCGGAGCCGGTTTCACCGGTGAGCACGTTCAGTCCGGGGGTGAACTCGATGTCCACCTCGTCCAGGAGCGCGTAGTTTCTGACCCTCAGGTTCGCGAGCATAGGCTGCAACATGAACGGTGGGACCGCACGTGACCGGTCAAGGAAGGACGGGACCCGTCGCGACCGCGCGAGACCCGTCAGGTGCGGGACCGGGCAGATCCGTCCGGGACCGGGAGGTTCAGCGTTCCCCCCATTTCAGCTTCGTGCGCAGGACATCGTAAAAGGAACGATCCGTGAACCGGATCAGGTGTATGGTGTGGTCCGCCCGGCAAAGCTCGACGGAGCATCCCGGTTGGATCACCACGTTCTCCTGGCCGTCCACGGTGAGCAGGAGATCGGGATGGTCCGCCCGGACTTCGATCCGGACCCGGTCCCGCGCGGCGAGCACCATGGCACGGTTGGAAAGCGTATGCGGACAGATGGGCGACACGACCATCGCTTCCATGTCGGGCGCCAGGATCGGGCCGCCCGCCGCCAGTGAATAGGCCGTGGAACCGGTCGGGGTCGACACGATCAGCCCGTCGGCCATGACGTCGTTGACGTATTCGTCATTTACATAGATGCCCAGTTCGATGACCCGGCAGATCGCGCCCTTGTCGATTACGATATCGTTCAGTGCCGAAAACGTGCCGGCGGCAACCTGGTCCGCACCGGCCGACGCCGCGCCCGCGCCGGACGCGTCCAACAGCGTCCCGTTCGCGATCCGTCCCTGCAGGACCAGCCGCTCGTCCAGCGTGTACCGCCCCTCGAAAACGCGTTCGAGGGCGTCGCCGAGGTCGTCGGGCGTCGTCTGCATCATGAAACCGAGCTTGCCGGAATTGACGCCGAGAATAGGCGTGCCGGAAGCACCCACCAGGCGCGCGGTCTTGAGCAGTGTGCCGTCCCCCCCGATGGCGATGACCCAATCGACGTCCTCCACAGCGCGGTCGTCCGAATCCACGACCACGCATTCCCTTCGGGCTTCCGCCTCGCTTACCGTGGCCGCCAGGCCGGCCGAGAGCGTCGGCTTTCCGGACCGTGACGAGATCAGCCGAACGAGTTCCGGTATCAGGCCGGCGACGACGGGCCGGGCGGGATTGGCGATGATGCCCACGCGTTGCATCAGAAGGTCCTTCCGATCAGGTACTCCGCCCAGTTGACCAGGTATCCCTTATAAGAAGAGTCGGGAATCGCATCGAGATTTCGAATGGCATCGGCCACGCGGCGTTCCATGAGCGTCCGGGCGTGTTCGAGACCGCCGTGGGCCAGGATGAGGTCGCGTACCTCCGCGATCTGCCCGTCGGTAGCCTCCGGTTTTCCGACGACGTCCAGCAAAAATCGGCGCTCGGCGGCCGAAGCCTTTTGGTAGGTGTGGACGAGCAGCAGGGTACGCTTGCCTTCCCGGAGGTCGGAGCATACCGGTTTCCCCAGCGTGGCCTCGTCGGCCGTGAGGCCCAGGATGTCGTCCTGCAGCTGGAAGGCCACGCCGCATTGCCCGGTGAACGATGATATCGCCCGCACCATGGGGTGGTTCCGGTCCGGTGTATTCAGGCCGATCATCGCGCCGGCCGCGCCCGCGAAGGCGTAGAGCGCGCCGGTTTTTCGCCAGAACATGTCGATCACGGACGCTTCGTCCAGGCTGTCCATGGGCGCCTTGGCATACTGAATGTCCAGCGCCTGCCCGCCGACGAGGGCAAGGAGGACTTCCGTCTCCAGGTAGTGGATGAGTTCGATCACCACCTCGCCGTTGTCCGCGTCCGCGTCGTACAGTTCGGTCAGGAGCCCGGTGGCCCACCCGTGCTGGACCTCGCCGGTCATGATCCCGATACACAGGCCGTAATGGGCGGCTTCCCTTTCGTCGAAAGCCCCGCCGGCCAGCGCCCGCCTCCGGAAGGCCTCGTGGACCGTGGGCGTGCCGCGCCTCAGGGCGTCCCGGTCCATGATGTCGTCATGCACGATGGTCCAGGTGTGGAACAGTTCCACCGCGACCGCCGCGGGTGTTGCGGCCTGCTCCTTGCCGCCCACGGCGCCGCAGGAGAAGTAGAGCACGCAGGGACGAAGCACCTTGCCGGACGCCTTCAGGTAGCTGAACACCCCGTCGTGTATGTCCTCCGGGACGAACAGGACTTTGCGGCGGTCAGCTTCCAGGTACGCGCGCACCCATTCCTTGCGCACGGCCAGCGCGTCGAGGAAGTCCTGCATTCCCGGGGTATCGGTCATATAAGAAGCCTGTCATCTGGATGAGGGTCGCCGGAAACTAGAACTGCAGGTCGTTGTCCTGGCTGGGTGGCGATTCCGGCTCGAAGGGCTCGATGACGAACCGGCCGTTCTCCACGCGGACCAGCTTGCGCACGTGTTCGTCCGCCGCGTTCAGCTGCCGGGTGCAGATCCGGGAAAGCTCGATGCCCTCCTGGAAGAGTGCGAGTGATTCATCCAGCGGCAGATCGCCCTTTTCCATGCGTTCGACGATGTGCTCGAGGCGCTTCAACGCCTCCTCGAAATTCGGTTTTTCCTTTTCGTTCATCTTCGGTATCCCGTCGGTCAGGATGGTTCGGTGGTATTCGATTCATCGAACAGGCCGAAGGTGGCCGGCGCTTCCTCGCGCCGTTTCCCCCGGGCGGCGGTTCCGGAGGTCTCCGCCCCGTCATGCAGGTGCTCGACCCGGCAGAACGCTTCGCCCTTGCGCAGGCGTACGTTCACGCGGTCGTCGACGCTGAGTTCATCGGCGTCGCGGACGATGCGCCCGTCCGACGCGCGCTGGCAGACGGCGTAGCCCCGTTCCAGGACCGAGAGCGGGCTGAGGGCCTGGAGCCGTCCGGCCAGTCCGCCGACCAGCTGGGCGCGTGTTTCGTGGTCGTGGAAGCACCGGTCGGCCAGGCGGCGGGTCAGTTCATCGGTGAACTGGGCGTACTGGCCGATCTGGTCGACGGGCCGCCTGAGTCCGTAACTGGTCAGCGCCGTTGCGACGCGCTGGCGGGACAGGTCCAGGTACCCGGTCATGCTGCCGCACAGCCTTCTCAACACGGCCTCCGACCGCTCCTTCAACTCCCGCAGGTCGCGGACGACGATTTCGGCCGCGCCCGACGGCGTGGGGGCCCGCAGATCGGCCGCGAAGTCGGTCAGCGTGTAGTCCGTTTCGTGTCCCACGGCCGAGACCACCGGGATTCGGGACTGGAACACCGCCCGGACCACCGCCTCTTCGTTGAACGCCCACAGGTCCTCTGCCGATCCGCCGCCACGGCCGACGATCAGCACGTCCACCGCGCCGTAGTCGTTCATCTCTTCGATGGCGGCCGCGATCTCGGCCGCGGCGCCTTCGCCCTGCACGGGTGCCGGCCGGAGAATGATCGAGACCCACGGCGCGCGCCGGCGCAGGACCTGGATGATATCCCGGATCGCGGCGCCGGACCCGGAGGTGACCACGCCCACCCGCTCCGGGAAGGAAGGCAGTGCCTGCTTGTGTTCCTCGCGGAACAGGCCCTCTTTCTCGAGCCGGGCCTTGAGCCGCTCGAAAGCCGCCTGGAGCGCGCCCGCGCCCACGGGCTTCAATTGCCGGGCAACGAGCTGGTACTGTCCCTGCACGTCGTAGACGGAAAGGGCGCCCAGGGCCAGCACCTCCATGCCGTCTTCGGGTTCGAAAGTCAACTTGCTGTTCGCCGATCGCCACATGACGCAGCGCAACTGGCTGCGGTCGTCCTTCAGCGAGAAGTAGGCATGGCCGGACGAGTGCCGCTTGTAGTTGGAGATTTCACCGGATACCGTAACGTAGGGGAACGCTTCTTCGAGGAGCGTCTTGATCCCCGCGGTCAGTTCGGTAACGGTCAGCACGCCGTTGTCGCCCTCGTTCACCAAGCCTGGCCTTCCTCCCCGGTCTGAGCCGGCCATATCGCTACCGGGCGATTTCGACCGCGCGGGTCTGCCGGATGACCGTCACCTTGACCTGGCCCGGGTATTCCATCCGGGCCTGGATTTTACGGGCGATTTCCGTGGCGAGCTGGACCGCGCGGAGGTCGTCGACTTCCTCGTGATCGATCATGACCCGCACTTCTTTCCCCGCCTTCATGACGAAGGCCCTGGATACGCCTTCGAAGGAACTCACCAGCCGTTCCATCTCCCGGAGCCGGCGGACGTACTTCTCCAGCGGTTCCCGGAGCGCGCCGGGTCTGGACATGGACAGCGCGTCGGCGGTTCGGACCACCACGGCCATGGGGCTGACTTCTTCCAGGTTCTCGTGGATGGCGTCTATGCATTCCAGCACTTCGTGCGGTTCGCCGTACTTCCCGGCGGCCGATCTTCCCAGTTCCCCGAGCGCGCCTTCCGGGCCGCCTTCCACGGCCTTGCCTATGTCGTGCAGCAGTCCGCAGCGCCGGGCCAGGGTCACGTCCAGGTCCAGCTCCTGCGCCATGATACCCGCCAGCTCAGCCACTTCGCGGCTATGATGCAGCGCGTTCTGCCCACCGGTCATGCGGTACTTCAGTTGCCCGAGCAGCATGGCCAGTTCGGAACGGACGCCGGTAATGCCCAGGTCGAAGAGCACCTGTTCACCCGTATCCTGGATCAGGTCGCCGATTTCCTCCTGGGTTTTGGAGACGACCTGTTCGATGAATCCGGGATGGATTCTCCCGTCCTGGATGAGCTTCTCCATGGAGAGCTTAGCGATTTCGCGGCGCATGGGGTTGAACCCGGAGAGGACGACGGCATTGGGGGTGTCGTCGACGATGACGTCGATCCCCGTCGACATTTCGAACGCCTGGATGTTGCGTCCGTCGCGCCCGATGATGCGTCCCTTCATTTCATTATCGGGCAGGGATATGACCGACGTCGTCGTTTCCGTCACGTGATCCAGCGTGTACTTCTGCATCGCGTGCGTGATGATTTCCCGGGCTTCGACCTCCGCGTTCTGGCGGGCTTCTTCGATGATGCTGCGGGCTTGCTGGCCGGCTTCAGCGCGTATGCGGGCGTCGATGTTGCTGAGCAGCGACTTTCTCGCTTCCTCCGTCGTCATGCCGGCGGACTGCTCGAGTTGTTCCGTCTGCCGCTTGATCAGCTGATCCAGGCGCTCTTCGGATTCCACCAGCTTCTCGTCCCGCTCCTGCAGCGACTGGAGGTGCTTCTGAATGCCTTTTTCGCGCTTGGCCACGTAGTCGGCCTTGCGCTCCAGGTTCTGCTCCCTGATCGCGATCCGTTTTTCGACGCGCTGGAAGTCCTGGCGGGTCTGGTTGCTTTCTCGCTCGAATTTCGCCTTGGCCTGGTAGGATTCCTCCTCCATTTCGATCCGGGCCGTATTCTTTATCGTGTCAGCTTCTTCCACCGCCTCTGCGAGGATGCTCTCTGCCAAGCGCTCCATACTGTCCGTCTTACGTTTTTCGACACGCTTTCGAATGTACCATCCGAAGAGAAACATGATCAGGGCGGTGCCGGCGTGGAGACTGATCGTCACAAGCATAGTGGCAGCCACCTTCTTCAATTATTACGGGTGTTCCGGACATGGTCCGTTCCTCAACAAGATCAGGCATGGTCTGCTTTCTCTTCATCCTGTTCAGGAAGAGGGTTTTCCAGCAACTCGTCCATGCGCCGGATCATCTCAGCGATCCGTTCTTTATGCACGGACTCCGATTCGACCTGGGTCTGCTGTTTTTCACGTTCCTTGTGCAGTTCGTCGGCGATCCTGATCGCAGTGAGGACCGCCACGCTGGTGAGGGACTGCATGGTCACGCTGACGGGTACCTCGCGCATGCGTTCGTCGACATAGGCGGCGATGCGCTGGATGTACTCAGCTTCCTCTTCCGCCTGGATCGGATATTCGGTCCCGCAGATGTTGACGCGTACGGTGACTTTCTCGTCATCCATAAAGGGTCCATCCCGGTGAGCAATCGGCCTGGAAACGCATGCCGGACGCCAGGCGAACTGCGGCGGACAAAACAGGGACTGATCCGGACTGATCTTACTCGATGACGTCCAGGCGCGACAGCATCGTGTCTATGCGTGCCTTGATGTCGTCCTGCTTGACGCGCAACGCCTGGTTTTCCTGTTCCAGTTCTTCTTTCGAGGTAACCGACTGCTCCTGCTGCTGCTGCAGTTCCTGAATCTGCGTCTCGAGGTTCTGGTTCCGGCCCCGCAGATCCGCGTTCTCGTCCTTCAGCTGCTGGATCAGGTCGATCATTGTTTCGATCCGGCCCAGCAGCAGCTCGATGGATTGTTCTTGCATGAATCCCTCCGCAAAGGTGTATTCCTTCGCGCCTCGACGACGCTAGGAGCGAAGTTCCGCCCGGTACCGGCTCACCAGCCGGCGCAGCACCTTGTCCTGAAGCCGCGTGACTTCAGCGTCCGTCAGCGTCCGTTCTCCGGACCTGAACCGCATGGCGTACGCCATGCTCTTGCTCTGGGCCGCGATCTGCGTCCCCCGGTAGACGTCGAACAGTTCGACCGCTTCCAGGAGATCACCGCTACACGCGCGGATTTCTTTCAGTATGTCCCGATGAGTAACCTCTTCGGGCACGACAATGGCCAGGTCTCTCTCGACCGCGGGGAACTTGGGCGGCGCGCGATAGGTCCTTCGATCGGACGCCTGGCCGAAGAGGACACCGCAGTCGATTACCCCCATCCATACGGGTTCCCGGATCTCGTAACGGCCGAGGACCCGTTGCGCCACCGCGCCGATTCGGCCCGCCCGCACCCCGTCCGCGAGCAGTTCGCCGGTCCGGTCGGCGTCGAACAATGGATCGACTTTATCATACGAGACGGTTTCGACCCTGTCAAGTCCTAACCGGCCGAGCAAAGCTTCCGCCAGACCCTTCAAATCGAATAAATCGAAAGCCTCCTGAGGGCCGTCCCAGTGCGGGCTGTGGCGCTGCCCAGTGACGGCGATACAGAGTTGTTCGGGTTCGTCGGGAAGGCCTTCTTCTTTCGCCCAGAACACGCGCCCGGCCTCGAAGATCCGGATGTCCCGCACCTTGCGATTGGCGTTCCAGCGCACGACGCCCAGTACGGAGGCCGCCAGGCTCGTGCGCATGGCGGAGAGTTCGGGGCTCAGGGGATTGTCGATCATGACGCTGGGACGGGACGGATCGATGAGCCGGTTCAGGTCCGGGTGCAGGAGACTGTGGGTGACCACCTCCGTGAAGCCGAACCCGGTCATCGCGTCGCGCAGGCGCCGCTGGTCGTCCTGCTTGCCGCGGCGGGCCTCCTCCCGTTCCCGGGCTTCAGCCGAATCGTCGCGGGCCGGCGCAGAAGCCGCCGGTTCGATCTTGTCGTAGCCATAGAGACGGGCGACCTCCTCGATCAGGTCCACTTCGCGGAACACGTCCCGCCGGAACGACGGCGCGACGACCTCGAGGTCCACGTCGTCGGGCCGCACGTCGAACCGCAACCGGCGCAGCAGCGCGGCGATCTCGTCGCGGTCCAGGCCGGTGCCCAGCAGTCCGTTCACGCGGCTCAAGCGCAACCGGATCACCGGGTCGGGCACGGCCGGGGTCCGGACGTCGATCATGCCTTTCGCCACCACCCCCCCGGCCACATCGGCAATCAGTCCCGCGGCCCGGGCTACGGCCTCGCCCTGAAGTTCCGGGTCCATGCCCCGCTCGAACCGGCGCGACGCGTCCGTCTGCAGCTGCAGCGCCTTCGAACCCCGCCGCACCCGCACCGCGTCGAAACAGGCGCCTTCCAGGAAGACCCGGTCGGTCTCCGGGGTGATCTCGGTATCCAGTCCGCCCATTACGCCGCCGACGCCGATGCCCGTTTCGTGGTCGGCGATCATCAACACCTCGCCGTCGAGGGTACGATCCACCCCGTCCAGGGTGGTGAAGGCCTCCTCCTCCCCGGCGCGGCGGACGACGATGCCCCGGCCCGCCAGCCGGTCCAGGTCGTAGGCGTGCAGCGGCTGTCCCATTTCGAGCATGACGTAGTTCGTCACGTCGACCACGTTGCTGATGGACCGGATCCCGGCGGCTTCGATCCGCCGCTTCAGCCAGTCCGGCGAAGGTCCGATGCGGACGCCGGTGATCACGCGGCCCACGAACCGGGGGCAGTCATCGGGGGCGTCGACGCGGACGCTGGCCAGGGTGTCGACGGGAGGACCCGTTTCATCGACGACGCCGGGGGGCATGCGCAATTCGCCACCCGACAGGGCGGTGATCTCCCGGGCCACGCCGACCAGCGAGAGGCAGTCGGGGCGGTTGGTGCCCACGTCGATGCTCAGCACCGTTTCCGGTCCGCCCACGATGTCCTTCAGGGGCCGTCCGGGCTCGATTCCGGCTTCGAGCACCATGATGCCTTCGTGATCGTCGGACAGGTTCAGTTCGGCCTCGGAGCAGATCATCCCGAAGGACTCCACCCCGCGGATCTTCGCTTTCCGGATCTCCATCCCGCCGGGCAGCGTCGCGCCGACCCGCGCGACCGGCACCTTCTGGCCGGCGGCCACGTTCGGCGCCCCGCAGATGACCTGCAGGGA
Organism: bacterium; assembly: GCA_965117045.1. Classification (GTDB taxonomy): domain Bacteria; phylum JAAXHH01; class JAAXHH01; order JAAXHH01; family JAAXHH01; genus JAAXHH01. The sequence continues at coordinate 1,960,032 of OZ220749.1, forward strand.
CTCGCCGCCCACGTCCACAGTGCAGAGTGAGAGCCGGTCGGCGTTGGGATGGCGGTCCACGCGTTCCACGTGTCCCACGACGAACCCCTCGTAATCGCTGCCGACCGTATCGACGCTGTCGACTTCCAGGCCGGCCATGACCAGACGGTCCGCCAGTTCATCGACAGACCACGGGACGTCGCAGTACGCTTGCAGCCACGAAAGGGGTACTTTAATTACCATGGGACGCTTGGCTCCTTGCCGGACGCACCGCGCTCAGTTGCCTTCGAGCTGGCGCAGGTCGTTCTCCAGGAACATATGGATGCTGTCGATCCCGTACTTGAACATGGCGAGGCGGTCCAGCCCCATGCCGAAGGCGTAGCCGGTGTATACTTCCGGATCGTAGTCCACGAATCCGAAGACGGCCGGGTCGACCATGCCGGCGCCCGAGATCTCCAGCCAGCCCGTATGCTTGCAGATCCGGCAACCTTTGCCGCCGCACGCGACGCAGGAGAAGTCGTACTGTACGCTGGGTTCGGTAAAGGGGAAGAAATCGGGGAGGAAACGCACCTTGACCTTCCCGCCGAAGAGCCGCTGGGCGAAGTAGGTCATATCGCCCTTGAGCTGGGCCATCGTGACCCCTTTGTCCACGTAAAGGCCCTCGCATTGATGGAAGGTGAAGGCGTGGGTGGCGTCGGGATTCTCGTGGCGGTAGGTGCGTCCCGGCACGATCACCCGCACCGGGGGTTTCTGCTGTTCCATGACCCGGACCTGCACCGGCGAGGTATGGGTCCGGAGCACGATATCGCTGCCGAGATAGAAGGTGTCCTGGGTATCCCGGGCCGGATGGTCGCGAGGGATGTTCAGCGCTTCGAAGTTGTAGTAGTCCCACTCCACCTCGGGACCGTCCACTACCGAGAAGCCCATGTCCCGGAAGATCTCGGTGACTTCCTCGCGGATCAGGGTCAGCGGATGCTTGCTTCCCATGGGCGGGGGGCGTCCCGGCAGCGTGACGTCCAGGGCGCCGGCTCCGGATTCTCCACCCGATTCGCACACCGTCCTGCGCGCTTCCAGGGCTGCTTCGATGGCTTGCTTGGCCTGGTTGACCCGTTGGCCGATGCGGGGGCGATCTTCGGGATCGGCTTTGCCCACGGACCGCAGGACGCGGGTCAGCTCGCCGTTCTTCCCCAGGTATCGGATGCGGATCTCTTCCAAATCCGACGGGTCGGCGGCGCGGGCGATTTCCTCCAGCGCCCGGGCTTCAATCGCTTCTGCTTCCTGTACCATGGATGGTCCGGTCCCGGTCCTTCAGCAATCTTCCGTGGTGAGCGTCAGGAAAACTGCGCTTTGGCCGCGTCTGCCACCACGGCGAAGGCGGGCGGATCATTGACGGCGAGTTCGGCAAGGAGTTTCCGGTCGATTTCGATCCGGGCCAGCTTCATGCCGTGTATGAGTTGACCGTACGTAAGGCCGTTGAGCCTTGCCGCCGCGTTGATCCGGGTGATCCACAAACGGCGGAAATCGCGCCGGCGCCGGCGCCGGTCGCGGTACGCGTAGGCCCAGCCCCGGTTGACGGCCTCGCGGGCCGTCCGGTAAAGCCGGTTGCGGCGGCCCCAGTATCCCCTGGCCGCCTTGATGGTCTTCTTGCGCCGCCTGTGCGAGGCGGCGGCGTTTGTGGCACGTGGCATGTTTTGTTCCTTATTAGTTCGGCATCATCCGTTTGAGGCGCGGCGTGTCGGCCTTGCTCACCATGGCGGTGCCGCGAAGCCCTCTCGTGCGCTTGCCGTTCTTGGACAACTTATTGTGGGTCGCGTGGGAATGGCTGCGTTTGAACTTGCCGGAGGCGACCCGCTTGAAGCGTTTCGCCGCCGCTTTCAACGTCTTGATTTTCGGCATGATCGACTCCTGGTATCTACCTGGGCATGAGGACCAGCGACATGCTGCGGCCTTCCAGCCTGGGCCGCTGTTCAATGGTGCCCACATCTTCCAGTATCTGCGCCATGTGCTCCAGTTTCTGCTGGCCCAGTTCCACGTGCGTCATTTCTCGGCCCCAGAACCGCACGGACACCTTGACCTTGTTCCCGTGCCTCAGGAAATCGCGGGCCTGGTTGGCCCGGTACTCCAGGTCGTGTTCGCTGATCTTGGGCGTCTTGAAGCGGATTTCCTTAAGCTGCGTCACGTGCTGCTTCTTGCGCGATTCCTTCACCCGCTTGCTCTGCTCGTACTTGTACTTGCCAAAGTCCATGATCTTGCAGACGGGCGGGCGGGCATCGGGCGACACTTCCACGAGGTCCAGGTCGGCGCCGGATGCAAGCTGCATGGCCTCCCTGGTCTCCATGATGCCGACCTGCTCGCCTTCCGCGCTGATCACCCTCACCTGGGGTACGCGAATCATTCCGTTGACTCTGACGGTTCTCTTTTGAATGGCTGTCCTCCCGGATCCTTGTGTATTCGATTCAATTCGCCGCCTGGACGGTCCGGGCTGTCCGGACGGTCCGGGCGATTTCTTCTTCTATCGCGCCGATCAGGCCTTCCACCGGCATGTTCCCCCGGTCGCCCATGCCGTGGCGGCGTACGGACACGTCGCCGGCCGCCATCTCGCGGGCCCCGGCAATGGCCATGAAGGGGATCTTCTTCGTCTCCGCCTCGCGGATCTTGTACCCGACCTTCTCGTTTCTCACGTCCGTCTCGACCCGGTATCCGGCGTCTTCGAGCCTGCCCGCCACGCCGAGAACGTACTCGGTCTGGTGTTCCGATATGCCGATCACCACAACCTGGACCGGCGCCAGCCAGGTCGGGAACGCGCCGGCGCAGTGCTCGATGTACACGCCGAGGAACCGCTCCAGGCTTCCGAGGATGGCGCGGTGGATCATGACGGGCCGGGCGGGCTTGCCGGATTCGGTGATGTACTCCAGGTCGAAGAGCTCCGGCATGTTGAAATCAAGCTGGCACGTACCCAGCTGCCACGGGCGCTGCAGGGCGTCCTTCACGAAGAAATCGACCTTCGGCCCGTAGAAGGCCGCTTCGCCGGGCGCCACCTCGTAGTCGACCCCCAGGCTGTCCAGCACGCGGGCCAGGGTTTCCTCCGCCTGGTCCCAGAGCTCGTCGGAACCGGCGCGCTTGGCCGAACGGGTCGACAGGTTTATCACAGTGTCTTCGAAACCCAGCGTGGTATAGGCGTCCGTAAGCATCTTGATGAAATCGTCGACCTCGTCCCGGATCTGGTCGGGGCGGCAGAAGATGTGGGCATCGTCCTGCGAAAAGGAGCGCACCCGCATCAGGCCGGCCGTCACCCCGGAACGCTCGTGCCGGTGCAACCGGGCGAAATCGGCGTACCGGATGGGCAGGTCCCGGTAGGAATGGTGGCCCGCCGCGTACATGAGACAGTGACTGGGACAGTTCATCGGCTTGGGCGCGTATTCCCGGTCGTCGGCGTTAATGGTGAACATCTCTTCCCAGAAATGCTCGTAATGGCCGGACGTCTTCCAAAGGCCGGCTTCATAGATCAGCGGAGTGATGACTTCGTCGTAACCGTGCTTCTTGTACAGATCACGCACGTAGTCGGTCAGGGCGTTGTAGACCCGGGCGCCTTTCGGGAAGAAGAAGGGCGACGCCGGCGCATAGGGATGGAACATGAACAGCCCGAGCTGCCTGCCCAGCTTGCGGTGGTCCCGGCGCTCGGCCTCGGCGCGCCGTTCCAGGTACTCGTCCAGATCCTTCCGCCGGGGATAGGAGACGCCGTATATCCGCTGCAGGCTCTGGTTGTTCTCGTCCCCGTGCCAGTAGGCGGCCGCGACACTGAGCAGCTTGAAGGCCTTGATCTTTCCCGTCGACGGGATGTGCGGCCCCCGGCAGAGGTCGATGAAATCCCCCTGCTCGTAGATGCTGATCACCTCGTCCGCCTCGAGGTCGTCGATCATCTCGACCTTGTAGGACTCGCCCCGGTCGTTGAAGAGGGCGCGGGCATCCTCGCGGGAGAGCTCGCGGCGCCGGATGGGCATGTCCGCCCGGGACAGCTCGACCATGCGCCCCTCGATACGCTCGAGATCATCGGTCGTGAACGGTTCCGGCATGTCGAAGTCGTAGTAGAAGCCCTCTTCGATCGGCGGACCGATGGTCAGTTGCGCTTCGGGGAACAGCTCCTTGGTGGCCTGGGCCATCAGGTGCGTGGTGCTGTGCCAGTACACCTCCCGTCCCTCGGGATTGCTGAAGGTCAGCACCTCCAGGGAGGCGTCCCCGTCCAGACGGTGGTCCAGGTCGACCTGTGCGCCGTCGATCTTGGCCGCGAGCGCCGCCTTGCCCAAACCGGGACCAATGCGCGCCACCGCGTCCATGACCGTCGAACCCGGTTCCATTTCGATCTGACCGCCGTCGGGAAGTGTGATCCTGACGTTCTTCAATGACTGGCTCCTGAATTGATCTTCACAGCTATGGCAGGCTCGGCCAGGCTGGACCACCCGATTCCACAAGGCCTTTCCACCCACCGGACAAACAGAAAAAAATACAACGCGCACCGGGATTTGTCAACAGATTTACCTTGCCCGAAAATCCCCTCATTGTTCGAACAGGCTGCCCATCATATCGCTGTAGGAACGACGGCCGTCGGCGATGTTCTTGCTGATCCTCGAATGCTGGTGCAGCCCCTCGAGCAGGAACTCCATGGCAACGGACAGTTCCGCCCGGTTTTCCGTCCGGACGTGCTGGCCGGCCAGCTTCCGCAACCCGTCGACGCCGTTCAGCGCGCCATAATATGATTTGTCGTCCATGGTGTCCGAAATCTCGACCGTCTTTCCTTCTTCGAACCAGGCGAGGACTTCCCGGTAGCACGCGCCGTGTTCATCCACTTCGCCATCTTCGCCGTAGACCGCGGGGAAGTAGTGTCCGAAGACTTCCTTCACGGCCCGGCCGATCAGCGCTTCGGCTACTTTGACCTCGCCTTCCTGCTCGCCCTCGTACACGAGCTCCAGCTTGCCCGTCATCGCCGGGATCACGGCGGCCAGGTCGCACATTCGGGGCACGACGGACCGCTTGCCCTGCAGGATGCACCGCTTCTCGACCTGGCTGACCAGGTTCTCCATGGCGGCGATGGTCATGCGGGTGCTTACGCCGGAGGTCTGGTCGATGAACTCGCTGCTCCGGGCCTGGAAGGCGATCTCCTCCACCGTTTCGCGCAGGAAGGAAGGCATGTGGACGCGCGCGCCGCCGGGCCGCTCGGTCCAGGCCTCCTGGTCGGTGATGGCCATGGCGTATTCGCGGCTGACGGGATAATGGGTCAGTATCTGCGAATCGATCCGGTCCTTGAGCGGGGTGATGATGGTCCCGCGGTTGGTATAGTCTTCCGGGTTCGCCGAGAAGACGATCATCACGTCCAGGGGGATCCGCACCGGGAAACCCCGGATCTGGATGTCCTTCTCCTCCATGATGTTCAGCAGGCCGACCTGGATGCGGGGCTGGAGATCGGGCAGTTCGTTCACGGCGAAGATGCCCCGGTTCATCCTCGGGATGATGCCGAAGTGGATCACGCCTTCGTGGGCGTAGTGAAGCCGCTGGGACGCCGCCTTGATGGGATCGATATCGCCGATCAGGTCGGAAATGGTCACGTCGGGCGTGGCAAGCTTCTCGCCGTACCGCCGCGACCGGCCGATCCATTCAATGGGGGTATCGTCCCCTTGTTCGGACACGAGATCCCGGGCGCGCCGGCTGACGGGCGCGAAGGGCGAACTGTTGATCTCGCAACCCGCGATCACGGGGAGGTACTCGTCGAGCAGCGAGGCCAGGGCTCGAAGGATACGGGTCTTCGCCTGTCCCCGCAGCCCGAGGAGAATGAAGTCGTGCCGGGACAGGATCGCGTTGACCAGTTCGGGGATGACGGTCTTGTCGTAACCGACGATGCCGGGGAAGACCTGCTCGCCGCGGGCAAGCTTGACCATCAGGTTGTCCCGCATCTCGTCCTTGACGGTCCGTTGCGGATATCCCATGCCGCGCAGCGCACCGACGGTCGTGGCAGCGGTGTAGTCCATGTGCTCCCGGGGGTCCGAAAAGGGATGGATTCGAGGGAAGGATCCGTGCCGTGGATTTCCCTTCCGACAGTCGACGGATTCTATCCCGCGAGGCCCGTCCTGTCAACCATTTTTTGGCTTCTCCCGGGGGCCGCCGCACCGCCTTTTCCTTTGACTTGGGCGGGCATGTTGGCTATGTTGAAAGGTCATGAAGAACGTGATTCACGCAGCGCTCACCGCGTCGCTGGCCGTCGCGCTGGTTGCCGCGGCCCTGGTCGAAATGCGCTGGCATGTCGTCGAGCGGTTCGTCGGCGCGTACATGGACGCCCGCAACGATTCCCGCGACCGGCTGGAGCGGTTCGTCGACCAGGAGAGCCGCACCAACCAGGCACTGGAGAAGGCGAACGAATTGATCGAACAGCGCAGCCAGTTCGCGCTGGACGCGGGAGAGGATCCCGGCCGGCCGGCCGCCGCGTTCGTTTCGCCTTCCGACGTCGTCCGGCTGGAACGCGGGCACAAGCTGATCATGACCCGGGACCGGTTCCTGGCCATGCCCGAATGGCTGACCGGCGCTGATTACCCTTCCGGGACGCGCACCGCGGACCGGACCGGCTTCAGGCCCTACGAACCGGTGGTCACCCACGTTGCCGCGGGGCCGGATGAGCCGGTGAACCTGCCCGGAGCCACGGGGCAAGCCAAGCCGACCGACACGCCCGTTGCCGCGAAGGCGGATTCGCTTTCCCGGCCACAGAAGTCCTTCGAACCAGATTCCCTTGCAGCCTGGACACGCACGATCGTCATCCGCCCGGGGTGGATTCGCCGGGGCGAGGTCTACATGGTGGACGACGACAACTATATCCTGCACCGCATGCCCATATCGGCCGGGCAATTCGATCTCATCGACGCATACGCATCGGCGTCCGAAGGACGGATGCACGAAGACATGGAGCACGTGTACGAGGCCGGGGTGTTCTTCGACACGCTGCGGAGCCTGGACATGGAAATGCGGGACGAAATCATCGATCCGATCCGGTTCAGGGACCTGGAAGAGACCGCACAGCGGGTAGGGGTATCGGAGAACCAGCGGATCATTCAGATCGAACGGTTGGTCGACGGCCGGATCGCCGTGGTCACCATACCGGTGTCCGCGGACCTGTTCGTGGAACTGTACGTGGCGCTCGGAGCGCTTTGATCCGTCCGTTGCGGACGGACAGGAAATTGCGATGGAATCCTCAAGAGAACACAGGGAAACCCTGACCGCGCGGTCATTCAGATATATCAGTCGCATGGTATACGCGGTATGCGGCGTGCTGCTCTTCGGTGCGCTCGTGGCCGTCGTGCTGTTCTACTTCATCGTGCCGTCCATTCCCCGCCTGCCGGACGACCTGAACGACATCTTCGGACAGATGACCAGGATCTATGCCGAAGACGGGGAGGGCAATCCCCGCCTGGTGCATACGTTGGGCGGCCATCGCCGGGTCGCGCTGGAGGAGATCGCGCCGGTGTTCCGGGATGCGATTATCGCCACCGAGGACGCCGATTTCTTCCATCACCGGGGCGTGGACAAGCCCGGCATCATCCGGGCCTTCGTGACCAATCTCCGCGAGGGGCAGATCCTGGGACAGGGCGCGAGCACCATCACCCAGCAACTGGCGCGCCACCTCTTCTTCACCCGTGAGAAGGTATGGATCCGCAAGATCCGCGAAGCCATAGCCTCCACGCAGATCGAGGCGCGGTTCAGCAAGGACGAGATCCTGTCCGCCTACTGCAACAACATGTATTTCGGCGCCGACGCCTACGGCGTGGAAGAGGCTGCGCAGCGGTTCTTCAGCAAGCGAGCGAGCGAGCTTACCCTCGGCGAGTCCGCGCTGCTCGCCGGGCTGGTCCAGCGGCCGAGCGATTACAACCCCTACTATCGCATGGACCGCGCGCTCAGCCGCAGGGAGACCGTGTTCCGCCGCATGATGGACAACGGTTATATCACGGAGGAAGATGCCGCGCTGGCCCGTGAGGAAGAGATCACACTGAAGGGAACGAGTATTGGTCCGGCCAGGGGTCCGTACTACCTCGATTACGTCGAAGACCTCCTGATCCGGCGCTTCGGCAGCAACCTGGTCTACAACGGCGGACTCACCGTGCATATCGCCATGGACCTGGACTTGCAGGAACTCGCCGAGGAGACCATCCGTACCCGGATGACCTACGTGGACTCACTGGTCGGCGACCCGGCCTACGAAACGGACACGGCGGAAGAGCGGAAACAGGCGCTCGAGGCGGCGCTGGTGGCCGTCGATACGCGCACCGGGGCGGTGCGGGCCCTGGCCGGGGGCCGCGACTACACGACGAGCGAATTCAACCGCGCCGTCGAGAGCAACCGGCAGCCGGGATCCGGATTCAAGCCGGTCGTCTACCTGGCGGCGCTGGACCACCTGGGTTATTCCGCCAAAACGGTCGTGGTGGACGAGCCCGTGGCCTACACCACCGAACTGGGAGATCTCTGGGAACCCCAGAACTTCACCCGGGAGTACGAGGGACCCGTTATCCTCAAGCGGGCCTTCATGCGATCGATCAACGTGGTCTCTGCGAAACTGGTCAGCGAAGTCGGTCCCTCGACGGTCATCGATTACGCCCGCCGCCTGGGCATAACCAGCCCGCTGGAGCCCATACTCTCCCTGGCACTGGGCACCAACGGCGTCTCGCCCCTGGAGATGGCTTCCGCCTACTCCGTGTTCGCCACGGGCGGGATCTACCACCGGCCCTACGCCATCACCCGCGTGGAAGATTCCGAGGGCAGGGTAATCGCGGAAATCGAACCGGAATCGGTGCGCGTAATCAGCGAGCAGTCCGCGTACCTGATGCTCGACCTCCTGCGCGGCGTCATAAGCGGCGGCACGGGCGTCGGCGTACGCTATAGATACGGGTTCGCGGCCCCGAGCGGCGGGAAGACGGGGACTTCGAGCGAATCCAGGGACGTCTGGTTCAACGGATTTACAAAGGACCTCGCGACCTCCGTCTGGGTGGGGTACGACGATGCCCGGCCCCTCCTGTCCATCGTGGAAGACGAGGAGATTACCGGCGCTTCGGGCGCCATTCCCGTCTGGGCGCCCTTCATGAAACAGGCCACGGCGCTGCAGGAACAGCGTGAAGTCCTGGCGGCGACGGCGGCGGCCGATTCCGTGGACGGACGGCTGGCCGTACTGCCGACGGAAGGCGTCGGCAGCGAGGATGGTGGACCGGAAGACGGGATAGAAACGACCGCAGACGAGGAAGCGCAACCTCTGCCGGCTTTCCCCATGCCGCTGGGTATCGAAAAGATCCGCGTCGACTACCGCACGGGCCGGCTGTCCCGGGACCTGGAACGGTCCCTGGTCGTGACCGTCCGCGGCACGAATCCCAGGCTAAGGACGGAAATGATCCCGGCGGACGGGGCCGCATCCGAAGAGACCGGTATGCTGGGGCCGGCCGACGGAGTCGCAACCGAAGAGACCGGAATGATGAATCCAGCGGACGGTCCAGGCGGACCAGTTGATCGATAGGAACGGCGTTGAAGGACGTGGGACTGCGCAGGGAATCAGTTCCCTTGCACTTGCGTTTGCTCGAGCACTGACCGGTTGCGGTCTATGGCTTCCCGAACCGCGGGAATCAGGAAGACGTTTTCCAGAGGAAATTCGGAGAAGGCGCGGCCGAGGAGGTTGATCCGGCCGTCGGTGTCGAGCCGCTTGTTGATGACAATATGGTATCTGCCGCGGTACCGGCACAGCCCGCCGTCACCGTCCAGCTTGCCGTAGCGGACCCGGATAGACATCCGTTCCGCCAGGTCTTCAAATTCCTGCAATAGGGTCGTACTGTCCATGGCGCACACGGAGGCGAGACGATCCGCTGTAAGCCCCGCCGGTCCAGGAACACACCGGTAGGCCGCGGACCTGTTACCGATTCGCACGTCGATGTTACAGGACGCTTTAATAAGTCGTAACATATATTGGCCGGCGCCGCGGGTCAAGTCCCGATGTCCCGCCGCAGGGGAACAAAAAACTTGACATCGGGCAGCCGGAACGAGATATTTCCGGGGAAGTTTGCAGCACGGTCCTCGAAGGTTTGCGTGCTATCAGCGGGAGTAGCTCAGCGGTAGAGCATCACCTTGCCAAGGTGAGGGTCGCGGGTTCAAGCCCCGTCTCCCGCCCTCGGACGTGGCGGCATAGCCAAGTGGCTAAGGCACGGGACTGCAAATCCTCGATCGCCGGTTCGAATCCGGCTGCCGCCTTGCGACTTCCCTTTCCCCAAAACAATCTGTAATCGATCGTGGCCAGGCTTCCCGGAAACTCCTCGTTTTCCGGTCATCGCCCTGCGTGCTTTCATGCGGTTGATTCGTGTGATGCCGTGGGCGCCGCCGGACCCGTCATTCCTTCTTGCACCTCCAAAATCCCCGCAGTATAATAGGCTTCGAACGAACCATCGAACTGACCGGATACCGCTTGAATCAGGGCACGGGAACCATGGCGAAAATCGAATGGGTCCGGCGAATCTACGAAGACGGCTGGCACAACGCCTTTACGGATTTCCAGTTCTTCGAGGGCCGGTACTACGTCTGCTTCCGCAACGGCCTTTCCCACGTGAGTCCCGAGGGGAAGGCGGTGGTCATCGCCAGCGACGACCTGGTGGACTGGCGACGGGCGGGCGTGCCGGTCAACACCACGGGCGACGACCGGGACCCCCACCTTGCCGCGACGGAAGACCGGCTGTTCGTCTACGCCGGAAACGTCACCCGTCCGGATCCGGTGCAGCACGGCGACGAGGGGCCGCGCCTCATACGGTCCGTCTGTTCCTTCAGCGAGGACGGCGCGACGTGGACGGAACCCCGGCAGGTGTACCGGGACGGATACTGGCTCTGGGGCGTCGGGCGAGGGAACGACCGGTTCTACGGGCTCGCTTATGGCAACGAACCGGCCGATTGGAACCTGAAACCGACCGAGCTTCACTTGTTGCAGTCTGCGGACGGACTGGAATGGGAGTTCGTGTCCGTCGTCACGAATAACGGCAGCGAAGCCACCTTCCGCATCACCGACGCCGGCGCCATGCGGATCGCCATCCGCGGCGGCGACGATAACCGGTTCACCATGGCTACCGCGGAACCACCGTACACGGACTGGCACATCCGGGACATGGGGTACGTGATCCCCGCGCCCCGGCTCGTAGTGGCCGGCGGACAGGAATACGTCATCGGCCGGCAGCATGTGCGCGAGTCTGCTCGGTCGGTCAGCCCCGGCGGAACGGGCGGACCAGGCGGTCCGGGCGATACGGGTGATGCGGGCGGCACGGGCGATGCGGATGGCCCCGGTCGGATCGTCGAACGGCGCACCAGCATCTGGCGGGTGGAGGAGGACGGCGTAGTCCATGTCCTCGATCTGCCCTCGGGCGGCGACACGTCCTACGTAGGCGCCGTGCACCATGAAGACGGCGCCCTGCTGCTCAGTTACTATTCGCAGCACGAGGTGGAGACGGGCGAGAAGCACTTTCTCTATCCGGCGAACATCTACCTGGCCAAGGTCAGGCTGTAACCGGAACAGGAGTTGCCATGGCAATGAGCGCCATTCAGACCGGCGAGCGGTTCACCGAAGAGAAGACAGATCATATCCGCCGCTGCTTGCAGCGGGACGGCTACTACGCCTTCGGCCGGCTGATGGAAGACGAAGAGGTGGAGGCCCTGCGCACGGACATGCAGCGCAAGTGGGAAGATCCCCGCATGCACGAACCGGCGCGGGACCAGATCCGCGGCACCAGCCTGATGCGCATGTTCGAGTATTCCTATGCTTTCCGCGACCTCATAGTGCGCGAACCCTTCGCGAGCCTGGCGGAGGCCGTTCTCGGCGACGACTGCCACTGCATGTCCCAGAACGCGCTCTACACACCACCCAATCCTAAGGCGGTCGAGGACGGTCCCGGCGGATGGCACCTGGACGACCTGGTCCATTTCCCCCTGCCGGACGGCGTGCCGCGCCACGATCCCGCCGTGCCGCCGCCCTGTTTCGTCCTGCAGGTTTTTACGCCGTTGACCGATGTGGAGGAGGTGCGTTACGGTCCCACGCAGGTCGTTCCAGGCAGCCATTTCGCGGGACGCCAACCGCATCTGCCCCATGAGCAGGACCGTCCCACATTCGACGGCCGGGGGCCCCACTCCTTTCTCGTCCGGAAGGGCGACGCCTACCTGTTCAACAACCAGGTCTGGCACCGCGGGGCGCCGAACGCGTCGGACCGAACCCGCATGATGGCCGGCGTCACGTACAGCAAGCGGTTCATCGCGCAGAAATTTCACCCCTTCATCGACTACCGCATGCCCGACCACGTATGGGCCGATGCTTCGCCCCGCCTGCAGCGCATGCTGGGCAGGCACAGCAAGGGAGCGTACGGCTGATGGCCGACCCATCCAAACGATCTGAACAGACCAATCAGTCCGGGCGATCCGGAGGGTCCGAAGGGTCCAGGCCGATCGCGGAATTCGCGGGTCGCACCGCCCTGGTGACGGGCGGTTCCCGGGGGATCGGCCGTTCCACGTGCCGCATGCTGGCGGAACACGGCGCCCGGGTGGCGATCAACTACGCGCGCAATGAGGAAGCGGCTAACGCGGCCCTCGCCATGGTGGAGTCGGCCGGCGCGGAAGGCATGACCGTACAGGCCGACGTATCATCGGAAGCCGACGTGGACCGGATGGCCGCGGAGGTACGGACGCGCCTGGGACCCGTCGATCTGCTGGTGAACAACGCGGGGATCGCGAAGAACCAGCCCCATTCGGAACTCGCCTTCGCGGACTGGAAACGCATGTTCGAGGTAAACGTGGACGGGGTGTTCCTGACGACCTGGGCGGTGAAGGACGAGATGATCGAACGTGGATTCGGCCGCATCGTCAACGTGGCTTCGCTTGCGGGCATCATCCTGAAGAAGGACATGATCCACTACGCCACGACCAAGGCAGCGGTCATCTCCCTCACGCGGCACTGCGCCGAGGCCTTCGCGCCCCATAACGTCCGCGTGAACTGCGTGGCACCGGGCCTGACAGATACCGACCTCGCCGGGTCGGGCAACCCGGGCATGATCGACCGGCTCATCGCTTCCACGCCCATGGGCCGCATGGCCTTGCCGGAAGAAATGGCCTCCGTGACCCGGTTCCTGCTCTCGGAAGACTCCAGCTTCGTGACCGGCCAGACCGTCACAGCCTGCGGCGGAAGGAGCTGAGCGCCCTACACGGTACCGCCTCGCGGCCTAAATCACGGCCAGACCGTCACGGCCTGCGGCGGAAGAAGCTGAGCGGTCCTCGCCCCGGCGTTGCCGCACTGCCGTTTCCTACCTGTTTTCGATCAACTGGTCCACCACGGCCGGGTCCGCCAGGGTGGTCGTATCGCCGATCTGGTCCAGTTCGTTGGTGGCGATCTTCCGCAGGATGCGGCGCATGATCTTGCCGGAGCGCGTCTTGGGCAGGGCCGGCGCCCAGTGGATCACGTCGGGCGTGGCAATGGGACCGATGATCGAGCGCACCTGCTTCTTCAGGTCGCCGCGCAGGTCTTCCGTGTATTCCTCCCCCACGTTGAGGGTCACGTAGGCGTAGATGCCCTGCCCCTTGATCTCGTGGGGGAACCCGACCACGGCCGCTTCGGCCACCGAGCCGTGGGCGACCAGGGCGCTTTCCACCTCGGCCGTGCCCATCCGGTGGCCGGAGACGTTGATGACGTCGTCCACCCGGCCCGTGATCCAGTAGTACCCGTCCTCGTCCCTGCGGCATCCGTCCCCGGTGAAGTAATATCCCTTGTACTGCTGAAAGTAGGTTTCCTCGAACCGCTGGTGGTCTCCGTACACCGTCCGCATCTGCCCGGGCCAGGGCTCCCGGATGGCCAGCACGCCCATGATGCCGTTGCCCTCGAGTTCTCTTCCGCTCTCGCCGTCCAGCAGCACGGGCTTCACGCCGAAGAAGGGCAGGGTGGCGGAACCGGGCTTGGTGGGGATGGCGCCCGGCAACGGGGTGATCATGATCCCGCCGGTCTCCGTCTGCCACCACGTATCCACAATCGGGCAACGCTCCTTGCCCACGTTGACGTGGTACCACCGCCAGGCCTCGGGATTGATCGGTTCTCCCACCGTGCCCAGGAGCTGGAGCGTGGGCATGGGATGCCGGGCCGGCCAGTCTTCGCCCTCACGCGCCAGCGCGCGGATGGCGGTCGGTGCCGTGTAGAACTGGTTGACGCCGTATTTCTCGATGATCTCCCAGCACCGGTCGGGCGCCGGGTAGGTCGGGATGCCTTCGAACATGATCGTCGTGGCACCGTTGCCCAGGGGGCCGTAGATGATGTAGGAATGTCCCGTGACCCAGCCGATGTCCGCGCCGCAAAAGTAGATGTCGCCGTCATGGTAATCGAAGACGTAGCGATGGGTGACACCGGTGTACACCATGTATCCGCCGACGGTGTGCTGCACGCCCTTCGGCTTGCCCGTGGACCCGGAGGTGTAGAGGATGAACAGGGGATCCTCGGCGTCCATCTCCTCGCACGGGCAGTCGGCGCCGGCGGCGGCCATCAGGTCATGCCACCAGAAGTCCCGGCCTTCCTCCATGGGAAACTCAAAATCGGGATCGTCCTTGACCCGGTCGACCACGATGCAGGTGGTGACCGGCTCGCCCATCTCCTTTTCCGCCGAGGCCATGGCTTCGTCCGCCACCGGCTTCATGAAGACCGGCTTGTCGCCGCGATGGGTCCCGTTGGCGGTGATGACCGTCTTGCAGGTCGAATCCACGATACGGTCCGACAGTGAATCGGCCGAGAAACCGCCGAACACGATGGAATGGACCGCGCCGATCCGGGCGCAGGCCAGCATGGCGACGGCCAGTTCGGGGATCATGGGAAGGTAGATCGATACCCGGTCGCCCTTCCCGACGCCCCGCGACTTGAGCACGTTGGCGAACTTGCAGACCTGCTCGTGCAGTTCCCGGTAGGTGAGCCGGGCGTCCTCTCCAGGCTCGTTGCCTTCCCAGATGATGGCCGTCTGGTCGCCGCGCTTCTCGAGATGGCGGTCGATGCAGTTGTGCACGACGTTGGTCTTGCCACCTTCGAACCACTTGATGGACACGGGGCCCTTGCGCATGTCGTAGTTGTAGGACCGGATCCGGTCCCATTTCCTGAACCAGTGGAACGATTCCGCCTTCTCGGCCCAGAAGGCCTCCGGGTCGGCGACGGAACGCTCGTATTCCCGACGGTATTCGTCCAGGCTCTTCAGGTGCGCCTTGCTGCGAAAGGTCTCATTGGGCTGATACAGGTCGGACATGTTCGGTCTCCGGTCTTCAGTTTAGACTTGCGGGTGATGCCTGTCTGCGAGCATAGTTGACTGCCCTACTCCAATTCCACATCGACGCGGTCCCCGGTCGCCACGCCCAGCCTCTCGGCCGCGTTTCCGCCGTTTACGGCGATCTCGAGCAGTCCCGCGCTGTCCAGTATGGCCAGGGCCGCGCCGCAGGCCGCTTCGTCGTAGGACGCGCAGACCCGGTCCAATGCGAAGTCGGCCAGCCGGATCCGGAATCGCTTCTCCCGGGTCGTCTCCAGAAAGCGGGATGCGCCGATATCCGTTATTATATTGCCATATCGGTCGATATGCAATACGCGACCGGTGATCCCGCCTTCGTGCACCATGGGTTCGGTGGCCGTCCCGGCGTCGTAGTCTGTGATTTCGGGTCCGAAGTCTGAAACGGGCGTGCCCAGGGTCAAGTGGGCGGCCACGGGCGCGAAGACGTCCCGGCCGTGGAACGTATTGCTGATTTCCGGCAGTATGAAACGGGGCTCGGTCACTGAAACGACCCGGAGCTCCGGCTCCCCCGCGTACACGTGGGCGAAAAGACCGTTGTCCGGCCCCACGAACCGGTACGAAGGCGTTTCCACGATCAGGGCCCGCCGCATGCCGCCAACGCCCGGGTCGACGACGGCCACGTGCACCGTGCCCTCCGGGAAGTAGGGATAGGCGGTGCGCAGGACGAAAGCGCCTTCTTCGATCCGCTGGGGCGTAATCTCGTGGGATAGGTCCACGATCCGGGCCTCCGGAGAGATCCCCAGGATGACCCCTTTCATGGTGCCCACGAAGGCGTCGCGGTGGCCAAAGTCGGTAAGCAGCGTGATTACGGACATGGCATAGCGGGTTTCTCGTCGCGGGATGCGGCATCCGCGCGCGATTTCGATCGGCCCACCAGGATATTGCGGGGGGCATCGACGCCGACCGGGCGGCCGTCGAAATCTCCGAAGGTCTGCGTGACCATCAGTCCGGCCCGGTCCATCATGGCTTCGAGCTCCTCCAGGGTATACATCCGCACGGACTCGTCGTATTTTCTCTCCGCCCCGCCTTCCCAGATCCGCACCTGTTTGTTGATGCGCACGTGACTGCCCGCCGCTGTCGGGTCCCCCGTGATCCAGCGGCGTTGCTCGACTTCCATGCCTTCCACGGTACGGCGGTCCGACGGAACGAGCGTGGAAATCACGTACTCGCGGTTCAGGTAGTCCATGAGGAAAAATCCGCCGGGACGCAGCGCCCGTGAAATGGCTTCGAGGACCCGGGCATTCTCGCCGTCCTCCCGGAAATAGCCGAAACTGGTGAAGAAGTTCACCACGAGATCGTATGCGCGGACCGCGGGCGGATCGCGCATGTCGCTCTGGATGAACGTGACGTCCAGCCCCTCTTCCGCGGTACGGCGCCGCGCACGCTCAAGCAGTTCTTCCGACAGGTCGAGCCCGGTTACCCTGAAACCGCGCCGGGTGAGTTCCAGGCTGTGCCGGCCGTCGCCGCAACCCAGGTCCAGCACCTCGCACGAAGGAAGCACGTCCACTTTATCCACGAGGAAATCGACCTGCAGCCGCGCCTCCTCGTCGTTCCGGTGGGGGTATACCCGCAGGTAGTCATAACGGAAGGCGGTCTTGTACCAGTCGGATGCCGGACTGCGTTGAGTGGCCATATCCATCCACGGGTCTTCGGGTTCCTGAATCGACGAGTTTTCAATATACAGCACAGTGGGTTCCCGTCAATCCGGGAATGCCGGTCCGCCCCGCGCCGTAGTGCTTTCTATTGACAACAGGTACTCATACGTTTAGTTTTATCAGGTCGACTCACGGCCGCGGCGCCAGGTACTTCGGCCCGGCCCTGACTGGAGCATGCTATGGCTGGCAAAGACAGGCGGGCTAACGGTTCCGCGGCGGACGACGCGGAATTCGAGAAGTTGCTCGACGAAATGGACGAACTGGGACGGCAGGCCGACGCCCTGCGTGCGAAGGTGAATCACCTCATCGACGAGATGCGGGAGAACGACGTCCCGGCGGATGAGGAAGCGGGCGAGGGAGCGGACGGCGCCGCGGTGGACGAAGAAACGGACGGTGTTGCGGTGAACGAAGGTAGCGCTGCGGACGACGAGGGCAGTGTCTCGGACGACGAGGGCAGCGCCGTGGACGCGGACATCGATGCGGCTGGGAAAGCGACCGATGAGGATGGTGAACCGGAAGCTACGTGATTCCGCGCCGACCCGGCCTCATACCCTCACGTAACCTCACGTAATCCATTGTACACACCAAAGGCCTCTTCCCTCGACGGAATCGAGTAGGTCGCCCCGCGGCCGCGGACTTTGAGGCCCGCCATGACGGTGCCCAGCCGGGCGGATTCGACAGCGTCCATACCGTGCGTCAATCCATACAGCAGGCCGCCGTTGAACACGTCCCCGGCCCCCGAGGTGTCGGAAACGCGCTCCGGGACGTAGGCCGGAATCTCGTGAATCCCGTCATCCAGCCCCAGCACGGCGCCTTCCGCGCCGCACTTCACCGCGACCATGTCCACGCCACGCTCGCGAGCCGGTTCGATCACCGCGCGGGCGTCCTCCGTTCCGAAGAGCGACGCGCTCTCCTCGGGCGCGCTGGGAAGGAGGATGTCCACGTGGGGGATGATCTCGTCCAGGGCCGCCCGGGCTTCCTCCAGGCACCACAGGCCGAGCCTCAGGTTGGTATCGAAGGCCGTCGTGACGTCGTGCTCGCGCGCAATCCGGAAGGCCTCCAGCACGGCCGCCCGGCTGCTTTTCGATATGGCCTGGGTGATGCCGCTGGCATAGACGACTTTTGCGCTGCCGATGTAGTCCGGGTCGATGTCGGCCGGTTCGAGAAAGCTCGCGGCGCTGCCCGCCCGGTAGTAGGTAAACTCCCGTTCGCCGCCGGGAAGGATGGAGATGAAGTAGAGTCCGTTGGGCCGGTCGAGGGGCGTGGCGCAACGCAGGTCGATGCCCTCCGACCGCCACGCACCGGTCAGGAAATCCTGGAAAGGGTCGTTGCCCACGTGGGTGACGTAGCCGGTCTTCGCGCCGAGGCGGGAGGCCGCCACGAGCATGTTCATCGTATCGCCCGCGAAGGTGCGGGTATAGGTGTCGGTCGTGGCGAGGGGGCCTTCGCAGAACATCTCGATCATGCATTCGCCGATCGAGATGATGTCCAGTTCAGGCGGGCCAGGCGGCCCAGACGGCCCAGACGGCCTTTCGGTTAACCGCACGGCGGATCCTACCTCTTCAGGCTTACGGCCACGCCGTCCCTTAAGGGGATGATCGTCGTCCAGACCTCGCCGGTGCCGTAGGCCTTCCGGTTGTATTCCTGGATGGCCGAGGTCCAGCGGTCGTCGGACGGCTCGGTCACGCGTCCGCTCCAGAGCACGTTGTCGGTAATGAGCAGGCCGCCCGGCCGGATGCGCGGCAGCGCCAGGTCGAATACGCGGGGGTAGTCGTGCTTGTCCACGTCGTTGAAGATCAGGTCGAAGCTGCCCTCGGTCCGTTCCAGCAGGTCCAGGGCGTCGCCCACCTGGATCACGACGCGGTCCGACACGCCGGCACGCTCGATGAACTTCCGGGCCTGCGCGGCGTTCTCCTCGCTGCCGTCTGAGTAGTAAACCCGGCCTTCCGGGCCCACCGCGCGGGCGAACCAGATGGTCGAATAGCCGATGGCCGAACCCATTTCGAACACGCGTTTCGCGCCGCTCAGCACGGCCATCTGGTGCAGCACGCGGCCGACCAGCGGACCGACGATGGGAATCCGCTCCGCCTGCGCCTTCTCTTCCATCTCGGTCAGGACCTCGTCCCGTTCGGGCATAAGCTCCGTCAGGTAGCCGTCCAGCGCTTCGGATAGTACGTTGGGCATGGGGTTGTTGCTCCTGGTATTCTGGTACACTTACCGCTAGTTTCGCGGATCTCAATCTCCAACTATCTTGAACTTATAAGGACTAGATACTGAAACTCTGGCTATCGAACCAAGAATCTCAATGACCTGGTTTTTACTGAGTGAGCGACTTTCAAACTCCTTTTGCATATCTTCTCGATCCATCGGTGGAATACGAACCGCAAAGAAAGGCCATAGCTGCTTGGAGCGATATTCCATATCGATCCTTGGAAACGCTGAGATGGGATCCCGATCGTATTCAGAGTCATAGCGAAACACAAAAACATCCTGTTCGCGAGAAAGTCTACCCACCAAACGATCCTCACCGGATGTAGGCCGATAGATTCCCAAAATACGTTCTGGAGATTCATCTGAAGAAGCCTGAATGAGGCTTGTACCCCAGGATTTTGGGTTCAGTTTATCTAAAATACTTCTCATCATGCTCGCACCTCCTGCCTAAGACGATCAATTCTGAATGCGAGAAGATCCCTGATAAACCCAATACGTCCTTGTGTGATTATCCGACGAAACCTTCTTTGGAGCATACGTTCGATTTCTGGTATACAAACTGCATTAAACACTCTGCAAATTGTTTTCCTATGCTGATCCGGCAATTCGTCCGATATCCACCTTACCAGGGAAAAGTGGTTATCTTTCTGTTCCCGACCGGAACTGAAAATCGGGCGGGAACGATTTGCGTACTTTTCAAGATAATCGATTCGACCATCGCGTTGTGCGTGTGCATTCAAATCAGCATCTGAGCACTCACGAAATAGTCCCCTTGCCGTATCAAAAATCGGCGAAAAACGAACGAACTCGTCTTTTTTATCAATTGGATTCAAGACTCCCCAATTCATTCCGTGCCTGTCAGGCGCACCAATAAATGCGTCAAAAGCATGCATCCTGAAAAAACTGTCTTCCAATGCCTCGTGATCCTTTGGATACAAAGATACTAGGAACTCCATGATATTGGGAACGGTGTAAAAATCATGCTCCCTGTTACGGTCTGACAACTCGAACGCCGACTCAACTTCAGATGGATTGGATTGAAAATATCGTGCTGCGAGTTCAATTCCGTGGAGTAACTCAAATTTGTGCCGAACAACAAAATTCTTAGAAAGAAACCGAACATCCTGCTTCGAAACACGTACGAGTTTTGAACGTGCCATATTGACAGGTAACATTGCACCGATTTTAGAGATGATCTCCTCTGTCACACATTCTCTTGCATCGGCCTTCAACCGCCCTTTCTTCGCAATGTATCCAACAGTCGTTGGTAATAGAGGATCACCATAGGCCAGGTAATTCTTTGGTACCGTACCGACGATTGGGAACTCATCCAGTTCGTATTGCTTCCATCCACCTGGTGGAAGAAGAGTGATTGCACGAACATTCACCTCGACTTTGCTAGGCGTCGTTGTGGTTCGATTCTTCCGCGACCGCCGCGCCATATTCAACCCTGTAAAAACACATCCCAATCGCCCACAATCGTCAATACATCTATTTTAGAAGGAGAACAAATATCAATCCTTCTGTCAAGAATTCAATCCCCTACGCATGTGACCGTTTCTAATCTAAGGATGAAGGATTGTCGGAGCAGGAGGCATGCGTATGAGATAAGTTCAGCCTTGTTGATACAGGCCAGAGATATCGGAGATTCGATTGAAGATGGGTCTAGTTGTGTCGTCCAGATTGGCGACGGCGGGAAACCATCTGGGAGGCTGTACTTTTTTCATTTTTAGGTTCGTGACTGACGATCCATTCTGTTTCGCTATCCGGAAACTAGATGCTGTCTTCAAAGAAGACGGCTGGCCGACCGAAAATCAGAAGATCTCGACGGTCACGTACCGGCCGGGATTGGATTTCAGATCGACGACGAGTTCGTCGAGACTGGTAGCCAGCCGGTCCATCTTACCGGCTACGCGGACCACGTCTTCGTACAGCCGGTCATCCTGAAGCAGCTTCCCCATCGTGCCTTCGCCCCGGTCGAGGCGCGTGAGGATATTGCCGAGCGCCGTGGTCGTGGTCTGCAGTTCGTCCATCATGGTGCTCAACCGCCCCGACGTGTTTTCCAGGTTGTCCAGCGTGGTGGTTACCTTGGATCGTTCGGTTTCGCTCAGGTCCCGCACGTTGGTCACCAGCGAGTCCATGTTCGCCACAACCCGGTTGATCTGGCCGCTCTCCCGCTTCAGGGCCTCCCGCAGTTCGATGGTGAGGTCGTGCACGCCCGCCAGGCTGCTCTTGATCGACTTTTCCCGCTCGGGGTCCAGGAGGATGTTGGCGTTCTCTAGCAGGTCACGCATGTTCAGGGTGACGGAATCGACCTGCGTGAACATGTCGGAAATGCCCGGCGCGGTCGTACCTTCGATCGTGCCGCCCGGCGGCACCATCACCGTGCTGACGCCTTTGCGGATGTTGATGGATTTCTCGCCCATGACGCTGCGCGAGATCACCTCAACCTGCGAATCCTCGGGGATCTCGAAGGGATCGTCGATGCGCAGGGTGATGATGGGCGTCAGGTTGTCGAGGGTCACGGCCTCCACCTTGCCGATGCGCACGCCGCCCACGAGGATCGGGTCGGAGGACTTGACCCCGACCGCGCTGCTCAGGTGCACGTCGACGAGGTAGGTATCCCCCGTTACCCGCCACTCTTTCAGAAAGAAGAGGCCCCAGATGAAAATGATGATCGCCAGGAGGAAGACCATGCCCAGTTTCGCCTCGTCGGGCAGCAGGCTGTTTTTTGTGTACGTCACGTCACACCCCCGATTTACAGAATCGTCCTGGCCAGCAGGTAGTCCAGGCACAGGATCAGAATGCACGAGACCACCACGGTGTTGGTGGTCGCCTTGCCCACGCCCTCGGCGCCCGAACCCGGTTTCACCTTGAACCCCTGGTAACAGGCGACCGTGGTGATCGTAATCCCGAAGCAGAAGGCCTTTGACAGTCCGAAGAAGGCATCCTGGGTCCGGAAGAACTCCCGCATGCCCCGCACGAAGTCGGGGATGCTCACCTGCATCCGGTCGATCGCCGCGACCATGCCGGAAAGCGTGCCGATCAGGTCGGCGAACACCACGAGGACCGGCAGCATGAACATGCCGGCGATGATGCGGGGGATCGCCAGGTAGACGATGGGGTTCATGGCCATCACCTCGTAGGCGTCGATCTGCTCGGTCACCCGCATCGTGCCGAGTTCCGCCGCGATGGTGGCGCCCACCCGTCCCGACAGCACCAGGGCGCCCAGGACCGGCGCGAGTTCGAGGACCACCGATGACAGGACGACGCTGCCCACCAGGTAGGCTGGTACGTATCCCTGGAACTGGTACCCGGTCTGCACCGCGGTCACCAGGCCGGCGAAGAAGGCGATGATCAGGACGATGGGCATGGAGTGGATGCCGATCGCGAACATCTGGTGGACCATCAATCCCCAGTACGTCCGGATGCGGGGCAGGTTCCGGACGACTTCGACCATCATCATGCCGAAGTCGGCGATATTCGTCAGCGCCCAGAGGACGCGCCTGCCGAGGAAGGAAAAGAAGGAGATCATGGTCGGCTACCGGGCCGTGCGGTTCATATCCACGGCTACAGCGCGATGAGCGGCGCGATGACCAGGGAGACCACCGACATCAGCTTGATCAGGATGTTCAGCGACGGGCCGGACGTGTCCTTGAAGGGATCGCCGACCGTGTCTCCCACGACGGCGGCCTTGTGGGCCTCCGATCCCTTTTCGTAACGCACGCCGTCGATGGTCAGTCCCTCTTCGATCATCTTCTTCGCGTTGTCCCACGCGCCGCCCGCGTTGGCCTGGAAGATCGCCATCAGCACGCCGGACACGGTGACGCCGGCCAGCAGGCCGCCCAGGGTCTCCGGGCCGAAGATGAATCCCACGACGACGGGCGTCAATACGGCCAGCAGGCCGGGAAGGACCATGCGGCGGATGGCCGCCTTGGTGGAGATCTCCACGCAACGGGCGTACTGCGGCTTGCCGCTCGCCGCCTCGAAGACGCCCCGGTCTTCCTGGGACCAGTCCCCTTCGTCCACCCCGTCGTTCTTCTTCATCACCGACAGCGCGGCCTTGAGTTCCGGGATGGCGTTGAACTGGCGCCGGACCTCCTCGATCATGGCCATGGCCGCCTGTCCCACGGCGTTCATGGCGAGCGCGGAGAAGAGGAAGGGCAGCATGCCGCCTACGAAGAGCCCCGCCATGACGCGGGGATTGGCGATGTCTATGCTCGAAATGCCCACCTGCACCATGTAGGCCGCGAAGAGCGCCAGCGCGGTCAGGGCCGCGGAGCCGATGGCGAATCCCTTGCCGATGGCCGCGGTCGTGTTGCCCACCGCGTCGAGCTTGTCGGTCCGCTGCCGGACCTCGGGGGGCAGTTCCGCCATCTCGGCCACGCCGCCCGCGTTGTCGGAAATGGGACCGTAGGCGTCCACCGCCAGCTGGATGCCCGTGTTGGAGAGCATGCCCAGGGCCGCCATGGCGATCCCGTAGAGCCCGGCAAAGTAGTAGGCGCCTATGATGCCGGCGGCGATGATCAGGATGGGGATGGCCGTAGACCGCATGCCGATGCCCAGGCCGGCGATGATGTTGGTCGCGGAGCCCGTCACGGACTGCCGCGATATGGACGTGACCGGACCCGTATGGGTGCCCGTGTAGTGTTCAGTGATCAGGCCGATGCCGAGACCGGCCAGCAGGCCGATGGTAGCCGCGATGAAGACGCCCAGGCTGGTGTAAGTCTCGCCGCCCAGGGTGAAGTTGCCGGGCAGGAGGTAGTCGATGAGCAGGTACATGACGGCGACCATGATGGCGGAGGAGCCGAATTCGCCCTTGTTCAGGCCGGACTGGGGATTGCCGCCCTCCTTGACCGAGACCATGAAGGTGCCGAGGATCGAGATGATGATACCCGCGCCCGCAATGATGAGGGGCAGGGTGATGAAGACCGGATCGTATACGCCCGCCACGAGGATGCCGGCACCCAGTACCATGGAACCCAGGATGGAACCCACGTAAGATTCGAAGAGGTCGGCGCCCATGCCCGCCACGTCGCCCACGTTGTCGCCCACGTTATCGGCGATGGAGGCGGGATTGAGGGGATGGTCCTCGGGAATGCCGGCCTCCACCTTGCCCACCAGGTCGGCGCCCACGTCGGCCGCCTTGGTGTAGATGCCCCCGCCCACGCGGGCGAAGAGGGCGATGGACGAAGCGCCCAGCGAGAAGCCGGAGATGACGTTCAGCACCCGGCCGATACCCGACTCGTCGATCCCGAAAAGCCCGGTGTAGAGGATGAACAGGCCCCCGAGGCCCAGGACGCCCAGGCCCACCACGTTCAGGCCCATGACCGACCCGCCGGCAAAGGCCACGTGTAGCGCCTTGGCCAGCCCGGACCGCGCCGCGTGGGTCGTCCGCGTGTTGGCCCGTACGGCCACGCGCATGCCCAGGAAGCCCGCGAGGCCGGAAGCCAGCGCGCCGGTGACGAAGGACAGGGCGATGAGGGCGCTGGACTCGACCTTGCCCATGTTCGCCACGGCCAGCAGCGCGGCCACGACCACGACGAAGATCGCCAGGACCCGATACTCCGCCTTTAGAAAGGCCATCGCGCCTTCGGAAATACTGGCGCCAATGGATTTCATCCTGTCCGTTCCTTCATCCTGTTTGTTGATCCAGGCCGCTCTCCAGATGGCGTAGATCAATCCCAGCAGGCCCGCGACGATCACACCGTACAACAACTCGTTCTCGATCATGTTCCTTTACCTTCTCCCTTGAAACCTGTCTGCCCTGGTGACCACACACACAGAGGGCGGGTCAGGAACCCGCCCTCTGCAGCTAACATACAACAGTTCTGCACCGCGGCAACCGGCCCCGGCCGGTCCGCGGCATCGCGAGATCAGCGGAGCTTGAAATCGACCGGCTGCGCTACCCATACGGCCACCGGCCGGTTGTTCTGAATGGCCGGGGTATACACCCATTGCCGCACGGCCTTGAGCGCCGCTTCATCGAGACCCGCGCCGACGCCCCGCAACAACAAGGCATCGCGGACCTTGCCTTCCTTGTCGACCAGGATCTTGATATAGACTCTTCCCTCGATCCCCGCCTTGCGGGCCAGTTCGGGATACTCGGGCTGAACCTGGTACACCGGTGCCGGAGGCGTCTCGTAGGGCGTGAACGCATCGGGCGGAGGCAGTGCCTCGTCCTCAATGACAATGTTCTCCTCCTCCGGCGCTTCGATGATGATGTTCTCCTCCTCGATGTCCTGGATCACCGGGGCGATCTGCTGGCTCATCTCGGTCTGGGTGGCGATCGTCATCTCGGCGGACACCTCGGCGTCATCCACGGGTTCGGGAATACCGATCACCGGCTGGGAAGGCGCTTCCACCGGCACCTCCGGCATTTCCGGCGCGTCGGTCAGCGCCGGGGGCGGCCCCAGGTCGGCGTAATCCAGGATCCGCGTCGCGTAGACCCGGTTCTGCTCCTGGATGTACCATACGGTCCAGTAGGTGCCGAGGGCCAGCGCGTGGATGATCACGGCGGCAAGAATGCCCCGCTTCGCATTCCTCTGGTAGAAGAACTTGATGGGGGATTCTTTCTTGAGGGGAAAATGGTCGACGCTGAGCAGCGATCCCATCATGAGCCAAACACCTCCTCGTACTTATCCTGCTCCAGGACCGTGATGCTGAAACGGTCGATGGCGCCCAACTGAAGTTCGTCCATGACGTTGACCATCTGTTCGTAGGGACTCGTGCGCTGGATCATCACCAGGGTCACCAGCTTGGATTCGCCATCGTGCATATCGGCGTTCTCCACTTCCTTCTCCTTGATGAATTCCTGGACGTCATCCAGCGTCAACTCCTCCGGCGTCATGTCCCGGCCGATCTGCCAGAACATGCGGTCGTCGTCCAGCATGTAGATCAGCAGCACGTTCGATTCCGCGATCTCGACCTTGTCGTCCTTGTCCGGCGGAATGTTGAGCTCCATGGTCTGCGGCGCCCTGAATACCGTGGTGACCATGAAGAAGATGAGCAGGAGGAATGCGATGTCCACCATGGGCGTCATGTCAATGAAAACCTGGTTGCGGGGCTTTTTCTTCTTAGCACCTTCCTTATTCCTGTCGCTGGCTTTCTGAGTGCCCTGGACGGCTGCCATGTGTCATCACCTCCTTACCATGTCGTGGTTCACCGGCCTGAGGCTGGTCGGCTCGTCGTCCGACGATTCCGTATCGTCCTCGAAGTTCGTGACCAGGTTGAACCGGGTGTTGTTCGTTTTCTGGAGGATCTCCATCATGTCGCTGATGACGCCGAATTCGGCGTCCTTGTGCGCCTTGATGGCTATACGCAGACGGGGGTTCCTGATGCGCGCCTCCACCAGCGCCTTCTCCATATCCGACATCTCGATCCCTACTTCGGGCTGGGGTTCCAGCCGCCAGTACAACGCATTATCCGGCTTCGGTCCGACGGTCAGGATCACCACGTCCGATTCGGGCAGCTTGATGGCCGAATGGGACTCCGGAAGCAGGATGGGAATCGATTCGGGGGCCTTGAACTGCGTCGTGGCCATGAAGAAGATGAGCAGCAGGAAGGCGATATCCACCATCGGCGTCATGTCGATAAAGACCGGCTTGTGTTTTCCGTGCGCCATATCAAAGACTCCTTAACGCCTTAACGCCGTCCGATTAGGCCCGGCCGGTAAGAATGGCCAGGACTTCCTGTGCCACTTCGTCCACGGCGTAGGTGAACATGTCCACCTTGTTGACGAAGTAGTTGTACGCTACGATACCCATGATGGCCGCGGCCAGGCCGCCCGCCGTATTGATCAGCGCTTCGGAGATACCCAGCGCGAGCTGGATGGCGTCCGGCGCGCCTTCGTTGGCCATGGCGGCGAAGGCCCGGATCATGCCGATCGTCGTCCCGAGCAGCCCCACCAGGGTGGCTATGGTCGCGATGGTCTGCAGCGCGATCAGGTTGCGTTCGAGAAGCGGGGTCTCGAGGGCGTTGGCTTCGTCGAAAGCCCGCTTGATCTCCTGCACCTGCCGATCACTCGTCAGGTTCTCCTCGGCGATGGAATCGAAACGCTCGAGACCGGCCCGCAACACGTTGGCCATGGTGCCCTGCTGCGAGTTGCACAGGTTGACCGCGCGCTTGATGTCGTTGTTGCGGATCGCGGCCATGGCATCCTTGAGAAAAGCCACCTGCGGCCGCTTGCCACGGGCTTTCTTCAGCGTCAGCGAACGCTCGATGATGAAGGTGATGTCCAGCATGGTGAGCACCATGAGGCCGATGACCACATATCCGCCGTCCTTTACGAACTGTGGCAGAAAGAACTCGAAGATGATCCATGAAACAATAAAGCAAAGGACGATGATGATCATGATAAAGGCGCCTGGCCGCATATCAGATTCTCCTTAGACTTTGTGCACTTGCGATCGTGAACGTAGCAGCGAAACAATCATCTCTAGTGTGATATAATCCCTGCCGTATAAACCAAGAAACTATCTTGTTCGTAACGTACGTGTCGTAACGCGTCCTCTTTTAGCAGGCGGGACAAACGCCTTCCTTCACCACCACCTTTCCATCCGTGTCCTGAGTGTCGCCTGAAAACAGGCTCGTCTTCCCAAATGTCAATGTCCGGATACTCTGTTTCGATTCGTCGATTTCGGTTCGCCCGGCAATCCAGGCCAATCATCCTCCCTGCAACTGCTCGTAGATCGCCTGTACGGTATTCAACTGCTCGCGCGCCCTTCCATTGTTCGGATCCAGCTTAAGGCACTCCCGGTAATGTCGGATCGCCGGAGCGAGTTGCTGCGAGTTCGTGTAGGCCTGGGCGAGCAGAAGATGGTAGGACGCCTCGTCCGGTTTCAACTCGATGGCCTTGCGGAGCTGGCCGATGGCGGCGCCCCAGTCTTCGTTCAGTACCCTGTCGAACCCCAGCCGGTAATGGGCTTCGTGATCCGTGGGATCGATTTCCAGCACACGCTGGAACGTCGTGCGCGCGTTGCTGTAATCCTCCAGGATGAGATAGGCCGTTCCCAGGAACTTCAATGGCTGGAGAATAGTCGTCGGGTCCTCCTCGCCTTCCGCGGTCCGCAGGCCCAGGGCCTTGAGCAGGGCGTCACGGGCTACCACGCCATCCTGGGCTACCAGGCCGGCGATGCCCATGTTCAGAAAGGCGGAGTAGTTCGTGCTGTCGTGGGCGACCTTCGCCCGGTACATATCCAGCGAAGCCGCGTAGATCGCGGGCCGCTGGTCGCGCTCGGCCTCGCGGGAGGCGCCGTAGATTTCCCTGCCGAGGTTATAGTACACGTTGCTCAGCGTAATCCGGGTCCGCTCGTCCTCTGAGGCCTGAATCGCGGGCTCCAGCACGGCTTTGACGGCCGTCACGGCCTGCGTATACTGCCCCTGCTCTATGTACGCGCGTCCATAGTAAGCGTAGGGGTTCTGGTCGGTGGGATTGACCTTGATGGCCTCTTCGAGGACCGGAATGGCCTCTCCGTACTTTTCCTGGTCGAAATAGACGAGCGCCAGCTGGATGTAGGGCTTCTCCGACGAGCCGTCCAGTTCAATGGACTTCTTCAGGTTGACGATGCCCTCGTCGTACTGTCCCACCTCCGGCTGCGTCTGGACCCAGCCCAGGCTGAAATGCAGCTCCGCGTTGTCCGCATTCTGCGTCACGGCTTCCTTATAGGCCTCGACCGCCTCCATGTACCGGCCGTCGGCGACCAACCCGTCCCCCATCGGCAGATAGGCTTCGACCCGGCCCGGGTCCAGCTCGATGGTCTTCATGTAGTGGGGCACGGCCATCTTGATCCGCTGCGTCTTGTTGTAGGACTCGGCCAGCATGAAATAGGCTTCGGCATTAGACTGATTCAGTGCAACGTACTTTTCGAGCGGTTCGACAACGAGCGGATACCGCGTGGCGACGTACTGGATAAATCCCTGCTGGTACCAGGCGTCCACCAAGGTGGGATCGAGTTCCGACGCCTGCTGGTACGCGGCATAGGACTCGTTCCACTGGCGCGCCTTGAAATGCAGCTGTCCGATCCGGTAGTGGATCATGGCCGCATCCGGGGAATCGGGCTCCATGGCGAGGGCCTGCCGGTAGTTGGAAATTGCGAGACCCCACACATTGCGCGCTTCGTAAACGTCTCCCAGTCCCCGAACGTACAGCGGGTTCTGCGCATCGATGCTGCGCGCCCGGGTGAACTGCACTTCGGCGCTCCGCAGATCCTCCTGCGCGATGGCGAGCTGGCCCTGGGCGTAGAAGAACCGCGCGTCCCTGTCCTTGGTACGCTTAAGGCCTTCCTCGATCGACTTCTGAGCGTCCTCGAACCGGCCCATGCGGATCTCCTGCAGGCTCAGTTCGAAGCGGGCGTCGTGGTTCTTCTTCTGCTGGTCGACGGAGATCAGAAATTCGGAGTACGCCTCGTCGAGGTGGCCCTGCCGCTTGAGCGCCAGGCCGAGCAGGTAGTGGGCGTCCGTGTTCTTCTTCCCGTTGCTGAGCACGTCCCGTAGTATGGCAACGGTCTGGTCGTAATCCCCGCTGTCGTAGGCCGCCCGGGCGGCGTCCACGCTCTGCGCGTTCGCCACGGCCGGCGTACCGGCCAGCCCGGCAAGGCTGACCAGGCTGACCAGCAGCAGCGCACCGAGTACGAACAGGGCGCCTTTGCCTATCCTGCGGTTCACACCTGCGATCCACATGTTGGATACCTCCCGATGCTCTTGCGAGCCTTGTTACTGCAGTTTGACCGTCCGGACCGGCATGGTCGCCGGAACGACGCCTTCGTCTATTGCGATCTGCTGTCCCTTGACCGCCGTTAGAAAGGTTACGAATCCCGATACCAGGTTGACTTCCATCGACGACCGCTTGAAGTAGCACAACACCAGGGGCCGCCGGAGCGGATAGAGCTTCTTGCGCTCGTTGTTCGGTTCGAAGAGCAGTTTGTGCTGCGTGGGCAGCAGATAGGGACCGTCTTCGTCCTCGGCGATCCGAATCGTCTTGTAATAGGCCATCGTAGCCGTGGAACGGGACGAGTTCGTGATCAGAAGTCCCGTGATCCCGATCGTGCCCGGATAGGCGCCCGCGATGCTTGCCAGGGCGGCCATCGTGCTGCAGGGATACACGTTGGCGCCGTATTCCGCGCCTTCGAGCACAACGTCCCCGAAAACCTCGTACGTCCCGGAATTCCGGTCGCGGACCAGGGGGCGGATCGCCATGTCCTTGCCGCCCAGTTCACGCCAGTTGGTGATCTTCCCGGTGTAGATGTCCTTAAGCTGCCCAACCGTCAGGTCCTCGACGGGATTGTCGCCGTGGACGATAACCGCCAACGCGTCGTGGGCGACCGTCCGGGTAATGAAGTCCGCTTCTCCGGCCGAAAGCGCTTCGACCTCGGATTCATTGGGTTCGCGGGACAACACCGCCAGGCGGCTTCGTCCCTCGGAAAGGTCGACCAGCGCTTCACGGGAGGTCGTCTTGCCCACGTCGATGAAGGCTTCGTTGTAGACCTGCTCGTACTTGACCGCCGAACTCTCGATGTACGGGAAGGCGACCTCGGCGCTGGACACCTTGAGGTAACCCCGGGTGGCCGTTTCGTCGGGTTGGCCGCAACCCGTCATGAAAAACAACAGGGCCGCACCGGAAAACGCTAATCGGAAGTGGACCCCGAACCTCTCCATGAATCGTCCTCAAGAATGGAGCGGGTCTCCTCGTTCCGCTTATCCGTGTAATAGGCGGACACGAACCGGAAGACCCCATAGAGAATAAGCACGCTGCCGAAAACCAGTCTCAATTGTTCCGTCTGAATGAACACCCGCAGGATGTAGCCGGTCAGGACCAGTACGCCGGATACGCACATCGCCAGCGCGACCACGTAACCGAGTGCCTGCCGAAATGACGTAATACGGATCATACGCGGGTGAAACGGAATCCACCGAGCGGGCGCCTACGGACATTGTTGTACATAACTTCATCGGCTGGTTCAATGGCCGAATGCCGCACTGTCCAGCCCTCTGCGGAATCGGCTTCGATCCATAGCGGCCAAACGGGAGATCGCAGGAATCCATGAGGCCCGGTTTACTGTAGTTTCAATTCTAACTAAATAAGAAGGACTGTCCCACGTTGTCAAGTAAAAGTTACGGCGGTCACGACCGGCCTTTCCCGCTCTTCTCGCACAGTTCGATCAGTACGCCGCTCGAGCTCCGGGGATGCACGAAGGCGACCCGGACGCCGCCCGCCCCGGTTCGCGGTTCCTCGTCGATCAGCCGGTATCCGTGGTCGCGCAGGTTCTTCAGCGTTTCCGCCACGTCGTCGACTTCCAGGGCGATATGGTGGATGCCCTCCCCGCGCTTCTCGATGAAACGGGCCACAGGACTCGCCGGGTCCGTCGCCTCCAGCAGTTCCAGCTCGGTATCTCCAGCGGGAAGGAAGGCCACGTTGACACCGTCGCTCGCCACGGACTCCCGGCCGTGCAGCGGCAGCCCGAGGGTCTCGTGGTACAGGCGCAGCGCCTCGTCCAGGTCGCGCACGGCGATCCCGATGTGGGCGACGCGGGCGGCCTGAGGCGACTGACCGGACCTCTCGACTCCGGCATTCAGGTCGGTCCCGGCAGGCTTCTTCGAGGGTCTTCTCGACATGGTATGCGACCTCTCCTTCATGCGGCCGGCAGTGCGGCTGGCCGCCTCAAAACCGTTCCGGACGCGCCTCTGAACCGCTCGAGCCTTGCCTCAAAACCGCTCTGGACGCCGGTACTCTCCGAAGACCCCGCGGAGCGTATCGCAGATCTCACCCAGCGTGGCCCGTCTGCGCACGGCATCGATGATCAGCGGCATCAGGTTGTCCTGCGTGCGGGCCGCCGATTCGAGCGCCTCGAGCGCCTGCGCCGCGGCCCGGCCGTCCCGCGCCTTCTTGAAAGCGCGCACCCGATCCACCTGGCGGGCCTCGATGGCGGGATCGATGGGAAAAGGCGCCGGCCCCTCCTCATCGCCGCCGGTAAAACGGTTCACCCCCACGATGACCTGCTCTTCCCGCTCGACGGCCATCTGGCAGGCATAAGCGCTGCGGCTGATCTCCTCCTGGGGATAGCCCGCCTCGATGGCGCCCAGGGCGCCGCCGTATTCGTCGATGCGTTCCAGGTGCGTTTTCGCCGCCTCCTCGATCTCGCCGGTCAGCGCTTCCACGAAATAGGACCCGGCAAAGGGGTCCACCGTGTCGGCCACCCCGGTCTCGTGCGCGATCACCTGCTGCGTCCTCAGGGCCAGCGTCGCCGCCGATTCGGAAGGCAGGGCGAGCGCTTCGTCGAGACTGTTGGTATGAAGCGACTGCGTGCCGCCGCACACCGCCGCCAGGGCCTGGAGCGCCACCCGCACCACGTTGTTCTCGGGTTGCTGAGCGGTCAGCGTCGAACCGCCGGTCTGGGTGTGGAACCTGAGCTGCCAGGACCGCGGGTTCCTCGCTCCCACCCGTTCCCGCATGATCCGGGCCCAGAGCCGCCGGGCCGCGCGGAACTTGGCCACCTCTTCGAAGAACTGGTTGTGGGCGTTGAAGAAGAAGGAAAGCTGCGGCGCGAAGGCATCGACGTCCATCCCGGCGTCCATGACCGCCTTCACGTACCCCAGCCCGTTGGCGAGGGTGAAGGCGACCTCCTGCACGGCCGTGGCGCCCGCTTCCCGTATGTGGTACCCGCTGATGCTGATGGGGTTCCATTTCGGCATGCTGCCGGCGCAGAACCGGATCAGGTCGGTGGCCAGGCGCAGGGAGGGACCGGGCGGGTAGATGAAGGTGCCCCGCGCGATGTATTCCTTCAGGATGTCGTTCTGGACCGTGCCTGCAAGCCGTTCCAACGGTACGCCGCGCTCTTCGGCCACGGCCGCGTAGAGCGCCACGAGCACCGTGGCCGTGGCGTTGATGGTGAGTGAAGTGCTGACGGACTCCTGCGGGATCTCATCGAAGAGGGTCCGCATGTCGTCGATCGTGGAGATCGCCACGCCCGTGCGGCCCACCTCGCCGGCCACCATGGGATGATCGGAATCATAGCCGATCTGGGTGGGCAGGTCGAAGGCCACGGAAAGTCCGGTCTGCCCCTGGGAAAGGAGGTACCGGTAACGGGCATTGGTCTCTTCGGCCGAACCGAATCCCGCGTACTGCCGCATCGTCCAGAGCCGGCCGCGGTACATGGTCGGGCGGATGCCCCGCGTAAAGGGATACTCCCCCGGCATGCCGATATCGGCGTCCGGATCGATGTCCGCCGTGTCCTCGGGCGTATACAGCCGCTTCACGGGAATGCCGGAGCCGGTCTCGAAACGGTCGCTGCGTTCGGGCAGCCGTTCCAGTGCCGGCCTCAGCTTATGCTCTTCCCATGCTTTACGGGCCGTTTCCAGGGCTTCCTTGCCAGCATCCATGACCGGTGAGTCCGCGTTGAAGGCGGGTAGAAAGGCAGCTGAATGGACCCTGAAAACTACACCTGAATCACCCGGAAGTCAAAGGGTTTGGGGCGACGGTCCCACGGTGCGATCATGAGGATTCCGAGCGTCACAAGATACTTCCCGAATGCGGATGCAACCTGTGCGCCGAACCGTCCATGCGCAGGCCAGGACCCGGCTAGGACCCGGCGAGACCCAGCGCAGCCGCTTCACCCTGCATGGCTTCGATGACGTTGGCGATGTGATCGCCCAGATCAAGGCCGAGGCTTTCGGCTCCTTCGACGATGTCCTCGCGGGAAACGGCGCGGGCGAAGGCGACGGCCTTCATCTTCTTGCGCACGGATTTCACCTTCACCTCGTGCACGCTTCCGGAGGGACGCACGAGGGCGACGGCGGTGATGAAACCCACGAGTTCATCCACGGCGAAGAGCGTCTTGTCCATCAGGCTGCGCCGTTCGAGGCCGAGGTAGGTGGCGTGGGACTTGATGGCGTAAATGACGTCTTCGGGATAGCCTTGCTCCTCCAGGATCATCGCACCGCGCATGGGATGGTCTTTGGGGTCGGGCGTGGCTTCGTAGTCGAAGTCGTGCAGCAGGCCCACGATGCCCCATTTCTCCTCGTCCTCGTTGTACTTCCTGGCGTAGTGGCGCATGGCCGCCTCCACACCGAGGGCGTGCTTCCTCAGACTGTCCGTCTTTGTATGCTCATGCAGCAAAGCGAGCGCGTCGTCGCGGTTCAATGCGATTCCCTTCTGAGTCGGTCGGCGGCCTACCGGACCACGGCCCGGCCATAGTAGTAGGGCAGGGCCTGGGCGGACGGGCGGTAGGACCAGGCCAGCCGGGCCTTGCCGATGTTGGTCCCGGGACCGGCATCGGTCTCGTCGCCGTCGTAGATCACCACGTTGAAGCCGATGGTCTCGCCTGTCCGCGGCGGCGCGCCGCCCGGCATGTCGGCCCAGGGGATGGCGGTCTCGATCACGTAGCCGGTTTCGGTGAACCTGGACGCCACGCGCATGCCCGGCGCCGTCTTCTCGATCACGCCCTGGCGCGCGTCGGCGTCCCTGGCCGCCCTGGGTTCGCGTCCCGCCGTGGTTCCGGGAAAGATGCCCGCCTTGAAGACCGTCAACGTGTTGTCGCTCCGGCCGGAGGGGTCGACGCAGATCTCCACGGCATCGGACCGCCAGTGTCCCTTGATGTCGTCCGGAGCAATGTTGCAGACCACCGCGTCGTCCCGCACGTCCACGGCAACATACAGGTTTGCCGCGTCGTAGGCTGCGCGGAACACCGCGCTGCAGTCGTCGTCGCCGCCCGGCAGCGAACCCGACCAGATGTGGTCCGACGGGATGGCATGGGGCTCGATACCCGCCCAATCGGCGAGGTCACCGTCGATCTCCATGGGACCCGCCGCGGGTGGAAGATCCATGACCGGCAGCACGTCGATCATGCCGCTGTTCTCAACGGTCGGCCCAGCCTGGCCGGCCTGGCCTGCCGGATCGGACGGGACGGTCGGGTCGGACGGGGCCGCCGACAGCCGCACCGGGTAGCTGCCCTGCACCACGTCATCCGGCACGCGCACGGTGAAGGAGACCGTCGACTCGCCGCGGCCCGACACCTCGTAGTCCGCCTGCAGGGGACCATCCGCCCACCCATCGGGAAGATCGAGCCTTACCCGGCCCGACGCCCCCTCGGGGATCCGGCTGACGACCTCCGCTTCCAGGGTACCGGTCATGCCCGAACCGATAGACAGCGCGGCGGGCAACAGGTCCGCGACCCACGATACCTGGTGCTCCGCGGCCCAGCGGCGGTAGCGGACGATGTCCGAACGGGGCACCATGCCGATGGACAGCGGTTCCGTCGAAGGCGGCGTGCCCAGGACGATACTGCTGTCGCGCGGCCCCTCCAGTCCGCCGAGGAGGGTCTTGAGGCCTGTCGGCGATGGCGGCACGAGGGTCTTGACCAGCATGAACGCCTCCGCCCCGGCCCCGCGCGGCGGCACCGTGGCCCGACGGTCGAAACCCTGCGAACGGAAATTGCGCAGGGCCAGGGACTTGATCTCCGCGTAGCTCATGAAACGGCTGGGCGAGATGTCGCCTGTTGGAATGAAGATGGCACCCAGCCGGCGGGCATTGTAGTACAGTTTCGCCGGCTGCCAGGTGCGCAGGTACTCGTCCTCGATCTGCTCCGGAAACTGTTCGGGGTCCGCCGCGGCGGTGAAGGCCTCCGTGGCGAGGCGGGCCGCCACCTGGTGATGGCCGTGGGTGCCCGGGCCGGGCCACATGGTCACGATGACGTCCGGCCGGAGCAGGCGGACCATCCGGACGACCCTGCCCAGCGTGTCCTCGTAGCCCCACACGTCGTAGGTGGCCTGGTCGCTCAGCGTGTAGAAGAAATCGGTCTTGTCCAGGAAATAGACCAGGTCCACGCCGTACTCGGCGGCGGACCGGCGGATCTCGGCCTCGCGGAGTATGCCGAGCGAGGGCCCGAGTTCCCGGCCGATGGCGTTGCCGCCGCCTTCGCCGCGCGTGATGAGCACGATGCCCGCCTTCGCGCCGCCGTCGAGGACCTCGCGCGCGAAAGTGGCCGTGACCCCGCTTTCATCATCGGGATGGGCGCCTATGTAGAGCAAGTCTACTTTCAGCAAGTGGTCGGATCGCATCTGTTCTATGGGCTGTGCGAAGACTGATCCGGACAGCGTCAGGGGAAGCAGGGCGAAGGCAAGCCATCTTCCCGCAAGTATGCACAGGTCTCGCATCATTTCATATCGCATCTGAGCAAGCGGGCAAACCCGGATCGACCGGGCATCACCAGCGTCGAAAATCGCAGATCTGCCTATGGCCACAGTTTCATCACCGCCACAGCGAGTGCAACGATAATCCCCATGGTCCATCTGAACCCATTGAAGCTGTCTCGTACATCCTCTTTGATTTCCCTGCGGAAGTCGCGCAGGTCATTCCTGAAGCTTTTTTCCAAATCGTCGCGTGTGGAGTGTATTTTGTCATCCAGGGATTGCATCCTGACATCCATCTTGTCGTTCAAAGACTGTATCTTGGAATCCATGGACTGCATCCTGTCTTCCATCTTGTCTTCCATGGACTGCATCCTGTCATCCATCTTGTCATCCATGGACTGTATTCTGTCATCCATCTTGTCGTTCAAAGACTGTATCTTGGAATCCATGGATTGGATTTTGCCATCCATGGACAGTAACCTATCATCTATAGATTGGAATCGTTCATTGGAATATGCGATCACCCGGGCAATCATATCCCGGATTTCCCGCACATCATCGGAGACCCTGGCAAATGATTTGTTCAACGTGCCGGTCAGGCCCTCGTAGTTTGTTTTGATCGCGTCCACATCCGACTCCAGGGCCGATACCCTTTGATCGATATCATCGATGTGATCAAGTTCTTGTGGTTTATTCAATTTAAGCCTCCGTTGTGGATAGTTCAAGGATAACCATGGCGGCCGTTCTCTGACCATTGCCACCTCGATGAATGCCCGTTATAAAAGGTTAGTCGCTGGGTGTTTTCGCATTCTCGTTTCTTATTATGTTTTTTACCTCGGAGGAATATCCACATGGGCGATCTGATCGTCGTTCATCCCGACTTCGACGGGGTATGGCCCTTTGCCGCAGACCATTTCCATACCCTCTGGAACGAAGCCGAACTGATCCGCCCGGCGCATGGGGACGACCGGCCCCTGCACGAGGTCGTGGCGGACGCGGGACTTGCGGACCGTGCGGGAAGCGTGACGAGGCTGGCCACCCTCGGCATGCCGGTGACCGTCGAATGTCTACGGAAGTTCGGCGCGCTGGAGGAAGCGACTTTCCAGGCCGCTTACGGCCGGGGACCGGACGAGGAGTGCGGCGCGTACCTGGCCGAAGCCGGCGTCACCGTATACGACCATCCGAGCGAGGGGTACTGGGCACAGTCCGTGGCGGAATTCGGCCTGGCGCTGACGCTGTGCGGATTACGGCGGATCCCCCAGTTGCACCGGGAGATCATCGACGGACAGGCGCCCTGGGACTACGAACCGCCCGGCGGACGGGGCATGCCCGGGGCGCGGGGCCAGCAGTTCGGCGACGATCCCGCCTTCGCGAGCGGCACGCTGGCCGGCAAGCGGGTGCGGATCGTGGGGGCCGGCAACATCGCCAGCCGGTACGCGAGCTTCGCGTCCATGCTGGGGGCCGAAGTGGCGGCCTGGGACCCTTACGCCACGGAACCGGGTTTTCACCGCGCCGGCGCGCGCCGGGTCTACCATCTGGACCAGCTGGTCTCGGATGCGGAGGTCTTCGCACCCATGGTGCCGCTCACCGAATCCACGCACGGCCTGGTCGGCGCCGGACACATCGACGCGCTGCTCCGCGGGTGCCTCGTGGTGCTCGTGACCCGGGCCCTGATCTGCGACATGGAAGCAATCCGGCGGAGGGTCCTGGCCGACGAACTGAGCCTGGCGGCGGACGTGTGGGACGTTGAACCTCTGCCGCCCGGCGATCCGCTGCTTGGGCGCCACAACGTCGTGCATACGCCGCACAACGCCGGTCGAACGATCGACGCGAACCGGGCCTGGGCGGAGAAGCTGACCGAACAGTTCAGGCCGAGGTAGCAGCCTGCCGCCAACCTGGCCAATACGTGGATGTTGATAAGATGTGGATAACTCACGGTGCGGTAAGTGAATCAGGTGTGGATAACGTGTGGATACCTGACGTGGGGAAAGACGTACTTACCAGTTCCTGCCGGCGAGGTGAAAAATAAGGTGATCTGCCCGACAACCCTTTGCCGTTTCGCTGTTCCATCCTGATTACGATGTCCATCACCCTCTGATACTTGAAATATCCTCATGAGTATAATGCCCTACTTAGCGGGTTGTCAGTATTGTTGCACAATTCACACACACATTTTTTAGCAGATTAGACAGGTTTTATCAACTATCTGATGGAGGTATTAATTTCGTTTATAGTACATTTCATTATCATTTTAATTGATCTTTTAACAGTATGATAACAGAAGGACTTTTGTGCTATAATAACTACCAAATTCACGTTTAAACGGTGATCTGGATCGATTGAATGCCGGATAGAGATATTTGTCACTACTAAATACTGATATTAAATACAACTGTATTTTATATAATATTATTTTTGTTTAGTATTATTGGTTTAGTACCTGTTTCCGTTTCTTGTGTGATTTTCTCATCACAAACTCGTCCTCCGATTTCACGAAACGCTTGATATTGCTTGACAGAAGCACTGTTTGTTGCGTAGAATTGCGTATCGCGTTGAAAGTGAATGGCATTCCCTGTTTCCTCGTATGATACGGTGATTTAACGAAGGTGAGCGTCGTGCAGATCAACAACCTGAGAGAGCTTTCCGATCGCTACGTGTCCGTGGTGAGAAACCTGTGCCGTTTGACGTATATCGCTAGACTGGATGAGTGGCAGGGACTGGACATGACCGTGCCCCAGGTCAAGACGCTGATCCTGCTCGAGCACGCGGGTCCGCTCAGGATGGGCCAGTTGGCCGGCTCCCTGGGCAGCGGCCTTTCCACGACCACGACCATCGTGGACCGCCTGGTGAAAAAGCAGTTGGTTCAGCGGGATTCGGACCCGAACGACCGGAGAGTCGTAAAGTGTGAACTTACCAAGAACGGCCGGGTGGCGACCGATATGTTCTGGGAGCACATCAAGACCAGGGCCCTGAAGGCGTCCGACCAATGGGACCTGGAACAGTTCGAAAAGGTGGTCCAGTCGCTCGAATTGATCTGGTGTACCGAAGAAGAGCTTCGAACGAGCGACGACACCGCATCGACCGCTTCCGCTTCCAGTTAATGGTGCCGCGCTAGATACGTTTCCCCATATTGCCTCAGATCTACCCTTCCTGTAGCCTGCGTTTAGCCTGACCGCTCTGTTTATTCCCCTATTCGCACCGCTTCAATGACGGACCTTGTGCCGGTCGTTTTCTTGCGAGCGCGGGGTCCTCTCCCCAGTAGCGACCGTGCGACCGTACGCGCGCGCAGGAGGTTCTCCGCGGGGCAGTGTGCATGCCGATCCCAATGCGAAATGATCGTGACTGCCTTTTGCCAATGACGGTTTCCCGCCTGCCATCACGAAATATCACAAATAATTACTACAATACTCACGTTTATATCACATAACGAATTATTTTCTTTGTTTGTATAACGACCGATATACTATTATGGTTGTGACCGGTGTGTTATGTCGAATGCTCAAGGCGTGCGTCGAGTTTATGAATCCGGGTAACATTCGGTGTCAAGTGCGACCGAAAACACGGTGAGTTCCATCATAGCGTGCATTGCGGGGAGAAGGTAGATGAGTAGGGATCTCGAGCTTCCGGACACGGAATTGACTATCCTGGAGAGCATTCGGAATCTGCTGCGGGCCTGGTTCATCATCTGGCTTATACTTACGTTACTGGGAACCTTTGGCCTGATCGTATTATGCGCCGAAATCCTGACCAGGGGATGACCGCTGGCGACCGGCCGGGAGTTACTCAGGTGATCGGCGCCGGACGGGTGGGGTCGTTATCCAGCTGGCCTATTGCGGGAATCGAGGTGAACCACGCAGAAGCGTAGCTCGAGAGATGGATAGTGATAAATGGGGAACGATGAGATCGGAAGAACGAGCCGCAGGACTAGATCAAAAGAAGGCAGGACAAGGTCAACATATGAGCGAGAACAAAGATAAAACACAACGTCGCAATCCCACCACGGAATTCGAGCGGTCCATAAATCGCATCGAAGGGGATCTGTACCACGGAGCCGGAAGCAT
Source organism: bacterium (assembly GCA_965117045.1). Classification (GTDB taxonomy): domain Bacteria; phylum JAAXHH01; class JAAXHH01; order JAAXHH01; family JAAXHH01; genus JAAXHH01. The sequence continues at coordinate 2,000,400 of OZ220749.1, forward strand.
ATGGGTGCGGCTGGGGAAGATCGAGGAGAAGCTGAATCACGTCGCCACGAAGTCTTTTATCCTGACCGTGGTGCTGTCCGGTGTGGTTGTGTTCAGCGCCATCGTATTCGCCATCCTGCGGTATCTCTTAACTTGATCGACTGGGACTCGAGTTATATAGCGGTACGGGGAATCGAACCCCGGTTTGATGGCTGAGAACCACCCGTCCTAACCACTAGACGATACCGCCACGTTTCTTTCGTAAAATATACGCCTTTCACCCGCTGGCGTCAAGCCACCGGGCCGCGATACAGCCGTGCCGCCGGCATCTACATCCTGGCTCTCCGGCGGGAATGTACACTGGGGGGCAGGGATTCGAACCCCGATTCCATGGTCCAGAGCCATGTGTCCTACCCTTGAACGACCCCCCAATCGGACCGGCGGTCCACCGGGTGATTTCCCCGATTTCCGCCGCGTTTAAGATAGTAAATCCACCTCGAAAATCAAGGAAAATCAGGGTCAGACGCGCTCGTAGGGATCGAAGAGACGCTCGTATTCCCGCAGGGCGTAGCGGTCCGTCATCCCGGCGATGTAGTCGCAGACCCTGCGCTCGAGCGGCTCGTCCTCGCCGTGCGGAACACCGGTCGGGGGAAGCTGGCGCTCGTCGGCGGTGTACTCGTTGAAGAGGCTTTCGATGAACCGGGTCGCCTTGCGGGACATGCGGATCAACCGGTAGTGCCGGTAGAAGTTTTCCATCAGGAATGCGCGGAGTTGCTGGTTCTTCCCGGCCATGGAAGGGCTGTAGTCCACCACGGGGACGTCGAGCGTGCGCACTTCGTCCGGTGACTGCACGCCGTGGCGTTCCAGGTTCTCGTGGGTCGTCCTGACCACGTCCATGATCATCTGGTTGATGAGCGCGCGGATGATCCGGTACCGCTTGCGCGTGGGATCGAGGTCCCGGACCTTCTCCATCTCCTCGCGGATCGCCCCGTCCCAGATCTCCAGTTCGGTGAGTTGGTCCAGGCTGAGGATACCCGCGCTCACGCCGTCGTCCAGGTCGTGCGAATTGTAGGCGATCTCGTCGGCGACGTTGACGATCTGGGCCTCCACCGAGGCGAACTTCCCGGGCTGGAAATCCTCCTCGTCGAAGCCGTGCGGGGCATTGTGCTTCGCGATGCCCTCGCGCGTCTCCCAGGTCAGGTTGAGGCCCTGGAAGGACGGGTAGCGCCATTCGAGCTGATCGATGATGCGCAGGCTCTGCCGGTTGTGCTGGAACCCTCCGCAGTGCTTCATGAGGCCGTCGAGGGCATCCTCGCCGCAGTGGCCGAAGGGGGGATGGCCCAGGTCGTGGGCCAGGGCGATGGCGGCCGCCAGGTCCTGGTTGGCGCCGAGGTTCCGCGCGATCGTCTCGGAAACGCCCGCCGTCTCCATGGTGTGGGTAAGGCGTGTCCTGTAGTGGTCGCCCTCGTGGTAGACGAAGACCTGGGTCTTGTATTCCAGCCGGCGGAAGGACTTGGAATGCACGATCCGGTCGCGGTCCCGCTGAAAGGGCGTCCGCCACGGCGCCTCCTCCTCGGGATGCCTGCGGCCCCGGCTCGCGCTGCTCTTCACGGCATAGGGCGCGAGAGTGCGTTCCTCCATCTCTTCCAGCCGGGTTCTGTCGACGATCATCCGGTGTCCTCCGGAGCGGGTTCGTCGGGTGCGCGCAACACGGCACGGTATCCTGGCGCGCGGTATCCAGGGGCGTGGCTGAGCGCGGCACGGCGCGCGGCGTCCGGGCGCGCGGTCACGTTCCGGCGATCAGGGAGCCGCCCGGGTCGATGTCCTGGATCATGGTGGCGTTGAAAGCCTCCAGGGACAGGTCGCCCCGTAAATCTCTATGGTCGGGATGGTCCCACAGATTCTCGAACTCCCAGGGGTCCCTGGCCAGGTCGTAGAGCTCGCCCTTGCCGTGGGTGTGGTACAGCACCAGCTTGTACCTTTCGTTCCGGTACATGGTCGCATAGTCCTGCGTATCGTTGGGGACGGCGTCGAAATACTCGCTGCGGACGAAGGAACGGTGGTACCCCGGATCCACCGTGCCGTTCAGAATGGGCAGCAGGCTGTGGCCCTGGAAATCCTCGGGCACCTCTACGTCGGCGATATCCAGCATGGTCGCAGACATGTCGATCAGTTCGACCAGCGCGCCGCTCCTTAAGTCCGACTTCATGTGGCCGGGGTGGGAGAAGATCAGCGGTACGCGCACGAGGCCTTCGTAGAACCGGCACCCCTTCCACAGGAGCCCGTGGTCGCCCAGGCATTCGCCGTGGTCGCTGGTGAAGATGATGACGGTGTTCTCCCGCTGTCCGGTGCGTTCGAGTTCGCCCAGGATACGGCCGAACTGGTCGTCGATCTGCCGGATCATGGCGTAGTAGAGGGCCTGTTGCTTCTTGCCGTCGAAGCTTGCCGGGTGCCGGGCCTCGGACTGGAAGAACACCTCCCTGAGTTCATCCTGCTGGGCCAAATCACTCGGGCGGAATTGGGGACCGGGCATGTCGGCCGGATCGAACTGGTCGGCGTAGACGCGGGGCGGGATAAACGGCGGGTGGGGATCGTAGGGGTTGAGCGTCAGCATCCAGGGCTCGCCGGGCGCCCGGCGCTCGTTGATGAACGCCAGGGCGCACTCGGTGACCCAGGTTGTCTGGTGGAACTCGGGCGGGACCCGGTCCTCGCTCGCACGAAGGGCGTCGAGATCGCCGCCGCGCTCGCGCACCCAGTCGGCGTAGTCATGCCCTTCCGGCCAGTCGTCCCGCGGCGCGTGGCTGAAGCGCCAGTACCGGTAGCCGTCGTCCATGCGGGGTTCCGTGCGCTTCCCCGCGCTCTGGAGATGGAACTTGCCCACCAGGCCGCAGTCGTACCCGCTGTCCGCCAGCAGTTTGGAGATCAGGGGCGGCGGATTCTCGAAGACGCCGTTGCCATTTCGGGTGTTGTGGATCCGCCCGGGATACATGCCCGTCATGAAGCTCGACCGGCTGGGCGTGCAGATCGGGCTCTGGCAGTAGGCGTGGGTAAAGGCGACGCCTTCCCGCACCAGCCCGTCCAGCGTCGGCGTGCTCACATGGGGATTGCCGAGCGCGCCGATGGTGTCGAAACGCTGCTGATCCGTGCAATACCAGAGAATGTTGGGGCGTAAAGGCATGTTGCTTTACACGCGCCGACCTTGGAATTTACTGGGCAGGCTGCGTGGTGGCTTCTTCCTCTCCGCCCATGGACGCATCCGAGTCGCCTTCTTCCGCGCCTTCGTCGTCCATGCCGCCTTCACCTTCATCCATCTCGCCTTCGCCCATCTCGCCTTCGCCCATCTCGCCTTCTTCCATTTCAGGCGCATCGGCGGCCATGACGTGGAGCATGTCGCCTACCGCGGCGCCGATGTCGGTCGCCGCATTGCCGCCGTTAATGGCGATCTGGAGCGTGCCGGACTCCTCGTCGAACCTGGCGAGCCAGGCGCCTTCGGCCACGTCGCCGTAATCGGTGACCATGGGCATGACGAGGGTCTGTTCGTTATGGGTCACCGAAATCCAGCCGTCCGCGGCGAAACCGGCTTCCATCAACTGATCGCTCGTGGCGTTCGTGTTGATGTTGGCGAATTCCTCGCTGATGCTGGCGACCTCGACGTTGATCATCGCAACGTCCGCGGCCATCTCTTCCATGGCCGCCTCTTCCATGGCCGCCTCTTCCATGTTCGCATCTTCGGCTCCGCCGCAGCCGTACAGACCGAACGCGCCGACCATACAGGCCAACAGGTATGATGTGAACCGCTTCATGATCTTGTTCCTTTCACGTGGAAATCCCATCGTGGTGGAATGAAAAAGTGACACATTGTAGTGTAGAGGAAATTACGTTCTGCGCTGACTTCATCGTCGTCGGCCATACGTACTATATCTATAGAGTATTTAACACAATTTTGCAACTATTAATCGCTTGAACCGCGGTCCGGACCGGCGGCCGGGGATCAGGCGCCAGGTTCAGCGGCGGCGGCGCCAGGTTCAGCGGCGGTGGCGAGTTCCGCCCACTGCCTGCGTCCCACCTCCTTGATCCGGCCGTCGTCCCACTTGCCCAGGGGACGGTAGGACGGGTGTCCGGGACGGACCAGGCAGGGGTTGTGCCGGGTGTTGTAGCAGCAGATGAGACTCCACCTCGGGTCGTCGCTCTCGTTCGGGTCCGAACGGTGCAGCACGTTCGCGTGGAAGAACAGCGCGGTGCCGGGCGACATTTCGCAGTACACGTGGTCCAGGTGCTCCAGTGCGAGTTCCACCCGCTTCGGGTCAGCCCCCACCTGGGTACCGTACCGGCCGTGTTCGATCCGGCCCAGGCGGTGCGAACCCCGGATGACCTGGAGGCAGCCGTTGCCCCGGTGGGCCCGGTCCACCGCGATATAGCAGCTGGCCATGTCGGGATACAGCGCCTGGTTGTGGTACCAGTACCCGTAGTCCTGGTGCCACTCCCACGCACCGCCGACGCGGGGTTCCTTGACCATCATCTTGTAATGGTACAGGTAGACCTCGTCGCCCATGAGCCGTTCCAGCGTGTCGACCATGCGCCGGCCGTGGCAGATGGCGTTGTAGATGTCCTCCCGGTCCGTGTCCGAGGTCAGCCACAGCTTGCTTTCGCGGCCCTCGGTATCCTCGGCGGCACGGACGAGCGAGGCCTTTTCCCCGTCGAGACGCCCCACGTTGAGGAGGAGTTCCATTTCCTCCCCGTCGTAGAGCCCCTCCACCATCAGGTAGCCGTCTTCCCGGAACCTTTTTTCGTGTTCTTCAGTGAGCCGGAACATGATTCGCTCCCCATTGGACGGGCGGCACTTTCCAGGCGGCGCGGCGTCTTCCCCAGTGCGCGGGCGGTGCGCCCCTACACGCCGATGCGGTCTCGATGGCGCCGTTCGACGTGGTGCGCGACCGAGCGGCACACCCGGGAGATCCCTTCGCCGATGAGCGACTGGTCGAGGAAACTGTAGCACAGGCGGAACTGGTTCGCGCCGCGGCCGTCGGTGTAGAACGAGGGCCCGGCCACGTAGGCCACCTTCTCATGCTCGACGGCCCAGGCCAGCATCGCCGTGGAGTCGATCCCTTCGGGCGCGGTCAACCACACGTAGAACCCGCCGTCCGGGCGGGTCCAGGTCAGGCCGGGCGGGGCGTGCTCCGCCAGCGCCTCCAGGGTGGCGTCACGCTTGGCCTGGTAGAGCGCCCTGGACAGTACGATTTGGGAGTCCATCAGCCCCTGGCGGCCGTATTCGTAGACGATGCGCTGCCCGAGGGTGCTGGAACACTGGTCGCTGCCCAGCTTCGCCTGGCACAACTGGGCGATGACGGGCGGCGGCGCGGCGATCCAGCCGAGGCGGATACCCGGCCCGAAGATCTTGGAGAAGGTACTGACAAACAGCACGCCGTCGGGATTCAGCGCCTTGAGCGAGGGCGGTGGCGCGTTTTCGAAGTACAGTTCCGCGTAGGCGTGGTCCTCCAAGATGGGGATGTTGTACCGGTCGGCGAGTTCGACCAGCCTGCGCCGCCGTTCCAGGGGCATGGTCACGCCGCCCGGGTTCTGAAACGTCGGCATGGTGTAAATCAGCTTGGCCCGCTTGCCCCGGCGTTCCAGTTCCTTTAGTTGCACTTCCAACTGGTCCACGCGCATGCCCTCGTCATCGATATCCACCGCGACGAAATCCACGTCGTAGCACCGGAAGACCGAGAACGCGGTCAGGTAGGTGGGAGCTTCCACGACGATGACGTCGCCGGGGTTGAGCAGCATCTTGGCGATGAGGTCCATGGCCTCGATGCCGCCCGTGGTGACGATAATGTCGTCCACGGTGGCGGTCACGCCCTCGACGGGCCCCATGCGGCCGGCGATCCACTCCCTCAGGGCCGTGTAACCCGCCGTGGGACTGTATTGCAGCGACATGCTGCCGTGCGTTTCGAAGACCTGGACGGCGACTTCCTTCATCGCCTCCATGGGGAACGTGGCGTCGTCCGGCAAGCCGCCGGCAAAGGAAAGCACGTCCGGCCGTTCCGCCAGCTTGAGCAGCTCAATGACCGCGGTATCGCCAATGAGTCCCATTCGGTCCGCGTATACATCCCGCCAGTCCATCGACTACCCCCTGTGTAAACCCGCTGCATGCATAAAATCGAGATCGTACTGATTTTCACGAAAGACGATCCTCCGGGAACACCTCGCGCGTGCATTATTTTACGGTACGGAAGGTGGGAAAACAAGACCAATTTTCCTTGACACGGGCAGGGGGACATGTCTTATCATGGCCTGCCAATGGTGGTCAATGTTGATCATCGAGTCATGATATTCATCGTATACACGGTGCTTGGATGTCATGGTGTGCGTCGTGTATACGTTGTATATATTTACATCGTGGTCCAGCACGCCCATCTACCGCTCCGCGAGGTATATACATGGCCGAGGACAGCCAGGTCGTAGCCAGTTTCCAGAAGAACAGCCAGGAAGAGTTCCGCTTCACCATCACGTCCTTTCGCGGCAACGAGTACGCCGACATCCGGATCTACTACGAGAACGACGGCGATTTCCTCCCCAGCAGAAAGGGCATCACCGTGTCCCCGGAAGCATGGAAATCCTTCCGGTCCTGTCTCGACGAGTTGGAGTCGGAACTCAGGGAACGGAAACTGCTCGAAGAGGACGATGGAGAAGATTGAAGGGGACGGCCGGCGGCACAGGGACTTCCGCTAGCCCACCCGGTGCCCTTCCCCGGCGAGAAAACACTCCGGGTCGTGGTGGATGGGAAGATATCCCGTGCTCATGAGGAATTCACCGACGATCTCGGGGCCCATGAAGCGGAAGGTCTTCTTGAACACCGCCACCCATTCGTCCAGCGAAACGCAGGTCTGGCCGTTCAACCAGGCCTCGAAGGAACCGTGTTCCGCCCGGATCTCCCGGATGACCCGCGCGTTGTGGATGGCCGCGTCGATCTTGAGCCGGTTCCGGATGATGCCGGGGTCCGCGAGGAGGCGCGTTCGGTCCTCGTCGCCATAGGCCGCCACGCGGTCCACATCGAACCCCTCGAAGGCGTCCCTCAGCGCTTTTCGCTTCTTCAACACCGTCAGCCAGCTCAGCCCCGCCTGATTGATCTCCAGCACCAGCCGCTCGAAGAAATCTTCGTCCCGGGACAAAGGGAAGCCGTACTCGTCGTCGTGGTAGGCGGCCAGCATCGGGTCCTTGAGCGTCCAGGCGCAACGCCGCCTTTCGCCGGCCTCTTCGACGAACTCGCCCGTCCGGACCGGGTGGACGTCCGACCCCGTGATCCATGATTCGGGCAGGTGGCGCACACAGTTCATCAGGGCCAGGTGCGTATAGGTGGGCGTGATGATGAACCGGGTGACGGAGGTATTCGCGAACCAGTCGATCCGGTCGTGTCCCATGCCCGGGGTGTCCAGGATCACCCCCACGAGGAACCGCATGAACGCCCCATGGGTTATCAGGACGACGCACTCCCCGGTATGGCCGAACTCGGCGTGGATCTTCCGGGCAACCCTTTCCGCCCGCGTCTGGGCAGCGTCGTAGTCCTCCCAGGGACGGCACTTCCACCAGCCCTCCTCGTCGAACTCATCGCCGAGGCGGACTCCCGGGAACCCACGCTCGATTTCCGAGCGCTTCATGCCGGGCTTGCCTTCGTAGTCCGCGTTGCCCGCGCCGGCCTGGACCCCGCCCTGTTCGTGGAGGTCGATCCACGCCTCAGCGGACTGACCCGTCTCGCGGATGAAGGGGGCGATGGTTTCCAGCGTGCGGAGGAACGGGCTGACGAAAATGCGGGTGGGACGGAGGTGACGGATACGGTTTACGAGGTATTCGGCCTGCCGGTATCCGAGCGCGGACAGGGAGGGATCGTCTGTGCGCTCTTCCTGCGGCCGGGCGTTGTTCTCTGATTCCGCGTGGCGGATGATGTAGAGTTCCATGGGGTCGGGCGGTCTTTCTCCTGGCCGGCGGCCGGTGGATATGGGAAACGGGGCGGCGGACGCGCTTCGCAAAAGCGCGTTTTCGCCGCGGTGGACACGACGTCCACTCGAATCAACACAAGGTACATTCCCGGCCCTGCTGTCGAAAGGAAAAGGTTTGACAGGCTGGGCGATACGGGTTAAGGTTTTCTCTCGTTTCCAAACGGCTCAACCCCCGCCTGGAGCGTGCCTGAATGGAAGGATCCGGCCGGTCCTATGTCGAATACCGCAAGGTCAGTAAAAGCTATAACGGAAAGACCACGGTAGTCGACGGTGTCGACCTGGACATCCGCAAGGGAGAGTTTTTGACCCTCCTGGGACCCTCCGGTTCTGGCAAGACCACCTGTCTCATGATGCTGGCCGGCTTCGAGACGCCCACCTCCGGCGAGATCCTCGTGGACGGCCGCTCCATCCACAACCTGCCGCCACGCAAGCGCGGCATCGGCATGGTCTTCCAGAATTACGCCCTCTTCCCCCACATGACGGTGGGGGCCAATCTCGCTTTTCCCCTCGAGGTCCGGGGCATGGACCGCGGCCAGTGCCGGGAACGGGTGGAACGGGCCCTGCAGCTGGTGCGGCTGGAGGGATTCGAGCACCGGCGCCCCGGCCAGCTCTCCGGCGGGCAGCAGCAGCGCGTGGCCATCGCCCGCGCCCTGGTATTCGATCCCGAACTGGTGCTCATGGACGAACCCCTGGGCGCGCTGGACCGCCGGCTTCGCGAGGAAATGCAGTACGAGATCCGCCGCATCCACAAGACATTGGGCGTCACGGTCGTGTACGTCACCCACGACCAGCAGGAGGCCATGGTCATGTCGGACCGCATCGCCGTGCTGCGGGACGGCAAGGTCGAACAGGTGGCCGATCCCGAGACGCTATACGAGGAACCGCAGCGCTCCTTCGTGGCCCGGTTCATCGGGGAGAACAACCGCCTGCAAGGCAAGGTGATGGGCATCGAGGGCGATATCTGCGAAGTGTTCGTGGGCGGCGAGATCATCGAAGCGATCCGCATCGCCCCCTGCCAGGTGGGCGACGCCACGACGCTCTCCATCCGGCCCGAGCGCGTGGCCGTCTCGCCGGAACCCGGACGCTACACCAACGAACTGGCGGGCCTGGTCGAGGACATCACGTTCCTGGGCGACTACCTGCGCCTGCGCGTCACGGTGTGCGGGACGTCCGATTTCATCATCAAGATACCCAACACCGTCGGCCACGGCGCGTTGCTCGCGGGTGACAAGATCCTCATCGGCTGGACGCCGACCGACTGCCGGGTGCTCGATCCCGAAACGGAAGGAGACGGAGAATGACACGAAAGAGGGGCATGGGACGGACCCTGCGCACGGGGCTGGACGCCCTGCTTCCGAGCCTGGCCGCGGCCGTACTGGTCCTGCTGGTTTGCGGACACGCCGCCGCGCAGGAGCGGACGCTGACGCTGGTGAGCTGGGGCGGCGCGTACGCCCGCGCCTGCGAGAAGGGCTACATCGAACGCTTCGAGCGGGAAACGGGGATCGAAGTCCGGATCGAAGACTACAACGGCGGCCTGGCGCAGATCCGGGCCCAGGTCGACGTGGGCAACGTGTACTGGGACGTCGTCGACATGGAACTTCCCGACATGGTCCGGGGTTGCGACGAAGGCCTCCTCGTACCCATCGACGCGGGCGAACTGGCTCCCGGGGCCGACGGGACCCCGGCGGTGGACGATCTGCCCGAAGACGGCCTTACGGAATGCGGCCCGACCAATCTGTTCTACTCGACAGTCGTCGTCTACAACGACGCGCGGATCGGGACATCGAAACCCGCTTCCATCGCCGATTTCTTCGACCTCGAGAAGTTCCCGGGAAGAAGGGGCATGCGCCGCTCCCCGCTGGCGAATCTCGAGTTCGCCCTGATGGCCGACGGCGTCCCGCTGGACGAAGTCTACGCCACGCTGGACACCGAAGCGGGCGTGCGCCGGGCTTTCCGGAAACTGGATGCTGTCAAGGACCGGATCGTCTGGTGGGAAGCCGGCGCCCAGCCGCCCCAGATGCTGGCCGACGGCGAAGTGGTGATGACCACGGCGTACAACGGACGCATCTTCAACGCCCAGGTCCTGGAGGGACAGCCCTTCGTCATCGTATGGGACGGCCAGGTCCTGGACACGGGGGGCCTCGTGATCGTGGAGGGCACGCGGAACATGGAGGCGGCGAAGGAATTCGTCCGCTTTGCCAACACGGCGCGCGCCATGGCGGACGTCAGCCGGTACATCTCCTACAGCCCCTCGCGCCGTTCCGCCATGGCCCTGATCTCGACCCACGCGGAGACCGGCATCGACATGAAACCGCACTTGCCGACCACCCCTGAAAACGTGTCCCGCGCCCTGCACAACGACTGGGAATGGTGGAGCGACAACGGTGAAGAGATGAACGAGCGCTTCAGCACGTGGCTGGCCAGATGAGCGGGAGCCCCGGGAAACAGGCCGGCCGCCCCGGTCCCGGGTCAGGTCCCAGGCCCGGCCCCCGGCTGCGCGCGGCGTTGCTGGTCCTGCCACTGCTGGTCTTCGTCGGGGTGACCTTCCTCGCGCCCCTGGCGAACATGCTGGTCCGTAGCGTCCACGATCCGGTGGTCGCCGACGCCCTCCCCGAGACCCTCGAGCGGCTGCGTGCCTGGGACGGCCAGGGCCTGCCGGACGAAGCGGTCTACGAAACGCTGGCCGGCGAACTGCTCGCGGCCCGCGAAGACCGCACGCTCGGCCAGGTGGCCACGCGGGTCAACCGGGTGCAAAGCGGACTGCGCAGCGCGCTGACGCGCACCGCCCGGAGGCTGCGTAACGTCGACGAAGGGCCGTGGTCCGAAGCCATGACCGGCATCCACGCGGCCTGGGGAGAGACCGGGACCTGGCGCGCGCTGCGCGAGGCCGGCGACCGGTATACGTCGCGCCACTACCTGAACGCCCTCGATCTGCAGCGCGATCCCGGCGGATCCATCGTCTTTCAGCCCGAAGACCGCAGGATCTACCTGTTCCTGCTATGGCGGACCCTGCTCGTGAGCCTGGGTGTCACCGTCCTGTGCCTGCTCATCGGCTATCCCGTCGCACGGCTGATCGCCCACGCCCCGCCCCGGCGTGCCAACCTGCTCCTGATCCTGGTCCTCGTGCCCTTTTGGACCTCGCTGCTCGTGCGCACGACCTCGTGGATCGTGCTCCTGCAGAACCAGGGCGTCCTCAACGATGTGTTCGTCTTTCTGGGCATCATCGGGGACGACGGGCGGCTGGCCATGATCTACAACATGACCGGCACCTTCGTGGCCATGACCCACGTGCTGTTGCCCTTCATGGTGCTGCCGCTCTACTCGGTCATGAGCGCCATTCCGCGGGTGCAGACGAGCGCGGCGGAATCGCTGGGCGCGACTCCGTGGCAGTCCTTCTGGCGCGTGTACTGGCCCCAGACCCTGCCCGGCGTGGGCGCCGGCTGCCTGCTCGTGTTCATCCTCGCCATCGGGTACTACATCACGCCGGCCCTGGTGGGCGGCAGCACGGGGCAGCTCATCTCCAACATGATCGCCTTCCACATGCAGTCGTCGCTGAACTGGAGTCTCGCGGCGGCGCTGGGCGGCATCCTGCTGGTCTGCGTGGCGGGGCTCTACGTGCTCTACGACAGGCTCGTAGGCATCGAACGGATGAGGCTGGGCTGATGACGACGATGACGACAACGACGACCGCCGGCCACGGATTCTGGCGCATGGCATACCTGGGATTCTGCGCGCTCGTCTTCGCCTTCCTGATCGCACCGATCCTGGTGATCGTGCCGCTGAGCTTCAATGCCGAGCCCTATTTCACCTTCACCGAGGGCATGCTCCGCCTGGACGCCGACGCCTGGTCCCTGAGATGGTACCGCCAGATCATGGAGGACGAAGAGTGGTCGCGGGCGCTGGCGAACAGCCTGCTCATCGGGGTCTCCGCCACGGTGCTCGCCACGGCGCTCGGTACGCTCGCCGCGCTGGGGCTGTCCAACCCGGCCATGCCGGCCCGCCGCTTCGCAACGGGACTGCTGATTTCCCCCATGGTCACGCCCGTCATCATTTCGGCCGCGGGGATGTTCTTCTTCTACTCCAACCTGGGCCTGGCGCAAACCCACCTCGGGCTGATCCTCGCCCACGCCGCCCTGGGCACGCCTTTCGTCGTAATCACGGTCACCGCCACGCTGGCCGGGTACGACCAGAACCTCTCACGGGCGGCCGCGAGCATGGGCGCGGGCCCCCTGACCGTCTTCCGCCGCGTCCAGCTCCCCCTCATCGCGCCGGGAGTTGTCTCCGGGGGGATCTTCGCCTTCGCCGCGTCCTTCGACGAGGTCGTCGTGGTGCTCTTCATGGGCGGGATCGAGCAGCGGACCATACCGCGCCAGATGTGGTCGGGCATCCGCGAGGAGATCAGTCCCGCCATCCTGGCCGTGGCCGTCTTCCTCATCGTCTTCGCGGTGTTGTTCCTGTTGACCGTGGAGTGGCTGCGGAGAAGGAACGCGCGGTAGGAGGGCCGTACGGACGAACCGGGCCGCGCGACCAGGCGGTGACGCGACCAGGTGGTAACGCGACCAGGCGGTGACGCGACCAGGCGGTAACGCGACCAGGCGGTGACGCGACCAGGCGGTAACGCGACCTGGCGATCAGCCCGTTTCCGCGCCGTTCATGTACTCGTTCATCAACGAATGAAAGTGATGCACGCCGTTCTCCCGCTTGACGGAGAACCGGCCCTGGTTGTAGGACGCGGACTGCAGCCCGCGCTGCACGTGCTCGCAGATGAAGATGTCCTCTTCCTGGATCTCGTCGCCGAAATCCACCAGGTTGTCCACGTCCTGTTCCATGTCGGGCGACAGGTACCATTCGAAGATGGTCATGCAGCGGTCGTGGCCCAGGGGCACCACCAGGTTGGTCTGCATCTGGCCCAGGTAGATGTTGAGCATGAGCGTGGGGAAGACCCAGTAGTACTGCGTGTCGCCCGGGTCCTGCTCCGTCGGCAGGTAGCGGCGCGGTCCCTTGTACCCCTTCTTCTCCGGACCGAAGATCGGGGCATGCTGGATGGAGTAGTAGCGGAAAGGCTCCACGCGGTAGGCGTCGTAGTCGATCTCGCGGTACAGTCCCGGATGCACGACCGGCAGGTGATAGCCTTCCAGGTAGTTGTCCACGTACACCTTCCAGTTGCAGTCCATCTCGTAGTCGCGGCGTTTGGCCCACTTCATCTCGCCGATGTTGTGGGCTGCGGCCCGCTTGCCGATGTCGCCCAGGAAGGCCTCCAGGGGCGGCGCCTCCGCGTCCAGGTTGACGAAGAGCAGGGGCCCCCACTGGCTGACGCGCACCGGCTCGAGCGCCATGGCGCAGCGGTCCAGGGCCTGCACTTCCTCGAACTCCGGCGCGTGGCGCAGCGAACCGTCCAGGTTGTAGGTCCACCCGTGGTAGTAGCAGACGAAGGTCCGCCGGTTGCCCTGCTCCAGGGCCACGGGACCGGCCCGGTGCTTGCACACGTTGAAGAACGCGCGGACCACGTCGTCGGCCCCCCGCGCGATGACCACCGGCTCTCCCGCCAAGTCCACCGTGAAGTAATCCCCGACGCGGGCAACCTGGTCCGCCCGTCCCACGAGTTGCCACGTCCTGCGGAATATGTCTCTGTATTCCCGCCGCAGGAACTCCGGTTCGGTGTACCAGGAAGACGGAATCGTCCAGGCGGTTTCGATGTTATCGTCGAAGGGATGGTCCTGCATGTCGTCGTTCTCCTCACCGGGTGCTGGGCGGTTCCCCTGGTGGGCGTTGCATCGGGGCCTTCGTTACAATATCCCCATAAACGGAACGCCCGGCCAGCGGTTCCTGGCTACAGCACATCCGGATCCGCGGCCTCGGGCACCTCGGCCGAGGCAGGCGCCGGGGCGGCCGGCTGCGCCTCGGGGTCCAGCATCTCCGGCACGGGGAGTCCCCGGTCGGCCAGCTGCGTCTCGATGCCGGCACGGTCGCCCACGAGCAGGTAACCCGCGCGCCGCGCATCGAGGTACTTGCGGGCGGTGGAACGCACCTCCTCCAGGCTGACGGACCGCAGGTTCTCCACCGCGTCCCTCATGTCCGTCATGGGCCGCTCCGAGCTCCACAGTGCGCCGATGCTGCCCGCGATGCGTCTCAGGGATTCGAACCGCTGCGCGTATCCGCGGATCCGTCCGGTGCGCGCCTCTTCGAGTTCCGCTTCGCCCACCGGCCGCTCTCCGGCCAGTCCCGCCATTTCGGACACCAGTTCCTTCACGACCTCGCCGGTCTTGTCCGCCTGGATCGACGTCTGCACCTTCCAGTACCCGGAGACGCCGAGCAGGCCCAGTGAAGTGGATACGCCGTAGGTATAGCCCTTTTCTTCCCGCAGTTTCTGGTTGAGACGGGACTGGAATCCGCCGCCCCAGATCGCGTCCACGAGCCGGAGGGCGTGGTAGTCGGGCGTATCGCGGCTCGGCGCTTCGATGAACTGGCAGACCACGGTCTGCGGCGCGCCGGGACGGTCCACCAGGTAAATGCGGTTCGATTTCCGGTCCGGGGAGGGTTCCGGGACCTCCTTCGCGGGCCGGACGTCGCCTCTCCACGAGCCGAAACGCTGGTCCGCCAGTTTCATCGCCTGGTCGCGGGTAATGTCGCCCACGAACACCAGGGCGGACTGGTCCGGCCGCCAGTTCTCCTCGTAGGCCCGGGCGATCTCGTACCGTGACATTTCGGCGACGGAAGACGCGTAGCCCTGTACGGGACGGCCATAGGGATGATCCTCGCCGAACACCAGTCCGGGGCACAACCGCTGGGCGAGGGACTGGGGATGGGAGGCCTGTTGCTTGAGGTGGTCCAGGTGGCGGTGGCGTTCCCGCTCAATTTCCTCTTCGGGGAACAGGGGACTGCGCGCGACGTCGGCGAATAGGGCCATGGCCGCGGAGAGCTTGCCGGTCAGCACGTCCATTCCGATCCGTGCGGATTCGAGATACATGGATTTTCCGATGACCGTGCCCAGTCGGCTCAGGGCTTCGTCGAGGTCCAGCGCGCCGTAGCCGCGCGTGCCCTTGTCCATGGTCTGCAGCATGAGCTGGGCCATCCCGCACCGGTCGGGCGGATCGTGCACGCCGCCGGACTTCACGTTCAGCGAAACAGCGACCTTCGGCAGGTCGTGGTGCTCGACGACCAGTACCTCCAGGCCGTTGTCCAGCCGGTCCTCGTGCACCTCGGGCGTCTGAAAGGGCGTGTCCGACCCGAGCGCCGGGACCACGGACCGGTCGAGGACGCCATTTGAGCCCGCCTGCGCCGATCCATCGCCCGCCGGCTGCGCGGAGGCCGTGCCGTCCCCTGCCGGCTGCGCGGACGCCGTGCCCGCCGCCTGCTCCGCGGTCGCGCCTGCCCCGGCCACCGCTTTCGGCAGCGTATCGGGGAAGTACCTGAGCGTCAGGCCGTGGCGGGATACCAGCCACCGTTTGACCGCTTCGGCGACCTTCGATCCGGTCAGGTTCCGGAACCGGTCGTGCTCGACGTGGAAGTACCCCGGGTCGTTCTTGTAGGTATTCGATTCGTTCAGCCGGTCGGCCTTGCCGCCGAAACCGCCGATGCGCTCCAGGCTGGAGACGTACTGGTATTCCCACACCGTGCGGGCACGCTCCACCTCGTCCCGGGTCGGGCCGCCGGATGCCAGTTTCGCGATCTGGCCGGTGACCAGTTCTTCGACCTCCCGGACGTCGCAGCCCGGCCGGACGGTCGCGATGACGCCGAAGAGGCCGGCGATCTCCCGGGCATAGTTGAAGACGCTGACCTCCGTGCACAGCCTCCGGTCGTAGACCAGCAGTTTCTCAAGTCGGGAGGACAGGCCGTCGCCCAGTACGGCCGCGGCCGCGTCGAGCGCCGTCTCCTCCGCCTCGAACCGCTGCGGCGCCGGCCAGATCATGTGGACCCGGGCCTGGGGCACGCGGTCGGTGACCTCCACGATCTTCCCCTCGGCCAGGGCGGGCACCCAGCGGCGCTGGCGCTCGAGGAGCGGGCCCGGTTCCAGGCCGCCGTAGAAATGGGCCACGCGGTCCCGGGCGTAGTCTATGTCGAAATCGCCGGCGATGACCAGCGACAGGTTGTTCGGCGTGTAGTAGGTCCGGAAGAATTCGGCCACCTCGTCCACACCGGCCGCTTCCAGGTCCTCGTGCCGGCCGATGACGGGCCAGGAATAGGGATGGCCGGCGGGGTAGAGATGCTCGTTGACCAGCTCGTACCAGCGACCATAGGGCTGGTTCTCCGTGGTCTGCCGGCGTTCGTTGCGGACGACCTCGCGCTGGTTCTCGAAGTTCTCCGGCGTGAGCGCGTCCGCCAGCGTGGCGACGCGGTCCGATTCCAGCCAGAGCACGTAGTCGAGGTTGCCCGAGGGCACGGTGGCGAAGTAGTTGGTGCGGTCGTTGCTCGTGGTGCCGTTGACGCCGCCTTCACGCAGGTTGCCGCCGGCCTGTTCGATGTACTTGAAATAACCTTCCGGCGCGTGCTTCGACCCCTCGAACATCAGGTGTTCGAAGAGGTGGGCGAACCCGGTCCGGCCGGGCCGCTCCACCTTGGAGCCCACGTGGAACCAGTGGTTGACGTGCACCACGGGCAGCTTGCGGTCCACGTGCAGGATGACCTGCAGCCCGTTCGGCAGGATGAACTTCTCGAAGGATACCCGTGGAAGGTCCGATTGGGCCATGGCTCATCCCGGTAAAGGAAACGATTGGTTTAGCGTTACACGCGCTCCAGGACGCGCCGTTCACGGACCGCGGCCGGAGCTACACGCGCTCCAGGACGCCGGACTTCGACGACCGGTAGGCGGCGTCCAGGATCATGACCGAACGCATGGCCGCGTCACCGGGCGTAAAGTTTTCCACGTCCCGTCCGAGCACCAGGTCGGCGAAGTTCTCCGGCGGTCCCTCGCAGCTGTAGGCGCCGGCGTCGGGGGCCACGTCGTGGACCTGGTCCCGCCCGTCGTGCCGGTGGACCGCGAGGCGGGCGCGCTCGACGTCGAGCAGCAGCATGCCTTCCGAGCCGAAGATCCGGATGTCGAGCTGGAACATCTGTCCCTCCGGGATGTCTCCCGATCCCGATAGCGCCCCGATCACGCCGTCCTCGAAGCGCACCGTCAAGGCGTCGTACATCTCCACCCTGGATTCCGCCTCGGTCATCATGGCGAAGACTTCGCGGGGCACCAGGCCCGTGAGCCAGGACATGAGGCCCAGGCTGTGGGACATCTGGGCGTGCCCGTAACCGCCGTCGGCCACCACGGGATCGGCCCAGGTGGCCGGATCGGGCGCGAAGAGCCCCCCGCCGTTGGCCTCGTGGTCGAAGTCCAGTCCCTGGAGCAGGCCCCGAATGGGCGAGGCCATGTGGCAGAGCACGGACTCGATGTTCCCGACGACCCCGGCGTCGAGTTGCCGTTTGGCCTCCTGGATGTAGGGCTTGTGGTGCCACCCGTAGGGAACGAGCAGGTGAAGTCCCTTCTCGTCCGCCAGCCGGACCAGTTCCCTGGCGTCGGCGCTCTTCGTGCACATGGGCTTTTCGACCATGACGTGCAGTCCGCGATCCAGCGCCGCGGCGGCGTGCTCGAAGTGCAGCGTATGGGGACTGGACACCACCACGCCGTCGAGCGCGACCTCGTCCAGCATCCTGCGGTAGTCTTCCGTCCCGTACGGCACGTCGAAGGCCTCCTGCACCTGGCGCAGCTCGTCTTGCCCGAGCCGGCAGACGGCCGACAGTTCCACGTCCCCGGCCTCGTCCGCCCGTTTCTTGAGCACCGGCAGGTGATTGGCCGTCGCCCACCACCCGGTGCCGATGAATCCTATGCGTGCCTTGTCCATGATCGGTTCCTGTTGTTTTTAAGACCGTGCCGTGCCTGTAGGAACGCGTGCCTTTAGGAACGGGTGCCGCGAAACACGCCGCCCGTCGTGGCGTCCACGATCCAGACCTCGTTTTGCCAGAGCGTGAACCCGTGCGGTTCCGGTCCCTCCACGTCCAGCCGGTCCAGCTGCTCGCCCGTATCGGGGTCGTACAGGAATAGGGCGCGATGGTTGGTCTCCACGCACCAGAGCCTGCCGTTATCCCACGCGATGCCGTGGGGCCGTTCGCCCGGCGCGGGGAAGGACTGCAGCACGGTCCATTCGTCGGGGTCCATGCGGTAGATGGTGGCGTCCGGCGGTGACGACATCCACAATTCCCCGTCCCGCCATTCCAGACCGTGGGCGCCGGTCTTCTTCGCGCCCGGCGTGGGGTAGCGCTCCAGCGTCCGGCCGGAGCCGGGATCGATCTTCAGGGTCTCGCAACTGTAGGTGGACGACACCCAGAGATGGATGCCGCTGTGGGTGATCCCGCTGCCCCGGTCGGAGTCGGATTCGAAGATCCTGCGCGTCGCGCCGTCCCGGTAATCGTGCAGGCTGATCCGGTTGTCGCCCTGGTCCAGAATCCAGAGGCCTTCGGTAGTGGCCTGCAACCCGTTGGGATGGGGGCCGGGCGCGTCGAAGACGTGGCTGAGCGTGAGTTTCATTCTACAGCCTTTCCTGGTTCTGGCACTGCTGTACAGGGAAACCGGAGCAGAACACCATTCCAAAAAATGCACCCGCGCCACCGGGCTGTCAAGATACAAAGGAGGGGTCGGAACCGGATGTCCCGTACGTCCATCGGGCGTCGGCTGCTGCATGAAAAAAGAATTGACGCGCAGACGCCATTACAATATTTTTCGAAATATGGAAATGATCAACGCGGAATTCGCCCCTTCCTCTCTCGAAGCGGAACAGAAACACGCCGAAGCGTTCAAGGCGCTGAGCCACAGTACCCGGCTGGCGATCTTCTACCACCTGGTCCGCCAGGGCGAAGGGGGCGATACCGTCGGGAACCTGCAGGAGGTGCTCGGCGTACCCTGGGCGACCCTGTCCCACCACCTGGACGTCCTGCGCCGCGCCGGTCTGCTGGCGTCCCGGCGCGAAGAACGGTATATCTATTACCGCGTGCGGCCCGAACGGGTAAGCGACCTGGTGCGCCTGCTTACCGCCTGTTGCTAAATCACGGGTCGTTGAACGAGGAACCCCGTTTATCTGGAAGGACGCTGCCGCAGTACCTAATCAAATCAAGGAGGAAGACATGCCGGTTTATCCCAAGATCCACCTTTCGTTTCCCGTCCAAGACCTGGAACGAAGCGTCGCATTCTACAAGAAGCTTTTCGGCGAGGATCCCGTGAAGACCCATCCCGGGTACGTCAAGTTCCTGCCGTCCATCGCTCCCCTGAACCTGGCCCTGTACGCGGAAGGGAAGGCCGAGGGCGACGGGGCGAACCATTTCGGCATCGAGGTCCGGGACCACGAAACGGTCCTGCGGCACCTGCTGCGGATCAGGACATCCGGACTGGAAACCCGGGAGGAGATGGACTGCGACTGCTGTTACGCCAACCAGGACAAGTTCTGGGTGGAGGACCCGGACGGCCGCGAATGGGAGATCTACGTGCTGAACCGGGACCTGGATGAACCCGGCGGGCGGGATGAGGAAGCCTGTTGCGCGGATCTTGAACCGGGCGGCCCGTCCGAGCGGGCGCGATCTGCCGATGCGACGACGTGCTGCGGGAGCACATCATGAAACCGGACACGCTGCTGGTCCACGCGGGGGGAGGATTGGAGCCCGGAGCGGGGGCCATCGCGCCTGCCATACACCTCTCGACCACCTTCGAGCACACGCCGGAGGGCGAGGCGACGAACGACCACGTCTACATCCGGATGGGCAACCCGACCCAGGACCGGCTGGAAGAGGCCCTGTCGGCCATCGAGGACGGCGCGGTGTCCCTCGTCTACGCGTCGGGCATGGCGGCGGTAACGGGCTGCCTGCAGACGCTCGAGCCGGGCGCCCACGTGCTCATGCACCGGGACGTGTACAGCGTCACCCGCGCGATAGGCAAGGAACTCCTGCCGAACTGGAACATCGAGGTGAGCGACGTGGACATGACCGACCTGGACGCGGTCGGGCGCGCCATGCGGCCCCATACGGCGCTGCTCTGGACGGAGACCCCGTCGAATCCAGCCATGGACGTCATCGACATCGGCGCGGTGGCCGGCATCGCCCACGCCGGCGGCGCCCTGCTGGCCGTGGACAACACCTTCGCCACGCCGGTGATGCAGCGGCCCCTGCAGCACGGCGCCGACATCGTCATGCATTCCATGACCAAGTACCTGGGCGGCCACAGCGACGTGCAGGGCGGCGCGCTCGTATTCGGTGAAGGCGGAGACCGGGTCGAAGGGGCCCGGCGCGTTCGGACGGTCACCGGCGGGGTGCTCTCGCCCTTCAATGCCTGGCTGGTCCTGCGGGGATTGCGTTCGCTGGGCTGCCGCATGGCGCGCCACGTGGCCAACGCGGAGGCCATTGCCGCGGCGATGGCCGGCCATCCGGGGATCGAGGGCGTCGACTATCCCGGCCTGCCCGATCACCCGGGACACGCCGTCGCGACGCGGCAGATGGACGGGTACGGTGGCATGCTGTCCCTTCGGATCGAGGGAACGCGGGAGGACGCGCTGCGGGTCGTAAGCAGGGTCAGGCTGATACGGAACGCTACGAGCCTGGGCGGGGTGGAAAGCCTTATCGAGCACCGCCAGTCCATCGAGGGGCCCGGCTCGGTAACGGCGCCCAACCTGCTCCGGCTGTCCCCGGGACTGGAAGCGGCCGAGGACCTGATCGGCGACCTGGCGCAGGCGCTGGAGTGAGGGCTGGCCTGGCGCAGGCACTGGAGTGAGCGCTGACCGGGCGCCGGGCTACGGAGGACGCGCGGCCGGCCGTTCCGCGGGGGTTACTCTTCGGGCTGGCAGGTTCCGCAGGGGGCGTACGCTTCCGCCGCTTTGTCGAGGGCGATGGCCCGGGCGTTTCCATTCAGGAAGTGGCATTCGGACCGGTGGTACTTCGTGCCCCCATCGGTGACGTAGACGATCGGCACGTCGAGATCCGTCTCGGACTTCGAGGGCCAGAACCTGTTGTTGACGGTCAGTTCGATGCCCTTCTCGAGCAGTTCTTCCGCCATCGCCCGGATCAGCCTGCGCTTGTGCCACGTGAGGGCGGTGAGCGCCGCCGTGGCGGCCACGGCAATGATCAGTCTTAACATGGTTTCCTTATCCTTTTTCTTCTAAGCCTTCGGTTTCTTGCACGGCCCGGCCGGCGAATCGCGTCGATTGACGTAAAGCCCGGGCGGCGAAACGCGTCGCCGGCGCCCGGTAAAGCCCGCGAAGGCCCGTTGATGGCGCCGGGATTCGGGTAACGGTCCAATATAACGATTACAACCTCGAAAAACAAGCGGTCAATCCGCCGGGCAGGCGGGTTTTCGGCGTCTCCGGAGCCTTGACAGCACGTAATCCGAACCCTATTATAAGTCGTTTTACAAGTCGTTCTGATTGACCCGATAAAGGTACGTATTACCGCGTTTTCTCATTGAACCGGACCACAAGACAAACTGGAGCAAACATGTCAAAGATCAGACTGGGACTGGTGGGCTGCGGCGGCATGGGGCACCGGCACCTCTACGGCCTGGCCGAACTGCACCGCACCGGCCTCTGCCGGTTCGAGCCCGTGGTGGCCTGCGACCCCCGCAGGGAGAACGCCGAATCCCTGGCCGGACACGTTGAGGACCATTTCGGCATCCGTCCTGCGGTGGTCGCGAGTCTGGACGAAGTGGACGCCGGCGACCTGCAGGCTGTCGACATCTGCACCGATCCCCGCCACCATCACACGGTGTGCGCCGATGCGGCGTCCAGGGGATGGGACGTGATGACGGAGAAGCCCATGGGGCTCACGGTCCGCGCCTGCCGCCTCATGCGCGAAGCCACGGACGGGGCCGGGCGCATCCTCTCGGTCGCCGAGAACTACCGCCGGGACCCGGTAAACCGGCTCGCCAAGGCCCTGCTGGACGCCGGCGTGATCGGTACGCCCCGCTACATGGTCCACAACACCGCGGGCGGCAGCAACAAGATGATGATCACCGTGTGGCGGCACCTGAAGAACGTGAGCGGCCTGCTCCTCGACGTGGGCGTGCATTTCGCGGACATCCTGGAGTACTTCATGGGTCCGGTGTCGGACATCTACGCCCAGACGCGCCTCCACGAGAAGATCCGGTACAACGACATGGCGGGCAAGGACCCCGCGACGGCTTCCCGCAATTCGCCGGCCGGGGTCTACGAGCACTGGCAGGCGGAGATGCCCGCGGAATTCGAGGTGACCGCAGAAGACGCGGCCTACGCCACGCTGACCTTCCAGAGCGGCGCGGTCTGCCAGTACCTGGAAGAACACGCGACCTTCGGCAAGGGGTTCTGGCACCGGGGCATATACGGTTCATCCGGGTCGATGGAACTGCCCGGCGACCGTTCCGGCCAGCCGTTCACCATTGCCCTGGAAGGCAAGACCATCGAGGGAGACGCGCTCCTGGACCTCGTGCCGGACTTCGCCCTGGACGAGGCGACCGCGGCGCTGTTCGGTGGCGAGCGTATGTGGAAATACAGTTTCCCCTTCCCGGAAACCGACCGCAAGATCATCGCCATCGAGTACGCCGATTTCGCGGAAGCCATCGATGAAGGCCGCCAGCCCGAGGTCGACGGTTACATGGGCATGCGCTCGGTCGCGGTCTCCTACGGCATCATGGAATCGGGACAGGCGGGCAGGGCCGTCACCATGGACGAGATGATGGCGGACGAACTGGGCGACTACCAGCAGGAAATCAACGAGAGTCTGGACATCTGAATCGGCGTTGAGACCGGGCTGATGCGAGGCCGGGACGCAGCAAAGCCGGCCTGCGTCGAGGCCACCGAAGCGGGAGATTCATGAAACTCGGCTATTCCACCTGGGGCATGCCGACCGTCGAGATGGACGTAGCGGTGCCCCACCTGGCGTCCCTGGGTTACGACGGCATCGAGATCACCGTCATCCCGGGCTATACGACGGAACTGGGCACCCTCGACGCCGAGAAACGCCGGCGGATCCGGGGCCTCTTCGCGAAGCACGGCGTGGAGATGCCCGCCGTCGCCGGACACACCAGCCTACTCGAGCCCGATGTGCGCCTGCACGCCGCCAACATGAAACGGCTCAAGGATACCGTGGAACTCTGCGCGGACCTGACGATGGACCATCTCGTACCCTGCCTGGACACCACGCCCGGCGGGCGGCCCGAGGATTGGCCCGGCGTGCGGGACCGGCTGCTCAACGAGACGGGCGATCTCGTGGACTTCGGCGCGCGGCACGGCGTGGTCATCGCCATGGAGCCGCACATCGGCTGCTGCCTGTGCGACGTGGAGCGGACCCTGTGGCTGCTCGAACAGGTCGACTCGCCGTACCTGAAGCTCAACTACGACATCAGCCATTTCGACGTGGCCGGCGTGCCCACCGCGGAAAGCGTGGCCGCCCTGGCGCCCCACACCATACACACCCACGTGAAAGACCAGCGGGGCACGGCGCCGGACTTCGAGTTCCTGATCCCCGGCGAAGGCGATTTCGACTACGTGGAATACCTGGACGCCATGAAGGCGGCGGGCTACGACGACTATATCACCGTGGAAGTGAGCATGATGGTGCAGCAGCGGGAGGATTACAATCCCCTCGACGCGGCCGGACTGGCCTACCGGACCCTTGATGCGGCCTTCACGGCGTCGGAGGCGGAGCGGACTTAGGGGGACGCCCGGAGGGTCGCCGGACGCCTTCGGACTTCGGCGGACGCCTGGACGTCGAGGGACGCCCGGAGGGAAGCCGCGGGACACCTTAGGTCGCCGCACGAAAGTTAACATTGCAAGTAAATTGAAGTGAATCGTGGTTCGCGCAGGTATAATATACGATCATCGCGTGTATGATCGAGACGTTCATCAAAACCAGAGGAGGCATCATACCATGTACGATCCCGTACTCGTTGAACCCATGCGCCGGGAGTTGACGGACCTTGGCGTGGAAGAGTTGAAGACCGCCGACGAGGTGGACGCGCTGTTGGAGGAGCACGAGGGCACGGCGCTGGTCGTGGTCAATTCCGTCTGCGGCTGCGCGGCGGCCAATGCGCGGCCGGGCGTCGCCATGGCCCTGCAGAACAAGAAAAAGCCGGACCGGATCACCACGGTTTTCGCCGGCATGGACCTGGAAGCCACGAGCAAGGCGCGGGATTATTTCAAGGGGTATTTCCCGTCATCTCCGCAGATCGCGTTGATGAAGGACGGCCAGGTGGCGTACATGCTGGAACGTCATGACATCGAGGGCCGGACGGCGCTCGACGTGGCCCAGCGGCTGATGGTGGCGTTCAACGAACACTGCGGATAAGCCGGCCTATTCCTTCTCGTATTCCGCCGTGCAGGTCGTGTGGATGCCGCCCCGGATCCGGTAGTCGGTGCTGACCGACATGCGGAGGGGCTGTACCGCCGCGACGAGGTCGTCGAGGATGCGCCGCGTGACGTGTTCCTGCACCATGCCGACGTTCCGGTAGGAGAGCAGGTAGTACTTGTAGGACCGCAGTTCGAGGACCTTCTCGTCCGGCACGTAGGACACGATGATCTCGCCGAAGTCCGGCAGTCCCGTCCAGGGACAGACCGCCGTAAACTCGTCCGTATCGATATCCACGTCAAGGGGATCGCCCTTAGATTCGTAGGGGAAGGTCTCCAGGACCTCGGGCTTGATGGCCTCGGGGCCGTCGAAGTCGAACTGCTTGTGTCGGGGTTCGATGTTCATCGGTACCTGTTCCTCAATCGCTGCTTCCCTCAGACCCTGCCCGTGATGTCCGGCGCCTCGGGGTCGATGCTGCCGCCCTCCGGCTGGGAGGCTACGGGCCGGCAGGGCATTTCCGTATAGGACTTGTACGCGACGTCGAGCCATGGGGTTTCGATGCGGCGGTGGCCTTCGTACCGGCTGTTCATCACGGCGTCGACGATGCCCGTGACCAGCAGCGTCCGCTCGGGCGGATAAGGCGCGGCGCCCGACAGGAAGAACTGCTGGATGTTGGCGCACAGGTAGCCGAAGTGGGCGTGATTGCCCTCGCGGACCAGGTTGAAGACGGCCCCGTGTACGTGGCCGTCGACCCGGGCGGCGTAGGCCCAGGTCTCGATGTAGCCGCCGAGCATGAGGGTCGTTGTCCGCAGTCCATCCTTACGTTCCAGCAGGAAGGCCGCCGGGGCTGTAGCGTGCTCCCGCGCCGAACCGTCCGGCTTGCCGGGTATGGCGCCGAGGGCCGCGTCCATCAGGTCCCGCGACCACAGGCCCTCGTCGCAGGCCCGCCACATCTCGTCGCCTTCCAGGCACTGCACCGATACCACGCCCGTCTCCCCGCCGATCCGCCGCTCGACCATGCACTGCAGCGCCTCCAGGGTGTGGTAGCCGTAGGACTCGATCCCGCCGAACCCCACGGTAAGCGCCTCCTCGACGTTGGTCTCCAGGTCGTACTCGATCCACGGATCCCGCCAGGCCAGGGGCAGGGAGGAGCCGGCCATCAAGGGGATGTCCAGTTCCTCCGCCCGGTCCCACATCCACTGGGCGTCCCTGTAGTCGTAGGCGAGGTGCTTGTCGCTGAACACAGGCACGGACCGGCCGCTTTCGGCGAAAACGCCGGCGATCTGCTCGAAGAAGTACCGCCGCGGATACATGTGGCGGCCCCGCTCGTTCCACGGGTAGTCGCCGTGCTCGCCGATGAGCAGCACCGCGTCCACCCCGAGGCTGTCCCCGCCCGCGTGCAGGGCGCGGCGGATGCTGGGGTAGACGGGCACGCCGAACTTCTCGGCCAGTTGCAGGCCGATGTCGTTCTCGAGGACATGGTCGATGTAGAGGGATACGACGTCCACTTCGGGAGCGAAGTACCCCTCGTCGACCGACCAGCCCTTCAGGAACTTGGAGACGATGACGTCCGCGTGGGCGCCGGGGAAGTAGATCGTGCAGACGGCGGCGACGCGCAGGCGCTTGGCCATGGGTTCCCGGTCTCCGTCAGCTGCCGAGAACAGGTTCTTCGGCCGGCACTTCCGCGGGGGTCTCCGCGGGCACTTCCGCGGGCCGGGCCGTCTCCTTGCCGTACTCCTCGATAAACTCCTCCACCAGGCGCCGGCACACGTCGTCGGCGTACTGCTCGGGCGGGGACTTCATGAAGTAGGAAGAAGGACCGAGCTGGGGGCCGCTGAGGCCGTTGTCCAGGGCCAGCTTGCAGCACCGCACCGCGTCGATGACCACGCCGGCCGAGTTGGGCGAATCCCAGACTTCCAGCTTGAGCTCGAGGTTCAGCGGCACGCCGCCGAAGGTCTCGCCTTCCATGCGGATGTGGCACCACTTGCGGTCTTCGAGCCACGGCACGTGATCACTTGGCCCCACGTGGATGTTGTCCTCGCCCATGTCGTAACTGAGCTGGGACGTCACCGCGTTGGTCTTGCTGATCTTCTTCGACTCGAGCCGCGAGCGCTCCAGCATGTTGTAGAAATCGGTGTTGCCGCCGAAGTTGAGCTGGTAGGAGCGCAGGACCTTGACGCCGCGGTCCGCGAACAAGCGCGTCAGCACGCGGTGGGTAATGGTGGCGCCCACCTGGGACTTGATGTCGTCGCCGATGATGGGCAGGCCGTGCTTGCGGAACCGCTCCGGCCAGTGGCCCGTGCTCGCGATGAAGACCGGCACGCAGTTGACGAAGCCGCATCCCGCCTGGAGGATCTGCTCCACGTACCACTTCGTGGCTTCCTCGCTGCCTACGGGCAGGTAGCTCACCACCACGTCCGTCTTCGTCTCTTTCAGCACCTCGACCACGTCGACGGTGTCGCCCGCGTCCTTATCGATAACCTCGCTGAGATACTTGCCGAGGCCGTCGTGGGTCATGCCCCGCTGCACCGGCACGCCCAGGTTCGGCACGTCGGCGAACTTCACCGTGTTGTTGGGATGGGCGAAGATGGCCTCGCTGAGGTCCTTGCCCACCTTGTCCGCGCCCACGTCGAAGGCGGCCGAGAACTCGACGTCGCCGATGTGGTAGCCGCCCAGGTTGGCGTGCATCAGGCCGGGAATGAACTCGTCCTGTGCGGCGCTGCGGTAGTACTCCACGCCCTGCACCAGGGACGAGGCGCAGTTGCCCACGCCGACGATGGCCACTCTGACTTTGCTGCTCATGTTTTCCCCGCTTCCTTCCGTCGCCGGAACCGCGTCGCGCGACCGCGTCACGCGTTCCCGGAGTATTGAAGAATGAATGAAATGCTCATTGGGACTTTAAGTAACATCTGTCGTAATAAGAAACCCCAATTTTCATATAACTCAAATAAATAATTGTTATATTATCTATAGACGTTATCTATATATAAAGGAGCAAACACCATGAACCTGTACTACCTGCAGTACTTCCTGGCCGTCGCGCGGCGCGAGAGTTTCTCGAAGGCGGCCCGGGACATGCACGTGACGCAACCCACGGTGAGCAATGGCGTGCGGGAACTGGAAGAGACGCTGGGCGTGAAGCTGTTCAACCGGGGCAGCCGGCACGTTTCATTGACTATGGAGGGCCGGGCGCTGGTCGACTACGCCGTGCGCATCCAGGACCTCGCCGAGGAGGCGGAGAACCGCCTGGCCAGCGGGGACGTCCTGCCGGGCGAGGGATTCGCCTTCGGCGCCACCGACGCGGCGGTGACCTACCTGCTCACCGACATCCTCAAGCGCTACGTGGAAAGATACCCGGAACTGGAACTTTCCGTGCACGTCTCGCCCTCCCAGTACCTGGTGGAGGAGCTCCTGGCCAACCGGTCGGAGTTCGCCCTGATCACCCTGCCGTACAGCCATCCCCGCATCGAGACCATGTCCATCTACCACGATTCCATGCCGCTCGTGGTCGGCGGCGGCCATCCCTTCGCCGGCCGGAAGTCGGTCGCGCTGACGGAAGTGGCGGAACAGCCGCTGATCCTCTTTCACGAGGATTCCGTGTCACGGCGGATCGTGGACGAACGATTCACCGAGGTGGGCGTGTCGCCGCGGGTGGTCATGGAAATGCGGAGTCCGGAGGCCATGCGGAAACTCGTGGAGGCGGGCGTGGGCATTTCCTTCCTGCCTTCGCTGACGGTCCAGGAGTCCATGGCGGCCGGCACGCTGCGGGAGGTTGCCGTCGAGGGCTTCGAATTCAGCCGGGATATCGGCGTGGCCTGGCGGCGCGGCCGATACTTCAGCCCTGCGCTGGAAGTGCTGTTGGAGGATATCTTCGAAAGTTACGGCGAGGGTGAGGCCTGGTCGGAGCGGCAGAAACGGGAAAGGGATCAGTCGTAGGCGTTCAGTTCCGCGTCGATGCGGTCACTGTGACGGGGATCGGTGCCCGGATCAGCGGTGTCCGGGGCGTCACCGCGGTTCAGCCGTCCGTTCCGCCACCGGCGCAGCGTGAGGAAGATCATCAAGCCGCCGGCGAGGAACATGAGCGGCGTAAAGAGATAGGCCAACCGGTTAAATCCGGCGTTGGGCGGAGACGACAGGATGCGTTCCCCGTACATGGCCATGTAATGATCGAGGATTTCCTCTTGCGACTTCCCATTGGCGAGCATTTGCCTGAGATCCTCTTTCATCCTTTCCGCGGTACCCGAGTAATGCTGACTGAGTGGCGCGCGCCAGCAGCAAGGCGCGATCAACAACTCCTCAACGGACGCGGCGATCTGTTCTCGGCTCTCGTCCACGACCGCGCCTGCCTGTGAAACGGCCGTGCCGGGGGTTGCCCAAAACACCAGTACCGGAAGTATGAAGAAGAGTGTGGTGCGTCGCATGGATCCTGTCGTGCGGGCTGTGGGTTGAGGCAGCTCTCCCTTTCTATGTAATTACAATGTACGCCATTCGGCCCGGTTGTCAATTTGATTTGAATGCCGGCCACGATTCTCGTTTTTACTTTTAATTCCTTGACGTTACCGGCACGGCGCTCCTATTCTGTGGCGCATTTCGCGGAGCCACGGGACCGCCAGTCCAGACGGACCAACGGAGCAACCAAACATGCTTTCACGAGGCGAAGTCAACCGATCGCTTCGGTCCTTTATCGTCGTGAGAGGACTCTGGGGGGCCTGGGGCCAGATGGTCGGTACGAACACGGCCGTCTTCGCGGGTTTCGTGCTGTCCCTCGGCGCGGACGCCTCGGACATCGCCTTCTACTCCGCGATCGCCTCGATCCTCGCCCCGGTGCAGATCATTTCTTCCCTTTTCAGCAAGAGCATCGAGAACAAGAAGCGCTGGGTCGTCTGGAACGGCGTGCTGGAAGCGTTGTTCCGGGGACTCATGATCACCATCCCCTTCCTCTTCGTGGAATCGCTGCACCAGCGGATGCTGCTCATCTTCCTGGTCACCGGGCTGACCGCGGGATACATCTACACGCCGTTCTACTCGAGCTGGGTCGCCGGCACCGTCCCGGAGAACATCCGCGCCCGGTTCACGAGCCGGCAGACCATCGTCAACAGTCTCGTGGGCGCGACGGTGGGCGTCATCACGGGCCGCTTCGTGGACTGGTTTCCGGATGACGAGAAGCTCATGGCCTTCGTGGTCGTATTCGCCGTGGGGACGCTCTGCGGCGCCGCCGGGCCCCTGTCGCTCAGGCGCACGCCCTACCCGACCCGTGTCGACGAGACCGAGACCCGGAATCCCCTTCGCCACCTGCTGCAGCCCTTTCGCGACCAGAACTTTCGCCGGCTGGTCACATTCTATTCGTCCTGGCAGTTCGCCCTGGGACTCTCCGGTCCGCTCTTCAGCGTGTTCATGCTCGACCGGCTGGGATTCGGCTATACCGCCATCTCGCTGCTGAGCGCACTGGGTACGCTCGCCACCATCGCGGGGTACCGCGCCTGGAGCGTGATCATAGACCGCTTCGGCAGCAAGCCGGTCCTTCAGATCCTGATCATCCCGGGCGCGCTGAACGCCTTTCTTTGGGGGCTATGCCAGCCCGGCAACCACGCCATGGTCGCCGTGGCCATGTTGCTGTCCGGCCTGATCATGGGTGGGATCAACCTGGGCGTCACGCCCCTGCAGTACGCGCTGCTTCCGAAGGAGAACCAGGACGAGCGGGTCGCCTACATGGCCTCGTGGTCCACGACGATCAACCTGCTCTACGCCACCGGACCGCTCCTGGGCGGGATCCTGGTGGCTTCGCTGGCAGGGGTCCGTTTCACCGTGGCCGGATTTCTGATCCAGGACATCAATCTCCTGTTCTTCCTGAGCGGGATCATGCGTTTCGTGCCGCTGTTCCTGCTCCGGCCGGTACGCGACGCCCGCTCCATTTCGTCCCAGCAGCTCCTTTCGAACATGTTCCGCGGCAACCTGCTGAGCTACACCTTCAACTACATCGTGTTCAACGTGGCCACGGCCGAAGACCGGCGCGCGCGGGCGGCCTACCGATTGGGGCGGTCCCGGAACCCCATGGCCATCGACCACCTCGTCCAGGCCCTGTCCGACGCCAGCTCCAAGGTGCGCCGCCAGGCCGCCCGGGCGCTGGGGGAAACCAGATCGGAAGCGGCGGTCGACACCCTCATCAAGGAACTCGAGAGTCCCTCCTCGGACATCCGCAGCGAAGCGGCCGAGGCCCTCGGCAGGCTGAAGCACGCCCGGGCGGTGGACGCCCTCCTGGAGGCCCTGGAAGACGAAGATCCCAGGGTGCGGATCAGCGCCATTTCCGGACTGGGACAGATGGAGGGCGACGACGTGCAGGAACTGTTGTTCTGGCACTTCTCGAACAACGTGGATCCCTTGACCTTTCCCACGCTCGTGGAGGCCCTCAGTCACCGCGAAGACTACCGCATCATCAAACCGACCTTCGACCGGCTGGGATCCTTCACGTCGCCCGCGGTGCGCCTGCAGCTGCTCAACAACATCTGCTACACGCTGGGCGCCGGAGACCGCTTCTACAAGCTGTTGTCCATGGAAGAAAACGAACGCTACGGCGAACTGGAGCGGATGATCAAACGGACCGTTTCCCGCTTCGCCGATTCGAAGGCCGTTCCCGAAGACACCCGCCGGAGCGTGGAAAGCCTCTTTGCCCTCTTCATCCAGGCCTATGAACGCAATGACGTGCCGGCCATGATGGAACAGGCCCGGTTGCTCGCGGCGCTCATCCGCGACAGCCACCCCGTCGTGGAACAGCGCCCCCTTGACACCCTGTCGGTGTATCTCATAATCATGACGATGAACCACTTTATCGACAGCGATGCCCACCAGGACCTGCCTGGCGCGCAGGAGATCTTCCTGGCGGTGTGCATGCGGCGGATCGCCACGCTGGTGGAATGAGAGAGGCCATTCATGAACGCGCCGAATGCGCAATTCAACCTCGGCATTGCCGGGGCATGCGGTAGGGGCATGAGCTTCCGCGCCGCCTGCGACGCTCTGCCCAAGGTCCGCGTCCACGCCGTGTGCGACGTCGACGCCGGCGCCCTGCCCGCCACCGCACAGTTGCTGGGCGCCTCGGAACAGTACACCGACTACGGCGAGATGCTGGCGCAATCCGACCTGGACGGGGTGATCATCGCCACACCCATGCCGCTGCACGCGCCGCAGGCCATCGCCGCGCTGGACCGGGGGCTGCACGTATTCAGCGAGGTCCCGGCGGCGGTTTCGGTCGAGGAGTGCCGGGGGATCGTCCAGGCGGCCATCGCTTCCGGCCGTGTATACATGATGGGCGAAAACTACACCTACATCCGGGAGAACGTGCTGGTGAAGGCTCTCGTGAAGGCCGGTCATTTCGGCACACCCTACTACGCCGAGGGGGAGTACCTCCACGAGCTCAAGGGATACGACGAGCACCGCCTGGCGGCCCGGGGACTGCCGCCCGATCAGGTCTGGCGCCGCCACTGGCAGTCCGGCATCGACGGCATCACCTACGGGACCCACAGCCTCGGCCCCATCCTGCAGTGGTTCGACGACCGCGTGGCATACGTGACCTGCCACGGCAGCGGGCATCACTATCTGGACTCGGAGGGCAGGCCCTACGCCCAGGACACGAGCGTCATGCTCTGCAAGATGGCGAATGGCGGCCTGGCCAAGATCCGCATGGACCTCACCTCCGACCGGCCACACGCCTTGACCAACTACCAGCTCCAGGGGACCGACGGCTGCTACGAGTCGGCCCGGGGCAAGGGACAGCCGTACCGCGTCTGGCTCAAGTCCCGCTGCGAAGACGACAACACGTGGATGGACCTGCACGAGCTGGAGGAAGAGTTCCTGCCCGACTGGATGCGGGCGGCGGCCGCGAAAGGCGCCGGGCACGGCGGGAGCGACTATCACGAACTGGTCGAATTCATCGAAGCCGCGGAAGGCCGGCGCAAGCCGTCCATCGGCCTGCACGAGGCCATGGACATGACCCTGCCCGGCCTCGTCAGCCAGCAGTCCATCGCCGAGAACGGCCGTTCGCTGCCCGTCCCGGATTCGAGGGAGTGGCAGGTTTTTGATATCCGAAGGTAGATTACGTTGTACCTCGCCCACTTGTCGGCTATACATTGAACATACGCTCTACTTCGCCCTCTCGACGGCTCGTCGGCTATACATTGACTATACGCTAAGCTGCGCGCGGACGGCTACACATTGACTATACGCTAAGCTGCGCGCGGACGGCTACACATTGACTATATGCTAAGCGGCGCACATCAATCGAGTATTCTGGAGTTTGCTTTATGGCCCGCCCCGGTAGTCCCATCGAAGACATCGACACCCCGGCCCTGGTGATCGACCTGGACCTGATGGAAGGCAACATCGCCCGCATGGCGGCGTTCTTCGCCGACAAGGACGCCTTCTTGCGGCCCCACACCAAGACCCACAAGACGCCGGTCATGGCCCACCGGCAGATCGAGGCGGGCGCCCGGGGCGTCACCTGCGCCAAGCTGGGTGAGGCCGAGGTCATGGCGGCGGCGGGCATTCGGGACATCCTCGTGGCCAATCAGGTCGTGGGACGTGTGAAGATCGATCGCCTGGTCGCCCTCGCGCGCCATTCGGACGTCATCGTGGCCTCGGACCACGAAGAAAACGTCCGGGAGATCTCCGACGCGGCGCTGGCCGCCGGCACCCGGGTGAACATGATCATCGAGGTCGACGTAGGCATGGAGCGCTGCGGCGTGCCGCCCGGTGAACCCGCGTGGCGACTCGCCCAGGCCATCGACCGGCATCCCGGCGTCGTCTTCCGCGGGGTGATGGGCTACGAGGGCCACATCATCGGCAACCCGAACGATGAGGAACGGTACGCGGGCTGCCGGGAATCCATGACCCTGCTGACCCAGACGGCCGACTACATCCGCGAGCGGGGCCTGGCCGTGGACCTGGTCAGCGGCGGCGGCACGGGGACGTACACCGTCACCGGGACGTTCCCGGGCGTGAACGAAGTGCAGGCGGGATCCTACATCCTGATGGACGGCACCTACCAGAAACGCATCCCAGAGTTCGATTGCGCGCTCACCATCTACGCCACCATCGTGAGCCGGCCCGGCGACGAACTCGCCGTTGCGGACGCGGGCCTGAAGACCATGACGAACGACATGGGCCTGCAGACCGTCCGCGGCGTGGAAGGCGCGTCCATCCTGCGCCAGTCCGAGGAACACGTCAAGATCGAACTGCCCGGCGCGTCCTGCACGCTCCGGCCGGGCGACAAGTTCCACATCGTCCCGAGCCACTGCTGCACGACCATCAACCTCCACGACCGGTTCTTCGGCGTGCGCAACGGCACGGTCGAATCGGTCTGGGACATCGCGGCGCGCGGCAAACTACAGTAGGAGCACCCATGGATTCCCGATACATCGTGGCCAACGTCGATGAGATTCCGAGTCCGTCCATGCTGGTCTACCGGGAACGGCTCAGGGAGAACATCGACCGGACCCTGGAGATCGCGGGCGGCCCCGGGCGCCTGCGTCCCCACATAAAGACCCACAAGATGCGCGCCGTCATCGAGATGCAGCGCGCGGCCGGGATCGACAAGTTCAAATGCGCGACGATTTACGAAGCCCGCATGCTGGCCGAGATGGGCGTGGAGGACGTTTTCATCGCCTACCAGATGATCGGGCCCAACATCGGACGGCTGGTCGACCTCGCCGGCCGTTTTCCGGAGACGACCTTCCGCTGCATGGTGGACGATGCGGGCGCGGCCGAAGCGTTGTCCGCGGCGGCGGACGGCGCGGGCGTGACCATCGACGTGCTGCTGGACTTCGACGTGGGCCAGCACCGCACAGGGATCGCGGCCGGCCCGGAAGCGCTTGAACTCTATGCACTGATCGACCGACTGCCCGGCATCACCCCCGGCGGTCTGCACGGCTACGACGGCCACAACCACCAGGCAGATATCGAAGAACGCCGACAGGCCTGCGGTGCCGCGCTGGACCAGGTGCGGGCGTTCCAGGCCCGGTTGGAATCCAGGGGCCTGCCCGTGCCGCGGCGGGTCATGGGCGGTTCCATATCCTTCCCGTGCTATGCCCCGGCCGAAGACGTGGAGCCCTCGCCCGGCACCTCGGTATTCTGGGACTGGGGGTACGGCAGCCGCTTTCCCGACCTGCCCTTCGAAGCCGCGGCCCTGCTGCTCAGCCGCGTCATCAGCATTCCAACGCCAACGCGCGTGACCCTCGACCTAGGCAACAAGTCCATCGCCTCGGATCCTGCCGGACAGCGCGGCATCCCCTGGAACCTTCCCGGTGCCGAACCCGGTCAGCACAACGAGGAACACTGGGTCATGGACTGCCCGGACAGCTCCGGCCTGTCGGTCGGCGACCCCATCTACGTCTTCCCCACCCACGTATGCCCCTGCACCGCGCTGCATCGCCAGGTCTACGTGATCGACGGCGACGGCCGCTGCCGTGAGCAGTGGACGGTCGACGCGCGGGACCGGGAGTAAGGTTCAGTTTGCCACGATTCCAGTCCGCCACCGCCCGCGAAATTCCCTCCGAAGTTGCCTCGCAGTTATGTGACAAACGTGTTACGATTTTTCACTTTCCTATTGACGAAGTGACGTAAATACATTATCTTAAACTGTTCGCGCTTGCCGCGAAAACCGGGTCGCTTTCCGTGGAAATCGTCCCGGTAAATTGGGGTTATTTCAAGGCACGTCGACAAGGCGCTTGCATGTCGTTTGAGCAGATTCTCATCGAGCAGGACGGCGGGGTGGTCACGATTACGATCGACCATCCGCCCCTGAACGTGCTCAGCGCCCAGGTCGGAAAAGAGCTCGGTGAAGCGCTCGACCGGATTGACAAAGACCCGGCCGCTTCCGTGGTCGTGCTCACGGGGCGCGGCGACCGTGCCTTTGCCGCCGGGGCCGACATCCGGGAACTGCAGCGGCTGTCGGGTTCGGACGCCGAGGAAATGACCCATCGCTGGCATCGCCTCTTCCGGCGGATCGAAGGTTTCAGACTGCCGGTCATTGCCGCCGTGAACGGGGTGGCGCTCGGAGGCGGATGCGAACTGGCCATGGCGTGCGACCTGCGTTACGCCTCGGAGAACGCCCGGTTCGGCCAGCCGGAAATCAACCTTGGCCTGGTCCCGGGATGGGGCGGCACGCAGCGTCTGCCGCGCCTGATCGGCCGGGGGCGGGCACTCGAGTTGATGATGACGGGCGAAATGTTCGATGCCGCCGAGGCCCATCGCCTCGGGCTCGTCAATCGCGTTACGGCGCCGGAAGCGTTGATGGATACGGTCGGGGAACTGGCCGGGCGCATGGCCGCCAAAGGCGGCGTGGCACTCGCGTCCATCAAGACCTGCGTCAACGAAGGGCTGGACCAGGGGCTGGACGAAGCCCTGGCGCTGGAGGCCCGCGAATTCGGAGCGGTGAGCTCCACAGAGGACAAGGCGGAAGGCATCGCGGCATTCCTTGAAAAGCGGCCGGCGCAGTTTCGGGGCCGTTGATCCGGGAGCGCACGTACAGGACCGCCTGAATCGATCACAGTATCTTCAGGATGCGCGAGTATCCTTCAGATACGCGGCAGGAAGAGAGAAACCGTATGCAGATGGGTCCAACAGAAGGCGAATACATTCAGGTAACGGGCGAATTCGAAAAGCGTGAAGCCATCGAGTTCTGTGTTCAGGATCTGAACAGCAAGAACATGGAATTCGGCGTCTGCGAACAGGACGGGAAGTACTTCGTGGCCCGGGTCATTGTGCCGGACGAAGAGATCGATACCCGTTCCAAGATCGTCACGGTGCGCAGCGACCGGGTGGACATACACGGCAATCCACGCGGGATCATCCGCAAGGGTGTCTACAACTTCGTGGAATGGTACGCGGACGGTGAAGTCACCGCCCACGAAGCCGCCGTCTGAAATACGGACCGGCCGGACACTGACCTTCGGACCTGCTGATTTCGATTTCTGTCCGAGGGCGCCCGGTCCGGGCCCGCCCCGGCGAGTCCGCATCCGAATTCTACCGTTCCCGAGCCCGACCGCCGTCCAAGGCGTTCGGACCCCGGACCGCAAAAAACCTGGACAGGCCTGTGCCGTACCGGGTCCCGCGCATACGAAATCCCAGACTGAGTGTATATCGCTCGACGAAACCATGGAAGCTTTCGGCCAGCCTTCCATGGTTTTTTGATAATATCCCTTTTTCAGTCGCGATTCCGGCTTCCGCGAACACGACTTCCGCGAACACGACTTGCTCAATCACAAATAGACCCATGCCGCTCGTATCCTTCCATAAAGTCACGAAATACTACGGCGCGCAGTGTGTCCTTCAGGGCATCAGCTGGGGCATCGATCCCGGCCAGCACGTGGGCCTGATCGGTTCCAACGGGACCGGCAAGACGACCATGCTGCAGATCCTCACCGGCGATCTGTCGCCCGACGAGGGCGAGATCTCGCGCCGGCGGGACCTGCGGACCGGCTACCTGACCCAGGACGCGCACCTGACCGCCGCCAACTCGGTCCTGGACGAGGCGCTGAGCAGCTTCGAGCGCATTCACGAACTGGAAGGGCGGCTGCGTGAAGCCGAAGCGGCGCTGGAGAAGGCCAAGGGCGACGCGGAGGAGACCGAACGCCGACTTGAACAGTACGGCCGGCTGACGGAAGAGTATGAACGGGCGGGCGGATATACCTACCCGCACCGCGCAAAGACCGTGCTTCACGGCCTGGGTTTCAAGGAGGAAGACCTGTCCCTGCCGGTCAACGTGCTGAGCGGCGGCCAGAAGACGCGCCTTCGCCTGGGCAAGCTGCTGCTGGGGGACGCGGACCTGCTGCTGCTGGATGAGCCGGAAAGCCACCTGGACGTGGCCGCGACGGAGTGGCTGGAGGAGTACATCGCCGACCATCCGGCGGCCATCCTGCTCGTTTCCCACGACCGCTATTTCCTCGATCGCACCGTGAAACGGATCGCCGAACTGGAAGACTTCGGCCTGCGGAACTTCCCCGGCAACTACACCCGGGCCATGGAAGTCAAGGCCGAACGCCTCAAGTCGCAGCAGCGCGCTTACGACCAGCAGCAGGCCTTCATCAAGGAGCGGGAGGAGTTCATACGCCGGACCATCGAGGGCGTCAAGACCAAGCAGGCCCAGGGTCGCCGAAGCCACCTCGCGCGCCTCGACCGTCTCGAGAAGCCGCGGACGCGCCAGCGCACGGCCTCGCTGAACTTCGGGGCGATGAAACGGAGCGGCCGGGACGTGCTCGCACTCGATGGCGTATCGAAAAGCTACGGCACGCGGACGCTGTTCTCGGAGCTTCACTTCACCCAGCACCTGGGCGACCGCGTGGGCCTGATCGGGTACAACGGCGCGGGCAAGACCACGCTGCTCCGCATGATCGTGGGCCAGGAGACGCCTTCGTCCGGGACTATTCGCCTGGGTACAGGCGTGGACATCGGCTATTACGACCAGGAACGGGCCAGCCTGACGGGCGAGCGTTCCGTGCTGAACGAACTCTGGTCGGTCAAGCCGGCCCTGAACGAGGGCGCCGTGCGCAACCTCCTCGGCCGGTTCCTCTTCCGCGGTGACGACGTCTTCAAGCAGGTGAACCTGCTGAGCGGTGGGGAACAGGGGCGCCTGGCGCTGGCCAAGCTGATCCTGGAGGAGCCGAACTTCCTGGTTCTCGACGAGCCGACCAACCACCTCGACATCCTCTCCCGGCAGGCCCTCGAACAGGCCCTGGCCGACTACCCCGGCACGCTCATGGTGGCGTCCCACGACCGGTACTTCCTCGACCAGATGGTCAGCGCGCTGCTGATTTTCGAGCAGGACGGCGTCCGCCACTGGTCCGGCACCTACTCGGAATACCGGGCCTTCAAGGAGGAGCAACGCCTCGCCACCGCGCGGGCGAAGGAGAAGAAGCCGCGCCGCAAGACCGGGGCGGCCGCCGGAAAAGCAGCAGGGACTGCCTACGATCCCAGGAAGAAGGAACGCAAGGAGCAGCGGATGATGGCCGAGGCGCTGGAGGCGGCCATCCGGAAGAAGGAGGCGGAGATCGCCCGCCTCGAGGGCGACCTGGGCGAGGAAGGGACCTTCTCGGACCGCGAGCAGGTCGAACGGGTCGGCAGCGCCTACGCGCGCGCCCGGCAGGAACTGGAGGACCTCTACCTGGAGTGGGAGGTCGTCGCCATGGAACTGGAAGACTAGGATCGGAGGAGACTTGTACGACGCCGTCATCATCGGGGCCGGACCCGCGGGACTCGCCGCGGCCTACGCGGCCAAGCAGGCCGGACTGGACTACGTGGTCGTGGAACGCCAGTGCATCGTCCACACCATCTACCAGTTCCCCACGGGCCTGATCTTCTACTCGACCCCGGAGCTCATCTCCCTGGGCGACGTGCCCATGATCGTCCAGGGGCTCAAGCCCACCCGGGAAGAAGCGCTGAACTATTACCTGAAATTCGTCGAGTCCCAGGATCTCCAGGTGAACACCTACGAAGAGGTCACCCGCATCTCCGGCGAAGACTGGGATTTCAAGATCGAATCAGTCTCGCAGCGGGAGGGCGAACGGAGTTACCGGACCCGGAAGGTCATCCTGGCCACCGGCGCCTTCGACAGCGCCAACCGGATCGGCGTGCCCGGCGAGGAACTGCCCAAGGTCTTCCACTACTTCAAGGAGGGCCATCCCTATTTCGACCGGGACGTCCTCGTCGTGGGCGGCAAGAGCTCGGCTGTGGAGACGGCGCTGACCCTGTACCGCGCCGGCGCCCGGGTCACCATGTCCTACCGCCGCGGCGCGTTCCGGGGCATTAAGTACTGGGTCCTGCCCGACCTGGAGAACCGCATCGCCGAGGGATCGATCACGGCCATCATGGATTCCACGCTGAAGGAGATCCGGCAGACCGAGGTGGTCCTCGACGTGGCGGGTTCCGAGCGCGTGATCCCGAACGACTTCGTCTTCTGCATGACGGGCCACACACCCGACGTGCCCTTCCTGAGCGGCACGGGCGTCGAAGTCCAGCCCGAAGACAACGTCCCGGTGCACGACCCCGACACCTTCGAATCCAACGTGCCCGGTATCTACATCATCGGCGTCATCACCGCCGGCAACGTGAGCAGCGACATCTTCATCGAAAATAGCCGCTTGCATGGACCGAAGGTGGTGGAGCATATTCTGAGGCAGGATGGAGTTTCGTATTGAGTATACGCCTGTATTACAATGTAAACTGTCCCGACTGCGCGCGGCAGGCGGGTCGTACGGTTCGCATGGACTGGTTGGATCGAGTTGAGCTGCGGACAGACCGGTCGCCAATTGGAGAAGTTCCCGCAGGCGAAATCGTCGTGGTCGAAACCAGAACGAACAGGATATTCACGGGGATCTTTGCAACGCGCAAAGTGTGCATGCAGGTTCCCCTGTTGATTCCTATCGGACTGCTACTTTTCCTGCCGCCCGTCCTGAAGATGGCGGGACGAAGCAAAATGGGCTGTAACGGAGACGCCTGCGAGATTTGAAACGATCGATTTGCTGGTCGCGGCGTGCCTTGCAGTAAGTGGCGACAAACCAAGCGTAAAATCATTGGTCGCTCAGGTTACCCACGAATATGCTCTAATCTTGCAAAGGTATATCCATGAATGAGAACAAGCCTTCTCCCAATCCCCTCGTCGGCGTAGTCATGGGCAGCAAATCCGACTGGGATACCATGCAACACGTAAGGGACGTGCTCGAGCAGTTCGGCGTGCCCCACGAATGCCGGATCGTCTCGGCCCACCGCACGCCGCTCTGGCTCGCCGAATACGCGGCCGAGGCCGAGGGACGAGGACTCGAAGTCATTGTCGCGGGCGCCGGCGGCGCGGCCCATTTGCCTGGCATGATGGCAGCCCAGACCCTGCTGCCAGTCCTCGGCGTGCCCGTGGAAAGCAAGGCGCTCAAGGGCATGGACTCCCTGCTCTCCATCGTCCAGATGCCCCGCGGCATCCCCGTGGGTACCCTGGCCATCGGCCAGTCCGGCGCCGTGAACGCGGGCCTGCTTGCCGTGGCCATCCTGGCCAACTCGCGGCCGGGCCTGCGGGAGAAACTGAGAAAGTACCGAGAGGAGCAGACCGGCAAGGTGATGGGGGATGAACTGACGTGAGTGGAACCAATGACCTGGCCGGTGCACGCGCTCCCGTTCCCCCCGGCCTGACCATCGCGAGCGCTATGAATGACCAGGCCGGAACGGACGGCGCCGCGACATGAACGACCCTATCCTACCCGGTTCGACCCTCGGCATCCTCGGCAGCGGCCAGCTCGGCCGCATGATCGCCATCGCCGCCCGGCGCATGGGCTACCGCATCCACACGCTCTCGCCCGAATCCGACTCGCCCACCGGTCACGTCGCCGACCGCGAAGTCGTGGCCGCCTACGACGACATGGAGGCCGTGAAGCGCTTCGCCGAAGACGTGGATGTCATCACCCTCGAATTCGAGAACATATCGGCCGCTTGCGTCGACGCCGCATCGCCCATCGCGCCGGTTCGTCC
Organism: bacterium; assembly: GCA_965117045.1. Taxonomy (GTDB): domain Bacteria; phylum JAAXHH01; class JAAXHH01; order JAAXHH01; family JAAXHH01; genus JAAXHH01. The sequence goes on from OZ220749.1 coordinate 2,041,154, forward strand.
CAAGGGCAGCGTGCTCCATACGACCCAGCACCGCCTGAGAGAGAAGACTTTTCTGGCGGAACAGGGGTTTCCGATCGCGCCGTTTCGCCACGTCAAGTCGGCAGCGGAATTGGCGGCGGCCGTCGAGGAAATCGGTACGCCCGCCGTGCTCAAGACGGCTGGATTCGGTTATGACGGCAAGGGTCAGGTGAAGATTGAATCGGCCGACGACATGGACGGTGCATGGAAGTCCATGGCCGGACAGGAAGCGGTCCTCGAGGCCTTCATCGACTTCGAACTGGAACTGTCGGTTGTAGCCGCCAGGGGATTGAACGGCGATTTCGCGCACTACGGAGCCGTCGAAAACAAGCACAGCCGCCACATTCTCGATGTCACGACCGCACCGGCCGACGTGTCCGGCGCGGTGAACGTTACCGCCGTGAACCTCACGAGAAAGGTATTCGAAGCCCTCGATGTCGTCGGGGTCGCCTGCGTCGAGTACTTCCTCGACCGCGAAGGGAACATCATCATCAACGAGATCGCGCCCCGCGTCCACAACTCGGGCCACTTCACCTTCGATGCCTGCGTCACCAGCCAGTTCGAGCAGCAGGTCCGCGCCGTGTGCGGCCTGTCCCTGGGATCGACCGAGCAGCCCCGGCCCGCTGCGATGGCGAACCTATTGGGAGACCTTTGGGCGAATGGAGAACCTGACTGGGCGGCGGCCCTGGCCATTCCGGAAGTCAAGCTGCATCTGTACGGGAAACAGGAAGCCAAGCTAGGGAGAAAGATGGGACACCTTACGGCCATGGCGGATACAAGGGAGCAGGCGGTGGAACGGGTGGTGGAGTCGAGGCGGGGGTTGGGTAAACGTCGATTAGTTACCGAAACAGTCGAACAGTCTCGATTCAGAAGCATTTGAACGGAAATCGAGAATCAGCTCGAATTCACAATGTTGTTTACCAAGCAATGACCAACATCTTACGTCCAAATTCGATTTTTTGGTCTTAAGAGATATTCGTAGAGGGAGGTACCTTGTGGCTCTAGTACAAGAGGAGCACGATGAACTTAGAAGATTAGTCGAGAGTGTTAGAGACTACTACAAAAAGCCCGGTAATTTTGACTTAAATGAACTAGTGACTGAAAGAATCCGCCCAGTTTTAAAATCAGAGTTGGAAAGATTGACTGCTATAATTGAAATAAAACATAAAATAGACATTCCAGATAACAATTACCTGATTACCCAATACACTTCTGTAGAAGCTTTAGTCTCCATCCTTGAATCTGCACATAAAAAACCATCTAATCAATTAAGGCATGCATGTATCAGGATGTATGATTCAGCGCATTTCAACGACCCGGAAGAAGGTAGTTTATTCGTTAAAAACCTTCAAAATCACTACAGTTGGCTAGAGGATATCAAGGTAAGACACGCATACATCGCTTCCTTTGTTTACACAAGTGATACAAACAGCGCAGGTGATGAACTGCTCTTCTGGAGAACCTATGGCCAGGAAGGTGAAGGCTGTTCCTTATCGATGATCCCACCAAAGCGTGGTTTGGTTAAAGTACTCTATGAACCTAGTGACTTAACAAATACCGTTGATACACTGAACCCACTACTGGAATTACTAAACCCATTATTAGACATCAGCAACACGTCTATGCGTAAAGAAGTCCAAGTTACCTTATCTGAGTGCATCTGGAAGAGTTTAGAAAGGATATGTTATCTCTACAAAAACAAAGCTTACAGTTACGAAAACGAATGTCGTTTTATTGTACTTGATTCAGAAATAGATGATCGTACGCAAATACATATTGAATACAGAAACACTTCGGATTCACCACCTCAATTACGGCATTACTATGAACACAAGGATCTCCAAATTGACAATCTACTAACATCCAGGAGCTCAATTACATTGGGTCCTTGTGTGGCCTATCGTGATGATGTCAGACATTGTATAGAAATCCTAAGAGATAGAGCAGACCTGAGACAAAAAACGGAAATCAGGATTTCGGGTATCTCTTATCGAAAATCCTAACAATACTGTCAAATAAAGCACGCCACCAGTTTTTGTCCGAACCCGTAACCAGATAGAATGGCGTTTCAACATCTCCCTTAGCTTTTCGATGCCGAAAAGAACAATTAGGGTGGCACTCATCGTTGATGATACGTGTTTCGGCTGTTACGAATTGGTACTCCTGTTGTCGAACTAACGGCCACCAGTCAGGTGATAGTAGATACCTAAGCATTAGATTAACCTCAAGTCCTGCAACGCTAAGGCTAAACGGAAAAACGTTTTGGTTAGCAGTGCGTTCTTCCGGGGGAAGATTACTTACGTAAGACGGATCATCTAGTGAACCATCCAATTCCATAACAACTAAACTCGAGTTGTACTGGCGATTACATCTCAGACATTGGTGATATGGTGTGACAAGGTGTGCTCGCCAGTGCGCTGAATGCAACTGATCCTTGGTTTGGGTAGTTTCTACTGCAATTCCCCCATCTATTACTGGGATTAGATGTGCTTGGGCTATGTAGTTTAAGACATCTCTAGGAACTGGTCGATCAACACAACTAAATAGAATATCACAATCCAGTGCGGCTTTGTACGCCGGTTCGGTTTGTATGGAAGACGGTAATGTGGTTATTTCAATATGTTCTGCTGTAGCACTGCGACGCATTGCTCGCGCAGCAAGTTTAACCTTGTATTTTCCAACATCCTTCGTAGAACCGTACATCAAACGGTCAAGATTGTGATTTTCGACTTTATCAGGATCAATAAGCGTAAGTCGCTCAACTCCAATGCGAGCCATTGCCTCTGCAACAATGCATCCAACACTTCCTAGTCCCACGATACCAACCTTTAAACGAGCGATTTTGTTCTGTGATTCGTGTCCCCATGTATCGAAGGTTCGTCTAAGGACTTCCCTCCTTCTGGGTGCCTGTCGGATACTGTCATTGGAATAGATCCTGTAGGAATGCGGCCCTACTACACGAACCTTCTCACACCAATGGCGGATCATTTGTCTACCGTCTCTTTTCCAGAAACGTGCACTCCAATATCCATCAGTTCCAACGGTCAATCCAACCAGTGGTAATCCAGTAGCTCCCGCAGGATATGCAATCACATTACGTTCAGCCTCAACATCTGTTTCGCTCATCCCTTGAAATCCAGCACTAGGATGGCTATGCATAAAAGCCAATCCGGCGTTTCTATCGCGAGCTAAATTCAATACTCGAGCTAGATAGTCAGATTCGAAACTAGCATTAACGTGTAGCCTGCGTTCACCGGTTTGAGGCAGGACCACTTCGTCGATTAACGCACTATATCTGCACTTGCCACTGGATGGTCGCCATAACGCAAAGCAAAGATCCTCCTGAAGCTCATTGCGTCGATAATGTTGCAATAAATGATCACACGAGGTCGCTTCTGCCTTTTCGGTAAATACAACATCGAAACTCATACACTGTCCCAGAAGCGTCGCAGGTGTTCGTTAAGGTACGAAAACATATGTTTCGTCGGAAGTTGATCCCAAATCTCCCCAGGTGGTCGACTCAGAGCACCCCAAGTTTGTCCATTGGAGTCTGTGTAGCTTATCACGCTACCACCCTTCCCATCATCAACCGGTGGAGTTAGATGAATCCAGTGAGGTGGGTATTCTGGATACATTTCGCTTCCTTGCATGCTAACACCGAGATGTACCTGTTCACCTCTTAGTGAACCCGACTCAATTGTATATAGAAATGCAACTACCTCTCCCTGAGGGCTCTCAAGCGAGCTAGTTTCATAGCCTAAAGATTCCAGTTCACGTCGTATCAGATCGATGTTATTTGGCATCTGAACTCTGTAATCTGTAATTACCTATGCTACCGGAGTCGGCTTAGTCGGAATCGCGATAAACAAACTGTCTTGTTCGAGATCAACAAAAGCACCACCTTCATATTGACGTTTCTCACCCTGTAAAACGTAGGTCTCGGGTTCACCTGGAACTGCATCTTTTTCTTTGGCCAATCTCAATATATCCAACGCTGAAATCGACTGTCGTTCGGAAGTGATCTCTACACCGTTGACCTTAAACACATAGACCTCATTCATTTAACTTCTCCGGTTTTATTACAGCTAAGCAGAGTAACTAAAACGTTTATCTTACCATTGAGTTCAACTATAATACTCAGCACCTGGCAACCCGTCAAGCGAGGGTCCTATGAAAGTCCCTGCGGAGTTTCACAAGCCAGTAAATTACCGTACTCGATAGAGTTGGGATTAGTCAGGGTGAGTGAATTCATCGAAAAATAGCTCGGTCGATTGAACGTCAAGTACCCTAGATACTATGCCAAAACCGTCGTATGTGCTCGTTAAGGTAGGCCTCCATGTGCTTATTCGGTAGATAGTCCCAAATCTCTCCAGGTGGGCGACTTAAAGCCAACCACTTCCGCCCGTAGGAATCTTCGTACCTTCTTCCGCCACCTTTACCGTCATCGATAGGCGGAGATAGGTGAACCCAATGGGGTGGATATTCAGGGTAAGGTTCGTCCCCTTGCATGCTGATACCCATCGTCACCTGCTTACCACTCAAAGATCCGGTTACGATTCTGTAGGGAAAAGTAATCACCAATCCGATTTGACTGGAAACAGCACCAGTATTATATCCTAACGATTCCAATTCCTGTCTAATGCGTTCTATATTCTGTGACATAACATGTAAAACCTAGGCAACTGGTGTCGGTTGGGTAGGAACCGTAATGAATATGTTGTCTTGCTCTAGATCGACGATGGCATCTCCAGCGTATTTCCCTTTCTCACCCTGTAGTATGTATTTATCTGGATTGCCAGGTATGGCGTCTTTTTCTTTTGCAAGGACAAGTATATCTGACGCCGAGGGAAACTGTCGATCGATGTTGAACTGAACACCGTTTACTTTTACTTCGAAATCCTTAGCCATTGGTACGTCTCCTATCGTCATGCCGATCAGTTAAACGAAAATTAAAAACTGAAAACTTACAAATTGAATTAGTTGTATGCGTATGTTTGCCTCCTTTTTGAAGTTTCAGTCATATTTGCCTCTTGAATATGTGACTGCCATGAGTTATATAATAACACACGTAATTATAGACTTCTGTTGTTATAATATAACCTATGTATTTATGAGTCAAGGGTTTTATGTCTGAATTTGGCAAACGACTTAGACAGGCACGGATAAACAAGGGCATGAGCCAGCAGGATCTATCCCGTGCCATAGGTATGACCCAGGCTTCTATTTCCCAGTTTGAGAAAGGGTTAAGAACGCCGACACCAGCTAATCTACGGAAGTTTGCCGAGATACTGGACATGCGAGATGAAGATCTTGTTGGGGAAACTCAGGGGGAGTTTGAAACGAAAATGTTGATGAGGAATATCCAAGATCTTTCGCCTAATTCGCTGAGTAAAATAAACGAGTATGCCGCAATGATAAGAAGAGACGAACAGATAAAACAGAGAGGAATTGGAGTTAATTCTCGTCAGTTGACAGCGACATACGCTGCTCGTTTGAGGGATGATTTGGGGGTTGGCGATAATGATATTATAGGGGATATCATTGATCTAGTACGTAAAGCAGGATATCAGTACATCGAAGATTCTTTCGGGGATGAGTTCTCGGGATTTTCTAAAGCATTGGGTGGCGGTCAGTACTTGATTGGTTTCAACAAAGACCAATACTGGAGTAAGAGTTTTCATAGATTCACGATTTCTCACGAACTAGGACATGTTACAATACCATGGCACCGTCGTATTTTGGAACGAGAAGGTCGACATCGATCCAAAAGCGAGTTCCAATCGAAACAGCCTATCGAAAGAGAAGCTGATTACTTCGCAGTCTGTTTTTTGGCGCCCAGGAAGGCATTTAAACTGGTAATGAAACACAAGGAGTTTACTAAAGAGTCAATATTCAGCATTTCTGAGCATTTTGAAATCTCAGCCTATGCCACGGTATTACGTTTCATGGAACTTACAGACCTGGCTTGTACTTTGGTAGTTTGCAATAAAGAAGGCATCATAGAGTATGAGAGACGTTCCGACCGAATGAAAGAAACATACAGACAAGACTTTCTGAAGAAGAAACAAGTTAAAGATACTACACTCACCTATGACTACATAAATGGCAGAACGAAGGAAGAATCAAGTATTGTTCCGCTTAGTGAGTGGTTCGATGATCTTCCCGATGCAAATGAAATACAAGCGACAGAATCCGTTATCAAGTTAGGATACAACAACAAGTTTCTGACCATGCTGGTGCCACATATTCCGGACCTGGAGGACTATAATGCGGAAAGCGAGGACTTTGGATTTTGAGAGTAGATGTAATCACTAAGTCATCTCATTTGAACCTTCAGATTCCCTCTGTTACTCCATTCCAGTACCTCGCCTGTACCAAGACTGATTTCTACCGTGCTTGATCCATATCGCCAAACCTCGTGGCCCAAAGATGAGTAGCTGGTAATCGCATCCGGCGTGCCTTGTAGTCGCAATACGTCATCCTTGTGGGATCCTCGGGTGAAACTTGATGATGCTGAACCACCGCGACCAGGTCGTAACTCGACCTTCAGATTCCCTCTGTTACTCCATTCCATCACCTCGCCTGTAAGAAGATTGATTTCTATCGTACTCGATCCATACCGCCAAACCTCATGGCCCAAAGATGAGTAGCTGGTAATCGCATCCGGCGTGCCTTGTAGTCGCAATACGTCATCCTTGTGGGATCCTCGGGTGAAACTTGATGATGCTGAACCACCGCGATCAGGTCGTAACTCGACCTTCAGATTCCCTCTGTTACTCCATTCCATCACCTCGCCTGTACTAAGACTGATTTTTACCGTGCTTGATCCATATCGCCAAACCTCGTGGCCCAAAGATGAGTAGCTGGTAATCGCATCCGGCGTGCCTTGTAGTCGCAATACGTCATCCTTGTGGGATCCTCGGGTGAAACTTGATGATGCTGAACCACCGCGATCAGGTCGTAACTCGACCTTCAGATTCCCTCTGTTACTCCATTCCATCACCTCGCCTGTAAGAAGATTGATTTCTATCGTACTCGATCCATACCGCCAAACCTCATGGCCCAAAGATGAGTAGCTGGTAATCGCATCCGGCGTGCCTTGTAGTCGCAATACATCATCCTTGTGGGATCCACGGGTGAATTGTTGTAAATTAGTACTTGGTATATTCACCGATTCGCCGATGTGTTCTGCCGCTCGAGCCTGTCGTACTCGCTCCACTTCATCTGCTACACGTCTCGTCTCTTCCTCGACCACTCGTGCCTGCCGCTGCGGCTGGTGCTCTGCTTCATCTGCTTCTCGTCTCGCTTCCTCGGCCGCACGTCGTGCCTGATTCTGCTGAAACGCTTCCACTGATGCTCGAAGTGCTTCTCGCCTTTCTACGGCCGCAATACGTCTTGCCTCTTCGGCTCTTTCCACAGCTCTATCTTCTATTTCCTGCTTTATTGCTATAACAATTCCAATAATGATTACTGTCAAAAACAAGATCACTATTACCCAATTGGATCGTGTAAGTTTTCTTTGTGTGTTTTGGTGCTGAAGGTCCGATTTCGGCACTAGTGACTCCTTCGCGGGCGTAGGCATTGCCGCAAATATCGCCGCTTTCCATGTAGTAATTGTCTACAGGCGACCTGCCCCTCCTACGTTTTACGCCCAATCAATTGCCTCTTGAAACCCTCGTCCCCATTTGTCTGAGCATCGCTTAGCAACAGGTTCGAGTGGTCATGTTCCAAACGGTCAATGGAATCAGCCGGAGTTTCGCCCGTTCACGCCTTATAGCTCACTGCATCTAAAGAATACGGACTTACATATGTTATGGGCTTGGGGGTCTGTCACGCAGAAGTCGGTGTATTCTTATCGCACCTACAAAGAGACCGTACATGTAAATAGGGAAAGTTATCAGAATGACAATGAGTTTAATGCCATCAGACAGATGATCTGAAAACCACTCTTCATAAACGCTAAAATACGCGCCAGTGATGTAGTAATAAACAACGACACCAACTACCCCTATTACCCATATAGCAAGACCTTGCTCAACTAATCGTTGTGTCTTGTTCATGTAATCTTACTCCGTCGAATTAAACACATCTTAACTATGTTTTTTTCTAACGTAGAAGTTATCGCTAGACCACATAGTACAATCTGATCATATTCCAGTAAACATGCGAATTAGAGAAGATTTAAGGAGTTACAGACGAGGTACTATCATGAACTATTACACTGATTTGTTTTCCCCGGAAACGTACCGGGTGTTTAATGATTCAAATCGGGAGGTTACAGGTTTCAGTGTTAAGTTAAAAAAGACTGCAAGCCAGATTAAACCTGGTGACAGATTGGTATGTTATGTCACAAAGGTCTCCCGGTGGATTGGAATCCTCGAAGTAACAGAGCAGTTTTACGAGGATGATACACCTTTGTTTCATCCCGAAATTGACCCTTATGTAGTCCGCTTTCATGTTAAAGTCCATGTCTGGTTGCCAATGGAGAAGGCAATACCTATTCATACAGACAAAGTGTGGGATTTCCTCTCCTTCACCAAGAACCACAAAAAGAACAGCAAATCCTGGACTGGAAAAGTTAGAAAAAGCTTAACTAGACTATCGGAACACGACGGCAAGTTGTTGGAACAAGTATTGGCAAATCAATGTTCTGAAGGAGAAACGTACGAACTAACAGAAGACGACCATAAGAAGTTAACTGTACACAGCATTCGGCGTGTAGACAAGGCAGTGTCCGTTTCGATACCTGAAAAAGACGAGACAGCGCCGGCGGCTTCCGACAAAAAGACCTTGCGTGAGTCATATAAAATGCAAGCACTATTGGCTAAAATCGGTGAAGTAATGGGATTTAAAGTATGGATTCCTAATAATGATAGATCGAATGTTTTGAAGGAGTGGATGACAGCAGATGGTGTGCTATTAGATGTGCTACCTTTGAACTATGACGTGACTACGATGAAAACGATTGAGCAGATCGATGTACTGTGGTTAAAGGGTGGCTCAATCGTCCGAGCTTTTGAAGTGGAGCACTCCACTGCGGTCTATTCCGGTATTCTACGGATGGCCGACCTACTGGCACTTCTACCAAACATGGATATTCGCCTACATATTATTGCCCCGGTTGAACGTAAAGAAAAAGTCTTGCAAGAGATAAACCGACCAGTTTTTTCGCTTCTTGAACGTGCTCCGCTGTCAGAAATCTGTACTTATGTTTCCTACGATAGTATTAAGGAGATCTCCACTATACAGCATCTTTCTTATACCTCGGATGACGTGCTTGATGAGTTCACTGAGGATTCGTAGTTCTTCCTGCGATAAAGCAGGCGTGTTACCTAACTCCGAAAATTGAATTGTATCGACCTTTATAAGGTGTATGTAGTCAAACATCATTCACGATTATGTCCGTACCGCATTAGGCTTTTGTCTATAGTCCTAAAACTCCTTCATCCTACTCACAACATCCCCCGCAACGTCTTCACCACCTCGTCCAGATATTCGTCCTGGGTCAGATCCCCTTCGACCAGGTCCGGCCGGTGACCGCCCCACTGTGTAGCCAGCACTAGCGTCTCGCCGATATCCCATAGCGTCCAGCCGTTTGCAAAAACCGGCAGGCAGTCCAACTCCACCTGCGTCAGTGGACGCACCCGGTTATATCCCTCCAGGAAACAGCGCCATATCTCGTCCGTCAGATGATCAGGCACCGTCTCGATGATGTTGTACTTGAAGGTCGCCACATCATAGGCCCGCCAGCCGAAGGCACACTGGTCGAAATCCAGAATGCAGTATCCGTTCTTTGGGTGGTACAGGATGTTACCAACGTGCAGATCTGCGTGGATAAGACCGTAGATATCCTTACCCTTGCCGAGTTCATTGATCTGCCTTCGCATGTGATCGGCGTAATCCTTGAAGAAAGACAGGTCCTCGCCGCGCCGTTCCATCAGGATGGATTCCAGTGTTTGCAGTGGACCGTCCAGCAGGTACTGAAAATCGAAATGATGACGACAGTATGGTTTTGGAAACTGGTCCGCCCGCTGGTGTATTTCAGCTACTGCAGCACCGAAGGAGGTCACGACCGGTTCCTTCACTTCGGGATACCAGGTGACGTGCTCCTCGCCTTCGAAGAAGCGGAACAGGGCGCTGCAGGCCCCGTCGCGCCAGGGGGCGGGAGAAGGGCCGGCAGAGATATCGGTCGCAGCACTTACTATACTCAATAGTTGTCCATCCAGCCGTTTGACCGGTTCAGGTACCGCCAGTGTGCGTTCTTTCAGATATGCCAGCAGGTCGAGCTCGTACCGGTAGGCCTCGGGATTGCGGACGTAGAACTCGTGGTCGGTATAGATTCGGTAGACGTATCGCTGATCCTGCGAGGTAACGATAAAGTTCCTGTTGGCTCCGGGCTCCAGTTCGCGCACGTCGACGGGTGGAGCCAGGCCATATTGCTCCACCAGGTATGCGGCGACGGCGGAACAGGACTGCTCCGTAGATCCAGCAGATGCGGAAGAATCGGAAGTATTGTTCATGATGGGTGCCAATATGAGTCTGCAAACTTGACCAGGGCAACAAGTTTAATTTCATTGCCTGAGCGACCCCATATCGTCGTCTGATGTCCGACCCGCAGCGGGTCGACATGGTGAGTTGCTACGGCCTGAACGACGCGTGCCAGACACCGCACATCTATCTGAGGAATTTATGAATAAGACGGGATTCTTGAATCGTGTGTTGATTTGCCTTCTCGGTGCAATGATGGTCGTTGTCGCGTTTTTCGCCTATCTGTTGTTTCGCCCGGATGTGGGGACGCGGATATTCTTCGGAACCGGTCCCTCATCGGTAGAAATCAAGTTCAAGAACGATTACGAGGTCCCCGTCGCAGACGAGAAAACCGAGGCCATCGTGGCGGCTGCAAGGCTCTTACTGGAATCGCTGGACGAAAATCAGAGACAAGCGGCGACATATCGGTTCAACGATAACGCGCAGCGCTCGAACTGGTCCAACCTGCCCGAGGGCATGGTTCCGCGTGGAGGTGTAATGCTCGGTGATCTCACTGAAGCACAGCGGACGAATCTGGATGAGCTTCTTGGGGAACTGCTGAGTAAAGCCGGCATGGAGAACATCACGCATCAACTGGCCGCGGAAGACTTGTTGGTCCCAGGTGACGTGCTCGGCGTCATGAAATATGGCAGCAGGTATTTCACCGCTGCTTTTCTCGGTGAACCATCCACTACTGAGCCCTGGATGTGCCAGTTTGGAGGGCACCATCTCGCAATAAACGCCACCGTATTCGGACCGAACGTTTCCTTTTCACCCATGCTGACAGGCGGCCAACCGCTGCACCTGCACCTCGACGGTGACGATATCTTCGTTACGCGAAGGGAAACCGCGGCGGCACAGACGTTCATGGAGAGCCTTACAGACGAGCAGAAAGTACAAGCCGTTCGTGCCGACCAGCCCATCGACCTCCTGCTGGGGCCGGGGAATTATGGTGTTTCTGTTACACCGGAAGGAATCATGGGAAGCGAACTGACCGCCATGCAGAAAACGTTGCTCCTAGATGTCATTGAGGCCCGTCTGGGTTTCATGAACAGTGACGATTTTGCACAGAAAATAAAAGCCGTGGAGGCCGAGATCGATGACACGTACTTTGGATGGTGGGGACGGCAGGATGTCCCGGGCGCTGCGTATTTCCGCGTAACCAGCCCGTCCATCGTACTCGAATATGCGGTTCAAAACGGCGAGGATACCGTAGATCACGTTCACAGCATGTATCGTGATATGGAAAACGATTACGGTTCCGCATGGATCGGGACCGAGTGAGTCCTGGATCAGTTCTCCTTCGACTGCAGAACAGTCAGGAGTATTGTTCATAATGCAAGCCAATGTGAGTTTGCGAACTTGATCAGGGCAAAAAGTTTAGGTTCATTGCTTGAATCGCATCAATTGGAACACTGAATTTCGTACAGAGAGGAGCACCCATTGCCCAAGCGACCCAATATCGTCGTCCTGATGTCCGACCAGCAGCGGCTCGACACGGTGAGTTGCTACGGGCTGAACGAGGTGTGCCGGACGCCGCACATCGACGCCCTGGCCGCGCGGGGGGTGCGCTTCGACTGGGCGTTCACGCCGACGGCGATCTGCTCGCCGGCCCGCGCCTCCTTCTACACGGGCCTCTATCCGCACAACCACGGGGTCACGGCCAACGGCCTGTGCCTGAACGAAGGCGTGAGGGGCATCAACCACTACCTGGCGGATGCAGGATACCGCTGCGGATACGCCGGCAAGTGGCACGTGGACCAGGAGACCGGTCCGACCGGCTACGGCTTCACGGGCAAGGACTTCATGGGCTACGGCTTCCCCGGGGGGAAGCTGCTGCCGGGCCTGCAGTTCGGCGGAAGCCTGAGCAGCCACAACCATTACGCCGACTATCTAAAAGACAAAGGTTTCGACCCGCCGCCCACGGTCTCGCACCGCTATGTCGGCACCAATCCCGCGAACCAGCGGCAGGAGATGTTCGCCCTGCACGAGGGGCCGGTCGAGTCGTGCATCGAGTATTTTGTCACCGAGGAAGCCATCCGCGTGCTCGACGAGGTGGCCGGCGGTGAGGAGCCCTTCTACCTGTGGGCCAATTTCTGGGGGCCGCACAGCCCTTCGCTGGTCCCGGAACCGTATTTTTCCATGTACGATCCGAAGGCCATCCCCGAACACCCGGGGTACGCCGAGACATTCGAGAAGAAGCCCTACCGCCAGCAACTGATCGAACACATGTGGGGGCTGGGCGATTACGGCTGGGAGGGGTTCCAGGAAATCGCGGCGCGCTACTTTGGCCACTGCACGCTCATCGACGACATGGTGGGTCGCGTCGTGGCGCACCTGGAGAAACTGGGCGTCCTCGACAATACCATCATCGTATATACATCCGATCACGGCGACTGCCTCGGCGCGCACAAGCTGATCGAGAAGGGCGAGTTCATGTACGACGAGATCTATCGCATCCCCCTCGTCATCGCCCATCCCGAGTGCCAGGCGCCCGGCACGGCCTGCGAGGAGTTCGTCTACCTCCACGAGATCATGCAGTCGTCCCTCGACGCCGCGGGACTCGAAGTGCCCGCCGACCTGGACGGCCAGTCCTTCCTGCCCGCTATCGAGGGCCACCCCTTTGCGAACGGCCGCGAAGAAGTCTACTGCGTGTTCGAACGCCATTTCACCGTCGCCAACCAGCGCATGGTCCGCACCCGAACCCACCAATTCACCTTCAACGCGACCGACCCCGGCGAGCTGTACGACCTGCAGCGCGACCCCTACCAGCTCGACAACGTGTACGGCGATCCGGCCTACGACGCCGTGCGCCAGGACCTGAAAGGGCGGATGGAACGCTACATGGAGGAACTGGGCGACCCACTGCGCGGGTGGTATGGGAAGGTCAAGGGGGTGTATTAGGAGGTTGGATGGAACGGCAAATTACGCTGATCTGACCAGAAATACCTGACAGGTCTCGACTTTTTAATCAGTTTTCCCTCTTCTGTTGCCCTTTTAAGCCAGGTCTTTAGTTGTGTTGCTTGTATTGGCAGGATGGTGGCTAGTTCTGCCAAGCTTTTGGCGTCATCCTTACAGTGGTAATGAACTTTAGCAAGAAACAGGTCATAGAACTCGTCGACCCGGTTTTCTTCATAACCTTCACGGCTCTCTTCGCCAACAGAAGCAGGCTCTTGGAACAATCCCGTTTTCAATGTGTCTGATTTCCATTCCGATTTAATCAAATCATCGATATCGATATCGTCTACATTGTTCGACGCCCAATGAGCGCCTGCCTCGAATAGCTTCTCATTACCTGATCCCTTCTGAGCAGTCCTCCTTACCCAAAGAGGCACCCATTTCTTTCTCAAGTTTTCAGTAGCGCCGTTCCAGGTACCACCTTTTGTTTCTGACTGGACAACGAAACCAACATCAGATAGGCAGTAAATCAACTTGTTGCGATCCATAGCCTGGCGAACGCTGAAACCAGCATTGGGATTGAAGGGTGAAACGAGAACAAGCCTGCCGTCCTCAAGGTACTGGCGATACTTTGAGCTACGAATGACTTTCATAAGGCTTTCGGCGACAACGCCAATTACGTTCCCGCCAGATTTAAGCGCTTCGATCATCACCGACTCATCCACGCCTTTCGCACCGCCTGAAATCACCTGAATCCCCTTATTGGCAGCCAGAGCACCAATCGCTCGACTGAAATGCAGATCCTGTGGATTCGCTTTACGTGACCCGACTACAGCCAAACCACCTCTGTTGAGCGAATCTCTATTGCCACAGCCAAACAGGACCGGTGGCGAAGCTGATTTGAGGCGTTGTTTAAGGAATTTGGGATAATCCGAATCGGATCGTGTCATTATCCATAGGCCTGCCCGTTGCCATTTTTCCACAGACAAAGCCAGTGCATGCCCTCTACGAAACAACGCACCTAGTCGATTCGTGGTGATCGATTTATCTTTCCACCCCGCAAGAACTTCATCAAGATTCTCTGCATTAAGAGAGCTAGGATTCAACTGCTTATCCTTGAGCCATGCCGCGAATCGTCCCCATTCCGTTGTCGTCAGTGGCTTAACGGACTCATTCTCTCTGTCCGTAAAATGTGCCGTTAACAGCAGGATCGCCTGCGAGTTTTCAGACAGTGACATTTCAATCTCCCGGATTCGCAGAGGCCAAAGCAACCGGGTAAACCGGACCACTTCCCGCTTTCCGCAACAAAAACGCAAGGATGGTCATGGTCCATCCCGAGTCAATAACATCATCCACCAGCAAAACGGGTGTTTCGGGAGGACTCTCGGCAATACGGAAGACTCCATCCAGGTTATTGCACTGATGGTATCGATTCTGCTGAGATTTTTGGGGTTCGTTATCAATGATTTTGTCGATTATATCAATAGAGGGCAATCTTAATAGTTCGGCTGTCCTTTCTGCAAAATCTGACACCAGCGCCGGCTGACGGACCGACGGAACACATGTTACCCATTCTGGCGCTGGGTCAGGTCTCCATCGCTCTACGATCATCTCAACAACAGCCTGAATCAATTCTTCCTCTATGTGGCCGTTTTGCTTGCATCTTGCGGCCACCTGGCCCCAACCCGCATCGCCCCACCGAGACAGAATACGTCCTTCAGATGGCTGAAACTCGCGTCCAATGTTCCCTCGAATGTCGTATTGGGGAAAGGCGTCAACGGCCACCTGCTTGTTCGATCTAAATGGAGTCTCAGCCTGTTTCAGGGCTCTGGATGCCTCGACCACGCGTATGTGTGACACTGAGGTACTCACCGTCGATTTACCCAGGCAAACTGCACACCGACCGCATTCACCCACTTCTGGATCATCTAGTGCGTTGCGCAAAAAAGCCATCAAACACAAGCTGGAGTCGATGTATTTCTGGACCTCTTCCCATTCGATTTCTCTTTGCTGCGTGAGCCGTTTGATTCGTGCACGATCCAACTGATACCTGACAGGCGTACGATACCAAATGTTTCCGTCTCTAATTACTGGCGCAGCGTTTTCTACGCTCAGAATCTTCAGTGCTTTCTCAAGTATCCCTCTTCTTATGTTCAGGATCTGCTGAAGTTGATAGACCGTTAATCCGTCGTGACCAGACAGCGTATCAAGAATGTCATTTACGTGATTTTCTTCAGGAAACGCGGTATTACGAAAGTACTCGTGGATATCATGGTCTTCACTTCCAGTCAACAACACACCATATGCTTTGTCAATTGCTCGTCCTGCGCGTCCAACTTGTTGGTAGTATGCCACCACGGAACCAGGTGCCTGATAGTGAATAACGAATCCAACGTCTGGCTTGTCATAACCCATGCCCAGTGCTGTTGTCGCGACAAGAACTTTGATTCTGTTGTGTAACAGATGGTCTTCCAGGTGTTGTCGGTAACGGTTGCTGCTCTCGAAATCTTCATGCTGGACATCGCTATGATACGCGGCGGCGGTGATTCCGTGAGCATTCAGCCAATTGGCGACTTGATCGGCATCCCTGGTTGTCAGCACGTATACCATGCCAGTACCGGGTAATTCCGGTATGTGTTCCACCAGCCAGGCCAGTCGAGATGCTTGATCGGGAATCCGCAGTGTTTGAAGGTATAGACTCTCTCGGACCAGAGGACCTCTTTGTATTTCGACATCGCCCAATAGCGCCTTAACGTCTGCAATGACTCGATTGTTGGCCGTCGCTGTCGTACCCAGGACCGGCGTGTTGGGAGGGATTTGGCGTACGACATTCAGCAGGCGTTGGTAATCGGGGCGAAAGTCGTGACCCCAGTCTGAGATACAATGCACCTCGTCCACAACGAACATTCCAATTCGGTCGGCAATAGGAAATAGTACCTCTTCGACGAAATGCTCGTTCGAGAGCCGCTCAGGTGAGATCAGAATGGCGTCAACAAGATCAGCAAGCAGGTCACTTCGGATTTCCGGCCAGCTATCCTGGTTGGTAGAGTTAATCGTCTCGGCACGGATACCAATACGTTCAGCCGCGTCGATCTGGTTGCGCATCAGGGCAAGTAGGGGGGATACGATAATGGTAACACCGTAACCCTGATCACGTAACAAGCGCGTACTGAGAAAGTAGACCGTACTCTTTCCCCAACCCGTACGTTGAACCACCATCAGCTTCCGGCGGTGGTTTACAATCGCGTCGATTGCTTCCCACTGACCATCACGAAACCTTGCAGTAGGATCGTCTACTGCTCGTTTCAGTAATCCCTCTGCCCTGATTCTATCCAATGTAACCTTTCAGGCATTACGTTTTCTTTGCACACGGCATGTTCATATGAATCATAGTCGAATCTGCTGGATCGAATATCGCGGAAATAAACAAACACCACACCATTCGACTCGCTGATTACTGTAGAAGGAGTTTACTACTCACGTTACTCGTCCTGCTCAACCCGGCTCCCTCGCTATCGCCCAATCGCGGAGCGGAAACTAGCCTGCGGCGGTTTGCTTTTGCCCACTCGCGAAGCGGAAACTAGCCTGCGGCGGTTTGCTGTGCCCATTCGCGCAGCGGTACGTCGTCCTTGTCTTCCGACATCCAGTGCCGTGACGCGGGATGGTAATCCGGGTCCGGTCCCATGGGGTCGCCCTTCGGGGCCAAGGCGCCCAGCAGCTGCCGGCGGACGGGCGAGCTTCTTTCGATAAGTGCGGGATCCTGCACGTCGAAATCGGTTGGCCGAAGCCAGCGGTAGTGGTAGCCCACGTGCATGATCTTCCGCGTCTTCCGCGAGAGGTTGGGGCCGACACAGTGCCACACCGCGGTGCGCCACAGTACGGCCGAGCCGATGGGCAGCCTGAGCTCGACCGCCCCTTCCGGATCAACGCCGTTCTCCCTTCCAAACAGTTCGGCGGGCCTGCGCCGGTGACTGCCCGGCACCAGCCACAGGTTGCCACAGTTGGATCCGGTCATGTCGTAGAGCACGTAGAATACCTTGATCTCCATGAACGGCAGGCGTCCATCGAGGGAGGGCGCCAGGAACAGGTCGTCGCTCGCCAGGTCGGGATGCCAGCCGACGTTGCGGTAACCCGCCTGATGGTCTTCGCCCTTGCCGACGCCCGAAATGCGGCCCTTCAGGTCCTTGGGATAGGGCGGCCGGACGTCCAGGTGCGTGGTGCGGATCTGGATGTTCCAGCCGATCGCGTCCACCAACAGGGGCAGCATGCGCGGGTGGTCGATGAGGTCCAGGAAGGCCTCGTGATGCGCCAGGGCGTTGCGCACGGCATAGGGGTCATCAGGGCCCAGGTCCTTCTCCGCGCGAATCCGGTCGCCGACCTCGTCGATGGCCGCAAGCAGCCGGCCTAATTCGTACGGGTCGAAGAACTCCTCGAGCACAATGAACCCCTGCTCGTCGAAGTCCTTTGCTTGTTGAGGCGTCCTCGCGAGGGGCATTTTCGTCTCCTCACCGCGCCAGCCACGTGCCGAAACGCTCGTTCATCTCTTCGCCGTTGTCGCTCCACCATTCCCAGTCGTCGTGCAGGGCGCGCGCCGCGTTCTCCGGGGCCGTAGGCATGTGCCGCTTCATGTCCACGCCCGTCTCGGCGTGGGTCGAGATCAGGGGCATGGCGGAACGGCGCGTCGGGCTGTAGGCGATGTACCGGGCGAGGTCGGCCATGGACTGAGCGGTGGAAGCAAATTCGAGAAACCGGCGTGCGGCTTCGACATTGCGCGTACCCTCGACAATACCGTAACCGCTCGTATACAGAATCTGGCTGTCCCAGAGTATGATGAAGGGCTGTCCCTCGAGCTCCTGGGCATTGAAAATACGTCCATTGGCTGCCGTGGTCATCGTAACCTCGCCATCGGCCAGCATCTGCGGGGGATGGGCAGCCGTCTCCCACCATATGACATGTTCCTTGATCGTATCCAATTTGCGGAACGCCCGGGCGATGCCCGCCTCGGTGTCCAGCGTGGTATACACATCCTCCCTCGGAACACCATCAGCCATTAGGGCAAACTCGAGATTGGCCACGGGCGAACGTTTCATTCCCCGTCTGCCCGGAAAGTTTTTCAGATCGAAGAAGTCGGCTACTGTGGTGGGTTTCAGGTCGCCGATTCGCTCGTCGTTGTACGCGATTATCCTCGAAAAGAACAACTTGGTCACGCCGCATTCGGTGATCGTACCTTCGACAAAATCATCCGTTGCGGACGCGCCGTCGTCACCCTTTGGCAGGTCGTCGATGCGAACCGGCACGAGCAGCCCTTCGTCGCAACCCCGGACGAGTTCGGGCATGTTCAGATCGACCAGATCCCAGAACACGTTCCCCATCTCCACCTGGGCACGGATCTGCGCCAATCCTCCGGTGTAGTCCTCCAAATTGATGCTGATGCCTGTTTCCGCCTCGAACCGTTCGTGGTAGGCTCTATCGCAGGCCCGAGCGTAAGAACCACCGAAACTGACGACGGTGATCGTCTGGTTTTGGGCAGCTGCCTGGCCCGGAGGATATGCCAAAAGCAGGGCCAATACCACCAGGGCCGAAACCACCGGGGCCGTACGGACTGTTTGATTCATGAGGGAACTGCCCGGTATACGGTCTTCTGTCTTCACCGCGCCAGCCACGTGCTGAAGCGCTCGTTCATCTCTTCGCCGTTGTCGCTCCACCATTCCCAGTCGTTGTGCAAGGCGCGCGCCGCGTTCTCCGGGGTCGTGGGCATGTGCGGTCTCATGTCCACCCCCGTCTCGGCGTGGGTCGAGATCAGGGGCATGGCGGATCGGCGCGTCGGGCTGTAGGCGATGTACCGGGCGAGGCCGGCCATGGACTCCGCCCTGGTGGCGAAGTCGAGAAACCGGAACGCGGCTTCGGGGTTGCGCGTGCCCTCGACGATGCCGAACCCGCTCGTGTCCAGGACCTGGCCGTCCCAGACGATGACAAATGGCTGTTCCTCCAGGACCTGGGCGTTGAAGATGCGTCCGTTGTAGGCCGTGGTCATCACGACCTCGCCGTCGGCCAGCAGCTGCGGCGGATGGGCGCCGGTCTCCCACCACACGATATGATCTTTGATGGTATCCAGCTTGCGGAAGGCCCGGGCGACGCCCGCCTCGGTGTCCAGCGTGGTATATACCTCGTCCAGCGGCACACCGTCCGCCATCAGCGCGAATTCGAGATTGACCCGCGGAACCCGCCGCATGCCCCTGCGGCCCGGGAACTTCTCCAGGTCGAAGAAGTCGTTGATTGTAGCGGGCTTCACGTCCCCGATGCGCGCGTCGTTGTACGCGAAAACCGTCGAGAAGAAAAGGGTCGTCACGCCGCATTCCGTGACCGTGCCGTCCACGAAGTCATCCGCGGCCGGCGTGCCGTCGGCCCCCGGTGACAGGTCGTCGATCTTGATCGGAGCGAGCAATCCTTCATCGCATCCCCGGACGAGTTCGGCCACATTCATATCGACCACGTCCCAGTACACGTTCCCCACATCCACCTGCGCGCGGATCTGCGCCAGCCCGCCGTTGTAGTCCTCGAAGTTGATGTCGATCCCCGTTTCCGCCTTGAACTGTTCGTGGTATCCCTTCTCGCAGGCGCGGGAGTAGGAGCCGCCGAAGCTGACGACGGTGATCGTCTGGTTCTGGGCGGTTGCTCGCGTACTATCAATGTTTAAAAACAGAACTAGACTAGTAAAAACGACACAATCTACAACTCTTGAAGTCAATTGCTGTTTCTCTCTGTCTGTTGAAGGAGATACGCGACACCTTTTCAAATACCATACATATCTCTCAACCTAAATACCCTTAATTCGTACAATCTCGATCGGTATGTTTTCGACTAACATCCAACCCATCCATATCTTCTGAGATTCTCCTACCTTTTCACCAAGTCTTTTTACTTCAACCATCTTTAATTCTCCGTTACGCCAGATTACGAAATCAGGTACTCCCGATCTATAATGACTTGGATTCTTTGCAATTCTGTACACCACTTTCGCAAAAACATCAGGTTTGATCGTATCCAGAAATGACTGGACAACATCTGTTTCAAAAAATGTAAACATATTGCGTTCACCAACGTACAGAAGACGAGTCCAATGCTCACGTTTACTTGTGATCCGATTGTTCACATACAACCTCAAGTCTGAGGTTTTGATTTCTTCGAATCTGCTATCAATTGCTGATTTCCGACTTAGATAAAACTCGTCACCTCCGTAAAGGTCGGGTGGTATATCTTGTCCAGGAACGGGTTGTCCCATACCATCGTATATTTCGTCCCAAAATGACAAGCAGAACATAGCCTCCCAGAATGTTACCTCTGCACGCAAAACGGTCCATTGAGTTAGTTCAAAATACTCCTTAAATGCGTCCTCGGTCGAACATGGTTCATTTTTAGAGTTAATGAATCCATGCTTTCCTTTCTGTCCAGATACCTTGAACTCGATTTTGCGTGTAATGTCTTTAAAGTTCGATTCGAACGTAGATCTATATTCTGAATCTTTTTCAATGTCTTCTGTGAAATCTACGTAGCCAATTCGTCTACCAATTTCATTAAGCCAAGACAGTTTTTCAGTGTTTTGTTCTTTCTCGTAGATGGTCTGGAGTACTTCATATGAGTTTAAACGAGGTACCCAGTAACTCTTTAGGCGTTTTACTTTTTCAAATGAAACTTGTGTTTTCTTCTCTTGCAAATTCGTTGGTTTATTAAGACTACTAGCCCTTTTCTCATCAGTAAGGATGTGAATCTCATGAAACTCAGTCAGGAATTGCTCATATAGTTTCACATCCTTCATGCACCAAGATATTAGTTCGTCACGATACTTAGGGTTCACTTTATATCGACCCATTAGATATTCAATTATTTGAAAAACTAAAAAATGCTTATCCGAAGCACTTTTAGCGTTTTTGAATTCAATACTCTCCTGCTCGTATTTTGACTTTCTAATCTTACTTCGATTCCAAGCCGCAAATACACCTTCTATATCACTACTTAGTTTCGATATCTCCGGAATCGAAGAAAGACGTTCTTGAAATGCGAACATAAGGTTTAACAGACCTTCATAATACTCATCGTCTTTTAGGTTACTTCGAAGTCTGTTTAAACCTAAGAATGACTTCCATTTAATATGGTTATTATCCATCTGTAACAGAGCATGTTTCAGCGCTAGATATATCGATATAGATTTAGATAGTTTATCTTCCCTGTTTTTGTAATGTTGGTTTATTTGTTGACGTAATGTTAGTTCTCGCTTTTCGATTTCTTCTGGTAGTTTAATCGAGTTCAAAAATTGTTTGATTTCTTCATAATCACATTCATGGTTGATAACAAACTCTCTGACAGCCGATTCCGCTAACGCAATAGCCTCTTCGACATTTCCGCGCTTTTCAAAAGTACTCTTCAGCTTAACCAAGGACTCTTCTCGGTGTTTTTTTTCTTCTTCCCATCCACCGGTGACTGTTTGCGTTGAAACAACAGAGGATTCCTCAGCAGAAGAAGAATCCTTAGCAGAATTACGCTTGATTTTAGATATTATGTAGATCACCCAGAAAGCGAGAATTGCGAGAACAACGAGTTCCATGTTAACCCCTAATTGATTCTCCTCCAAATTCCTGACTTACGCAGTTTTTTTCACTTACGATACAATCCTCGAACTTTTCGATTCACAAAACTACCAAATAACCCACATGAAGGTATACCGGCCAAGGGATACTTAGTGATTACAAATCTTACCCAAGCACTTTTTGAGTTTGGTAATATATAAGCTCAGCAAACCGAATCTAGCGTTGTATCGTCTTCCACTAAAGAACTGAACAAAATACCCAAATTATATCTATGATGCAAGACCGACCAAAAACACACAAACGAATGAAGAATCTTCAAAAGCTGTTTGACAAAACACTCTTATAGAAACTGATCAGCCTTAACTTGACAATTTGAGTAAAATGTATATCTTATCATAAAATTACTATGATAAATTAAGATAAGGTATACAAATGACAATTCCCAGGATATTGGAAACACCCAATCGAAGTTTCTTTCTGATGGGTCCACGTGGCGTGGGTAAGAGCACGCATCTGCGCGATGTGTTTCATAATGCACATGTCATAGATCTGCTATCTGAGGACAACTACCAGCGACTGCTTTCGAATCCGGGGCTCTTAGCCGCTGAACTGCGAGCCGTTCCGGTAGATCGTTGGGTAGTACTGGACGAAATACAGCGGCTGCCTTCTCTACTCAACGAGGTGCATCGCTTCATTGAGGAGCGAAAGATGCGCTTCGTCCTGTGCGGTTCCAGTGCGCGAAAACTCAACAGGGCGGGTGTCAACCTACTTGCGGGTCGGGCTTTGAAGCGCGCGATGCATCCCTTCGTTCCAGAAGAACTTGGCGACCGGTTCGTACTCGACGACGCCTTGCAGCACGGCTTGCTTCCCTTGGTCTGGGATTCAGAAGACAGGTCCGATACGTTAGCCGCCTATACACAGATGTATCTCAGGGAGGAGATCCAGGCCGAGGCCTTAGTGCGCAATCTTTCCGGCTTCGCACGGTTTCTACCTGTTGCCGCGCTCTTTCACGGTCAGACATTGAACGCCAACAACATCGCCCGGGAAGCCCAGGTGTCACGGCCGACCGTGACCAGTTACTTGGAAATCCTCGAGGAGACGCTACTGTGCTTCCGGTTGCCGGCGTTCGAGGCAAAGCTGCGCGTACGGGAAAGGAAGCTACCCAAATGGTACTGGTTCGATCCCGGTATTGTCCGCGCAATGAAGCGGCAAATAGGACCACCCTCGCCGGAGGAACGAGGCACCTTGTTCGAAGGGCTGGTCGCGCAACTGATTCGATCTTACACGGATTACCGCGATCTATGCGACGCCTGCTACTACTGGGCGACGGCCGCACAGAACCGGACAGAAGTAGATTTCCTGCTCAAACGCGAGGGAGCGTTTGTTGCGATCGAAGTCAAAACTGGTACTACGTTTTCAAACACCTGGTGCGCAGGATTGAGAGCGGTGGCCGACCTGGACGGCCTTTGCCGGCGAATCATTGTCTATCCTGACGGACCGGAGTTGCGGACCGAGGACGGCATCGAGGTCCTGCCTTTTCTAGTTTTCTCCAATCTTCTGGCGAATGACGACCTCTGGCCTTGATCTAAACAACGGCCAAACCTCAAATTGCCGTTGTACGGTCCATTCTCGAGATTCGTGCCTTTTTCGAAGTTCCTTCTTTTAACGATTCCTGCCATTCCGACTGACCTACTTCACACCTACCGCAGAAGTTCACCCGGAATCCTGGACCCGGTATACTCCACCTCGGGGTCACGCTCGGCGATGATGGCCGGAACCGGCTCGGTCCAATAGGCCGGCACGGTGTCGGGGCGTCTGTGCCAGGCCAGTACCAGGGTGCGGCGCTCGTCGGTCAGGTTGCGATGCGCCGAGTGCAGCACGCGGGCATCGGCCAGCACCAGGTCACCGGCCTTGACGCAGACCTCGACCTGGTCGGGGTGGTCGCTGAACATGGTGGGATGATCTTCGGCAATGAAGCGGGCGCCCTGTTCATGGGCTGGCACCAGCTGGTCGTGCAGCGGAATGCGTTTGTGGTGGGTGCCCGGGATGACTTTAAGGCATCCGTTCTCGCGCGATGTATCGCTCAGGTAGTAGGATACGAAGATGATCTGCGGCCAGGGCGAGCAACTCATCGGATCGTTCCACTGCATCCAGTCCTGATGCCAGTACAGCGCCGGTTCTCCGGGATCTTTGGTGAGGAGGATGACGCCACCGGTGCTGGCGAAGTCGCCCAGTCCCATCTGTTCGAGGGCGCGTCGCGTGGCGGGCCAGTCGAGCAGCTTCTGAATGGTCGGGTTCTCAGTCCCCTGCGCGGTGACGTGCTGGCCCTGGTACTTGTAATCGGGTGGCGGCACCCAGTCTTCCATCATGCGTTCGGTTTCGATGCGCAGCTCCTGAAGGAAGGATTCGCTCAGGATGCCGTCGACCACGCAGAAGCCGTCGCGCATCAGTTGTTGGCGTTTCTCAATAGCTTGTTCGGGGGACATGAGATCCTCGCTAAAATGTGGTGAGGCCAGGTCGTCACATTTAGCGTGACTGAAGCTAGCCTTCGTTTAGACCGACCACGTAGCTGACTCGCATAAGTCACGATTTAGGAGACACCTATAGTCAGAGTAACCAGCCGCGGCCAGAATCTTTTTAGCCTTGCTCCGTTCTTCGCGGTCACAACAGGGATCGCACACGTAAATTACCTGACGCAGCATCTCGTGATGGTTTTCGTCTGGAATGTGCTCCCGCGCGCCTGCAATCACGAGTGCAAGATACCAGTCGTAGGGCTTGAGATCAGGTTCGGTAAGCGTGGCCAAGTAAGTTGCCACCGGAACGTATTTACCGCTTTCAGCAAGGCGAACGCAGAACTTGTTGCAACGTTCGTAGCCATATCCAACCCCTTCGGACTTGTCGAGGCTGCAGACCTCCGTATCCGGAATCTCAAACAGCATGCCGGGAGTTCGGCAACCATTCTTCGGACTAAGCATTGCTTTCCCGGAACAATCTACACTGGGCTTATAGAATTTGACGATCCAGTCGTCGGCGTACGCACGCTCCTTCAGAACCGCCCCCGGACAGCGATTTTGCAGGCGCTTGGTCAGCATGTTCGAGCCATATGCAAAGTAACATAACGACATGGTTTGGCTTCACTCCTTCGTATGCTATGATCGGCCAGATCCCTTAGTACCCAAATGCCTTCGATACATCCCATCCAAGGATGCGGTAAGACAAGGTATTAACAATGTATACACGAAACAAGATCGTCTCGTGACCCATTCGGTGATTCCTACCGCTGGATCCACCCGTTTCCCTTCAGTTTCTCCCGTAATACACCACTCGTATTCTTCTGCGTTCTGAATCCGCACAACAGTCGCCTCAGTAACGCTGGCCCGCACGAAAATCTCCATTTTCGCATGATTGTTTCCAGAATTGCCGCGATTTCTTCGACTGATACGTAAAGGAGCGTTGGTCGTTCACATCGAATCGACGTGCGCATGAGACCATTCAACCGGATTTCATCGGAGGAACAAACCCATGGAACTAGCTCAGCTTCTCATAACGCCAGGCACGATGCTGGCGGCCTTCATCTTCTTCTGGAAACAGACCAGAATCATCAGCGACGAATTGAAAAGAGATATCGTGTCGCTACGCGAGGAGATTACATCGATCCGCGTAGAAATGCACGACATGAACGGACGCCTCGGACGCGTCGAGGGTCTGTTGATGACCCTGGACTTTGAAAAACTACATAAGAAGTAGTCGAATCCCAACTGGCACTATGGGCGGTACGAGCGCGCCCGGCACGACTACCGGACCGCATCCCTCATCATTCTGGATGTAAAACCATGGAACTTGCACAGCTTCTTGTTACACCAACCACCTTGTTGATGGCCTTCATCTTCTTCTGGAAGCAGGCTAAAACCGGCAGAGAAGAACTGAGACGGGAATTGAAGTCGGATATGAGGGATTTGAAGTCAGATATGAAGGATATGAAGGAGGAGTTAAAGGGAGAGATAGCATCAGTTCGTGAGGATGTTGCCTCCGTCCGGGTAGAAATGCACGACATGAACGGACGCCTCGGTCGTGTCGAAGGCCTGCTGATGACCTCCGACATCGGGCGATCAAACAAGGAATAACTACAACCCACGAGGTTCAAATTTAGTGCCGTGAGCGATCGGAACGATTGCCGGACCGCATCTTGTACCAAATCTGGAGGACATATTATGATGGAACTCGCCCAGCTTCTCCTGACACCGGTTACGCTGCTGACGGCCTTCATCTTCTTCTGGAAACAGACCAAGGCCATAACTAACGAACTGAGACGAGAACTGAAGGCAGATATGAAGGAGTTAAAGGAGGAATTGAAGGAAGAGATCGGGTCCGTGCGTACGGAAGTTACCGCCATCCGGGAAGAAATGCACGACATGAACGGGCGGCTCGGCCGCGTCGAGGGCTTGCTGAAGATAACGGATTCGGGCTAATTCGGGCGAACCGTCTAATTCCCCGCAAGCTTCTTCCGGAGCAACTCGTTCACCATCTTCGGATTCGCCTTGCCCTGGGTGGCGCGCATGACCTGGCCCATGAAGAAGCCGAGGAGCTTTGTCTTACCCGCCCGGTATTCGGCGACGTCGTCGGGATGTTCGGCGAGGATGCCGTCGACGACGCCTTCGAGTTCGCCGGTATCCGAGATCTGCACGAGGCCCTGTTCCTCGATGACCTGGGCCGGCGCCTTGCCGGTTTCGGCCATGTTGTCCAGGACGTCCTTGCCGATCTTGCCGCTGATCTTGCCTTCCTTGATCTGTCCAAGGAGCTGGGCCAGGTGATCGGGTGGAATGCGCGCTTCGAGCGTGCCCTGGTCCATGTGGTTCTCATGCTGGACGCGCAGGAGTTCGCTGAGCATCCAGTTGCTGACGGTGCGCGCTTCGCCCGCCGCATCGCCGGCCGCTTCACCGGATGGTCCGCCGGCAGCATGTGAGACGCAGGCCTCGAAGTAGTTGGCCCGGGCCCGGTTTTCTGTCAGTTGCCGTGCCATGTCCTGCGGCAGTCCGTATTCATCGACGAAGCGTTGCATGCGCACGTCGGGGAGTTCGGGCAGGTCTTCGCCGATCTCGTCCACCCAGGAACGTGCGATTTCGACGGTGACCAGATCAGGGTCGGGGAAGTACCGGTAATCGTGGGCTTCCTCCTTCGACCGCATGGGGAAGGTCTCCCGCTTCTCCTCGTTCCAAAGGCGGGTCTGGCGCACGACCCGTCCACCGTCGTCGAGCAATTCGGCCTGTCGTTCGATTTCGAATTCCAGGGCCCGTTCCATGGACCGCATGGAGTTCATGTTCTTGATCTCGACGAGTTCGCCCAGGGGATCGCCGGGCTTGCGGATGGACACGTTGGCGTCGCAGCGCAGGCTGCCTTCCTCCATGTTGCCGTCGCAGACGCCGACGTACTGCAGGATCTGCCGCAGCCGGGCGAGATAGGCCGAGGCTTCGCGGGGGCTGCGGATGTCGGGCTCGCTGACGATCTCCATGAGCGGCACCCCCGTGCGGTTGAAGTCGATGTAGCTCAGGTCTGGATCGTACCCGGGTTCGTTGTGGATGGACTTGCCCGCTTCTTCCTCCAGGTGGATTCGCCGGAGCCGGACGAAACGGGGGCCATCCTCGCCTTCGATCTCGATGCCGCCGGCCAGGGAGATGGGCTCTCCCGCCCGGTCGTATTGCGAGATCTGGTAGCCCTTGGGCAGGTCCGGGTAGAAGTAATTCTTGCGGGCGAAGGCGCTGGTCTCGGCCACGCGGCCGTCCACGGCCAGGGCCATGCGGATGGTGTATTCGACGGCGCGGCGGTTCAGGACGGGCAGGACGCCGGGCATGCCGAGGCAGATGGGGCAGACGCGGGTGTTGGGCTCGCCGCCGAAGTCCACGGAGCATCCGCAGAAGATTTTCGAGTTGGTCAGGAGCTGGGCGTGCACTTCCAGCCCGATCACGGATTCGTATTTCATGGCTGCATTACTCAAGACCGCGTCGCCTCCTCGAAGGCGTAGGCCGCCCGCAGAATCCGCTCCTCGCCAAAATGCGGCCCGATGATCTGCAGGCCGATGGGCATGCCGTCGGGATCCGTTCCGCAGGGCAGGGAGATGGCCGGCACGCCGGCGAGGTTGATGGGCACGGTATATACGTCGGACAGGTACATCTGCAGCGGATCGTCGATCTTCTCGCCGATGCGGAAGGCGGTGGTGGGCGTGGTGGGCGCCACCAGGAGATCGACCTTTTCGAAGGCCCGGTCGAAGTCGCCCTTAATGAGCGTGCGCACGCGCTGGGCCTTGTCGTAGTAGGCGTCGTAGTAGCCGGCGCTGAGCACGTAGGTGCCGAGCATGATCCGGCGTTTCACCTCCAGGCCGAACCCCCCGCTGCGGGTCGATCCGTACATGTCGTCCAGCCGGTCTTCGGGCGCGAGCGCAGGCGCGCCGACCCCGGCATCGCTGTCGGCCGGCGCCGCCGGTGCCGCCCCCCCACGCGCACTATTCGCCGTTTCGCCGTCCCCACCCCGGTACCCGTACTTCACCCCGTCGTATCGGGCCAGGTTGGAAGAGGCCTCCGCGGTAACCAGGATGTAGTACGCGGCCACGGCGTATTCGGTGTGGGGCAGGTGGACGCTTTCCACGCGGGCACCGATCGATTCCATGCGTTTGATCGCCCGGCCGACGCTTTCCTTCACGGACGGGTCGAGGCCGTCGGCCAGGTATTCATCAGGAACGCCGATGCGCACTCCTTCGATGCCCTGCTTCAGGTTCGCGGTGTAGTCCGGCACCGCTTCCGATGCCGACGTGGTATCCATGGGGTCGTGGCCCGCGATGACGCCCAGAAGCCTTGCGCAGTCCTCCACGTTCCGCGCCATGGGACCGACCTGGTCGAAGGAGGATCCGTAGGCGATGATGCCGTAGCGGGAGACTCGCCCGTAGGTGGGCTTGAGTCCCACGACACCGCAGAAGGCCGCGGGCTGGCGGATCGAACCGCCCGTGTCCTCGCCCAGGGCCAGGACCGCCGTGCCCGCCGCCAGGGCCGCGGCGGAACCTCCGCTCGAGCCGCCCGGTACCCGGGACGTGTCCAGGGGGTTCCGGCAGAGATCGAACCCGGAGTTCTCGTTGGAGGACCCCATGCCGAACTGGTCCATGTTGGTCTTGCCGACGATCACGGCGTCCGCCGCGCGCAGCCGCGCGACGACGGTGGCGTCGTAGGGCGGCACGAATCCCTCGAGGATCCGGGAAGCGCAGGTGGTTTCCAGGCCCTTCGTGCAGATGGCGTCCTTGATGGCGATGGGCACGCCGGCCAGCGGTCCGGTGGGTTCGCCGGCGGCGATACGGCGGTCCACTTCCTGCGCGTCTTTTATCACCGACTCCGGGTCGACCGCGAGATACGCGCCGATGGCGGGATCTTTTTCTTCGATGAGGCGCAGGACTTCCCTGGCCGCCTCTTCCGCGGTCACCTCGCCGGACGTGATTCGCAGCGCCAGTTCGTGGGCCGCCATTTCGATTAAGTTTGCCACGCGTTACTCCGGATACATATCCACGGTGTCTTCATCGCGCAATCAGCAGGATCACGCGGTGGGGTTCGGCGCCCGGCAGTTCCATCGGCGCGCCGTGCGCGTCCCGTATCGTGAACGGATGATGCATGACGATGTCCTGGCGGCCGTCCCGATTGAGGTCGGTCATCCAGGCAAATTCCTCGTCATTGGGCAATTCGACTGCCACCTTCTGCGGCTCTTCGGCAAACAGGCCGGGGCCGGGCACGCCCGCGTACACATGCAGTTCACGGTGGGTCCATTCGATCAGCAGGTCGGCGCGGCCGTCTCCCGTCACATCGCCAATGAACCGGTTCTTGTTGAACGCGCGCAAGTACTGTTCGCGGTCCCTTCGCCGCACGTGCTTTCCGCCCCGGAGCACGACCTTCAGCGGAACCCAACCCGGCTCCCGCGGACTCGGCGCGCCGTCCAGCTGGATGCGCCGCGTGGCCGTGGGACGGTCCGGGATGCGACCGCCGCGCACCCGGTAGAAGTCGAGATTCAACCAGACGTCATCTCCCATGAAACCCTTGATCCGCTTGAAGAGGCTGCCTTCGAGATACCTGTGCTCGATCGAGGTGACGACGAGGTCCCCTTCGCCGTCCCCGTCGAGATCGCTGCGCTCCATGGCAAGCTGGACCTGGTTTTCGGTCTGAATCGATACATCCGGACTGGCCGCGAATTGGATGAGGCTGCCGGAACCGTGCGCGCCATAATACACTTCGTAAACGGATCGTTTGTCTTTGATCCGCGCTCCCTCGAGGACGTAGACCACCATGTCGGCGATGCCGTCGCCGTTCAGGTCGCCAAACGAGTGTAGCGCCCAGCCCGTCATCTCCCCGTCGGCAAGCGAGGTAACCTCATCGGTATCGAAAGCCGCGTCGGTGGTGAAGGTCAACGAGTCGGGGTCGAAGCGGCCCTGGTCGTTCTGGACATGGGCTTCGAAGTGATCTCCGTTCCATGACACCAGGTCTATACGGCCGTCGCCGTTGATGTCGAATTCGTGGATCCGGCTCACGCCCCAGGGGTCGTAGCGGTAACCGTCGGCGCCGAGGATCGGGTCCAGTCTGGGGGGAGGGCCGGTTTCCACCGGATCGGCAAAGGCGCCGCCTTCCAACTGGACGTAAACCTGGAATCCATTGTCGCCGGGAACGACCAGGTCGATCCGGCCGTCGCCGTTCACATCCCGGGTGACGTCCACGTGCGGTACCTCACCCTCACGGGGCGCCTTGAAACCGGCCGTTGAGGTCGTGGCGGACACGAGTTCGTACTCCGCGTCCGAACCGGGATCCCACGCGTTGAGCCGGTCCGGTTCGACGGAAATCAGGCAATCGCGGCCATCAATGCGGGCCACGTCGACGTATGCAACGCCGGGACGCAGCGTCACATCCTTCCGCAGTGCCCAGGTTCCCTTCGTATCCGGTGGGGAGGGATTTTGAGCCTTCCCCGATCCTTCTTCATCCGATCCTTCTTCATCCGATCTTCCTTCGAATGCATAGATACGCAGGCGGCGACCGCCGTCTTTCTCGACCGTCACCACGGCCAGATCCGCCACTTCACCGCCCAGCAGGAATCCCGTCAGCACCGTCTGCCGGACCGCAGGGCCGATGTCGATTTCGTGCCGTTCGAATGTGTAACCGGCGGGTCGCGCGGCAACAGTTCCCGCGAGAATCTCCGCGATGACGGCAAATGCGACCGCGGCCAAGACGGGCAGCCGCCCGAACCGCCCGCACGAACGGCGCTGGTGGTCGTGTGTCGAGGTTAGGGGACTTCGGAATGGATGGATACGGCTGTGAAATGGTTTCGTCATCTCGGCAGGGTGCTAGTACCAGCGATAGTAATAGGTGGCGAAACCGATTCCGAGGAGGCTGATGACGTTCACCTTGACCGTGAAGCCGAAGGTGACGGAGAGTATGACGAGCGGCAGGGTGGCGGGCGGGAAGGTGTAGACGAAGGCTTCCAGGAAGAACTTCTCCACCATGCTACCGGGCATGAAATAACCGAACAGGAGGGCGATCAACTCACCGGCCACTCCGCCGACGATGGCGCCTACCAGGATGTAGAACACCAGCAGGCCCATCCCTTTACGCTGTGCCATGGCCGGACCTCCTTACTCTTCCACGGACAGCGCCATGTCCTCGTCGTGACGGACCATGTGGACGCCCCAGGCCGCGATGCCGGAGAGGATGTACAGCAGCACGATGGGGAAGATCGTCATCTGTGGATTCCAGACCAGGGCCACCAGGGCCACGGCGATGGCGACCAGCTTCAGGATGGACCACTTGCTCTTGAAGGCGAGGGAAGGCAGGGTGCGGTAGGACAGGGGGCTGATCATGAGAATGGACAGCACGAGCATGAACCCCATGAACGGGCCTTCCAGGTGCAGTTCCTCCCACCGGTCCCAGCAGAAGATGACGTAGGACGCCACGGCGATGGCCGCCACGGGAATCGGCAGGCCCATGAAGTTGTCCTTCTCCTGGTTGATCCGTTCGACGCGGCGCAGCGTCATCACGTTGTACCGGGCCAGGCGGATGGCGCCGCACATCAGGAAGAGGAGGCAGAGCACCCAGGTGATCTCGCCGAAAGGCTTCAGCGTATACACGAGGACGATGGGCGCGACCCCGAAGGAGATCACGTCCGCCAGGGAATCCAGTTCGATGCCGAAACGGGTCGCTCCCTGGCTGTAGCGCGCGACCTTGCCGTCGATGCTGTCCAGGAGGGCGGCGGCGATGATGAGCCATGGCGCGCGGCCGGGATCGCCGGTCAGGGCGTTGAACCCGTCGATACAGTAGAAGATGGCGGAAACCCCGCAGAAGATGGCGCCCAGCGTGAATACGTTCGGTAGCGCGACGCGCACCCAGTTTTTCATTTCAGTACTCCCAGTATCGTTTCACCGCCCCGGACCCGGTCTCCGTTCTTAACCCGGATTTCGGCGCCGGCCGGCACGATGACGTCTATCCTCGATCCGAAGCGTATCAGGCCGAACCGGTCGCCTATACGCACCTCGTCGCCCTCGTTGACGTTGCAGACGATCCGCCGGGCCACGAAACCGACAATCTGCTTGATCAGGACCCGGCCCTTTTCCCCTTCGATGCCCAGGACTATCTGGGCGTTGTCGCCCGAGGCCTCGTCCTTGAAGGCGAGCTTGAACTTCCCATCGATCCGCCGTCGCAGTCTGACCACGCCGGTGATGGGAATCCGGTTGACATGCACGTCCACGATGGACAGGAACACGCTGATCTGCGTGGCCGGTCCGCCGATGAAGGCGTCGTTCTCGATCTCCTCGACGGTCACGACCTTGCCGTCGCCGCCGGAAATCACCAGTCCGTCGCCGGGGGGCACCTGCCTGGCCGGGTCACGGAAGAAGAAAGCGACGAACAGGGCCAGGCCGCCGAACACCGACGCCAGAACGATCCAGATCGCACCGGGGGCCAGGTAGCCGATCACCACGCTGGCGGCCGCAAGCGCAGCCAGGGGGATGACCATGACCCAACCGTCGCGTACCATGCCTTTTCCTTACAGTTCGGCGATATGCAGGACCAGGGCCATGAGGCGGCCGTCGCGCTCGACCTCCAGTTCGATGGAATCGCCCACCAGGCTGCCGTACAGCGCTTCGCGCGCTTCTGGATAGCTGGCGATCACTTCCCCGTTGATCTTTCTGATTACGTCCATGACCAGGATGCCGGCCACGTCCGCCGGGCTGTCCGGATCGATCTCGTTTACCAGCACGCCCTGGCGGTTGTCGATGTTCAGTTCCTGGGCCACGTATTCCGTGATATCAATTACCGACAGGCCCGTCCATCCCCGTCTCGTTCCGCCGTACTGGATCAACTCGTCCGCGACTCGCCGTACCCGGTCGATGGGTATGGCGAAGCCCACGCCCTCCGAGCCGCCGCTTTCGGACAGGATGAACGTGTTGATGCCGATGACCTCGCCGAAGGCGTTGACCAGCGGACCACCGCTGTTGCCCGGGTTGATGGTCGCGTCGGTCTGGATCATGTCCCGGTAGACCGTCCTCGATCCCTGCTGCCGGCGGAAGTTCCGCCCCAGGGCGCTGACCACGCCGACGGCCACGGCCGGCCGGGCGTCCTCCACGGCCAGACCGAGCGGATTGCCGATGGTGATGGCCCACTCGCCGGTCATGATGTCGTCGGACCTGCCCAGTGCCGCTACCGGGAGGTCTTCGCCTTGTACGTGGAGCACGGCCAGATCCGACATGACGTCCACACCCACCAGGGTGCAGGCCAGGCTTCGGCCGTCGGTCAGCACGGCCCGGATCCGCCGGGCCGTAAAGTCGCCAAGCTGCACGACGTGGGCGTTGGTGACGATGTAGCCCGCTTCATCGATAATCACGCCCGACCCCGTGTTCGGCTCTTCGCGGGTGTACAGCCGCGGCACCACGAAATGGCCGAGGAGGGGGTCGTCGAACATCGGGGAGAACCCGCGCCGCCGCATCTGGAACGTCGCGACGATGCTCACGACGGCCGGTCCCGCCCGCTCCACCGCGGATACGATGGAAGTGCGCCGCGACGTGCTGATCGCTTCGTTTGCGGCGATCAGTCCCGCCGGCGAACGCCGGGATTCCGCGCGGGGGTCCGCGATTCCGCCGACCCCCGGCTCCCCGAACGCACTGCTACGCCCGGGCTGGCCGGACAGACCAAGTTGGCCGCCCGATCCGGACTGACCACCAGACACCGGACTTTCCGATACAGACGATTGCGCCGTGTTCCCGGCCGCTCCCCCGCCGAGCGTACTCAGTGCATCGGGATAGGCCACGACCAGGAAGACGATACCCAGCAACGCGCCAACGAAGGCCGCCAGGATGTACCACACCGCCATCGGGGTCCGTCTGGCCGTCGCGTGACCCGTATGGCGTTCTCCCAAGTTCTGCATCGATCGGCACCGGGCATCCGCACCGCAACCATGCAGATCTGAACAACGCTGATTTCAGTCGGAAATGCCTGGAAAAGTCGTGCGTCTGTATGACCCGAAAAACACCATGTTCCAACGGTTTTCCGGCGCCTGAAACAGTTACCTCATTATATGCGCGGAGGGGTATTTCGTCAATACCTTTTTCCGGGATTCGGAACGCAGTAAACCGTGCCGCAGGCCGCACCGCAGGCCGCGCTGCAGGCCGCAACGAAGACCGGCGCGATGCCGCACCGCCGACCGCCATGATCCCGCACCGAGACCGTCTGGATGCGCGGTATCCGAACCGGGCGGCTGACGGTATCCCAAACAGGCAACTGACGGTGAACGAATCGGGCAACTGACAGCGTACGGTCCGCGAAGCACACGTAAAAAAAAACGCGAATTAACAAGGATTTAACCTCGGGGAAACACTTGCGAAACAATGACCGTGTACATTAAATTCGCTAGGTTGTTCCAGTGACTTCGTGTACGAAGAGGTACCAATCGACGCGGTGATCCTGCGGACCCGCCTGGCCCAGCTTGGACCCGCCTGGTCCTTTCCGGATCCGGTTTCCCGGTCACCGATTCACCGAATAACCAACAGGGAGGAGCAATACTCGTGACCCCAATTGACGTAATCGCATTTGCAAGGGACCAGGGCGCGGAAATGGTCGACTTCCGGTTCATCGACGTACCCGGAACCTGGCAGCATTTCTCAGCGCCGATCGAAACGCTGGAAGAAGACACCTTCGAGGAAGGCGTCGGGTTCGACGGTTCGAGCGTTCGGGGATTCCAGACCATCGACAAGAGCGACATGATCCTGATCCCGGATCCGCTGACGGCCAAGATCGATCCCTTCATGGAGTCGAAGACGCTGATCCTGGTCTGCAACGTCAAGGACCCGGTGACGCTCGAAATGTACACGCGCGACCCGCGGTACGTTGCCCAGAAGGCCGAGGCCTACATGCAGTCCGTGGGCATCGCGGACACTGCCTACTTCGGCCCGGAGGCCGAGTTCTACATCTTCGACGACGTGCGGTTCGCCCAGAAGCCGAACGCCAGCTTCCACCGGGTCGACGCCGGCGAGGGCTGGTGGAACACGGGCAAGGCCGAGAGTCCCAACCTCGGCAACAAGATACCCTACAAGCGCGGGTATTTCCCCGTGCCGCCGACCGATACCCACCAGGACCTGCGTACCCGCATGGTGCTCACGCTCCGGAGCATGGGCATCGAGTCGGAAGTGCACCACCACGAGGTGGGCACGGCGGGGCAGGCCGAGATCGACATCCGCTTCAACACGCTGCTGCGCATGTCCGACGACCTGCTCATGTACAAGTATATCGTCAAGAACGTCGCCCGGCAGGCGGGCAAGACGGTGACCTTCATGCCGAAGCCGATCTTCGAGGACAACGGTTCGGGCATGCACGTGCACCAGAGCCTCTGGAAGGAAGGCAAGAACCTCTTCTTCGAGGCCGGCACGTACGCCGACCTGAGCGACATGGCCCGGCACTACATCGGCGGCCTGCTCCATCACTGCGCCTCCGTGCTGGCCTTCGCCGCGCCGACGACGAACTCCTACCGGAGACTCGTCCCGGGTTACGAAGCGCCGATCAACCTGATCTACTCGCAGCGCAACCGAAGCGCCTGCGTGCGGATCCCCATGTATTCGAAGAGCGAGAAGGCCAAGCGGATCGAGTTCCGCACGCCGGATCCGGGCGCCAATCCCTACCTGGCCTTCACGGCCATGATGATGGCGGGCCTGGACGGTATCGAGAACCGGATCGAGCCGCCGGAGCCGATCGACCTCGACCTCTACGATCTCGAGCCGGAACAGGCCGCGGAAGTGGCCCACACGCCGCAGGACCTCGGCGAGGCGCTGGACGCCCTGGAGGACGATCACGACTACCTCCTCAAGGGTGACGTGTTCACGCCGGACCTGGTCGAGACCTATCTCGAATACAAGCGGGAGAACGAGCTGGACCAGATTCGTCTGCGTCCGCACCCGTGGGAGTTCGGTCTCTACTACGATATCTAGTCCGGATCGTAGTGCAGTAGCGTTTCATCGTAACGCGCGCCTCCTCCGTTTCGACGCGGGGAGGCGCGGTCTTTTTGAGACCACGACCATGACGACCCTCTCATTTGACCGCGACACGCTTTCCTCGCCGTTGCCGGCCGCGGTGTCCGACCATCTGCACACCTCCGGATTCGAGCAACCGGAGGACGCCTGGCGCATGCTGGGACAGATCGATGCGCGGCTGACCCCGCTCGGCGCCCCGGAGCGCCTCATGCCGGCGCTGGTCGAGGCGGCGGGCAACTCCCTGCAACCCGACCGGGCCCTCATCAGCCTGCACGCGCTCATTACGCGAAGCGGCGATGAACAGGTCCCGGCCCTGCTGGACCTGTTGGCCGTGCCGTCGGCGTCCCGGGACGCGCTGCTCACGATCTTTTCGGCCAGCCCGTACCTCACCACGACGCTCGTCCAGGACGTGGGATTCCTGCTCGGCACCTTCGCGGGCGATGCCTGGCGCACGCTGCAATCGGCGGAGGAACTGGACGCGAATCTGGCGGGCATGCTCAATGGCGTGTCAACGCCGGACGAGGCCATGAAACCCCTGCGCACGTTCAAGCAGCAGGCCTACGTGCGCATCGCCGTGTGCGACCTGATGCGGCAGTCCGGTACCCCGGCGGTTCTGGAACGGCTCACGGACGTGGCCGACCTCTGCCTGCAGGCCGCCCATGACGTATGCGGCGCGAAACTGCAGGCGCGGCACGGGCGGCCGATGCTCGAAGGGTCGAAACCGAGCGGTTTCGCCGTCATCGGCATGGGTAAGCTGGGCGGCAGGGACCTGAACTTCAGTTCGGATATCGACCTGCTCTATGTCTACGACATGACGGATGGACGTACCGAGAAGGACGGTACCTCCACCTATGAATACTACCCCAAGCTGGCCCGGGCCATCACCGACCTCATCAGCCGGCTCACGCCGGACGGCCAGGTGTTCCGCGTCGACCTGCGCCTGCGTCCGGAGGGACGGGCCGGCGACATCGCCAATTCGATCGACGGCTACCGCTGGCACTACGAGATCCAGGGGCAGGCCTGGCAACGGCAGGCGCTCCTGAAGGCCCGGTGCTCGGCGGGGAGCAGGGAAGTGGGCGGCCGGTTCCTCGACACGATCCAGCCCTTCGTGTTCTACCCCGCCCTCGACCAGCCGCTGATCCTGGAAGATATCAACCACATGCGGGAACGCATCGCGAAGGCTTTGATCGAACGGGGCAGCGGCGACTACCACGTCAAGCTGGGCAAGGGCGGCATCCGGGAGATCGAGTTTATCGCCCAGGGTTTCCAGCTGGTGTACGGCGGAATCCAGGGTTGGCCATGGGAACGGGGCACCCGCAGGATGCTGGCCGCGCTGGCGGAAAAGGGGTACCTGTCCGACGAGGAGGCGTCCGACCTGGACGAAGCCTATCTCTTCCTGCGGGACCTGGAGAACCGCATCCAGATGACCTCGGGCCACCAGACCCACGAGATCCCACGGGAACGCGGCGCCCAGGCCGTGCTGGCCGGCATGATGGGACTGTCCGGACCGACTCTCGAAGAACGGGAAGCCGGACCCGGACGCATGCTGGAAGCCTACGGGAAGCACACCGCCCGCGTCCACCAGATCTACGACCGGGTCTTCCATTCGGCGATGTGACGGCACGAGTACGATCGACCGGCCAGCCGGATCATCGGTCCGATCAATAAACGGCCGCCTAGATCCAATTTATCCCATAGTAAAGATACTGCCATGTTAGCGATCGACCAATTCCAGGCAGTAGTACTGGAGGTGGTATCAAGTGACCAGGTTAAACATTTTCGTAGATCCAAGAATCGAACTGGTCATTACGATCAAGTTGCTTTCCGATTACGAAGGACTCACCAGGTATGACATTGCATACTCCCGAAACTTGCGTGAACGTGTTACACCCTACAAAGCTCATGATGTAGTTAAATTGTTTTTGAAAATCACTGAACATACTCAGACGCCTACCTAGGTTCAGTCCTTCCGCATTCGAACCCTCCCGATCTTGAGCAACTCTACCCCTACACAAATCACGAGTATCTGGTTCGTGCGTTTCAGCAATCGTCTCAATTGAATAGAGTTTTATGGAGTTATTACGGGATTTCTCGTTACAGTCTGACTTCTCTTCGTTTTTCAAAGATCAGTCAGGTTACTATCAGTCACTCATCGATTCTGTATCCAAAACACTGAACAACGAAACCTTGATTGAAGTCATGGAACGCTATTATGGAATGAGCCATTGGGAATACAATCTGGTACTAAGTCCGTTGTTTCAATACGGCGGCATTGGACCTCGAGTGCGCCATCCTGACGGTAGGTTTTCCATATTAAGCGTGATTGGGCCAGTTGGGTCAGATAATGGTATTCCTGATTTTGGTTCCCGTGATGATTTACTTGAACTCATCTGGCATGAATTCGGTCATTCGTTCGTTAATCCGGTGACCGAAGGATATCGCTCCAGCATTGAGAAATACGCATTGTTACTGGATCCGATTCAGGAAAAAATGGCGAAGGCAGGCGGCTACGGGGCATGGGAGATATGCCTGAACGAACACCTGATTCGTGCCATAACGTCTCGTTTGTTTCACCGAGAACTGGGACCCAAGCACGGCGACCGGTTGCTCGTACGTGATATAGAAAAGGGGGTTCGCTACCTACCTGCCGTTCTGCGCAAGCTTGAACTCTTCGAACGATATCATCTGCGTAAAAAGACTTTCGAGGACTACTATCCTGTATTGTTGCGCGCTTTCGATACATATCTCGAATAATCATGGTTGATGTGCTCAGTTAAATTAGGTTAATTCGACAAACTGTGTTTATTCCAATCTCTCTTCACGAAGAGGCTAAACGCCAGTAATGTTCAACAAACTGACCTCATTTGTTCTTGTTTATCTGAAATCTCTAAGGCTGTTGTGGCAAGCAGCTCCGTTTTGGTCTATGTGCTCGTTTATGATGGCGATCGTCAGCGCGCTCATCATACCGTTTCAGATTTGGATGTTAAAAACGGTAATTGACCTCATCATCTCGTCACAATCTGGATCTTTAGGCTCTGTTTCACCAGATATCGATTGGACCGAGATAGTACCCATTGCTTCCCTTCTCCTGCTCGCATGGTTGATACAGGGTGCATCGTTTTCTGTAAATAGCACGATCAATGACCTGCTAGGATTCAGATTGACTGCCCATCTGGACTACATTATGCAGCGAAAGATAGCGACAATAGATACGATTCAATTCGAATCCTCCGGTTTCCACGACAAGCTGAGTGTCGTAAATCGCGACAAAGGTCATCTGACCTCTTTGGTCTATGTACTGTTTTCAACGATAATGTCTCTAATCGCGACCACCACGCTGTTTGTTCTACTATGGCAACTTCATCCACTGGCGCCGGTTGGATTGGTATTGTTGGGACTGCCGCAAACTCTAATGAGTGGGTATGGTGCGAAGTTAAGATACAACACGTTAACTTTGCTGGCGCCAACAAGAAGGCTGATAGACTACATATCTGAAATGTTTTCTAAGCCCGAGGCGATTAAGGAGATACGGGTATTTTCGGTCGACAGGTATCTCAGTGAAAAAGTCCAGAGATTATGGAACTCTTTCTTCAGTACGATGAAGACCTTACGTATGGCTTTTGAACGTCGGTGTATGACGCTTGGAATACTGACGTCCCTTGGGGTTTTGGCAATCTGGGTTTACGCGGGTTGGAATGCGCTAACGGGTGTGATTACAATCGGAACCATGACCCTGTATCTTCAGGCAACGGACAGCTTGAAGCACCTGCTAAATACAGTTTTCGGTTCTATCGGCATCCTCGTAGAACGAATGCTCTTTGTTAAAACGCTTTTCGATGTAGTGGACAGCAAGCCATATGGCGATTTGGGAACAACATCTCAAAACATCGGTGAAGAACACCAAGAACCGGGAATCGTGATTAAAAACGTGTCATTCCGATATCCCAATGCCAAGGAATCGGCTTTGGACCGAGTATCCTTTACTATTAAACCAAAAGAGACAGTTGCTATAGTCGGAAAGAATGGAGCAGGCAAGACGACTTTGGTAAAACTCCTGTGCAAACTATACAGTCCTACGAGTGGAAACATATACATAGACGGGAAAAACCTGATGAACCTGGAAACCGATCATCTATGGAAACGCATGGCAATTCTGTTCCAGGACTTCATCAAGTATCCTCTGACTGCCAGGGAGAACATTGGTGTAGGTGATCTAAGATATGTGGGCAACGACGACCGCATTAACGAGGTGGCTCGTCTGAGTGGCGCATCAGGGATCGTTTCATCTTTACCGAATGGTTTGGATACGGTTTTGGACAAACGTTTTGAAGGAGGAGTAGACCTTTCGGGTGGAGAATGGCAGCGCATAGCACTGGCAAGAGGGATAATGCGCAACGCGGATATTGTCATTATGGATGAACCTACAGCCTCCCTTGACGCCCGTTCGGAGTACGAACTGTTCAAGACCATTGGCGAACTAACCAAGGAAAAAACCTGTCTGTACATTTCGCATCGGTTCTCGACCGTAAGAACCGCGGACCGGATATTTGTCATTGATGAAGGGAAACTGGTCGAACAAGGAACTCACGAGGAATTGATGGAATTTAACGGTGTTTATGCGGAACTGTTTAATTACCAGGCTGAAAGATACCGTACGGAATAGCGGAATCATAAGTCATGGGTTTCCTATGCTCAAGGCCTATTCGGCATTGGAAACTAGATACCCCTGACTCGGTACAAATCTAATTCATTCGAACTTTAATCACGCTTTTCTCTTCAAAGACCCCTATGTAGTCCATGATTCTGCCGCTGCTTCGGTCGGAAGGCTAATCAGTCATGCGTGTACGGTATGGAAACGCCATTGTCCAGATCATATTTCACCCCTGCCGATCTAGATGTTCCCGAAGACGCAAGACTTCATCGGTGTACGATGGTTCGAGTTCGATCTAGTGAAGCATGGCCGCACTACGAATAGGCTTCACTCGTTTGGCGTACCTTCCCGGTCGAGAACTTCCAGCACCTTGGCAGGCAAGAAACTCCCATAGTCGGGTCTGCCTAATCCACGTCGGTTTAATCGTACTCCTCAGACAGTCCCCAACTGGAGAACAGTCCCCACTCTTCGCTGCTATGTTCGGATCGGCAGCCAGTCCCGCCACTGCCCTTCCGACAAAACAGGGTCTCCGATTGCGCAAAATAATGATCAGTCCGGCATTTCGTTTGGCCATTATGGGCACGCAGACGCGGCTAGTGATGATGTGACTGTGAACAGCCTGTTCGAGCATCCAG
This sequence comes from bacterium, assembly GCA_965117045.1. Lineage (GTDB taxonomy): Bacteria > JAAXHH01 > JAAXHH01 > JAAXHH01 > JAAXHH01 > JAAXHH01. Next base: position 2,082,992 of record OZ220749.1, read on the forward strand.
AGTTCCTTCTCTGTGGACAATTTCCAGAAAGGCGTGCTCCACTCGGTGAGTTCGTCACCGCCCCATACGTCGTTCGCCAGTATGTCGAGCTGGTTCTGTTCTTCGCGAATTCGAGCAAACAGGTTCTCAACCTCTGACACGACCGTTTGGTCCGTACGTACCGCGATGCCACGACCGCCCGCGCCTGTAACCATCTCGGCAGTTTCTTCGATCGTCTCGGGCCAGCCGGCCGTTGCGGGGCGGCCCCTCACACTGCGTCCAGTGAAGTACACCGTGGTGCCCGCCTCTCCCAGCATCCGCGCTATACCGCGTCCCGCACCACGTGTCGCTCCGGTAACGAGAGCCACCTTGTTGCTTTATGGCAAGTTATCCATTTTTTATCTTTCATGATTTGCCTATACAAAGAACTAGCGGATTTTGTGATTGTCTACTATAAGGAGGGCACGGGGAAGTGGTCGCGCTACTCAAGGATCGCGTAAACCATGGAAAATACAGCCGCAAACCGAAGAGTTGCTTTTAAATCGATGTGAAACAAAAAGCCCGGCCCTGGTTTCAACGAGTCCAGGACCGGGCGTCTTTCTGTATTGTGCACGTCAACTTACCGGGCGCTGCATTTTCAGACTGCACTCAGACTGTGCTTGCTCGCTACCCCCTCACGTTACGCCCAGGCCCGCTTGACGCTCGACGTGACCCAGTTGCTCAGGTCTTCGAAGATGGTGTAGACCGTCGGCAGCAGGATGAGCGTCAGGATGCCGGAGGTGGTCAGGCCGCCCACCAGGGCCAGGCTGACCGGGCCCCACTGGTTGGCGCCACGGTCTTCCACGGGACCGAAGAACTCGGGGAAGAAGAGTGGGGCCACCATGGGCAGCAGGCCGAAGATGGTCGTCAGCGACGTCATCAGGATCGGCCGCAGCCTGTGCCGCCCGCCCAGGAGCAGCGCTTCCGTGCGGGTCATCCCCTCCCTGCGCAAATGGTTCACGTGGTCGATGAGCACAATGGCATTGTTCACCGCCAGCCCGGAAAGCACGATGACGCCGAGGTACGAGTTCGTGTTCAGCGTCGTCCCCGACAGGTAGAACACGATGAAGGCGCCTACCAGTCCGCAGAGCACCGACAAAAGGATCGTGAAGGGCTGGATGAAGGACTCCGATATGGCCGCCATGATCAGGTAGATGAGCACGACGGAGAGCAGGATGGCGAAGAGAAACTCGCTCTGGGATTCCCGCATCATGTTCCAGTTCCGGCCCATGCTCCACGAATAGCCCGGCGGCAGTTCGATGCTTTCCATCATCTCCGTCACCTGGGTGTTGATCCTGCGCGTCCCGGCCCTTTCGGTATTGCCGCCCACTTCCACCTGCGATTCCCGGTCCTTCCGCTCGATGGCATCGGGTCCCTTCTGCCTGGTAAAACTGGCCAGGTTCCCCATTGGGATCATGCCGCCTTCGGCCCGCTCGAAGGTCATGTTCTGGAGCTTCTGCATGCTCGCGCGGTCCTCTTCCTCGAGGTGCAGCAGGATGTCCACCTCGCGGTCGTCGGCCTTGAATTTACCCCGGGCGCGGCTGCTCAGCGCCGCCTGCACCGTGCGGGCCGCCTGTCTCGGCGAGATTCCGTACGTCTGCGCCACGGCACGGTCGACCTGCACCTGGACCTCTTCGTCGCCCCGTTCCAGGCTGGTATCCACGTCCTTGAGGCCCGGGATGACTTCCATCCGGGTCCGGATATCCTCGGCGATGTTGGAAAGCACCGCCATGTTGTCGCCCTTCAGCTCGACGTCCACGCCCGTCCGCCCGCCGCCGTAGCGGCGCATCCGGCCGGGCCGCCACCGCACGCCGGCGATCTCGGGCAGCGCGCTGGTGATCCGGGTCTGAAGCTCCGTGGCCGACTCCTGCCGTTCCTCCGGCGGGGTCAGCACGATGCGGATATTGGCCCGGCGCAGGCTGCCATAGGACGAGATGGATTCGATGTGGAAGTCCTCCTTGCGGTCCAGCAGGAGCGTCTCCACGTCCGTGAAGACGGCCTTGACGTCCTCGATGCTGTAACTGCTCGGCAGGTCCGCGGCGATCGCGATGTCCCGCGTCGGCGCCATGGGCTGGAACTCCGTCTCGATGTTCTGGTACAGCCAGTAGCTCCCGTATAGAATCGCGGCAAAGGAGACGACCGTGACGAACCGGTGCTTGAGGTTCCAGGCCAGGACCGAGGTGTACAGCCCCGACAGCCTCGCGAAGAACGCCGAGGGCTTGCCCAACGGCCGGTTGAACAGCCTCGAAGATACCAGCGGAATGAGCGTCAGCGCGATGAAGACGGCCGCCACCATGACGATGCAGAAGGTGACGACGAAGTCCTTCATGAAGAGCATGAACCGGCTGCCGCCGCCCAGGAAAACCAGGGGCATGAATACGCAGAGGGTCGTCGCCGTGGCCGCGATGATGGCCATGGTCACCTCGCGGGTACCCACGACGGCCGCGATCCGCGCCGGAAGGTTGCCCTCCTGGCGATGGCGATAGATGCTCTCCAGCACCACGACGGCGGCATCCACGAGCATGCCCACCGCCAACATCAGGCCCATGAGCGAGATCAGGTTGATGGACACGGTAGACCCGGCGCCCTGGCGCAGCAGGTACATGAAAGTGAAGGTGCAGATGATCGAAATGGGGATCGCCAGGCTGATAATCAGGGTGCTCCGCACGTTCCGCAGGAAGAGGAACAGCACGATGACGGCCAGCATGCCGCCCAGCAGTCCCGTGTTCCGCAGGTCCGAGAGCCGGTCCGTTATGCTCTGCGACTGGTCGAAGAAGACCCGCGTTTCCAGGTCCGCGAACTGGGGCTGCGCCCCGAGTTCATCCAGCACGGACTGGGTGCGCTGCGCCACGTCCACGATGTTGGCCGTGGATGTCTTGTACACCCGGATGGTGACCGCGTCGACCCCGTTCAGCCGCTGGAAGCTGTCGTCCTCCGGGTAGTCGAAGGTCACCTCCGCCACGTCGCGGAGCGACAGGGTCGTGCCCGGTATGGGCAGGTTCGCCACCTCTTCGGCGGCACGGTACTCGTTCACGGATCGCACCGAGTACTTCTTTCCGCCGTCGGTGACGGTCCCGGCCGTCATGGTGACGTTGTTCTGCGTCAGGGTCTGGCTGAGATTGAACAGATCCAGGTTGTGGGACTGCAGCTTCTCGGCGTCCACGTGCACGAGCAGCTGCTTGTCGATCATCCCGCTGATTTCCACGTTCGCCACGCCGTCCACGCGCTGGATCCGCGGCTGGATCACCTTGGTGACGATATTGTAGAACTCGGCGGGATCCCCGCCCCATGCGACGCTGAAGTTGTAGATGGGCATATCGTTCGGATTCCAGCGCCGGATGCGGATGCGTTCCACGTCCGCGGGCAGCTCGCCCCGGACCTGGTCGATCCGGTCGCGGACCTCCATGGCCGCCATGTTCATGTCCGTCCCGGTCTCGAACTCGATGCGGACCCGCGCGTTGTCGTCGCTGGAATTGGACTCCATGCTCTTCATGTTGCTCAGCGTGCCGAAGGCGTCCTCCAGCGGCCGGGTGATAAGCCGTTCCACTTCCTCTGGCGACGAGGAGGGGTACGGCACGCTGACGTTCAGGGACGGAAAGGACATGTCCGGCAGGAACATCAGCGGCAGTCTGGTATAGGAAATCATACCCAGGGTGACGACACTGACGATGATCATGATCGTCGTCACCGGTCGGTTTACGGAAAATTCGGCGATGCTCATGCCTCTACCACCTCCTGGGACACCGGTTGCCCGGCGGTTCTTGTAAACAGCCCGTACACCCTTGCCATAGCCGACTCGATCGTCATGTAGATGAGCGGTACCAGGACCAGCGTCACCAGCGTTCCGGCGATGAGCCCGCCGATCACGGTGATGGCCATAGGCGCGCGCAATTCGGCACCCTCGCCGACGCCAATGGCCATCGGCAGCAGGCCGAGGACCGTGGTCGCCGTCGTCATCATGATGGGCCAGAGTCGCGTCTGCGCCGCCTCGACGATGGCCTCCTGCAGTTCCGTGCCCCCGCGCCTAAGCTGGTTGATATAATCCACCAGTACGATGGCGTTGTTTACCACGATCCCGGTGAGCATGATCACTCCGATCAGCACGACGACGCTGATCGCCTGGCCCGTGAGCACCAACGTCGCGACGACGCCGATGATCGAGAAGGGGAAAGTGAACATGATCACGAAGGGATGGAGCAGCGATTCGAACTGGGACGCCATGACCAGGTAGACGAGAAAGATCGAGAGCAGAATGGCGAACTGCAGGCTCGCGAAGGCCACCTGCATTTCCTCGTTCTGCCCCTTGATGCCCACGACGAAATCGATGGGCAGCATGAAGCCGTCTATGATCCCCTGGATGTCTTCGGCCGCGTCACCGAGCGAACGGCCCGACAGCCCCGCGGACACGATGGCCACCCGCTGCTGGTTGACCCGTCGGATCTCGCTCGGACCCTGGGCGACGCGGACTTCCGCCACGGCCGCCAGCGGCACGGGCACCGTGCCCTCCGGGTTCACGACCAGCCGCCGGATAGCGTCCAGGCTAAGCCGGGTCTCGTCCTCCGCCCACACGCGGATGTCGATCTTCCGGTCGCGGCGGGTGAGCTCCGTGGCCACGTTGCCCTGGACCTTGTTCTGCACGATCTGGGTGACCGTGCCCAGGTTGAGTCCCAGGTTGGCGAGCTTCCGGCGGTCGAAGAGGATCTGCACTTCCGGATTCCCGCCCTCCATGCTGGCTTTCACGTCGGTCAGGCCGGGTACCGTGGACATCTCCGCCGCGAGTACCTCGGACACTTCCGTGAGCCGGGTCAGGTTGTACCCGCTGACTTCCACCTCCACCGGGTTCTTGAAACTGAAGAGGGCGGGACGGGCGAACTCGGGCGCCTCGATGCCCGGAATGGGCTCGAAGCTGTCTCGCAGGCGGTTCATGACGTCCTCTTCCACCGCGCCGCGAAGGCCCGGTTCCAGCCGGATGTGCAACTGCCCTATGTTCTCACGCTCCTCGCCCGCGTTGCCGCCGGACTGGCCCATGGTGCCCGCCAGCACGTACACCGTGCTTACTTCAGGGTAGTCCCGGGCGATCGCCGACATGCGATTCAACGCGTCCTCGGTAACCGGCAGCGGCGTGCCCACGGGCAGCTTCACGTTGACGAAGAACTCGCCCTGGCTCATCTGGGGGATCAGCTCGATGCCGATCGTGGGGACGACATAGAGGGAACCCGCCAGCAGGGCAGTCCCGGTAAACAGCGTAAGGACGCGGTTGGCCAGGGCCCAGCGGAGGAAGGGCGGGTAGGCCCGGCGGATGATCGGGAAGATCCGGTCGAACACCCAGCCCGCGGGCCAGAGCACGACGCGCACCATTCCCCAGGCCGTGAAGAGCACCCATCTGACGAGGTAGAATATACCGGTTACGATGTACCCCAGTCCGCGTGAGAATGCGTTCCAGACGGTACCGATCACGGACCGGATCCTGCCCATCGCCGTGGCCGGATCCTGTGCGGACTGGTCGTCCCCGTCGTCCGCGAAGGCATCCCGTTCGCGGTGCAGGATCGACGATATGACCGGGATCAGGGTGACGGCCACCAGGGTGGCCACGATGAGCGAAAAAGTAACGGCCAGCGCCAGGTCCCGGAACAACTGCCCGGCGATGCCTTCCACGAAGACGATGGGCACGAACACGCACACCGTGGTCAGCGTCGCGGCCACGACGGCCTGTCCTACCTCGGACGCGCCGAGGCGCACCCGTTCCGCAACGGGCTGGTCGCCCCCTCGCCTCCGGTGCCGGTCGATGCCTTCCAGGACCACGATGGAGTTGTCCACCAGCATCCCGACCCCCAGGGCCAGGCCGCCGAGGGACATGATGTTCAGGGAGACGTCAAAGGCGTAGAGGAAGAAAAAGGTGGTGACCACCGAGATCGGGATGGACACGCCGATGATGAGACTGCTTGAACTGCGCAGGAACAGGTACAGGACCAGGATGGCGAGTATGCCGCCGTACATGGCCGTCTTGAGCACCTCGTCCACCGACTGCTGGATGAAGATCGACTGGTCGAAGACGACTTCCAGGTTCACGCCGGAGGTGAGTCCCGCCACGGTCTCCCGCACCGAATCCAGCCGATCCTTGACCACGCGTCCCACCTGAATGGTGTTGGTCCCGGCTTCCTTGTAGATGGCGATCTCGATGCTCTCCCGGCCGTTGATCCCCGCGGAAAGCTTGCGTTCCTTGTGACTCTTCGTAACCGTGGCTACGTCTGAAAGCAGGATGGGCACGGTGTTGACCTGTCCGACGATGATGTCGCCGATCTCGTCCACGGCCTGGAACTCGTTCAGGATGCGCACCAGGTATTCCGTCTCGCCGTCCTTGATGGTGCCGCCCGCAAGATTGACGTTCTCCTGTTCGAGCCGGGTGGCCACCTGGGTAATGGGAATGCCGAGGCTGGCCAGCCGGGACTCGTCCAGCTCCACGTGGATCTCCTCTTCCAGGCCGCCGCTGATCTTGACGGCGGCGACGCCTTCGAGGGCTTCCAGCTCGCGCTTGATCTCCTCTTCCGCCATGATCCGCAGGGCGGTGAGGCTTTCGTTACCGGACAGCGCGATCCGCAGGATGGGGTCGAGACTCGGATCGAACCGGAGGAGGATGGGTTTCTCCGCCGCCTGGGGCAGGTTGAGCAGGTCGATCTTCTCCCGCACGTTCAGGCTGGCGAAATCCATGTTGGTGCCCCACTCGAACTCCAGGATGACGTCGGACCGCTCGGGGCGGGAAATGGAGCTGACGCGCACCACGCCGGTGACCACGCCCACGGCCTCTTCGATGGGCTCGGAGATGAGGTTCTCGATCTCGTTGGGTGCCGCGCCGACGTACTCGGTGCGCACCGTCAGGGTCGGGTACGTGATGTCCGGGAGCAAATTGATGGGCAGCCGCGAGAAGGCGATGGTGCCGAAGAGCAGCATCGCCGTCATCAGCATGATGATCGTTACGGGCCTGCCGATGGAGAAACCGATGATTTTCATGAATCCTTTACCGCGTTACAGGGCTGCAGGGTTACTTGCCGATCGTAATGACCTTTCGCCTTCCCGTTCAATGCTCGTCGCCGATCAGATTGTGAATCATCTCGACCAGGGCCTTTCTCGCGTCATCCATGGTCGGCGTCTCGCGGCGGGCGGAGACGTAGAGGTTTGCATACTGCTGGCAGATCTCAAGCGACGGCGTGTATGCGCCCGCCGAATCCAGCTCGCTGCGAACACCTTCCAACGTATTCTGAAATACCACGACCGTATCGAGGAAACCGTCGTTGATTTCCGCCTTCCGTACTTCATCCCATGCCTTGGCCAGCACATCGCCTATATCGGCCGGTTCGCAGTTACACAGTTCGTGCATTTCCGACCAGGCGGTCCGAAACCGTTTTTCAACCTCTTCCCGCTTAGCCGGGTCGGGGTTTTCCAGGGTCAGTGACCGCTGGATCAGTTCCTCGAATTTCTGGTCGTCCTGGGCTGCGGCCGGGAACGAGATCGCCACGACTAGAAGCAAGACCAACCAACGCATAACGTACCTCCCGAGAATGTACGGTTTTAATCGAAGTCCGCGCTAACGGGGACATGCTACTGCGGCGGTCCGCCTCCGCGCTGCGCACGCATCTGGCGCATCTGCTGGATCAGGAACGCCCGCTGCCGCTCTTCGTCTTCCGCAAAGCCTGGATCTTCCTCCACCTGCTTGTCATAGGCCGACTTGATTTCCGGGTTCTGGAACATCCGCTCCTTCATCTGATCGAGGTCCATGGCCATCATGCGTCCGCCGCCCATGCCTCCGGTCCGGCCGCCATCTTCGTTCGCCGGCCGCGCGGCGGGCGCCTGGGACGCGTCACCTTCGCCACCGCCCATGCCTGCCGGTCCACCGCCCATACCCTCCGCGGCCGGGGGCATCTGTCCCGCGATACGAACCGGCGCGCCGTTTCGGAGTCCCTCCTGGCCCACGGTGATGATGGAGTCGCCGTCGGACAGCCCCGACAGCACCTCCACGAAATCCCCTTCCGAGATGCCGATTTCAAGGAGCCGCTTTTCGGCCGTGCCGTCCTGGAACAGAAAGGCGTAGGATCCCTCGGCCTCGGCCACCAGGGCCTTCTTCTCGACCTGCAGCACGTTCTCCTGGATCGCGATCACCAGGTTCACCGTGGTGAACATGCCCGGTCTCAACGAGCCCATCCGATCCCGGATTTCCACCGTGACCTTGACCGTGCCGCTCTCGGGATCCACGATGGGACTGATCAGGGCGACCCGTCCTGTGTGGGTCTGGTCCGACCCTTCCACGTTGATGCGCACCGACTGTCCCGGCCGGACCTGTCCGATGTCTTTCTCGGGCACGTAGATCCGGGCCAGCAGCGGATCGAGGTCCGCCGTACGGAATACCATGTCGTTCGCGTTCACCAGGTTGCCCACCTCGACCAGCCGCTCCGTGACGATGCCGGAAAAAGGGCTGCGTATCGTGGCGTATGCCAGCTGAAGCTTCGCCGACTCGTACTGGGCCGCGGCGGCCTCGTACTGGAACTTGGTCTGTTCGAATTCCTGGCTGCTTAGCAACTCCTGCTCCAACAGTTCCTGGGACCGCTTGTAGTTCGATTCCAGGCTGTTCATGTTCACTTCCCGCTCCCTGAGCGTCAATTCCAGCGCGTCGGTGTCGAGCTGGGCCAGCGGCTGCCCCTCCGTTACGCGGTCTCCCTCCTCGACCAGGATGGTCTTCACGAGCCCCTGCGTGCGCGAGACCACGTCCACGTGCCGCTCCGCCTCGAGCGACGTGTAGGTCAGCAGCGTCGCGGCGATGTTGCCGCGGCCCACGGCCTTCACCTCGACCGGTATGGAAGCGCCGGTGCGCGCCATGGCGCCCATGCCGGGTCGGCCGCCGCGCTGATTCTGCGCCGCGTCTTCCGCTTCCTCCTCGCCGCCGCCGCAGGCGAGGGCGCCTGCCATCGCCAGCACAACCGGCCAGTACGCCAGTTTCTTTATCCCAAGCCGCTTGAACATGAACCACTCCTCCGATGGTAAGAACCTTGGAATCCGGTTTCAGATACTTCCCGGCTGCCCCGCGGGCGTTTCCGGCTGCCCCGCGGCCAGCCCCGTTACCTTCGACGGTATCCGCTTCGGAACCGTTCCTTGATCATCGTAAAAAACATCGTCTGCTGTTCCGGGGTCAGCACTTCCCTGTGCGCCACGATGTAGTCGAAGACGATGGCTTCCCGCTCTGCCTGCAGCGAATCCATCTGCGCCTTGACCCGGTCGACCTCCCCGCGTTCGGCGTCCGGCGCCATGAGCAGATCGTACAACTGGTTCCGTTTTTCACGGTAACCCTCACGATAGGGCGTCAGTCGATCTCCGAGCTCGGTCCGCATCTGCCTGACCTGCTCCGCCTGGGCTTCGGTGAGGCCGAGCCGCTCGGTGATGGACATCCTGCTCTCGCGCCGGTCCTCCCGGCCGCGGCGCTCGTCGTCGCCCCAGCGGTGGTATGCGCGCGTCGCCAGCGAAGCCAGGTTGATGACCGTCAGCAGGACCACGCCCCATATGATCAGTTTCTTCTTCATCCGCCCGAATCTCTCCTCAATCGTCCGCGGTTTCGACCCAGTCCAGCAGCAGGTATTCCTGTTCCACCGGCTCGGACGAGATCTCGCGCAAGTCATTGGCAAAGGAGTAAGCCACTACGCCGGTCTGCACGGGTAACGGTTCGATCCCCGCCGTATCTTCGTTGGTGCCGCTGCCGAGATAGGCCCCGATCAGGATGCCCGCGGCCAGCGTCACGGCCATCAGTGCCGGACGGGCGAGCCAGGCGATCCGCGTCCCCACGGTTGGGCCGGGTTCGCTGACGTCCTCGCCCCGGAGCGCCGCCTCGAAACGCGTACGCAGCCGCAGGGTGGGTCCGGTCACTTTCAGCAGGCCGTCCGACTGCCAGGCCTGCCGCAGCTCGTCGACCCGTTCTCGGTATCGCGGGTGGGTACGCAGGTATTCATCACACCGGGCCTTTTCGTCCGGCGGAAGATCCCCGTCGATATAGCGTATGATCCGGTCTTCAAGGTACCGATGATTCATGGTGGTCGTCCGCCTGTTGATGGTCCTGAGCGTCATTAGATCGGTGCGGTCGCTCTCCTGACCGTCCTTATCTGTACGCTTAGACAACCCGCTCGCCTGATCCATTCGTTTTTTGTGCGGCTCGATGCCCCAGGGCCGGGGCGAGCAAATCTGCGGCTGCGCCTGCGCGGACGCATCAACGCATCACAAATCCCCCAGGTGCGGCCGCAGGCGCCTGGCGAGATTGGTCTTGGCCCGGTGCAGCAGGGACTCCACCGCGGAAGGCGTGCAGTCCATGGCTTCGGCGATGGCCTTGTAGGACATGCGCTCGAAATGGGAGAGGATCAGGGCCGTGCGCTGCCGCTCGGGAAGTCCGTCGATGGCCTTCCCGACGATGCGCTCCCGGTCCGTCTGCTGAAGGTCGTCCTCGACGCCGCCGCTCCGGTTTCCGGACCATGTGGTCTCGTCGACGCCCTCGTTCCAGAAGTCCAGGGCCAGCCACTGCACCCGACGTTTCCGGCGCCGGACATTTAGGCACTGGTTCACGGCGATGCGGTAGAGCCATGTGCCCGGGTCGGCGTCACCACGGAACCGGTCGTAGGCCTGCATGGCCCGGACGAAGACGTCCTGGGTGATGTCCTCCGCTTCCTGCGGGTGTCCCATGAGCCGGAAGCAGGTCTGGTAGATGCGTCCGTGCCACGCGTCGAAGAGCCTTTGAAAGACCGCCTGCCGGTCATCCGGCGCATCATCCCGGCCCGGTCCGGATCGATGGTTTTCGGCCACGGTCAACGGCACCTTTCAGTCAATGCGGCGGATCGGGCATGACGCGGGCGCCGCCAATAAAAACGCCGGTTTCATGGTATGGAACCGCTATTGGAAACCGCGAACCTTCTTTCCTTGCGCGCGGTCCGATCGGCCACTATAATAAGACCGGCCGACATTACCAGCCGACTATACCATTAAGTAATGTACAACGTCGAACCCGGTTCCACCCAGAATATACCGCTGACGCGCCGATATCTTGTCAATTATGTTGACGCGTGCTGACGCGGACGACCCACATTGCCGGTACGACCTGGCATGAAGGAGGTGGAGATGTCACCCATTACAGACGAACAGATGGCCTTTTTCAAAGACCAGGGTTACCTGATTGTGCGGGGCCTGCTTGATCCGGAAGAAGTGCTTGATCCCGTGATCGAGGAATACGGGACCGTGCTCGATCGGCTCGCGGACGAGCTGTACCTGGCAGGGAAAATCGAATCCAGGTACGAAGACCTGCCTTTCGGCGAGCGTATCACGAAAGTCTGGGGTGAAAGCGGCATGGTCCACCAGCAGTATTTCGATTTCACCCTGCCCCAGGGGAATATCAAGGAAGACACGCCGTTCTGGTGCGGTCCCGCGGTGTTCAACGTCCTGACCGACCCGCGGCTGCTCGATGCCGTGGAGGCCTTCATCGGTCCGGAGATCTATTCCAACCCGGTCCAGCACGTGCGCATCAAGCTGCCAGAGCACCTGACGCCCATCAACCCCAACACGGGACGCATCCAGCTGGGCATCTCTCCATGGCACCAGGACAACGGGGTCGTCACGAAGGAGGCCGACGACACCAACATGCTGACGGTCTGGTTCTCATTGAAAGAGGCGACGGTCGAACAGGGATGCCTGACCGTCATCCCCGAAAGCCACCGCGACGGCCTGCTTCACCACTGCCCCGATATCTGGGGCCTTGAAATCCCCGAGAAAGTGAAGGACCGATCCGCCGCCGTTCCCCAGCCGACGAAGCCCGGCGACGTCCTGTTCCTGCACAAGCACACCTGCCACTCGTCGCTGCCGAACAAGAGCAACGAGATCCGGTGGAGCTACGACCTGCGCTACAACCCGATCGGCCAAGCTTCCGGACGGGGCGCTTTCCCGGGATTCGTGGCCCGCAGCCACGCCCATCCGGAGCGGGTCCTGACCGATCCCGTCGCGTGGAACCAGATGTGGCTGGATGCCAGGGACGCCCTCGCCGGCCTGCCCAACCCGTCCTTCAACCGGTGGAGCCGGGACCACGAGCTCTGCGCGTAGGGGCAGCGCGGCCCGTCAACCTGTCAGGCGCCAGTTAGCGCGGCTGGTTACTCGAACCGCACGCCGGCCTTCGCGGCCGTTTCCACCAGGAACCGCCTGACCTCCTCCACCTGTCCGTAGTCGGCCAGGTGTTCCACGACCACGCACGTCCACTCCGGCAGGGATGCCGCGCGGCGCAACAGGCGCTCGTAGTCCAGCACGCCCTGCCCGGCGGGCCGTTCCTCGAGGTGGACGATGAGCGGCACGTCCCGGGCCGCCGCGTCCTTGGCGTGGACGTTCACGATGCGGCTTCCCAGGCGGTCGAAGGCGTCGTCCACCAACGCGCCGGAATCGTACAGGTTGAGGGGATCCAGGATGTTGGCGGGATCGAAGTTGACCCCGACGCCGGGGCGGCCGACTTCCGCGACCAGTGATTCCGTACGGGCGACCGTGGACAGGATCGTCATCAACGACATCTCCGGCGCGATGGTTACGCCCTGGTCCGTGGCGACGGGCGCCACCTCTTTCAACGCCGCGACGAGGCGCGCCAGCGCTTCTTCGCCGTGGTTTTCCGGGTGGGGATACCAGGCGTTCGCCGGGTGCAGGCCGCCGGCCTCCGTGAGCAGCACCCGGCAGCCGAGGGCCGCGGCCAGGTGCACGCGGTCGCGCAGGACCTGGAGATGGGCCGCGGATTCATGCCGATCCGGACGGACCAGCGGCGCACCCACGCTCCAGACCTGCCCGATGGATACGCCTTCCCCCTCGAGGATCTCGCGGACCGCGCGGCAGGCGTTCGCATCGACCGGCACCGCCGGTTCCAGGTCCACGCCCACGACGGAGAAACCCAGCTCCCTGACCCAGCTTGCGGTGCCCTTCGTGATCCGGTCGAGCGGTGGGACGAAACTATCCAGGCAAAGTCTCATGAGGGATGAAATTGATGAATTAACTCTTGATTTTTAAGCCAGTTACGGGAACGTCGAGGCACTGGTTCGTGAAGGAATTGACACTTTCGCGTGTAATTTGATAATATATGTATGTTGAATATAGGCAATTACATAACGATCCCGCGCTGAAAGCGCAGCGGCGCGGCGGCGCGCACGCGCGTTCGCGATATGGCACACGCCAGGCACTCAGCCTCGCCGTGGCACACATAAGGAAAGCAGCCCTTTGAGCAGCAAGAAATTCTTTGATCGCGTCGCCCGGGACTGGGACGAAATGCGCGAAGGGTATTACTCCGACGACGTCCGGGTAAGCGCCCTGGCGGCCGCCGTGGTCGAAGCGGGCAAAGTCGCCGCCGACATCGGCGCCGGTACGGGATTTATAACGCAGGGCCTGATCGAGGAAGGACTGCGGGTGATTGCCGTCGACCAGTCCGAGGTCATCCTGGACGAAATGAAGACGAAGTTCGCCCGGCACCCGGCGATCGACTATCGCGTCGGCAACGCCCAGGAGATACCCATTCCCGGTGAATCGGTCGACTACGCCTTCGCCAACATGTGTCTCCATCACGTTGAATCGCCGCCGGACGCCATCCGGGAGATGGCAAGAATCCTGAAACCGGGCGGAAAACTGGTGATCACCGACGCGGACGAGCACGCGTTCGAGTTTCTGCGCGAAGAGCACCACGACCGCTGGCTCGGATTCAAGCGAACCGATATCAGTACCTGGTTCGAGGCCGCGGGACTGGGGGACGTCCGCGTGGACGACGCCGGCGCCTGCTGCGAAGTGCAGTCGTTCTGCTGTGAGGATTTTGCCCGCATCGGGATCTTCCTGGCCTCGGGCCGGAAACCAGCGGCGTAACCCGTCGTCACACGGCGTTGTCGTCGTCACACGGCGCTATCGTCGCCACGCATGGTCACACGTTTGACCGGAACTTTTTATGCATCCTGCCACCGAACACATTCACGTCGCCATCTGTCCCGATCACAAGGCGCTTTCTCGGACCGTCGCCAGGGAGATCGTCGCGTACGCACAGACGCGCGCCGAGGCTGGGAAGATGGCCGTACTGGGCCTCTGCACGGGCTCCACGCCCATCGACGTGTACGGGGAACTGATCGCGCTGCACCGCGGCGGCGTCAGTTTCGAGAACATCGTCACCTTCAACCTCGACGAGTACTACCCCATGTCGCGGAAGTCGACCCAGAGCTACCACCGCTACATGCACGAGTATCTCTTCGACCACGTCGATATACCCGAGGACCAGGTCCACATCCCCCTGGGCGACCTGGCCCCGGAGGAGATCGAGGAGCACTGCGCCTGGTACGAGGAACAGATCCGGTCCGTGGGCGGCATCGGCATCCAACTCCTGGGCATCGGGCGCACCGGCCACATCGGGTTCAACGAGCCGGGCTCCCTGCCGAACACGCGCACCCGGCTGATCCGGCTGGACGAGAGCACGCGCAAGGACGCCGCTTCGGATTTCTTCGGCGAGGACAACGTGCCCATCGAGGCGGTGACCATGGGCGTGGGGACTATTCTCGACGCGGAACGCATCATCCTCATGGCCACGGGCGAGCACAAGGCGCCCATCATCCGCCAGGCCGTGGAGGGCGAGGTCAGCCCCCTCGTGGCGGCCAGCTACCTCCAGAACCACCCGAACGCGACGGTCTTCATCGATCCGCCCGCGTCCAGCGAGCTGACACGGGTGAAACGGCCCTGGCTGAACAACCACGCGGTGGAATGGAACGACCAGCTCTCGCAACGGGCCGTGCTCTGGCTGTGCGAGCAGGTGGAAAAGCCGGTGTTGCACCTGCAGCGTAGGGACTACAACGCCTGCGACCTTTACTCCCTGGTCGATACCGTTCCTTCGGTCGACGAACTCAACCGGAAGACCTTCGACGCGGTCCGCGCCAAGATTTACAGCCGCGAGGACTTCTTCTCCAATAAAAGGTGCATCTGCTTCTCGCCCCACCCGGACGACGACGTCATTTCCATGGGCGGCACGCTGTACCGCCTGTCCGGCGCCGGGAACGACATCACTATCGCCTACATGACCAGCGGCAACATCGCCGTCTTCGACGAGGACGTGAGACGGCTCATCGACTTCATCGGCCTGACCTTCCGGGACCTGGGATGCACGCACGCGAAGTTCGACGGCATCGTGGACCAGGTACGGTCCTTCATTGAATCGAAACAGGCCGGCCAGGTGGACATCCCCGAAGTCCAGGTCATCAAGACCAACATCCGCCGGTCCGAAGCCATCGCGGCGGCTTCGACGCTCGACATCCCGCCGGAGAAGACCCGGTTCCTGGACCTGCCCTTCTACAAGACCGGCCAGGTGAAGAAGCACCCCATCGGCGAAGAGGACGTGGGCATCGTCCTCGATCTGCTCAACGACATCCGTCCCGAAGTCGTCTTCGTCGCCGGTGACCTGTCCGATCCCCACGGCACCCACCGCATGTGCAAGGAGGTCATCGACCGGGCCCTCGCCGTATACGACCGGACGGACCCGGACGTCTGGCTCTACCGCGGCGCCTGGCAGGAGTGGGAAGTGGACGAGGCGGACGTGTTCATTCCCCTTTCCTATGAAGACCTCCAGCGCAAGATCCAGGCCATCTTCCGGCACGAATCCCAGAAGGACACCGCCATGTTCCCCGGCGCCTACGACGACCGGGAATTCTGGGAGCGGGTGCAGGACCGCAACACCCACACGGCCCGGCGTCTCGACAAGCTGGGCTTCCCCCAGTACTACGCCATGGAAGCCTTCGTCCTCGAGCGCGGCGGGGCGTGAAGAAACCACGAGGCGCGACCGCTTTGTGCTCCGTGCGTCCGCCGGCCGCGGTCTACCGGCCGGATTTCTTGAAAAGCAGTTGCTCTCCCGCGCTTCATTCCACTATATTTGCCTGCTTGCTTGACGGCGCCGGACCGGAGTCGAAGGAGGCTTCCGACCCGGCACGGCGACTTATGGAAGTCGCCATATGGAAGGCGTCATACGGAAATCGATTCAACGACCGGGATTCCGGGACCATCGGAGGCACATGTGCGCATAGCGGTATTCGGTACGGGAGGCGTGGGCGGTTATTACGGCGGACGGCTTGCCGAAGCGGGGGAAGAGGTCGTATTCATCGCGCGCGGCGAACACCTGGAAGCCCTCCAGCGGGACGGTCTCCGCGTGGAAAGCACCAAGGGCGATTTTTCGCTGCCCTCCATCGAGGCCATCGGTGATTCCGGGCAGGCCCACGACGTGGACGTCGTCATGCTTTGCGTCAAGTGCTGGCAGGTGCCCGACGCCCTCGACGCGCTCCGCCCCCTGCTCGGACCGAACACCTGCATCCTGCCCATGGAGAACGGGGTGGAGACCCCGGAGCAACTCGCCGCGGAATTCGGCTGGCGTCACGTGCTCGGCGGCGTATGCGGAATCGTCTCGTTCATCGCCGAACCGGGTCTCATCCGGCACGTCGCCTACGAACCCTTCGTCAATTTCGGCGAATGGGACAACCGGCCCAGCGAACGGGTGGACCGCCTGCGCCGGGCCTTCGAGGGCACCAGGGGACTCATCGTCGACACGCCGGCGGATATACAGGCCGCCATGTGGCGCAAGTACATCCTCATCGCCTCCTGGAGCGGGATCGGCGGCGTGACCCGCGCGCCGATCGGCGTCGTCCGCAGCCAACCCGGGACGCGGCGGCTCCTCGAGACGGCCATGGAGGAAATCCACCAGGTGGCCACCGCCCTGGACGTCAATCTTCCGGACGACATCGTGGCCCAGACCCTGGCCACCCTGGACAGCGTGGAATACGGCGGCACCGCCTCCATGCAGCGGGATATCATGGAAGAGCGCTTCTCCGAACTTGAGGCCCAGACCGGCGCGCTGGTCCGCATGGGCAGGGATGCGGGTGTGCCCACGCCGGTCAACGAATTCATTTACCATGCGCTTCGGCCGATGGAACTGCGCACCCGCCAGCAGGTGTCCTTCGAAGCGCCCTGAGCCGCGGCGGCAGCCATTCCGGAGCAGAACGCATGATTTCCTTTCTTGAACGCATCGCCGACGACCGCCCTCTTCTTTACGACGGCGGTTTCGGCACCGAGCTCTTCACCCGCGGCATCGAGCTGGCCAACAGCGCGCTGGCCAACGAGCTGTACCCCGACATTGTCAGGGACATCCATTTCGATTATATTGAAGCAGGCTCGGAAGCGATCGGGACGAATACGTTCGTGGCGTCTTTTCCCCATCTCGAAATGGCCGGCAAGGACGCCTCGGAGTCCGATGGGCTGATCCGCCTGTCCCTGGAACACGCCCGGGCCGCCATCGAGCGCAGCGGGAGGGACGTGTACCTCGCCGGTTCCATCGGTCCCCTGCCGGGCGCCATCGAGGCCGACAGCGGCGACACGGAGTTCGGCATCGCGAACAGCATCGCGCGGGACGCCCACGAGCGCGTCGGCACGACGCTGGCCGAGGGCGGCGTCGATTTCTTCTGCGTCGAGACCATGTTCTCCGCCAACGAGGCGGCCCTGGCCGTCGACGTGTTGCGGCAGTTCGATCTGCCCATCGCCGTGAACCAGACGTACAAGTACACGAAGGACCGCGCCACGGGCGAGGTCGTCTACAAGACGGACTGGGGCCATTCGGCGGCCGATCTCCTGGAGATCCTTGCGGCCGGCCTGGGCGGCGCGCAGTCCGGCAGACACGACCTGCTCGAGCACGTGCAGGTCGTCGGGCTGAACTGCGGCGCGGAATCCCGGCGCGACGAGCACACGGGGATGCCCTACGCCATCAACGGCATCGACCAGTTGAAGCGCGCCATGGATGACCGGGGGGAGGCGCCGAGACGCATGATGGCCTATCCGAACGCGGGCAGGGCGCGGCTGGACGATCAGCACCGGACCTACTACGACAATACCCCGGAACAGATGGCCGCTTACATACCGGAACTCCTCGCGGCGGGCGCCTATTTTATCGGCGGCTGCTGCGGCACGGGTGTCGCCCACATCCGGGCCTTCCGCGGGGCGATGGACCGGGCGGCGGCGTGAGCGCGGGAACGGTCGGCATGGCGGTGTACCAGGTTCTGTACTGGCGGGACATCCCGGCGCAGGTGCGCGTCTACGGCGGCCGCAGTGGTGGCCGCGGAGGGGGCCGCCGGCCCCTTTCACGACAGATGCCCGACTGGTTCCAGCAGGAAATCGACCGGGTGGCCATGCGGGACGGGCTGACCGGCACCGACGCCTACCTGGACGAATGGCACTGGTCCGAGAAGCAGGAATGGACCGGTGAGGAAGAAGAGGCCGAAGCGGTGGCGGAAGCCATTTTGAAGCGGCTCGAAGACGGGTTCGACAAGGGATAGGGCAGACCGCGAGCGGTGGAAGATAAGTCCGGCCGCGACCGGTCATCATCGAGGCAAAACTTTGGGTCAGACGCTCGACATAGGCAGGCGTATCGAACTGGTACCCCTCGATGCCCATTTCGGGGACATCTCGATCGGCCTCTACCGGCAGCAGGACGATGTGGGATCGGTTTACCAGGTGTTCACCTACAGCCGGCGGGAAGGTGTCGAGGACCGGATCGACTTCGTGGTGAAGGCCATGGAAGTCCTCGGCGGCATGGAGCAGGCCGGCGTCGGGCGCCTGCGGTTTCACTGCGGCTATGCACACCACCTGGCGGTAAAGCGGGTGTTCCTCGAAGCCTGCAAACTGGATCCGGCCGGCCCCGTCGAACCGCGGCCGCTGCAGATCCTGGACAAGAAGTCGGGCCTGCAAATCAAGGTCCTGAGCGAGGGCGGCGGCGTCTACCGCGTCACGGCCCACGGCGAGGGCAAGGACCGCGAGCGCCGCATTTCCTTCATCGCCGGCGGGTTGATGAAACTGGCCGAAATGGACGAGGTCAGCGGTACCCTGGACCAGGTGGTTTTTCCCTGCGGCCAGGTCCACGACGCCCTGGTCGGGCTGTTGCTGGTCCGCGCGCCCAACGTCCGGGCGGTCCTGCGCGAACAGGAGGCCGTCGCGAGCCGGGGCGTCCTGGCCGCGCCCAGCCAGCAGGACAGTTGAGGGCAGTCGCCGGGTGGACGGCAAATCATTCGATCGAAGTCCGCGATTTCGATTCACGCGGCACGCGATCGATGGATGCGGCGGATGCGCCACGCACGACCGATGAACGCGATATAGGCGATCGACGGTCGATACGACGTCGTCAAGGAGGCCGTCATGGAAACGAGCACCATCAAGCCGATGAAGGGCCGGGACCGGGTACTCGCCGCCCTGAAGGGAGAGCCCGTGGACCGCACGCCCGTGTGCAATCCGACGTCCGTCGCCACGGTGGAACTGATGGATCTCGTCGACGCGCCTTTTCCGGACGCCAACCGGGACCCGGAGCTCATGGCCCGACTGGCGGCGACGAGCTACACGGAACTCGGATTCGACAGCATCATGCCGGTCTTTACCATCATCCAGGAGTCCTCCGCGCTGGGTTGCAAGATCCAGTGGGAGCAGAAGGACAACTGGCCCACGGTCAAGATGCGCGAGCCCATCTGGACTGACGTGGACGACATAAAGCTTCCCTCGGATTTCCTTACGCACCGGGACACGAAGTGCGTCCTCGACGCCATCACGAAGCTCAAGAAGGAATACGGCGACGAGGTGGCGGTCATCGGGAAGACCATGGGCCCCTGGTCCCTGGGATACCACTGCTTCGGCGTGGAACCCTTCCTGCTCATGTCCCTCGACGACCCCGGCAGGACCCATCTCGCCCTGGACCGCATGAAGGAAGCCACGGTGGAGTTCGGCATCGCGCAGATCGAGGCCGGGGCGGACGCCCTGACCCTGCCCGACCACGCCACGGGCGACCTGGTGAGCGGCGAATACTACCGCCGGTTCCTGCGGGACCTGCACATCGAGATGGCCGAACGGATCCCCATCCCGCTGATCATGCATATCTGCGGGCGCACCGTGGATCGCATGGGCTACATCGCGGAGACCGGCTTCGCGGCATTTCACTACGATTCGAAGAACAAACCCGAGGAATCCATGGAGGCCGTCGACGGCAAGATCGCCCTTGTGGGCAACATCAACAATCCCGAGACGCTTTTCGCGCGGGGACCGGAAGAGGTGAGCGCGGAAGTCCACCAGAACCTGGAGCACGGGATTCACCTCGTGGGGCCGGAATGCGCGGTTCCCCTGCAGGCGTCCGTCGAGAACCTGAAGGCGATCCCGCAGGCGGTGAAGGACTGGCACGTCCACCACGCGGTATAGCGGGAGGCCCCCGGGCAGGAGCACATGGCAGCACTAAACGATATCGCCAACGACTTTCTGAAGGACGAAATAGAAGAGTTCATCGAAAGGCCCAACGAGCGGACACGGATCATCGACGCTTTCGCCCGGGCGACGCCCGCCATGCAGGAGATCTCGGCGGCCCTCATCGATGGGGACAACGGGACGGTCGACACGCTGACCCGGGCGGCGCTGGACGGCGGCACTGAAGCGCTGGAGGTGATGGACAACGGCCTGATCGCCGGCATGAGCGTCGTGGGCATCAAGTTCCGGGAGAATTTCATCTTCGTCCCGGAAGTCCTCGCCTGCGCCCGGGCCATGAAGGCCGGCATGGCCCACATCGAGCCCATTCTCTCCGCCTCGGGCATCAAACCCATCGGCACCGTCATCATGGGCACGGTCAAGGGCGACCTCCACGACATCGGCAAGAACCTGTGCATCATGATGCTGCGCGGCGCCGGATTCGTGGTCCACGACCTGGGGGTGGACACCTCCGAAGACGAGTTCATGGACGCGGTGGAGGAGCATGAAGCGCCCCTGCTCGGCATGTCGGCCCTGCTCACCACGACCATGCCCAACATGGGCAAGACCATCGACGCCTTCATCGACAACGACATGCGGGAGGACGTCAAGATCATGGTGGGCGGCGCGTCGGTCACCCAGGAGTTCGCCGACGACATGGGCGCCGACGGCACCGCCGAGGACGCGGTGGGCTGCGTGGAACTGGCCCAGCGTCTCCTCGTAGAACTCAAGCAGGAACAGGAAGCCTGACGGCCGGCCGGCAGCCTCCCCTATATTCTCCCATGAAAAAGATCGACAAGGCGGCGTACCAGGAACGCCTCGACCGCATCACGGCCATCTTCAAGGACATGATGGCCCACGCGACCGAGCAGGCCACCTATCGCTGTCCCTACAAGAACCGTTTCGACGAGTGCACGGCCCGGTTCGGGTGCCGCAACCAGCGCAAGCCCCGGGAAGCCGGCGGACTGCTCGTATGCGGCGGCGACGACAAGCTCGATTACCGCAGCGCCTGGGAGACGGAGGAGGCGCCGCGCGAACGGCCGGATGTGACCATGGATACTTCCCCAGACCCGGCCGGCGGATCGGTGACCGACGGCACGACAACCCGGCCCTCGGTCATCGGCAGATCCATCTTCGACTACGCTGACGACCTCGCCGTGCAGGTGCCCACCTCCTGTTTCCGCAACGGCATCTGCCACGAGTGCATCGTGGAAATCCAGCAGGGGATGGAAGGGCTGGCGCCCCGGACGAAGCCGGAGTCCTTCCTGCGGGAGAACTACCGCCTCGCCTGCCAGGCCCGCGTCATTGATCCGAACGTGGACGTCGCCTTCGCACCCCTGCGCCGCACGCCCAAGATCCTGACTGTTACCGAAGAAAAAGACACGCCGCTCGATCCCGTGGTCACCCGGCGGGGGGATGACGTCTTCTACGACGGCGAGCAGGTGGACCAGTACCGCGGACACGTCTACGGGCTCGCGATCGACCTGGGCACCACCACGGTGGTCATGGACTTCGTGGACCTCGAGACCGGCAAGAGCGTCCACGTCTGCTCTTTCGAGAACCCCCAGCGTTTCGGCGGCAGCGACGTGATGCACCGGATCTCCTACGACGGCGCCTACGAGGACGAACTCTGGAACGCCATCATCAACGCCGTCAACCACGAGATCATGGACTGGTGCGAGCGGACGGGAACGGTACGTCAGGAGATCTACGAGATTGTCGTGGCCGGAAATTCCACCATGCGGGACCTCTTCTTCCGCCTCGACGTGCAGAGCATCGGCCAGAAACCCTACAAGTCCATGATCGAGAACGAATACCTCGCGGGCGAGCGGGAGACCACGGCGCTCACCATCGGCACCCGCCGACTGGGGCTCCGGGCCAATCCGAAGGCCCGGGTCTACGGTATGCCCCTCATCGCCAGCCACGTGGGCGGCGACGTGGCGGCCGACCTGGCGACCGTCGAACTGGCCGCGCGGCCCGGTGTATCCATGCTGGTGGACGTAGGCACCAATACCGAGGTGGTCGTGGCAGGCAACGGGCGCATGGTCACGGCTTCGTGCCCCGCCGGTCCCGCCTTCGAAGGTGGCGGCATCCAGTACGGCATGCCGGGTTACGAAGGCGCCATCGAATCGCTGAAGTGGGAGGACGGGCGGTTCGCCTGGAGCACCATCGGCGATACCGCGCCCCAGGGCATCTGCGGCTCCGGCCTGATCGACCTCCTCGCCGAACTGCGCCGTCACGACATGATGAGTCCGAAGGGCGTGTTTTCCGACCGGAAACAGTCCGAAGTGGCCGTCGTGCCCGAATCCGGCATCACCCTGTCCCGGCTGGACGCCAGCAACCTGGCCCAGGCCAAGGCCGCCAACTACTGCGGGCAGTACATCGTGCTGCGAACGTTCGGCGTCGCGCCCGGCAACGTGGACCGCCTCTTCCTGGCCGGGGGTTTCGCCAACTACGTGGACGTGCGCAACGCCATCGACATCGGGTTCCTGGCCCCCGTGCCCGAGGAACGCATCGTCAAGGTCGGCAACGCCGCCGTCCAGGGCGCCCGGGAGATCCTCCTGTCCCGCTCGCGGCGCGCGGAACTGGAGGCACTGGTCAAGGACATCGAACACATCGAACTCGAGACCACCCCCGACTTCTTCGAGGTCTTCGTCGAGGCCTGCCAGTTCAAGCCCATGCCCGGGGTGCTGGTGTAGGGCGGCTCGCAGAAGGCGTTTGTAATCCATATCTCAACCCAAACATCCAACCTCATGTTCCGCCTCCGCCCCGCCCTTCCCTCCACTGATGAACCCGGCATCGCTTCCGTCGTCAATGCCTTCGAGCAGAATCCCGTATCCGTAGAAACCGTGCGCGAGTGGTTGACCCACGATGCGCCGGGCAGAATAAGTTATCGCCAGGTGGCCGTAAACGGGGATGACGCCGTGGTGGGTTACGCGGTGTCGGTCCACGAGACCTGGGATCCGGCAGGACAGTTCTACGCCTGGGCCGGGGTGGCGCCGGCGTGGCGAGGACGGGGCATCGGCACGGCGTTGTATTCGGACATGCTGGCGTTTCTGCAGCACCACAACGCCGGCACGGTTACCAGTGAGGTCCGGGACAATTGCGCCATCTCGCAGGCCTTCGCAAGGCGTCGAGGTTTCGAGCACGACCGGCATCTGTTTCAGTCGAGCCTGGACCTGGACCGCTTCGACGAATCACCCTACGCACCAATACTCGAAGACAACGCTGCTTCGGGTATACGGATACACGCTCTTTCGGATTTCGGAGATACGCCGGCGGCGCGCAGAAAACTCTACGAAGTCAATGCGGTCACCGACCGGGACGTGCCGGGTTGGACCGGCCCCGGGCTGTCCTTCGAGGAATTCAACGAGTGGGTCTACGAGTCGGGCTGGTACCGCCCGAACGGCCAGTTACTTGCGGCCGACAGCGCCGCCGACAGCACGGTCAAAGGCGCGGCCGACGGCTCAGCCGACAGCCCAGCCGACTGCGCGGCCGACGGCGATCAGTGGGTCGGGATCTGCGCCGTCCGCCTTTACCCGGAGGCGCGCCAGGCTTTCAACGTGCACACCGGGGTGATCCGGTCATACCGCAGGCGACGTATCGCGTTGGTGCTGAAGCTCGCCGCGATACGCTATGCCCGAAGTCAGGGCGCCCGGTCGCTCAGTACACACAACGATTCGACGAACGGCCCCATGCTGGCGCTCAACCGCAAACTCGGGTATGTCCCCGAACCGGGACGGTATACGCTGCGGAAGACAATGGCGTGAACCTGCCTTATCCTCCCATCATGGCGATTCGCCGCGCCATCCATTCCACGTAAGCGGTACGCGTCATTCCTCGCCGATTCGCCTCGCTGTCTATGAAAACCGCCACGCCCTCGTTGATCGCCATATGTATGCGTACGCTTCGACCGGATTGACGGATTAGTGGAACGGCCGTCAGTATCTGGCCCGGTTCAACCAGGACTTCGTCCAATTCGCGTGGCCGCGCGATCGCATCGCCGTCCATTTCCGTTTCGATCACATAATCCCTGAGTGCTTCTTCAGCGTTCATCAAGGCCTCGTCCATGGTGTCTCCCATGGCAACGATGCCGGGGAGATCGGGGAAAGACACACCATAAGCACCTTTCTCACCATCGATCAACGCTGGATACCGGACTGAGTCGTATTTTACCACATCCTATCCTCCTGTAGTCTATTTCTGCCAATTTGCTTTCGATGCGATTGATCGTGCTACCGCCATCGATACCTTCCTGTGCCTCGGTATTGTGATAATCCCCCGCAAAACCGGGTGCCGGTAGATATCATGCCGGGCCCCATGCCGGGACAAGTACCAACCTTCCTTCTTCAGACGACGACTGATTTTGATCGGGTCGAGTTCCATTTGACTACGATATTTTGTGCAAATATATGCACATATAGGCTATCACGTCAACTGCGAAGATTCTTGTAACCGTTACCTATACCAATTCAGTCGAGAACCCCCAAATAACCTCGACTAATCAATTAACGAACCAGGGTAGATACACCCGTCGGCGGTGTGTCTAAACGCGGTAAATAACCGTATACACAGGAGGCTCACATGAAATCCCGCGTGAAGAAATGGGGCAACAGCCTGGCGCTGCGCATCCCGAAACCGGTCGCCGTTCAGATGGGCGTCCGGGACGATTCGCCGGTGGTACTCGTTCTCAGGGGCAAGGAACTGACCCTGGTGCCGCTGGAACGGACCCGGTTCAAACTTCCCGACCTGCTTCCGGGCATCTCGAAACGCAACATTCACGGCAGGATCAGCATCGGCAGCCGCGGCTGAAGTAAAGATACAAGGAGACGAACAATGGCTACACCAAGCTACGTACCGGTTCGGGGCGAGATCGTGTGGATCTATTCCAGGTCGGGGAAGGGCACCTACCTGCCTTCCGGTCGGCCCGCCGTCACGGTTTCGCCTGAGGCCTATAACCGCAGGGCCGGCCTGGCCCTCTTCTGTCCGATTACCGACGAGGAGAAAGGGTATCCATTCGAAGTCGCGATCCCCGGGGGGCTTCCGGCAACCGGGATCATCCTGGCCGACCAGCTGGAAAGCGTGGACTGGCGGTCCGGCACGGTGGTGCGGATCTGTGCACTGCCCGCCGAGGCCATGGATGACGTCCTGCGAAAGGCCGCGGCACTGCTGGATGAAGAAGACCGGTCTTGACGGACTGCCGCTTTACCGGCATTACTGATCAGGTAGAACCAGGACTGTTCAGGAAGAACCAGGGTATCGCATATCGTGTGAACCAGTCGGGAGAAACCATAAGGAGGCATCGTGTCGATTCTGAACTCCATCATGGGCAACGCTTCGGAAGTGGAAGTTGAAGAGATCGAAAAGGAGTTCTCTCAGATACTGATAGAAGAAGAGAAACTGGTCAGGGTCTTCAAGCTGGTCAGAGACCTGTTCGCTTTCACGGACCGGCGGCTGATCCTGGTGGATAAACAGGGGATATCCGGACGAAAGACCGAGTACCACTCCATCCCGTACAAGTCGATCGCCCATTTTTCGTTTGAGACCGCGGGGCGGATCGATCTTGACGCCGAGATGAAGGTATGGATTTCAGGTAACGAACTGCCCATCAAGAAGGAGTTCAAAAAGGGTATTGACGTTACCGACGTTCAAAGGACCCTGGCGAAGTTCACATTGCATTGATTCTGGGGAGTGACGGAATGAAAAGCTCAACCATGAAGCGCGTCATCAAGCCCGAAGGGCTCCACCGGATCGAGATCGAGGAGGTGCCGGTTCCTGAACCGGGTCCCGGAGAGATCCGGATCAGTGCGGCGTGCAGCCTCATCAGCCGGGGTTCCGAACTCGGCGGCCGGTACACGCGGGAACACGCGGTGAGCCCGGACATCATGGGCTACTCCATGGCGGGGACGGTGGATGCACTGGGGGAAGGGGTCGAACACCTGGAAACCGGCGATCGCGTCGTCGCCCTGGCGCCCCACGCCCAGTACGTCGTCCGGCCGGCCCGGCTCGTTTTTCCGTGGGATCAGACCGTCGTCATGCCCATGCCGGGGGACCTTTCCTTCGACAGCGCCCCGTACTACCCGCTGACGGCGGGTGCGGTCACCTGGGTGGAAGTGGAGGATATCCAGCCCCAGGACACCGTGGTCGTGCTCGGCCAGGGTCTCGTGGGCAACCTGATCCTTCAGGTCATCAAGGCAAATGGCGTGGGCAGGGTGGTGGCCGTGGACGCACTGGCCAACCGGTGCGCCATGGCGGCGGAATGCGGCGCCGATGCGGTGATCCACGCCGGCGAGGAAGATCCCGTCCGGGCCGTGAAGCGCCTGACCAACGGTCTCGGTGCCGACATCGTGGTCTACGCCGTGGGCGGTCCCGCGGGCCCGGCCGCCTTCGGGCAGGGCCTCGACATGCTGGCCATAGGCGGGCTGATCCACCTGATCGGGCTGTACGAGGACCAGCCGCTTTCGCTACCATCGAACAAGATTCAGGGACGCAAACTGCTGGGCGGGTACTTCCGGACGCGCGCGGGTGCCCGCCAGTCCCGCCGCGCCATGGAACTCCTCGTCTCGGGTGCGATCCGGACCGACCGGATGACCACGCACCGTTTCCCCTGGCAACAGGCGGCAGACGCCTTCGCGCTGCTCTACCAGAATCCGGGTGAGGCGTTGGGCGTAGTGCTAGACTGGCGGGATTGAGCGGCCGGGCGACTGGCCGGATTGAGCGGCCAGGCGACTGGCCGGACTGAGCGTCCGCGCCCTTGTCCGCGCCGCCGCTCGCACATACCCTCTGCGACCACGCCAATCCCTGCGATCACGCCAATCCGAGTCGCGTAAGCAGGTCGTTCAGGTCCGCCAGGGTCCCGTCGTCCAGGGGGACGAAGGGCTGGCGCGCCCGGGCGGTCTTGATGGCGCCGCGCCGCTGGTAGACGTTCTTGCGGATGGACAACCCGATGCCGGGCTGGCCCTCGAAGCGGATCAGGGGACAGTACCTGTAGAAGGTCTCGGTGGCCCCGTCGATGTCGCCGGACATGTACTTCGTGTGGATGTCCTTCAGGATATCGGGATAGGCGAAGCCGGTCATGGTGCCCATGCACCCGTGGCGCAGTTCCTCCAGGAGCATGACGCCGCCCAGGCCGCCGAAGATCTCCACGTCGGGGTTGGCCGCGAGCACCTGGCTGGCCTTCCGTGGCGACGGCTCTTCTTCCAGTTTGAGAAACCGGCACTGTGGGGACCGGTCGGCCACCGTCGCGATGAACTCGATGCTCATCTGGACGCCGCTGCTGGTGGGATGATCCTGGATCACGAGGGGTATGGATACGGCGTCGGCCACCTTGAGGTAGTGGGCGAGCAGGGCCTCGTCCGTGCCCTTGGCCAGCTTCGGCGGCGCCACCATGAGCGAGGAGGCGCCCAGTTCCTCGGCCCGCCGGCTGAGCGCGACGCATCCGTCCGTCCCCGTGTGGCTGGTCCCGGCGCAGACCGGGATCCGGCCCGCGGCGGCTTCGACCACGCCGGCGATCACCTGGTCCCGTTCGGCTTCGACCAGCTTGCTGGTTTCGCCCATGACGCCCAGGACGGTGATCCCGTCGATCCCCAGGTCGATGAGGAAGTTGGTCAGGGTCGAGAGGCTGCCCATATCCAGGCTGCCGTCTTCTTCGAAGGGCGTCGGCGCAATGGTATACACGCCACTGGGATCTTGAACTGCCATGCTTTGTCCTTTCGATCAGCCGGGTTTCAGCCACCGGCCGTAACCGGGCCTTCCCTTGATGTTGCCGTCCTCGTAAACCGTCTCCCCACGCACCATGGTACGCTGCACGCGGCCCTTCATGGGCATGCCGTGCACGATGCGCATGACGTCCCTTGCCTTGGTGAAGCACTGGTTCCGGTCGAAGGTCCACCGCGCGTCCAGGTCCACGAAGGTGAGATCGGCATCGTTTCCGATGGCGATCCGTCCCTTGCCGGGTAACCGGAAGATCTCGGCCTGGCGGGTCGACATGAGCCGTACCAGGTCGGTGATCGACAGGCGGCCGTCGTTGACCGCGGTCAGCATCAGGGGCGCCATGGATTCCAGGCCGGGCAGGCCGGGGGGTATGGCGAAGATGTCTTCCCCTTCCTTCTCTTCCGGCCGGAAGGGGGAATGGTCGCTGCCGACGAACTCCAGGGTGCCGTCGTGCAGGTAGGACCAGAGCGCTTCGACCTCTTCGGCCGGCCGCAGGGCCGGGTTGCACTTGGCGAAACCGCGGTGCGCCGCCAGTACCTGGTCGGTCAGGAAGAGGTACTGGGGACAGGTCTCGGCGATGACGTCGAGGCCCCGCGCCTTGGCCTCTTTCACCATCTGCGCGGCCCGCGGGCTCGAAAGGTGCACGACCTCCACGGGACCGCCCGCCTCGGCGGCCAGGCTCATCATGACGGCGACCGAGGTGTCTTCCACAATAGAGGGCCGGCTTTCCGCGTGGGCCAGGCCGTCGTTGCGGCCCTGGGCGGACAGCCGGGCGATGAGCGTCTCGATCATGGGCCAGTTCTCGCAGTGGAAGCTGTGGCGCAGCCCCGTGGCGGCCGTGGCGGCCATGACGTCCCGAAGCAACGAGTAGTCCAGGCACCAGAGGCCGAAGAACTCGCCCTCGCGATGGGTCGGCGGCGCGGTCAGGAAGGTCTTGAAGGCCACGGCGCCCGCCTCGGCCACCCCGGCGATGAGATCCACGTTCTGGTGGCCGGCCGCACCGTAGAGACCGAAATCGATCAGCGCATGCTCGCCGATGGCCTCGCCCCGCGTGCGTAGTCCCTCTGCGGAACTGGCGGCAACCGGAGAGATGGGCATCTCGAGCAGGGTCGTAATGCCGCCGGCGGCCGCGGCGCTCGTGCCGGAAACGGGGTCTTCCCGCTCTTCATGGCCCGGCGACCGGAGGTGTACATGGGGATCGATCAGGCCGGGCAGGACATGCAGGCCCCTGGCGGAAATACTCTGAGCGCTTTCGGGCCGGGCGTCGGGTTCGAGCACGCCCGCGATGCGTCCGTCCCGCACGGCGATTGTGGCGGTTGTCACGCCGTCCTGGTTGACGACCAGGCCGTCGGTTACGAGGAGATCAAAGGTGGAAGCCATGGCTTACTCCCGTCAGTACGTCGAAGCGGTACGCAGGACGGCCTTACCGGTCGGGCCGGGTGGTCTCGGCCAGGCCGTCCGGGCCGCCTCGTCCACCCTTACGCATCCATGTCCAGGACCATCACCCAGGCCGGCGAAGGCCCCACGTCGTACACGTCGAGCGGCGCAAGCGCGCCCGAGTCCTGGTCGATCCTGTAGGACGCCAGTTTTCCGCTTGCCTGGCCCGCGGCGTAGAGAAACCGGCCCTGCGGGTCCAGGTTGAAGGCGCGGGGCGTCTCTTCGGTCGGTGCGTGCCCGATGGCTCGCAGCAACCCGGAGTCCGGGTCGATCGCGAATCCGGCAATGCTGTCATGGCCCCGGTTGCTCACGTACACGAACCGGCCGGACGGGTGTATATGGAACTGCGCGCAGGTGTTCTCGCCGGTGAAATCCGCGGGTAACGTCGGCACCGTCTGCATCGCCTCCAGCGTTCCCCGGTCCGGATCGACCCGGTAGGCCGTTACGCTGCATGCCTTCTCATTGTCGACGTACAGCACATCCAGCGTGGGATGGTGGCAGTAGTGCCGCGGCTCCGTATCCGGGGGCTGCTCCACCCGGGGCGGATCGTTCGGTATCAGCCTTCCGGTGTGCTCGTCGAACTTGAACTGGCAGATCATGTTCGATTCGGAAACGTGAGGCACGAAGGCGAAACGGTTCGACCGGTCGGTCTGAATGTAGTGGGCGCCCCGCGCCGTCGCTTGCCGGTCCACCGGCGTCGCCTGTACGATGCCGTCGTCACCGATGGCATGGACGCCCGCCACGGCGTGCCCGTTGGAAGCCGACAGCAGATAACGGCCGGTGTTGTCCAGGGACATGTACGTCGTGTCCCAGTCGAAAGGCGTGGTGCCCAGCAGCTTGATGCGGCCCGTTCTGCGATCCAGGCTGTAGGTCTGTACCGACGGCTCGCCGCGCAGTCCGGCGTACAGACGTTCGAGGCCGCCATCCGCAACCAGGGGCATCACGCCGGGGCCCGCGGCGATATCTTCCTTGAAGGTCAGTCCGCCGTCATCCGGGTCCATTTCGTAAAGGGCGATTTTACCCTCGCCGGTGATGGACAGGTACATGTAAAACGCCATCAAACGCCCCTTCCCACGCGGTGGCGACACCCCGGACCGCGGTTTCGAAATCGCGCGTATTCGGCCCAGCCTGTCAGCCAGAAAACAGAAAAACAATTTGCAGGCCGGCCCGGGTACCGTCAAGGCTTCATTTCCCGCGAGACCGACCGCGAAATCAGCCGGCCGGCCGCGACATCAGCGCCTGGCGAGGACGATGTCCTGGCGGGTGATACTGGCGGTCGTCACCTCGACGTTTTCCGCTGACCAGGCTTCAGTTTCTTCGGTCTGCGGAACGTGCACGGCGTAAGACCCGGCCGGCATAAAGAAAGCGGAATACCGGCCCGCGTCATTGGAAAGGACCGTCACCGAATCCGTCCCGCCGGGTTGAAAAAGGGTAACCGGGTAACCGGGCAGCGGCACGTCGTCCCGGAGGACCGCGGGCGTGCCGTTATCGTGCTTGACGGTACCGGAAACCTGTCCCGAACTCGCCAGGTCGACCAGCCGGGCCTCGGGCTGAAGCCTGAAACCGGTGACGGTGTGGGCCTGCCGCGTGTCACCTTCGAGGGTGATTGAACGCATCGGGTCGAAATCGATGACCGCATCGGCCTTTCGATTCCGTTCGACGACAACGGGGGTAGATCCCTGGACGACGATCTCCATGCTGAGCGGTGGCGAGTACGCCTCGTCGAACTGCGAACCGTTCGTCAGCGTCACGGTTACGCCGTCGAGTTTGAGCCGTGCCGCGTCGTACCTGCCTTCGGCCACGGAGAACACATCCAGGATACGCGTTTCGCTTCCGCCAAGTTCGGCCAGGTCGATCGTATGCGTAATGACGCCAGGGGTTCCGTACTCGCTGTTCGCGGTTGAGCGTACGGCCATCTCGGAGAATCGCACGACGACGGATTCGACGGGCCGCTGGACCGGTGACTGCGCGGCCAGCCGGATCTGCAGTTCGCTGATGACGCTGGACGTCGGCTTGTCACAACCGGCGTTCACGCACGCCAGTAGCGCGAACGCCAGGAGAAGGATTAGCGGGAAACGATGGATCCGTGTTTTCATTTCTGGCAGTGAACGTGTTAATCGCAGCATATACATTTACATTGCCAATAGTGGGTTGTATGCTATATATAACGAACGGACGACCTCGCAACCGGAGTTTTCGATGATTGGCGCCAGCCGCAAACTACTCTTTATTGCCGCCGCCATGCTGGTCGTGGTGACCCTCAGTGTTGTGCCCGGCCCGCCGGAGGCCGTCCCGAAGCCCCCGAAGGCCGCTCCGGAGCCCCCGGTCGACGCACCGGCGTACGCACCACCGAACGCACCGGCCAACGAACCCGTCAAGGTGGGCTGGCACCTCCTGGCCAGCCTAAACTACCGCACCGGCGAGCCGGGCAAGGAGCTGGCGGCCCTCGACGGCAAACTCGTGAAGGTCCCCGGATTCGCGGTACCCCTTGAAGACTGGGCGTCCTCGGTGACGGAGTTCCTCCTCGTTCCCTATGTCGGCGCCTGCATCCACACGCCGCCTCCTCCGCCCAACCAGCTCATCTACATCGAGATGGAAAAGGACAAATGGGCGTTCTTGAACGGGTGGAACCCGGTGTGGGTGGAAGGCGTCCTCAAGATCGAGATGACCAAGAGCGTGTACGGCCACGTCGGCTTCACCATCACGGGAAAGCGGGTCTATCCGTACGAGTACTGATCCGAAGGTGCCCGCGCCTGCATGACGAGATGCATACACCCGCACCATTCGACTAGAACGCCAGCATGCAATCAGCGCGCACTCGCTTAAGCCGGATAAAGCCGAGGACGCGCGTTTTTGTGAAGGTACGAATTGCAGGATAAGACTTAGATGAGCCTCGCCATAGACATCCGGCACCTGCGCTTCCGCTACGGTGACGGGCCCTGGGTGCTGGATATTCCCGATCTGAACCTCGAGCGGGGGACGCGCGCGTTCCTGTTCGGTCCCAGCGGCAGCGGAAAGACCACGCTGCTCGGCGTGCTGGCGGGGGTCATGGAAGCGAACGAGGGCGAGGTCAGGGTGCTGGACGAGGACCTCGCCGCACTTTCAGGCGCGCGGCGGGACGCCTTCCGGGCAGAGCACATCGGCTATGTCTTCCAGATGTTCAACCTCATCCCGTACCTGTCGGTGCTCGACAACATCGCCCTTCCGGTCCGCATGCACGCGGGACGCCGGTCCCGGCTGGACGGCGCGGGCGTGAAGGAGACCGCCGCACAGCTGGCCGGTCAGCTCCGTATCGGCGATCTGCTGAAGAAGCCGGTGACCGAACTCTCGGTGGGCCAGCAGCAGCGGGTGGCGGCCTGCCGCGCCCTCATCGGGGCGCCGGAGCTCATCGTCGCCGATGAACCGACCTCTTCCCTGGACTTCGACCGCCGCGAGGAATTCCTCGAACTGCTCTTCCAGGAATGCGAGCGCGCCGGCGCAACGCTGGTGTTCGTGAGCCACGACCGCACCCTGGAGGGCATGTTCTCCCGCATCATCTCGCTCCCGGACGTCAACAAGGCGGTGATCTGATGCTGGTTCTGGACCTTGCGCTCAAGTCCCTTCGCAACCGCGCCTTCAGCACCTCGCTCACGGTGGGCTCCATCGCCCTCAGCGTCGCCCTCCTGGTCGGCGTCGAGAACGTGCGCGTAGGGATGCGAGAAAGCTTCTCCAACACCATCAGCCAGACCGACCTGATCGTGGGTACCAAGGGGGGCACGATCCAGCTGCTGCTGTATTCGGTCTTCGGCATGGGCGCGCCTACGGAGAACGTTTCGTGGGAAGCCTACCGGCAGTGGGCGGAGCACCCCGCCGTCGCGTGGACCATTCCCTACAGCCTGGGGGACAGCCACCGAGGATTCCGGGTCATCGGCACGAACGAGGACTTCTATCGCCACTACCGTTACCGCGGAGGTCAGGAAATCGCGCTGGCGGAGGGACGGGCGAGCGAGAACCTGTACGACGTGACCCTGGGCGCGGACGTGGCGGCAGAACTGAACTACACGATGGGAGACGAGATCGCGGTGACGCACGGGATCAGCGAGGTGGGTTTCCTGGTCCACGACCACATGCCCTTCACGGTCGTGGGCGTCCTCGCCAAGACGTTCACCCCCGTTGACCGCGCCCTCTACGTGACGCTCGAGGGTATGGAGGCCATCCACCTGGAGGAAGGTGCGTCGACGGGGTCGGATGACAGCCACGTCCACGAAGACGAGGCGGAAGTGGCGCCGGAGGTCGACGACGACGGCCATGCGCACGACGAGGCCGAAGAGGCTCACGATGATGACGGCCACGATGATGAGACGGAAGCGGCACCGGAGGTCGACGACGACCAAGGACACGACGACGAGGTGGAAGCAACTGATGCGGACGACGGCCATGCCCACGAGGAGGCCGAAGAGGCTCACGACGACGACGGACACGACCACGAGGAAGAGGAGACTGTGGCGGCTGCCGCGGATGACGGCCACGCACACGAGGAGGAGTCGGAAGAAACCGGACACACTCATGACGACGAGGCGGCCGACGCGGACGACGACCACGCACACGATGAGGATACTGAGGTGGCTTCCGTAGATGACGGTCACGCACACGAGGAAGAGGCGGCGGCCCCGGACGACGACCACGCGCACGACGAGACTGAGGCAACTATCTTGGACGACGGACACGTCCACAGCGAAGTGGATCTCTCGATCGAGGATGTTGAAGTCACCCAGGTGACCTCGTTCTTCGTGGGCACGACCGACCGCCGGGACGTACTCCTGCTGCAACGCGAGATCAACGACTTCGAGGACGAGCCGATGATGGCCGTGATCCCCGGAGTCGCCCTGAACGAGATGTGGCGGAGTCTTGGCTACGCCGAGACCGGCCTCCGGCTCGTGACCATATTCGTCGTGCTGGTAGGGCTGCTGGGCATGTTGGTCTCGCTCTACACGTCGCTCAACGAGCGCCGCCGTGAGATGGCGATCCTGCGCGCCGTCGGAGCCGGACCCGGCCGGATCGCCGCCCTGCTGGTGCTCCAGTCGGCGTGCCTGGCCGCGGCGGGGGCCCTCGCAGGACTGGCCCTGGTGTACGTATTGCTCTCAGTCGGACAATCCCTCGTCGAAACGCAAGTAGGACTCTTCATCCCGATCCGGCCCCCCGGCTCCGTCGAGCTGCTCTTCGTGGGCGCCGTGGTGACGGCCGGTTTTCTGATGGGCTTCGTCCCCGCCCTCAAAGCCTACCGAACCGCCCTCCACGATGGTCTGACGGTGCGGGTGTAGGGGCTCTCAACCAGAAGCCTGTCACCAGGTTCGATGCCCTGGTTGGACGGCATACCAGCCAACCAGCCACAACCGGTCAGCGACGACTTCGAATTCCGCTCGTATCCCAGAAAAACCCAGCGTACTTCTTTTTTGTTGACATTGTCGCGATTATACTCTATATTTCAGAGTAATCTCTTAAACATAGTTCTCATTGATAAGGAGCGTATCATGACAGACATCAATAAACTCAGGGATGACGTGGCTTACGTCCGCGCTGCGACGGAGCGTTCGGAAAACGTCTCCTTCCGTTCCGTTTATGTACTTTGGGCGGTCATCATACTCTTCGGTTTACCCATATCCGATTTCGTCGACGACAAAAGTTGGATCAGGTGGTACTGGCTGGTCGCGACGCCAGTCGGATTCCTCCTGTCCATGTGGCTCGGTTCACGGGCCAGTGCACGCATCGGCCAGGCGGATATGGAAATAGGGATGCGTTGGGTAAAACACTGGCTGGCCTATGTGGTCGCAGCCGTGCTCGGTGGGTTGTTGGTCACAGCGGGGAAGTTAACCGGCTCCGGCATGGGCGCCCTTTCTGTGCTTCTGATCGCCCTGGCCTATTTTTATGCCGGCTTGCACCTGGATCGACGTCTTATACCGGTCGGCATTCTAATAGGGATTTGTTTCCCCATCGTCCTGTACCTACCGAGTTTTGGTTCGACCGCCTCGGGTGTCGTCATTGCGGGAGCCCTCTTAGTGGTAGCCTTGCACGGCAGGGGTAAAACTGATGCCACCGACTGATCCCGATATATCGTCTTTGCAGGAATTGGAAGGATTGGCGGGTCTCCTTGAACACCGCGTACGCCTTGCCATCTGCGTCCTTCTGTCTAAACACGAAATGATGTCCTTCAGCCGACTGAAGCAGGTGCTAGATGAGAAGGACGGAAGCATCGGCACGCATCTGCGCAAGCTCGAGGACGCCGGATTCCTGAAGGTCGAGAAGACGTTCAGGGACAGGAGGCCCGTGACCTGGTACCAGCTCACGGACAAGGGCAGGCGCCGCCTGAAGGATCATGTGTCGAATCTGATGCGGTTGATTGAGAGATCTGGCTGAGTAGTATTCACGACAGGGATCTCAGACCTGTAATCAGGCATCATATGCATGAAGATATCTGTTCAGTCAGCGCAGCCCGAGGCTTTGCTTTTTGATGTAAATCTCGCACTCCTCGCTTCCGCATCGCATACGGTATTCATCCCTGTCCACATTCCGCCACTGCATCCCGAACTTCTGGTGCTTTAGATTGTAGGTGTTCTCGTCGCAGCACCACAAGTAGGTACCGATAAAGGCGTCGATGATCCATCCCAGGTCCCGTCCGTCAACGGACAGACGTCCCTGAATGTAGAAGTGATACAACCCGGAGTTGTGCTGTGCTCCGTCCATCCTCCAGACTTTTTCAGGGCGGTAGTAAATCTGGTCGCTGTATGGATCGCGCGTGAAGGTGATCGCGATTTCACCGACTTCAGTGCTCACGCCGATGTCGCCGGAATGATTCCTTGGCACCGTCAGCAACCGAATGAACGTCTCGGGACGCGAGCTGTTAAAAGCGGCCCTCCATTCCGTCCGCGATGCCGGCACTTCGTTGTTTACGATCCGCAACGCGTGGATCCGGTCCGCCCTGCGGGCCAGTTCTGCCTCGATGGCTGGGACCAGTTTGTCCGAATTCGTCACCGCCACGGGAGACCAGGCCAGCCTGCAGATCTTGTTCACCTCACGCTCGACGCCCGCAACGGTCACCTGGCTGTTGATGAAGTACAACGTCCTGAACAGCTTGTTCGAATAAACCCCTTCGTTCCACTCCCCGTCCGCATCCAGGAAGCGCGAACTCCACGCCCGGAGCTTCGTATTGGTACCGATGCGCCAGTTTCCCGCCTTTTCCACATCAATGAATACCGCTTCGTTCCCTACGGTCGTCATCACGTCGAGCAGGCCCTGCCTCGCACCGTGCGCATAATGACTGGCGTTTGTATCGCTGTCCCGGTCGTAGAGGAAGAACGCGAACTCGTCGGCTGCATGGATTCCGACCGCGACGCCCTGGACGTTCGCTTCACCGCGGAAGTCCTGGATGAGAGAATAGTGCCCCTCGGCGCCGACGCCCTTTCTTCCGTTCACGATTCTCCAGTAGGGCTGGTTCGGCCTGATCGAATTCGGAAAGTACCGGTCCGTCTCGATGCCCACGTACACGTCGCTGACCCGACGATAGTAGGGATACGCATCGATGTACTGGAAGACATGGCGGAACCGGTTGTTCTCGAGCTTCTCGCTCCAGTCCCCGAAGTCGATGGACGCGATCTCCGCGTAACAGTCTTCATCGCCCGGCGCGACATCCCCCGATTTCGCGCCTTCCTTGGAGAAAGAGCCATCCGCAGGGATAAAGCCGTCCGCGGGGATAGCGCCGTCCCTGTTCGTAGATTCATTGGGCGATGCGTATTGGGAAGCCGAGCACGTTCCAATGAACAGAGAGAACAGCACGAAACCGGTGACTCGCCAGATTCGATGTTTCATGGATCTTGCCTCCCGTCACGGGCACTACATACAGGCCAGATGCGGTTTCGCCCGGGGTTGCTTACGCGTCACTCCGTAGACCAGGGCTTTCAGTAGTGAAATTGGTTAAAAATGTAAACTAAATAATCCTTAATATCGGGTCAAGCGCGCCGGGGAGCCGCAGGATGTTCCTTCAGAGGTATCAAGGCCATGCCGACCGCCGTTTTCGTTTGACACCCACCGCGGCATCAGCCTATATTGCCGCCTGTCAGGTGGGGTGTCTGAGTGGCCGAAAGAGACGGTCTTGAAAACCGTTGTACCTTTGCGGGTACCGTGGGTTCGAATCCCACCCCCACCGTCCAACCCCTCTATTCCTTGTTGTTCCCATACACATCCAATAAGTCCCAATATGTCCGAAAATCCCCCAATATATAGGGGTTTCGAGCGTATTGCTTAGTTGATCTACTTCCTGCACAGACCCACAGTGTTTCGTGCATTTACTTTTTATTTCGTGGGGGCAAACGTGGGGACAATATAAGCAGGAGAGGCTAAATCGAAACGCACAAGGAGCTTTCTCCGTCCTGGTCTGAAAGTCATGCCGACACGTGGATGCAGATGCTTGAAAAGTATGCCTTCCCTGAAATCGGAGACTTACCCGTGTCCGAGCTCACCGATCACCTCGGCTACGAGAAGCATGCACCAGACGGCAGGAACCGCGGCAACACGCGCAACGGCAAGATCACGAAGCCCCTGTATACCACTCAGGATCTGACTCCAAACAGGATCTTGTAAAGCACCGGAACGAAGAACAGGGTGATTACGGTCGCGAAGAGCAAACCCGACATGATCGCCACCGCCATCGGCTCCCACATCAATCCGCCCCCGAAATAGAGGGGGGTGAGCCCGAGCGTCGTCGTACACGTGGTGAGCAGGATGGGACGAAACCGCTGTTGCGCCGCGGTCACGATGGCCTCAGCCGGCGTGCGTCCGAACTCGTCTCGTTCGATCCGGATCCGGTCCAGCAGCACGATGGCGTTGTTGATGACGATGCCGGCCAGGGCGATCAGGCCGAGAAAAGCGAAGAAGCCGAAGTACGAGCGCAGAATGAGCAGGCCGAACACGACCCCGATCAGACCGAGGGGAATCGTGCTCAGGACGATGAAGGTCCTGCGGAACGAGTTGAACTGGACGATCAACAGTCCCAGGATGATGAAGCCGGACAGGGGCAGCTTGGCGAAGACCGCGCCCATCGCCTCGGCGCTCTGCTCCGACTCGCCGCCAAAACTGTATACGTAGCCCGGTTTCCAGGATGCGCTGTCTTCCTCGAGCCAGGGGATGAGATCGCTTGTGACCTGTTGCGCCGTGAATCCGATTCTGGCGTCACAGGTCACGGTCAGGGTGCGTTGCAGGCCGCGCCGTTTGATCTTGGCAAATTGCCACTGGGGCAGAATCTGCGCCACCTGTCCCAGCGGCACGTTCCTTCCCGTACCCTGGGCGTGGATGTTGATGCTCTCCAGTTGGCGCACGTCCACGTCCTGGCTGCTTTCGTTGCGCAGGACCAGGGGTATGCTCCGGTCGCCCTCGCGGAAAGCGCCCGTTTCAAATCCGGTGAGGGCGGTCTGCAGCGAAAGGGCGATGTCCTGGTTGGTCACGCCGGCGCGCTGGGCCCTGGACTGGTCGACGTCGATGACGATCTTCTTGATTTTCGGCCCCCAGTCGTCGCCGATGTTCTGCGTTCCTGCGATTTCGCTCAGTTTTCGCTTGATCCGCTCGGACAGGGCGAACATCTCGCCGGGGTCCGGCCCCGCGATCCGCACGGCCACGTCCGCGCCGCCGCCCCCGCCGCCGGACAGTTTCGAAACCCGTATATCCGCGTCGGGAAAGGACCGGAAGCAGAAGGCGTCCAGACGGTCGATCACCCACTGGTTGTCGCCTCCCGAACGGGTATTGAGCAGCAGATGGGCGTAACCTGAATTGGCTTCGCCCGGCTGATAGCCCAGATCGTAGGACGACGGCCCGGCGCCGACGAAGCTCGACCAGTCCGTTACCCCGCGTTGACGCTGATCGCCCACCAGGAGGCTGTCCGCGACGTAGGACTCGATCTGATCCACTCGGGCGGCCGTCGTTTCGATCCGGGTGCCCAGAGGCAGGTTCAAATCCACGGTGACCAGGTTGCGTTCGCTGTCGGGGAAGAAGACGAAGGGCAGCAGGCCGAAGCCGGAAAGAGACAGTGCGAACAGGACGGCGATGGCGGCGGTGAAGGACCAGGGCCGCGCGAGGGCCTTCAGGAGCAACTCCTTGTAATAGCCGTTGAACCGATCGAAGATCGCGGGCTTCTCCGCCGACCGCTCCGCCGGCCGCTTCACCCGGATGAATAACACGGCCAGCAATGCGACCATCGTCAGGGAAAGCAGCCAGGACGACAGCAGCGCTATGGAAATCACGGCGAAGAGCGGGCTCACGATTTCGCCCATGATCGATTCGGCCAGGAAGAAGCTCAGGAAGGCGGCCGAGGTGGTCAGCGAAGAGATCAGGAGCGGCACGGCCAGTTCCCGGGCCGACTCGATCGCGGCGTCTCGGGCGGCAACGCCCTTTTCCATCTTGACCATGATCGATTCGGACACCACGATTGCGTTGTCCACCAACATGCCCAGGGCCATGATCAGCGCCGCCAGCGACACCTGGTTGAGGCCGAGACCGAGCAGCCCCATGATGAAAAGGGTCGCAATGATGGCCATGGGAATGAGGCTGGCGACCACCATGCCGGTGCGCAGGCCCAGAAAGAGCAGCATGGACAGCAGGACGATGACGACGCTTTGCAGGAGACTGCCGGTGAAATCAGCGACGGCTTTTTCCACCTCGAAATCCTGGGAGGCCACTCTGTTCAGGGTAATGCCCAGGGGAAGCTGCGCCTGCCGGGCGGCGAGCAGCCGGTCGATTTCCTTTCCCAGCTGGATGATATTGGCCCCTTCGGTGAGCGCCACCGAGAGCGCCAGGCCCGGCTGCCCGTTGATGCTGACCAGGCGCTGCCGGGGCATTTGATAGTCCCGCCGGATGCGGGTGATGTCGCCTAGGTAAACACTGCCGCCCCCGCCCACCGGAATAAGGGTGCGCGCGATATCTTCCAGGTGGGCGTAGCTGCCGGTCGGCTCGAGTACGACGCGCTCGTCTTCCAGGCTGACCTCGCCGCCGGAATAGACGATATTGGTACTGGCTACGCTGCTCTTGATCATGTTGGCGGAAACACCCAACTCGGCCAGCCGGGCGTTGTTGAATTCAAGGTAGATCCGCTCCTCCTGGATGCCGCTTATTTCCACTTCGGACGCGTCGGGCAGCTTGATCAGGTCATCGCGCAGTTCTTCGGCGTAGGTCTCGAGTTCGGCGAAGCTGAAGCCATCTCCGACCATGCCGATCACGATGCCGTACACCACGCCGATCCCGTCGTCGTTCACCCTGGGGCCGCCTGTGCCCGCGGGCAGTTCCGACCGGATGGACTCCAGCTTGCGGCGCAAACGGTCCCATACGGCCTGGAGTTCGGCCGGCGGCACCGACTGCGCCAGTTCCACCGATACGACCGAGAGGCCGGTCCGGGACTCGCTGGTGACCGTTTTCAGCTCGGGCAGCTCCTGGGCCACCTCTTCGATCCTGCTGGTGATCAGCGCCTCGACCCGCTCGGGACCGGCGCCGGGTAAGCTGGTCACCACCGAGGCGACCCGCACCGTGTAGGGCGGCATGCTGTCGCGCGGCAGGTTCTGGTAGCCGGCCAGGCCCAACAGCAGGACGACGAGCAGGGCCGTGATGGTGACGCGGCTGTTCTCCAGGGCGATCCGGGTGATGTTCATCGGGTTTTCCGTATGAGGCTGAGGCTGAGGCTACGTAGTCAGTTCGTGGCCGCCCGCCGGCGCCGCCGCTCACTCCTCGAGCAGGCGTACTTTCATTCCGTCCAGGAGGGACCCGAGCCCCGCCGTAGCGACAAGCTCCCCGTGCAAGAGCCCGTCTTCCACGGCGAAGCCGTCCGGCAGCAGCGGACCGAGGCGGACCGGCCTGCGGCGGACCGTTCCCACGCCGTCGACGACGTCTTCAATGACGAAGACGAAGGGACCCATGGCACCTTCTCCCACCGCCTTGGCGGGTACCACGAACGGGTCGTCCGGTCCGCGGACGCCGATACGGAATTCCACCTCGCCGGCCATGCCGGGCCGGATGGCGGGGGAAGGATCGTCGAGCCGCACGATGACCGGATAGGTGCTGGAAGCGCCGATCGCGTAAGCCACTTCACGCACGCGGGCCGCGAAATCCTGTCCCGGCAGCGCCGAAAAACGCACCAGCACCGACTGACCCGACCGGACCCGGGCGATATGCGCTTCGGGCACTCCGACCTCCATCTCGATATCCGTGCCCGCGTTCAACACGACCAGGGGCGCGCCGGCCTGGACCACTTCATTGACCTCGTTGTGCACCTCGGTGACGATTCCCGTTACCGGAGCGTATATCTCGTTGTATCCCAGACGGCGTTCCTGCAGGTCCAGACTCTTCTCCGCCGACTCGTATCCGGAAGCCGCCGAGGAAAAGACGTTCCTGGCCTGTTCGTACTCGGACAGGGAGACGTTCTGCACCTGGTAGAGCTGCCGCACGCGAATGAGGTTGGACTGGGCATTGGCCTTTTGCACCCGGGCGTTCTCCAGCGCGGACCGGGCCTGTTCATAGGCGAGGACGGCGTCCCTGTTGTCGAGCGCGGCGATGAACTGGCCCTCGCTGACCCGGTCGCCCACCTTTACGCCGATCGAATCGACGAGTCCTCCGACCCGGAAGCTGAGCCGGGCTTCGATACCCGCTTTGGCGGTACCGGCAAACCGCTGGCTCTGTACGGCGCTGGCGGGAAGGACTTCGGCGTATCTCACCGGACGTACGGGTGGACCGGCAACCTCTTCTTCGGATCCGCATCCAGCCCAGAGGGCCGCGGCAACCAAATGGGCAAGGACGATATTCCGATTCGACATGGTACCTCGATTCACGGCGTGTCCGACCTCTGTTCGAAGAAGGCCTGCAGGCGCGCGACAAAAGCCTCCCGTTCCTTCAAAGTCATGAGCATGGTGTAGGATCCAATGCTATTTTCCAACTGCAGGAAGCTGACCAGGTATTCATAGACGGCCGCGGTCTCGGCCTCTCGCGCGGAAAAAGCCGCGCGCTGGGCGTCTATCAACTGGGTGATCCCCAACTGTCCCTTGAGGTAGGCGTCCTGCACCAGTTCGAAGTTCATCCGGGCGCTTTCGGCCGCGGTCCGGGCAAAGTGTATATTTGTGCGCCTGGACACCGCGCTTGTCACGCGGACCTGCACGGCCTCGGAAAGCCTGTTGCGTAGATCCGCTTCCTGTAGGCGTAGCTGGCGCTGTTGCACCGCAGTCTGATCCACGGCGATCTTGCGCTGGTTGCCCTGGAAGAGGGGATAGGACAGATGGAGCCCCAGGTTCCAGGTAGCGCCGGAGAGCGCGGACGAGCCCGGCGTCAACCCCTTGCCGCCACGGAAGTAGGTATAGTCGGCCTGCCCCCGCAAAGCCACTGTAGGCAGATAGTACAGCCGGCGATTCAGCTGCTGCCGGCGTTCGGCCGCCCTTATGTTGGCCTCCAGCTGCTTGACCGAAGGCATGTTTCTCAAGGCCTCTCCGATGAGAAACCCGGTCAGGATCTCCAGGTCGCGGGGACGGTCGATCAGCCTCCCGATCCGGGCCGGGTCGAAGCGGCCGAAGAGTTCGTCGGAAAGACCGACGTCCGCGACGTCCAGGTCCTCGTCGATCTCCGCCCGGTTGAGCAACCGGCTCAAGCGTACTTTGGCCAGGTAGAGATTGTTGAAAGCCTCGATCGAGGCCTGGGTAGCCCGGGCTACTTCGCTTTCCCAGCGGTAGACGTCCGCTACGCCGGCATAGCCCACGGCATTGCGGGTGCGGGCGATCTCGAGGTTGCGGCGCGAGGCCTCGAGCTCCTCCCGCCGTATGCGGCGCGCGGTCTTGGACAGCAGAATATCGAAATAGGCCCTCGAGAGATTCAGCACCACGTCCAGCGCCACCAGGTCGGTTCGATGGCGTGCGGCTTCCGCCAGGTACCGCTGAATGGCAACGTTGGCAAACGCCGGTTCGGAAAACAGGATCTGCTGTATACTCCCCGCCCCCGATCCGCTACGTTCGGGCTGCCGCCCCAGGGATGACTCGGCGGCGTCCGGATCGACCTGCAACAGCGTGGTCGAGACCTCCACGGTGGGCAGTAGCGTCGATCTCGCCAGTCGAACATCCTCACCGGCCAGATCGACGTTCTGCCGTTCGATACGGAGGTCGAGGTTGTTTCGCAAGCCCTCCGCGACGATGTCCTGCAAACTCAGAAGCCGTTCGGCGGCAGGTTCTTCCGTCTCCAGCATGCGGGCGGAAAACAGGGTTTCAAAGGAGAGGTCCAGGCCGGTCTGTCGGACGGTGGCCGCGCTGATCACCAATTGCTCGTCGAAATCAAGCCGGACCGGCATGGCCGACAGATCCTCTCCCAGGACGACGCCCTCCACGATCAGAGCCAAATTGCGGAGGACCTGGTCCAGGTCGTTCGAGGAACCGATGCATGCCATCATTCCCGCGTCCACGTAGGACCGTGACCGGGCGAACGAGGGCAGTTTCCGCGTGGCAAGGGCCTCGGCCAACCGGGCGATCTCATCGGGCTGGCGCCCGAATGTCATGGTCAGATACACGGCGTCCGCCGTTTCGCTCAACGCTGGCACTGGCCCAGCCGGCTCCCAGAAGATCAACTCGACCCGAGCACCGTAAGGCGCGACCAGTCGATCGAAGAAATCCTGGAAATCCAGCGCGTCCCTCAGGTTCCCGCCGACAATCACAGCCAGATCCGAAAATGGATGGATGCGGTGGAACGCCGCCAGGTCATTCCGGATCGATCCGGCGCTGAGTATGTAGGTGAAATTGGATACTCCGGAGATCCCCGGTTCGACAAGGGGCATCTCCTGCAGCTCCGTGTCCAGGATTCCCACGGCGACCGTCGGCTTGGGCAGGGCATCCTGTGCGGCCAATGTCGAGGCGCTGGCGGCGCCAACGGCAATGATCAGTTCGACGGCGGGATCTTCGGCCAGGGCGGCATAGTCGTCGGCTATCCGTTCCGGGCGCCCCGACGTGAAACGCCGATGCTCGGGGAGGAAGTGGACCGTCCGGGTGGCGCCCACCACCCTGTGGATTTCGTCCTGGAGCAGTGCAAGATTACCCTGGGAGTCGGCCGTACCGGCCACGAAGTCGAGCAAAAGGCCGATATGGAGAACGTTCTTCTCGATCTGGGCCCGCGCCGGCAACACCGGCGTCAACAGAGCCAGCGCCAATAATATGCAAGCCGTCCGCGGGGCCGCGACTAAAATGCCCATCCCTGAACCCGCTCTTGACTGGAGCATGTGT
This sequence comes from bacterium, assembly GCA_965117045.1. Taxonomy (GTDB): domain Bacteria; phylum JAAXHH01; class JAAXHH01; order JAAXHH01; family JAAXHH01; genus JAAXHH01. Next base: position 2,127,727 of record OZ220749.1, read on the forward strand.
TTCGCTTGTCCTTTCCGTCTCCCGGTGTGTTTGGTTGTGCAATCCACCTCCGGGATCTTCTGCGCCCGTCAAGTGAGTCCCAGCGCGCGAACGTTGTTAAAGTGCGGCTAGCGGCGTGCCCGCTTTCAAGGCGGGAGGTGAATACCCAGGTACCGGAGCCGTTTCCCCGGACGCTTTCGCCCCACAAACAACCGCGCGTTCCATTCAGAGGTCGAAGATCCTACTCGAAACGGGCGGGAAGAAATCACCACGGCAGATTGACCGGGACTGGTGTCAGGTCGGGGGATCGTTTGCTGTGGATTGGATTTAGCTTCATGTGCAGGTACGTCTCCACCTCGCGGATCCAGCGGGAGTTCAACTCGGCCCATGTGACGTAGGAACCATTGAACCTGGTATCGAGCTGATGAGAGATCAGACGGGATCCCACTTGGCCGGATCCTACGTATAGGATCTGCATGGTCAAATTGGCATGCCTTGCTTCATTCCAGATGACATAGACGCCGGAACCCTGAAAACAGGATACCTCTGCTAACTTGTGCCAGCCCTCGTCGCCAGTCTCCCAATGAATGTACATGGTTAGGCATCCTCTGTAAGTCAGTTCATCAGGAACGTCCATATCACCCTCGATTCAACTGCAGCTTCAGGGCGCTTCAGACTCCACGAGTCGGTGGCCGGCAAAACACGTTTCCTGATCACATGATCAATCATCTCCAGCACTTTCCGATCCCCGGAAGCCAGATCACAGATCATCACTCTACGGTCCTGCAGATAGGGCACTTTCTTGACCATTTTTTCAACTAGCCAACTCAAAGTGTAGGCCATGGAAGTGGAAGTATATCCGAGGTAACCTGCAATTTGATTCACTCTCAGAGGTACCGAAACGTCAAACACGCGATCCGGTGCGTGTAATAGAATGATATCTCGCGCTACCTGGACAGCGCGGGGAAGTTGGCTTTCTGGTAGTCGGTGAGAGCATCGGCGATCGCTTCACGAAGTTTGCTTTTCAGTGTGTCCGATACGCGATAGATGACAGGTTCCAAGCCGAAGCTTCCGTATCCTGGGAAGGTCACCAAAGTGTAGATGGAGTATTCGTCCGACGCTGGATCATCGGCAAGACGGTTTTCAGCGAGAAAAACGCTAATACTCCATAACATATTGTCATCGTCACCGGCACACTGCATCCTGACCAACAGGTACGGTTCGCCAATGGGTCGCCTCCAACTGTCCAAGTATTCTAAACGTTCGATACGGCCGCGCAGTAGTTCGCCTTCGACAATCTTTTCATATTCCGCCTTCGTACCTGGGCAGTCGTCTCCTCTTAAAAACACAACATATAGTTGACCCGGATCGGTCTTTTTCAGATGCTTGAGGCTGGGTTTTTTCTGGCCGATCGCGGTACCTGTCATGGTCACCAGTAGAACGGCCAAGATGGCGGCTGTGATGGTGTAGATCCATCGGGCCATGTTTCGCTCCTTTGTTGTAAACGAGACGAGAACCCCCCGCAGGCAGCACTAACTGTTCCGTGACGCATCCCTCAAATACACCATCTGTATCTGCCATCTGGTTTGTGTTTGGAAGATCGGATCCATCCTGGCTAGAAACCGTAGCTGAGACCCAGGTTCAGGATTGGATACATGGACGCGGCGCCCGGAATGTTTTTGTTGGCCTCTTCGGCCTCCGCATCCAGGTCCATCCTGAACTGCGGGTCCGAGTATATGGGGCCGGTAGCCTCGAAGCTGATATTCGGCGTCCCGTGATAGGCTATTCCAACATCCATCGTAAAACCGAGACCGGGTCCCATGGCGTTTCCCCACCCGATGCCCAGTAATGGGGCGAACCGGGAGGTTCCGAGCGAACTGCTGACTGTTCCCACCTGCGCTGGCGTGTACACACCGTCTCCGAACTCCGCCTCGTCCGTCAGAACGCCCTTGAGTCCGGCCGGCTGGCCAAAGAATACCATGCCTGCACTCAGGCGGAAGCCGCTTTCGCTCGGGTACAGATCGAACACGACCGTCACGGCGGGCGTGGGAAGCTCTATATTGAATTCTACGTCTTCCAGCTGGACTTCGAAGCCGACCGGCTGAAAATCGATACCTCCCCTGAGGTTGATCCGACCCCCGAGCGGCGTTGCGACCTGCGCCCCGATCCCAAGCGTTCCCACGTGGAAGGATGTTCCTACCTTTTGCGCAAGGGCGGGGGAGGCATTCAGACCCAGCAGTAAGACCATCATGAACCCAAATCCCAGGTTTCGCATAATGTTCTCTCCGTTCCGGTACACTCACTTTAACGGCGCCGTTCAAAGGTCATCGGCAGGCCGCCCTTCACTTTGAGGGTTGTCCGAGGCATTATCTCCGCCTTGCTTTTCGTCGTTGCACGCCAGCGCCGGTGCAAGGTCGCCAGCGCGATCTTCGCCTCCATCCACGCGAAGCCTTCGCCAATGCATTGGTGCGGCCCTCCCCCGAAGGGGAAGTACGCGAACCGCGGCAGTTCACTGCGGAACTCCGGCGTCCAGCGCTCGGGGCGAACTCCAGCGGGGCTTCGAACCAGTGCGGGTCCCGTTGCGTGATCAGCGGCGAGGTCACTACCGAGACGCCGGCCGGGATGCGGTAGCCGCACAGTTCGATAGGCTCGAACACCATCCTTCCAAGGAGCCAGAACGGCGGGTAAAGCCTCAGCGTCTCCGTGATTATCTGGTCGGTGAGGGGCAGATTGGGCAGTTCGTCGAGGGTGGCGTCGCGGTCGCCCAGCACGTCGTCCAATTCCGCATGGAACCGCTTCTCCACTTCGGGGTTCTGGGACAGGCGGAAGAACGCGTAGGCCAGGGTAGTCGCCGTGGTGTCGTGCCCGGCGATGTAAAGGGAGACCGCCTCGTCGCGCACCAATTCGTCGCTCATCCCGCTGTCTTCCTCGCTCTCCGCATCCTCGTATCTCACCTGCAGCAGCATGCTCAGCAGATCGTCGCCTTCGGCACCCGACTGCCGGCGCTCCTCGATCAGGCCGTATATCAGCTCGTCCAGGTAAGCCGGCGCGGCCTTGAAGCGCCGCGTGGAAGGTACGGGAAGGTTGTTGAGAAGCCGCCGCAGAAACGGCAGCTGCGTCAAACGGAGGTACATGTACCCCTCACTCTCCGCGAAAGATCTGCCCACACGCCGGACCACGTCACCCGTCTCAATATCGAACAGGACCTTGGCGACTATCTGGAGCGTCAGTTCCCGCATCTCCTGATCCATATCCACCCTGGCCCCGCTCGGCCTTCTGATGGCTGTTTACCAGCAATTCTCGGTTGGGTTCGGGATGATTCACGAGGCAGATCAAGATGGGGTTCACCGACGCGGTGCTGACATCGCCGTAGGTGGCGGCCTCTTGCAAGAGGCCGACGAAGTCGCTCCGAAGGCGGAACGCCTGCCCGACAATCGGCAACCCGGATGGCCCCGGCGGCAGTTCCGTGCGATGGATGGAAGGCCTGGGAGGATCGACCAGGAGCGAGTCAGCGCTGGTCGTTGCCTTTTGCCTCCGGTGTCTTTGCATAACGTTATCCTTGATATGGTTCTCCTTTCCGTTCGGGATACGGTCCTTGAAACGTCACTCGTTATCGCGCGCTTCCAACCGGTCGATACGCTCTTTCAGCGCCCGAATCTCCGCCCTGTCGATCCTGGCCTCCCCGGCCAGGGATCTCACGTCGTGTTCGAGTTCTACAAGGCGGCGGGAATGATCGGAAATGGCCTGGCGGTTTGCCCTCGTGGATTCGCCCAGAACGAACAAGAACAGGATCCCGAAAACCCAGACAAACAGGTTCACGATCAACCACCTGTTCGAGCCCCTTTTTACTTGCTCGGTCATGTGAATGCTCCCTTCCAATCCTCGATGAACTGTCTCGGATCCAAGTGGGCTACATCTTCGCTATCCCAGCGGGCCATTACAGGCGGCCGACGCTTAGATCAGTACGCCCACGCCCGCCAGTATCGGCACCAGTCGATAGGCCGCTCCGTCTTCATCGCCAACCCAGATCCGCTGCCACCGCATTTCGCCGGACAGGTACATGCGATCGGACACCATGAACTTTGCACCTGCGGCAACCATCAATGAGAAGCCGTTTTCAGCATCGCTCGCTGTGATGTTTCCCTCGGGGCCTCCCACATCCAGGCTGGCCTTCAGATTGCCGATGCCGCCGCCGACCGACACGTACACCAGGGGCCTGATACCGCTCTGCAGCGTGAAGCCAATATGGGCCGCCCTGGACGAATAGGTGATGTCGTCGATGCCGATCTGACTGACGCTCGCGCCCAGAACCTCCACGTCGACTCCGTTCCTGCTATACGCGCCCTCGATATAGAACCCAATGGCCGGCGTCAGGAACCAGTCGAATCCGAGCACGCCGCTGTATCCCATCCTGTGTTCGATACTGAGCATCGGGCCGGCGGGCTCCTCGATCGCCGGCGCGGCGACTCCGGAACTGACGCGGATGGCGAAGAGACTTTGCGAGGATTCTACCCTGTACAATTGGCCGTAGGCTTCCTGGGTGAGTGTGCCGACAACCAGCGCCAAAATGACTAACCTCATGTCATGTCTCCCTTCTCAGATGATCCCCGCCGCCTGGGTTCGGCCGGCATCCGAAGACGCCTCCTACTGGCGGCGGGGCGAAGATGCGTATGACGCCAACTCCTGCTTGACGGCGCTTACCGGGAGCGCCATACACTTAACGGACTCTGTCTGCATCCGGATCAGACCCCGGAGCGCCGACGTCGATATCCACTGTCTCGTCTTTGTGGCCGGCCCGTTTTCCGCGGCCCTGTTCGCCAGACTAACGCTGCGTATCATTGTAGATTGAAACGCCTTCGTTCTCGGCGGTGCCGCCCCCTTCGTCCGAGTCGCCCGAACCATCGTTTACGTCTTCTTCGATGGCCACGATTCCGCCGCCGCCGTCGTCTCCCGTTTCACTACCCCTGGTATGACCGCTGTCTACCTCAGTGGCGACCACTGCCTTCCCCTGATGAGAAGAGGATGTCGACGACACGATGTTAGAGTCTGCATCGCAACCGAGCAGAAACATGACAGACAACACGATGGAATACCGCATCATAAAACCTCCTATGAAGGTCCTTCGACTGGCAGTCCTTCGACTTTGGGGAGTCTGTGATCGCAGCCAACCTCCCATGTTGCCTCCTTTCACCATTCGTCGCTCTCTTCGGCGCGGACGTGGTCTGGCAGCCGGTAAGAAATGCCCGCCTCGTCGTAAGCCAATACCGCGAGCAACGACGAAAAATCCAATGCGTTTCCGTTCCGGTACAACGCTAACAGCCGCCGGATGTGCCGTCGCATCTTGTACCAGAACAGCAAGCCCGGCCTTTTGCTTGGCGGAAACTGCAACTGATCAGCGAGATCTTTTCCGATCAATGATCGGGCCAAGGGATAGATGGTGTTACTCACCAGTACCCTTCGACTTTCGGGATCGTTGATGTCTGCGACCAGTGGCGCGGAGTTGACAAGCGCATTGGCCATGATGATCGAATCGTCAGTAGGCGGGGGTTCGCAAATGGATCCGATCTCGATTATCTGACCGGCGTGATTCTCGTCCCTGTAGAGGATGGTTTCGGGGACGCCCATCAGATAACCTGTATAGCGCCAGACGTCGTGGATGCTGGCCCGCTCTTCGCTACTGTAATGAGCGCCGAGGGAGGATGAATACTTGACGGAACGCGAGGCAAAGCAGGCGGTCGCAAAACCCACGTGCGCGGAGCTGATCGGTACACCCCAGGCGGTGTGGTCCCATTCGGGAGACTGGCTCAACAGGCGGCGGATCCGGGCGTGTATGAACCGTATTCGAACCGACAGTTTCCACCCGTCGCCATACCGGTGCAGCCCCCCCGGTAGAAAAATCTCCAGCTGATGCCGGTTGTTCTGCTTGAGCCGCCGGACACCATTGTCGAATATGCGGCCCGTATGCACGAAGGCCCTGCTTATCTGCGTAGTAAACCCATAGATCAGTACCGCTGATATGAAAGCCAGCAGGATCGTGTCCGAGTTTTTCTGAAATGCGCGTATTCCCGGTACGAAAGCTCTGTAGTCGAGCCAATCCGGAGCGGGCGGCGGCGAGTTGACGAAGAAGTCTCGCAACGATGAAGGCGCGTCCTTCAGCACATCGTAATCCTCCTCCATCCCGGCGTTTATAAAGCGATGGATCTCTTTCTGTGGAAGTGGTGCCAGGTCCTCTACCATGGCATCCATGACTGGATCGCCGATTGTCGTATGGGCGATGAAGTTCTCCGCCGTATCAGGATCGAGCGCGAGGGCCTTCCTGTAACCTAGGCGATATGCACTGGGTATCCGCACTGAACGCGACCTCCTTTTATGTTTCTCGCGGAAGCGAATACTGACCATAGCCAGCGGCAAGGCCACAACCACCTCGAGACTGTTGCTTGCCGGTTTATGTTGTTCACCCTCTCAGGTATGCCAGGGGCGCGACGTGCGTTACATGAAGGCGGACCGGACACACGCCGCGCCTTACTTGCCAGGACTCTGGCTGCACCCTGCCAATCCTCCCGGTCCGCCACGCCCTCTCCTGTCGGCAGGTCAGGCTCATCTTAACCAGTGACATTTCGCTGCGCCTCGTTCTGTGCGGGTCCCCGCCGTGGCGTAGTCCTAAAAGCACTACTTTCTCATCTCGCAAGCCACGTGCTGAAACGCTCGTTCATTTCTTCGCCGTTGTCGCTCCACCATTCCCAGTCGTTGCGCAGCGCGCGGATTGAGTTCTGAGGAGTCGTGGGCATGTGGGGCGTCATGTCTTCTCCGGTTTCGGCGTGGGTGGAAATCAGGGGAACGGCGGAGCGGCGCGTAGGGCTGTAGGCGATGTACCGCGCGAGACCGGCCATGGACTGCGCGGTGGTGGCGAAGTCGACGAAGCGCAGCGCCGATTCCAGGTTACGGGCGCCCTGGACGATGCCCAATCCGGTCGTGGCGAGCACCTGGCCGTCCCAGACGATGACGAAGGATTGCCCCTCGAGGACCTGGGCGTTGAAGATCCGGCCGTTGTAGGCCGTGGTCATCACGACCTCGCCGTCCGCGAGCAGTTGGGGCGGCTGGGCGCCGGCTTCCCACCAGACGATCTGGTCCTTGATGGTATCCAGCTTCCGGAACGCGCGGGCGACGCCGTCCCGGGTGTCCAGCACCGCGTAAACCTCTTCAAGGGGCACGCCATCGGCCATCAGCGCGAATTCGAGATTGACCTGTGGAGACCGCCGCATTCCCCTGCGACCCGGAAACCTGTCCAGGTCGAAAAAACCGTCGATGGTGGCCGGCTTCACCGCTCCGATCAACTGGTCGTTGTACGCAAATACCGTAGAATAGTACAGCATGGCCACGCCGCAATCCGTAATCGCCTCGGCTTCAAAATCGTCCGCCGCGGCCGTGCCGTCCGCCCCTTCCGACAGATCGTTGATGTCGATCGGAACAAGGAGGCCTTCATCGCATCCTCTCACCAGATCGGGGATATCCAGGTCGACCACGTCCCAGTACACGTTCCCCACGTCCACCTGGGCGCGGATCTGCGCCAGCCCACCGTTGTAGTCCTCCAGGTTGATGTCAATGCCCGTCTCTTCGACGAACCGCTCGTGATAGCCTTTCTCGCATGCCCTCGCATAGGCGCCGCCCCAGCTTACGACGGTAATAGATTCAGACTGGGCGAAGGCCTGCCCGATTTGAAACGCGGCAATCCATGCCAATGCCGCCAGGATACGAATAGCATATCGAATCTCGGGATAGTTGCTCATCGTCAGTATTCCCTTTCGAGGTTTCGGTTCAGGATATGTGTAGGGGTAGATGATGTCGAGGCGGGCGGACCATGGTCCTTGTTCGTGACTCCTGGATCGCGCAAGGACCGCATCGAACATCAGTTTCCGAATCGGTATTTCACGTTCAACGCCATGGAGAAATGGTTTGTGCCGCTGAACGTGTTAGTGGCTATAAGAGAAGGAACTGTTTCGTGATAGGGGTGGTGATCGTAGGGGCCCTCGTGTCTGATATCGCCCACTATGGAGATTGTCACTTTCAAGCCGATCGCGGTCCGGGTGTGAAGGTTGTAATCGACTCCCGCGATGCCATGTACCACGAATGCCGCGTCAGACATGCCGGTATCCTGTTCGCTGTTGTAGAACGACAGGGGAGGATCGTAGCGTACCGATCCGGAGGGATCGCTGAATTCGCTGGAATAAAAGACCCTGGTGAGTTCAACAAACGCGATGCCACCGCCCAGACCGACGTAAGAGGCTAACCCGCTCGTTCCGAGGGGCAGGTCGTAATATCCCTGCAGGGACGCCGTACGCGTCACCAGGTCGTCTATAAAGGCCGTCGCGGTACTCTGCGCCGTCCCACTGCCGGGTGGCAGGGAAAGGGTCTCGTCCAGAAAACCTCCGCCGGTCGATGCGCCCTGGTCGACGTTGTTCTTTCGCTGGCTGAAGGACACCTCGAGACGGGCCCGGCCGAGAGATCGGCCGACTGCGACGTCGAATCCGATGCCGCGGTCGACGGATGGATCATAGCGCCAGCGGTAGCCACTGATCTCAGGTCGCGAATCCATGAAGAAGCACGAACTGGTGGGATAGCACGTGGAATCCGAATTCCACCCCGATTGGTCCAGACCGGACACCAGGTTGCCGATCAGGCCGGCTGAAACGTACCAACCGGGCTGTCCGACAGGCTGGGCCGCGGTGTCTGCTCCCGAGAAAACGACGATGATTGCCGTCATGACGCAACGTGCGTACGATTTCATGGCTTGTTTGTGATTCAGGATTTCTCCTGTGGTCAAACTCTCCGCCGTACGAATCGGTCGGTGACCAGGACGCCTCCTACTCCCGACCGGGATGAATGGACTCCAGCGCTTCCACTACCGCTTCAAGACGCGACAGACTCCACGTGTCGGCGGCGGGCAGCACTTGCTTCCTGACGATATGATTGATCCTTTCCAGCACATTCCGCCCTGCGGAATCCAGTTCGCAGATCACCGCTCTGCGGTCATGCGGACAGGTCACCCTCTTTATCATTTTCTTCTCTACGAGACGATTCAAGGTGTAGGTCATGGAAGTGGACGAGCATCCGAGGTATCCGGCAACATGGCCCACCCTCAGCGGTCCTTTCTCAGCCAACAACATCACGGTCTTTAGCTGTGGGACCATCTCATTCAGACCTTTCCTGTCATTCAGGAGGCCCATATACACGAGACGGTACAGGCTGGATGCCGCAGTTACGAATCGGTCGTTCAGCGCTTTTCTGTGGTTGTTTTGCACGGCTTTCTCATTATTCGAGTGTGGGGATCTAACCGGCACAGTACCGGCACGCAAACGCTGTCGCCTTCACGACGTTGCAAACGCACCTCAATTCCGGGTGTGCAAACGGTCAATCCCTCCGAACCCATTGATGCCCTGCTCGGCGTGTCCGGCTACCGCGGCGTCTATCATCCGGGCGACTTCCGCCAGCGAAGTCAAAGCTTCAGTCTCCAGCACTGTAAGTTCGCCAGGCGGCGTTTCGCAACGGAACGACCTCAACCACCAGTCCAGCCCATCGAGGACGACTCCGTCCGGTAGAACCACCCAGACCGCGGCGCCATTGACGGCGGCTGTAGCCTCGACCTTCACGCGCAAGCCATCCTGATCTCGGTAGGAAACACACATGACCTATCCTCTGCCATCGCATTTCGCCGTACAGGTAGCGCGATCAGTAACCATGAACTTGGCCCTTCCGCACGCCGCTGTATCCGATCCGGTGCTCGACACTGATTAAGTCGTTCTCCGGAGGTTCGTCGATCACTGGGGCGGCGACTCCGGAACAGGCGCGCAGGACGTAGATGCTCGCGGGTGACTCCAACCTATAGAGTCGGGCGTATGCGTTCTGGCTGATGAAACACTTCGCCAGCAGTGCAATCAGGCATGACCGACTGGACCACCTGGCAGTCCTCCTCCAGGTCGAAGCGCTCTCTGTGTGTCGGGTCCCCGCCGCGTTTTCGGTCGACCGGAAAAGCGGCTCCTACTTGCGGCGGGGTGAAGGTGTGCATGACGCCAGTTGCAGATTATCGGCGCTTTGTCCGGGGACGCCATGCACTTGGTTCCGGACTCTTCTCTGCGCCCGATGAAATGTCCCGGAGCACCGAACTCAAAGTTCGAGGCGCTAACTATTCAGTTCTTTCTCCACCAGTACCTGAGTAGTTTTCTGCTTCTGTCTCACAAGTACCACTAAAACCATACCAAGCGGCCCCAGAACCATGCCGATGAGGAACCATGCAACCGGAAAAGCCATGCCCCTGGCAAGCGACATAAAAAAGCAAACGCTTCCGAAAACGAAGGCGATCAGGGTGAGAACAGGAAGAAGCAGGTCGGTCATTGGTGTCGTGAAGGCTCTATCGCGCCTGATCGGTTGGCCCACCATCCTCCGAAGTTGTCGAGCACCTGCTTCATGCTGGTCTTCTGTTCCAGTTTTTCCCTGTCCCTGGCAGATATCGACGCCCAGATCTCCTAAGGCACATTCCGGTCCGGACCTTTTCGTGCCCTGAGTATCGATGGCCACTCTTGGTATATAAATTACGTATCACGTCGCTGCTATGACACTATAAAACAGGTCGAAAAGTTAATTTATTGTATTCTATTGTGTATATATTGTGTATATATTGTAAATACATGTGCGGGATTACATAATCAGCATGTCCTGCCGTGTTCCGTTTCCTGTTTGCAGATTGAATCCGAGGAGACCGGGACGTGGGGGCCGAAGGCCAAGAACATGAAATCGGAGGAGAAGATGGAGCATACCGACACGTTGAACACCGAGTTGATGGCACTGAAGGAACGGCTTTCCGAGTTGGGCAAGGCCAGCCTTCGCATCAGCGACTGCGATGACTTGCGTACCCTCCTGCGAGAGGTGGTAACGGGTGCCTGTGCACTGGCAGGCGCAAAAATCGGAGTGATAGCGACCAGGGCCGGTTCAGGACTGATGGGCGGTTCAGGACAAATGCACGATTTCGTCACCCACGGCTTGAGTCCCGGCGAGGAACGGAAACTCCTGGACCTGCCCCATGTATCCGGGCTTTGGGAGTACCTGAAGGAAGAAGGGGAACCACTCAGATTAAAGAACTTGTCGTCTCACTTCGCCTCGCTCGATTTGCCCGGGCATACGTTGATGGAAGGGTGCTTTCTGGGCATGTCCGTTCGCCGCCAGGGCGCGCCGGCAGGATGCCTGTATTTGTTCGGTAAGCAAGACGGTCATGAGTTCACCAGAGAGGACGAAGGGATCATTACGCTGTACGTGTCCATGGCTGGGATGGCGATCGCTAATGCGCGCAAGCACCATGACGATCTACAGGCAAAGGCGGATCTCGAAGCGCTGATCGAGACCACGCCGGTCGGCATTGTCATCTTTGAAGCACGAAGCGGAACGATGTTGTCGATCAACAAAGAAGCGCGCCGCATCGTAGGCGATCTGTGCACGCCGGGACACCCGGCCGAGGAATTGCTGAAAGTCATAAGAGTAACCAGGGCGGACGGGAGCGAGATTGCTTTGGAAGAGTATCCCCTCGCACGGTTTCTGGGCAAGGCCGAGGTGATACGCGCGGAGGAGATCATCATCGAGGTTCCTGATGGAAGAAAGATCACGACCATCATCAACGCGACCCCGATCGTTTCGGAACAGGGCGAGGGCGAGGTCGTGTCCGTAGTGGTCACCATGCAGGACATGACGCCGCTGGAAGAGCTGGAGCGCCAGCGCACCGAGTTCGTTAGCATGGTGAGCCACGAATTGACGGCTCCCCTCGTATCCATCAAAGGATGTACCACCACGGCCGTGGGTTCCTCGTCCGTACTGAGCGCGGCCGAGTCGGAGCAGTTTTTCCGCATCATCGACCTGCAGGCTGATCACATGCGCAAACTGATCAGTGACCTGATGGACTCGGCGCAGATCGAGACAGGGTCGCTCTCTCTGTCCATCGAACCGGCAGATCTGGCCGTCATGGTGGAGAAGGCCCGGAACCTGTTCCTTGACGGTGGACGTCAGAATCCCGTACAGATAGACCTGCCTCGTGATCTGCCGACGGTAAGAGCGGATCAGCATCGCATCGTCCAGGTGCTCTTGAACCTGTTGACCAACGCATCAAGGCATTCACCCGATACGGCCGCAATAAGCGTGGAGGCACGGCTTGAGAGCGTCTACGTGGCAGTATCGGTCGTAAACGAAGGGCCGGATATACCCACCGAGCGACTGCCGCACCTGTTCAGAAAGTATGCCCGGAACGGCAGCAAAGATCGCGGTGTCGGGGTGGGTCTGGGCCTGGCGATATGCAAGGGGCTGGTAGAAGCCCACGGCGGACGCATATGGGCTGAAAGTAAGGGATCGGGGTTGGGAACGCGGTTCACATTCACGATCCCGGTGGTGGAGCAGGTCGAAACCGATGCCGCGCAAGCTCCGGGGAGGAAACCGCCACAATCCGGCCGCATCGAAAGACTGAAGCCCCTTGTCCTTGTGGTGGACGACGATCCTCACGCGCTGGGATACATAAAGGAGATTGTAGAATCGGCGGGATATCGAACGAAGGTGACCGGCAATCCGGAGGAAGTGAAAGAACTGGTCGAGGTCCACCAGCCGGACCTGCTGCTGATGGACCTGCTGCTGCCGGGGACCGATGGCATCGAACTGATGAAGAGCTTGCCGGAACGGCCTGACAGACCCGTGATTTTCCTGTCCGTATACGGAAGAGACGAAACGATTGCCAGAGCCCTGGAACTTGGCGCCGCGGATTACATCGTCAAGCCGTTTTCACCCACGGAACTGATCGCCAGAATCCATGCCGCACTTCGCAGGCATTCAGGACCGCCCGAACCGTTCAAGGCAGGCGACCTGGTCATCAACTACGAAGAAAGGCGGGTGGAACTGAGAGGAAATCCGCTGCGGCTGACCGCCACCGAATTCGATCTGCTACGCATCCTCTCGATGCATGCCGGCAGGGTAGTGACCTACGAACAAATACTGAGCAATGTCTGGCAAATGCGCAACCCCGGCGATGCGCGGGTTGTGCGCGTCTTCGTGAAGAAGCTGAGGCACATCCTGGGAGATGATGCCAGAAAGCCGAAATACATCTTCACCGAGCCCAGGGTCGGGTACAGGATGGCCAGACCGAGTGACCTGTAAGTGTCTTTCGACCTGATACACTACCTAATGTTCAGAAGTATTGACCGGCTAACCTTCGGATATAATTCCCAAATTGACCACACACCCATCCTGCCCCTTTTTGTAACTATCGCATTTGATCCCATCGTTTTAAAAGTGTGATCTCAACGTGTGATCACCTTCACGTGATGTGGCAGCACGATTAACCATTTCCGAATGGGATGATCAACTGTCTGAGCCTGGTTTAGGCTGAACATCCAATTCCCCGACGATAAGAAGTCGAGTCAAGGAAGGATTTGCCCGTTTCTACTCTCCGAGTTATATTCTTCAAAGCACCATTCGTACGGAGTCTGGATGCGTGGGGACAAGCGTGGGGAAAGTCACACAAAAGAACATGTAAATTACCATTAATCAATTACTTACTGACACTGCTTCGAATCCCACCCCCACCGTCCAGCGGTGCGGAAATCTCTTGGGAGAGGTGCGAGAGTGGCTGAATCGGATCGCCTGCTAAGCGATTGTGGGTCAAAAACCTACCGAGGGTTCGAATCCCTCCCTCTCCGTTCGTAGTCAAATCACTGTTCTTCATCGGCAGCATGGCGTCCGCCGCCGGATTCCGGGCGAAACCGGGAGCCCCATCCACGCAATGCCACCGGGAGCACCAACTATGAGGTACCAGCTTAAGCGTATCGACCCATGGTCCGCGTGCAAGATTGCCTTTCTCATCGCAGGTTCCGTGGGGTTCGTTATCGGAGCGCTTTATGCCGTGGCGATTACGTTGATGGCGAGTTTCGTGGGCATGGTGGGGATGTCCGAAGGCATGCCCGACGAAATGGGTTATATCGTAGGGGCCACGGGCCTGATCGCGGTCGCGGCCTGGATCGTGATGACCATCCTGTACGCCGTGCTCGGTGCCCTGGTGGTCTCGCTGGGCACCTGGCTGTATAATCTGCTGGCCGGCGCGATGGGCGGGGTGACCATGACCCTGGAGACCTTACCTTCCGTCATACCCGCGCCAGCGGCCGAAACGGCCGACGCCACGCCTCCCGCTTCCGAAGCTTCAACCGCGGCTGCAGATACCCCCGGCCCAGACTCCCAGTCGACGTAACGACCTATGTCCCGGCCCGTACGCGTTCGCTTCGCCCCCAGTCCGACCGGACTGCTCCACATCGGCAGTGCCCACACGGGCCTGTTCAACTGGCTCTTCGCCCGCCGGGAGAAGGGCCGTTTCCTCCTGCGCATCGAAGACACCGACACCGCCCGCTCCAGGCCTGAATGGGTCGATGCCATATTCGAGGTGCTGGAGTGGCTGGGCATGGACTGGGACGAAGAAGTGGTCTACCAGTCCCGGCGGTTCGACCGGCACGTCGCCCGCGCCCGGGCCCTGGTAGACAGCGGCAAAGCCTACCGTTGCTACTACCTGCCCGAAGAGCTGGAAGCGAAGAAGAAGGAAGCCCTCGCGGAAGGCCGGTCCTGGCGGAACGACCGCCGCTATGCGGATATCACCGATGCCGAGGCGCAAGCCCTGGAGGCCGAGGGCCGCAAGCCGGTCATCCGACTCAAGATCCCCGAAGGGAAAACCGTATTCCAGGACCGGATCCTGGGTGAGATCGCGGTGGAGAACGAGACCATCGACGATTTCGTCATCGTACGGTCCAACGGCACGCCCCTGTACCACCTGGCCGTGGTGGCCGACGACGTGGACATGAACGTGTCTCACGTCATCCGCGGCATCGACCACGTCACCAACACCACCAAGCACATCCACCTGTTCCAGGCCCTGGGTGCCGAGTTGCCCGAGTTCGCCCACCTGCCCAGCATACTTGGAGAGGACAAGAAGAAGCTGTCGAAGCGCCACGGCGCCGTGTCCGTCTCCGAATACCGCGATGCCGGCTACCTGCCCGACGCCGTGGTCAACTTCCTCTCGCTGCTCGGGTGGCAGACCGGCGACGACCAGGAGTTCTTCACCCGCGCCGAGCTCATGGAGCGGTTCTCCCTTGACCAGGTCCACAAGCGGGACACCGTCTTCGACCTGCGCAAATTCGAGTGGCTCAACGGCCAACACATCATGGCACTATCGAACGAGGAGCTGTGGACGCTGGCGAAGCCGTTTCTGTTACGAGCGGGAGTCATCGGCGGCGGGCTGGACGACGGAAAGTCGGACGGACAGTCCGTAGACCACGACTACGCGATGAAGGTCGTCGGCCTGCTGCGGGAACGGTGCCGCACGCTGGCCGATTTCGCGGTCCAGGGCAGGTTCTTCTTCACGGACGACTTCGATTACAATCCAAAGGCCGTCCGGAAGCACTGGTCGAAAGATCCGGATGGGGTGACAGAACGGATCGGCTGGCTACGCGACGAGTTCACCGCGCTTGCAAAGTTCGACGCGGAAGCGGTGGAGGAGGTCGTCCGGAACCTGTCGGAACGGGAAGGATTGAAGGCGGCCCAGTTCATCCATCCCTGCCGCGTGGCGCTGACCGGAGAAATGGCCGGACCGTCCGTGTTTCATCTGATCGCCGCCCTGGGCAAAGAAGCGTGCGTCGATCGATTGGAAAAGGCACGGGTACGCCTGCCGGAAGTGGTCGAACTGGCGGCGATTGGCCAAGGATAATACCCAAGACAAGACGCAATACGAAGCGTGTAGCGGTTGACGAAAACAGACCTGGAGAGAATACAGACCTGGAGAGAGTACAGACCTGGGGAAGGGGTAGAGCGATGTCAGATCAAAACACCACCGATAAACTCAACTACACGATTACGATAAACGCTTCGAGGGAACGGGTGTGGCAGGCCCTGTTCGAGGACGAATCGTTCCGGGAGTGGTCGAGCCAGTTCGCCGAAGGGTCCTACTTTGTCGGGGACTGGACCGAAGGTAGTGAAATACGGTTCCTGAACGCGGGCAGCGACGGGATGCTCAGCAAGATCGACGTAAACCGGCCCCACGAATTCATGTCAATCCGGCATATCGGGTATATCGTCAATGGCGTGGAGGACACGGATAGCGACGAGGTAAAAGCATGGACGCCGGCGTTCGAGAACTACACGCTGAAGGACGTGGAAGGCGGCACCCACCTGACTGTCGAGACCGACACGTTCATCGATTTCGTTGAGTACTTCAATGAAACCTGGCCCAAGGCGCTGGTTGTTGTGAAGGAGACCGCGGAAGGTTAAACTGCGCTTTCTTCTTATAGGCGTTTCTGGATGTTCGTCGCCGATCATAGGTATTTCATCATACCGACGATGAGCGCGGACATGCTGATCATACATATCAGCATCTTGTTGACGGCGCTGCCGATCTGCTTTTCAAGGTCCGATTTCATCGCAGCCATTTCGGCTCTCAAAACAACCAGATCTTCCTTTGTGGCGTATCCCTCCATCTTCGCACTTAACGCATCCAAGCGGGATTTAAGTTCCTCCAGATCTTCCTTCGTGGCGAAACGCTCGAAGTCCTCCTTCGTGGCGAACTTTTCAAGATAAGCCTTCGTGGCGTACCGCTCCATCTTCGCATTTAACGCATCCAAACGGGATTTAAGTTCCTCCAGATCCTCCTTCGTCGCGAATCGTTCGAAGTCCTCCTTCGTGGCGAATCGTTTCAAATCTTCTTTCGTCGCGAACCCGGACAGATCTTCTTTCGTCGCGAATCCCGCAAGATCCGTCTTCGTCACCAGGTCGTTCCGGCTCCACGTCATCGCCTTGACGATGGCTTCCGCTTGTTTCGTCTCGATGCCCGCGGCTTCGAATTCGCGGACCGTGGCGTGGGTATCAATGGGATAGTAGGACACGGCTTCATCTGCACTTGGTGATTGCGGTAAATCGAACTGTTTACGGATTAGTCAGATTTGAGCGAATACATCTCGGCATCTTTTTTTATTAATCGTGACTGCCGTGTTCGATCAATCCGCAGGCCCTAGTCCCGCTTCCGGTACCACCGGTATTCGACGATCATTCCCGCGATCAGCACCATGCAACACAGCACGTAGGGCATGCGCAGTCCGATGAGTTGCGCCAGCAGGCCGCCGACCAGCGGTCCCGATACCATGCCCATACCGACGATCATCTCGTTGCGCGCGCCCTTTTCCCCTTTTCGTTCCTCCTGGAAAAACGAATAGAACTGGCTGGCCGAGAAGGCAGCGCCGACCAGCAACCCTACGGTCCCGAAGGCGAAGGCCAGCACCACGGTGGCATCCTGCGTCGCGACGACCACCATGCCGATCACGGCGGCGACCTGGGGAATGACGAGGGGACGGAGCCGGAACTGCCACCACATCGTGTACCGCGCGATGAGGAAAACCGTCATCTGCAGGAGCCGGGGGATGGCGAGTAGAATGCCGAGCGTATCGGGCCGGATGAGGAGTTCGGTGGCGAGCTTGGGGAACTGGTTGTTGAGCATGCCGATCATGAAGAATGCCGTGAAATTGGCCGTCCAGGCGATCCAGCGGAAGCGCGTCGTGTCCTCGCGCGTATGTCCCCGCGCCTCCTCTTCGGGATCTGTATCATGCGCGGTGACGGGTCTGTAACGGAAAAAGGCGATGGCGACCGTGAGCACCACCATGCCGATCGTGCCGGTGGCGAAGGGCGCCTGCGGACACACGAGGTAGAGATAGCCCCCCGCCAGCGGGCCCAGCATGAACCCCAGGGTCCAGAACATGTTGAACGTGCCGAGTGTCCTCACCATCTGGGTCCGGCTTCGGCCCTCGGCCAGCATCGCCTGCACCGACGGCCAGAAGAGGGCCAGCAGGCCCCATCCCATGGCCGTGCCCGCAAGCAGCATCCAGTAATTCACCGCCAGAAAGAGCATGCCGAACACCAGCGCGGTCAGGCCGGCGGCAATGGCCAGGAGCCGGCGCCGGTCGAACCGGTCGGCGAGTTTGCCCGTGAAGGTGCAGGCCAGGGTGAAGCTGAGGGAGCCCGCGGTACCGATGAACCCGAGTTCCACCACGGAAGCGCCCAGGTCGAGGGCCCTGAGGGGCACGGCGAAGGACACCAGGCCCGTACAGAAGTCCATAGCGAACGCGGCGATGAAGAGGAAGTAGTCGGAACGCTTGAGCACGGGCTACGTGAGGCTCCAATTCACCTGGGTTGTGGGAGAAGTTTGCATCGGCCGGTCTATGAAAGGCTTCGCTGCGCCGTGCCGCGGGAGAAGTAGTTGGAGCCCAGCAGCACGACGGACACGAGAAGCAGGAGCAGAACGGCGTAGGCCGCGGCGCTGCCGATGTTGAACTGGCGCAGGTGGGACAGGATCTCCATGGCGATGGGCCGGTTGTCGTAGACGTAGAGCAGGATGGAGGCCACGAATTCGCCCAGGGCGGTGACGAAGGCCAGCAACGTGCCGGCGAGCACGCCCGGGCCGATGAGCGGCAGGGTGACCCGGCGGAAGGCGTAGAACCACCCCGCGCCCAGGTTGCGGGCGGCTTCCTCGAGGGAATCGTCCAGCTGCCGGAAGGCCGCCGAGGACGCCCGGAACACGATGGGCAGGTGGCGGACGAAGTACGCGATGGGCAGGAGCCAGAAGGAACCCACCAGCACCTGTCCGAAGCTGAAGGGCGTGCCCTGGCTGAAGGCGACGATCAGGTTGATGGCCACCACCGTACCCGGCAGGGCCCACGGCACCATCACGAGGGCGTCGAGCAGCTTGCGTCCCCGGAACGTGCCCTTGACGACGAGGTAGGCCGCGGTGACGCCGATCGCCACGTCGGCCGCCGTGGAGAGCACCGCCATGTTCAGGCTGTTCCGGATCGGCTCCCAGAAGGTAGTATCCTGGAAGAGGCGGCCGTAGTTGTCCGATGTATAGACCTGGGGCAGAATCTGGTGGGTCCACGTGCCGTCCTGCACGAAGGACAGCAGGAGGATGGTCAGGTGGGGCAGCAGGAGCACCACCACCATGAAGATGCCCGCGGCGCCCGCGAGCAGGCGCGCCCAGCGCCCCCGGATTTCGCGCCGGACCGTCGCCGTGCCCTTGGTGCTCATGGCGTATTGCCGCCGCCCCTCGTAACGGCGCATCCAGAACAGAAAGGCGATGGAGAAGGCGGAGAGCACCACGGTCTGCGTGACGGCCATGGCCATGTCGCCGTTCAACTTGGACGTGTAGATGTTGAGGCTCAGGAAGCGGAACCCGCCCGCGAAGATGAAGGGCGCGCTGAAGGAGTTCATGGACGTCATGAAGACCAGGAGCGTCGCCCCCACCATGGCGGGCGTGAGCAGCGGCAGGGTGACGGTCCGGAAGCTGAACCAGGATGAAGCGCCCAGGTTGCGGGCCGCCTCCATGACCGCGGGATCCATGCCCCGGAGCGCCGCCGAGGTGAAGAGGTAGAAGAAGACGTACATGGTGTAGCCGTGAACCAGCAGCACGGCCCATACCCCGTTCAGCGAAAAGGGCGGCTGCTCGAGTCCCAGGGCCGCCTGGATGAGGCGCGGGACCATGCCGCTTTCACTGTAGAGAAAGAGGAAGGCGAGCACGCCCACCAGGGGCGGGAGGACGATGGGCAGGATGGCCAGCGCGGAAAACACGGACCGCCCGGGAAACTCGTAGTGGGTGAAGATGAGCGCCAGGGGTACGCCGATGAGCGCCGAGAGCAGCACGCTGCCCACAGAGACCATGACGCTGTTGAAGAGGCCTTCCATGTAGGACGGGCTGTCCGGATCGAAGAACTCGCCGTAGTTCCCAAAGCCGAACTGCCCCTCGCGGAAGAGGCTCTCCCACAGGACGAGGGCGGCGGGATAGACGATGTAACCGAGCAGGATGAATCCCAGGGGGATGAAGACCAGGAGGCGGGGCTGGCGGAGGGCGGCATACAGGTTCATGGTCCGGTTCAGTCCCTCAGGATGATCGCCTGGTCGCCGGGGATGCGGACGCGTACGGTGTCACCGGATTGACATTCGGCCATCGGGCCTTCCGCGTTCTCCACGACCTGGATGAAGACACCTCCGGCATCGACGGTGAATTCGACGGTCGCGCCCTTGAAACGCCGGGTAGTCACGACGCCGGCCACCGTGCCTTCCGTGTCCTCGTCGGTCAATTGCGCAGCCTGGGGATGGAGGGCCAGGTGGACCGGGCCTTCCGCCGGTGCCGCGTTATCGGCAGGTTCGGCGTCCTCAGCCGGTGCGGCGGCGTCTTCAGTTGGCGCCGTGTCCGCCGGCGCGGGTGACGAGCCTGGCGCAGGCAAGGCGACGGCCAGTCCGCTCGCGTGTCGGAAAACCGTCCTTCCGCCGTCCGTCGCGACCACGCCTTCCCAAAGGTTCATGTTGCCCATGAAGGCGGCCACGAACCGGTTGGCCGGCCTGCGGTAGATCGCGTCGGGGCGGTCCAGCTGCCGGCACTCGCCTTCCTCCATGACCGCGATCCGGTCGGAAACGGCCAGCGCCTCCTCCTGGTCGTGGGTGACGTAGATCGCCGTGATGCCCAGCTTGGTCTGCAGTTCCCGGATCTGGTCCCGGGTTTCTTCCCGCAGCTTGGTGTCCAGGTTGGACAGCGGCTCGTCGAGGAGCAGAAGGTCGGGTTCGATGACAACGGCCCGTGCGAGGGCCACCCGCTGCTGCTGTCCGCCGGACAACTGGGGCACAGGACGCTGTTCCAGCCCGGCCAGTCCCACCAGGTCGAGGGCCCGCGCCACGCGATCCGTCGTCTCTGCCGCAGGCACCTTCCGGGTGCGCAGGCCGAAGGCCACGTTCTCGAAGACGGTCATGTGGGGGAAGAGCGCGTAGTTCTGAAACACCATCCCGGTGTTCCGCCGGTTGGCGGGCACGTGGGTGACGTCCTGGTCGTTGAAGCGCACGGTGCCGGAGGTGGGGAAGATGAACCCGGCGATCATGCGGAGTATGGTCGTCTTGCCGCACCCGCTCGGTCCCAGAAGACTGAAGAACTCGCCGTCGGCCACTGTCAGGCTGACGCCCTTTACGACCGGGGTGTCATCGAAGTGCTTGGTGAGGCGATTGAGGGTGACCTGGGCCATGGGCGGAGATCAGAATGGGGCGTTGATCAGCGTGGGGCGTCATACACAATGGGACCGCGTCCGCAGTCAAAAAAGCTATCCCCGGTCCTTGATGTTGTCGTCCCAGTACTTCATCCAGGTTCTGGACTGTTCGGAGAAGACCTTCCAGTCGATGTCGAAGGGGACGATGGAAAGATCGGCCATCCACGCGGGCAGGCGGTCTTTCGGTATATCGCCCCGGGTCGGGATCCGGTAGTACTCCGTGGCCTGCAGGACGGTGTGGTCCACATTGGTGACGAATTCGTAGAACAGCCGGGCGTCATCGGGATTCTTGCCGTTGGCGATCAGCGCTATGCCGTCGGTCAGCACGGGCGCGCCGCTCCTCGGCACCACGAAATCGAAGGGATAGCCGTACCGGTCCACTTGCAGCATGATGTCGCTCATCAGCCAGATGGACACCAGCCCTTCCTTCCGGGCGAGCTTCTGGAACATCATGTTCGGATCGGCGGCGTAATCCTTCGTGTTGGCATCGAGCCGCGTGAGCCACGCGTACCCCGCGTCGGGGACCTGGGTGTCCCGGTACGTGCGCCAGATCATCCCCGAGTAGACCGTCCGCATCGTGCCGGACGCAAGCGGGTACCGGATCACGATCAGGTCCCGCCACCGGGGGTCGAGGAGTTCGTCCCAGTCCCCGGGCGCCGTCTCTTTCGTCAACTCGAGATTGTTGAAAGCGATGACCGGAATCAACTGCGCCGTGCCGTACCAGTGGTCTTCCTCGTCCCTGAATTCGGGCAGCAGGGCATCCGCCCAGGTCGGCCGGTAGGGACTCAAAAGGCCCTCGTCGGCGGCCTGGATGAAGTTGGTCGCCGGCGCGCCCCACCAGACGTCGCCCTGGGGATTGGTCCGCTCCGAACGCACCCGGTCCAGCACGTCCTGCGAGCCCATGTCGAGCCAGCGGACGTCCACATCGGGATGGGCGGCCTCGAAGCGCTTCTCGAACTCGGGCAGGATCGGCTTGCCGTGGGGCGAATAGACCGTCACGACGCGCCTGTCCGGATCGCCGCCGCCACAGCCCATGGCGAAGATGACCGTGCATGCTGAAACGGCCGCGCACAGCACCCATGTTGAAAAGCGCAGACCTGTTTTCATGGCGTTCCTCTGCATTCCCTGTCGATCCCGCGTAACCTGTGTCCTGACACGTCGTTTCTCCGCGTCCGGGAAGCCCCCGAGACGTGGCTAGAAAGTACCACGGCGGGCGTCGAGTGTCAACGCGGATTTAGTGAAACGGCGGGACGCGCGGAGCCACAATTGCTCGGATGCCCGGGACGCACGAGGCCGCCAGGACTCGTGTACTCCGCATCGAACGTGGCCGCGAGGACACGGCTGCCCCGTGTCTCGTGAGCCGACTCAGGCCAACTGCGTGATCACTGCCGCCGACCGCTGTATATCCCCGCAGTAGATTCCGTCGAAAAGCGATTCGGGCACCGCCGCGACGATTCGCCGGGCCAACGCGCGGCTTTCCGCGTCTTCGGCGCAGGGAAGGTACAACGACAGGGGAACCTTCTCGGGAAAGGCCCGCCGGTAAGCTTCCGGATGGCTCACGACGCCGGCGATGACTTCGGGCGTCACCGGTTCTCCCTCTCCCAGCCCGGTCAGCCTGCCCACGCGTTCGGGCCGGTGCACCTGTCGCTCGTCCAGGGTAATCCCCACGGCCCTCAGGCTGGCGACGATCACGCCGCGTGTCGTGCCCGCCGGTACCACGGGCTCGTGGTCTCCGGGTGCCTTGAACAGCCGGGCGCGGGCGCCGTCGGCCTTGATGAGCAGCAGGTCGGGCGAACAGACCTTTCGCAGCCTGTCCAGTTCCTCCGCGTCCAGCCCCTTGAGCTTGTCGGGCCGGGGCCGGGCGCCCAGGACGGTCACGTGGCGGCACGTTTTCAGTTCAGGGGGAACAAGCGTTGGCCAGTCCGGTGTTTCGCCGGTCACGTAGAACCCGCGCGTCTGCCTGGACGTCGGCGGATGAAGATGCGTGGTGGACGTCGTGACGACGGCATAGCCCCGATCGACGGCCTCGCCGGCCAGCCGGTACATCAGCGTGGCCTTGCCGCCGCTGCCCACGATGGCCACGGCGTCTCCCCGGCCGATCCCGAGCGTATCGAGAAAGGGTGTCCGGGCCCCCTGTCCCGTCACCATTCGCCCCCCGGACTGATATGAATCGTTCGGGGCCGGCGCTGCAGGAAGCGCCGCACGAGGACCATCCCGACCAGGAATCCTCCGATATGGGCGTACCAGGCCACGCCGTCGCTGCCGATGCCCAGGATCTGCCGCAGGAACCAGATCCCGAGTACGATGATCGCGGGCACGTGGATGATCTGGATGAAGATGAACAGCAGGACGAAGGTCTTGATGTAGGCCTTGGGATACAGGATGAAGTAAGCGCCCAGGATGCCCGCGATCGCCCCGCTGGCGCCAATCATCGGGATGGTGGAATCGGGCTCGGAGATCACGTGGACCATGGTGGCGCACAGGCCGGTCAGGAGGTAGAAGAGCAGGTAGCGGCCCGCACCCATGGCGCTTTCCACGCTGTTGCCGAAGATCCACAGGTAGAGCATGTTGCCGGCGAGATGCATGAAGCCCCCGTGGACGAACATGGCCGTGAACAGGGTCAGGGGGAAGGGCACGAGGGCGTCCGGATAGAGCAGGGAGGTGCCGGGAATGGGTATCTCGTCCCGTTCGACGAAACGGGTCAGTTCATAGGGAATGGCCGCGGTCTTGAAGATGAAGATCTGTTCGCCCACCGGTCCCAGGACGAATTGGAAAAGAAAGACGGCCACGTTGGCCGCGAGCAGCCCGTAGGTGATTACGGGCCGGCCATAGGTCGGGCTTTCAGCCTGGAGAGGTAGGAGCATGGGCAGTTGGACGGGTCGCGGCCGGTCGGGGAGGGAGGGAACCGACCCGGCAGGCGACGGCCCGTCTCATTTGGTGGGTTGGGACTCCAGCCGGTTGATTTCGTCGCGCAGCCTGGCCGCCTTCTCGAACTCCAGGTTGGCGGCGGCCTCGTACATGGCGGATTTGAGTTCTTCCACGACGGTGCTCTGGTCCATCTTCGCGATGGTATTCAGGATCGGCATGTCGTCGTCCACGGTTTTCACGTCGGCCACGGCCGTGGTCTTGATGATCTCCTCGATGGACTTGTACACGGTCTCTGGCTCGATCCCGTTCAGTTCGTTGTACTCCTGCTGCAGCGTCCGCCGGCGGTTCGTCTCCTCCATGGCCCGCCGCATGGAGTCCGTGATGTTGTCGGCGTAGAAGATCACCTCGCCGCGCACGTTCCGCGCCGCCCGTCCCGCCGTCTGGATCAGCGAGCGTTCCGACCGCAGGAACCCCTCCTTGTCCGCGTCCAGGATGGCGACCAGGGAGACCTCGGGCAGGTCGAGCCCCTCGCGGAGGAGGTTGATGCCCACGAGCACGTCGAACTTGCCGAGGCGCAGGTCGCGCAGGATCTCCACGCGCTCGATGGAATCGATGGTGGAATGGAGATAGCGCACCCGCACGTTCAGTTGCCGGAGATAGTCGGTCAGGTCCTCGGCCATCCGCTTGGTCAGCGTCGTCACGAGCACCCGCTCCTCGCGTTCGGCCCGCTCGCGGATCCGGGTCAGGAGATCGTCCATCTGGTTCTCCACGGGCTGCACGCTGATCTCGGGGTCCATCAGCCCAGTGGGCCGGATGATCTGCTCGACCACCACGCCCTGGCACTGGCTCAGCTCGTAGTCGGCCGGCGTGGCCGACACGTAGATCACCTGGTTGACCATCGTCTCGAATTCCTCGAAGGTCAGCGGCCGGTTGTCCAGTGCAGACGGCAGGCGGAATCCGTGTTCCACCAGCGTGGTCTTCCGCGACCGGTCGCCGTTGTACATGGCCCGGAGCTGGGGCAGGGAGACGTGGGACTCGTCGATGACCAGCAGGAAATCGTTGGGGAAGAAGTCGAAGAGGCAGAAGGGACGCTCGCCCGGGGACCGGCCCGACAGGTGCATGGAGTAGTTCTCGATGCCGGCGCAGAACCCGATCTCCCGCATCATCTCCAGGTCGAAACGCGTGCGCTGTTCCAGCCGCTGGGCCTCGAGCAACTTGTTCTCGTCGTACAGCACCCGAAGCCGTTCGTCCAGTTCCTCCTCGATGGCCTTCATGGCCTGGTCCAGGCGCGGCGCCGTGGTGACGAAGTGGCGGGCCGGGTAGACGGCGATGCGGTCCCGTTCGGCCAGCACCTCGCCCGTAAGGGGATCGAATTCGGTGATGCGGTCGACCTCGTCGCCGAACATCTCGATGCGGATGCCCTTCTCCTGGTCCGCGGGCAGGATGTCGAGGGTGTCGCCCCGCACGCGGAACGTGCCCCGCGCGAAATCGTAATCGTTCCGGTTGTAGTGCATGTCGATCAGCTTGCGCATGATCATGTCCCGCTCGTACGCCTCGCCCCGGTCCACGAGGAGGATGAACTCCTTCCACTCATCGGGCGATCCCAGGCTGTAGATCGAGGATACGGACGCCACGATCACGACGTCCCGCCGTTCCAGCAGCGCGCTCGTCGCCCGCAGCCGGAGCTTGTCCAGGTCCTCGTTGACGGACGAATCCTTCTCGATATAGGTATCCGTCACCGGCATGTACGCTTCCGGCTGGTAGTAATCATAGTAGCTGATGAAGTATTCGACGGCGTTTTTCGGAAAGAACCCCTTGAACTCGCCGTAGAGCTGGGCGGCCAGGGTCTTGTTCGGCGAGATGACCAGCGTCGGCTTCTGCAATTCGGCAATGACCTGGGCCATGGTGTAGGTCTTGCCGCTGCCCGTAATGCCGAGGAGGCACTGGTGCCTGTCCCCCCGGTGCACGCCCTGGACGAGTTCCACGATCGCGCGGGGCTGGTCACCACGGGGTTCGTAATCGGAGACGACGGTGAAGGGAGGCATTCGTGTGTCCGTCGAGAAGACAGCCGTAATTACGACTGGATAAATAGGTACAACGACCCATATAATATACGTTGTAGAAGCCTCAAATGCAAAGGGGGAGTGGCAATGTCTCATCCATTATTCGACCTAAGCGGACGCGTGGCCCTGGTCTCCGGCGCGGCCGCCGGCATGGGCAGGGCGACGTCCATCGCCTATGCCGAGGCGGGCGCGGATCTCATGCTCGCCGATATCAATGAAGAGGGCATGGAGGAAACGGTCCAGGAGATCGAGCGCCGGGGCCGGCGCGCGGAGCCGGTGGTATGCGACGTCTCCAACGGCGCGCAGATCCGGGCGATGTTCGCACGGCTGGACGAAACCTACGGACGTATCGACGTGCTGGCCAACATCGCCGGGGAAGGCGGTATCAACGAATTGCCGCTGGAGATCACGGAAGCCGGGCTTATTCAGACCCTTAACAACCTGGTGGTCGGTCGTTACGTCTGCTGCCAGGAAGCTGCGAAGCGCATGATCAAGGCCGGCCGGGGCAGTATCTTCAACATCGTGTCCATCGCCGGGCTGTCGGCCCTCGGCCGCGGCCACATGGCCTACAGCATCGCCATGGGTGGCGTGGCCCAGATGACCCGGGAGATGAGCACGGAGTGGAGCGGCAAGGGCGTGCGCGTCAACGCCATCGTATGCGCCCAGATCATGAACGAAGGCCTGCGCAAGCGCATCGAAGCCGACGCCAAGCTGGGCGACACCTACCTCCGGGGCATTCCCATCGGCCGCCTGGGTAAATCGGAAGACATCCAGGGACTGGCCATCTTCCTCGCCTCCGACGCCTCAAGCTGGGTCACCGGGGCGCTGATGCCGCTGGACGGCGGCAACACGGCCAAGAACGCGGGCGGATCCCATCCGGGCCAGCCGAATGCGCCGGATGAGCAGGATTATTGAGGGCCGATTGAATCGACGCAACGGTTCGGATGCGATGCGGGCACCGTTTTCCTAAAGCCTTGTCAGGTTTCTTATGCAGTCGACGAAGTCATCCGGCCTGTCCGGGGTGACCACGACGGTCTGATCCTGAAACTTCAGCACGACGGAACGCTTCGGGTCTGTCGCGTAGGCACGATAGGCGCCAAGCTTCTTGTTCCGAAACCGGCCGCAGAAGCAGAATAACCCGCCGTTCCCGAACGTCCGGAGCGAATGAGCCATTGCCTCCGGATCGGCCTCCACGGACTCCAGGCCCTTCAGTTTCAGCTTCGATTGCCAGCCCAGGCGTAGAACCAACAGCACTTCGCCGGTGACAACGTAGCCCCGGATCATCCAGCATGCCGACACGACGAGGGTAAGAGCAGGTATGATGATGGTGGCCAGGGCGAGCAGGGTGCTTGAACCGGATCCGCCATTGTCCAGGAGGGATATTCCAACAATCACAACGATAGCGATCGTCACGACGACCAGCATCGTGATTACCTTTACCGAAGTACTCCAGGGTGCCCCGAATCTCATTTTGACATCCTCCCCGCCAAATCGACCAGCAAGACGATCAAACCCGATGCAACGGCGAATGAGCTGATCCACAGCCATTGGATGGGTGAATCACTCAGATTGAACGCCAGGACCTCCCAGAAAACACCGATCACACCCCCGTAGAATAAAAAGAACACATAAGTAACCAAAACGGGCAAAGCGTCACCAACCTGGCTGACCATGCGATGAAAGATACCGGCATCGACAGCGATCAACAGGACGGTAATCAATATGAACATCTCGCGCCCCAGCCACAGGTTCGGATCGCCGTCCAGGCTGAACTGGATGGCCATGTCAGCGGGTAACTGGCTCCTGAGTCCCAGGCAGTAAATCAGCCAGCAACCTGTGCAGGCCCAGGCCAGGACCACCAATATGCGTCTTGATGATGCAGTCACATGTCGCCTCGCATTGCTGGACCGGTACCAGAAAATCCCAAAGGACGCTTATCCGGACGCTCTCCTGATTTAACGACCAGGTATCAGCGCCACTCCTGTCTCCCCATCGAACAGGTGGATCTTCTCCGGATCGAAGAAGAGGTCCACGCTGTCCCCCCGGTCGAAACGAACGTCCGGCCGGGTGCGCACCTTGACGTTGCTGCCCCCGATGTCAACGGTCAGGTAGAGGTCGCTGCCCATGGGTTCGCGTACGACCACGGACGCACGGGCAGCGGTCCGGGAATGATCCGACTCGGAATCAGACGCCGAAGTTACCGAATGCGCTGAATCCCGCGCCGCGCTGGTCGATCCCGCAGCCGGTGCAGCACCGACCCCGATATCCTCCGCCCGAACACCCAGGTAGACCTCCCGCCCTGCCGGCGATTCCATCCGCTCGATCATGGACATAGACACATCGCACGCGTAACCCTCGCCGACCACCCGCCAGCTGCCTCCTCCCGACTGCTCCAGCGTACCCTTCAGCAGGTTGATGGGCGGGCTACCCACGAACCCGGCCACGAAGGTGTTGGCGGGGCTGTCGTAGATGGACTCGGGGGTGCCGATCTGTTGAATCTGTCCTTCCTTCATGACCACGATCCGATCGGAAAGGATGAGCGATTCGGCCTGGTCGTGGGTAACGTAGACGAAGGTCATTTCCAACTCGCCGTGAAGCCGTTTCAACTCTGTGCGCATCACCACCCGCAGTTGTGCGTCCAGGTTGGACAGCGGTTCGTCGAGGAGGAACACGCCCGGATCGCGGACGATGGCGCGCGCGAGGGCGACCCGCTGCCGCTGCCCGCCGCTGAGTGCACGGGGCTTGCGGTCGAGCAGGTGTTCGATCTCCATGGTCTTTGACGCCGCCCGCACGAGGCTTTTTCGTTCGTCCACGGGCACGCCGCGCATCTTGAGGCCAAAGGCCACGTTGTCGAAGACGCTCATGTGGGGATAGAGGGCGTAGGTCTGGAAGACCATGGCGATATCCCGCCGCTCGGGCGGCACGGCCGTCACGTTCCGGTCGTCGAACCACACCTCGCCCGCCGTGGGCGATTCGAGTCCGGCGATCATGTTGAGCAGGGTGGTCTTGCCGCAGCCCGAGGGGCCCAGGAGCGTCAGGAACTCGCGGTCGGCGACGTCGAGCGTCACGTCGTCCACCGCCACCACGTCGCCGAAGTGCTTCGTAAGGTTTTTCAACCGGACTCGCGCCAATTAAACCTCCTTGATTACCCCGTCACCGACCCGCCGATGCCCTGGATGATGAGCCGCTGGAAGAGGAAGGACAGGACCAGGGGCAGGAGGATGACCAACACGCCGCCCGCGGCGATGACCGTGAAGGGCACCTGCAGTTCCTGGGCGAAATCCGATGCCAGCACCGTCACCGGCCGGGAGGCGATGGTGGTGGTGAAGAGCAGCGCGAAGAGGAACTCCCCCCAGGACGCGATGAAGGCGAAGATGCCCACGGCAACCAGCCCCGGTGTCGTTACGGGCAGAAACACCCGCAGCAGCGCGCCCAGCGGCGTGCAGCCGTCGACACGCGCGGCCCGCTCCAGGTCCAGGGGTACCGTCTGGAAGTAACCCTTAAGGATCCAGATGGTGAAGGGCAGGGTGAAGGTCGTGTGGGACAGGATCACCGACAGATGCGTGTCCAGCAGCCCGTAGCTCCGCATGAGCAGGTACATGGGGATCATGATGGCCACGCCGGGCACGCTCCGCGAACCCAGGTAGAACAGCAGGAGCAGCAGGTTGCCCCGGAAAGGCAGGCGCGCCAGGGCATAGGCCGCAAAGGAACCGCAGGACAGGTTCAGAAGCATCACCGCGGTGCCGATGATCAGACTGTTGGCGATGGCCCGGGGGAACTGCCGGGCAATGGCGGCGCCCACGTCCGCCGTCCGTCCCTCCACGTCGAAATAGAGGGTGTAGTTGCCGATGGTGGGTTCCTCGGGCCACCAGCGCTGCTGCGTCACCTCCCGTTCGGGCATCAGACTGACGGCCGCCACCCAGGCGAAGGGCAGGGTCAGGTAGATTACGGCCGCCAGGGCGTATATGTAGAGCGAGGCGCGACGCCACATGAGATACCCCTATCCCTGTACGAGTCCGCGGCGGTACAGCAGCCGGATGTAGATGATGGCCAGGGTCATGGTAATCAGCGTGATCAGGTAGGAATAGGCGTTGGCCCCGCCGAAATCGAGGCGGGCGAAGGCCTCCTTGTAAGTCTGCCAGGCGATGACGTGGGTCGCGTCGCCGGGGCCGCCGCCCGTGAGCGCGTAGATCAGGTCGAAGGCCCGGAAGCCGTTCATGGTCTCGAAGATGGCGACGACGAGCACGGCGTGGTACAGCCAGGGCAGGGTGATGAAGCGGAAACGGTTCCACGACGTGGCGCCGTCCACCCGGGCGGCCCGGTACTGTTCCGTCGGAATGGCCTGGATGGCCGCCAGGAAGATTATGCACGCGAAGGGCACGCTGCGCCACACGTGGGCGCCGATGGCGGCGTTCAGCGCGACGAAGGGCGAGGCCATGCCTGTATATACAATGTTTATACCAAACAGGTAGTTGACGGCGGCGACCGTGTCCTCCAGCATGGCGTTGAAGGCGCCGTAATCGCCGAGCAGACCCACCCACATGAGACCGTTCACCACGCCCGGGATGGCCCAGGGTATGAGCAGCAGGGCGCGCACGACGCCGCGTCCGCGGAAGGACTCGTGGAGCAGCAGGGCGATGGCCATGGCGATCACGATGACCAGCAGGACGGCCATGAAGGTGAAGTACAGCGAGATCCACAGGGCGTTCCAGAACTCGGGGCTCGCGAGGATGGTCGCGTAGTTCTCCAGGCCGTGGAAATACACCTGGTCCGGCCGCCTCAGGTTGTACCGGTGCAGGCTCATCCAGAAGGAGATGCCGATGGGATAGGCAATGAAGGCGAGGAGCAGGATCACCGCCGGAAGGTTCAGCAGCAGGGGCAGGAAGTCCCGCGTGCGCGTCATGAAGAGGGAGGGTCTGAGTACGGTCATAGCCGCGTGTTCAACTCCATTCCGCGATCAACTGGCGGCAACGCCGCGCGATCCGGGCGAGGCCGTCGCGGGCGGAAAGCTGACCCAGGAGGACCTTCTGGATCTCCGGCTGGTAGTAGATCTTGAAGTCGGGGAACCAGGGCGCCTTGATGTTCTCCCGCGGCCGGACGTGGCGGGACTGCTCCCTGACCTTATCGATCTCGCCCCATTGTTCCGTCTGGGCGACGATGTCCGGATCGTCCAGCAGCGACCGGTAGGCGAATCCCAGTCCCCGCAGGCGGAACCAGCGCCGCGCCGTGTAGTACTCCCCTTCCGCGTCCCTCGCGCCCAGGAATTTCATCAGGGCCCAGGCGTCCTCCATCCGGTCTTCCCGGCAGCGCGACGTCAGGCAGTACATGCGCGTCCAGCCCAGCGTGCCGTTCTGCTCCGGCAAAATCGACGGCACCGGCGCCATGCGATACACCTTCGCGTGCAGCGCGTCGGAACCACGCCGCTTCAGCTCATCATCCGCGGCCACCGAGTTCCGGCGGTTGTTCACGTACTCCAGGTCGTACTTGTTGAGGATGCCGTAGACCTGCCGGCCGCTCGCGACGTGATCGCGCATCTGCCCCGCGGTGAGCGACGAGGGGGAGATGATGCGGTGGCGGTGTATTCCGTCCGTGAGCCACTGCAGGATGGTCTCGGCCCGGCGGTCCTCATCATCGGGAAACGTGGGGTTGAGGTCGTCGTCGAACAGCGTCGCCTCGCTGGCGTAGTTCAGCGTCCACCAGTCGAGGAATCCAAGCACGCTCTGCCGGAAGTTCAGCATGATCGGGTACTCGATCACGTCCCCGGCCGGCGTCCGGACTCCGGCCTCCCGGACCTTTATGGCCTGCTCGGTCAGCTCGTCCAGCGTGCGGGCCGGGGTGTCGAACCCCGCCGCCTCGAGCATCGGCGCGTTGTAGATCCAGATGTTGAAGTCGGTGTAGTACGGCAGCCCGTAGCGCTGGCCGCCGTAAGTCATGGACGAGAGGTTGTAGGAGAAGAGATCCGACGTCGTCGCCGACGTATCGGGATCCGCGGCCAGTAGGTCGTCGCAGGGACGCAGCCAGCCGGCCTCGACCCATTCCGCGAAGTCGTCGTCCCGGACGTAGCAGCACTCCATGGGCGCCCCGCCCACGTGCAGCGCCACCATCTTGTCGTGGTAATTGCCCGACACCGCGTTGTAGTCTACCCGGATACCGGTCTGCCGCTCGAAGTAGTCGAGGTTCTCCCGGACCAGGTCGGGTTCGTAGACCCAGCCCTTGAAGATGACGCCGGGCGCCGGCGCCGGACTGCAGCCCGCCGCCAGGCCCAGGCCCGCTGCGGTCGACGACTGGAGGAATGCGCGGCGCGTCATCCGGGATTTCACGGGCAGTCGGTCCCTTCAGGTGGAATCAGTCCGATGCGGCCGGCATGCACGAGCGGGCGCGGGCGCTCCCCGTTCACCCCGAACAGGCCGGACACCGATCGGTATCTGGATCGTGAATGGGTTCACTACATGCGGAGCACAGTCCGAAGGGATACTCGTCGGGCTTCGTACGCGTGCCGTGCTTATATTCGATGATCCGCCACACGGTCTCGCCATCCTTCGCCGAGTAACAAAACCACCGGCCTTCCTTTTTACCGTCGTAGGACTTGCCCACGTGGGAACCGTAGTCGCCTTCCCACTGTTTGGTTCCGTTCTCGTGCCAGCAGGTGTACCAGCCCTCGTTGAGGCCGTTGTTGAACCGACCTTCGCTCTTCTTATTGCCGTTTCTGTAGTACTGGATCCAGTTTCCGTGCTTCACGCCCATCCGGTAGTTGCCTTCGCTGCGCTTGTTGCCGTTGGCGTAATAGGTGACCCAGTAGCCGTCCTTCTTGCCGTTTACGGATTTTCCTTCGGTAAGGGCCATCGCCATATATCCCTGTGGATTGGATGCGGCGCGTAAGCGGCCGGCGCATAGGTTGGCCACACCGTACAAGGCAGGCCGCGCATCGATAGGCAGGCCGCGCGCCGCGAAAGAGCAGGCCGCGCCACGCTAGGGCAGGTCGCGCCGCGCAAGTTACCTGTCTGGCTGAATTAGTCTTGCGGTTCGCAATGCACCCATGTTATTAAGGATACGGCTATTGTTCAAGACCTTCTTACGGC
This sequence comes from bacterium, assembly GCA_965117045.1. Lineage (GTDB taxonomy): Bacteria > JAAXHH01 > JAAXHH01 > JAAXHH01 > JAAXHH01 > JAAXHH01. Next base: position 2,160,844 of record OZ220749.1, read on the forward strand.
AACACGTCTGCGGCACCGCTCGATGGCATGACCCGCACACGAGCCTCCCAAAGACAGGGATCCCAACATGCTGACGGAAGACCAGATCCATCATTTCAGGGTATTTGGGTTTATCGTGCTCAGGCAGGTGTTGAATGCGAAGGAAACCGAAGAACTGGAACGCCTGGCAGACGCGATCTGGACGGCGGAGCTGGGACACCCGCCCACGGAGGATGAGCACGTGTCCATCGCGCCGTTCCTCGAGTTGCACCCGGCCACCCTGCCGATGATCGAGGACGACCGGGTCTATACGCCCATGGTGCAGCTGCTCGGCCAGGACATGATCTGGTCGGGGTCGGAAGGCGTTCAGGGCACCATGACCCGGCGGCCCTTTCACCACTGGCACGCGGACCGACCCGGGCCGCAGGAACTCGGCTACCTGCGCATCAAGATCATGATGTACCTGGATCCCATGCGGAAGGACGCGGGGGCGCTGCGCGTCATACCCGGATCACACCGGTCACCCTTACATGAGGACCTCGCGCCGTTCCAGCAGCGGCACGGACTCGACGATCCCGCCTTCTTCGGATCGCCGGGCAGCGAGGTGCCCTGCCACCCCCTCGAGACGGATCCCGGCGACGCGGTCGTCTTCAACCAGAGCCTCTACCACGCCGTCTACGGCAAGGCCGGGCGACGACGCTACGTTGCCCTCAAGTACGCGGCCCGTCCCACTACGGACGCCCACCTCGAGTCCATCAAGCGGTTGAGCCCCTATGCCCTGGAGCCCCACGAACGGATCATGCAGTCGGAAAGCCCGCGCCTGCGGGCCATGACAGATGGTTTAGACGAACTCAAGGCGCGGGCTGAGGCGTTTTAGGGCTTCGCTCATCGGCTTGTCAGAAATTCGGTTGCTACAAAACAGACTGTTACCCTAAAACCGGGTAGTCAAGCCGTTCAATCTACATGATGTAACATTTTGCTTCCTAAAATAGTCTGAAGGTTATGACGGCATCCAACAATCTTGTCATAGAAACTAAATCACTCACCAAACGTTATGGCGACATACTGGCCGTGGACGACCTGTCACTGGAAGTCCCTCGCGGTCGTGTATTTGGGCTTCTGGGACCGAACGGTTCTGGCAAAACGACGACGATGGGCATGCTTCTCGGACTCGTGAGGCCGTCCTCAGGGAGTTTCAACCTGTTTGGAGGAAGCACTGCACACAGGGAAGCACTCACCCGAACCGGCGCCATCGTGGAATTTCCCTCCTTCTATCCGCACCTTTCCGGTCGTGACAACCTCGCCTTCTTCCAGGAAATATCCGGCAATAGTGATACGGTAGAACTTGATATGTTGCTGGAAAAAGTGGGGCTCGCCGGACGAGGCAAAGACCGCTTTAATACGTACTCTCTCGGTATGAAGCAGCGGCTTGGACTGGCCTATGTCCTCCTGGGCGATCCTGAACTCCTGATCCTGGACGAACCGACCAATGGAATGGATCCGGACGGCATGGCCGAGGTACGCGAACTGATACGCAGCCTTGGCGACGGAGAACGCACCGTCCTGCTCTCCAGCCATCTGCTGCACGAAGTCGAACAGGTGTGCGACAGCGTGGCCATTCTTTCGCATGGCAGGCTCGTAGTCCAGGGTAGAGTCGACGAGTTGGTTCGGTCTTTGGCAGGGGAAAAGATCATGCTTCGTACAACCGACAATGCGAAGGCGATCGAATTGATCTCGAAGCTGGACTGGGTGACTGACGTGATTTTGAAAGACAAATCGATTCTGATTTCGGCACCGGCGATAAGGTCGGCGGAGATTTCCGAGGTCCTCAGCAGGTCGGCTGTGTACATCGCGGAAATGACCTCCGGTCAAATATCGCTGGAGGAGTACTATTTCAAAATCACGAGCGGTGCGTACGGGGACTGAACATGATTCGAAAAACCCTGAACCTGGCACGTTGGGACGTGATCAAGCTTCGGCGGCGATGGATGCCTTGGGTGTTCCTGGCGTTTATTGTATTGAACTCGCAGTTGTGGCTGTGGGATACGTACGGCAGTTATATGAATGTAGACATAGGACATGTGGAAATCCGCACGGGACCGCAGGATGCGAAAGGCGGGTATCCCAAAATAGACCTAACTTGCCTGGACGTCCGGGAAGGATCGGTCGAAACCAAACTGTCGGGTGTTCAGGGCGAGTACCGGCAGGTGGCGTTGCAAGAAGTCGAATCGCTGAAAGAGCGATGTCCGGACATACTGGAAAACTATGATCAGGCTCTTCAGATTTTCCACAACGACGCCATTCTACCAGGCAGTCTGTCCTTTGGCAGAGTAACGCTGGCGGTTTTAGGCTGCCTGTTTGTCATGGTCCTGGCCGCCATGGCGATGGGGAACGAATACACCTGGGGAACGGCGCGTCAGGTGCTTGCAAAGGGATGCGGACGCGGGACGTTTATTGCCGCCAAAATCCTTTCGCTCATGGCTTTAGTCGCCATCTGCTACTTGGTAGTAATGCTTGGGACAGGTACCAGCAGCCTGGTGATTTCGTACGCATTGACGGATACCGGAGTCTCTACCGATCCGGTTCAGTGGTTTAAGGTGGGATTCTATTTTATTCAGACGATGTACGCGATGCTTCCATACGTCATGCTCGGGATTTTCTTCGCAATCCTGACCACCTCGGCGTCATCCGGCATCGTGATCTCGATAGTGTATTTCTTGATCGAGGTAATATTGAGACAGGTTCTCGCCGGGACCCTGGGTCCGGACGCGGCCCGGATGCTGCTCTCGGTCAATGTTGCGATGTGGCTGGGAAACCCGGATTTACCGGAGTTCAATGATCCTTCGGCGGTATACAACTACCTCAGGGGTTCCATGGCATCTTTTTTCTCCATTCTGGCTTACATAGTCGTATTTGGCGCCGCGTCGCTCTGGTTGTTCCATCGCAGGGATGTGCGTCCGTCCAAAAGCAGTTAATTGTAATCTACGGGCAAAATCCAACTAAGCGTCGAAACATCGCACACCTGCTGTCTGGCGTCATAGGTCGTGGATGGAATGACATACCTTCCAACCGGACAACAGCATTTAAGTGACATAACGTTCAAAGCGTGTCGAAAAAGTTGCCACGACTTCTCATCCCGCTTACCGCACTTGCCTTGTCATGTAGCAGTCCGGCGGAGCCTGATCCCGTCCGGTCGCCCATAACATATAACCACCCGCCGCCGAACCCGATTCCGACCGTAGGTGCGAATGATGACCCGCCGATCGAGGTGGTACTTACCATTACCAAAAGGAGCCTCGACGGGTCTTATTTCGTGGACTGGGGTTTTCGCAACCAGATGGATCAGCCCATCATCATGGTCTTGCTGAATTTCCAGTGCAATTCACCCAGTGACGGATTTACGGGCTGGAGCGCCGCTGTCGAGGAAGAAAAGGGTTACCAGTATGTAATTGACCCCATTGAACCGGGCGGGACATGGGTTTTTCGCGATTTCCTGGTGGGTGATCCGTACAGGAATTCCCTGTTGCTATTCGGCGACTGCGAGGACCGAAAGTTGGAATTGTTCATCTTACGGACGGATGAAGAAGAACGGCCCTACACGGAGGGTGAAGTCTATCACCCACGTGCGGTTCTTGGACCAAGGGGGTTGAGTCGGCCTCTGGCTGGAAACCGCCGACCCGAATCCAGGAATAGAAAACCGCCGGCACGATGGCGCATCCGGACCGGCGGTTTCTACACAGCGTCTACACTTGCCTCTTAAACCGCGTCCTCACCGCGTTCCCCGCTGCTGATGCGGACGCTCTCTTCAACGGGCACGACGAATATCTTGCCGTCTCCCGTCCGGTCGCCGCCCGACTTGGCGGCCTGCCAGATCAGGTCGACAATCTCGTCCTTCTGGTCGTTGGTGACCGCGATCTCCATGCGGATCTTGGCCGCGAGGGGGATGTCGATTTCCTGTCCCCGGTAGAGCCCTCTGCGATGGGCGGTGCGGCCATGCCCCGACACCCTGGAAAGGGTCATGCCGGGGATGCCTTTCTCGACGAGCGCGTTGCGTACGTCGTCGAGCTTCTCCGGTCTGATGATGGCTACGATTAGTTTCATGTGTCTGACGACTCCTGAAGTTATGGTCCTGTGGGTAGAATCGGGCCTCAGCGTGGTCGACTACAGGTGAGTCAGACCGTAACCATCCTCTCCGTGCTGGGAGTGGTCCAGGCCGACGAGCTGATCCTCGTCCGTGGCGCGGAGCCCGATCGTCCGATCGATCAACCATACGAGTACGCCCGTGCCGACGGCAGACAGCGCGATGGCGATGACCACGCCCTTGATCTGGATCAGGAACTGCGACCACCCGCCGACGTCGGTGGCGACCAGGCCAACGAGCAGAGCGCCGAACATGCCGCCGATGCCGTGGATGGCGAAGACGTCAAGCGTGTCGTCGTAACCCAGCTTGCCCTTGAGCTGCACCATCAGGAAGCAGACCACGGCCGCGCCGAAACCGAACACCAGGGCCCAGGCCGGTGTCACGCTGCCCGCGGCCGGCGTGATGGCGACCAGGCCGGCCAGGATACCGGAGACGATACCGAGGCTCGAGGCCCTGCCGTGATGGATCAGCTCCGTAACGATCCAGCCCACGGCGCCCGCCGCGGCGGAGATCTGGGTCACCGTCAGGGCCTGGACGGCCGTTTCACCCGCGGACACGGCCGAACCGGCGTTGAAGCCGAACCAGCCGATCCAGAGCAGGCCCGCGCCGATGAGGGTCATGGTCAGGTTGTTGGGCTTCATGGCCCGGGAGGGATAACCGAGCCGGGGGCCGAGTACCATCGCGGCCACCAGGCCCGCTACTCCGGAAGATATGTGCACCACCGTGCCGCCGGCGAAGTCGATGGCGCCGTCCTTGAAGAGCATGCCGTCCGCGTTCCACACCATGTAACACAGGGGTTCGTACACCACGAAACCCCAGAGCAGGATCAGCAGGCAGTAGGCGCCGAACTTCACGCGTTCGGCGATGGCTCCCGCGATCAGGGCGGGGGTGATGATGGCGAACATGCCCTGGAACATGGCGAACAGGTACGTGGGGATGTTCGTTCCGTCCCATAGGGTTCCTGGATCGACACCGCCCAGCAGGAAATAGTCGGTGCTCCAGCCGAGGACGCCCGGTATGATCGTGCTAGCGCCGAAGGCCAGGGCAAATCCGAAGATCACCCATTGCACGCCCATGATGCCCATGGCCGCGAAACTGTGCATCATGGTACCCAGCACGTTCCGAGTGCGCGTAAGCCCGCCGTAGAACATGGCCAGGCCGGGCAGCATGAGCAGCACCAGGGCGCAGCTGACGAGCATCCAGGCGGTATCCCCGGAATTCAGCACGGCCGCCGGGGCCGCCGCCTCTTCCTGCGCGAAGGCCGCGCCGGGCACAGCAAGCGCCAGGCTCGCCATGATACGAAATATGCCGCTAAGGGACATACGGAAAACCTCCCTGTTGTGATGGATTGGGAACCGATCTGTAAAACTGAGCTTCCAATATAGTCCCCATCTGTTACAGGGATATTTCCCGGAGGTTAAATCCTTGTAAAATGCGATGAAATGTGAAAAAAACGCCCGGATGCTGAAACGTATATTGTGAGATCGAGCAGCGGAATGGGCACGGCGAGTCCGGAAGCCGGGCTAGAAGGGGAAATCGCCGGTCGGGTCGCTGGCGTACCGCGCCGTGCCGATAGTGAGGCACGCGCCGGCGCCGGGCGCCAGGCGCACAGTCAGGACCCGGTCGTCCACGGGTTGCGCGTCGCCACCGTCGACCCGGACGGTCGTCCATTGGTGCTCCCCGTAGGTCCCGCCCTGCACCACGACCGTCCGCGGCTCGAGCTGGTTGATGTTGACGAGCCGTACCCGCGTCTCGTCCGCCGACAGTCCTACTACCAGGGCACCGACGTCGGGCGGCAGGCCCGGCCGTGCCAGTTTCGGGTCGAAGTAGCGCAGCCGGGTGTGGAGCGGCCGTCCCACCCGTGGAATCACCCCGCCCATGGTCAGCTCGACGAGGGCGTCGACCGTAGCCGGGCGGAAAGCGTTCGGGTTGTCGGACAGGCGCGTGTCGGGCGTGGTGGGATCCCCGTACATATCCTGCACCTTCTTGCGTACGACGCCGATGTCCCGCTGCAGGATTTCGTCGGGATAGCCGGGGTTGTTCCCTTCGAGGAATTCGATCCAGGGACTGCTCACCCGGCCGCGGTCCGCCTCGTCCATGGACCAGTAGTAGATGTCGAGCGCACCGTCGTCGTAGGGTTCGGTCTCCCACTCGTACCAGCCGTCGTCATTGTGCATGCGGGGATACATCTCCACGCCGTCGATCACCTTGCTGTTCGCGTTCACGCCGTCCAGGGTCGTGCGCCAGGGTTCCAGGTAGCGCCGGTCGCCCGTGAGCATGAGCGCGTTGCCGAATCCGTCCAGGCAGCGGGCGACCCCGAGGCGGCTCTTGGGTTCGCCGGTGTGGGGCGTGATCGTCGTATGGGCCCAGCCGTAGACGCCGCCCCACCAGCGTCCGCCCGCGGCGCCGCCGATCGTGCCGTCCAGCCCGATGTTCGACGGGATGATCCCGCCGTTCGCCCGGGTACGCTCCACCCAGGCGTCGGCGTACGCGAGCAACCAGTCCCGGTACCTGGAATCCTTCGTATGGACGTATGCGTTGAAGGCCATGCAGGTGGCCGCCAGGTTCAACGGATGGTCGCCGGCCACGTCTTCGTAACCGATGTAGTGGTCCAGCATGTCCTGGTAGTGCCGTTCCCCGTGGGCCAGGATGAAACGACCGTCCTCGATGCGGTCGCCTGCCCAGTCAAGCGGCGTGGTCCTGCGCAGAAGCGATCCGCGACTGCCGTTGAACATGCTGCGGATGAGCCTGTGCTCCGGGTCCCAGTTGGGCGTTTCGATCTGACCGGGCAGGTCGTCGCCTTCCATGAAGAAACCCGCGAACCGCTTGAGCCGCCGGATATGCCGGCCGTCGCCGGGATCGCACAGTCCTATAGTCCCGGTCACCGCGTTGCCCTCCTGGTGATGGGCCCAGTCGAACATCACCGGAAACTCCCGGTAGTACATGCCCTCGCGGGCGAACGCGACCTCCTCCGTCTTCGCCTCGGTGTACTGGCGCAAATGGCCTTCCTGGGCCTGCTGGCACATGGCGAGCAGGTCGTCCGATCCCCCGATCAGGTAGAGCGCCGGCACGTTGGTGAGGTTCTCGATGGCGTCGTCGGGGCCGTCCAGGGCGCCCCAGCGCTCGACGCAAAGTAGGTAGCCCCGCTCGTCGAAGTACCGGTCGAAGAAAACGCGCGTGTGGTCGTTGTTGGCCCGGATCAGTTCGCGTTCGAGCAACGCCCACGACGGCGGAGGCATGGGCGTAGTGATCGAAACGGCGGTGTTCCTCGGCATGGAATGCTCCCGGAGATCTGGTCTGGCGGGTCAGTTGAAACGTCAGGCGCGGTCGCCTGGACTACGGAGAAACGGCAAGAACATATACCCGCCGGGAACGGGTGTCAACGGCTTGCTGGAAGGATGGGGGCGGCTCGGAATACGCGGTTTCGGGTGTTGGCAGCCCTTCGAACGGAGGGCGCGCGGGAAGGTGGCGGCACGTTTCGTAAACCGGAGCGTTGACGGGCCGTGTGCGGGGTTCTATATTGGCGCATGGCGCCGAAAAACGGACGATCGGATCCCTGTCGAAGATCTCTCGCAAAAAGAGCCATGGAATTCACACCCCTTACCCCCGAGCAACGGGAACACTTCAGGGAGCACGGTTACCTGATCGTCAAGAACGCGCTCGACGACGATTTGCGAAACCGGGTACTGGCCGTCGGCGACCGGTTCATGGAGACCGCCGGCCCCATACACAACTACTACGCCAACCGCTACATCGACCTCGCCCTGGACGACGCCCTGGTCGAACTCACCACCAACAGCCGCACGGTACCCCTGGTGGTGCAGTTGCTTTCCTACAACATCCACCTTATGCGGGGACACCTCATCTACAAGTATCCCCAACCCGCTTCCGATGAACCGCTCTATCCCGACGGCGACGGCCGCTCGTTCCGGAACTGGCACCGCGACCTGAACAACTTCACGCCGGACCACCCCATCCGGGGCACGGTGGCGATCCGCGTGGGTTACTGCCTGACGGACTTCCCATCGCCCGACGCGGGAGTGACCATGCTCGTCCCCGGCAGCCACAGGCTGAACGAGGCCCTGCGCTTCGAGAAGGGCGCCCTCGACCCCCCGGAATTTGTCGAGCCGGCGCTCGAGGCGGGCGACGCCTACCTCTTCAGCACCAGTACCTATCACACGCCCGCCGTCAACTTCACCCGCGATACCAACAAGGCCCTGCTCGTCAGCTACGCCTACCGCTGGTGGGCCCAGCAGCATCCCACGCCGCCCGACGACGTGCTTGAAACCATGGATCCCATCACGGCGCAGCTCTTCTGCAAGCCCTGGGAAGGCGACGACGTGCCCCTGCGCGCCTGGGCGGCCGAACACGGCCTCCCGGTGGAAGACCCTCCCATGCGGGTGTTTGTGTAGCGGGATAGCCTTGCTGGATATTCGACGGATTAATCGAACAGGGAAGATTGCTCGGCAACCAGGTTACGCGATGGCGAATCCATGACGTAGCGGAAGCATTTTTCCAGGGTTTTTGATCCGACACCCGGTACCGTAGCCAATTGGCTGAGGGAATTAATGGGACTGTCTTGCTCGTTTAACACATTCAAGATTTTGCTCAAGCGGTCAACCCGTACGCCCATGCTTTTTGCCAGGAAGGACTTGTCACGATTAGGCAACAGTTTCTGTTGGAATTCACGGAAGAGATCATCCATCGCAGTTGGATCGTATCGGTATATTTCTACAGGGATGTCGCACCGTTCCAGGTAATCCTGCATAACGGTCAATGATTCATTCTCGTCGAGGCCTCCATTGGACGCACCGAGCACGGGAAAGGCAATGGATTCTATACCTTTTGAATTGTATATGTTCAGGAAATCTTCGAGGCCAGCTCTTATATATTGGAACTTAGACGGATACCGCCATTGGCGTTTTGTTGGGAAATTAAGCACCCACCGACCCTCGTGGGAGCCTAGTGGCGGTTTGTACAGCCACGATTTGCCGATGTCGATTTCCCCATTCTGGCACTTATCGACATATTGCTCGAACATTTCCGGCAAGCGAAGCTTGAACTCCAATGCGATTCCAGCGCCCATGACCCCTTGGCAATTTACCGTGTTCACCAGAGTCTGACAAGTGCTGGTGAAAATGTTACCGTTCCTGGTTTCTACGTACCGTCGTTCGGAATCGGAACAGTCTGAACGTATTCCATTACTGGTCTTCATTCTACATTTCCATGTACGGGCACTCTAGCAATCAAGGCCGAAGGCTATTAAGAATCCCGGCGACAACCTGCAAAGCTTGCTCTCAGGTTTCTTGTTGCAACTCCCTAGATTGTAGGTTTGAACTTCTCTGACCTGTTTCTATAGTAATAGTCGGTACTTGAGAAACTTTCTTGACGGGTTTCTTAAGAGGAGAGGTGGCACCTCATTTCTTTAGGATATCCAGCCCGAGAACGTAAAGGAGCGACCATGCCCAAATCAGACTGGCCGGAACTGGCCGGTGAAGTGCAGAAAAGATGGAACCAGAATGCCGCGTTCTGGGACGACTACATGGGGGAGCAGAGCAACGATTTCCACAACCTGCTCGTGCGGCCGGCCATGGAACGGCTGCTTGCCGTGCAGCACGGTGACAAGGTGCTCGACATCGCGTGTGGAAACGGGAACTACTCGCGGTATCTCGCCAGACTGGGTGCCCGGGTCACGGCGATCGACGGCAGTGCGGGCATGATCGATCGGGCGCGTCAGCGTACCGGGGAGTTACTGGATGGGGAAGCCGCTACGCGCATCGACTACCGCGTGATCGACGTGACGGATACGAAGGCGTTGGCGGGACTGGGAACGAATACCTTCGAGGCCGCCGTCTCGAACATGGCCATCATGGACATGGCCGAGATCGGTCCGATGTTCGCCGCCGTTCACGGCCTCCTCAAGCCGGGCGGCGTCTTCGTCTACAGCCTGACGCACCCGTGCTTCCAGGTGCCTTACGCCGTTCGCTTCGCTGAGCAAGTAGACCAGGACGGGAAAATCATCCGGAAGGCGGGGATGAAGATCGACCGGTACCAGACGCCGCAACCCTTCGAGGGACTGGGCATCGTGGGCCAGCCCGTGCCCAGTGTAAACTTCCACCGGCCCCTGTCGGTGCTGCTGAACATGTTATTCGAAGCGGGATTCGTACTGGACGGCCTGGAAGAAGGCGCCTTCGACGAAAGCGTGGAAGCCGACCGCGAACTGTCCTGGGCGAACCTCAAGGAAATCCCGCCCATGATGGCCATGCGGCTGCGGCGACTGCAGTGAGTCCGGCGACGCGGCTTGCAGGACCGTTCGACTGACGCGCCGCGACGGTCCTGGTTTCCCGTCTCGCCTACAACTGGACCGAATCGCCCGGTTTCAGCACGACGCAGCGGGCCAGGTCGCCCACCTTGTCGACGAATTCGTTCGGATCCTGCTCGATCACCGGGAAGGTGTTGTAGTGGACCGGGATCACGGTGCCGGCGCCGATCAACCGCACCGCCTCCACCGCGTCGTCGATCCCCATGGTGTAGTTGTCCCCGATGGGCATGATCACCACGTCCGGCTTCTCCAGGCGGCCGATCAGGGCCATGTCGCCGAAGAGCCCCGTGTCGCCCGTGTTGTAGATCGTCTTCCCATCGAAACGCACGATGATGCCCGCCGGATTGCCCAGGTACACGATGGTCCCGTCGTCCGTGGTGATCGACGAACTGTGGGTCGCCTGCGTGAGCTTCACCCGTCCAAAGGGAAAGGGGTACGAACCGCCAATCCCCAAGTCGTGCGTCTCGGCGCCCCGGGCCTCGCAGTAGTTGGCGAGTTCGAAGGAGGCGATGATCGTCGCCCCGCTGCGCCGGGCGATGGGCACCGCGTCGCCGATATGGTCGCCGTGCCCGTGGGTCAGCAGGATGTAGTCGGGATTCAGGTCGTCCGCTGAAATCGTCGCCAGAGGATTGCCCGTGATGAAGGGATCGAACAGCAGGTCGTGGCGGCCATCCGACAGCGAATAACTGGCGTGGGTGTGATAGGTGAGTTCGGCCATGGCTCAAGTACCTCGATCAGACGGCGGCGCGGGCGGCCGCCAGGGCGGCGTCGTAATCCGGCTCCTCGGTGATTTCCGTCACGTACTGCACGTACCGCACGGTGTCGGAAGCGTCGATGACGAAGACGGCGCGCGACAGCAGGCGCAGTTCCTTGATCACGGCGCCGTAGGCCACGCCCAGGGAAGTGTCGCGATGGTCGGATAGCGCCCTGACGTTGTCGGCGCCCGCATCGCCGCACCAGCGCTTCTGGGCGAAGGGCAGGTCCGTGCTGACCGCCAGCACCGCGACGTTGTCGCCGAGGCCCGCTGCTTCGTGGTTGAACCGGCGGATTTCGGTGTCGCAGACCGGTGTGTCGAGGGACGGCACGAGGCAGATGACCTTCACCTTGCCTGCGTAATCCGCCAGCGTGACGGCGGAAAGGTCATCACCCAGCACGGAAAAGTCCGGCGCCGCGTCTCCCACCTTCACCTCGTCGCCCACCAGGGTCAATCCATTGCCTTGAAAGGTCGCCGCACCGGCTCTTTCAGTCGCCATGATCTCAGCTCTCCTTGAATTGAATTGATTGGTTTTATCGGAACCTGAAACGGGTTGCTAAGGCACCGGCGCAACCTACGGGCGAACGCCATCGCTGTCAAGGTATTATGCCATCCTGTTTCAGCAGCGAAATCGCGCCGTCGAAGGCCTCGGCCGTGCGTTCCACGTCCTCGGCGGTATGCACCGAAGAGGTGAGCCCGTCGACCCCCATGCAGTCCACGCCGTTCAGGAGCAGCGCCTGCCGGATGGCGTGCAGCAGGCCCGCGTCGCCCCGGCGGTCCGCGGTGGCCGTGCCCGCCGACAGGATCTTGAACCCGGAGAAGGAGCCGTAGACCCGCCAGGCGTCCAGCCCGTTGGCGGCCAGCACCTCCGACATGCGCTTTCGCAGCTCCGCCGCCCGTTCGTTGGCGACGGCGATATCCCGGCCGTCGGCGATGCGCCTGAGCATGGCGATCCCCGCGGCCGCGGAAAGGGGGTTCGCGTTGAAGGTCCCGTAGTGCAGCATCTTCCTGTCCGTCTGCCACTCCGCGTCGTCGCGAAGTTCCAGCAGTTCCATGATGTCGGCGCGACCCACCAGGGCGCCGCCGTTCAGGCCCGCGGCCACGATCTTGGCCAGCGTGCTCAGGTCCGGCCGGACCCCGAAATACTCCTGCGCGCCGCCCGGTGCGCACCGGAACCCCGTGACCACCTCGTCCATGACGAAGATCACGCCGTGCCGCTCGGTGAGCTCCCGCAGGCCCGGGACGATGTCGTCGGAAAGCTCGACGCCGCCGAACATGGCGCCCGTCGGTTCGAGGATGAGGCAGGCGACGTCGTTGTCGCGCCTGAGGACGTCCGCCACGCGGTCCAGGTTGACCTCCGGCAGGCTGATCAGCGTATCGAACACCTCCCGAAGCACACCCGGCATGGGCTGCTTGTTCCCCGCTCCCACCCCGTCCAGCACCTGGTCGTGCCAGCCGTGGTAATGGCCCCGGAACTTGATGACCTTGCGCCTTCCCGTGAAGGTCCTCGCCAGCCGGATGGCCATGAGCGTGGCCTCCGTGCCGGAAGAAACGAAGCGGACCGTCTCCGCCGAGGGCATGAGCTGCCGGATCAGGTCCGCCCACTCGATCTCGAGTTCGTGGCAGGCGCCGTAGTGGGTGCCCCGGGCCGCCTGCTCCGCGATCGCCTGTACGATCACCGGATGACTGTGGCCCAGGATCAGGGAGCCGTGCCCCATCCAGTAGTCGATGATCTCCCGGCCCTCCACCGACCACTTGCGCGATCCCTCGGCACGGTCGATGTACACCGGGAAGGGGCGCATGAACCGGCCGTCGTGGGTCACCCCGTTGGGGAACCGCTCGAGCGCGCGCTCATACAGCGCGGCCGACCGGCCGAAGGCCTGCCGATAGGTTGTTTCGAGCATGGTCATGGACGTCGTCTCGTACAAACCGCCGCACACCGGAAACACTGGATGCGCCGGGGTTTCGGAAGTACAAGAAACTTAATGTATCCGGAAGGTGTCCAGTGATTGTCGAATTCCAAGAAAATACGGGGCGTTCGAGGGGATGACAAGGCCTATCTCGTCGACGTGGCGGAGGGGTTTCGCCTTGACTTTCGGCATGGAACAGGTAAGTTAAAGCGATAAGCAGAATCCGAGTAAACCAGACCGTTACGACCTGCCCATCCGGGATTCCAATCCATGCCGTCCGACCAATCAGTAGTAATCGAAACGCGGTCCGTCAAAAGATGCACTGGCCGACGGCCGGGAGCCGCCCTTGCGGCCTTCCTCGTGGCCATTTTCTGCATGGTTTTCGGTGCCGGTGCTACCATAGGCGTTCCGGCCGCCACGGCTGGCGACGTCGATGAGAAAAAGCCGGCCGAACCCGACTGGCAACGGCTTGACAGGGCCCTGGCGCTGGCCAAGAACACCGGCAAGCTCATCGTCGTCAACTTCTACACCGACTGGTGTCCCAACTGCAGAAGGATGAACGAGAAGACCTACCGCGACGAGGCCGTCCTGAAACAACTGAATGAATCCTTCATCTCAGTGAAACTGAATGCGGAATCATCCCGGCCGCTGATCATCGAAGGACAGACCGTAACGGAATACCAGGTGGCCCTGATGTTCCGGGTTGGCAGCTATCCCACCACGTGGTTCCTTACCGCGGAAGGCCGTCCCCTCCTGCCCGTAAAGGGATACTACGGCCCCGATCTCTTCGCTCCCATGCTGCGATTCGTCGAAGGCGGTTGGTACGAGAAGATGGACTTCGACATGTACATGGAGCGGGAGAAGCGCAGCGATAAATAAGCAATAAAAAAGCGGCGCCGGTGAACTCCCGCCGGGGCAATGGCAGACGGACTGTGTCAAATCCGTTCAAGAGTTCACGTGACGCCGCAATTTGTTCGCAGGCTGCTGTTAGTCCGCGTAGGCGGCCAGGCGGCTGCCGTGGCGGGTATGGCGCAGCTTGTTGATGGCCTTCTGCTTGATCTGGCGGATCCGTTCCCGCGTCAGGCCGAATCGAACCCCGATCTCTTCCAGCGTGTACGGCCGGTCCGAGTTCAGGCCGAAGTACAGGTTCAACACCTCGCTCTCGCGATCGGTCAGGTTCGAAACCGCACGCCGCACTTCCGTCCGCAGCAGCTCTTCCTGCAGTGCATCATCCGGCATCTTGCTGTCCTGGTCCCGGAGCCTGTCCATCAGGGTATAGGCATCCTGGTCGCCGACCGGCGCGTCCAGCGAAAGCGGCGTGCTTGCCCATTCCGGCAGGGCGGGATGGCGGCCCTTGCCGTAACTCCGCGTTTCGCCCTCGTCGACGCCGTCTTCGGAAGCTTCCCCAGCCTGGGCCATTTCGGCCTCACGCTTCTTGATGGAACGCTCGATCCGGCGCAGTTCCTCGATCTTGTTGACGGGCAGCCGGATCAACCGGGCCTGCTCGGCCAGCGCGTGGAGGATCGCCTGCCGGATCCACCAGACCGCGTAGGAGATGAACTTGAACCCCTTCTTCTCGTCGAACCGCTTCGCGGCTTTCATCAGGCCGATGTTCCCCTCGCTGATCAGATCGGAAAGGGCCAGGCCCTGGTTCTGGTACTGCTTGGCCACCACGACGACGAAACGCAGGTTCGCGTGAATCATGGTCTCCAGCGCCTTCTCGTCGCCGTCACGGATGCGGCGGGCCAGATCCTCCTCATCCTCGGGTGTGAGCAGTTCCGTATCGCCGATCTCTTTCAGGTACAAATCGAGTGACTCGTCATCTCTGACCTGGATCTTCGTGGTCAGTTTCATACCGTATCACCTCCCTGCCAGCCCTGTTGCGCATGTTTTAATGTTGGCAGTCGCGATATGCCATTTTGTCATGTTCTGCCAATTTGGCATATTCGATGTGCGCTTACTGCTCTTACTCTGATTAGTCAATTTCCACCACGCAAATCTTGCGCTTTTTTTTAAAACAGACTAACCAGCTCAATATCAACGACTTACAGTGCTCTCCTAACTTACTTTCGGATGCATTCTTTCCAACTGGCACGGTCTTTGCGCTATCTATGTTGCAGATACCGGATCTGCCGCATCGCCCGCGTATCTAAACTAATGTACGCCGGCGATGGCCATTCGGTTCCGAAAGGCGGCAAAGAGATTGTAAAGAGTTGGTGAAGAGGTCAGTTGGTAACTATAAAAGGAGGAGCATCATGAGAGCGACGACCATTTTCCCGCTGGCTAACCTGCATAACCTGCGAGCCGAACTCGACGGCATGTTCCGGCCGTTTCCGCTGCGGTCCGGATTCCCGGCCCGCTGGTCGCCTCGCGTGGACACCCACGAGACCGAGGACGCCTTCCTGGTCGCGGTCGACCTTCCGGGCGTGGCTTCGGAGGACGTTTCGATCAACCTGGAAAAGGGCGTGCTCACCATCAGCGGGGAGCGCAAGAGTCCCTTCGGTCTCAACGGCGACGCGGAACAGCGTTCCCACGGTAAGTTCGAGCACGCGTTTCCGGTGCCGGACGCCGTGGATACCGAATCGATCGACGCCACGTACAAGGACGGCGTCATGACGCTCACGCTGCGGAAGTCGAAGGAGGCGCAGCCCAGGCAGATTCCGATAACTGTTGGTTGAGATCCGGACGAACCCGGCCGGTCCTCCAACCGGGGGACTGGACGGATCCAAGCGGGTCCAAGCGGGGCCAAGCGGGTCCAAGCGGGGCCGGTAAATCCCGGGGCGGGAGCACCCGCCTCATCACGAAAGCGGGCACGGCTCGTCTCCACGCGGAGGCGGGCTTTACCCGTTTCTAAGGAGCGAAACACATGGGCAAGATCATTGGAATCGACCTGGGCACGACCAACTCCTGCGTGGCGGTGGTGGAGGGCGGCGAGCCGACCGTGGTGCCGAACGCGGAAGGCAGCCGGACCACGTCCTCCGTCGTGGGCTTTTCGAAAGACGGCGAGCGGCTCGTCGGCGCCACGGCCAAGCGGCAGGCGGTGACGAACCCGGACGCGACGGTCTACTCCGTCAAGCGCTTCATGGGACGCCGCTTCGAAGAGGTGCCCGACGAGCGCACCCGCATGCCCTACAGCGTGGTGGAAGGTGCGAACGGCCAGGTCAGCATAAAAATCGGCGACAAGTCGTACTCGCCCCCGGAGATCTCCGCGGCGGTCCTGCAGAAGATGAAGCAGACGGCCGAGGACTACCTGGGCGAGACCGTGGACGAGGCCGTGATTACGGTGCCGGCCTATTTCAACGACAGCCAGCGCCAGGCCACCAAGGACGCCGGCCGCATCGCGGGCCTGGACGTCAAGCGCATCATCAACGAGCCGACGGCCGCGTCGCTGGCCTACGGGCTCGACAAGAAGAGCAACGAGAAGATCGCGGTCTTCGATCTCGGCGGGGGCACCTTCGACATTTCGATCCTCGAAATCGGCGACGGCGTCTTCGAGGTCATGGCGACCAACGGCGACACCCATCTGGGTGGCGACGACCTGGACGATGCGGTGGTGGACTACCTTGCGGACGAGTTCAAGAAGGAGGCGGGCATCGACCTCCGCGGCGACGCCATGGCCCTCCAGCGGCTCAAGGAAGCGGCCGAGAAGGCCAAGTGCGAGTTGTCTACCGCGGGACAGACGGAAGTGGCCCTGCCCTTCATCACGGCGGACGCCTCCGGTCCCAAGCACCTGAACCGCACCGTGACGCGGGCCCAGCTCGAGCAACTCGTGGACCCGCTCATTCAGCGGGTGGTGGCGCCGTGCCGGCAGGCGATTTCAGACGCGGGCCTCTCGGCTTCGGACATCGACGAAGTGGTGCTCGTGGGCGGCTCGACGCGCATGCCGAAAGTGCAGGAGATCGTCAAGGAACTCTTCGGCAAGGAGCCCAACCGCGGCGTGAACCCGGATGAAGTCGTGGCCATCGGCGCGGCGATCCAGGGCGCGGTGCTGTCCGGCGACGTGAAGGACGTGCTCCTGCTCGACGTCACGCCGCTGTCCCTGGGCATCGAGACCCTGGGCGGCGTCTTCACGCGGCTCATCGACCGGAACACGACGATCCCCACGAAGAAGAGCCAGGTCTTCTCCACCGCGGCGGACAACCAGCCTTCGGTGGAGGTGCACGTCCTCCAGGGCGAGCGCGACATGGCCCTCTACAACCGGACGCTGGGCAAGTTCCACCTGGACGGCATCCCGCCGGCGCCCCGCGGCATGCCGCAAGTCGAGGTGACCTTCGACATCGACGCGAACGGCATTCTCCACGTCTCGGCCAAGGACATGGGCACGGGCAAGGAGCAGCAGATCCGCATCGAGGCGTCCAGCGGACTGTCGGAAGCCGAGATCGACAAGATGGTCAAGGACGCCGAGGCGCACGCCGACGAGGACTCGAAGAAGAAGGAAGAGGTGGAAGCCCGCAACCAGGCCGACCAGCTCGTGTACTCGACGGAGAAGTCGCTGGAGGAACACGGCGACAAGCTTTCCGCTGAGGACAAAGGCGCCATCGATTCGGCCCTGGCCGAGTTGAAGACGGCCCTGGAGGGCAGCGACCCGGCTGCCATCAAGGCGGCTACCGAGAAGCTGACCCAGGCCTCCCAGAAGCTGGCGGAAGTCCTCTACCAGCAGGCCCAGGCCGAGCAGGCCGCCGCCCAGGCGGGCGAGGCGGGCGAGGCGGGCGGTGCTACCGGCTCCGAGGGTCCGCAGGACGGTCCGCAGGGTCCGCCGCCGGGCGCCCAGCAGGGTGGCGATCCGCAGGCGCAGAAAAAGAAGAAAGACGGCGCCATCGACGCGGACTACGAGGTGGTGAACTGAGGGTGGGATTGCCGCAGGCCGAGGATCAACCTGGCCAAGGCTTCGGTAGTTGAAGTACAATAAAAAAACGCGGGGCTCGAAGTGAGTCCCGCGTTTTTACTTTGCCCCGTGGTGACCGGTGGTCGATACCCAAACCTGTGATCGATCATCCCCCGAAACGATACGCAACGCCTAGATTCACATACCTCCACAAATCGTTACTCATGCCAAAGGATGCGACCAGGGCGAAGTCCCGCCAGGCGTTTATACCGACCCCGATGGATGCAAGCGGATCTGTAGAGTAGCTCTTGACCATCAAGTCGTAATTGTCAAAGTCTTCCCGCCTTTTGATTTCCACACCCAGAAGTCCTTCGATATAAAAAAACCTGGACTCGCCGTAATACAGCCGGACGCCTCCGAGGATTGGTATACCCTGATATGCCGAATCGATGTCATTCACGATATCGCCCTCGTTGAGGAGTTCTCCTTTGCGGGTACCATAGTGATTGAAACCGGTCTTGCCGACCAAGTCGAGCATATCCGAAGACGTGAAAGGATAGGTCACCGCTACGAATCCGCCGAATCCCGTTCCGTCCACCAGAGCACCCAGGTCTTCCAACGCAATGGATGAATGCCCTTCAATTTCAAATGAACCTTGTGCGCTTGCTTTCCCGGTGAATAGACAGGAAACCAGCAGAAGTAAGAGTACGGGTCGCATGGGTGTTTCCTTTTTGGGATCGTTTCACCACGTCTGTTGGGACCACTTCAGGTCCCTTCAAGCGTTTCCAGGTCCGTCAGATCCCGGTGAACAGTGGCGAACCGTGCAGGGCCAAAGCATGTCCACCGACGATCATGTACTCGACGCGGTGAGCGTTTAATAAAGCGGGCAACGCGCTTAAAATCGGGATCTGCCTTTGGGGTTTGTTCAAGTTAGCCCATAAGTCATGAAGTGTCAACTTGATAGGGTGTTTGTCCAAACGGCAGGTTTTTGTTGACAGGGTAGTAAATTTGAAGTTATCTAATTCCAATGTAATTAACTGACATTAATCCAATGCAACTAAAGTCAAGGTGCTCCTAAATGAGTCAAATTACCGCAAGAGTTCCGGACAACTTGGTTGAAGCACTTGATGCAGCGGCCGCGGAACTCAAACGAAGTCGAGCCGCTCTCGTACGCCAGGCGCTTGAGCGGTATCTAGAGGACTATAGTGACCTCAGCGTAGCGATCGAACGACTCCGCGACCCTTCCGATCCCGTGCTCGATTGGGACAAGGTCAGGAATGAGCTACTCGATTCGCATTAAGAAAAGTGCTGCCAAAGAGCTGGCGCATATTACTTCAAACGATCGTGTCCGAGTTATTCGCGCAATCGATCACCTCAAAGAACATCCTCTCTCTGGCAGTTCTTTAAAGGGTGAGTATCGTGGAATCCGACGAATCCGAGTGGGCGACTATCGTGTGCTTTACGAAGTTAGCAACGAAGACCTCATCATACTCGTAGTACGCGTAGCTACTCGTGAGGATGCTTACAGGGGTCGTTAAGCTTTACCGATATCGTCGTGTGACCAACCAAGATACACGTTGACTCAATTTACCCCGCCATGTAAAATCTTCCCGGAATCCAGCCCGGGAGGAACCATGGCACAAGGCACCACCGCAGACCCCCTTTCCATCACACTCGGCGTCGAGGAAGAGTTCTTTCTGATCGACCCGGAAACGCGCGATCTGCTGCCCGATCCGGACCCGCGCATCTTCGAGCAATGTAACAAGCACCGCGGTGACCACAAGGTCGTGGCCGAGTTCCTCCGGTCCCAGATCGAGACCACGACCCGGGTCTGCTCATCGGTTGCGGACGTCCATTCGGCCCTCATCGAGACCCGCCGCCTCGTCATCGACGCGGCCACGCAGCACGGCGCCGCGGTGCTGGCCGCTTCCACCCATCCGTTCGCGGCCTGGCACAACCAGGTCGTCACGGCTGGACGGCGCTACGAACAGTTCGCCATGACCTACCAGCAGGCCGTCCGGGAACTGCTCGTGGGCGGGATGCACATCCACGCGGGTTTCGGCGACGGCGGCAGCCGCGTCCGGGTGATGACGGCCATGCGCCGCTACCTGCCCCTGCTCCACGCGCTCTCGGCTTCCTCGCCCTTCAGCAGCGGGCGGGAGACCGGGTTCAAGTCCTACCGCCTGACCCTCTTCGGCAGCATGCCGCGCACGGGGCTGCCCGGGCCACTGCACTCCTGGGAGGAATTCGAGAAGCTGGTCGAAGACTTCAAGCGGATGGAGTTCATCCAGGACAGCAGCGAGCTCTGGTGGGACATCCGCCCCTCCAAGGCCTTCCCCACCCTGGAACTGCGCATCTGCGACATTTGCCAGACCGTGGACGACGCCATGTGCGTCGTGGCGCTCTATACCTGTCTCGTGCGGTATCTGCTGCGTCTCGACCTGGAAGATCGTCTTCCGCCGGAACCGCCGACGGAGCTGATCAAGGAGAACTGCTGGCTCGCCCAGCGGTACGGCGTGGTGGCCTTCCTGGGCGACACGGAGGGCTCGGGCCGTATGGATATTGACGAGTACGCCGAATCCCTGGTCAAAAAGCTGTCCGAAGACGCGTGCGCCCTGGGGTGCGAGGACCAACTGCGCCACATCCTCGACCTCATCCGGTACGGCACCGGGTCGGACCGCCAGATCGACCACTACCGGCTGCGCCGCCTCGAAGGGGATTCGGAGGAGGAAGCCCTGCAGGCCGTGGTGGATCTCGTGGTCGAGGAAACCGGGAGCGGCCTGGATCCGCCGACCGCGGCGTGACGATCGGCCCATGCTTGACGCGTGAGGCGACTCGAGTCAGTTTGTTAAAACATTGAAGTATTAAATCGCCACTGTCGTATAAACATTGGTTCGTCTCCCCGGCGACCGGATACGGCGACGTGCCGTGATACGCGACCCAACCGACTGGCACATTAGCATCCGGGGACCCTCTCTCCACACCATAAGGAGTCCAACTTATGAAACTCGGTATCACTACGTTGGCCCTTTGCCTGGCGGTGGCTTCTTCCACCGGACAGGCAACCGCCCAGGTATCCGCACAGACCTTTACCTCGGCATCCGCCCAGGACGGCTGGTATCTGCGCACCAATCTCGGGTTCGCGGTGGCCCCGGGCCTGACCCTCGATGTCAGGGACAACGACTGGGGCACACGGTGCGACAAGCTGTCCAACCCGGGTCTGGCCGAGACGCGGCCCGATGAGTGCGCGAGCGCGCCGCCGCCCGCGGAATGGACGCACGACGTCGGCTGGGGAAACGGCGTCCAGAGCGTACTCGCCCTTGGCTACACCTGGAACGACCTGCGGTTCGAGGGCGAGTATCTCTACCGGACTACGACCTATAAGCGCGGCGAAGGCGAAAGCCAGATTCTGGACGCGGTGACCCAGGAGAAACAGCAGCAGGAGATTGAAATCATCGATGGCGGGCTCGAAGACCTGCTTTCGCACAGCGTCTTCGCCAACGTGTATTACGAGTTCAAGAGCAACTCGCCTTACACGCCCTACATCGGGGTCGGCGTGGGGCTTTCCAGCACTTCGCTCGACTACTACGGAAGATTCAAACGCAATGACGACCCGGCTGCGATCACGACCTTCCTGCATCCGGAGCGCAAAGCGCGGCTCGCCGGGACCACGACCATCGGCCGGCACAAGATGAACGATCTCCTGGCCGCCTATCAGGCCGTCGTGGGCGTGGATTACGCCCTCAGCGACAACCTGGGGATCGGGGCAAAGGTCCGTTGGGCGAAGTTCAGCGAATTCGATGACGAGGAACCGTGGACGCAGCTCCGCAGTCATGCACCATCGGTGGGACGGGGTTTCGATGTACTGTACAACGTCAATACCGATGAACTCTCGATGATCGGCGCCAGCCTGAACATGATGTACAGTTTCTGATCCGGACTATGCATGAAGAACGGTTTCTTCAAAGGTCATGGCCTGGGCAACGAGTATATCGTCCTGGATCCCGACGAACTGACCTTTGAGTTGACGCCCACACGGATCTCCAGAATCTGTGATCGCCGGAAGGGCATAGGAAGCGACGGCGTCCTGACCCTCGAGGAATCCAGTTCGGCGGACTTCGGCGTGCGGATCTGGAACCCGGACGGCAGCGAGGCGGAAACCTCGGGCAACGGGCTGAGGATTTTCGCCTGCTATCTGCACGCCACGGGACGGACTCGTAAGAGGAAGTTCACGGTGGAGACACCTGGCGGCACGGTCCGGGTCGTGACACAGCATGACCTTCAAGGCGCGGAGGACGAGGCCAGGGAGATTGGCGCCGACGGTGAGAACGGACCGGTCTCCCGCGCGACCGGGGCGGTTTCCGGTGCGACCGTGCACATGGGCAAGGCGACCTTCAGACCGGAAGCACTGCCCTGTACCCTTGAAGTCGATGAATTGGCCGAACGGGCGAATTCCGCGGGCGGCGAACTGATCGATCAGCCGATCCATGTCGCCGGCGAAAAACTGACCTTCACCGGTGTGAGCGTAGGTAATCCACACTGTGTCGTGTTTCATCCTCGGGGTCGGCGTTGGGGTCGAGACGACCCGCTGTCGCAACGCCCCGATCTGCCTTGGCGTCGCGACGATCTGCTGCGGCTGGGTCCCGCGCTCGAAACCCACCCTATCTTCCCCCAAAGAACCAACGTTCAACTGGCCGAAATTACCGGTCCGAATTCGATCCGCATCCTGATCTGGGAACGAGGCGCCGGCGAAACGCCGTCATCCGGTTCGTCCGCCTGCGCGGCCGCGAGCGCGGCGGTTCGACTGGGATTGGTAACGGCTCCGGTGACCGTGGATTCAGCGGGCGGAACATTGGTTGTCGATGTTAACGAAGCGTTCAACCTGACGCTGACCGGACCCGTGGCCGAGGTGACCCGGGGGACCTTCAGTAAGGAGTTGCTGCGAGGGGTTCTGGACTCGGATGATTAACTACAATCCACTTGACACAAAGGCGTCTGCGCTCTATATTTCGTTGCTGTTGTAAACGCCATTTTCCTCGGTAGCTCAATGGCAGAGCGGGTGGCTGTTAACCACTAGGTTGTTGGTTCGAATCCAACCCGAGGAGTTTAAGCCCCACGTAGATACCGACCGTAGCATTCGAAGAAAAGATCCCCTCCTAATACGAGTTCGATTAAGAGCCCTGACCACGGTAATGAGTGTCATGGTATCGGTCGGGTCCTATCACTCCGAGTGGTGCATATAACGCTGCACGTCGATCTCACCCGCGCGAGCGCGCATTTGTGCCGCGTCGTACCACGCCCGCATCCTCAATAACATGTCCATGTTCACGCCGAAGGCCTTCTCGATCCGAAGGGCCATCTCCGCCGATAGCGCCGCATTGCCATTCAGCAGTGCGGAAAGCGTTGCCCTTCGGACGCCGAGAATCTCGGCAGCCTTCGTGACACTGAGGTCCAGTTCGTCGATGATCTCCGTACGAATGAAGTCTCCAGGATGGGAGGGCGTCATGGTCACAGAGACTCCGGTGTCGGCCATCCGTGGTATTCCTCCAGGTTTAACTGAAAGTTGCGTACTTACGGATACTCGCACATCTACCACGCAAACACCGTTCCCATCAACTGATCGGGGGTGTCCCGCAAGGTGTCGTAAATCCTTTTAGCTTCGCTGACGGGGACGACATCGCGGATCAGCGGTCTGATCTTTATCGACCCCCTGGCGACCAGGCGGCATGTGTTGTGTAAGTCGTCTCGATCAAAATGGCTGTTCTGCCTTATACGGACCTCACGGCCCTGCCCCAGGTTGAAGGTATACGTCACTTTGTCCCGGCCGGCGATGAACAGCACCCTGCCTCGCGGACGCAACGCGGAAATCAGCTGGTCTTCCATACCCGGAACGCCGGCGAAATCCATCACGACGTCAAATGAGGCCTCATCGACGTTCTGATTCCATTGCTCCCCCGAAACGTCCAGCACGGTTTCCGCCGCGCCGATCTCCCTCGCGATCGCCAACCGCCCCCCATCGATGTCGCAGATCGTAGCGCGCGCGCCCATGCCGGCGGCGACCTGCACGGCGACCTGTCCGAGGATACCCGCGCCTACGATCAACACGCGTTCGCCCACGCTTAGTTCGGCGTTGCGGCAGGTACGCATGGCAACGCTGCATATGCCCAGCAGGGCGGCCTCTGTAAGTTCCATCGTACCGGGCAGCCTCACGAGCAGGCCGTCTTCCGGCATCACGGCATACTCGGCGTGGACCGCGCTCATAAACAGCACATCGCCGACCTTCAGTTCGCGGACGTCCGGCCCGACCACGATGACTTTCCCCACGTTCTGGTAGCCGTTGCCCCCGGTGGGCAGATCGGCATCGGCGGGCGCGTAATTGCCGCCAGTCAACTGATTGCGTTCCGTACCGTTCGTCACGCCCGAGTATATCGTTCTGGTCTTTACTTCGTTGCCCGATGGCCCTTTCAGGTCCGGCCAATCCCGCACGAGGACCTTCTGCCTTCTCTTGTCGGGCAATCCCTGAAGACTCAGTGAACGCACGGCCCGGCTCCTTTATTGGATCGGTACGCTATGTACCGCCTTCGTACGCTTACTTAAACACACAAAGGCACAGCACTCGACATTTGCGCTTGTTCAGCGTCACCCGGGACGAGACAGCGACATCAACCGCTTGATCCGGTCAAGATGAGCAGCCTCGACCTCGGACCATCGGTCCTCGTGCTCCCCACCCTCTCGCAATGATTCGCCGGTCCAACCCGTTGGCGCCAGGTCATCCATGAAGATGATCAGCAGTTCTTTGCGGCTCAGGTCGTCCGGAATGTGAACGAGCCGCGCGTAGGCGTAGTCGTCCGGCATGGCATAGCCTTTGTCCGCCGCGAACTTGCGGGCGAGATAGCCGTCGGTTCCGGGCCAGCCGAGTCGCATAAACCGATTGGATGCTCCGGCCGCGGTGTCGGTATAGAAATCGAAATCCCCGATCTGCAGTCGCAACGGAGATCCGGTATAATCATAGGTGTAGTCGTTATCGGGCAGGAAGCCTTCGAACTGGATCCAGAAGAAGCTCTTCAGGGTACCGTCCGCATGTTCTTCGACAAAGAAGTGCTGCTCGACATCGGCCGTGCCGTAGAGCACGAACTTCTGCCCGCCGATGTACTCGAAGCCCTCGTCAAAGGTCATTCGCACGGGCGGATCAGATTGTGAGAGAAGCGTATTCCCGGAAACGGTTCGGCTCAATCCTGAAAATTCCGGCGCGGTAGTGCGCCGCGCCGGATCGAACCAGAACATGAAAGTGACGATAGCAACGAGCACGACCAGAACGGCGCCGCCTGCCAGCCAGAGCCACTTTCTTGTCATCGGTCAGACCTTCAATCCATTCGGGGACGCCTACTGTTTCGACGTGATTCGCGATTCTGTAATGGTTTACCCCGAAAGATAAACATCACTCCTTAAACAATTTCAAAACCGGCACAGTTCTCCGAGGCGAAGATGATTCCCGTTCCAACGAGGCCAGCCCCGTTGGAGCATTTTCATCGATGTCGAACTGACTTACTTCCTCATCTTCATTCCCGACCGGCGATGCCATCCCTGTCACCGCGTTCAGGGTATAGAGTTCAGCAGTCCACGCGCCGACCATGTACAACACGCCCCTGTGTGACGTCAGCCCGGTCGGCAGGTCTTCTCCGACACCGAAGTCGGCCGCGTCGCCAACGGGGGACGCGGTCCCGGTGGCGGGATTCAACACGTATAGCCGGGCCGAGTTGTAGCCGACCATGAACAGATCGCCCTCGTGGGATGCCAGGCCAAAGGGTTGGTCTTCACCGACCCCGAATTCCACGGCGCCGCCGACCGGGGTAGCTTCTCCCGTCACGGTATCCAGCGCGTAAAGCCTGGAATTCGTCCCGCCGGCCATGTATAGCGTTCCGTTGTGGGACGCCAGGCCGAAGGGCTGGGGTTCGTCAACCCCGAATTTCACGGCGTCGCCGACCCGTGTGGCCACGCCCGTTTCTGGATCCAGCGTGTACAGCGCAGCGTTCCATCCGCCCGTCATGTACAACGTGCCGTCATGTGCGGCCAGACCGTAGGGCTCGTACTCGTCGACGCCGAATCGCACGGCTTCTCCCACCGGTTTGGCTTCCCCCGAGTTCGGATTCAATTTGTACAGCCGGTCGGCGCCTTTGCCCACCATGAGCAGCCCCTCGGCGAAGCCGGCTTCGTCGCACCGCGACCCGTTCCAATCATCCAGGCCGTCCACCCAGTTCAGCAGGACCGGGGTGCTCGGCAGGCACAGACCGTCATTTTCATGAAAGTAAAAATTGGTGATGTCCGAAAGGCCCGCAAACGTATCGGGTATCAAGCCGGTGAGCTGATTGTCACTGAGGTACAATTGTTCCAGATCGTCGAGTCGTCCCAGCTCGGACGGAACGGGCCCGGTCAGTTCGTTGTCGTGCAGCGCCAGCCCTTCGAGGTCCTGGAGACGTCCCAGTTCGGATGGAATGGGACCGGACAACTCGTTGTCATAAAGATAGAGAAACTCGAGATTGCTCAGTTGACCCAGCGTTGGCGGAATGGGTCCGGATAGCTGGTTCCCACGCATGATAAGCAGACGCAGCTTGGGAAGTTCACCCAGCGCCGCCGGGATCTCGCCGGAGAATTTGTTGGAGTTGAGGTAAAGTATCTCGAGGTTCTGGAGCTGTCCCAGTTCGTCGGGTATCGGTCCGGATAGCTCGTTCTCATCGAGATCCATACGATGCAGATTGGTCAGTTGACTCAATTCTACCGGAATCGTCCCCGACAACTGGTTCCCCCACAGAAGCAAATCCTCCAGGCTGGTCAGGTCGCCCAGTTCCGGCGGGATCGAACCAGTCAGTTTATTCCTGTCCAGGTGCACGAGTTCCAGATTTGACAACAGCCCCAACTCGGCCGGTATCGATCCGGCCAGTTCGTTTCTGTGCAGGTTCAGAAACTCGAGATTGACGAGTTGACCCAGTTCCGCTGGAATCGTACCGGTCAGACTATTGCCACCCAGGTCCAGTCGCTCGAGGCTGGTCATCTGCCCCAGTACCGTGGGAATCGATTCTGACAGTTCGTTGTTTGCGAGATTCAACACTTCCAGGTTGGAAAGCGAAACAAGCTCATCAGGCACGGTGCCCGACATCTCGTTGGCGCCCAGATCGAGGATCCTCAGTTCGTCCAGCTGGGAGAGATTGACCGGGATGACGCCGGACACCTGGTTGTCCGCCAGATCCAGTTCCCTCAGCTGGGCAAGATTGACGAGGTTTGCGGGTAGCCTGCCCGAGAGGTTGTTGGACCGCAGTTCCAGCCGGATCACCCTTTCGTTGGCGTCGGTCGTTACGCCGTGCCATTCGGTCAGGGGTTCTTCACTCAGCCAGCTCTCGCTCTCATTCCAGTTCACACCGTCCAACGCATGGTAGAAATCGGTAAGCGTGGCGCGATCGCTGATATCGATAGATACCGTAACGTTCACGCTGGCCGTAACCTCGCCGGAGGTAGCGGTAACGACCGCGCTCCCACTCCTGACGGCCGTGACAAGGCCGTCGTCGCCTATGCTCGCCACCGACGCGTCGCTGATCGCCCATTTCACCGCCGCGTCATCAATGACGCGGCCGTTTTCGTCCAGAATCGAAGCCTTCAGCCTGGCGGTCTCGCCAGCCCTTGTAAGCGTTACCGAAGAGGGCTCGACCGTTACCGTTCGCGCCGCCTGGGATACCGTAACCGTAGATTTCCCCTGTTTCTGTCCCACTGTGGCCGCGATATCCGCCGTGCCGTTGCTGATCGCGGTGACGAGTCCTCCGCTGCTCACGGACGCCACCGAAGGATTCCGGCTCGACCAGACCACCACCTGTCCCGACAGGGTCGCTCCAGCCTCGTCCTGTACCTGCGCGTCAAGCTGCACGGACTGGCCGATCGCCGTCAGCGTAACCGTGTTCGGCGTCACGACGACCTTCGCCGGTCCGGTCGATCGGGTGGGACTGTCCTTACCGCAGGCGGCCAGGGCAAACATGGTGAGAAAGCCGAGGATGAGAATCGGACTCCTGCGGGTGGTCCTCTTCACGTGCCGTAGATCATCGGCAGGCGGTGATGAATCCGTTAGGCAACTGGATGGATGGTGGAAATGCATATGAGAATACCTCACTCCTTAATCACATTCACTACAGGTACGGTCCTCCGCGCAGATACCTCCCGCATGAGCGAGGCCAGCCCCGTCGGAGCGTCTTCATCGACGCCGAATTGACTGACGTCCTCATCTTCATTCCCGACCGGCGATGCGATGCCCGTCTCCGCGTCCAGCGTATACAGTTTAGCGGTCCATCCGCCGGCCAGGTACAACACGCCTCGATGTGACGTCAGCCCGGTCGGCAGGTCTTCTCCTACGCCGAAGTCAGCCGCGTCGTCAACGGGTGTCGCGATCCCGGTGGCGGGGTTCAACACGTATAGCCGGGCCGAGTTGTAGCCGACCATGAACAGTCCGCCTTCGTGGGATGCAAGGCCGAAGGGGTGGTTTTCACCGACCCCGAACTCCAAGACGTTGCCGACCGGGGTGGCTTCCCCCGTCACGGTATCCAGCGCGTAAAGCCTGGTGTTCGTCCCGCCGGCCATGTACAGCGTACCGTCGTGGGACGCGAGACCCATAGGCTGAGATTCGCCGACCCCGAATTCTAGAGCGTCGCCGACCCGGGTCGCCACGCCCGTTTCAGGATCCAGCGTGTACAGGGCCGCGTTCCATCCGCCTGTCATGTACAACGTGCCGTTATGCACGGCCAGACCGTAGGGCTGGTACTCGTCGACGCCGAATCGCACGGCTTCTCCCACGGTTTTGGCTTCCCCCGTGTTCGGATTCAGTCTATACAGCCGGTCGGTGCCTTCACCAACCATGAACAGTCCCTCGGCAAAGCCGGCTTCGTCACAGCGCGACCCAATCCATTCCTCCAGGCCGTCGACCCAGTTCAGCAAAGCCGGGGTGCTCGGCAGGCACAGACCGTCATTTTCCTGAAAAAAAAGTTGGGTGACGTCCGAAAGGCCCGAAAACGCATCGGGTATCATGCCGGTGAACTGATTGTCCTGGAGATGCATTACTTCGAGATCGTCGAGCCGTCCCAGCTCGGATGGGATGGTCCCGGACAGTTCGTTGTCAGAGAGGTACAGCGCCTCGAGATCCTGAAGCCGTCCAAACTCGGATGGGATGGGTCCGGACAGCTGGTTTTCATGGAGGTAAAGGAATTCGAGATTGGGGAGTTGACTCAGTTCCACGGGCAATGACCCCGACAACTGGTTTTCAAAAAGACTCAGCAGACGCAACCTGGGAAGATCACCCAGCACCGACGGGATTTCACCCGAGAGTTTGTTCTGGCTAAGCCAAAGTGTCTCGAGGTTCTGGAGCTGCCCCAGTTCGGCAGGCACGGGTCCGGTCAGCTGGTTCTGATCGAGATCCATGCGTTCCAGGTTGCCCAGATTGCCCAGTTCTGGCGGAATCGTACCGGTCAACTGATTCCCATACAAAAGCAATATCTCAACGTTGGCCAGGTTGCCCAGTTCTGGCGGAATCGTACCGGTCAGTTTATTTCTGTCCAGGTGCAGGTTTTCCACCTGAGACAGTTGTCCCAGTTCGGCGGGAATCGTTCCAGTAAGTGCATTCACGCCCAAAAACAGGTGCTCCAGATTGTCGAGTTGGCCCAATTCCGCCGGAATCGTACCGGTCAGCTGATTTTGACCCAGGCTCAATCGTTCCAGACTGGTCATCTGCCCCAGTACCGCGGGTATTGATTCCGACAATTTGTTGATCCCGAGATTCAGCACCTCCAGGTTGGCGAGCAGAGCCAGCTCTTCGGGGACGGATCCGGAAAACTCATTGGCAGCCAGATCGAGGTACCTCAATTCGTCGAGCCGGGAAAGCTCGACCGGGATGGCGCCCGATACCTGGTTACCCGCTAAATCGAGTTCCCTCAACTGGGCGAGATGGACGAGATTTGCGGGCAAGCTGCCTGACAGTTCGTTCGATCGCAGTTCCAGCCGAATCACCCTTCCGTTGGCGTCGGTCGTTACGCCGAGCCATTCGCTCAAGGGTTCTTCACTCAGCCAGTTTTCAGCGTCCTCCCAATTCGGTCCATCCAACGCGTGGTAGAAATCGATCAGCGTGGTGCGATCGGTAATCACGATGGACACCGATACGGTCACGCCGGCCGAAACCTCGCCGGAGTTGGCTGTAACGACCGCACTGCCGCTTCGCACGGCCGTAACCGTACCGTCGTCGCCAACGGTCGCCACCGTCTCGTCGCTGATCGCCCAATTCAGCGCCGCGTCTTCGATTACTCGGCCGTTTTCGTCCAGCACCGCGGCCTTCAGCCTGACGGTCTCGCCGGCCTCAGTCAACGTTACCGACGACGGCTCGATGGTTATCGTCCGCGACGACTGGGATACCGTAACCGTCGACTTTCCCTGTTTCTGCCCCGCGGAGGCCGTGATATCAGCCGTCCCGTTGGTGAGCGCGGTGACGAGCCCTCCGCTATTCACGGATGCAACGGATGGATTCCGGCTCGCCCAGACTACCGTGTGTCCCGACAGGGTTGCGCCGGCCTCGTAATGCACCTGCACGTCGAGTTGCACGGTCTGACCGATCGCGGTCAACGTAACCGATTCTGGCGTCACGACTACGTTTGCCGGTCCGGTGGGTCCGGTTGGACTGTCCTTGCCGCAGGCGCTGACCGCTAAAAGCGCGAGAAAGCAGAAGACTTGGATCGAATACGTTTGGGCAGTCTTCTTTGGGGGTCGTGCATTGCAAATAGATGGAGTAGATGGAGGCGAAGTCGATTTGTGGATGGAATGGAGATGGCAATGCATTTTGGAATACCCTTAGCGGTTTTGACTGGACGACTGGAGACAACCCAGGCGGATCATGGATTCCACCGTGAGCGCACACGCACGCACCTCAAAATCAGGATCGTCAGGATCAGTCGCTGGATGTGGACAGGACACAGTCCATCGACAGGCGATGTCGCTATCGCTTGACCGTCCTGGCAATCAAACACAATGCAGATCGACCAAATTTACCGTAATAAGTTCAAATTCCAACTGTTTAATATCTGTTTTATTATGAAGTTTCGTGGCTGGCAACAGTTCGCCGCATACCTCCCTGCCTGATTAAGCATCCGCCTTCGGCGTCTGTTCCGCCACGTGTGCCGCGAATCCCGAACCGGCCTCCGCGTAGAGGTTGTATACGCTCGACGCGCCGGCCTTTTTCAGCACCTCGATCTCGTCGGGGAACCTCGCCGTGGCGGCGACCCTGCAGTAGGACGAGGAAGCCTTGAGCTGGTCGAGGACGGCGAGGTTGGAGGCCAGATTCGGCAATGCCAGCAAAACAAGTTCGAGGGTATGCGCGGCCTGGACGCGGTCCCAGAAGTCCGCGTCGGTGGGATCGCCGAGCAGTACGTGCCGTCCGCTCGACTGCTGCCGTTCCACCTTTACCGGATCGATCTCCACGCCGACGACGGCACCACCGAACGCCTGGTGCATCTGGTCGTAGGCCGCCGTGCCAACGCGGCCCATGCCGATGATGGCGGTCGTCGCGCCACCAATATCGAGGGGCTGGTCATCGGCAAGGCGCCGGGTTTTTTGAAGCCGGTCCCATAACGCCCGGTGTCTTGCGTAGATCTGGTGGGCGGCGACGTTCAGGCCCGCCGATACGACACATGACAGCGTCAGGGCAATGGCGACGACGATCAGCCAGAAGGTGTCGATCCAGCCATTCTTCACGGCGATGGCCGCCACGATGAGTCCGAACTCGCTGAAATTGGTCAGGTTCAACGTCGCGAGCAACGAGGTGCGGGCACGGAGCTTGAACGCGGTCAACAACCCGAAGAACAGCGCCGACTTCAGGATTACAAGCGGCGTGATAGCCGCGCCGATCAGCATCGCGTCCAGCGTCAGCGGTCCGGAGAGCCCGATGGACAGGAAAAAGGCAACCAGGAACAGGTCCTTGAACCCGAGCATGGTCTTCGCCATTTCGTTGGCTTTCGCACTGTTGGCGATCAGCGCGCCCAGGACAAGCGCGCCCAGGTCGCCCTTCAGTCCGACCAGCTCGAAAAATGCCGCGCCGCCCAGGGCGAGCAGCAGCCCGCAGAGCACCAGGAGTTCGCCATGGCCGACTTTCTGCAGGACATACATCAGCAGCGGTCGCGCCGGTATGAGAAGCAGGACCAGCAACGCCCAGGGGGATGGCCACATGCCCGCCGAGATCGCGATGAAGGCGACAGCGGCCAGGTCCTGCACGATGAGGATCCCCACCGCGATGCGGCCATGCAGCGCGGCCGTCTCCCCCCTGTCCTCCAGGACCTTCACGACGAAGACCGTGCTTGAAAAGCTCAGTGCGAAGGCGATCAGCAGAGCCTGGTAGATTCCCATACCGGAGAAGGAAGGGAAATTCAGCAGGGCGAGGAGGAGGAGGACCGTTCCCAGGATCGGGACGATCAGCGCCATATGCAGGCTGGTGACGGCCCATACCTGCGGCCGTACCAAGGTCCGCAGGTTGAGCTTGAGGCCGACGATGAACAGCAGCAGCGTAACCCCGAGGTCCGCCAGCTTCTCGAGCATTTCCCCACTGGCGATGCCGAGCAGGTTCAGCACGAAACCGGCGGCGAGGAATCCGACCAGGGGAGGCAGTCCGGCGGTCCTGGACAGCAGGCCCAGCGCGAACGCCACGGCGAGCCAGGCGATTTCAATCGGCGCGATGCCACCCAGTACGATGGCGATCCACTCGAATTCCATCATGCCGCCTTTCGTCCCTTCGTCTTCACGGTCCGCAGTGTTCGGTGATCGTATCGCTCGTCCTGGTCGTACGTTCCGGCACGCGCGCACGGGCACGTTCGCGTTCGTCTTCGCGTTCGCGCGTACGCGTTCTCGCGCGCACGGGCATTCACTCAATAACCAACCACGTTCTGCCGGTGTCAACGCAAAACCACGACCGACCGGCATCCTGTTCGGCACGCACTCACGCGACCATTCCCGACTGTTGTTTTGGCCGTACCGTCGGATGTCCACTTGACGCCGTTTCCGTCTCCTGTTTCCTTGACGGTATGTAGTCGGACGTCGACGCCAACTGGCGGCAGTGTGATGTTGCCATACTACGCGACTGGGCGGATTCTGCGTTCTGTCGATGTACACAGATTGGAGTGAACGTAATGGCAGGCAAGCCATCCAGGAAGTCAACAAAGGCCGGCGCGAAGCCGGTCCTGCTGTCAGGCGGCAACCCGCAGATCGCGAAGGCCGACGGAGACGCTCCCGTGCAGGCCTATATCGCGGCGATGCCGGGGTGGAAAAGCGACCTGGGACGCCGTCTCGACGCGCTCATCGTCCGCACCGTGCCCGGCGTGCGCAAGGCCGTCAGGTGGAACTCGCCCTTCTATGGCGTAGAGGACCAGGGCTGGTTCCTGAGTTACCACGTATTCACGCGCTACGTGAAGGTGACGTTCTTCCAGGGCGCGGCGCTGCGCCCCGTTCCGCCCGGTTCGGGCAAGGACAGGGACTCGCGCTGGATCGACATCCACGAGGGTGAATTCGACGTGGAGCAGATGGCGAACTGGATACGGCAGGCGGCGGATATACCCGGCTGGCGTGGGTTCTCAGTAACTGTGAAGTTCAATACCGCCGGCCATATCCACCTGATCGAATAACCACTCTCTACAGCGGGTCACGGCCTCGATGCCAATGGACAGGAGCACGGCTTCTCGGCCAGCATCCTATACTGCTCTTCCAGGCAGTCGACCAAGATATCCTGCACCTCGAGTCCGACAGCCAGCGAACCATCCAGCGGCGACTTGTGCCGGTAACCCCGCCGATGCATCTCCGCGACTAGCGCCTCGTGCCGGCCGTACAACACCGCCAGCCGACCGACCCAGCGTTTCGTCTCCGGATGCTCCCGGTATCCAGTTTTTCCCAGAGTGAGAACGTTCCAAAGGCCGTGCAACTCCCGGTGCTCACCCAGGAGGTGCTGTCGGCAGAGGATTTCAGGAGGTAGGTCCCAGATACGCATGGTCAACGACCAAAATCGTGGGTCCAGGTGAAATGTTCAGACTTCAAATGGGTTTTGAATCGTCAGCTCGCCGATCTGCTGGCCTTGACGGAGATCCTCGGTAAACAGAATCTTGCAGCCGGATTCTATTGCAGCCGCGACGATCAGGCTGTCGTAAAAACCGTAACCGTATCGACTTTGAAGATCAAGGCCACGGTGGTATAGATTTTCGCTTGGATTTACCTGCCAAAGCGGCAACAATACATGCTCAAAAAGGCGTCGGACCCGAACTGGCGCCGCATTTAGCTTACCCGACAGCACGTTCAACGTTTCCTGGACAACCTGGTAGCTTATACAGCCATTACGGTCTTCCAGCGCTTGTCGCACCAGGCTCTCAGCACGCGTACGCTTGTAGTCATCCGTTTCGTCAAACAGATAGATAAAGACATTAGTATCCAGAAAGTAATCAGCGTTCATTTATCTCGTCCCTGGTGAACTTGCGGCCGCCAGTCGTTATGCTATTTTGCAGCTCACGGATGGTACGCATGGCTTCCGCAGCCCGCTGTTCGCGACGAACGTAGTTTTCCAACCATAGTCGGAATTGTTCGTTTAATGTCGTATGTTCCGCGACTGCTTGTCTTCGCGCGGCTTCGATCAGGTTCTCATCTGCACTGAAAGTGATGTTCTTCATAGTCGCCTCCCAGGTCCGAATAATCAAATTGCACGTACGTAGTGTACACTAATTTCGTGTAAATGTCCAGACTGGAAACAAGGAGATTACCGCTATGAATTCCAAAATCACGATTACATTGGACGAGGAAATCGTCAAGCAACTCGACTATCTAATCATGCAGCAGTCACATAAAAACAGAAGCCAGGCGATTGAGGAAGCCGTCTCGGAAAAGCTGGATCGTCTCAAGCGGAGCCGGCTGGCGCAAGAATGCGCTAAACTGGACCCTGTCGAGGAACGGGATCTGGCTGAAGAGGGATTTTTCGACGTTATCGATCAATAACGTCCAAATAAAGGTGACGACCAGCACCCGTGATTTCGGGCTTACTGCGGACGGATCAAAACATCCATGTTTACGGTATTGAGTAAAATCACTCAATAGCGTAATTGACGAAGGACCACGATAGAAACCCAGTCCGCTCAGCCCGCTCACGTTTGCCACCACCTACCGGCAGAAGCAGGACGTTTCGATGGGGATGTCGGCGCGGGCCCTGGCGAACGACAGCCGCTGTCGCAGAAGACGAAGCTCGTTGGCGTCTCCTGCGTGTTCGACGCATTCCACCAGCCCCTGGAGCGCCCACACGTTATCGGGATGCTGGCAGCAGCGCGGCAGGCTTCCATCGTAGCCGAGGTCGGCGCGAAACACGGCTTCGGCTTCATCGAACTCGCCCTGTTCGGCGAGCAGCGCGCCGAGGGCGTGGCGCGGGGGATGCATCCAGGCCCAGGGTTCGGTGTAGTTGAGTGCATCGTCCCGCGAGACGGCGAGACGCAGGCTGTCGAAGGCCCTGTCGTAGTTCCCCTTGCGGTATTCGAGTTCGCCGTCGAGCATGGCCTCGCCGATGCGGAGCATGTCGCGCACCGTGTTGCTGAGAAAGATCGCGTCCTTGGGAATGGCGGCCGCCGCCCGGTCGAACGCCTCGCGGGCGGTTTCGGCTTCTTCGATCCGGCCGAGGGCGGCATGCGCCACCCCTTGTCCGTAGGCGTGCATGGCGGTTTCGATCGGGCGCAGCATGTGCTCCACCGGTACGGGCGATGCGATCAGGTCTTGCCAGCGGCCGAAGCGAACCGAAACGTGGATGCTCATGGCGGAGTAGCCGTCGAGGATGGAGGCCATGAAAGGCGCGCTCGCCGCGATCAGTGCGGGCGTGGCCATCGCGCGGATCCGCTCCGCGGCATGGGTGGCCTTGCCATACTGCCCGAGAAACATGGCCACGTACATGTAGAGGTGAAGATCGTGACACCGCATGGTGGTGTAGAAGTTCTGGTCACCGGCGTAGTCGAGGTACTTGTCGTCGGCGGCGACCGCCCGTTCGCTCTGGACCACCGATTGCGCCCAGTCGCCGCAAAGGACGTAGATGTGCGCCGACATGTGCTCCAGGTGGCCGGCGTCGGGCAGCAACCCGCGCAACAGGTCGGCCGCGTTGAGCCCTTGCTCCGGCATGGGCGACATTTCCAGCATATGGATGTACAGGTGGCAGATGCCCGGATGGATGGGTCCGTCCCGCACGATCCGATCTATCCAGGATGCCATCACCGGCAACACCTCGGCAGTGTGGCCGCGCGGGTTGGGTTGCCCGGTGCGTAGATCCCAGAGCTGACGGGGCGTGCAGTTCAGCGCCGAGTCGAAATAGAAGGCGGCGATGTCGGGATCATCCTCATGCGCCCGGCTGGCGTCTCGCATCGCGTCGGCGAAGTCCCAATGCCAGGCATCCAGTACCCCGGTGTCGCGCTCGTCGCCATTCCGGTACCGCTTCGCCAGCGCTTCGATGAGGGTCTGTTCGGCCGGCGTGCCGTCACCGGCGAGCGAGATCGCGGTCGCCACCGCGTCGTGGCAAACCGGCAGGACCTGGGCGATCTCGGCTTCGGTGTATCGGATCCAGGCCCGGTTGTAGTGGGGTCCGTTCGCATAGGCGATCCCCCACCAGGCCATGGCGCAGGCGGGGTCTGCGTCGGCCGCGCGCCTGAAGCAGGCGACCGCTTCTTCGTGGTTGAAGCCGTAGGTCCAGTTCAACCCGCGGTCGAACCAGCGCTGGGCGGTATCTGAATTCGTCGTGATTTTGCGGGACCAGGTTCCGAGATCGAAAGGATAGCTCATGGCGGATCGCTCGTGGTTGATTGGCGGTCGTTTCACGCGGCCTTTAGTCGCCGGCGTTACCCGGGTTCCAGGTAACCCGCGGCCTCGGCGGCTCGCGCCCATTCCAAAGTACGATGAAACGCCCCGCGCGTCACTAGCTCAAATCCCTCAATCATAAGCGATGCCCTGAACGGGGCGAACCAGGACTGCGTATGGGCCGCCGCAAAGGCCTCGCTAAGCCGATCGACCGTGTGCCGGGGCATCGCCGGGACGGCGACGAACGCCGGCATCGGTACGGTCTCGGTCGATTCGAGTATGCGGACTTTCTCCGTAAGCTCTGGCATGTACTTCCTGACCAGCATGTGCCAGTAGGCGTCCAGCGGCCCGACGTCGATACTCCCGTCCGCCACGCTGTCGAGGATCCGCCGTGCGGTAACAAGATGGCCGACGGAGCGACGGTAAAGGCGCGGGCGGTCCTCAGTACGATAGGGCAGCAGATGATAGCGCAATGCATTGAAGCCCGACTGCGAGTGGGCGACCGTCCAGCCCACGGTACCGCCAAAGGTGTCGGCCAGCGTGCGAAAAGGCGCATCGTCGCGCACGATCAGGTCGGTCCGTGAAAGTGCTTTGCCTCCGACCCAAGCCGCGGCGGGAATGGGCGATGCCAGGGGCACTACGTCGGCGAGGTCGAGCGCGATCGGGTATCCGCACATCTGCACGCACCCGAGGTCGTCGCGGCGCCAGAGGTCCTCGAGCGGTTGCGGGGCCGGGTAGGTGACGTAATCGAACGTCGTGCCGGCGTCCTCGGCGACGTGGGCGATGAGATCCTTCCAGGCCGTCTCGGCTTCGGGGCTCACGGTGTACATTCGGGCGTTGGATACGAATGGCATGGACATCGGTTTTGTCGACATCCTCTTTACCCCATTTGAAATCTGAATGACGTGTTGGCGGCATGCGTCAGCCCTGACGGGACTTTATTTTGGTTATTTACTTTAAATGTTGAGGTAAATTAAGCAATCGTTTAAACTCCTTAGGTCACCAAGCAAAGCGCATTGGCGTCGATGATACCCCAAGTCAGCACCAGGCGCCCACGCACGATCCGGCCTGACAGTGCCGCGTGGACGAAACACTTACCGTCCGCCGCCGGTCGCTCACAGATCATGAACTAACACCACTACCTGGTGACCACATACCAATGACTTCCAACAAGAATAAAATACCGCTCAGCCGCCGGAACTTTATTGTCCGGAGCGGCGCCGCTTTAGCCCCGCTATTGCTGGGCACCGGCTGCTCGGACAACGTCATGGGTCCGGACGAAAGTGACCCGACCGAGCCGACGCCGTCCGAGCAGACGCCACCCGAGCCGACGCCACCAACGCCACCACCTGAAGACCGGGTCGACGTGATCGTGGTGGGCGCCGGCCTGTCCGGGCTGGTCGCCGCGTACGAGTTGGTCCGGGCGGGGCACGATGTCCGGATTCTGGAAGCATCAAACACCACCGGGGGCCGTGCACAGACGCTGCGCGAGCCCTTCGACGACGGGCTCATCGCCGAAACCGGACCGGCCCGCATCCCGCCCTCACATGATCTGACGCTCGGTTACATCGACCACTTCGGCATCGAGACCTCGCCCTTCTATACGCAGGAAGGCGAGTATCTCGTCGTTACCGCTCAGGGGGGCCGCCAACGGCAGACACCGGGCGCGTTCCTCAGTGGCGGGCGGGACGCGTGGCTCAAGATACCGGCCGGGATCGATGCCTTGCCGATGGCCTTCGTCGAAGCGCTCGAAGACCGTGTACGGACCGGCTCCCCGGTGACGAAGGTGGTACGGGATGAGAACGGGGTGGCGGCCACGTACGGACCCGACGCGAAGGAACTGAGAGGGAGGAAACTCATCTGCACGGTCCCCCTCCCCGTCATCGACAAGATCGAGTTCGACCCGGTCCTCTCGGCATCGAAGCAAGCGGCCTTCGAAGCCACATCCTACCAGGACGTTACCCGGGTCTACGTCCAGTACGCGCAACGAGTCTGGGAGAACGACGGCTTGAACGGTTGGGGGCTCTCGTTCGCGGATGGGTACTCGGAGATCTGGCATCCCACCTGGAACCAGGAGGGGCCTCGGGGTATTCTGATGTCCTACATGTTCGGAGAATTGGCACGCACGATCGCGGCGACGTCTCCCGGCGCCATCGTGCCCGGCTTCATTGGTCGCTTCAACAACCTGTTCCCAGGCACGCGCGAAGTTGCCGAACACGGCACCCACTTCGCATGGGAGCATCAGCCCTGGATCGGGGCGGCCTTCGCCAATTACGATCCTCCGTTCTCGGAGCACCCTGAACTGGCATCGCCCGAGGGTCCCATTCACTTCGCCGGCGAGCACGCCTCGGGGCATCGGGGGTGGATGCAGGGCGCCCTCGAGTCGGGCTTGCGGGCCGCGAAGGAGATCGATACGTCAGTCACCGAGCAGCGCGCCCGCGCGACCGTGGTCATCTCGCGGCGTCAGATGGTGCGCCGTATTGCGGGCATCCCGAATATGCCGGGGTGGCTGGTGCCCTGAACCGTCACGCCTTAAACCGCCACAAGGTGCGTGCGAAACAGCGCGGCCGTCGAGGGGTTGTACGAAATCATTGGACCTTGACGCTCCGCTCCTGTCGGCCTACCTTCCTCCCCATATTCGAATAGCCAAAACCCCACGAAATCGCCCCGGAGGGCCGCATGTTCACCCCGGACCAAATCGATCATTACCACCGCGAGGGCTACGTCGTCTACCCGGATTTCATATCCGGGGACGATCTCGCGTCACTTAAGGCAGAAATTGACCGGATATCGGAAGGCAACACGAAGGCGAATCACGACGACGCGCGCATGGAGATGGAACCGAACCAGGGACCGGACGGCACGCTGGTGCGTCGAATCTACGAACCGTGCACTTTCTATCAGCCCTTCCGGGATTTCTCGGAATCGACCGCCCTGCTGGACTGCGTCGAGCAGCTGTTCGGTCCGGACCTGCTCTTCCATTACAGCAAGATCAACATGAAGCCCCAGAATATCGGTTCCATCGTGGAGTGGCACCAGGACCTGTCTTACTATCCCCTGACCAACCGGGATTCAGTGTCCATCCTCTTCTACCTCGACGACACCTCCGAGGAAAACGGCTGCCTGAAGGTCATTCCCCGGCGCCACACGGAAGCGCTGATGAGCCACAGCACCGAGGGTTTCTTCCGGGGCAAGGTCACCGAAGAGGTGGACGATTCCGATGCCGTACTGCTGGAAGGCACCGGGGGCACGGCGATCTTCATGAGCGCCATGACGCCCCACGCTTCGGCCATCAACTCGTCGGACCGGCCGCGGAAGACGCTCATCCTCAGCTACCGTGCGGCCGACGCCTTCCCCATCCACTGCGGGGTCATGTCGGACAAGGTCGAGGCGCACAGCCGGCTGGTCCGCGGCAAGCGGGCTTCACAGGCCCGCTTCACCATGACGGATTTCCCTGTTCCGCGCTATGAAGACGAGGTCGCGTCGCTGTACGATCTCCAGGAGAGGTCGAGGAAGTCGGCCTAGTTACCGGGGCGGCTATTAGATTCAGCTTTTCATTAAGGGTACTACTCCTTCATACCAGACGGTGGACGCTCTTCCGGTCCCGCAGCAGATCTGTACTTAAGGTATCCAATTACCTCATCGATCTTGGTCTCTACCCGATTGATTTGGGTCTCAACCCCGTCTATCCTGCCCGACAGCTTCGTCTCTACCCTGTCGATCCTGTCTTCCATTCTCGACAATTGATCCCGGGTGCCGGTCTCCACGAATACGTACA
Source organism: bacterium (assembly GCA_965117045.1). Taxonomy (GTDB): domain Bacteria; phylum JAAXHH01; class JAAXHH01; order JAAXHH01; family JAAXHH01; genus JAAXHH01. Next base: position 2,201,414 of record OZ220749.1, read on the forward strand.
GGGCAACACCGCCCGCTATCAAAGCGGCTTTCATGACTACGTTCATCCAGGATTCCCTGGCCAATTGCAACCTCCCGCGAAATCAACCTGCTGTGGATTTCATCCCTATCTGAATGCAATAGTCAGAAATCGTCCTGCCAATATCGCGCTTTTTTGTCGCAATGGAGAAGAACCCCGACGAGGCAGCGTCGAAGGAGCAATGGAAGCTGGAACTAAGTTGAACCAGGGGGTGAGTTTGAGGGCGGGGATGAGGGAATTTCCAGCTGGAGCGGGTATCCTCGCCCGCGGACTACGGCAGGTCCGTGCTCCCCATGAGGTAGCGGTCCACTTCCCGGGCGGCGCCCCGGCCTTCGTGGATGGCCCAGACCACCAGGCTCTGGCCGCGGCGGGCGTCGCCGGCCGCGAAGACGTTCTCCACGCTCGTGGCGTACTTCCCGTATTCGGCCTGGGCGTTTGACCGGGCGTCCCGTTCCACCTCGAGCTGCTCGATCACCGGATCCTCGGGACCGGAGAAGCCCATCGCCAGAAGGACGAGGTCGGCGGGCCACTCCTGCTCCGTGCCTTTCTTGGGGCTGAAGGGCGCTCCGTTGCTGGGGACCGACCAGTCGAGGTCGATGGTGCGCAGGGCCTTGACCCGGCCCTGGCCGTCGTCGATGAACTCGACGGTGCTGGTGTCGTAGCGCCGGGGGTCGGCGCCGAAGAGGGCCTTGCCTTCCTCCTGGCCGTAGTCGAGCTTGTAGACCACGGGCCACTGGGGCCAGGGGTTGCTCGGTGCGCGTTCGGGAGGCGGTTTGGGGATCACGTCGAACTGGTTCATCGTCCTGCAGCCGTGGCGGATGGCCGTGCCCACGCAGTCCGTCCCCGTATCGCCGCCGCCCAGTACGATCACGTGCTTGTCCTTCGCCGAGATGTAATTCCCGTCCTCGTGTGCCGAATCCAGCAGGCTCTTCGTATTCGCGTGCAGGAAGTCCATGGCGAAGTGGACGCCGTCCAGGCCGCGGCCCGGCGCGTTGCGCACGAAGTCGTTGGGCTTGGTGGCGCCGGTGCAGATCACCACGGCGTCGTTTCCGTTCCGCAGGTCCGCCGCGGGCACGTCCCTGCCGATCTCGACGCCGGTCACGAACTCGACGCCCTCGGCCGTCATCTGGTCGAGGCGGCGCTGGACGACTTTTTCCTTGTCGAGTTTCATGTTCGGAATGCCGTACATGAGCAGTCCGCCGGGACGGTCGGCCCGTTCGTAGACCGTCACGCGGTGGCCGGCGCGGTTGAGCTGGGCGGCGCAGGCCAGGCCGGCGGGACCGGATCCGATGACGGCCACCTTCCTGCCGGTTCGCTTCGGCGGCGGCTCGGGCTGGATCCAGCCTTCCTCGAAACCGCGGTCGACGATGGCGCACTCGATACTCTTGATGGTGACCGGATCGGCGTTGATGCCCAGGACGCAGGATCCCTCGCAAGGCGCGGGGCAGACCCGCCCGGTGAACTCGGGGAAATTGTTGGTCTTGTGCAGCTGCTGGAGGGCTTCCTTCCAGTGGTTCCGGTAGACCAGGTCGTTCCAGTCGGGAATGAGGTTGTTCAGGGGGCAGCCCGACGCGCCGGGTCCCTTGCCCATCGGAACCCCGGTGTGGCAGAAGGGGATGCCGCAGTCCATACAACGGGCGCCCTGCTCCTGCAGCGAATCCACCGCCATGGGCAGGACGAACTCTTCCCAGTCGCCGACGCGTTCGAGGGGGTCGCGGTAACCTGCCGTCCCCCGCTCGTACTCCATGAAGCCGGTTGTTTTTCCCATAAATCCGTTAATCCGTCCAGATCCCGGTCGCGAGGTCCGCGCGACAGCGGTCGAGGTCTATAGCGCCAGTGGTTTACTGCGACGTCTTCAGCTATCCCTTGCCGCCGTTCACGCCCACGGGGACCGCTTCGGGCACGGTTTCGGCGGGATGTCCGTTGGTCGTGGCTTCCTCCGCCGCCCGTTCCGCCATTTCCTTGAGCGCCCGGCGGTAGTCGACGGGCATGACCTTGACGAAGGCGTCCCGGAGTTCGGACCACCGGGCCAGCACGTCCTCGCCCCGGTCGCTGCCGGTATACCGCACGTGGGCTTCGATCAGCCGCCGCACCTCGGCGACGTCCTCTTCCTCGATCAGGGGTTCCAGGTCCACCATCTCCTGGTTGCACAGTGCGGGAAAGACGCCTTTTTCGTCGAGGACGTAGGCCACGCCGCCGCTCATGCCCGCGGCGAAGTTGCGGCCCACCGGACCGATGACGACCACGCGGCCGCCGGTCATGTATTCGCAACCGTGGTCGCCCACGCCTTCGACCACGGTCTCGGCGCCACTGTTCCGCACGCCGAAACGTTCCCCGGCCCGGCCGCGGAAGTAGGCCTGTCCTCCGGTGGCGCCGTAGAGGGCCACGTTGCCGATGATCACGTTCTCGGTGGGCACGAAGCCCGCGTTCTCGGGCGGGAAAACGGCCATGATGCCGCCGGAAAGTCCCTTGCCCGTGTAGTCGTTGGACTCGCCTTCGAGGAGGAAGGTGATGCCCGGCGCCAGGAAGGCGCCGAAGCTCTGGCCGGCCGACCCGTGCAGCCTGGCCCGGATCGTGTTTTCCGGCAGGCCCTCCTCGCCGTGCCTGCGCGACACTTCCGCGCTGAGCATGGCGCCCGCCGTCCGGTCGATATTGTGGATCGCGTGCCGCAGCGCGACCGGCTGGCGGTCCTCCAGGGCCTCTGTCGACAATTCGATGAGCCGCTGGTCGAGCTTCTTCTCCAGGCCGTGGTCCTGGCTCTGGCAGCAGTAGCGGGCTACGCGGTCGGGCGCTTCGACGGGCGCGAGCATGCGGGTGAAATCCAGGCCCTTCGCCTTCCAGTGGTCGATGGCCTTGCGCGTGTCGAGGCAGTCGGTACGGCCCACCATCTCGTTCACCGTCCGGAAGCCCAGCTGGGCCATCTGCTCGCGCATCTGCTCGGCGATGAACATCATGAAGTTGATGACGTGCTCGGGCTTGCCCGTGAAGCGCTTGCGCAGCTCCTCGTCCTGCGTGGCCACGCCCACGGAGCAGGTGTTCAGGTGGCACTTGCGGAGCATGATGCAGCCGCTCACCACCAGGGCGGCCGTGGCGAAACCGAACTCCTCGGCGCCCAGCATGCAGGCGATGACCACGTCGCGGCCCGTCTTGAGCTGGCCGTCGGTCTGTACCACGATGCGGCCCCGCAGGTCGTTCTGGACCAGTACCTGCTGGGTCTCGGCGACGCCCAGTTCCCAGGGCACGCCCGCGTGCTTCATGGACGATTCCGGCGAGGCGCCGGTGCCGCCGTCGTACCCGCTGATGAGGACCACGTCGGCCTTGCCCTTGGACACGCCGGCCGCCACGGTGCCCACGCCCACCTCGGCCACCAGCTTGACGTGGATGCGGGCCCGGTCGTTGGCGCTCTTCAGGTCGTGGATCAACTGTGCCAGGTCCTCGATGGAATAGATGTCGTGATGGGGCGGCGGCGAGATGAGCCCCACGCCGGGGGTCGACTTGCGCACGCGCGCGATCTCTTCGAAGACCTTGTGGCCCGGCAACTGGCCGCCTTCCCCGGGCTTCGCGCCCTGAGCCATCTTGATCTGCAGGTCCGTGGCGTTCACCAGGTAGTTGCTCGTCACCCCGAACCGGCCCGAGGCCACCTGCTTGATGGCGCTGTTCCGCCAGTCGCCGTTCTCGTCGGGGTAGTAGCGGTCCGGGTCCTCGCCCCCCTCGCCCGAATTGCTCCGGCCGCCGATGCGGTTCATGGCGATGGCCAGCGTCTCGTGGGCCTCCTTGCTGATGGAGCCGTAAGACATGGCGCCGGTGGAGAAGCGCTTGACGATCTCCGAGGCCGGCTCCACCTCCTCGATGGGCACCGGAGGCTGCACCTGCCTGTAGTCGAAGAGGCCGCGCAGCGTGCCCAGCAGACGCGTCTGGTCGTCGATCTGGTCCGTGTACTGGCGGAAGAGTTCATAATCGCCGGTGCGCGTCGACGACTGCAGGAGCGCGATAGTCTGGGGGTTGAAGAGGTGGTGCTCGCCGTCGCTCCGCCACTGGTAGTAACCCCCCACGTCCAGCGTATGGCCGTTCGCCACGGGACGTTCAGGAAAGCCGTGGTGGTGATGCTGGCGGTACTCCGCTTCGATCTCGGGCAGCCCGATGCCCTCTATGCGGGACGCGGTCCACGTGAAGTACTTGTCGATGACCGACTGCTTCAGGCCGATGGCCTCGAAGATCTGCGCGCCGTGATAGGACTTGATGGTGGAGATGCCCATCTTGGACATGGTCTTCAGGACGCCCTTGCACAGGGCGTTGATCAGGTTCTCCCGCGCCTTGTCCGCGCCGGCCGGACCGGGCGTGCTGGCAGTGCTGGCCGTGCTGGCCGTGCTGACCGGCGGTTCGATCAGGCCGTCGATGCTCATCCATTCGACCGTTTCGAGGGTCAGGTAGGGATTGATGGCGTTGGCCCCGTAGCCGATGAGCAGGCAGAAGTGCATGACCTCGCGCGGCTCACCCGATTCCACGACGATGGCCGCGCTGGTCCGCAGTCCTTCCCGTATGAGATAATGATGCACGGCGGCGGTGGCGATCAGGCTCGGGATCTGGACCCAGTCCGGTCCGACGTTCCGGTCCGACAGGATGAGCAGCGTCGCGCCCCGTTCCCGGATGGCCCGGCCCGCCTCGCGGCAGAGTTCGTCCACGGCTTCTTCGAGGGTACCGGTCGACCGCCGGAACACGGCCGGAAGCGTCTCCGATTTCAGCCCCGGAAGCTCAAGCTCCCGGATGCGGCCGAGTTCCCCGTTGGACAGCACGGGGCGGGGGATCCGGAGTTGCCGGCAATGATCGGGCGTTTCGGCGAAGAGGTCCTGCTCGGGCCCGATCGAGGTATCCACGGACGTGACCAGTTCTTCGCGGATGGCGTCCAGCGGAGGATTGGTGACTTGGGCGAACAGCTGCTTGAAGTAGTGGAACAGCAGCTGCGGCTTGTTGGACAGGACGGCGATCGGCGCGTCATTGCCCATGGACCCCACCGGTTCGTACCCCGTGGCCGCCATCGGACCGACGAGGATCTTCAATTCCTCGCTGGTGTAACCGAAGGCCCGCTGCCGTTCTTCCAGCGTCGCCAGGTCGAGCGCGGGCACGTCGTCCGGCTCCGGCAGGTCGTCCAGGTTCGCCATGTGCTCGTCCAGCCAGGCGCGATAGGGCTTGCGCGAACTGATCTCGTGCTTGATCTCGTCGTCGGTGACGATGCGGCCGCGGACCGTGTCGATCAAGAACAGGCGCCCAGGCTGCAGCCTTCCCCGCGTGAGGATCCGCTCAGGCGGGATATCCAGCACGCCCGCTTCCGACGCGCCGACGACAAAATCATCCTTCGTCACCACGTACCGGAAGGGCCGCAGACCGTTGCGGTCCAGGGTCGTGCAGATGCGGTCGCCGTCGCACGCCGCGATGAGGGCGGGACCGTCCCACGGTTCCATGAGACAGGCGTGGTATTCGTAGAAGGCCTTCTTCTCGTCCGACATGGACTCATGGTTCTCCCAGGCTTCCGGGATCATCATCATGAGGGCGTGGGGCAGCGACCGTCCCGTGGAGACCAGCAGCTCCAGCGCGTTGTCGAACCCCGCCGTATCGCTGGCGCCTTCGCGGATGATCGGGCTCAGCTTGGCCATGTCGTCGCCGAACAGCGGGGACGCGAAGAGCGCCTCCCGGGCGCGCATCCAGTTCTGGTTCCCGCGGATCGTGTTGATTTCGCCGTTGTGGCAGAGCAGCCGGTAGGGATGGGCCAGGCGCCAGGACCCCAGCGTGTTCGTGCTGTACCTGGAATGAACCAGGGCCAGGGACGTGACGATGGACTCGTCGGACAGGTCGCGGTAGAAGGAGTCCAGCTGGTCCGCCCGGAGCAGGCCCTTGTAGACGATGGTCTTGCTCGACAGGCTGGCGATGTAGAAATCGTCGCGGTTGTCCTCGGGAAGCTTCGCGTCGACGGCGTTTTCGATGACCTTGCGGATGACGTACAGCTTGCGCTCGAAACGGTCCTGGTCGGACTCCTGCTCGCCGCTTCCGATGAAGAATTGCCGGATCAGCGGGGAAACCTGGGTCGCCAGTTCCCCGGCCTGGCTGAAATCCACCGGCACGTCGCGCCATCCCAGGAACACCTGATCTTCCTCCCAGACGGTCTTTTCGATCGCCCGCTCGCACCAGCGGCGGTGTTCGGCGCCCCTGGGCAGGAACACCATGCCCACGGCGTACTGGCCCGCTTCCGGCAGGGAAATGCCGGATAGCCTGCACTGCCGCTTGAAGAAGTCATGGGGAAGCTGGAACAGCAGGCCCGCGCCGTCACCCGTGTGGGGATCGCATCCACAGGCGCCGCGATGCTCCAGGTTGACCAGCACCCGGATGGCGTTGCGAATGATGGCGTACGATTTCTCGCCGCTCAGATTCGCCACGACACCCACACCGCACGCGTCGTGCTCATAGGCCGGATCGTAGAGACCCCGGGGTTTTTTCATATAAGGATCGCCCCTCATTCGCATCCTTTCGGTTGCGAAAATCGAATACGGGAACGCGTTTTCCAGTTTCTCAATTCAAACCGGAGTACTGGAATACCGTTGATTCGCAATAACAGACACGGTTACTTGAAGGAGGAAAAAGAGAGGATAGTCCGTTATTCGCACTTGTACCAAATTCCGGTTGAAACCCTGTATATAACCTGTGCGGTCAACTAAGTAAAGTAGAAAATGCAGTACACCACCGAGAAAATGACCGTGAGCATTCACTCTACTGTCTCACGTTATTGCCTGTCCTGCAAGGCCTTTGATGGGTCCAGTCCATGAATGTCCGCCCACTCACCGACCTCGAACTGCGCGGTCGACGCGTACTCGTGCGCGTGGACTACAACGTACCGCTCGACGAAGCGGGCGACATCACCGACGACACGCGCATCCAGGCGTCGCTCCCCACGTTGCGGCATATCCTGGACCATGATGGCCGGGCCATCCTGATGACCCATTTCGGAAGGCCGAAAGGGGTCACGGAGAACCTTCGGATCCGGCCGGTGGCGGACCGGTTGTCTGAACTCCTGGGCCATCCTGTGAGCTACGTTGGGGAGACGGTCGGACCGGTCGCGGAGCGCGCGGCGGAAGCGCTGAAGGACGGCGAATGCCTTCTGCTGGAGAACGTCCGGTTCAATAGTGGGGAGACCCGGAACGATCCGGACTTCGCACGTGACCTGGCTGAGCTGGGCGAGGTCTATGTGAACGACGCCTTCGGAACGGCCCACCGCGCCCACGCATCCACCGAGGGCGTGGCGCGACTGCTGCCGGAACGCGCGGCCGGTTTCCTCATGCAGAAGGAGCTGGACTACCTCTCGGGTGCGATTGAGAACCCGAAAGGTAAGCTGGTCGTGATACTCGGCGGGGCCAAGGTGTCAGACAAGATCGAAGCGACGCGCCGGTTCATCGAGATCGCCGACGCGCTGATCATCGGGGGCGGCATGGCCTATACCTTTCTCGCGTGCCGGGGCGAGGCCATCGGAAGGAGCCTGCTGGAGGAAGATCGACTGGATTTCGCGGCAGAGATCCTGGACCGATCCGCCGATCTCGGTAAACCGATCATGCTGCCCGTGGACCACGTTGTCGCCGACTCAATCGACGCCAGTGCGACTGAACTGTATGTCGACCAGATTTCCAATGGATCGATGGGCCTCGATATCGGGCCGAAAACCCGGTGCCGATTCGCCGAGGCCATCGGCGAAGCGGGTACCATCCTCTGGAACGGTCCCATGGGCGTCTTCGAGATTGACGCGTTCGCGGGGGGCACGCGGGAGGTCGCTCACGCTGTTGCGGACGCTAGCGCCCGGGAAGCCGTATCCATTATCGGGGGCGGAGATACGGCGGCGGCCGTCAACGCCCTCGGTCTCGCCGGCCGCATGAGCCACGTTTCAACCGGAGGTGGTGCTTCGCTTGAGCTACTCGAAGGGAAGGTGCTTCCGGGGGTCAGCGTGTTGCAGGCGGGATGAACCTCCAGTCACCGTCAGCAAACATCAGTTCCCAATAAAACTGATGCGCCCGAGGTTATCCGGAAACCGGCCGAAATGCTGAGGCATTACCTTGTAGGAACGCCAGTCGCGCTGCCAGGCGTATCGCGGCGTGCCGATCCTTCTTGCTACCGGCCCCGCGATAGGTTCGATCGTCGTGGTATTGCCGCGAAAATCAGTAACGCGGACCTTGATCTCGCCTCTTTTCCTCGGCGTGTCGGTGGTCAGAACCAATTGCAGGCGACGGAAATGGCTGAATCGCTGACCATAGATGGTGCCAATCAGGTTAACTTTGATCCCTTCGGTCGTCTTTTTCTGAATGATCTCGAATTCCTCGGGCAATACGAGCACCTTGCATCCCTTGAGGTGAGGCGAGATAAACTCCACACTCGTCAGATGCTCAGCTTGATTGGTCTCGACGGTGTACCGCCAGTTATTGGGTCCGGCCGGCATGACCGATACCGCCACAAGATCCTTGGATTCCACGAGTGCCGGCCTGCGGGCGGCGCATCCGACTACGGTAAGCAGGACGAAGGCCGCCATCACTGAAATTACGGTGATGCGTTGGGTGCCGGGAAGAGACATGTTGCACCTCCGGAAAGTGACTCCTCGTAAATCATTGTCAGACACGTCTGTCTAGATTACTACCTTACCTCGCGAAAAGAATAACCTGGGTCGAGTTGCCTTTCCCCCATCGTCAGTTCCCATCTACTTGCCCGCCCCGCCTCTTTCTTCTTCTATCAAACGGTCTCCGGTCTGTTGACGTACGATGATCTCGGCCGCCGTGCGCTGGTCCATGTTCCTCAGTGCGTCGGTTGTACCAATGAAGAAAATCGTAGCACTGCCGCCGCCACGGCGTGGGGAGCGTGCCAGGCGGAAGAGCGTGTAGCAGATGATCAGAATCCCGCATATGGCGAGCAGCGGCATCAGGTGTGGCTGAATCAGCAACAACAGATCATTGGTAACTGACTGGATCAAAGTTAGCTGGCCTTCTCGCGATGTGCCCGCTCGCTTTCCTCGTTAATTCCAAAGCGTGGCGGATATTGAATGTTCACTTTTGTGTTTCTGAGCAGTCACAATGGTTAGACGCTGGAAGGCCCGGGGAAGTTTCCGTTTCGACGCCGGTCGAGTTGTCGATCAGGCCGCCGAAACTGCCCGTCCGGTCAGGCCGCCGGCTTGCCCCGGCCCTCCGCGATCTTCCGGCGCCCCGGCCTGAAGTACGCCTGCAGGGCCTCCAGGAAACTCCGTGCCGCCCTGGAAAGATACCGCCCCTTGAGGTAGACCGCCCCCATTTTCTGGCGGGGAAGGTTTCGGAAGTCCCCGATCGTGACCTGCGCGAGTGTGCCGTTTTCCAGTTCCTCCTGGATGGCGATGGAAGGGACGATGGACAGGCCCGCCTCGATACGCACGAAGTGCTTGATGACCTCGATCGAACTGAGCTCCATGGCGACGTCGAGTTGTACTCGCGACTTCTCGCAAAGATCGTCGATCAGCCGCCGCGAGGCGCAGTGCTGGTCGAGCAGGATCAGCGGATACTGCTCCATGTCCTTGAGATGCACGGTGCGCCGTTTCGCCAGGGGATGGTCCGGCGGCGTGATCAGCACGTCGTGGCGGGAGAACAGCGGAATCGCCTCGATCTCCCTGGGCAGGTAAGCCAGCGTGACCACGCCGAGATCCACCTCGCCGTCGACCACGGCCTGGATGGTCCGCAATGAAGTGGCGTTCTTCACGACAATGTCGATGCCGGGATAACTGTCCTGGAAGGATTTGAGTATGGCCGGCAGGCGGTAACAGCCCGTGGTGTCGGATGTGCAGAGCACGAGACGGCCGGCCTCGAGACGGTCCAGGTCTTCCAGTTCCTGCACGGCCTCCTTCATCAGCCCTTCCATCTCGCTCACGTACTTGAGCAGCACCTTTCCGGCCTCGGTGAGCGCAAGATGCCGGGTCGTCCGGTGGAAGAGCGGCTGGCCGATTTCGCCCTCGAGCTTGGCCACCTGGATGCTCACGGCGGACTGGGACCGGAAAAGGGCTTTCGCCGCGAGAGAAAAGCTTCCGTGCCGGGCCACGGCGTGAAAGGCGACGGCCTGATCGTAGGACAGGTTCATTTATTTATCCACGTAATAGCGCGTATTTAAATTATTAATTTGACTAATATATCCTACCCGGTATTATGTCAAGGCAAAATCGGTGGAATGATGTATATTGAAAAACTCGAATGTCGAGCCGTCGATTGACGCGAAACCGGAGCTGCACAACCTCGGATCACTGTACCGGGAATCCGAACGGGGAAAGGGATCCTCAAACGGTTTCCCACGGAGGGCATACATGGCGCACATAGCCTCTACCGTTTCTCACAGTCTCAAGGAATACCGCCTTCTGCCACGCCTTACGCAGGCCGACGCGAACGCCCAGCTCGTGTCGCTGGAGACGCGCCTCTGCCGGCAGGGAGACGGCTACCTGGCGCTGCGCACGCCCTTTCTCAGCGCGGCCATGCAGGCGGTCACCAGCGTGGATATGGCCATCGCCATGGCCCAGCTGGGCGGCATGGGCGTGTTCGCCGTGAGCCAGGCCATCGAGGAACAGTGCGGCAAGATCGACGCGGTGAAGCGGTTCAAGGCCGGGTTCCAGACCGACATCGTCACGCTGTCGCCGCAGCAGTCCATCGGCGAAGTGATCGGCATCATGAACGACACCGGCTACCATACTTTCCCGGTGACGGATACCGGCGTCTTCCACGGCAAGCTGGTGGGCGTGATCACGGACAAGGACTTCGACGAGCGGTACGATCAGGAAATGCGGGTGGGCGACCGCATGAAGACCGACGTGCAGACCGGCGCCGAGGAGGACGACCTGAAGACGGCAAATACGCGGATGATCGAGTACGGGCGCGGGTTCCTGCCCATGGTTTCTTCCGAAGGGACGCTGGTGTCGGTGGTATTCAAGCGGGACCTCGACAAGCACATCCGCCATCCCCATTCCACGGAAGACGCCCAGAAGCGCCTCGTGGTCGGCGCCGCCGTATCGACCCATCCGGAGGACCGGGAACGGGTGGAGGCGCTGATCGAGCACCAGGCCGACGTGATCGTCATCGACGCCTCCGACGGCCACACCGAGTACCAGGGCGAGACCCTGAAATGGATCAAGTCCCACTACGACATCCCGGTGATCGCCGGGAACGTGGTGACGCGGGAGGGGTTCGACTACCTGGCCGGCTGCGGCGCGGACGCCGTCAAGATCGGCATGGGCATCGCCTCGGGCTGCACGACGCAGATGGTGAAGGCCACCGGCCGCGGGCAGGCCACCTCCATCCAGGAAGTCGCCGCGGCCCGCGACGCCTGGACAAAGACCACGGGCGACAATCTGCCCCTCGTGGCGGACGGCAGCATCCAGGGTCCGGCGGACATGCTCGTCGCGCTGTCGCTGGGCGCCGACACGCTCATGATGGGCAATCTCCTGGCGCGGTTCACCGAGAGCCACGGTGAACTGGTCCGCAACGCCGCGGGGGACCTGGTCAAGGAATACTGGATGGAAGGCAGCCGGAAGGCCTTCAACAACCGGCGCTACGCGCAGATCGCCAGCACCTTCTTCGAGGAAGGCATCGTGGGCCAGGTGCCCCACGCGGGGTCGGTCTACGACAAGCTGCCCATCGTCGTGCAGATGCTCAAGTCGGGCATGGCCACGGCGGGATGCGCCACGATCGAGGCGCTGCACCGGGACGCCGTCCTGGAACTGCAGTCCAACGTGTCCCTAGACGACAGCGGCGTGCACGACATGTCCGCCATCCAGTCCATCCAGGAATTCGGCATCACCTGATACCGGGGCACGATGAAGACCGTTTTCTTCGATTTATTCGAAACGCTGATCACTGAAAAGACCAGGAGCGCATACCGGTCAAGAACCCCGATGTACGTGAAACTGCGCACTACGCGGGACCGGATGTCGAAGTGGTGGGAGGACTTCGGCGATCGCGTGATGACCGGCGGGTTTCCGGACAGCGTCGACAGGTTCTTGCACATGCGCGATGAAGTCGGTTCGCCGGTTCCGGACCGCGAAATCCCCGAGATCGTCCAAGAGTACGAACAGTGGAAGAAACGCGCCATATCGGAAGTCGATCCCGGCGTGTTCGAGATGCTGAGCAGGGTCAGGTCACTCGGGCTCGGCATCGGGATCATCAGCAACGCCATGCCCAATGAAGTCCTGGCATGGGACTGCTGCCCGCTTCGGGATCACGTGGATGACGTGGTCTTTTCCTGCAGCGTCGGGGTTATGAAACCGGACAGAAGGATCTACGATCTCGCCTGTGCGCGGATGGGCGTACTGCCGTCGGATGCGTACTTCATCGGGGACGGCCGGTTTGACGAACTGCGCGGCGCGGCAGCCGCGGGTATGACGGCGATTCAGGCGGCCTGGTACCAGCAGCATGAGGTGGCCTGGCCTTGGGACCATCCCCTGCCCCGGGCGGAGTCGATGGAAAACGTGCCGTCCATGTTGAATTAGCCCACCTCCGGACCTCGCCATGACCATTCCCCAGTTGAAACGCAAGCTGCGCCAGCTCAAGCAGACCGAGTGCCGGATCCGGTTCCGGACCCGGCCGCGGGAGGACCACCAGACGCTGGTCTGGGACGGCTTCTTCTCCACGCGGAACGCGAATGACAACGGGGTCGCGTATCCGCTGAACCGGTTGGCGAATATGGACCACGAAGAGATCAAGAAAGTCTACGAGGCCTTCTTCTACCGCGTCTATTTCCAGTACTTCAAGGAACACGGCCTGTCCATGGCCGACGCCTATGACCCGGGACTGCTGTCCCTCCTCGGCCTGCCGCCTGACGCGAACTTCCAGGACATCAAGCGTCGATACCGGGAACTGGCCCGGGTCCACCACCCCGACCACGGCGGCGACCATGACGCCTTCATCGAGGTCGTGGACGCCTACGAGCGGCTGACGGACAAGGGCCGTCCTTGATCTTCCCGCCGAAACCCTCCATATTCCCGGTGTCCCATTCCACCGGTGTCTCATTCCAATTGATTTCATGATTTCTGCAGGAGTTATCCTCATGAAACCCGTGCCCTGTCCCGTCCTATGCATCGGATTGCTGGTCCTTCTCCTTCTGCCCGCAACGGTCCTCGGCCAGTCCAACGCCGACGCGCGGTACATCGTGGACCACTATGAGAAGATAGAGCGTTATGTGCCCATGCGCGACGGGGCCAGGTTGTTCACTTCCATCTACGCGCCGAAGGACGATTCGCGGACCTATCCCATCCTGCTGCAGCGCACGCCCTACAGCGTGGCGCCCTACGGGGCGGCGTACAGGACGCGGATCGGCCCGTCCATGCGCTTCGCCCGCGACGGGTACATCATCGTCTACCAGGACGTGCGCGGACGCATGATGTCGGAAGGGGAATTCGAGGCCGTGCGTCCCCACAACCCGGACAAGGCGTCGGACGCCGACATCGACGAGAGCACCGATACCTACGATACGGTCGCCTGGCTGCTAGAAAACGTGCCCAATCACAACGGCCGCGTGGGGGTATGGGGCATTTCGGCGCCGGGTTTCTACGCCACCCACGCCCTGATCGACGCCCATCCCGCCGTGAAGATCGTTTCGCCCCAGGCGCCGGTGACCGACTGGTGGATCGGCGATGACCGCCACCACAACGGCGCGTTCCAGCTTCAGGCGAGCTTCAGTTTCCTGTCCTTCTACGGCGCGCCCCGTCCCGCGCCCACGTCCCGGCGGGCCACGGGATTCCGCGACTACGGCACGTCGGACGGCTACCAGTGGTACCTCGATCTCGGGCCTCTGTCGAACATCAATGAGAAGTACCTGCACGGGGAGAACAAGATCTGGAACGCCATGATGGAGCATCCGGACTACGACGAGTTCTGGCAGGCCCGCACGCCGCTGCCCCACCTGAAAGGCGTGAAGCCGGCGGTGCTCGTGGTGGGCGGGTTCTTCGACGCCCAGGATCTCTACGGACCGCTGAAGACGTACGCGGCGGTGGAAAACAACAACCCGGGTCTCGTGAACCACCTAGTCATGGGACCGTGGTGGCACGGGGGGTGGGCGCGGGGCAGCGGCCTGCGGTACCAGGACATCTATTTCGGACAGCCCACGGCGGAACATTACCGGGAAGCCATCGAACTGCCCTTCTTCAACCACTATCTGAAGGACGGTCCCGATCCGCAGCTGCCTGAAGCCAGCATCTTCATCACGGGCTCGAACCAGTGGCACGCCTTCGACCAATGGCCGCCCAGGGAGGCGCGCGACGCGTCCCTCTACCTGGCGCTCGACGGCGGCCTGTCCTTCGACCGGCCCGCGGGCGCGGACGACTACGCCGAATACGTAAGCGATCCCGCGAAACCCGTGCCCCACACTTCCCAGATCGTCATCAACCGGGACGACCGGTACCTCATCCAGGACCAGCGGTTCGCGGCAACACGGACCGACGTGCTGGTCTTCGAGTCCGATGTGCTGGAGGAGGACGTCACCGTGGCAGGCGATCTGTTCGCCAACCTGTACGTGACCACGACGGGGGAGGACGCGGATTTCATCGTCAAGCTGATCGACGTGTATCCCGATACGGCGAGCTACGTGGGCGAGAACCCCATGAATGTCAAGATGGGCGGGTTCCAGCTCATGGTACGGGGCGAGGTCATGCGGGCGCGGTACCGGAACAGTTTCACCCATCCCGAGCCCATGAAGCCGGGCAGCGTCACGCAAATCGAATTCGACATGCAGGACGTCGCCCACACCTTCAAGGCGGGGCATCGCATGATGGTGCAGGTACAGAGCACGTGGTTCCCCATGGTGGACCGCAATCCCCAGACCTGGGTGCCGAGTATCTACGAGGCGAAGGAAGAAGACTACCAGACAGCCACGCACCGGGTGTACTTCTCCCGGAACGCGCCTTCCCACCTGAAGATGAAGCTGCTGGATTGATGGCGCCGGGCTGGCGGCGAGGGGTGGTAAGGAATCTGCGGTTCTTAGATCGTCGCGCACCGTCCGACGCGGCCCGTCGGTCGACCGGAACGACAGGTGCGCCGCGGTCCGTCAGACGAAGTTGAAACCGTACCAGGGTAGTTGGAGGGGGAATACGAGCTCCAGCGCGGTTCTGATCGGGCCGGGGGGCACGGTCTCGAAGGGGTCCGGGTCGGGCGGTACCACGCCGAAGACGAGGGCGCCAAGGTCGCTCGTTGCCACGGCATGATCCAAACCGCCGCATCGAAATGTCACCGAATCCGCTGAAAACTCCCACGTCAATTCGTCCCCGCCGAGCATGTCCGCGATGTAACCCTCGAATACCTGCAACAGCCGCTCCGGTTGGAGGACGAGTACCGTGCCCGTGAATCCCTGGGGCGCCGCGGTCACGCCGTGGGGCCGGAGCAGGGAGGCCAGTTCGATGTCCGACGCCGTGGTGACGATTTCGAAGTATTCCGCACCGTAGCGGTCGTACAGGCGCGGCAGCGCGCGCACTAACGCCGATCGCGAACCCGCGATCTCGGCCAGCCTGGCCCTGCGGGCTTCGTCTTCCCGATCGGGCCGGCGCTTCTGGATACCCGCATAGGCCGCCAGGCGACCGCCTTCGCGGATCACTACTGTTTCTCCGTCGCGGTCGCAGATCCACGCGGCATCGACCGCTATCCGGAGATCGGCCGTCGATCGCACGTACCGGCTGGGCTCTTCCGCGTAGAGCCGGGTCATTTCGTGCAGGTCCTCAGCTTCGGCGCGACGGATATCCGTTTTAACCGCGGCCGGGTTATCCCCGGCGGGCAGCGTGTCCCGGGGAACGGTATAGTGGGCGTACTGCCCGATGCGCTTCGCGCCCAGACGCGTGTAGAGCCCCCTGCCTCCCGATATGGGCATGAGCACGACGTCTTGTTCGACAGCCTTCCGTATCGCCGCTTCCATCAACTGCGTAGCCAGTCCCCGCCCCCGGTGCGATGCATAGGTCGCCACCGCGCCGATGCTCATGGTGGACATCCGGCACCCAAGCACGGAGATGTCCCGCGTCAACGCACCCACGTGGGAGACCACGACGCCGTCATCGACCATGACGAAGAGTTGATCAAAGTTCTCAGAAGCGAAAAGGAGAGGATACTGCTCCTCCATGCGTCCCACGCCATCGCCGCGGAAAACGGTGTTGACCAGCGTGCAGAGAGACTCAAACTCCTGTGTCTTCAATCCCCTGGGACCTTCCATGAGGCTGACTCCTCTAATTTACTCCACCGCCACACCCAAGGACGGGTCCCGGCCTGGCCGCGTTGCACGAGGGTAATCCCGGCCTGACCGCGACGCTTTGAAAACCGGTCCTCGCTCTATATATTCCCGATAGAAAGGGGTGTCAAGCACGGGGCGACTTGAAGACGCGGCTTACTGACCATGTTCATTTCCGAGATCTTTCATTCCATTCAGGGCGAAGGCCTGCTGACCGGCGTCCCGTCCGTCTTCATCCGCACTTCGGGATGCAACCTGCGGTGCCGCTGGTGCGACACGCCCTACACGTCCTGGTCGCCCGAAGGCAAAGAGCGCTCCGTGGATGAGATCATGGCGGACATCAAAGGTTTTCCCTCCCGTCACGCGGTGATCACGGGCGGCGAACCGCTCCTCATGAAGGATCTTCCCGAGCTGACCGAAAAACTCGGTGACGCGGGATACCACGTGACCATCGAGACGGCCGGAACCGTGTACGCCGACCTGCACTGCGACCTGGCCTCCCTCAGTCCCAAGTTGTCCAATTCCACGCCCTGGATTGAAGAAGACGGCAAATTCGCCCGGAACCACGAGAAACTACGGATCAACCTGCCGGTCGTCGGCAGGTTCATGGCGGCCTATCCCTACCAGCTGAAGTTCGTAGTCGACCGCCAGGAGGACCTGGACGAAGTCGAATCGCTCCTCGCGGACCTGGACGAGGTGGATCGCAACAGGGTGCTGATCATGCCCCAGGGGCGCACGGCCGGGGAGTTGAGCAGCCGCGGCGCATGGGTCGCCGAGGCCTGCAAATCCCGTGGCTTCCGGTACTGCCCGCGGGTTCATATCGACCTCTACGGGGACACCCGAGGGACCTGATCGCAGCTTCTTGCGGGGGCGGCGAGGAGACACCCGCGGGACCTGACGCCAGCCTATTTCTCGCTTGTCCGCGGGCCGTCCGCGACATATCTTGAGCCGTTGCGTCGATGCCGATCGGATGGAGAATTCACGCCTCATCACGGAGCGGATATGAACGACCATGGCAGGGACTGGGACCGGGGTCTCGTGAGCTATCCCGATCCCGATGTCGAAACGATGGACGACCGGTTCAAGCCCTACGTGCTGCACACGGCCGGGATCGAGCGGCTGTTCACCGGGACGCGGTGGTCGGAAGGCCCCGTCTGGATCGGCGACGCCCGATGCCTGGTATGGAGCGACATCCCCAACAACCGCATGCTGCGCTGGGACGAAGAAACCGGCGCGGTGACCGTCTTCCGCAAGCCGTCCAACAACACCAACGGCAACACGCGGGACCGCGAGGGACGGCTGGTCTCCTGCGAACACGACTCCCGGCGAGTGACGCGCACCGAACACGACGGGTCGATCACCGTGCTGATCGACCGGTTCGACGGCAAGCGGCTCAACGCGCCGAACGACGTGGTGGTACACTCCGACGGTTCGATCTGGTTCACCGACCCGGGGTACGGCATCCTGATGAACTACGAAGGTCACAGGGCCGAATTCGAACAGCCCACCCGGGTGTATCGGCTGGACCCGGTCACGGGCGGCGCGACTGTCATCGCCGACGACTTCATGCGTCCCAACGGCCTCTGCTTCTCGCCCGACGAATCACGTCTATACGTTGTAGATACAGGCGCTTCCCACGACCCCGACGGACCCGCCCATATCCGGGTACTGGACATCGAGGGTGCCCGCGCCACGCGTTCCCGCGTATTCACCGACATGAAACCGGCCTCTTCCGACGGCATCCGGACCGACGTGGACGGCAACCTGTGGGCCGCCTCCGGCTGGGGCGGGCCGGACACGAACGGCGTGGTCTGCTTCTCCCCGGAAGGCGAGCGACTTGGCATGATCCATCTGCCCGAGCCTTGCGCCAACCTGTGCTTCGGCGGCGTGAAGAAGAACCGCCTCTTCATGACCGCCAGCCAGTCCCTGTACGCGCTCTACGTCGAGGCCCAGGGGGTGCAGCGGCCGTGACGCGCCTAAACCTCTCCGATAACGGTTCCATGCTCATTTTCGATTTCGACGGGGTCCTGCTGAACTCCGTCGTGGAGATGTCGATCACGGCCTACAATACGGTCACCGGCGGACTGGCCACCGCTCCGGACGATCTGCCCGGCAACGCGGCGGCGCTCTTCGTGACCAACCGGTACCACGTCCAGCCGGCCGGCGACGCGATCAACCTCATGGCCTGGTGCGTGGAGAACGCCGGCCTGCCCGGCAATCACCGGCTGGATCCGGCGGAATACCGGGCGATCCGCGAATCATCGGACGTTCCCCTGAAGGAGCGCACGGTCCGGTTCTTCGCCGCCCGGAAGCGTTTCGTCGCCCACGATCCCGTCCAGTGGCCGGCGCTCAACACGGTCTACCAGCCGATCTGGGACCAAATGAAGGGGCAGGACGCCGAAGGAATCGTGATCCTGACCAACAAGAACCGGGAGGCCACCGTGACCCTGTGCCACCACTTCGGCCTGGCCGTCCGGCCGGAGAACGTGTACGCAGGCGATCACGGGACCACCAAGATCGAGAACCTGCTGGCGATTCATGCGCGTTTCGGCCGCGAGCGATACGGGTTCGTCGACGATTCCATCGGCAACCTGGAGGAACTCGACGCTCATTTCAATGCCGACGCGCCGTGCCTGGAACTGATGCTGGCTACCTGGGGATACATCGGACCGGACGACATCGCGCTGGCCCGCCGCGCCGGTTTCACCATCCTCGACCAGGCCGGCCTCATCGCCCGCATCGCGTCGATGAAGGGCGTCGGAATGGAAAGCCCATGAACCGCGGACCGGAAAGCAACCCCGCCAGTGCGCTCGAGGTCATCGACCGACTCCCGGAACTGCGCGCCCTCGTCGTCGGGGACGTCATGCTCGACGTCTACGAGTTCTGCCGGACGGGGGACAGCAAGCCCATCGACTCGGAGAAGGCGGGGAAACGGGCCTACCAGGCGCAGGAGACGATCAAGGTCCTGGGCGGCGCGGGCAACGTGGCCGCAAACCTGGCTTCCCTGGACGTGCGCACCACCCTCGCAGGCGTGACGGGCGACGACGAACATTACTTCAAGATCCGGGAGCTCGCCGACGGGCTATCCATCCGCCACGGCCTGATCCGGGACGGCGGCCGGCCCACCACGACCAAGGTCCGGCTGTACCTGGACGACGACTACCTGCTGCGCCGCGATTCCGAGTGCACCGACCGGGTGGACGACAGGATCTCGGCCGCGCTGGTGAAGGAAGTCCTCCGCGCACTGCCGGAGACCGACGTGGTGGTCCTGAGCGATTACAACAAGGGCGTCTTCACCGCGGAGAACGCCGGCCAGATCATCCGCGAATGCCGCCTCCACGAAATCCCGGTCGTGGTCGATTTCAAGCCGGCAAACCGGGAGGTCTTCTCCGGCGTGGACATCATCGCGCCGAACGCCGCCGAGGCCGCCGCGCTCATCGGCGGGTTCTCCATGGACCGGCTGGAAAGCGACTGCCGGCGCCTGCACGCCGTGCTGGGCTGCCGGAACACGGTCGTCACACTCGGCGAGGACGGACTCTGCGGCGTGGGCACAGGCGGGTTCTTCCACGCGCCTGGGCACCGGGTAAAGCCCGTGGACAAAGTCGGCTGCGGCGACACGGTACGGGCGGCACTCGCCATCGGCGCGGCGCTGGGGCTTCCCCTCGAAGAGGCGGGGGTACTCGCCAACGACGCGGCGGCCGTCATTGTGCAGAAACCGGCCACGTCCGTCCTTTCCCGGCGCGAACTGCAAGATTTCGTGGCGCGGAACTTCATGCGGGCCGGGACGTAAAATCCTGTACATTCAGCACAAACAGGATAGTATTTACATGAGCGAAGCACATACTTCAGCGTGTTTGGCAGGAATGGAACGGGCAGGAGACGAACCATGGTGCGCCTGAGTCTGTTTACCGCGGGTCTCGCGCTGGTCGCGATGGCCTGCGAGTCCGGCCCGACCGTCGATAGTACGGATGACGAAACCTTCGCGGCGTCTATCGATTCGGTCAAGACCACCCTCTCCGAGGAAGACCAGGAAAGACTCGACGATGTGCTGGAAGCCTTCGAGTATCTCTACAGCGACAACGTGATCAGTTCGCTGAATGCCACGGACGCCATTCGGAACCGGATCCGCGGCCGGCTGGACGGCATGGACGCGCAGGGGATCTTCGCGGAGTGGAACGAGCGGGTGAACAAGGCCATCGCGGCCCTCGAGGAGAAGAAGGAGAACACGGATACCGCCATGGAAAGTCTCAAGGACGTGCGGGTTCGGGGGGTCGAGTACTACGTGCAGCGCGGCCAGCACGTCGTGAAACTCTCCATACACAACCGGACCGAACACCGGATCTCCAAGGTGTACTTCCGCGGATCGCTCATGAGAAGGGAACCCCGGAAGTGGATCCTCGATGACGATTTCAACTACAACATCCGGTTCACGGAAGGCAAGGACCTGGGGCCGGACGAGCGGGCCGTGTGGAACTTCGCCCTGTTGTCGCCCGTCTGGAATAAGGCCCCGGAGGACACGGAAAACCTCTACCTGTACGTGATCGTCACGCGGATCGACGGCGCGCCCGAGCAACCCATCTACGACGCCTACACGGATCGTTTCACGCCCAAGGACCGGAGACGGCTCCAACGGTTGATTTCCCTCAAGGAATCCATCGGGACGTTCGAGCCTAACCCCGAGTCCGATCCCGAGACCGGGTCCGAAGAAACCTCATCCCGCTAGCTCGCTCCTTCCGCCTGGTTCGTTCCTTCCGTCTGGTTCGCTCCCGCCGCCGAATCGATATACCGGTCCACCGTATCGGCGAATATCAGGAATTGCGGGTTGCTGCGGTGGGTCTGTCGCAGGGCCTGCACCGCGCGGCCCTCCGTTCCTTCCTCGTGAACGCCTTTGCAGTACGCCTCCATCAATGACGGGTCCAGCGGCTGTCGCGAATCGTGGAAACTGTCGGCGAAAAACCCGAAGATCATGCCCACGATGCCGATGCCCACCATCATCATCAGGACGGTGGCCCCCTGTCCCAGCGGAGTGACCGGGTACTTGTCCCCGTACCCCACCGTGGTGGAGGTCACCACGGCCCACCAGATGCTGTCGCCGTAGACATTGAAGACCTCCGGCTGGGCGCGGCGTTCCACCTCGTAGATCACGGTGGAACTGATCATCAGGTACATGATGGTGATGAGGAAGATGGGAATGACCCGGACGCGATTGGTATACATGGACCGGGCGAACTCCGCCAGCTTGGGGCTGTAACGGAACATCTTGAGCAGGCGGAGCGTCCGCGCGCCGCGCACCAGGCCGAGTTGCTCCTGGGTCAGGCCGGGATAGAACCCGATCCAGAAGGGCAGGATGCTGACCAGGTCGATCAACCCGAGCCCACTGCGCAGGTACTTCCCCTTGTGCGGCGCCAGCCTGATGCGCAGCGCGTATTCCAGGGTGAAGAACCCGGCGATGACCCTTTCGATCCAGATGAACCCCGCCCAGGCGCCCGCGTCCAGGCTGCTGCGCGTCTGGGTATACTGCAACTCGATGAAATAGAGGATCATGTTGACGGCCAGTACGTAGGGACCGAAACGGTGTACGGCCGCCAGGAGGGAGGACAGGATTCCCGGCATGGTTTGCCTCCTGGGCGAATGCGGTGGGTTTTCCTGATGGTGTCAGGCTTATATGAGAAAGGCCCACCGTCCGCCATACGCTTCGGGTGAGCCTTTGAATTCAGGTCCTGTAACGGTCTTCAGGACTTCCTGGAACGCAGGGCCGAAAGCCGGTCCCGCGTAGACGAAGCGGGCAGCGCGGGTTTATCGGCCGCTTCCAGGGCCGCCGCGATGTTTGGATCGTCGGTGATTTCGGTCTGGCCGAAGGCGCCGATCTTCAGTTCCGCCGCGCGGGAGGTCGTCTCCGCCTTCTCCGTCTCCTTGTCCATGGCGTTCAGGGCCGTGTCGAGTCCGCCCATCGAACTGCTCAGTCCGGCGGCCTGCCGCACGCCCTCGGCGCGTTCGAGGGCCCGTTCCTTCTTCATCCGGGCCTGTTCCATGCGGCGCTGGGCCTGTTTCAGCTGGACCTGTGCCTTCTTGAGCTTCTCCGCCGCCACATCGTAGGCCTGGCGCAGCTCGGTCGCGAAGGCCTCCGCTTCCTGGTCCTCCCGGCGCTCCCGTTCGATCTCCGGGTTCAAACGCTCCAGTTCCGCAACCAGCTTTTCCAGGCTCTCCTCCAGCTTGGGACGCTGGCCCTCTTCCGCCCCTTCGAGCTGGCCCTCGATCCGTTCGGCGGCGGCCAGGTACCGGTCGTACTGCGTCAACAGCGCCTGCGTCTCTTCATGGTCCTTCTTCACGTCCATCTCGGCCTTGCCGACCCGCTTGCCGAGCTTGTCAAGCTCCTCTTCCATAAGGGAGATCTGCGCCTCGGAAGCGGTTTCCGGGTCGAAGGCCACCACGGCCTGGGTGAAGGACTCCAGGGCGTTGCCGGCCTGTTTCTTGCCGACGCGGGAGAGAAACTTCCAGATCATGTCTATATCCTTTCGCGTTTAAATGACCGTGACTTCCTCGAGCATCAATGCCACGCCCAGATACAGTTCTATAACGCCGTCACCCGCGCTGATCAACAGGAATTCATCCACGCGTTCGGGGTCTTCCGGGTTGTGGGGATCTCCGCTCGCCACCCGGAAGTAGGACATGGCCTGCTGGGATTCCTCGAAGACCTGCTCTCCGTACGCATCGCGGATGATCCGCTCGTCGACCTGTATCGGCGCCGACTGCCCGTCGCCGTCCATCCATTCCCGCTGGTAGCTCCGTTCCTCCCCGTCACCGTGCAACACTTCCGGTGAACCGATGATGCCGTCCGTGCCGTTCAGCCACTGTGCCCAGACTTCCTCGGAATGGGGATACAGATCCCGGTCGAGCACGTACAGGCGGCACTCCACGGGCTCCCCGTGCTCCGATATCACCTGGAGAAACGCCGAGGTACCCTGGAGATAGCACCGGTAGGCCATGGCCCCCTCGCCGAGGTCGATCTTTCCGATCGCCTCGATGGCCAGGGGGAAGGAGGGAAAGTCGAAATGGACGAGGCCGATAAAGGTGGACGACGCGACGGCGTCGATGTCGACCAGCCGGTCGATGGCAATGCCCAGGGGCAGATCCTGGTCGAGCCGCACGGGTTTCTTCCGAAAGAAACCGGCCGCCTCTTTCGCCTGCTTCTTCGCTACGGAACGAATGATGTGAAAGCTCATCGGAGCCTTAAGCTACTCCTCGCCCACGATGGGCTTGATGTCGTCGATGGACCGCCACAGGGCGTCCTCGAAGAGGGTCATGGGCTGGCTGCCGTAGGTATCCACCCATTGCTTGGACAGGATCAGGATGGCGTCTACCGTCAGCGTCTCCACACTGCTGTCGAAATAGCCGAAGAGCCAGCCTTCCTGCAGCTCGGGATAGGTCTCGTGGGGGATCGTCGCCACCTCGTAGATCGTGTTGCCGAACTGGTCCACGGCCGTGCTGAAATAGTGCTCGTCCACGGCGACCATGCTCAGTTGCAGTCCGTACTGCCGGTCCGCCTCCTTGAGCAGTTCCGAGTTGAGGCCGGCGACGAACAGCATGACCGCGTTGGCGTTTTCCGCCACCTGGCTCAGCGCTTCCTCGTAGCCGGCGAACCGCGTATTGAATTCCCCGTACCTCGGATCCTGCAGGACGAAGCCTTCCCAGGCCCTGTGCGTCCCCGAGCCCCGGGGGCCGACGTACACGATATGGGTGTTCGGCTCGAGGTCGGACACGCTCGCGATGGCGCTGTCCTCGTTGACGATCAGCTGCACGTACTCGGTGTACAGGGTCGATTGCAGTCCGACCAGCTGGCTTTCCGCGTCAGGGTTCCTGCGCAGGTAGGAGTTCAGGATGTCGCTCTGCACGAGGATCGCGTCGACCTGGTTCCGGACCAGGTTGTTCAGGTTCTCCTCCGAACCCGCCGTCGTCTCGAGCATCACGTCGAAATCCGGCAGGTGCGACTGCAGGATCTGGCCGAATCGGTGGTAATTGCCGTTCGCCACCCCCGTATTCACCGTGATGCGGGGTTGGTTCGGATCGGCGGTGGCCACGACTTCGGCGGCCAGGGCGATCGCCGGAGTGACGCCGGGCGGCAGGTATTCGGGATCCCTCGGCGTGCCTTCCAGCGTGGCGACCTGCCGGTCCAGTTCGTCCAGCTTCGCACGCAGTTCAGCGTTATCCTCGGCCAGGCGCTCGGCCTCGCCGCGCCATTCCTGGTATCCCGGGTCATTGGCATGGTGATGGGCCACTGCGTAGTGACGGCGGCTGCTCATCATGTCCAGCATGGACCACATGAACAGGGCGTCCCACATGCCGAAACTGGGATAGGACATGAAGGCGTATCCCGGCGCGCCCCAGCCCATGCCCCCGTAGTACCGGTCCCGGCCGGCATAGTAGTTGTCGTAGGACGTGCGGTTCTGCGCGCCCCGGTTATAGAGGGCGTTGTCCCGGTAGGTGCTCGTATTGGCGGCCGAGTTGGACGAACGGGCGAAACCGGCCTGCCTGGACTGGTGCGTGGCCAGCGACCGGCGTGCCGTTTCGCTCTGGACCCGCCGGCCCATGACCGACGACCGCGCCGTGGCCCGGCCGGTGGATGCGGCACCTGCCCGGGTCGACCGCGCCGCGGTGGCCGAGGGCCGCCCGGCCGACGTGCTGCGCGCCGGCGTGGCGGACTGCCCCGTCGTGCGGGCAGGGGTCTGGCGTGTCGCAGTCGCCGTGCTTCTCCGGGAAAAGGGGCTGCGCCGGCCAAAGGAACTGCGGCGATTCCAAAGGGACCGCGAACTGCGGAAACCACCGAAACCGCGGCGGGCGTAGGCTTCCTCAGGACCGAACAGTCCGGTGATCTCCCGTATCGTTCGTTCCGCGTTTTCCGTGCTTTCCGCGCTTTTTGCGATACGCGTCGCGTCGTCGGCCGAGCGCAAGCGCTCGGTGGCCACCGAGCGCTCCGCACCCGGTCCGATCTGCAAAAATCCACCCATCAGCGCGATCAAGCCGGTCATCATGACCAGTTTCAAATGTCGAGACATAAGGTACTTCCCCTGTGTATTCGGATGGTGTGTTCGGATTCTGGCTTCCTAAAGATACAGACAAAGCACCTTTCAGGCAAGTTGCTTACCGGCGGGGAAACCGCGCAAACGGCCAATGAAGATGCCATTGACCCCGGAGCGCGACTGCGTTAACATACCGAAATGCGAATCTGCGACGTCCGCGTGCGCCAGGTTGCCGTCCCCCGCATCTACGACACCTACTGCGCGGATCCCAAGCAACTGAAGGCCACCATCGACCACGGGCGGTCCACCTACCAGATCATCGAATTGGAGACGCCGGACGGTCTGACCGGTGTCGGCGAGGTCTCCGATATCGCGCCGCGGATGGACGCCCCTTCGCCCTCGACGCTGCGGGACCTGTTGTCCGGCGTGCTGGACGGCGGCGACACGGGCGCGTGGCGCAGCCTGTATGACCAGGCCTGTGAAGCGCTTCCCGGTGACTGGTATCCCGAACTCCGGCAGTTGATACTATTCGGCGTCGAATGTGCGTTGCTCGACCTGATCGGCAATGCGCACCGGCTTCCGTTGTACGAACTCCTGGGCGGACGGTGCCGGCGCGCCGCATCCGTTTCCTGGGTGGCCTATCTGCGCGGCGACGCCATGCTCGAGGAAGAACTGCTTGCCCTCGAGCGGGAGGTTGCCGACCAGGTGGGATCGGGCATGAAGGCCTTCAAGCTCAAGGTGGGCGAGGACCACGAACGGGACCTCGAACGGGTGAGGCTTGCGCGCGGGATCGCGGGATCTAGCGCCTATATCAAGGTGGATGCCAGCGGCAACTGGGAGGAAGACGAGGCGCTGTCCAGGCTGCGCGACATGGCAGAGGCCGGGGCCGACGCGTGCGAGACGCCGATTCGCGCGCTCTCACGGCCCATGTCGCGGGAGGATCCCGTCCGGATCGAAGCGGAAGCGGACGGCATTGCCGAAGCGCTGGCGAAAGTCCGCGGCCGTTCCCCCATACCCATCATCGAACATGTGGCCGATCTCGGGGACGTCTTCCTGACGGCCCTGATCCGCCACCGTGCCGTGGACATCGTCAACGTCGTCCCCTGCCAGGCCGGTGGGCTTCGCCGCGCGGGACGCCTGCTACACGCCGCGGAGACCGCGGGCATGCCTGCATTGCTGGGCAGCACCATCGAACTTGGGCCCGGCACCGCGGCGTCGGTACACCTCGCCGTTTCATCGTCGAACGTCGATGTTCCTTCAGACCTGGTGGGTCCAGGTTTGCTTCAGGACGATGTATGCGCCAACCCCTTCTCCCTCGAGGGTGGCGAACTCGCACCTTTCGAGGGTCCGGGGCTGGGCATGGGCCTGGATGAAGAGAAAATGGAACGGTGGTCGGGCCAGGCGGGCCCAGGCCGGCCAGGAGGGGCCGCGTAAGCCCGTTCCGTCAGCGCCTGGACCTGCCCTGTCTGCCCGGCGCCAGCGCGGAAGCTTCCTCCACCAGTTTCTCGAAAGCCTTGATCTCGTCGGCGGAGAGCGTACCCTTCAGTTTCTCCTTGAACTGCTTTTCGTTCGCTTCCAGTTGTTCCCGCAACCAGTTCCAGTCCTCGGTCTTCGTGGCCTGCTCCACCAGCGCGTCTTTCTGAGACGAGGCTTCCTTCACGACTGCGCGCAGCTGCAGGACCTGCGCGTCGGAGGTGTCCATCCGGATGCTCAGTATGTGCCAGATCCGGTCGACGGGGAAGGTGGTTACCGCCCGCATGCGTTCCATCATGGCATTGTTCTGTCCCCGGCCGCCCCCGCGACCGAATCCTCCGCGCTGCGCGGCCGCGTCGTCTATGATAAACGCGGTCATGATCAGGCCAATTATCGCCAGGTGAAGACGGTATCTCATGCTTCGACTCCTTTCAAAAGATTCAAATATAGTGGTTAAATGCCGCGGTCGGACCTGGATCCTTCCGCGGCATGTGTTCGCCTACGTGCTTCGAATACCTTCAGCTTGCAACACCCGCTCAACGCCGGTTGCGCGATTCGCGATCGCCGCGCCGCCAACGCATCCCGGAGTCGCGGCGACCGTCGCGCCGGTCGCGGAAGGACTCACGCAGGTTCTCCTGCTGTTCTGCGGTCAGGACATGCTTGAACTCGGCGCGGAAGATCGCGCTCCGCTCGAACACGGCGCCCTGGGCCGCCGATGCGGCCGAGGCCAGCTCCTTCACCCTGTCGATGTCCGGGCTGATCTCATCCATCAGTTCGCGAAGTTCGACCCGCGCGAGCCTCGAGTCGGCGCGAAGCTGAATCATCTCCCGCGTGAAGTCGGAACGCAGTGTCTTGATCTTCTCCTCCTGTTCGTCCGTGAGTTCGAGTCCGGCCATTGCTCTCCGGGACAGACGCGTCCGCACATCATCCGCATCGTCATCGGCAATATCGACGGCCAGGATGTCATCGAACTCGCCGGATGACCCAGCCTCCGCGAGTTCAGCCACCCCGTCAATCACGTCGGCTTCCTCGTGTCCAGTGCCCTTCACATGGCCGGTTCTGTCCATCGCGTCGAAGCCCCAGGCCATTACGTCGATGGCCCAGACCATTACGACGATTCCCAGCGCGCCGCCGGCGATTCTTGATATCATCTTTTTCATTTTATCGCTCCCTTCATGGTAAGACTGGCGGATGTATGGACCGCGATCTCCGGAGATCGTCTTCGTGCTGCTCTACAGGATTAGACGGCGGACGGGGGAGGGTTATTCCAATTTTCTTTTTACCGTACATTCACCGGTTACCGCCACGCCCTTGCTCCTCGCCACGCCCTCGCTCCTCGCCACGCTCTCGTACTTCCGATCGATCACCGTTGCGCCGGTCATCGTGGTCGCCCCCGCCCGGTCCACCTCGGCCGCCCGAGTCACTTCGCCCGCCCGGTCCACCTCGGCCGCCCGGCCCCATGCGCCCGCGGCGTGGTTCACGATCGCCATCCCGTCGAAACTCGCGGATGCGTTCGCGGCCCTCGCGGATCCGCTTGATCCGCTCGAGCTGACTTTCGGTAAGGATAGGTTCCAGGTCACTATGCAGCGAATCGACCAGGACTTGTATCTCCTGCCGGTGGCGCATGTAGTACGCCCGGAATCCGGGTTCATGCTCGCCCACCACTTCCCTGATTCTCTGCAATTGCTCCTGGTCCGGCCGCACCATCCTGACCCACCGTTCCACGAAGCGTTCCCGGGTCATCTGGGGCGGCGGCTGCAGGCGGTCCCGGGCAAAGGCGCCCAGGATGAGCGCGCCGCAGACCATACCGATGATCAACGTGGCCAGCAGGATGGCCGCGGTCTTCAGGTGGATGCTCATAATTCGCCCTCCGATTCCAGCGCGATCCGCGCGTCGTACAGGTCTTCAGGATACAGTCCCTCGGTCAGTCCGAAGGACGTGGTGATCGAGACGCTTTCGGACGTGGCCAGGTTGTAGGTCAACAGCAGGACGGCAGCGACCGAAGCGGCCACCGCCATTCTGCGGAACATGAGGGACAGCGCGTCCTCGAAGCCGGGTGTTGTTTCGCCTTCAGGGTTCGGCGCCGGAATGGCCGCGGATTCCGCCGCCAGGCGTTCCATGACGCGTTGGGAGAAATCCGCCGGGAACGAAGGCGATGCCTGGTTTTCGACCAGGCCGCGCAGCCCGACCAGGCGCTCGTATTCGTCCCGCAGGTCGGGATCGCGCCGCAGCGCCGCGTCCAGGCGGCTTTGTTCACCGGGCGTCAGGGACGCATCCAGCGACCGGTACAGCAGATCCAGTTCAGACCGTTTCATGGACAAGCTCCCTGTTAGAGGAAATGAGCATGCGTTTCAGTTTCTCCTGGGACCTCCTCAGGCGGGACAATACCGTCCCGACGGGCAAGCCCAGGATTTCTGCGGTTTCCTTCGTCGAGTAGCCTTCCATCAGCCGGAGTACGATCACGGAACGGAATTCGGGCTTCAGCCGGTTCAGCGCCGCCTGGATCCGGTCGGCCGTGTCGTCGTATTCGGCGCTGGCCGCCGGGTCGGCATAATCCATCTTGGGTGCGTCGTGTTCCCTGCCCAGCGGTGTGAAGGGGACGAATATCGAACGGCGCCGGCGTTTTTTCAGTTCGGTGAGCGACAGGTTGATGGCGATCCGGGTCAGGTAGGTGCCGACCGACGCCTGACCGCGGAATCCATGCAGGCCTCGAAAGAACCGGATGAAAGTCTCCTGCCCCGCGTCCTCCGCTTCGGGGGTGTTCCCCAGCATGCGGATGACGACGGAGGCCACGCGGCCTTCGTATCGTTCCACCAGGGCGCGGAAGGCGTCCTCGCTGCCCCTGCGGGCGGTGTCGACCAGTGCTTCGTCCGTCAAGGCGTCTTCCCTCATCCCGCTTCCCTCGTATGGCAGGAACACTATGGCCAGCATCCAACGGACGGTCGGCCGGTGCGGCCCGTCAACCCATCTCGAAAACGCCGGAGAACGATCCGAACCCTTGCCGCTGCCTATCGATTAGACCCCGCCGGCGCCGATTTTATTCCCATAAAATTGAAATTCATGTTACTTCCTTCACGAAGCGTCCTATGAATCAAGCCGTACTCGCCGGGAATCCAGCTACGGAGACCTGACAGGAGGCATCCAGTGCGTGGAGCATGTCTGGTAATCGTATTGTTCTGCACGCCGTTGTTGGCAGAAGGCCAGGTGAAGGCCAGGCTGGGCGGCGGACCGGCCATGCCCATCGGTGACCTGGCGGACGGAACGGCACCGGCAGGTTCGTTTATTCACGCGGGCCTGGCCATTCCCGTCGATTTTGGTTACTACCTGCTGGTCGAGGGCCATCACAGTCGTTTTGGCATCAACGAGTCGGAATACGCTCATTCGAACGGACGGATCGCATCGGATGCCGACAGAACGTTGACGGGAGGCAATGTGGGCCTGTTGATTGAGGGGATCGCGGATCCCGTGGGGTTCTATGGCCACGGGGGCGTGGGATGGGTCAGGGCCACGGGCCGGCCCGATCGCCCGGTCGCGGGTGAAGACGCGGATTCCGGTACCAGCGACCACTCGTTCATGTTCGTGTTCGGCCTCGGCGTCAACCTGACCGTAAGCGACCGCGTGAAGTTGTCCCTGGAGGCGAGGTACAACCAGGCGCGCAATGTGTTCGATGAAAGCGCCCGGTGGATACCCGTTACCGCCTTCGTGGTGATTCAACTGTAGGCTGTGGCGGCCGCGTGAATGAATCCCCGGAACGATTTCTAAATACATTGACATTGTCGGGACGAAACATCAACGTGGGAGACAGTTGCCCGTTCGCGGAATACACCCTTACAAGCGTGGGAAAATGGCTTTCGACCAAATGGAACAACGGCGGATCATGGGGCATTTCGCGACCGGCGTGACCGTCGTAACCACCTGCTACGAGGACCAGCCGCAGGGCATGACCGCCAACGCGGTGGCTTCCCTCTCCCTGGATCCCCCGCTCATCCTCGTATCGGTGGACGTCAAGGCGCAGATGAACGCCTGCCTGAAGGCCAGCGACTGCTTCGCCGTCAACATCCTGACCGAAGAACAGGAAGAAATCTCCGTACGATTCGCCAGGCACGGCCCAAAGGACTTTTCAGACATCGCGTACCGGACCGAGGCAACGGGCTCGCCCGTTCTCGAGCAGGCGCTGGCCTTCGTCGACTGCCGCGTCACCGATGTACTGCCGGGCGGGGATCACGACATCTTCATCGGCGAGATCGTTGCGGGAGGCGCCGGGCAAGGGCGCCCACTGGTCTTCTACGGCGGCCAATACGGAACGCTCTCCGGCTGAGTCGCCGCTAGGGGCCGCCGGGACGCCGAGTCGCCCGTCCGACTGCCCGCATATTTCGGAGCATCCATGCAATACGGTTTCATCATAGACAACAGGAAGTGCATCGGGTGTCACGCCTGCACCGTCGCGTGCAAGGCCGAGCACGAGGTGCCCCTCGGCGTCAACCGGACCTGGGTGAAGTACATCGAGAAAGGGACCTATCCGAATACGGCCAGGCATTTCTCCGTCATGCGGTGCAACCACTGCGAGGACGCCCCTTGCGTGGAGATCTGCCCGGTGACGGCGCTGTACACCCGGAAGGACGGCATCGTCGATTTCGATCCGCGGCGATGCATCGGATGCAAGGGCTGCATGCAGGCCTGTCCCTATGACGCCCTGTACATCGACCCGGACACCCATACGGCGGCCAAGTGCAATTACTGCGCCCACCGGGTGGACATCGGTCTCGAACCCGCCTGCGTGAACGTCTGTCCGGAACACGCCATCATCTCAGGCGACATGGACGATGGTTCGACGGAGATCGCCCAGTTGCTCGCGAAGGAACAGGTTACGGTACGCAAGATCGAGAAGGACACGAAGCCGCGCCTGTACTACATCGACGGCGACGAGGCCTCTTTGACGCCCGGGGAAACCGCGACGTCGGACAACTACATGTGGAGTTCGCAGTCGGACGGCGTAGGCCATTTCGCCCGGTATATCGAGGAGCGGACCGCCAAGGCGGATCCAGAGGACATGGTCCGGCAGCTTGGCGGGACGGGGCAGGGCGCTGAGCAAAGCGACGGTGGGCAGCATGGCGGAGGGCTGGATAGCGGCGGGCAGCATGACGCCGCGCAGCATGACGCCGGCGACAGGACGGGCGCGGCGTCCGGAAGCGAACGGGGAAATGGGAAAGACGCCGCGGCGCGCCGGGTCTACGACGCGCCGGACAAGGGCGTCCTGTGGGGCAACGACGTGGCGGCCTACGTATGGACCAAGGCCATTTCGGCGGGGGCCTTCCTCCTTCCCTTCGCGGCCTCGGTCTTCGGGTACGCCGTCGATCCCGTGCTCGCCTGGGCCGGCTGCACCGTGGCCCTGACGTTTCTCATGGCCACGACGATCCTGCTCGTCAGCGACCTGACCCAGCCCAAACGCTTTCTCTACGTGCTCTTGCGTCCCCAGTGGAAATCCTGGCTCGTACTCGGCGGCTACGCCTTGACCCTCTACGGGTTGGCGCTCACGTTGTGGGCCGCGGCCATGTGGACCGGCCGAACAGGGGCGGCCGAAATCATCGGCTGGATCACGGCCGTGCTGGCAGTCGTCACGGCGGTGTACACGGCCTTTCTCTTCGCCCAGGCCAAGGGACGGGATTTCTGGCAAAGCCCGACGCTGGTCCTGCACATGCTGCTCCACGCGGTGCTGGCCGGCGCGGCGATATTCGCCCTGGTCCTTCTTTTCGGCACACCCGGCGAGGCGTGGTCCGCCCTCGTCCGGAACACCCTGATCGTCGCCATCATATTGAACCTGCTGGTCATCGCGTCCGAGATGCTGACGCCCCATCCCACGGCCGACGCCCGCAAGGCCGTTCAGGCCATCGTCCGCGGCCGGTACCGGGGGTATTTCTGGGTCCTCGGCATCGCCGTCGGCAATCTGGCGCCGGTCGTCCTCGCCTGGATCGGTGGTGAAGCGATGCTCGCGGCGGCGGGCGCGGGTGTGCTGATCGGCCTCTACGCGACGGAGTACGTCTGGGTCAGGGCGCCGCAGGACATCCCGCTGAGTTGACTAGCTAACGATCGAGGACGGAATAGACAACATGTCCACACGCCACAAACCGGGATTGATCGAATCGCTGGCCGAGAAGATCGGGCTGATCCCCAACCTGCACGAAGCGGACGGACCGGATCTCCCGAGTCTGACCGACGGCGGCGCGCTCACGGACTACCCGCCGCCGGACCAGTGGGACGACTGGGTGGAATACGAAGCGCAGGACTGGCCGCGGCAGCAACAGAAACGCTACATGGTGGTACCGACGGCCTGCTTCAACTGCGAAGCCGGATGCGGCATGCTGAGCTACGTCGACAAGGAGACGATGGAGGTCCGCAAGTTCGAGGGGAACCCCTACCATCCGGCCAGCCGGGGACGCAACTGCGCCAAGGGCCCGGCGACCATCAACCAGATCCGCGACACCGACCGTATCCTCTATCCGGTGCGCCGGTCGGGCGCCCGGGGAAGCGGGGAATGGGACCGGGTGTCCTGGGACGACGCGCTGGACGACATCGCCGGCCGGATCCGCGAACGCCTGCAGCAGGGCGCCAACAACGAGATCGCCTATCACGTGGGCCGGCCCGGCGCCGAGGGCTACATCGACCGGGTGCTCAAGGCCTGGGGCGTGGACGGGCACAACAGCCACACCAACATCTGCTCGTCGGGCGCCCGCTTCGGCTACGCCCTCTGGCATTTCTTCGACCGGCCGTCGCCGGACCACGCCAACGCGCGGTTCATCCTCCTCATCAGCGCCCACCTGGAATCGGGACACTACTTCAATCCCCACGCCCAGCGCATTATCGAAGGCATGATGAAGGGCGCGAAGCTCGCGGTCATGGACCCGCGGCTGTCCAACACGGCCAGCATGGCCGACCACTGGATGCCGACCTATCCGGGCAGCGAGGCGGCGGTGCTGCTGGCCATGGCCAACGTCATCCTGCAGGACGGCCTCTACGACGGCGCGTTCATGAAGACGTGGGTGAACTGGCAGACCTACCTGGAGAAGGAACACCCGGACGCGCCGCGCACCTTCGAGCGGTTCATCGACGCGCTCAAAGGCGTCTACAGCGAGTACACGCCCGAATTCGCCGAAAAGGAGAGCGGCGTGCCGGCGGCGCAGATTGTCGAAATCGCCCGGGAGATCGGTCGGGCGGGATCACAGTTCGCCACCCACAACTGGCGCAGTGCGGGCAGCGGAAATGCCGGCGGCTGGGCCGTGGCGCGATGCCTTCACTTCCTGAACGTGCTTACCGGCAGCGTCGGCACGGAGGGCGGGACCTCGCCGAGCGGGTGGAACAAGTTCAAGCCCAACGTCTTCGACCATCCGCCGGACCAGAAGTTCTGGAACGAACTGCATTTCCCGAAGGAATACCCCCTCTCTCATTACGAGATGAGCTTCCTCCTGCCCCATTTCCTGAAAGAGGGACGCGGGAAACTGGCCGTCTACTTCACCCGGGTATTCAATCCCGTTTGGACATATCCCGACGGGTTCACCTGGGTCGAAGCGTTGCGCGACGAGGAGAAGGTGGGGCTCCACGCGGCGTTGACCCCCACGTGGAACGAGACGGCCTATTTCGCCGACTACGTGCTGCCCATGGGCCACGCCAGCGAGCGCCACGACATCATCAGCTACGAGACCCATTCGGGCACCTGGATCGGGTTCCGCCAGCCCGTCCTGCGCGAGGCGCGGCGGCGCATGGGCGACCCGGTGAATTTCACCTACGAGGCCAACCCGGGCGAGGTGTGGGAGGAAGACGAATTCTGGATCGAGCTGTCCTGGCGCATCGATCCCGACGGCAGCCTGGGGATCCGGGACCATTTCATTTCACCCTACCGGCCCGGCGAGAAGATCACCGTCGACGAATACTACCGGTACATCTTCGACCACGTGGACGGGCTGCCCGAGGCCGCCGCGGAAGAGGGGTTGTCCACCCTGGACTACATGCGCAAGTACGGCGCCTTCGAGGTGGAGAAGACGGCCTACGCGAAGCACCTCAAGAAACTGGATGACGAGACGGCCGCGGGCGCCGAGGTCGACCCGGAGACGAATACGCTGGTCGCCGACGGCAAGGCCGTGGGCGTCATGGTGGACGGGGCGCCGCGCGCGGGTTTCCCGACGCCCTCGCTCAAGCAGGAATTCTACTCCCAGACCATGGTGGACTGGGGCTGGCCGGAGTACGCCATCCCCACCTACATCAAGAGCCACGTGCACCCCGACGAGCTCGACCGCGAGAAGAGCGAGTTCCCGCTGGTGCCCACCTTCCGGCTGCCTACGCTGATTCACTCGAGGTCGGGCAACGCCAAGTGGCTCAACGAGATCTCCAACCGCAACCCCGTGTGGATGCACCGGCAGGACGCCGACCGCATGGGCATCACCACGGGCGACCTGGTCCGGGTGACCACCGAGATCGGCCATTTCGTGGACCGCGTCTGGGTCACTGAGGCCATGAAGCCCGGCGTGGTCGCCTGCTCCCACCACCTGGGCCGCTGGCGCCGCAAGCAGGACGCGGACGGCAACCGCTGGTCGGTGAACCTTGTGGATATCAAGGAGGCGGACGGCGGCAAATGGCGCATGAAGGTGATGGACGGCATCCGGCCCTACGAAAGCGCCGATCGCGACTCCTCCCGCATCTTCTGGCGGGACGGCGGCGTGCACCAGAACATCACCTTCCCCGTGCACCCTGACCCCGTGAGCGGCATGCACTGCTGGCACCAGAAGGTCAGGATCGAAAAGGCCCGCGAGGAGGACGCATACGGGGACGTGATGGTGGATACGGAGAAGTCCTTCGAGGTGTACCGCGCATGGCTGGCCCAGACGCGCCCCGCGCCCGGTCCGGGCGGACTGCGCCGGCCGCTCTGGCTCAACCGCCCCCTGCGCCCGGCGGAAGAGACCTACTACCTGCCCGAGTAACTCGGCATTTCCCTAACGTTTCCCTTACGCTTCCCCTATGCTTCCCTGAGGATATTCCGGACGGTGGCGCACACGGCCTCGTCGGCCGCCGGCATGGCGCCGGTCTGTGAGGCCACCCAGGCGCCGAGCCGGTTGGCGGCTTCGCTCACGCGTTCCAGCGGCACGCCGCGCAGGTACCCGCTGGCCAGGACCGCAGTGAAGGCGTCACCGGCTCCGACCGTATCCACCACGTCGACCGGCACGCCCGGGTGAGCCACCGTCTCCGTCGAGGTGACCAGCAAACTGCCTTCCGCCCCGCGGGTGACGCAGACCGCTTCCAGCGCATAGTGATCGCGCAGTTGCCGCGCCATGGACTCGAGATCCCCTTCCCCGAGGTCCAGCAGGGGACAGACCGTGCGCAGTTCCTCGTCGTTCAGCTTGACGATGTGGGCATGCTGGAAGGAATCGTGCAACAGGGCCGGGGAGAACCGGTCCTGCCGCAGGTTCACGTCGAAGAGGCGAAGGGCGGAGGGTCCCATGCCCTCGAGGAACGCCCTGACCGCGGGCGCCGAAGCCGCCTGGTGACGGGACACCGTCCCGAAGCACACGGCATCCGCCCGGGCGGCCAGCGCCGCCCAGCCAGCCGTCCAGGCCATGTGCTCCCAGGCGACATGGCCGTTGATCGTGAAATCGGGCTGCCCGTCCGGTCCGAGGGCCACTTCGACCGTCCCGGTGGGATAAATCTCGTCCCGTTGTATCGCATCGGTGGACAGGCCGAGACCGGCGATATGGTCCACGGCCCGGTCCCCGAGGTCGTCCCGGCCGACCCGGCTCGCCACGATGCCCTCTTCACCCAGGAGGGACGCGAAGTAGGCGAAGTTCGCCGGGGCGCCGCCGAGTTGGGGACCCGACGGCAGCATGTCCCAGAGCAGTTCGCCCAGGCCGGAGATGACGTAGCGGTCTTTTATTCTAGCTCCACTTCGATCGTGCCGAGGGTCGTGTAGCTCATCACGGCCTTGCTGCCGGCGCCCATGCGCGGCGGCGGGAAGACCGTTCCGGTGATCACCACGTCCCCCGCCCGGAGGTACTCGTCGCTGTAGGTGGTCAACTCGTTGGCCAGCCAGGTCAGCGCCTCCAGGGGGTCCACGCCCATGTTCATGGTGGCCAGCGCGGAGGCCCTTTCCTCGCCGTCGATCACCACGGTCGCGGTTTCCTGTGTGAAATCCATCTCGGAGAGGGGCACGCGCGTCTCGCCCAGGATGATGCCCACGTGGAAGACATTGCCGGTGACATCATGGTCACGCGTGGACGGATTCTCCTCGGTACCGGCCGTCCACGTGGAAAGCAGCTCAATCACGCCGCCCACCGCGCTGACGGCATCGCCGACCTGTTCGCGAGTCAACTCGGGGCCGGGTAGATCCTCGCCGATCCAGAAGACGAACTCGCCCTCGACGACCGCCGTGTCAGCCACGAAGGAGGCGGCTTCCACGGGTGTCCCGGGCTCGAACACGTTCGATGCCATGATGTGGCCGTAGATGGGATCCAGCGTGGCCGGATCCTCCGGCATGCGGGAGAATCCGATCTTCCAGCCGACGCGCTCTTCGGTCTTCAGCTTCTCGGCCAGGATGTCCGACTGGATGTCGTAGGCGGTCTGCCTGTCCATGTCGGGGAAGTTGACCGCCATGGCCTCGGTGTTGATCTTCTTCCGCTCCGCCTCCAGCAGGTGAACGACGATGGCGGCCCGGTCGGAGTCGGGCGTCAGGGAGGTGGTGAGGACGTCGGCGTCGGACGCGGATTCGGACGCGGCGTCGGACGCGGGCGCTGCTGTTTCCTCTTCCGAGGCCGCGCAGGCCGACAACATGGTCACGAATACGCCGCTTACGAGTATTGCCATCAGATTCCGGTACATATGGTCTCCTGTATAGTAGGTAAATCCGGAAATGATCATTGGAGTATCCCGAAGATTGAAAACGACAGGACGAGGAGAAACGCAGCCGTCAACACCCAGGTCAACCACCGCTTCTCGGGCCGGCGCACCCAGTAGAACACGATAAAGGAAAAGGTGAGCGCCTGGGCCAGGGTTTCGATGCTGCCGCCGCCGAACTGCGAGCCGAAGGGAATCGTGGTATAGATCAGGCCTTCAATTGAACCCGGTGCCGGACCGAACGTGCTCAACATTCCCACCACGACCAGGACCGCCCAGATGGTCAGCCAGCCGTATGCCCGGCCGAAGTACTCACGGCGCAGGAGGTAGAACACCATGCCGAACAACACCCCTCGTATGGGCTGAAAGAGCGGTCCGGCCATCAGAACCGGATCGTCCATGCGCCGCATGTAAACGTTGAAGACCGGTTCATCCCAGAGCGACTGGTAATCGAAAAACGCGTAGGCCAGCGCACCGGCGGTGAAATACGTCACGGTGTGCACGACCGTCGTTTTCGTGACGATGGCCGCCAACGTCCATTGAGCGGCTTGAACCATGCTTTGCTCCGGAAACCACTCCCTGATCCAGGCCGGCGATCTGCGCCCGAAACCGCACTGGGTATCACGGCGCCGGTAATCTCCGGTAACAAGCCGGCGGCAATACCAGACACCACGAAGACGATATCTGGAGTTTATACATAACATGCCCACTGTCAAGTCTTTACCCTTGATCTGGAGCCGATCGAAAAGTACTATTTTACGCATACATTGTCGACAAACCCATCGCGGCCGCGATCCGTCAATTCAACCCGACGCGACCCGTCAATTCAACCCGCAAGGAGCGATCCATGCCCGCCGACGACCACCTCGTTTCGCTGCTCCAGGAACTCGTCCATGCCCGGGGGCCATCCGGCCAGGAGGACGAGGTGAGGGTGGTATGCGAACGGGAACTGCAGTCCCTGTGCGACGAGACCCTGGTCGACGCCGCCGGCAACGTCATCGGCCTGCTGAAAGGCGCCTCGCCGGACGCCCCGGTGGTCCGCGTGATGGCCCACCTGGATGAACTGGCCCTGGTCGTCAAGCGCGTCAACGAGGACGGCACGCTCCGGGTCAATCCCCTCGGCGGCATCTATCCGGCCAACTATGGGCAGGGCCCCGTGGAGATTCTCGCGGACGGCGGCATCGTTCCGGGCGTCCTCTCCGTCGGTCCGCAGCATACGACGGCCGATTCCGCCCGCATCTGGGAGACCAAGACCAGGGGCGGCAACGTGGCCATGGACTGGAACCACGTGTACGTCTTCACGCGCCGGACGGCGGCGCAGCTCAAGGAAACGGGCGTGCACGCCGGTACGCGCGTCGTCATCGCCCAGTCGCGGCGCGCTTTCTGGGATATCGAAGACTGCATCGGCGGGTATTTCATGGACAACAGGGCATCCATCGCTGTCGCCATCGGCGCGGCTGCGCGCATGAAGGACCACGGCGTCCGGCCCGCGGGCGATGCTTACCTCGTAATGACCACCTGCGAGGAGATCGGCGGCCACGGCGCCGCCTACGCCGCGCGGTCCCTGCCCGGCGAGATATCCCTGGCCGTGGATTCCGGACCGGCGTGCGAGGAGTACGGCGTGGCGCTCTCCGACGAACCCATCGTGGTCTACGGCGACGGGCGCGGACTCTACGACAAGGCTGTCGCGGACCGCCTGCTGGCGTGCGGGCGCGCGCTGGACATGGAGCCCCAGTGCGCGTATTGGCAGAGCTACGCCTCGGACGCCACCATGGCCAAGTCCGTGGGGCAGACGCCCCAGGCCGGCCTGCTGTGCATTCCCACGGAGAACACCCACGGTTTCGAGATCATCCCCCGCAACAGTCTGGTCCGGTGCGCCGCCCTGCTGGCGGCCTACCTGGAAAAGCCGGAGTAACCGAGAGGAGCCGAGCAACTTTATGCCCCTGAAAGTCACCAACGTGGAACGCTTCACCGTCAACGTGCCGTTCACGCAGGGCCAGCGGCCCATGGCGGAGCGCACGGTATACAACTGGTCCGTGTTCGAACTTTGCAAGGTCACCACCGACGCAGGTCTCGTGGGCTGGGGCGAGACCATCGTCCACTACATCCACGCGCGGGTGACCGACCGGAGCGTGGAGCGCGTCATGGGGAAGAGCCCGGCGGATTTCAT
The DNA here is from genome assembly GCA_965117045.1 of bacterium. Classification (GTDB taxonomy): domain Bacteria; phylum JAAXHH01; class JAAXHH01; order JAAXHH01; family JAAXHH01; genus JAAXHH01. The sequence continues at coordinate 2,241,194 of OZ220749.1, forward strand.
GCAGGACGATACGATCGGCGCCGGGCTGCAGATGGCCCTGTACGACGTGGTGGGCAAGGCGCTCGAGGTCCCCTGTCACAAGCTGCTGGGCAGCAAGGCGCGGGACTGGGTGCCCATATCGTGGTGGTCCAACGAGGGGCCGCCGGACGACTGGGTCCGCCAGGTCCGGGACGCCGTGGACAACGGGTACACGACCATCAAACTGAAGCAACGGCCCTGGCACGACATCAACGAACAGATGACGGAGATCGACGCCAACGTGCCACGTCACTTCCGGGTGGACCTCGACGCCAACGGTTCCATGCACAACGCCGCGGCGGCCATGCCCGTCATGCGCGGCCTGGAGGAATTCGACATCGTGGCCATGTTCGAGACGCCCATACCGCAGACCGACCTCCTGGGGAACCGCCAGCTGCGGCAGGTCATCGCCCGGCCCATCGCCATGCATTTCGGTTCGCCGCCCTACACCACCGCGATCCGCGAGGCGGTCTGCGACGGTTTCGTCGTCGGCGGCGGCGCCACGCGGGTGATGTACCAGGGCATCCTCAGCGCGGAGGCCAACATGCCCTTCTGGCTCCAGATGGTCGGCAACGGACTCACCACCACCTGGGCCGCCCATCTCGGCGCCGTGCTCACCCACGCCACCTGGCCCGCCATCACCTGCATCAACCTGTACCGCCACCACCTGCTCAAGCATCCCATCGAGGTCGTCGGCGGCTTCCACCGCGTCCCCGACGGACCCGGACTGGGCGTCGAAGTGGACGAAGAGGCCATGCAAGGCTTCCTCGTCCCGGATGACGTGATGAAACCCTTTCGCGACCGGGACGAACCCTACGACTTTCCCCGCCCGCGCTTCATCCGCACGGCGGTGTTTCCCGACGGGCACCGCGTCCATTTCGGGAATATCCGCCATGGGTGGGAGTTGGAGGCCTATACGCCCGGCATCCGGACCGAATACTGGCGGGAGGACGGCACCGCGGAATTCGAGGACCTGTGGCGCCGCACCCGGGAATCACCGGTTACCGAGCGCTGACCCGGGTTCAGCGACCTAGCAACGGAGCAACACCATGAGACTGGCAGAAAAGACGGCGATCGTAACCGGCGCGGCCTCGGGCATAGGACGGGGCACCGCGGAGAGGATGGCGCGGGAAGGCGCCCGGGTCGTGGCCGTGGACATCAACGAAGTGGGACTGGAACAGACGGTCGAATCGATCCGCCGGGAAGGATGGGCGGCCACGGCCTGCGTCGCCGACGTGGGGCGGGACGAACAGGTTCGAAACATGGTCCAGTGCGCGGTCGACACCTACGGCGGACTGCAGATTCTGCACAACAACGCGTACTGGCACGCGCCCGGACCGGTGTGCGACCTCGCGGAAGCCGATTGGGACCGCACGCTCGACGTGTGCCTGAAAGCGATTTACCTGGGCTGCAGGCACGCCATTCCGGTCATGCGGGAATCCGGTGGGGGCGCCGTCGTCAACACGGCGTCGGTGCACAGTCTCGTCGGGTTCCGGGACTACGCCGCCTATGACGCCGCCAAGGGCGGGGTCGTCGGGATCACGCGGGCCGTCGCCGTGGACTACGGACCGGAAATCCGCAGCAACGCGGTTTTGCCCGGCGCCATACTGACGAATGCCTGGGACGGTCTCGACGAGTCGGTACGCCGGCCCTACATCGACCGGCCGCCCTTGAAGCGGCTGGGCCTTCCGGAAGACATCGCTTCCGCGGTGGTGTTTCTCGCGTCCGACGAGGCGTCCTTCATCACCGGCGCCAGCCTCGTGGTCGACGGCGGACTGACCATCGTCGGGGACGCGTAGCATATCCGGCGGAGACGCGCATCATTTCCGGCGGGACGCGCGGCTTTGCGCACTTTGCTGCGAGAATCGCGTGAGCCAATTCGACTGAATCGTTAGTAAGCGAAGAGCGTGGGACGGCGCGGATGATCCGGTGTGGCGCGGGATGTGATTTGCTGAGCCGCCGTTCCTGCCAATATACCCTGTGAACAAGCCAAATCCTCCCAGAAAACATGAGCGTTTCCGATACATCGAAACCTTCGGCCCAGGATACGGTACCCGCCATCGATCCCTCCGCGGGAAGTGTGAACCGCGTCTGGCTGCTTGCCTATCCCATCATCCTGGCCAACATGTCCGAAACGCTGCTGGGCGTGGTGGACACCTACATGGTCGGCCAGCTGGGGGTGGCCGAGATCGGTGCCGTGGGCCTCGGATCCATGCTCGCCTGGCTCTTCTACCTTCCGTTCCTGGGGCTGGCGATGGGGTTGAACACCTTCGTCGCCCAGAGTTACGGCGCGGGCAACCGGAAGGACTGCGGCTACATGACGTGGCAGGGGCTGTACATGGCCGTGGCCAGCGGCGTACTGATCCTGCTCGTCATCCCCTTCGTACCCCTGTTGTTCGACCTCGCGGGACCCTCCGCCGAAGTGCGGCGCCTGGGGATCACCTACCTGCAATGGCGACTGATCGACGGTCCGGCCTTCATGGTCGCCATGACCGCGGCCAGTTTCTTCCGCGGTATCGGCGATACGAAGACGCCGATGAAGATCGGCATTACCATCAACATCATAAATGTCTTTCTGAATTACGGACTGATCTACGGACACTTCGGCCTGCCCCGCCTCGAGGTGCAGGGATCGGCCATGGGATCAGCCATGGCCGGCATACTGGGCGGGGGAATTTACCTCGTCCTGTACCTGTCCCGACGGCTTCGTCCCTACGACAACCGGACCGTGCCGAGGCCCCGGTGGCTGGACCAGGTCCGGCTCCTCAAAGTAGGGGCCCCGATCGGACTGCAACGGTTTCTCGACATCGGCAGTTTCGTCATCTTCGCCGCCATCATCGGAAGGCTGGGGAACGCCCAGTTGGCCGCGAACCAGATCGCCATCCAGCTGATGTCCATCTCCTACATGATCGGCCTGGGCATCGGCATGGCCGCTTCCACCCTCGTGGGGCAGTACATCGGGGCCAAACGAATCGCGCTGGCCGAACGCAGCGCCTACAGCGCCCTGAAGCTGGCCATGGGCATCATGGTGTTTGTCGGCCTGGCGTTCCTCTTGTTTCCCGAACCGCTGGTCAGCCTCTTCAACGACGATCCCGCCGTCATCCGCTACGGCAGGCAGGGACTTCTGTACGCGGCGCTGTTCCAGGCCTTCGATGCCCTCGCGGTCATATTCATCGGCGCCCTCCGCGGCGCCGGCGACACCCGGTGGTCCGCCGTGGCCGCTTTCATCGGCGCCTGGGTGATCTTCCTTCCCATGACCTACCTCCTCGCCTTCACCATGGGACTTGATTTCTGGGGGGCCTGGCTGAGCGCGACCATCTACATCTGCCTGCTCGGTATCGCCTGCGTCTACCGGTTCCGGCAAGGCGCCTGGAAGAGGATGGTGATCTAGCATGGTTTTCCAACAAGAGAATGGAGTATTGAGTGTCCAATAAAAAGAAATGCCTGATGATCGGCGCCGGCGGCATGGCCGGCGCATGGATTCGCCGTTTCTATCCCCGGTTCGACGACCGCCACGAAATCGTCGCCCTGGTGGATATCAACGCGGATATCCTCCGCGATTCCGGGGATTTCCTGAGGCTTCCACAGAGCCGTCGGTACACGGACATGGCAGCCGCCTTCGGGGAGGTGGACGCGGACTACTGCACGATCGTGATCCCACCGGCCGTCCACCGGGACGCCGTTATGCTGGCGGTGGAACACAGGCTGGACATCCTGAGCGAAAAACCGATTGCCGACACGTGGCCCGCATGCGTAGATATATACAGGGCGGTCACGGAAGCCCGCCTGAAGATGCACGTGATTCAGAACTACCGCTATTCCTGCCGCATGCTGACCATGCGGCAGGTGCTGCGGGACGGAGCACTGGGACGAATCAACCACCTCCAGGGCCGCTTTGCCGCGGACTACCGGAAGCACGGCGCCTGGGGCGCCTTCCGCTACGAAATACCGCACACCCTGCTCGTGGAAGGCGCCGTGCATCACTTTGACATGATGCGGAATCTCTCGGGGGGAGACTGCAAGACGATCGCCGGTTGGGAGTGGAACCGGCCGTGGAGCACCTTCCAGGGGGATTGCTGTGCCATGTACGTAATGGACATGACCAACGGCGTGAAGGCCGCCTACGAAGGTTCGTGCCTGGGCGCCGCGGAACAGAACAGCTGGCACCAGGAGTACTACCGGGCCGAATGCGAAGAAGGCGCCGTCGCCATCGGGAGCGACGGGGTCACACGCATGTACCGGCATACGCCCGGCCAGGGCATGCGCGTCGAGGACGTCAGTCCGGTCGTTCCGGAATACGATGGGCATCAGTGGCAGATCGACGAGTTCCTGAACTGGATCGACGGCGGACCCGCGCCGGATACGCGCCTGGAACATAACATCCGGAGCGTGGCCATGGTCTTCGCCGCCATCGAGGCCTCCCGCAGCAGCCGGTCCGTGGACGTGGAGGAAATGGTCGGCCGGGTGACGGGCTCGGCCTGAGGGACAGTTGACCGGGAAGGTGGAAGACGCATCCTTAAGGAGGTACGGGTAACACAGCTTATGTCGAATCAGAAACTACCGTTCATCGACGCCTTTTTGCGCCTGGAATCCGCCAGCGGTATCCTTCTGATGCTCGCGACCGCGCTGGCACTGATTTTCGCCAACTCGTTCCTTGAACCGCTCTACCACTTCCTGCTGAATATACCGATCCAGATACACATCGCCGCGCTGGATATCCACAAGCCGCTGCTGCTCTGGATCAATGACGGCCTGATGGCCATCTTCTTCTTCCTCGTCGGCCTGGAACTGAAGCGCGAATTCCTCGAGGGCGAGCTGTCGGACCGGCGAAACATCATCCTGCCCGGCGTGGGCGCCATCGGCGGTATGATCATCCCCGCGTTGATCTATTTCCTCTTCAACAGCGGCGATCCCGACGCGTTGCGAGGCTGGGCCGTGCCGGTGGCTACGGATATCGCCTTCGCCCTCGGCGTGCTGGCCCTCCTGGGCTCCCGCGTGCCTATTTCGATCAAGGTCTTCCTTACCTCCCTGGCCATTCTGGACGACATCGGGGCCATCGCGATCATCGCGGTGTTCTATACGGCGGAAATCTCGATAACGGCCCTGCTGGTCGCCGCCGGCTGCGTATTGGTACTGTTCTTTCTGAACAACCGGAACTGGGTCTCCCACAGTTCCTACATGATGGTCGGCGTCATCCTCTGGATCGCCCTGGTGAAGTCCGGCGTGCACGCGACGCTGGCGGGCGTGATCCTGGCCATATTCATTCCCATGCGGTCCCGGACCGATCCCGACGTCTCGCCGCTCAAGGTCCTGGAACACGATCTGCATACGGTCGTCGCCTTCGTCATCCTTCCCGTGTTCGCTTTCGCCAACGCCGGGATCAATTTCGAGGGCATGACGCTCGATCAGGTCCTTCACGGCGTGCCCATCGGCGTGGCGCTGGGCCTGTTCCTTGGAAAGCAGATCGGTATCTTCGGTCTCTGCTGGATGTTCATCAAGTTCAAATGGGCCAGCCTGCCCTCCGGCATGACCTGGTCGGGCCTCTACGGCGCCAGCGCCCTGTGCGGCATCGGGTTTACCATGAGCCTCTTCATCGGGTCGCTGGCCTTCACAGACATTGACTCGTACGGAGTATTCGACGAAAGACTGGGCATCATGGCCGGTTCGCTGCTGTCGGGCGTGCTGGGCTACATCGTACTGCATAACAGCCTGCCGCCCGCGGAGCAGAAGACCGAGCCTGTCGGAGAAGGGGAGACCGAGCAGGTGGTGTGAGGTAAATTAGAAATTAAGAGAAAACGCTACCTGGACTTTGATTATGAATGACAAGAAAAACACAAAGCTGGATTCCTACGTTGTCTGTATTGACAACACGGACTATACGGCATCATTAGAAAAACACAAAATCTACCGTGTAGTCCGCGACGAGGCAGCAATGGATGATGGTGATATCCGGGTTATTGACGAGAGCGGAGAGGATTATCTATATCCCGCGGCCAGGTTTGTCAAAATTTACGTGCCGGCTGAGGTGGAGAAGTCGCTCGCGCTTGACTGATACCAGCTAACTCAGTTGAGATCAATCAGGGACATAAAGCCGCGGCCCCACACCATCTTTCCATTACCGAAAACGAACGGCCTCTCTACGCTTTCTCCAACGCCTGACCCAGGTCGTCGATGATGTCGCCCGGATCTTCCAGACCCACCGACACGCGTGCTCCGAATCCGACGTCCTCGCCTTCGCCCGACGGCAGGATCAGCGTTTCCACATCGCCCAGACTGTACCACGGCTTGCACATTCCCAGATTGCCGATGAATCGGTCGAGCGACACGCCAGGCCGGGCGTAGAACCGCATCATTCCGCCGAATCCGCGGAGGTACCCGGTCGCGGCCTCGTGTTGGGGATGGGAAGGCAGACCCAGGTAATCGACGCGGGCGACCTTATCGTGCCGGTCCAGGAACTCGGCCACCTTCTGGCCGCTTGCGCAGTGCCGCTCCATCCTGAAAGCCAGGGTCTTGAGTCCCCGGTGCACGAGGAAGGCGTTCATAGGCGCCAGCACGCCGCCCATCAGGATCCGCATGTAGTGGATCTGCTTCCGGATCTCTTCGTCGTTGCCCGATACGATGCCTGACAGCGCGTCGCCGTGGCCAGCCATGTACTTCGTCATGGCGTGGAGGACCACGTCGGCGCCGTAGTGCATGGGACGCAGCAGGTAGGGAGAAAGGAAGGTGTTGTCCACCACGACCAGTGCGCCGGCTTCGTGGGCCAGGTCCGCGGCGTGGCCGAGATCGATGAACTCCATGGAATGGGCATACGGCTCGAAGTAGACCATTCGCGTGGGTTTCTCCAGCGCTTTCTTCAGGGCGTCCGGGTCACACAGGTTGACCAGTTCGACGTCCACGCCCCACTTCACCGGCAACACGTCCTGGAACAACATGTGAGTACCGGCGTACACCGTCTCGTGGCAGACCACCCGATCGCCGCTCCGCAGCAGGCCGAACAGCGTCTGGCTGACCGCCGACATGCCGCACGAGGTCGCCTGCGCCCATTCCGCGCCTTCCAGGATCCTCACCTGTTCCTCCAGCGCACCGCTGGTTGGACCGCCTGCCTTGTCCAGTCCGCGGCCGTAGGAGTTCGTCCCTTCGTAACCCTCGCGGTAGTTGGTGTTCCCCTGGTAGATCGGCACCGCGGACGACGTACCGTGGTAACCCCCGTGTATGGCGTCCGTGGTGAAATCCCGGTTTTCGGCCGACTTGTAGTCGTCGGCGGCGAACCGCAGTTCGTGATCGTTGGGCATTGCAAGGAGTCCTTAGTTTAAACTGAGTAATTGGGTTACTATTGAATGTTGACACGACTGAATCGCACAATGATTTTCAGTAATCTGGAACCGTTAGGTCAATGTAGTATTCTGAGCCGCCACGGCCATCGCGCAATGAATCTAACTTCATGATGCGTTTTAGAACCTATGTTAAAGGTATGTCCATTGCCTGATTTACTCATACAGCACGCCAGATGGCAAGAAGAACTCGTTACACCTGTAGACCGTCGACTAAAATCAGGAAACAGGTGTGGTTGTACGTGTTTGGGCTGTGGTGAATCGCTCATCTTGCGTCGTGGGAAGAAAAGGCGACATCACTTTGCTCACCAAAACTCAACCATCTGCGACTCAAGGAGTATGATCCACAACATTGTCCAAGCTTGGGTGGCTAAGGAATTGCCTGGGAAGGGCATTTTACTGCCTCCTCACCCTGAACTAGATAGTCCTCGTGAGTTTCACGCTTATAAGGACAGAGCCCAAATTGAATACTCGGAGGGTAATCGAAGGTATGATATCAGACTTGAAGGTATGTTTCTGTATGACTTCGGCGAAGGCGATTTCGAGCAAGACTTAGGAATGAAACGGTATGTGATGTGGATGCAAACGAAAACCGCAAAATTGCGGAGTGAACTAAGTCCGACTTTACAAGAGCAGTTTAGGCAGTCGGGCCTTCCAAAATCTTGGGAAAAAGACTTCTTGGAACATCAACCACCAAGTGTTGTCATTCACCCTAACATTCTTGCATTGCTCGAAAGGGACGAACTGAAACACACCACTTACAAAGGAGGGCTTCGCTCCGATAAATTGGACCATATTATGATCGAGGTGGAATACAGCCATGCGAAGGATGAAGAATTCAAAACACAGGTCAAAAAAGAGCGTCGTTATGTTCTTGAGATAAATGCAGAAAAGTTCTACGGGGACGGTAGTAACCTGAGTCCAACAAAACTGGTACATAACAGCAAATGGGTATGGCCTGTTGATGAACTGAGCGAAGAGCAATTGCAGTTGTTCAAAAAACAATAACCCGCTTGCTGATTACCACTAGGAGTTATAAATGCCTTTATCCGTGATGCCCCCGATTCATCCCGGAGAGATCCTCAAGGAAGAGTTTCTCGAACCACTAGGTCTGAGTCAGTATCGTGTTGCCGTGGACATTTCTGTTCCACCGCGCCGTATCAACGAGATCGTGCACGGCAAACGCGCCATTTCGGCCGATACAGCTTTACGGCTGGCTCGTTATTTCGGAACAACGGATCGATTCTGGCTGAATCTGCAGACCCACTATGACCTGGAGTTGCAAAGGGACCGGCTGGGAAAACGATTGGAGACGGAAGTACGCGTGCTAAATCGATCGAATTGAAAGCGTGCAGCCCCATGTCCCAGCTTCCTGAATTCCTTCCAAGTCTGCTCGCCGAAGTTGGAAACAGCCGTGATTCCATCCGGTCTGTCGAACCGCTTAGTACCGGCGTGACCAACCGCACATCCCTCGTCATTCTGCAGGACGATACACGCTACATCCTTCGCGAATACGAATGGCCCTACGCTACACGTGATGACCTACGCAGGGTCGAAAAAGAGCTTTATCTACACGATCTGTTACAGAAGCATGACATTCCCGTGCCGGCTATTTTCACGCATCTGGATGATGAAAGCGAGCGCGCCGTGCTGATGGAATACAAGCCGGGTCACCTGCTGGGTAACATGGTCGGGATCCTGACAGATGAACAGTGCGCTCAAGCCTGGCGGGATGTCGGCGCCGCATTGCGAAGGGTGCATGCCATCCACCTTCCCGATCGCTGTCCGGGCCTGATTGTCGGAGAACGCATCCAGCCCTACGAGGAAGGGTCATGGGGCGAATTTCACTACCATCAGGCCGTACGGCATGCGGAGAATCTGCTGAAGCGTGACTCGGGACTTCGTTTCGACCTGGCGTCGATGAAGCGTGTATTGAAGCAGGCGGTACCGCTGCTGAATGAACGGCCCCTGGCCCTGTTGCACAACGATCCGCATCCCTGGAACGTGCTGGTTCACGAGGAAGCCGGCCAATGGGGATGTTCGGCGTGGCTCGACTGGGAGTACGCCTGGTCCGGCGATCCGACCTGGGACCTGGCCAGGTTGGAGATTTTCCGGTTGAAGCCGATCGGTCCCACACCGGCCGCTTTCTTTGAAGGATACGGCAATGCACCACAAGACCCCGAACGGACGATCTACGAACTCTCCATTTACCTGTGGATGGCCGACCAGTACCTGGAAGGGGAAGTGGATGAGGAGCGGGTACTTATGCCCACCTACGAGGCGGCCATGCGGTTCCTGGGCAGGGTCGATGAGACGGTGGAAAGGATCGGGCGGGCGATCTAAAGACCCTGATTTCCTGTTTTCTGCAAAAACTTGATGGATTTCCTCTCGTATCACTTGACATATACTAAACATATATATAGTATATTGATCTGAATGAATCCCGTTTCAACGGTCAGGGTTTCTCCAATCCGTTGCGATAATGAGACGAGAGGAGCAGTAAATGTACACCGCTTACACCGGGAACAGCCACTACTGTTACAGCAACAGCCTACACATGTGTCTGCAGCACGCCGGCATGGCCAATCTCCCGGAACCCGGTCTGCTGGAATGCATGACGGGTATGCCATTCGGCGCATTATTTATGCAGTTTGAATCGCCCTTGTTCTTTCCGAGTCACGCCGACCTCAATCCAAACAGCGGGCTGTCCCGTGCGCTCAGCATACTGGGCTGGACGTGTACCCTATGGGAGGGTGACGAGCGTGAATCGGCACTTGAAACATTGAAGGCAAACCTGAAAAAAGGTCCCGTGTTGCTTGGGCCTTTGGATCTGGGTTTCCTGCCTTATGATCCGAATCACAGGCTGAAAAAGGGAGGAGACCATTTCATCGTGGTCCTGAAACTCGAAGGCGACCGCGTGCAGGTGCATGATCCGCAGTTCTATCCTTACGCAGTTCTGCCGGTCGATGACCTCATGCGTGCATGGAATGCCGCTGATCTCGGTTATGCGACGAGCGCTTACACCCTGCGCGCCAATTTCCGAGAAGAGCGTCAGGTGTCGACAGAAGACATGCGGAAGGCTACATTGGAAAAAGCACGTGAACTGATTCATGCCGCCCCCTCCGGCCCGGTCTTTTTTGGAGGATCGAAGGCGTTCCGGCTGGCCGCCGAGGTGATCCGCGGTACACCGCCCGGAGGATTCGCGGCCATGCTGGCCCACTTCGTCCTGCCGATTGGTGCCCGGCGTTGCCTGGACGCTGCCGAGTTCATGAAGTCGGCAGGCCAGACGGAAGTCTCGGACTGTATGGCGAAGAAAGCCGAGTCATACGGCCTGGCGCAGTATTATGCCACGCAGGAAGACTGGAAAAGCACGGAAGGGCTGTTCGAAGAACTGGCTGAGGTTGAAGATCGTATCGTGGGAAGTATCTAGGAAACGACATTGGGCAGCGTACACAGCTTCCAGGGGATTTCCGATGAAGTCGGCTCTGTTGATTATCGATGCCCAGGTAAACATGTTCGATGAGGGATCAGCGGTACATAACGCCCATGATCTCCTGGAAACTATTGGACGCATGGTTACCCGGGCACGGAATGAACGAATTCCTGTCATTTACGTACAACACAACGGTAAACCAGGCGATCCGGATGAGCCGGATTCAGCCGGATGGCATATACATGAACGAATTTCCCCGCAGGAGGAAGATACTGTTATTCAGAAACATACTCCAGATGCGTTTCATGACACTCCGTTAAGAGTGTTTTTAAATGAGAACGAAATAAACAGGTTGATTATCATGGGCGTTCAAACCGAGAACTGTATCATCTCGACATGCCATCACGCTCGTATTGCGGGGTATTCAATAACGTTAGTCCGGGATGGGCATAGTACCTTTGATTCCGATGTACTCACGGCAGCACAGATCGTCGCTCACTACAACGATATCCTGGGTGACTTCGCGGAGGTGGTACCTGCAGACCAGGTACGGTTTTGATCATTGTGCCCCGGAGGCTGCAGAAATGAAACGAGTTGTCTACAACAAGCTTGTGCGGGATCGGATTCCCGAGATCATTGCTGCTGCGGGAGACCGCCCGACGACCCGAGTGCTCGACGAGGCCGAATGCATTGCTGAACTCAGACGCAAACTTGTGGAGGAAGTCGAGGAATTCAATACTTCCGATGACGCCGAGGAATTAGTTGATATCTTGGAGGTAGTATTCGCTTTAGCGTCTCAAATGGGGCTTGATCAAAAACAGCTGGATAAATTGAGAAATGCAAAGAAGGAGCAACGAGGCGGATTTGAAGCGAAGGTCTTTCTCATCCACACTGAATCACGTGAATAACGCAATGCTAGTGAGCGTTCTGTTGATCTCACGCAATCCTTAAAACGGTACCGGCATATGCAGATCAAACACCTATCCATTACGGCATCAGACCCCAAAAGATCGGCGAGAATTCTGGCAGAACTGACGGATGGCTCTGTATATCCATTCACTTCCCGGACCATGGAAGGCGCCTGGGTATGCGCGTGGGACCGTCAGTCCGGTGAGATGATTGAGTTCATTCCGAACAACTACCTGCTTTATCCCGGAAACACGCTGCGGAATTCAGGCCGTTCGAAGAGGTGCAGAATTTCAATTCAACCCATTTTCTGCTGGAAACAAAGCAAAGCCTCGACCACTTGAAAGCGGTGGCGGAATCGCATGGACTTCACCACCGCTTTCGGCCGAGGCTAGGCGGACCGCTCTACGAAGTCTGGCTGGAATCCCAGATCCTGGTCGAATTCGTGTCCGACGAGATCAGAAACCTGGTGTCCTGACCTCAGGCTTCGCGTCGTGATTTCAACGTCAATGCCCGCTTACTACCCTTCGATCATACCCAGGATCTCCACCAGATTTTCGGTTGAAGGCCGGTCGAAGGGATCCGAACCCACGTACTTGAACCGAAGGACGCCTTCCTTGTCGATGATGAAGGCCGTGGGAATAACTTCCGTTCCCTTGTCGGTTGCTTTCTGAATCTTGAACTTGGTGGGTATGGCCCGATCCGGATCGGCGAGAACGCGAAAGGAAAGCGCATCCCGCGTGACTTTCGACTTGGCGACGAAATCCCTGGTCTGGTCGAGATCTTCCGGATTGATAAAGAGTAGTTCGGTGTCGAGTGCCGCTATGCGTTCGTAATCGGATTGCAACTGCCCCAGTTGCCGTAAGCAAAGGGGTCACCAGTATCCGATCCAGCCGCGGTCGACGACCACAAGCAGGTTCTTGCTGCCCTTGAAATCGGCGAAGTTGACGTTCTCGCCGTTTACGTCCTGCAGGCTGAACTCCGGTGCGGCCTCGCCCAGTCTCGGCGCCAGATTCCGGGGTTGCGCATCGGCGAACTCCGTCACCAGGCCGACCAGGGCCAGGGCGAAGCACCACCGCGCCAGTGTACGTACCATGTTCTTCCTCCTCGTTACAGAAGTCATGCTTCTCGTTTCAATTTCGGAGCAATTTGCTTGCGTTCTGTTCCCTTTAATATAACCTACCCCGACACGACTGTTAACTTCAAAATTACTGCTGCCCGTAACGTTTTAAGTGCCCGTAAAGATCCCAAGGAGCCGCCTCCCCATGAAGCCAGGCATCACGCAACTCTGTCTCGCCCGCCAGGATCTCGAAGCGGATCTCTCGAAGGCTCGGGCCCTGGGCTACGAAGCCATCGAACTGGTTTTTTCAGACAAGGGTTCTCCGGACATAGACGCCTCTACATCTGAAATCACCGCCGTGAGGGAGGCCTGCAGAAACCACGGACTTGAACTGTGTTCCATGATCGCCATCCGCGGCGATGCCGGGTCCCTGCTGTCGCCGTCCGCGGAAGAACGGGCGAAGCGGGTTGCCATCCTCGAGCGCGGTTTCGAAATCGCCGAGATCCTGGGTGTGGACGCCCTGCTCCTGCATCCCGGGGCGCTCGATCCCAAGAGTTCCTACGGCACGACCTGGGACAACTTCCGCGACGCCCTGCGCGATCTCGCGCCCGAGGCGGAACGCCGCGGCACCCGAATCGGCATCGAGAACGTGTGGAACCAGTTCATGCTGAGTCCCCGGGAAGCCCGCCAGCTCGTCGACGAGGTGGGATCGCCCGCCGTCGGTATCTACCTGGACACGGCCAACATGATCCTCTACGGCTACCCGGACATGTGGATCAAGGAACTGGGCCGCCGGATCTTCAAGGTACACGTGAAGGACTTCCGGCGCGGGGAAGGCGCCTGGGTCCAGTTGATGGACGGCGACACCGACTGGCCGGCGGTCATGGCCGAACTGCGCGGCATCGGGTTCGACGGAGCCCTGGTGAGCGAGGTAGGCGGCGACGACGAAAACATGAGACAGACCGCCGAGCGAATCCGGCGGATCATCGACCTGTAGATTCAGTCAAGCTGCCGCGCGTGCTCAACCAGTTGATCGAGTGCCGTGCCCCAGCCCGTGTAAAACCCCATTTCCTCGTGTTTCTGGCGGGCGGCTTCGTCGTGGTGCCGTACAAGCGCACGATAATGCGTACCGTCGCCTTCGGGCGCCATCGTGATGATGGCCGTCATGAAGGGAGAAGCGCCCGGTCGGTAACCGGGTCCCAGTGCATCGGTCCAGACGAGCCTCCGGTACTCGACGATCTCCAGGTAGCATCCGGTGCCCGATACCTCATCGCCTTCGGGCGACCGCATCGTCGTGCCGAACGCGCCGCCGGGCCGCAAATCGATTTCACAGGCAACCGTCCGCCACGGCTTCGGCGTGAACCATTGCATCAATTCCTCGGGCTCGGTCCAGGCACGCCACAACTGGGCGGGCGTGACGTCCGGGATGTGGCGCTCAAGGACGAGATCCAGGGCTGGATCGATGTCGTCGTGCATGGCCATTTATGGGCCGCCTTATTCGACCACGCCACCCAGCGATCGTGGATTTTTGGGAACGGCCGTTTCCAGGTTGGATTGGCAAGTGGCAGGAGCGGCTGTTTTCAACGCGCCTTCGCGATGGCTTCGGCGTACTTGATCACGCCGTTTACGTAGGAGTCGATGGGGTTGTAGCTGAAGATGGCCCTGCGGCGCGCGGCATCGGCGGTGTCGTACTTGCCCCGTTCGTTGAGGTACTTTGCCACGCTCATGATGGCATCGGGCCACGAATGCAGGTTGATTTCGCCATCCCCGTCTCCATCGGCGGCATGCGGCATGCTGGCCGGCATGAACTGCGGATACCCGATAGCGCCGGCCCAGGAACCGTGGAGGGACAGCGGGTCCACGCCGGTGGCCTTGCTCTGGCGCAGGAGCGCCACCAGGTTGCCGACGCACCTGCGGCGGATTTTCGCGAATCGTTCCTGCTGCCTTTCGGCTACCGCGGCCGAAGCGAGCGGATCGGCTTCACCCCCGGCCGTGATGCGTCGCACGGCGGCCTGCTGGGCCTCCTCCAGGTAAAGCAGCTGGGCGACCAGAACATTGAACACGCGGTAGTTGCCCGTGAACTCGCCCAGGCCGGATTCCCACATCAGGATGGACACGATGTCCTTCGGAGCCACCCCGTAGGTCCGCTCTGCCCGGGCCAGCAGGTCTTTCTTCTCCTCGAGGAACGCAACACCCCGTTTCACCCGCTTTTCCGACAGGAAGACGCGCGAGAAATCCTCGTGGGCCTTGTTCTGAATCGCGACGCTCCGGGGCGTGGCCACCTTGATCAACTGGTTGTTGTAGACCTCGCGGCTTTCGGGCCGGTCGAACAGGGCCAGGAACTCCGCCTCGGACACGGGCTGGCCGCCGCCCTGTCCGGACGCAAGGCGCTTGACCAGGTCGGGCAGGTAAGACGCCGCCGGATGGGTCCGGGGCAGGTCGACAATCGTGGATTTGCGCAGTTCCCAGGATTGCGGGGCATCCAGCGCGGCGGCCGGGTCCGGCCGGATAAGCAACAGCGAGACCAGGCCGGCAAGAAACACAGGCCTTCTCCACGACCTGAATAGGTTATTCATCTGAAGGATCCTTCGTGATTGATTGGCGATGTTCGGTAAAAGCCAATGCATATTTACCGCATGTGGCCGAGCCTGTCAAGGTCAATGTACGGCCTGGTGGGAATTTACCTATGATTCATATTTTCAATAGTTTATATCCTTAATCTCTGCGCTGCGGCAGTTACCGGTCGCGGCATCTACCGGCTGCGGTGTTTACGATCCTTCGTTTTTCAGAACATCAGCTTCTTCAACTCGTGTTTCTTCGTGAAGTAAACCCCGTCCGCGTCCATCGGACCGGGTGTCTGGAAAGCGCCGCGCTCCTGGTGGATGGTGGTCACATCGCCGGCCACCGGATCAAATTGGTAAAAGCAACCCGTCGTGAATCCATATACGCTCCCGTCCGGACCGATCTGGATGCCTCCGTCCAGGGCGCGGCCGTCCGGCAAGGGTACCACCTTCAAAAACCGCCGGTCGGCAGGATCGAACACGAATATATGGGATTCGTTTTGATGGTGACCCGTCCCGCATAGCATGCCGTCTTCAAGGGCGGCCAGCGCGTTGACGGCCGTAACCTCGACCGGAAGCCGGCCTTCCCACGCCTTTTTCTCCGCTTCGTAATCCCAGAGAAACAGCGATGCCTCATCCACGCGCGCTGGGTGCCCGTGCCGCCGTCTATCGTCGTCCCGATGGCCAGCAGACCATGGGCTTCCAGCCAGGCCAGGGACCAGCAACTGGCCTCCCCGGCGATATCGCGGTAGGTCCCGAATTCGTCCGAGGCCGGATCGTACCACGAAAGGGGACCGCCCCACATGCCGTAATTCGGCACTGAGGCCGTCCACACACGGCCCAGGGGACCGGCGACCATGGAACGGGGTCGATAGGAGATCTCGTCCATGCGGCCCAGGTCGCGCGGGTTACTGTCGGGGTCCGTCCCGAAATGATAGGGCCTGGCGGGATCGTATACCGACAGCACGGCGCCAGGGTAGGAACAGATGTAGAGTTTGCCGTCCATGTTGGCCATGGAATAGGCTTCCCCGGTCGCCCTGGTACAAATGCCGAGATCGTCTATGGCCTGGGACCCGGGTTCGAATCGGAACAGGTGCAGGGGCAGGATGCTCGATCCGTAAATGCTGGCGTCGGGGCCACGGTGTATCAGGAAGATCTCGCTGCCCGCGGATTCGTAGGCTACGGGCAGGGTCCGCGTTTTGCCGGTTCCCGGATGGGTGATGGCCATCTCGCGGAACATCTGGGTATCCCGGTCGGCGAAATCCGCCGTGGATCCGTCCGAGAGGGTCTGGGGCGGCGCCGGATCCGGGAGGCGACCGACCGGTTCGGCTTCGAAACCGTTCAGACGGAAATCGCCTTCGGACGACCGGATGTAAAGCTGTCCGTCGTCGGCCCGGTACAGGTTCAGCGATCCCCCGTCTTCCGTGACCGCCACGGGTCCCACGGTCTCGCGTCTGCCCGACACCGGATCGTAGACGATGACGTGAGGACGGGTCATCTTGATGTTGCAGGCGATCGTGCCCCCCGCGCCGACATAGGGATAGCAGTACATGTCGATCTCGTCCATCCGTCCGTGGCGGGTGAAGGCACCGGCCGCCGGGTCGTAGCTCGTCAGGCCGGCCGACCCGTAGCACCCGATCCAGATTAAGCCGTTTTCGTCTTCATCCATGTTGCAGGGAAAGGTATCGTCGGGCAGGTTGATGGCGCCCAGGCCGACCAGTTGTTCGGTCGCGGGATCGTAGCGGTACAGGTGTCCGGCGTAGGCGGCGCCGATGTAGACCCGTCCGTCGCGGGTGCGCAGCGCACCCGTGGGGAAGTTGGCGGTGGGATCGGACGACGTCGCCTGGGATGTAGTGCCGGTGGCGGGATCGATCTTCACGACGGTGAACCCGGCCGCCTGCTGTCCCATTACGGCCACCAGGCAGTCCCGGCCGGCCGCGTCCAGGGTGGGAAAGACCCGGACCCAGTTGACGCTGCGGACGGGAATGCCGATGGTACGGATATCCGACACGTTGTATCATCCTTTCCCTGATTTTCGTGAACGCCTGCGGGCTTCTTCAGCGAATATGGCCACGGTTTCCGCGAGGGTTCGGCTCCGGTCCACGGTCTCCGGGCGTTCGTGCCCGATGGGGCTTTCGGCAATGAGACGAAAGATTTCGGCGGCACCTTCGTGAAAGTGGGGCGTGACCCCGGCCTGGTCGTAGGTCGCCGCGATCTCGTGCATCTCTCCGATCCAGCGAAAAGCCTTGGCCGACAGGCTGTTTACGCCGCCCATCGCCTTGAGCCGCTGCGCCTGGCTCTCGGCGAATTCCGCCAGCAGATCCTCGCTCAGGCCCATCGTCTCGGCCGCGATCAACGCCGCGGCATGCAGGGCGGAGGTCCCCTTGGTCACCGACGCGTAGCACATCTTGATGCCGGATGCCCTGCCCACTTCGCCACCCAGCGGGCGGACGAGGATGCCGTGACCGTCGAGCTGCGTGAGTATGGCCTCGTGGGGGCCGGAAGCGTAGAAGCGCGTTTTTTCGCCTGCGCCTGGCGGGCCGCCGATGATGCCGGCGTCGATGAAACGGCCTCCTGCGGCGGTGACGACCCGGTCGATCTCCCGCGCCGAATCCGGGGAGACGGCGTTGCAGTCGGCGTAGGCGGGCGAGGAACCGGTCCGCTTCATCACCTCCGACATCTGGCCGGCGAGCGCCAGGGCCTGGTCCGGCACGAGGATGGCCAGGATCAGGTCCGTCTCCCGCACCAGTTTGACCAGGTCCGGCACGTCCCGGATGCCCGCGGCTGCCGTCAGCGTGCGGGTCCGTTCGCTACGGCCCGTCAGGCAGGTGGCCACGTCGAACCCGCCGTCCAGGAGGCATCGTCCTACGGAATGACCCATCTCCCCCGGGCTCAGTATGGCGATCCTTCGTACCTGCATGCGCGTCTCCTGGCCGGGTGTCAATCGGGGTTTCTCCTGGCCACCATGCGCCGGATCACCCGGTGGCCTTCGTCCACGTCCTCTTCGTGCAGCACGGTAAAGCGGTCGGCGGGAAGCCGGCTCGCCGGCTCGTCCGCCTTGAAGCACCAGTCAGGGTTCTGCGCGGGTCTGTACCGCAGGTGGTCCAGGGTAAAGCCCTGCCAGGCGATGAGTCCGCCAGCGGCGACCGCGGGCCAGGCGTAGTCGAACACAGCTACTTCCCAGTACATCACGCAGATCACGAGCGCATATTTGGCGCCGGCGGGTGGCCGCCACGTGTTCAGGTCCGCTTCCACGCAGGTCAGGCGGGATCCGATGCCCCGTTCCGCCGCCTCAGTGCGCAACCGATCCAGGGCCACGTTCGATATGTCGACGGCAAGCACGTCCCGACCGGCGTCGGCCAGGGAGCGGGCCTGGTCCGACAGGCCGCAGGCGAGTTCCAGCACGGGACCGTCTGGGAATACCAGGGCCGACGCCCGGTCGTACAGCGGACAGAAACCCCTGGGCGCCAGGCGCTTCGGCGCCAGGTACCTTGCGTTCCACTTCAGCCGGTCGGGATGGTCTTCGAGTCTTTGCGTGCGCGGCTCCGTGTTCTTCAAAGCGAATAGGCTTCTGTTTTCCGACGAGTCGAATGGCCGGCTGCTGGCTGGTCGACTGGCCGGGATCGATTACGCGGGATTCGACCGCAACGGGTATTCCTGGGCGACGACGAGGATGTGGCTGCCCTGCCTGACCGGCTGGCGGAAGGCCTGCGACAGGACGTAGCCGTCCACGCCCGCCCGCACCGGCCAGGGCGCATCGTCCACCCGGTAGAAGTCGTGCAGGTGTCCCACGACCTGCCCCGCCGTCACGGGCGCGCCGCAGGCCATGAGCGGCTCGTAGTGTCCCGGGAAGGGCGCCGGTACGTAGCATGCCCGATCGATGATGGCCGTCAGTTTCTGGGTGCCGTCGGCGTGATGGCCGATGGGTTGAATGTCGCCGGCGAGCTGGCCGTGGTGAATGGCCGCGGCCCGAATGCCGTGCCGCGCGTACCGTACGCCGTCCGGATTGACCGATTCTCCCCAGCCCAGTTCGGTACCGATGGTGATTTTGCCCAGCCGCTCCGCTTCGCTGACCATCAGCCCGGGCGTCTCGTTCTGGTACGCCATCACAAAGGGTGTGCCGAACCAGCGTGCCGTGTCTTCGATGACGGCCGCCTGGTCCGGGTCGTCCACCTCGTGATAACTCGAACACAGGGCGAAGTCGAGTTCGGCCCCGCCGGAATGGATGTCCGTAACGACGTGCACGCGGGGCCAGAGATGTTCCCGCACGAATTGGGCGATCCGGTGGGTGATGCCCGCGAGGGCCGGCGAGATGCCGGCGCCGTCCACGAAAGCCCGGTTCAGGTTGACCCCGTCGTCGGCATCGCTGGCCCGGCGGCCCACGTGGAACGCCGCGGGGTTGAGCACGGGAATGAAGATCAGCCGGCCCTTGACCGCCTCCAGCTCGATCTCCTGGAGCAATCCCTTGATCGCCACCGGCCCTTCGTATTCGTTGCCGTGATTGGACCCGCTGGCCAGAAGCCCCTGGCCTTCCCGTACATCGGGTCCGACCATGACCGTCAGCGGAATGAGATGGTCCGCCCAGAGGGAATCGTGCTCGAGGGCGACCCAGTAGTCCCGGCGGCCGGGTGAATCGAGATCGAGTTTATCGGGCCGAACGACGTCACGGGGCATGGGGAATCCTTTCATACCGAAACACCGAGCAATCCTCGTGTTATCTGGAAATCCGTGTTGCCGACGACCGCGGCGCGCGGCGCATGCTTCCCGGCGGCCGTATTCCGGATCAGATCCAGCACGCCGCGTCGCCAGTCCGCGGGTCCACCGGTCAGGATGAGATCCACGTCTTCGCGGAAAGGCCCGGGCAGGTCGTCCGCGGCGACCTGCAGCACCGGGATCATGGGATGGCCCGGCAGGGGGTGGCCGACGACGCCTGCGACGACCAGTTCCACGCCGGCCGCGCCCAGTCCGGTCAGGGTCTCCACCCAGTGGGCCGTCTGCGTCTCCATGACGTGCAATCCGGGTACCGAAGCGGGCTCTCCGTAATTCAATGTCGGAGATGCGGCTCCATTCTCCAGAAGCTGTTGGAAAGCAGGGGATCCGAGCAGTGCGTCATTGTCCGGCACGACGGCCGTTCCTCCCGCGTTTACGACGTCGAAGATCAACTGTGACAGCGCTTCGGAAACGTCATCGGAAACCGGGCCGGCCGTGGCAGCCGGGCACAGGGTCGCAGCGGGATCGGCCGAGGCAGCTGGGCCAGCGGTGGCAGCCGGACCAGCCGTAGACACCCCCAGCCTCAGCGTCGACAGGCCGGCTTCGACCGCGACCGGCCCCTTGTTATCGTCCAGGGTCTCGTTGAACCAGGTCTCGATACGATCGATGACCTTCTCGATACCGCCGTCGAGCTGCACGCTGGCCCAGCCGAATCTCGCGGGATCCAGACCTCGGCCGACCAGTTGCTGGCGGTAGAAGTCGTTGTGCGTGCGTTCGCAGCCATGTTCCAGGAGCAGGGCGGCCGCCGTCATCGGGTGGGTCAGGTAACCGGCCATGGTGCGGATATACATTTCCTCCGAGACGCCGCCGGATACGCCGCATCCCTCGGTGTGCACCAGGGCGACGAATCGCGATATGCCGGCGCCCCGCCCCACGCCTTTCTCGCTCAACCGCTCCGCGGCCATGCGGGCGATCTGGCCGGAGCACAGGCTGGTGGGCAGTATGAGGCCGATCCGGTCGGTGGCGCGCGATCCATTCGATTCGAACACGGGCAGCCTGAAAGCCGGCGGGGGCGTCGATTCCCCCTTCGACCGGACCGTCAGCGGCCTGCCCGCCAGCGCGGGACGGTCACGCAGATCCTGCAGCTGGCTCCCGTCGGTCTGCCGCCAGTCGCGCCAGATCTGGGTCTGGCTGTGGCCCGCCCGCTCGCCGCAGGTCAACGCGCCCGATGCCGCGCGCAGCGTCAGATCGAGCGTCTGCCGGCCCAGTTCCTCCATGGGCACGCCGTCCAGATAGGCCCCTGCGTTCACGTCCATTTCACCCGAGAGCATCTCGTACCGTTTCGTGGTCGTCACGAACTTGATCGTCGGCACGAAGGGGAAGTTGGTGATGGACCCGTTCCCGGTGATGAAGAAGATGAGATTGCCGCCGGACGCCACCTGGCCCGCGATGGCTTCCAGGTCGTTGCCCGGACTGTCCATGAAGTAGTACCCCGGATCCTTCATCGGGACCGCGTAGTCGATAGCGTAGTCGAGGCGTACGTCCGGGTGGCGTTTCCGGGCCGCGCCGATGGACTTGAGCACGATGTTGTAGATCCCCCGGAGCTTGTTGCCGCCGGACGGGTTGGCGTCGACCGACTGGCCGTGCCACGCCGTGCGTTCCTGGAAACGCTTAATCATATGGAGGAAGGTGCGGGCTGTCTCGATGTCCCGCACGTTGTCGAGCACGTAGGGCTCGCCGCCGATAAGCTCGTCCGTCTCCGCGAGATTGGCCTTCCCGCCGAAGCGGATGATCTCCCGGGCCACGAGCGCGGCCAGGGGATTGCCCGATATGCCCGAAAAGGAATCCGAACCGCCGCATTGAAGCACGATGTTGAGATGAGACGCGGAAGCCGGCTTCCGAGAAACACGGTTGACCGTCTCGAACCATCCGGTGACGATCCCCGCACAGCGCTCCAGGTCCTCTTCGAACCCGCCCTTTAGCGTCTCGAATCGGTGCGGCACGTCGTTCAGCGGATAGCGGTTGAGCCGCATGTAGTTCTCCAGCATCCGGTCCGTGACGACTTCGGTGCCTCGGTCCACCGCGAGCACCGCCCCGACATTGGCATGGACCATGAATCCCGCCAGCGTCCGCAGCACCAGTTCCCGGTTGTTGGGATCCACGCCCGATCCGCCCTCGGTGTGCGCCACCGCCACCACGCCGTCGATGTTCGGGTACCGGTCTGCCTGGTCCTTCAGCAGTGATTCCAAACGACGCACGAAACCCGCCGTCTGCGACGTGATGCCCAGCAGGACGATATAGTTCCGGGTCCCGACGCCCCGCGCCGCGCCGCGGTCGAAACCGTCGAACGCCGGCGGTCGGTCGCTGAGCGGTACCTGCTTGCCCGGTTTGAAGGTGGATTCGTCCAGTTCGTAGGGTACCACGCGATCTTCGAAATTGGGCTGTTCAGGGAGGGCGAAATCGACCTGTCGAACGCGAAGCGCGTCGAGGATATCGGCATTGCAGATATAGTCTCCGGGCGCGATGTCCCGGGTCGCCCGGCCAAAGGGCAGGCCCCAGGACAGGACCGGCTCTCCGGCGGGTATGGGCTGGACGGCGAACCGGTGCCCTTCCAGCAAGGTATGGGCGAGGGAGAAGGACGCGCCGGTGTCGCCAACCAATTCCGTGCCGGCTTCCATCCGCCGGGAGACGATGGCCACGTTGTCGCCGGGTTCGGCCAGGCGCGCGATATCTTTTAACCGGCAGTCGGGCACGATGCCAGGGTCCTTGACGTAATTGAAATTCGTATGCGGGACTGGTCTCACTACACGGACTGGCAAGTTAACATCCGTCCCGATTCCGGTCAAAGGTAATTCGGTGGGCACGTGTCGACTCGCCGGCACGCGCAAAGACCGATCGGCCGGCCCGCGAGCCCACTCGGCTGCCGCCTTCCGCGAGCGGCACGGTTGACGACGGGAAGGTTCGATGTAGATTGTCTTCCGGGGCTGGTTCGCCCGGCCCGGCCATCATTGCCACATACGGACTGCTTCGCCTTCTGAATTCGTTCCAGCACATCCGCCAGCCGGAGGTCCAAGATGCTTGTAGGGTACGTCAGCGACGAACGCTACGTCGCCATTCCCGAAGTCCTGCTCGAGTTCGAAGCCGACGGGGATTCCATCGAGGCGCGCTCCCGGGCCACTGGGGCGGTCTACGCGGACGTGACACCCGGCCGGGAATACAGGGTCACGCTTGCAGGCCGGGATTTCGGATACAAGAGCGTGTACATGACCCCGCTCGAGGGGCAGCCGTACCATTTCCGGCTGCTGCGGGACAGCCTGCTGGGGTACATGTGGCCCAAGTGGGTCCGGTCAGGGGATAAGTCGGAGTTCCGCGTGCACGCGGTGGAGGCCTACCAGCTCGAACTGTTCCGCTACGGATGGAAGAAGGAGTTCGTGCGGAACATCGGCTGGTTCGACGAGCACGGCCCCCGCGCCACCATGCAGATCACGCCCGACGGCGACTATACCCGGACCGGTGTGCGGTGGAATACCCAGGGCTATACGAATCCCGCCCACAAACAGTACATCGAGGCGCCGGAGCGGTCCGGTCTGTACTACCTCCACGCGTCCACGGAGACGGGCGGGTTCTTTTCCTTCCCCTGGATCGTCGCACCCGCCGCGCCGACGGCCGACGTCGCCGTGCTGGCCGCCAACATGAACTGGAATGCCTACAACAACTTCGGGGGCCGCAGCAACTATATCCACACCGATGCCTTTCCACCGACCCCCACGGTCAACGCGCGTTACGACCTGAAGCGGTATACCGATCCCTCGCACCGCGCGTACAGCTCGGACGACTACGCACCACTCTCCTTCGACCGGCCCGAACCCATCAACCATATCCCCGAGGATGTCGAAGCCACCGACATGATCCGGGGCCGCGCGGCCTGCCACGTGGCGCCCGCCGAGTGGCGGTTCCTGGCGTGGATGGAGCGGGAGGGATTCGGCTACGACCTCTACGCCGAGACGCAGTTCCACGACGGCACGCTGCCTTTGGACCGGTACCGGGTGCTCATCACCACCACCCATCCGGAATACTGGTCGCGGGACATGTACTACCGGCTTAAAAACTGGGTGTTCGAATCCGGTGGTCGGCTCCTATACCTCGGCGGCAACGGCCTGAACTGCGAGGTGGAGTTCGTCGACGAGTACACGATGAAGGTAAAGAACGGCAACATCGATTCGCTTGACCGTCCCGGGGAGGGCATCGAAAGCCGTTTCAACATCTACAACGAGTCCGAGGCCAACCTACTCGGCGTGGCCTTCACCCGGACGGGGATCATGACCAGCGCGCCGTACCGCGTGATTGACGCGGACCACTGGGTCTTCGAGGGCACGGGCGTCGCGGAGGGAGATATCTTCGGGGAAGCGAGCCTGCACGAACGGGTGCCCGGCGGGGCTTCGGGACACGAGACCGACAAAATCACGCCCAATTCACCGCCCAACACCCACCTGCTCGCCAAGGGAACCAACGTGGACGACGGCGGGGCCGAGATGGTCGTCCATGAGACGGACAGCGGCGGGATGGTGTTCTCGGCGGGTTCGATCACCTACCCGTCGTCGATCCTCGTGGACGACGTAGTGTCCAGGGTCACGTCCAACGTGCTGAAGCGGTTTCTGCGGGACTGATTACAACTTCCGCTGGTACACCCCCGTCACGCGGTGGTTCGTGCCCTTCTCGAGGATCAGCTCCGCCCGTTCGCGCGTTGGAATGATGTTCTCGCGCAGGTTTACCAGGTTGATGTCCCGCCAGATCCCCCGGGCCGTTTCCACGGCCTCTTCCGTGCTCAATCCCGCATAGTGGTGGAAGTAGGATTCCGGGTTTTGAAACGCCGTGTCCCGCAGCCTCAGGAAGCGATCGACGTACCACTGCTCCAGGTCGTGTTCCTCCGCCTCCACGTAGATCGAGAAATCAATGAAATCGGAGACGAAGACGCGGGGCGACGCGTCGCCGGTCAGGTGATGGCCGGTCTGCAGGATGTTCAGCCCCTCCAGGATGATGATGTCCGGCTGCGTAATCGTCTTTTCGACGCCCGGCACGATGTCGTAGATCAGGTGCCGGTACACGGGAACGGTGACCGATTCGCGGCCCGACTTCACGTCCGCCATCGTCCGCACCAGCCGCCTCAGGTCGTAGCTTTCCGGGAATCCCTTCCGCTGCATGAGCCCTTTCTCCTCCAGTACCCGGTTGGGATACAGGAACCCGTCCGTCGTGACCAGGTCCACCCGGGGATGGTTCGGCCAGCGGCTCAGCAGGGCCTGCAGGATACGGGCCGTCGTGCTCTTGCCTACCGCCACGCTGCCGCCGATGCCGATGACGTACGGCACCTTGGCGGCCGGCTTGCCCAGGAAAGTGTCCATGACCTGGTAAAGGTGCTGGGCCGCGCCTACGTGCAGGTTGATGAACCGCGACATGGGCAGATAGACCTCGGCCACCTCGTCGAGGGAGACCATTTCGTTGATGCCGTGCAGTTCCTGCAGGTCTTCCTCGGACAGTGTCAGCGGCGTGGCGGCGCGCAGTTCCGACCACGCTTCGCGGGACAGGTAGTTGAAGGGGGACAGGGATGAAGATGGGGACATGGGTGTCGTTCCGCTATTCAAGATCCATCAATCGCGGCCCGGTCGATCGTTTGCTGTTCGAGCAGTTCGGGCACGGGTTCCGCGCCGGCTCCGGGCGTATCGTTAAGGACCATTTGCGACGGGCCCGAGAGTTCCAGCGGCGGCGCGCTCAGGTCCCGTTCGTAGAACCGCGTGCTCGGGAAGACGTCCGACGGGTACTTCATATTGGGCAAGGTCGCCAGCGCCTTGCAGAACGACGCGCCGAGGGCCGATTCCAGCATGCCGCCCGTCCAGCAGGGGACGCCTTCCTCCTCGCAGATCCGGTTCGTCTCCAGCGCCTGCGTCAACCCGCCGACCCGCGCGGGCTTGATGTTGATCCAGCGGGCCGCGCCGATCCGGATCGCCTTGCGGGCCTTCGCGGGGCAGGTGATGCTCTCGTCCAGGCAGACCGGCGTCTCGATCTGACGCTGCAAGGCGGCGTGGTCGACCAGGTCGTCCCGCATCAGGGGCTGCTCGATCATGGCCAGGTTGTACCGGTCCAGTTTCCTGAACATGGGCAGGTCATCCAGCGTGTATCCGCTGTTGCAATCGATATGGAAGACCGGGTCCGGAAAGGCTGAACGGACCGCGGCGATCATGTCGAGGTCCCACCCCTGGCTGTACTTCAGCTTGATCCGCTTGAATCCCGCCGCCACGGCCTGCTCGATGTTTCCCAGCAGCATGTCGATGCTGTCCTGCACGCCGAAATCGGCCCCTACGTCGATGACCGGCTCATTACCGCCGATCACACGCCAGAGCGGCTTGCCCATGAGCCGTGCGTGCAGGTCCCACCATGCCGCGTCCAGGCCGCCCTTGGCGAAGTAGTTGCCGGCAACCCAGCTGCATGCCTCGTGTAGATCCTGGCCGCTGTCGATCCGCTTTCCGACCAGCAGGGGTGCGAGGACGTCCCGGGTCACGGCGAACACGCCGGCCGTATATTCCGGGCTGTAAGTCGGCTTCGCGAGCGGGGTCGTCTCCCCCCATCCCGCGGCATCGCCGGCGTGCATCTTCACGAGGACGCTCTCGATGACGTCGTCGCTGCCGTAGGCCGTACGCCACGGATAGATCAGGGGCATGGCGACGTGATAGAGCTCGACCGCGTCGATGACGGGCATGGCGGCCCTACCCCTTCAGATCGGACAGCAACCGGCCGGTGACCGCTTCCGCGAAGGCCGGATCGTTGATGTTGCAGTCCATCTCCGTCACCGACACGTCGGCGGACACGTTGGACTTGATGGCGTCGTACAGCGCCTGGTCGGCCTCGGGCCACCAGAACTCGTTCCCCGGGCTGTCGAGGATGGACACGCCCTTCAGG
This sequence comes from bacterium, assembly GCA_965117045.1. Lineage (GTDB taxonomy): Bacteria > JAAXHH01 > JAAXHH01 > JAAXHH01 > JAAXHH01 > JAAXHH01. Next base: position 2,268,164 of record OZ220749.1, read on the forward strand.
GGCAGAAAGATCGACACGGGCCCGCTCGAAGCGTTGGCCTTCTCCGCGATGATCTGACCGAGGCGGGCGTTCTCCTCCACGTTGGTCCGCATCAGCGTGATATTCGGATTCCACTTGTGCAGCATGCGATCGCGGTACTTCTCCGGCACCGTGTCCGGTGCCCAGAAGTTCACCATGTCCAGGCAGCCCGGCACGATCACCTGGGGAATGCCCGCCCTGCCGGCCGCGTCCATGCGTTCGGGGCCCGCGGTCAGGACGCCTCCGGCCAGTTCGTCGGCCCATTCCGTGGTGGTGATTTCGAGCACGCCCTCGATCAGACCCTCGTCGATCAGGCCCTCCATGGTCCGCCCGCCGGCGCCGGTGCAGTGGAAGACCAGCACCTCGTAACCCGCCTCCTCCATGATGACCCGGGCCTGGTCCACGGCTTCGGTGGTATTGCCGAACATGCTGGCGCTAATGAGCGGCTTGTCTTCCGCCGCTTCCTGCACCTCGGTTTCCACCATACCCGCAATCGCGCCCGCGGCATTGGCGAAGATCCTGCGGCTGATGCGGTTGATGCCGGCCACGTCCACGACGGAGGGAATCATCGTCACGTCCTTGATCCCCAAGTAGTTGGTCGTGTCGCCCGCGGCCACGGTGGACACCATCACCTTGGGCACGCCCACGGGCAACGCCCGCATGGCGCTCGTCCCCACCGCGGTGCCGGCCGATCCGCCCATGCTGATGATCCCGTCGAACACGCCGGCATCGTACAGGCCCTGCACGATCTCCGCGACACCGGCCGCCATGGCGTCGATGGCCTCGCCGCGGTCGCCGCGCTTCTTCAACGCGTCGATCGTCGTGCCGGCGGCTTCGGCGACCTGTTCCCCGGACACGTCCGCTTCGATCTCCGAATCGCCTATGACGCCCGTATCGATAACCAGCGTCCCGTGTCCCCGCCGCTCGATCTCGCCTTTGACGAAGGCGAATTCATCGCCCTTCGTATCCAGCGCGCCTACGATGGCTATGGTTTTTGGCATGGACTCACCTTTAAAGTAATTTATCGAGTGCCGATACAAACCGACTTTTTCCGACTAATCAAGTTACAGGTACGCGAATCTAATGTACATACCTTTATAGAGAGGAAAACTAGGAATTAACACCTTGACATTAAATGGAAAACATTACTTATTACGTAACGAATAACATTAGGTGTATCTTGGAATGAGGATGTGACAGGAAGTGAATTGTAAAACTTACAGTGAGTGGTTCAGCACTTGGACATCGTCTTCAAATCTCAGAAGCTCGCTCAGATATTCAATTCCGAGACAAATCTGAAGAAGAAGTACGGAGCAAAGGTGTCGCTCGCTATTATGACTAGAATGGGGGTTTTGAGTAGCGCTCGGACTTTGCAATTAGTACCTAAAACTCCACCTGAAAGGTGTCACCAACTTAAAGGAAGTCGCAAGGAGCAATTCGCGGTAGACCTCGATAGAGCGCTTAGGCTTGTTTTCATAGTAAACCATGAACAGATACCGCGCTTAGACGATGGCGGTATAGACTTGAACGGAGTAACTGCAATAAAGATTCTCGATGTAACAGATTATCATTAAAGGAGGAGATCCAAGGGACAACTTATGAAGGAGGGAGTAAATGGCGACTAGTAAAAACCAGTACCAACCGGATTACGCAGTGTCACCCGGCTGGGTCTTGGAAGAAAGATTGGACGCACATGGGATTTCGCACGCCGAATTTGCACGCAGGTGCGATCGTTCACCAAAGCTCATCAGCGAGATAATCTCCGGAAAGGCGCCGATCGTACCACAGACCGCTTATCAGTTTGAACTGGTGTTGGGCGTCGATGCCAGTATTTGGTTAGGTTTAGAGGCTAACTATCGTCTCCACAGGATCCGTGCAGCTGCTGAAAAACAATCAGAAGCTGCCTTTTCGTGGTCCAAGTCATTTCCGGTGAAAAACCTTGTAAAACGAGGAGCAATCCGAAAACCGGAATCTACGGGTAAAACGGCATCCGAGCTGCTGGCGTTTTTTGGTGTGGCATCAGTAAACGCATGGAAGTTGAAGTACGAGGATTTAAACATAGCTTTTCGTCATTCGACTTCTTTCGTAAGCGACAGGGCTGCCTTAACGGCTTGGCTCAGACTCACCGAGATAGACGCTCAGAATCAGCACTGCGACGACTATGACGTAGCCAGGTTTAAAAATGCACTGGTTAAAGTACGCCAACTTACCAGGACACCAGTCCGCGAGGCGCTAAAAAACACCAAAGTTCTTCTGAATAAAGCCGGGGTCGCCTTGTCGTTGGTAAAACCTCTACCAAAAACACGGGTGAGTGGTGCCGCATGGTGGGTTTCCCCAGGGCGACCGGTTGTTGCCCTTAGTGGACGACATAAAGCAGATGATCATCTATGGTTCAGCCTGTTTCATGAAGCTGCACATATCATTTTGCATGGTAAAAAAAGCGTGTATGTCGACGGATCGAACGGAGGATCAGACGGAATCGAAACTGAAGCTGACCAATGGGCGAGTGATTTTCTTGTACCAAATACTGCCTGGAATGGCTTTGTAACTAGGGGTAGTTTTCGCAGTACGGATATTCGTAGCTTTGCAGACGAACACAAAATCTCGCCGAGTATTGTTGTTGGGAGATTGCAGCATACAAAAAAGATACCATGGAGCCACCTTAAAAGTCTCAAAACACACCTCCAGTGGTCGGACGAGCATGAGATAGTGTAACCGTATCCAAATTGTGGTGCCTCAACCCATTGGCTTCTATCTTTAAACCCAAAGTCCCTCCCTGCCCATCCTGCGGAGGACCACTGCGCCAAGTCCGGGGCGCCCGGTACAGCTGCGCGTCCTGCCGGGATGACTACGGCCTGTTCCGAAAACGCGCTCCGTACACAGGCTTGCATTGCGTCCGGCTTCAGTCGCCGGCCCAGGTCAGACAGGCCGAGGAGGAGCAGTCGCCGGCCCAGGTCAGACAGGCCGAGGAGGAACCGTAGCGGGAACCGGGCCTGACCGCTACCCGCGTTCAAAATGAACCTGCTCAAGAAGGCCTGGGGATGGCTCCGGTGGCTGATTGCGCTGGGCGTCCTCGCCTACCTGATCTATCTCTACCGCGACCAGTACGCCGATTTCATCCGCCGCGAAATCGACTTTACCTTCCTGGGCATCGGCATCGTGCTGGCCACGACGGCGACCGTGCTGGCCTTCTTCCGCTGGTTCCTTCTCGCCCGGGGCCAGAAGCTGGTGCTGGGGTTCCGCGAGGCCGTCCGCCTGGGTTTCGTCAGCAACCTCTTCAACTACCTGGCGCCCGGGACCGCGGGGGGCGATATCGTCCGCGCCGTGGGCATCGCGCGGCGCCAGAAATCGCGGCGGACCGTCGCCGCGGCCACGGTGCTGCTCGACCGGCTGATCGGCTTGCTGGCGCTGCTGATCGTCGGATCGGCGGCCGCGCTGCTGAACCAGGACCTCTGGCATCACCGGGAGATCATGATCGCCGTCCTGGTCTTCTGGGGCGGCGCCCTGGCCGGATTGATCTGCGTGGCGGTATCCTTGCGTTTCCGCCTGCTGAACTGGACCTTCTTCCAGCGGCTTACCCGTCTTAAGTTCGTCGGACCATTCTTCGCCGAACTGGCTAGCAGCCTGGCACTCTACCAGACGCGGCGCAGTGCGCTGACCGAGGCATTGCTCATCGGCCTGGCCGGCCAGTTTTTCATGCTTTCAGCCTTCTATTGCTGCGCGATGGCGCTTCTGCCCGGTCCGGCCGCGCCGGACTACTGGGCGCATCTTATGCTGATCCCCGCGGCCGAGATCATCGGCACCTTCGCGCCGGTGCCGGGGGGCGTCGGCGCGCTGGAAGGCGCGGTCATCTACATCTACCACCTCGTCAGCACGACCGCCGACGGATCGGTCCCGGGCACGGTCGCCCAGGCCACGGGACTGGCCGCCGCCCTGACGTACCGGATCGTCCGGGTCACGGTTGCCGCCGTGGGCGCCCTGTACTACATGGTTTCGGATAGAAACTGGAAGGAAAGGCTGGGGCTGGAAGAGGACTGAACGAAGGAGACCTGACCGTACGGGCACGGAGAAGGTGCCGGGTCTCCCCGGCGTATCCCCGCACCCGGTCAGGGCCGAACCCCGGGTACTTTATTCCCCGGTGTCCGGCGGTTTAATGCAGGTTTAATGCAGGTTCATTACGAACAACCACTCGTCGATCCGCACTCCCTACATACGTAGCACGACCCGTTGCGGGTCATCAGGCTGCCGCAGTCCGAGCAGGACGGCGCGTCGGCCTGGGCCACATAGACTTCGTGCTCCTGGTCCTCCTGCGCGGTCATCGTCTGGTCCATGGCGTTCGAGTGCATGGTGTTGTCCGTGTCCTGGTCCGCCACGATCTCGGAATGGCTGTCCTCGGGCAGGAACTTCACCGCGAGCCACCGGAAGATGTAATCGGTGATGGACTTGGCCATAGGCACTTCTCTACTGCCCGTCATGCCGGCCGGTTCGAACCGCATGTGGCTGAACTTTCGGATCAGGCTCTCAAGCGGCACGCCGTACTGCAGCGAAACCGAAATGGCCGTGGCGAAGGCGTCCATCATGCCGGATACCGTGCTGCCTTCCTTGGACATCCGCAGGAAGATCTCGCCGGGCTGGCCGTCTTCGAAGAGACCGACGGTCAGGTAGCCCTCGTGGCCGGCGATGCTGAACTTGTGCGTGATCGCCTCGCGCTCGTCCGGCAGCCGGCGGCGAACGGGCTGGACCTCGGCGGCCTCTTCCTCCTCCGACGCCTTGGTGCTGAGCGGCTGGGTGCGTTTCGACCCGTCGCGGTAGATGGCGAGCGCCTTGAGCCCCAATTCCCCGCCCTTCATGTACACGTTCATGACGTCTTCGACCGTCGCCTCGTTGGGCAGGTTGACGGTCTTGGATATGGCGCCGGAAATGAAGGGCTGCGCGGCCGCCATCATCTTCACGTGGCCCATGTGGTGGATGGAACGGCTGCCCTTCTCGGCGCGGAACGCGCAGTCGAAGACCGGCAGGTGTTCCTGGAGCAGGTGCGGCGCCCCCTCGATGGTGCCGTGCTCGTCGATGTAATGGACGATCCGCTCGATCTGCGGCTTCGAGTAACCCAGCTTCTCGAGGGCGGAATACACGGTGCGGTTCACGATCTTCATCGTGCCGCCGCCCACCAGGCGCTTGTACTTGACCAGGGCGATGTCGGGCTCGATGCCCGTCGTGTCGCAGTCCATCATGAAGGCGATCGTCCCCGTGGGCGCGAGCACCGTGGCCTGGCTGTTCTTGTACCCGTGCATCTTGCCATGGGCGAGCGCGTTGTCCCACGCGGTGCGCGCGGCATTCAGCAGGTTCTTGTCCACCATCTCCGCCTGGATGTCGTCCACGGCGTCCCGGTGCTTCTGCATGACCCGCAGCATGGGCTCGCTGTTGACGTCGTAGCCGTCGAACGTGCCCAGGTGCTCGGCGAGTTCCGACGACCGGTAGTAGCCCTGGCCAGTCATCAGCGCCGTGATGGCGCCGGCGAAGGCGCGGCCGCCGTCGCTGTCGTAGGGCAGGCCCATGGCCATGAGCAGCGCGCCGAGATTGGCGTAGCCCAGTCCCAGCTGCCGGAAGGCGCGGGCGTTTTCGCCGATCTTGTCCGTGGGATAGCTCGCGTTGTCGACGATGATGTCCTGCGCCATGATCATGATGTTGACCGTGTGGATGAACCCCACCACGTCGAAGGTGCCTTCGTCGGTCAGGTACTTGAGCAGGTTGATAGAGGCCAGGTTGCACGCGCTGTTGTCCAGGTGCATGTACTCGGAACAGGGATTGCTGGCGTTGATGCGGTCCGTGTTGGCGCAGGTGTGCCAGTCGTTGATGGTCGTGTCGTACTGCATGCCGGGATCGCCGCACTCCCACGCGGCTTCCGCGATCCAGGACATGACGTCCGTCGCCTTCAGGCTCTCCACCGGCTTCTTCGTCGTGATCGACTGCAGCGTCCAGTCCTCGTTTTCTTTCACTGCTTCCAGGAAGTCGTCCGTCACCCGCACGGAGTTGTTGGCGTTCTGGAACTGGATGGAGCTCCACGCGTCGCCGTTCAGGGTCATGTCCCAGCCGGCGTCGCCGAGGGCGTAGGCCTTGCGTTCCTCGTTCGCCTTGCACCAGATGAACTCCACCACGTCGGGGTGGTCGATGTCCAGGACGACCATCTTGGCGGCCCGCCGGGTCTTGCCGCCCGACTTGATGGACCCGGCCACCGAATCCGCTGCGCGCATGAAGGAGACCGGCCCGGAAGCCTGGCCGCCGGCGGAGAGGATCTCTTTGGACGAGCGGATCCGGGACAGGTTCACGCCGGCGCCCGAGCCGCCCTTGAAGATCATGCCTTCGACCTTGCACCACTCGAGGATGGATTCCATGGAGTCGTCGACCGATAGGATGAAACACGCCGAGCACTGGGGCGTATCCTCGACGCCCGCGTTGAACCACACCGGACTGTTGAAGGTGGCCCGCTGGTGGAGGATGATCTGTTTCAGTTCGTTGTGGAAGGCGTCGGCATCTTCCTCCGAGGCGAAGTAACCCTGGGCGCGCCCCCAGCCGGCGATGGTGTCCGCCACGCGATCGATCATGTGCTTGACGCTGTTCTCGCGCTTCGGCGTGCCGAGGGGCCCGCGGAAATACTTGGACACGACGACGTTGGTGGCCAGCTGCGACCAGTCGGCCGGGATCTCCACGTCCTTCTGCTCGAAGACCACATCGCCGCCGTCCCCCGCGATGGTGGCGGTCCGCTTCTCCCATTCCACGCCTTCGTAGGGATCATGGCCCGGATTGCTGTACAGGCGCTCGACGGTTAGCCCGCCGGTTGCGGCCGGCGCTTCGACAGGCGCGTCAGCGGCGGTCGTGTCATCGACGGACACTTCGCCGGTGGATTCCTCCGTGTCCTCCATCGCGAGACCGGGATCATCCTTTATATTCAAACCGAGTCGTTCAGTAGACATACGCGCCCCCTAAAATCACTAAATCCTCGAACTATAACATTCGATCATTGTGAAGTATGTGTAAACAAAAAATACCTGATCCTGAAAACGCAGACCAGGTACCCAAATACCTGAATCAGCCCTGATCGGGCTGGTCCTTGACGACGGCAGCCAGCTCCTGCTTCTCCAGTTGTTCGAGTTCTTCCGCGAACTCGCTCCTGTCCTTGAAATCCCGGTAGACCGACGCGAAACGCACGTAGGCCACTTCATCGATCTTGCGCAGTTCCCGGATGATGAATTCGCCGATCCGGTTCGAAGGGATCTCGCGTTCGTTGAGGTTACTTACGTAGTACACCACACGGTCCACGAGCTCGTGGAGTTGATCCGCGGAAACCATGCGCTTCGTGCACGCCAGCTTCAGCCCGTGCATGATCTTTCCGCGGTCGAAGACCTCCCGGCGGCCATCGGATTTCACCACCATCAGTTCCTCTTCCTCGATGGCCTCGTAGGTCGTGAATCGCTTGGTGCAGGACAGGCACTCGCGGCGTCTGCGAATTGTTCTCCCGCTCTGGATGGTGCGGGAATCGACTACATGGCTGTTCAGCGTGCCACACGCAGGACATCGCATCTGCGGCGGATCTCCGGTTGTAATTGATTGATATTTTAGAAATTTAGAATCACTAGGTGTTGTGGTGTTCAGACACGTAGCAGACAAGATATTGTATAATTTGCGTACAGGCAAGTATCTTTTTGCAACTTTTTCAATTGGTAAAACACACTCCAACGTGTGCAATATGGCGAGATTCCCGCTGGACCGGGCAATACGACAAATGTTCTTTTTTTTTCAATTGGAAGTGTTATCGAATGAATCTACTCCATCCGCAACGCCTCGACCGGATTCGCGGTGGCGGCCCTCACGGCCTGGAAACTCACCGTCAGCAGGGCGATCGCCATGGCGAGGGCGCCGGCCAGGATGAAGGTGGTCCAATCCAGGTCGACGCGGTAGGCGAAACCTTCGAGCCAGGCGTTCATCGCGATGTAGGCGACCGGCCAGGCCACCACGATAGCCACGATCACGAGCCGGAAGTATTCGTGGGACAAGAGCGCGACCAGACCGGGGCCGGACGCCCCGAGGACTTTGCGGACGCCGATCTCCTTCCTGCACCGTTCCGCGGTGTAGGAGGACAGCCCGACGAGACCCAGGCAGGCGATGACTATGGCCAGTGCGGAGAAACTGATGAAGATACTGCCGAACCGCTGTTCGGCGTCGTACAGTCGAAAAACGGACGCTTCGACAAAGGTATATTCGAAGACGGTCTCCGGGTTCACCTGTTTCCAGGCATCTTCGACCGCCGCCACGCCTTCCCGTGCGTGATCGCTGTCGACTTTGACCATGACATGGCTGCCCTCGTAGTCGGGAAAGATCATCAACGGAGCGATGGGGGTATGGAGTGACGTGTAGTGGAAATCCTTCACGACGCCCACAATCGTTCGCAGTTCTGTGCTTTCCATGTCGTATCCCTGCCGCCGTTCTCTGATTCGTTCGAACTGTCCGCCCACCGCCTCCGTCGGCGTTTCATATCCCAGCTTCTCTGCCGCGGTCTCGTTCAGCACGGCCGCGCCTGAACGGACCCAGTCACCGGGACGCGAGGCGTCGAAGTACCTTCCGGCTGCCAGCTCGATGGCGCAGGTTTCGATGAAGTCTTCGTCGGTCCACGTATGAAGAATCTCCCACCTTTCCTGGTCACCCCGCCCCGGCGTACGTACTGTGATAGGGAGCACGAAGTCCTGGTGGCCGGGCGGCATGTAGGCCACGGACGCGCTGATCACGTATGGACTTTGCTGCAGTAGCTCCTTGTATATCTTGCCGGATTCCGTGGCGGGACCGGTGGTCAACGGCACCGCGACCACGTGGCCGGCATCGAATCCCAGGTCCTTGGTACGGATGTAGTCGAGTTGGCTGTAGACGACACCCGTGCAAATGACCAGGGCAATGGAGATCGCGCACTGCCCGATCACCAGTGTCCCACGAAATCCCGCGCTGCAGTTTCCCGATGCCAGGGTCCCCTTCAGTACCGGTACCGGCTTCAATGCGGACAGGTAGAGGGCGGGATAGCTGCCCGATATCATCCCGGCCGCGATTCCCGTTGCCATGGCGGCCCCGAGAATAAACCACACGGTATCGACATCCAGATCCAGGGCTTTGCCCGTAACCACGTTGAACCATGGCAGCGCAATGGGCGCGAGCACGAGGGCGATGCATGCGGCCAGCCCGCTCATGACCAGCGACTCGCACAGAAACTGGCGGGTCAATGCGCCCCGGTGCGCGCCGAAGACCTTTCGCAACCCGATCTCCCGGGCCCGTCCCGCGAATCGGGCGGTCACCAGGTTCATATAGGTGAAACAGGCGATCATGAGGATGAACACGGCGATGGAGGCAAAGAAGTAGACGTATTGGATGTCGCTGTTCGGGGTTAACTCCCGCGTGAGACGAGAATGTAGATGGATGTCGGTGACAGGCTGCAGACTCAGGGTCAAAGTAGTCGTTCCGATTTCGTAGCGGTCACCGGCGTACTTTTCGACGAATCCCGGCAACCGGGCTTCCAGGTCGTCCGGATCGGCATCCTCCCGGAGCAGCACGTAGCTGTAGGACCTTCGCCGGTCCCACGTGTCGACGGGGTTGTGCGACCAGGCTTCCTGGATCCTGAACGACGCGAGGATGTCGAATCCGAGGTGCGTGTTGGCGGGCAGGTCCTCCATTACACCGGTCACTTCGAACTGAAAAGCCCCTTCCGCCTCCAGGATTTTACCTATTGGATTCTCATTCCCGAAGTACTTTCGGGCAGTGGATTCGGAAAGGACCACCCGGTCGTTTCCGGTCAGGGCAGTACGTGGATTGCCCGCCATGAGCGGGACCGTGAACACGTCGAATACGGTGGAATCGGCCAGATAGAAGTTTCGTTCGTAGAATCCTTTTTCACCGTACCGGATCATCCAGGCGTTTCCGGGCGGTATGAAACGGACCATTTCTTCCACTTCCGTGTAATCGTCGCGCATGAAACTGGCAACAGGCACCGGGATTTCTGCGGACCGAACCACGACATCGCCCCGTCGCTCATCGGAGATCACACGAAATATCCTTTCCGCCCTGTCGTGATAGCGGTCGTAGCTCAACTCGTCGCGGATATACAACAGGATGAGGAGGCAGCACGCGATTCCGAGGACAAGGCTCATCGCGTTGATGAGGGAATAACCCTTGCTGCGGGCAAGGTGGCGGACCGCCACCTTGAAGAAGTTCTGGAGCATGGCGCGGACTACTCCCGTACAGTGTAAACGCGGACCGCTTTACTCCATCCGCAAAGCCGCGACCGGATTGGCGACAGCCGCCCTTACGGCCTGGAAGCTCACCGTCAGCAGGGCGATCGCCATGGCGAGGACGCCGGCGAGGATGAAGGTCGTCCAGCCCAGGCCGACGCGGTAGGCGAAACCTTCGAGCCAGGCGTTCATCGCGAGGTAGGCGACGGGCCAGGCCAGCACGATAGCCACGATCACGAGCCGGAAGTATTCGCGGGACAATAGCGCGACCAGACCGGAGGAGGATGCGCCGAGGACCTTGCGGACGCCGATCTCCTTCCTGCGCCTTTCCGCGGTGTAGGAAGAAAGCCCGACGAGGCCGAGGCAAGCGATAACCACGGCCAGCGCGGCGAAGCTGACGAAGACCCGGGCGAAACGCTGCTCGGCTTCATGCAGGCGCGCGAAGGTGTCTTCGACAAAGAAATACTCGAATGCCCAATCAGGATTTACTTCATGCCATGCATCCTCGATCGCCGAAAGCCCTTCCGCCATGCGACCGGCATCGATTTTGATCATGGCGTAACCGCCCGGATAATTCGGAAACAGCACCAGCGGCTCGATCGGTTCGCGTAGAGTGGCATAGTGGAAATCCCTGACTACGCCAACGATCGACGGCTTCAACTCGCCCCGCTCATCGGAATCTGTGATCAGTTCCTGCAAACCTTCTATCTCCATTCCCAAAGCCTCACCGGCGGACGCATAGCCAAGCCTGGCGACGGCCGCTTCGTTGATGACGACCGCACCCGTCGCTGTCCAGTCGCCGGGGAACGCGGAATCGAAGTTACGTCCCGCCACCAGTTCGATGCCGAAAATCCCGATGAAATCATCGTCCACCCAGGCCTGGTACATATCGATCGTCGATGATTCGTCCTGGCCCTGTCTGCGCGCCTTGATCGGTGCCGCGGCGTTCTTGTGCCCGGGAAGGAGGAAGTTCATCGAGACGTCCGCGACGGCCGGGATTTCTTTCAGCCGTGCCTTGTAGACGCTGGATTTTACGACAACCGGCGCGAAGGTCTGAGGTACTGCGACGACCTGGTCGGTATTGAGCCCCATGTTCCGGGCGCGTATGAAATCGAGCTGGCTGTAGACCACGCCGGTGCAGATGATCAGGGCGATCGAAATCACGAACTGGCCCACGACCAGGATCCGGCGGATGGCAGCGTTTCCGGCGCTCGTAGAGTGCAGGCCGCCCAGCGCCCGGACCGGTGCGAGCCCGGACAGGTAAAGGGCCGGATAGCTGCCCGCGACGAACCCCACCACGGCGCCGATCACCACGACGGCACCCAGGACGAACCAGGCGATGTCCGTACTCAGGGACATGGATTTACCCGTCAGAAAGTTGAACCACGGCAGGCTAAGCGCGGCAAGCAGGAGGGCAACGCACACCGCAAGTCCGGTCATGATCAGGGACTCGCTGATGAACTGCCGGATCACCTGGCCCCTGGCCGCGCCGAAGGTCTTTCGCAGGCCGATTTCCCCGGCCCTACCCGCGGACCGCGCGGTGGCCAGGTTCATGAAGTTGATGCACGCGATGAGGATGATGAACACGGCGATGGCGCCGAAGAGGTAGATGTACCGGATATCGCTGTTCGGGGTAAGTTCCCGTACGAGATGAGAGTGGAGATGGATATCCGTGACCGGCTGCAGCCGGAAGGTCAAAGACGACGATTCACCGTCGTAGCGGTCGCCCACGTACTTCTCCACGAAGGCGGGCAGCTTGGCTTCCAGTTCATCGGGATCGCTGCCCTCGCGGAGCAGGACGTAGCTGTACGACTTGCGCCAGTCCCACACGTCGGCAGATTTGTCCGCGTAGTGCTCCTGGATCCGGAACGCCGCGAGGATGTCGAATCCGAGGTGCGTATTGGCGGGCAGGTCCCGCATGACCCCGGTCACCTCGAAATGGAAGGACCCCTCGGCGTCCAGGATCTTCCCCATGGGATCCTCGTCGCCGAAGTACTTCCGGGCGATGGACTCCGACAGCACGACTTTGTCGATACCGGCCAGGGCCGTACGGGGGTCGCCGGCTGTCAGGGGAACATCGAAGACGTTGAATACCGAACTGTCGGCCAGGTAGAAGTTCCGTTCGTAGAAACCCCTGTCCCCGTACTTGATCATCCAGGCGTTTCCGGGCGGGACGAAACGCACCATGTCTTCCACTTCGGGGAAGTCTTCGCGCATGAATTTGACCGTGGGCATCATGACTTCGGCGGTCCGGATCACCTGGTCGCGGTCGCGCTCTTCCGAGATCACGCGGTAGATGCGGTCCGCCTTCTCATGGAACCGGTCGTAGCTGAGCTCGTCGCGGATATAGAGCAGGATGAGTAGCGCGCACGCGATCCCAAGCGACAGGCTCATCACGTTGATGAACGAGTAACCCTTCTGGCGGTTCAGATGGCGGAAGGCCACCGTCAGGTAGCTGCGGAACATGGCGCGCTCTTTTTATCAGAAGGGCGATTGTACAGAAATGCGCGTTATACCGCGGTCTTCGCCGCGTTCTGCCGCGTCCTAGTCGGGGTCCACCGCGTCCTACTCGGTACGCAACGACTCGACCGGATTGGCGGTGGCGGCACGAACGGCCTGGTAGCTGACAGTAAGCAGGGCGATGGCCATGGCGATGGCGCCGGCCAGGATGAAGGTGGCCCAACCCAGCTCGACGCGGTAGGCGAAGTTGTCCAGCCAGTTGTTCATCACGAAGAAGGCAGCCGGCCAGGCGAATACGTTGGCGATGATCACGAGCCGGACGAATTCGTTGGACAAGAGCCTGAACAGTTTCGGCGTGGAAGCGCCCAGGACCTTGCGAACCCCGATCTCCTTCGTGCGCCGTTCAGCCGTAAAGGAGGCGAGTCCGAAGAGCCCCAGGCAGGCGATGAGCACGGCCAGCGCGGCGAAACTGACGAAGACCTGGCCGAATCGCTGCTCGGCGTCGTACAGGCGCGCGAAGTTGTCTTCCACGAAGAAATACTCGAAGGCGAACTCCGGGTTTACTTCCTGCCATACTTCCTCGATCGTCGCAAGGCCTTCCGCCATGAATTCCGGCTTGATCTTGATGACGACGTGACCGCCCTGGTAGTCGGCGAACAGGACCAGGGGGCCTATGGGCTGGTGTAAAGACACGTAATGGAAGTTCTTCACGACGCCGACGATCCTGCGCAGCTGCTTGCCTTCTTCTTCCCATCCCTGCCGCAGTTCCCGCATCCAGTTCACTTCCTTGCCCACGGCGTCTTCCGGTGACTCGTATCCCAGCCTGGTCACGGCGGCCTCGTTCAAAACGGCCCCGCCTCCCGCCGTCTCCCAGCCCCAGTCGCTGACGAAGGCGGGGTCGAAGTACCTTCCCGTGAGCACCTCGATGCCCAACGTCTCCACGAAGTCTTCATCCGCCCAGGCCTGGTTCATGTCGATCTTCGCGTGCTCGCCTTCGCCCGGCCGCTGCAACGTGATCGGTATCACGGCGTTCTTGTGGCCTGGCAGTATATAGGTGGAGGTCGCGTTGGTTACATACGGACTCTCCTTCACGCGCTGTTTGTAGATCCTGGCCGTCTCCTGGACCGGATCGAAGGTCAGCGGGACCGCGACGACCTGGTCCGTGTTCAGTCCCATGTTTCGCTTCTGGATGAATTCAAGCTGGTTGTACACGATCCCGGTACAGATGATCAAGGCAATCGAAATGACGAACTGGCTGACGACCAGTATCCTGCGAAAACCGCCGGTGCCGGAACCCGTTGCGCGCGTTCCCTTGAGGGTTTCGATGGGCGCCAGCCCGGACAGGTAGAACGCGGGATAGCTTCCCGATACGCAACCGACCACCACCCCGATGACCACCACCGCGCCGATGGCGAACAGCGTGGTTCCCGTATCCACGACCAAGGTCTTGCCGGTGAGCAGATTGAACCAGGGCAGGCTGACCGCCGCCAGCAGCAGGGCGAGACACACGGCCATACCGCTCATGAGCAGCGATTCGATCAGGAACTGGCCGGCCATCTGGGCGCGGACGGCGCCGAACACTTTTCGGAGACCGATTTCCCTGGCCCGTCCCGCGGACCGCGCGGTCGCCAGGTTCATGAAGTTGATGCAGGCTATGACGATGATGAACACCGCGATCGCGGCAAAAAGATACACATACCTGATGTCGCTGTTGGGCGTCAGTTCCCGTTCCAGCCGGGAATGGAGGTGGATATCCGTCACCGGCTGCAGCCGGTACGTCAGGGAGGCTTCACCGCTTTCGTAACGATTCCCGAGGTGTTTTTCCACGAAGGTGGGCAGCTTGGCTTCCAGTTCAGCCGGGTCGGCGCCTTCCCGGAGCACGATGTAACTGTAGGCCGTACGCCAGCCCCACTCGTCTACCTTGTTGTAGGAGTAGGCCTCCTGGATCTTGAAGGACGCGAGTATGTCGAATCCGAGGTGCGTATTGGCGGGCAGATCGGGCATGATGCCCGTCACCTCGAGATGAAAAGTCCCCTCGGAGTCCAGGATCTTGCCCATGGGGTTTTCGTCGCCGAAATACTTCCGGGCGATAGATTCGGACAGCACGATCCTGTCGTTCCCGGCCAGCGCCGTCTTCGGATTGCCCGTCAGCAAGGCGACGTCGAACACGTCGAAAACGGTCGTATCGGCCAGGTAGAAGTTCCGCTCGTAGAACCCCTTGTCCCCGTATTTGACCATCCAGGCGTTCCCGGGAGGCACAAGCCGGACCATGTCCTCTATTTCCGGGAAGTCTTCACGCATGTACCAGACCGTGGGGATCAGGACGTCCGCGTTTCGAACGACCTCGCCGCCCTGACGGTATTCGGCGGTTACGCGGTAGGTGCGGTCCGCCCGGTCGAAATGCCGGTCATAGCTCAACTCGTCGCGGATGAAGAGCACGATGAGGAGGCAGCACGCGATCCCGAGCGCCAGGCTCGTCACGTTGATGAGCGAATAGCCCTTCTGCCGGTTCAGGTGGCGGAGGGCCACGGTCAGATAGTTTCTGAGCATGATTTATCCCGATTCGATCTTTCAGTTTTGCGTTACAAGCGTCTGACGCCTCGCTGCTATTCAGTGCGCAACGACTCGATTGGATTGGCCCTGGCCGTGCTGATTGCCTGGTAGCTGACCGTCGCCATCGCAATGGCCATGGCGAGGACGCCGGCCAGGATGAAGGTCGTCCAGTCCAGGTCGATCCGATAGGCGAAATCGTCCAGCCACCGGCTCATCCCGGCGTAGGCCAGCGGCCAGGCCAACACGTTGGCCACGATCACGAGCCGGACGAACTCGTTCGAAAGCAACCCGATCAGGTGCTGCGTGGACGCGCCCAGGACCTTGCGGACCCCGATTTCCTTCGTGCGCCGTTCCGCCGCGAAAGAAGCGAGGCCGAAGAGCCCCAGGCAGGCAATGAAAACGGCCAGGGTGGAGAAACTCACGAAGATCCGGCCGAAGCGTTGTTCGGCTTCATAGAGTCGCGCATAGGTATCTTCCACGAAGAAGTACTCGAAGGCGAAGTCCGGGTTAATGTCGCGCCATGCTTCCTCGATCGCCGACAGGCCGTCCGGAAGCTGGTTGGCGTTGATCCTGATGACCACGTGGTTGCCGTCCGACTCCGGAAACAGCACGAGTGGCGCTATGGGCTCATGTAACGTAGCGTAGTGAAAGTCCTTCACGACACCGACGACACTGCGCGGTTCGGCGGTTTCCTCATCGAAACCGTGCCGCTCGTCAAACACCCAGTCCAGACGACTGCCCAGGGCTTCCTCGGCGGAACCAAATCCCAGCCGGGCGACGGCGGCCTCGTTCAACACCGTCCCGCCGCCCGCACCGTACCAGTCGGCGACGAACGCGCGATCGAAGAACCTGCCGGCGGCCAGTTCCATGTCAAACGTATCGAAAAACATATCGTCTGTCCAAGCCTGATTCAATTCGATCTTGGCTTCCTCGCCTTCGCCCGGCCTGCGTACGACCGCGGTGATCACGGCGTTTCTGTGAAAAGGCAGGATGAATGTGGCCGTCGCATCCGCCACGAACGGACTTTCCCGCACCCGCTGCCGGTACATCCGGGCCTTCTCGATGACCGGGATAAAGGTCAGCGGCACGGCGACGAGCCGTTCCATGTCCAACCCCAGGTTCCGGTTTCGGGCATAGTCGAGCTGGTTGTACACGACGCCGGTGCAGATGATCAGGGCGATCGAGATCACGAACTGGCCCGCGACCAGTGTTCTGCGTATGCCCACGTTCCCGGTGTCCCTCGAAAGCGTGCCCTTCAGCGTCTCGATCGGAGCGAGTCCGGACAGGTAGAGCGCGGGATAGCTTCCCGATATCAGCCCGACCACGATACCGGTCAACGCTACGGCGCCCAGGATGAACCACGTGGTTTCCGCGTTCAGCGATATGGTCTTGCCGGATACCAGGTTGAACCAGGGCAACCCGATCACCACCGCCAGCAGCGCGATGCAGACTCCGAGGCCGCTCATGATCAGGGACTCGCTCAGGAACTGCCGCATCACCTGGCCGCGGCCCGCGCCGAATACCTTGCGCAATCCGATCTCCCGGGCCCGGCCCGCGGACCGGGCGGTCGACAGGTTCATGAAGTTGATGCAGGCGATGAGGATGATAAACACGGCAATGGCGGCAAAGAGATACACGTACCTGATATCGCTGTTCGGCGTCAGTTCCCGCTCGAGCCGGGAATGCAGATGAATGTCCGTCACGGGTTGCAGCCGGAAGGTCAACGAGGACGCTTCGCCGTCGTAGCGATCACCGACGTACTTCTCCACAAAAGCGGGCAACCGGGCTTCCAGTCCGGCCGGATCGCTTCCCTCCCGGAGCAGGACGTAGCTGTAAGACTTGCGCCAGCCCCAATCGTCGATTGACAGATTCGAAAACGCCACGTCGGTCCCGAATGACGCGAGTATGTCGAACCCGAGGTGC
Organism: bacterium; assembly: GCA_965117045.1. Lineage (GTDB taxonomy): Bacteria > JAAXHH01 > JAAXHH01 > JAAXHH01 > JAAXHH01 > JAAXHH01. Next base: position 2,285,383 of record OZ220749.1, read on the forward strand.
GTGTTGGACGGCAGGTCCGCCATGACGCCGGTTACTTCGAACTGAAAGGTACCATCTGCGTCCAGGATCTTCCCCATGGGATTCTCGTCGCCGAAGTACTTCCTGGCGACGGATTGGGACAGCACGACCCGGTTGTTTCCGCTCAGCGCGGTACGGGGATTGCCTGCCAGAAGCGGGACGTCAAAGACATTGAATACCGAGGAGTCCGCCTGGTAGAAAGATCGTTCGTAGAATCCCGTCTCGCCGTACTTGACCATCCAGGCATTCACGGGAGGGTTAAATCGCACCATGTCTTCCACTTCGGGGAAGTCTTCGCGCATGAACTTGACCGTGGGCGTCATGACTTCCGCGGTCCGTATGGTCCGAACGGTCGTACCGCGCTGCCGTTCCTCGGCGACTACGCGGTAAATGCGGTCCGCCTTGTCGTGGTACCGGTCGTAGCTCAACTCGTCCCGGATGTAGAGCATGATCAGGAGGGCACACGCGATACCGAGCGCCAGGCTCATCGTATTGATGAACGCGTAGCCCTTCCTGCGGCTCATGTGGCGCAAGGCCACGATGAAGTAGTTGCGGAACATGGACACGGCTTGTTCCTGCTCAGTGGCGGGGTCGGGCCTTCTTTTCGGGTCGTCAGGCGATGCTCATTCGCTTCGCAAAGAGACGACCGGATTGGCGGTCGCAGCGCGCAGTGCCTGGTAACTCACGGTCAACTGGGCGATCGCCATGGCAAGGACGCCAGCCAAGATGAATATCGTCCAACTCAGGTCGACCCGGTAAGAGAAACCGTCCAGCCAGCGGGACATGGCGCTGTAGGCGACCGGCCAGGCGATCAGGTTTGCCACGACGACGAGCCAGAAGAACTCGTTGCACAGCAATCGGAACAGATTCGGGACGGTCGCGCCAAGGACCTTGCGCACGCCTATCTCACGGGTGCGCCTTTCCGCCGTGAAGGAAGCAAGGCCGAAGAGCCCCAGGCAGGCGATGGAGACCGCCAGCGCGGCAAAGGTGACGAAAACCCGCGCGAACCGTTGCTCGGACTCGTACAGCCGGGCGAAGGTCTGGTCCACGAAGGTGTACTCGAACGCGAAATCCGGGTTTACCTCCTGCCAGGCTTCCTGGATCGCGGCCAGTCCTTCCTTCAGGTTCCAGGTATCTACTTTGATCAATACATGGCCGCCCTCGTGGTCCGGGAAGAGCGCCACGGGGCCGATCGGCTCATGCAGCGACGCGTAATGGTAGTTCCTCACCACACCGATGATCGTGTGCTGGCTTCTGCCTTCTTCTTCCCAACCTTGCCGTTGCTCCATGAGGCGATCGAAGGTCATTCCCACGGCGGCATCGGGCGAATCATAGCCCAGTCTTGTAACCGCGGCCTCGTTCAGCACGGTCGAACTGGATCCGATCCAATCGCTCGAAAACGTCTGGTCGAAATACCTGCCCGCGAGCAGCTCTATACCGAGGACTTCGGCGAAGTCCGCATCCGTCCACGCCTGGTAGAGTTCGATTTTGTCCGCTTCATCTTCGCCTGATTTACGTATCGTGAGGGGGATGACGGGGAACTTGTGACCCGGAAGGGTGTAGGTCGCGGAAACGCTCACGACGTGCGGGCTCGCCTGCACGCGCTGCTTGAACGACCGCGTGTTGTTCATCACCGGTTCGAAGGTCTGCGGAATCGCGATGACCTGGTCGGTCTTGAGCCCCATGTTTTTGGCGCGGATATATTCGAGCTGACTGTAGACGATGCCGGTACAGATGATGAGCGCGATCGAAATGACGAACTGGCCGATGACCAGCAGCCTCCTCAGCCTTGCATTGCCCGCGCCGGTGGACAGCGATCCCTTCAAGGTCTCGATCGGTGCGAATCCGGAGAGATAAAGGGCGGGATAGCTGCCCGAAACACATCCGATCGAAATGCCGAAGAGTACGGCGGCTCCCACGGCGAACCATGCGGTGCTTCCATCCAGTTCCATGGCTTTGCCGGTGAGCATATTGAACCAGGGCAGGCTAACCGCCGCGATGACAAGGGCGAGGCATACCGCGAGCCCGGTCAAGGTAAGGGACTCGATGAGGAATTGCCGAACCACCTGGCCGCGGGCGGCGCCGAAGACTTTTCGCAGGCCGATTTCCCGTGCACGCCCCGCGGACCTCGCCGTAGCCAGGTTCATGTAGTTGATACATGCGATCAGGATGATGAAGGCCGCGACAGCGATAAACAGGTATATGTACGATATATCGCTGTTGGGGGTCAGTTCGTTTTCCAGGCGGGAATGAAGGTGGATATCCGTGACCGGCTGCAAGTTGAGGATCAACGACGCTTCGTCGTTATCGTACCGGCTCCCCAGGTGTTTCTGAACGAAGGCGGGCAGCTTCGCTTCCAGTTCGGCCGGATCGGCGCCTTCTTCGAGGAGGATATAGCTGTGGGACCGGCGCCAGCCCCATTCGTCGACCGTCCGGTCCGAGTAGGCTTCCTGGATTCGGAACGAAGCGAGTATGTCGAACCCCAAATGCGTATTGGACGGCAGGTCCCGCATGATCCCCGTCACCTCGAGATGGAATGTCCCTTCGGCGATCAGTACCTTGCCGATGGGGTTCTCGTCGCCGAAGTACTTCCGAGCGATGGATTCGGAAAGGACGATCTTGTCGTTACCCGACAACACCTTCCCGGGATCACCGATAACGAGGGGGACGTCGAACACGTCGAAGACCGAGGAATCCGCCAGGTAGAAGGACCTTTCGTAGAACCCCTTGCCTTCGTACCTGAGCATCCAGGCGTTCCCGGGGGGAACGAATCGCACCGACTGTTCCACTTCGGGAAACTCGTCCCGGATGAACGTAACCGTGGGGAGCAGAACATCGGCCGTGCGAGAGACCTGGTCTCCCTGACGTTCGTCGGTGACTACGCGGTAGATCCTGTCCGCCTTGTCGTGGTACCGGTCGAAGCTCAACTCGTCACGAACGTAGAGCACGATGAGAAGACAGCACGCGATCCAGAGCGCCAGGCTTATGACGTTTATGCCGGAATAACCCTTCTGTCGGTTCAGGTGGCGGACGGCCACCGTGAAGTAGTTGCGAAACATGAAAACCTCTACGACGGGTTACGGGCCGAATGCGACTGATCGGCCGCGTTTCAAACTGATCGGCCGCGTTTTGGAAGGCGGCGTCACAGGATCCGGTATTTCACCGTATGGGATGCACCGGGGCTTGATTCATTGTCTATCGTGACACACTGCTCTATTATACTCCCTTTATGGGTTGAATACCCGTATATTCTGGTTTCAATTAACTGTAGTTTTAGCGTATTTCGAAAACCAGGATCGAGTTGCCGTCGGACGTGCTTCCATGACCGATCTCTTTTCCGACCAGGCCGAGAAGCAACTCCAGCGGGAAGCGCCGCTCGCGGCCCGCATGCGGCCGGATTCGCTCGAGGGATTCCTGGGCCAGCAAGGGCTGGTCGGCCAGGGACGTCTCCTGAACGAGTCCATCGAGCGGGACACGCCTTTTTCGATGATCCTCTGGGGGCCGCCGGGCTCAGGCAAGACCACCCTCGCCTTCATCATCGCACGCGCCACCGATTCCCACTTCGTCGCGCTGAGCGCCGTGAGCGCCGGCGTGAAGGATCTGCACAAGGCGACCGCCGAGGCCCGCGACCTGCTGGGCATGCAGGGCAAGCGGACCATCCTGTTCATCGACGAGATCCATCGCTTCAACAAGCTGCAGCAGGACGCCGTGCTGCCCACCGTGGAGAACGGCACGCTGACGCTCATCGGGGCAACCACAGAGAACCCGTCCTTCGAGGTCAACAACGCCCTGCTGTCCCGATGCCGGGTACTCCGCCTGGAGCCGCTTTCGGAGGCGGATCTGCAACGGATCGTCCATAACGCGCTGGAGGACGAAGCACGCGGGCTGGGCGGGCGGAACATCGAGATGGACGACGAGGCGGCCGCGCACCTGGCTGCCGTGGCCGGCGGCGACGCGCGGATCGCCCTGAACACCCTCGAAGTGGCGGCCATGACCACGCCGCGCGGCGACGGGGACCGGATCCGGCTGTCGGTGAAGGAGATCGACGAAGCCCTGCAGCACCGGTCGCCGCAGTACGACAAGGGCGGGGACTGGCATTTCGACGCCATTTCGGCCCTGCACAAGAGCGTGCGGGACTCCGATCCCGACGGCGCCCTCTACTGGCTGGCCCGGATGCTCATCGCCGGCGACGATCCGCTCTACATCGCGCGCCGGATCATCCGCATGTCCGTGGAGGACATCGGGCTGGCCGACCCCTTCGCCCTGACCCTGTCCACCTCGGCCCAGCAGGCCGTCCATTTCGTGGGCCAGCCCGAAGGCGACCTGATGCTCGCCCACGCGGTGGTGTACCTGGCCACCGCGCCGAAGAGCAACGCGGTCTACGCGGCCTTCTCGAAGGCGCGGCAGGACGCGGAACACACGAGCGACGAGCCCGTGCCCATGCATCTGCGCAACGCGCCGACCCGCCTGATGAAGGAAATGGGCCACGGCAAGGGATACCAGTACGCCCACGACTACGACGGGGCGTCCGTGGACCAGGAGCATCTGCCCGAATCCATCAAGGGGCATCGCTACTACGAACCCACCGACCGGGGCCGCGAAGAAAAGATCCGCGCGTGGATGGAGAAGATGCGGAAGATCAGGGACGGGGGATGATTGGATTGCGCCGGCCGCGGTTGTCGCGGTGGACTGCGGCGGCCGCGGACTTCACAGAGGTCCGCGCCGGTTACGCGGTCTCGAAGCCGGATCGACCGATCGGCCCGGTCCGCCGGGCTCCGCGCGACGGGTACAACCGCTGTTACGCGGTCGCCTTGCGGTAGCAGTAGTCGAAGAGCAGTTCCCACTCGCGCTGCTGGATGCCGCGACAGAGATCGCCGGCCGGGACGCCGCCCACGTTTGCGCCTTCACACAAATCGATGAACGCCATAGGGTCCCAGGAGGACTGGGACATGAGGTACGCCGCCTCATCGGGCAGGTTGTCCGTTCCGGAGGCGATGGTCGCCGCCTCGTCCCTCAACGCGGGGTAGATTTCGTGGTCGCCGACGCGGCCGAACCAGTACTTCCCGTTGGGATAGTCCGGTTCGCGGCGGTGCATGATGCCGTGCCAGTAGCTGCCTGTGGGCGTGGTGATCTGCTGGCTGATGGTGTGCGAGGTGACCAGGAAGTCGTGGTACAGCCACAGGCCGGACCGGCATCCCTCGGCCATCATCCGGTCACCGATGCGGTTCGGCGCGAAAGCCTCGTCCAGGTCCAGGGCTTCCAGGCCCGCTTTCGCCGGACTGTTTTCCTCGCCCGGGTCCAGCGCCATGATGCGGGGCGTCTTGAGCAATTCCGCGAAAACGGGTCCGTAGGCAGCGGGGTCGAAGGCAGACATGATCGGTCCTTTCGTGATTCAGGCGCTTTTCAGTCACGGAGTCCCGGCGGGCGCCGCTTTCCGTTTCTTGAGCACCTCGTTCATGCTCCCGGTGCGGTATCCTTCCAGGTCCAGCGTGACGTAGTCGTAGCCGATTTCCTTCAAGTACGCCGCGATCTCGTCGTGGTGTTCGACGACCTTCGGTAGGTCGGCGGGCTCCGTCTCGATGCGGGCCATGTTCCGGTGGTGCCGCACCCGGAACTGCCTCAGACCCAGGCCGCGGATGAAGGCTTCGGCCCGGCCGACCTGTTCGAGGGCTTCGATCGTGATGGGGTCGCCGTAGGGAAAGCGGGACGACAGGCAGGCCAGGGACGGCTTGTCCGCCGTGGGCAGTCCGAGCTTCTCCGACAGCGCGCGGACGTCGGCCTTGGTGAACCCGGCGTCCTTCAGCGGGCTGCGCACGCCGTGTTCGCGGATGGCCAGCATGCCCGGGCGAAAGTCGTTGATGTCGTCTAGGATGCTGCCTTCGCAGATAAAGGCGGCGTCTTCTTCCCGGGCGATCTCCTCGAGGCGCGAATACAGTTCATCCCGGCAGAAATAGCACCTTCGTGGGTTGTTCTGCATGTACTCCGCGTTGTGGATTTCCTCCGTGTCCACGTAGCGGTGCCGAGCGCCCATCCATTCGGCCAGTTCGGCGGCCTCGTTCTTCTCCTCCTCGGGCAGCGATTCGGATACCCCGGTCACACCCAGGGCGCGGTCCTCCAGCACGTCGGAGGCCACCTTGAGCAGCAGCGTGCTGTCCACGCCGGCGGAGAAGGCCACCAGGACGCTGCCCATGGCGCGCAGATCGTCCCGGAGCGTTTGGTACTTTTCGTCCAGCGTGGTTGCCTGGTTCCGGCTCACGTCCTGCTCCCCGATCAAACCCGGTTTCTCGGAACGCGAGCACCGGTCTCGATCTCGGCGGAAACGCCTCCACGGCGCTCGCCGGCAAGGGAACGCCCACCATGATTTCGCTTGACAGTAGGGGGGTTCCACCGCTATTTAACACGTCTGTTTCAGGTGGGTTAAAGATACGGCGGACGCGGATTGGAAACAACGGTTTTTTGCCCTAAATTTCCGTGAACGTAAAGGCCGGGAGGCCTTGAAGGCACGCGTAAAGGCACACGAAGGAGCCTGGTCAGGCATGAATCTGGAAGAACGGACGCAGTCCATCGCATCGGCGGGCAATGGTTCGGAAAACGGTTCGAGCGAACCGACCCGGCTGTACAGCGGCATCCAGCCCACCGGCGACATCCACATCGGGAACTACCTCGGCGCCGTGGCCAACTGGGCCAAGCTCATCCCGCGGTACGATTGCATCTACTGCGTCGTGGACTATCACGCCATCACCATTGAGTACGACCCGGATACCATGCGGGACGCCGTGCTGGACACGGCCACGATGGGCATCGCCTGCGGCCTCGACCCGGACCGCTGCACCTTATTCGTGCAGTCCCACGTATCCGAGACCATGGAACTGGCCTGGATCTTCAGCACCGTGACCGCCCTGGGCGCCCTGGAACGGATGACCCAGTTCAAGGACAAGGCCGCCCAGCACAAGCAGAACATCAACGCGGGCCTGTTCACCTACCCCGTGCTCCAGGCGGCGGACATCCTGGGCGTCAAGGCCGACGGCGTGCCCGTGGGCGACGACCAGTCCCAACACCTGGAGCTGACGCGCGAGATCGCCCGGCGGTTCAACCACCTGTACGGGCCGGTGTTCCCCGAGGCGAGGACGCTCTACAGCCCCGCGCCGCGCATCCTCGGCCTGGACGGCCAGTCCAAGATGAGCAAGAGCCAGGGCAACTACATCGCGATGAAGGACCGGAGCGATACGGTCCGGAAGAAGCTCAGCACCGCCTTTACCGACCCGAACCGGCTGAGGAGATCGGACCCCGGCAACCCGGACATCTGCAACATCTTCACGCTGCACAAGTCCTTCTCCAGTCCCGACGAAGTGGCGACCATCGATACGGAATGCCGGAGCGCGGGCATCGGCTGCGTCGACTGCAAGAAGAAGCTGGGTGACAACATGGAAACCGCGATGTCGCCGATCCAGGACAAGTACGAAGACCTGACCGGCCGGCCCGACGACGTGCGGGACGCCCTCGCCGCGGGCGCGGACCGCGTGAGGACGCTCACGTCGGACACCATGACGGAGGTCCGGGAGAACCTGGGGCTTAGGTAGGCCGACGGCGTATGCCAATTCGAATGGAACCCCTTGCCCTTCACCGCGTTCATTACAACGTGATCGAATTCCCTCCTCGTCCATAAGAATCATGCATGGATATTTACTCGAAAGAATACGCCCACCATTCCCGGCTCCTGGGACGGACCGTAACCTTTCGCCGCAATACGGCCAAGTACCTGCTGATCGCCTTCGCAGCCGCGGGACTGCTCCATAGCCTCTCCCTGATGGTGCTCCTGGCCACCGGCCTGCTCGAAGACCAGGACATGATCGAACTCACGCTCGCGCCCTACGAACGCCTGGAACAGCTCGAACAGGCCTACATGGAAATGCAGAACCCGCCGACCCTGGTCGACGTGCCGGAAGAAGCCCGCGTGGAGGAACCGCCGGACGACCCCGACGCCGACGTGGCGGACAAGAACGCCGCCGCGAGCGACCTGCTTGAGAAGACGGAACTGCCCGAAGGACCGGCTTTTTCTGAGGGTGACCTGGAGATCAGGACGATGGAGGATTCCGAGGAAGAGGAAGATCAGCAGCACGACCCCTTCGCCGGCGGCGTACCGCTCACCCCCCGGGCGGGTGGCATCGAGGACTTCACGGAGCTTGAAGACCCGCCGATGTGGACCACGGACATGATCATCCGGCCCGAATACCGGGGCACGGGCGGACGGGAAGGCCGCGGAGAAGGCGGGATGGAAGGGGAGATTATCGCTTCGGCGCCCCGGCCTACAGGTCCGGAGGCCCCTGTATTCATCCCCCAGGACGATCTGAACGAACTGGCCCAGGAATCCCGGCAACCCGCTTACGAACGGCACAGGCGTTTCGGATTCGGATTCGGCAATTCAGGGCCGAGGGTGCCCAGAACGGACAACCGCCATACCTCGGTCAGAGATTACGGCGATTTCTCGCTCAGTACCTACGCCTGGGATTACGCGCCTTACCTGTACATCCTTCGCGAAAAGGTGAGAAGGCGATGGTTCGCCCCGGAGGCCTTCAACCTCGGCCTGGTGAGCGGGCGGGTCATCATACGATTCAAGATCATGCCCGACGGCGCGCTGCGCGACCTCGAGGTCCTGTCCTACCGAGACAACGACATTCCCTACCAGTCCCTAGTGGCCTCGAGCCGCAACGCCATCGAGTCGGCCAGCCCCTTCCCGCCCCTTCCCGCCGATTTCCTCCATCCCTTCCTGGAAATCACCGGCACCTTCTACTACCAGATCCTGCGTGCGAGGTAAAGACACATTTGTGTTTACCCAGCCTGGTATACACTTTGTATATACAGTGCGGCCTGATTGGGTGAATGAATGCAAAACCGTATGTACCTGAACGTAAGTCAGGGGGAAGCAGGACGTTGACGGAACAAATCAGTAAACAAGGCGGAATGGGCAGACCAGGCGGACTGGGCAGACTAGGCGACCTAGGCAGACTGGTCGATTCGAAGGCCTTTCAGCACACCGTGCTCGGGGTAATCACGGCGGCCGCCGTCCTGGTGGGGCTGGAAACCTCGAGGGAAATGGTGGCCCGGTACGGCGACTGGCTGCACCGGCTCGACCAACTCGTCCTGCTGTTCTTCATCGTGGAAGCCGTGCTTAAAATGGCGCGCCACGGCCGCCATTGGTACCGCTATTTCGGCGACCGCTGGAACGTCTTCGATTTCCTCATCGTGGTGGCCTGCCTACTGCCCGCGGGGGGACAGTACGCGGCGGTGCTGCGCCTGGCCCGGGTGCTCCGGGCGCTGCGGCTGGTGACCGCGGTGCCGAAACTGCAGCTGCTGGTCAACTCGCTGCTCAAGTCGGTCACGTCGCTGGGATACGTTGGTCTGCTGCTGGCCGTGCTATTCTACGTCTACGCGGTGCTGGGCGTCTACCTCTTCCGCGGCAACGACCCCGTGCACTTCCACGACCTGTCGACCGCGCTGCTGACCCTGTTCCGGGTCGTGACCCTGGAGGACTGGACCGACGTGATGTACATCCAGATGTACGGCAGCGAAGCCTATCCGAACTACGCCGACTTCGCCCAGGCCCACCTGCGCGAAGCCTCCCGGGCCATGCCCGTCCTCGGCGCCGCCTTCTTCGTTTCCTTCGTGATGCTCGGCACCATGATCATGCTGAACCTCTTCATCGGGGTGATCATCAACTCCATGTCCGAGGCCCAGGCCGACCGGGAGGCCGAGGAAAGGCGCAAGCACCTGGAACGGGACGGCCGGATCAGCGTGGGGGATGAAATCGGGTTGATCGAGGAAGAGATCAAGAAACTTTCGAGGCGGCTTAAATCCCTGCGCGGTCGGGCGGATGCAGAAAGCGGGGATGGGTGATTTGTGCCGGCGATGGGTGACTCGTGCCGGCGATGGTTGGCTCGTGCCGGCTTTTGGTTGGCTCGTGCCGGCGATGCCCGGCATGCGGCGATATCCGACATTCGGCGACGCCTTGCACGTGTCGGCGATGCCCGTTATTCAGATCTGCTCGCCGCCTTCCGGTCCATAGAAGATGACCCAGGTGGTCATCGACTCGCCGAAATCCAGAAACCGGTGTTCGACGCCCGCCGGCACGAAGAAGAAGTCTCCGGCCTCGAAAGGCACCACCTCTCCTCCCATTTCGAACTTCCCCTTCCCTTCGACGATCACGTAGCACTCGTCACGGTCATGGGGTTTCTGATCGTCCACGCCCCGGGGCATGTACAGCTCGATCTGCAGCTCGCCGCGCTCCAGGGCGACGTGGAACCGGTCCCCGTTCGGGGCGGGAATCTTCGCGGCGACTTCCGCGGGGGTGATGCGCTTGCAGGTGTGTCTTTGCATGGTACCTCCGTCCAACGGATCAGTAGCGTAGCCACGAAAAGATCCTGATAGATATCCGGTTTAGCCTGAAACTAAAAAAGCCTGCATGAGTTGCTTCCTTGCGCTGTAACCATTTCTGGTGCGCTCTACAAGTTCCATTTCTATAAGGTAATTCAAGTCCCGGCTGATCATCTTCTGTGACGCGTTCGCGTATTCTCTAGCGACTCTGGGATTGATCTCCCCAATCTGCGACCTGGGTACCGGCTGATCCTGATCTGAAAGTGCAAGAACAAGGTTGCGGCGACGTTTCGCCGCGGTACCCGTCATCCCCTGGAATTGTGCATGTACGTAATTGACCCAAGATATCCGTAGATGCTGGTCTCTGATCGATGCAAGCTGTTCCGAAAGGCCTTCAGAGAAACCTCGGATAGCGTATTCCATAAATTGGTCCATGTTCCCTCCAGACTGCGATGCCCTGTCAAGTTGTCTGGCATATTCCGTTCTGGTCTGGTTATAGAAATTGCTGGGAAGTAGCGTAGCGGGGACAGGAATGCCAGCTTCGATCAATATCCTGAACTCGATCAACCTGGCAGTTCTGCCGTTCCCATCCCCAAAAGGATGAATCCACGCAAAGTAGAGATGGGCAGCGATCGCTTTAACCAACCCTATTGGGATTCTGCTGCCCTGATCAATGTCGTCTGTAGACGAATTCATCCATTCACACAACTGTTCGAGTAAGTATTCACAGTCCTCAGCTGGAACCGCACGGTATCGGCCCACGCCTACGGTATGTTTACGTACCACTCCAGGCACGGTTTCATCGTCAGGTAGTTCCAGGTCCTTAAGCACGACCTTATTGAGCCGGCAGATTTCATTCGGTGACCACGGCCGGAGTGTGTTTTTCCTTTGACGCGACAAGATTCTACGCTTCCCCTCCAGAATGTTGTCAATTTCCTGTTGCAGATACTCCTTTGACTCGGGAAGTTTCAGTTTTCCTTCCATATGCGCACGTACATCTTCTTCCGAAAGGGTGTTGCCTTCGATCGCGGTAGTACCGAGCACACCCCTCGCCAGGTACACCTGGTACAATTCATGTGCTGTCTGTCTCGTCAACGGAATCCCCGTCAGTTGCTCACACTTGGCTTTGATCTCACCGAGGATCATCCAGATTCTCGGTGGAGCGTGAACCAGATAGTCTGTATCGAAGCTTCGCAGCCACGGATGGGTGGATTCAAATCGTCTCATTGTTGACACCTTTATTGTCCATTATACTGTCCCATTTAATATCTTGTAATTGTTAAATTTAAATAGTTGTGTTTATATATTATGTCCCCTTATTCAGTCTATTGTAAGAGTCCTTTGGTATAACTGTCAACTCTTTTGTACCTTGACATACTACCTCTTGAACGCAGAATAAGCAGACTGCAGAATCAGCCAAGTTCACTTAGCGTTCTCTAATTCAGGAACGAAAGTACACGACCTGTATTCATCAACGACTGCACACCATGCCCACCCACCCCACGCTGACCGACATTACTAAAGCACGCCAATTCCTCAACCAGTACCTGTCTCCGACGCCCATGTACCGATCCGCGGGGTTCAGTGAGACGCTGGGGCTGGATCTCCACGTGAAGTACGAGAATTTCCAGCCCATCCGTTCGTTCAAGGTGAGGGGCGGGTTGTACACCATGTCCCTGCTCGACGAGGCGCAGCGCGCCAGGGGCGTCACCACGGCATCCACCGGCAACCATGGCCAGGGCATTGCCTACGGCGGCGGCGTGATGGGCGTTCCCGTCACGGTGGTCGTGCCCCATGGGACGCCCGATGTGAAAAGCGACGCCATCCGCCGGCTCGGCGCCGAGTTGGTCGTCCACGGAGAAACGATCGCCGACGGATTCGCGCGGTCGCGGGAGATTGCGGAAGAGACTGGCATGGTGTACATCGAGGATGGGGAGGACTTCGGCCTCATGGCGGGCGCGGGCACCATCGGCCTGGAGATCGTGGAGGACCTGCCGGACGTGGACGCGGTGGTGCTGCCCGTGGGCGGCGGGAACCTGATCGCGGGCGTGGGCACGGCCATCAAGGCCACCCATCCGGACGTTCGCCTCATCGGTGTCCAGGCGTCCAACGCGCCGTCGGTGTACCGGTCCTGGCAGGAAGGCCGGACCGTGACCACGGCGACCTGCGACACCTTCGCCGGGGGGCTTGCGACGACCTATCCGGGGGGCCTGGCCTTCGATATCCTGAAAGGCCTGGTCGACGAAATGCATCTCGTCAGCGAAGAAGAGATGAAACAGGCGATTCCCGTCGTCCTCGAACACACCGGGTTCATCGCGGAAGGCGCGGCCGCGGCGGTATTCGCCCTGAGCATGCGCGAGGCAGCGTCGTGGCGGGGCCAGTGCGTCGCCGCCCTGTTCAGCGGCGGCAACCTGGGGATGGACGGGGTGCGCGATCTGGTCCACACTTTGAACGAAAAGGAGTGACGCGGAAATGAATGTTGCCCAGGCGGTAGCCCACGTATTGAAGAAGGAAGGGGTCGAATACCTCTTCGCGTACCCGGTCAATCCACTGATCGAGACGGCCGCCGAGCTGGACATCCGCACGGTGATCGTCCGCCAGGAGCGGATCGGCCTCCACATGGCGGACGCGATGAGCCGGCTGACTTCCGGCCGCAGGATTGGGGTGTTCTGCATGCAGAGCGGGCCGGGGACGGAGAACGCCTACGGCGGCGTGGCGCAGGCCTTCGGGGAATCGGTGCCCATCGTGGTGCTTCCCATGGGATACCGGAGGAAGGTCGCCCAGTTATCGCCGAATTTCCACGCCTATCTCAACTTCCAGCACATCACCAAGTCCTGTGAATACCTGGTGCTCCCCGAGACCGTATCGGAGGTCATGCGGCGGGCCTTCACCCAGGTGAAGAACGGGCGGCCCGGACCGGCGCTGGTGGAGTTTCCGACCGACCTGCTTGGCGAAGAGGTGCCCGGTTCTTTTGAATACCGGCCGACCCCGTCCGTGCGCGTCGGACCCGATCCGGACGCGGTGCGCGAAGCCGCCGAGGCCCTGGTCGCGGCGGAGCGGCCGGTCATCTACGCAGGACAGGGGGTGCATTACGCGGAGGCGTGGCCCGAGTTGAAACAGTTGGTCGAGCTGCTCGAAGCGCCGGTTACGACCAGCCTGGACGGCAAGAGCGCCTTCCCGGAAAACCATCCCCTCTCCCTGGGAAACGGGGGCCGGTCGATGCCCGAACCCGTGCATGTCTTCGTGCAGAACGCCGACGTGATCTTCGGCATCGGGTGCAGCTTCACCCGGACGAATTTCGGCCTGACCATGCCCGAGGGGAAGACCTACATCCACGCCACGCTGGATCCCGGCGACATCAACAAGGACGTGGAGTGCCACTATCCGATCGTGGGCGATGCCGCGCTCACCCTCCGAGCCCTCATCGACGAGGTTTCGGACCGGTTGAAGCAAAAGCCGCGCGGCCGGTACGAAGAGATCGTGACCGAAATACAGGCGATCAGGCAGCGCTGGATGAACGCCTGGACGCCGAAACTTAAGGATGCTTCCACGCCCTTTTCGCCCTACCGGGTCATCAGCGACATGATCGACACCGTTGACATCGATCGCACGATCATCACCCACGACGCGGGCAGCCCTCGCGACCAGCTTACGCCCTTCTGGCCCTCGACCACGCCCCTGAGTTACATCGGCTGGGGCAAGACCACCCAGCTCGGTTACGGGCTCGGTCTGGCCATGGGTGCGAAGCTGGCACACCCGGACAGGCTCTGCATCAACGTGTGGGGCGACGCGGCCATCGGGTTCACGGGCATGGACTTCGAGACGGCCGTGCGCGAACGCATCCCCATCCTCTCCGTCCTGTTCAACAACCATTCCATGGCCATTGAGATTCCCGTCATGCCCACGTCGCAGGCGAAGTACGGCGCGACCGACATTTCGGGGAACTATGCCATGATGGCGGAGGCCTTCGGCGGCTACGGGGAGCGGGTCGAGTCTCCCGACGAGATCATCCCGGCGCTGAAGCGGGGGATCAGGAAGACGGAGGAGGGCGTGCCGGCGCTGCTGGAGTTCATGACCAGCAAGGAAATCGACTTCTCGTTCTTCTAATGGCTGGGCGCCGCGTCCTGGTGCACCGACGTGGCCTAGTGCCGCCGCGCGTCCTTCCGATCAAAACGATCCGCCAGGAACGGGGCCATGGCCGCGGGCACCGCGCCGTGCTCCAGGTGATCCGCGATGAGCCGGCCGGTAATCGGGGCGAGGAGAATGCCGTTGCGGAAGTGGCCCGTGGCGAGGACGAGGCGTTCCAGGTTCGTGGGGCCCAGTACGGGTTTGCCGTCCTTCGACATGGGACGCAGCCCGGCCCAGGTTTCCACGACCGGTGCTTCCGCCAGTCCGGGCGCCATGCGCAGCCCCTCCCTGATCACATCGGACACGCCGCCCGCGGTCACGCTGGTGTCGAACCCGGTCTTTTCCACCGTGGCGCCCATCAGCACGCGGCCGTCCCTGCGGGGTACGAGGTACTGTTCCGGGCCGTAGATGACGCGGCCCAGGGGCGGGACGCCGCTTCCGTCGACGCAGACCATCTGGCCCCGCACGGGCTGTACCGGCGGCGGTGAGCCCGGGATCCACTTCAGCAGGCCGGACCAGGCGCCGGCTGCGACAACCACGTGTTCCGCTCCGATACGTTCTCCGGGGACGACGACGCCGGCCGCCCGGTTCCTCCGCACGATCAGGTCGACGACCGGGTCCCCGATGCGGAATTTCCCGCCTAGGGCCCTGACAGCGGCGACCAGGGCCTGGACCAGCCGCCGGTTCTCCACCTGGTGCATCCTTTCGAAGCGCAGACCGCACCGTGTTTCGGGCGACAGCATGGGTTCGAGCGCACGGACTTCTTCGCCGGTGAGCCGTTCGACCGGGAGGCCCAGTTCCTGCTGGTGGCGGTACCGCTGGTCCAGCTCTTCGGATTCCTCGTCGTCGAAGGCGACCTGCAGCCCGGCTTCGGTGCGGTACTCGACGTCGATGCCAGTTTCCTCGAGCAGCGCGGCGGACCAGTCGGCGTACATATCCAGGCCGGCCAGGCACAGGTCCAGATAGTCCCGTTTAACAGGGCGGGCACCCTGCGGCGCAAGCACACCTGCGGAAGCCCAGGAAGCTTCCTTGCCCGGGTCGCCCGGATCCACGAGGGTTACGCGCGTCCCGCGGCACAGCAGTTCGCGGGCGATGGACAGGCCGATTACGCCCGCGCCCACAATTAACACGTCCGTTTTCATAATACGTCTATTTTCATCGGGGAGGGCCCGGTGGGTATCCCAAATCAAAAACCTATGTTGATTTTTATTTCAATCAACATTGACAATATATTAAAACCGCTTTAAGGACAATATTGCCCGGATAGCCCGGGACAACCCGGCGAGGCTTTGTATCACTCCACTACCCGATTTCGCCCGGTGCCACGGCACGGTGTTCCGCCATGGACAGATAGCCGGCATTGACCAGTTGAAGCGTCTTGAGGTTGTCTCGCCCGTTGGTTTCGGGAAGCCGATCCTGTTCGATCGCGGACATCAACTCGCCCATGGGACCGATGAAGGAGTCGGGTATCCACCGCTCTTCGAACCGGTGATGGATGGTCTTGCTGGCATCGACCTTCCGGCTCGAATAGGCCAAGGTGTCCGGGCGGCCGTGAGGGTAATCGTAGAGCAGGCCGAACGTCCCGGCGGCGTATCCTTCCGTTCCATCTATGCGCAGCGTCGCGAAGCATTCCTCCGTCCAGTTGTTGTGGTTGACGGACACCAGGGCGCGGAAGGTGTCCGAGTACTCGAACACCGTGATCGTCCGGGTTTCACCAGTCGCCACATGACCGGGATAGGACGCGCCGGACGACCACACGCGTACGGGATCTCCGAACAGAGAACGCATGCTGTCGAAGTAGTGTATGCTGTGGAACATCAGGTCGAGCCCATCGGCCTCGAGGACCCAGGGCCAGGCCCGCCATTCGGTCAGGATGCTCACGTCGATTACGGCCGAAGCGGGTTCGCCCAGCATCCCGCGGTTCAGCAGCGACCTGGACGCCCTCACCGCCTGGTCCCACCGCATCTGCTGGTTTACGGCCAGCTTCACGCCGCACTCCTCCGCCATCTCGACGATCTCAACAGCTTCGGTGTATACGTTTGAAAGCGGTTTCTGGCATAACAGATGCTTGCCGGCCGCCGTCGCCTTCCGGACGAGTTCCTTCTGGTGCCAGGGCGGGACAGCGATGTCTACGATCTCGACGGCGGGATCGTCGAGCAGCGATTCCACGGTCGGATATACCCTCGGCACCTCGAAATCCCGGGCCGTCCGGTTCGCCTTGTCGACGTCCTTGTCCGTCAAGCCGATCACGTTGAACCCCGCCTTGCGGTAAGCGGGGAGGTGCGCGGCGTTTACGATCCCACCCGCCCCGATGATGCCGATTCCATAGTCCGTTTTCGTGCCCAGTACCGGGCGGTATTCCAGATCCAGGTTCATCTCGTGTACCTCCTGGTTTCAGGTTCATCGGAAACGCAGTCATTATACCGTCGCGCAGGCGGGCCCGACAGGAAAAACGCTTCGAATCATCTGGCCCTGTAGCGGCTACCGGTATATCATGCACAACCACGGATTCCGGGAACATCGCGGAACCGAAACACACGACAATGCCTGAACATCACGACGCCATTTCACCACTGCAGGTCTTTTCATGAGCCCGGCCAGGCACTTCATCACGAGCGTACTGCGCCGCAAGCCGTACCTGGCCGCGACCGCGGTCCTGACGGCAGCCGCGGCGGCGATGACGCAGATGCCCCTCGTGGATGACCTCGGTTTCGAGTTCGCGTTCCTCACCGCCGCCATCGCCACCTTCGCCACGGGCGTGATGACCGTCCATCTCGTGAGCGGATGGCGAGCGGACGGCCCGCGCAACACCCGCCATTCGGCGCTGCTCGTCCTGCTTTTCGGGCGTTCCCTTTCGACGCTTCTGCTGCCGATGGCCGTGATGTTCGTCAACAGCTGGATCAGCGGTTTCTGCAATGTGCCCGAAGGGCTTGCGTTCTATCTGCTGCTTCCCGGCACCAGCGTCCTGTGGGCCACCGCCGTCGCCTTGATTTGCGCGCTGGCAACGGATCGAAGACGGCACGCCACCCTCCTCTTTCTCGGCGTCATGTTCGTTTCCGTCGGCATCAGCGTCTTTCGCCTGGCCACCCAGCCGCCTGTTTTCGCCTACAACCCCATCATCGGGTATTTTCCCGGGCCGATTTACGATGAAGTGGTGGTCATCACCTCGACGCTGCTTGCAGCGCGGGCAATCATGCTCGTCAGCGTCGTTGCGATGGTCGCCGGCCTGTGCGCCTGTTTCGATCCGTCAACCCGGAAAATCCGGCCTTCGCTGTTCTTGAAGCGCCGAGGCGGAAGTCCGGCCGATGGTCCAGCCGGTGGTCCGGCCGGCGGAAGCGCTGAGATCGCCGGGGGCGAGCACGCCGGGGGCGAGATCGACGGGGGCACCGCAAGCGCCACGACGGGCATGGCCATGCGGGTGCTGTTCCTGGTTTCGGTGGCCGTGCTGGCGGCGGCCTACGTATACCGTGCGCCCCTGGGCATCGTGATCGATCGGGCGCATATCCAGCAGACCCTGGGGGGTCACCGGCAGACGGACCACTTCGACATCTATTATGATATGAACACCATTTCGGCCTGGAACATCGATCTCATCGCTCGGGAGCACGAATACCAGCTTGACCGGGTTATCACCTACCTGGAGGTGCCGGCCCCGTCGACGCGCATCGCTTCGTACATCTATGGCAGCGCGGACCAGAAGAAGCGGCTCATGGGCGCCCGCCATACCTCCATCGAACGCCCCGGTGCGGATGAAATGCATCTCAACAACGCGTCCTTTCCCCATCCCGTGCTGAAACATGAACTGGTGCACGTCATGTCCGCCGCATTCGGGAACGCGCTTTTCGGAGGCAGCTACTGGATAGGGTTTCACGAAGGCCTGGCCGAGGCGGTGGACTGGCAGGACGCCCCCATGAACCCACACGAGTGGAGCCGAGCCATGCGCGAACTCGGCCTTGCGCCGCGTCTGGAGAATCTACTCAGCATGACGGGATTCTGGACGGCCGCGTCCTCGCGCAGCTACACGCTGTGTGGGTCTTTCGTCCGGTTCCTTATCGAACGCTACGGACTGGCCGCGTTCAAGCAGGCCTTTCCCGACGGCGCCGTCGAGGCCTCCTACGGCCGGACGACGGCGGAACTGATCGCCGAATGGGAGACCTTCGTGGACGGTATCACGCTGCGTGAAGACCAGCTCCGTATCGCCCGTCAACGGTTCATTCGTCCCGCCATCTTCAGACGGCACTGTCCTCACGAAGTGGCGGCGCTGAACGACCGGGCCTGGCAGGCCTACAATGCGCAACGCTATAGCGATGCCGTGCGCGATTTCGACCGGGTGCTCGCGCTGGAGCCCGAGAACCCATCGGCCCTGAGAGGGCTGCTGTACGGGACCTACCGGCAGGGGGACTACGAGAGGATCGAATCGGTCGCCCAGCGGATCGAACGGCCTGACCAGACCGTCGGACTGCTGGCGGACGCCCACCTGGTGCGCGGAGATACGGCGTGGAAGACCGGGAGGATCGACGATGCCAGGCGCAGCTACGAAGCGGTGGTGGACCTGCAGGCGTCGGAAGCCATGTCGCGCGCCGCGTCCATCCGGACGGAGGTGCTCGACCGGGAGCCGATCCGGGATACGATCATGACCTACCTGACCGCCGTGACCGGTCACTGGCGCCTGGTCCTGTCCGTCCGGGACGCGGGCGTTCTCGCGCCTGATTACGGGACGGGTTACTACCTCCTGGGCCGCTGGCTGTTTCGCTCTGGATCCTATGAACGGGCGCTGACGTATCTGGCGGAAGGGTATGCGCTTGGACTTCCGGACGAAGTCGTGCTGCAGGAGAGCCTGCGCCTGGAGGCCATGTCTCATTTCTACCTGGAGCGCTACGACCAGTCGGCCGAGGTCTTCGGGCGCATGGCGGCGCTGGCCGGCTCCGGCGGCGTGGCCGGCTCCGACGGCGTGGCCAGGACGGCGGAAGCCTGGATAGACCGTTGCCGGTGGTATCAGCAGAACGGAGACAGAGGTTCCGACCGACAGGCGAGCCGGGTGCGGTAGGTCCCGGGCCACCCCCAGGCGCGCTGGGTGTGTCAGGTCCTGGCGTCGATGCCTACCACCCCGATATGGACTGGTTCAGGATCTCGTCGGCCATTCTCTCGATGGCGGTCTCGAGGGCCGGTTCGCGGTCGGAATCCGTACCGGTTTCGATGGCGTAGTCACCGAAGGTACGCAGCTGCCTTTCCTCCCAGATCACTTCCTTCTTGTCCACGGTCTCGAAACGGACGTCCACGACGATCCACAGGCGGACTTCCGAGGCCAGCGTACCCTCGGAAAACGCCACGGACTCCTCCTGCAAATCGGTAATCACGCCGATGATCGCCGCGTCCGCCTGCCGCAGATCCACGATCCGGAATTCGCCGTTGGTGAGAAACCGTTCGATGACGGTGTCCGTCAGCGACTCCTGAATGCCGGTCTCCACGGTGGTGTTGTCAAAGAGCGGTATGACGATGTTTCGAATGTCCCCGGCGCGCGAGCCCTGCGAAGTGGAATAGTAGCACGCCGTAACCACCATGCAGGCCGAAAGCAACGAGATCACGAAGACGGCGGGGTTTAGTCGTGGTTTTGGATTCATCATGTCCTTCTCCACTCGTTCACCGCGTGGTCCGTGGTACACGGTGTAAAATGGGACGTGCGGTGCAATGGGACGCGCGGCGCAATGTTACGCGTGACGCGATGGGACGCGCGGCGGGGCGAAACAAGACGCGCGACGCGGCCCGAACGTTCGCACACTCAGTTATACACGCGGTCCAGGTCGATGCCACGATAGTAGTGTTTCAGGATCCGGTCGTACTTGTATCCCTGGACGGCCATCCCGATGGCGCCGAACTGGCACATGCCGATGCCGTGGCCATAGCCGCCGCCCTCCGCCACGATAGAGTTTTGCCTGAACTTCAAATCGAACTTCGTGCTGCGGAGCATCGGCTGTCCCCGGACCGGCCGGCGCAATGCGGAACGTATCTGCCCGCTGCGCAGCGTAGTCGTCCCGTGATTCGATTTGATCTCGAGTTGTTGAACGCGCCCGGTCGAAGATCGACTTTTTATCGATATATCGCGAAGAGAAAACTCTCCCCGCTTGCGTGGGTCCAGGCCGGGAAGCCTCGTCTCCAGGATGTTCTCCAGCGTGTTCTTGTTCCACTCCACGCGCCATGTATAGACCGGAGAATGGCTGCAGAAGTCGTCGCTTCCGCGGTCCCGGTCCCGCACGGAGCGCAGGTACGGAATGGGATTGCCTCCCCAGGCGTCCTCGATGGATTCGGTTTCGCCCGCGCAGGTCGAGGAGTACTGGGCGGCGATAGGTTTGCCTTCGTAGGTAGCGATCACGCCGCGGGTTTCCGAGATCGCCCGGTCGGCGACCGGCCATTCCGCGCTGTAACCGTGGTATACCTGGTCGGCCACGGTTCCGTACAGATCGAATCCCAGGACCTTGCGTTTGCCCAGGTTCGACACGGTATACGTCCGGGCCGCGATGGCCTGGGCCTTCAGCGCCTCGATGCGGTCTTCATTGAGCCTGCCGATTTCCGGGGGAACGACCCCGCGCAGGTAGTTCTCCACGTCGATAACATTCACAACGGTCAACTTGCCCTTCTTGTTCGAGACCACTTCCATCGATCCGCGGTACTCCCGGTCGGCGGCTTTGATACGCCCTTCCCGCGCGAGCGGGTTCACGTCGATCGGACCGGTATACAGTCCCTGGGCCGCGCCGCCTGGAGCGGACACGTCGATCCACGCGCCCTTCGCCTGCATTCTCCAGATCTGCCCGGAAGACGATGTGCCGATCACTTCGCCGCTGGCCCGGTCGACGACGCGAAAGCGGCCTGTTCCGGTCAGGTTTGCCGTGTCCCGGTTCACCAGCAAGCCGATCCTGATCATCGGAAGCTGGCCGGGCTTGAACGACCCCGTTGCGGGCGCGGCCTCGGAAGGGGCCGGGCGGGCGGAGCGATCGGATGGGAGCGGCCTGCCGGCGCATCCCAAGATCAACAGGAACAATGCCAGGGCTGGCCACCACGCGGACCAACAGGGGATCGGCACGTGAGCCAGCCACCTGGAAGCTTGCCCGGGAACCGACATGTGGCCTGGCGCGTGGTCCGGCACGTGGCCAGGCATCGTGCCGGCGCGTGTCCGGTTTTCGATGTTCCGTCTGATTGACGTGCTGAAGCGCATCACGAACTACCCTCCACGTGCTGCATCAACCGGGCAGGCAGATCTTGCCCAGCACCGCGGGCCGGTCTGCGCCCGTCGCCCCCGGTAGGCTGCCCGGACGGCCCCGGACCGTCCGGTCGGCGAGTACCGCAAAAGCCACGGCTTCCTTGGCGTCCGAAGACAGGCCGTGATCATCCGAAGTCGAAATCTCGACAGGCGCCAGCACCCGGGCGAGTCGCTCGAGCATGAATCCGTTTCTGGCGCCGCCGCCACTCACGATCAGTTGGTCCAGGCGCGTGACGACGGGAACGACGAACCGTCGACAGGCGTCCTCAATGGAACGAACGGTGACTTCCGTGGCGGTCGCAAGCAAATCCTCGCTGCTGAGCCCGGCCTCCCGCCCCGCGCTGACCAGATCCGACGCGCAGCGGTCACCGAACAGCTCCCGGCCCGTGGACTTGGGCGGAGGCCGCTCGAAATAGGGCATGGTGAGCACGTCCGCTACCAGGTTTTCTGCGGGCTTTCCGTGCCTTGCGGCCGCACCGTCCTCATCCATGTCGCGTCCCAGTTCCGCCCGGGCGACGGCATCGATCAGCATGTTGGCCGGGCCCGTATCGAAAGCCAGCACGTTGCCGGGTTTCGGGTCCGCGGGCAGCACGGTGAGATTCGCGATGCCCCCCAGGTTCAGCAGTGCCCGGGCCTTTTCGGGATGCCTGAAGAGCAGGTAGTCCACATAGGGCACGAGCGGTGCGCCCTGTCCGCCCCGGGCCACGTCCGCCGTCCGGAAGTCGCCAACCGTCACCACTCCGGTTCGCTGCGCGATGACCGAAGGATCGCCGATCTGCAGCGTCGCCCCGGTTTCCACGCCGAATCGTTCTTCCCGTTCGGGGAGATGCTGGACGGTCTGTCCGTGGGAACCGATCAGATCGATCTCCTCCATCGACAGTCCGGCGGAATCCGCCACGATAAAAGCCGCCCTGGCAAAGAGTTCCCCCAACTCGAAATGCAGCCGGCACAACGCGTCGATCCTGCCGGCCTTCGAATCGGAGACTTCCATCAGCCGATCACGCAGGCAGGATGGAAAAGCCACCGCATCGAAGCCCAGCACGTCCAGGGAAAGCCCGTCGTCTTTTTCGCCCAGCCGTATCACGGCCGCGTCGATCCCATCGGCGGACGTGCCCGACATCAGCCCGATGATCCGGCGGTCCTGTGTGGTATGGAATCCCGATAACACGACAGTGCTGCCTCGCGCGGCTGGTTGGGTTGCTTGCCACCCGGTTCTCCCGGTCGCCTAATTTGCTGCTGAAATATGTCCCGCCGTCCTTCTGTTGTCAAGACGGTTGGCGCGGCCCCGCGTGCCCGCTGGACATCGGCAAGGCCTTCGAAAACCGTTGCGCAAACGCGCCTGGATTCTATTATATCAATAAATCGTAAATCCCGGGGATAATGTGGTCCGCCTGACTGCGCGGCCGACTGGCATGCCAGGCTATGGCCGGCTGGTCCGGCCGGTCTCGAATGGCGCGGTTGGTCAGCCCGTTCCGCGACGGGACCATCCCTATTCACCAAGTAAAGTGAGGATACTCATGAACACATCGACCTGGATCCGGTGGGTCGTTTTTTCGGCCGTTGGAATCTCGATTGCGCTGTTGAACAACCCCGCCACGGCCCAGAACCACGCGCCGAATCCGTACACCGCGGTGGAAGGCATATGGGGCAAGCTGGGTGGAGACAGGACCTGGGGCTCCACGAGCGCGGTCTTCCCGGCCCAGGACGGCAGCGGGAACATCTGGGTGGCGGAAAGATGCGGCCAGAACTCCTGCGTCGGCAAGGAGGACGTGCCGCCGATCCTGCTCTTCGACAGCGACGGCAACCTGCTTAAGAGCTTCGGCGCGGGTATGATCGTATGGCCCCACGGCATCTTCGTGGACGCGGAGAACAACGTCTGGGTGACGGACGCCCGGGGTGGTGTAGGCATCGGCCACCAGGTCCACAAGTTCAGCGAGGATGGGGACCTGATGATGAGCCTGGGTATTGCGGGAGTGGCTGGCGAAGGGGACGGTATCTTCAACCAGCCTTCCGACGTCCTGGTGGCGCCTGACGGTAACATTTTCGTGGCGGACGGTCACGGTTCCCGCGGCAACAACCGCATCGTCAAGCTGGCGCCGAACGGATCATTCATCAAGGCCTGGGGCGAAACGGGACAGGCGGCCGGCCAGTTCCGGGATCCCCACGCGTTGGCCATGGACTCCCAGGGCCGGTTGTACGTCGGCGACCGGGGCAACGCACGGCTTCAGATCTTCGACCAGGAAGGCGAATACATCGCCACCTGGACCCAGTTCGGCCGGCCGAGCGGCCTTTTCATCGATGCCAACGACGTGCTCTACAGCGCTGACTCGGAGTCGAACGCGACCTGGGGAGCAAATCCCGGTTGGAAGCGGGGCATCCGCATCGGCAGCATCCGGGACGGCGGTTTCGTGTCGGCCTTCATTCCCGATCCCGTGGTGGACGCCGATAACGCCGGAACGACCGGCGCAGAAGGCGTGGCCGTGGACGCCATGGGCAACGTCTACGGCGCGGAGGTCGGTCCGCGCATGTTGCGGAAATATGTAATCACCGGGGAGTAGGCGGCTGCCGGCCGGCCTGACCAACCGGGCCGTGGATCAGGCCAACCTGTTACCACTGAAGGCGCGGACCGTGTATTGAGTAAATCACAGGGTCCGCGCTTTTTGCTATTACTGTGATCAGGAGCCGGATGACGCCGGTCCGCCCGCGCTACTCGCACCACGCGCACCACGCGCACCACTCGTGCCACTCGCACCACGCGCATTATTCGCTCCCGCAGGATCTTCGACGCCGGCGATGGCCGCTCTGAAATGGTTGATGGCACGCTCGAATTTCTCGAGGCAATCGGCATTGCAAAACCCCACAACGTGACCTTCAAATACCGTCAGTGAATCGGCCTGTACCGGCTTGCCTGACCAGGGGCAGGTCTCATTGATGCAATCGGCGATGTCGAGAACGGGCATAGTCCTTCCTTTGATAATGGATCGTATATCAATCAGCGTCTGAATGTGGTAACATCAAGATGCGCGAACGGTTGTTCCTCTCCACATAGCGCATCGGCTCAGTGGCCGGCTGTTCCGCCATATACAGCGTCTCACCTCGGTTTAGCCGCTACCTATTCCTCCTCGTACAGCGCCTCGCCCCGGCTCAGCCGCAGCGCGATCTGCGCGGTCTGGTTGAGCGCCCGCTGCGTGGGGGCGTGGGCGGCGAGATACCGGGCCGTGGCGATCAGCACGTGGTCGGCTTCGGCGCGTCCCTTCAGTTCCTCGTATTGCCGTATGCCGGCCTCCAGCATCTGGAAGCTGTGGAACTCGGCATCCTCCCGCAGCAGCGAGACCGAAAGCGTGCGGAACAGCCGGTCCACGGGATGCCCGTCGGCCAGGAAGCGATAGACCAGCCTGGCGGCCGGCTCCACCTGCTGCTGCGTATCCAGTTCGGTCAGAAACGCGTCGAGAATCTCGTCGGTCTCGCCGGCAAGATCCGCCGTAGCCCTGGCGGTCGGCAACCGCGCTGGCGGCACATTGAGGAAACGGTCCAGGTACACGGCCATGGCGCCGTGGAAGACGCCGCGGACCAGTTCCGGCGAACCCGTCCGCTTCAGGGCCTGGTGCAGGGCGTTCGCGTAGGTGAAGGTATGGAGCACCGTGATCCAGTCGTTGAACTCGTTCTGGGTGTGGAACCGGGCGATGCGCAGCGCGGCGGCGTAGGTGACCGCCTGGCTGAGTTGCAACGGCGTCATGCCGTCGCGGAGCCGGGCCAGCATGGTGTCCACCGTGGCCTGGGGATCGTCCCCGAGGATCACTTCGGCCAGTTCAGCGGGGCCGTCCCAGGCGTAACCGTTGGACGTCGATGCCAGCGCGCCGGGCAACGCGGCATTCGCCCCGCGAAGTATGGCCGCCAGGTCGACGGGATGGCGCCAGGCGTTTCGCTCCTCGCTGCGCGCCGCGGCGCATAACTGGCCGACCGTGCTGGGCAGCACTTCATCGGCGTGCTCCCAGCCGATGTGGTCCAGCAGTTCCGTGGACTTGTTGATAAAGTCCGCGACGTGACCGCCGTCCAGGAACACGTGGTCCGTGGCGGCGCTCATCATCATGTCCACCAGCTGCGCGGGATCGCCGTCCATGGACACGGCCGTGAGCAGACACCGCGTGGCGCCTTCGGCGTCCCGCACCTCGACGAAGCGGCGGAACCAGCGCTTCAACTGTTCGAACGACAGGTTCTCCGTATCCAAAGGCTGCAGGTCGAACCTCGGCGGCTGTCCGTTGCTGTCCCGGGCGACGTGCGTCAGTCCCTGGTATAGCGGGAGGATCTGCTCGTCTCTGGGCAAATAGCCGCACAGGTTCGTCATCGCGGTCAGAATGGTCAGTCCCGGCCCCCATCCGGATGAGCGGTACCGCACGCCGTACCGGCCGCCGGTCTCGGCGATATCCTTGTAGGACACCCCCGATTTCAGCAGGGCGATCACGGCCTTGGCATTGACCAGCGAGATGTTCTGCTCCAGGCCCTCTCTCAGGCGGTTGCGCCAGTACGCCGCGTCGCCCGACTGGTCCCGCGATCCAGAAACCCAAACGTCCCCGTTCCGGGTCTCGACCGCGTACACCGGCACGTCGTCCGCGAAGAGATCGAAGGTGCAGCCGCTCTCCAGGTCGAAGTCCGCATGGTGCCAGTGGCAGGTCAGAATGCCGTCCTTGATCGTGCCCCGGTGCAGCGGAAAACCCATGTGGGGGCACCGGTTGTCCACGGCGTGCACCTGTCCGTCACCGTGGTGGAACACGGCGATCGGACCGTCGTGCCCGTTGACGACGATGCTCCCCTTCTCCTTCAGTTCGTCCACCGATGCGACCCGGATCGGATCGCGCAAGGCTGTTTTTGAGGTGCCGTTCATGATGTTTCTCCTCAAGCTGCGATACGATGATCGTGCAATGTATCTGGAATGAATATACGTGTTATCTTTCAATATATGTATCGCAAAGGAATAAATCAATATTATTATTTATATTATTTATTTATTTTTTATTGTTCCTTATTTGGGATAGGACGTTACAATACTATGGTGACGCGCGTGCAAAGGTAGTGTCTGCAAAGTGGTGTCTGCAAACAGGTATGTACTCGATGCATACAACACCAGATAGCCGGGATGCGCCGGGATGCGCCCGGATACACATTGGATAAGCACCCGCTTCGTTCGCGGAGAATGACATGCCCGATTCGGAAGGCACCACCCGCCGTCAGATCCTGGAGTTGCTCAAGCGCAAGGGCGAAATGACCGCCGGCCAACTCGCCGGGAAAATCGGGATAACTTCCATGGGCGTCCGCCAGCACCTCAGCGGCCTGGAGCGCGACGACCTGGTCGAGACGCGGGTCGTGCGGCAGGACCGGGGCAGGCCAGCCCACTATTTCGGACTGACAGATGCCGCTGAGCGCCTGTTCCCGGTACGGTATGGCCAAATCGCGGTGGAACTGCTCGAACAGATTGCCGAAACCGATGGGCCGGAGAAGGTCGACAGCCTCTTCGCGTTGCGCACGGAGCGACTGGAAACGGAATACAAACACCAGATGGCCGGGAAGCCCTTCTCGGAACAGGTGCGCGTTCTCGCTGAAATCCGGGACCGGGAGGGATACATGGCCGAATCCCACGCGGACGGCGATGAGTACATCCTGGTGGAACACCACTGCCCGATCTACGAAATAGCGCGCCGTTTCCCGAAGGTCTGTCAGTACGAACAGGAATTGTTCGAACGCACGCTCGATGCTGGGGTGCGCAGGGACGAGCACAAGATCGTCGGAGACGACCGCTGCCACTATCTGGTACGGAAACGAGATTAGCGGACCGCTGCCGCTAATTGGTACGAAAGTCCGACTGAGTGCCGAGTGACGGCCGGCTAAGTCACCTGGGCCGACAGCGAGCCTGACGGCCGGGTATACATCTGCCCGAATCCAGCGTTGTTACCATGAGCAAACCACGCATCTGGTACCTGCCGACGCCGTCCCACACCGCGGGCGTCTTCAAGGATGAGACTTACCGGCGGTTACTGGCCGGCTTCGACGTGGTGGAGAACAGGACTGACCGCGCGTTGACCGCCGGAGAGGTGGAGGATGGGATCGCCGGCTTCGACGGCCTGGTTACCGGCTGGGGCGTCCGGCCGATCAGCGGGACCGCGCTGGAGCGGGCGGACAAGCTGAAGTTCGTCGTCCACTCCGCCGGATCGGTCAAGTACCTGTTCACCCCGGAGATGGTCACCGGCTGCCTGATGCCCCGGGGGATCCGTGTCGTCAGCGCGCGGGGCGCCATCGCCCTCAACGTGGCGGAACACGCGGTCGGCGCGCTGATCATGATGAGCCGCAGGTGGGTCCACGACGCGCTCAACATCCGTAACAGGAGCATGTGGCGGGATCCGGACAAGAACTGGTCGAACCAGTTCCTGCGCGGCGCCACGGTGGGTATCGTCAGCGCCAGCATGGTGGGACGGGAGGTGATCCGGCTGCTCCGGCCCTTCAGCGTGCGCATACTCGTCTACGATCCCTACCTGAGCGATTGGGACGCCGGCCGTATGAACGTGGAACGGGTGGACCTGAACACGCTGTTCGAGGCGTCGGACATGGTGACCATCCATGCGCCGTCCATCCCGGAGACGGACCACATGATCGGCGCGGAGCAGCTGCGGCTGTTGCGGGACGACGGCGTCCTGGTCAATACCTCGCGGGGCTCCGTCCTGGACCACGACGCGCTGTACGAAGAAGCGAAGACCGGCAGGATCCAGGTCCAGCTGGACGTGACCACGCCAGAACCCCTGCCGCCCGATCACCGTTTACGTGCCCTCCCCAACGTGGTCATCACGCCCCACAGCTCGGGCACCGGCGCTTATGGCCATCTCGAGATCGGCGAGATCACGCTGGGCGCGCTGGAACACTTCTTCTCGGGACAGGAACCGGTGCCGGGCGAGGTGGATTTGGAAAACTGGGCGCAGATTGCGTAAAACCTACATCCGTCGCCGCGCCGCCATCACCGTATTCTCCATCAACATGGCCACGGTCATGGGACCGACGCCCCCGATGCGGGGCGTGATCCATCCGGCGACTTCCGCCACATCCTCGTCCACGTCGCTCAGCAGCTTCTTGCCCTTGCGCGTGATGCCCGCGGCCACCACGGCCGCACCGGGCTTGACCATGTCCTTCGTGATCAGTCCGGGCGAACCCGCGGCGGCGATGATGATATCGGCTTCGCGGAGGTGGGCGCCCATGTCGGGCACGGCCGAATGCAGTACCGTGACCGCCGCGTTGCAGTGGGGCCGTTTCAAGGACAGCAGGAGGGCCAGCGGGCGGCCGATGGTCAGTCCTCGGCCCACGATCGCCACGTTTTTTCCTTCGATGGGCACGCCGTAATGGACCAGCAGGGCGAGGATGCCGTTGGGCGTGCAGGGCAGGGGCCCCGGCTTGCCGATCACCAGCCGGCCCAGGTTGATGGGATTGAGCCCGTCCGCGTCCTTGTCGGGCGCCACGGAGAGCAGCGCCTCGTCCTCGTCGAGTCCATCCGGCAGCGGGATCTGCACGAGGATGGCGTCGACCTCCGGATCCTCGTTCATGCGGCCGATGGTCTGCAGCAGTTCTTCCTGCGAAGTGGATGCGGGCAGGTGGGTGTGTATGCTGCGGATACCGATTTCCTCGCATGCCCGGTGCTTCATGGAGATGTAGGTCGCGCTGGGTCCGTCGTCGCCGACCAGGATCGTGGCCAGGCCCGGCGTGATCCCTTGCGCGCGCATTTCGGCCGTTTCTTTCGCGAGCCTTTCCTGCATCTCGTCGGCCAGCTTGCGGCCGCTCATGATGACCGGGCCTTCGCCGGAACTCATCGGCTTTCCTTTCTTATCGACATCCAGATACTCCATCCAGAATCACGATCGTCCTGCACCTCGTTGAATCCTTGCGCGGATTGAATCTCAGCATCCAGGAGCGCTTCTCTACTCGATCCCCGCGGCTTTCTTCGCAATATCCATGCACCGCAGCAGGTCGTATCCCCGGAAGATCGTGATCTTCTGCGCCTCGAGCGAACCCTCGGCATGGATGGCCAGCAGTTCGTGGTATCCACCGAAATCCGAAGCCGTGAGGTCGCGGATGAGATTGATGGCCTTCATCCGGTCCATGGTCGGCACGCCCTTGCGGCCGCCCAGGTAACGCTCCAGGTCGCCCTTCGTCTCTTCGTTGTGCCAGTCCGCTTCCGACGGGCCCGTGACCAGCAAAGCGCCGGCGATATCCTGCACGTCCCGCACGGCCTCGTGATAATTGTTGGCGAAATGGTACTTGGCGATGTTGGTCGTGAGCGTGTCCGGCACCGCGATACCGTCCACCACCTTGCAGTCCATGGCGGCCGCGCGGGTCAGGGCGCGGACCGTCTCCGTGTAGGTGATGAGCCGCGTGGCCTTGTCGCGGATGTGGCTCGCCTTCTCCACCCCGTTGTACACGGCGATCAGCGAGGCCGCGCCGATGAAGAGGTCGAGGAGCGGCGGCTTGTAGGACACGGCGGTGAACCGGTGGAACTCCACGAAGGCGTTCGCCAGCACCCCGGCGAAGTCCCACTCGCCGGCCAGGAAGACGCGCTCGTGCGGGACGAAGACATCGTCGAACACGGTCAGGGTCTCGACCAGGTGGTGCTTCGAGCTGACCGGGTGGTGATAGTTGCTTTCGCCCGAGAACCCGAAGGGACTGGCGATGAGCCGGACGCCCGGCGTGTTGACGGGCACGGCGAAGGCCACGGCGTAGTCCTTGTCCTCTTCCGAGATCGCCCGGGTGGGCAGCACGACCACTTCGTCCACGAAGGCGGTCCCCGTGGTATGGGCCTTGGCGCCGCGGACCACGATGCCGTCGGGACGGCGCTCCACGATGCGCACGTAGTAGTCGGGATGGGTCTGCTGGGACGGCAGGCGGCTGCGGTCCCCCTTGGCATCCGTCTGGGCCACGGCCATGCTCAGGTCGCGGTCGCGGCATTCGGCGTGGTAGTTCTTCACGCGGTCCAGGTACCCGGTGCCGTACTTCTCGTCGATCTGCCGCGAGACGAGCCGGAGCGAAAACAGGGCGTCCGTGCCGATCTCCTTGATGAGCAGGACCACGCCGCTGCCCTCGCGGGTGCTCGTCTCGATCATTTCCCGGCGCTTCAGCAGGTCCTCCGTGTTGGCCGGCGGGATGAAGTAACGGCTGACGCGCTCCCCCGTCTCGGGACATGTCGCCGTGAATAGCTCGCGGTGCGCCTCGTCTTCGGCGAGGTGATAGTCCAGGGCCGTGTGCTCGGCACCCGCGCGCAGTTCCGGGTGCTCCATGAGGTCCGGCACCCGCTCGCCGCGAAAGTAGATCGTCCTGCCGTCCTGCAATCCTTCCAGGTATTGTTCGGCCGTTCTCAATCCCATTGTCGGTCTCCGGTAAGTTTCATGATTTCAGTAATTTCGCCCGTTTTCTCCACGCGTCGTCAGGCGGTGCTGCAACTGCCGTCAGGCGGCACTCCATCCGCCGTCGACCATCAACACGGAACCGGTCGTAAAGGATGCCTGGTCGGAAGCCAGGTACAGGATGGCTTGCGCCACTTCTTCAGGCGTACCGAAACGGTCCATGGGGTGCTTTCTCTTCAGCCGTTCGTACATGGCGGCATGGGCCTGCACGGATTCCGTCATGGGGGTATCCACCCACCCCGGCGCTACGGCATTGACCCGAATCCCGCGATCTGCGAACTCGACGGCCAGGACACGCGTCAACTGGTCAAGTCCCGCCTTGGAAGCGCCATAGGCCGCCGACTTCTTCATGCCCGACTGTCCGAGGATCGAGCTGACGTTGACGATACTCCCGGCGCCCCGGGAAACCATCCC
Organism: bacterium; assembly: GCA_965117045.1. Classification (GTDB taxonomy): domain Bacteria; phylum JAAXHH01; class JAAXHH01; order JAAXHH01; family JAAXHH01; genus JAAXHH01. Next base: position 2,317,000 of record OZ220749.1, read on the forward strand.
CGGCAGGACCGCGCGAATGAGCCGGAACGCTCCCGACAAGTTGGTCCCGATAATCTGGTCCCAGATTTCGTCAGTGGTTCTTTCGGCGTCCATCAATGGGCCGGTGCCCGCGTTGTTGACCAGCACGTCGATCTTCCCAAAGGTGGCCGTCGTCTGGTCGACCATCCGCTGGCAATCTTCGGTGATGGCCACATCCCCGGAAACGGCCAAAGCGCTTCCGCCATTGGCCTCTATGGCGGTTACGACTTCATCCAGCGGGGCCTTCCTGCGACCCGTGACGCAGACGTCCGCGCCTTCTTCGGCAAGAAGCTTCGCCGTAGCGGCCCCGATCCCCGTTCCGCCGCCCGTAATAAGCGCGACGCGCCCTTCCAGTTTCAATGCCGGCTCTCCTGGAGTGTGTGCCCGGTCAGCGGCCATCAGTCAATGCGCCTTCGGCCAGCGCGCCATTGATCAATTCGCCGCCGGTCAGCGCGCCCTCACCGAAGATGACGGGGAAGGTCTCGCCCGTTTTGACCGCCCGCGTGGCCGCGTCCATGTACGCGCTGCTAAACGCCCGCCGGGGATTGCCGGTGGGATTGCGCGCCGACCGGTGCAGGAGCAGGTTGTTCAGCAGAATGGCCTCGCCCGCTTCCGCCTCGAGGTAGATACAGTCCTCCTCCCGCGCGTACCGGGCCTGGTCGGCCTCCGACGGGAAGTGCATCTTGTTGATCACACCGTGCTTGTGGCTGCCCACCACCACCTGCATGCAGCCGTTTTCGACCGTCGCCGCATCGAGGGCGGTCCAAACGGTCGTCTCCGGGTTCGAATCCAGCCCCCACCCGATGCCGACGTCCTGGTGCCAGGGGAGATGGGTGCCGTGCTCGGCCGGCTTGTTCATGAACATGGCCCGGAATATGGAGACGTTCGGGCCGACGAGGGCCTCCGTGACCTCCCGGAAAAACGGGTGCTGCATGTATCCAAGATAAAGCGGGTCCAACTGCAGATCGTCGATGCGCCGGTAAGCGAGCGTCTCCGCGCTTTCCTCGAACGTCCTCGTCGGCAGTTTCCCGTACTCGCCCGTGGTCGTGTCGCGCTGCATGGGCATGCCCTCGTAACGGACCTTGCCCAGCATGATGTCGTCGATGCGCTCGCGCATGGCCTGCAGGTGTTCGTCCGAAGCCACCCGGCCCAGGCGCAGGTAGCCTTCCTCGGCGAACCGGGCCAGCTCGCTCATGCCGAATTGCGGATTGGACATTGGCTCCTCCTCTGCATCGTATCGGCGGATGGACCGGGCGGGCTGCTACTGCATTCGGCCAGGTCGCACCAGCAATGACCCTGGCGTGGCGCGACGGTCGCCCGGCGGACCGCTACAGCACCCCGGCCACGCGGAAGAAGTTCTCCAGGATCTTCCGGCCGTGCGGATAGACGTCGACGTAGTATTCCGGGTGGAACTGCGTGCCGTACAGGGGCCGCTCCCGGTGCCTGATCGCCTGGATCCGGCAGTTCTCGTTCGACGCGATGAGGTCGAAGTCCGGCGGCACGGTTTTCATCTCCGCGTAGTGCGACTGCCGTACGACCACCGGATCGGGCAGCTCGTCGAACAGCGGATCGGCCATCACCGGACGCACCGGGTAGAACCCCTCTTCGCAGAAATAACCGAGCGCATCGGGATTGGGATCGAGCACGTCGGGCTCGCCGGGCCGCAGGGGTCGCATCATCTCGTCTTCGAGTTTCGTCAGGTTGCGAAGTCCATGGTTGAACATGAACCCCATGAGCTGGTGGCTGGCGCACAGCCCCAGGGTGGGCACGTCGGCCATCGCGTTCAGCGTGTCTTCGAAGCCGTAGAACGTCTCCGGCCTGAAATGCTGGAAGAAGGTGCCGGCGCCGCTGAGCAGCATGGCCCGGGGCTTGAGCGGCTCGACGATCTCCGGCGTCATCTGCTCCTGGTGCAGCATCAGGCACGGCTGCCCGGAGATTTCCTCAAGCCGTCTCTTCAGCCGGAAATCCCGGCCGTCCTTGTTGTAGGATTCCAACGTCCCGATGCGAATCCAGATGATCAAAGGTTGCCAGCCTTCCAATGTGCGCGGGCCCGGAAGCCAGCCACGGGCGCAAGCGCCGTCAAGGACTTGCCGAACTGAATATCACGATAAGGAAAACCGCGGAAATATCAAGGGTTAATACCTCGCCGGCATACTCGGAAAGGCTGCCCGATAATAACACTTTGCAATTCATTTCGTCCTCGTTACAATGCACTTGAATTTAACACTAAAACCCTCAATACAAGGACCACACAATGATCGTCATGGCTACGAACAACGGCGACGTGGGCATCCGGCAGGCGGTGGCCGCGCTGAAGGAAGGCAAGACCGCGGTGGACGCCATCGAGATCGGCATCCGGGAGGTGGAGGTGCACCGGCCCGACCGCAGCGTCGGCCTGCACGGCTATCCCAACATCCTCGGCTATCCCCAGCTGGACGCCCTCATCATGGACGGCCGTACCCGGAACGTGGGGGCCGTGGGCGCGGTGACGGGCTACGATCATCCGATCTCGATCGCCCGCTGCGTCATGGAGAAGCTGATCCACGTCTTCCTCGTCGCCGACGGCGCGGAGCGGTTCGCCAGTGAAATGGGTTTCGAGAAGAGCACCTACGTGGACCCCGAGATGCCCGAGATCTACGCGAAGCACGTGCGCGAACAACTCGGGATCGACGACCCCGAGGAACTTCAGCACTCCAGGGAACTGTGGAAGCTGAGCCACCTGGCCGTCGATCCGCAGAAGGCAGGGGGCACGACCAACTTCATCGCGCAGGACGGCAACGGCGACATCTGCGTGGGCGTCAGCACGAGCGGATGGGGGTGGAAGTACCCGGGACGCCTGGGGGATTCGCCGGTCATCAGCGCGGGTGGTTTCGCCGACAACCGCTACGGCGCCGCGGCGTGTACGGGCACGGGCGAGCTGGCCATCCGGACCGGCGCGGCCCGGAACGTGGTGACCTACATGAAGATGGGCATGTCGCTCGAAGAGGCGACGGCCGAGGGGCTGCGGGACATGAACGAACTGGACGCCCAGCGCGTGGGCGGCGTGCAGATCATCTCCCTGGACGCCAGCGGCGCCCACATGGCGGGGACCACGAGCGAACGGAAAGGCAGCCACGTCTACATGACGGCCGACATGGACGAGCCCGAGTTCGTCGATGGCATTTCCGTGCCGTACGGAGGTTCATAAGGGAAATCGACGCGGACAATTGGAGCATCCCGGATGAAGCTGGAAGACGCTAAGGCCCATCTCGACGAACACGGTTACGTCGTACTCAAAGAGGCGTTGAATCCGGAGCAGGCCAATGCCCTGCGTGACCGCTCGGCCGAGTTGGCCGCGGCGGAAAAGGCCGATGGGGAACACGTCTACTTCGATGGACAGGCGCAGCGGGTGTGGAACCTGGTCAACAAGGGCCGCATCTACGAGGAGATGATCCAACTGCCGCAAGTGCTCGCGCTCCACGAACACCTACTGGGCGACGACTGTATCTTAAGCAGCTTTACCGTCAATCTCATCGGCCCGGGCGCACCGGCCGGCGGCCTGCACGTCGACTTCCCGCTGGGACGATTCCCTCAGCCTGCGCCGCCGTTCGCCTTCTGCTCCAACACGATTTTCGTACTCGACGACTTCACGCCCGAGAACGGGGCCACGCGGATCGTGCCGGGCAGCTACAAGCGCGGCACCCCGCCCGATCCGGAGAAGGAATACGACGACGTCATCCAACTGGATGCCCGCAAAGGCGATATCGTCATCATCCATGGCGCGACCTGGCACAGCAGCGGCGCCAATCGCACCAGTGAGGAACGAATGATCCTGCTGGGGTTCTTCTGCCGCTCGTTCATGAAACCGCAGCAGGACCAGTTCAGGCTGGCGGACCCCGAGGTCGTCAAGCGGGCGACGCCGACCCTGAAGCGCCTGCTGGGATTCGAATCGCAATCGGGCTTGCGGGCCTGAACCGGCGGACCTGGACCGGCAGTATGCCAGCAGGCCTGGGGCGGCGGACCTGGACCGGCGGTATGCCAGAAGGCCTGGGCCGGCAAATTGCCCGCTGATTTTCGCCCACGGGTCCGATCCTGTGGTCTCGAGCCCGTAGTACGCCCGTCGTCCAGTTCGCAACTCGATCATCCCCTTCATCCTCAAAAGAAAGATCACACATGCCTGACGCTCCATCTCAGAATATCGTCCCCAAGACCTATACCTGTTACCGTGCCTGCGGTCCCATCTCGATCGACGGAAAGTTGAGCGACCCGTCCTGGATCCGGGCGCCCCGCACCGACCTCTTCGTCGATATCGAAGGGGACCTCAAGCCCATTCCCCGGTTCGGCACGCGCGCCATGATGCTGTGGGACGACGAGTACTTCTACGTGGCGGCCGACATGGAGGAACCGGACGTCTGGGGCACCCTGACCAAGCGGGATTCCATCATCTGCAACGACAACGACTTCGAGGTGTTCATCGATCCCGACGGGGACACCAACCACTACATGGAGTTCGAGATCAACCCCCTGAACGCCGTGTGGGACCTGTACCTGCCCAAACCCTACAGCAAGGGCGGGAAAGCCGACCACGACTGGGACTTCGAGGGCGTGCGCCACGCCGTCCACATCGACGGCACGGTCAACTGTTCCCACGACGTGGACCGCGGCTGGTCCACCGAAATCGCCTTCCCCTGGACCAGCATGGCCGAGTACGCCGGGGTGGACTGCCCTCCGAAGCCCGGGGATTCCTGGCGGGTCAACTTCTCGCGGGTCGAGTGGGAATACGAACGCTACAAGGACGGCTATCTACGGAAAGAAGGCGTGCCCTGCGACAACTGGGTCTGGTCGCCCCAGGGTGAGATCAACATGCACATCCCCGAGATGTGGGGACACGTGGTGTTCTCGGATACGGTGGTGGGCACGGCGGAGATGTGATCGTGTTCCGCCCGTTGGGTTTCATTGTCCTGGCGGCCTGCCTGCGACCTGAGATTGAGACGGATTGTCTGGATAAGAGTAGGAACACTCGTCCGAATTCGGCATGCATAGGGCTTTAATCGTATTCGAACTGGCATACCTGCCCCGTATACCGTCGATCGACATTTCCATCACCAGCCTGAACGCTCCCGATCTATTGGGGGTGTAGCTACATATTTCGCCGGTTTTGTGCGTTCCATCCACTTCGGCCCAGGGACTGGACGCGTTTTCTCTCCATTGCCAGTGTGATTCGTGCACGAAGTACCGGATGCCGTTTACGGTGGCATCGAGCGGAATGCACGGGATGAAGCCTAGGGAAAAGCCGTGAATCTCTATTTTGCCGGCCGATACGCGAATCCATTCAAGTGGGGTATAGGGTCCGGTTAACGGTGGGTCCGGTGGGTCCGGCGGTTCAGGGGGTTCCGGTGGCTGGGGCGGCTCCGGCGGATCTGGCGGCTCCGGCGGATCTGGTGGTTCAGGGGGCTCCGGTGGCGGGGGTGGCTCAGGTGGTTCCGATGTTTCAGGTGGTTCAGGTGGTTGATCTTCTTCCACATGAACACGGACGGGCTGAGTGGCGCTTAACCCATGGGAATCTGTCGCCGTAACCGTCACGGTCGCACTTCCCGGTGACATGGGTCTGATCGTCAAGATAGCTCCAGATGTCCCGGCAGTCGCTATCGCGTCGTTGCTCGAAGCCGCGGTGTATCGCAGCAGATCTCCATCTACGTCCCTGAAGTATCGTGACACGTCCAACTCGACCGGGGTTCTCCCTGTGGTCAGGTTCTGGTTGGGGATCGCGCCCACGGCCTCGGGAGCGTGGTTCTCAGGCAGAGCCGGTTCATCCGGCTTCGGCCCGGCGGGATTGCTCTTCCCGCATCCCGAACTATAAACCAGTGAGCAGGCGATGACGATATGCAGGAAACTTAAGAACGTCCTGGGCATTTCCTCGATCCCACGAATGAACGGTCCCGATGAACTCGTATCTGTAATATAGTTGAAAAAACACGACCAGCGGTATCTTTGGCGTTTCATTATAGGACGAATGCCCGCCAGGGAAGTTTCACTTATACAAGCTTCCACTTCCAGACGTCAGTGGTTGTTCGATCCCTTCCGGTAACTGACCGCTGAATGGCAGACCGGCGGGTTTCCGGTTCAAGCCCCGGCAGGAGCAAATGCAATGATCGCTTATCGCCACACCCAGTTCGGCACGGTCAACGTCATCATCACTATCGCCATCCTGCCATTGGTCTTTATTCCCGCGTGGATGGCAGGAGCGGCGCCCTTCGCCTGGCTGATCCTGCTTTTCATGCTGGGGATCCTGGCGCTGTTCCACAACCTGACCGTCACCATCGATGACCAGGACCTCCGCATCAGTTTCGGCATCGGCCTGATCCGGAAGCGGTTCCCCCTGGACCAGATCGAGTTCTGCCAGCCGGTCAGAAACTCCTGGCTTTACGGGTGGGGTATCCGGCTTACGCCGCGGGGCTGGCTATACAACGTATCGGGACTAGAGGCGGTGGAACTGAAGATGAAGAACGGCAAGACCTGTCGTATCGGAACGGACGAGCCCGGGGTCCTGGCCGCCGCGGTCCGGGAGGCGGTGGACAGGTCGAGTGAAGCGATGGGGTGAGATGCTGAACGGGCGACCGTTGATCTCAAGAAGATCCAGACTACGCCGCCCGTGCGTAACCAGCACGGCCCGTCATGCGGAAGGAAGCGGATTTTTCCATGCGTACCAGACTTTATCCTGATATCCGTTCTTCAGTCTGATCTCGACTTCAATACCGAGAACCTCGATCTCTTCATCGGTTAACAGGTCCAGTATTTTGCTTTTCAGTATTTCGGCCTTTCGAGGGTCAATAAGCCGGCCTTGTTCATCAACCATAAGTAGACTCCTTTCAGCCCCGCCATAGTTGGAATATGATGGACATTCACGCCGCAAGATCGACGGCGCGATACTGCGGAAACTTGCATCTTCTATAGAAAAGAGTCGTTGAGAAACCAGGTTATCTCGTGTTTTATCTTTCGGCAGCCGGATAACCTGGGAATCTATTGAACTGGTCCATCGGCTTCATCATTCGGCTCCACAGGTTCTGGCTTGATCCATTCATATCCAGCGAGGGGATTGTGCTAGCGGCGTAAATCGAGCTTTCTACTTGATTCTTCTTGTCGGTCCTTGCCGCAAAATTTCTTTACGTTTTGCATTTAATCTTTACTTTATGTGTTTTTCTTGGTATCTATTCTAAAGTAAAGTGAGTGATCTGAATTTCTGCCAATCGATCTACATCATCGGAGCGTATCGTGCCCAAAGTCAGTTCCAAGCGACAGATCACGCTTCCGGCCGATCAGTGCCGATTGGTCGGCATCGAGCCAGGCGACGAGTGCCAAAGCTACGTTGCCGACGGCCGCATTACCATTGTCCGCCAAGAGCCCGGCAGCGCCTGGGGATGCCTGTCGCGTCTCGAAGCCGATCCGACGGTTTCAGACGAAGAGTCGCGCCAGGACGCGATTGAAGGGAAGCGGGACCAATTACCGTGAACGCAATCGACACCAATGTCCTGCTGCGCTATCTCCTGAGAGACGACGAGGCGCAGGCTGAACGGGTGCGTCGCGTGTTTGAAGGCGGCGAGCGCGTGCTCATTACGGACGTGGTATTGGCGGAGACGGTGTGGACGTTAGCCGGCCGCCGCTATTGCGCGACCCGTACCGACCTGGTCGATCTGGTCAATAACCTGCTGCAGGATGCCAGCGTGCGCTTTGAGGATGACGAGGTCGTCTGGAGCGCTCTGCAGGCCTATCGGAGGACTGAAGGGGACTTCGCCGACGCCCTTATTGTGTGCAAAGCCGAAAAGCTGGCTGCCGAGGGCGACGAGTTGAGCACTGTTTATACCTTCGATGATGTCGCCTTGCAGTTGCCGGGTACTGCGAAGCCGTAGTGTGGGGAGACGTAACGGTGCCAGGGAAGCATGCCGGTATCACTGTGGGCAGAGGGTTGATTATGTTTATGAGTTGAATGTGGCGTTGGTGGCGTTTGATTCGGACCGATTGTGTGATTCCCATGGATTTAACGTAATCCGCACCTGTGGCATTTACTTGCACGTAGTGAGCGTATGAACGTTATTTGGTTGGAGACGAACGCCAAACTTTGCCGAAGGGGCATTCATGAGCAAGGGACTTGTCAGAACAGTGATCAACCTGGAAGACAAGCAGAAGGCATGGCTGGACCAGCAGGCCGCACTGCGACGTGTCTCCAGGGCCTCGTTGATTCGCCAGGCAGTCAGCGAATATCAGGCTAAGGAAAGGCGGGGCTCGGATGTTTCATTGCAAGAGGCACTCGAACAGACGGCGGGCATCTGGCAGTCAGGCGACGGCCTCGAGTACCAGGTGCGTATCCGCAAGGAATGGCTTTGAGTCATGGCGAGATACCTGCTGGACTCGGTTATCGTCATCGACCACTTCAACGGCGTTGATGCAGCGACGGAGTTCCTGACCGATCACGGTCGAGATTGCGTGATTTCCGTCATTACCCGCGCGGAGACTTTGGCTGGATTCCCACCCGAATCTGAACCGTTGGCCCGTGAGCTTCTGGATCAGTTTGCGGCACTACCCGTTACCACCGAAGTCGCCGATGCCGCCGCAAGGTTGAGACACAACCACGGCATGAAACTACCGGATGCAATACAAGCGGCCATAGCAATGCAGGAAGGACTGTCCCTGGTCACTCGAAACACCAGAGACTTCAAGGCTGACGGTCCGGTCGATGTGAAGATCCCCTATCGATTACCCCGATAAACCCGCAAGGCAGATTGATTTCTCGAGGACGCCTACGCCATCGTCTCCGATGTATGGGTTCTACGAATGTTCGATGATGTAGAAACCTTTGACTTTTGCTTGGCGAGGCTACCAATCGCGAAATTGCCTTTGAAGTCGCTTACACTTCACCTACATAACTATGAAAACCGCAAGTAATGGATTTTGTAGTTTCGTTTGGCCGTGAAACAGTCATGAGCTTGCCTGCAATTGCGGATCACATTCATAGTTCCCTATGGCGGTATTCTGCTAATTGCATTTGGACTAGGTAATGATGAAAAACAACGTGTCACCATACAGAAAACCCCATGTAATCGTACCAAAAAACGAGGGCAAGGCTTGTGACGCCGTAATCAAGACAATGGAAAGACGTACCAGAGCGAAACGATCTGATATCCGTTTACCAGAGAGGGATAGAGTTGGAGTTCCAGTGGAACTACGTCTAAAGTTGGGCGAACAGGAATACGCGATCGAACACACCATAATCGAACCATTCGAGAACAATATCCAAACCGAGCTAACAGTAGATGAGATTAGAAGGTACTTGGTTAGATCTCTCGAAGGTCGGTTGCTAAGTCCCATGTACTACGTGCTTCAAGTGCCAAAGGATGTTTGTTTACCGAAAAGGAAAAATAATCGAGTTAGGGCATTGAAGTTCCTTGCCGAATGGGTCCTAAGCAGTGCGGAGGTTATGTACGAAAGGATCACTGGATATTCATTGCCCATCGACTGCTATAACATCCCGTTCAGCCCTTACTGTTTTCCCGAAGATAGCGTCAAAGACGAACACTCGTGTTTAAACTGCACTGTCGAATTGCTGAGATGGCGGAACGGGACTGTGATAGGAAGAAAACCTGGCTTTGTTCAAACGGTACTTGACTATCCCAAAGACTTGGAGGGTTTTCGAACAGAACGGATACGTCGAGCTTTCTCAGACAAGTTTCCAAAGTTGGCGAAGTGTGGTGCTGAAGGAGCGCGAACAGTCTTGATACTGGAAAGCCGGGACGTAGCTCACACGAGATTCGATCTCATCGGGGCTCAGCTGCCAACCTTGCTGTCTGAGCACGCTTGCGTTCCTGACGAGATATTCTTGGTTGAACCATATGATTCACTCTGGTTTGTGTATCCGATGAAATACGACAAGGGTCATTGGCCGGAAGAGGGGATGCCGCAGTGGGACAAAGGGCCGATTTATCATCCGGATAATCTGCCGACTGCTGGGATACCCAAAAGGTACCGTGATGCATTACAGTTGGACGAAATCTACGAGCCCTACCTGACTCGTGAGTGGATACCTGCCACCTACAAGCCGGAAGAATTGGAAGACCTTACGAATGCTAGTCTATAGAGTCACTGTATGGTGAAGTTATCCCGATTTTGTAGATGGTATAGAGTTGGAATTCAGGACGACAATGAAGTAAGATCAGTACTGGATAATTACAAGTTAATATCCTACAATGTGGAAGATGTATTGGAACAAAATGGTAGGTTCTTTTCGTTTGCCTTCGCAATAGTGTAAGTCAGGGAAATACAATGAATAATGAAAACGAACCAGAAGTTCGATCTGAACCTGAAATAGTTGCCGATTTAGAGAGTTTGAGCCAAGAACGGGGGTACATCTATTCCTTCTGTCGAATGGTTGATGAATACCTGTGGATGAAACCGAATGATCCCGAAATCCCTGATTGGCACAGCCAATTAAACCTACGTGAGCTGACTTTTTTATTGGGATTAATGGTCAAGTATCAATTGACTGTAACTGATCCTCCAACTAAATGGGAGTCTGACCTACATATCAACAAGACCAATGAGTTGTTTCATGAACTTCATCAAAATCATGCATTTCCGAAAACTGAAGAAGTAAACGCCGCCCAAGTGAACTTAGAAGACTGGGAATCGGGGTTGAAAAACACCTATACCGATTGGATCAAAAGCGGTAAAGGTATCGTCGAGCCGGTTTTCTACGGGGAAGAAGGTGCATATGATTTTCAATTCCTAAAAATGGCTGCATGGAGATACAGATTTGATAATCAGTGGATAAAGTCAAAAATAGGCATAGATGTTAATTCTATGACTGATATCGCAGGCAAAATAAAACAATTCACCGAACACCGGATCAATGATGTAACAAGGCCGTCAGACTTCAGGGAATCATGCCTTCGGTTATTGTCAGTCTTCTTAATCAAGCCGAATAATGTTCCTGGTGCTAACAGGGAGGAAATCGAAGTCTTTCTTGAAACCTTTTCTGTTGAACCAGGGGATGGAGTTAATCAGAACCTTGACACGATTGGTAAATACAACACGGCGGACTCACACCCCATTATTAAGATCAGTAATGACCTTTATTTCATTCCCATCTACTACAACCTAGCAAAATCCATCTACGAAAACCCTTTCTACTGGATTCTCAAAGACAACGATTACAAACAAACGGGGCTTAAGAACAGGGGTGATGTCACAGAGGAAATAGCATTCGAACTGTTACGAGGAGTATTTGGTATAGACAACGTTTTTCGAGGGGTAAAAGTACAACGTGGTAACAGAGATATAACGGATATCGACGTTCTTGCAGTCTGTGGGAGTAAAGCTGTCATTGTTCAGGTTAAATCTAAGAAACTCACCGAGTTATCGAGGAGGGGTGACAGGAAGAGCATAGAGAAGGATTTCAAACATGCTGTTCAGGATGCTTACAACCAAGCGTTATTATCGAGAAACTACCTGCTCGAGACAGATGAAACTTTGACTGTTAATGAAGAAAGGGTTATTCAGGTCAAAGAGAACATCGATGATGCCTACATAATCTGTGCAACTGGTGATCATTATCCTGCAATTAACATTCAGACAAAGTCATACCTCAAAAAGAAGGCAACCGACCCTTACCCAGTCGTACAAAGTGTTTTTGACCTTGAAACTATATCGTTTTACCTCAGAGACCCTTACGATTTCATTTACTACGCTCGTCAACGCACTATACATGCGAGTCACTTCGAGGCTGAATCAGAAATGGCCTTTCTTGGTTTTCATCTAAACCAAAAACTTTTTCCTACAGATGGATATGATGTCACTGTTATCTCAAGATACTACGCACATCTCATCGACCTTAGTTTTCCAGTTCTAAAAGGTGAGCATCCTTTTTCAGATTCTGCATTCAAGGTTTTCCACAAGTGGAAAAACGACGATTTTGATGTACTAGTGAATGAAGTTAAAGTTAGGAGTATTGGTCATCCACAACTGACAGATTTGATTTTCTTTTTGTTCGATCTAGCAGGATCTGTAGCTGACAAGATTTTCACAGTCTTCGGCGAAATAAAACGAACAACTCGTCATGACCTTCAGCCTCACGATGCTACTATTCCAATTAGTCATGTTAAGAAAGGTGTGACACTATTTAGTTACCCTTCCACACATGTACTTAGTGAGCCAATGATCCAAGAACAGTTTCGAGGCTTTGCAGTTGCTAGGAAATACAAATGCAAGGCTAGTGAATGGTTAGCGCTTGGATCATGTGCACAAAGTTCAAATCTGATTGACTGTCTCTGGTATAGTAAAGAAGAATGGTGTTATGATGAGAACTTAGAGCGTTTATCAAAAATTCTATTAAAACAAGGGCGGGCAATTCGTACTGACGGACGGAAAATAGGTAGGAACTCACCTTGCCCATGTGGCAGTGGATTGAAATTCAAAAAGTGCCACGGGAAATAGCATCTGATCCCAAAATTCGTTTTGCGGATCCGCCACCTTCCGATGTAACTCCCAACACTTTCCTCTGTCTGTCACTGGCTTATACCTTCCTTACATTTCAAAAAACCTGCATCCTTTCATCAGCTTGACGACAGAATCACACTAGCCCTCGATAGAAGAGATGAAATGAAGTTGTTGAACGTAAGCTCCTCAGCTGGTTCGCTATAATCACCTTTCGTCCCAGTTATCCGATCCGACAACAGAAAACATGCACCGTCATACAGTCGTTCACGTAAGAGCTTTGTTAACAGAATTTCATACCGCTCAGCGTAGGAGGCGTTTCTAAACTCGGGAAATACTGAAAAGTGCGGTTGATGAACCTTAACGGGACTGGTCGATTTTACGGCATGTTCTAACAGCATCAGATAACCAAGCCAAGGACGTGTTGAAGGCTTGAACGCTCCCTCTCGATATGCTGCCCAAAAATCAGTTGCATTGCCGATTGCTTCTTCTGTGCGATTGTTGAAGTTGTTTCCGAAAGATGGCCCCACCTGAGATTTCAATTCCACCCCAGCTACAAGTATACCATCCGCGACTATTAGCAAGTCCCATTTTTTTTCAGCTCGATACCACCCGGGCAGTACCATCTTCTTCTGGTGATATATCATGGTATTCGAGATTCCAATTCTATTGAGAGCTTCCTTTATAACTTCAGCAAACCCATGTAATTGAGCTCCTCCGGTGACAGCGGCTCGTGCCCCAGTATCACGGACACCAGAGAAGGTACCCTGTGCCTGAGATTGGGAAGTTCGCGTATTCCAGAAATAACTGACAGCCCGTCGAATCTCGTCGTCAAAATCTGCCGAATAGCTAGGCATTCAAGTTCACTCCAATATTCCATTTCGAATCAATGCTGAACCGAATAGGGATGAGGCCGACTGACAAAGGCGGTTGTACGCAAAGTCGAAGTAGTCAGAATCAATCTCAAAACCGATGCTATTTCTCCCCCATTTTGCAGCAGCAACTAACGTCGTACCCGTACCCATAAAAGGGTCCAAAACAGTATCGCCTACAAAACTAAACATCCGAATCAGTCGTTCAGAAACCTCAAGTGGGAACGGGGCTGGGTGGTTCCTTGTCGACGCGCCCGATATTCCCGTCCAAATCTGTTGAAACCACTTGTTATGATTTTCAACTGAAATCACACTTAGGACCCGGGCGCTAATACTTGGGGACCTGTAACCTCCTGGTTTTCGTTCCATAAGTACAAACTCAATATCGTTTTTTATGATTGCCCCAGGTTCATATGGTTTTCCGAGAAAACGAGACCCTCGTTCGACTTCGTAGGCGGCATTTGCTATTTTGTGCCAAATAATGGGAGCTAGATTGTCAAACCCTATATCGCGACAATGTTCTTGGATAGAGGAATGTAGAGGGATCACCGTGTGGCGCCCGTTGTTTTTACGACGAGAAACACATACATCACCAACAATACATACCAGTCGACCGCCAGGTACTAGCGCACGATAACATTGAGACCAGACCTTATCTAATTCCTTTAAAAACCTATTGTAACTGAGGAAATTACCAAGTTGGCCGTTGCGGACGGGATATTCCTTGAGATTCCAGTATGGTGGAGATGTTACAACGAGATGAACACTTTCCTTTTCAAGTGCAGACGCTAGACGGGCGTCACCCAGCCAAAGACTATGATTAGTAGGGATATTTTGTACAGCCTGCTCGATTTCTTTCGTATGCCGCGTGTTACTTGCGATACGTGGTATTTCTTTCTGAGGGTTTTTCAAATTACGTAGGGTACTTGGAACGTAAGGCGCAAGGTCTGCGGACAGAGTTGAATTCTGTTCTTTTGAGGGATTTGGGGAGAAAGAAGTACACATTCTTAAGCTGGCCTTCGTCATAGTCACTGATTTTTGCTATAGGATTTCAAGGCACTCACCATACACAATTGAGATACGTTCAGTAGACTTCAGATACAAGTCTACTCATTTACAGAAAAGTCCATCGGACCTCTGTAGGTATAAGCAATTGAAGTTTCTCCACATACACGCGCTGTTAAAACGCCGTCAGGCTGACAACTTATTTTAGATTTTGACATACCGAGTGACTCAAAAGTGGGTGACAGAACCTCACATTGGCCATTTCCCGCTATTCTCAGTCTTACGATATCGTCCAATCGAGGCGTAGTAGGTCCATGCCATATTACAGGGATTTCTCCAGAATGAACCGACCACAACAACCTATCAGCAGGCACATGATGATTAACAAATTCCAACCAACGACTATGACTGTCGGTAGTCGGCCAGTTTTTGTCTTGGCTTAAAGTCAATACGTCAGGTGATCTCAACCATTCTTGCAACTCGCGCGCATTGGTAAAATCAGCATCGGTGTCGGATACTGCCTTGATCGCGGCTAATCGGGACGTAAAGCCAGCCTGCATCAATCGAGCTGCACATGGTTTAAGTGTACCTCTTTCCAAACAGGAACCTAAATCTCTTGTCTCTAACTCGTCTATATTATATGTGTCGTGCCCAACAGTTATAGTATCCTCGTTGGCAACCGCACGAACTCGCACGGCATCAACAGCCCATGCTAGTTTGTAGACAACACCATTCTCGATGAATCGAAGTATATCATCAGTTTGGTTAACACTATAACAAGTGAGAGATTCTCCTAGTAGCCAAAGTCTTAATACATCACGCCAGTTGCTAAGATGAGGGTCAGGAACGAACGGTTCGATCTCAAATAGCCGTTCTCCTAATTCTAGTATTGCGTCGACGGCTCGATCATTATCCTTATCAACAATAGCTGCATTCGCCACAATCAGTAATGGGTTAAGTTCTGTAGCAATTGCATCCATGTATTGACCGGATGCCAAACCTACTCCCGCCAGAAAGTAACCTCGTCGCTGTGCTTTACTGCTCTGCATCCAGATTGTATTGGCGCGACCAACCAATGCAGCCTTCAAGAGTGTCTGATGACTTTCTTTTTTACGCGCTATCCGTTTTTGCCACAAAGAAGACGACAGTAACTGATCAAGGCGCATTGACAATTCTTCAACTGGGATATCTTCTTCACCAACTAGACTAAATATCGCGGTATCCAATACAGGTAGGTACTGATTCCACTGTGCGGCGTATCGGTTTGTGGTTTTAGTACTCTCTCTTGGAACAACCGGAAAATCCCACGCCTCAGAGTTATTAAGTACGTAGTCGGTTAGTTCCTGTATATCTGGTTTTCCAAGAGCAACATGTAGTCGCTTCAAGAATATCATAAGAAGCTCAAATAACCCACTTTCGATATCGTGACCACCCTCTTTCGCTAGAAGCCCAGACCACTCTTGTCTGGATCGTGTGTGGTTTTTGAAAACTGGGTAAAGAATCAACCCTTCTACATCAACAAATGCTCTCCCTGCACGCCCGACTATGTTATGAAAGTCTGAAGCCTCAATTATCTTCCACCCACCATCCCTGAAATGGTGAATACTGTGCATTACAACTGCGGTCGCACTCAGGTTAAGTCCTTGTGCAAGAGTGGGGGAAGAAATCGTCACTTTAAGTGCGCCACTCCGTAGAAGGCGTTCCATTTCAATTCTAAAAGGTGTTGGTAACGCTCCATGGTGAATAGCGACACCGAGTTTTAGGCACCTAAGGATAGGATGATCACTACCAAGCCATTCCTGTCCAATACTCAAGACATCATCAAGTATGCACTCATCCACGTCAAGAGCGGATTCTATGAATCCCTTAGATTCAAGATCAATAATTGCATCTGCGTAGGGAGTAACGGAATTCCGTTGAGGACAGTAAATCAGAACCGACTGTTTATCTTCTAACAGACGCCACGCTGTCGCGATGGCTAATTCTCTTTGGTCTCTTGGAAATGGTTCTGTCCGCCTTCCACGTAGTGGTTTTCTTTCCCTAAAGAACGTGGGCACGAATGGTCGTTCTCCACCAACCCTTAGATCGAGGCGGGCCCGCCTGTCGCGCCAAATCACTTCACCGAAACGCTGCCGAGTAGGCCGCCAGTCGGACTTGAGCGCCACACCTTGATAACCTTTTCTTATCCAACTAGTAAAGTCATCGAGCTTGTTACCATCTGGTAGTATCGCTGACAGACAGATGATCCTTCGTTGAGTCGCGTCTTCCCTATTCAGTAGACGTTGAATCTGAATCTCATACCGAACCTCACGCTCACCGAGACCAATCATATGACCTTCGTCAAGTACAACAAGGCCCACGTCATTGAGTATTGTAGGATCGTTTCGTAACGCAAAATCAAGTTTTTCAGGCGTTGCCACTACTATATCACGCTTAAGGAGAGTATCTTCTTCAAAGCCACTCGTTCCCACACTCCCATATAGTCCGGAGACGGAGTATCCTAATGGGCCAAACGTGTTTTGAAGTGTGGACTCCGATTGTGCGGATAACGCGCGAAGCGGAGTTACAAAAACAACACGCTTACCGTCGCTCAGGCATCGAAGAATACATAGTTCTGCAATACGTGTTTTGCCGGCGCTTGTTGGGAGGGACACAACCAAGTTGTCTGAAGTATCAACAGCACGACGTGCTCCTTCGATCTGTGAAGGCCAAAGTTCGATTTCCGCTTTCGACCTACGACAGAGCAAAGCGATGAACATACTGCGTGCCGCGAGCCATGAGGGGTTCTCACCATCAGGAAGGTCTTGGGGAAGCAGGTTATGAAAACTCGCCTGCCAAAGATCGTCAAATAGTTGGATAGCCAACCGAAAGCACCACCACTGCGGTACAAAATTCATTTCCGTAGCAACTCGCAATCCTGTCTGTAACTCTTCACGAGCCCTTGTCTCGAGTGCCTTCTCCCCTGTCTCAATAGCAAGAAGAAAGTAACATAGACCTGAATAAAACTGATCACAGAGCGCTAGATTCAGTGCGACAAGAACCGATTCCTCAAACTGATCGCTCGGTGCATCGGCACCAACAGTTGGTTCCTGAGAGGACAGGAACTCAACAAGTCTCTCATCCGAGGCTTCCCCTCTGGCTTTCCATTCGGTGATTTCGTCTTCAAGCTGATTAAAGTTCCTAAGAATAAGGAAAGATAAACCTCGTTCAATTTGCGACAGATTTGAACTGTGAATTGATTTTATCAGTAAAGAATACGCCCGGGCTGAAGAACGTCCAAGGTGGTAAGCAGCAGCGGCTAATATCCGTAGAAATCCACGTTGTGGATCGTCGGGGTCACCATTTGCCACGACCGCTTCGATTGCCTCTCCAGACTGGATAAACGCACGGGACGCTAGCTGCTCATCACCGCCTTGTGTTCGGAGGTGAATGGCATGTAGCAAGAGTGCATCACCGTAAACTATTAAATCATAAGACAGCATCTCCGTAAACGCTGGTGCGCCACGGGGTAGAACACCATCTCGCCAAATCAACGATCGTGCTTGGCCTCGTGCCAGAAGTTGTGCACGAAAGGCGGGCTCGAGCGCTGAAGCAACTACACTCTCTAGTTGTTCAAGATTCATGCACGTTCATTGCTTTCTTAAAGACATTCTCGATAAACTTTTGGTGTTTTAGTACCTGCAGTCCTACTGCTCTCTGCATAATTGGTCCGTTATACTTCTTAAGATCTGTGGTTAAAAAGGATTCAGGTTCATTTCCAGTAAAAGTAAATAACAAGTGCTCAACGTGACTGTGCCTTATGTCCTTAACTAATTGAGCAACTGTTATCGCATCAGAAAGGACGGTGTCACCGAGTTCCAATAGACGTTCAGCAACAAAGCTAAGCGCGTGACCGGAGGGTAAACCGTTGTCGCGGTCTAAACATTGTCGCGCTTCTGTAATTGTGCGCTTGTTCAGAAATTTACGGCTTTTAGCTTCAGTTTTTAAGAACCGAAGTGGAGTGCCGTCACGTGGGTCTTTGATTCCAATTACATCATCGCCTCGCATAGGCATCTCGCGTGAATCCTTCCATCGCAGACGCTTTATGGGGACGACATAGTCGGTCTTTTCGCCAATATATTCGGTTGCAAGTATCTCCCCCAGATCTCCGGACCGGATTGGTTTTGAGTGAGGGAGTTTTTGTTGTAACAGATTCGCTACACCTTCCTTATCAAGCAATTTGAATACCTGCTGAAGACGCTGCTCACTGACGTAATGCTGCGGAAGAACAGCAGCTGTGCATCGACACCCCGCCTCGACGGAATTTTCGTCTGCTCTGAGTAGTTGTAACGCATGAGTGTTGATGTTCTTGTTCTGTTCATGCGTCCAATCAGATAGGAATAGCACCTAGCAAAAAACCTTGTAGCGCATTATTTTTCGTTTAGAGTTGAACAAAACCCTTCGGAAACGGATACCGACTTGGTATTTTGGGTTTCCAAGTAACAAATAAGGAATCTTCATTTCGGGCGATTGTACTATAAGCAAATCTATCACCCCACCCCCACCTCAATCCCAATCGGACAGTGGTCCGACCCCATGACGTCGGGCATGATCCATGCCTTCGAGACGGCGGGCATCAGGTCCTCGGTCACGTAGAAGTAATCGATCCGCCAGCCCACGTTCCTTTTTCTCGCTCCTGACATGAGGTGCCACCAGGTGTAGTTGTCCGGCCCTTCGTCGAATTGTCGGAAGGTATCCACGTAGCCCTGGTCGACGATCTTGTCGATCCAATCGCGTTCCATGGGGAGGAACCCGGAGATCTTCTCGTTGTCCTTGGGCCGGGCCAGGTCGACGGCCTTGTGGGCCGTATTCACGTCGCCGCAGATGACCAGCTTCTTGCCGTCCGCGCGCAGCGATTCCCAGTGGGCCAGGATGGCCTCGTAGAAATCCATCTTGTACTGCAGCCGCTGGGCGTTCTGCTTTCCATTCGGGAAGTACACGTTGAACAGGGTGAAATCCGGATACTCCAGCACCAGGGTCCGGCCTTCCGAATCGAACCGGTCCTCGCCGAATCCCTTCTCGACGCTGAGGGGTTCGTGGCGCGTGTAGACCCCTACACCGCTGTATCCTTTTTTCTCCGCTTCCGACCAGAAGCTCGTATATCTGTCGACCTCCGTGATCTTGGCATCCAGCTGCGACTCCTGGGACTTGGTTTCCTGGATACACAGGATGTCCGGCGCCTCCTCCTGAAGCCACTCGATGAATCCCTTCTTCGCCACCGCCCTTACGCCGTTCACGTTCCAGCTCAACAGTTTCCATGAAGACATGAAGATCACCTTTCCTGGTTGATGCCGTTATTGGTTTGAAGTGTTCTGGTCGTTCCCGATTACAAACTCCACGCTCACAATACCAGTCCGCTCGATCCGGTCACCCCTCGCACGGTGACTTCGAATGGGGAAATCGTCCACCTTCACGTGCTCCCGAGTCTCCTCTCCGGCCTCGGTATCTGCGTCTTGATCACCCGCGTCACGCTTGACGATCAGCACGATCTCCGGATCGGCCTCCGGCGTGAAGGCCAGGAGCGAGGAGTCGCCCGGCACGAGTTCGTAGAGCTGGTTGATCCGGCAGCGGTCCATGGTGCAGCGCTTGATGCAGGCGTAGCCTTCGAGATCGCGGTAGGCGACGGTGAAGACCTGTCCCGGTTCCTCCATGGCGCAGTACAGGATATCGAGGTCGACGTACATTTTGTCAAGGGTATTGTGGACGCCCGCGACCCCCCCGGAGCGCACGATCACGACGCGGTCGTAGAGGGAGACGTTGAAGAGGGGCCGGCCGCGCTCGATGGTGTAGCCCATGTACCCCGATTCGGTGTCGTAGCGGAGCACCAGATCGCGAGCTGCGGCGTCCCGTTCCTGCACCGGCGTGAAGGGCTTGACCTCCGAGCGGCGGGGGTGTTCGTCGCGGTAGCTTCGGATGAGCTGTTCCAGGAATCCGATGGCGAAATCCGTCAGGTGATGCAGGTTGTGGAGCACCGTCCTGAGCTGGCCTTCGATCTCCCGCATCTCGGCTTCGGCCCGGTCGATGCCGTACCGCGTGATACGGTAGATCGGGATATCGAGGAGCCGGTCCAGGTCCTCCTTCGTCAGGCTGTCGGCCGTGATGATGTCTTCCACGGCGGCCATGCGCCGCGTCGCGGTGAGCTCGTGGCGGATCGCCGCCAGCAGCGACCGCACCAGGCGGCGGTGCGCCTCCGGTCCATGGCCGACCGCGTCCAGGTTCCGGGCGATCATCTCCCGGCTCGGTCCGTAATGTTCGAAATCCAGGCTGCGGTACACGGTCGTCAGCAGGCTGCGGGCCGCGTCGCGGATCTCCGGCGGCGCCTCGTTGAGTTCGATCATGCCCCGGTCCACGGCGCGGGCCGTGGTCGATACGGGGCTGTACCGGGCGATAGCCTCGCGCACGGCGGTATATACACCCTCGATGTCCTCGACGTCCTCGATTTCCTTGTATATACGGTTTTCGATGAAGACCTGCTCGAGCCTCCGGGCCCGGAGTTGGGCGCGCAGGTCACGCTCCTTGATCTTCAGTTCGGCTTCGAGGATCTCGAGCAGCCGGTTCGTGCTGTGCCGGATCATGTCCGACACGGTCATCACGCGGGGATGGCCGTCGCTGATGACCAGCAGGTTGGCGGAGATGGCGACCTCGCAGGACGTGAAGGCGTACAGGCCGCGCAGGATGTCATCAATCTCCGCGTCAGGGTTCGTGCGGATCTCGATCTCCACGTCGCCGGTGGTGTAGTCGGTCAGGCCCCGCACGGCAATGCGCTTCGACCGGGCGGCCTCCTCGATCGATTTCATCAGGCTTTCCGTCGTTTCGCCAAAGGGCAGCGCGCGGACCATGACCAGGCCTTCCTCGCGGGGCTCCAGCCGCGCGCGGGTATATACGCGCCCGTTTCCGTCCTCGTATTCGCTCACGTCCATGAGCCCGCCGGTGGCGAAGTCGGGGTACAGCTGGAAGGGCTCGCCCTTGAGGCAGGACACCTGGGCCTCCATGACCTCGATGGGGTTGTGGGGCAGGATGCGGGTGGACATGCCCACGGCGATGCCTTCGGCGCCGAGGATGAGCGCCACCGGCACCTTGGCCGGAAAGACCACCGGTTCGCGGGCACGCCCGTCGTAGGAGTCCACGTACTCCGTGATTTCCGGGCTGAGCAGCACTTCCCGGGCGAGGGGCGTGAGCCGGCATTCGATGTAGCGCGCGGCCGAGGCCTGGCCGCCCGTGAGCACCGATCCGAAATTGCCCTGCTTGTCGATGAACAGGTCCTTGTTGGCGAGCGAGACCAGGGCGCCGAAGATGGACTGGTCGCCGTGGGGATGGAACCGCATGGTCTGGCCGACGACGTTGGCCACCTTGTGGTACTTGCCGTCGTCGATCTCGAAGAGGGTGTGGAGGATGCGGCGCTGAACGGGTTTCAGGCCGTCGTCGATTTCCGGAATCGCCCGGTTCTTGACGACGTAGGTGGCGTATTCGAGGAAGTAGCGGTCGTATAGGGTTTCGACGTCGGCCAAGTTCGGACCCCGGCAGTGGCTGGAACACGTATCGGTTTCCGTACGAATGCGAACCGGAATCTGTACGGGCGCGAATCAGATTCCGGGTGAATAAAGCAATCGCTGCATTGAACTTATACGATTTCGGGTCGGATTACAATACATTTGTACCGGTGTCCTGCGGTAAGGGTTGCCCACGGACCCGTTCGCATGCATAATGGACCTGATTGCACGTGGTGATTCCGCCACCTGGCCCGGGGACCTGTCGAACCGGCCAACCACTGACCGAGACTACCGGACCGAGACCACCGGACGAGACCACCGGACGAAACGAACCAGGGAGCCTCATTTCCATGCCTTCCCACTGGGTACGAATCGAAGAAGGTATCTACCGATTTCAGGACAGTTGCGTCGTGTACGCCGTCGAAGGGCCGGAGGGCCTTGTGCTGGTCAACGCCGGCACCGGCGAGGCCGCGGATCATCTCGAAGAGATCGCGGGCGGCAGGCCGGTGACGGTCCTGCTCACCCATCACTTCCGCGACCACACGGACGGCGCCATCAGGTTGCGCGAGAAGGGGGCCCGGATCCTCGGTCCGTACTGGGACCAGGAGTACCTTGTAGATCCCGATCAGCACTTCCGCGAACGGCAGCACTGGAACTCCTACGACAACCGGTGGGACCGCTTCTCGCCCGTCCGGCCCGTGCCGGTCGACAACTGGATGATGGATTACGAGACGCGCGGCATCGCGGGACTGTCGTGGGAGGTCGTGCCCACGCCGGGTATGACCAACGGCGCGAGCAGCTACGTCGTGACCGTGGGCGGCCGGCGCATCGGATTCGTCGGGGAAGTGATCTGCGGGACCGGGAAGACGACCCGCCTGGCGCCCCTGCAGTACAACTACAATGACTACACCGGCGCGTGGAACCTGTACCACGCGGCTAACCGCCTGCGCGCTACCGGGGCGGACCGGCTGCTCCCGAGCCTGGGGGACCCGGTAGACGACCCGGCCCGCGCCATTGCGGCCTTCAAGGAGAACCTGAAGCGTCTCGAGGAGATCCAGCCCGGCGTCGCCGAACCGATGGAGGATCCGGACGAGGACGACATCGAAGAGGTCCTGACCCACCTGTACCGCTCGAAGTATGCCGGGGCAGAGACCCATTTCGTGCTCAGCGACACCGGCAAGGTCATGTCCATCGACTACGGCTACAACCTGAAGACCGGGTTCCGGCCCGGCAAGTCGCATGTATCCAACCGAAGGCCGATCCTCCACGGCATCAGCGGGCTGAAGAAGCGCTTCGGGATCGACCGGATCGACGCGACGCTCGTCTCCCATTTCCACGACGACCACGTCAACGGCATCCCCATGCTCCAGCGTCTCTACGGGACGGAGGTCCTGGCGGGCAAACAGTTCAGCGACCTGCTCGAGCACCCGGTGAAGTACGACCGGCCCTGTCTCTGGCACGAGCCGATCCGGGTGGGCCGGCACTTCCCCAACGGGACAACGGTCCACTGGGAGAACATCCCCATCACGCTCTATCCCATGTCGGGGCACACCCGCTTCGCCACGATGATCTGCATGGAGATCGACGGCACTCGCGTGGTCCACACGGGCGACCAGGCCTTCTTCGAAGTGGAAGGCGGCGTGGGCTACCAGGCCGGCGCCCGCATGTTCACGAACCACGTCTACAAGAACGGGCTCGATCTGGGGTGCTACAAACGGTTCCTGGAAGACCTGAAGCGCTTCGAGCCCGAACTGGTGATCACGGGCCATACGCGACCCTACCACACGTCCCCCGAATGGTATGCCGAGATCGGCCGGGCCGCAGAGGCCTTCGACGACGTGCACACCACGCTCATGCTGCTGGCGGACGACGAAGCCCACTTCGGCGCCGAGTCCCAGGGCGGCAAGCTCGTGCCTTATCGGGCCCACGCGCCCGAGGGCGGACCGATCGAATTCAGCGGCTGGGTGCTCAATCCCTTCCCCACGGAGCAGCCGGCCCGCATCCGGCTGGTGGGACCCGATGGCTGGCAGAGCGAGACGGTGACCCTGTCCCTGGGACCGCGGGAACAGAAGGAGATCCGCCTGGTGCTTCACGTACCGGAGGGCACGCAATGCCGGCGGCAGCCCGTGGCGCTGAACCTGACCGTGGGCGGGCGGCCCTTCGGGCAGGTGACCGAAGCCCTGGTGACGGTGGGGATGCCGAAGTGGTGAGGCAGCCAGGGTCGTTGTGCAGTTTATTCGTGTAATCTATCACCGGATTTACAGCCACTCGAAAGGACACCTCCATGATCGGTCAGACCAGCCTGGCGTCGCTGCCCTCGCTACGCGCCTATGA
Source organism: bacterium (assembly GCA_965117045.1). Taxonomy (GTDB): domain Bacteria; phylum JAAXHH01; class JAAXHH01; order JAAXHH01; family JAAXHH01; genus JAAXHH01. The sequence continues at coordinate 2,341,220 of OZ220749.1, forward strand.
CAGCCGCCGTATTTCCAGCTGGAATACCTCCGGAGAAAACGCCGATTTCTGGCGCATCGAAGCCGGCGAGAAACACGTCATCGGCGAAATCAACGGACCGGGATGCATCAAGCATATCTGGATGACGCTCGGGCTCCCGACCGAGGACTACTGCCGGCGTATCGTGCTGCGTATATTCTGGGACGGCTGCACCGAACCGAGCGTGGAGTGCCCCATCGGCGATTTCTTCGGGCTCGGCCATGGCATGCGGAAGGATTTCATCACCGCGCCGCTGCAGATGAGCCCGCAGGACGGCAAGGGGTTCAACGCCTGGTGGCCCATGCCCTTCCGGGAGAAGGCCGTGATCGAAGTGGAGAACCAGGGGACCGAGGGATACAACCACTATTTCTACATCGATTACGAGACGTATCCCACGGTTGAAGCGGTGGCGGACCAGGCGTACTTCCACGTGCAGTGGCGCCGTGAAGCCGACACGAAGGGCTGGGCCTTCGAGGAAGGGCTCAAGCCGGAGGCCTACCGGAACGATCCGCGCTGGGCGAATTTGAGCGAGCAAGAAAACTACGTCATCTGCGACGTCGAGGGCAACGGCGTCTACTGCGGCGCCCATCTGGATATCGACTGCTTTCAGCGGAACCCGAACGACTGGTACGGCGAAGGCGACGACATGATGTTCATCGACGGCGAGGCCTGGCCTCCGTCGCTGCACGGGACCGGCACGGAGGACTGGTACCATTGCGCCTACTGCCCGACGGACGAGTACAACGCGCCTTATCACGGCATTATCCTGTACAGCGGAAGCGATGAATGGCGGTGGAAGGGCAAGAACACGGTCTACCGCTACCATATCGAGGATCCGATCCGGTTTCGGAAGAGCTTCAACATTTCCATCGAGCACGGACACGCCAACAAGCTGAGCAACGACTACGCGAGCACGGCCTACTACTACCTGTCCGAGCCGCGGCGGGGCGGCCCGGCCCTGTTGCCGGTCGAGAAGCGTCTGCCGCGTCCGGACGAGCCTAAGTACGGCGAGTGATGGACGACTTACGGCATCGCCGCGTCGGGACGAGCCGCGGCCATTCATCCGCAAAGGAGGATCCATGATCGGCCAGACCAGCCTGGCGTCGCTGCCTGCGCTGCGTACGTACAAGAGCCACCGGATTTCGAGCTGGGACACGACGGGCGCCAACACCGATGCCTGGCGGATCGAGGCCGGTGAGAAACGCGTGATCGGGCAGATTGACGGCCCGGGTTGCATCAAGCATATCTGGATGACGCTCGGGATCCCGTCCGAGGACTACTGCCGCCGTATCGTGCTGCGTATGTACTGGGACGGTTGCGCGGAACCGAGCGTGGAGTGTCCCATCGGCGATTTCTTCGGCCTGGGTCACGGCATGCGCAAGGATTTCATCACCGCGCCGCTGCAGATGAGCCCGCAGGACGGCAAGGGATTCAACGCGTGGTGGCCCATGCCTTTTCAGAAAAAAGCCGTGCTGGAAGTGGAAAACCAGGGCGACGAAGGCTACTTCCATTACTTCTACATCGACTACGAGGCCTATCCCACCGTTGACGCGGTGGCCGATCAGGCTTATTTTCACGTGCAGTGGCGCAGGGAAGCCGACACGAAGGGCTGGGCCTTCGAGGAAGGACTCAAACCCGACGAGTATCGGAACGACCCGCGCTGGCAGAACACGAGCGACGAGGATAACTACGTCATTTGCGACGTCGAGGGCGACGGCATCTATTGCGGCGCCCACCTGGACATCGACTGCTTTCAGCGGAACCCGAACGACTGGTACGGCGAAGGCGACGATATGATGTTCATCGACGGCGAGGCCTGGCCGCCGTCGCTCCACGGAACCGGTACCGAGGACTGGTATCACGGCGCGTACGGCCCGACGACGGAGTTCCAGGCCCCATACCACGGGATCATTCTCTACAGCGGGAACCCCGAATGGAGGTTCAAGGGCAAGAACACCGTGTACCGGTATCACGTTGAAGATCCGATCCGGTTTCGCAAAAGTTTCCGCATGTCCATCGAGCACGGCCATGCGAACAAGCTGAGCAACGACTACGCCAGCACCGCGTACTATTACCTGTCCGAACCACGGGCCGGCGGACCGGATCTGCTGCCGGTCGTAGACCGCCTGCCGCGGCCGAACGAGGAGCGGTACGGGTGAAGCGACACTGAGACCGGGGCGGCTGGAATCAGATGGAATAGCGGACGACGAGCGTCCAATTTACGGAGGTCCAAATGTTAACCCAGCAGCAGGTTGAATTCTATCACGAGAACGGTTACATGACCGTCGAAAAGGTGCTTTCGGATGCAGAAGTCGCGGATCTGCAGCGGGTGACCGACGAATTTGTCGACAAGGCGCGGATCGTCACCGAGCACACGGATCTTTACGACCTCGAGCCCGGACACTCGGCGGATGATCCGCAGGTGCGCCGCCTCAAGAGCCCGATCGAGCACCACGACGTGTACATGCGCACCATCAGGCACGACGGGATCCTCGACATCGTAGCCCAGTTGATCGGCGACGGCATTCGGACCAACGGCAACAAGCTCAATATGAAGTCCGCGGACTACGGCAGCCCGGTGGAATGGCACCAGGACTGGTCCTTTTATCCCCATACCAACGACGATATCCTGGCCGTCGGCGTCTGCATCGATGAAATGACCGAAGCCAACGGCGCCCTGCTGGTGGTGCCGGGCTCCCACAAGGGGCCCACCTACGACCACCACCAGGACGGCCGGTTCTGCGGCGCGGTGACCGATCCCGACTTTACCCCGGAAAACGTCGTGGCGCTCGAAGTGCCCGCGGGAGGGATATCCATCCATCACGTCCGGACGCTGCACGGTTCGGCGCCGAACTATTCCGGCGCGCCGCGGCGCCTGCTCCTGTTCCAGTACGCCGCCGCCGACGCCTGGCCATTGTCCGGTGCGGGCGAATGGGACGACTTCAACAGGAACCTGCTCCGGGGCGAACCGACCAACGTGCCGCGCATGGCCGACCTGCCCGTCCGCATGCCCAGTCCCGGACCGGTTAGAGGCGGCTCGATCTACGAGACCCAGTCGGTCCTCGAAAAAAAGACCTGGGCCCGGTAGCCGACCTGCGTCATGAAGAACGCAGTCTGGCAGCCGACCTGTGTCATGAAGAACGCGGCCCGGTAAAGGACGCGGAGCGGTGAACGACTCGGCCCATCTTGAATCGGAACGATCGGACCAGGAAGGCCATGCCGTCCAGCGCCATCCCATTCTGTTTTTCGATGGCTTGTGCGGCCTTTGCAACCGGTTCGTCGACTTCATGTTGAAGGCGGATAACCGGAATCGGTTTCTATACGCACCGCTTCAGGGTGAAACCGCACGACGCCTGCTGTGGATGGACGGCGAGGCCGGAGACCACCAGGCCAACGACCCGCCGCCAGGCGGTCCCCAAGGCGGCTCCCAGGGCGGTCCCGAGACGGGCGGCCTCCAGGCGGACGGTCCCCGGTCTTTCATTTTCCTCGAAAAAGACGCGTTTTACGAACAGTCCAATGCCGTTCTGCTGGCCATGAGGCGTCTGGGCGGCGGATGGCGGCTGATCGCCGTGCTCTACGTATTCCCACGGCCACTTCGCGATTTCGTCTATCGCATCATCGCGCGTAACCGGTATCGCTGGTTCGGCCGGCGCGACGCGTGCAGGCTGCCCACGCCCGAAGAGCGCGATCGGTTCCTGTCGTGACCACCCGATTCACTTCCGATTATCATCCCTTCGTGACCCCTGACCAGGTCAACGCGCTTCCGAGCAAGCCCGCGGAGGTCCGATCCAGGTACGGGCCAGCGCCTGCCCAGTTCGGTGAATTGCGGCTGCCGTCCGGGCGAGGCCCTCATCCTGTGGCCGTGGTCATGCACGGGGGATGCTGGCTGTCGATTTACGCCGACCTGCGCAACGCGGACGCGCTGGCCGACGCCTTGCGGGACGAGGGCATCGCGACCTGGAACGTGGAATACCGTTGCGTGGACCAGGAAGGCGGCGGATGGCCGGGGACTTTTCTGGACGCCGGGCACGCGGTAGACCACCTGCGTGCGCTGTCCGCCGATCACGACCTGGATCTGGACCGCGTGATCACCATCGGTCATTCGGCGGGCGGTCACCTGGCGCTCTGGACGGCCGCGCGCCACCGGCTGCCCGGGGAAAGCCCGCTCTGGACTGCGGACCCGTTGCCGTTGCGTGGGACGGTCGTACTGGCCGGTCCTGGCGATCTGAAGCGTTTCGCTCCCCATGCGGATGCGGAATGCCGGCAAGGCGTCGTATCGGAACTGCTTGGCAGCCCTGGCGTATCATCCGGAGAGATCGATGAGCCTGTGGAAGAGCGGTTTCGATGCGGATCGCCCGTGGAACTGCTGCCCCTTGGTGTGCGGCAGGTCATGATCAGCACGCAACACGACTGGGTCGTGCCGCCCGATCTGGGTGAGGCCTACGCGGCCGCGGCCCACGCGACCGGCGATCCCGTCGATCACATCATCATCCCGAACGCCGGTCACCACGAACCCATGGTTCCCGATTCCGTGGCATGGCCCGCTGTACGCCAGGCCGTGCAATCGTTACTCGGCACCTGAGACGATCGGAGCCTGAGACGATCGGCGCCTGAGACGATCGGCGCCTGAGACTGCCTGCAGGTCCAGTTTATATCTGCCAGCAGGTCCGGTCCTTAATGGAAAGGCCAGGATATGCCCAACATCACGGTAAGACCCGACTGCAATAACGCACCGAAGAAGGCGTTGTTGCGAGACTTCATCTCCGCTTTCGCGAACGCCGATATCGACGGCATCCTGTCGCCGATGAGCGATGATATCGTCTGGAACCTGGTGGGCGACAGCGTGATCGAGGGAAAAGAAAATGTTCGCGCATTGCTGGAGGCGATGCAAGGTATTGGAACGAGCGACCTGGTCATCGAATCCATCATCACCCATGGCCGGGAGGCCGTGGTCAACGGCGTGATCCGGTCGAACTCGGGCCAGGCCCACGCCTTCTGCGACGTCGTTCGGTTTACCAGCGCGGGGAGCATGAAGATAAAGACCATGACCTCCTACTCGATTGCCATAGACGAGAAAGGTTAGGCCGTGCAAAAGATCGTCACCAATCTCTGGTTCGACGGGCGCGTGGAAGAAGCGCTGGATCTCTATACCTCCCTCCTGCGCGATTCGCGTGTCCTCGGCATCACCCGGTACAATAATGCCGGCATGGGCACGCCGGGAGATATCATGACCGCGAACTTCGAACTGTCGGGGCAGGTATTCACGATCATCAATGGCGGCCCCCATTTTCAGCACAGTCCGGCCATGTCCCTTTGCGTCAGCTGCGTCGACCAGGACGAGGTGGACAGGTTGTGGGAGGGGCTGACTTCCGGTGGTGGCAAAGAAAGCCGCTGCGGCTGGCTGGTCGACCGTTTCGGCGTCTCCTGGCAGATCATCCCTGCGCGACTCGGCGCGATGCTGGGCAGCGACGACGCGGCGGCCGTCGAGCGGGTAACGGCGTCGTTTCTGAAGATGAATAAGCTCGACATTGCCGAACTGGAAAAGGCCTTCCGCGATGCGTAGGACGAAGCCGACCCGGCACGCCCCGGAGGAGGTGGACGCCTACCTGGCCTCGCTTCCGGATGACTTCCGCATCACGCTGCAGCGACTGCGGGCACGGCTGGCGGAACTGGAAGGTGTTAAAAAGGAGGACTCAACGTGACAGAACGCAGACCCCGTGCCCAAATGCCCGCATTCGTGAAGGCATTGGTCGCCATGATGTTCGGCATCCTTGCCGGCGGCGCGTTCAATTTCCTGCTGGGCGATCAAGGCGCAGACACGCCCGCCTTCGCGATCTACGGTGGGGCATTGGCGCTTGTGATCTACATCGTTCAGGCCAGGCTTCGATCGCGGAAAAAGTAACTACTGGGGCCTGGGCTGGCGACCCTGGCCTGGTAACCCTGACCTGGCAACCGCTACGGATCGAGACGCAGCGTCCAGTTGTTCCACTTGCGGTCCGGCACGCCGCCCAGGGACCGGTAGAACTTCTCCGCGGCGGCGTTCCCGGTCATGACCGTCCAGATGATTTCAGACGCGCCCATGGACCGTGCGTGCGCGGTCACCGACGCCATCAGGGCCTTCCCCGCGCCCATATTCCGGGCGGAATCGACGACAAACAGTTCTTTGAGCACGAGTTTTGGCCGTAGCGTGTAGGTCCAGTGGACCGGATAGGTTACGGCCATCCCGATCAGATCGTTTTCGTGTTCGGCAACCAACGCGGTGAACAAACGCTCTTCGCCAAAACCATGCTCGAGGATGCTCTCCCGCGTCACGGCGAACTGGTCGATGTAGTCTTCGTACCGCGCCAGCCCCTTCATGAGCTCGAGCAGGCGATCGGTGTCTTCGGGAACGGCTAGTCTGACGTGCATCTGGAATCGTCCAACTTCGGGGAACGCACTCGATTCTACGCGGCCAGCACTTCCTTCAGTGCATCGAGAAATGCGTCATTCTCCTCCGGCAGGCCGATCGTCACCCGCATGCCCCGCTCCAGCATGGGATAGCGGCTGACGTCGCGGATGAGCACGCCGCGGTCGATGAGTCCGTGGAAGATCTCGGCGACCGGTCGCTCCGCCTCGAATAAGACGAAGTTGGCATGCGAGGGATAGGGCCGGATACCGGGCAGGTCCTGAAGACTTTCGAAGACCCGCTGTCGTTCCGACCGGATCAGCGACGCACGTTCTTCGATCAAGGCTTCCTGTGCGATCAACTTCCTCGCCGCCATAAGGGAGATGATATTGACGTTGTATGGGAGTTTGACTTTCTCGATCTCGCGTGCCACGGAAGGATCGGCGACGAGATAACCCAATCGCAGGCCGGCCGCACCGAGTGCCTTGGAAAAGGTACGCGTGATCACCAGGTTGGGATGACGGTCCAGCAGTTCGATGCACGACACGCCGCCGAACTCGAAATAAGCCTCGTCCACCACGACCAGGCCGGTGGCCGCTTCGGCGATCCGCGCCGTATCTTCCGGAGTGATTATCGAGCCGGTCGGGTTGTTCGGCGAACACAGCACGACCAGCCTGACGTCCGGATGGGCGCTTTCGTCCTCCAGCCGATCGACGTCGAAGCTCAGGTCGCCAGCGAGATGTACCGTCCGAATATCGGCACCCGCGACCCTGCCCATGAGGGCGTAGAGGGTGAAGGTCGGCGCGGACAGCACGACCGCATCGCCTGCCGAGACCGTAGCCTGGAAGATCGCCTGGATCAGTTCGTTGGAGCCGTTGCCGATGAGGACGTGCTCTGGACCCAGCCCATGTCGCTTGCCGATGGCCGCCTTGACCTCGCCGGGAACGAACCCGGGATAGCGGCCCCAGTTGCTCGCCAGGGCCTCGTCCACGATCTCCTGCTTGAGATCCGCTGGCACATCGAAGGGGCATTCGTTCTGGTTGAGCTTGACCGGGCAGTCCGGCTGGACCAGCGTGTAACCGGACATGGCACGGACGGCGGGTTTTATGATCGGAGCAGCCACCGTCAGTAGATCACCTTGTTCAGCGGATACTCCACCAGCCCCTGGGCGCCGGCCCGCTTGAGCGCCGGGATCAGCTGCCTAATGGTGTGCTCCTCGATCATCACTTCGATGGCGACCCACTCCTCGTCGGCCAGGGGGGATATGGTGGGGTTCTGCAGCGCGGGCAGCAGGGCGGTTACGGCAGCCAGGTCCGCCCTTTTCACGTTCATCTTGAGGCCGACCATCTCCTCGGCGAGCATGGCGCCTTTGAGCAGCAGGGCGATGTTCTCGATTTTGCGCCGCTTGTCCGGGTCCTGCCAGGCCGTCTTGTTGGCGATGAGCCGGTTGGTGGACACCATCAGCGTATCGAGGACCCGAAGCTTGTTGGCCCGGATCGAACCGCCCGTTTCCGTGATTTCCACGATGGCGTCCGCCAGTTCAGGGGCCTTGGCCTCCGTGGCGCCCCAGGAGAACTCCACCTTGGCGGTCACGCCGTGTTTCTTCAGGTAGGCTTCCGTGATGTTGACGACTTCCGTGGCGATGCGCTTGCCTTCCAGGTCCTGGACGCTGTGGATGTCCGACGCCTCGGGTGCGGCCAGCACCCACCGCAGGGGCCGCCGGGTGTGCTTGGCGTAGACCAGTTCCGCCACCTCCACCACGTCCGCGCCGGTCTCCACGATCCAGTCCTTGCCCGTAAGCCCCGCGTCGAAGACCTCGTCCTCGACGTAACGACCGATCTCCTGGGCTCGGATCAGCATGATCTCCAGTTCTTCATCGTCCACCCAGGGGGAATAGGACCGGCTGCTGACCGTGCAATGAAACCCCGCCTTCCGCATGAGCTCAAAGGTGGATTCCTGCAGGCTTCCCTTCGGCAGCGCCAGTTTGACTAACATTTCCGTATTCTCCTTGTGGGACTTGTAGGGATCGATTCCCCTTGTTACTTTGCCAATATCTCGTGGCTTTTGTATCAGTTCCGTGTTTTCTAAATCAGTTCAGCATCAGTGTAGCGCAACTTCGACCCGATAGCGATTCAGTTACCGATGATGACCTGTCCATCACAAAGCCGCCTGAAAATAGCACGACACGCCGGGAATGTCCATTACTATTGAGACCAGGACCGATCTTAAACCGGTGCCAGACCGTGCGTAAACACGGGACTGAACACTATGCCTGTCAAATATAGCATTGTACAATTGTACAACTATTCGAAATGAAAACGACTTCAAAAATCGCCGTGATATTCGATATCGACGGAACCCTGGTCGAAAGTTCAGGATTCGAAGACGACTTGTACGTCGCCGCGGTAAGAGACGTGCTGGGAGATGTGTGCATCCGCAAAACGTGGAATACATACAGACATGTAACCGACACCGGCATCCTGCTTCAGATCATGGAAGAGAACCGGATTCAGGGCGAGGATACAATGGAAATGCTGCATGCCCGGTAACGGAGTCGCGTCTTGCTGAAACACTACTTCACGATCAGTGCGAGACATCTGCTCAGGCATAAACCCTATGCCGCGCTCAATGTCCTGAATCTGGCCGTAGGCATGACCTGTGCGGTCCTCATCGGGCTGTACATACAGGACGAGCGTGCCTTTGACCGGTATCATGCGAACGCGGACCGCATCTACCGCGTCGTGAACGGGTCCAACGCGAAGACGACCCCGGTGCTCGGGCCTGCCATACAGCAACTCCTTCCTGAAGTTCAGTCATTCGCCCGTCTCAGTCCGCCCTTCGGTGGGTGGATTATACGGTACGAAGACCAGGCGTACTTCGAAGACCGCGTATTCTGGGCGGATCCTGAAGTCTTCGATGTTTTTACCTTTACCCTGGTGCGGGGCAATCCCGCGCAGGCGCTGAAGGATCCGGGGACGGTGGTCATCACCGAATTGATGGCGCGCAAGTACTTCGGGAACGCGGATCCGCTCGGTGAGACCATTACGCTGGATACGTATCCCTTCACCGTCACCGGGGTGATGCTGGATCTGCCCGAGCACTCGCATTTCCAAGCGGACTTCTTCCTCGGGATCGAGGGGTCGCTCGGTATCCTGGGAAATGATTACCTGGAGCAGTGGGATTGGCCTTCGTTCTATACCTACCTGCTGCTGTCGGTGGATGCGGATCCCATCGCCTTCGCGCAGAAACTCCCGGATGTGCTGGAAGACCGGTTCGGCACGCGTTGGGAAGCGGAAAACATCACGATGATCCCCGGGTTACAGCCGCTGACCGACATCTACCTCTACTCCCAACTCGAGAACGAGGCCGGAGAGAACGGCAACGGCACCTACCTGCTGCTGCTCGGTGCGCTGGCCGTCGTCATCGTCCTGCTGGCCTGTTTCAACTTCATGAATATGGCGACCGCCCGTTCGCTCACGCGTAACCGGGAGGTTGCGCTGCGGAAGGCCTTCGGCGCGAACCGCGGGCAGCTGGTCCGCCAGTTCATGGGCGAGTCCTTTGCAATCACGTGCGTCGCCATTGTAGCCGCACTGGTCCTCGTCGCGATCAGTTTGCCGCTCTTCCAGGACCTCACGGGAAAGACCATCGCACTCGACATCTTCCGCTCCTGGTCATTCTGGACGGGCATCGCCGCGGTAACCCTCCTGGTGGGATTCATTTCCGGCAGCTATCCCGCCTTTTTCACGGCGGCCTTTACGCCGGCGCAACACCTGAAGGGCAGGAACGTGATCGGTGCAACCCGGCACTTCGTACGAAGGCTGCTGGTCATGGGCCAGTGCATGATGGTGATCCTGCTGCTCGGCAGCACGTGGGTGTTCACCGCGCAGCTGGACTACATACAGGGCAAGCGGCTGGGGCTGCAGCCGGCACGGGTGCTCGTGGGGCCGTCCAGTTTTCCAACCTTCGTGGACCAGTACCCGGTTTTCCGGGAAACGCTCGAGCAATTTCCTCAAATCGAAAGCGTCGGTACCACCCTGATGCTGCCCGGCCGCACGGGGCGCAAGGGTCTGCTCGCCACAACGGGGACGCGAAGGACCGACCGGCCGCAGGCGGAAACGCAGAACATGCTCGACTGGGCGATCACCGACGATTTCGTCGAAGTATTCGGGATGGAGCTGCTGGCCGGCCGGAGGCTGTCGAGTTCGCGCCTGGCGGACCGGCGGGAAGCCGTGATGATCAACGAAACCGCCATGCGGCTTTTGGGATGGAACGCCCCCGAAGAGGCCATCGATCAGGAGGTCCTGATCCACATCGGCCATCCCTGGGCGCACGATCGCCGGATCATTGGCGTGATCGCGGATTTCCACATGCGGTCGCTGCACCATCGCATCGAACCGATGATTATCAGGCACTGGCCCCGAGAAAACCTGCCCTTCTACGCGATCCGAATCCGTTCAGATGACGTGACCGGCACCGTCTCATGGATCCAGGAAACCTGGAAGCAACAGATGCCGGACGTTCCCATGGTGTATTCGTTTCTCGACGAGGATTACGACAGGCTCTACGCGGCCGAAGTGACACTCCGCGAGGTCTTCGGCGTTTTTTCGTCTGTTGCGGTCTTCATGGCCTGTGCCGGGCTGTTCGGCCTGGCCTCATTCATGACGGCGCGACGCACGCGGGAAATCGGCATGCGGAGGATTCTGGGCGCCACGGTCGTTCAGTCGACCGGCCTGCTCCTGAAGGAGTTCGTCTACCTCGTGCTGATCGCTACGGTACTGGCCGCGCCCATCGCCTACTTCGCCATGCGTCAATGGCTCCAGTTGTTCTCCTATCGGGCGGACGTTGGTCCGGCCGCCTTTATTGCCGCCGGTGCGATCGTCCTGGCCATCGCCTTGATGACGGTGAGTTTCCGTGTCGTCGGCGTGGCCCGGGCGAACCCGGTGGACACGCTGAGGGATGAATGAGTCGGCCGCGGTCACTAACGAAGCGCCGCTCAAAGCAATCCGGCTTGGCCCAGCCGTGCCCGCAATCCCGATATGCCTTCCTCCACGAGATCCTCCTTTCCTTCCTCCAGCCCGTAGATGATCCCGTGACAGGAAGCCATCCAGGTGTAGAAGCGGAGCCTGTTCGCGAAATTGACGTCCAATGGGTGATGACCGCCTGACGAGCGCTGGGCGTCCAGTGAGTGCTGGAAGTCTTGCGCGTGATGACCGCCCGACGCGCGATGACCGCCTGTCCCGTGCTGATAGCCGTCTCGAATCCTCTCAACGGTCTCCATGCCATACGTGACGTAGACTCCGACGAAATCGATGGTCGGATCGCCGACGGTCACGTCTTCGAAATCAATGAGTCCGGTCACGGTGGCTCTGTCATCGCCTACCAGGATGTGCTCGCAGCCCAGGTCGCAGTGCACCGGGGCGACGGCATCGAGCGTAGCGAGTTCCTCGTCGAGAAACCGGTTGAAACCGCGTTCGACCGCGGCAGCGGTGGTCGATTCTAGCTGTGGCATCACGCTGACACGGACTTCATCTCTCAGTGCACGGTAGCGCTGCCGCCACCCATCGACGGTGGGTTCCACGGCACAGGCCTCGGCGACCAGCGAGGCGGGTATGCCATGCAGTGCGGAGAGCGCGGACGCTATGGATCTGGCGGTTGCGTCGGATAGATCGCGACCGGTAAATGGGCGGCCGGACAGGGGACAACCGGGAATCCGCCGGTACCCTGCATAGGGCTGGCCGCGCCAGGTTCCCATATGCTCGAAACGCGGGACCGCAAAGTCTACCCGAGGGCCGACAACGGGCAGAACCGCCTGCTCTTTTTGCAGGTTTTCCGCGACGACGCCGTTTCTGGGGAATCGAAAGATCCAGCCCGGAGTCGAGGACTCTGCGTATTCATCGTGGCCACTTTGCTCGACTTCGAAAGTCCAGTAGGACCAGCCGCCCGTGATGGGGTGGATCCGGCCATGATCCAGACCGAGGCTGAGGAGCAGGTCTTCAACATCCCGGGTTGTCACGATTGAGTACTGAATGATGGGGTTGCCTTTTCTTGTCAGAAGGATGCGACAATCTACCTGGCAATCTGTTCAAACGGCCCCAGCACAGTTTTGAACTTCTCTACACAGCACTGAGCTTCACGCATGTCGCCGGTCTCCAGGCAATAGCACAGCCCGCCGAGTTCCCTGTAGGGTAGGTGCAGTTCAACGCGCGAAAGGGCTTCAGAGCCAAACTCGCCTCCCTTCGCCTGGTATGCCTCAAGCATGCAGGTCATATATTCACGACCCAGGCGCATCTGTGGCACGAAATCGATCATTGGATCATCGAATCCCGCGTGTTCCCAGTCGAGAACCCCGGTGATCCTTGGCTCACCGGCCGAGTTGAACAGTACGTGTTCTTGCCACAGGTCACCGTGAATAAACCGGGGGTCCGGACGAACTCGTTCCAGGTCCCGGCAGTACTGCTCCCACCAGTCTTCAACTGTGCCCAGTTCGCGTGGCGTAAGGGTCGATTCCAGGTAGGATTGCGCATATGACCAGGTCTCCTCGGGCCGGGGAGCGTCGGATGATGGCAGGTCCGGCAGATCGTCCTCCCTGATCTTCTGTATGGCATGAATCAACACTCCAATTGAAGACGCGATCGGCTGAGCCCGCGTTGATCGATTTAACACTGTGCTTTGATTTGGCCCCTCGATTTCCTTCTGCATCATGACACCGAACGGGAAGTCGTCCGTTGCCTCGCAATAACCCAGGATATCCGGCACCTCAAAGGGAAGGTGGGACTTGAGCCTTGGGAGGATGTAACACTCCCTTCTGTGTCCTTTTTGTGCCTTGCTGTTCAGCGCCACCCGGAAGACCAGGCCAGCGGGACTTCCCAGGACGACGCTTTTAAAACCCGTACCAATCTTGCGAAGTGGAAGCACAGAACTGCCGAGGTCAAAGGTGCGGCGGATGCGTTCGGCCAGTGCGCTGTCGTTTTTGAATAGGTCTGAATGGGTCATCTGTAATCTGCTCTGTTGACGTAGCATGGATGCGGGGCTATTATGCTACTATGATCATTTCGTTCCGGGGTAATGGCACTGAGGATATCTTTAATGGACGGGAAACACGCGCGGCGCGATCCACATGTCCTTCCTCACTGTGGTCTGTTGCCGTACGTAAACTTGAACAGCTGGATTCGGTAGATAGACTAGGCGACATGAACCGTCCCCCTGGCAATCGTCTCGAGGCCCTGCGGGGTGCGCGTTTCGGGCAACACAGCATTCGAATCAACGACCAATACCGCGTGTGCTTCGTTTGGTCAGATGCTGGTCCTCGGGATGTTGAAATCGTTGATTATCACTAAACCGCGTTGTGAGGTGTTCATTATGGTACGTGTTCCTACAGATCGTATTCCGACCCATCCGGGTGAGATGCTGCTGGAGGAGTTCCTTATTCCGATGAAGTTGACGCAGCGTGAGTTGGCTGCCGCCCTTAACGTTCCGTACCAGCGCGTGAACGAACTGGTCAACGGAAGACGCGGTGTTACACCAAGCACGGCGCTGCGGCTGGCCAAGTACTTCGACGTGTCGCCCTCGTTCTGGCTTAATCTCCAGCTACGTTGGGATCTGTATCACGCCATGCGGTCGGAGGCCAGTGAGTTGGAAGTGATCGAGCCTCGTAGTGTGGGCATCGAATTGTAAACGACGGTCAGGCATACTGAACTGTAGTCAGGAGAAAGATACGTGAGTTCCCGGCAACTTCACCCCGCCCGCAACGCATCTACCGGGTTGGCCGTGGCGGCCTTCAGCGCGTGGTATCCCACCGTCAGCCAGGTGATGAGAAGCGCCGCAAGGCCGGCAGACACGAAAATCCATATACTCAGTTCGATGCGGTAGGGGAAGTTGTCCAGCCACGCCTGCATCACGTAATACCCAGCCGAAGCGCCGATGACGAACGCAAGCGTAAAGAGCCTGGTGAATTCCTTCGACAGCAGCAGGACAACGTTTGAAATCGTAGCCCCGAGGACCTTGCGTACACCGATCTCCCTGGTCCGCTGCTCCGCCATGTAGGACGCGAGTCCCAGAAGTCCCAGGCAAGCGATCAGAATGGAAAGCACCGCGCCGGCGATGAAGACGGATCCCAGCCTTTGCTCGGCGGCATATTGTCGCTCGAGTTCCTGGTCCAGGAAGTAGAAATCCATGTCGGGGTGGCCTGGATACGTTTCCCGCCACTGGTCCCGAAGGATTTCAAGTCCGTGGGGAAGGTTCTGTCCCCGCAGCCTGACCACCATGAACCTGCCTTCATTCCAGTACATTACGATCAATGGCTCAATGCGTTGATGCAGAGACTGTTGGTGAAAATCACGCATGACGCCAACGACATTCCTGGGTGGATAGGTATCGGGTGCGCCTGGATAACTGAAGGTCTTACCGATGGGATCTTCCCATCCGAAGGTTCGCGCGGCGGTTTCGTTGATCATCACGGCGTTGTTGTCCGAGACGAATTCACGCGATAACGAACGGCCGGACTTGATTTCGATGTCCATAGTTTCCACGAAGTCGAAGTCCGCCCAGATCGTGGAGACCAGGGGCGACTGATCCTCGGGGAATCCATCGGGTTGAATCAGATTGAACGAGGTTGGCGTACCCGGCACACTGGCCGATGAGCTTACGTTTACGATTTCCGGATACTGCATGGCTCCGCGCTTATAGGCGGGATAGCCGAGCACGGCCGCTTGATCGGGAAGTCGTATGACCACCAGGTGTTCTTTGTCGAAGCCAAGCTTCTTGCTCTGTATGTACTCCACCTGATCTAGCACCACGGCGGTACCAATGATCATGATGATCGAAACAACGAACTGGAAGATGATCAGCGCCTTTCTCAGCACCGATTGAGAAACGCCGGCATTCAACGCGCCACCCACCACCGCCGCCGGCCTGAAGGACGCGAGGACGAAGGCGGGGTACCCGCCGGCAGCGAGTCCCGTAATAAAAGCGATGGCCGCCAGGGCGGGAAGCAACCAGGCGGATTCGTAATTCATCTCCAGCACTTTGCCGGACAACTGGTTGAACTGTGGCAGAAGCAGGTGGACCAGCCCCAGCGCCACGGCCAGCGCAACGAAAGAGAACAAGACCGACTCGCCGACAAACTGCCTGAACAGTTGAACCCGGTGGGCGCCCAGTACCTTTCGAATGCCGACCTCCTGCGTCCGCCGGGCGGCGCGGGCAGTGGAAAGGTTCATGAAATTGAAGCAGGCGAGGAGCAGTATGAAAGCGGCCACCGAGGAGAAGATGTAAACGTACCGGATATCGCTGTTCGCTTCGATCTCGTTATTCAGATTCGAATGAAGGTGGATATCGGTGAGAGATTGCAGATTGGGTCTCATTTCGACCCCGACGGACTTGAGGCGCTCGCCGAAGTACTTGTCCATAAACTGGGGGAGTTTTCTTTCCAGATCGCCGGCTGTATATCCTTCCTTGAGCAGGAGGTAGGTATACATGGTGGAATTCAGGTTCTGTATCGTGGTCGGCTCGAAATATATGCCCGCCGCGGCCGTTGTGGCAAAGGAGGCCAAAAAGTCCGCTCGGAAATGCGAGTTCGTCGGCAGATCCCGCATGATCCCCGTGACCGTAAACATGTACTTGTCGTCCGCGGCGATCACTTTGCCGATGGGGTTTTCATCTCCGAAGTACTTCCTAACCATGGATTCTGAAACCACCACGGCATGGGGCTCGGCCAGGGCGGTTTTCGCATTGCCCTGAACGAGCGGGATGGTGAAAATGTCAAAGACCGATGAATCCGCCACGACAAAGTGTTTCTCATATGACCGCTTATCGCCGTACCGAACGAGCCAACGTGAGTTCGGGGGCTTAAGCCGGGTGAAATGCTCGATTTCGGGGTATTCCATCGCCAGTACCGGCGCCCAGGAGGGAGGGGTAAACGCCGACTCGTTGATCTTGCCATCCGCGGTGTCGGTTTTCACCAGGCGGTAGATTCTATCTTTCTTCTCATGGTGCTGGTCGTAGCTGAGCTCGTCCTGCACGTAGAGCATGATTAGAATGCAACTGGTGATGCCGACGGCCAGTCCCAGCACGTTGATCGCCGAATAGCCTTTGTACCTGAGCAGGTGCCTTATCGCGGTGGCCAGGTAGTTTCTGAACATGGCGCTGTCCCGGCAAGCTCGACTATCCCGGTCGTTCGGGGTATTCGGCGTGTAATGATGCGGAAGCGTCAGGCCCGTATAATCCCGTCTGTTAGACGATTCTCATCGGACAAATGTCAAATATAACTAAAACGACTCGTGGTGTGTATCCGCGATTCGCTGCCGGCGGCCGTTCGCCGCGGCCACAGCTTGTGGTTCCCGGCCACAGCTTGTGGTTCCCGGCCACAGCTTGTGGTTCCCGGCTACAGCTTGTAGTTCCCGGCGTTGATGGTGAGTGTTCCGTCGTCGTGCTCCTCGTGCTCTTCTTGCTCCCCCTGCGCTTCATCGTCACTTTCCGCCTCTTCGGCCGCCTCGTGCATCGTGCCTTCATTGACGACCATTCTTGCTTCTACCGCGCTCATCTGGTCCGGAAAGCAGGTTATCGTACCCCAGTTGTAAACTGCGACCAGACGATCATACAGCATCCTGGCGTCCACGTCTTCATCGATGGTCACGTTTCCCGAATTGTACAACGTGGCGGTCCCGTCGATCAGATCCAGGCGCGACTGACGTAGCGTAAGATCGGTCTCCACGGCCCAGAGAGCGCCGCCATAGAAGATGACATCGGTGTTCAATGTATCGCATATGCCCGAGAAGACTTCGCCCAGCGGTTCCGGACACAGGACCCTGCCCGCGCAGACGAGTCTGTCGAGCGCCCTGGCCAATGCGTCTGCGTCCACATTCTCCTGAATGGTGACGTTGCCGCTGGCGTAGACCTTTCTCCCCTTCCATGACCGGATGCTTCCGGCGGTCAGCGACAGGTCGCGTTCGACCAGTTCATGTTCTTCAGGCACGACGGCCGTCTCTGGAGTACGGGTCCCGGAATCATACTTGGAACGAAGCACACGGACGTTTTCCGCGCAGCAGAGGACATTGCCCCTGACGTGGACGGTATTGATCTTCCGGTCGAGCGCGTCGTCCGGCACAGGCTCCGGAATCCGGAGACTCCCGGTGATGACAAGGTCCGCGCTATCGGCCAGCGATGCCAGATAGACTTCATCCAGCACGACGTCGCCGTGAACGAGTTGCGCAGAGGCCCTGTACGACGTGAGTTCGCCCATATTGGACGTCAGTTTGGTCGTAATCGGCCCGGCCACGTGCTCCGGATACAGGATGGTCCCCATGTTGATGATTTCACTCCATGATTCGTTCACTCCCTCGGCGGTGACATCCGGTTCCAGCGTGATGTTGCTCATGTTTATGACAAGAAACGGCTCTTCTCCGCCGGAAAACGCATCCCGGCCCATGATCTCATCTGACATGACCGTCTTCAGCCTGCCTTCTTTGGAGACCTCAATCACGTTTCCCAGGTTGTTGGAAAACATAGACAGATAGCCCCTGGTTTCCGGCGTCACGAGTACGTTGCCGGCATTGATATGCAAGATCCTGGACGCCACCTGTTCCGTGGTTTCCCGCATGTCCAGGTTACCGCAGTTTAGCCGAACTGAACGGGGGTCGCGTTCTTCGAGGTTCATCGTTTTCCTCCTGTGCTTTGGCATGCATCCGCAATCGGGAATTTACAACTGGGCCGCCTCGGCATCGTACTTTCCGTGTATTCGATGCCGGGGCATCGTCAGGCGAATCGGGTTTTTCGCGCACGCAGCTTCCTGATGGCCACGTGCAGGCGGAAACGGACCGTGGAAGCCGGAATACCCGTCCGACTGGCGATTTCCTCGCTGGTCATCCCCATCACGAAACGCATATGAAAGAGATCATGATCTTTCTCCGGTATGTGCCTCATCATCTCCGGTAAGCTGATCGTTTCGAATAAACGTGCATCCGAATCAGACCGCCATCCGGCGGTTTTGTGGATCGACTCCTCCTTTAGGATATGATGTAATGTCCCTAGAAATGCCCTTTCCCTTTGCCGGGTACGCTGCTTGTCCACGAACAGATTGCCCATGGTCCGGAACAGCCAGGCACGTCTCCGGTGGGGCGACAGTGATTTGAGCAGACTGAGGTTTCTCATGGCCCGAATGAACGTTTCCTGTAGCAGATCGTCCGCGTTGTCTTGGTCCGCGGTCAGCCGTCGAGCGTGCTTCATCAGTTGAGCGGCATACGTTTCATAAAGATCACCGACAGTCATGCGCGGATCCGATCATCAACCTGAAAGCAAATGAAATCGAAGCGGTTCTCATGTTTACGGCGACCTGGCGTCCAGGACGGTCTGCCGCGAGTGGCGCTCTACTTATTACGACGAGTCACAATGAGAAACCGTTTGAAAAAAGAACGTGAATACCTTTGTGGACGAAACTAAAACCCGGCCAGGCAAGTCAATACAGAGCGATACCTGGCACTCATGCCGTTGTGACTGATCACCCCATCTACGAGATACCGGTCAGGGAGGGTATATGTGGCCAGCGTTGCGGGATTTCCTGAACGTACCCGAAGAGTTGACGGGAAAAGGCGTCCGTATCGCCGTCGTCGACGGCGATTTCCCGAATCACCCCGATATAACCGCGAACCCACACCGCACGACGTACAAAGTAATGGTGATGGATCCAGATCCGGAACCCAAGGAGTTCACCGCCGAACCCGGACCGTGGAAAGGCGGCGCGCACGGGCTCTGGGCCGCGGCCGCCGCGGCGGGCTCCGGTGCCGAATCCTGGGGATTGTTCAAGGGTCTGGCTCCGGATGCCGAACTCTTTCTCATCGCCCAGTATTTCCCTGGCCAGAGCCGGCAGCCGGAAAAACGCGAAGAAGCACACGTAAGATCGCTGGAGTGGATCAGGGACAACTGGCGGAAGTATGAGATACGGGGGGTTTTATCGGCAAGAAAAAGCGTTATAGACGCAAGTCTTCTGCCCTGGCAGACGGACGCCGTCAAGATCTTGTGTGAAGAAATCGCGTCCGAGGGGGTGCTTCTTGTATCCGGTTCGGGTAACATTCCCGACCGGACGGTCGCTATGGCAGAAGCAGCGGCCCCTTCCGTTCTTTCTGTCGGCGGGGTCGTGATTCCATCGAATGGGGCTCCCCGGAGCGCGGGAGTTTTTCCCGGATGCCGGGGAACGACTTTCGAAGGTAAGTGGATACCGGAAATCCTGGCTCCGGCTGCAAACATCGTGCTGCCCCATGGGACCGACGAAGAGATCGAGCAACACTACTATGGAAAGACGGATGAACTGCCGAACCGATATGCGCGGCTGCACGGGACCTCGTTTGCCGGACCGATCGTCCTCGGCGCCGCGGCCTGTCTGTGGCAGGCGCGGCCCGAATGGACGAGCCAGGTAATGAAATCGGCCCTCATCGAATCGTCCATGCATCAGCCGGGGTGGGCCGACCTGCGCGCCGGCCTCGTTTCGGTCCGGGCCGCCCTGGGCTCGAAGCCATCGGCAGTCCGGCGTGACCACGTAATCTGGCCCCGCCAGATCCGGACCGTGTTACGCTCGCTATCGGTAGCGTCCAGACTGGGGATGCTGGGAGATAGCGATCCGGAACACGTGATAGCGGCCATCCTATCTTACGTTGGGGGCGAGGACGCGCTGCCGGACGAAGTCCTGATACCCTTCCGGACGTGCTTGCGACATCCGGATCCCCGCGTCCGCGCCGCTGCGCTGTGTGCCCTTGCCATGGGAACCTCTCCGGTAAACGCTTCCGAGATTCTCGAAGCGCTCAGAGACGATTCTCCCTTCGTCCGCGCCGCCATCATATACCTGCTGTGCAATCATTCGGATCTGTGGTCCGACAGCGCCAAGGTGTTGCCGGACCTCTTCAACGATACGAATCCGGATGTCCGCTACGCGGCTCTTCAACTCGCCGGACGGATGGCGGACCCGCGAATGGCCGGCGCAATCCTGGCCGGCATGGAGGAGGACGCCTGGGCGAATCGAATCTCGAGCTTTGGAGCCCGGAGAGTGGCCCTGGAGGCGATAACAGGCCATCGGCTGGATGTGAAGCCGCCTTACAGGCACGGTGAGCCGTTCTATTCCGACGACCGCCGCGCATCCAGGCTGGATCTCGCACGCCGGTGGAACGAGTGGATCCGGGAAGAGTGGTTGCCGGGGCGTGCGTAGGGTCTCGCCCATTCATTTACGAAGAAGAAATGGGTATCAATGTACGGCTATATCTCTTGTCGTTTAACGGTAAGCGTTGTACTTAAAGTGCGGCGATCGCGCTGGCCAGTACAGCATAAGGATAAACGCAAAGTGGCGTATATGCTTCACGTAGAGAAACGGCGATGCATACGATGTTGAAATCGTGGAATATCATTTGGAGACCGTGCCATGCGTAATGAGAAACTGGCTCCTGTACACCCAGGCGGGATTCTTATGGAAGAGTTCCTTAAGCCGATGAATCTGAGTCAGAACCGGCTTGCACTTTCCATGGGCGTACCCGCACGTTGCATCAACGAAATCGTCCTTGGGAAGCGAGTAATTACCGCCGATACCGCCCTTAGACTGGCGCGCTACTTCGGCATGCCGCCCCAATTTTGGATGGGCATTCAGATGGACTATGCGCTTGATGTTGCCGAAGACGAACTCTCAGATCGACTGGCGCACGAGGTTCGACCTCATCCAGATTCGAAACGGGTGACATCTTCTTGAACATCACCGCAATTTCCTTCGACGTCGACCAGACCCTGATCGACACGGACCGGATCATCATGCGATCCATGGAGTCCGTTCGCGATGAACTGATTAAGCGCGTACCGGGCTTGCGAACCAGGAGCCTGACGGTAGAGGAGATGTGGTCTATTCGCGATCGGGAAGAGAAAGGTTACACGGGAAATGTGAGAGACTTCGACGAGATCCGGCGGAGGTCTTTCCTCCGGATGCTTGATCATGTCGGATACACGGGCCCCGATCTCTCGACGCGTCTCAACGAAGTATACCTGGAGCACCGGTACAACGACCTCGAGCCTTACGAAGATGTCGTCCCCATGCTCAATGCCCTCGGTCCGTGCTTCAAACTCGGTCTGCTGTCGAACGGCAACAACTACCCGGAGTACTTCGGACTCGCGGATCGTTTTGACTTTTCCGTCTATGCCCAGGATATCGGTATTGAGAAGCCGGATCCGAGGACGTTTCAGATTGCGGTCGAACAGTCGGGTTGTAGTCTGGACGAACTGCTACACGTGGGAGATTCGCTGGAATCCGACATCGAAGGCGCGCAGGCCGTCGGGATACGCGCGGTGTGGCTGAACCGCCATGGCGCGTCCAACGATACGGGTATCAAACCCGACTATGAAATCCGCTCATTAACCGAACTGCCTGGCCTGTTGAGTTTGGGTTGAGACGAATTCGAGACGTATTCACGTGCAGCCAAAGTCAAGAAACATCATTCGGACTGGGAACATCATTCGGACATGTCAGATCCCTTTGCCGGACACCAGATACATCTGCAAACCGCTCGCCTACGTCTTCGTCCTTTCCGGGAGGCGGATTTCGAGGTCGCGGCGGCCTATTACCAGGATCCCGAATTCCTGAATGCCATGGAAGGAGAACCGCCGGACGAGCCTCCGACGGCGAATTCACTCAAACGGGTGGGCAGGATCATGGCGGAGCAAGGGTTCCTCTTTGCCATCGTGGAAAGGGCGAGCGGCCGGACGATCGGCGAAGTTTGCCTTCAGTGGATGAATCTGGACCGCGCGAAAGTCGTGGGCGAGAAGGTGATGCGCATGCCGATCGGGATTTGGGACAAGTCCTTGTGGGGCCGGGGATACGGCAAGGAAGTAGTATGCTGTTTGATGGAATATGCGTTTCAGATGCTGGAAATCGACCGGCTTCGTCCCGTGGATGTTTCCGCGGACAACGCCCGTTCCGTCGCGCTATGGCAAGCCTGCGGACTGACGATCGCTGGTGAATCGTCGGACGGAAAGTTAGATTTCGAGATCACGCGGTCGGAATACGTCCCCCAACGCCCGTTTCATCCTACAAAGAACCCATAAGAGCGACTCGACGAAGGAACGGATTCGATCTACTCCACTCGGCAGAACGCCAGCCGCTCTCCGACGAATCCCTCGCGCCAGACGCTGTTGCACGCCTCCACCATCTCCTCGAGGTTCTCCGTGACTTCGGCGAAACGATTTCCGGGGACCAGCCCCATGTTGGGCGACAGGATCAGATTATCCCGACCGTAGAAGATCGCGAGATCGACCAGGCCCGTGCTAAAGGCGGCCTCACACAACAATGGGACGTTGACGGCGCCGGGCGGGAAGTAGAAGTAGAGCAGGTCGCCGGTGATCGGGGTAATAGTGGGATTCTCCATACCTGGCTCGCACGCCGCGAAGGGTGGGACAAGGGTATAGACCTCGTTGCTCGCGTACTTGGCGTGATAGGCATCATTCTCCTGCGGCAGGGCATTCCACATCGCCTCGCACGTCTTCGGTGCAAGGTCATCGAGCAGCCGTGCGACGCAACTCACACCGCGTTTTCTCAAGGTCACTTCGATAAATCGATCCATGCCGGTCTCCTATCGTCCTTGTAAAGCATCCTGGTTTCAGGCAAAACTGGTTCTTTCCCTTTCGAACACATCCGTCCGGATACTATCCGTCAAGATCAGCGGCATGCCACGACTTCCATAACCGACCCAGCTTGGACTGTGGCGCCGACCTGTTCGCCAGCCGCAGGGCCTCCCACATCGTCACCTGGTTCGCGGTCAACACCGTTTTGCCCACCGCAGCTTCGAGCTCCTGCAGAAATCCTGCGGTGTGCAGCGCGGTGTCTGGAATCAGTACGGCTTCCGCGTCGGGATGATCGTTGGCCCGGGCAAAGCGCAGCACCTCTTCGCGACCGATAAGCGCGGATTCGTCCCCCGACCATACATCAAGACATCCCAGGTGGACCACTTCCCTGCCATCCGTCTCCAGGAAATCCCGGAAGAGTGATGACAGTGCTTCGGGGTAGGTCGCGGCCACGGCGACCCGTTTCAAACCGAGGGCTCTGCATGCGCTGAGGAAGGCCAGCGACGTACTCGATGACGGTACACCGAGCGCATCTGCCAGATCCTTCACCTGGCGACGCGCACCTTCCACACCGAACGCGAAGCTTGCACTGGTGCAGGCCCAAAGGCAGATATCGACTTCGTGGGGACGCAGTTCCTCCGCGCCCGCCAACAGGTGTTCCCGGCTGCCGGTGACCTGCGTCTCGTCGATACGATGCAGGTTAGGGCTTTCGGTATGCACCACCCGGACATCCACCGCTGGCTTCAATGCGGCGCCGAGACGAGGGTAGTCGTCTTCCGCGGAATACGCAGGATAGAGGACGCCGACCATCAGCCTGTCTTCCATACGTCACGAATCCTCACTCAGGTAGTCGTAAACAATCCGTGCATATCCCTCGGAATAGCTGCTCTCCATGTGGAAAGCGTCTCCGTATTCGAGCGGCGCCAGCGGCGTGAGGTCGCACCGCGGGGCGACACCGAGATCGATAGTGCCCTTCCCCTGCGCGGCCGAATGCACTTCCACGTTCTGGGCCGTTTCGGTGCAGTCGATCAACTGCTTTATCGCAGACCCCGGACCGTCTGCCCGGGGGATGATCTTCAACCGCCAGGCCGGGGTAAGGGCCGGCATGGCGTCGTGCGCGTCGTGCGCGTCGTGCGCGTCGTGGGCGTCGTGGGCGGCACGGACGAACATGGTCGAACTGATCTTCAACACGGGCACACCGCCATAGGAAGTTTCCGTCACCATGGACCGATCGTCATGGGTCACCTTCATGTCCGCGTACACCTTCGGCGTCCCGTAAATCTCCCGGCCCGCGGCGATGCCGGCGGGGCCGTTATGGAATACATGGGAACAGTAGTACCCGGTTTGATCCCGGAAATGGCATTTCATCACGATAAACGACTCTTCGAAGGACCCGTAGTGCTCACAATCGGGTACCTCCAATCCGGAGGCCACGCACAGCCCGTCCTCCGCCGCTTCCAGTGGCTCAGGCAGGAAACGCTGAACCGCGGCCGGTTCGGCGTGGAAGAAGACAAACTGGAACCGCACGTTTCGGTAGACCGCCGGCAGAGGCGGATAGAAGGGGTTGGACGCCGGTATGTTCCAGCCGTCTTCGTGTTTGAGTCTCATGTGTGGGCCCCGGGCCGCGGCGGGCGATGCGATTCATTTAACGTTCAGGACCATGCTTCTTGTCATTAACTTACAGACCTGCCATATTAGGTACAGGATGAATTCGCCAGCAGCTGCTCAAACATCTTCGCCATCGGTTACGCCAACGTTAATTGTTACCACATCAACCGGAAGCGGGTCGTGCCAGACTGCTTCCATGACCATCATAACCTGACCATGCCCAATTCCACGCCCAACATCATCTACATCCTCGCCGACGACATGGGATACGGCGACATGGGGTGCAACAACCCCGATTCGAAGATCCCGACGCCCCACCTGGACATGCTCGCCGGGGAAGGCATGCGGTTCACCGACGCCCACGCCCCGTCGAGCGTATGCACGCCGAGCCGTTACGCCCTGCTGACCGGCCGGTACTGCTGGCGCACGCCCCTTCAGAACAGCGTCCTGTGGCCCTACGATCCGCCGCTGATCGAACCCGGGCGGCTCACGGCGGCGGAGTTGCTACGCCAGCAAGGATACCGGACTGCTTGCATCGGGAAATGGCACCTGGGCTGGGAGTGGGCCACCACGGACGGGAAGCCCGCCCACGAGGGCACGGCAGTGGGCAGGCTGGACCGGGAACTGCGGGAGGAACGGGAACGGCAGGTCGATTTCGGCCAGCCCATGCGCGGCGGGCCGGTAGATTGCGGGTTCGACACCTATTTCGGCGTGGACGTACCGAATTTCCCTCCCTACACCTGGTTCGAGCAGGACCGCCTCGCCGGGGAGCCTTCGGTAACCAAGCCCGAGGACATGTTCGGATGGCCCGGCGCCGCAAAACCCGGCTGGTCGCTCGAGGAGATGATCCCCGCATTCATACGCCGCGCGGTAAATTACATCGAATCCTCCGGACCCGATCCGTTTTTCCTCTACTTCCCGCTCACGTCGCCTCACACGCCCATCGTGCCCAATGCGCCGTTCATCGGCCGCAGCGGCTCGGGGCTATACGGCGACTTCGTGTGCGAGGTGGACTGGGTGGTGGGCCAGATCATGGCGGCCCTGGAGCGCCGCGGCATCGCCGACGACACCCTGCTGATCTTCACGAGCGACAACGGGCCGGAATGCGCCCCGGCCGCGGACGGCGGAAGCTACGAGCACGCACGTATACACGGCCACTACAGCATGGGGAACTTGCGCGGCGTCAAGCGCGACGTGTGGGAGGGCGGACACCGCGTTCCCTTCCTTGCCCGGTGGCCGAGTGTTGTGCCCGCCGGTTCGGTCTGCGACCAGCTTACTACCTTGGGCGATTTCATGGCGACCTGCGCAGAGATTACCGACTTCGGTCTGCGCGAGGACGAAGGCGAGGACAGTGTAAGCATGCTGCCGCTGCTGCAGGGTGATACGGACGCCCCGGTGCGGGATTTCGCAATACACCACAGTTGCCACGGGACCTTCGCCATTCGCAGGGACGATTGGGTCTACATCGACGCCCCGGACGGGGACGACAACAACGAACCCGACTGGTTCAAGGAGGAGCGGGGCTATACCGCCCACGATTTTCCCGGTGAACTGTTCAATCTCGACGTCGACATTTCGGAACGGATAAACCGGTACGGTGACCATCCCGAGCTCGTCCGGGAGATGTCGCAGATGCTGGAACGGGTGAAGTCGGAAGACATCGCGGAAAGGCCGTCTCCGGAAGTGGGTTGATGTTTATTCTCCATCCTAATGGAGCCCGTCCTCTTGAACGAGTCCAGGTACCCCGAACCCACCGCCGGCGCGCTGATTCAGGATCCCGAGGGCAGGATCCTGCTGCTCAAGTCCCACAAGTTCAATGACCTGTATGCCATACCCGGCGGACATATCGAACTCGGGGAGACGGCGGAGGAAGCGCTGCGCAGAGAGATCCGGGAAGAAACCGGGCTCGAAATACATGACGTGGAGTTTTTGCTCTACCAGGATTTCGTTTTCGACGACGCCTTCTGGAAGAAAAAGCATTTTATTTTCCTGGATTTCATCTGCCGGTCCGACTGTACAGAAGTGGAGATAAACGAAGAAGCGCAGGACTACGTATGGTCGGCCCCGGAAGATGCACTGGCGCTTCCGATCGACCGCTACACGGCCAGGGCCATCGAGGCCCTGTTGGCCAGGCGGAGTTCGAACGGGAAATGATTCGATGTGTGCTCTTTGATCTGGATGGTACGCTGATCGACACGTTGGAACTGTACATTCAGGCCGCGAAACGTACCCTTAGAGAGATCTTGTTCGACGAAGTGTCCACTGAGCGTCTTACGACGTTGCGGCCGAACTCCGAACCGCGGCTTCTGGGGCATTTTGTACCACCTGGCGAAGTGGATGCCGCCCATCGCCGGTTTCTGGCAAATTATGACCTGCTTCACGGTGAGTACTTCGACGGGGTCTATCCCGGCGTTGACGGGCTGTTGACATTGTTGCGCAGCCGGGGCATCAAGACGGGAATCGTTTCCGGAAAAAGCCGTGGCGCCTGGGAGATCACGCTTCGCCACGTCCCACTGCCGCCATTCGACACGCTGGTCTTCGATGACGACGTTTCCATGCCCAAGCCGGACTGCGAGGGTATCTTAAAGGCGCTGGCCAACCTGGAGGCTTCGCCGGCCGAGACTGTCTACGTCGGTGATTCGACGAGTGACTTGGAAGCGTCAGCTCGAGCTGGAGTCCGGTTTCTGGCTGCAACGTGGTCGAAGGCCGACACGGAAACCGATTCGTTTGAAAAGGCCGCAGCCGCGATCGGTCCGTATACAGGTGTGGACCATCCCGGTGAGGTCGAACGGTATCTGCAGCACGCCAGAAGCTGACGCGGCAGAATACACCATGCCCGACTACAACTACCATTTCCATCGCGATGATATTGGGGCGGCCCTTGCCTGCCTGGATGAACACGGCTTCTGCGTCATCCAGCAACTGATCGGTCCGGACATGGTCGCCGCGCTGAAGGATTCCATCGACCGGCACCTGGATCCGGAAGGCGACCTGCCCCCGGCATCAAACCGGTATCACATGGCCTTCGCCGAGGACAGCGAGCCCGTCTGGGACCTGGTCGACCACCCGGCCTACATGCAGTTCATTCGCACCGTGCACGGCACGGACGATCTCTGCCTGCATCGCTCCGCGGCCATCCTGCGCACACCGGGCGAGGGCATGGGCCGCTGGCACCAGGACCACCGGGGTCACATCGAGAAACCGCAACGGGCCAATGACGTCCTGAACCGGTTTCCCATTCCGAGTGGCGCATGGTTCTATCTCAACGGAAGCCATCCGGATCGCAGCGGCATCGCGGTCATCGAGAAGTCGCACCATCTCGAGTGGGACGGCCCCGAAGGGTTCGTCATGGGACCGGATCGAGCCGGCCTGTACCCCGAGGGCGGTACGCCCGATACCCCCTATGACGGGATGACCGTGCCCGGCTACGTCCCGGTCATCGCCGACCCCGGCGACCTGATCTGCTTCGCCGCGCTCACCTGGCACGCCAACATGGCCACCCGCGAGCGGCGCTATTCCTGCGGTATCGGTTTCCGCCCCAAATCCTGGCGCATCGACGCGCCATGGCCGTTGCCCGATACGGCCGCCGCCCTCGCCGAACGTCTTCCTGATCGCCTCAAGCATTTCACCGACGGCTATACGGGTTTCGACGGGGAATGGAAGGCGGGGTGAGGTTGCCGGCCTCGACAGACGCGGGTAAGCCATGAGTTTTCAATCACCAGAACCCGCCGATCTTCCCGATCCCGTCCAGTCTCGCCTCAGGGGTTATTCCTCCGACGGCCGAAATCTCCGGACCGAGTCGTGCTCGAATGTGTACCTCTTCACGCACCGGTTGGGGCGGAAGCCAGGTCTGATCCTCAAGACGCGAGACGTCCGGCTGAGACCGCAGGAACCGGACCTGCTGGCGGAGACCGTGGCCCTGACGTGGTTGCAGGACAAGCTCCCGGTACCCGAATACCGTTGTTTTCACGTGGAAGGAGATATGCAATACCTGCTCATGACACAGTTGGATGGCGTAACAGGGATTCATCAGGAAGCGACGAAAGATCCAGCTCGTCTCGTTGCGGAATTCGCACGGGGCCTGCGCGAAGCGCACGCGCTGGATATCGGATCCTGTCCCATGGATTGGCGCATGTCGCGGTTCTTTCCCTGGGCGGAGGGCCTGATCAACGGAGGTTCGTTTGACGATCGGATCCCGGCAGGTGGGACCAGAGACCGTCTAAGGGAAGAACTCGATGCGGTCAGAGCCGCTCTGCCCGAGGAGGAAGACCTGGTCTTCACCCACGGTGATTACTGCCTGCCCAACGTCATGTTCCAGGACGGCATGCTGACCGGTTACATAGACTTTGGTTTCGCGGGAATCGGCGACCGGTACATGGATTTCGTGTCTGCGAGCTGGACGATACAGAGGAACCTGGGCGAGGTATGGATCGCCCCGTTCTTCCACGCTTATGGTCTCGAGCATCCCGACCAGGAGAAAATGGGGGCCTGGCAAAGCGTGTTCGAATTTGTCTTTCGATAGGATGAAGGCTCACGAACGCCACACCGACGGGAGGCGATGTCCGTGAACGTACCCCACGACCAGGTCCAAACCATCCTTCGCGAGGCGGCCGACCAGATCGTCATGCCGCTCTGGCGGAACCTGGGTCAGGACGACGTCACCGAGAAGAGCGCGGGCGATTTGACAACGGTCGCGGATACCCGGTGCGAGGCGTTCCTGGCGTCTCACCTGCCCGGACTGATCGAAGGTTCGCTGGTCCTGGGCGAAGAGAGCGTCCATGAAGATCCCGGTCTGCTGGCCGCCCTGCACACGGACGCCCCGGTCTGGGTCATCGACCCGCTGGACGGTACGCGGTACTTTGCTGCGGGCGAGCCAAAATTCGCCATCATGGTCTGTCTCATCCAATCGGGGATGACCATCGGGGCATGGATTCTCAATCCACTAAGCGGTGTACTGACCAATGCGGAGCGGGGATGTGGCGCTTTTGAGCAGGATGAGCACGCGGTCCGTGAATCCACGCGCCTGGGCACCGGCCCCACGACCCTGGACACCGACTGCACGAGCCAGGGCGCCGACCCCAAACGCCTGGTCGTCGACCCATCGCCCTTACCCCTGGAACGCACCCGCGGCGTGGCCATGACGTGGTACCTCCCGGACTCGCTTAAGCCCACCGCAGATGCGGCGCTCGATACCTTCCTGTTCATAGAACGCACCCGGTGCGCAGGCCACAACTATCCTTCCTTTGCGAAGAACGAACTGCATTTCCTGTTCTTCTACCGTACCCTGGTCTGGGATCACGCGCCGGGGGTTCTGATCGCGCAGGAAGCAGGCGGCCTGGTTCGCCGCCTGGATGGTACGGAGTATTCCCCTGTGGACGACCGCAAGGGGTTGTTGTGCGCCAACAGCCCGAAAATGTGGACATCGGTACAGCGGACGCTGGTGCCGTCCATCGAGGTTGCAGGCACGATCTAGTCGCGTTCTATCGAAAAAAAACAGGCGGGCTGTGCTGCTGCCCGCCTGCCATTGTGGCTGAGCCTAAGCTTGACGCGGCCCCGCTTCTTCCACGGCGCCGCGCCCGGCCGCGAAGGGCCAGTTCACGATACGAGGCGTGCCTTCACCTCGTATCGATCGGCTGGGCCGTACTTGTGATATAGGCCGGCGGATCAAGCCGCCATACCCGTGATTCGTCCACGACCTTTTTCAGGATCTCATACGCGCTGTCGACCGAATCCGAAGCCTCTTCAAACCGATCAGCGGGTGCGGGATATACACCGGCAGATCCTCCCATGGATTCGGACGACTTCGAATTCCCGGTGGATGCGTCATACACCAGCCCAAGGTTGAATAACACCGGTTTGCTCTCCGATTTGCCGTCACTGGCATAGATGACCGCCGGCAGAACGGGAACGATACCGACGTTCCCGTATACAGACGCGAATTCGGCCGGCGTTACGTTACTCCGGGGCCGGATGACGAATCGACTGCCGTACCGATCGACACAGAGCAGCGCTTCCTCGGGGGATCGAATGCCCAGCCTGCCTGGAATCGCGATACCGAACCGGTATGTAACAATGTCCTCCTCATAGTCCGACGCCGGATCCCCCTCGAACTCCAAGTCCGTCCCGGGACCCGCAGGGAACAGGACGACGCGTGAACGACCACAGACCGGGCCGTTTACGACCGGAGGGTGATTGGGACCGTGGTGCACGAGTCGAACCACGGATTCCGGCAGGGAAACGGGCGAAGTTGATTGCCCATGCCGCGCCGGTTCCATCTGGCGCTCAGGCAGCGATTCCGGCACAGGAATGCCGTCGATGGCCCACGCGATCGCAAACGTCGCGACGAGTATGGGGACGAACAGGTATGAGAAAACAGAACGCCGTCGCATAGGTAGCTCCTTGTTGCATGGTAAGAGAGGTTAGCCAGGAACTACGAACACGAAGGTCCGGAGGAGAGCGTGACTGCCAGCTGCTGTTGATGACATCCGGCAGCCCGGCTTTTATGTCTGAATCGTTTTCGACAATGATGACAGGGGATGAAGAGACCGGCAGCAGGATCTCGCGCGAAAGGGAATTGACGTGCAATCCGCACAAATCCACCACCAGGTCCAGAGACAGCCTGTCCTGCATAAACGAGAAGCATTTGCACACCCAGATCCTGATCATGATCATTCCTCGCGGAGGCGTCGTGACGGACGGTGTCTCTACCCTGTTTTACTACCGCGGTGATTTACGGGTTCCCGGAAAATGCGAACGGACGAATTCGGGTCGGTTCATGCCGCCATTCAGGCACGGGGAACATTGGGTGGCCGCAATCCGGTATACCTGGCCCGCGGCCGGATGAGCTGGTCCCTTTCGTACTGCTCGATCGCGTGTCCGATCCATCCGGCCGTGCGGCCGAGAGCGAACAGGGCCATGGCGCTGCCTTCGGGCATGTTGAGGACGCGCACCAGTGCCGTGAGGGCCAGGTCGATGTTGTACCGGTCCGGGACCAGGCGGTGGGCCGTTTCGATGATTTCCCGCGCAAGCTGCAGGTCCTTTGATCCCGGAAACCGATCCTCCAGCTTGCGCAACAGCAGGCTCGCCCGCGGGTCCACGTCGCGGTAAACGGCGTGGCCGAAACCGGGGATCTTCTCACCGATCCGCAACCGGTTTGCAATCGCCCGTTCAACGCTGCCGATTGATTCCGCCTCCTGAAACAGGGCTTCGACGCGCTCGCTGGCGGCGCCGTGCTTGTAGCCGCGCAGCGCGGCGAGTCCCGCGCAGACCGCACTGTAGGGCGTCGTACCGGCCGATGCGGCGCATCGCACGGTAAAGGTCGATACATTCAACTCGTGATCCGCGAACAGCACCAGGGTCGTGTTGATCAGCTCCGCCGCGCCATCAATGTCCGGCGCCCAGGCCCTTCGCAAGGCCTGGGCGATCCCGCCCATCGGATCTTCGCCCGTGGCCACACCCGTCATGAACCAGAGAATCCGCATGCCCGTCGCGGCAACCGTGTCCCGCCGCAGGTCCAGCGCGGCCAGGTCATCCGCTTCGGCCAGGGGAAGCAGTGTCTGAAAGCGTTCGACGGGCTTGAGCTTATCCAATTTCAACCAGCTTTCGCGGTAATCTCTCTGATAGGTGTTCGAGAAAATCGGAAAGGAAAACCGCTTGTCATTCGTCCAGAGCAGGGCCGCGACGCGCTCGAACGATTCGTTCGCCGCAAGGATCGTCGCGTCCCGTCCCCGGTAGAACAGCCGTTCATCCGTGATCAGCGTTATCGCCGATTCCAGGATCGGATCCCCGGAGTGCAGGGCCCGTTTTACCGCCCATCCCGGATTCCGGCGGGCTCTCTTGCGGGTCTTCAACCGCTCGATATCCTCACTGCGGTACAGTCGCTTTCGCCGGCCTTCGCCGCTTTCTTCGGACCGGACCATGCCGCGGCTCACATAGGCATAGAGCGTCGACAGACTGATATTCAGCGCGGAAGCCGCTTCGGTGGATGTCATGTATCTTCTGCTGTTCATTGGAAGGTCCTCGCGTATATACGGCGCTCTCGTGGTATGTCCCATTTCAAAAACAATGGTTGATTGATATTTTAATCAATATTGACAATATATCAAATCGCTTTTTGTTAGATACCGACGGGTCATCTGCCTGATAAAGGAGAAACGCATTGCATCACATCGCCGTATTGCCCGGAGACGGGATCGGACCGGAAATCACCCGCGAGGCCGTTAAGGTGCTGAAGGCAGTGGGGGAGCTTCATCAGCTGGATCTTGTCTTCTCGCACCACCTGGTCGGGGGAGCGCTGCTCGATGCGCAGGGTGTCGCCTTGTCCGATGAGCTCGTGGAAGCCTGCAGGCAAAGCGACGCGGTGCTGTTCGGCGCGGTAGGCGGTTCAAAATGGGATCACCTGGACATGGAGGACCGTGCGGACCATGCCCTGATTCGTTTACGGCAGAAACTTTCCGTCTACGCGAATCTGCGGCAATTCAGGTTGTACGCGGGGCTGGAAGACGCGTCCGCGGTCAAATCCGACCTCATCGCCAGGGGCGTTGATTTCATCATATTGCGTGAGCTCTCCAGCGGCGCGTATTACGGACAGCCAAAATTCAGGGAGGAAACGCCCCGGGGCAGAAGAGCGGTCGACACCATCGAGTACTTCGATTACCAGGTCGAACGACTTGCGCGATACGGATATGAGCTGGCGCGCCAAAGACGTTGCAAACTGACCTCTATGTCGAAGTGGAACGCCCTGGAATCCTCCAGGCTCTGGCGCGATGTCGTCGAAGAAATGGCCCCGGGATATCCCGACGTAGATACCCGGCATGAAATCGTCGACGCGGGCGCCATGAACCTGATCCAGCGGCCCGCTGAGTACGACGTAATCATCATGCCCAACATGTTCGGTGACATACTGGGCGACGAGGCGGCCGTGCTGGCCGGTTCTATAGGAATGGTCCCATCCGCGGAGATCTCGCTGGGCGGCACCTCGCTGTATGAGCCGATACACGGGAGCGCGAATTACATCGAAGGCAAAAACATCGCGAATCCCCTCGCAATGATCCTGAGCAGTGCCCTGATGCTCCGGCTCAGCCTGGAATGTCCGGATGGCGCCGACGATATCGATCGGTCGGTCGGCAGGTTGATCGAAGGCGGATACAGGACCGCGGACATCCGGAGATCGCCCGATCAGAAAGAAGTCTCCACCTCGGAAATGGGCGATCTGGTGGTTGAAATGTTGAGGGATTGATCATTGTGATGGACTACACGGATGCCCTGACAGGGAGCTCATAATGTCTTTTTCACCCGGACTCAAGGACGTCGTAGCGGCGGAAACCCAGCTCAGTCATGTCGATGGCGAAGCCGGCATACTGGTCATCGGGGGATATCCACTCGAGGAGATCGCGGAACGTGCGACTTACGAGGAGATGGTCTACCTTCTTTGGCACGGAACGCTGCCCACTGCGGGCACCCTGGATGGTTTCGCGGGTGAACTGGCCGCGAGGCGCCCGCTTTCCGGGGTCACCCTCGATCTGTTGCGCGGTGCCGCGAAGGAACGCCGGTCCGTCATCGACGCCGTTCGCATGGCCGCCGCGTCCTTTCCTTCCATGGACGACACGGCGGACGCCCGGTCCCTGGTGGCCGGCATGCCGACCATCGTGGCGGCCTACTGGCGTCTTCTTCACGGAGAAGAACCCGTGGCACCGGACCCCGGGCTCGGCCATGTGGCCAACCTGCTGTACATGCTGCACGGCGAGGTCCCCGGCGACGACCGGGTACGCGCACTGACGACCTATCTCAACACGGTGGTCGACCACGGCATGAACGCCTCCACGTTCACGGCGCGGGTCATCGTTTCCACACGTTCCGACTTCATCTCCGCCATTACAGGAGCGGTCGGCGCGCTCAAGGGCCCATTGCACGGCGGGGCGCCGGGACCGGTCATATCCATGCTCGAAGCGATCGGCGACGCCGGGAACGCCGAATCCTACCTTCGCGAAAAGCTCGAATCCGGTGAACGGCTCATGGGTTTCGGACACGCCGTGTATCGCGTTCGCGACCCGCGGGCCGACGTCCTTTCGCGGGCCGCGCGCGCTTTCTTCGACCGTGAAGACGACCTGTACGCCCTGGCCGTGCACGTCGAGAAAACCGCCATAGAACTCCTCGAAGAATACAAGCCCGGCCGGCGCATTCAGACCAACGTCGAGTTCTATACCGCCCTGCTCCTCAAGGGGCTGGGGCTCCACCCGGACCTCTTCACCCCCATGTTCGCCGTGGGACGCGTCGCCGGCTGGACCGCTCACTGCATCGAGCAGCGGGCCGTCGACCGCATCTTTCGTCCGGAGTCCCTTTACTCGGGCGAGATGGCCAGACAGTGGACGCCTCTAGACAAACGGTAGCGCATCGCCACGGGTAGGCATCTACTAAACGCTGGCTTAACGCGTCCGAATACCGCATTATATCTTCCTGAATATCGGCATGATTGCGGAATGATCTTAAGGGTCATATTGGAAAGGAAAAGTCTATGGCGATGGTCGACATGAAGCAGATCCACGCGCTGGAAGACGCGACGGACCTGCTGAGAAGCCCCGACGAACTGCGGCAACGTGCCGCGGAGCACGGCTGCCTGTTCTTCCGGCGTCTGCTCGATCCGGCGCGTGTGCTGGAGGTCCGCCGCCAGGCGCTTAATGTTTGCCGGGAACACGGTTGGCTCGCCCCCGGATCGGACCTCATGGTCGGCATCGCGAATCCCGGCATCAGCGTGTTCGAAGGCGACGACCCGCGCTGGATCGCTTTCTACAACGATGTCCAACAGATCCGCGACTTTCACGCACTGGCCCTGGATCCGGCGATGATCGGTATGCTCGAAGTACTGTTCGGAGAATCCGTGCTGGCCCACAGCCGGAACATCTGCCGGCTCGTATTCCCAGACACGAACACCCACTCGACCCCGCCTCACCAGGATAACTACTTCATCGGCGGTTCGGACGAGACCTGGACGGCCTGGATTCCCCTGGGCGATTGTCCCGAGGCACTCGGCGGTCTCGCCGTCAACCGGGGATCCCAACGCGGCGGCATGCTGGAGACGACCGATGGTGTGGGGCCGGGCGGGCGGCAGGTATCCGTAGAGGACGATTCCGCCTGGGTCGGCGGCGACTATGCCTGCGGCGACGTCATCATCCTGCACAGCCTGACGATTCACCAGGGCCGGGACAATCTCTCCGGCGACCGTCTCAGGCTGTCGTCCGATTACCGGTACCAGCCGAGAAGCCATCCGGTCCGGGAAGACTCGCTCCAGCCCCACATGAACTGGCTGACGTGGGACCAGGTTTACGAACCGTGGGACGAGGACGATCCGGTGAAGTATTACTGGAGGGACTGGGACCTGGACGTGGTCAAGCGGGAGCCGCGGTAGCCGGCCTGTACCCGGACATCTCCGGATATGCCCAACCCCATTATCAAGACCGCCACGCACCTGGTACGGATGTTCCTGCCCAAACCGAGAGCGGCACCGGTCGATATGTCAGGCCGCATCGTGATCGTGACCGGGGCGTCACCCGGTTCGCTCGGGTACGAAACCGCAAGGATCCTGGCCGGATGGGGCGCAAAGGTCGTGGCGACCCGGGTCCACGATGTGGCACTGATGGAGTCGGCGCTGAAGGAAGATCTTCGCAGGGGCGGCGCCGACGCGGACAACCTTACGGCGCACGCCCTGGATCTCTCCGACTCGCACAGCGTCAACGTCTTCGCCGCCTGGTTTCGCGACCGGCACCAGGGCAGGCTCCATGTATTGATCAACAACGCGGGCATTCACAGGAAGACCCTCGCTCCACGCAAGAAAGCGCCCTTGACCGAAGATGGCTTCGAGGTACACTGGCGGACCAACTACCTCGGCGCCTTTCATCTTACCCGGGTGCTGCTCCCCCTCCTGCAACGGGCCGGGCTCGAAAGCGGCGACGCGCGGGTCGTCAACGTATCCTCCGGCCTGCACGACCGGGCTGGGAACGGGGACCTGTTTGACGAGGGGCCGCACCGCGATCAGCAGCATCACGATCAGCCGCAACGCGATAGGCCGCAACGCGATAGGCCGCGCTACCACTCCTGGGATGCGTATGGAAAGTCGAAACTGGCGATGAACCACATGGCCTTTGAAATCGAACGAAGATTCGCCGATACGCACAACCTACACGCGGTGGCCGTACATCCGGGCGTCGTCATGACCAACCTGACCCTGCCGCGGGCGTTTGAAGGCTGGATCGGCAGGGCTGTGCATCGAATCGGCGCCGCCCTCGCCTCACTGGTCCTGCTGTCCCCGAATGCCGGGGCGCAGACCATCGTGATGTGCGCGAGCCAGCGTCCACTGCAAGGCGGGCGATACTACGAACGTTGTGATATCGCCGAGCCGAGCGCGGACAGCCAGGACGCGGATGCCTCGAAACGCCTGTGGGACCAGTCGGAACAATGGGTCGAGTCTCTTGGCGCGGCCACGGTTCAACGCAAAGCAAAACCGTAATCTGACTACAGAAAGCGATCCACGGGAAATACACCTTGGATAACGAATTGCTGGACCGGGGGTTCGTACCCCGGCCGCTGACGGACGCGCAACGCAGCGCGCTGGACACCGATGGCTTCATAGTGCTGGAGGAGATCATCTCGCCGGACTGGCTTGACAGGCTGCGCCAGGCTTTTGATGACATTCATGACCGCAAGGGCGACAAGGCCGGCGAGGAGGTCGCGCAGATGGAAGGCGTGCGCAGACTTGCAGACCTCGTCAACAAGGGATCGGTGTTCGACGCGGTCTACCTGCAGCCCGGGCTGTTGACCGCAGTGTTCCACGTCCTGCAGCGGCCGTTCAAGCTGCACTCGCTCAACGGGCACGACCCGCTGCCCGGTAGCGGATTACAGATACTGCACGCAGATTGGGGCCAGCCTACCGAGCCCGGTGGACCGTATCATGTCGTCAATTCCCTGTGGATGCTCGACGACTTCACCCCGGTCAACGGAGCGACGCGCTGCGTGCCCGGCAGCCACCTGAAACCCGGCAGGATTACCGACCACGTATCCGATCGCCTGGCGGACCACCCCGACCAGGTATATCTGACGGGCCGCGCCGGTTCGGTGGCCGTGTTCAACGGCAGCCTTTGGCACAGCTCGTATGCCAACCGCAGCGACGCTCCCCGGCGAGCCCTGCACTGCGCCTTCATCGCCCGTGAACATCCACAGCAAACGAATCAGCGGGAGTATCTGCGACCCGCGGCGGCCCAACGCCTGACCCCGCTGGCGCGCTACGTCCTGGACGCCGAAGGGTAGTTCAGGACGTCCTCGGTTATCCTGGACAGCCCACGGTAGGCCCGGACGGCCTGGGCCATTCCATTATCCAAACAGCTCCTGAATCAGGCCCCGCGCTCGCTCGATCACGGTTTCGAGGCAGCCAGGGGCAAGCTTGGCCCAGTAGGTGACGTCTTCATTGGCCTCATGGCCGCCGCGGGCATAGGCCTCCCGCGTCGGCAGGTAGCCGACATAGTGCGTGGTGAGGTGCGCTGGAAAGAGGTAGGGAGCCGCCGAGTTCAATTTGAGCGCCAGTTGCCCTTCCACGAAGGGCTCTCCGGGGAGGCCGATAATACAGAGATCGCCGATGCGAATGGCCTGGATCTCATAGCTGAACGCGCCGTCCCGCTGCCTGCACAGTTCGACGCTGCGGGTCGATGCCGCCCGGAACCAGCGCGGGTCCACCTGCCCGTCCGCTTCGCGGGGCGGCTGTGGATGTCCGGTGAGGATCGCATCGACTTCGCGCAGGCGCTCATCCGGAATCTCGCGAAAAGGCAGGTCGATCTTCTCGATCCGCGTATCCAGGACAACGTCCTCCGAGTAGTCGCCTTCGAACGTCATGCCGCGCACGATGCGTTCGCTCATACCGGATAACGTGCGGCCCATCCGCCGGTGGTCCGGCTTGTAATCCGAATCGAAGGGGTGCCAGGGGTTGATGTTGCCGCAGCACCCGTTGACGACCAGCGGCACGGCGTCGGCACCGAAGGCCTCCTGCATCTCCCGGGCCCAGGCGCCGGGCCAGTCCGCCGACGCGGCCAGGAAGGTTTCCTCGTTCCCATATGCATTGACCGGGTGGCACGTGTAGTGCAGGAGAAAAGCCAGCGGTTTCCCATTCAGATCCTGGACGCAGCACACGCCGACCTCCGGGTCCATCGGTCCCTCAAGGTAGCAGACCTCCGAGATCCCGAAGGGCTGCTGCTCCCGGCCCTGCGGCCTGGGCATGACGATCGTGCCGTCCCTGCGTATGCCACGCCGGTTGAAGGCCAGGTCGCCCATCACGCCTCGGCCCAGACCGATGCGCGCGGGCTGCAGCCTGCCTGCCGCTTCGGCCGCGGCTTCCACGGCAGCGGCAGCGGCCAGGTCTCCATAGGCACGCTCGGCCCCGCGCAGGTACTCCGTCTTCTCGTTGGTCTCTAATGGAAAATCCGGGTCCAGCATGAAGTAGCCGAGGCTCGGAGCGGAATGGGTCTGCGTCGCCTGGATCATGATGGCGTCTTGTTCAATGCCCGTCTGCTCGCAAATGGCGTCACGGATCCGGTCCGTGTACTCGCCGGTGACGATGGTGAGGTCCAGGATCACCAGGCAGGCGCGCCGCCCGCCTGCCTCGAAGACGATGGCCTTGGCAAAGAGTGGATCCAACACGGCCCGGGTCGGGCGGTGGTCACCGGCGCCGCTGCCCGCCAGGTGCGTCCCCGACGGAGGGGATATGTCGATCATCGCCGCACCGGCCCTCAGCTGGCTCGTCGCTCTCATGGTATTCCTCTCGTCTTTTTGCGCTGGTCGATTTGCTTTCGTTGTCCCGTCGTCGTTTTCCTTTCGCCGCAGGATGATACAGACTAACATAAATCATTCACACACCATATAAGAAAGGGGAATTCGATCATGACTGAATGGTTGGGTATCGGACACCTTTTCGAACTGTCCCGGACGGAAGCGATCCTGGGATTCTTCACCCCGCTGATCGTCTACGCCGTGTTTTTCGTGGTCCAGCTCATGCTTCCCGGCAGGTGGGTGCCCGGCTACGTCGTCAACCCGGAGACCGGTAAACCCCGCAACTATCGCCTGAACGGCTTGCTGGTGTTCTTGATCGCGATCGTCGTGTGGGCCCTCGAGCTCACCGGGCTGCCCCACGACTGGTTCTACCGGTCCTCGGTCTATGCCGTGGCCGGCGGAACGGTCTTCGCCATCATCTTCACCCTGATCGCGGTGTTTACCCAGCCCGAGGGCAAGGTGAAGAACCGGTTCCTGGCGTGGTGGTTCGGCCGGGCCCAGGAGATTTCGTTCTTCAGGGAACGCATCGACGTGAAGATGTACATGTACGTCGTCGGCGGAACGATGCTGGCGCTCAACGCCCTGTCCGGCGCCGTGTATCACTTTGAACTCTTCGGGGAGAACGCCAATCCGGGTGTGATCATCTATGCGGCCTTCTTCACCTTCTACATCATGGACTACATGATCTTCGAGCGCGTGCAGCTCTATACCTACGACCTGATCCACGAGAATGTCGGCTTCAAGCTGATCTGGGGCTGTCTCGTGGTCTACGGATGGCTGTTCATCCTCCCGCTGTGGGGCCTGGCCGCGCACCCGAATCCGGGTTTCCCGCCGGTCTGGACGAATGTATGGCTCATCGGCACGACCGCCCTGTTCCTCTTCGGCTGGGGCATCTCGCGCGGCGCCAACCTGCAGAAATACACCTTCAAGCGCTGGCCCGAGCGAAAGTTCCTCGGACTCATCGAGCCGAAGTACATCCAGGCCGGCGACCGCAGGATCCTGTGCAGCGGCCTGTGGGGCGCCGCCCGCCATTTGAACTACATGGGCGAAGGGTTCCTTGCCCTGTCCATCGCCCTGATATTCGGCCACTTCACGAATTTCTGGGCCTGGACCTATTTCCTCTTCATCGTCTCCCTGTTCGCCTACCGACAACGAGACGACGACGCGCACTGTGCCGAAAAGTACGGCGCCGAAAAGTGGGTGGAATACCAGGAGCGGGTGAAGTACCGGATCGTGCCTGGGATTTATTGAGGGGGCTGAGGCCTGGAGCGGTGAGTGGTTTCCCTCCACGACGCCTTGAGCCGGGGAACCGCGAAACCGGGTTCCTAGACCATCCTCAACGCATCAAACCGTCTAAACTATGGACCATATGAAATCCAATAAGACAGCGGAATCCCGGAAATTACTGCACTCCGTAACGGATAAGTACAATGGTCCTGAGGAGCTTGATATCCGAAAAGAAGAGTTGAAAAACGGTATCCGGGAGGAGGAACTAACTTTTGTAGGAAAGTACCCGCTAGACAGTCGCCTGTTGGACGTTGGATGCGCGTCAGGGCGACTATGCTTCGCACTTGCACGGCAGGGATACGACGTCACCGGTATCGATGTCGCCAGCAAACAGATTGAACAAGCAAAGCTAACCGCGGAAGCGGAACGCATCAAAGTAACATTTCAGCAATACGAAATGCCGATTCTGCCATTTCCCGACGCCTCATTTACAGCTGCATTTATGGGAAACGTTTATTGCTATGTCCCTCACCGCGCGTCACGTATCGCCTTTCTGGAAGAAATCGCACGCGTGCTCATTCCAAATGGCGAAGTTTTTCTTTCGCAGACTGTCCTGGATTCCGTACTGAATAGTTACGAAGATATCTACGATGACAACCATCGTAAATTCGCTCCCGACTACGAGACCCTGGAAGAGGGAGACGGATTCGTGCTGGGGGCGCCGCACTATTTGCACTTCTTCTTCGCCGAAGATCTCAAGGCAGAACTGGGAGCATCCCCGTTTCAGATTGTGAGTTCAGTGTTGAAGAAGTCAGATTTCAAATGTGTTTTACGGAAGCGAAACACATGAGCCGTTCACGGACACTTGCATCAGGTTGGTTTTCAAACCTTCCTCGCCACGTGCCGGTCTTCGTAGATCCCCTTCAGGAACTTATCCGGATTGAGTTCTTCGGGCATATAATGCCACGCCGTGCTGTAGCGGGTGCGACTGCTGTGGTTGTCGTAGGCGCCGTGCAGGAGATTGGCGGAAAACAGCACGACCGTGCCCGCGGGAATGACCAGGTCCACGGCCTGCGCTTCATCTACCTTCGTCCAGCTGCCATGCCGGCTTAACTGGCTGCGGTGCTCGACGATCTCTCCCATGTGGTGGCTGCCCGGCACCACCCGCAGGCAACCGTTTTCGACGTCCGCGTCTTCCAGGTAGATCCCGCAGCTGACGATGCGTTCCGTATCGGTCCCGAAATAGAAATTGTCCTGGTGCCAGCCCGTTGAAGTACCGCCGTCGGGCAGCTTCGGGAAGAACTTGGTGCCGAACACGTCGATGTTCTCACCGATCAGTTCGGCCACGCGGTCTACGATCGCCGGTTCGCGCGCCAGTCCCAGCACGCGTTCGTCGACCACGCAGACCCCCTGGACCTTGTGCAGCAAACCCTCCCTGGGCACGCCGCCTTCGTCCAGCTCGAGTGACCAGTGCGGTGCCTGCTCGGTCAATCGGCAACCCCTGGCGACGAGTTCATCGAATACTCGCTTGTACCAGGCCAGTCGCTCGCCCTTTATAAGGGATTCAAAAACGAGATAGCCCTCTTCCCGGTACTGCAATACCTGGTCGTCGGTCAGCATAAGCACCTCTTTGGTTTGGCGACGATCTACTACGCGCGGCATTCACCAGTTTGCGCCTTGCTACCACCAGGTCGCGTTCGACTTCCACCAGGTCGCGGCCGGCTCCCAGTAATGGGCAGAGCAATCATTGGTTGGGCGTTTCCTCGAGCGTCTCCAGCCAGCGATATCCATAGGCCGGAACAATGGGGGATCCGGTCGTGCCGTCGGGTGATCCGGTCATGCCGTCGGGAACCATGCTGAACTTCTCGACGCGAAGGCGGTAGTTGTATTCGTGGCGGGGGTGGAAGCCCACGATCTCGCCGCGGTAGGGGACGCCGTTGTAGACCTTGCAGAACCCGGGATGGCCGTCGCCGCACTCGACCCGGCCCCAATTAATGGTGATCTCCTCTTCCGTGCCTTCCGCCCTGGTTTTCGAGACCACATTCGTCAGGACGTATCGGCCATCATTGTACCTGTTGGCCTCGATGACATAGTGATAACCGGCCTCATAGTCGAAGTCGTTGATGGTGTCTTCATACGGCACGCCATTAACCACCGGACAGAAGTCATCGGTTCGGGCGCACAGGACGCGCGCGGGACCGACCGTCAAGGTGACCGCCGTGGAAGGCGCCGGGGTTTTCTCCAACTGCTCGATCAGCCGGTAGGCGTATAGGCTTGCGTCCTGCGGCGGCTCACGCCCGCCCCACGGATCGTACTTGCCGATCCGGAGCCGATAGGTATAACCGGTCTCGTACTCGAAACCCTCGATTCCTTCGTAGAAAAAACCGCCGTCGACCACCATGCAGGTCCGCAGACCCACGCCGTAGCATTTGGCCAGGGTGGGGCCGACGGTAACGACCCGTACTTCGATGTACTCCTGGCCGTCCGGGCCTACCGGGTCGGGTCCAGTCGGATCGGTGGAGTCGTCGCAGCCGGCAAAGGCGCCGGCAATGACCAGGGTCGCCGTAATCGCGAGAGCAAATAGCCGGCTGAGATTTGAACTGGAGGAAGCAGGTAAGGATGGCATGATGTTGCGCCCTCGATGGTCCAGCTGGTACTCTATTTTAACTTGCACAACTTCCTCAGAACCATCAAGACGAAATTCAGGTAAAATGGTCAACCGATGGGGTTCATTTTGCCCATATTCTTCTTGCCTGGACACGGGTCCGACCGGTATTTTTACTAGCTGGAAGTTCATAGGCCAAACCAGCAGCGAATCCCTTAAGTTGTACCATCAA
The DNA here is from genome assembly GCA_965117045.1 of bacterium. Classification (GTDB taxonomy): domain Bacteria; phylum JAAXHH01; class JAAXHH01; order JAAXHH01; family JAAXHH01; genus JAAXHH01. The sequence continues at coordinate 2,384,681 of OZ220749.1, forward strand.
TCAACACACGTTAACGGAGGATCGAAATGACGACCAACCAGACCTGGTGGCCGGATCAACTGGACCTGAAGCCGTTGCGCCGGAACGCGCCGCAATCCGACCCCATGGACGAGGAATTCGATTACGCCGAGGCGGTCAAGGACCTCGACGTCGATGCACTTCGGAAGGACATCGAAGCGGTGATGACGACCTCGCAGGACTGGTGGCCGGCCGATTACGGCCACTACGGACCGCTATTCATCCGCATGACCTGGCACGCCGCGGGCACGTACCGCATCTTTGATGGACGAGGCGGCGGCGGTTCGGGTCACCAGCGTTTCGCGCCGCTCAACAGCTGGCCGGACAACGGGAACCTGGACAAGGCGCGCCGCCTGCTCTGGCCGATCAAGAAGAAATACGGCCGGAACCTCTCCTGGGCCGACCTGCTCATCTTCGCCGGCAACTGCGCGCTGGAATCCATGGGGTTCAAGACCTTTGGATTCGCCTTCGGCCGGCCGGACGTGTGGGAGGCGGACGAGACGGACTGGGGCTCGGAGACGACGTGGCTCGACGACCAGCGCCACGACGAGGACGGCGAGCTTCAGTGCCCGCTCGGTGCGGACCACATGGGCCTGATCTACGTGAACCCGGAAGGGCCGAACGGCAATCCGGACCCGGCCCTGGCGGCAAAGTACATCCGCCAGACGTTCAAGAACATGGCGATGAATGACGAAGAAACGGTCGCGCTGATCGCCGGGGGTCACACTTTCGGCAAGGCCCACGGCGCCGGCCCCGAGGAACACGTCGGTCCCGAGCCGGAAGGCGCCTGTATTCACCAGCAGGGGCTCGGTTGGAAGAGCAGTCACGGAAGCGGCAAGGCGGGCGATACAATCACCAGCGGCCTGGAAGGCGCCTGGACCAGCAACCCGGTGAAGTGGGACAACGAGTTCGTCGAGAACCTCTACGGCCACGAGTGGGAGCTGACGAAGAGTCCCGCGGGCAAATCGCAATATACGCCAAGGAACGCCTCCAAGGTGGCCAACGTGCCGGACGCGCACGATCCGTCGAAGAAGCACGCCCCCATGATGCTCACCACGGACCTTTCCCTGAAAGAAGACCCGGACTACGCGGCGATCACCCAGCGCTTCCTCGAACGTCCGGCGGACCTGGAAGACGCCTTCGCCCGGGCGTGGTTCAAGCTGCTCCACCGCGACATGGGTCCCCGAAGCCGGTATGTCGGCCCCCTGGTTCCCGCTGAGCCGCTGCTCTGGCAGGACCCTGTGCCCGACGTGGATCACGAGCTGATCGACGAGCAGGACATCGCCGGCCTGAAGGAGAAGGTCCTGGACGCCGGCCTGTCCGTTTCCCGGCTGGTCTCGACTGCCTGGGCGGCGGCGGCGTCCTACCGCGGCACGGACAAGCGCGGTGGCGCGAACGGCGCGCGCATCCGCCTCGCCCCGCAGAAGGACTGGGAAGTGAACGACCCGTCCGCCCTCGGCGAGGTGCTGCCGAAACTCGAGCAGATCCAGGCGGAGTTCAACAAAGCGCAGTCCGGCGGCAAGCGCGTCTCCCTGGCCGACCTGATCGTCCTGGCCGGTTGCGCAGGCATCGAGCAGGCTGCCCGGGACGCCGGTCATGGCGTGCAGGTTCCTTTTGTGCCGGGTCGCACGGACGCGACGGACGAATGGACCGACGCGGAGTCCTTCGCTGTACTCGAACCGACCGCGGACGGGTTCCGCAACTACCGCAAGGCCGGCCAGGACGGCAAGCCGGAAGACCAGCTGGTGGAACGGTCGTACATGCTGAACCTCACCGCGCCCGAGATGACGGTGATCGTCGGGGGCCTGCGCGCCCTGGACGCCAACACCGGACAGTCGAGGCACGGCGTGTTCACCGACTGGCCGGGCACGCTGACCAACGATTTCTTCGTGAACCTCCTCGACATGGACATCTCGTGGAGCGCTTCGTCCGAATCGGAGGACATGTACGAGGGTCGCGACGGCCAGACCGGCGAGGTGAAGTGGACCGCCACCCGGGTGGACCTGGTCTTCGGTTCGAACTCCGAGCTCCGGGCCTACGCGGAGGTCTATGGAAGCGACGACGGGCGGGAGATGTTCGTGAACGACTTCGTGGCCGCCTGGACCAAGGTGATGAACCTGGACCGGTTCGACCTGGCGTAGTCGAGGCGGGTGCCGCAGGACGGCGAATCGGACCGCCGGGGCGTGGCCTCGCACTTCATGCCCGGCCCGGCGAAAACCGGATCTCAGAAACCCAGCACGCCGTAGTCGCCGTCCAGGATCAGGCGCGCCGAAACGTACATGCCCAGCAACCCGAAGAGCACCCAGGGTGCGTTCAGGGCGCCGACATAGCCGAACAACTCGGCCCTGGTCAAGAAGCGCTGCCGCCCGGCCATGAAGAAGCTGACCCAGTAGACCGAAGTGGCGTAGGCCCACTGCCAGGAGAGTACGAGCCCGAGCATGCCGGTCAGGATGGCCGGCATGAAGTCGTAAGTGATCGCCGCGTAGAGGGCCAGCGTCGGCAGCGGCGTAAGGAACCCGTTGGCGACGTCGACGTTGAATCCCCAGGTGCGGCGGTCCGAGAAGGACGCGTCGATCTGGGCGTACGTGGCCCAGACGTCCGCCCAGACCGTCGGGGTCAATATGCGCTTAAGCGGAACCCTGGTGGTAAGAAACTCGACGGCCGGTGTTTTGCCGGTTTCACGTTGCCGCTGTCGCCAGTATTCGGTGCGTTCCTCGATATAGTCCCGTTTCAGGAACAGGCACATCTCCCAGTAGCTAACCACCAGATTTGTCGAGAAAAACAGGCTCAGCAGGCTGTGGACGACGTTGATATCGCCGACGACATCGTACCGCGTTCCGATACCGAGCAGCGTCAGAAGCATGACCGCCAGTGCGGCGAACAGTCCGGGTGCCATCCCGGTCTCCTTTTCTCGGATTTTGCCGTTCCATTGAAGCGCGCCTGTCCCTGAATCCAAGGTAATCCTTCGGATCGGCTTTGTACAAGTTTCTTGGTTCGGCATTGCTTCTATACGTTGGCTAGACTTTGGGAGATCCGCCATGCTGATCGTCGATTCCCACCTGGACATCGCCTACAACGCCCTCGAATGGGACCGGGACCTGTTCCGGCCCATATCCAGAATCCGCGAAGCAGAAGCCGGCATGGGCCAGAAAGGCCGCGGCCTGGGCGTGGTGAATTTCGAGGAGTTGCGCCGCGGCGGGATCGGGCTCATGTTCGTCACGGTGAACTGCCGGATCGCTTCGATGGGCAAGCGTTTTGCCGGAGTACGCACCCAGGACATCGCCTACGCCAGGTGCATGGGCGAGTTGGCCTACTACCGGCTGATGGAAGCCAAAGGGGTCTTTCGCCAGGTTCGCAACCGGGCCGAACTCGACGCCCACCTGGCCGAGTGGGACGCCGATCCCCAGGCAACCCCGCTGGGGTTCGTCCTCAGCATGGAAGGCGCGGACGGTATCGTGGACCCCGAACAGGTGCCCGCGTGGTGGGACGAAGGCCTCCGGGTGGTGAGTCTGTGTCACTACGGGGTCAGCTCCTATGCCCACGGGACCCAGGCGCCCGGCGGCCTGACGTCCCGGGGCCGCCCCATGCTCGAAGCCCTGGAGGCGGCCGGGATGATCCTCGACGTGAGCCACCTCGCCGAGCAGGCCTTCTGGGAAGCGATGGACATCTTCAGCGGTCCCGTGCTGGCCACCCACAACTGCTGCCGGGCCCTGTGCGACCACGATCGCCAGCTCGACGACCGGCAGATCAAGGAACTGGCCGGGCGCGGCGGCGTCATTGGCACGGCCATGGACATCTGGATGATCTCGCCCCTGTGGGACCCCGTCGCCATGGACAATTCGGCCATCACCTTCGAGACCGTGGTGGACCATATCGACCATGTTTGCCAGCTGACCGGCAGCGCGCGCCACGCCGCCATCGGCACCGACCTGGACGGCGGTTATGGCAAGGAGCAATGCCCCGCCGATATGGACACCATCGCCGACCTGCGAAAGATTCCGCCCATACTCGAGCGGCGCGGATACTCGAAGGACGATATCGCCGACATCATGCACGGCAACTGGATACGGACGCTGCGCACGGCGTGGAGTTGAATATCCGGCGGCCGGGCGCTCCTGTCTGAAACACCCCGAGCCAGTTCATGCCCGAAGCACCCATATTCCACCGTCATACGATCTACGAAGGCGGCCCGGCCGAGCGCATGGACTGCGTCGTCGGGGACCTCGACGGCGACGGCGCGCAGGAATTCGTCATCGCCACCCGCAATCCGGACGGACTCCACTGGTTCGGCAGGACGAACCAGGGCGCATGGACGCCGCACCTGATGGATGACTCGTTCCCGAGCATCAGCGTCGGCACCGCCCTCGTCGACCTCACCGGAAACGGGAAACTCGACCTGATCTCCGGCACCAGCGACCGGGGCAACCACGTCTTCTGGTGGGAATGCCCCGACGATCCCACCCGGCGATGGACGCGTCACGTGGTGTTCGAACTCCCCCAAAGCCGGATCCACGACCTGCTGGTGGCGGATATCGACGGCGACGGCCGGGAAGAGCTGTACGTTTGGAACCCCGACGCCGGGACGATCTTCTCCGTCCCAGTGCCCGACGATCCCTTCGTAAGTCCGTGGCCGGGGGTCCGCAAGGTGGCCACCGGCGTAAACGAGCAGGATTTCGCAGCCGCCGACGTGGACGGCGACGGGCGGCTGGAACTCATCGCCGGGACATCGTGGTACCGGCTCCTGCCCAACGGCGAATGGGAGAGGCACGTGTACGCCGAAGGCTATGGCGGCGTGCGGGTCCGCGCGGCGGATTTTGGCGGCGACGGCCGGCCCGAGATCGCCGTCTGCGAAGTGGCGCTCGATATCGGGCAGACCTACGGACGTCTCGCGCTGTTCAGGCCGGGTGCGGACATCGAGGAACCGTGGGAGGCTGAAGTGCTCAGCGACCGGCTACTCGACGCGCACACCCTGCAGGTAGCGGACTTCGACGGCGACGGCCGGCCCGACATCTACGTGGGCGAGATGGGCCGGGGGGACTGGACCGAACCGCATCCGCCGCGCCAGTTGCTCTTTCTGAGCCGGGGCGACCGGATGGAGGAGTACGTCATCGATACCGGGATCGGTACACACGAAGCCCAGGTCATTGAATTGGACGGGAAGATCGGCATCATCAGCAAACCCTACCGCTGGCTTCAGGACACCGCGCCGAGGCCGCAGTTGGTGGATAACCTGTATTTGTATATGACGGAGTGAATATAGCTATGGCAGATAGCACTCAACCCACTAACAGGGTATGCTCACTTGCGACCGTTTCTTTTATTTGATCTTGGGGAAACGCTGGTCCGCTACTATAACCGGGACGAGTTTCCTGCGTTGCTTCGGGATGGGATTCAATCTGTCAGAACGGAACTTGAGCATTCCGGGCATAGGATCCCTTCGGATTCAACGATTAAACAACGAGTCGAGCTAGAGAACTACGAAGCGAGAAACGGTCGAGTTCGACCGCTATACAGAAGGCTGGCACGGATTTTCGAAGTCCCGGATTACGTTTCAAAAACCGAGTGGCTTCCATTTTGCCGTACCTTTCTCAATCCTATCTTTTCAACTGCCAGGCTCTATAATGATACGCTTCCCGCTATTGATTCCCTCAAAGCCAATGGTTACCGAATGGGGATACTTTCAAACTGCCCCTGGGGAGCCCCCAGTGAGCCCTGGATTGACGAACTCCGGCGGCACGGCCTTTTGGAGCGATGTGAAGTAGTGATCTTCTGTTCCGATGTGGGTTGGCGAAAGCCCGCCCTACCGATGTTCCACAAAGCCTTGAGTTTCTTCGGATGCAAACCGCAGGATTGCTTTTTCATCGGAGACAACCCACGTTGGGACATTTATGGTGCGAGGCGTGCGAATATAGCACCAATACTCATCGACCGAAACAAGCACGCCGATGTGAGTTCCGTGCCCGTGGTCCGAACATTTTTCGATCTAATGCCCATCCTGGAACGACTTTAGTGGACACCGTCCCGGGATGTTTGACATGTCCAGAAAACCGGACGACTTCATGACATCGCCGTTTTCAAGGATGGGGCCTGATCCAGTAAGAATCTCCTACTACTTGACACATCGTCAGGTACTGTGTATCCGGCTTAGGTTGGTAATCTGATGAACAGATCCCAAGACGCATTTGGTCAGCTTCTTCTAAGCTGCTTTCAAGGCAACGAGTCATTAGAGATTATCGAACGCGATGATGGCTTCATTGAAGCTGGTGATGGAAACCGGTACTTCACCACGTATGAAGATTGGCCGTCTCATTACCGGACGGCGATGAAGTATGTAACAGGCCGAGTTCTTGATGTAGGCTGCGGTGCGGGAACACACTCAGTTTACTGTCAGAATCAGGGCTGCCGTGTCACGGCGATTGACATCTCACCGGGCGCTGTCCAAGTCTCTAGACGCAGGGGTTTACGTCACGGTAAAGTAATGTCGGTTACACAGGCAGGCGCTTCATTGGGAGTTTTTGATACAATCCTGATGCTGGGAGGCAATTTCGGCACTTTGGGAAACAGTAAACGAGCGAGTAGGCTACTCAAACGCTTCCACAAAATGACTACACCAACGGCACGAATCATCGCAGAATCCAGAGATCCTTATCTAACATCAGAGTCGGTTCACAAGGAATATCACGAGGGAAACAGAAAAAGAGGCAGGATGTCCGGGCAAATACGCATTCGAGTTCGTTTCAAGAATCTGAAAACGCCATGGTTTGACTATCTCTTCGTTTCGAAGGAGGAGATGGTGCAGATTCTCGATGTTACGGGCTGGCGTGTAGCGGAATTTCTGGACTCCGGTGGTGCAGGCTACATTGGCGTGCTTTCGAAATCCTGAATACGTTTTCTCTGGACTGACCCATGAACCAAACCAGGCACGACCGGCCGACCTGGGCGGGACGGGTTCCGCGCCACAAGATCGCTGAGTTATACAAGAAGGAAGCGCTTGGGATCTGTGACGAAGTACTGATCGACGATGTGGGTATCGACCTGCTTGTGAGAATCGAGCATATCTTCCGCGCCAGGAATGCGAACAGCGGTCTTGCGAGATGTCCGCTCTGCCAGCGCGAAATTCCGCACGACTTCGACCCGGCGTTTCTGTTGCGCTGAGAGTCCTGCAACTGGGAATTGGTCTGGGCCGAATACCAGAAGTCGTATCAGGGTAAACACCTGATTGCGTCTGGCATGACCGCCTTCCTGGAAGAATACGTGGAGAAGTACAGGGTTGCCAGGTCACCCCAGGAAAAACTTATCCTCATAGATACGCTGATCCACCGGTATCACTGGGGACTCGAAGGCGGTCTGACCGGGCCGGGAGCACGCGATCTCATTGGCGGGAAGCCGAACGAAGTCATCGACTTTCTGAACCAACTGAGCTATGGAACCAGCAGCAGTCCTGAGATCCTGGCGACCCGGCAGGAATGGCTGGACAAGGTGCGGAAGAGTCGGGAGCAGTATGCATCAGCCGTTAAGGAGCGAGAGCTGAAGGAAAAGAAGAAAAGACAAAAGGCAGATGAAAAGAACAGACGTAGAATCTTGAAAGTGAAAGCGCGGCAGACTGGACCAGCCGATCGGAGAGATGCGGGAGAGGTCCGTGATGGCACATGACAACGACTGTGTCTTTTGTCGCATCATCAGCGGCGAATTGGATTCTGCGACCATATACGAGGATGAATCAACCCTGGCGTTCATGAATCTACACCAGAGCAACGAAGGGCACGTCCTGGTCGTTCCCAGGAATCATTTCGAGCAGATCTATGATCTCGACGAGGTCACGGCTTCCTCACTCGCCATCTCGATCTGCAAAGTCGCCCGAGCGGTTCGCCGGGTTTACGCACCGGAAGGACTGTCGATCTGGCAGTCGAATGACCCCGCGGCGTTTCAGGAAGTGCCCCATGTTCACTGGCATGTATTCCCAAGGTACACGGATGATGGACATCTCGTCGTCTATCCCAGGGATATTGCCGACCGAGCCCGTAGAATAAAATCGGTGGACACGCTGATGACCATGACGGCACCGCTTATTGAAGCGCTCGCGGAAGACGCGGCTTAACCAGGCCTGGGCAAACAGGGCCAGTCTCAATTCGAACGACACCCGTACTCTCGGTAACTGAGTGAACACCCGGCGATACTATGCCATACGCCTGCCTGAACGGCTACAGGATGTTCTACGACGTACAAGGCGAGGGCGAGGCCGTCGTCTTCATACACGGTGGATTCCCTTCCATAGACATGCATCTTCGCGCGCCGTCCATTGGCGCGTGGACCTGGGAGATGGACTTCGCGGCGGCCTTCCGCTTTATCGAGTACGATCGCCGGGGCTGCTGGCGGTCTGCCCGCACGGAGACGGGGTATGACCTGGAGCACCAGGCAAGAGACCTGGCTGTGTTGCTGGACCACCTCGAAGCAGACGAAGCGCATGTGATCGGTTCGTCCGCGGGCGGACCCATCGCGATCCTTTTCGCGACCATGTACCCGGAAAGAACCAGGACGCTCGTTCTGGCCGGGACCGCCGCGAATCTCTGGCCGGAGGGAGACCCGGTAACCCGTATTGTCAGAGATCAGTTGAAGATCCTCGAAAAACAGGGAGCGGCAGCGGCCTGGAACGACCGGCCGCCAGGCGTCGAGCTATCGCTTGACGTGCTTTGGGAACGGGAGGAAATGAAGGAACGGGGCGTCCTGCCCGAATACGAGGAACGCATCGCGCGGTTTCTGAAAATGTGCAGCCAGGAGGATCTCGTCCTATGGTATGATGCCCAGCTTCGGGCCATCGAGGCGTATCTTGACAGGGACCTGGCGGAGGAATGCGCGCGAGTAGCGGCTCCCACCCTCGTGATCCACGGTTCCAAAGACCGGGAAGTGCCCGTGGACTGGGGCCGGGATCTCGCGGCGAAGATTCCAGGCGCGATATTCAGGATGTATCCGGAGGAATCCCACGGCCTCGTCCACCGATGCGGCGCGATTCGGAAGGAACTCGTCGCGTATTTCCAACAACATGGAGCCTGCCCATGAAGGTCACCGAGATCGAGGTACACGAGATCACTCTCGAGTACGTGGACTGGATCGCGTACCAGCTCAATCATTTCTACGGACCGGCCAAAAGGACGGTCTACGTCGCGCACACCGACGCAGGGCTTGTCGGGCTGGGGGAAGGGCACGCCGCGGAACCGGACGAGGTGGTCGGCCGGTACATCGGGACGAACCCCTTCGAGTGGGTCGGGGACGAGACCTCCCTGGCCCTGGGCACGGCCATGTACGACCTGATGGGCAAGGCCGCGGGCGTGCCGGTCTACAAGCTGTTCGGGCAGAAGGTCCGGTCCTGGGTGCCGGTGGGAAGCTGGACCGTATCGACGCACCCGGACCGCATGGCCGAGGCGGTCAGGGAGTACGCGGCCCAGGGATACACCTGGATGAAATACCATCTCTCCCCCTTCGAGAATGTCATGGACCAGACCGAGGCGATGCAGGCGGCCGCGCCGGCAGGGTTCAGGATCCACTACGATTTCACCATGCACGGCACCGACGACCACATGCCCGAGCTCCTGGACAAGCTGGAGCGGTTCCCGGTGGCAGGCTGCTTTGAAGATCCCCTGCCCCCGGGCGATATGCAGGGTTACATCGAATTGAGAAAGCGAACCCGATTGCCCGTCGTGCTGCACCATTTCCCCCTGGGGGCGACCTACGAAGTATTCATGAAGCCCGCGGACGCGTACATGCTGGGACATCAACTGATCGGCGAAGCGGTGCGGCGAGCGGGCCTGTTCGCCGCGGACGACAGTCCCTTCATGCTGCAGAACGTGGGCGGAAACATCACCCGGGCCATGACCGCGCACATGATGGCGGCCTTCCCGTCGGCGAACTTCCATTTCATCAGCACGACGGAGACCTGGAAGCGCGACGTGGTCTCGGAACGGCTGGAGCCCGTCAACGGATTCGTGCGGGTGCCGGAGTCTCCCGGGCTCGGGGTCACGCTGGACCGCGAAGAACTGGAGCGGCTCAAGCGACTCGAACTGCCGCGGCAGGAAAGGTGGATCATCCGGTCGCGGTACGAGAACGGTGCCAGGATGTACAATATCGCCGATCCCGATGATTCCATTTTCATGGTGCGGCCCGACCGGCGGCGCGGCATGGTTCCCATGCGCTACGACGCGCCCATTACCACCGAATACTGGGACGACGACGGGACCGATGCGTACCGGGAGATGTTCACCCGCATCGAGCGAGAAGGCGTCGTGCTCGAGAAGTGAAGGGTCGAATGAGGACCTGGGTCGTTTGCGGACCTGGGTCAATTGCAGGCTTTGGTATTGTACAATTGTACAATAGATATCTGTAGGCCGGTCCGCTACAGATCGGAGAGACCGGAAGCCGTTCGGCTGGAGCGAGTAAACATGCAAAAACCGAAGTTGATTCACTACAACGACGCCCGCCACTACAGCATCTACCGCTACGAGCCGCCGATGAGCCTGCACCAGTGGCGGCAACCCGTGGACGAGATCCTGGGTACCGACGTGGATATGCTGGTCTATGGCCTGGGATCGGGCGAGACGTTTCTACACGGCACGGAGGCCGGACTGAAATGGGGAGAAGGCGTCGAAGAGCACAACATGAGCATGATGTGGTGGCGGGCGACGAAGAACCTGAACCTGGCGCTCGAGGCGGGCATCGATCCGCTCGCCGTGGCGGTGGAACGGGCGCACGAGAAGGGCAGGCGCATCCTGGGCAGCCTGCGGATGACCGAACCCACCTCGCCGGACGATGACAACCCCTACATGCTGGGCCGTCTCAAGCGGGAGCATCCGGAGGTCATGATCGGCGGGCACCATCCCGAATATCCCAGGGCGGCCGGGTGCGCGGACTACACCCGCGACGAGGTGCGCGCGGAGCGGCTGGCGGTCATCGAGGAAGTATGCGGCCGGTACGGCATGGACGGGCTGGAATTCGATCCCTACATGGGCGTGTTCTTCAAGCCGTCGGAGGCGACGGAAAACGCGCCCGTGCTCACTGAGTTCGTTCGGGAGGTCAGGCAACTGCTCGACCGCCTCGGTGACGCGCGCGGGGAATCCTTGTCCCTGGCAGTCAGAGCGCGTGCCACCGAGGAAGCGAATCTTGCCCTGGGCATGGACGTGCGCGCCTGGCTCGAGGAGGGCCTCCTGGATATCGTCATTCCCTGGACCGAGAGCTTCCTCTTCGACCAGGAGATGCCCATCGGTTGGGTGGTCGAAGCGGCCGCCGGATCGGAGACGCCGGTCTACCCGATGCTCGGGCGGTCGCCGTACGACGACCGGCACCATTTGCCGACCATCGAGATGTACCGGGCCGCGGCGGCCAACTACCGCGCCATGGGAGCGGACGGCCTGTACCTGTCGGACCTTCCCTGGCCGCACACCGAACGCGAATACAAGATCTTTCGCGAGATGGCCGATCCGGATATCCATCTCAGGAAGAAGAAACACTATTTCCCGGCACACCGGGAACCCGACGCGGAACCGCACGCGCCCAAACGGGATCTCCCCGTGGACCTCGAAGAAGGGGTGCCCGCCCGGGTCCCGTTCCTGGTTGGCGACCGGCTGGCCGATGCCCGGAACGACGGCGAACTCAAGGGCGTGACACTGGGCGTGCGCATCGGGCACTGCTGCCCGGAGGACGAGATCTCTTTCCGGTTCAACGGCGAAACGCTCACGCCATCAGAAAGCACGCACCATTACGGCGGCATCGTTTCCTACACCGCCGCGAGAAGCGGACTTCCGGAACGCATCCTGACCCACTTCTGGTTCACTTTCGATCTGCCCCACGATCTGGTTCGCGAAGGGCAGAACGAAGTCGAGGTCGTACTGGATCGCCGCTTCACCGGGATGGGCGGGACCCGCGTGCTGCACCAGGTCGAGCTGATCGTGGAGTACGACGAGCCCCTGGTGCCGGTGGAAGGGCAGATGTGACAAGCGCTTTCGGCTGAGTCGGGTGACGCAGCGAGTTAGTTGGCAAGCTCATCCATACCAGATCAACAGCAGAACATCAGCGGGTCGGCGTCCATGAAACTTTGCACGGTACAACCTCATATGCCGGATACGATCGCCGGCAGTGTCCGGTCAATCACCAGATGGATCCATCGGGCCGCCGCATCCGGTGCCGACGTGGTGGTTTTCCCTGAAATGATGTTGTCGGGTTACGGAATCCACCTGTTTGGTTTATTCAAAACGAACGATTGGTATGTACAGGTTGAGGAGGCCTTCGGAGCGATCGGTAAAGTGGCAAGAGAGGCCAAGATAAACGTGCTTGTCGGCTCACCGTACCGGATTACTAACCATTACCTGAACGCACTTGTTCTGCTAATGGGGGATGAAACGCCGGTTCTGGCCGGTGGAAGAACTCAAATCGAGAAAGGAATCAAGATTCACTGGGGATTCGGAGAAGCGCAGGTACGCACTCCGGTAGAAATACATGGTATCGCCTTCGGCTCCGTGTTCTGTGACGAGTCGGTTCATCTGGACCTGACCAAAGGCAAAGGACTGGAAATCAGCGATATTATACTTTGGCCAAGTGTGACTTGCAGTTGGACAGACGAAAACAGAAACATCACCAAAGACAATGCAAGAGAAGGCGCCAGACAGATTGCCCTATGTTATGGAGTACCCGTCATACACGCCAACTATATTTCCTATGCGAGTGAAAAAGAGAACGAACAATCGGAAGCCCGGGACCGAACGCTTGGCGGCGCCGTGGTATGCGACGCATCTGGACGGATCCTTGACCAGGCCTCATGGACCGAAGAAGAAATGCGATCATTCGAAATAAGCAAAATCGACGGCACGGTCGTAGTAACCCCAATAGCAGACCAACGCACATCCGAAGCCCACGCTAAAACGCCGGCCAACGTATGAATAACCTCCCCGACTTCGACCAGCTTTGGGATTACAACGACCCGGCGAAAACCGAGAAGGCCTTCGAGGAACTGCTGCCCGTTGCCGAGCGTTCCGGTGACCGCGCTTACCACGCCCAGCTTCTCTCCCAGATCGCGCGGACCCATAGCCTTCGCCGGCAGTTCGTCGAGGCCCACGGCATCCTCGATGAAGCCGAAACATTGATTGTCAATGTTGACAACCCTTCTAATGACGCAATAGAGACCACCCGGCTCCGCTGTCTCCTCGAACGCGGCCGCACCTGCAACTCCGCCGGCGATGTCGAAGCCGCCCGCCCGTTGTTCGAGGAGGCCTGGGAGCTGGCACGCAAAGTCGGCGAGGACTATCACGCCGTGGACGCGGCCCACATGCTTGGGATATGCGAACCGGAAGATGCATCCCTTATGTGGAATAACAGGGCAATGGATGCCGCGGAAGCATCGGACGATCCACGTGCAAAGGGCTGGCTTGGCGCCCTGTACAACAACACCGGCTGGACGTACCACGACGCGGGCGAGTACGAAAAGGCACTGGAGCTTTTCGAGAAGGGTCTCGCCTGGCGGGAGGAACGAGACAACCCGCAGGCTACGCAGATCGCGAAGTGGACCGTGGGGCGTGCGATGCGCTCGCTCGGGCGTACTGAAGAGGCCCTCACCATGCAGCAATCCCTGCTCGAGGAGCACGAAGCGGCCGGCACGGCAGACGGCTACGTCTTCGAGGAAATCGCAGAAGGCCTGATTACGCTGGACAGACCGGATGAAGCACGACCCTATTACGACCGGGCCTACCGGGAACTGTCGAAAGACGGCTGGCTTAAGGAAAACGAGCCCGAGCGTCTGGCACGGCTCAAACGACTGGGCGTTGGATAATCATGTTGACCGCCGCGCAGAAATCCCAATTCGATGAGCACGGCTGGGTCCGCGTGCCGGGCATGCTTCCGGAATCGGACGTCCGTTCCGTACTCGACCGCATATGGGACGACCTGGAGCAACGATGCGGGATTCCACGCAATGCACCGGAGACCTGGCCGGATGCAAAACCCAAGGGGTTCAACAGGCTGATGCGGTCCGGTGCCTTCGAACCTACCTGCAGTCCGGCCGTCAGGGACGCGATAGACGAATTCGTTGGACCCGGCCAATGGGAAAAACCAAGCCCCTGGGGGGCGCTTCTCCTCACCTTCCCCGCTCCTGGCCCGTGGTTTCTGCCTAACCAGTCCTGGCACATGGACCTGCAGATTGCCGTAGACGCCGCGTCTGAGCAAAACCCCGGTGTACAGGTTTTCGCCATATTGGAACCGCTGGCCGCCCAGGGGGGCGCGACGATCGCACTCGCAGGCTCTCACCGGCTCGTCCGCCACCTCGCCCGGCAACCGGAGCTCATCGGCGAGGGCCGGTCCAAGGATATCACCAACGCAGTCAAACGGGCGGCGCCGAATCTGCGGGATCTATGGTCCCGCGACCTGGGTGGAGACCGCGAAGACCGGTACCTTGTGAATTCCATCGACGTCTCCAGCATTCCCGTGCAGGCCGTCGAATTCACGGGCGAACCCGGCGACGTGATCTTCATGCATCCCTGGATCATCCACGCCGCATCTCCCAACCGCGGCGACAGGCCGAGAATCGTGATAACGGAGCGGATCCCAAGACGGGCCGGACAGGACGAACAGAACGACGAGCACGACCGCAACACCTTCGAATCAGAAGAGGCTTAAGTGCTCCACAACTACCTCAGCGTGGCCCTGCGCAACCTCCGCAGGCATCCCGCCTACTCGCTCATCAATATCGCCGGGCTCGCCATCGGCATGGCCACCTGCATCCTGATCCTCATGTATATCCAGGATGAGCTCGGCTACGACCGGTATCATCCTCATGCCGATCGCGTTTACCGGATCGTCGACGACATCGAAAGCGGGGGCCAGACCGTTCAGACCGCCGGGACGCCCACCGCCTGGGGACCCGCCCTGAAGCGCGATTTCCCCGAGATCGAGCTCCTCGTCCGGATGCGCGGCACCGGATCCGCGTGGCTGGTCGACCTCGGAAACACCATCTACTACGAGCGCAAGGTGATCTGGGCGGAACAGGACCTGTTCAAAATGTTCAGCATTCCGCTAGTCTCGGGTGACCCCGGCACCGCGCTGGTCGAACCGTACTCGATGGTGATCTCGGAGGATTTGTCTTTCAAATACTTTGGGGCCGAAGATCCCGTGGGCAAAGTCGTCAATCTCGACAATCGCTGGGACTTCACGGTGACGGGCGTCATGAAGAACATCCCGACCAACTCCCACATGCGACCGGACATGTTCGTTTCCTACTCCACGATGAATGTGATCGGGTCCTGGGACCTGGGCGACTGGGAGTACCACCGGAACCTGTATACCTACATCCGGCTCGGTGAGAACGTACCTCCGGATGAATTCGAAGCGAAGCTGCCGGACTTCCTGGAGCGCCACGCGGGCGACCAGTACCGGGAGGCGGGCATCAGCCTGCGGCCGTCGCTCCAGCCCCTCGTGGACATCCACCTCTATTCGAACCGGGAGAGCGAGCACGAACCCAACGGCGATATCCGCTACGTGGCCCTCTTCATGGTCATCGCGTTCCTGATCCTGATCATCGCATGCATCAATTTCATCAACCTGGCCACGGCCCGCTCCGAAATGCGTGCGAGGGAAGTGGGCGTGAGAAAGGTCCTGGGAGCGAATCGACTCCAGCTGATCCGGCAGTTCCTGGGAGAATCGGTCCTCATGGCCGGCCTCGCCGCGGGCGTGGCGGTCCTATTGGTACAATTCGTCCTGCCTGCCGTGAACGAAATCGCCGGGAAGCAACTCGCGTTGCCGCTTACCGACGGGATCGTGCTGGCCGTGCTGATCCTCGGTACGGCCACGATCGGCCTGGCCGCCGGCAGCTATCCGGCGGCCTACCTGTCCGGTTTCCTGCCGGTCGAAGTCATGAAAGGCAGCCCGGAGGCGGGCAAGAAGGGCCTGGGGATGCGACAGGTGCTGGTGGTGGTCCAGTTCTCCATGTCCATCTTCCTGCTGGTCAGCACGGCCGTCATCTACGATCAACTTGAATATATCCAGACCAAGCGGCTGGGTTTCGACAAAGAGCACGTTATGGTCGTCCCCATCACGGG
Organism: bacterium; assembly: GCA_965117045.1. Lineage (GTDB taxonomy): Bacteria > JAAXHH01 > JAAXHH01 > JAAXHH01 > JAAXHH01 > JAAXHH01. Next base: position 2,400,769 of record OZ220749.1, read on the forward strand.
CTCCCACCAGGTACCCAATACCCCCGTGCTGAAGCAGCGCCTTTCGGGAATGCCCGGTGTGGTGGGTATCGCAACGACGACCGGCCTGCCAGGTATGCGGGTGTTGCCGATCATGGAGGTCCGGCCCGAAGGGATGCCGCCGGAGGATCACCTGATGATGGCTACGCTGCACGTGGACGAGCATTTCCTGGATGTCCTGGGCATCGAAGTTGTAGCCGGCCGGAACTTTTCGCCGGACTGGGGCACGGATACGACCGGCGGAGTCCTGCTGAACGAGACGGCCGTCCGCAACCTGGGATGGGGAGCGCCCGCCGAAGCCATCGGCAGGCAGTTCGAACGGCTGTCTTTTGAAGGGGTGGTTCCAGGGCGCGTAATTGGCGTGGTTCGGGATTTCCATTTACGGACGATACATGAAGAGATCGAGCCTGCCGCGATCATGACCAGCACCTATCACATTTTCGTCTTGATTCGGATCGAGCCTGATCGAATCCCCGAAACCATTGGACGCATCGAGGAAGTGTGGCGAGATGTGGACCCCCGGTTCCCGCTCGATTACACGTTCCTGGACGAGGATTTCGACGCGCTGTACCGGACCGACCGCCAACTCGGCGAGATCTTCGCCGTCTTCGCCTTTCTCGCGATCTTCGTGGCCTGCCTCGGTCTCCTAGGACTCGCTTCCTTCTCGATCCAGCAGCGCACCCGGGAGATCGGGATCCGCAAAGTCGTCGGTTCATCGGTTACCGGTATCGTGATACTCCTGTCGAAGGATTTCATGAAGTACGTGCTCCTGGCGAACCTGATCGCCTGGCCGCTGGCCTGGTTCGTCATGAGCAACTGGTTGCAGAACTACGCCTACGCCGCGGAAATCCGGTTTGAGTGGTTTGTGGCCGGCGGCATGCTGGCCCTGGTCATCGCCTGGCTGACCATCGGGGCGCACGCGGTGGCCGCTTCGCGTCGGAATCCGGTGAACGCGCTGCGGCAGGGGTGAAGCCCAGTTGGAGGCATTCTGAGAGATGTCCGAATACCAGAACACGAAACTGATCATCCTGTCCATCCTGGAGATTTCAAAGGACGCTGTCCACATTCATGTGGGGCTGATCGTGTTTTTTGCGGCAGTGGTCCTGTGGAGGAAAGGCTCGATTGATGCCTGGTGTCTGATTCCGACCGTAACTGTTGCCTCCCTCATGGAGATGCTCGATCTGCGAGATCTCTATACCCGGTTGGGCCATCTAACCTTCGCTGCCCTTTCAGCAAGTGTACACGATTTACTTAATACGTTGTTGTGGCCAGTGGTTATCGTGGTACTTGCCTGGGTGGGTAAGCTGAAAGGTAATCGAAACTACAGAAATCAGAATGGCTCTGTCGCCTGAGGAGATGCCATGTGGATGTTATAGATGGACAGTGGTTTCATGGTACGCCTGAGAAGTTAACCGTTCTTCGCGCGGGTAGCTGGGTTACACCGTTCAAGGAATTAGCGAAAGGGTTTTCACACAAACCGACCTGCATCAGTATTTCGGATGACGACTTTCGTAATGTTCGTCACGATGGAAAGATCGACGGCTATCTGTATGTCGTTTCGGAACCACTCTCGATTGGGGATCTGCGAGAACTTGAAGGTACTGATCAGTCACATTGGGAGACCATCAGGGAACTGAAAATCAAATTCGTTTCTGATGTACCGCTCATAGATTCCGAAATGTTGTCGGAATCGGAAATCGCTGCACTGTCGAAGAAACATAGCGGATCGGGCTATTGGAGTACGAAGAAAGAAGACCAATGAGTTTTGGTTTTTGGGTCGGAGTTAAGTGTACACAACAATTTTAGAACTCAGAGGATGTGAGATATATGACGCTTTCCGATGTACAGTCATTTGCAGAGAGATTGTCCCGTAAGTTCCAGTACAAAGGAGACCCATTTCGAGCGCTTGCAGTCGTCACAGAGGAACTCGGTGAGGTTTCTGCTGAAATCAACAAGATGTATCTGAGCGAATCGAAGGTTTACCAGGGCAAATCGGGAAGTCATGAAAAACTGAGTGAGGAAATCGGTGACCTGGTCGTAGCCATCTGCCACCTCTCCAACCAGTGTGATATTAACCTGGAACAGGAAATTGTATCTAAACGTGATCGGATTAAGAAACGATTCGGAGAATAGCGTGGACTGGGTACAGGATTTCTATTCCAGGCAACTTACTGCACTTGCTAATGAAGGGGCGGAAGCAAGTGTGGAGTACTGCGCGGAGAAGATGGCGGTTATTGATCGGTTAGTCCTAAACCCGGGCACGACGCTGCTTGAGTTGGGAGCGGGCAATGGGATGAATGTCATCGCATGTGCGCATCTGGGCTATTCGGTGACCGCTTTGGAACTGATCCCTGATTGTTGTGAGAGAATCAAAGATAATGTGAACACTTACGGTACGGCACGCGGGTCCATACACGTAGTTCAAGGTGACTTCTACAAAACCAATCTTACTGAACAGTTTGATTTAGTCACTTACTGGGATGGTTTCGGTATCGGAACGGACGATGACCAGATCAGGTTGTTGAACCGAATCTCGAATTGGATGAAACCAGATGGAAGGGCATTAATCGAAGTCTACTCACCCGTGTATGCTTCCAGGTCAGCTGGAAGGAAAGTACAATTCAAAACATGTGCGCGCATATATGATTTTGACGCACATAACGCACGATGGCTGGATACCTGGACCTATAACGATGGAACGGTTTTAACCCAATCTCTAAGGACTTACCTGCCGTCTGATCTGAATTTGCTGTTGCGAGAAACGGATCTGGACATCGAACACATCGAAACCCTCGACGCCTGGGATTGGGAAACTGAGACCCTGACTAAAAACGCACCGCTAGAGTCGGCCATCAGTTACGTAGTTTGTCTCAAGAAATGCAACCCACCACAGCAATCAGGCATGTAGTGCATCCGCTCAGTATCTAACACATATCCTCACCACCAACCGTGCCCTCGACCGGAGGTACCGTGGTATACCACTATTTAAGCGTTGCACTGCGTAATCTGATCCGGCAGCCGGGATACAGCAGCATCAACATCCTCGGACTGGCGATCGGCATCACCTGCTTTATGCTGATTATTCTGTACATCCGGAACGAACTGAGCTACGACCGTTTCCATGAGCGTGCCGACAGGATCTACCGCGTGGTAAACGGCAGTTCCGCACGCACGCCAACTGCAGTGGGACCGACGCTCAAAGAACTGTTCCCGGAGGTAGAGGACTTTGCCCGAATGCGGGGTACCGTCAATATCTGGATGATGTCCTACGAGGATAAGGGATTCTACGAAAGCGATGTCTACAGGGTAAGCAAAGACTTCTTTAACATTTTTTCTTTTCCGCTTGTAAGGGGTAATCCGCGTACCGCGCTGGACGACGCTGTGAATACCGAACAGACGGTTGTCCTCAGCGAATCCATGGCGCTTAAACTATTCGGAGATGAAAATCCGATCGGTAAACTGATGCGTGGGGATGATGAGATCGACCTTCGTGTAACCGGCGTGATGGAAGATGTTCCGCCCAATTCGCACTTTGCCGTCGATTATCTCGTCAGTGAGAATCTCGAATTTGACAGTCGTCGTGAGCTCTGGTTCAGAGGAAATCATTTCACCTATATCCTGCTGGCGGAGGGAACAGATCCAGTGGAATTGGAGGGAAAAGTCGCGAGGTGGGCTCAGACCTATGAGCCGATTAAATCGCTCAATTCGCGCGGCTTTCCCTTCAGTCCTCGACTACAGCCAGTGACTGACATCCACCTTCGGTCGAACCTGGAACAGGATATGGCAGGCCATAGCGATATCGACTACATTTACGTTTTTTCGGCTGTGGCGTTTTCAATCGTACTGATCGCCTGTATCAACTTCATGAATCTCGCCACGGCACAGTCCACCAACAGAGCAAAAGAAGTGGCCATCCGGAAAACTGTCGGCGCAACGAGGGGCGAGTTGATGTTTCAATACATGGGGGAGTCCATGTGGTCGGCCGGATTGGCCTGTGTAGCAGCCATGGCGGTATTTATGGCCATCCTGCCATGGTTCAACACACTGATGGGTACGGCACTGCAATTCAGTTTCCTTGAGGATCATGGACAGTTGCTCTGGCTGATAGGTATCGCGTTGTTTGTGGGACTGCTGTCCGGCAGCTATCCCGCGCTGGTTATTTCCAGATTCCATCCGGCGAAGATTCTCTCCGGCGAAACGATAAGCGGCGTTTCAGGTTCCATCCTGCGCAAAAGTCTTGTGGCAGCTCAGTTTACGCTATCGATTCTGTTGATAATCAGTACGGCAACCGTGTATCAGCAGGTGGCATATATGCAGAACATACAGCTGGGATTCGACAAGGATCGGGTCGTCATTATCCCACTTATCGGAGGTGCAGAGCAAGATTTCGACACCTTAAAGGAACGCCTTTCACAGAGTCCTCATATTCAGGGTGTTACTCGATCTGTACTGATGCCGGGACGTATGGCCAGCGCCGCCACAATGCCTGTCTTTCCAACACGCCTGGCAGGACAGTCGGAAGACGACGTAGTGAGAATTTCCGCTCTGTTCGTTACAAGAGATTTCGAAGAAACCCTGGGCCTCAAACTGGTTGCCGGCAGACCGTTTTCCAGTGTACTGACCGGTGACTCACTCCGAGCGGTGATCTTGAATCAGTCCGCAGTCCAACGGTTAGGCTTCACCCCACCGGAAGAAATCGTCGGACGTCATATATACACTTCGGATCGTTACAAGGGCCCTCCTATCCGGATCATAGGCGTCGTAGAAGACTTCCACATGCATAGCTTTCATAGTGCGTTGGGACCGATGCAGTTGATATTGCTGACCAGCGGTGGCGGCGGACAGGCGGCAATTCGATTAGAGGCGCAGAACATCCCGGATGGGATTAAAACCGTTGAAGAAACATGGACCTCGGTCTTTCCGAATTACCCCCTGGCGTACTCGTTTCTGGATGATGACTTTGAGCGAATGTACCTGTCGGAGAGACGCACCGGCAATTTGCTTGCCGCTTTCAGCTTACTGGCCGTCTTCATCGCGTGCCTGGGTTTGTTCGGGCTGGCTGCATTCACCATCCGGCAAAGAACCAAAGAAGTCGGTATCCACAGAGCAATGGGCGCTTCGGTGATCCGTATCGTATACATGCTGTCGAAGGATTTTCTCAAGCTGGTAGCGATTGCCGTGCCTGTCGCCTGGGTCCTGGCCTACTGGGCCATGAGCAACTGGTTGCAGAACTTCGCCTACCGGATCGACATCGGCCCCGGGTGGTTCCTGGTCGCCGGTCTTCTGGCGCTGGTTATCGCCCTGGTTACGGTCAGCGCAAAGGCCGTTACCGCCGCGATGGTGAACCCCGTGGAGACCCTGCGGTCTGAATAAGGTCGCGCGCAGGACATAGGCTCCGGGTATAACGCCGTTTCCGGACCAGCAAAGGCAACGACCGTCCCGAAGAAACTCACGACTCGACCATCGCAATCCAACATGCAGGAGGACCTTAGTTTGAGCAATGAACACATGGTGATGTTCGATGGTCGCGTGGGAAGCGATCCGTATGTTATCTACAAGATCCATCATGCCGAACGGGCTCGCATGGCGTGGTGGATATGCGAGGAAATCGGTCTGTATGAAGCATTGAGAGACAAACCGCTATCGGTCGATGAAGTCCGAAAGGCCCTGAATCTGGAATACCGGCCGATCGCCATACTACTGGCCGCGAATGCCTGCATGGGCATTCTGGGCGTCCGGGATGGGCGTTACTATATCTACGACCAACAACGCGATTACGTATTAAAGGATGGCCGGGCCCGTAGACCTGTCCGTCCGCCCGCTCCCGGCGAGAGTCAATGGTATGACCTTCACAAGAATGCCGTATTGAAAGGTGAGCCAACCGAAGAGGGATTGCCGGAGTGGATACAGGATCCTGGCGGATCATCAGTAAGTGAAGCCTTCGATCCGAAACGCGACGGTTGGCGAATCATGTGGGGAGAATCTTTGGCAGGTGCTTTTGATTTCAGTTCATACCGCACCGTACTGGATTTAGGGGGATCTACGGGGGGCTTGTTGACCGGACTGACGGGATATTACCCGAATCTGCGCGGACTGGTATTGGATCTTCCCTATAGCCGCCGTTCGGCGGAAGCCGCGATCGACCTGGCCGGTGCATCGAATCGAGTCCGGTTTGTACCAGCTGATTTCTTCAAGGACCCCTATCCAGATGATACCGATGTCATTGTAATGTCTCATGTCATCCATGATTGGGATGATTCGAACTGCCTGCGTATACTGAAAAGGTGTTATGACGCGTTGCCTGACGGGCACCCTGTAATCGTTCAGGAATTCCTGTTAAACGAGGACAAGACCGGGCCGACTCTAGCCGTGTTCCAGTGGTTCGGCCTTTTGAGAGGTACCATGGGAGATCAGCGCACGGCAAGCGAGATCTCCGCGCTCTTGGCGGAAGTTGGTTTCAGGCACATGGAAACACGCCCGATCGACAAGGAACAGTCCATCGTAATCGGATGGAAGAAGCCGTTATGATCCGCAACTACCTCACCGTTGCCCTGCGCAACCTCCTCCGGCAACCGGTCTATTCCCTCATCAATGTCGTAGGGCTCGCCATCGGCATGGCGGCCTGCATGCTGATCGTGCTGTATATCCAGGACGAGCTCAGCTACGACCGTTATCACCCGAACGCGGAGCGGATCTACCGGATCGTCGATGACATCGAAAGCGGCGGGCAGACGATCCAGACGGCAGGATCGCCCTTGAGCTGGGCACCGGCGCTGAAGCGAGACTATCCCGAGATTGAGCAGTTCGTGCGGATGCGGGGCACGGGTTCAACCTGGCTCTTCCATAGAGAAGCAACGCAGTTCTATGAGAAAAAAGTCATCTGGGCGGAAGACGGCCTGTTCGACCTGTTCGACATCCCCCTGGTCGCCGGCGATCCGAAGACCGCGCTGGTCGAACCATTCACGATCGTCATATCGGAATCGATGGCGGCCAAGTACTTCGGCGGTGAAGAGGCCATGGGGCAAATCATGGGGGTGGATAACACCTATGATTTCAAGGTCACCGGGATCATGCGGGACCTGCCCGCCAATACCCATATGCGGCCGGACATGTTCACCTCCTACTCCTCCCTGGCCACGATCGGCAGCTACTACCGGGAGAACTGGGAAGTTCATGACAACTTCTATACCTACATCCGGTTGCGTGAAAACGCGGATCCGGCTGAGCTCGAAGCCCGGTTCCCGGACTTCCTCGAACGGTATGCCGGGGACCGGTACCGCGAATCGGGCGTCGTTCTGAAGCCGTCGCTGCAACCGCTCGTCGACATCCACCTGCATTCGCACCGGGAAAGCGAACTCGAGCCCAACGGCGACATCCGCTTCGTGGTCCTCTACATGCTTATCGCGTTCCTTATTCCGCTGATTGCGTGCATCAATTTCATCAACCTGGCCACGGCCCGTTCGGCCATGCGGGCCCGGGAAGTGGGCGTGCGGAAAGCCATGGGCGCCAACCGGACCCAGCTGCTGGGGCAGTTCCTGGGCGAGGCCGTCGTCACGGCGGCGCTCGCCATGGTCATTTCGGTGATTTTGGTGCAGATTGCCCTTCCCACAGTGAATGCGATCGCCGGCAAGCAGCTGTTCTTCCCCCTCTCGAACGGAGGGGTGCTGACAGTGCTCGCCTTCGGCGCGATCGTAATGGGATTGGCTGCCGGAAGCTACCCGGCGGCCTATCTCTCCGGGTTCGTGCCCACCGAAGTACTGAAGGGCCATCTGGATACAGGCGGGCGGGGACTGAGTCTGCGGAAGATCCTGGTCGTTGTACAGTTCGCCATGTCCATTTTCCTGCTGGTCAGCACGGCGGTGATCTATGATCAACTCGAGTTTATCAGCACCAAGCGGCTGGGTTTCAACAAGGAACAGGTGATGGTGCTCCCCATCACGGGATCCACGCAGCGCCGGAATACGCCCGTGCTGAAGGAACGACTGTCCCAGTTGCCCGGCGTACTGGGCGTAGCAACGGCGAGCGGGGTACCGGGGATGCGGGTGATTCCCATCATGGCGGTTCGTCCTGACGGCATGGCGCCGGAAGATCACTTGATGATGGCTACGTTGTATGCGGATGAGGACTTCCTGGATGTCCTGGAGATCGATCTGGTAGGAGGTCGAAACTTCTCGCCGGATCGGGGGACGGACTCGACCATGGGCTTCCTGCTCAACGAGACGGCCGTTCGTTACCTAGGTTGGGGAGTTCCCGCCGATGCGATTGGCAGGCGATTCGAACGAGTCTCCTTCACTCTCCGGGTAGGACGTGTGATCGGTGTAGTACGGGATTTCCATCTCCGGACAATACACGAGGAGATCGAACCGATCGTTATAATGACGAGTTCATATCACATTTACCTACTCATCCGGCTTGAGCCTGACGGTATTTCAGAAACCATCTCGCGTATCGAGGAGACATGGCGGAATGTCGATGCCGGTTTCCCCCTGGATTACACTTTTCTGGACGAGGATTTCGACCGGTTGTACCAGGATGACCGGCGGCTTGGCGAGGTCTTCGCGATCTTCGCGGTGCTGGGCGTCTTCGTGGCCTGCCTTGGACTCCTCGGACTGGCCTCCTTTTCGATCCAGCAACGCACCCGGGAGATCGGGATCCGCAAAGTACTCGGCTCGTCGGTCTCCACCATCGTCATGCTGCTTTCGAAGGACTTCATGAAATACGTCCTGCTGGGCAATTTGATTGCCTGGCCCCTGGCCTATTTTGTCATGACGCGCTGGCTGCAGAATTACGCCTACGCGGCGGCACTGGATTATACGTGGTTTGTGGCGGGCGGCGTCGTGGCCCTGGTCATCGCCTGGCTGACGATCGGAGCGCACGCGGTCGCGGCATCGCGGCGGAATCCGGTGAACGCGTTGAGGCAGGGGTGACAGCCCATCTGCAAAAATGTTTAGCCATTACCTCACCATAGCCATCCGGAATCTCGTCAAGTACAAGAGCTCACCATAGCCATCCGAATCTCGCTACAAGAGCTACGCGCAACATCCTGGGACTTACCATTGGATTCGCCTGCGCCATATCGATCCTCCTCTACGTTCAAAACGAGTCGAGTTACGACCGCTACCACGAGAACGCGGACCGGATCTACCGAATCGTCGAGGGAAGCGACGTCAAGACGCAGCCCCTGCTCGGTCCGGCGCTGAAGGTGGAATTCCCGGAAGTCGAACGATTTCTGCGCATACAGGGTACCGCCGGCATCTGGCTCATGGCCTACGAAGACAAAGTATTCTATGAAACCGACGTGGCCTGGGCCGACGGGACCCTTTTCGACCTGTTCTCGTTTCCGTTGCTCAGGGGCAATCCCGATACCGCCCTGAATGATCCCTTCTCTGTGGTCATCACCCGGTCGACCGCCCGGAAAATGTTCGGGGACAAAGATCCCATGGGAAAAGTGATCGTCGCGGACAACGGTTTCGCCGATCTGCGCGTCACCGGCGTAATGGAGGACATACCGGACAACTCCCATTTCAAAATGGATTACTTCGTGTCGCTGTCTACGAGTCCATACGTAGGTAATCCGAGGGCCCTGGAACGCTGGAGCGTGCGGTATTTCTACACCTATCTCCTGCTGACCGAAGGTTACCCGGTAGCGTTGCTCGAGGACAAGCTTCCCGCGTTCGTGGACAAGCATATGGGTAGTTATTTGGAGTCTACAGGAGGCAGCTTCGAACCCTATCTGCAACGGCTTAACGACATCCACCTGCATTCGCACCTGGAGAACGAGTTGGGCGTCAACGGCGACAGCACCTACGTCGCCATCCTGCTGGTCGTCGCGGGTTTCGTCCTCGTATTGACGTGTGTGAATTTCACCAATCTTTCGACCGCGCGCGCCATGGTGCGCGTCAGGGAAGTGGGCTTTCGCAAAGTGGCCGGTGCGCAAAGGTGGGAGCTGATCCAGCAGTCCATGGGCGAAACGATGCTGCAGGCCCTGTGCGCCTCGACCATGGCGGTTGTCATCGTATGGCTGGTCCTGCCCACGTTCAACGACCTGTCCGGCAAGCAGCTTTCGCTGAGCCTGTCGGACAATCCGGCCTACTTTATCGCGTGGTTCGGACTGACCGCGCTGGTGGGCCTGGTTGCCGGTCTTTATCCCGCGGTGTTTGTTTCGGCCATAAAACCGACCGGTTTGCTGATTGAAAATCAGCCGGTTCATCGCAGGCAGGACTACCTGCGAAAAGGTTTGGTCATGGTTCAGTGCACGATTTCAGTCGCCCTGATCGTCGGCACCCTGGTGCTATACCAGCAACTGGGTTTCTTGCGAAACGTCAAACTGGGATTCGAGAAAGAGCAGGTAATGGTGATTCCCAGCGGCATTCGCGAGATTGAAGAAAGCTTCCCCGTCTTAAAACAGGCGCTGCTTCAACATCCCGGCGTGCTGAACGTGACGGATGCCAGTTCCATGCCCGGTGTCGCAGGCAGCCGCGGGTTTATCCGTTCGATGACCGCGGAGGTCTTTGAAGGTGCGGGTAACCACCGGATCGACCTGGGATACATCGAAACCGGGTCGGATTTCGTCGAGACGCTGGGTATCGAACTGATCGCCGGCCGAAGCTTCTATGCCGGCGAACGGTCCGACTCGGATGTGTTCAAGGTGATCCTGAATGAAACGGCAGCAGGCGCGCTGGGTTGGGCCACGCTGGAAGAAGCGATCGGCAAACAGGTTTACCTGAACAACGAATACAAGAATGAAGTGGTGGGTGTTATGAAAGATTTCCACATGAAGTCGCTACATCAACCGATTCAGCCAATGGCCCTGTTGCACTATCCCTATGGAACGACGTTTTTCGCGGCGAAGCTGAACCCGGACGGCCTGGAGAACACGCTAAACAACATCCGGGAAACGTGGACATCCATACTGCCGACATTCCCTTTGCGGTATACTTTCATATCTGACGATTTCGACCGGTTGTATCAGGCCGATCGGCACTTCGGACAGGTGTGCGGGCTTTTTACCAGCATCGCCGCGTTCATTGCCATCCAGGGCCTGATCGGCCTGGCCTCATTCAGCGTAGGCCAGCGCCTGAAGGAAATCAGCGTTAGGAAGGTCCTGGGCGCCTCGTTATCTCAGATACTCGTCCTGCTATCCAGGGAGTTCGTCGTGCTGATCGTCATCGCCAACGCCGCCGGGTGGCTTCTGGCCTACTACGGACTAAGTTTCTGGCTTCAGCAATTTGCCTATCGAATCGATCTCCGCGTCGAACCGTTCGTGATGGTGGGCGTCCTGAGCCTGGCGGTGGTGATGGCCGTGCTCGGTTATCGCGTCATCAGAACGGCCACGTCCAACCTGGCGGATGTGCTGCGGAGTGGATGATGTAGACGAACCTGTTGATTGATCTCGTATCGGAGGTCCGTACCTATGCTTGAACCTGATATACTACACCAACATCATTTCCGATCGAGACAAGTTTTGGTCTTCACTTATCCCTGCGGAGTACATTTGCTGAATGATCAGGCCGTTACTTTCGATTTCTCGATTAAAAACGACCGGGAACACACACATTGCCGTTGCTACTACTTCCTGAAACATTGGATGTCGGTGTTTGTGACGTTTGATGAGTCGCTGCAGTTGAAACCCGATTCCGAACATCATTTCCCATTTGCCTTTAACTGCGACATCACTACACCGCATTACTGCAGTGGCGGATCACTCTACACGACGGACATTTTGCTGGACATCATAGTAAAACCGGACGGCACTTCGTATATGATCGAAGATGAGACACAGTTTTATGAAGCCTATGAAAACAGGATGTTTGGAACGAACTGGTATGCGGGTGCTTCAAAGGCACTTGAATGGTGGTGTACGTTGCTCGAGAAAGGGGCGTTCATTGATTATCTGAACTCCGTGGCACCATTCCCAACCGAAATGTCGGAGAATCACGAACCTTTACGCATTGAGAAAGACATAAATGATATCCCGTTTCTGAATCACCCTCTGCATCCACGTTTTGGATAACGCATAAGAGCTGTCATTGTTGTTCCGGTCGTGAGCTACGCACTGGATGAGGGCAACCATGGACACAAACGAAGACTATCTTGGACGCTGGAATGATCCTGCGTATGCAGAGAATTACGCCATATTCACCACGGACCAGCAAGTTGATGCCCGGAAGTATCTCGATCAGCTGGAGGTTGACCACAACAGTCTCGTCGTAGATCTGGGGTGCGGCGAGGCCAAGTTCCTGGCGGCAATCTCATCGAGTATTCGCAAGGGTGTCGGTATTGATGCCTCCGTCCACATGCTCGCATCCGCCAGGAGATCCCTGACTGATCAGGACATCAGAAGCGTCGAGTTGGTCCATGCGGATTTCAGGGAGTTTGATATGGGTTTCGAGGTAGCGGACGCCGTAATGTCCAATTACGCCGTACACCACGTGCCCGATGTCGGTAAGGAGGAAGTGTTTCGCCGGATTCATGCTACCTTGCGGCCAGGCGGTGTCTTCCGGCTTGAGGACGACTCGTTCAACTTCCCGCGAGAGGAGTTCGAGGAGCGCGTCCCAGAAATCATGGACCAGTGGGAACGTCATTTCGGTCCGGAGGGATGGAAGTTCTTGAAGGAAAAGCTGGCAGGCGACGACTTTGAACACACGCCTTTCCTTGATGACTTGAAGCAAATGATCGAAGGCTCGGGTCTAACGGTGAACAACATCGTAAAACATGGACTTAATGGGGCCGAGATAACGGCCAGAAAACCCTAAATACAGTCGTATATGCAACTAACTTTTCTCGGAACCGCGGCCGCACCTTCGATGCCGGTGCCTTTCTGCGTCTGCGAAGTCTGTACGGAAGCCAGAAGGGTCGGCGGCAAGAACCTCCGACGGAGATCGTCACTGATTATCAACGATGATCTGCTGGTGGACGTCGGCCCCGACATTGCCACCGCGTCCTTCCAGCACCGCGTCTTACTCGCCGGCATCGGGATGTGCCTTCAAACGCACCCCCACGCGGACCATCTGGATCTGGAGTTTTTGCTCTCCCGTCACACTGACTATGGCACCGAGGTCTCTGCCGATTTGATACTGGCAGGATCGGATGAGACCCTGCACGCGATCGATGCTTTAGTTCGCCAACAGAGTGCGTACGGTAGCATTTTCGAATCGGAAACACAGTCCGCGTTGAAGTTGAGACTTCTATCCCTCACGCCCTTTCAAGCCTCCACTGCGGGAGACTACCGTATCATAGGATATCCCGCCAACCACGGCAATAATCAGGGATTCCTGCTTTATTCGATCGCGCAGGGAGACCAGGCTGTTTTCTACGGTACCGACACGTCGGTGCTTTCTGAAGAGGTTTGGGAACGCCTTCAGCAAGAACGCACCAGGTATGACGTGGTCATTCTCGATCACACCTACGGAATCGGTTTCGAGTCCAGGCCGGCGGACCATCTCGCGTCGAAGGATGTTGCGGCCCACGCGAATCGTTTCCGAGAATGCGGATTGCTCAAGGACAACGGCGTGGTATATGCGACCCACCTGTCCCACGAGGGAAACCTGGAGCACGACGAACTGGACGAGTACGCCAGGGGGCAGGGTTACCGGGTAGCCTATGACGGGTTGCGGCTGAATCTGAATGGCTGATTTCCGTTCATCTGCGATGTACGCATAACAAGCCTCGATTACAGATCGTTGTTTCTGGTACTTAAGATGATTTGGAGCGCAATTGGGTATGGCATTCGAGTTGCCGGGCCCCGAATGGCTGAGTCAACAATACGGTATCTCCTGGGACGGGAGATACTGCGACATGAGCGGCAACTTCGCCCTTGTGGCCAGAATCGAGTCGAAGGATGACGGCAGGTCGCTCGTCCTCCGGGTCTCCGACCCCAGGCGCATATCTGTCGACCGTCTGAAAAAGGTACACCGGTATCAGGCCCACGTAAATACGCAGGGCGTGCGGACGGTTCTGCCGCTGAAGAATCTGGAAGGAGACACCGTTTCCACGACGGAACAGGGAATGACCTTGGAGGTCTTTCCGTTTATCGAGGGGAGATCGCCCCGGCGAGGCGTTTCCTCGGACATTCGCCGGGTCGGTAGCGAATTGGGCAAGTTGCACAGTGCCGGGACTGAGTTATCCCATTTATGTGGCGAGGAAAGCCTGTTTCAAAACCACCTCGCCATCAACCAGTTGCTGGAAGAAGTCCGGGAGAAACGGGAATCAACCCGGGGTAAGGTCTTTCACGAACAGCTCCTCGAGTACGTGGAGGAGACCGAACGCTGGGTCGAAGCCATCGAAAGCCGTCGCGGCGGCCTGATCGAGACGGGACTTCATATGGACACCGGTCCACAGAACATGATCATCGACCGCGAAGATGACCTCTGGTTCATCGACTGTGCTCATATGGTTAGAGGAAGGCGCGTATTCGAGGTATGCGTTACCCTGTACTACCTCGATCCCAGTTCCGATAAACAGTTAGGTGAACCGGCCAGGTATCGCCTTTCGGTGGAAAGCGTGGAAGCCGCCTTTCTGGACGGGTATACGGAAAACTGCGAACCTCCTTGGAGCGAGGAGGATTCGGAGGCACTCGATATCGAGCGAATGCTCATGTTCATTCATGGTATTGCCTACTGGACGGAACGGTGGGACGAAGAGACGGTTCTTGAGGAGTACGGGCGGTGGAAAACGTACTTCGCCAATCTGAGAACTAATCTTCGAAATATCACGTAGGGCGGAATCGGTATCTGGCAAGAAAGGATGGCGGCACAGCATGAAACCGACCAAACCCAAAGCCCTGTCAGCAGGTTCAAGAATCGGCCTTGTTTCGCCGGCGCGGGCAATACCCCTTCCGCACATGGAGGAGAGCATTTCCGCCGCGCAGAATCTGGGGTTCGAGCTTGTTGTCGGTAAATACGCTCGCGAAAAGATGGGGTATTACGCGGGGACTCACGAACAACGTGCCGACGATCTCATGGCCATGTTTCAGGACGACACGATCGAGGCGATCTGGTGCATACACAGCGGCATAGGCGCCGAACGGCTGTTCCCCTGGCTGGATTTCGGGATAATCAGGAAGAACCCAAAGCTGCTAATCGGACACAGCAATATAGATCAACTCCATTTCATGCTTCACAAGTACGCCTTTCCTTGGAGCGTATGCTTTCATAATCTCACGGTTTTTCGTCACCAGAAACCAGATGAGATGAAGCAGGAGATGGTCTGCTTTGACAAGATAGTTCGGGGCCATGGCCGTGCATGGGACTTTCCACTCGAGGGTCTGAACCCACGCGTAGAACCATTAGTTCCAGGCCGTATCAGGGCTCCGATAACTGGAGGAATTGAAATCAATCTCACGCTGGGGACGCCCTGGGAGGTTGATTTTGAAGGGAAGATAGTCGTACTTGATCTTGCCCACAGGAACATACTATGGTCCGCGTTTTTCACGCAGTTGTATTATGCGAACAAGCTTAATGAGGCCGCGGGGTTTATCATCGTTGCCCAGACTCATTTGGGTGAGTTGCCCGAGTGGGGAAATGTGCTGGAAACGGGCTTGGTAAACGATAAACAAACCTTGAGAAGCTACTTAGACGAGTTCATCGCGCCATTGAACAAGCCGACGCTCATGAACGTCCCCATGGAGCACTCGAACAGGGCTTTTCCCATACCATACGGGGCTGAGGTTGAACTGGATGCTGATGAAAGGCGAATTACGGTACTTGAAGACATAGTTCAGATTGGAGGTTAAGTGCGGTTAAGGCTCTGTCACGTTTTACTTTGTGGTTGTCTATCTGGCCATCAATGTTGGTCCTGTTACGCTGCGATTCCGGCAAGAAAGTGGATACGGTCAATAGGACCCGTCATGATTCGGCTGCACTTTATATGGCAATCAGCGTGCTGCGGGATAAGAGGAAGGTAAATGCCTGCAAAATCCAATGACTCTCTCGATCACCTGGTGCTGGTGTTGGAAGAACGCATCCCACTGATAATCCATGAAGCCAACGTTCCAGGGCTCTCTATCGCGTTGATACGGAATGGGGAGACCGCATGGGCACAGGGCTTCGGCGTAATGAACGCGGAAACACGCCAACCCGTGAAACCGGAAACCATTTTCGAAGGCTGTTCGTTGAGCAAACCGGTTTTCGCATATGCCGCGCTTAAACTTTGCGAAACGGGATGCTTGGTACTGGACAAGCCGCTGTCCCAATATCTTTTAGATCCTTACGTGTCTAACGACCTCAGGGTGCAAAGGATCACAATGAGGCAAGCCCTCGCCCATACTTCGGGTTTCCCTAACTGGCGTCCTGACTGCTGGGATTCGGATGGTTGGAGCCCTGAAGGCAATCCATTGCAAACATATTTTGAACCTGGCGAGCGCTTCAGCTATTCCGGTGAAGGATACATGTACGTGCAGCATGTGGTCGAGCATGTAACAGGACAGTCTGGTGAATCCTATATGGAGTCCGAGTTGTTCGAGCCGGCCGGAATGGGGTTTAGCACGTATCTATGTACATCGGATCAGGCGCCTGACATGGCGACCGGTCATGATGAACACGGGCAACCGGCGAAAAAACAGATGTATAAGTCTATGTGTTCGGCCGCCAGCCTTCATTCGACCCCTTCGGACATCGCCAGAATCTTAGGCGCATGTATGCGACCCGGCTCCGGTATTTCCTGGCACATCAGTACCGAGTTGGCGAAGGAAATGGCCACCGCCCAGGTGCCGGTAAATGATTCTGCTTCGTGGCATGACGATTGGCCGGATGTCCCGGTAAAGAATGATCCCTTTGTTTCGTGGGGACTTGGATGGGCCACCCAGAATCACAAAGGGCTGAAAGCTATCTGGCATTGGGGAGACAATGGGCCCTTTAAGGCATTTGCGTTGGGGTACTCTGAAGAAGGGATAGGAATAGTGGCGATGGCCAACGGATCGAATGGCTACAAACTCTGGTCCGCGTTGTGCGACATGGCAATGGGCGGCGAGTATCCCTGTATCGACTGGTTGAACAGAGTAGTGTATAGCTGATGTGCGGGGTACGCAGCTCGAGACATTGGATCCTCCGTTTTTGAGTGTAGTGTTTTGTGCTGCGCTGTGCTGTGAGGTGGTCTTCGATGACTGCCGGAATTCAAAGGTGAAACAATGAAAGAATTCCCTGAGCGTCCTATCGCGCTAGTTACAGGAGTGAGCCGCAAAATAGGCATCGGCGCAGCTATCTCTCTGGCCCTGGCCAAGGCAGGTTGGGATGTGGCAACTACTTTCTGGCGACCGTACGATGCCTCCATGCCCTGGGGTAGCGATGATAACGCAACCGGGGAAATCGCTGATCAGGTCCGTGGTTTCTCGGCAAGGACAGTTTCCATAGAAGCCGACCTGTCAGACATCGCTTCTCCGAAGCGTGTTTTTGACCGGGTAGAAAGCTCCCTTGGCCTTGTCTCCGCTCTGGTGATGGCACACTGTCATTCGGTAGAAAGCAATATCGAAAACACAACTATTGAGAGCTTTGATCTGCATTTTGCGGTTAACGCTCGAGCTACATGGCTGCTGACAAGGGAGTTTGGAAAACGATTCAAGGGTGATCATGGTCGTGGCCGTATCATCTCGATAACGAGCGATCATACTACGCACCACCTGCCCTACGGGGCCAGCAAGGGAGCGATGGACCGAATTGTCCTGGCTTCTGCCCACGAATTCAGGGACCGGGGAGTCACAGCAAACGTAATTAACCCGGGTGGAACAGACACAGGCTGGATGTCGGATGATCTGAAAGAGCAGATACGTCATGAGACACCGCTTGGCCGAATCGGCTTGCCTGAGGACTGTTCCCGCCTCGTCAGTTTCCTCTGTTCCGAAGAGGGTGGTTGGATAAACGGCCAGTTATTATACAGTGATGGCGGTGTTCGATAAGGATGGTGTCGTTGAAACCAGCCATACTTGCATACCGCTTAGCAGCACGGTTAGCATGACGTAGATTCACCCTGGGTTCGCAGTGCACGAGATATCGTCAGGAAAAGGACAGTCTGAGAGGACCGATTAATGCAGTGGGACTACTACCGTCCTCATATAGACCGGAGAGTTCCCGGCAACAAAGTAGACCTGACGCCCCTGTGCAACGAATCAGCAGTTCGCAGGAACCTGATTCTCGATCTCGCCCGTCCATTCCGCAATGTCGATGTGGACAAGGTAGCGAGTCCGGAGTCGCTGGGATTCATCCTGGGCAGTGCGGTCGCTCAGAGGCTGAACCGGGGCTTCATACCCTTCCGTAAAGGAGGGGAACTTCCCATTCATCGTCAGCACAAGTCGAGAATCTCGTTTGTAGACTACACGAACACGAAGAAGTCTCTGGAGGTGAACAAAAACCTGATAAAACCCGGCGAACGCATACTGATTGTGGACGATGTGATCGACACCGGCGCCCAGGTCAAGGCCATGATCAAGTTGATCGAACGCCTGCAGGGTAAAGTTGTGGGTGTTTCGGTGCTGGTTGCGGACAGGAGCCGGAAAACGGAGCATCTGATTAAAACGCACAACGTGCATGCCATATATATGCCTATTGTTCGTTGAAATTGATGCCGAAAAGGAAGAATCGTTGATCGTGGAGACCTCCGATCATGGACTTTCCTGGAGGAGCTGGTAATGGCCGAAGAATCCGACAATCAACACGTTCACATCGGCGCTTACGCGTTGTGCCGCGACCCTTCGAACCGCCTGCTCCTGGTTCGTGCGACGGCCGGCCTCGAGGACGGAGGCCTGTGGACGATGCCCGGCGGCGGAATCGAATGGGGCGAGCACCCGGGTGCCGCGTTGCGCCGCGAACTGGAGGAGGAGACAGGGCTCGTAGACATCAGGGCGTACCGCGTGGCCGCCGTGTATTCGCATGCCTATGATTATCGCGAAGCTTGGCAGGGCGACCCGGTGCACCACATCGGCATCGTATACGAGGTTGATCTCGCGGCGTTCGACCTGAGACCCGAAAAAGAAGGATCGACCGATCACTGCGAGTGGCTTACCGAAAGCCAGGTTCGAAAATTGCCTCTGGGACCGTTAGCGGAGTTCGCGGTCAAGCTGGCATGGCCAAAAACATAGCGGCAGGTTATCTTGGCTGGCAGGTTATCTTGGATGATTGAATTGCGCAGTATACTCAAGGATACATTCGTGTCCTGGCATGGATAGAAATGAGCGTCCTGGAAATTCTGGGGTGCTGATTAAAACGATAGGTGCATGAATGAAACCCGCTCCCATAAAAGAAACCGTCGCATTCGAGGATTTCGAGAAACTCGACATTCGTGCCGGTACAATCACTTCGGTTGAGGAAGTGGACAATTCAAACAAGTTCGTGAAGCTGGTTGTCGACTTCGGGGATCACTCCCGGTCGATCCTGGCGGGCATCAAGCAGGAACGGTCCGACCCTCGCGAAATCGAAGGAAAGCAAGCGCACTTCGTGGTAAACCTGTACGAGCGGGAAATGGCCGGTGAAGTATCCCAGGGAATGCTCTTCGATATAGGATACGCGGACGGACTTACGCCGTGTCTGTTGGTTCCCGAACTGCCTGTGCCGGACGGCGCAAGGGCGGGTTGACGCGATACCGCGGGAGGTTTGCCCATTGGCGCGCCGCACCATGCCGACGATCGGTTACGTTCTTTATCAAGATCCGTTCTTCAATTGGACTGAGTGGAGGTAGCATGGCGTCCGAAACCGTTATCGGCCGCCGCCAGCGCGAGCACGCACGCTATGGCGCCGCGACCCAGCAGGAGTTTGATGGACCGCTCCCGCAGCCCTTTCCCCGGGAGATCGGCCCGCACGCCATGGAGTACCTGGCCGAGGTTGTGGATTCCGGCCTCACCTGCGACATGGTGGGCCGGTTCGAACGCGCCTTTGCCGAGGCCAACGGCGCCGCCCACTGCATTGCCACGCCGGGATGCACGCCGGCCCTGGCCGTGCTGGCCGCGGCCTTCGATTTCGAACCGGGCGACGAGATCATCGTGAGCTCGGTCAGCGATTTCGGCACCGTCCAGGGCCTGATCAGCGCAGGATACATTCCCGTGTTCGCCGATACCGCGCCCGGCACGATCAACGTGAGTGCCGAGACCATCGAGGCATGCATTTCCGACCGCACCCGGGCGGTCCTCGTCGTGCACCTGAGCGGCCTGATCTGCGACATGGACGCCATCAACGAAGTCGCCGCGCGTCACGGCCTGGTGGTCTACGAGGACGCCTGCCAGGCGGTCTTCGGCCGTTACAAGGGCCGCTACGCCGGCACTCTGGCGACGGCCGGGGGATTCTCTTTCGACTCAGAGAAGACCATGGGCTCTGACGTGGGCGGCTGCATCCTCACCGATGACGATGCACTGGCCGAACGGGCACGCTTCGTCGGCCACAGCCGCGCCGGGGAGATGGTGGAGCACTTCGGACGGGTGCACACGGTGAACGGTTTCGCCCATCGCATGACCCAGTCCACCGCGGCGATCAGTCTGGCTCAATTGGAGATCATTAAGCCGCAGGTGGAGCAGCGCGACCGCATGATCCGCCTGCTGAGCGCGCGCCTTGACGAGATCCCGGGCATCACGGCACTGCCGATCCCGCCGGAGACCGAAGTCTACTCCTGCTGGATGGCAGGATTCACGATCGACCCTGAACAGTTCAAATGCGACGTGGAGGAATTCGGCGCGCAGGTAGCGGCGGCCGGCGTCCCCGGGGCGAGTCCGATGCGCTACTACCTGCTGCCGGTGGCTCTGCCCTTTCTCAACGAGGCGGCGACGCGGCTACGCTTCCCGTATTCCCAACCTCCGGCGTCACGCGCCTACCGCTACGATGCGGAAAGCTGCCCGAATGCCCACGAGATACTGGAGCGCTTCATCCGGTGGAGTTCGTTCTGCGACAAGTACGAGCCTCACCACTGCGAGCAGGCGGCCGCGATCGTGCGCCGCGTCGCGGAGGAGAACCGGAGATGAGCGAGCGCCACGTTGATCATTCGGTGGAGCACACCATGCGCCTTCCCGCCCGTTACTACCGGGCCCTGCCCACCGACCGGCCGGGATACGAAGAAACCATCCTGACGCTCCCGGTGGAGAAGACGGCCCTGGTGGGCATGCATTGCTGGAACATCGGCTGTCCGGACGGTCCGGCTACGGACCCCGACTACTGTGTCGGCATGGGCTGGCCCCAGGCGACGCGGGAAGCCGCCCGCATCATGGTCGAGGTCATTCGTCCGGCCATGGACCTGGCCCGTTCGATCGATATGCCGGTCTGCCACGTCGAAACGGACTGGATGGATGTAAAATACCCACACATCGCGTCGAGGCGGGCGGCGGCAACCTCACCGGCGCACCCTCGCCAGCAAGCAATGCTCGATCGGGCCCACGGCGTCGACTACATGGAGCACTCACCCCTGGCGGAGATGCGGCGCGCCGAGATCGTTTCCCCGGTCGGGGACGAGCCCCTCGTGTTCTATTCCGACAAGCTGGACGAATACCTGCGCGAGCGCGGCATCGAGACGCTTATCTACATGGGGTTCGCGGCCGACATGTGCCTGCTCGGCGCCGAGGGAGGCGCACGGCCCATGCTGGCGCGCGGATATCGTTGCGTGGTCATGCGAGACGCGACCGTCGGCGTCGAGTCGCCGGACACCTTCCCGCAACGGCTGGCAACCAACTATGGGCTCCACATATTCGAGTGGACCCTCGGCCACGGCTGTACCTTCGCGCAGTTCAAGCAGGCCGTCGAGCAAGTCCAGGACGGTCGGGCCACCTGATATGAGTCAAGCACCATGAGCCTGAAAATCTGTCCGTGGAAATACGGCAAGCGCTGGGTCTACTCGATCACCTACGACGAGGCCCTCGCCGACCTGCATCGCTTCGCCATCCCCATACACGAGGAGTACGGCATCCCCGGACACGTGGAAGTCGTCGTCGGCCAGTTGGGCGAGGTCCGCAATATCGGCGCTTCGAGCTTCAACGGCTACCGGCACATGAATGCGGAGGAGTTACGCGACTTGCTCGCCCGCGGCTGGGGCGTGGGCAACCATTCGTGGAGCCACGAGGTGATCACACCGGCGATGGTGGAAAGAGAGATCGGCCACGCCAAGGAAGTACTTGAGGAAGCCCTCGGCGAAGCGATCATCCTGTACTGCTCGCCCGGAGACAACACCAACATGGCCGACCATGTCCTCGATGCCTGTCGCCGGTATGACTACCTGGGGGCCATGAGCCTGACGGACGCGCTGAATCTCCCCGGAGACGAGCTGTTCTGGATCAACCGCACGGCGCTCCACGACCACTACTACCCGCCCTTCTACAGCGCCTACGATCCTTACCGGAATATCCGCCAGGCCCAGGCCGTTCAAGGCTGGCTCATCGATTACTGCCACTGTCCCCTGGAGACGGCCGTCCATCCCAACAAGGACTGTTCCGAAGCCCAGCTCAGAAAGCGCATCGAGACGATCTTGTCCGAAGGCGATGATGCGGTCTGGTGCGCGGTACCCGAAGAAGCGCTCAGCTATCACCTGATGCGGCGCCACGGCCGGATCGAAACGGTTGACGAAGGCGAGACCGGGGACACTGGCGGGCAGACCACAGATTCCAAGGAAGAAGCGCAGCGTTTTCGTATTGATCTGCCCGGGTTGCCCGAACAAGTGCCATACCGCAGTCTGACTTTAGAGGCCAGTGTTCCGGCAGCCTGGTGCCGCGACCCACGCGTGGTGGTGGACGGACGGGAACTCATGGCAGAGGTCGCGCGGCCCGGTGTGCTGCGGTTTACTACGCCGGTGCGGGACGGGACCGAGGTCGCTTTGTGCGGCACACCTCGCCCCTGAGTGGTTCCTATTGAGTATGAACAGCATCACCCATCCGGCGATTACGGGGAAATGGCTCAATCGATGGAGAGGAGTTCCGGTATGACAGCGCGTGTTTTTGGCCTGCTGGTACTTGCATTCTGCTGCATGCTACTGTTCGACAACCCGTGCGATGCCCAGACAGAGGAAAGACAGGTTGCAAAACGGCTTGCGCCATCCAATAATGGAGAGACCGGCGAGATGAGTTACCTCCTGTACCTGCCACCGGCATACGAATCAAACGAGATGAAATGGCCGCTGCTCCTCTTCCTGCATGGCGCGGGCGAGCGTGGAGACGATCTAGAGTTGGTGAAAGTCCACGGCCCTCCTAAAATGATCGCGCAAGGGAGGGATTTCCCCTTCGTGGTCATCTCGCCACAGTGCCCCGATGGTGAGATATGGTCCATCGAAACGCTTCATGCACTGATCAATGAAGTCGTCGAAACTCATCGCATCGATACGTCCCGGATCTACGTAACCGGTCTGAGTATGGGCGGATACGGGTCTTGGGGACTGGCTTACACCTATCCGGACCTGTTCGCAGCGGCCGTTCCCATCTGCGGGGGCGGCGAGCCTGAGAAAGCGCCGCTGATGAAGGAGATTCCGACCTGGGTCTTCCACGGCGCGAAAGACACGGCCGTGCCGCTGGAGCGATCCCAGGAGATGGTCGATGCGCTTGAGGAAGCCGGGGGCAACGTCCAATTCACCGTGTACCCGGATGCTGGACATGTCGGGGCATGGGAAAATGCTTACGGAGATCCTGAGCTTTGGGAATGGCTGGTGAAGCAGGAGCGGAAGGATTAACGAATCCAACCATCATACAAGACCTGACTACCTCCTCTACTCACGCTTCCGGGATACCAATCACTCTGGTTGCAGGGTAATTTCCTCAAACACGATTCTCTTAAATGTGTTAACGGAAAGGGTTAACAGGTTTATATTACCACGAATGGAAAAATCGTCCACGAATAGGCGATTGGAGAGACTGTGCCACAGAATAAAACCAGGGAAGGTTCCTTAAAGCGGGACTGGATCTCGCCACCCGGTCATACCATAGCGGATCTGCTCGAAGAGCGTAACTGGACGCAAACCGAATTGGCAGAGCTTATGGGTGTGTCGCACAGGCATGTGAGTGAGTTACTCACCGGGAAGGCTGCGATCTCGGAAGCGAATGCCATCAAACTGGCACGCGTGCTGGGAAGTACGGTTGGATTCTGGCTAAACCGTGAAGCGGGTTATAGAGCGGCTCTTGACGATCTCCACGCGATATAGCAACTAAATGACGACGTGAGTTGGTTGGACGAACTGCACGATTTGCCAAATACCAGAGCAGAGGTCATCCAATTCGCCAGGAAGATAGGCATCCAACCAGGCATCGTCGTCGGATGGATGCAACTCGAAGGGTTCTTATCCCACAGGCAACTGTACGACTTGTCAGCACACCCGCAATATCCCACCACCCCGCCGGGAAACCTCGAATGAAAACTCCCGGCCGCCCGCGCGCAGCGTGAACCGGTCGTCCTCACGGGTAATCCGAGCCTTCATCGAACTGCCGCAGATTGCCAGGACCATAACGTCTCCGTCCATACCGGCCACCAGGCGCGTCGACGCTTCGGCAGCATTCGGGAGGAAACTTAAAAGGCTGCCGGCGGCGAGCCCGGAAGGCGCGAAGGGTACCTCCTCCTTTCGGAATTCTGTTTCCCGACCGAACACCGAGATCACCTTCACTTCAGAAGACCCCGCGCCCAAACGGGCACCGTCTCCATTCACGCCGCGCAGGTCCACAGGATTCAGCTTGTAGGCCAGTTCACCGCTACCGGTCTCCGGACCCAGGCCGGCAGCCGGATCCACGTTCAGACGGCGCCGACCAGGACAGCGAAGGTCGATCAGGGCAAGATCGCAATCCGCCGAGAGCCCGGGCGTCTGTATCGAACCGCCGAAGGCCAGGGCGGTATTGGGCCGGGCGTAGAACGTGCGCGGTTCCTTCCGCGAAGCGAGTCCCTGCGTGTCCTGTCCCATCTCGCCGAAGACCGCCGGGTCGTCCAGTCGGTTCGACCTGCCATCAAGGGCGATCTCCATCCACGGCTTGCCGCCGCGCCGGTTGAATCCGTCCCAGGCAATCTGCACGTCGTGCCAGACCCCTGCCTCGACGTTGCCCGGCGCCTTCACGGTGACCAGGTTGCTGTTCTGGCTTTGTACGTTGAAACTCAGCCGTCCGTCCGTATCGACGACGAGTGCGAAGGTATTGACGCCCGTTCCAAGATGACCGCCGACACCGTTCCCTGCATTGAACAGGACCCGCGGGGCGCTCGCGTTCCCGGGACCGCCCGCACGTCCCCCCAATCGGAAGCGAATACGAAGGCGTCCACCGTTGGCACGAAACCAGCGTTCCGCTTCATACTGAAGGACATCACCGAGACGCAACTGGATGTGCGGAACGCCCGTTTTTACAACCCGAACACCGCGCGGGCGCCGCCGCACCGCCACGAGCAGCACCGGATGCTCCCCGCGAGATATCCAGTATTCGTGCTCTGTTCGCCGGGCGGAGACACGCAGCCGCTGCCAGTCCTTCGTGCGCTTCAGGCCGCCCAACATGGCGACGGTCTCGTTCTGCCCGCCCACGCAGGGCAGGCTGCCGCAGGTCGTAGGCTGGGCTTCGAAGGCGCTTATGGTCTGCAGCAAGGGACGGCCCGCCCACTGAACGTGCAGGCTCATGAAATTGGCGGCCAGGCCGCCGTCGTATCCGCTGACGCACAGCATGGCCGCATCGGATCCGTGGCTGCTGCGCATTACGGCGAAACGGCCCGTGTACATCTCGTAACGACCCGCCAGCGTAGTCACCCGCCGCGCCCGGGTTGAGCGGAACGCAGGATCGTAGTAGCAGTAGGCATACGGCCCGTAGGAAATCATACACTCCGCCGTCGTACCCCTGACGCCCATTCCGAAGCGATACAGCCGGCCCAGGCGGGGATCGGAAAGGGCCACGTCGCGCAGCCTCCCGTCTCCGGCCTCCTGGGCCAGCCTCAGGAGTACCGTCGAATTGACGTTGAGCTGGCCGCCGAGTACGATGTTCGCATTGGGCGGGTAGTAGAGCTGGTCGGGAACCTTGCGAGGCGCGGTCCAGTGGGCGCGGAACCAGTTCAGCGGCAGACGCAGCCGGCCCGGTGCTTCGCTTAGCAGGTCGATACCGGAAACGTTTTGCAGCGCATCGGCGAAATGCAGCAGCCAGAGGTTTTCAAAGCCCCAGAAGGTGGGTCCGTCGACGGGTTCGCCGCCGGGACCACAGCCGTAGGGCAGAATGCCGCAGCGGAAGCGATCGATAACCGCCTGCAACCATTTTTCCGCCCGGGGGTGCTCTCCCAGCAGGTGCACCGCGGCCACCCCGTAGTGCCCATAGTCGACGACGGCGTGGTGCCCGCCGGCCGTGTAGTGCCGCCGTTCGTCCACGTAGGGCCACCAGCGTTCCATCAATCCCACGAGACTGTCGCGGATCTGACGCTTCTCGGCATCGGTCAGAACCTCGTCCATCAGGTCGAGGGCAAGCGCGAAAGCGTGCATGTAGCGGTTGGCCGTGTAGAAGTGCTCCTCCACGTGGTCGCCGTGGTCCCAGGCCGCCGCGGCCCGCAGCCACGCGCGGGCTCGTCCCAGCCAGCGCGGGTCTCCCGTGATTCGCCAGGCGAAAGCGTAATTCTCGATCAGGGCCGTGGCCTGCATGGCGGTGTAGAAGGTCAGGTAAAGCTGGTGGTTGGGGTGCGGGCTGTGGGTCCTGCGCGGGACCCGGCGCCACGGCCGCTGCCCCGCATACAACGCGCAGTCGTCAAGGAGGCAGGAGAGGATACGACGTCGAACCGGATCGGACGGAGCCTCGGAACGGAAGTCAGGATCGTCGGTCGGCCTGAACAGCCGGGGCCGCTCGTGGCGGATGACTGGGATCGGGACCCGTTGCGAAGAGTCGGTCGATGGGTTGGTCATTGTTGATTTCCGGGATTCCAGAAAAGGATGTGTTGTCGGCTCAAGGCCGCTTGGACAGCCAGAAGTTAGAATGTAAGTAACATGGTTTGAAAATCAGAGATAAGGTATATCTTGCATAGAACAGACATTTCGATACGGCAGTCGCAGACAGGACCGCAAATTGCCGAATATCCCTAGAAAACCCATCCACACCACAGGGGACGCGGAACTGCTCAATCGCACCCTCCCCGACAAGATCGACTGGGAGGCTTTCTACACCGAAGGTAATCGGAAACCACCGTTTCTTACAGACAAACCGGACGAAAATCTGGTCGGGTATTTCGAACAAGGTTATCTCAAACCCGGTCGTGCCATTGATCTGGGTTGCGGGACAGGCCGCAATGCCGTATACCTGGCGAAAGCGGGGTGCCGGGTCGACGCCGTCGACCTCTCGGAAACAGCGGTAAGGAAAGCACGTACATTTGCGCGACGGTCGGAAGTGGACGTCGAATTCACTGTCGGATCGATTTTCGACCTGGCCTTATCCGGCGGCCGCTACGACCTGGCCTACGATGCAGGTCTTCTTCACCACCTGCAGCCCCATAGAAGGCCATACTATCTCAAAAAAGTACATGCGATCCTTAAGCCAAACGGAGTGTTTGGGATGACCTGCTTCGACGTATCCGGCGGAGTACCCAAAGAAGACTGGGAGATCTACGAAGAAGGCAAGATGCCGCCTGGAATCGGGTACACAGAAGATAGATTGCGAGCTATCCTTCAACACTACTTTGAGATCATCGAGTTTCGACCCATGAAGACACAACCTGATGATAGCGAACTGTTCGGCATACCGGGACTGTGGGCAATACTGATCAGACCTTTGCACTCACGTCAAGCATACTAATAGTAAATTCGCTATGGCAGACAGATTCAAACTGATCACGGACGTTCATGTTTTCCTTAAGAACGACAATGACGAGATCTTGATGCTCAGACGGGCCAACACAGGATACGAAGACGGTAACTACAGCGTAATCGCTGGACATCTCGACGGCCACGAGGAAGTGATAGAGGCCGCTATACGGGAAGCGAGGGAGGAAGCTGGCATCGAGATACGGTCTATGGATATCGAGGTAGTCGGGGTAATGCACAGGAGAGAAAACGACGAAAGGATTTCGTTCTTTCTATCTGCGTCGAGATGGTACGGAGACATCGTCAACATGGAGGAGGGAAGTTGCGATGATTTGTCATGGTTTCCCACCTGCGATTTACCCGTCAACACCATTCCCTATGTACGTAGAGCAATAGAGAACTGGGGAAATGGGTTGTTCTTTGACAGCTACGGATGGCGGTAATACGTCCTGTGTCGTTGCTCGCCTCGCCCGACAACGCGTACTCTAGAACTGAAAGACAGATAAACTGACATCCCATGCTCCAGAACTACCTCACCATCGCCCTGCGCAGCCTCCTCAGGTATCCCGGCTACACGCTCATCAACATCGTGGGCCTCGCGATCGGCCTGGCGGCCTGCATGCTGATCCTGCGCTACGTCTGGGACGAGTTGAGCTACGACCGGTATCATCCCCATGCCGACCGGGTCTACCGGATCGTCGATGACATAGAAAGCGCCGGCCAGACCGTCCGGACGGCGGGATCGCCCTCGGGTTGGGGCCCCGCCCTGAAGCGCGATTTTCCCGAAATCGAACTGTTCGCCCGGGTGAGGGGCACGACATCGGCCTGGTTCATCATGCATGAGGAAAAGCGTTTCTACGAGAGAAAGGTCATCTGGGCCGATGCGGCCCTGCTTGAAATGCTTTCCATTCCCTTCGTCACAGGCGATCCCGGGACCGCGCTGGCTGAACCGTATTCGATCGTGATCTCGGAGGATATGGCCTTGAAATACTTCGGAGACGATGATCCCATGGGGAAAGTCCTCAGGGGGGATAACCTGTGGGATTTCACGGTGACGGGCGTCATGCGGAACATCCCCGCCAATTCGCATCTGCGTCCGGACATGATCATATCCCTCTTGACACGGAATGCCCTGTATCCGAACAGCCTCGATGAATGGGAGATACACGAGAATCAATATACCTACATCATGTTGCATGAAAACGCCTCTCCGGATGATCTGGAAGCGCAACTGCCCGCTTTTTTAGAACGGAACAAATCAGGCAGGTTCAGTGAATCCACCAAGGTATTGAGACCTTCACTGCAGCCCCTGTTGGACATTCACCTGCATTCCCACCGGGACAGCGAACTCGAGCCCAACGGTGATTTCCGCTACGTGGTGCTCTTCCTGATCATCGCGCTGCTGATTCCACTCATCGCGTGCATCAACTTCGTGAACCTGGCCACGGCGCGGTCGGCCATGCGTGCCAGGGAGGTAGGCGTGCGCAAGGTGATGGGCGCCAACCGGTCCCAGTTGCTGGTTCAGTTTCTGGGAGAAGCCGTCGTCATGACGGGGCTTGCCATGATCGTGGCCGTCGCGCTTGTGCACCTCGCCCTGCCCGGCGTGAACGCGCTTGCAGATAAGCAACTGGACTTTGCCCTCTCGAACGGTTGGGTGCTGGGAACGCTCGCAGCCGGAACTTTCGTGATCGCAGTGGCCGCCGGCAGTTATCCCGCGGTCTACCTGTCAGGATTCCTGCCCACCGAAGTACTGAAAGGAAGCCTGAAGTCAGGAACGCAAGGGATGGGATTGAGGCAGGTCCTGGTCGTGATCCAGTTCGTCATGTCCATCTTTCTGCTGGTCAGCACAGCCGTCATCTACGACCAGCTCGAATACATACAGGACATGAGACTGGGTTTCAACAAAGAGCACGTGATGGTCGTGAAAATCACCGGACGTGCGCAACGGGAAAGCGTACCTGTCCTGAAACAGCGCCTGGCGCAGTTGCCCGGCGTGGTCGGAATGGCAACGACCGATGGGGTCCCGGGCGTGAAGGCACCGCGGATCATGGCCGTCCGTTCCGATGAGATGAGTCCCGAAGACAATCTGATTGTGTCCCTGCTCACGTCGGACGACCGGTTCCTGGACGTCATGGGAATAAACCTCGTGGCCGGCCAGAACTTTCCGGTCGAATGGAGCAGGGATTCAACCATGGTACTCCTGCTGAACGAGACCGCGGCGCGTAAACTGGGCTGGGAGGCGCCTCCAGACGCGATCGGCATGCCGGTCGAATGGATCGAGTACGGAGGATTGCGGGGACGCGTCCTGGGGGTCGTGGAGGATTTCCACCTCCAATCGATTCGCGAGGAAATCGAACCGATCGTTTTCACGCACCATCCCTTTTACTTCACCGACGTGCTCATTCGGATCAGTCCGGAGGACGTATCGGACACCATCGCCCGTATCCAGGAGGTGTGGCAAGACGTCGATCCTCTCTATCCCCTGGCATTCACGTTCCTCGACGACGATTTCGACAGCCTCTACCGCGCCGAGCGCCAGTTGGGTACGGTCTTCGCGGTCTTCGCCTTTCTCGCGATCTTCGTCGCGTGCCTGGGCTTGCTCGGCCTGGCTTCCTTCTCGATCCAGCAGAGAACCCGTGAGATCGGGATCCGAAAGGTGCTCGGAGCCGCTGTTTCAGATATCGTGCTGCTGCTCTCCAGGGACTTCATGAAGTATGTACTGCTGGCCAACGTCATCGCCTGGCCGCTGGCGTACGTCGTTATGGCGCGTTGGCTGCAGAACTATGCCTATGCGGCGGGAATCGATTTCGTGTGGTTTATCGCGGGCGGCATCGTCGCACTGGCCATCGCCTGGTTGACGATTGGTGCGCATGCGCTGGCTGCGGCAAACAGGAATCCCGTTAACGCTCTGAGGCAGGGCTGATGGGACAAAGTGAAAGGTAACCAGAATATCCACGGAGTCGCAATACCATGGATGATCTGTCCGACATACGCGCATTCTACAACGACGGCTGGGACAGGGAGGCCGACCGGTTGGCGCACCGGCAACTCGAGGCCGACGTAACGTGGCGCTACCTAGACCGGTATCTGCCTTCCCGGGGCGTTATTCTCGAAGTGGGTTTCGGCACCGGCGCATATACCTTTCCGCTAGCGCGGCGCGGATACCAGATTACTGCCGTGGATCTTTCCGATGAATTCACCACGCGATGCAAAGCCAGGGCGAAGGAACTCGGCCTTTCTGACCACATCGATTTCATGACGGGCGACGCACGCACGCTGGAGCTGGTCCCCCGCGGTGCTTTCGAGGCAGTACTCCTTCTGGGCCCTTTGTACCACCTGGTGGAGGAAGAGGACAGAACGAGTGCACTGCGTGCGGTCCATGACTGTCTGAAACCGGGGGGAGTGATCCTGTCCGCATGGCTTTCCAGGTTCGGTAATTTCGGCAACCTGATCAAGAAGAACCCTTCGTGGATTGAGAACCGCGACGAGGTACGCTGGTTGATCGAAAAAGGCCGCCGGCCGGATGACGCGCCTAGGGGCGGCTTCCGGGGCCATTTTTCCAGTGTGGAAGAAATCGCCCCCATACACGAAAAAACGGGCTTCCATACGCTACAGATTGCCGGGGTCGAGCCGGCCATCTCCGCGGACGACGAAAGTTATAACCGCCTGGAGGGTAGCGAACGGAAACGCTGGCTGGATCTACTGTTCGAAATCAGCTCGGAACCCAGTATCGTGGCCGCCTCGAGGCACATCCTCTATGTGGGTCGGAGGAATCCCACGTGAAATCGGAAGCCATACGATCGGAGTCTACGACCGTTCATCAGGAGGTTCAACATGTCGCAACCAAGCGAATTCGGTCTTTCAGCCATCGGCCAGGTATCCGTCACTGTGCAGGATCTCGACCGGGCTGTTTCCTTCTATCGCGACCAGTTGGGCATGCGGTTCCTCTTTCAGGTGCCGAACATGGCGTTCTTCGACTGCGCGGGCGTGCGCCTCATGTTGACTTTGCCCGAAGCGGGTTCTGACGCTGTCCACACTTCCATACTGTATTACAAAGTCGACGACATCCAGGACGCCTACCGGATTATGAAGGACCGTAACGTGCAGTTCGTCGGACGGCCGCACAAAATCGCCAATCTTGAGGACCACGAGCTATGGATGGCGTTCTTCCGGGACAGTGAGACGAATCTCCTGGCGCTCATGGCCGAGATTGCCTATCAGAAATAGGTTCAGGAATCGACCCGCTCCAGGTTACGTTCCGATTTAAAGAGAGACTGATAAAGTCCCCACAGTTCCTCTTCGATGGCCGCTCTGATCTCGTCCGTCACTTTATCTTGCTTCGCCGCGCTGTCCGGCGCAAAGGGCTCGGACGCCCCATCGCTCTTCGAGTAGAATCCGAACTGCTTGACCATACCGTCGTATTCCTCTCCGGTCACGTTGATACCGAAGAAGCGAAGGATCCTGGGGAGGTTTTCCGGTATCAACTGCGTATAGTCCACGAACAGACAGTGGTCGCAGGCGTTTTCGATGGCGATCCGCAGGGTGGAAGACTCGACCTGCACGCTGAATTCCAGATCGCTCATCTTTTCGACCGCTTCGATCGGAAGATCGGCTTCGAAGGCGCCTTCGGCTGTATTCTTGTTGCGGATAAACCACGCGGGTCCCTCGAGCGAGGTCGGGATGATTTCGTACGGGTTGCGAAAGAGGAACAACCAGGGTACGCCGGGATAGAGCCTGCGGATCATTGCTAACCTTTTAACATGATTGCTGGAGAATTTGACGAAGAATCGTTCGTGCACCGGCAACCGCCTATGACCGTAAATGTTGATCAGGGACTGCAAGTAACGAACACGCTTTTCGCTGAATACCTCTTCGTATTCAACGTCCAGCAAATGCTGTACGGGTTCGGCCTCCTTGATGACGATGTGCCGGTCCAGGCTCGACAACACCTTGGCTAGCAAGGTCGATCCGCACCTTCCGACGTGGAAGATGAATCCCGCTGGTGAAAGCGTGTCCGGGTAAAGATCAGGCGTTTCAAGCACTGCAAGGTCGGTAACCACGGTCAAAGCGTCGGCATGCTGCGACAGTCTCTCTTCCGCGGAGATCTCGAGAAAGGTCTCACGCAGATGCATATCCCCGAAGTCGAACCACGAGATCTCTCCGGCGTCGCAGTGCAGTTCGAGCGGCAAAAGTCCACGCCGGCTGTTGAGCAGGGCCTTTACTTCCTCAATGGGCTTGTTTCTGAAATCCTGTTTAGGCATTGATCGACCCGTTTAGAGAGAACTGAATTAAGTCTATACCGAACCACGTTCAGATTGCGAGGCAACATCATCTAGAAACGGTGGAGGACTTTGCTTCGGTGTGCCAAATTGGCTTATTGATATCCATCGGATTCTCAGAACTGAATCTAGAAACAAACCGCATTTTCATCATCCAGTACGCCGATACGCCTTACGCCCTGATGCCACACGCCTCATCCGTCAGGCTGTCGTAGTGATGCACGTACTTGACGCCGTCGATCACCTGCCGGTCGGTGTACGGTAGATCTTCTTCCCACGTCATTTTGACGCCCCAAGAGTGGGGCGGATTCTCTCGCTTTCCCCACTGGTTTCCGTTGTAGCGCCGGAACAGGATAGTGCGGCCTGCGCGGGTGACGTACGCCATGACCAGTACGGCCCGCTCGGACGCATCATCGTCAATGTCGAATACGCGCATGCACTCGAAAGCCCGGTCGCCGATGCGCACGGTGTAGAGGCCATGAGAGATCACCTGTGGCGCGCCCTCCCGTCTAGATAACGTACCATCCGTCTGCTCCGCAAGGAAGCCTTTGGCTTCGACATGACGCGCCGACATGCCCCAATCCCATCCAAAGTCCTCATCGAGACAGGTCAGCAGCTCCCTGGTACCGTCGTATTTCATGCTCTCGACGGCCAGCCAATGTACTTCCGTCTCTGTCAGACTGCCCCAGAACCGGGTATGGCGGGCTAACTTGTCCGGATCATGGTTGAGCGGCAGAAGCCCTTCCCGGTCCTTATGGCGATGTTCCTCGATCTCGATCTCGACGCACTCCCGCCCGTGTATGATCGCGCGACGGCAGGCGGCCGCGGACTTGTCTTCAGTCAACTTCCAGGACGTTCCATCGCGGGTTGGCTCGTAGTCGGCCCATCGCACCCGATCACCGATTTCGGGAACGATGAACCACCAGGCAAGCTCCCTGAAATCGATGGAGAAAGGAGTGCCAGTGTTTTTTTCGATGGATATGTCGGGCCTGAGATCCGGGAAGGCCTCTTTTCCCGTTCTGCTTTGTGCGCTCATGGCCGTGCTCCTTCTGTTCGTGGTGACGCCCAGTTCGCTCCGAACCATGTCCCTTCCGTGGGACAACCGCCGTTTGATGGTTCCCGAAGGACAGCGATGCCGGGCTGCGATTTCCGCTATGCTCAACCCATCCAGGTAGAACGACCTGAGTGCCGCCCGTTCCTTCGCAGGCAGGTGGTCGAATGCATCGACCACTTCCTTCGCTGCCCGGCGTTGGCGTGCCGCCGGCACACCGGAACGGTTGATCATCGTTGCGAGATCCTCGGACTCGACGAATCGCTCCCTGCGTTGTGCGGAGCGCAGGTAGTCGGCGCAACGGTTGCGCGCAACTTGGTAGAGCCAGGCTCGGACATGCCGGGGAGCCCGTTCGCGCAGCCCCGACCAGGCGTGTACGAGCGTCTCCTGCAGCACGTCTTCGACCGCGTCCACAGCGCCGATTCGATCCCGGATCAGTGCAGACAGCGAACGCTCGTATCGGCGGATAAGCGTTACGAAGGCCTGCTCGTCGCCGGACCGTATTTGTTGGACCAGCATCTGGTCATCGAGGAACCCCATCAGATCGCTCTCCCTTCATCTAACAGGGCGAAGTTCGAGAGGAAAAGGTTCAGGAGGCACAACAGTTCTTTGCTTTACGGAGAGCCAGCAGGTCGAAGCCACACATACATGTTACAGGTGTCTTGCCGCTTGGAGTTTCACAGTCATTACTCCGCATTCTGACCGAAAACCAATTGATAAAGGCTCTCGGCTTGCCTGCAGGCTTGTCGCAGAAATCCAACATGGTCCTTGAATCCCGAGAAATCCGTTAAAACTTCAAGGCTAATGGGCCCCGCGTATGCAGTCCGCCGGATTTTCCCGCAGAGTACTGGCCAAGCTATAAACCCTTCACCAGGAATGACATGATCGACATGCTCCCTGATCCTGTCGGACAAATGAAGGGCCAGAAGTCTGTCTGCCAAGCCATCAAGCAGATCGAACGGTTTCGGACCGCCTATTTGGTCATGTGAGGAGTCGTAGCAGAATCCGAAGTGTTCACTGGGCAATCGGTCAAGTGCAGAACTGACAAGATCTGTCGCTGGACCCGGGAGGACATTTTCAAGTGCGAATCTCACACCGGTGTCTTCCGAAACTGGTAACAAGGCTTCACAATTCTCAAGTACCACTTCCAAGCGTTTGTCGAATTCACTGGAGTCGAAATGAAACGAACTCGCGTGGACAACGACAACCGGGACGTTGAGAAACGCTGCGGCCTCAGCGGCAGTCGTGAGGCGGGAAAGGGTATCAGGCAGATCAAGTCGGGTGCCGTGGATCGTGTCCATGCGCAGGTCAGATTCATCCAGAAGCCCGAGAAGACTACCCCTCTTCGATACACTCAGATAGCCGGAGTGAGGCGCTATAGCGCCGAGCGATACGTGTGTGAATCCCGCGGCAGCTATCAGAGGCAGAAGATCTTCAAGAGAGCGGTCGTAGGAGAAGCATGTCGAGATAGATGTCTGTGCTGGGTTCAACCGCCAAACTCCCACGCAGGTATCTTGAACCTGCCAACTTCTAGATTAACGATTTGCGGTGCCTGAACCGAGCATCGGTTCAGAGAAGAGCCACAGGGTCGGAATTCGGGTTACTTGAAGTGGACTACCTAGCTCACAACGTCGCCGGAAGGGGCCGATTCGCAGCTGCGCTGCGCATTCAATAATTGAATTCGCTTCACAATATCATCAATGCTGGGTGAGTAATGCTGTTCTGTCGAGACATAAACTGTAGGCAAGTCGAAGTCTGGAGCTTCATAGTTGCCAGGAGGTGATATTTCACCCGTTTTCCTATAAATTTCAACACGCTTATCTCCGTGATAGAACTCTCGATTCGGATTATCCAGACACCGCTGGAGGTGACGCTTGGCCGCCATCCTCCCGTCAACGGAGCATACGATAATGAAAGGAGTGCTCAATTCAAGTATCCTGGGCATTCTTGGTTCCCAAACCTTGTGCTGAAACGCTGCCTCTAAAACGATAGAGACCTTACCCGCCAAGTGATGGTACACTATCTCGAAGAAAAGATTGGAGACTACGCCATTGGTGTCCGGTGGAAGCTGATCGTGTCTGATGCCATGAGTATTGACATAGCCCTCCTTGATCTCGTCGCGACTGATAACCGGCATCCACAATAACTCACCCAACCTTTTGGATAAACTCGTTTTCCCTGATCCCGGTCGACCTGTTGCGATAATGCATTTAGGTTTTCTGCTCATGTTTCTGGCTTCCCAAAGTAATTCGAATGGCGATCGGCAAATTCGACCTCAGGTTTTCCCGCTTTCGTAGTGGTTCCGCGTATCCATCATAACGTGCCACAAGGAGATATCGATCAGCTAAGCATCACGCCGGTCACGCCGAGGTACAGTTCACCCTCGTGCCGCACGGTAAAGTCCATTTCGTAGGTCTTCGACATCTGGTCGAAGTCGGACTTCTCGAAGTATCTCTTGTAGATCTCGTATTGTCTTCCGTCGTTCAGCGTGCGTTGCGCGAGACCTTCCTTCGGTCGTGTTCCTCGGAAACGCGTCCAGTTGGAGTCCAAGATGAGAATGAGCCCGCCCGGTTTCAGTGCATTCTTCAGTTTTTTAAAAAACGGGGCCATCCGGGCATCGGTGACATGACTGAGGAAGAATCCCACCAGCACGGAGTCGTAGGTTCGTTGATCCAGTGATACTTCCAGGGCATCGGCCTTTATGAACCTGGTGATCGGTTCAACTCCGTGTTCACGAGTCTTCGCACGTCCTTCAAGCAGCATATTTTCCGACTGATCCACGAGCGTAATGGACGAACAACACGAAGCGTAGAACTGAAGCCAGTAGCCGGTACCGCAGGGAATGTCCAGGAAGCTGCCGTGGCAGTGGTCGCCAACAAGTTTTCCCAGGGATCTTGCTTCCCGCATGTATAGCTCGGGATCCGCAACCTGGCCAGGCGGTTTGCCCTGAGTATAGATTTCGTCATACTCGGCAGCCCGCTCATTGTAGTACTCGTTCATGTTCTGCCGGAGGTGCTGACTCATAAGGTGTTCCTCCATTTTTAAGACGATCTGTGAATAGGTGGATTGGCAACAAAAAACCCGGCGTTGATACAACGCCGGGTTAAGAAACCGTCCAGTCAATGTGGGGACATTCCATGTGCGCTCCACGGATGGGCCACCCGCTCACTGCTGATCTTCAGTATACCGTTGAATAAGCCAGATGTCAACTTATCTATTGAAGCACTCATCGGTCGACGAGATACTTCTTGAACCCCCGACTGTTTGCATCGTCGAATCCCAGACTTCTATAGAATCCTGCCTGGTCGTCCTTGGGACCGCTTAACACCTGGATTTTAAAACAGTCGTTATGCTTTGCAACGTCCGTTGCAAAGTCCATCATTTTCTGCCCTATACCCTTTCTTCTCCACTCCCTGCTTACGACTTTTCGTATCCTCCAATAAGCTGCCGTATCAAATCAAAACCACGCGGAGAATCCGTTTCACAGGACAAAGGAAGTATGCTTACTCCACTTGCCGCTGTGTTTCACCATTAGCCAAACCTCTTCTGCACGATTCTTCATCGGTAGGTACGATCCGGCATGTGATCGAAACTCATCGGCGACTGCCTCCAACGCAACCGCATCATCCACGTGGGCTACGGTAAGGTGAGGGGTGATGGATGGATACGCCCCTTTGTAAGGCGGATGGTCCGGAAAATGATTTACCAGAGATCGGGTCATTCTTATAAACTCATTATCGGGCTCCGGATGCATATATAGAACGCCAGGCCATCTGCGTACCTCGACCAGGGAAAAATCGAAAGGCTTAAAACGCTGAATCACCTCCCGGACTTCATTGACACTATTGGGTGTGATTTCCCCACGATCGAGAAACGGATAGAGTAAGGTGATATGAGCAGGAACCCCGGCCCCGGCAGCCGGATCATACCTATTCCTATACGCCCCGACCAATTCCTCTGCCTCGGGTACTGGAATGATGATCGTTGATTCGTCTGGCATTTCAGATCCTCTCCAACTGATGGCATGAACTTTCTAGCTTCTGGTTAACATCTCTCATAAAGCGGTTCTCTATGCAAGAGGACGCGGGTCTTCTTGACGACGGTAATCACCGCCCTGTTTCAGTGATTCAGGTAACTTTCTTAAGTTCATTGCGCAGGCGTTCCAGACTGTCTTCAGGCCACACCTCGTTTCTGTCGTATCCTTTTTCAAATTGGGGAACATGAGCCGGCAACTCAAGCCAGAGGTGCTTTTCCTTGATCCAAATATGCGCGTTTATCTCAAGAACCCTCATGTCGTCCAATGTTCGCGAACTCAGCAGCGCGGTGGCCGGATGATTGGAAGCGGTCCTGTAGATAACCTCTTCGCAGGATTCGCAGATAAACGTGGTTCGGCTTGCATCGGAAGGCTTTGGAACAACTACCCCATGATCTGATGCAATATCGCTTTCCAGAACGATAGTCGTAATCCCGAAGGCGGAACCGGTAGCCTTCTGACAGTCGAGACAGTGGCACGCGTGCACGAAAAGAGGCGAGTTACGAAGCGAGTAACGCGCTTCTCCGCAGCTACAGCCACCAGAGAGTTTTCTTTTCATGTTAACCTGTTTCCGGCCAGTCGGCACCGGCTCCCGGACCGATAACATGCCAGTGCATGTGGGGCGTAACGCCGGGTGCCGCCACGTTGGTCCTTACATAGAATCCGGCGTCATCCAGCAGGCCGGAGGAAGTCGCAGTCTGCTGGACGGCCTGCATCATCGAAGTGAGAAGATTCCCGTCCAGGGCGGCCTCATCCATGAGTCCCGCTACATGGGCTTTCGGTATGACGACCACGTGGACCTGGGCTACGGGTCTCGGATGATGGAACGCCAGGACCAGATCGTCTTCATAGACGCGCTCTACGAGGAGTCTACCCGAAAGTACATCCTCGCAATACCAATCTCACCGAGGCATAGATAACCCACTTTCTCATTCCTAAGGTGCTACCATTCGGATTGCCTTGATTATATCGTTAGACGTACCACTGCTTGTATCAGTGGATAGATCCCGATTAAACCGGAACACTTTAGTTCTTGCTATACCGATACGAGGCTATTTCATACCCGTAATATACTCCGACCTGAAGCGGTATCCATTCGTTTACTAGAAAAACTAACCTCGAACGGTCAGGGAGTAATGATTTTGCTACAGGCACGGAAGGTATACTCGACACTCATTTCGGGCGGAATTTCGGACCGCTACGGAAGAATCTGCGTTACGCTTCTCTATCAAGCAGGTTGTAGCCTCGGCAGCCGACCAAGCTCAAGCATCTGTAAACGTACTGTGACAGTATGCAGATATGTAGAGAGGAGGGGGAATGAAGTTGTATCTGTCCTCTTATCGTTTGGGTAATGAGACGGAGAAACTGATCTCGATGGTCCCGGAAAACAAAAGGGCAGCTGTGATTTTCAATGCACTCGATTTCTCCAGCGATTTGGAGAGAAAGCAGTCAACTATCGATCGTGAGATTCACGATTTGTCCGAAATAGGTTTGGAACCCGAGGAGTTTGATTTACGCCCATACTTTGGGAATCTCGGGTCTCTGAATGAAAAGCTATCCCGCTTTGGTCTCATATGGGCGATTGGCGGAAATACATTCGTGCTGAGAAGAGCAATGAGCCAGAGTGGGTTCGATAAATTCCTAATCGAGCACAGAAACAATGATTCTCTGATTTATGCGGGATACAGTGCCGGAGCCTGTGTTCTGTCGCCTACACTACGGGGCATTGATCTTGTCGATGATCCGCAGTTAGTGCCAGAGGGATATGAAAGCGATGTAATCTGGGAAGGAATGTCCCTGATCAATTACTGCATAGCGCCACACTATAAATCGAACCATGCTGAGTCTGAGTTGATGGACAAAACCATCGAGTACTTTATCGAGAACAAAATACTGTTCAAAGCGCTTCATGATGGGGAAGTTGTAGTCATCGAATGAATCTTCTCAGAATAGACGCTACGGCCTGAGTTGGTGTTGTGTCCCAGAAACAGCCTTGCATAAACGCTCGATTTTCTGAAGGATCGATACCGTGGTGACAGTTCATACTAAAGGCTTTGACGTCTGGTTGTAGTTGTCGGTGAAGGGTTGGATTCTTTCGATGAGTTCTTTCACGAACCTGTTAGAGTTTTGTACTGAGGGGGACAGTGGACCGAAACGTATTCCAACACTACGAGAAGATCGTGGACGAATCCAGTCGTCTGGCCAAGGGA
Organism: bacterium; assembly: GCA_965117045.1. Taxonomy (GTDB): domain Bacteria; phylum JAAXHH01; class JAAXHH01; order JAAXHH01; family JAAXHH01; genus JAAXHH01. The sequence goes on from OZ220749.1 coordinate 2,441,035, forward strand.
ACCGCCCGGTTGGAAGGCGAAAGGACCAGGGAGATCCTGCGGGAACACCTGCCCGCGCCGCCAGCCCGCATCCTCGACGTGGGCGGCGGCCCGGGCGCCTACGCCTTCTGGCTGGCGGAGCGGTCCTATGAAGTCCATCTGCTGGACATTGTCCCGCTCCACATCGAGCAGGCGAAGGAACGGAATAAAGACGGAATCCTGAAGAGCGCGGCGGGCGGCGATGCCAGAACCCTGGACTTCAAGACGGATTCCGTGGACGCGGTTCTTCTGCTGGGTCCCCTGTACCACCTTCCGGAGCGGCCGGACCGGATCGAAGCGCTTGAGGAATCCCTCCGCGTGCTGAAACCGGGAGGCGTTCTCTTCTGTGCAGCCATTTCCAGATTCGCGTCACTCCTGAACGGCATGAGGAAGGGATACCTGTTCGATCCGGTATTTTCCAGGATAGTCCTGAAAGACCTGAATGAAGGGCGCCACGAGAACTCGGAAATGGACCCCCGCTACTTCACCACTTCCTGTTTCCACCGGCCTGAAGAACTCGAAGAAGAGATCACGGACGCGGGGTTCGACCTGGTGAAGACGGTTGGGGTGGAGGGTCCGGCCTGGCTTCTCGGCGATTTCGATGACCTGTGGGCAGACGAGTCAAAGCGCGAGGAGATGCTTACCTTTCTGAAACTGGTCGAGACGGAATCCTCTCTTATTGGCGTGAGCGCGCACTTACTCACCGTCGCGAAAGCGCCCTGATGAGTATAGAATAGCCGGACCGGGGGTCGGTGTGTAATTTACACGCGAATGAAGTTACTGATCAGGGTTTAATTCAATCACCCGTTTTTCCTATCATATCGGTCGTAGGCGTATGGGCGTCGAACCGGTCAGTATCCATATCGAACCCCTCGAGACAAGACACCATCCCGGGATTATTGCCATCATGGAGGACCTCCCCGAATGGTTTGACGAAACGGCTAGAACCAGGTCTGTCCCCACCGACTTGCGGCATCAGATGGGGTTTGTGGCCGCCAGAGATCAAGAGGTGGTCGGGTTTATTACCCTCTACGTCGCAGAGGGACGGATGCACATCGGCTGGCTCGCGGTCGACAGGCAGATGCAAGGTCATGGTATTGGCAGCCGACTACTTAAAGCGGCCGAATCGGAAGCGCATGAGATGGGCATCGACGAACTGGCGACGTACACGCTGGGCGAAAGTGTCGCGTACCAACCCTACGAATTGACCAGACGATTCTACTGGAAACACGGATTCACAGTATTCAAGCGTTCCAGGACGGACAATCCCGGATGCCCCGAAGAGATCTGAATTTCGAAACAGATCGATCCATAAAAGAGGTTCACCGTGGACCGTGACGTAATCCATTACTACGAGCATCTGGAGAACGAATCCGAGCGGCTCGAGATGGGAACCGCCCGGTTGGAAGGCGAAAGGACCCGGGAGATCCTTCGGGAATACCTGCCCCCACCGCCGGCCCGTATTCTCGATGCCGGTGGCGGCCCGGGGACCTATGCCTTCTGGCTTGCCGGGCAATCCTACGATGTCTATTTGCTGGACATCGTCCCGCGCCACATCGAACAGGCAAGGGAACGGGACAAGGACAGAATCCTGAAGAGCGCGGCGGTCGGAGACGCCAGAGACCTCGACTTCGAGACGGATTCCATGGACGCGGTCCTGCTGCTGGGTCCCCTGTACCACCTGCAGGAGCGGCCGGACCGGATCGCGGCGCTTGAAGAATCCCGGCGTGTGCTGAAGCAGGGAGGTGTTCTTATCTGTGCTGCCATCTCCAGATTTGCTTCGTTTCTGGACGGCATGAAACAGGGATATCTCTTCAATCCCGAGTTCGCCAGAATCGTCCTGAAGGACCTGAATGAAGGGCGCCACGAGAACCCGGACATGGATCCCCGTTACTTCACTACGGCATGTTTCCATCGGCCGGACGAACTCGAAGAGGAAATAACGGACGCGGGGTTCGACCTGGTGAAGACGATCGGACTGGAAGGCCCGGCGTGGCTGTTAAGTGATTTCGATGAGCTTTGGGCGGACGAGGCGAAGCGCAAGGATCTACTCACTTTCCTTAAGTTGGTCGAGTCGGAAACCTCAATCATCGGCGTGAGCGCGCACATCCTCGCCGCCGCGAAAGCGCCCTGACGAAGGCCGGATAGCGTGAAGCGTCGCGGCGAAGCCCGGCGTCCCGGAAGCGTTACGCGGAACAGTCCAGCGGGTCGCGGCCAGCGGGATGAGTCCAGCAGGACATCTCGGGTTACCTGCACATTCTAGTTTGGTCCCATCAGTTTAGTCCAACTGTAGAGGCGAAATTTTGCGGATTTCAGCCATATCCTTCGACGGCGACATGACCCTGTGGGACTTTCAGAAGGTCATGCGTCATTCATTGAAGAAAGCCCTGGCGGAATTGCGTCGGCTGGTTCCGACGCAAGAAGCCGCGGACCTCTCGGTGGAAGAAATGATCGCGATACGGAAACGGGTCGAGGAAGAAGAGGAGGGGCGAACCTGGAACATGGAGGAACTCAGACTCCTCGCGTTTGAAAGGACGCTCGAACGTTTGGGGCGCCCGGACCGCGATGTCGCTGCCCATCTGAATGAGCTCTACCTCAAGCATCGCTTTGAAGACATTGAGCTGTATCCAGATGTGATTCCGGCTCTCGATCGGCTTGCACCGCACTACAAGCTGGGCCTGCTGTCAAACGGGAACAGCTACCCCGAGCGATGCGGGCTCGAGGGGCGGTTTGCATTCGTGGTCTTCTCGCAGGACGTGCAGGTTAGAAAGCCCGATCGGAGGATCTTCGAGATCGCCGCGCAGAAAGCAGACTGTCCGATGGACGAACTGCTGCACGTGGGGGATTCGCTCGAGAACGATGTCGCGGGGGCGAACGCGGCAGGCGCGCATACAGTCTGGCTGAACCGCGAAGGACTGCCGGAAGACACCGCGATCAAAGCCGACGTTGAAATCACCTCGCTGGCCGACCTGCCTTGAGGTTCTAGGACCAGGACGCACCTGAGGGCGGATCCGTCGACCTGGTTTACAAACGCAAAACCGGATCCATCCTGCCTAGAACCCGTAGCTGAGACCCAGTTTCAGGACCGGATACATGGATGCGACGCCGGGGATGTCCTCGTTGGCCGATTCGGCCTCCGCATCCAGGTCCATCCTGAACTGCGGGTCCGAAGATACGGAACCGGTAGCCTCGAGGCTGTATTCCGGCGTCCCGTGGTAGGCTACCCCGACATCCAGCGCAAAGCCGAAACCGGTTCCGACGGCGTTGCCCCACCCCAGACCCAGGTAGGGCGCAATTTTGGAGGTCCCAAGTGAGCCGCGGATCGTTCCCACCTGGGCCGGTGTGTATACGTTGTTCCCAAGCTCCACATCATCGGTCGGAGCACCCTCGACGCTAAGCGACCCTCCGAAGTACACCACGCCCGTACTCAGACGGAAACCGCTTTCGTTCGGATACAGATCGAGCACGGCCGTCACGGCGGCAGCGGGGAACTCCACATCCAGTTCCACGTCCTCCACGGTGACCTGGAAATCGACCGGCTGAAAATCGATCCCCCCTCGGAAGTTGATCCGGCTAGCAAGTGGCGTAGCGACCTGCGCCCCGATCCCGAGCGTGCCCACGTGGACAGATCCCGTAGTCCCTTGTGCAAGGGCGGGGGATGTGCTTAGGCCCAGCAGTATGATCGTCATGAACCCGAATCTCAGGCTTCGCATCGTATTTTCCTCGTGAATTTCGCTCTAATTGAAACTAAAAAGTGCGCTGTCCCGCATCTCACCCACCTCAACCCCACCCAGACCCGGCGATCCCGTACCGTTGCCACCCACCTCAGCCCCGCCCCGGCAAGGCGATCCCGTACCGTTGCAGCGTGGTCTCGAGCGTCGGGCGACCCAGGCGGATCCGGCCGTCGTTGAGCAGGTAGGAGAACAGGTAGCCGGCGCCGAGCATGAGGATCCCGATGAGGAAGCAGTACATGACCGCGCGGTCGGGATATACGTCCTTTAGATACCCCACGTACAGCGGACCGAAAATCCCAGCGGCCGCCCACGCGGTGAGCACCGCGCCGTAGATGGTGGACATCTTCTTCGTGCCGAACACGTCGAGGACGAAGGAAGGCATGGTGGCGAAACCCCCGCCGAAGCAGAGCAGCACGTAACAGACCAGCGCGGAGAAAATCCAGGGATTGGTCTCGGTCATGAGTATGCCGAAGACCACCATCTGGCTGCCGAGCAGCACCCTGAATATCGTAACCCTGCCGAAACGGTCGGACAGCAGTCCCCAGAACAACCTTCCCAGGCCGTTGCAGATCGAACTCACCGCGATGAGCGTGGCGCCGTATTCGGCCAGTAAGGTGGGTTCGATGGAATCATCCGCCAGGCCCCAGATCTCCTGCAGGATCTCCGACTGGAAACTGACGACCGAAATCCCGGCCGCGATGTTGAAGAAGAAGACGATCCACATGAAGACGAACTGCGTGGTGCCCAGGTAGGTGCGGGCGTACTTCGGTTCGTCGGCCTCGTCGGGATCGGCCGCGGCCGTGGTCGAAGGACCCGTGGCATCCGGCGGCGGATCGGACAGGGCGAGGCTGCAGGGGATGAGAATCAGGGCGAAGATGATGCCGAGCCAGATGAAGACTTCCGGCAGGGCGCCCGCGGTCCGCACGATGAGGAAGGGCGCGAGGCCCTTGCTGAGCAGAAAAGCCCCGACACCGAACCCCATGACCACGATCCCGGTGGCCAGTCCCTTGCGGTCCGGAAACCACTTGGCGACCGTCGCGACCGGCGTGACGTATCCCAGCCCAATGCCCGCGCCGCCGATCACCCCGTATCCGAGATAGAACAGCGGGATATACTCCATCTCCAGCGCCAGCCCCGATACCAGGTACCCGCACGCAAACATGAAACTGCCGATCAGCGCGAGTTTGCGCGGTCCCATCTTCGGCAGCATGTTTCCGGCCCACGCCGCCGACACGCCGAGGGTGAAAATGGCGATACTGAAGGCCCAGGCCGTCTCGGTATGGGTCCAGCCGATCTGGCGTACGAGTATGGTCTGGAAGAAGCTCCAGGCGTAGACCGTGCCGAAGCAGATCTGCAGCGCCGTGCAGAAGAGCGCGATGGCGCTTCGGGGAATGCGCATCGCTTATCCTCCCCTTACCGGACGTTCTCCGGTGGCGCGCCGGACGTACCTGAACCGGGCGGCTGGCCGGCGATGTGTTGGAAGAGGCGGGCCAGGTCGCCCACTTCATCGTCGCGTCCGAGGAGATCGTCGGCCGAGGTGTCCGTCTCCTTGTTGCCCGCGATGCCTACGGCGTAGGCGAGCAGTTCCGCGAGTGGTTTCGCGGCGAGATTGACCAGCCAGATCGACGCGAGGACGCCCACGACCAGGAAAATGCAGATGAGGATGACCTGCTGGCCGATGGCGCGCTGGATCTTGAGGGCGACTTCATCCTGGTCCATGCCGACGTGCACCGTACCCGCGACACCCGCCAGGATGGGGCTGCCGACTTCCAGGAAATCGCCCAGGCCCGGGATGCTTCGTTCCACGGGATCGGTATTCGCATGATCGCTCGCGAGTATCTGCTCCGGGATGCCGGGTACGAAGGTGTGAGCGAGGAACTCGCCATTCTCGCTGGTGATATAAATGTACCGGATACCCTGGATCTCGACGAACTGATCGATCATCGACTGCAGTGTGGCAAGATTCCGGTTGAGCAGGATGTCGACGCTGGCGTCAGCGACGCTCTTGGCAATGTTCTGGCTGTTGGTCTCGTACTCCGCCGTCAACTGTGTATCTACAGTGTATATACACAGCGCGGACGTGCAGAGGACGATGACGCCGAAGAGCAGAAAGATCCCGAAACGGGTACGCTGGAACAGTTTCTGTATTTTCATGCTAGGATAGCCAGCCTTGCCAGTCGTCCAGGGTCACGTACCGGCCCTCCTGGACGACGGTGTAGTAGACCGTCTGCAGCCCCTGCCTGCGGTCCGGTCCGAAGGAGACCCGCTCGCCGATCCCGAGATCGTAGTTGTCGACCGAAAACACCGCATCCTCCAACCCGTTGCGGTCGGGAGATCCTCCTAGGCGCCGCAGGATCTCGGTCATCAGCTTGGCGTCCAGGAATCCCTCGAGACTGACGAAACTCTGGGGAAAGGGACTGTAGGCCTCCTGAACGAGTTCTTCCGGAACCGCCGGATCGTAGCGTTCCATCAGTTCGCGGTACTCCCGGACCGCCGGAATGGACATGTCCTCGTAGCTCGGAACCACCTGGGAGTTGACGAGATAACGGGAGTAGGTCTCCACGTCCTCTCCCAGGTCGCTGAGTAACTGGAGCATGTTTTCGCTGCCCACGAACGATAGATTGGCAATGGGCACGCGGAGATCATGGTCGACCGCGTCCCGGGCGAAGGCCGCGCAGGCCGCGTACGACCCGATGCAGATGACGGCATCCGGGGCATTGGCCTTGAGGATCTCCACCTGTTCCCGCATGCTGCCGGTGAACCGCTGGCCCCGCCGGTAGGTCGCCTCGCCCGACAGGCGCTCTCCGTGCCGGTCCAGCGCCGCCCTCACCCCGGCCCATCCGCTCCTTCCATAGGCGTCGGCCTGATAGAACACACCGATTTTCCGCTTGCCCGCGGCGAGGAAATTGTTGACGAGCCCGGCCGTCTCCTGGCGGTAGGAAGCCCGGAGGTTGAAGGCGAAATCTCCATAGGGCGGCTCCCGCTGGGGCTGGGCGCCGGTGAATGGGAAGAACAGGTAGACCTGCTCGTCCTGGAACTTCTTCAACAGGGGCAGCACGCGCGTTACGGTCGGCGTGCCCACGTACCCGAAGAGCAGGAACACGTTGTCCTCGAGCATGAGCTTCATGGTGTTGCGGACGCAGGGATCCGGCTGGTAACCATCGTCGTACAGCTTAAGGGTAATCTTGCGCCCGGCCACGCCGCCGTTGTCGTTTACATGGTTGAAATAGGCCATGGCGCCGCGGTACAGCTCGCTGCCGAGTCCCCTGGAAGGACCGGAGAACGCGGCCGACATGCCCAGGAGGATCTCATCATCCGTCGCACCCGCGAACCCGGCTTCCATTTCCTGTGCTGAGACCATGTTCAAACCTCCCGAAAAGGTACCGGTGTCCTTCCGGTCCGGCCGGCCCGCCCAGCCCGCAAAGGAAACCGCAAGCAGTCCCGCCAGGCCGCGGCGCAACATGGTCCTCCGCGTCAACAACGGCGCAGGCGACCCGGGCCTATCCCCTGATTGACCTTTACCGTCACGCCCACTCATACGTTTCCTCGTCATCAAACAAGCCGCAAGGGTTCCTCTTCGTGCATCTCACGGCCGTCCGGCAACCGTATCCGGGCCGGTTCTTTGACTATACCGGGAATCGCAGTACAGAAATCTGGTATGGGAAATGTGCTAATTGTTTCCGACTTATAAACGGTTGTAATGATTCAAAATGATAAGACCGGCATTACCCCGTTGCAAGGTATTTTTGTGACCGTGCGTGAGTTCCCGCGAAGCCTCGGCCACTTCAAAAAACAGAACACGGATCGCCTGGACACGGTTCGCCTGCTTCCGCGTAGTGACCCTACCTTCTCATTCGTGCCGGATCGAACGCGTATCTGCTGTACGGTTCCGGCAGACCGTTCGTCGCCACCTCTTCCATCACGTCGCAGAAGTAATCCAGCTCGGACAGCGTGGTGTAGAGATTCGGCGTGATTCGAACCCACGTTCGACCGGCGTCCTCCCGGTCGTATCGGCCCCGGGATGTGCGCATCTGGAGTTCATTCCAAAGGTAGTCCCGCATACCGGTCGGATCGGCCCCTTCAATACCGACCCCCGCGATACAGCAGCTCATTTCAGGGGCTGTTGACGTATAGAGCCTTATGCGGGGATGCTTCCGAAGCCGTTCCGCCCAATAATCCTTCAGGTAACGAAGCCGTTCTTCTTTGCGCTTCGGTCCGATGGCGTTGTGAAAAGCGACGGCCTCGCCGATGGCGAGGAACGGCGGCAGGGGTTGGGTACCGACGGACTCGTATTTCTGCATGCTCGTCAGGGGGTTGTATCTGAGACTCATGGTCGGCCCGTACAGCGGCTCGATCTTCTCGACGTGCTCGCGCTTCATGTACAGCAATCCGGTCCCTTTCGGCGCGCTGAGCCACTTGTGCAGGCTCGTTCCGTAGTAGTCGCAATCCAGGTCCGAGACCTTGAAATCCAGATGGGCGACGGCATGGGCGCCGTCCACGACGACTTCGATGCCGTGCCTATGGGCCAGGTCGCAGATCCGCCGGACCGGGAACACCTGGCCGGTGGTGTACGTGATGTGGGACACCAGGATCAGGCGGGTCTTCGGCGTAATGCCCGCTTCAATGGCCTTCACCAGCTCATCCATGGACCCTGCGGGAAAGGGTACCGGCACTTCGACCAGCTTGATCCCTTCCTTCTGCGCCCGATTCCGCACGACACGCACCAGGGAAGGATAATCATGGGTCGTGGTGAGGACTTCGTCGCCCGGGTTCAGCGGGATGCCGTACAGGACCGTCTTGAGCGCTTCGGTGGTGTTGCGTACGAGGGCGATTTCATCGGGACTGCTCCCGAACAGCCGCGCAACGGACTTCTTCACGGCACCCTCGCGACGTTCCCTGGCCTTTTCAACGAACACCCCGTACGGGTTCTGTTCCTGTTCCCATATGTAACGAATGAACGCTTCGGTGACGACGCGGGGCGTAGGACAGGCATAGCCGTTATCCAGGTTGATCAGGCTGCGGTCTATGGTAAACGCCTGCTTCACTTCGCGCCAGAGTCTCTCATCGCGGGCGGCTTCCTGCGGCGTGAGATCCGCGATTTCACTTACCGCCGCCTCGACGCCCCGGAAGGAGTCGGGGCCGAGGAACGTCGCCAAACCGGCCGTCACGCCGGCGGTTTTCAGGAAATGACGCCGTTCCATGGTATTCGGGCGTCCCGCGGGACGGTCGTTTGCGTCGTTTTCCGATCTCATCATAAGACTCCTTTGATCGTTGAGATTGCCGGCATCCTCTATTTGGAATCCCGGTTTCGGAGCGGTGCTTATTTCTATAATGCATCCTTGACTAGGTAATTAACAGTTTTACACTTTGGATACCCAGGACATTCAAGACGGCAGGCGGCTACCTTTAATAACAATCGGAAAAGAGCATCATCCATGGACCAAAGCCTGCGGCAGAGCATGAACGCGTATTATGATGAACGCGCGGCCGAATTCGACGAGATCTACACCCAGGGCAAGCCGCCCGGCAAGGTCACGGACCCGGAGTTGTACAGGGAAGAGGCCCAGTCCCTGGGGCATCTCGTCCGCGAACACTGCCGCGGCAGCATCCTGGACATTCCTTGCGGAACGGGCTACTGGCTTCAGTTCTACGCCGCCAACTGCACGGCGATCACGCTCGTGGACCAGTCGGAGAACATGCTGCGCGAGGGCCGTGAAAAAGCGTGCGAGCACGACGTCGAGGCGATCACGACGTTCATCGAGTCCGATGCCCTGGAAGTACCGCTGGAAGACCGGTCCTTCGATACCGCGCTGGTCGGCTTCTTCCTCAGTCACCTCACGGATGCCCAGATGGGCCTGTTTTTTCGGAACCTGGGGAACGCCCTGAAACCGGGTGGACGCGTCCTCATACTGGACTCCGGCTGGACGCGCTACCGCGGATCCCGTCGGAAGGAAGGGACCACGGTGCGAAAGCTCAATGACGGCCGGGAATTCGAGATCTACAAGCGATACTTCGAAGGGTCCGGCTTCGACCGCATGTCGGCGGCCTGCAGGATGGATTTCACCGTTCTGTACGAGGGCAAGCTTTACCTTGCCGTCACGGGCACGATGAAAAGATGAATTCGTCAATGAAAGCACGGGGCGACGAATGAAAGCCCGGGGGCGACCATTGGAATCTGCCAGGCTGAAACCGGAAATTCTCCATCGGACGACCGTCGAGTACTACAACCTGAGGCAGGTCCACGGAGACATGCCGCATAAGGTGCCCCGAGGACCCGCGCCTGATCTGCCCGCCGAACAGGCCCGGATGGTCCGGGAATCCCGGGAGGCCATGCGGGGCCGGAAGGTGCTCGAAGTAGCGAGTGGCACGGGATCGGCGACCCGGGAAATCGCGGAAACAGCGGCATCCGTCACGGGCGTGGAGATCGCCCCCAACATGTTGCGCATAGCCAGGGAAAACGACAATCCGCCCAATGTGAGTTACCTGGAAGGCGATGCTTACGACCTTGGATCGGTAGCGCCCGGAATGTGTTTCAACGGCGGGTTCGCATCAGGATTCCTGCACACCTGTCCTTCTTCGAGGCATACGGAGTTTCTGAGTGGTTTTCACGCCCGGCTCGAGCGGGGTTCGACCGTATTCATGCGATCGTCCCGGCCGACGAGTCCCGATGCCGTAAGCAGGCTCTTCAGGGTAGCGGGACACACGGACCAGTTCATGACTCGGCAATTGTCCGACGGGTCCGAATACATTATGGTGGAAAACGATCCTTCAGAAGATGAACTCAGGAATCTGTTCGAACCCCTGTCGGTGAATCTCAGGGTGCATATCGGCAGCTACTGGTGGTGGATCCGGTACGAACTGCCCTGAGGACGGCCCATGTTCGAGATTGTGCAGCACGATCACGCGAAGGAATTGCTGACGCTGTCCGGAGCCTTCCTTGAAAAGCGTGAAAGCGAGGACAACCTGCCCTTCGGCCTGGCGCGCACGCTGGCCAGGGATCCCCTGTACTACGGCGACGATCCGCCGCTGCTCCTGAGCATCCTTGAAGGCGGCAACACGGTCGGCGTGGCGCTCCGGTCGCCGCCGCACAGAATCGTCCTGAGCAGGTTCGACACGGATCTCGAAGCCGCCGTGGACCGGCTCGTCGGCTTCCTGCGTGACCGCGAAAAGCGGATTCCCGGTGTCGTTGGACCGGAGTTCGAGTCGCGGTGTTTTGCGGACCGCTGGAAGAAAGCGCACTACGGGCTGGCCGTAACGAATACCAAGCGGTTGCGTGCATTCGAGGCTCGACGTGTCGTCGATGTGCCGCTGGCCCCGGGTGGTCTGCGCCTGGCCGAGATGGTCGATCACGCCCTGATGGCAACGTGGGTCGCGGGTTTTTCCCGGGAGGCGGCAGGGGAAGGGGCCGATCCGGCGAAAGCGGAACGTAACGCGGAAAAATACATCAAGGAGCGAAACCTGTATATCTGGGAACACGACGGGCCGGTCTCGATCGCCAGGGAATCCAGGGCCATGAAGACCGGCACGGTGATCTCGCTGGTGTACACGCCGCGGGAATTCCGCAACCGGGGATACGCGACTTCGTGTGTCTACCACTTGACGAAGAAACTGCTTGCGGGCGGGTACAGGTTCTGTAGTCTGTTTACCGACCTGTCGAACCCGGCCTCCAACCGGATTTACCCGAAAATAGGATACGTACCGGTGGGTGAAAGGTTTGAATTCGATTTCGACTACGCGGCAGGACAGGCCGAATAGTAACCGGCTGTCCCGCGGATGATTCACACATCCCCATCGATGGCCCGGCAGACCGATTCCATGCCGGGACAAGGAGCGCAGGATATGGACCGCAAACTGACTGAACAGCAACTCGCCTTCTTCGATACGTTCGGATACCTGGGGTTCCCGGGGCTGATGGATGATCGCATCGACGAGATCATCGACGCCTTCGAGGAAGTCTGGGCCAGCCGCGGAGGCGGCCATAACGGACGACCACATGACGGTAAGGAACGCTCCTGCATCGTACCCTTCATCGACCAGCATGAACGCCTCTCCTCGCTGCTGGACGACGAGCGGATCAGGGGGATCGCAACCAGCCTGCTGGGTGACGATTTCAACTACATGGGCAGCGACGGCAACTACTACGCCGGCGATACGAGGTGGCACTCCGACGGATGGCATCCCGAGATCCTGCATATCAAAATAGCTTTTTACTTGGATACGCTGACACGGGATACCGGCTGCCTGCGCGTCATTCCCGGCAGCCACAAGCGCGATGACGTCTATGGGGCTTCCTTGCAGGAGAACGTCGGGGAGAGTTCGTCCTTGTGGGATACGGATCCGCGGGACGTGCCGGCGATGGCGCTGGAGACCCGGCCGGGCGACATTGTCTGTTTCAACCACAATACCAAGCACGCCTCGTTCGGCGGCGGCGGTCGCCGGCGGATGTTCACCATGAACCTGTGCCAGCGCTATCCCAAGCGGCTCATCCCGGAACTGCGCGACTACATCAGCGGCGCTTCCCGGTTCTGGCTGGACGAAGCGTACGGCGAGGCGATGCTTCGAACCGCTTCTCCCGACCGCATGCGCCACCTCGAGCAGGTCATGGCCAACGACGACCACTTGCCGGAACTAAGCCGTAAGGCCCGGGAAACCATGAGCGAGCCGTCGCGGGGCTGAGTTCATTGTAAGGCCGCTCGCACTACGTCATCTTCCACTTCGTATCCGGCACATCCCCGTGCTGGACGCGACGCGCCAGTATCGGCGTCTGTCGCAACTCCCGGACCAGTTCGATCACGCCGTTGATGGCCGCCTCCAGGAACTTCTCTCCCTTTTCCTTCGTCGCTTTGGTGGCGTCTCCCATGACCCCGCTGGGTGAAATCGAACTCCAGTAGGGCACCATGCGGGCGTCGGACGCATCGGGATGCCCGCCGGCCAGGAGATCCGTCTTGAAACTGTCGGGCAGCGGGCTCCTGTTGTCCACGGCCTTGTCCATCTCGACCAGGTCGGGCTTCAGGGCGAGATAGAGGGAGGTCTCGTATTCCCCGCCGTGCGACGTCCCGCCATAGTCCGAATCGCGGAGCGCATTGCCTGTCTCCCTGGCCTGGCGCAGGCCCCAGTGGTTGGCGCTGGCGCACAGGATGCGTCCTTCGAAATCGATCACGGACAGGCGCGCGGCCAGGTCGAGGGGCGAGGTGTTGCTCCCATGGCCGTTGATGATGAGGATGCGCTTGAATCCGTGATAGGCCAGGCTGCAGCACACATCCCGGACATAGTTGATGAAGGTGTCCCACCGGATGGTGATCGTCCCGTGAAAATCCATGTGGTGGGGACTGTAGCCGTGGGTCACCGGAGGGGCAAGCACGACCTCTTCCGGGATGCGGGCCGCGGCGCGTCTGCAGATCTCCGTCGCGAGGACCACGTCGACGTCCACCGGCAGGTGCGGGCCGTGGTCTTCATAAGTCGCCACGGGCAGGAGAGCGACCCGGTCCTGGGCTGCGGCGTCCCTGATTTCGTTCCAGATCATTTCCGCGTAGTCATACTTTATCGATGCCATTACGATCTCCTTCCCATTCGTCTTTGTGGTTCCTGAATCAAATCAACTGAAGTTTTTTCAGCGACTTGCGGTACAGTTCCAACGTCTCTCCGTATTGGTCGTGACGGCCTTCGGTGACGATCTGCTTCCCTCCGACCGTGACGGTTTTCACCGCCCGCGGCGTGGCGCCGAAGAGGATCGCATCCGGTGCGAGATCCGGGTTGACGGCGGCGATGGACGGATCTTCAGGGTCCAGGTGGACATGGTCTTCCCGCCACGACGCATCCAGGCCGCATGCCGCATAGCCCAGACGGGTAGCCGCATCCAGCAAATCCGGTCCCTCCGCCGCGGCATGGCGTTGCTCCAGGCGGGACCGTTCGTCGAGTTCCACGGCCCGGACTTCCTCGAAAGCATTCTCGCAGGCGTGGCTGTCCACCCCGACGCAGAGCCGCGCGCCGGCCTGGAGGAGATTCGACGTGGGCGGCAGCCCGTCGCCGAGATCCCTTTCCGTGGTACGGCAAATGCACACAAACGCGTGGTTTTCTCCCAGTGCCGAGACTTCCGCATCCTCCAGGTGCGTGGCGTGCACGGCCACGAAACGCGGGGACAGTACCCCTTCATTGGACAGTAATGCGACGGGCGTCGTCCCGTGCTCAGCCCTGCATTCCTCCAGTTCGCCGCGTTGTTCGCAGACGTGCATATGGAAAGGGAGCGCATTCTCGTCCGCGTACGCCGCCAGGGTCCGGATCCCGGATATCGGCACCGCCCGGACACTATGCGCGGCCGCGGCCACGGCAACCAGGGGATCGTCTCCGTATCGCTTTCGAAGGTCATCGAGGTCTCGCATCACGAGCTCGATCGTCGGGTCGATGAATCGTTCCTGTGCGGAAACCGCGGCCTGCCGGTAACCGGCCCGCAGGTAGGCGGTCCGGATCAGGCAGATCCGTATGCCGGCGTCCCGGGCCGCGCGAACCGCGGCGTCCGCCAGTTCGGTACGATGGGCATAGGGACGCCCGCCGGGACCATGGTGCACGTAGTGGAACTCGCCGACGGCCGTGACGCCGGACATCGCCAGTTCGGTATAGGCAAACCGCGAAATCGCGTAAAGGTCGTCCGGACTGAGCCCCTCGACCAGCCGGTACATCTCGTCACGCCAGCCCCGGAAGGTGCCCGCCCGTGTCGCGCGCCGCTGGGTTCGCCCGCGGAGCGCGCGCTGGAAAGCGTGGGAATGGGCCGTGGCCAGGCCCGGAAGGACCCATCGGCCGGCTTCGAATCGAATCGCGGGCGCGTCGTTCCCTGGGTTCATAGGTTCACTACCCGCCCCCGCTTGATCACGGTCTGTACCGGGTTACCTCCGAAGAAATAAGGGATATGCCGGTAGTCCTGCGCCTTCAGTACGAGGAGGTCGGCCCGCTTGCCGGCTTCGATGGATCCCGCCTCTTCGCTTTGCCCGATCGCATGGGCGGCATTGAGGGTGGACGCGTTCAGCGCTTCCGCCGGAGTGAATCGCTGGTACCTGCAGGCGATGGCCATGACTGCGGGCATGGATGGGCAGGGCGCGGAACCGGGGTTCAGGTCGGTGGCGAGGGCTACGGCTGCGCCTGAGTCCATCATCGCCCGGGCGTCGGCGTAATCCGTCATGCCCAGGTTGAAGTTCACGGCCGGCAGCAGGACGCCGATCGTGTCCGACCGGGCCAGCGATTCGATCGCTGACGGACCCGTCACGTCGAGATGGTCCACCGACGCGGCACCGAGTTCCAGCGCCAGGTCGACGCCGCCGAAATCATTGAACTGGTCCACGTGCATCTTCGCCTTGAAACCGGCTTCGATCCCCGCCTCCAGCACGCGGCGTGACTGGTCGAGATCGAAGGCATGGTCTTCGCAGAACACGTCGATGTACATGGGCACGCCGCGCGCCGCGAACCGGGACGAGGCGTACCAGGCCGCCGCTTCGGGCAGGATCTCGTCGATAACGCACCGTGCGTACCCTTCGGCATCCCCGTCGAATTCGGGAGGCACCGCGTGGGCGCCGAGGAACGTGGGCACGATATCGCAGGGATGGTCCTGGTCGAGCCGTTCGATGACCTGGAGCATCTTCAGTTCGTCTGAAGCGTTCAGCCCGTAGCCGGTCTTGATCTCCACGGTCGTAGCGCCCAGCGCCAGCATTTCGTCGAGCCGGGCTGTAGCGGAACGCGCGAGTTCTTCCACGGATGCCGCCCGCGTGTGCCGGACGGTACGGACGATACCCCCGCCGGCCGCCATGATTTCCAGGTACGAAGCGCCCTTGATCCGCTGCTCGAACTCCGCCGCCCGGTCTCCGCCGAAAACCGTATGGGTATGGGCGTCCACGAAACCGGGACAGACGGACCGGCCCGTGCAGTCGATCACGCGTTCGGCCGAATAGGTTTCGTCCAGTTGTGTGGTCGGCCCGACCGCCGCGATCCGCCCGTCATTTATCGCCACGGCGCCGCGCTCGATCACGGCGGCATCCGCCATGCCGAATCCGCGCTTCGGTGCGCCGGCCCCGCGCTTCGGTGCGCCGGCCTCCGCCATGGACGTCCCGCGCTTCGGTCGGTGCGATGCGCAGGTCACGACCTGTTCCGCGTTGTGGAGGTACAGATCTACGGTTTCCATTTTGCTCATCTCGAAACAGGAGGCGATCGTCGATCCGGAGTTTACGATCTTGCCGGGCCGCGCTCGGCCGCGGTGATATATGGATCAGTCCAGCGTGGGTCCCGGGACGTTCACCTTCTCTCCGACCGCGGAGGTCACATCGCCCTGCGCGACGCGTTTTCGTATGGTTTCAAACAGTGGGGAAAGCGGGACGTCGCGGTCGAGGAAGGGGACGTGCCGGCGAATCAACCGGTATGCCAGGCCGGTACCGGCGCCCATGGCTTCCGCGGTGATCCCGGGTTCCCTGCATCTGAAATCGATGGCCTGGGCGGCGGCGATCAGCTCGATGGCGACGATGGTCTCCACGTTCTCCACCACCTGCAGCGTGTGGTGCACCGACGCCGCGCCCATGCTCACGTGATCTTCCGTGTTGGCGCCGCTCGGAATGGAGTCGGCGCTGGCGGGATGGGCCAGCACCTTGTTCTCCGACGCCAGGGCCGCCGCCGTGTACTGGGCAAGCATCAGCCCACTTTCAAGTCCGCCGTGGTCCGTGAGGAACATGGGCAGAATGCCTCCGTTGGAATCGGCATCCACGAGCCGGGCCGAACGCCGCTCGCTCATGTTGCCCATGTCCGCGAGCGCCAGTTTCATACTGTCCATGGCGACGGCGATGGGTTCGCCGTGGAAATTGCCCGCGCTGATGACTTCCGCGTCGTCGGGATCGTCCCCGACGAAGACCAGCGGATTATCGTTCGCGGCGTTCAACTCGATGCCGACCACCCACCGGGCGTAGTCGATCGTGTCCCGGACCGTGCCGTGCACCTGGGGGACGCAGCGCAGGGTATAGGGGTCCTGGACGTTGCCCGGATTGTCGGTACGCAACAGCCGGCTGCCGTTCAGGATGTCCCGCAGGAATCGCGCGCAGGCGATCTGCCGGGGGTGGGGCCGTATGGCGTGCACCCGCGCGTCGTAGGCGCGGTCGGTGCCGGCCAGCGCCTCCAGGGTCATGGCGGCGGCGACGTCCGCCGTGAGGGCTAGGTGGGTCGCCCGATGGACCAGCAGGGCCCCGAGGCCGGCCATGAGCGTGGTTCCGTTCGTCAGGGCCAGCCCTTCCTTCGCGCCCAGGGTTACGGGCCGAAGCCCGGCTTCCTGCAGCGCGGACGCGCCGTCGAGCCGACGGGACCGGTACATGGCCTCGCCTTCGCCGATGAGCACCAGGGACATGTGCGCCAGGGTCGCCAGGTCGCCGCTCGCGCCGAGGGAACCCCGTCCGGGTATGCAGGGATGCACGCCCGCGTTCAGCATGTCCACCATCAGCTGGACGACCTCGGTCCGTATGCCCGAATAGCCCATGGCGAGCGTATTGGCCCGGATGACCAGCATGGCCCGTACGGTTTCCTCGTCCAGTTCGGGACCGGTTCCGGCCGCGTGACTCCGAATCAGGTTCAACTGCAGTTCGGCGACCTGGCCGGGAGAGATCAGCTTGTCTTTGAACCGGCCGAATCCCGTGGTGATGCCGTAGGCGATCCGCCCTTCCGAGACCAGCCGGTCCACGACCTCCCGGGACCGTTCCATGGGAGGAAGGGCATCGGGGTGTATGGCGACGGTTCGACCCCGCGAGACGGCGACGACGTCGTCGATGGTGAGATCGTGACCCGTGAGGGCCAGGGGGTCCGTGCGGGAGAGTGTTTCCTGGGAAGTAGCCATTTTCCAGCCAGCGCTTCCGGACTCAGTCCATCATGGGGATCTTGACGCCGCGGGTCTTCGCCACGGCCCGGGCCGCTTCGTAGCCGGCGTCGACGTGCCGGGCCACGCCCATCCCCGGATCGTTGGTGAGCACGCGCTCCAGGCGCCCGGCCGCTTCGGGCGTGCCGTCGGCGACGATGACCTGTCCGGCGTGCAGGCTGTATCCGATGCCCACGCCGCCGCCGTGGTGGTAGCTCACCCAGGTGGCGCCGCTCGCCGTGTTGATCAATGCGTTCAGTACGGGCCAGTCCGCGATGGCGTCCGATCCGTCCTTCATGGCCTCGGTCTCGCGGTTCGGGCTGGCGACGGACCCGCTGTCGAGGTGGTCGCGGCCAATGACGACAGGCGCGGTGACCTCGCCCGAAGCGACCAGTTCGTTGAATTTCAGTCCCGCCCGGGCCCTTTCGCCGTATCCCAGCCAGCAGATACGGGCGGGAAGCCCCTGGAATTCCACGTGCCGTCGGGCCATCGTGATCCAGCGGAACAGGTGATCGTCGTCCGGAAGCAGTTCCAGGATGGCCTGGTCCGTCCGGTAGATGTCCTCGGGATCTCCCGAGAGGGCGACCCAGCGGAAGGGGCCCTTGCCTTCGCAGAACAACGGACGGATGTAGGCCGGGACGAAACCGGGATAGTCGAAGGCCTCCTGCAGTCCGTTGTCATAGGCGCGCTGGCGCAGGTTGTTGCCGTAGTCGAAGACCACGGATCCCTGTTTCTGCCAGTCGAGCATGGCCTGTACGTGGACGGTCATGGAGGCGATGGAGCGTTCCTGGTAGGCGTCCGGATCGCGCTCGCGCAACCGGCGCGCTTCTTCGGGCGACAGCCCGGCGGGGATGTACCCGTAGAGCGGATCGTGGGCCGCGGTCTGGTCCGTGACCACGTCGGGCACGATACCCCGGTCAAGCAGTTCTGGAAGGACCTCGGCGGCGTTTCCGATCAGGGCGATCGACCGAGCTTCGCCCGCGGCCAGCGCCTCGTCCACCCAGCTCAACGCGAGATCGAGGTTCTCCGCCACGGTATCCACCTGGCGAAGCTCCAGGCGCCGGCGGGCCCTCCACGGATCCACCTCCACCAGCAGTCCCACACCGCCGTTCATCGTGATGGCCAGCGCCTGGGCGCCGCCCATCTCGCCCAGGCCGGCCGTTAACACGAGCTTTCCCGACAGGCTGCCCCAACCGTGTTTCCGGGCGAGCGCGCCGAAAGTCTCGTAAGTACCCTGCAGGATGCCCTGCGTGCCGATGTAGATCCAGCTGCCGGCCGTCATCTGGCCGTACATCGTCAGGCCCTCGCGCTCCCAGGCGTCGAAGTTCTCCTGCGTCGCCCAGGCCGGCACCATGTTCGAGTTGGCGATCAGGACGCGCGGCGCGTCCTCGTGGGTACGGAACACCGCCACCGGCTTGCCCGACTGCACCATGAGGGTCTCGTCGGGTTCCAGGTTCCGCAAGGCGTTCAGGATGGCTTCGAGGGCTTTCCGGTTCCGAGCGGCCTTGCCCCTGCCGCCGTAGACGACGAGGTTGTCCGGATCGAAGGCGACCTGAGGGTCCAGGTTGTTCTGGATCATGCGGTAGGCCGCTTCGATGAGCCAGTTTCTGCAATGCAGCTCGGTTCCCGTCGGTGCTTTCACGATCTGGTCCAATAGGCTGCTTACGCCTTCGATTCCCGGTTCTTCCACTTTTCGTAGGAGAAATCGGGGCTGGTGATCATG
Source organism: bacterium (assembly GCA_965117045.1). Taxonomy (GTDB): domain Bacteria; phylum JAAXHH01; class JAAXHH01; order JAAXHH01; family JAAXHH01; genus JAAXHH01. Next base: position 2,460,380 of record OZ220749.1, read on the forward strand.
TCGAAGTGGGACCGTTCCCAGGTCCTGATTTCATTCGCCTTTCTCAGGGTGTCGGCTGCTATGTCGAGCGGGATCTTCACCACGCCGTCCACGTCCGCGAGCAACAGGTCGCCGGTCTGCACCAGCAGCTGACCGGCCACAAGAGGACGGCCGACGGCCCGCACGTTGAAGGGGCCGTGACCGGATACCGTGCCGAGGCCCCAGATGGGCAGGCCCGCCGCCCGGATGCCCTCGAGGTCGCGGACGCAGCCTTCGACCACGGCGCCCACTACGCCGAGCTTCCTGTGAATATGCGCCATGCCGTCACCGAAGATGGCGGCGCGCTTCGGACGGGTGTCGACGTCCTTCATCACCGCGATCATGGGACCGGGCGTCTCGTTCAGTACGTCGTAGTAGTCGGGCCAGCTCATATTGGCCGGTGTGGCGTCCAGCGGAGTAACCTCGGAAGTTACGGCGTATCCGATCACGGCGCCGAATTCAGGGGTAAGGTACTGAATCTCCGGTCCGGTGTAATCGTCGTTCGAAACGCCCTGCACTTTCTCCACGGCGTTGTAAACCGTGGCCGAGTCGAATCCGGCCAGACCGTTCAATACGGCATCGTCTACACGGGTCATCCCAGTAGCTCCTTTAAATTGAAGAAATGCGGCTATCGGACGTATAATGAATCGTCACTGAAGGAAGGGGTTGTTGAACTGTTGGTCCCCACGGGCTATAATCGACCGGGAAGGGCTAAAGATCAAGGGAAATACACCACCGGTCTACCATCTCCCGAGGCCGGCCGCGGCATGCGTGTCGACTTTTCCCTGGTCCGTCTCCCAGGTATCTTCGGGTCGATGCAAACTCGTTGACAGCAACGCTGTTTCTTCTCATTTTCTGCTCGTACGGCCTACTTCAACAGCATGACAGAACGAGCACCGTTTTCAGGAGGTATTTATGCTTCGCATTACCCGTTTGATCGGCGGCCTGGCCTTTTCCATGGCTTTTGCCGCCCTGGGCAGCGGGATCGCCGACGCCCAGACGACCATGCCCGCAGGCGATGAAGGCACGGACCCCGGCCGGGGCATGGTGGAAGTTGCACTGGCGGGCGGCAAGGTCTCCATCGACTATGGCCGTCCCGAGATGAAGGGCAGGGACATGCTGGCCATGGCGCCTGACGGCTTCGTCTGGCGTTTCGGCAGCAACAAATCCACCACCTTCACGACCGAGGCCGACCTCATGTTCGGCGACGCCACCCTGGCCAAGGGATCCTACAGCGCGTGGATCAAGCACGTGGAAGGCGATTCGTGGTCGCTCATCTTCAACAGCGAAGTGGGGATCTGGGGCGCGCCGGGCGCCAGCCGGGAGAACGATGTGCTGGAAGTGCCGCTGAGTTACAGCGTGGAAAACGAGACGGTCGAACGGCTCACCGTGAGACTTATGGAAAGGGAAGGCCAGTTTTACCTGGGAGTTGGATGGGGTACCCACCGCCTGATTGTCGAATTCTCAGCCAAGTAAGCACGCGGTAACTTCAAGATAGTCTCAAAGGGACGGGAGAGCTTGTTCTCCGGTCCCTTTTCCATTTTTAAGGGCTTACCAATTCACGGACTTACCATTTCTCCGGGTCCAGCCCGACCCGGATCCCGGCTTCCTCGATCTGCTGCCAGGTCGTGTCGTCGATGTTGATGCCTTCCCGCCGGCGCTTCGCCGCCAGGCGGAACTCCGGTTCGCCCGGCATGAGAATCTCGTCGAATCCCGGCGCCGTCCGGCTGGCCTTTACGTGCCGGATCATTCCTTCGATTTCCTCGAAGTACCATTCCAGGTCCGTAAAGAAGGAAATGTCGTAAACGGTGAAGAGTACCCCGTTGCTCGAAACGGTCTGTTCCCCCTGTGCGCAACCCTGTCCACTCAGCGTACCGCCCAGGATTTCCACGAGCATGCCCAGGCTGTACCCCTTGTGGGCGACGATGCCGCCCATGGGCAGGATCGCGCCGTTGGGCGGCGGACCTTTTATCACCGTAGGGTCGGTCGTAGGATTTCCTTCGTGGTCGATCAGCCAGCCTTCAGGAACCCGCACGCCCTTGTTCGCGGCCACACGCACCTTGCCCTCCGCGACGACGGAGGTGGTCAGATCCACCATGACGGGATCGTCGTCCCGGCGAGGGGCCGAGAAGGCGATGGGATTGGTGCTGATGCGTCCGTCGATGCCGCCGAAGGGTGGTATCTGGCGTCCGAACCGGCCCGCGTTGACGAAGGCCAGTCCGATCAGCCCTTCCCGGGCCGCCATGAGCGGATAGGCGCCCACACGCCCCACATGACTGGTGCGCCGGAGGGAAACCGTGGCCGTGCCGTGTTCTCGCGCCTTCTTCATGGCCAGTTGCATGGCAATAGTACCGCCTACCTGGCCGAGGGCGCCGCCATTGTCCACCACCGCCGTGCACGGACTTTCCCGTAGGACCTGCACTTCGGCCTTCGCCTTGAATCGACCCTCGTCCTTGATGGCCTTGACGTATTCCGGAATTCGAATGGCGCCGTGGGAGTCGTGGCCGAAGAGATTGGAATCCACGAGATGGTCCACGACGCTGCGGGCGTCGTCCGCCGTACAGCCGGCCGCCTCCATCACTTCGCAGCCGATTCGATGCAGTTTGTCAGGGGTAATTACTGGCATTTTCTTCCTTTCCTGGTCTTATCTGCTGAACTTCTCCAGTTTCCTCTTCAGTCCCGGACGGTCGAGCACTGCCCGGTTGACCACGTAGGGAGGCTCATCTCCCCGGGAGACGGCCAGGGCCGCCTTCATGCAGTCGTGTCCGATATCGCGAAACAGCTCGTGGGTCCAACACGAAGCGTGAGGCGCCAGTATGACGTTGGGAAGGGACAGCAGGGGATCGTCGGCGTCTGGTGGTTCCCGCTCGAAAACGTCAATGGCCGCGCCTGCTATCCAGCCTTCCTGCAACGCCTGCTCCAGTGCTTTCTGGTCGACGATGGCGCCACGGGCCGTGTTGATCAGGAAGGCGTCCTCCCGCATCATGCGCAGTTCCCGCGGACCGATCAGGTACCGGGTGTGTTCGTTCAACGGGCAGTGGATGGTAACGAACGTGCTGCGCCGCAACAGGGTCTCCAGATCGACCAGGGTAACGCCCAGTTGCGCGGCCTCCTCCCCGGACACCGCGGGATCAGAGACCAGGATTTCGGACGGCTCGAAGGGCGCCAGCATGCGCACCACCTCGCGGCCGATCATGCCCATGCCGATCAGGCCGACCACGCGGCCCCGGATCTCGCATCCCATGTGATCGAATCGGATGTCCCAGTCGTCGTTCCGTACGATGGCGTCCTTGATCGTCACCCGGTGGCAAAGACCGAGCATCAGGGCCATCGTCGCGCTCGCCACGGGTCTCCGCGTGGCCTCGGGGGTGATCGTCACCATGACGTCCGCTTCCGTCGCGGCGTCCATATCGATCATATCGTAGCCCACGCCCGTCCGGGCGATGAGCGCGAGACGCTCGACGCCCGCGAAGGACTCCCGCGTGTAGGATTGTCCCATGGATATCACCGCGTCGAAACCGGCGAGCTGATCGGGAGTGACGGGACTCAGGTCCTCCTCCAGGAAGGCGCGGAAAACCCCGGCTTCGTCCAGCAGATCGACGCCGAAATCGTCAAACACGACCCCACCGTCGGGACCCAGCAGGTCGGCGACCAGGGCTACGCGGAATGCATCGGTCATAAACTGTCCGTTCACTCTTTAGTATCGTCAGACCAGGTTCCGGGACGTCAGAACAGGATCTGGGACGTGGACTTGGCGATCAGCACCAGGGAGACGGCCGCCATGCCGATCAGCCCCAGGCCGCATCCGTATCCGGCCAGGATAACAGGTGCATAGGCCCGCCACCTTTTTTCTCCGTAGCGCCGTCCGAAATAGAACCTTCCCAGCATGGCGCCGATGAACGTGGGCAGCGTGTAGTGTATCCAGGCGCCGGTGCCCAGTCCCGCGACCAGACCGTAGAAGAGCAGCGGCGGGGCCTTGAGCAGGCTCAGGACCCCGTAGAGGGCCACCGTGAACCCCATCCCGGCGCCGATGTACTCCCACTTTATGAGTTGCCCGATCACATCCGATCCGCCCGGAAGGGTCGACTTGATCCAGATCGTTTCCATCGTCGCCTGCAGCGGCCACATCTTTTCTACGAAGGGATAGGCCGCGGACGGTATGGGCGCCAGTTTCCAGATCAGGGCGTAGAACAGGAAACTGAATACGATGAGCAGCAACAGGCTCAATATATACAGTTTGACCAGGCTTGGAAATCGCGTTCGGGTGAGTTCAAGCTGCCGGAAGGTCGCAACCACGCCGCTGTGATCGAAGAGCGGAACCGGCGCGAACCAGATGGCCACGCCCTTGTAGCCCGACAGGTAGAAGGACCCCTCTCGCGCGTAGGGGAAGGACGATCCGTAGGGCGAGCCCGTGAGGCCGATCATGCGCGCGCCGATGTAGGAGAAGAAGGGCGTCCACAGGAACCCGAATACCACGGAGATCCATACCGGGAACGAGGGTTCCAGGTAGTAGACCAGGAGGATGAAGCACACGGTCGAAACCGCCCAGAGCGCGATGGGAATGGGCAGCCTGAAATCGCCCCGGTCCGGCGGCGGCCGGCGGGGTCCCTGGCCTCCGGATGCGCCGTCCGGGTCTCGCCTCAGGGCGCGGGCGAAGGCGACCAGGCCGATCAGGCCGATGACCAGCGAAGTGCCGATCGAGGAGAAACTCAGCCAGAAATCGATGGTATTGTTGATGGAGGTGGGGATGGTGCTCATCCCCGGCGCCCAGCTGTGCAACAGGCCGAAGTGGTAGAGGGCCGGGTTGGCGATAAAGGTGACGACGAAGGAACTGATGAAGGTGCCGACCACGATCCAGAAGGGAAGGACGAAACCCACCAGGAGCGTGGCCATGTCCGTGCCGATGCCGATGGGCGACGCGGGCAGCACGTCCCGTACCCGAGGCGTGAAGTCCGCGAAGGGAATGGGGAAGACCTCGACGCCCTTGGTCAGCACCACGCCCGATACCGTCGGGACGACCACGTAGAGTATGCCCCAGCCCAGGCCGATCATCGCGCCGACGGTAAACAGGCGCCATCGCCAGGTCTCCTCGCCCGCCGACGATTCCGCCAGCGCGGTGGCGCCGGCCGCCTGTACGGGCGCCAGGGGAAAGGGCAGGCGCTCGGTGTCGGCTGTGATCCGGAAGAGCACGTAGCCCAGGGAAAGGGCGTTGACCAGGCCGAGGATAGACACGAGGACGGCCAGGAGAATGGGTTCCAGCCACTCCATGGAGAAGAGGGTCCGAGTAATCAGCGAATCGGAACCCCGGGGCAGCGACACCCACTGCGGAAGCAGCTGGGCCAGGCCGTCCGCCTGGGGGGACTGGATCAGGTACTGGAACCAGATCATCTTGGCGAAAGGCGCGCCGTGCACCGACGATCCGGCGGCCATGCCGCTGGCGCCCAGTCCCGTTGCCGCCAGACCGGCGGCGAGCCAGTAGAGGATGATGGCTTCCTGGGGCTTCAGCTTGATGAACAGGCGCTTCCCGATCTCGATGAACATGATGATGGTGACCCATTCCGCGGCGCCCGCGAAACTCTTTCCGGTCACCAGTTCCAGGTAGATCGCCCCCGGAAGCATGACCAGCCCGACGAAGAAGGCGGCCCAGATGATCCGGCTGCTGAACCCGTCCTCGTAGGGCAGGCTGTCCGGAACGATCTGCCACCGGTCGTCCTGTTCGGCGGCCGCCGCGTCCTGGTCCCGCGGTTCCTGCTGTTCACGCCTGGTGTCACTCATCCGCTTATTCGGTCCTTACGTAGTCGCCCGCCTTGTCCCAGTCCGGCCGCGACAGGCCGTTCAGGTCCCAGACCACCTCGCCGGCCCGCACCGTCAGCAGGCACCTCAGCCGCCGGTCGCCGCGCATGCGCGCATGGCCCGAGTCCACGAAACCGAATTCTCCGTATTCCAGCTCCAGCACGGCGACGTCCGCCTCCGCGCCGATGCTCAGCGTACCCAGTTCCGGGCGCCGGATGGCGCGGGCGGGATTGCGCGTGGAGCGCATGACCACGTCCTCCAGCGTCATTCCCATGTTCAGGCATTTGGACATGGTCGTGTTCATGCTCGCGTTCGGTATCAGGGCGCTGTACTTGTGGAGGTCCGTGCTGATGGTATCCGGCAGGAACCCCTGCTCGATGGCCGGCACGGCGATGCGGAACCAGAAGCTGCCGCCGCCGTGGCCCAGGTCGAACAGGATGCCCTTGTCCCGCGCCTCCCGGACGTAGTCGTTCACCCGGCCGTGCCCGTCCAGCAGGGGGATGTGCTGCGCGTAGAGGTGCGTATGAATGTCGCCGGGACTCAGCTTCTTCAGCAGCAGGTCCCGGTAGCTGCGGGTCGGCTTCGGCGCGAAATCGATCATGGCGATGGTGCCGCTCCGCCGGGCCGCCTCGACGGCGCCGTCCACCGCCTCCCATCCCGGTCCCCCGAAATGGGCGGTCTTGGACCCGACGACGTGTTCCGGGTACCTGCTGATCATGTCCGCGCAGGGTACCGGGTCCATCTCCGAGACGTCCTGCTCCACGGCGCCTTCCATGCCGGCGCCCACGATGTTGATCAGCGCCAGCACGCGGGTAATGGACTCGGCGATGACCGTGTCCTTGAAGTCTTCGAACTTCTTCCACCCCGCGCCCCCCGTATCCAGCACCGTGGTCACCCCGTTGGGGAGCACATGGGCGTCGGGGAAAACCCACCCCCGGTATCCACCGTAAGCGTGCATGTGGATGTCGATCAGCCCGGGCGTGACGTAATGGCCGTGGACGCGGGCGACCTTCCGGCCGTGCTCCGCCGGGATGTCGTGCTCCACCGCCGCGATCAGGCCGTTGTCGACGGCTACGTCCCGGCTTCCGCTGATGCCGTTCTCGGGATCGATGACGTGGCCGCCCTTGATGATCAGATCGTACATCGCCGCTCCTCTCCTCCGATTACAGGGCCGTGTGACGATCGAAAGCCCTGACGTCCCGGTACCGCGCCTTTATGGGCTCGGCAATGGTCCGCCACACGAGAAACCGCTTCCTCAGTACGGTAAAGAACCGCCGATTGATCGTCTGCCACTGCGCCAGGTCGCCGCTGCGTCGGTGGATCACGATCAGGATGCGGTACAGTCTCTCGTGAAGCACGGGTTCCAGTTCAAGCCGCACGTCCTGGCTGATGGCGAGGTCATAGGGCGCCAGCCAGACGGTGGACGCCACGTGATACGTGTCGAAGGTATCCCCCGGTATCGCGTCGAGCGTGGTTCCCTCCGCGACGAAGTCCTCCGCCGAACTGTCTTCATGCGTCTGGAAGATGTGGTTCAGGTAACCCGACAGCGGCAACGCTTCGGGGACGGTCACCGTGAAGGGAAACTCGAAGCACCAGTCGTCTTCGTCGGGCGGCGGGGGCGACCAGCGACGCGTCACGTCCTCTACCGTCATGTCCGCGGCCTTCTTTGCCGGGTAGAGGGTGGACAGGAAGACGATGGCCATGACGACCACCGTGGCGTACACGGTCGACAGGGAGGAATAGTTGAGCGACATGCCGCCCAGCAGGTCGAATTGCGAGAGTCCCATGGTGATGATCTGGCCGGCCAGGTAACCGAAGACGGCCCCGAGGGTCGCGAACACGGCGGCTTCGGCGATGAACAGGGCGGCGACGTGGTTCGGCGCCAGGCCGACCGCGCTGTAGACGCCGATTTCCCGGAACCGTTCGAACACGGCGCCCATCATGGTGTTCAACACCAGGAACGCCGCGATGAGCACCGGGATGATCAGGTTGGCCAGGCCCGAAACCGAAGTGGCGCCCAGGGAGCTGTAAACCCTTACCTCGTCTTCCAAGCCGACGAACACGGCCAGGAGGACCCGCGACATGAAGGCCTCCACGGAGTCGCGGAGCTCTTCGCCGCCGTCGAAGCCCGCGATCGCCACGGACCGCGTGGACCCGTTCAGGTCGAGCGTCTGCCGGTAGGGCAGGACCAGCACGTTGCGGGACGGCAGGTGCTCGGAGGCCTGGATGGTGGACATGAACACCTCCACGTCCATTTCGGTCAACGAGCGCGTTATCGAGAAGCTGGCGGGCATGATGCTTTCGTCGTCCATGTCCCGGTAGGCGTCGAATCCATCGGAATCGAGCAGTCCGATCACGGTATAGCGTCCACCGAGGATCTCCACCTCCGCCGTACCCACGTCCTCCGGTCCCACGTCCAACCGTTCGGCCAGTTCCGTGGGCAGCAGGCAGGCCGCCCTTTCGTCCGGGGCGAACCACCGTCCGCCCGGCACCAGGTAGCGGTCCAGACCGGTGACGGCCGGTTCGTCGGCGTGCAGTCCCAGGATGGACTGTACCGTGCTGGCGGTCCCCTTGCCCGGCGCGCGCAGATCGATGTAGGGACTGGTCATGTCCTCCGGCTCGTACCAGGACCGGGGCACCACGTCCGCCTGGTCTTCGAAGGCGTTTTCCACGTAGGGCAGGAAGGACGTGGGCAGGGAGTGCCACGACAGGCTGCGCATGAGGACGCCGTCGTACGGCGGGGTGTTCTCACGGTCCAGCGTATAGAACTGGATGCCGGTCCGAAAGGAAGTGAAGGACAGTACGGTGAAGGTCAGCAGGGTCAGCGTGACCGCCGTCAACGCCGTGCGCATCTTCCGCTTGCGCAGGTTCGATATGCCCAGGGAAATGGCCACCGCCGTGGCGCTCAGCCGGCCGATGTCCGCCTCGTGGAGGCCGGCCGCCGACCGGGTCAGGTTCTTCATTTCGGTGTCGAACCGGGTGACGATCATGGTGATGATGATCAGCGCCATGGCCAGGATGATGAAGGCGAGAAAGACCATGTACGGCGTCAGGCTGAGCTGAAAGGCGGGGTGCACGTTCTGCAGCAGCATGAAGACCGCCGCGAAGATGACGCCCACCGAGGCCAGCCGCTTCCGAATGTCTGTGAAACCGAAGAACAGCCGTTCGAGGAAGAAACAGAAGGGGACGAGCAGCATGAAGTAGAACACGATGCCGTCCACCGTGTCGTCCGCGGCGTACCGCACGTCGGGATAGGCCCGCGCCTCGTAGCCCCACGCCTCCCTCGACTGTGCGGCGAAGGCGTCGTACCGGCGGTTCTCCAGGGCTTCCCGGGCGGCTCGAAGCGCCCGGGTGCTTTCCTCGTGCAGCTCGGCGGCCCGGGCGTTGGTCACGCCGTGGTCCTCCAGTTTCATCAGGCGGGCCCGGTTGAGCGACCACAGGTCCAGGGCGCTCTGGTAGAAGGGGTAGAGGATCAGGCCCTGGTCTGCCGTGAATCCGCGTCCCTGGGCGAGGGCCATGGCGTCGTCCGAGATACTTTCCGGCGGATCGTCGAGCCACGATTCGGGCGTGTTGGTCAGCAGGTACTTGACGCCCCGGGGACCGGAGCTCATGAACATCTTGACCCGGTCCTCGGCCCGGGCGAAGACCACCGCGGCGTTGGTCATCCAGTTGCCGAAGAAACTCTGATCCTCCACGAAGGCCGCGCCGTACTTGCGCAGCGGACTGTTGTCCCGGCCGAGTACGGTCAGGTTGTCGAGGGCGACGAAGACGCCGGGGTCCACGATGTCGAAGAGGTTGATCTCCTCGCAGGGGAAGAGGACCTGGATGGTATTGTTCACCTTGGAAGAATTCGGCACCGCGAGGGGAAAGGTGGCGTTGCCCTCTTCACCCAGGTCCGGGGCGTACACGATCCGGCCGTCGACGCCCAGGCCGTAGCTGCGCAGTTCCGTCGGTCCCCGGGGGAACCGGACCATGGAATGCCTGAAGTGCCCCAGCGAGTCGGCGTGGGTAACCATGAACCCCCGCACGCCGCTGTGGCTCTGGTATCCGGGCTCGTAGACGACCAGGGCATCGGACACCGGGGTATTGGGCTTGAAGAAATCCACCGTGCGGTCGAATTCGAGGACCCGGCCCTCGATGTCGCGGCCCTCGTCCTTGAGCCGTATCGACTCGTCCACGTCGAAGGCTTCGGGATCGGACAGCATGGCGGGAAGCAAGGTGCCGAGCGTCCGGATCTGCCGGACCAGGTTGGGGAAATCGACATACTCGATCCGGTCCTTCGGGGTATCGATGAGGAGCCGGTTGTCGTTCACCGTGGCGAAGGTCATGCCGTGGAGTCCGGCGAGCGTGACCATCTCGTGGTCGAAGGCGGGCCCCGCGGGCATGAAGCTCTCCTGCGACCGGAGCGGGTGCGTCAGCGTGTTGAGGTAGGCCGTCCGGCTGTCCACTTCATCGTGGACCCCGGCCTTGCGCGCGTAATTCAGGTACCGGTCCGCGTAGGGTTCGAACAGGATATCCAGATTCGAGGTGAAGAAGATGAAATCGCCGTAGCTGAACAGGCCGACCTGATCCGCCCTGCTGGTCAGGTCCAGGCCCAGGAAGAGCGTGAAGGGTATCCGGTCTTCTTCAGATATCCGCTCCAGGAAGAACTCGTCCTTCCGCTGGTGCCGGTCCAGGAAGTCGTTTACGCCCTGCAGCCCGTGGAAATGGGCGGACGTGGCCAGGAACAGCACGGTGTATCCCGGCGGATGGGCCCGGAGCACGTCCATCAGCTCCAGCATGGCGGCGATGCCCCCCGCGCCCTCGGCGCCCGGCGCCAGTCCCGGTACGACCGACATGGCGTCGTAGAACGCCGACAGCACGACGGTCCGGTCTTTCCATTTCTCCGTGCCGTCGCCCCCCGGCAGCGGTTCGTCCCGGCCCGGTATCCACCCCATGACGTTCCAGGTCTCGGCCCGCTCCCAGGTCATGCGTCCCCGGATCGTCACTTCGACCTCGCCGGACCGCGCGGCCGCCAGGACCGCGGCGGCATGCGGGTCCGGGACCCAGAAGCGCGGCACGTCGGCGGGCACGTCCAGGATCTTGCGCTGGGCCTGGTTGTTGGTTACCGCGCCGGGGCCGTTGTCGTAGAACAGGACAGCCTGCGCGCCGAGCATACGCGCGTTGAGATACTGGTCGCGCCCGTCGAAATCGACCAGGACGATGCTGCCCTCGATCTCCTTCCCGTTGAAGGCCTGGAACTCGCCCTGCCGGCCGTAGTGCAGGGGGCCCCGGATCCCGTCCGGAAAGGAGTTCAGCCGGACCAGGTTGGGCCAGAACTGGTACACCGGTATCTCGGTCTCCACGGAGTCGTGCACGGTCAACGTGAAACCGTGGTCGACGGGCGAGGATACGGTAAAGGTGTCGACGGCGACCTCGGTCAGGCCGCCGGCATGGAAGGCATCGACCACGTATTCCATGGCCGCCCGGTTTCCGGGATAGCCGACGACGCGCGACGGGTTTTCGCTCATCGCCCGGACATGGGCCTCCACGCGTTCCGGGGTGACGATTTCGGATACCTCTTCCCAGGACACCGGCGCCTCCTCGAGGGGCCTGGGCGGCACGTCCTCGGGAAGGGATACGATCCTCAGGATCACGTGTTCCGTCACCCAGGCCGGCCCGGCCACGGCCACGGCGAGGAACAACAGGACGCCCACGGCGAGGAAGAAGGTTCCGAATATCCGCGAATACACGCTAGTCTATCCCGTAGATATGATGGCCGGCGTGGGGAAACCACACGTAGTCGACGAACATGGAGATGACCACGCCGGTGACCACGCCGAAGATCAGGCCCAGGAAGAAGGGCTGTCCCTTCCGGTACAGTTCGATGCCGCCGACCCACATCATGATGCTCTTGATGACCCAGCACACGAACATGGACGAGACGATCGCCCGGGCGGGCCAGGAGTATGAAAGGAAGAATCCGAGGGGATGCAGCGGCCAGCCCGGCAGCCGGGCCCTCAGCGTCATGAGCAGAAACATGAGCGCACCGCCCACCATGAAGAACATCAGCCGCGCCGTGTCCGGTCCGAAGGGATCTCGCATCTTGGTCAGTGTTTCATTGTAGGGGATGGTCGATCCGATCCGGCCGAACCACCAGCCGTTGGTGAACTGGCGCGTACCCAGGTCGAACCCCATGTAGATCGTCCAGACCAGCGAGATCACCACGCCGATCACCGCGGCGGAAAGAAGCGACCAGCCCAGGCCGCGTTGCCAGCGCGTGCCGATCTCGGACAGCTTGGCCGCCTGCATGAAGGCGGGCATGAAGGTCGACTTGATCTCGCTGACAGGTCCGTAGGTCTGAGCCATGGCCGTCATGGTGGACATGGAAAGGTTGGCCGACCCGACCGAATAGAACACGAGCACCTGGGCGATCATGGGCGAACGCACGTAGGGCAGCCCGGCCTCGGCGATGATTCGGGACACGCCGATATAGATGATGAACACGCCGGCGAGGAGGAATACGGCGATGGGCACGCTCATGCCCAGCTGGTTCAGCCAGACCACCCCGTAGACGAAACCGCCGATGAATCCGAAGACCGCGACCCGGTAGGGCAGCATCTCGTCCGAGTCGTCCAGGTCCGACCTGCGGCCGAAGGCCTGGGAGACCACGGCGCGGATGTGAAACCGCGCCCGCCAGAGCCCCCATCCCACGAAGAGGATGAACGCGCCCATGTTCTGCCAGTCCAGCATGGGATGGATCGAGGTGTAGTTGTCCCGTCCCGGGATGTCGTACCCGATCCGGTGGGCGATGCCCACCTGGATGATCCCGATCATGTAGAATACCCAGAAACCGGCGAGGACGTCCAGGTTGACGAAATAGGAAATGCCCAGGATGGCCGGGCGGAAGTTGATTTCCAGCGGCGGAAAACCCTCGCCGAACACGATGGGCGGCGCCGACCCGAAATAGGGGAACTGGGGCACGACCGGGGTGAAGAACCCGACGATGTTGTACATCATCACGCAGAACGGGATCGAAAAGCCGATCCAGAACCGCTTCTCCGAGAGAAAGGCCGGGATTCGGCTCGGCGAATCCATGCCGCGGGTGAAGGCGAGGGGGATCTGCATCATGGGAAAGACGAGCTTCTCGTGTTCGACCCACTGCCGCCTGAGGATGACCACGAGACACAGGCCCATGAAGATGATCGGGACGATGAAGGTCAGCCACCAGAACAGCGGAATGCCCCACACGCTCCAGGGAATGGACGCGCCGGGCGGGATCCCGTCCACCAGCCACGTAAGGGCGTTGCCCTGGTTCGTGACGTTCGCCCAGGGTTGCAGGTACGGGTAGAAGTACTCGGCCCACTGGTTCTCGGGCGTCGCCAGCAGATAGGGGGCCATCAGCGTGGAGATGAACGGGGCGCCCATGCCGTTGGTCGTCAGCCCCGATGCCGCCATGCCCATGACCAGGGGGATGACGAACTCGTGGGGCGTGAGGGCCCAGTCCTTCTTCCACCTCGCCAGCACCACGTTGAATATGACCAGGTACCCGAAGGCCAGAAACAGCGCGCCGATGTGGAGATGATCCGCGCCCAGCTGGGACGAGGCCATGGTGTACTGGAAATAGGGGACGATCAGGGAGATCAGGACGACGCTCGTCAGGCCCAGGAGAATGGATCGCGGCGTAATGATCCGGGTCGCGGTCGCACGGACAGCGGAGGCGGAAACACTTTGCTGTACTGAGGCCATGGAGTGGGCGGAGAATGGAGTGGTCGGAAAACGGTTCTTGCGCTTTTGGCAAAGGGATTGAATTAAAAAAAAGGTCCAGCATATGTAAGGTCGCGCGCGGGATAAGTCAAAGAAAAACGCCTTTCGCCGAAGTCCTTCAGCCCCGTTGCACAAGCCGTTTTAGTGGTTGACACTCCAGTGGTTTACGGGGATATTTCCATACCTTGGATGTGCGCGTTTCACACGAGGAATGCACCGTGAAGGCCGAGACCAGAGCCGCCATAGACCGCTTCCTGAACAGGTATATCGCCTTCATATGCCGCCATCCGGCCAAGGTCCTGCTGTTCGCGCTGCTTTCCGCCTCCCTGTCCGTCCACTTCGCCTCCAGGCTTCAGCTGAAAACCGACTTCGTCGAACTGCTTCCCGAAGGCTACCGGAGCGTCGACGACATAAACCGGCTCACGGAGCGCGTCGGCGGCATCGGCAACCTGACCATCGTCATAGAAACGGAAGACCTTCCCGCCGCCCAGCGGTACGCCGACGACCTCGCCGGCCGGCTGCGGTCCGATCTCCCGGAAGGGTATGTCCGCTACATCGAGTACCGGGTGGACGACGAGAAGCGGTTCTACGAAGACCACAAGTACCTGTACGCCGACCTGGAAGACCTGGAAGAGATCCAGAGCCGGCTGAGCCGGCAGATCCTGAAGACGAAACTGGAGCAGAACCCCCTATTCGTCTCCGAGGAAGACCTCGGCCTGGAGGTGGAAGACGAGCCGTTCACCGTGAGCGACCTGGAGGAGAAGTACGAGCAACAGGCGTCGGAGAAGCTGGACAAGTGGGTCGACGGGTATTTCACGGGACACGACGAGCAGGGGCGGTTTCTCGTCATGGTCCTGAAACCTTTCGGATCGTCGACCGGCGTGACCTTCTCGCGGGACCTGTGCGAACGGGTGCTGGCCATCGCGGAAGGGCTCGAACCCACGTCCTACCACCCGTCGCTGAAGGTCGGCCTCACCGGCAAGTACCGCCTGATCCTGGACCAGTACGAGTCCGTCAACCGGGAGATCTTCACGTCGGCCGGCGTCACGCTGTCACTGGTCGCCCTGGCCATATTCCTCTACTTCCGCACTATCGTACCGGTCATCAACATCACGCTGGTCGTGGTCGTCGGCATCCTCTGGACGTTCTGCCTGACCTACTTCCGCATCGGCTACCTGAACATGCAGACCGCCTTTCTGGGCGCCATCATCATAGGGAACGGCATCAACTATGGCCTGATCCTGATGTCCAGGTACAAGGAAGAGCGGCTGCGGGGCGAAAACGCACGGGACGGCGTGCAGATCGCCTTCCGGAACACGCTCACGGCGACGGTCACCTCGGCGGCTTCCACCGGCCTGGCTTACGGCACGCTCATGATCACCGATTTCCGGGGCTTCAACCATTTCGGGTTCATCGGCGGCCTGGGCATGCTGCTGTGCTGGCTTTCGACCTTCTCCATCCTGCCGGCGCTGCTGATGCTCTGGGACCGCACCGCGTTCGGACGGCAGACCTGGACCCGGAAGGTCTCACGGGGCCGGTCGATGAGCCGTCTCGCCAACCTGGTGCAGAAGAAGCCGCGGGCCGTGGTAGGCACGAGCGCCTCCCTGGTGCTGCTGGGCGCCGTACTGCTGGTGTGGTGGCTTCCGAACTCCTTCGAGTACGACTTCTCGAAACTCCGCAACGAGCCGCGGGGCGACACCTACGAGCGGATCCTCAACCACCGCGTCAACGCGCTCTTCGGCATTTCGCAGTCGCCGGCCGTCATCCTGGCAGACCGCCTGGACCAGGTGCCGGGCATACGCCGGGCCGTGCTGGACAAGAAAGAGGCCGAAAGGGAAGTCCCCAATCCGACCATCGACCGGGTCCGGACCATTTACGACCTGCTGCCGGAGGACCAGGAGGACAAGATCGACGTCCTCTGGGACATCGAGTACATGCTCGACACGAATCCGCCCGACGAACTCGGCATCCCGCCCGATCAGCTCGCGAAGATTAACGATTTCCGCGACAACCTGAACCTGGACGGGATCACCGTGGACGACCTGCCCGAAGCGCTCACGCGGCCCTACGAGGAGCGGGACGGTACGGTGGGCAGGCTGATCTACGTCTACCCGAGGTCGGACGCCGGGCTCTGGAACGGCCGTAACCTGATCCGGTTCGCGGAGGTCGTCCGTTCCAACCGCCTGCCGGACGATGAGATCATCTATTCTTCCGGGGAGGCCGTGGTCTTCGCCGATATGCTAAAGGCCGTGGACCGCGACGGGCCCCTCGCCACGATCGCCTGCTTCGTGGGCGTGATCACGCTCCTCGTACTGGCGTTTCGAAGCATCCACGCGTCGGTGGTCATCCTGGCCTCCCTGCTGGGCGGCATGCTGGTCATGGGCGGGGTCATCGCCGTCTTCGACATCAAGGTGAACTTCTTCAACTTCATCGTCATTCCCACTACGCTGGGCATCGGAGTGGACTACAGCGTGAACCTGTATCAACGCTACCGCCTTGACGGACGAGGTTCCATACGTAATATGGTACAGCATACGGGCGCGGCCCTGGTCATGTGTTCCTCCACGACGCTGATCGGGTACACCTCGCTCATGCTGACGTCCAACCGGGGCCTGCATTCCTTCGGGATCATGGCCAACGTGGGAGAGATCGCCACGCTGGCGACGGCCCTGATCGCACTGCCCGCCTACCTGCTCATCATGGAAAAGCGGATGGGGAACAGGACGCCGGAACCGCGGGATCCCCTCCGGGCCGCCTGATGCCGATGACGCCGACTTCGCAGCCCTGCCGATCGGGTATGTGTCGAACAAGGCCGGTTACATGAACGCTCATGCAGTGGATTACCGCCAGGTGTTGCCGGACCACCTGCTGCATACCTTTCTCGAAGACTTCGAGTCGTTACGGTCTTTCTATACCCACGATCCACGGGACCCGGAGGTATGGCCGCGCATGATCGAGGCCGTGCAGTCCCGCGCCGTTCCACCGCCGCGAAAGGCGCTCGCCAAGATCCTCGAGGCACAGAACGCCCGTTACGGGGCGGACGAAACCGTCCTCGCCAACACCCGTTCCCTCGCAGGGGAAGATGCCTTCGTCGTTTCCACCGGGCAGCAGACGGGCCTGTTGACGGGTCCGCTGTTCACCATCTACAAGGCCGTGACGGCGATCAAGCTGGCGAGACGGGTCTCGGAGGAGACCGGCGTGCGGGCCGTGCCCGTTTTCTGGATGGCCGCCGACGACCATGATTACGCCGAAATCAACCATGTCCATGTCTGCCGCACGGACGGGAACGCCCTCAGGTTCGAGCTGAGCCCCGACGACCCCAACGACCGCCGGTCCGCGAGCGACCGCCTGCTCGGACCCGGAATCGAAGCGCTGCTCGGGCAGTTCGCCGAGGCCCTGCCCGATTCGGAGTACCGCCCGTCCGCCATCGAGGCGCTTCGGCGGCACTGTACCGCCGGGACCTCGTTGTCCGACGCTTTCGCGCGGCTCATGACACTGCTGTTCAGGGAACAGGGCCTGGTCCTCGTGGACCCCACCGACCCGGCGCTGAAACCCCTTATGCGTTCCGTGTTCGAGCAGGAAATCCTGGAACCGCTCGCCACCACGCGTTCGGTCCTGGAGGCGTCCCGCGATCTGGAGGACGCCGGGCTGCATCCCCAGGTCTCCCGATCCCCGGACGCGGTGAACCTGTTTCTGTACGAGGACGGGCAGCGCAACGCCCTGCGCTACGAGGACGGGCGGTTCAGCAGCCGGGACGGAAGCCTTTCCTTCACCGGCGAGGAACTGCTACGGATGCTTAAGGATACACCCGGTCGGTTCACGCATAACGTCATCACCCGGCCCCTGGTGCAGGACACGCTGTTCCCGACGCTGACCTATATCGGCGGACCGGCGGAAATCGCCTACTACGGCCAGCTCGGCGGGGTCTACCGCCGGTCCGGCCTGCCCTTCCCCGTGGTCTATCCCCGCGCGTCCCACACGCTGGTCGGCGCGAGGACCGCCCGGGTCCTGGAGAAGCACGGCCTCGCGATCTCCCATTTCGTCCAGGGCATCGAATCCGTGGTCGACCGAAAACTCCGGGAAGAGATGCCGGTACCGGTCACCGAGGGTCTCCGGGCCGCACGAGGCGACGTGGAAGCCCATTACAGAAACCTGAAGGGACAGGTGACCGCCATCGATCCCGGTCTGAGCCGGATCGTCGAGGCCTCGGAGCGGAAGACTAACTTCGCCCTGGGCAGGCTGGAGGAAAAGACCCTCCGCGCCCTGAAGAAGGCGGACGGTGTCATGCGCGGCCAGATCATGCGGGCGGACCGCCTGTTGTATCCCAACGGGCACCTCCAGGAACGGGTGGCCAACATCTGGCAGTACGTCGCCCTGCACGGATTCGACGTCATGAACACCATCTTCGAGGCCACGGACGAAACGGACTTCAGACACAGGATGACCCCCCTATGAAACTCGATGTGCTCGCCGTATCCCCCCACCCGGACGACGTGGAGCTGCACTGCGGCGGACTAATGATCCGATTCGCCGACCTGGGTTATGCCACCGGTATCGTCGATATGAGCCTGGGCGAGATGGGTACCCGGGGGACGGTCGACGGGCGGAAAGGGGAAGCGGCGGCGGCTGGCGAAGTGCTCGGGCTGTCCGACAGGCTGAACCTCGAACTGCCGGACGCCCGCATCGGTACCTGCCCGACGCACCGCGACGCCCTCATCGACGCCATACGCCGGTACCGGCCCGAGCTGCTCCTCGTCCCCCACGAGGTCGCCCGCCATCCCGATCACGGGGCGACCGCCCGGCTGGCGAGAGATGCGGCTTTCCTGGCCGGCCTGGAGAAGATCGATACGGACCACACGGCCTTCCGGCCCCGGAAAGTGGTCTTCTACCTCACCCACCACCGCTACCAGGAACCCCGTACATCGTTCATCGTCGACATCACCTCGACGTTCGCCCGCAAGATCGAAGCCGTCAAGGCCCACCGGTCACAGTTCCACGACCCGGACTCCAACGAACCGGAGACCTTCATCAGCCGGCCCGGGTTCCTCGAAGAGGTCGAAGCCCAGAGCCGCTACTATGGACAGCTGATCGGCGCGCGGCACGGGGAGCCCTTCGTCGTCCGCGAGTACCTTTCAATCGACGATCCCCTGGCCCATTTCGCAGGACGCACGGAATAGCACGGCAGGCCGGGCGCCCGGACGGGCCAGGTTTGCACAGCGGGCTGGAACGCGAGCGTCCACGCACCAGAAGAGGCGGAAACCGATGAACATCGGCATCACCTGCTACCCCACCTACGGAGGGAGCGGCGCCATCGCCGCCGAACTGGGACAGGCGCTGGCCCGGAAGGGGCACAGGGTCCATTTCGTGAGCTATTCGATCCCCTTCCGCCTGCAGGAATACAGCCAGAACATCTCCTTCCATAACGTGGAGGTGATGCCCTATCCGTTGTTCAAGTACCCGCCCTACACCCTCGCGCTCGCCGCGAAAATGGCGGACGTGGCCTCCGAGGCGGAGCTGGACATCCTGCACGTGCACTACGCCGTACCTCACGCCACCTGCGCCTTCCTGGCGCGGCACATGCTGCGCGACCAGGACATCAAGGTCATCACGACGCTCCACGGCACCGACATCACCCTCGTGGGCAGCGACAAGTCCTTCTACCGGATCACCCGTTTCAGCATCGAGGAAAGCCAGGGGGTCACGGCGGTCTCCGAGTCTCTCAAGCGCGACACGCTGTCCCTCTTCGACATCGACAAGGACATCCGGGTGATCCCCAACTTCGTGGACGTCGAACGTTTCCGACGCGGGGACGGTCACTGCGACATCAGCAACTTCGTGGACGATGACGAGAAGGTCATCGCGCACGTGTCGAATTTCCGGCCGGTCAAACGCATCGGGGACATCATCCGCATGTACGCGGAGGTGCGGCGCAACGTCAAGTGCAAGCTGCTGCTCGTGGGGGAAGGTCCGGAGCGCATCCCCATGCAGGAACTGGCCCGGGAACTGGGCCTGGAGGACGGCGTGGTGTTCATGGGCGAACAGGAGGGGGTGGACCGCATTCTCTCCTGTTCCGACCTGTACCTGCTGCCCAGCGAACAGGAGAGCTTCGGCCTGTCGGCCCTGGAAGCGATGAGCTGCGGCGTCCCGGTGATCGGCGCCAACGTCGGCGGCCTGCCGGAACTCGTGCGCCACGGGGAGACGGGCTACATCACCGAAGTGGGCGACATCGGGCAGATGGCCCGGCACGCCACGGACCTGCTGGCAAACGACGACTTGCGGGAGGCGATCGGCCGGAAGGCCCGGCAGCGTGTGCTGGACCACTTCGCGGAAGAAGCCGTGGTCCCGCAGTACGAAGCCTACTACGAAGAGGTGTTGCGGGGATAAGCAGTGATCAGATACTGAAAACCTGTTGTCTATCCGGCCGCACAACCGGTACCTCCGCCACAGTCGCAGTCTATGACGCGGATGCGGTCGCCGAATGCCATCGCAGGCAATGTGTAGAACAGACTCAATATGAACATAGCCGCTGCCGCCAGCGGCTTCCTTGAAGTCATTCGAGAGCGCCACGACACTCGAAACACCCCGTTGTTAGCCACGACATCCACTGCGTTGCGGGCACGTCCCGCCAACCGGTCGCACAGGATATTCGAGAGTATGTCTCGATGCCGCTGAAAAGGCAGCGTTTTAAGCAATACTTCGATCCGCTTCAAAGCCGCAACCAATTCCCGGGAGGCGGTGCGCAACCGGACAGACGATATCGCGCCATCGTCCAGAAGAGGATTGAAACTGTTTTCTTCTCGATCCCGCTCCAGATCCTCCAGGGCGTCCGTCAGGTAGATCACCAGGCCCACTGCGCAACCCAGTTCTCGTAGTTGTTGCCGACCCGCTTCGGTCTGAATCTCCGGTATGGTTCCAGGCAATTCCGCCACAGCCGAAAAAACGAGGCCGAGTGACGAGGAGGTCGGGCCAGCGGCCTCGGAGGGGGTAGGATTGCCTGCCTCAATAGTATTTTGATGGGATTCAAACCCATTGAGCACCTGCAGGTCAACACCCAGGTCCTTCAAAAGTTCCTGCGCTCGAGATACAGGAGTTCCCATCAACCGGCGCGCCAGGCGAGGAACGCGTTGTCCATCCATCGCATGGTCGGCGAGCCACTGATCACCAAGAAGTATCTGAATAGCTCCACCAAAAACCATGGCCGTGCTATCGTGTTCCACTGCGGACCGGTACCTCACTGGCGCCAGGGGACATCGAACGATCGCCTCCTCCGCACCATTTTGTGTGAATGCGTCGGCCAGCAATACCATAAATACCGAATCACTACTGAGTGTCGCTCGGAACGGTTGTCCGAACTCGCTACCCAGCGTCTTGCACATTCCACAGTAGAACCGAGAATATCCCCTTCGCGTAGTTTCATCGATGCTAGCACGGTTAATTTTCAATGTGCCGAACATGATACCTCCTCCATTGCGCTGTTTAAAACAAAGTCTGTCCATCCTTGTGGATCATGAAGAAGAGGACGCACATGTCGATGGCTGTCGACGCGCCGGCATCGAGGATGTTGCAGATAACGCCACAACAGAAGGCCGTGGATCCACTCGAGTATTGATCCTACGTGGCCAAGTTCGGCCAATGGAGCGAGTAACTTGTGACGCTGTCCGGTTGACGGCAGGCACGCCAGGTCCGCACCGGTATCTGCGTAAAGTGCGTAAAGTGAATCGCTGTCCCGATTTGCCGCTGCCGCCAGAAACGTCTCCGGATCTCTCCGGTACGCGTAATGACCGGGAACGGTACACACCAGTCCGTCCTGAATGTCCTTGTCCAGATCGGCGAGTACGTCTGCTTGCTGAATGTACTCTCCCCACTCGTAGAAGGACTCCTCTTCATCAGATAGCAAAGGTCGCGAAGCGTCTGCCGGAAGGGTTCCCACGAGCGTGACCATCAAAAACCACGCCCCACTGATGTCCCGCGAAGCCCGAATCACCTGATCCAGTGAAATCTTGCCGGGATGACTGCACAGCGTGCTAACACCTATAGCCTGGATTTCCCATCCCTGCGAGATTACTGAAAGCAGATGCTCGAGGCGGCGTGGATCATCGGAAAGTGCTCGCAGACGTCGCCCGAGCGCAGCAGCGAGATTGCAACGAGTTTCCAGAGTGGCTGGCACGCCGGTTCGAATCGAGATTAGCGTAGGTTCGAGCTGCACCCGAACCTGGTCCGCAACCTCCTCCGGGTCACTACCCATGCCGCCATGGAAAGAAAAACCGTCTATCAGCTGATCGTCGATTTTCGTCAGAAGAGACAGCATCGCCGCACCAATCCCCACGTCCTTTACGTGTAACCGCCCGCCAAGGGACTTATAGGCTTCCAGGCTCAAGGTGGCTAAACCCGCACACAGCAGCCGACTGGAATTGGACACCGTGCCTCGAGGATCAGCAGTGGCAACCAGAGGCTTACAGTGCTCCAAGTAGACGCTGCCGGTATGCAACAGTATAGAACCTATAGGCATAAATTGGTCTAAGCCTGTACGAAGGCAGTTCGTATACCGGTATTTATGAAATCGGTCGGTATCGACCAGAAACCGATTATCATCCGCCGGAACGGACGCTCGTTCGCGCATCTGACTCAGAACGAGAAGCTGGCTCCAGTAAACACCATCGGGGCTTCGCCCTCTCGCAAGGAAACGTCAATCCAGGGTGTGACTCGCAGATGCCCGGTCGCAGTCGGAACAGCGATGGCCATCCATTCCTGACGTCGAATCAACGCACCGATGATGAGACCGCCGGTTCCCAACACGCCTCCCCACAGGGCCGCCGAAACTATACCCGCCCTGACTCCGAATTCATCGCAGAACTCGTCACCTGTCCCAATCGTCAGAAGATCACAAGTCTCATGGGTCAACCTGCCGATAACAACACCCACGACGACGCCTGCTCCCGCGCCATAAAGCAGGCCTTCTTTCCAGTAACTTCGTGTGCCCATTCTGCGTTCCAGTTTCCGAATGGTGCCAAATGGCACGAGTCGGATACGGTCACCGGACAGACCGAGTTCGAAGCCGCTGCCGCTTACTGATACCACGGTACCGGATATTGAACCTTCCATCAAGGTGACACGAAGATGATCCCCGACGCTTTGCGCCTTTATCGTAGTTGGAGCCACAAAAACGGACCAGCACAGGCAGCATACAAAACTGATCGGTCGCACGATTTTCATAGTTGGCCCCGCTAAGAAGAATCGATTTGCATCGATTTCCTGCCTCGGAAGTTAGAACCGGTATTGTCCTGGCCTGCTTTCTAAGGGGTAAAAACGATGGACACGGTAATCGGCAGCCACTGAGTGGCCGTATCTTCGGTCAACGCGTGACGGTAACGCGCATCTACGGCTAAAGCGATGGATGGATTGATCGGAAACTTAACGCCGCCACCGATAACAAAACTGAACGCGTTTTCCGATGAGCTGGCACTGACGGTCTCACCGAGAAAGGACGCTGAGGCCTGCCCTTCGGCACGGGTAATCCCTACACCACCCTGCCCATAGACGATCATGGGTGAAGATGAAGCACTCAACCTGATGCCGATATTGCCACCGGTCAGCTTTGCGTCTGCGTCCACCCCCGGTATGTCAACATCCGCTCCGTATTTACTATAGTGGCCTTCAGCCACGGCATGGACATTATCCAGTATGGGCACCGAAACTCCCCCGAGTATCGCAAAGCCCGTTTTCGCTCCGTCACCGAAATCTCCAGTGGGAATCCCCAGTCCTCCGCCGACTGTAAACGATGGCGTTCTTTCCTGGGCTTGCACTGACGCACCACTTGAGATCGATAGCAGAATCACCGCGGTCGTGACGATAAAAACAAGTTTTCGCATTTTGGGTTCCTCCAAAACAAAAACGGATGGCTGATGATTTACGGTATAGTTCGTTCTTGATCCATTGTTTGTGATCACCTTCTGTCCCGGTTCAGGCAAATACGACGGGTCGCCGACCCACCTGCACAGGTACCAACCATTCGGTCTTTCGTAACTCCTCTCGTGTACCGAATACCTCAACGGGCATGAAGGCGTAGTAGCGGGCAGCTCTCATTAGGAACCACGTTTGGCCCGGAATAGATTGATTATAATATGCGTAGTTTTCATATTAATTTTAATAGCTAATTCCGGTGTTTTATGATATTGACATAATCATTTGGAATCATATCATGATTTTTCTGTATCTTTTCTGACAAGGCAGATAGAACGTTCTTCAAGATGCATTCCGTAGTCCATTCTGATTCAGCCATTCGGACGCCATCTTGTGGACAATGAATGCCGCAGTAATTCGGTTAGGAGTGTGGCTATGTCGAACGATGACCATTACCCGGGAAGCGAAAAGACACATGGGGAACAGCTCTCGAAACTTAGCGAGGCCAGTCTGCGCATCAGTGAAAGCCTCGACCCCGATACCGTCCTTCGCGAGATCGTGCAAAGCGCCCGTTCGTTGACCGGCGCTGGAACCGGTGGTATCGTTACCATGAATGATACAGGAGAGTTTCAGGACTTCGTCACGTCAGGAGTAACCAACGAGGAATACCAGCGAATGCTAAACCTGCCCCATGGTATAGAAATCTGGAAATACATGCGCCAGGTTTCCAAACCGCTTCGGGTCACGAACCTGGCAACCCACTTCAGTTCACTCGGGTTTCCCCAGGAACCGTCTATGGAGAAGAGCTGCCTGATAGTGCAGATTCGTCACCAAGGCAACCAGGTCGGCACCTTCGTCCTGGGCGACAAAGAAGGGAGTGAGGGATTCTCCATCGAGGACGCGGAGATCCTTACGCTCTTTGCATCCCACGCTGGGGCTGCAATAGCAAACTCCAGGAAGCACCTGGACGAAAAGAGGGCCCGAACCGACTTGGAAGTGCTCATTGACACTTCACCCGTGGGCGTGGTCGTCATCGACGCAAAAGGCAGGCGCGTGGCGTCTATGAATCAGGAGTCGCGCCGAATTCTGGGCGACTTGACCATGCCGGGCCAATCGGCAGAAGACTTACTATCCGTAATCAAGGTAGTTCGAGCGAACGGCGGGGAGATCAAACTGGAGGATACCCACATTGATCATGCGCTTCGCGATGCCGTATCCGTTCGTGCCGAGGAAATCGTTCTTGAAGTACCGGACGGGCGAAAGGTTACGACAGTTATAAACGCCACGCCTATTCAGTCGTCTGCGGGCGAAGTGGAATCGCTGGTTGTTACCATGCAGGATATGACCCCATTGGAGGCACAGGAACGGCTACGTGCCGAGTTTCTTGGCATGGTGAGCCACGAGCTTAGAGCCCCGCTCACATCAGTCAAAGGATGTACCGCGACCATACTGGATGCTCCATCAGTGGCTCTTTCAGATGAAGTACTACGATTTATGCAGATCATAGATGAGCAGGCTGATCATATGCTTAAGTTGATCGGAGACCTGCTTGACGCGGCACATATCGAGACGGGCACGCTGTCGATTAACCCTGAACCGACTGAACTGGCCGACATCGTGGATCGGGCTCGTGGAATGTACTATAGCGGTGGAGGCGTAAATCCCATCAATATCGACTTGCCGATTGGTTTGCTCAATGTACAGGCTGACAGACAGCGTATCGTCCAGGTTCTGGTTAATCTACTTGCCAATGCAGCCCGTCACTCGGCCTCTTCATCTCCAATCTTCGTGACTGCCGCGCAGGCCGATGTCCACGTAGTGGTCTCCGTTTCCGACGATGGCAGAGGGATTCCGGACGAGCAACTGCCGTATCTTTTCCAGAAGTTTGGCGGTCTCGGCCGTGAGCGACATGAGATTGGAGCAGGTGCGGGTCTGGGTCTTTCGATTTGCAAAGGACTGGTGGAAGCTCACGGTGGGCGTATATGGGTTGAAAACAACGAGGCGGGTTCCGGTTCTCGATTCAGTTTCACGATACCAATGGTTGAACAGATTCCAGCTGATGTTTCTTCGGACCACACACGAAGACCTGGCAAGTCGAAAGACGCCCGCAAGGTAAAAACACGCATACTTGTCGTGGACGACGACCCTCAGTTCCTCGTGAATATCCAACGTATGCTCGAGGAAGGTGGATACATGCCGGTCGTTACCGCCGATCCCGGGGAGGTACCCGACCTGATTGAGAAGAATAGTCCCAGTCTGGTGCTATTGGACTTGCTTTTGCCCGGTAAAGACGGAATCGAACTGATGCAAAGCGTACCGGGTCTGGCCGACAGACCCGTCATTTTCGTGTCCGCCTTCGGTCGGGACGAGACAATAGCCAGTGCCTTGGATGCCGGCGCGGTTGATTACATTGTCAAACCGTTTTCGCAGGCAGAACTTCTGGCCAGAATAAACGTAGCTCTTCGAGGCCGTGATGAACCCAGCGAACCCTTCCGGGTGGGAGATTTGGAAATCAACTACGCGGAACGCCTTGTTACCCTGGCAGGCCGGAATCTGCAGCTTACTGCAACTGAATATGACGTCCTTCGCGTCCTTTCACTAAAAGTTGGACGGGTTACGACATATGATGAAATGCTGCAACTTGTTTGGGGATCAAGCAGTTCCCGCGATGTCAGTGTTATTCGCGCTATTGTAATGAAACTTCGACGCAAACTGGGCGACGATGCAAGTAACCCAAAGTACATTCGCACCGAGTCGCGGGTCGGTCTTCGGATGCCCAGGCTCTTGCCCAGATAGCAAACCAGTGTAGCTGTTTCGGATTGCCTGAAGGACTCCCGGCACCATTCACGAGTCTTCCGACCTCGCCGCCAGCGACGCGTAGCTCACGCCCTCGCCGCTGTCGTGACTCACCGGCAGGCCGAACTCCTCCCATCCCGGATTGACCACCTGGCCGAAGGGCGTCATCTCGCCGCTGAACCCGCAGCGCATGTTGACCACCGTCTGATACCCCATGGACTGCAGCAACTCGGCGGCGTGATTGGACCGCTGGCCGGTGCGGCAGCCCAGTACCAGCTTCGAATCCTCTGCGTAATTCGCCTTCATCACCCGGACGAAATCCGGATTGGGCGTCATCTGCCCGGTCTGCTCGTCCGCGTGCAGGAGCGGAATGTTCACGGCCGGGGCGGGATGGCCCTGGTCGAACTCGGGGACCGACCGGACGTCGATGTATGCGTACCCTTCGGATTCGACCAGCCTGGCCGCCTCGTCGGGCATGACCTGTTCCACGCTCATGATGAAACTCCTTTCCTTTTCTGCCTTTATGATCCCGGCGCCGCGTGTTGCCAATGCGCCGATTGAGTTTTCTCGCTGTCGCCGGTTACCACGTTTCCACGATGTGGCCCGAATTCGGAAACCAGATCACATCCACGCCATAAGAAAGCGCGACGCCCAGCACGTACCCCACCAGCATGCCGATGAAGAAGGGCTGCGACTGGCGGTAGAGTTTCGTGCCGCCCAGTTTCAGGATGATGGCCTTGATGAGCCAGACGAGGAAGATCGAGGTGGCGATCATCCCGATGCCCCAGGTCTTGGCCACCGCCCATCCGATGGGGTGCATCGGCCACCAGTGGAAATTGTGGTGGGCCAGGATCAGCAGCCAGGCGACGAAGGCGCCGACCCCCAGGCCCAGGTACTCCCCGCCGGTCAACTGGGTCTGGTTGTTGATCCACGTCGTCAGTGTGTTGTACCCCGCTTTCGCGTTGCCGAAGGCGTCCTTGAACCCGTCCGCCCCGGTGGTATCGTATCCCAGGAAGACGGTGTATACGACCGATATGACCGCGGCCATGACGAGCGCCGACACGATGACGGGAAAGATACCGCGGCGGGCGCCGCCGATCTCGTCGCCCATCTTGTTGACGTGGGCCATGGCGCACATGCCCAGCGTCCGCCAGTTCCGCGAGAAGGTCTGGGACAGCGTCAGGATCGTGAGGTCGGCCCGGTGCAGGTTCGCCGACCCGAAGGAGAACACGGTGAAGTCATGGGCGTTGTAGGGCAGGTCCAGGTTGATGAGCCCTGCTTCCGCCACCACGCGGGTGACCCCGAGAAAGAGCAGCATGCAGGTGGCCAGCAGCGTGGCCGCGGCGGCGATAGACATCCCCATGCTGACCAGGAAGAAGAACATGTACAGGATGCCGATCACCACGCCGGCCATGGCGGTCCGGTACGAGAAGAACTCTCCTGAATCATCGATGTCGCGGCCCCGGCCGATGGCCTTTCTCACCACGTCGTACAGGTGGCGCCGCGCCATCCAGAGTCCGAAGAGGGTATACATGAAGAAACCGCCCAGGTGCTGGGCCGTGACGATCTCGGTCGTCTTCGGGATGCCGAACCGGCTCATGATGCCGATCTGGATCGTGGCCAGCAGGAAGAACACCCAGATGCTGAAAAGGATATTCAGGTCCGTGAAGAACCCGATGCCGATAAAAGCGAAATTTATCTTGAACTGAATCGGCGGGAAGGATTCGGCCAGGGTGATCGGTATGCGGTAGTCTCCGCCCAGCCTGATGGGCGGCACGACGTCCCAGTACGAGACGATGTTCCATAAGATGATGAAGAGCGGGATGGAAAAGCCGTACCAGAAAACCTTTGACCGGGCGATGCGGGGCAACACGGAACCGCTGTCGTCATCTTCGACAAGCAGCAGGGGAACGCGGGCCAGCGGAAAGGTCAGCCGCTCCCTTTCGATCCACTGCTTCCGCAGGATCACCATGAGCGAGGCGCTGGCGAAGAAGAGGGCCAGAAAGAAGGTGCCCCACCAGCTCATGGGGATGATCCAGTCCCGCCATGGGATGACCCCCGTGGACGGCAGGCCCTCGTAGAACCAGTGCACGGCGCGCCGTTCATCCGGGACGATCAGCCAGGTTGGCAGGTATTCGAAGAACAGCTCGACGTACCTGTTTTCGGAGTTGGCGTAGTAGTGGGGGATGGAGGGAATGGCGACCCAGTAGGTGGTGAAGGCCCATCCCGGGATGGCCGATGCCGTGAACACGATGAAGAAGATGATAATCAGTTCAGGCGCAGTGAAAACGCGCGTGGGCGCGAAACGCTTCAACAGGCCGTTGATGACGAAGACGACCAGCATGAAGGGGAAGAGCGCCGCCATGGGCATGTGGGTGATGGAAAGGTAGGAGGAATGGGCTTCGAAGGCGGAATGCACGACCCACCACGCCATCGACGCCGACAGGAAAAGCCCGAGACCCACCGCCCGGAGCGTCATGCCCGAGGCGAGTCCACCGGTCCCGGTGGGAGAACCTGCACCGGGAGAATGGGAATACGGTTTCCCGGACGGCGCGGAAGACCGCTCGCGTACGCTCATGAGACGGGTCGCTTGAGGGGATGGAATTCACTGGATTTGCCGGCCGTTCACCGGTCGATCACCGGTTGTTCTCCGGCCGTTCGCCGGTCGTTCGCCGGTCGTTCCGGGATGCGCACAATGTATCTGCCGGGCGGGGTCCGATCAAGGACTAAAACGGCTGCCGGCGGGCCGTGTACAGGCCGCGCACAAGCCGTGTACAGGCAGCGCACAGGCCGCGCACAGGCCGCGGGAGCACGGCTGTTTTTCTTGACACCGGGCCCTGCCCACCCTACCATGGACGAGGTTTTTCGGCCGTTGTATTTCGGCTGTTGTTTCCCGGATAAAAAGGACCGTTTTCATGCAGTATCTGCTTACCGGCGGATATGGTTGTATCGGTTCGTGGATCGTGAAGAACCTGGTCGACGACGGACACGATGTCGCCATCTACGACCTGGTGGAACATACCGCCCGCATGGCGTTGATCATGGACGAGGACCAGATTGCCCGGGTCCGGTTCATCGAGGGCGACATCGCCGACGGGTCCCACTTCACCCGGGTGGTCGGAGAAACCGGCGCGTCCCGCATCATTCACCTGGCCGGGCTGCAGGTGCCCGTTTGCCGGACCGACCCCATCAAGGGCGCCACGGTCAACGTGATCGGCACGCTCAACGTCTTCGAGGCGGCAAAAACCCATGCCGATATCGTGGAGCGCGTCGTCTACGCGAGTTCGGCGGCCGTCTACGGCATGGAAGACGATTACGATGCGGGTCCGGTCGGCAACGACGCGGTGCTTCGGCCCGTCACCCACTACGGCGTCTTCAAGCAGTGCAATGAGGCGAACGCGCGGGTGTATTACCTCGACCACGGCATTTCCAGCATCGGCCTGCGGCCATGGACCGTGTACGGGCCGGGCCGGGACTTCGGACTGACCTCCGACCCCACGAAGGCGGTCAAGGCCGCCTTGCTGAACCGGCCGTACGTGATCGGGTACGGCGGGCGGAACAACATGCAGTACGTGAGCGACACGGCGCGCACCTTCATCCGCTGCGCCGAGGCCGCCAACGATGGCGCCGGGGCCTACAGCATCCGCGGCGATGTGGTGACCATCGACGAAGTCATCGCGTCCATCGAGCGCGTCGTTCCGGGTTCGGCGGGGCTCATCTCCCACCTGGACCTGAACCTTCCCATCGCGCCGGACCTCGATGACCGCGCCATCCAGGAGGACGTGGGCGAGATCCCCTACACGCCGCTTGACGAGGGGATCAGGGAGACCTGGGACGTGTTCCGCCGCCATCACGAGGCCGGCACGCTGAGCACGGACGACCTGTAGGGTTAGGCGTCCACGTCCTGCCCGGTCACGCTGAGCCGTATCTCGATAGCAACCCTTTCAGCAATTTCGGTCAGCGACATTTGCGATAATCCTATAAAGGAAGAAACGGAATGTCTTTGGAG
This sequence comes from bacterium, assembly GCA_965117045.1. Taxonomy (GTDB): domain Bacteria; phylum JAAXHH01; class JAAXHH01; order JAAXHH01; family JAAXHH01; genus JAAXHH01. The sequence continues at coordinate 2,490,642 of OZ220749.1, forward strand.
CGTCAGATACAGGCCATGCGGCACGACGGCTGGTGCGTCCTGGACCACATCATCCCGGGGGACAGGCTGGACGAGGTCCGCGACCGGGTCGTCGCCTCCACCAACCGCCACCGGAATCCCGACGCCCCCGCGAACATCGGCCACGTGAGCGGTTTCCTGAAGTACGACCAGTCGCTGGCGCCCTGGCTGGCGGACCGGCGGCTCCTCGACCTGGCCGGCGCGCTGCTCGGACGCCATTTCCGCATCTCCTTCACCACGGCCACCATCAACGAGCCCGGAAACGACCGCGGGGGCTGGCACGCGGACTGGCCCTTCAACCAGCGGAACGCGGGACACGTGCCCGTTCCGTACCCGGACGCGGTCATGCACCTCACGACCATCTGGATGCTCTCCTCCTTCACCGGCGAAAACGGGGGCACGCTCATCGTCCCGGGCAGCCACCGCAAGGACAACAATCCCACCGGCAACAACGGAGTATCTCCCGACGACCCCCATCCGCACGAGCTGAACGTGACCGGCGAGGCGGGCAGCGTCCTCGTCATGGACAGCCGGCTCTGGCATTCGACGGCCGCCAACACCTCCCGGGACCCCCGCGTGGCCGTCGTCGTCCGATACGCGCCCTGGTGGCTGAACCTGGACGTGCTGCGGCCCGGTTCGGAAGACCGCCGGATCCTGGTGGACGAAACCGGCGGAACGGAAAACCTCGTTCCCACTCTCCCAAAGGACGTCTTCGACGGCCTGCCCGTTGAGCTGAAACCCCTCGTGTCCCACTGGGTGGAGTAGGACTTCCGCATACCTCGATAAGATATTCCTCGGTAAGACATTCCTTGGGTTCCCGAAACATTATTCCCGTCGCATCAGTCTAATGTTTAAGAATCGCTGTAAACTATTATGATTCTAAACATCGCGATTGGAGGAGGTTATGAGCCGGACTGGAGTTGTCGCGGTATTATGTGCGTGTGTTTGGATTTCAAGCGCGTGCAGCACCCGGGAGTTCGGATTCGAGCGCGACGGGCAGATGAACGGTATTGAGCGTGATGGGCAGGACTATACCGAGACCTTTCGGCAAAATTACGAGGTCAACCCCGGGGGTACACTGACGGTCGATGCCGAATTGGGGGCGATTCGCATCAGCAGCTCAGTCAATAACGAATTAGATGTCCTGGTTAGAAAACGATTCAGGACTTCCGATGCAGACCAGGCTCGTAAAGACTTCAGTAATATCGATGTCGGAATTGAACGGACGGATAAAGGGGTACGAATCGAAGTTGACCAGATCAAGAACGTCACTTACAAGCGATGGTTCTGGCAGGACTGGCCGGAACGAGTTTATGTAGTTATCGAAGTAACGGTTCCCGTAGAATTCAATCTGGAACTCAGTACGATCAGCGGTGATATCCGGACTGCAAATACCGTAGGAAACGTGACCGCAAAGACCCTTTCAGGGAACGTTTCGACCGGTCCCACCGAAGGAAACTTGAGCATAAAAACGAACAGCGGGAATATCAGGACCAGTTCCGTAGTAGGCAAGGTGCATACCGTTACACTGAGTGGTAACATCGTAATCGGCCCCGTGAAAGGCGAAGTGAAGGTCCGTTCGAACTCTGGCGACATCAAAACAGGTAGCGTAGAAGGTAATGTGCAAGGCAAGTCTTTAAGTGGTAACATCGTAATCGGCCCCGTGAATGGTGACGCGACTGTCGGTACGAACTCCGGCGACATCGAGTCCAGTTTCGTTGACGGGAATCTGAAAGCCTCGTCATTAAGCGGCAGCATTAAAACGGGTCCGGTGATAAACGACGTTACAGTCAGCACAACGGATGGCGATATTGACACCGGGGATATTGGGGGGAGTGTACAATCCAGTTCCCTCTCGGGCCATATCAGCATCGGTGCTGTTAATGGTAATGCAAAAGCCAGGACGACCTCCGGAAACATCAAGGTCTCGAACGTGTTCGGCGTTTCCGAAACCAGATCCCTGAGCGGAGACATCAGGCTAGGCTCTACGCATGGCGGCATTATTGCCAGTACAACCAGTGGCGACATCGAAGGGGAATTGATTGATACCGATGCATCCGTTGATGCCAGATACAAACTTCAATCACTGGCGGGAGACATTTCAATACTCCTGCCATTTGACATGCCGGCTGTTATCGATGCGCAGATAAGTATCGGGGAGATCATTGATCCCTGGTTGCCAAATTCGTGGCATGTCCTAAGGCATATCGATTCCGATTTTGATCTGGACGTTCGTAGAGTGGAATCAAGCCCGGGTACCTATAGGATTAAAGCTGTCGGTGAAATAAACGGCGGAGGGAACGATATTATACTGGTGTCCAACGATGGTAAAATACGAATCCGCGGCAAAGACGATCGGTAGTCGTGTCCGTTTGTTCGAAGATAAGCATGTTCGGACGGGGCGTAACGAGTGAAGGCGCAACTTTTATATCCCTACGAAAGTCTCAATAACAACATCCGTAGATAACCTGGGTAAACAACCGTGGGGGTTCAAGTAATATGAAGACGATGTGGATCACAGCGATTGCGTGTATGTGTATTTTTCCAGTTCTCGATTCAGTCGCGCAGGCTACACAGAATACCGAGATGATGCGAACTGATCGGGGATTCGTGGAGAGCACCACGGCGACATACACGGTCGATCCGGGCGGCGAGCTGACCATCGACGCAGACTTCGGGTCCGTTCGGATCGAGACCGCGACCACCGACAAGGTGGAGATCCTCGTAGAAAAGCAACGGAAGGAAGGCAACGAAGACGAGGCCCGCCGCGCCTTCGACGAAGTGGAGGTAACCACGGAACAGCAGGGCAACGACGTGCACATCCGCGTCGACCATTCGCGATGGTTAGGACGCAACGGGATGTCCATTGCGATGACGGTCCAGGTGCCTTATACCTACAATCTGGACATCGAGACGGCAGGAGGCAGCATAATAATCGCTGACCTGGTCGGCGAGATCGGGGCGAAGACGGCCGGCGGAAGCATCCGGATAGGCGCGACGCAAGGGGACGTGAACGCCAGGACCCTGGGGGGCAGCATCCGCGTCGGCCCGACGGAGGGCGCCGTGTCCGCGAAGACCATGGGCGGAAGTATCGATATTGGAGACACGAAGGGGGACGTGGACGCCAAGACCCTGGGCGGAAGCATCCGCGTCGGACGTACGGAAGGTGACCTGACCGCATACACCATGGGTGGCAACATCACCGTGGAGGCCGCTTCGGGCAAAGTGTCGGCCAAGACCCTGGGAGGCAAAGTCAGGGTCGGATCTACGTAAAAACTCGCCGGCGTTGACAACACTGCCTGTATTGACAAATAGGGAGGAATGATGCGTTTATTATTGAACCTGGTTGGTGTCGGTCTGCTCGTTGCCTCGGCATACGCATGCAGCGCACAGGAGGTCACGTTTATGCGCGACGGTATGGGTCACGTGGAAAGAACCCACCAGAAATACGCAGTGGATGGGGCCGGCTCGTTGAATGTAGATACCGACTTCGGCTCGGTCCGGGTCGAAAGCTGGTCCAATGACGAAGTAGACGTCGAGGTGGAAAAACGGCGGACGGGAATCAGCGAGGACAGCGCACGCGACGCCTTCAGGGACGTTGCCGTGGATATCTCCCAACAGGAGAACGACGTAAGCATCCGGATAGACCGTGATCGGAATTACTGGTTCGACAACGTATCGCTGGATATACGGGTCAGGGTGCCGGAAGCGTACAACCTGGACCTCAAGACCTCGGGCGGCGATATCGATGTCGGAGACCTGCGGGGCGACGTGCTTGCCCGCACCTCGGGCGGCGATATCAACGTCGGTAATATTACGGACGCGGTGATCCGGGTTCACACGTCGGGAGGCGATGTACACGTCAAGGGAGGCGCAAGGGAGACGAAGGTGTCCACCTCCGGCGGCGATATCGAGATCCTGGACGCCCGGGGCGCGGTGGATGCGACCACCTCGGGCGGTGACGTCACGATCGGCGACGCGGCCGGTGAAGTGTCGGCCAAGACCTCGGGCGGCGACATCAAGATCGGCCGTACGGACGGCGAAGTGACGGTGAGAACTTCCGGCGGCGATATCGAAATCGATCAGGCCGGGGGAAACACGGAGGCGACTACTTCGGGCGGCGACATCAGGATAGGCCATACCACGGGAGAGGTGAAGGCGAAGACCTCGGGCGGCGATGTCACGATCGGGCGCGCCGATGGCGAGGTGGACGTGCATACCTCGGGCGGCGATGTCACCATCGAAAGTGCTGAAGGAAGCCTGAAGGCGGGCACCTCGGGCGGTGATATCACGGTCAGCAATGCGACGGGCGGCGGCGTGACGGCGAAGACCTCGGGCGGCGATATCGAAGCCGGTTTGACGGCGACGGTAAGCGCGCTGGAGGAAGACTGGCTGTTGCAATCGTCCGGTGGGGAGCTGACCATCCGCATTCCCGAGGATCTGCAAGCCTCGCTCGAAGCGGAGATCCGAATCGGGAGTTCCTGGTTCGGACGCGACAAGGAATATCGTATCGATTCGGATTTCGACCTGGACGAGCAGGACGATGGCGGTCGTAACGGTAGGACGATAAGGGCCACCGGCGACCTCAATGGCGGCGGCCATCTCATCAGGCTAAAGACCAGCGATGGAGATATTCGGATTCGCAAGGGCTCGTCCTGATCCCTTGCCGCCCATCAGGCCTCGTCCGGCGGCCGCCCATCAGGCCGCGCCCAGGTACCCCGCGAGTTGCTCGGGCATGATGTTTCCGCCGCTGAGCAGCGCCACGACCTTCTTGCCTTCCAGCGAAACGATGCCGTACAGCAGGGCGGCGACGCCGACCGCGCCTCCCGGCTCGACCACGAGTTTCATCGTCCCGATCAGGTACTTCACCGCGTCGATCGCCTGTTCATCCGATACGAGCACCATCTCGTCCACGTAGGCCATTACGTGTTCGAAGGTGAGGTCGCCCGGCCGGGGCGCCACGAGCGAATCGCACACCGTGTCCGGTTCCGGCACCTCGCAGATCTCCTTCTTCATAAATGACTGGTAAACCGCCTGCGATCCTTCGGGTTGCACTCCGATCACCTTCACCGCGGGGTTCAGCGTCTTCACGGCCGTGGCGACGCCGCCGATCAGGCCCCCGCTGCTCACGGGGACGATCACGGCGTCCAGGTCCGGCGCCTGTTCCATGATCTCGGCGCCGATGCTGCCGTGGCCCCGAACGACGTTCGCGTCTTCCCAGGTGTTGATCGCGGTGATCCCCCGTTCCCTGCCCAGCCGGTCCAGCGTGTCCCACCTCGCCTGGTTGTGGTTTTCGCACAGCACCGCTTCGGCGCCGTAGTCGATCGTGCGCCGCACCTTGTAGGGCGAGGTCTTTTCCATCATCACGATCGCCGTCGGGATGCCGAGCAACGTTCCCACGTAGGCGAACGCGGTCGCAAAATTCCCGGAGGAGGAAATGGCGGCGCCCTTTTTCTTCTGTTCCGCGGACAGGCGGTTCAGGATGGTATAGGACGCGCGCGTCTTGTAAGACCCCGTCACCTGCAGGTTCTCCGCCTTCAGCCAGACGTCCGCACCGGTCTCATCGGAAATCGCTTCCGATCGCAGGACGGGCGTATACACGACCTCCGGCGGAAGTTCCTTCCTGGCCTGCTCTATTTCTTCCAGGGTGATCAGCATGGTCCACACAATCTGTGCCCGGGCATCATGCAGTCAAGCGAATTCATCTTCACCGCCGCGCAGGATATCGGGACGGTAGTTGTCCAAGAAAAACATGCGTCTTTCTGGACAATCTTGCGAATGGTCCCTATATTTCGCCCGCCCGACAGGCTACGAGCATCACTTGAAGGATTACGCCCGCAGTATTGTAGAATATAAGATGGAAGTTAACGTCAATGTCCGTCGTACCTGAATGCTTCGTCCGATGCTGGAGGACTTAATGTCATTATTCCCACCCGTCCGTAAAACCGGCGGCACGTGTTTCATATTGGCCTGTCTGCTGTTCCTTCCAGGCATCACCGGGGCGCAATCGCCGCAGGATCGGCCCGCGACCGAAAGGGATGTGACGGAATCCGTAGTGGCGATGACGGAGGAAATCGACCGGACGTCGGACCCGCGGCCGTTCAGCGTTCCGCTTCCCGTATCCAAGTCACCCTTCGACTATCGGACACTGGATCCCGCGGACTACATGCTGGAGGCCAGGCGGGTTGATTCTGCAATCAAGGTGGACGGCCATCTCGACGAAGCCGAATGGCAGCAGGCGGACGTCGCCAACGATTTCTTCCAGCTCGAGCCGGTTGAAGGCGCACCGGCCACGTATCCCACCGAAGTCCGGGTAATGTACGACGACAGGAACCTGTACGTGGGATTCGTCTGCTTCGATCCGAATCCGGAGCGGATCATGGCGCCGGACATGCAGCGGGACACGCGGATGAGTTTCTCCAACGACATGGTCACCGTCGTCATCGCATCGCTCGATCACTACCGCGAAGCCTTCGAGTTTCAGACCAATCCCAATGGCGCCCGGTCCGACTCCTTCGTCAGCGCCGAGGGCAACAACACCGACCGAGACTGGAACGGGCTGTGGAACGCGGCCAGCCAGGTTCATGATTACGGATGGTCGGCCGAGTACGTGATCCCGTTCCACACCCTGCGGTTTCCGCGTCGCCGCGATCAGACGTGGGGCATCAACTTCGGACGCCGCATACAGCGCACCAGGGAGGAATCGTTCTGGGTTCCGCTGAGCCTGAAGGACGGCGACCAGGCGCTGTACCGCTTCGGCAAGGGCGGCCGGCTGACGACCCTGTCCGACATCACGCCGGGCGGGCGGGTGCAGGCGACGCCCTTCACCGTACTCGGCGCCCAGTCCTCCCGGATTACGGAAACCGCCCCGACGCCCGTCCTGCCCATCGCGGCGACGGCCCTCGACAACGGCATGCAGCGGAAACTGGGCGGCGACCTGAAGGTCAGCATTACTTCCGGAATGACGCTGAACGCCACGGTCAACCCCGATTTCGCCCAGGTGGAAGCGGACGATGAGGTCGTGAACCTTTCCCGCTTCGAATTCCAGTTCACCGAGAAGCGGCCCTTCTTCCTGGAACGCAGCGATATCTTCACCCTGAACGATCGGCCGCAGCGCCGCGGTCCTCAGCGCGGCTTCGGCGACCTGACGCCCCAGCTCTTCTTCAGCCGGCGCGTCGGCCGGCAGTTGCCGGACGGGCAAACCGTGCCCATCGACCTAGGGATGCGCCTTACCGGCAAGTTCGGTCACACGACCGTAGGGTTCCTGAACGTCCAGACCCGGGAGACCCAGTACGACGACGACGGGAAAGAGAAGACGGAACCGCTGACCAACTGGCAGGCTTTGCGTGTACTGCAGGACTTTGGAACACGGTCCAGCGTGGGCATGCTGGCCACCTTCAAGGAACCGAATCCCCGGTTCGACGACCGTTTCGGAATGGCCCTGCCCCGGTACGCGGAATCGGACTACAACCGGGTGGTGGGGTTCGACCTGAACCTGGCCTCACGGGCGACCAATCACCGGGGTCAGATCACCTTCGCCAAGAGCTGGACGGATACGCTCAGCACCAGCAACCAGGACTGGACCTTCCGGATTATCGAACGCTGGCAGAACCGTTGGCTGATGTACGGCGTTTCCTTCCTGGATATCGGAGACGATTTCATCAGCCAGACCGGGCTGGTCCGGGACGAGGGCCTGCAAAGGGTCGGGGGCGGACTTACGGCCAACACCTTTCTGCGCCGGTTCGGCATACGTCGCATCAACGGGGGTTTTCGGAGCAATTACGTGACCCGGAAGGACACGGGCTTCTCCGATGCCGATTCCTGGTCCTTCCAGCCCAACATGTTCCTGGAACTGGAGCGGGGTCTGTGGATTTCCGCTTCGTACGACATGAGATACGATACCTTGAGCGAAACGACGCGCATCGCCGGCGTGCATTTCCCCGCGGGATCCTATTCCTACAACCAGGCAAACATGTTCCTCTTCACCGACAGCGGACGGAAGGTCTCCATTCGGGGCAATGTCCGGTACGGTCAATTCTACGGTGCCGATCTGCTCAGCCTATCGAGCGAACTTTCCATTAAGCCGAATCCCCGTTTCGCGCTGGAACCGGGCATCACGCGCAGCCGTGTCGACCGGGGCAGCCGAGAGGGACTGGAGGACGACGAATTCGATCATCGTACCCAGCTCATACCGAGCGTCCGGATGAGTTACGCCTTCACGCCGAACCTTTCGTTCTCCTCCTTCATCCAGTTCAACGCGGACCGGCAACGGGAGATCGACGATTTCCACACGAACACGGTTACGATGAACCTGCTCCTCGCCTACCGGTCGCCCTTCGGCCACTCGTTCTTCCTGGCCTTCAACCAGTTCCGTGACGACGACCTCGATACCGACGGAAGCTTCGGGGTCTACGAACGGACGCCGCTGAGGCTGCGGGACCAGCAGATCGTGGCCAAGGTCTCCTACCTGTTCAACCTGTAGGCTGATTCCATTCATACGGCAGTCATGATACGAAAACCTCAAAAGGCATGTGCCGTGGTGTTCGCGCTCTCGATCTGCCTGCTCCTCGCCGGGCACAACGAGGCGGAAGCCCAGGAACGGAGGACTTCCGGCTGGTACGTCTCCGGTGGGTTGGGCGGTAACCTGGCATACGGCCTCGATCAGGTGGGCACGAACACGGAGTCCACCTGCTATCCCACCAGCGCCTGTTTCGATGACATGCTGCGCCCGGATGTTCCAGGCTACCGGTGGCGTTACGACCCGTCGGCCGACCGGGGTATCGGTTTCGATGCGGCCATCGGGCGGATATTCGACCGCACCCGCATCGAGGTCTCCTTCGCGCAACGGAGAAACAAGATCGACCAGGGTCCGCCCCTTGAGATAACGTACCTCGACGGCCGTTCGGCGGGCACCAGTTCCTTCGTCGGACGGGGACTTGTTCAAGCCGCCAGCACCAATTTCTTTGAAGATCTCGTGACGAGAACGGTGACCCTGAACGCCTACTACGATCTTCCCTTCGGACCGAGCAGGATCACGCCTTACGTGGGGGTGGGAACCGGCATCGCCTTCGTGGATCTGACCCGGATCTTCTTTTCGATCGAATACAGCGACCCCTCCGGAGAGGGTACGATCTACGATCCGCCCCTGTCCTTCTACAACAGCAAACAGGACACCGAATTATCCGACAGGGTTTTCGCGGGGCATGTGTACGCGGGAGCCGACTACGGCTTGAACAACCGGGCCGCGATCGGCCTGAAAGCGGCCTATTCGAGGGTGGACGATGTCGAGCACATCGGAACGTACGAGTACCATCCCCATTTCGAGACAGACCCCTCTTTTACAAACAAAAACACGTTCAGCGCCACAAACCACTGGTCCGTGACGCTGAACGTGCGTTATACGTTTGGGAATTGAAGCGGGCCGGATCGATGCTGCCGGTCCGCCAACCCGTCCTATCCCGTGGAATCCACGAATACCTGGTGCGCGCTGCGGTCCTTGCCGCCATCCTGCGCATGCTGGTATGACCGGTGCTCGGACGGCTTGCCGAGCGAGGTAAGGGCCAGCATTTTCTCCGCGGTCTTCGTGGCCACGTAGGGCCGCCGGATGTCTGTCGGATTCGCCTGGATGTGCTGCTTCCAGGCGCCCAGGTCCGTCTTGGCCTGAATCAACCCCTTGATCATCCCCATGTCGTTCAACATGGCCACGTCATCCGCGGGACCCAGGATGATCGCTCCGGTGATCGTGCTCCCGTCCCAGATCAGCTTGCGGTAGACCGGACGGTTGGCGTTGATGACCTCGGTGACGTCGCCGTCGCCGGACCAGTCGCCGAAACTGGCGCACTGCAAGCCGCACACGTCCAGGATGTTGATCAGCAGGCTGCCGGGATACTCCACGTCCTGGCCGGCCATGTTCGCGCCGGCGATCCGGCCGTGGTCGACGGCGGTGGGCTGAATGGCGTGCACCGCCTGACCGCCGGTGGACAGGTCCGGGCCCTCGGCCACGTCGCCCGCCGCATACACATTGGCCGCACTGGTCTGGCACCGGTTGTTGACCAGGACGCCCTGGTTGGTTTCGATGCCCGATCCTTCGAGAAAGCCGATGTTGGCCTTGATCCCCGTGGCGACGATGACCACGTCCGCGCGGGTGGACGACCCGTCGGAAAGCTGCAGGGTCTTCACGCCGTCGTGGCCGTGATCGATGGCCTGCACGCTCACGCCGGTGTGGACTTCGACGCCCTGGGACTCGAGCCAGGAGCCCACCAGGGACGCGCCCTGGGCGTCCAGCATGCGGGGCAGCACCTGTCCTTCCAGCTCGATCACCTTCAGGCGGGCGCCTCGCTTGTGCATCGCGTTGAGGATGATGAATCCAATGAACCCGGCCCCGATGAAGGCCACCTCGGCATCGCTTCCCAGGGCGTCCACGGTCTTTTCCGCGTCGGCCACGGTCCAGAGATTATGGACGCCGTCGCCGTCCGCGCCGGGTATGTTCAGCTTCTGTGCGGAGGATCCCGTGGCGATCAGCAAGTTGTCGAAAGGCACCATGGAACCGTCGCTGAGCGTGAGCATGCTCGCGTGGGGATTCACCTCGGAGACGCTGACCCCGAAGCGGGTCTTCACCCCCAGCCTGCCGAAATAGTCGTCGTCTCCGGTATTCACCTGATCGACCGGGATGTTTCCCGATATATAGTAGGGCAGGGCCATGCGGGAATAGGCCGGCTCATCGGAGATCAGGGTGATGGACGCGTCCGCATCGTAACCGCGGATCGTTTCGATGGCATTCATCCCGCCCGGTCCGCCGCCTATAATCACGTGTTCTGTCGCCATAATCCGCTCCTTCTAAAGAAAGTACCGAAAAACGAAGTACAGGTCATCCGTGGTTTGGTTTCGTTACGCGAGTCCCAACTCCATCAGTTTTTCCGTGGTGGGCCGTCCGTCCGCCGTCCAGCCCCGGGCCGCGTAGTAGTCCGGCAGCATGGCGTCGAGGTCGACGGTCACCCCCGCGGAAGGCCCTTCCTTGTGGGCTTCTTCCATCAGTCTTTTCGGCAGCGTGTCATCGGCCGCAGTGAGACCGGCCTTCAGGTTCCACAGCCGCTCGATGTTCCAGATCCGCTCGCCGATGTGCACGAAGTCGTCCATGGTGTAGTCCACGCCGGTGGCCGCGGACAGCACGGGGATCAGGTCGTCCAGGGGCGCACCCGCCGTGGTGAACATGCAGATGCCCGTGGCGTCGTGGGCCGTAGTCCGGTTCTGCTCCTCGGCCACCCAGACCGACTTCCCGTCGGTGCCGTGGGGATCGTACTCTCCGCTGGTTTCTATGCCGGGCGTCCAGGCCCTCAGGTGACAGGCGCCGCGGTTGCAGGTGGCATAGGCCACGCCCATGCCCTGGAATCCCCGGGGATCGTAGGCGGGGAACTCCTGTCCCTTGACGCCCATGAAGTATTCCGGATGCTCGAACTTCTCGGTCATCCGCTTCGAACCCTCGGCCAGTTCGTCGCCGAAGCCTTCGCGGAATCCCGTGGCTTCCGTCATGGCGATCAGGGCTTTGCCGTCGCCGAACCGGAGCGCCATGCCCGTCTGCTCATCATTTAGCAGGCCCCGCTCGTACATCTCCATGGCCGTGGCCAGCGTGGCGCCCATGGAGATGGGATCCATGCCCAGGTCGTTGCACAGGTAGTTGGCCATGACGATGGCGTCCATGTCGTCCACGCCGCAGTCGGCCCCCAGCGACCAGAGGTTTTCATACTCCGGTCCCTCCCCCGCGACCTTCCAGTTGCGGGGATGCATGTTGACCATGTACTTGTCGGCGCCGGGGGACACCTGGGTCACGCGGCCGCAGGCGATATTGCAGGCGAAGCACGCCTTGTTGGCAATCAGCCAGTTGTCCTTGATGCTCTCCCCGTTGATCGCCTCGGTGCCCTCGAACTGGCCGGCCGTGAAATTGCGCGTCGGCAGGCCGCCGAAGGTGTTGACCAGGTCGACCGTGGGGGCCGTGCCCAGTTCCGTGAGGCCCTGCCGGCCGGGGCTCTCCGCCAGGTGTTCGTGGTAGGACCAGATGGCGGACATGTAATCCCGGGGCCGGGCGATCCGCACGCCCTGGTTGCCGCGTACGGCGATGGCCTTGAGGTTCTTGGAACCCATGACGGCGCCGACGCCGGAACGGCCGGCCGCCCGGTGCTTGTCGTTGACGATGCACGCGAATCGCACCAGGTTCTCGCCCGCCGGTCCGATGCCGGCCACCCGCAGTTCGGGCATGCCGGTCTCGTCGCGGATGGCGTCCTCGGTCTCCGAGACCACCTTGCCCCACACGCCGTCGGCGTCGCGGATCTCGACGCGGTCATCGTCGACGAGGAGGTAGCACGGACGGTCCGCCCGGCCTTCCACGATCACCATGTCGTAGCCGGCGAACTTGAGCTCCGGGCCCCAGTGGCCGCCTGAATTGGATGTCGTGATTGCGCCGGTGAGCGGTCCCTTGGTGACCACCATGTAGCGGGCGCCGCAGGAGGCGTTGGTGCCCGTAAGCGGCCCGGTGGCCATGATCAGCTTGTTGTCGGGACCGAGGGCGTCGGCCGAGGGGTCCATCTCCTCGTAGAGATACCTGGCGGCCAGTCCGCGGCCGCCGATGTATTCCTCGGCCCAGTCCAGCCTCAGGGGCTCTTTGGTCGCCTTGCCCCGCGACAGGTCCACCCGCAGGATATGGCCGGCCCACCCGTGTGTCATGAAGAAACTCCATTCATCGGCTCAGGCCGGGTGATGCGGGGTCGCGTCCCGGCCGCTTCGCCCGGGACACGCCCCTTGGAACACCCTGGCTCAAAAGCCGGATCGGGCGCTACGCCAGTCCCAGCGACGCCAGTTTCTCCTGAGTGGGTTCGCCTTCCGCGTTCCAGCCGCGGATTTCGTAGTATTCCGGCAGCATCTCGCCGAGGCGGTTTACTTCGCCCTTGGTCGGTCCATCGGGGATCGGTTCTTCGAGCAGCCGCTTCGGCAGCGTGTCGTCCTTGCCCGTGAAGCCCGCCCGCTGGTTCCACATGCGCTCGATGTTCCAGACGCGTTCTCCGACCTCCAGCAGTTCGGGCACCGTGTAGGAGATGCCGGTCACCGCCTCGAGCTGGGGCTGGATTTCGTCCAGACCCACGCCGAAAGTGAGGAACAGGCAGAGGCCCGACGCGTCCACGGTGCAGGTGGCGTCCTGGAAGATCTTGGTGATCTCCGCCTTGCCTTCCGTCACGGCCGGATCCATTTTCTCCGGGATCCCCAGGATCTCGGGGGCGACCGTGTAGCTCTTCAGGTGGCAGGCGCCGCGGTTCGAAGTTGCGTAGCCGAGACCCATGCCCTGGATCGCGCGGGCGTCGTAGGCCGGGAATTCCTGGCCGCGCACGCCCATGAAGAACTCGGGCCGGTTGAACTTGGCGGTCATGCGCTTGGAGCCTTCGGCCAGTTCATCGCCGAAGCCCTCGCGGTAGGCCGCCTTCTCCGTCATGGCGACCAGCGCGTCTCCGCTCCCGAAGTTGAGCGGCATTCCGGTCTGCTCATCGCTCACGGCGCCGGTTTCGTACAGTTCCATGGCCGCGGCCAGCGTCGCCCCGAAGGAGATCGGGTCCATGCCCAGTTCGTTGCACATGGCGTTCGCCTTGATGAGCGCGTCCAGGTCGTTGATGCCGCAATCGGCACCCATGGCCCAGGCGTTCTCGTACTCCGGTCCCTCCACCGCGATCTTCCAGTTGTGGGGCCGGGTGGTCACGGTGAACTTGTCCTGCGCCTCGCCCGGCAGCTGAGAAACCCTTCCGCAGGCGATCGTACAGCCGAAGCACGCCTTGTTGGCCACCAGCCGCGTATCGGCCAGCGTCTCCCCGCTAATGTTGTCCGCGCCTTCGAGCTGCGAGACCTGGTGGTTGTTCGTCGGCAGTGCGCCGCTCTCGTTGATGATGTTGACCAGCACCGCGGTGCCGTATGCGGCCAGACCCTCACCCGTTACCGGATGCTCGACCAGCTTGCTCTTCATCTCCCACATGGCCGACATGAACTTCTGCGGGTCGGCGATGGGCACGCCCCCGGTACCGCGTACGGCAATGGCTTTGAGGTTCTTCGAACCCATGACCGCGCCGACGCCGGATCGTCCGGCGGCCCGGTGCCGGTCATTGACGATGGCGGCGAAACGCACGAGGTTCTCGCCCGCCGGACCAATACAGGTAACGACCGTATCGTGCTGCCCCGACTCCTCCCGGACGATATCATCCGTCTCCCAGACCGTCTTGCCCCACAGGTGCTCGGCGGAGCAGATCCGGACGTCGTCGTCGCAGATGGAGATGTAGGACGGAACCGGCGCCCGGCCTTCCACGATCAGCATGTCGTAGCCGGCGAACTTCAGTTCCGGTCCCCAGTGGCCGCCCGAGTTGGACGTGGTGATGGCGTTCGTCAACGCCCCCTTGGTGACCACCATGTAACGTGAACTCGTCGAGGCGTTCGTGCCGGTCATGGGACCGGTCGCGAAAATCATCTTGTTGTCCGGGCCCAGCGCGTCCGCCGCCGGGTCCATTTCTTCATAGAGGTACCTGGCTGCGAGGCCGCGCCCGCCCACGAAGGACTTGGCCCAGTCCATGTTGAGGGACTCTTTGGAGATCCGACCGGTGGTCAGATCGACGCGCAGGATCGTGCCTGTCCATCCGCCGTTGCTCATGCCGCGTTCCCTCCCTCGATGGATGCCAGGTAGGACTCGTTGACCTTCTCGGCCCAGCCGCCCAGCCAGTCCGCCGACTCGCTCTCGGTGTACTCGATGGCGCCCGTCGGGCAGGCGACCGCGCAGGCCGGATTGCCGTCGCACAGATCGCACTTGAAGGCCTTCTGAGTATCGGGATTGTAGAACACCGTGCCGAAGGGACAGGCGATGGTGCACAACCCGCATCCTACGCAGTTGGCATCGCCCACGACCTTGGCGCCGGTATCCGCGTCGATGCTGATGGCGTTCACGGGGCAGGCCGTCATGCACCAGGCTTCGTCGCACTGGAAACACGTGTACGGCGCGTAACTGGCCTGCTCATCGAAAATGTTCACGCGGATCAGCGACCGGGATGGTTGAAACATGCCGGTCTGCACCCAGGAACATGCCAGTTCGCACTGCATGCACCCGGTGCACTTTTCAGGGATAATGCGTAGAGATTTAGCCATGCCGACTCCCTTCTGTAACAATGAGCTGGGTTAGGTGGCGTTTCTTTCTGTAGACCTGAACAGCGGTAAAACAGCGTATATGACAGGCCGCTTACATCCGGTTTCAAGGGCCGTCATCGCAAAGGACAACGATGTGTCAAGTAAGGTGATTACCTTAATACAACTGGGGTTATTAAACAGTATAACAACTTAAAACCGTATGGCAACAGATAAATCTGCGGTTCTGAGGGAACAGGCCACGACCTGCCGGGCCAGGCCATGGCTGACCGGGCCCGGCCGGCTTGCTTACGCTCCGGGCAACCGGTAGGTCACGCTCTTGCCTACCGCTTCGTCGATCGTCTCGGGTGAGATCAGTACCGTCGTGGATACCTCGAGCGCGCCCGCCGCGGCCACGTTGAGGGCAATCGCGGTCGCGGTCGCTTCATCGGGGATTTCGGCGATCAGGATGAGATCGTCGTCTCCCATGGCGTAGTAGAATCCTTCCAGGCTGCCGCCCATCCCTTCGATCGTCTGCGAAAGAGCCGCGCGCCGGCCTGTGCCACCCTCACTGAGCAGTCCCTGCAGACCCTTTTGCGTGTACTTGGTACGGTACATGTACTTTGCCATGACACTCCTCCGCGGATGCGGTTCCATGATCCGTGCCGCGCCTCCCTTTGGCACGGGCATCGGATGGTTTCTCTAACGTTTGTACCTGTTAACAAGGCACGATCACGCGGACACTGTCAAGGCTATTTTTCGTATCCGCGCACCGGTTTAAATCCTCGATGCCCAAAGGCGGACTGCATGGACGAGCACCTTGTGCAGTACGCTTGCGGCTACGACGTGTTCTTTCCTATATTGAGGACACCCATCGACGACGGTTTCCGCTTTGCCCGGGTGTCAACACCGGGATATACGACCTCAAGCACAGGCCAGCCGCCATGACCGCGACAACGCCTCGCCGGACCTCGGAGATGCACGATGCCAACCGCCGATCCTGGGACGACAACGCCGGATCCTGGGCCGAAATGCGGGACCGGGACGGACTTTGGCGTCGCTGCCCGGAGGAACCCGAACTGGGATTCGCGGGCGGTGCGTACGAGTTGATTGGATCCCATGCCGGCAGCGTGGAAGGGAAGGACGTCGCCGTCATCGGCAGCGGGGACAATCATACCGTCTTCGCCCTCACGGGCATGAAGGCTCACGTCACTTCCATCGATATATCCGAGCGCCAGTTGGAAACCGCTTCGGCACGGGCGGACCAGCTGGGCCTTTCGATCGACTTCGTGCGGGCTGACGCGACGGAGCTCGGCGTGATCGCGGACCGTTCGTTCGACCTGGTCTGCTCGACCAACGGGTTCTTCGTCTGGATCGCGGATCTCCGCGCGGTTTACGGGGAGGTCTTTCGCATACTGAAACCGGGAGGACACTACGTCTTCTACGATGTGCATCCTTTCCAGCGTCCGTGGGCGGATCAGGCCAGGTCCATCGAAGTCGACAAACCTTACTGGCAGACGGGACCAATTCGGGACGAGAAAGCGGGAACGTTCGAATTCAACTGGACGATGGCCGACCTGCTTAACCCGGGGGCCGATGCCGGCCTGGTCCTTCGGCGTATCCTGGAACGCCCCGCGGAGGATTCGAATACCTGGGAGGGGGCCTCCTATCGTCCGGGCACAGACGAGCGGTTGATGGACTGGAAGATCAATCCCCTCGCGGCCCTGCCGTTCTGGCTTTCGGCGGCATGGCAAAGGCGTGGATGACGCCGGTGCCGGTGCGCAACAACGCCGCAGGCCTGTCCGAAACAACGCCGGAGGCCCGTCCGAAACAAATGGCTGTCTCTGATCCGCAAACTCCGGTTCGGCAATGGACGTAAACGCAGTCGCAATCTACCGCGGCATGCCTGTTGGCCGACGGATTCACGTCACCGGGAACAGTTGCTCCGGGAAATCCACCCTGGCGAGCCAGCTGGCCTCCGCGCTCGACGTTCCCCTGGTCGAATTGGACGCAATCAACTGGCAGCCCGGATGGGTCGGCCTGGCGGACACGGATCCCGGGGAACTGGAACGGCGCCTCGCCGACGCCACGGCCGGGGAAGGATGGGTCGTCTCCGGCTCCTACATGGCTTTTTCGCAGCGGGTATGCTGGCCGCGCGTGGAGATGGTCGTCTGGCTGGACGTGCCCGTGCCTCGGCTGCTCTGGCGCGTGCTGGTGCGGTCGTGGAAGCGCTGGCGGTCGAAAGAGCTGCTCTGGGGCACCAATTACGAGCGGTTCTGGCCCCAGCTGAAGGTGTGGAACCGGGAGGACTCGCTGGTCTGGTGGATCGTTACGCAGCAAGGCAGGAAGCGCCGGCGCATGCAGGCCTGCATGCAGGATCCCGGCTGGGGGCACATCGCTTTTGTCCGACTCGGATCCAACGCGGAGATCGAAGCGTTCTTGCGGGCCGTGATGCGGGCCGTGAATGGTATGCGCCATTAGTTTGATCGGTTCATTTACCACGGTCGTAGTCTATGGCGGCGACCAGCTTCAACAGCTCACCTCGGGATGGCTGGTATCCTGGAGCGGACTTCACAAGGCGGATTTCTGGAATGAGGAGCTATAAAATGCAGCGGGGCGGGCGACAGTGGTCGGAGCGGGCGGTTTTTTGCATCGTGCACCTGGTAGCCCGCGTGGTCTGCGCCGCGTTCATACCCTGTGCTGCCCTTTCCGTACCAGCCATCGCCGCGCAGGAAGCAACTGAGGATAACACCATGTTCTGGTCAACCACGCTGAAGATGATCCGTGCGAAGTTTCCGGAGGTTGCGCAGCTTTCCACCGACAACCTGCAGGCCTGGCTGGATGAACCGGGGCAGGCGGAGGAGGCGCAGTCACCGTCGGAGCAAACACAGATGGTGCAGGCGCCGTCGGAGCGTCCGCTGCTCCTCGACGTGCGGGAGCAGGAGGAATACGAGGTCAGCCACTTGAAAGACGCCCTTCGTGCCACGTCTGAGCAGGAGGCACTCGAGGCGCTTGAAGGCGTACCGCCGGACCGGCCCGTCGTGCTCTACTGTTCCGTGGGCTACCGGTCGTCGGAGATGGCCGGTTTCCTGCAGAAGAGGGGATTTGATAAGGTCTACAACCTCGAAGGATCGATCTTCGCCTGGGCCAACGAAGGGAAGCCCGTCTACCGCGGCGGCGAGCGCGTGCAGGTCGTCCATCCCTACGACCGGGTCTGGGGCAAGCTGTTGAAGAAGGTGCTCAGGTCCTGGTAAGCCGGGCGAATTTCCGGTCGTCCGGCCTTCCCCATCTCACGGGGTACGCGGTTTCTTCCGCCCCACCAGGAGCAGGTTCGCCGGCAGTTTCTCCAGCGGCGCATCGCCCTCCCAGTCCTGGCGGCCGTCCCCATATTCCTCCATGGCCGTGAGTTCGCAACCCCCTTCGAGCATGGCGCGGACCAAGTCCGAGACCGTCCAGTGAAACTCGTAGCTGGGAAGCGGACCGGACGGAACCGACTGGCCGGAGACTTCGGTCAAATCCTCGGACCGGTCGTAGGCAAGGGGACCGTGGTCGAAGTAGTGGTATTCCTGCTTCAGCGAACCTGCCGAATGTTTCCAGATCCGGCGGAAGGGATGGTACTCGTTGACCATGAAGAGGCCGCCGGGTTTTAGAATCCGAATGGCTTCTCCGTAGTAGCGCTTCAGGTCGGACACCCACACGGCGACGTGCCCTCCCGTATACACAATGTCGAACCCGACACCCGTCGACTCGTCCGGTTCGACTTGTCCGCCGGGACCGCCGTCTTGCGGATCGTCCGGGTCGACATGTCCGCCGGGACCGCTGTCACTCAGCTCGTCCGGGACGGCTGGTCCGCCCGGTCCGTCCGGACCGCCTAGGCCTCCCAACTCGGTCACGTCCGCCCGGTGAAAGTCGATCGCGAGCCCGAGTTCATCCGCTCTTCCGGCGGCGATATCCAGTTGGGCCTGCGAGATATCCACGGACGTGACCCGGGCACCGGCGGCGGCCAGGGCGAAAACGACCAGGTTGTCCCCGCTGCCCAACACGCAGACGGACCGGCCGGACACGTCACCGAGGTATTTCAGCTCGACGTCGTCCAGGGCGATGCGGATATCGTCCGGGATACTCCGCCAGTCCACTTTGGCGTCTATCCCCGCCTGCCACTGGGCGGAGACAGCGTCCCAGCTCCGGCGATTCGCCTCGTGCATGGGATACCGGCTCATCAGATCCTCCGGGCCACCCAAACCTGTTCGTTGCCATGACTGAATGGGCCACGCTGGAAATCCCCGTAGAGCGCTTCGATTTCGTAGCCGCACAGTTCGAGAAGGTATTGCATCTCGTAGCGGTGCACGTAGCGCAAGTGCAACGGGGTCGTATTCTTCGAAATCACCCGGCCCTCGTCGTCCACTTCCTCGAAAAAGCGGTGTTCCTCCAGCGTCTGCTCCAGTGGATCGTACCGGCGCGTATCCGAGACCAGGACGCGGCGGCCCGTCTCGGGATGGGTAAACGAACCCAGGTGATTGAGCGTGCCCCTGGGCGGTTTCATGTAGGCTGCGATCAATTCGATGCTGGGGTCGAACACGTTGAACACCAGCCGGCCCCGGTCCGTCAGATGCTCGCGGATTCGAGTCAAGGCCCGGCGCTGGTCCTCGGCGGTCATCATGTGCAGAAACGCGCGGTACGGCATGATGGCCAGCGGAAAGCGCCGCTCCAGGCTGAACGTCCTCATATCGCCTTCGACGATCTGCAGGCGTCGTTTCGTTTCGTCCGGCAGCCCGTCTATCTTGCGCCGCGCCACCTCCAGCATTGCGGGCGCCCGGTCCAGTCCCACGATGGAAACGCCCGACTCGGCGATCGGGATCATGATCCGGCCCGTTCCGCAACCGATCTCCAGCACGGGGCCTTCCGCCCTGGCGGCTTCCTCCACGTAGAAGGCCTCGTCGCCTTCGAGTCCTGGCGAAAAACTGTCGTATATCCCGGCGTCCGTCCTGTCGTATTCCGACATGCCATGCACTCCTCATCCATTTGACCAACTGATACCGGATATCGGTCCGCTGTACGCTTCCGGTTTCGCTCCAGGCTTGAAAACAGATCTTTAACTATTATACATATTGAAGGGATGCAGGATGATGCGATCCAGTATTAATATACGCTTCCCTGTCACAGTAGACCGCTAAACACCATCGCGTCGGATCTTTTCGTTCTTTCCATGCTTTCCAGATCACGCTTCACCCGGTACATTCCAGCAAAGCAATCAGCCTGGATCCGGTAGGCAATGCGCCGAGATCACACTGGAACGAATCCACGAAATAGTTGAGGGAACTCATGCCCGACCGATTACGTATCGTCATACCCGGGGACGACCCGCCGCAGATGCAGGGATCGCCCCACCTGGAACGGCTCGAAGCCTATGGAGAGGTCGTCCTCCACACTGATCGCCCCGAATCGGCGGAAGAGAAAATCGAACGGGCCGGGGGCGCCGCGGTAATGATCAATTCCCGCGGACTCGTGAAGTGGCCCGGGGACGTCCTCCGCGCCCTGCCCGATCTCCGCATGATCGCGACCTGTTCCATCGGCGTCGACAGTTTCGATCTCGCGGCGGCTCGCGAGTGCGGCATCATCATCTCCAACCAGCCCGGGCGGACGGCACCGGTCGTCGCGGAGCACGCCTTCGGCCTGATGTTCGCCCTCGCGAAAAGGGCGGCGTACTTCACGGGTGCCATGAAAGCCGGCCAGTGGCCCCGTCTGGACGCCTACTACCTTAAGGGGAAGACTCTAGGTGTGATCGGGACCGGCCCTATCGGAACGGAGATGGCGAGACTGGCGCGAAGCGTGGGCATGGAGGTGATCGCCTGGACGTACAACCCGTCGGATGAACGAGCCCGGCAGATCGGGTTGACTTACGTGGAACTCGACGAACTGATTAAGCGGTCGGACGTGGTGTCGCTGCACGTCATGCTGACGGACGACAGCCGGCATATGATCAACCGGGATTCGCTGGAGGGCATGAAACCGGGCGCGCTGTTGATCAACTGCGGCCGGGGAGGCCTGGTGGATACGGACGCGCTGGTGAAAGCGCTTCGGTCGGGGCACCTGGGCGGCGCGGCCCTGGACGTATTCGAGGAGGAGCCGTTACCCGCGGGCCATCCGCTGCTCGAAATGGAACAGGTCGTCCTGACCCCTCACTGCGCGGACATGACGCCTGAGGGCGTCGAACTGCTCAACGAGGGGGCCGTGAACAACGTCATCGCCTTTCTGGAGGGCCGGCCGCAGAACGTCGTGAAGTTGTAGCGCATCCCTCGTGAGGAACCAGACCACGTGGCGGGTCGGAACGAGGGTGGCGAACTATGTCGGGGTGGCGAGTCTCACCGAGGGTGGCGAGTCTCACCGAGGTAGCGAGCTTTGTCCAGGTGGCAAGCGCTATCGAGACTCACGCCGGCGCGCGGTGCCGCGCCTCCCTGCCCTTGTCCGGCGTCGGATCCTTGACCAGGCCGTACATCTGCCTTCCTTCGTGGTCTTCGGGAAGGTATTCGGTGATCGGAAGGCCCTCGGGGGTCACGAACAGCAGGCAGTGGCAGTATTTCCAGATCTTCATCTCATCGCAGGCGCAGACCCACTCGCGGCTTCGTTCCAGTTCGGCCTTCTTGTCGGGATAGAAATTGCACGGGCACAGCGGCCGGCCCAGTTCGTCCACGTGGGCGGCGAGACCCTTGACCACCGAATCGGTCACTTCCGCGTTCGGATGAGGCGAGGTACCTGTCTTCTCCCAGTACTTGTCACAGTACTTTTCCATGCGCTGCATGCTCTTTTCCGACGGTTGTTGCTCGTTCATGGGCCACTCCTTGAATTAGGTGCCGCCTCAGGCCAATCCTGCCTGGTCTACCAACCCGATATCCTGAAATCAATCTACCCGGAATCGTCCTCCGTGTCAACCGGCCAGTGCCCCGGTCCGGGAAAGACGGCCGGGCCGGGGTCCGGGGATGGCAGCCGGACGGAAATCGCACCGCGCAAAGCACAAATACAGACCGATCGCGCGTAACCATCCGGGCGATGACAAGTCTGGATTTCGGGTCTGCAGGCCGACGGCCAAAAAAACGAATCTTACTGCCGATTTATATTGACTTTGATTGCGGCGCGGTATATCGTGCATGACTGTTGTTGAGAATCCGGTCATTTGGTGAAAAACGCAACAGAGAAAGACAGAACGAGTTCATATGCCACAGATTTTTTCCCCTGCCGCGAATACGTGGCTCAAGGCGAGCATCGTCGGCGGGGCGCTTCTCCTGGCAACCACATTCGGCGTCATTTTCTACCTCGGCTCAACCTCCTACGTTACCCGGCAGCACCAGGTTAGACCCCAACCCGTTCCTTTCAGCCACAGGCACCACGTCAATCAGCTCGGCATCGACTGCCGGTACTGCCATTCATCGGTGGAAACGAGCACCTTCGCCGGCCTGCCGGCGACCAAGACGTGCATGAGCTGCCACTCCCAGGTGTGGACCGACGCGCCCATGCTCGAACCGGTGCGGACCAGTTACGCGACCGGGGAGTCGCTCGAATGGACCCGGGTGCACGACCTGCCGGACTACGTGTATTTCGATCACAGTATTCATGTAACCAAGGGCATCGGTTGCGAGTCCTGCCACGGCGCCGTCAACGAGATGGCCCTGATGTGGCAGGAGGAATCGCTGCAGATGATGTGGTGCCTCGAGTGCCACCGGGGTCCCGAGGACTTCATCCGGGAACGGGCGGACGTGTACAAGTTCGAATCGCAGCCCGACTACTCAGCGCCCATGGACCAGAGAGCCCTCGGCGCGCAACTGATCCGGGGCTACCGGGTCAACAAGGATCAGCTGGAAGACTGTTCCATCTGTCACCGGTAGCGGGGACAGCACAGTACAACAGTCGACCACTGAATCGTACCATGAACCAGACTTCGGAACGGCACATCACGGAAGCGGTAGCGATGAATGCGGAAAAGAACGGCGCGCCCGAATACTGGCGCAGCCTGGATCAACTGGCCGAGACCGAGGAATTCCAGTCGTTCATGGAGAAGGAATTCCCGCAGCACGTGGAAGAGGTCAAGGCGAACCCGGTCAGCCGGCGGAAGTTCCTGAAGCTGATGGGCGCCTCGATCGCCCTGGCCGGCGCTACCGCCAGCGCCTGTACCCGCCAGCCGTCCGAGAAGATCATCCCCTACGTGCTGCCCCCGGAAGAGATCGTCCCGGGCAAGCCGCTGTACTACGCCTCGGCCTACGTCCACGACGGGGTGGCGAACGGCATCCTGGTGGAAAGCCACATGGGCCGGCCCACCAAGGTGGAAGGCAATCCGGAACATCCCGCCAGCCTGGGATCGACGGATGCCTTCGCCCAGGCTTCCGTCCTGACGATGTACGACCCGGACCGTTCCCAGTCGGTGATCAGGCGGGGCCGCATCACCACCTACGACGCCTACCTGAACGAACTGAACGAAGCCCTGTCCAACCAGGTGGAGAAACAGGGCGGCGGCATACGCGTACTGACCGGCACCGTCACTTCGCCGACCCTGCACGGACAACTGGAGGCCCTGCTGGCCCGGTATCCCGGCGCCCGGTGGCACCAGTACGACCCGGTCACGCTGGACAACGCCAAGGAAGGTTCTCGGCTGGCCTTCGGCGAGATCGTGTCCACCCGCTGCGACGTCAAAAAGTCGGACGTGATCCTGTCCCTCGACGGTGACTTCCTGACCACTGGCCCCGGCGCCGTGCGCTATGCCCGGGACTTCGCTTCCCGCCGGGACGGGAACGAACCGGACAACATGAACCGGCTGTACGTCATCGAAAGTACGCCTTCGCTGACCGGCGCGCAGGCCGACCATCTGCTCAACCGCCGCGCGGGCGAAATCGAAGGACTCGCCCGGATGATCGCCGCGGGACTGGGCGTATCCGTATCCGCCGGCGCGGAAGGCGACGAGGACACGCAGCGCTGGGTATCCGCCGTGGTGGATGATCTCCGCGCGCACGCCGGCGCCTGCCTCGTGGTCACCGGCGACCACCAGCCGCCCGCCGTGCATGCCCTCGTCCACGCGATGAACGACGCGCTGGGCAACACGGGGAACACCGTTACCTATTCCGAGTCCATCGAAGCGTCTCCCGTCAACCAGACCGAATCGATTACCGCGCTGGTCGACGACATGCGGAACGGCGAGGTCGACCTGCTGATCGTGATCGGCGCCAACCCCGTCTACAGCACGCCGGCGGACCTCGCGTTCACGGCGGCCATGGATAACGTGGCCATGCGCGTGCACGCCGGCCTGTATCACGACGAGACGGCGGAACTGTGCCACTGGCACCTGCCGATAGCCCACGACCTGGAAGCCTGGAGCGATGCCCGGTCCTACGATGGCACGCTTACCGTCGTCCAGCCGCTCATCGCCCCGCTGTACCGCGGCAGGAGCGCCCACGAAATCGTAGCGGCGCTGACGGGCAACGCCATGAAGAAGGGTTACGATATCGTCCGCGAGCACTGGCAGGCCCAGGGCTATAACGGGTCGCAGGCCTTCGAGACCTTCTGGCAGACCACCGTACACGACGGGTTCATCGCCGGATCCGCCTTGACGCCCAAGGCCGTATCGGTCGGTGATATCGCCGCGGCCGTGGGCGAGGCATCGGGACCGGAAGCCGGTACGGAGCTCATTTTCCGGGCGGACCCGACCGTATGGGACGGGTACTACGCCAACAACGGCTGGCTGCAGGAGCTGCCCAAGCCGCTGACCAAGCTGACCTGGGACAACGCCGCGCTGATGGGACCCGCCATGGCGAATCGGTTGGGGGTCGAAAACACCGACGTGGTCGAACTGGCCTATCAGGATCGCAGGGTGAACGCCCCCGTGTGGATCCTGCCCGGGCACCCGGACGAGGCGGTCACGGTGCACCTGGGCTACGGACGAAACCGTGCGGGCCAGTTGGGCACGAACGCGGGGTTCGACGCCTATTCGATCCGATCCTCCACCCGTCCGGATTTCGGCGGGGGACTTCAGGTCACGCCGACCGGGGACACCTTCGACATATACAGCACGCAGGACCACCACGCCATGGAACTCGAAGGCATGGGCAGCATGTCCCGCGACCGCAACCTGATCCGCGTCAGCGACATCGAGACCTTCAAGGACGACCCCCACGTGATCCAGGAGATGTGGGAGGAACCCGATCCGGAACGCAATCTCTATCCCGACGATCACGCCTACGACGGGCCCAACGCCTGGGGCATGGTCATCGACCTGAACAAGTGCAACGGCTGCAATACCTGCACCATCGCCTGCCAGTCGGAGAACAACATCTCCGTCGTGGGCAAGGAGGAAGTGGCCAACGCCCGCGAGATGCACTGGATCCGTATCGACCGCTATTACCGGGGAGACCTCGACGCGCCGGAGACTTTCCATCAGCCCGTGCCGTGCATGCAGTGCGAGAACGCGCCCTGCGAACTGGTCTGTCCCGTCGGCGCGACGGTGCACAGCAAGGAAGGCCTGAACGACATGGTCTACAACCGCTGCGTCGGCACGCGCTACTGTTCCAACAACTGTCCCTACAAGGTCCGGCGGTTCAACTTCTACCTGTATTCCGACTTTGAAACGCCGAGCCTGCAGCTGGGACGGAACCCGGACGTGACGGTGCGCAGCCGCGGGGTCATGGAGAAGTGCACCTACTGCGTCCAGCGCATCAACGTCGCCCGGATCGAGTCGAAGAAGGAAGACCGGGACATCGCCGACGGAGAGATCCTGACGGCCTGCCAGCAGGCCTGTCCGTCCCAGGCGATCACCTTCGGGAACACGAAGGACGCGGATAGCAAGGTTTCCAGATTGAAAGCCAGTCCGTTGAACTACGGGATGCTGACGGACCTGCTCACCAAGCCGCGCACCACGTACCTGGGGCGGATACGCAATCCGAACCCGGTCCTGGAGGCGTAAGGCGAGCGCAGGAGACATGTGACACGGCGGCCAGGATCCGCCGTGAATGAGGAGTAGCTCCTTGTCGCAACAAGATCAGGCAGTCGACATAGAAAAGGTCGACAAGTACACAGGCGATGGTTTCGTAGCGCCCGAGTACGACAATACCACCGTCACGCAGAAGATATCCAACATCGTCCTGCGGTCGGATACGCCGTGGGGCTGGTACTTGGCCGTGGCGGTCCTGCTGCCCGTCGTCGGCATGCTGGGCATCTCCATCACCTGGCTGGTGCTGATCGGGACCGGTATCTGGGGCCTGAACGTGCCAGTCGGCTGGGGATTCGCCATCATCAACTTCGTCTGGTGGATCGGGATCGGACACGCCGGGACGCTCATCTCCGCCATTTTGCACCTCATGCGGCAGGACTGGCGCAACTCGATCAACCGGTTCGCGGAAGCCATGACGATCTTCGCCGTGATGTGCGCCGGCATGTTCCCGCTGCTCCACGTGGGCCGTCCCTGGCTCGCCTACTGGCTGCTTCCGCTGCCCAACACCATGTCGCTGTGGCCGCAGTGGCGGTCGCCGCTGGTCTGGGACGTCTTCGCCGTGTCCACCTACTTCACCGTTTCCCTGATCTTCTGGTACATGGGCATGATTCCGGATCTCGGCACGCTCCGGGACCGGGCGAAGCATCCCGTTGTCGCGCGGATCTACGGCATATTCGCCATGGGCTGGCGCGGCGCGTCCTCCCACTGGGCCCGTTACGAGAAAGCCTACCTGATCCTGGCCGGCCTGTCCACGCCCCTTGTCCTGTCCGTGCACTCCATCGTTTCGCTCGACTTCGCCGTCTCGCTGATCCCGGGCTGGCATACGACCGTCTTCCCGCCCTACTTCGTGGCCGGCGCCATCTACGCCGGATTCGCCATGGTGCTGACGCTGACCATCCCCGTGCGGCACTGGTTCGGCCTGCAGGGGCTGATCACGACGCGCCACCTGGAGAACATGGGCAAGGTGACCCTGGCGACGGGCTTCATCGTCGTGTACGGGTACGCCATGGAGGCCTTCATCTCGTGGTACAGCGCGAGTCCGTACGAAGGGTTCATGATGTGGAACCGCATGACCGGCCAGTACGCGCCGGTCTACTGGGCGCTGATCTTCTGCAACGCCGTCAGCATCCAGATCCTCTGGTGGAAGCGCGCCCGTCGCAGCCCGCTCGTGCT
Source organism: bacterium (assembly GCA_965117045.1). Taxonomy (GTDB): domain Bacteria; phylum JAAXHH01; class JAAXHH01; order JAAXHH01; family JAAXHH01; genus JAAXHH01. The sequence continues at coordinate 2,517,940 of OZ220749.1, forward strand.
GTTCATCGTCTCCCTGATCGTCGGCGTCGGCATGTGGCTGGAGCGGTTCGTCATCGTCGTGACCAGCCTGGCCAACGACTACATGCCTTCGTCGTGGGACTACTACGCGGGCACGATCTGGGACTGGAGCCTGTACATCGGCACCATCGGTTTCTTCCTGTTCATGATGTGCCTGTTCATCCGGTTCCTGCCCATGATCCCCATGTCCGAGATGAAGATGATCATACCGAAGCACCGGAACAAGAAGGACGCGTGAGATGAATCACGGACCCGCCCAGCCCGAACTGCGCGGCCTCGTGGCCGAGTTTGAAAACGAGGAAGCCATCGTGGAAGCCACGCAGAAGACCGTGGACGCCGGGTACCATCATATCGAGACCTACACGCCCTACCCCCTCGACGAGTTGCTGGACATCCAGCACCTCCACAAGAACAAGGTGGCGCTGGTGATCCTGATCGGCGGGCTGACCGGATGCGCCGTGGGTTTCTTCATGCAGTGGTTCGCCTCCGTGATCCACTACCCGATCAACGTGGGCGGACGGCCCCTGAACAGCTGGCCGGCCTTCATCCCCGTCATGTTCGAGTGCACGGTGCTGTTCGCTTCCTTTGCCGCGCTGATCGGCATGATGGTCATGAACAAGCTGCCCCGGCCGAACCACCCGCTTTTCGATATCGACCGGTTCCGGTACGCCACGCAGGACCGGTTCTTCCTGTGCATCGAGGCGGAAGATCCGTACTTCGAAAAGGACGCGACCCGGCAGTTTCTCGAAGAGTTGAACCCGCACGAGGTGAACGAAGTTGAAGCGTAGCCCCAAGGCCCTCCTATACACCGGCTTCCTGTGCGTCCTGTGCCTGGCCGCGGCATCGGCCTGCCGGCAGGACATGCACGACCAGCCGCGCGCCGAACCCTTCGAGGAGAGCGACTTCTTCGGCGACCGACGATCGGTGCGTCCCGCGGTGGAAGGGACCATTGCCCGGGGCCACCTGAGGCTGGACGAGCATTTCTACACGGGCAAGATCGACGGCGCGCTGGCGACGACGTTCCCCGCCACGGTAACCATTGAAATGCTGAAGCGCGGGCAGGAGCGGTACGATATCTACTGCGCGCCGTGCCACAGCAAGACGGGCGACGGACTCGGCATGATCGTGCTGCGCGGCATGAAGCAGCCTGAGTCCTTTCACAGCCAGCGGCTCCTCGATGTGGAAGTGGGGCATTACTTCGACGTGGTGACCAACGGATTCGGCAACATGTACAGTTACGAGGAACGCATCGATCCGGCCGACCGTTGGGCCATCGCCGCCTATATCCGGGCGCTGCAGATGAGCCAGGGCGCCAACCTGGCCGAACTGCCGGAATCCGATCAGCAACGCATCCGGCAAATCGTGGAAGTGGAAGAATGACAGCGATCTCCAGCAATCTTCTGGCGCAGCTCAACAGCATTCAGTCCCGGGCCCTGACCGTCGGCGTCGTCCTGGTGCTGGGCGCACTGCTCTATGCCTTCGCCGCGGGCGGGATGTCCGGTTTCTACCAGGCCTACCTGGTGGGCTACATGATCTGCGCGGGCATTGCCCTGGTATGCATGGCCTTCACCATGCTGCACCATCTCATCGGCGGCCGCTGGGGGTTCGTCATCCAGCGCTTGCTCGAAGCCGGCATGAGCACGCTGCCCGTACTGCTCGTCCTCTTCATCCCCATCGTGCTGGGCATGCACGACCTGTACCACTGGACGCACGCGGAAGTGGTGGCCGTCGATCCGATCCTGCAGCACAAGGAATCCTATCTCAACGTGCCCTTCTTCATCGTGCGGACCATCTTCTACTTCGCCATCTGGATCACCGCGGCCTTCCTGCTGATCAGGTGGTCCACGGCCCAGGACGCTACGGGCGACCCGAAACTCCTGGACAAGATGCGCAACGTATGCGGACCCGGCGTCGTGGTGTTCGCCCTGACCATGACCTTCGCGTCCTTCGACTGGATCATGTCCACCGATCCGCACTGGTTCTCGACGCTCTACGGGGTCATGATGATCGTGAACGCCGGTGGCGCGACCCTTTCGTTTGTCGTCATCATGATGACCTGGCTCAGGAAACACGAGCCCATATCGGAACTCGCCGACGCGGACCGGTTCCACGACTGGGGCAAGCTGCTGCTGGCCTTTACGCTGCTCTGGTTCTACATGATGCTGTCCCAGTTTCTGATCATCTGGGCGGCGAACCTGCCGGAAGAGAACCCCTGGTACGTGCACCGCGTGCACGGCGGTTGGGAAGTCCTGTCCGTCGTCCTGGTCCTCTGCCGGTTCGTCATCGCCTTCTTCCTGCTCCTTTCCATACCGAGGAAGCGGGACCCGCGGAGGCTGGTACGCGTGGCCTGGTTCATCCTGGTCATGCACCTGGTCGATATCTTCTGGCACGTAGCGCCGAATTTCCGCCTCGACGGGTTCAGTGTCAGCGTGATGGACGTGATGGTTCCCGTCGGACTGTTCGGCATCTGGTTCTTCTTTGTCCTCAACCGGCTGAAGCGGTATCCGCTGATCCCGCAGAAGGATCCCCGGTTCGAGGAACTCGTGGCTTCGGTCTCGAAGGCACCGGTCTCGAAGGCAAAAGCCTAGGAACGTGTATTATAAGAGGACGGCATGAATCACGGCAAAGACCACAACATCGTTGACCAGGCGTCGGTAGAACGGGGACACGAAGTATTCGAGACCAACGTGCCACTGGTCATCAAGTTCGGCATCGGCCTGACGGCGCTGGCCATCATCTCCATGGTACTGATGTGGCTGATGTTCGTGGTGATCGAAGACTACAACGCGATGACGTTCGACGCACCGGCGCCCCTGATCGAAGCGGACGCGCTTCCGCCCGAACCCCGGCTGCAGGTCATCCCCGAGGAAGACCTGATCGCCCTCCAGGAGGCGGAAGCGAAGAAGCTGAACAATTACGCTTGGGTGATTCGGACCGCGGAGATCGTCCAGATTCCCATCGAGCGGGCCATGCACCTGATCGCGACAGACGACCGGTACAAGCTGCCCTCGGCGGCCGATACCGGGGAAGGACAGTAGGATGATGACCGGCAAACCACATAGATATGTCGCAATCGCCGCGGGGCTCATCGCGATCGCGGTCATGATCACGGCACCCGGCGGGGCGTGCGGGCAGGAAGGCGAAAGCGGTCCGGCCGTCATGAAGGATATCGGTTCGGGACCCGGCCTGGACGCGAGCGCCACGCCTGAAATCCTCAGGCACGTGGGCATCGAGCAGAGAATCGGCGTCTCCCTGCCCCTGGATCTCGAATTCACGGATGAAACGGGCGCGCCGGTAAGCCTCGGCAGCTACTTCGACGACAAGCCGGTCATCCTGACGCTGGTCTACTACGACTGCCCCATGCTGTGCACGGAAGTGCTCAACGGGCTCAACCGCAGCCTGGCCCCCCTGAATTACAGTATCGGGGAGGAATTCGAAGTGGTGACCGTCAGTTTCGATCCCCGGGAATCCCCGACGCTCGCGTCGCAGAAGAAGGCGGTCTACACCCAGCGCTACGGGCGGCCCGGTACCGAGGAAGGCTGGCATTTCCTCACGGGCGAAGCGCCGGCGATCGACGCGCTGACCGAATCCGTGGGCTTCAACTACGTCTACGACGAAACGGAAGGACAGTTCGTCCACGGCAGCGCCATCATGATCATCAGTCCGAAGGGCACGGTATCGCACTACTTCTTCGGGATCGAGTACCCGTCGGAAGACATCCGGCTGGCCATCATCGAATCTTCCGAGGAGAAACTGGGCAACGTGTTCGACCAGATCATGCTGTACTGTTTCAACTACGATCCCGAGCAGGGCCGGTACGGCGTAGCCATCATGAACGCGATGCGGCTCGCGGGGCTGGCCACGCTGCTGGCCATGGGTTCCTTCATGGTCGTCATGTTCAAGCGGGACCGCCGCCGGCGGCGTGAACGGAACAAACACGCGGAAGATGCGTAACCGGACGATGAAGGCCGGACGTTGAGGCCGGACATAACCGTAAAGTGAGCGTATGAACAACCAATTCCAACTGCATCCCGAGATCGCATCAACCTTTGCCTTCGACGTCGACCTGCTGTATTTTTTCGTAGTGGCCGTCAGCATATTCTTCATGGCTCTGATCTGCGTGCTGATCTTTCTTTTCGCCATGAAGTACCGCCGCCGCACCGAGGACCAGCAGGCGGAAACGCAGACGCACGGCCACCTGGGCCTCGAAATCACGTGGTCCGCCATACCGCTCGTCCTCATGCTGATCATGTTCGCCTGGGGCGTCTGGCTCTTCTTCCGGGTGTACCAGATTCCGGAAGGCGCCATGGAATACTACGTGGTCGGCAAGCAGTGGATGTGGCACGTGCAGCATCCCACGGGCCAGCGGGAAATCAACGAAATGCACGTGCCGATCAACACGCCGGTGAAGCTGACCATGGCGTCCGAGGACGTCATACACAGCTTCTTCATCCCGGCGTTCCGGGTGAAGAACGACGTGATTCCCGGCCGGTACACGTCTTTGACCTTCGAGGCGACGAAACCCGGCAAGTACCACCTGTTCTGCGCCGAATACTGCGGCACCGAACATTCGCTGATGGTCGGAAGCGTATACGCCATGGAACCGGAAGACTACCAGAACTGGCTGGGCGGCGGCGTGGCCGACGAAACGCCCGAGGAAGCCGGGGCGCGGCTCTTCTCGCAGCTGAACTGCGATACCTGCCACAGCGACCAGGCCGCGGCAAGGGGACCGTCCCTGAACGGGAAATTCGGCACGGAGGAGGTCCTCGCCAGCGGCGAGCGCATCCTGATCGATGAAGCCTATATCCGGGAATCCATCGTCAATCCCCGGGTCCGCCTCGTGGCCGGCTATCCGTCGATCATGCCGACCTACCAGGGTCAGATCACGGAGACCAACATCTTTAATCTGATATCCTACATCAAGACACTGCCCAGCACGGAGGGCGCCCAATGAGCACGATTGCGCAACCGGGAGCCGCCGAACACCGGATGCCCCGCGACCATTTTCTGAACGCGGCCTATACGATCAAGTCCTGGCTGCTGACGATGGACCACAAGCGCGTGGGGCTGCTGTACCTGTTCTCGATCACCTTCTTCTTCCTGATCGGGGGCACCTTCGCCAGCCTGATCCGCCTGGAACTGGCGACGCCCGAGGCGGATCTCATGGAAGCCGACCAGTACAACGTGGCCTTTTCCATGCACGGCATCGTCATGATCTTCTTCTTCCTGATCCCGTCCATACCGGCCGTGTTCGGGAACTTCATCATGCCCCTCATGATCGGGGCCAAGGACGTGGCGTTCCCGAAGCTGAACCTGATGAGCTGGTACCTCTTCATCTTCGGCGGGACTTTCGGCGTGCTGACCACCCTGCTCGGCGGCGTGGACACGGGGTGGACCTTCTACACCCCCTTCAGCAGCACTTATTCCAACAGCAACGTGATCCTGGCGGGCATGGCGGCCTTCATCGCCGGATTCTCCTCCATCCTGACCGGGCTGAACTTCATGGTGACCATCCACAAGATGCGGGCGCCGGGCATTACCTGGTTCAAGATGCCCCTCTTCGTCTGGGGCATGTACGCCACCAGCCTGATCATGGTCCTCGGCACGCCGGTCATCGCCATTACCCTGGCCCTCATGATGGTCGAGCGCGGGCTGCATATCGGCATTTTCGATCCCGCCCTGGGCGGCGACCCGGTCCTGTTCCAGCATCTGTTCTGGTTCTACTCCCATCCGGCCGTGTATATCATGATCCTGCCCGGGATGGGCGTGATCTCCGAGGTCATCGCCGCCTTCAGCCGGAAGCGGATCTTCGGATACGAATTTATCGCCATGTCCAGCGTTTCGATCGCGGTCCTGGGCTTCTTCGTCTGGGGACATCACCTCTTCGTGAGCGGCCAGTCGATCTATGCCGGCATGGTCTTTTCCTTCATCACCATGCTCGTGGCGGTGCCGTCGGCGATCAAGGTGTTCAACTGGATGGCGACCATCTACCGGGGTTCGGTGTCCTATGACGCCCCCATGCTCTACGCCCTGGGCTTCATCGGGCTCTTCTCCATTGGCGGCCTCACCGGCGTTTTCCTGGCCATCATGGGGCTGGACATCCACATGCACGACACCTACTTCGTGGTGGCCCACTTCCACTATGTCATGGTGGGCGGCGCGGTGACGGCTTTCATGGCCGCACTGCACTTCTGGTGGCCCAAGATCTCCGGCCGCATGTACCCGGAAGGATGGTCGCGCCTGGCCGCCTTCCTGATCTTCGCCGGATTCAACATGACGTTCTTCCCACAGTTCATCGTGGGCTATCTCGGCATGCCGCGCCGTTACCACGTCTACCCGGAGGAGTGGCAGTTGCTGAACATCATGTCATCCGCCGGCGCCACCGTGCTGGCCGTGGCCTTCATCGTGCCCGTGATCTACCTGCTCTGGTCGCTGAAGAACGGCAAGATCGCCGGGCCGAATCCGTGGCGTGCCACGGGACTGGAATGGATCCTGTCATCGCCGCCGCCGGAGCACAACTTCCCGACGACGCCGATCGTGGAGGAGGAGCCGTACGACTACGGCGAGGTGATCGAGAACCCGGTGCACGAGGAAGAGGAAACGAAAGAGCGCGAACACGCGTAATCCGCGCGGGCAGCACGCGCGTCGGCGGCGCACTGAAGCCCGCGGGCGCACAGCGTGCCCAGTCCATCTTTGAAGGAGCACGATCTTGTCAGCCAGTACGGAAACGGCCGTCCACGGCCACGATGAACACGCCGCGCATCCCGACTACATGCGTCATCAGTTCGACGACATGGAACAGCAGAACGATGCCGCGAGCCTGGGGATGTGGCTGTTCCTGCTGACGGAGGTCATGTTCTTCGGCGGGTTCTTCCTGGGATATTCGATCTACCGGAGCGAGTACTACGACTCCTTCGTCATCGGAAGCCAGAACCTCGACGTCTTCCTGGGCGGCCTGAACACCGTCGCCCTGATCACCAGCAGCGTCACCATGGCCTTCGCCGTACGGGCGGCCCAGCTCGGCAAGAAGAACCACATCCTGATCTTCCTGGTGCTGACCCTCGTACTCGGCCTCGTGTTCATGGTGAACAAGTACATCGAGTACTCCCACAAACTGCACGACGGCCTGATTCCCGGTTACAATTTCCTTTGGACCGGCGTGGGCGACGGGCAGACCATCCAGTTGTTCTACGGCTTCTACTTCTGCATGACCGGAACGCACGGCCTGCACGTCCTCATTGGACTCGTGCTCATCGTCTGGCTGCTGATCCGCGTCTGGCAGGACAAGTTCACCACCGAGTACTACGCGCCGATCGAGAATTTCGGCCTGTACTGGCACTTTGTCGACCTGGTCTGGATCTTCCTCTTCCCGCTGCTGTACCTCATCGGCGGACTGGCCGTATAGGAATCTTATCATGACTGAACACGCCGAACACGGCCATCAAGCCGAAGAAGGCGGCCATCAAGCCGAAGGCGGCCACGGGGACCACCACGGCCCCCACATCGCCACGACGGCCAACTACCTGACCATCTTCACGGCGCTGCTGGTCCTCACCGCCGTGACCGTGTGGGCGGCCACCATGGAACTGGGCTTTCTCAACACGCCTGTGGCCATGTTCATCGCCAGCGTCAAGGCCATACTGGTGATCCTGTACTTCATGCACCTGAAGTTCAGCCCCGGCCAGACCAAGCTTGCCGCCGCCGCCGCCATCTTCTGGCTGCTCATTCTCCTCATCATCACCTTCTTCGACTACATCGGCCGCACCTGGCAGGATAATCCGCCCGGGTGGTAGCGGGCTGGTAGTCGGCTGGTAGCCGGCTGCATTCTATCCTCTGCGAAGTCGTCAGTCGAAACGCCTGGTTGGCGAATCGTCCATACCTCCGGCTGACGGTCTGACCTTCATCGAACCATCTTTCATAGCCAAATGGGCGCCTCTGCCGAAGCACCGGTTGGGGCGCGGATGCGGTACTGTGTCTTATCGGTGATGGAACAAACCAGAAAAACCACGATATATCCCTTTCAATTCTGACTATTCCCATTAGGACGTGTGTTGTGCCGCGCGTAATCTGCAGCATGGCCGGTACCCGTTCCTGTACCATTCGTGAATGCCGTCGACCAATCGGTCATTTCAGTTGCATAGGGAGGTGGTCATGTTGAAAGGTATCTCAGATACAAACACGGAAGAACAGATATTGCGCTCAATAGATGTTCTTAAAGAAGTTGTACTATCTACAAGAAAGGACGTAAAGAACGTCAATCAGCGGTTCGATCGCGTTGAATCCGACATCGAGGCGGTCCGAAAAGAGATCAAGGAGGTCCGAACAGATGTCAATCAGCGGTTCGATCGCATTGAATCTGACATCGGGGAGATCCGAAAAGAGATCAAGGAGGTTCGGACAGACGTCAATCAGCGGTTCGATCGCGTTGAATCTGACATCGGGGAGATCAAGGAAACGCTTCGAGAGATGAACGGCCGCAATTTATGAGTTCGGAAGGATGGCCACACCGCCGTCACCGGAGACTGAAGCTGCACACAGAAGAACGAAGTCATCAGTTTCACACACAGTTCGCACAATCGGAGAAGACCATGTGGGAGAACCCAGTCACATACGCCGTACTCTTGGGCGCGATCGGCAGTGTTTTAAGCATCGGAATATGGATAGGCAGAATAAACTCATTCAAAGCTTCTGTTGAAAATACGCTCGCGGAAATCAAGGAATCCATCAGCAACATTCAGGATTCCATCGAGAAGATCCTGCTCCGACTTCCGCCGGACTGAAGCGGATTGGCATGCGTTTTGATGAATCGTGAACAGCGGGTGAGCCCGGACTAGATATACCTTACCCAGCCTTTGGGTCGGCGGGCTTTGAAACGGCGGAACCACAGGCACACCGGATAGAGCAGGATCAGCACCCCGAGGGCGGCCAGGTAGGCGGCGCCCAGTCCCTGCTGCATGAACATGCCCAGGGCCAGTGCGCTGAAGATCAGAATGTGCATGTGAATCAGGTAGAAGAAGAAGGCGGTCTGGCCGAAAACCAGCAGGGGATTCCGGTAACGGATCGGACCTTTCAGATTGCGCTGGTACCGGAAGAAACCGGACAGAATCAGGGCCATCAGCCCCAACTCAAGGAGTGCGAAGGTCAGGCTTGGCGGGTATTTATTGACATAAAGCCACTGGATCAGCGAAAAGTCCTCACGCAGGAGCAGCATGTTGCCATATCCGTTCAAGGCGCGGAACAGCACAAACAGTCCCAGTGCCAGAAGCCCCGACGTGACCAGCAGGCGCTCGACCGGCATCGAGGACCGTGGCGTGTCGGCGGGCGCTTCGATGGGCGACCCACTTGAAACATCGGGCGACGGCGCCGGTGCGATCGATTGTTGTACCAGGTAACGTCCCAGCAGCCAGCCCAGGATCATCATCCCCAGCCAGGGCACGAAGGGATACTGCACCCACAGGGGTATGGGGCCGATCTTAACGAGCAGTCCCGGATGAAAAAACGGGTTGAAGACGCTCATCCAGCCCAGGTTGCGGACCTGGGCGGCCGCCTCGTTCATCGCTTCCTGATCGAATTCTCCGTCCGGCACCGGCATACTCGTCACCTCGCGAATCATGTCGGCCGTAATGCCGCCCAGGTGCATGATGCCCCAGAACGCGGCTTCGTACAGGAACAGAATCGAAAGGGCGGTGATCAGCAGTGTGCGGGTGGACAGGCGCCGCAAGGGGATCATGCAGATCAGGCCCATGGCGATGGCAAACAGGACCTGGAGGCTGAACGGCGACCACCACAGCAGTTCGAAAGCCAGGATGACGAGCGCCCGCTTGAACAGGTGCCAGTCCAGGTCGCGGTCGCGCGCCCCCACCAGACTGCGCCGCTCGAAGCTCAGCGCCAGCGCGGTCCCGGCCAGGAAGACGAAGGTCGGCGCGCAAAGGTGGGTAATCCAGCGGGTAAAGAACTGGGCGGCGGGCAGTTCGGTTCCGGCCTCGTGCGCGTACCACGAATCGTCGCCGAGGCGGCCGCCGTTAAATGCAAGACTAGCGTGGTCGATGGCCATCAGGACCATGACGAGGCCGCGCATCCAGTCGATGGCTGCCAGGCGGTTGGCGTCTGTGACCAGCGGTGTTCCGACTTCCCCCGCCTCTGGTACCGTTCGGTTATTCGTGATTACCTGACTCCCTGATCGATTTTAGTGTAAATTACACCTGGCATGGTCGATCCGGGCCGTGGACCGTTGATCCGGGCCGCGGACCGTTGATCCAAGCCGCGGATCTCTCCGGGATGCTGGAACGTTCCCCGGATCATCTCCGTTTAACTATAAGGGGTGGAACAAAGCGATAGACCCACGGAATACACGACACGTTATGACCACGAAACCTGCATTCCCCGACCCGGTTGCCGATTCGGCCGTTCTCGACGAGCGAAGCACGGAAAGGCTGGATGCGCTCTACGAGCGACTGACCTCCCTCAGGAAGGTATCCATCGGCTATCCGTGCAATCACCGGTTCGATTTCGCCCCGCTCTACCGTTTCATGGAGTTTGCCGTCAACAACCTGGGCGATCCGTTTTCGGGCAGCAACTTCCGCATGAACACCCACGAGTTCGAACGCGAGGTGATCATGACCTTTGCCCGCCTGACGGGGATCGGTAACGATGATTGCTGGGGTTACGTTACCAACGGCGGGACGGAGGGGAACATGTACGGCCTCTATCTCGCCCGGGAGATCTATCCGGACGGCCTCGTCTATTTCTCAGAGGATACGCATTACAGCGTCAGCAAGATACTAAGGCTGCAACATACGCGCAACATTATGATTCGAAGCGGCCACAACGGTGAAATGGACTACCGGGACCTGGAGGAGAGCATCCGGATCCACCGCGACGTGCCGCCTATCGTGTTCGCCAATACCGGCACGACGATGACCGGCGCCATCGACCGGCTGGACCGCATTCGGGAAGTCCTCGAAAGACAGTGCACGCCGAACGCGTACATCCATGTCGACGCGGCCTTTTCGGGCATGATCCTGCCCTTCGTGGACGATCCGCCGCCCTGGCACTTCGGCGATGGCGCCGACAGCATTTCCATTTCGGGGCACAAGATGATCGGATCTCCCCTGCCGTGCGGCGTGGCCATGGTACGGAAGACCCACATGGAACGTATTTCCCGTTCAGTCGAATACGTAGGCGCGCTCGATACCACCATAAGCGGATCCAGAAACGCGATTACACCCCTGATGCTCTGGTATGCCCTGCGCTTGCACGGCGACGACGGGTTCCGAGACCTGGTCGGCGAGTCCCTGCGGAAAGCGGCCCATGCGGAGAAGGCGCTGAACGAGATCGGCGTGGAGGCCTGGCGCAATCCATACTCGGTCACGGTCGTCTTTCCCCGGCCGCCGAAGGCCATCATGGACAAATGGGTGCTGGCCGGTTCCGGCGACATTGCGCACCTCATTGCCTTGCCCGGTATATCCTGGGAAACGCTTGAGGAATTCATCGACGATATGCAGCGAGCAAACGAGAAATCAACATGAATGAAATCATCATCCCGGTAAAAGAACCTCCCGGCACCCTGGCGGCCATCTCCGAATCGCTCGCCCGTGCCCGAATCAACATCGAATTCATAGAGGCCCGCATGGTGGGGGAGAGCGGCATCATCGTATTGCGCGTGGACCGCTATGACGCCGCGCTCAGGATTCTGAAGGATGCGGGTTACCGCGCGGTAACCGAGGACGCTCTTGTGCTCGATCTCGAAAACAGACCCGGTTCGTTGGCGGAAGTGGCAAGGCGGCTCGCGGACGCAAGGATCGGAATCCGCAGTCTGCGGATCGTCGAACGGGCCGGTGAGCGGAGCCTGGTGGCGCTGGTCGCGGATGATCCGGACGCCGCCGGCGGATACTCGCCGCGGAACGCGTGGGCGGGGGCGGGACTTGAGTAATGGCTACAGCAGGGACATGTATGTTTTCAGTTCGTAGTCGGTGACCTGGGACCGGTACCGTTCCCACTCTTCCTGCTTGTTCTCGATCAGCTTGTCGAAGACCTCTTCGCCGAGACAATTCACCAGCAACTCGCTTCCTTCTGCCAGCTTGATCGCCTCGTTCAGGTCTTTGGGCAGGGACCGTATGCCCAGCTTCCGGCGTTCCTCCTGGGACATGCTGGACAGGTCGACCTCCGCCGGTGGACCGAGTTCGTACCCGTTTTCGATACCCGCCAGGCCCGCGGAGAGGATGACGGCAAAGGCCAGGTAGGGGTTGCAGGATGGATCGGGGGCGCGGTACTCCACGCGCATGGCTTCATGTTTCGAGGGGTTATAGGTTGGCAGCCGGATCATGTCCGCCCGGTTGTGCAACGCCCACGAAACGAAGAGCGGCGCCTCGTAACCGGCGATCAGTCGCTTGTACGAGTTGACCCACTGGTTCGTGACCAGCATGGTCTCGGGAGCGTGGCGCATCAGCCCGGCGACGAAGGCCCGGCCCGTATCCGACAGGTGGTATTCCATGCCTTCGTCGAAAAAGGCGTTTTCGTCACCGCGGAATAGCGAAAGGTGTACATGCATCCCGCTCCCGTTGTGGCCGACGTGGGGCTTGGGCATGAAGGTGGCGTACACGTTGTGCCGGAGGGCCACTTCCTTCACCACGAGGCGGTAGGCCATCGTATAGTCCGCCATGGTCATGGCGTCGGTATACCGCAGGGAGATCTCGCTCTGGCTGGGACCGCCCTCGTGATGGCTGAACTCGACGCCGATACCGATTTCTTCGAGGGCCATCACGGTGTCGCGCCGCAGGTCCGTCGCCCAGTCCAGGGGGGTGAGGTCGAAGTAGCCGCCCTGGTCAAGGGGCTGGGGCGGACCTTCGCTGGATTTCAGGTAGTAGTATTCCAGTTCGGGCTGGACATAGAAGGTGAACCCGTGCTCAGCCGCGCGCTGGAGGCTCCTTCTCAGGATCTGGCGGGGGTCGCCCTCGTAGGGCCTGGCACCGTCGGGTTCGAGGATGTCGCAGAACATGCTGCCCACGGCGCTCTTCCGGGCGTCAGGGCGCCACGGCAGGATCTGGAACGTGCTGGGATCCGGCATGGCGATCATGTCCTCCTCGCTGTGCCGGATGAATCCCTCGATGGACGAGCCGTCGAAGACTTCGCCGTCCTCCAGGGCGTCTTCCAGTTCCTCCACGGTGATGGAAAAACTCTTCAGAAAACCCAGAATGTCCGTAAACCACAACTGGATGATCTTGACGTTGTGTTCCTGGGCCGTGTGGAGGACGTAATCCTTCGCCGCATCCGATGTGTCGTTCATGCCTTACCTGCAGGGGGTTCCACCATGGCTACTTGGACGGCTTTACCTTACGCTTTCTCTTCATGTCACGGATCGCGGCCTTGCGCCTCTGCTCCTTGCGAAACCGCTGTCTCCGGAGTTCCTTCTGGCGTTCGCGCATACCTGCTCCCTGGTGCGTGTCCGGCCGGTTGGTCCGGACGGTTGCTTTGGGCTCCCGGCGACCCGGATCGAGGCGTTCGGCGGCGAGCCTTGACTCCACGGATTCTATCAGATTGTCATTGATTGCAGCTTCAAGGACGATTATACAATCTAATCCGGACCGCCTGTCCGGGCAATCAGTTTCTCGGTCGATCAACACACCGGGATACCGTCTTCCGACTGGAGTCTTGCATGAGCCAGGTACGTCTTCTGTCGCGATCGGACATGGCTTCCGTCCTCACCATGCCGGATGTCATCGAAGCCGTGGAAGAGGGGTTTCGGTCCGCGGGCGACAAAGACGACGTGCCCGTCCGCCTGCCCGTCCACGTAGCGGACCGGCCCTCCGTCGCGCTCTTCATGCCAGCCTACCTCGCCGGATCGCACACACTGGGCGCCAAGGTCGTTTCCGCGTTCCACGACAATCCATCCAGGGGCCTTCCGATGATCACGGGTTTTTACGTGCTGTGCGACGCGGAGACCGGCCGGCTCATCGCCCTGATGGACGCCACTTTCCTCACCGGCATACGCACGGCGGCGGCGTCCGCGGTGGCCACGAAGTACCTGGCGCGCAAGGAGGCCAGGGTACTGGGCGTCATCGGGACGGGCGTCCAGGGCCGGTTCCACGTGGACGCGATCACGGCGGTCCGCCCCATCGAACGGATCGTCGTTTACAACCGGACGGCCGAGCGGGGACAAGCACTCGCGGATGACCTCGCATCCCGGGGGCTGTCCTGCCGCCTGTCGGACACCGCCGCCGATTGCGCGGCCGAAGCGGACGTGCTGGCGGTCTGCACGTCGAGCAAGTCGCCCCTCTTCGACGGCGGCCTGGTTCGTCCCGGCACGCACGTGAACGCCGTGGGCGTCTTCACCGCAGACTCGCAGGAACTGGACACCGGGTTGATCCAGCGGGCCCGCGTCTTCGTCGATACGTACGAAGGCGCTTTCGAGGAAGCGGGCGACATCATCGTTCCCCTGCGGGCGGGCGACATCCCCAGGGACCACGTCCGCGCCGAACTGACCGAACTGGTGACCGGGAGGAAGGAAGGACGGACCAGCAACAAGGAGATCACCGTGTTCAAATCCGTGGGTTACGCCATGGAGGACGCGGTCACCGCACGGCTGGCCTACGAACGGGCGGCGGAATCGGGGGTCGGCGCCACCTTCGACCTGGAAGCATGAAGCGTGTGCTGATCGTCCGATCGGGGGCGGTCGGGGACATGATCCTTACGCTCCCCGTGCTCTCCGCGTTAACGAAGCGCTACAGCGGCCTGTCCATCGACATGATGGGCGATCCGGTCAGGCTATCGCTGTTGAAGCACTGCGGGTTCGTGGACGGCGTGCTGCCGGTAGATGGCCGGGACGTAACCCCGCTGTTCGTGTCGGAAACGGTGCCGTCCGACACCTCCGTGCCGCGAAAACTGCCCGGCAGCTTGATTCGGCGGTTGCGATCCTACGACGCCATACTCTCCTATTTGCCCGATCCCGATGGCGTGTTCGCGGAGAACCTCCGAAGGTTTGCATCCGGCCCGGTGCTGACCGGGCGGTCCCGACCCCTCGACGGCCCGAGAATCCACATGACCCGCGTGCTGATGGATGCACTGAAACCCCTGGGCTTCGGTACTTCGGTCGATCCTCCCCGGGTCGACGTACCGTTAAGCGCCGCCTCGGACGACGTTCGAAAGCTGGAAAACGAACAAAGGCTGGTTGCCATCCATCCCGGAAGCGGGGGCGCGGAGAAATGCCGGCCGACGGAACACTACGGGGCAATGATCGACCTGTTGGCCGAATCGGGCTTCAGGCCGGTAATCACCTTCGGGCCGGCGGATCAAATGGTCCGTCGCCGCCTGCGGCCCTGGATCAAAAACTGCGATGTCCTGGTATTCGAGGACCGGTCCCTCGTGGAAATGGCCGCCCTGTATGCCAGGTGCCGGGCGATGATCGGCAACGATTCGGGCATGACCCACCTGGCCGCGGCCGCGGACACGTCGGTTATCGCGCTGTTCGGACCTACCGACCCGGCCGTATGGGGTCCTCGGGGGAAGAACGTACGTATACTTTGGGGGACGGATGTGCTCGAAGGAGACGTGGACTTAATAAACTGGCAAGGATCGTTCCGCATGCGAAGCCTGGACGACATCGAGGCGTTGACCCTGTTTCGAACCCTGTTGGGATTCTGCGAGGCCGCCGGCGCGGAGCGTAATCACCGCCGGCGCGAAGCGTAATTACTGCCGGCGCGAAGCGTAATTACTGCCGGCGCGGAGCGTAATCACCGCCGGCGCGGAGCGTAATCACCGCCGGCGCGGAGCGTAATCACCGCCGGCGCGGAGCGTAATCACCGCCGGCGCGGAGCGTAAATAGATTCAAGAGAACCGGGTGGTTACATTTAAAATCGTAGAAGGTATTCCGGGACCGATGAAGTGTTGAAGGCACTTGACAGGGCTTCGAGGGCGTACTATGTTCGCCGACATGCGACCAGACTGGTTGACCCTGCAACGTTGGGCCGCGATTATTGCCGTCGCCCTCTTCGTGCTCTCGGCGACGCCCCATGACCACGAACACGACGAAGAATGCGTAAACGGCACCTGTGTTCCCTGTCATGTCCAGGGACCGCCGATCATCGATACCATCGATCGCTTCGGCGTGCACGACATCCCCGATGCGCCGATACACCGTATCTCCGGCGTGTACACTCCTGCGCATCCCCTTGATGCGTCGACCCGCGGACACGACTCCCGGGCCCCACCCGCCTGAAAGACCCTCCCTTTTCGTATTTCACATTGTTCGTTCAGTTCCTTATGCCCGTTCGCTGATTTTGCGCCGTCAAATCCGTCCTGCGCATCGGTGGCTTTAACTTCCTGGAAAAAGAGATCCGAAGTCGTACCGTTGGCGCGGCCAGGGATCAAGTATACTCCACGCAACCGGAGGGAATATCTATGGAATCCGGTCCGGAATCCCGGATGAAGAACACGAGCGAAGTACAGACCGTCGATGAGGCTGAAACCCCGGCCGATTCGGCAGGCGCCACGTTGGCGCCCGTGCTGGAAGCCCGATCGCTGTCCAAGCATTATGACGAAATAGAGGCCGTTGTCGGCCTGGATCTCCGTGTCGGCCCGTCGGAAATCTACTGCCTCCTGGGCCCGAACGGCGCTGGGAAAACGACGACGATCCATCTATTCCTGGGGTTTCTGGAGCCGACGTCCGGAAGCGCTCACGTGATGGGTCTGGACGTCGCCGAGGAGCCGCTGAAATCCAAAACGCACCTCGCCTACGTTCCCGAGCAGGTCATGCTCTATAGCAACCTGAGCGGCCTGGAAAACTTGGCCTACTTCGCCGCGCTGGGCGGGAAGGAATCCCTGTCGACGGATCGCCTCACCGAGATCCTCGGCGAGGCGGGACTCCAGGCGGATGCGGTCCATTCCCGCGTATCCGCGTATTCGAAGGGCATGAGGCAGAAAGTCGGCATTGCGATCGCCATCGCCAAGGAGGCCGACGCCCTGCTCCTCGACGAACCGACGTCCGGCCTCGATCCCGAGGCTTCGAACGAGTTCTCCGAATTGCTGGAGCAGCTCAAGGACCGGGGCGTAGCGGTGCTTATGGCGACCCACGACCTCTTTCGCGCGAAGGAAACCGGAACGCGGGTCGGGATCATGCGGCACGGCCGCCTCGTCGCGGAGATGACCACCGACGAAATCGGCCACGCGGATCTCGAACGCATCTACCTCGAACACATGCACGATTAGGAGCCAACTATGATCAGCCATATCGTCCGAAAGGAATTCATGGACGTGGTGCGGGACGGCCGCTTTCGCTGGTGCGCCGCCCTGGTAGGCGCGCTGCTCCTGGTTTCGCTGGGAACGGGATGGGTCCAGGCGCGCAATGCGCAGAAGGAACTCGCCGCCGCCCAGGCAACCGCCCGCGACCACTGGGAATCACAGGGCGAGAAGAACCCCCACTCCGCGGCACACTACGGCGTATACGCGTTCAAGCCCCGGCTGGCGCTGTCCTTCGTCGATGAAGGGGTGGATCCCTATGCGGGGACGTCGGTGTTCCTGGAAGCCCACAGGCAGAACGATTTCCTGTTGCGTCCCGCACAGGACGCGACCCCGGCGCAACGCATCGGCGCGTTGACGGCGGCGCAGGTCCTTCAGCACCTGGTGCCGCTTCTCATCATCCTGTTGACCTTTGGCGCGCTCGCCGGCGAGCGGGAGCGGGGCACGCTGCGGCAGCTCCTGGCTACGGGCGTCGGACGCCTCGAACTCGCCATGGGCAAGGCGCTCGGCATAGCGGCGGCCCTGGCACTGCTCCTGGTACCCGCGGCAATCGTGGGCGCGGCCGCCATCGTCGTGGGAAGCCCGGGGCCGGCGACGTCCCCGCTGGTACGCGGTGTGGTACTTACCGGCATTTACCTCGCCTACTTCGCAACGTTCATTGGGCTGTCCCTCGCAGTTTCGGCCCGGGCCCCTTCGGCGCGGGCTGCACTGGTCGTTTTGCTGGCCATCTGGGTGGTGAACGGACTCGTGGCGCCCCGCGTTGCGGTGGATCTGTCGAAATGGCTGTACCCTACGCCGTCCGCGATCGAGTTCGCCCACACCCTCGAACAGGAGATGGCCGACGGCGTCGAGGGCGTTGCCCGTCCCGACCGGGCCGCCGTGACGCAAAACCTTCTGGCCCAGTATAATCTGGAGCGGGCTGAAGACCTCCCCATCAATGCGATAGGGGTCTTCCTGCAGGAAAGCGAGAAGTTCGGAAACCAGATCTTCGACCGCAATTACGGTGCGCTATGGGACACCTTCGAGCGCCAAGGATACGTACACGAAGCGCTCGCCGTGACGGCGCCGCTGCTGGCGGTTCGGACGCTTTCCATGGGCCTGGCCGGGACCGATGTCGAACAGCACCGCCACTTCGCCAGCGCCGCGGAGGAATATCGAAGGGATCTGGTGGAGCGCTTGAACGGCGATCTGACGGAGAACTCCCGCACCGGTGAGACCTACCTGGCCGCCGCCGATTACTGGTCGCAGATGCCGCCCTTCCGGTACGACGCGCCGGAAGTGTCGTGGGTCCTGAAGAACCGGTTCCTTTCGATCCTGATGCTCGGACTATGGCTGGCCGCTGCGTTTGTGTCCGCCACGTACGCCGTACGCCGCGCGGAGGTGGCCTGATCATGCAGACCAAGACCACAAAGACCATCCTGCTCAACGAGTGGCGCCTTCTTGCGGCCGATCGTACCCTGAGGATCGTCCTGCCCCTGTTTGTCGTCCTCTTCGCCTACGCACTGGCCAACGGCATGGCCTGGGTCCGATTCCAGGAAAACACGGTTCAGGTCGTACGGGACGGGAATGTCCAACGGATCGAGGCGTTGGAAAGTGAATTGACGGCCATCCAGAACGGAGCCGAGCCTTCCTCCCCCTTTCGCGACCCCCGATCCGCCAACGTGATGGGAGGCGCCCGGGGCGCGCGGTCCGTCGCGCTGGATCCCGGTCCCCTGACCGCCCTGGCGGTGGGGCAAAGCGACCTGCTGCCTTACTACTACGACGTCAGCATCTACACCAACGAAACCACGTTCCTGCAGAACGGCGAGGTGGAGAACCCGCTCAACCTCATGGTGGGACGATTCGACCTAGCCTTCGTCGCGATCTATCTGTTGCCCTTGCTCGTGCTGGCCATGGGTTTCAACGTTTTATCGGGGGAACGCGAACAGGGCACCCTGGCCCTTACGCTTTCCCAGCCCGTATCGGCGCGGCGGTTCGTGACCGCGAAGCTCGCCTTCCGCGCCCTGCTGGTCCTGGCCGCGGCCGTCGGGGTGTCATTGATCGGCGTACTGATCTCGGGAGGTTTCGGATCTTCGGAACCGCTCGGAAGGGTACTCCTCTGGTGCGCGGCGCTGACGGTATACGCGCTGTTCTGGTTCTCGCTCACCGCCTGGGTGAACAGCCTCGGCCGTTCATCCTCCTGGAACGCCACGGTACTGGTGGGTGCCTGGCTTGTACTGGTGGTGGTGCTGCCGGCCGCCATCAACATCGCCGCGGGCCTCTTCCACCCGCTTCCATCACGGGTGGAGATGATTACTGCCCAGCGCGAAGCTTCGAACGACGCGGTGAACCGCCGAAGCGAGCTGCTTGCCCGTTACCTCGAGGACCATCCCGAACTGACCGGTGGCGACGCGGCCGATGAACCCAACCGGGCCGCCCTCGCGTGGGCCGCGACGGATGCGGTGAACAGGCGCCTGGAAGAGGTATCGGAGCGACACAGGACAGGACGTGACGCGCAGAACGAACTGGTCCGCCGGTACCGGTTTCTCTCCCCCGCGCTCCTGGTCCAGGAGCTGCTGATCGACGCGGCGGGAACGGGTGATGCGCGGTTTGCCCGGTTTCAGTCGCAGGTGCGTGATTTCGCCGGTCAGTGGCAGTCGTTCTTCGTGCCCGCGATCCTGGCTGGGGAGAAGATGTCGGTGGATGTGCTTCCCACATTACCGGGTTTCAATTTCGTAGACGAGTCCATAGGCGACGTAAGCCGGCGCGCGGTGTTACCGCTTTCGGCACTGATCATACTGGTCGGGCTGGCAGGCGCGGGCGCCTGGGTCGGGCTCGGCAGGATCCGTGGCGCCGGATGAGCCGGCCTCCGAATTTCAGAGGAACCGTAGACAACATCGGCGTGATCGTGTCGACTGCATGCGCGATCCACTGCCTGGCCTTGCCGATGGTGGTGACGTTCCTTCCGCTGTTGGGTATCGGATTCCTGGCCGGCGAGCCCGCCGAGTACGCCATAATCGGCGCGGTTCTGCTCGCGGCCGGGAGCGTGGTTGCGGGTGTGAGGCACCACAGGAGGTGGAGGGCGTTTCTCACCCTCGTATTGGCCGTGGGGGTAATCGTTACGGGTTTCCTGGCGGCCGAAGGAAGCTTCGAAGTAATCCTCCACGTAACCGGGGGCGTCCTGCTCGCGACGACCCATCTCGTGAACCGGCACCTGTGCAGGACCTGTCCCGAGTCCGCCTGCTGATATCACCCCGCGTTCGGCCTGAACGACCAGGCAGCATTCCCCGTCCTGTCCAGGGTAAGGCGGCACGCGGGGCCAAAGGTGTGGGTCGTGGTGACGGAGACCGGTTGCGTCTCCATGGAGAATTCGGTGATGCCGTAACCGTCGCCGAAGGGACAGGCTACCGCGGACCCGGCGGGGCCGGCGCCTTCCCCGGCCAGGCCGCCGGTACCGGATGACCATTCTACCACGATATCCAGGTCCGGGCCGCGGAAAGATGTGCGTTTCGTGATCTCCGGCCCCAACCCGGCGCCATCGCCCACGCTCGACCCCGATCTCGCAGCATCGTCCGCGCCTGGTTCCAGTACGGGACCCGCACCATCGTCCTCACTCGGATCCGCGTGGTCGGCCATCGTCATCGCAACATACCCATACACCCCCAGCTCAGCCTCGAGCAGGTCCGCCTCATCGGGCGGCAGCGTCACGGTAACCGACGTGATATCCCGGAACAGCCGGCCCGGCAGGTCGTCGCCGATGGCGGAACGGTAACGGGTCAGGAACCCGCTTCTGGCGATGCGGTCCTTGCCCCCGCCAGGCTTTTCCGGCGGAAGGTCCGGCATCCAGCGGTCCAGGAACCCGGGATCGTATTCCATCACCCAGGAAATCAGCCGGGTGTCGTCCTTCCGGGGTATGTCGACCGTCCAGAACCACGGGATGTCCCGGTCCCGGTACCTTCTCTTCCGCTTGAACCGCGTGATATCCCGTTGCAACGCCCTTTCAAGCTGGCCGGCGAGTTCTTCTGATCCGCCCTCCTGCTCCAGGCCGAATGCGAGGGCGTCGCGCGGCGCCCAGGAGGTACGGTCCGGATTCATGAACTCGAAATAGGTCTCGCGGCCGTAGTAGTAACGACCGGTCCATGACATGTCCGTGGCCTGGTCGTGGGTCGTCCGCTCTTCGGAACAGGCGAAGTGCCCGTTCAGAAACCCGGACGCGCCAATGGAACGGTAAGTCTCCGCGTCCAGGAAGATGAGCAAGTGGTTCAGATAGACACGTAGCATGGCTCAGACGGGATACTGGGGGTCGTCGGCCGCCGACAGGTCGGCGGGGCTGTTCAACACGCCCCCGGGGTCCGGGGGAACGACTTCGTGATCGACCAGGGGATCGCCCGTGGAAGCCATCCAGCGGTCCAGCCGGGCGCGCATGTCGCGCAGCACGTGCGCGGATTCGGGGCGGTCGGCCAGGTTGCTGGTCTCGCCAGGATCGAACACGGTATCGTACAGCCGTTCACGGTGCACGGCCCGGGCGCGCCAGCCCTGCTCGATCAGGGTCGTTTTCGTGATCGATGCGTCGCAGTTCGTCATGACGGGAAGTTCGCGGTCTCCGTATCTGCGGATGTACTTCCAGCGGCGGGTCCGCACGGCCCGTTGGGGCTCGTAGGCCGCGTGGTAGTTCACCTCGGCGAAGACTTCATCCCTGATTTCCGTGGCTTCACCTCGGACGAGCGGGTCCAGTGAAACGCCCTGCAGCCAGTCCGGCCAGGCCGACCGCTCGATCCCGGCCAGCTCGCAAAGGGTCGGAAACAGGTCGATCTGGCTGACCATGCCGTCGATCACCTTGCCGCCGCTGTATCCCGCGGGACCACGCAGGATGAGCATGACGCCCATGCCGTGGTCGGTGAGATGGCATTTCATCATGGGGAAGGCGATGCCGTGATCGGTGGTGCAGACGACCAGGGTGTCGTCCCTCCGTCCGGACAGGTCGATGGCCTCCAACACGCGCCCCATCTTCCGATCGAGCGTGCGTGCGGCGTCGATAAAGAGGCCCATGTCCCGACGAAGCTCCGGCGTATCGGGGAACGGTGCCGGCGGGCGTACGTAACGGGAATCGGCCGGCGGTTCCCCGTCGGGTTGCGGTGCGAATCCCGCTCCCCTGCGATGGGTTTCGCCGAAGCCCACGTCCAGGAAGAACGGGCGGTCATGGGGTTCGGAAAGGAAGGAGACGGCGAGTTCCTCGGCGGGCGCCTTCGCTTCACCGGACTCCCGCGGCAGGATACGGGACCACCCGGCGTCATCCAGGTTCTTCACCACGTGCTGGAATCCGGCCATCACCGTGTCGTATCCTGCCTCGCGCAGCGTGTGCATGATGAGCCGCTCGGGATGGTGGATCGACCATCCCCGGTTGACCAGGCCGAACATGCCGCAGCTGTGGGCCCACTGTCCAGTAAGCAGGGCCGCCCGGCTCGGGGAACAGGTCGGATTCGCGCAGTAGGCCGACCTGAAAAGGACCCCATCCTCCGCAAGTTTCTGCAGGGCGGGTGTGGGAATGGCGTGGCCGTAGGGCTGTATGTACCGACCCGTGTCGTGGGAATGGAGGTATACGATATTCATAGACTGAAGATCCCTACCCATGGTTTTGCATGATGCCGCATGCGCCGCGGCTTGCTACTTGCACCGCGGGCTGCTGCATGCGCAGCGGCGTGCTACATGCGCCTCGGCACCTCGATACCGAGCAGGTCCAGCACCCGCTCCAGCACGCGCAGCGTGACCCCCGACAGGGCGAGCCAGGCGGCCCGGCGGTCTGCCTCTTCCTCGTTCAGGATGTGGTGGGTATGGTAGAACCGGTTATAGGCCGTGGCCAGCTGGAAGGCATATTCGCACAGGTGGTTCGGCGCCCGGGTTTCGAAGGCCAGCCCGACCACCGCGGACCATTCGGACAACTTGAGGTCCAGGTCGCGTTCCGGCTCGCTTTGGGGCGCCATGATCCCACCGGGCTTGAGGCCGCGTTCGCCGGCCCGCCGCAACACCGACTTGATCCGCACGGCGGCGTAGAGGATGTAGGGCCCCGTGCGGCCCTCGAAAGATGAAAACCGGTCCAGGTCGAAGACGTAGTCCTTGGTGCGGTGGTTCATCAGGTCGGCATACTTCAGGGCGGCCACGCCCACGATGCGGGCGATGTGCGCCTTCTCGTCTTCGTCGTATTCGCGGACCGATTCGATGGTTTCGATACGCGCCATGGCGTGGTCGGTCACCAGCCCGATCAGGTCCTTCAGCTTCATGATCCCGCCCTCGCGGGTCTTGAAGGGCTTCCCGTCCTTGCCGTTCATGGTCCCGAAACCGTCGTGCTCCAGCCGCGTCGAAACCGGCGCCACGCCTGTCTTGTAGGAAGCCTTGAAAACCTGCCTGAAATGCTGCTGCTGGCGGTTGTCGACCACGTAGAGGATGTAATCGGGCCGGAACTCCTCGATGCGCTGGTCAATGGTCGCCAGGTCGGTCGTGCCGTACAGCACCGCGCCGTCGCTTTTCTCCAGCATCAGCGGCGGGATCGATTCCTTGTCTTCCGGGTCATCGACCTCTATGACGAGGGCGCCCCGGCTTTCCCTGGCGTATCCTTCCGCCTTCAGTCGTTCAATCAGGCCGGGAAGCCGGTCCTGGGTATCGCTCTCTCCGAGCCACAGGTCGAAATGGATGTTCAACCGTTCGTAGCTCTGCCGGAGGTCGTCGACGGACACGTCACGGAAATGTTGCCACAGCGCGCGGTAACCCGCACGTCCGGCCTGGAGCTCGGCCGTGGCCTGACGGGCGGCCTCGGCGAATTCCGGGTCGCGTTTTTCTCTCTCGCTGGCCTGGGGATACAACTCCTCCAGGTCACCGATTGTCACGGGGGGCTCTTCAGGATACGGCCCCGAATAACCTGCGTCGAAATAGGGCAGGCCCGGTTGGCGGTCCCGGAGGCCCTCGATGATGAGGCCCATCTGCAGCCCCCAGTCACCCAGGTGCACGTCGCCAATCACTTCGTGGCCCAGGAAGCGGCAGATCCGCACGATGCTCTCGCCGATGATGGCGGCCCGGAGATGGCCGACGTGGAGCGGTTTGGCCACGTTGGGCCCGCCGTAATCGACGAGGATCCGGCCGGGCGTCCCGGTGATTTCGCAGCCCAGCCTGTCGTCCTCGTATACTTCCTGGACGTGGGCGGCGATGAAGTCGTCCCGTAGCACGATGTTGATGAAGCCCGGTCCGGCGAGCGAAAGCCCATCGAACACGTCCGGCGCCGAGATGGAATCGACTACGTTCTGTGCGATCTGGCGTGGGTTGGCCCGGTACTGTTTGGCCGCCGCAAGCGCCCCGTTGCATTGGAACTGGCACAGGTCAGGCCGGTCCGATACCCGCACTTCGCCGTAGCTTTGATCGTAGCCGGCCGATTCAAAGGCGCCGGCAAACAGGCCGGTCAGTTTATCTGCAAGGGTTCCCACGAAGATCCCTTCAGGCTGGACTGCCGTAAATGGTGACCACCAGCCGCCGCGCGCCGCCGCGGTCCCGGTGTTCGCAAAGATAGATGCCCTGCCAGATCCCCAGGTTCAGCCGGCCGGCGGTGACGGGAATGGACACGCTGCTGCCCATCATCGAGGCCTTGATGTGCGCCGGCATGTCGTCCGGTCCCTCCTCGTCGTGACGGTAGTACGGCTGGTGCTCGGGGACGAGGACGTTCATGTGGCGCTCGAAGTCGCCCCGGACGTCCGGCGCCGCGTTCTCGTTGATGGTGAGGGAAGCGGAGGTGTGGCAGATGAAGACGTGGGCGATGCCGACATCGATATCCGCCAGCGCGGGGACCTGGTCCGTGATCTCATCCGTCACCAGGTGGAAGCCCCGGGGCCTG
The DNA here is from genome assembly GCA_965117045.1 of bacterium. GTDB lineage: Bacteria > JAAXHH01 > JAAXHH01 > JAAXHH01 > JAAXHH01 > JAAXHH01. The sequence continues at coordinate 2,543,045 of OZ220749.1, forward strand.
GGCGCCAGGGTGATCTGCTTCTGAATCCACCGCATCAGAGTACGTACCGCTTCAGGAACCGTTCCACGTCGTCGTAGAAGGAAACGATGGTTTCCACTTTGCGCCAGCCATGCCCCTCCCCTTCGTATAACCGGTAGATGTGGGGCACCTTGTTACGCTCGAGGACCTCGACGATCGATTCGGCCTGGTCCGGCGGGACCACCTTGTCCTCGCTGCCCTGGAATATGGCGACCGGATCGCGGATCCGGTCCGCGTGGAAGAGGGGCGACCAGGCCTGGTACCGGTCGCTGTGCTCGGGCAGCGTCCCCACCATCAGGTCCAGGTACTTCGCCTCGAACTTGTGGGTATCCGTGGCCAGGCCGAATAGATTGGTCACGCCGTAGAGACACAGGCCGGCCCGGAAGACTCCGGGATGATGGACCAGGGCGTTCAGTACGGTAAAACCTCCCGCGCTGCCGCCCTTGATGACGATGCGTTCCGGGTCGGCGAGTTCACGTTCCACGAGGGCCAGCGCGCCGCTGACGGCGTCTTCCGTGTCGTATTCTCCCCAGTGCTCGCGCAGGGCGGTCATGTAACTGCGCCCGTAACCCGTACTGCCACGGTAGTTGACGTACAGGCAGGCATAGCCCCGGTTGGTGAAGAAGGGGATCTCGGCGGAATAATCCGACCGGTGCTGGCCCGTCGGTCCCCCGTGGATGCTGACGATGGCCGGCGGTTTTCCCGATCCGGAGAACCGGCTGCTTGCGGGCGGATAGTAGAGTCCGTGCACCGCTCCCCCGTCCGGATTCGTCCAGGAAATCGATTCGGGAACCGACAGGTCCGCTTCGGGGATCATCTCCGACTGGCTGCGGCGGTGCACCGCATGGCGGTGCACCGCCTGGTCGTTTTCTTCCAGGGTGACCACGCGCTCCGGAACGGTGGACGAAGAGGCGATACAGGCCACGGTATCCCGGGCCGGGGAGACGGCAATCTGCATCATCCAGGTGTACCGGGGGGTTTCGAGCTTCGTCTTCCGGCCGGACGACACGGAGACCTTCCACAGCGACGCAAAGCCTTTTTCATTGCTGCGGTAGTACAGGGTATCGCCGTCCGGTCCCCAGCCGTAGACCCGTACGCCCTGTACCCAGGCGGGATCGGCCAGGGTGGTCCCCTCGGCCACGACACGCCGCTCGTCCGTGTCCAGGTTCAGCGCGACCAGGTTTTCCCACTCTCCCTCCGTAACGATGTAGGAAAGCCACCGGCCGTCGGGAGAATAGGCGGGCTGGAATACCGGCGTATCCGAATCTCCCGCGATCGACCGCTCGTCTTCCAGCGCGCGGCGGTCGGAATCGATCCGGGCGGTCTTCAGCCGCGTGCCGTCCCAGGGCATCTGCGGCTGGTCCCACTCGATCCAGGCGATCCGCTCCCCGCCGGGATGCCAGGCCGGCTGCATGTAGAAATCGGCGCCGCGCACCAGGTTCACCGGCCATCCGCTTCCCCCGCCGTCGACCAGGGCGATGACGTCTACCGACTCACAGGTATGGACGTACAGCACCCACTCGCCATCCGGCGAAACGACTGGCGAAGCGGCCGCGCCGAAGGCGGGCGTGATCGGCCTGGCCGTTCCCGGAGCCAGGGACTGGCGGTACAGCCTGCCGTCTTTTTCGGCGAATACGACCCAGTCATCGGCCACGGTGAAATCACCGCCCCCGTAGCCCACGCCGCCCCGGACCGGATGGCCGTCCGTCAGGTCGTAAGGCGCGTCAGTGCCCTTGCGGCAAACGAGCACACCGGTATCCGAACGCTGTTCCAGCCAGACCAGGCTGGTGCCGTCGCCGTTCCACTGCACGTCGTAGAGCGGGGTCCGGGCACCCATCGTCTTCGCCGTAATGGCGCTTTTCCAGTAACCATACGCCACGGGTATGCGGTCCGCCGCCTGACCGGTCTTCACGGGGTTATCCATGTCATCAGGTTCCCTGTTTACCGCTTGTAATTACCGCGCTTGAATCCTTTCTTGAATATACCCGCAGGCGGTTCGTAGGCAACCGTTTATGCATCGTTCCGAAGGCATGTCCGAATCATCACCGCCCGGCTGGGCCGGGTACGGGTTACGGTCCTGTTCATGCGCCTGTCACAGTTCTTCTATCAAACGCTGCGCGAGGCACAGGGCGACGCGGAGATCCCCAGCCACCAGCTTCTACTTCGCGCGGGTCTCGTCCGGCAGGTGGCTTCCGGCATCTTCGCCTACCTGCCCCTCGGCCTGCGGGTCAAACGTCGCATCGAGGAGATCGTCCGCGAAGAGATGGACGCCATCGGCGGCCAGGAGGTGGCGCTGCCCGTGGTGCAGCCGGCGGACCTCTGGCGGGAGAGCGGCCGGTGGCAGCAGATCGGGAGCGATATGGCGCGGCTGAAGGACCGGAACAACCGCGCTCTGTGTCTGGCCATGACCCACGAAGAGGTGGTGACGTCCCTGATACGCGACGTGGTCAGAAGCTATCGTCAAATGCCCTGCCTGCTGTACCAGATCCAGACCAAGTTCAGAGATGAGCCGCGGCCGCGAGGCGGGCTGATCCGCATGCGCGAGTTCACGATGAAGGACGGATACTCCTTTCACGTGGATACCGGGGATCTGGACGACTGGTACGAGAAGGTCTTTCAGGCCTACACCAACATATTCCGGCGCTGCGGACTCGACGCGGTGGCGGTGCGCAGCGACCCGGGGATGATGGGCGGATCGGACGCCCACGAGTTCATCGAACCGGCGGCTTCCGGCGAAGACACGATCCTCTCCTGCGAAGCCTGTGGTTACCGCGCGAACCGGCAGGTCGCACGATTCGGGAAAGACCACCCGGCCGCGGAGGATCGGTTGCCCCTGGAGGATATCCACACGCCGGGTACCGCCACGATCGACGACCTTGCCCGTTTCCTGGACCTCCCGGCGACGAATACCGCCAAGGCCATGTTCATGGTCGCCAACGTAGAGGACGACCGGGACGGTACCGCGGACCGGTTCGTGTTCGCCGTGCTCCGGGGCGACATGGAGCTCAGCGATACCAAGCTGGCCAATGCCGTTGGAGCGCTTCAGCTCCGGCCTGCCACGCCCGAGGAGATACGCGCCGTCGGCGCGGAGCCAGGATTCGGGTCCCCGCTCGGCATAGACCGTTCCCGGACGCTCCTCGTCGTCGACGATCTGATCCCGGCCTGCTTCAACCTGGTCGCGGGAGCCAACCGCATCGACTATCATGTGCGCAATGTGAATTACGGTCGGGATTACGAAGCCGATATCGTCGCGGACATCGCCGCGGCCGGCGACGGAGACGCCTGTCCCGCCTGCGGCGCCGGCCTCCGGGCGGCCCAGGGCATCGAAGTCGGGAACATCTTCAAGCTCGGGGACAAGTACACCAAAACCATGGACGCGGGCTACCTGGACCAGGAGAATGTCTCCCGCCCCATCATCATGGGGTGCTACGGGATCGGCATCGACCGCCTCATGGCGTCGATCGTGGAACGCCACCACGACGACAACGGCATCTGCTGGCCGGTAGCCGCGGCACCCTTCCAGGTGGTCGTCATCGACCTGTCAGGCGGCGATCCCCGCGTATCGGACGTGGCGGAATCGGTTTACGAAACCCTGGTCACCGCGGAACTCGAAGTGCTCTTCGACGACCGCGACGATCGCGCCGGGGTGAAGTTCAATGACGCGGACCTCATGGGCATTCCGGTTAGATTGACTGTGGGCAGGCGCGGGGTGGAAAAAGGCGTAGTGGAACTCAAGATACGGCGGTCGGGCGAGATGAAGGATGTATCGCTGGGGGATGGGCTGGCGGAAGCGGTGAAAGCGTCAACGGGGACGTAAACACTTGTCCTCTGCGGCACCGTCAGACAATCTCCACCCCGGCCTCGGCCGCGATGCGCCGGACGTTGGCGACCGCCGTCGGGATCTTGTCCTCGGGCAAATGCTCCACCAGCATGTAGCCCTGGGGCTGGATTTCCTCCCACCGCCGCACGGCCGTCACCAGGTCGAGCTCGCCGGCGCCGGGTACTTCCTCGTTCATGTGGACGACGAAGCCGGGTTCCACGCTGATGTCCTTGATGTGGGAGACCGTCGAGATCGGACCCATGACGTCAAAGATGTGGTTTAAGCGTTCCGTGCTGTTATATGCCTGGTCCAGGGACTGGAAGTGGTTGACGAAATCCATGACCACGCGCAGGCGGTCGGAACCTACCGCGTCGATCACCTTCCGGTTGATCTCGGGCGACCCCATGATCGTGAGCACGTGGGTCTCGACCACGACAGTCATTCCCTCCTCCTCCGCCTTGTCCGCGACCCGCGACAGGGTGTCGATCAGCACGTCGAGACGTCCGGGTTCGTGGTTCTCGGGCGTGGGGTCGTAGGACCCCGCCGGGTTCAGGCTGCCGGTCCGGATCAATACGTTGTGGGCCCTGAGCGCGCTGCCCACCTCGATGCCGCGGTGGATGGTCCGTACGACCCGGTCACGCACCGCCCCGTTCGGGTCGAAGAGGCACGCGCGGTAGCCTATGCCGAACTGGGCCAGTTCCAGGCCCAGATCATCATAAAGCGCGTTGACGCCGTTATAGTCCGCCGGTGTCAGTTCGTCCAGGATCTCGCCGGGACCGTGATAGCAGACGGACGTGACCCCCAGGTCCAGGCCCTTTCTCAATACCTCTTCCGTCACGGCCCGGGGATCCCCCGGCGCGAAACCCACGACACCCAGTCGCATGTACTCTCCCTTTCAGTCCCCGATGACCACCAGCACGTCGTTCTTGTCTACCGTGTCTCCCTCGCCGGCCCGGATTTCCTTGACCGTGCCGCCGGTGTGGGCGCGCAGTTCGTTTTCCATCTTCATGGCTTCGATGACGACCACGCCCTGGCCGGTTTCCACCGTGTCGCCCACCGCTACGGAAATCGACACGATGCGGCCGGGCATGGGCGCCTTGATCTGTTCGCCCCCGGCGCGGCGGCGGGACTTGACCTGGCCGCGCAACCGGGCCAGTTGCTCGTCCTCCACGGTTACCACGGACGAAACGCCGTTGACCCTGACCTCCCGTTGCTCGCCCCCGGTCGCCGCCACCGCCGTGTAGGACCTGCCTTCGATGAGCAGGGAATAGAGCTGATCCCCCTGGATCGAGACCATGTCGATTTCCACCGGCTGGCCATCGATACGCAACGCGACCCGGCCGTCCCCTTCATCCAGGCTGACGGTGTAGGTCGTGCCCTGTATGGTGACGAGGTAGCTCAATATGCACCCTTTCGCTGCCTCATGGACCGGGCAGCCTGCGTCGGGCAGGCCGTCACCGGCCCCTTCGCATGGCGTCGCGCCGGCCGGTCAGTTTCCACGGACTCTCTCCGGATCCGTCGGAACCATCTCCGCCGGCCCCGGCCGGCACCGCCCGTCTCGCTTCCCGGTGTTTCATGATGGCGGCGAAGGCGGCGGCGATATGGCGCTCGTCGGCCCCGGCGTCCTCGTCAGGGCCCATGGTCTCGACGAAGGAGGTGGAATAGTCGCCGGAAGTGAACCGGGGGTCCGACAGGGCCCGGAGGTGAAACGGAATGGTGGTCTTGATACCGCCGATATCGTATTCCCCCAGGGCTCTCTTCATGCGGGCGATCGCTTCTTCCCGCTTCTCGGCCCATACGATGAGCTTGGCGATCATGGGGTCGTAATAGATCGGCACCTCGTAACCCGCGCAGAAACCGCTGTCCAGCCGGACCCCGGGGCCGCCCGGCTCGCTCAGGCGCGTAACCACGCCGACCGAGGGCATGAACTGCGCATTGGGATCTTCGGCGGAAATGCGGCATTCCAGGGCCGCGCCGAACAGGCGCACGTCTTCCTGCCGGAAGGGCAGGGGCATGCCGGCGGCGACCTCGATCTGCCTTCTGACCAGGTCCTGCCCCGTTCTCAATTCGGTGACCGGGTGCTCGACCTGTAGGCGGGTGTTCATCTCGAGGAAATAGAACCGGCGGTCCTGGTCGACGATGAACTCCACGGTACCGGCGTTGGTGTACTGGACGGCCTCGGCGGCCCGGACGGCCGCTTCGCCCATGGCGTTTCGCAGCGCATCGTCGAGAATGCAGGAGGGCGATTCTTCGATGAGCTTCTGGTGGCGGCGCTGGATCGAACACTCCCGCTCGCCGAGATGCACCGCGTGCCCGTGCTGGTCGGCGAGTACCTGGAACTCCACGTGCCGGGGTTCCACCAGGTATTTCTCCAGGTAGACCGTGGCGTCGCCGAAGGCGGACTGGGCCTCGGACCGCGCGGTGCGGAGCGCGCCGGCCAGGTCGTCCGGGGATTCCACGACGCGCATGCCCTTGCCGCCTCCGCCCATGGCCGCCTTCACCAGGACCGGGTAGCCGATGGATTCCGCCGCGCCGAGGGCTTCCTCGTCGCTGTCGATCCCTTCTTCGGTCCCCGGTACGACGGGCACACCGGCCTGGCGCATGGTCTTTCGCGCCGCCGTCTTGCTTCCCATGGTCCGCATGGCGTCGCCGGAAGGGCCGATGAACGTGATGCGGGCCTCCGCGCAGCGATCGGCGAACTCCCCGTTTTCGGAAAGAAACCCGTATCCCGGATGTACCGCGTCGGCGCCGGCCTTTTTTGCCGTTTCGATGATCCGGTCCACGCGGAGGTAACTGTCGGTGGAAGGCGCGTCGCCGATGCAGAAGGCCTCGTCGGCGAACTGGACGTGCAGGGCGGTGCGGTCCGCCTCGGAGAAGACGGCCGTCGATTCGATGCCCATTTCCCGGCACGTGCGGATCACCCGGACGGCGATCTCTCCGCGGTTGGCGATCAGGATTTTTCGGATCATGGACCCTCTTACAGCGGGATGTTCCCGTGTTTCTTGGGCGGATTCGCGTCTCGCTTGTTCTTCAGCATCTCCAGCGCGGAAATGATACGTGGACGGGTCTCCTGGGGCTGGATCACTTCATCGATATACCCGATTTTCGCCGCGACGTAGGGATTGTCGAACTTCTCCCGGAACTCGGCGGTCAGTGCCTCGCGCAGGGCGTCGGGGTCATCCGCTTCGGCCAGTTCCCGGCGGTAGAGCACGTTCACCGAGGCTTCCGGACCCATGACCGCGAACTGCGCGGACGGCCAGGCGTAATTGATGTCGGCGCGTATCTGCTTGCTGTTCATCACGCAGTAGGCGCCGCCATAGGCCTTGCGCGTGACCACGGTCAGCCGCGGCACCGTGCTCTCGCAGAACGCGTAGAGCAACTTGGCGCCTTCCTTGATGATGCCGCCGTGCTCCTGGCTTACGCCGGGCAGAAACCCGGGCACGTCCTCGAAGACCACCAGGGGGATGTTGAAAGCGTCGCAGAAGCGCACGAACCGCGCGCCTTTCACGGACGCGTCGATGTCCAGCACGCCGGCGAGCGAAGCGGGCTGGTTGGCGACGATGCCGGCGGTCCGCCCATTGAACCGGGCGAACCCCACGACGATGTTGTCGGCGAATTCGCCATGTACTTCGAAGAAATCGCCGTGGTCTACCACCCGGTGGATCACGTCCTTGATGTCATAGGGTTTGTTGGCGTCGTCCGGCACGATGCGGGCGAGTTCCTCGTCCATCCGGTCGGGGTCGTCCGTGGACGAAATCCGCAGGGGATCTTCCATGTTGTTCGAAGGCAGGAACGCCAGGAGCTCCTTCACCATGGAAAGGCTCGAGGGTTCGTCCGGCGCGGAGAAATGGGCCACGCCGGTGACGGAGTTATGGACGTGCGCGCCGCCCAGTTCGTCGAAGGTCACCTCTTCGTGGGTCACCGCGCGGATCACGTCCGGACCGGTGATGAACATGTAGCTGGTATCTTCGACCATGAAGACGAAGTCGGTCATGGCCGGAGAATAGACCGCGCCGCCGGCGCAGGGTCCCATGATCACCGAAATCTGCGGGATCACGCCGGAAGCCATTACGTTGCGCAGGAAGATGTCGGCGTAGCCCGCGAGGCTGACCACCCCTTCCTGGATGCGCGCGCCGCCGGAGTCCTTCAGGCTGATGACCGGCGCGCCGTTCTTCATGGCGAGGTCCATGACCTTGCAGATCTTCTCCCCGTAGGCCTGGCCCAGTGAACCGCCGAATACGGTGAAGTCTTCGGACACGACGTAGACACTGCGGCCGTCGATGGTGCCGTATCCCGTGATCACGCCGTCGCCGAGGACTTCCGTGCCTTCCATGCCGAAATCCTGACAATCGTGGGTCACGAAGGCGCCGATCTCCTCGAAACTGCCTTCGTCCAGGAGAAAGGCCACGCGCTCCCGGGCGGTCCATTTCCCGGCCTCGTGCTGACGGTCGATGCGGCGCTGCCCGCCGCCTTCTGCCGCCTGTTTTCGCAGCGCGTCCAGGTGTTTCATCTTCTCGGACATGGACATGAGATGCTTACTCCTGCCGGTGCCACACGATGGATACTGCGCCTGCCCGCCCGCTGCCTGCCCGCCCGCTCGACTATACCACTTCGAAATCCAAGGCCTCCAGGCCGGCCCGCAGCCGGTCTTCCCCTTCCGCGGACAGCCGGGCGGTGGGTGGTCGCGGCGGTCCCACGGGTACTCCGCGCCACTCGAGCATCTTCTTGATCCCGGCCAGGACGCCCACTGAAATTAAAAGCGCGATGACCCGGTTGGCCTGGACCTGCAGTGCCATGGCATCCTGTATTCGGCCGTTTCGAAAAGCGTCGTGCATGCGCAGGAACATCCGGGGCATGATGTTGTACGTGGAACCGATGGCCCCGTCGCTGCCCATCACGAATCCCGCCACGCACATTTCGTCCGGCCCCGTGATGGCGTTCAGCCCGCCCCCGGACAGGTCGACGAGCTGCTGGAACACGAAGAAGTTCGGGTCCGTGAACTTGATGCCCGCGAAATTGGGCACCGCGTCCATGGCCTCCAGGAACTGCCCGGGCGAGACCTGCCCGTCCACGTCGCGCGCGAGCCAGTAGACGTAGAACGGGACTTCGGAAGCGCCTCCGATGGCGGCATAGTGTCGTACGGCGGCCGCCAGGTCGTTGGGCTGGTCCGCGGGGGCGACGGAAGCCACGGCGTCCGCACCCAGCGCGGCGGCCCCCGACGCGAGGACGACGGCGTCCTCCGTGGTCGTGCCGCCCACGTGAAAGACCACCGGGACCTGGCCCGCGACGTCGCGGGTTACGGTCTCGCACATCCGACGCCGTTCCGCGACCGACATCTGCCGGCCCTCGCCCGTGCCGCCGGTGATGAAGAAGCCGTCGCTTCCGGCGTCCACCAGGTGACGCGCCAGGGGCGCCACCCGCCCGGGCGACAACTCGAGTCCTTCATCAAAGGGCGTGCAGAGCGCCGGCCAGATGCCTTGGACCAGTTTGGACATGATTCCGGTAATCGTCGTCGGTGTCAGAAGTGGTAGTTGATACCCAGTTGAACGAAACCGTCCTGCCGGAGATCGTAGTACAGATCGTCGCGGTCGATGTTGGTGATCGCGACCGCTCCCAGATCCAGGGAAAAGACATCTGACAGGCGGCGCGCCAGTTCGAGGCCGTAGATACGCTGACGCTTGTCGAGATCGTGCAGCACGCTCACCGTCACCACCGTGCCCTGGACATCGTTCAGCATGAGGCGAAGGGCGGCGAAGAGGTCGTTCTCATAGAAATTGGTCGCGCGTCGGCCGCGTTCGTCACGGTCCCATTCGGCGAAAAGGGTAAGGTCGGCGTCCGTATTCCACAAGGAAAAAAACGTGTATTCACCGCCCAGTACGAAGGCGTTGAAGGTCTCTTCCACGCCCGCCAGGTTGCGCGCGCCGGACCGCCTGATCGCTTCCAGTTTCAGCAACAGGGACCCGGTGGTCCACTGGGCGTCCAGGCCGAACTGACGGATCTGATGGTATATGGGATAAAGTACGGGTACGGGTACGGGCACCGGCGGACCGGATGAGCCAGACGAACCGGACAGACCCGGCGGACCGGACGAGCCGGGCAGGTTGGACGGAACACCCGGCCTTCCGCAGTCAAAGCACAGGCCGAGAAAGGGCTCCCTGGCCGTGCCGTCGAATACGCTGGCCCCGAAGTCCAGCAGGCCCAGGGTATGGCTGTAGCGGGCGGCGAAATCCGGATGCCACTTCCCGGACGAACTTTCGTATTCCGCCAGGTCGTTGTCGACGACCACCGAAGCGCGCAGCCGCCCGTCGCTGCCGGGAAAGGTGCGTTTCCGGTGATAGGACATGCCCAGCAGTTCCAGCACGCCCCAGTCCGACGACCAGGTCACGTAGGCCATGGGTTGCCCCATCCGGGTCTTTTCGTCGGGATGTTCGACCAGGTCGATCTGGTTGACGATATCGACCAGGTGTCGGGATTCCACCACGCCCCAGAATACGCGGTCGTAACCAAGGCGCAGTTCCCACTCCCCGTTGCCGAGGGCGCCGGAAATCAGGAGGTATGCTTCCCGCAGGTCGAAATGGGTCCGCCGGCCGTCCGCGCTGTCGTAGCGGAAATAGGGCGTCACGTTGAGGATGCGGCCCGCTTCGTCTTCGAGATAGAGGTTGGGTTCCGCTACGAACCCGCTCGCGTGGGAGCCCTGGCCCTGGAAAAGGGCGGCCTGGGGAAACCACCGGCTTTCCGCGGCCAACCGGCCCGTCAGGTCGACGTAGTAGTTTCCGGCCTGGCCGTGCGCGGCAGCTGGATGCGTCGCGGCACCGAGCAGGCAAACGCCGAACCACAGAAGGCGAATCAGGCCCTGCGAGGGCATCACCGCACCCGCCTCAGCCCGGTACGGGTGAAGTCGCGGTCGTCGATGTCGGTCCCGAACTGGTAGTCCGTCCAGACCAGGTCGGTGCTCTTGCCCGTCAGATGGTTCACCATGGCCATACTGCCGGCCCGCCAGTATCGGTCGAGGTACTGCCGGTAGTCACCGAGGGTAAGTGTCTTGAGATGGGCGTCCTTGCGGTCGTAGTACTCCACTTTCCAGACGCGGAGCGCCGACTTGTCGCGCCAGACGAGCTGGCGGCGGTAGACCGAACCCTTCTCCACCGGGATGCGCTCGGTGACCACGCAGTCCAGGCCGTCTCCGCAGGGTTCGTCGCGCAGGTAACGGTAGGTGTATTTCTCCACTTCCTGGACCGTCATGTCCTCGTAGGTGAACTCGCTTCCCATGAAGGAACCCGAACGATTGGACGAACTGATGCGTTTGACGCGCTTCAGGGCCGGCAGGTAGAGCCATTGGTCGTCCGGCCGGTCCTTGTGGCCGTGTATGAGCAGTGCGGTGCCCCGGGCGTCGCGCGGCTGGTCGAACACGAAGAGACTCTTGTTGCCGTCGTCTTCCGCCTCGAGCACCTTCACGCGCACTTCGCGGACGCTCTCCTGCCCCTTCTTGTTGCGCAGGACCATGGTCATGCCGGCCGTGAAATTGGTGAAACCCTCGTCCTGCTTCCGGGCGTCACGGGCGATTTGGAGTCCCTTTTCTTCCGTCTGGTCGGCCGGGCTGCCTGGATCGGCCGGCCCGCCTGCCCCGCCTGGACCGCCCGGTCCACCTGGACCGACTGCCCATGCTTCCTGGGACGGCATGCCCGGCAAGACGAACATCGCCAGGAGGCAGAACCCGGCGGCGCGCAGTCCGCACGCCGGTCGCACTGGTTGGAATGTTTTCATGATTTTCTCCTGTCTAGCACCATAAGCAGGGGAGGAAGCAGCAGGAAATCGGCTATGATCGCAAAGGCGATGGTGATGGTGACCAGCAGCCCAAGCGCCGAGGAAACCTGGAAACCGGAACCCGCGAAGGCAATGAACCCCGCGGAAAGGACCAGCGTCGTGGTCCATAACGCCTTTCCCACCGACCGGAAGGTAACGCGCACCGCTTCTTCCGCCGAAAGGCCCTCCTCTTTGCGCGCCCTGAGGTACCTGCTGAGAAAGTGGATCGTATCGTCCACGACGATGCCGAAGGCGACGACGATGACCACCGACGAGGCGATGCCCACTTCGCCGACCAGGTGCCCCCAGAGCCCGAAGCTCATGGCCGCGGGCACGAAATTCGGCAACAGGCTGATGAGGCCGAAGCGAAAACTCTTGAAGACCAGGACGAGGATGACCGAGATGAGCAACATGGCGGTCACCGTTCCGCGCAGCATCGACTCGATGTTGCGTTGCGAGATGTGGGCGAAGACCACGCTCAGCCCGGTGGCTTCGGTGGCGAGCGCGGGCGCGTTCTCGCGCAGCCAGGTCTCGCCCCGGCCGGCCAGGTCCTGAAGGTCCTGGCTCGACCGGCCGCGAATCACGACCGTCATGCGCGTCGCGGACCTGGAAACATCGATCCGGTCGTTCAGATCGCTGCCGAAGGGCAGTGACAGTTCGTAGAGCAACAGGTACTGCGATGCGAGATCCTGGGCATCGGGGATCCGGAAGTAGTCCGGATCGTCGCCGTTCATGTTCTTGTTCAGCCGTTTCATGATGTCCGTGAAGGCCTGCACGTGGCCCACTTCGGGCTGGCTCCGGTTCCATTCCGCGAAAGCCTCCACCTGCCGAAGGTAATCCGGATCGGTGATCCCGCCCTCTTCCCCCGCGGCCAGCGTGTACTCCAGGGACAGCAGACCGGTCAGGTTGTCCATGACGAAATCCGTATCCCGGCGGAACTCGTAGCGTTCATCGAAGTAATCCGGCCAGCTGTCGGTCAATACGTTCCTGGGCACGCCGGTGATCAGGACGACGGTCACAAGCCCGATTAGCCAGAGCAGCGGCTTGCGACGCGCGACGACGAAATCACCCAGGCGATCGAAGAAGACCGGTTGCCGGAAACCACCGGTCCGGGCCCGCAGCGGAAGGACCGAAAGCAGCGCGGGCAGCAGCGTCAGGGCATAGACGAACGTGATCATCACCCCGAAAGCCACGAAGTTGCCGAGAATGTGAAACGGCGGCGAGTCCGAGAAGTTCAGGCTGAGAAATCCGATCGCGGTGGTGATCGAGGCCAGGAATACCGGGTAGGCGTTCGTCTTTATGGACATCTTGACCGCCGTGTTCCGGTCCTCCCCCCGCCTTATCCCCGTGAGCGCGTGGGTGATGATGTGGACCGCCTGGGCGACGGAAATCGCCATGACGATGATGGGCACCCCTGAATTCACCGGGCTGAATACCGTGTGGAACCAGCCGGCAAGCCCCATGGTCGTCGAGATCACGAAACCGATCATGACGACGATGATGCCCGTTCCCAGAAAGGACTTCATGAGTAGGGTCGAAGTGATCACGATGAGGATGAAGACGATGGGCAGCAGGGTTTCCAGGTCGTCCCGGGTGGCATCGGCGAAAGCCCGGTTCATGACCACGTCGCCCGTCAGGTAGAAGTCCACTTCCCCGTTCGCCGCCCTCGCATCGTCCAGCATACCGTCCAGGTAGTCGGTCAGCTCGATCACCGCGAGATCCGGGTTATCGCCCAGCACGAAGTTTACCGCCAGGCCGGCCACGCGGCCGTCCGGAGAAACGAGTCGCCCGACCACCTCCTGGGAACCCAGCGCGATCGTCCGGACACGATCCAGGTCGGCCTCGCTCAGCGACGTGGCGTCCTCGACCAGCGGCCCCACGATGAGGTCGTCTTCCATCGCTTCGCTGTGAAAGTAGTTCGTAAGGGAATTCACCCGCGTCGAGTACGGGGCGAGCCAGGCGGTTTCGGTGAGGTCTTCGACGACGCCGAGCACTTCCCGGGTGAAGACGGAACCGTCCCGGGGCGCGATGGCGATCAGGGCGGTGTTCGAAACGGCGTAGGTGTCTTCCAGCGCATCGAAAGCGGCGAGTTGGGGGTTGTTCTCGCCGAACATGACGCGATGCTCGTTGGAGACGATGATGTTCCTGGCGCCGGCCGCCATGGCGAGCATGCACAGCAAGGCAAGCGAAATAACAAGCCAGCGATGGCGCAGGATTGCGTCGATGTAGTTATCCAGGTGCAATTGATCGCGCTACCATTTGCTGGATTCAGTCGCCTTGACATTATCGGGAAGCCGATAGCTCATGCCGATATCGTCGTAGGCCGAAAGCTGAAGCATCTGCGAGAAATTGTCCAGTTTCGTCTGCCGGCCTCTCGTTTTCAACAACAGGTTCTTCACGCGACTGATTCGGTTTTTCAAGCGATGGGCGAACAGGACGCCAAAGGTACTGCTTTTTGGGTAACGCAGCGCATCGGCCAGTTCGTGTCCCAGCAGAGCACGGGAGATGTTGTATAAGGTTTTGAGGGCGGCGGCTACTTCATCGGGATCCGTGATATTCAGCAGCGCCGGTCCGGCATGGATCAGTGCGTTTGCGTTCGCGATGGAGTGCTCGTCGGGAGGGGGTTCGCACATGAAACCGATATCGATGATCGTCCGGGCTTCTTTCTCGTCCTTCATGAGGATGCTCTCCGGGACGCCCATGATGTAACCGGTATACCGGAAGACCTTAACGAAGCTCTCCCTCTCCTCCTGCGTGTAGATGGCGCCCAGCGAGATCGAATGCTTCAGGATCTGCGCCGAGAAGATACTGACCGCCAGGCCTATATGGGCCGCGCTCAGGGGCGTGCCCCAGGCCTCGGTGTCCCAAATGTCGGAGTCTTTCATCAGGCGGCGCACCATGGCATGGACGAAACGGATCCGGGCGGAAAGGCGGTAGCCGTCCCCTTCCCTGCGGAGGCCGCCGGGCAGGAAGATCTCCAGCAGATGTCGGTTGTTCTGCTTGAAACGGCGGGTAGCGTTGTCAGAATGAACCCGCCCGGTCAGGTAGAAGGACTTGCTGATGAGCGTCGTGAAACCTTCCAGCAGGGCCGCGGTCACGAAAGCCACCAGTATTTCCGGCATGTTCTTGTGGAATCCGACCACGGCGGGGCGGAAGGCTTCGAATTCGACCCATTCGGGAATCTTCGAATCGACCTCCCTGAAATAGCGCTGCAGGGCTTCAGGCGCTTTTCTCAACCACTCCTCTTCCTGGTGCAGCCCCGCATGGATGTACTGGTGCATCTCGCCGGGCGGCATACCGGAAAGCTCATCCATCACGGGATCCAGATCCTCGTCGCCGACCAAGGTGTGCCTGATGTAGTTGTCGGCGTATTCCGGGTTCAGGGACCGCGCCTTCTCATAGCCACTGACGTAAGAGGTTGGGACTTGAAGCAAAACCGTATCCTGGATCCATGGGAACCGAACACTACGACATCGGTTAATTATTGCACGTTAACGTATTAGCCCCCGAAATGTCAAGTTTCCAATTTTTAATTCGTGTTTGCGTCCACAATTCGGGACTAATCAAATAACCCGCTTGTAGCACATTTCCCGAATCGAGTGCACACGTGAAATTTTAATTTAAATTTATTTTATATTATTGTTTTGGGCATTATTATTAGCATATACTGATATGTGGAACGGCCGGTACAGCATTTCACTCACCATGCACTAAACCGGTCCAGGATGCATCGAAACAGCACATGAAACCGGTCCGCCGCGACAAGGCGCCACGGGGCTGTCACCGGTTAGCGATACGAAGGAAAAGCAGCACCTGGGTATCCGGTCTGCACATCGATGCACACAGGCGTGTACCATCTACCGCCTCGATCAGTACAGCAGGACGGCTGTGATGTCCGCGTCGCACGTGGATGGAGCAGCGATCTATTTCAGTGCCACTGTAATCAGCGTCCGATGCCGGCACCCGCGTCCTTGATCCGTCGGAGTCACGAAAGATCCGCACGGCCGCAGGGTCAGGGTAGTGGAATTCCCTTATCCGGATAATTCGAACCGGATACTGGAAATACGTACCGGGTGTTCTAACGGCGCAGGATGCACCCGTCGCGCTTGATCGGCCCTCCGATCTCAAGCGCTTTCAATAGAAAGGCAGTTTCTTTGAGACCATGAACAAGCAAACAGGCAGGCCAGCGGACTTCCATCTGATACACGCATGCCTCGAAGGTCGATCGGATGCGCAGAGTCTACTCTACAAATCGTTTTTCATGTCGGACAAGCCCGTTCACTTCTGGGTTTACAAGAAAGCTTACTGGATACCGTCGGGCGAGAAGGAAGACATCCTCAACGATATCTTCATCGCGGTCTTGCAGAGTCTTCCCAAGTTCGAATTCCGCAGTGCGTTGAGCACCTACGTGATCCGCATCGCCAAGATCAAGTGTCTGGACGCCATGCCTTCGCGCATGGGGGTCGCAAGAGGGAGGGGAATCAAATTCGTCGATATCGACTGGTTCGCGTCGAACACCGAGTCGGGGCTGCAGATCGAAGACGCCAATCCGAACAACGGTCCCGGCCGGCTATTCAAGAAGCTGGAAGAAGAAGAACAGATCTACCTGTTGCATACCGCCCTCAAATACTACACGGGCCCGCGATGCCGGACCGTCCTGAAAATGTACGTCAGGGAACTGAAAGGCGAACTGACCAGGGCGGACATTGCCGAACTGATGGGGGTGTCCGTACAACGCATGGGACAGATGATCTACGACTGCATGTATCGTCTCAGACGCAAAATACAAAGCAGGTTTCGCGATTACGATCATTTTACCCAATATGTGTGTGAAGGCACCAGGCGTCGCGGACGCAGAAGGAAGGGTTAATCATGCATCCACGAATGACGGGTCGTGGCCCGTAAACCCGCGATACCTTGTTTCGTATGCGGGGATGGATCGTTGTCTGGAAAACCGGCCGGGACCGGAGTTCTGCCGGGACCGGAGTTTCCCATCAACCATCCTCCCCGCCTATATTGTGTCGATACGAAACAGGTCGGATTTCGACTTCTCCCGCGCTAACGATTGGACATGCGCCATCGAAGCATGGCCTGCGGTCTTCGACGATTGCCGTGGGCCGGAACCCCGGCATTAGGGGTTGACAATCGACTGGTGGCGCGTACGTTACGAAGAGCCGGAAGGAGTAACCGCATGGAGATGAATTATACGCGGCGAAAGACGCGTGAAGTACGCGTGGGAAACGTCACGGTCGGCGGCGCGCATCCGATTGCCGTGCAATCGATGATCACGGAGAACACGCGGGACGTGGCCGCGTGCGTGGATGCGATCGTCCGATTGCACGAACTCGGTTGTGAAATCGTGCGGGTGACGACCCCTACGCTGGCGGACGCCCACAGCCTGCGTGAAATCAAGCATACCCTCGAACTCAATGGCGTGGACGTGCCCCTGGTTGCCGATGTCCATCACCAGGGCACCCGGATCGCCGAGGAAGTCGCCCGGTCCGTCGACAAGGTGCGTATCAACCCCGGTCTTTTCGTGTTCCAGCGGCTGGCCGATACCATCGAGTACACGCAGGAAGAATTCGAAGCGGCAAGACGCAAAGTGGAGGAAGACCTGGCGCCGGTTATCGAGGTCTGCCGGGAGCGGGACATCGCCATGCGCATCGGCGTAAACCACGGGTCCCTGTCCGACCGCATGACGGTGACTTACGGAGACACGCCGCTCGGCATGGTGGAGTCCGCGCTGGAATTCATCCGGGTCTGCGAGGCGCGGGACTACCGAAACCTGATCGTTTCGCTCAAGGCGTCCCGCGTGCCCGTCATGATCCAGGCCAACCGGCTCATGGCAAGCCGTATGGACGAAGAAGGCATGGACTATCCCCTGCATCTGGGCGTCACCGAGGCCGGCGACGGCGAGTATGCCAGGATCAAGTCCACATCGGGCATCGGCACGCTGCTGGCCGAAGGGCTCGGCGACACCATCCGCGTATCACTCGCCGAGGATCCGGCCAACGAGATCCCGGTCTGTTACGATATCCTCCAATCGCTGGGCTTGCGCCGCACCAAGATCGAGTTCATCGCCTGTCCTTCCTGCGGGCGGACCAAGTTCAACCTGGAAAACGTGCTGGCGGAAGTCAAGGCGGCCACCGATCACCTCGCGGGCCTCGATATCGCGGTCATGGGATGCATCGTCAACGGTCCCGGAGAGATGGCCGATGCCGATTACGGCTATGTCGGACGGGCCAACGGGATCATCTCGCTCTACCGCGGTCGGGAATGCGTCAAGATGAGCGTTCCGCAGGAACGCGGTGTCGACGAACTGGTCGACCTGATCAAATCGGATGGCCGCTGGATGGATCCTTGACCGGCGGCCGGTCCCGGTTCAGCATTTCCATAATATCCACAAGTTCGAACACAAAGCCGAAGGCCAGGGCGACCCGCCACAGCGCGAGTTCCTTGGCCGCTTCCGTTTCCGCCGTTTCCCGGTTTTCCACGGCCGTCACGGCCTGGCGAATGGCGGAACAGATGACCCCGTATCTCCGCATGTCCAGCATCCCACCGGGTGACATGAGCAGGCACCAGTTGATGGCAAAGCCCATGTAAATCAGGTGGTTGATGCCGTGGGCGCGGCAGAGGGCGGCCATCTGCCGGCCGTTTATCGCTACGCCCTCCTCCGGCTCCGGCCTGGCCTGCGGCGCGAAATCGATCCGGGCGAATCCGCGCTCGATGTCGGAGGTGTTCCGGGCGCCAGGGAAAACCCGTTCCGCACGGAACCTGTTCAGTTCCTCGTAGACGGGATCGCCGGCGACGGGTTCCTCCGAATCCGGTTCCGGACCCGCCAGTTCGACGGCGGTCCTGTATCCTGGTAGATGTTCGTGATACGTGCCGCCGCCCGCGACGTGGAACAACTTCATGCCGCTTGAGCGTATCGCCCGGAGCAGCGGCGGGAAGACCTCCCGGCATATGTTCTCCGCCCTGGGAAAATACTCGACGGCGCGGTGCCATCCCGCGTAGTCCTCCTGGGTTCCCGTATCCCACGCGTGCATGATGACGAACGCCGTGTGGTCGGTGTCGATCTTTATCTCCGACTGCTGCCAGCCCCCGTAACCCCGGCCCGGATGGTCCAGAGAGACATCGGCGTCGAATTGCTGATAATACCCGGCGGGAATCTTGACTATGGCCATGGCTGCGCTACGCGGGCGCTTGTGTCCCCGCCTGAAGACGGGACAGACCGACCGCGGTCCGTATCGGGGTGGATTGGAAACGAATATCGGTTGACCAGATTGCCGCGAATCATTAATTTGTGGCTTTCACTGCGCGCAAATCCCGGAGCCTGCGCTTTCCCGTTCCTGTTTTCAGGAGGTCGTACTGCATGCCCGACACGTTGACGGTCATCGACAACCGGACCGGCAAAAAATACGAGATCCCGATCCAGTACGGGACCTATCCCAGGTACGGCGCCGCGATCCCCACCACGGACTTTCGACAGATCAAGGTGTCCGATGACGACTTCGGCCTGCTGGGTTACGACCCGGCGTTCACCAACACCGCCTCCTGCCGGAGCAGCATAACCCACATCGACGGGGAAAAGGGCATCCTGCGTTACCGGGGCTATCCCATCGAGGACCTGGCGGTGAAAAGTACCTTTCTCGAAGTCGCCTTCCTGATCGTCCACGGCATGCTGCCGACCCGGACCGAGCTGGACGAATGGTCCTACGACATCACCCATCACGCGATCGTCCATGAGAATATCAAGAAGTTCATGGACGGGTTCCGTTACGACGCCCATCCCATGGGCATCCTGATCAGCACGGTCGCCGCGCTTTCCACCTTCTACCCCGAGGCGAAGCAGATCCGCGACGTGGAAATCCGCAACGAACAGATCCACCGGCTCATCGCCAAGATTCCGACCATCGCCGCCTTCGCGTACCGGCACAGCCAGGGCTTTCCCTACACCTATCCGGACAACGGCCTGGGATACTGCGGCAATTTCCTTTCCATGATGTACAAGATGACGGAGAAGTACACCCCCGATCCCGTGTTGGAAAAAGCGCTGGACGTGGTGTTCATCCTGCACGTGGACCATGAGCAGAACTGCAGCGCCAATGCAATGCGGAGCGTAGGCAGTTCGCTGCCCGATCCTTATGTGTCCGTGGCCGCCGCCGCCGCCGGCCTGTACGGTCCGCTGCACGGAGGCGCGAACGAGCAGGTGCTGCACATGCTGCAGGAAATCGGCCACATCAGCCGCGTGCCCGCGTACATCAAGAAGGTCAAGCAGGGCGACATCCGGCTCATGGGGTTCGGACACCGGGTGTACAAGAACTACGATCCCCGGGCCAAGATCCTCAAGGAGATGACCCACCGGGTACTGGGCGTGACCGAAAAGAACACGCTGCTGGACGTCGCCGTGGAACTCGAGCGGATCGCCCTTGAAGATGATTATTTCGTCAACCGGCAACTCTATCCGAACGTCGACTTCTATTCGGGCCTCATCTACCAGGCCATGGGTTTTCCGCTCGAAATGTTCCCGGTGCTCTTCGCCATACCCCGCACCGTGGGCTGGCTGGCCCAGTGGGCGGAGATGCTGGACGACCCGGAGCAGAAAATCGCCCGCCCCCGCCAGATTTATACCGGCGACGACGTCTGTCAGTACGTTCCGATCGAAGACCGTTAGCAAGGCGGCAGCAGGGTAGAATTCGACACAGCCGTCAGCTCCTCCTCACCCACACGCCCGTCAGCTCCTCCTCACCCACACGCCCGTCAACTCCTCCTCACCCACACGCCCGTCAGCTCCGCGGCACCCACCTGTAGGCCTCCCTGCTGTTCTTTCCCATGATTTTATCCAGGGCTTCCGAACCCCTCGGTTCGAAGCAGGCCATGGCCAGTGCCTGCACCTTGCGGTAGGAAGCGAATCTCCAGGAAACCGGCCAGTTGCTGGCATAGAGCAACCGGTTCTCCCCGAAGGCGTTCCAGAGCACGTCGAGGACCGGTTTATAGTAGGCCGGGTCCTCCGGCGGAGGATCGTCCCGCGCCAGTTCCACCATACCCGATATCTTGCAGAACACGTTGGGATGGGCCGCGGCGGACGTGATGCCGGTAATCCATTCCTCGTCCGGCTGGCCGCCGGTTACCGGCACGTGGGCGAGGTGGTTCAGCACGATCCTGAGACCGGGGAAACGGGCGGCGCAGGCGGCCACCCCGGCCAGCCACTCCTTGCCCACGAGCAGATCCAGCGTGAGGTCGTGGGCGGCGAGTTGCTCCAGCGCCGCGAGATACGCCGGATCGTCGACCGGCGCCTTCCCCAGCCGGATGCCGTAGAAGAGGTCATGGCGGGCGAAACGGTCCAGGTCGGATTCGAAATCCTCATCCGGTGGTTCCAGGTGACCCACCAGGCCCAGCAGGAAGGGGTCTTCCTCGGCCAGGTCCAGGATCCACCGGTTGTCCTCCACCCAGGCGCTGGCTTCCACCACGACCGTGCCCGTGACGCCTTCGGACTGCGCTTCGCGCTTGAAATCCTCCGGCATGATCCGGCGGTACAGGAACGCATCGTCTGGATTGGGCCAGGGCGCGCCCTGCGGCCTGTAAGGATCGTAGAAGTGGGTGTGGGTGTCGACGATCAAACGGCGTTCCTTTCTGTGACCTTCCGACAGCTTTCGAAGAAATCCGCATTGGACGCCGAGAATCCGAACTGCTGTTCGATCTCGCGGACCGCGATTTCCGTCACGAAGAGCTGATCGAGCGTGTCCGGGAACTCGACGCCCGCGGTGCAGTCCCGCAGGAAAACGATGTTGTATCCATATCGGGCCATGGACCGAATGCCGTAGTCCCTGCCCAGGACGCACCAGTTGGTGGCGAAACCGGCGTAGACCAGGTGGAGCACGTTCCGTTCGGCCAGGACCTCGTGCAGTTCGGCGCCGGTGGTGATCACTACGTCTTCGTCACGGACCTCCACGGCCGGCGAAACGGTCAGGTCGTCGCTGATGGGATCCCAGTGCAGGCCGATGCCCGGGGGCTGGCTTCGGGGACCTCGGTAGGCCCGGTACGCGCCTTCCCTGCTCCGAAAGTCCGGGGGCGGCCAGTCCGCGCCGCCGCGCGGTGGTGCGGGCGCCGCCGAATTCCGGGCCGCCTGGGGAAACTGCCGCGCCACCTCGGGCGACGGGGCGTGGATCACCGGCAGGCCGGCCTTACGGCTCATCTCGATGGCCGGCACGATCGCCTCCCGCGTGACCCGGGCGGCCCGCTCGATCCAGCTGTCGATGAAATGGGTGTTCCACAGGTCCACCAGGACGAGCGCCGTCTGCTCGACGGGCAGGTCCATGTGGAACTCCCGGCGGATGAAGTGCTCTTCCCTGCAGGGCACGTCGGCGGGGGTGCTGTCCTGGAAATACCGCACTTTCAGGTCGAGCACGGACGGGTTATCTGGCATTTTTGCCTGCCTTAGTCTTTGGTTGTGACGGTTTCGCGGGCTCCGCCGGCCGGCCACCGTACTGCAAACGCTGGACGATTTCATCCACGTCGTAGACACATCCGCCCCACGCGCCGCCGCCGGCCTGCTGCAGGGCGGCCCAGAGGCGGGTGTCGTCGGGCAGATTCGGGTCGACGGCCAGGTCGTTCCTCGGAGAACGCCCGGCGAGCAGCCGGCTGCCCTCTTCCACGCCGATCGTGCGGCCCTCGCTGCCGACCAGGTTGATGGATCCGGTAAGGCCGTTCCGGTCTATGACGATTTCCACCAGGTCGCCGTCCATGACCTTTCCGATGGGGCCGCCCGCCAGGGCCTCGGGACCGACGTGACCGATGCAGGCGCCCGTCGAGATCCCGGAAAACCGGGCGTCGGTCACCACGGCGACGTGCTTGCCGAAGGACAGGTGCCTCAGCGCGGCGGTGATCTGATAGGTCTCCTCCATTCCGGCGCCCATGGGCCCCCGGCAGATGAGCACCAGCACGTCGCCGGGCTTGATCCGGTCCTCGTTGCGGCTCTTGATGGCGGCGATGGCGTCCCGTTCCCGCGTGAATACCCGCGCGGGTCCCGTCTTCCGGTATACCCCGTCCGGATCGACGACGTCCGGGTCGATGGCCGTACTCTTAATGACCGAGCCCTCCGGCGCGAGGTTGCCCTTG
The DNA here is from genome assembly GCA_965117045.1 of bacterium. Classification (GTDB taxonomy): domain Bacteria; phylum JAAXHH01; class JAAXHH01; order JAAXHH01; family JAAXHH01; genus JAAXHH01. Next base: position 2,565,804 of record OZ220749.1, read on the forward strand.
GGAAAGGTCACGGTGCTGGTCAGCCCCCGGTTTCGCGCGCGGTCGGGCGACATGATCACGTCATCCGGGTCGATCCCGTCCACCTTCTTCAGACGCTCGCGGACCAGCCGGCGCCGATCGGACGCCCGCCACCAGTCCAGCACCTCTCCGAGGGTGGAACCGGCCGCGGTGAGCGCCGATTCATTCAACAGGCCCGCTCCGCGCAAGTGGAGCATGACTTCCGGCACGCCGCCGGCAAGGAAGGCGGTCACCGTGGGATGGCCCGTCGGACCATTCGGCAGCACGTCCACCAGCCGGGGGGTCTGGCGGTTGATCCTTGCCCAGTCCTCGATCCCGGGGCGAGGCAGCCCGGCGGCATGGGCGACCGCGGGGATGTGCAGCAGCAGGTTGGTAGAGCCTCCAAAGGCGGCATGGACCGTCATGGCATTCTCGAGCGCCTTCTCGGTCAGGATCTTCCGAACGGTCACGCCCTCGGCGTCCAGCCGCATGAGCGCCCGGGCCGACCGCTTTGCCATGTCGGTCCAAATGGATTGGCCCGACGGCGCCAGCGCGCTGTGGGGCAGGGAAAGGCCGAAGGCTTCGCCCACGACCTGCGAAGTGGCCGCCGTACCGAGGAACTGGCAGCCGCCGCCCGGCGAAGCGCAGGTGCGGCAGCCCATGTCCGCCGCGTATTCCAGCGAGATCTCACCGTGGGCGTACCGAGCGCCGATGGACTGGATCTTGCCGGCGTCCTCACCCTCCTCGGGCGGCAGCGTGACGCCGCCCGGTACCAGCACGCATGGCAGGTCATGGGTCGCCGCCAGCGCGATCATCATGGCGGGCAGCCCCTTGTCGCACGTCGCCACGCCGATCACGCCCCGGCGCGTCGGCAACGACCGGATCAGCCGCCGGAAGACAATGGCCGCGTCGTTCCGGTAGGGCAGGCTGTCCATCATGCCCGGCGTGCCCTGGGTGCGCCCGTCGCAGGGATCGGTGCAGTAGCCGCCGAAGGGGATGCCGCCCAGGGCCGTGAGCTCCTCGGCGGCCGCCTGCATGAGCAGGCCCACCTCCCAGTGGCCCGTGTGGTACCCCAGGGCCACGGGCGTTCCGTCGGATGCGCGGATCCCTCCCTGGGTGCTGAGGATCAGGTATTCCCGGCGTTTCAGCGTCTTTGGACTCCATCCCATGCCCACGTTCTGGGACAGGCCGAAGAGGTCGCCGCTCGGGCTGTCCCGCAACATGTCGCCGGTCAGCGGCAGGCTGCCCTCCGGTCCCGGTGCGCTGGACTGTATATCGTATATGCCGGGATCGGACTGGCCGACGACGGCCTCGAAGGAGAGCAGGGAAGGTGGTTTCATGATGGGGATACCCCGTTTCCGATTCGCCCGGTGGTCCATGAAGCGTACCAGTGGTCCGGGGAGAGCGCCGGCGGAACGTCTTCGAAGCGGTAGCGGGTCTCGCCACCCTGGAAACCCGGCAGGAACTGGTTCTCGTCGGATCGCATGAGTTCGTCTACGGGCTTGAACCGCGCCCACAGGACTTCCGCTTCCTCCGGGGTGAAACGGTCCCCGAGCGGTCTGCCCCATTGCAGGGTCATGGGATGGACCGATTCAATGCCCAGGGCTTCCGGCGCCGTTAGATCGTCCGGGTCCACGCAGTGCTGGTTGTATATGTGCCGGGCCGTTTTGCTGAGACAGATGGTCGACTTGACGATACCCTTGTCCCCTCTTCCGGGACGCAGGGCGTCCAGCGCGCTTCGATAGGCGCCGGCGTCCGCGGCCAGGACCGCGCGCAACGCCGCTTCTCCGTGGTTCATGTAGCCGGCGGCGCGCTCGTGCCAGCGCAGGCAGGCATCGCGGGCCGCGGGCGCAAGGTGCTCGATCCAGGCTGCCGTATACCAGTGCGTCAGGCGTGCGAATCCCCCGTGTATGGTGCGACGCCGTTTCGTGGAGTAATTGCTCCCCCAGTGGAGTATGGGAAGGATGTAGACGACGCCATCGCCGGCGCGCAGATGGGTCTGTATGCCGCCCGGGACAGGAGACCTCGGATCCCTGGACATGGACGCGTTTTCTTCGGGCGTGTTGCGCCGGACGTGGCTGCCCGGAACGACCCACAGCACGTTGTCATCGTAAAGCGGCACGTTCCACTGGACGTACCGGGGACCATTTTCCTTGATATCATCCGCGTAGGCCATGAGGGGACAGTTCAACGGCGGATAGAAATCACGGTGCCACCGGGCGGGGCCGTGGTCCGTCACGGGGTTGCACATGAGCATCATTTCCGTGGGCGGCGCGTCGTCTTCGGCGAGGAGCACACTGCTCACGCCCTGGACGTTCTCGTGGAGCCAGAACTCGAAAGCAGGCCCCGTTTCCCGGTCGCCCAGGTCCGGCGGCCGCGTGATGTTCAGCCGCGGCTGGGCCGATGTCCGCCACACGTCGGCCGGCGCCTTGCCCCGGGCCGCCTCGTCCGTCCAGATCCTCCGTTGACGGTCCACGAGCTTTTCGTAGATGCGGCGAAGGATTTCGAGATCCCGCGGCGGGATCACGCCGCGCAGGATCAGATAGCCTTCTTCCAGGAACCGGTCCCGGTCGACGTGAATCACACTACACCTTCCCGGCACCGCCCGACGTTGTCCAACAGCGCTTTCATGTACCCCAGCGCATAGGCCCTGGACGTGTTATGACGCCCCTCCGGATCCGTGGCCAGCCGGGGCACGTGATCGTCGATCATGGGACAGTCCACCCCGGCTTCGTCGTAGGCCAGCAACGATTCCATGGGATCCACGTGGCCCTGGTCGATGAAGGTCTCCGAGAACGCGGGAACGGGCCCGGATACGAAACGGAAATGGACGTAGTTGATTTTGTCCCGGCCGCCGAAATACCGGATGGCGTCGAGCACGTTGCCCGGCATTTCCGAAATGGTGCCCTGGCAGAAGCCCAGGCCGTTGGATGCGCTGGGTACGATGTTGACAAGCCGGGCGAGGGCCTCGTGGCTGCGGAAAATCCGGGCGATTCCCGCGATGGGCGATATGGGCGGGTCGTCCGGGTGCAGGCTCATGCGTACCCCGGCCTTTTCCGCCGCCGGTATTACCGCCTCCAGGAAATAGGCGACGTTGCTCCACATATCCTCGTCGGACCGTTCCAGGTCCGGGGGAATCGGGGGAAACCAGTAGTCCTGCCTCGCGCCCCGGATCTGTTCGTAGTCGAAACGGGTGACGACCGCGCCGCCCCGGCTCGGGGTCGATTTCGACGTGCGCAGCCCGTAGTTGCCGCCCACGTTGCGCAGGCTGAAGAAGTAACCCAGGACGGGAATGCCCACGGCGCCCATGTTCTCCAGCGTCCTGCACCAGTTGTCGATCTGCTCGTCGCGTCCAGGCAGTCCCAGCTTGATCTTGTCGCACCATTCGGGCGGCACGCCCTCGAGCACCGACCAGGTCAACCCGGCATCTTCCAGGTGCGCCTTCTGAAGCGACAGGTCATGAAAATCGTAGTAACCCTTTGACAGGTCGCAGTCCGGCACCCCGTTGACCACGTCCGTCACCCCCAGTTGCCGGGCGAAGGCGAGGTGTTCGGCGTCCATCCTTCCATTGACGGCCAGCTTCATCGTTGGATTTCCATAGTCGACCGCTCAGGGCCCGCTCAGGGGTTGCTCAAAGGCCGCTTCCCGGCCCGCTCAGGGGTTGCTCAAGGACCGCTTCCCGGCCCGCTCAGGGGCCGATGCGGCCGGGGATTGCCTTGACAGGACCACCGGCAATCCGTATCATTACCCGGTGTTTTCGGGGTGTAGCGCAGTCCGGTCAGCGCACCTGCTTTGGGAGCAGGGGGTCGGGGGTTCAAATCCCCCCACCCCGATTACCGATTTCCCCGCACGTTGCACACTTCCGTCCGGTTTTCCGCACGCGGCACGCTTCCGTCTGAATTCCCACGCATGCGGCACACCTGGTCTACGGATCCTGGCTTCGGATCTCCACGTATCTTGCCAGCCGGTCCACCTCACCGTCGTCCACGTACTTGCCGATCTCACGGCGAAACTGCTCCATGCTGGTATACGGACGGTATTCCCTGAATTCATGGGCCATGCGTTCGCCCACGCCGGGTACGGCGAGTATCTCCTCGTCCGTGGCCGTGTTCAGGTCAATGGGGACGAACACGTACTGTTCCATGCGGGCGACCTCCGCGTCGTCCACGTACTTGCCCATTTCCCGCCGCCACTGGGCGATGGAGAGATAGGGGCGGTACTCCTTGAACTCGTGCAGCATGCGGTCCCCCACGCCGGGCACCAGCAGGATCTCGACGTCCGAGGCCGTGTTCAGGTTCAGGGGAATGAACATCCGTGCATATAGCGCGGCGGCCTCATCGCCGCCCGCGTGCTGCGTGACCAGCCCGTCCAGTTCGATCATGTCCATGAAAGGACGCGCGCCCAGCACCGCGTCCGCGAGCTCGGTGGTCATGCCCGGCAGCATCCCGAGATCGTCGCTTCCGGCGAGATTTGGGTTGATGACCGCCGAAGCCGATTCGACGGTCGATTCGACCTGGGCGGAATCGCCGGTGTCGGCCGGATCGCCCGGACTGCCCGGGTCGTCCGTTTCCGATCCGCCGCATCCTCCCATCCCGACCGCGAAAAGGCAGGTGATCAGCGAGGGCAGCAAGACTGACCGGGGTTTCATTAAGTTTTTCATGGATTCTCCAGGATTTTGGTGGATTCAGGATTGGCATGCAGGGCCGGATGCCGAAGGCAGGTCACCAGGCCAAGCAGACCGAACAATGTCATGGTGCCCGGCGCGAGGGACGGATACGCACCGCCCAACGCCTCCCACACCAGTTCGAGCCCCTGCCGCGACGGATACATTTCCAGTTCGAACTCCACGTTGCCCTGGTAGTGCAGCCACTGCCCCGTGAATCCGGAAACAATGAACAGAACCATCATGACCTGATACGTCCGTATGATGGCGAAACCGGGGGAGAGGATGAGCCAGATCGAAACCGGAAGCGCGGCCGCCAGCAATGCGATCGGCGCCCATTGCCAGGGATCTTCCATGTGATCCAGCAGTACAAGTTCGAAACCGACGCCGACGATGCCGAACGTCAGCACGACCAGGACGAGTCGACGGAGCGTACCGGCATCGTCTTGCGGAATCCCACGGGGTGGTTGAGGATGAGCCACGTCACACGCCTCTCTCGCGTCAAACCACGTGCGTCAAACCTTCAGAACAGCGTTTGCTTCACCAGCGGCGCCAGGATGTCCGGCGTGTCGTTGGCCACACGGTTCACCCGGTCGCTCACAGGACGGATTTCATAGGGCCCTTCGTGGGGCGTGGTAATGATCTCCTGAAGCGTTTCCACGGGCGTCCCAGGGTCGAGCCATTCGGTGAAATCGTCCGGATCGACCACCGCGGGCTGCCGATCGTGTATATCCGAAAGTTCGGGCGAAGCTTCGGTCGTGATGATGGTGAACGTTTCGAGATGCTCGCCGCCACGGCCCCACTGCTCCCACAACGCGGCGAAGGTAACCGGCGAACCACCCTCGAGCGCCAGGAAATAAGGTTGCTTGCCGCCCCCGTTCGCCCCGGTCCGCTTCCATTCGAACCATCCATTCGCCGGGATGAGGCACCGCCGCGCCCGGAAAGCCGATCGGAAGGCCGGCTTTTCCCGGACGGTCTCGGCCCGGGCGTTGATCATCCGCGCGCCGATCTTTATGTCTTTGGCCCAGAACGGCACCAGCCCCCATCGAAGCGCGGCCAAGGATCTCATCCCGCTTTCGTCCAGCCGGCAGAGCGCGAAATCCTGGGTGGGCGCACCGTTGAACCGGGGTTGCGGATCAAGCCGGGGTGTGGTATCCGGCAGGGTGTACAACGTGTAGATCTGCTGCCAGGTCAGGTTCTGTGAGAGGCGGCCGCACATGGGCTCAGTCCGTCCGTTTCTGAAGATTCGTGCGTCGTTGCAGCGCAGGTGGATATTACGCAGATGGAAACCTTGACCTTGCCTTGTCGATGTATATCATTTAAACAGCGAAGATACGTTGCTTTCCCCGCGATGCAAGCCCAATCAGTCTTTAAAGGAAGCGTTGCTTTGAACTACAGCCCGGATCCGTGGCGATCTGTTCGGTGGGATAACCGCGGCAGTGGTGGGCCTGCCGGTCGCGCTCGCCTTCGGCGTCGCTTCGGGCATGGGCGCGGCGGCCGGTCTGTACGGTGCGATCGGCGTCGGCCTTTTCGCCGCGCTGTTCGGCGGAACCCGTTCCCAGATCTCCGGTCCCACGGCGCCCATGACCGTGGCCATGGCGGTCATCATTACGGAACACGCCAGTTCGATGAGCGAAGCACTGGTCGTGGTCATGATGGGCGGATTCCTGCAGATTCTGCTGGGCGTGCTGCGGATCGGCCGTTACGTCGCCTACACCCCCCACGTGGTGATCTCGGGATTCATGTCCGGTATCGGCCTGATCGTCATGCTGATTCAGGCCCTGCCCTTCATCGGCGCGCCGGCCGCGCCGGGCGGCGTCGTAGGCACCATTGGCGTGCTGTCGGACGCCATCGGGGATATCAACTACAGCGCCTTCGCCATCGCCTTCGTCACCCTGACCGTCGGCGTGCTCTGGCCAAAGGCATTGTCGCGCATCGTGCCCGGTACCCTGGTAGCGCTCGTCGCGGGCACGCTGCTGAGCGTACTCTGGCTGACCGACGTACCCGTAATCGGAATCATCCCTTCCGGCCTGCCGGAGATCGTTCTTGTGCCGCCCTCCGCCGACTTCCTGCTGCGCGCCATCGAACCCGCGCTCATCCTCGCGCTGCTGGGTTCGGTGGACAGCCTGCTCACCTCCCTCATCGCCGACTCGCTGACGGGCACGCGCCACAGGGCGGACCAGGAACTGGTGGGACAGGGCATCGGCAACATGGTGGCCGGCCTGATCGGCGGACTCCCCGGAGCCGGCGCCACGATGGGCACGGTCACCAATATCAGGGCCGGCGGTACCACCCGGCTGTCCGGCGCGATCCGCGCGATCATTCTGCTTGGGCTCCTCATGGGACTGGGCTGGATCGTGGAACCGATCCCCCACGCCGTGCTGGCGGGCATACTCATGAAGGTGGGATGGGACATCGTAGACTGGCGGATGCTGACGCGGATCCACCGTCTGCGCAGGGAACACCTGTTCATACTGCTGATCACCCTGGGACTGACCGTATTCGTCGACCTGGTCACCGCGGTTGCGATCGGTCTGATCGTCGCCGGCATGGCCCACGCCAGGAAGCTGGAAAACCTCGAGTTGGACAGCGTGGTGTCCGTTCCGCTGCTGGACCGTCAGTTCTTTTCGCCGGAAGAAGAAAGCGCCGACATAGACGAGTTCTCGGCCCGGGTCGGCCTGGTCGCGCTCAGGGGCAGTTTCACCGTGGCCTCGTCCAAGAAGCTGGTGGGGGTGATCAGCGAGGACATCAAAGACCATGACGTCGTCATCTTCGATTTCTCCGGGGCCACGTACATCGACGACAGCGCGGCCATGGTCGTCGAACAACTCATGGACGTCGCCACGAGCGAAGATACGGCGTTCATCGTCATGGCGCTGTCGGGTTCCGTCGAGGACACCCTGTCGGCCCTCGGGATCATCCAGCGCGTACCTAAAACGCATGTCGTGGAAACACTGGATCAAGCACGCGTGGTCGCCGGGAAGATGCTGGGTATGTGAGCCTGCCGTATTCAAGGGGCAATGCGAGGGCACATGCTCGCTCCATGGAGAACGATCCACCCGATCTGTCGGTACAGGTTGCTCGTCTTCGGGCGACTCGCCTGCGTTTTACTCGCCTTCGGGTTACTCGTCGTCCTGCTACCGGCCACGTCCTGCGGCGACCGCCCGTCCGACCTTCCCGGCCATCCATTCGTCGAAACCGTCCCGGCGGAAGAAGCCGCGGCCAGACCCCTGCCGGCAGACGCGGCGCCTCCTGAACGCCAGGTATTCCGCTACTTCTCCAACGAACCCTCCAGCCTGGACGTCAGTGTCGCCCTGTACGAGTCCCTGGGCAGCGCCTTCCTCTTCGAGCGGCTCTGCATGGTCGACGAGAACGAGGCGCTTATCCCCGGCGCGGCGGACCGGTGGGAGCGTTCGCCCGACGGAAGGACCTGGACCTTCCACCTCCATCCCGGCACGCGCTGGAGCGACGGCACGCCTGTTACCGCCCACGACTTCGAATACACGTTCAAGCGGCTGCTCCACCCGGACAGCGGCAACGTGTATGCCTTTTTCTACTATGACATTAAGGGCGCCAGGGCGTACAACCAGCGCAGGGCCGTCGACCCGGACCAGCTCGGAGTACGTGCGATCGACGACCTGACCCTTGAAATCGAAACCGAAGAGCCCTGCGCCTACCTGCCCTACGTTACCTCGTACACGGCCTCCTCGCCGGTGCCGCGATGGCAGGTGTAGAAATACGGCACCCGGTGGACGGAGGCCGGGCGCTGCGTGAGCAATTCGGCGTTCCGGCTGGATGAATGGATGCAGGGCAAATACATGACGTTCCGGCTCAACCCGCATTATAAAGGCAATAATCCCGGTCATCTCAGGAAGATCGTCCGCCTCTTCTCGGGTACGGCGGGGACGGGAAGCGCGTCCGGCGGCGTAGGTCTGCTTCCGTACGAGAATGACGAAGCGGACCTGGTCGGCGTGGGAAGCCCGGCCGATCTCGACCGCATCCGCAACGACCCCGAGCTGAGCGAACAGCTCTGGAAGTTCAACGGGGTATCCACGGTATACCTGTTCTTTCGGACCCGGGAGCCGCCCCTGAACGACGTCCGGGTGCGCCGGGCCATAGCCCGGTCCATCGACAAGCAGGCCATAGCCGACGTCCTTTTCAAGGGCGCCGTTCGGCCGGCCTACGGCATGCGTCCACCGAATTTCCCCGGCTATGTGGGAGAAAAGCTGCGGCATTTGCAGCAATTCGACCCGGAAACCGCCCGCCGCCTGCTGGCCGAAGCCGGATATCCCGGCGGCAGGGGATTCCCCGCCCTGGAGGTCTGGCTTCGCGACGCGCCGCCTTCGTCACAGAGCGGCCAGGCCGTGCAGATGATCCAGGAACAGCTGCTCGATATACTCGGCATCCGGATCGAGATCCGCAACATGCAGGCGAACGCTTTCAACCGTTTGATGTATGAATGGGAAATACCCATTGGCATGGTCGGCTACGGCGCCGACTTTTCAGACCCGCAGAGCCTGCTCGGCGTGCCCTGGCGGTCCCAGCCCCGGGGTTTCACCCGGCACGACTGGAACAATGCCCGGTACAATGACCTGATCGACCGAGCCCGCAGGGAAACAGACCGGGACAGGCGGATGCGGTTCTACGAAGAAGCGGAATGGATACTGACTTCCGAGGTCGGCGGGGCGTTTCTGTGGCACGACCACCGCTTCCAGCTCCGCAAGCCCTGGCTCAAAGGTCTGAAGCGCGACCGGACGGGCTTCTATCCCTTCTGGGAGAACAATACCGTGTACACCGAGCTGTACATTGGCAGGGAGCGGCTGGACGGGTGAAAGGAACCACGTCATGGACGATTCATATCGCATAGACCGGAAAATCGCGGTCGTGACCGGCGCGGCGCAGGGGCTGGGACTGGGTATATCGGAACGGTTGGCGCGCAACGGCGCAACGGTGGTGATGGCGGACCTGCAACGCGAGAAGGTCGAGGAAGAAGCCGGCAGTCTCCGCCATGGGGGACTGCAGGCGCTCCCCGCTCTCGTGGACGTTTCGGACAGCGCCTCCGTCGACCGGCTTTTTGAGGAGGTCGCCGAATCGCACGGCCGGCTCGACATCCTGGTCAACAACGCCGGGGTCGGACAGAAGGTCGCACCGGTCGTCGAACTGGACGACGAGGAATGGGACCGGGTCATCCGGGTCACGCTGACCGGGACTTTCTACTGCTGCCGGGCGGCGGGCCGGATCATGGAGGGGCAGGAGTCCGGCGCCATCGTGAATATCTCATCCATCAACGGACAGAATCCGGCGGCCCTGGTGGCGGCCTACAACGCGGCCAAGGAAGGCGTCATCAGCCTTACTCGAACCCTGGCCCTGGAATTGGCTGCTTACGGGGTCCGGGTGAACGCCATCTGTCCAGGTCCGGTCTACACCGCGTTCAACCGGTCCAACATGGCCCAGCGCAGCAAGACGCTGGGGTTGACCGAAGGTGAGATGATCGAACGGATTCGAAGCGCCATACCGCTCGGCAGGTGGGGCGAACCTGAGGACATCGCGAACGGCGTAGCCTTCCTCTGCAGCCCCGCGGCGGGGTGGATCACCGGGGAAGTCCTGCGTGTGAGCGGCGGCATGGAAGGCGTGGCGGCCGCGCCGGGGAAGAGGGGTTAGGATTACATCTTGTAATACAAGTGTTCCATAGGATAGGAACTTTCGAAGGTGTTCATTGGATCGTCACCATACACTCCGGTTAGTCTTGATGTATCAAGTGGATTTTCACTCCACCCAAACTCACTTTATCGTCCTCACTCCTTGTTTCAAAACATCATTTGCGATTTTAGCTCCGGTTTTATTTGGTCCGGCAAAAATCAGGTAATACAACGGTCGGCCTCGAGTATTATGTATCTCTCTAGCTGTAGACACAAAGCCAAACACCTTCTTCAGTCTAGCACGATACCAACTAACGAGTTTGTCGCCAGCCTGTTGAATCTTTTGGGTTTTCTCACCGAACAGATCTTGCGTGGAATCGTAAAGTAACGGATACCAATCATTGGTTCCGAAGTACTGGTCAAGTCTACTGCGTTGTTCTTGGGTAAATTCACCGCTGTTTTTAAGAAGACGCTGGATGGCCATACCTACAGGGAAGTTTATAAATACTTCTATCGCTCGAGTCTCTCCTATTTCCGCTATGGTACTCCACGGAACCTGCATGCCGAAAGGATCAAGAAAAACAACACCTCGCCAGTCATTCCAGTTTGTTTTCTTTAGAAACTCATCCAGATATGCATTACAGTCTTGGTCTCTGATATGGATACGTCTAGGTAGTTGATTGTCATGATAGGTTTCTTCTAATGTTTTAAGTTGAAGTAGTCTCTGCCTATCTATTTCGATGAAAATGTAGTCAGTAAATGGATTCTCAATCTTAAGTGCAACATTTGGTGAACCGTTTATATACTTTGCCTCATCTGCATCATTTTTACCATACTCGGAAACCTCGAACAGCGACTGTTGCAGGGACGAGGTTGTTTGTTTTTGACGAATCTTAAGCGTTCCGGGCCCAGCAAATGCATCGATATAGAAGTATCCCTTAAACCTCTGCTTACGTAGAATCCTAGTGTAAGCATTTAGGTATTTCTCAAGACATAGAAGTTTCTCCTTTACCCATGGACCGACTTCCATTTTCTCGTGTGAATTGTCTGCTGGCGCACCGGCAACTTGTAAAGTATCTCCACTCATTTGAAAGTTCACGACATCCGGGTATTCCTGCCACTGTTTCCCGTCAAGTGTATTCCCGCCTGCTTTGGGTGTGTGGCCTCCCCACTGTTTGAAGAAAAAAGCCACCTTTTGCATCTTACAATTGTCACGCAATTCGCGAAGCCATTCAAGCTCGACCGGACGTGCTTTAGGCCCACTTTCGCCCCCAGCTATTACCCAATGGACTTTCGTAAGATTCACTGATCCTATTGGACCAATCAACGGCTCGAAAGAAACGAAACGTACTGAGGCATTAGTTTTTTTCAGGTGCTTCAGACGTACTATAGCTGTTGAATCCTCAATCGATACCCCCAACCAGATATGTCGAGGAACAGACTCCGCTTCATAACGTTGATTTACAAATCTACGCATTACAGAACTTCGTTTGGTAAGTACTTGAAAAACATGCCAGTTGGCATGTTCCATTTCGTCAAAAACTCGATGGATGTAGTCATTCGGGATATCCCTATGAAACAGATCACTCATCGAATTGACAAATATGAGTTGCGGACGCCGCCATGTACTTGGTTGAGTAAGGCGTTCAGGTCGAAGTGTCAGATCAAATCCACTTTTAAATGGATGACCTTCAACACCTCTAAAACGCTCCGAAAACCGTTCGGCATAACAATGGTCACAGCCCGAACTTACCTTTGAGCAACCAGTAACAGGATTCCAAGTCGTATTCGTCCACTCGATTTGACTATTCGCAGACATGCGGTATCCCCGTAAGCTGTATATCGTTTAAAATAATCATAATTTATACTAATCACATGTATAGCAATAATCAACTGTTCTTTGAATTGTTACTTCGACTCCAAAACCTCAACGAGGGTTGGTATTTCTAAAACCAGCCGAAACCAATTTCGAACTTTATAGTAGGGACTGAGCCATTTTACGTTGTACACGTAAGTCCAATTCGCAACAAAATTGGTCGAATTCACTCAGTCCATAGTCCAAATTGTTCTTCAGTCCCGGCAACTTAACACCAATGTTGTTCTATTTGCATCTGTATCCAGCTACTGCCTCGTTTTATGTAAGAAGTACTTTAATTAAAACTACGATTCATACTCGTATCCTCTAAACACTTACTCTAACTAACACCCTACACCCCCGCCATCATCCGCATCACCGCGCCCTGGTCCGCATCACCGCGAGAGAGTTCTCCAGCCACACGCCCGGAACGCAGCACGAGGATCCGCGTCGACAGGTTGAGCACCTCGGGCAGTTCGCTCGACACGAGCACGATGGCCGTGCCTTCGTGGGCCAGTTGATCGATGAGGGCGTGCATCTCCGACTTGGCGCCCACGTCCACGCCCCGGGTGGGTTCGTCGATAAGAAGAATCGGGCAGTTCGCGGCCAGCCACTTGGCCAGGACCACCTTCTGCTGATTGCCGCCGGACAGGCCCGCCGTATCGTACCGGACATTGTCGGGCCGCACCGACAGCCGTCTCACATATTCCCGGGCCAGGTCTTCCTCCCGGCTGCCGCGGATCCATCCGAAGTCGGAACGGTTTGCCAAAGTGGGCAGACCGATGTTCTGATCCACGCGGAGCGACAGGACGAGGCCGAATCGCTTGCGGTCTTCGGGCACGAGGCCGATGCCAGACCGCATGGCGTCGATCGGATGGCGAATCCTCGCCGGCCAGCCGGAAACGCTGATCCTGCCCGTGGCCATGGGGTCCAGCCCGAACACGGCCTGCAGCACTTCAGTACGGCCGGCGCCCACCAGGCCGGCCAGGGCGAGGACCTCCCCGGACCGTACCGAGAAGGACACGTCCTCGAACCTGCCGGGACTCGACAGTTTTTCCACGGCCAGCATCTCTCCGCCGGGTTCGGTGTCCACGTGGGAAGGGAAATAGGCCTCGAAGGTGCGGCCGATCATGAGGTTGATCAGTGCCGGCCGGTCGAGTTCGGAGATCGGCCGGGTGGCCACGTGCTTTCCGTCGCGAAGTACGGTCACGACATCGCACAGGCGGAAGATTTCGTCCAGGTCGTGGGAGATGTAGATCGAGGTCACGCCCTTCGACTTGAGATGACGGATGTTCTCCCGAAGCCGTTCCGCTTCCACGTGGGAAAGGCTGCTGGTCGGCTCGTCGAAGACGATCACGCGGGCGCCGCTGCCCAGGGCCGCCGCGATCTGGACGAGCTGCTGCTGGGCCACCGGCAGTTTGCCGGTGGGCGTCTCCACGTCCATGTCGACCTCGATCGCCGACAGCAGCTGACGCGCGCGTTCCTCCATCTTCCGGTCGGAGACGAACCCGCCCCGGGCAGGCAGGTTCCCCAGGCAGAGGTTCTCGGCGACAGAAAGGTTCTCGCAGAATACGAGTTCCTGGTGGACCATACCGATGCCCAGGTCCAGGGCGTCTCCCGGTTCGAAAAGCTGCACGGGCCGGCCGTCGATGCGGATCTGTCCGCCGTCAAGGCCGTAGATGCCGGTCAGGATGCGGCCCAGCGTGCTCTTGCCGGCGCCGTTCTCGCCGACCACGGCATGGCAGGTACCCGCTTCGATGCCGAAGGTCACTTCGTCGAGGGCCGTCACGCCGGGAAACCGCTTGGTGATCCGGTCGAATTCGATATAGGGGTTCGGTCGGTTGCGGTCCATGGGGGGGTTACCGAGGGTCTGTAAACTGCACGCTAGGGCCGGTGAACAAGCCTGGAGCCGGGATACGAGCTTGAAGACGGCAAGTGAGCCTGGCGTCTGCTCACGAGGGCCGGACGACGAAACCTGATTAGTTGCCCAGATCCGGATCAGTCGCCCGAGTCGGGTTGTTCATCCATCTGCAGGTACCGTTCCGGCACGTCGGTGAATCCCCACCCCTGGAGCATGGCCGCCCATTCGCCGAGGTTCTCCCGGGACACGTGGACCAGTTCGAGGGGGTTGATCACGGGCACATCCTGCTTCAGGTGGATCTTCTCAACGATCAGGCGGACGGATTCGTATCCCCACAGGTAGGTCGGCTGTCCCCACAAGACGGGTACGATGCCCTGTTCGATGTAGGTGAGCTGGGGCGGCAGCGCGTCCACGGAGATGATCTTCATGCGCTCGGGATCCAGGTCGGTCAGCAGGGTCTGCGTGAAGAGCGCCCAACCGCCGACCATGGCCCATCCCTCGATATCCGGATAGGCGTTGTTGACGCGCACGACCTCGGCGGCGGCGTCCTGGGGGGTTTCGATGTGGTAGAAGGTCCCCACGATCGATATCTCCGGATACTCCGCGGCCTTCTGCAGCACGCCTTCCACCCGCTTGCGCAGGTTCGGCGCGTTCTGGTTGCCCGCGAGGATGGCCACGCGTCCCCGGCCGTCCATCGCTTTGGCCAGTTCCCCCATGATCAGGCCGCCGGTCTTGATGTCGTCCACGCCGAAGAAGGCGAATCGCTTCGAGTCCGGCGCGTCGCTGTCGAAGGTCATGACCGGCACGCCCCGGTCCACCGCGTCGTTGATGGCGCCCGTGACCTTGGCAGCATCCGAACAGGAGATCAGGACCACGTCGGCGCCTTCGTTCACGGCCTGCGCGATACGCTGCGCCTGTACCTGGCCATCCTCCGTCGGCGGCGTGCGCCAGTCGATCACGATGTCGACGCCGTGCGCTTCTGACAGCTCACGGGCCGCCGCCTCGGCGCCGGTCCGGGAGGACAGGAACACGGGATTGGTCGTGCTCTTGGCGATCATGGAAATCACGAGCCGGTTGTCGTCCGGCGGCGCGGTTCCACCACAACCTGCCGCGACTATGGACAGGCCCGCGGCCAGCGTGGTCAGCATGGTCGACACGAGCAGTGGCTGTAGCGTTTTCTTCAGGGGTATCATCGGTCTCTTTCCTTTCTGAACGGGCCTATACGGTCACGGACCGGTCCGCTCCGGCCAGTCTGCGCGCCGTGAGCCGGCGGTTCACCTGGTCGAGGACGACGGCGACGATGATCGCGCAACCGATCACGACCCATTCGTAGTTCTGGTCCAGGTGCAGGGTACGGATGGACTGTCGAATCAGGACGATCAACATGGCGCCGAGCATGGCATTGACCGCGCTTCCCCGGCCGCCGCGCAGGCTCGCGCCGCCGACGACCGCGGAAGCGATCACGTAGAGTTCGTAACCCGTGGCATCGGCGCAGGAAGCCGAGCCATAGTAGCTGCTGCCCACCAGCGCGGCGATACCCGCGGTGAGTCCTGAAATCACGTATACGCCGACCAGGATCCGGTCGATCCGCAGCCCGGCGTAGCGGCCGGCCTCCACATTGCCGCCCACGGCGAAAATATGGCGGCCCATGACGGTTCTGGACAGATAAACGGCGCCGGCGGCCGTGATGAGGAGCATGATGATCATGGGCATGGGATAGAGGGCGTCGGAACCGAAGGACAGTTTGATCGCGTCGGTCAGGGACTGCGGCACGAGTATGCTCTCCGCCTCGCTGGCCACGAAAGCGATGCCGCGGAATATCCACATCGTGCCGAGCGTGACGATAAAGGGGTGCACGCGGAGTCCGACCACCATCAACCCGTTCAGCAGGCCGCACAGCACGCCCAGGCTGACGCAGGTCACGACGGCCAGCGCGACCACCGCGAAGGGACCTTCAGGGGCCATGGCCCGCAGGACCATGGCGGTGATCACGCCGGAAAGGGCGTAAATCGAGCCGACCGAGAGATCGATCCCGCCGGAGATGATCACCATGGTCGCCCCGACGGCCATGATCACGAAGAAACTGGCGTCCGTGGCCGTCTGCATCAGCGTGCGCGAATTCAGGAAATTGTTGACGAGTTCGCCCGTGGTGCGGTCTACGTGATACCCCGCGAAAATAGAGAGTACCGCACCGAGCAGCAGGATGACGAGAATCAGTCCCGTTTGCTGGGAACCGAGCAGGATTCGTAGCATCGGCAGGGTCGTCGTTACAGGCGATTTCATGGCTTTTGTTGGTGGACCGGGTGTCCTGAAATTGTAAGGAAACACGGGCTTAAATCAAGGAAAACGTATCGGAGGAGAAACAGAAAAACCCCGGCATGCGTCGTCGGCATGCCGGGGTCGGTGCTCATCCGTTCATCCTGCGTGGCGGTGCCGCGTCAGGAGGCCTTCTTCTCCGCGGGTTCCTCATCCTCGCGCCGCAGCTCTTCTTCCCGGTCCTCGATGTTCTGCTGCGATGCCTTGATGCGATCCAGAATGCCGTTCACTTCCGTATCTCCCGACACGTCGGTGACGCCGTCCTCGACCACCATCTGATGCACCCGGCCTCCCAGTTCGGTCAGCTGGTTGCGGATATCGGCGCGGGCCGACTGGATCTCCAGCTTGATCCGGCCCTTCCGCGTGAGGTCTTCCGCCATGTCCAGCGCGCCGGACAGGCTCTTGCGCACGGTTTCGATCGGACCGTCCAATTCCGACTTTATCGTTTGCCAGAGGTTCATGATGGGACTCCTTTTCCTGTTTCCTTCGTGCGTCTCTGAACCGCGGCTTAAGCGGCCGTATGGTCTTTAGTGGTTAGACGTTCGATTCGCCGTCCGGGTTTCAGTATACCGCAAGCCGGCACCCGCGTCAACGATAGAGCGCGTATGCGACGATGTTGATGCCCATTCTGAAAGCGGCTTCGCGTTTCGCCGGCGGATCGTTGTGGGTCTTTTCATCGGCCCAGCCGTCGCTGACATTGCTTTCGTACGTGTAATACACCACCAGCCGTCCGTCGTGGAAGAGCCCGAAACCCTGGGGCGGCTTGCCGTCGTGCTCATGATGTTTGGGCGGGCCGGCCGGGAAGTCGTAGATGATGTGGTAGATCGGATGGTCGAAGGGCAGTTCGACGAAGTCCTTGTCCGGAAAGACCCGTTTCATCTCCCTGCGAAAGGCCTCGTCCATCCCGTAGTCGTCATCGGCATAGAGAAAACCGCCGCGCGTCAGGTAGGTGCGGAGGTTCCGGATTTCCGGTTCGGTCCACCTGACTTCGCCGTGGCCGGTCATGAATAGGAAGGGGGAAGAGAACAGGAGATCATCAGTCAGGGTGACGACACGCTGATCCGGGTTCGTCTCAATGCCCGCACGCAACTGCAGCTCCCGGGCCAGGTTGGGAATGGCCTCGGGGTCGTTGTACCAGTCGCCTCCGCCGTCGTACTTCATCCGCGCGATGGTCAACCTGCCGTTTTCGCGGTCGGCCGCCCGCCCTTCGGAACCCGTCCACCCGAGGACGATTCCGCACAGCAGGAGGGCGTGCACGCTTCTGCGAAGGGAGATCATCGCGGGAAGCTCCGGGTCATCCACGGCCGCCGGGACGGGCGGGCCGGGTTCTGCCGCCCGGGCGCCGCGCGGAGGCGCGCACGCGCTGGCCGCCTCCCGCGAGGGCCATCAGATATACCAGTCCGATCGCCACGAGACCCAGGACTACCGTACCGATCACGCTGAAACCAATCGTCGCCAACATATGCTCTCCTCAACCGGTGCTGAAGATACGTCCACCCGGACGCTCTCCGATCGCTTTCTCTCCGAATTCGGTCAACCGCCGACCCCGGCCCGTGTCAACCGCCGGCTCGGTCTGCGTCATTCGCCGACTCAGCCTGTTTCAGCCGCCGACCCCGGCCCGCGGTCCCGCGTCGCGGCCGGTATTCACGCTCCAGTCCAGCAGGCGCTGCATGTCCGTGAACCGGGTCCTGCTCGTCGGACCGCCAAGTATGACGGCGTAAATGTCGTCGCCATCGTTCCCGAGGGCCCTGAGCACGAGACAGTACCCGGCCCTCCGGATATAGCCCGTCTTGCTGCCCACGCACGCCCACCGGCTTTCAGCCAACGTATCGCGGGCCAGCCGGTTGGTGGTCCGGATGGTATGCGTGCGCCTGTTCGTGCCGAAACGGTGCTCCTTCGCCAGGAGGACTTCCGCCAGCAGGTCGTCCTGCAGCGCATTCCACAGAAGGGCTATGCAGTCCACCGCGGTGGATGTATTGCCTGAATCCAGTCCGGTGGGTTCGGTAAATCGCGAGTTCGCCAGGCCGAGCGAAGCCGCCGTTTCGTTCATCTGCTCCACGAAAGCCTCGATCGTCAGGCCGGTCGCCCGGGCCAGCGCCCGGGCCGCCGCGTTGTCCGAAGCGACCAGGGTGGCGTACAGCAGGTCCCGGGCCGAGACCCGTTCGCGGAATCTCAGTTTCGTCCAGTTCGACCGGTAGACGTCCTGCCGGGTGATGCTGATCTGCTTTTCCAGGTCCGGATTCAAACCCATGTAGGTCACGGCCGTCATCAGCTTCGTGATGCTCGCGACCGGGAAGGGCGACGTCGCGTTCTTCTGGTAGATCACCTCGCCCGACTGCATGTCGACTACGAGGGCGGCCCGGGCACGTACGCGGACGCCCGTGCTCCACCTGCTCGACCTGATGGGCGCCGCAGGCGGTCCGTCCACTTCGGCGGGCGCACCAGACGGCCCGGACGGTCCGGACATATCGGCGGTCGCAGGCGCACCAGACGGACCGGCTGGCTCGTCCATTTCGGCGGTCGCGGGCGCACCAGATGGCCCGGCTGGCTCGGCCACGACAGGCACCGGCCCATCGATCGGACCGTCTGCCGGAGATCGTCCACCGGACGGTCCCGAGTCCGCGGATACGGAAACGATCGAAAGCAGCAAGGCGCAACTCGCCCATACCGCCCTCGGCCAGATCGGGTTAATGCTACTCATAGCATGGGAAAATAGGACGGGACGTAACGCTAAGTCAAGGTGAATTCAGCCGGTTATCCGGGCTGGTCTGAAGGGAAGTCGCTACCCGGTCCAGTCCGGCCGTTTCTTCCGATACCGACTGGCCGTCGCCGACGGGCCGCAGATCGATATGGACCCTGACCTCGCGTCCTTCGATGCTGAAGGAGGAAAACGTCAGGTTTTGCGGATGGACTTTCAAGCTGCAGTCGAAAATCCGGCTTGCGGTGAGCTGGGACAGGTCGATCGCAGGGGACGTTACGATCCGTTCGATCTGGTCGAGCTCCATTTCACGGCCCGTGATCGGCACCGAAGGCGGCTCCACCATGACGTCTCGCGCCAGCTCAAGCCCTTCGGGCAGCTGGCCGGTGAGGTCATGATCGATCATGATCCGCCTGTCCACGATCCGGTCGGACCTTATGGTCAGGCTTCTCGGATCGATCGACGAAGCGTCCACGCCGTTTGGCAGTTGCACGTTCGCTTCATCGAGCAGCATGGTGTGTGTCCCGGGTTCTATATCTTCCAGGTCCACCATCACGCGGACCTGGTCCGCCGTCAGCGTCGAGATATTCCTCTGGGGTCCCCGCACGCGGACGGTAACCTCGCTGGTCGAATTGCTGATCAACTCGATATCGGTCGGGATGTTCTGGAATTCGAGCGCGGCGGTTATGGCGATCTCGGAATTCCGCCCCCCGATCAGAATGAGCCATAGCAGGCAGGCCGCGCCGATGGACGCCAGCTTGGCGGTAAGGTTGGTGCGATTGAACCGGTATCCCTGCCGGAGGGCGACGATCTTCTTCATCGCTTCCCGCAAAGACAGCCTGCTTCGGGGGATCTCGATGGGCAGCAGCGACTTTTCGAGCGTTTGCCAGAGCTTCTCCCGGTCCGCCATGGCCGAGATGTCCCCACCGGACGCGACAGATACTTCGCCGCTCTCTTCGGACACGACGACGCAGAACGTATCGCCGAGTTCCGAGACGCCCAGGGCCGCCCTGTGGCGCGTGCCGTACCGGGGCGGCAGGTGCTCACGGGTTGAAAGGGGCAGATAGGTGGCGGCTTCGACCACACGATCCTTCTCCACGATAATCGCACCGTCGTGAATCGGCGAAGAAGGATGGAAAAGACTGACGATCAGTTCCTGGCTCACGAGACTGTCGAGTTTCACGCCGTGCTGCACGACGCCGGAGATCCCGGTCGCCCGGGGGAAGACCAGCAGGCCGCCGATACGCTTCTCCGACAGTTCGAAACAGGCCTCGGTGATCTCTTTCAGGATGCGCCGGGAGATGGGACTGGACTGAAGCCTGAAAATGACCAGGGGACTGACCCGTTCCAGCAGTTGCCTGATTTCGGGCTGGAACACCACGATAATCAACAGGAGGGTTACGCCGAGCAGGTATTGCAGGATCTGGCTGGTCAGGAGCAGTCCGCTCCAGTTCGCGATGCTGTAGAGGATGCCGAGAATGCCGAGGCCGATCAGGATATGATACGCCCGGGTCCCCTTCAGCCACATGTAAAGGCTGTAGATCAAGGCCGCTATGATGAAAACATCCAGGATGTTGATCAGATCAAACATCGACGAGGATTCCTTGGGCGCGGGTCATATCAAACCATAACGGTTGTAGAAGATATAATAATCACTATAAAGATAAGAAAAAACAAGACTTTTGCGAAGGTACCGTTGACGCCGGATACGGCCGGCTCTACACCGGGTCGTCGGTCCGGTCCAGGGGTAAGCGCCGGCCGCGCATGGATGCGGGCGCCAGACGGTTGCCGTGGGACGGGGAGGTGGGAAGCCCATCCTGTGATGCGGAAACCGGGAGGTCCTGCCGGGACGCCGTTTGATCGCGCGACGGCAGCGAGGGCAGGGTCAGAACGTTGCTGAAGGCCGTTCCGCCGGAGACGACGAATTCCAGGGCTTCCTCGACCGACAGGTCCACGGGTACCACGTCCCGGCGCGGCACGATGACCACGCGACCCGCGGCGGGATTGGGCGTATTGGGCACGAAAACGCTCACCAGATCCTCACGGGGTTCTTCACTCGGAATGTCCCCGGCGATGAAGGCGATCATCCACGCGCCGCGGCGAGGGTACTCGACCACGACGGTCTTCCAGGTCCTGGTCTCCCCCGCCATCGTGAAGGTATCCAGGATTTTCCTTACCGGGTGGTACACCCTTCGCGCGACGGGAAGCCGCATCATGAGGTCTTCGAACCAGGTGATCAGCTTCCTGCCCAGTACGTTCGAAGCCACGAATCCGGCCAGGAAAATCACGATCAGCATGAGCAGGATGCCCAGGCCGGGGATGGGGGTGTCCAGTCCCAGCAACCCGCGAATAACGGGCGCGGCGAAGGAGTCCAGCCAGGTCAGCAGCCAGCTCAGCACGGCAACAGTGATGGTGAGCGGAATGAGTGCGATCAGCCCGGACACCATCGTTCGCTTGAGACTATGACGGATTCTGGAGAACCTGGATTGCCGCTTCGGGAGGTCATCCATTTTGAAGGTGGACATAGCTTGCGCCTTCACTTCCTGAAGTCCGAATCCGTTTCACCACGCGAGGCCGTACGATTCACGCGGCCGCATGCCTTCCCATCCAGCCTTCGACCAGGGTGTCGGCCTCTCCCGCACAAGTTATTAAACGCAGATCCCGCGTGGTTGGTTCTATACCTTGAACAACTGGCCCATTCTTCTACCCAGTACCTTACCGGTGAAGAGCAAACTGCATGCCAGCAGGACCATGCCCAGCATGCCCATGGCACTCGCCATGTAGGGTCCGTCGGTAATGCGCCCCATCAGGCTGTAGATGGCCTTGGTAATGGGATAGTACTGTTCCTTGATAGCCAGGATCAGGCTGTCGCTCACTTCGAGCATGGCGAAGGAAAAGGAAAGTATGGCGCCCGCCGCCACGTTGGCGAGCACGAGGGGCATGGTGATTTTCCAGAGTGTTCTCAAGGGGCCGGCGCCCATGTTCATGGAAGCCTCTTCCAGGGTGACGCTCATCTGTTGGAATCCGGCATAGGCCGCCCGGACCATGTAGGGCAGGCGGCGCACGGCGTAGGCGATGATCAGCAGGGGCACGGGGGAGACGCGGACGTCCAGGAAGGTCCCCGAAAAACCGGAGATGTAGCCGAAGGCGAGTACCAGGCCCGGCAACGCCAGGGGCAACATGGCCACGGCGTCCAGCACGTCCCGGAACGGGAAGCGCCGGCGGGTCAGCAGGTAGGCGATGGCGACGCCGAGGACGATATCGATGATGGTGCTCATCACGCTCAGCCACAGGCTGTTCCGGATGGAAAGCAGGGTCAGGTCGTGAGCGAAGATCTGACCGTAATAGGCGGTCGTGTAGTCGGAGGGGAGCACGGTCATGAACCAGCGTTCGGTCACGGAGGTGAGGACCACGCTGAGGTGGGGGATCAGCGCGATGCCCGTGATGGAGAGGAGCATGCCCCAGATCAGGACGGTCTCGAGCGAGGTCGCGCGTTTCGAGGCCGACGCCACGTGGCCGCGGGCGACCATCTCGTAGTGGCGGCCGCCGAAAAACTTCTTGGAGAGGTAGAACAGGACGAGCGTGACCAGGACGACGAAGACGACCAGGGCGTATCCCAGGGGATTCGCGTGGACGTCGGTGGACATGTTGAAGATCTGGACCGCCACCACCTCCCGAAATTCGAAGATCAGGGGCGTGCCCAGATCCGTAAAGGCCCAGATGAACACGATGATCGCGCCGGCGAAGTATCCGGGCAGCATGAGCGGGAACGTAACGGTGCGGAACAGGCGGAAACCGCCCGCGCCCACGTTGCGGGCCGATTCCTCCAGGCTGGGGTCCACGTTGGCCAGCGCGGCGGCGATGTTCAGGTACATGATGGGGTACAGGTGCAGCGCTTCGAGGATCACGACGCCCCAGAATCCGCCGCCGCCGAACCAGTCGATGGGCGCGTCGATCAGTCCCGTTTCCAGGAGGAACAGGTTGATCGAACCGAACCGGGCGAACATCTGCTTCATCCCGATGGCGCCCACGAAAGGGGGCATGATCATGGGCACGAGCGCGAGTCCGCCCAGCAGGCCCTTTCCGATGAAATCGTACCGTACCAGGGCGACGGCCATGGGCAGGGCGATGATCGTCGTAAGGGCGGTCGTGACGATGCCCAGCTCGAAACTGTTGATCAGCGCCCGCTGCTGCACGGGGCTCTGCAGCATCAGCCCGAAGAACTCCACGGAAAACCGTTCGTCCGAGTAGAAGGCGTTCAACAGGACGTGCAGGATCGGGTAGAACAGGAAGAGCCCGAAGAAGAGGACGAGGAAGCCCAGGATGGCGAGGACGCCAGGGGTCAGGTCCGAGAGATCGAATCGGGTGCTGGGCATGAGGGAGGCTCCGCGGTACCGCTATCCCGGTTTACCGAGCACGACGACCTGTGACGCGTCGCATTTCAACCGGACCGGCGCGCCGGGACCCGCGAGCCGCCGCCCGGGGCGGTGGTCCACCAGCTTCAGGGGCGTGCCGTCGTCCAGCCGGACCGTATACTGCTCCTGGTCGCCGAGGTAGACGGTCTGGCGCACGACGCCGTCCAACACGTTCTCGTCCTCGCCGGTAGCGGCATCCGTATCCGAAACGAGGATGGCCTCGGGCCGGAGGGAGCAGACGACTTCGTCTCCCGGCGACAGGTCCTCGACGGGTTCGACCGTCGAATGGAGGACGCCGACCGCGGTCTCGACGGCCAGGGGAAGCTCCGAACGCGTCAACCGGCCGGACACGAAATTCGTTTCCCCGATGAAATCCGCCACGAACGCGTTCGCGGGCCGATCATAGATCGAACGCGGCTCCCCGGTCTGGACCACGACCCCCATGTCCATCACGGCCACGCGGTCCGCCATGGAAAGGGCTTCCTTCTGGTCGTGAGTCACGTAGATCATCGTCGTGCCGGTCTCATCGTGGATCCGTCGGATTTCATCGCGCATTTCCAGGCGGAGCCGGGCGTCCAGGTTGGACAGCGGCTCGTCGAGCAGCACCACGTCGGGCCGGATCACGAGGGCGCGGGCCAGGGCCACGCGCTGCTGCTGGCCGCCGGACAACTGGTTCGGCGACCGCTCCCCGTAGCGATCCATCCGCACCATCTCCAGGGCTTCCGAGACGCGGTCGTTCTGTTCCGATGACGGGATCTTGCGCAGGACGAGTCCATAGGCCACGTTCTCCCAGACGGACATGTGCGGCCATAGCGCGTAGTTCTGGAACACCATGCCCGTGTTCCGCCGGTGTGGCGGCGTCCTCGACACGTCTTGATCATCGAACAGGATGCTTCCCGCATCGGGCGCGTAAAACCCGGCGATCAATCGGAGAAGCGTCGTCTTTCCGCAGCCGGAAGGACCCAGGAGGAAGAACAGTTCACCCCTGGCGATCTCCACCGATACGTCGTCAACCGCCGTCACGTCACCGAATTTCCGGGTTATTCCCTTCAGGGTCAGGCTGACCATGCATCAGTCTCCCCAGATATGCAAATACATTCAGGGTATGAAATAACACGCATCCGTTCGCGCCGTACCGGACCGGCTGCGACGCCCCGTACCGGACCGGCTGCGACGCCCCGTACCGGACCGGCTGCGACGCCCCGTAACGCGCCGTTCGAAGGCCGGCCGGGAACCTCAACCGCTTCTCCGCTTCAGCCTCCAGAGGTAAAGCACCATCCCCGCCAGCACCAGGCCGCTGCCGGAGAAAAGCAGGTATCTTGCGCCGGCCCAACCGGACGCGCCCGATCCGTACTTCTCGGCCGCCAGCCGGCTCCACGAGAGCAGGGTCCGGTTCCGGAAGGCCTGGTCCCGCCAGCGGTCGCCCAGGGCCAGCGATTCCTCCTCCGTGATCGGTACGGCTCCCAGCGACGGCAGGAGACGCTCCACGTCTCCCCTTTCGATGGCGCGCCGCCACGTTCGTTGCAGGGCGGCTTGGGCGTCGATGACGAAGACGCCGATCATGTCGTCGACGATATGACGCCGCGCGGCGCCTTTCACGGCATCGTACACGAAGGACGATTTCCACGCAAAGGGATTGAACGTGACCGAGGTGTGCGCCGGATCGATGCGCTGGTAGAGGCGGGGCAACACCGTGAACCGGTTCAGCTGGAACTGCTCCGGTCCGCCCGGCGTACCGGGTTTCTGCATCCACAGGCGCTGGCCGGCCTCGGACAGGACATAGCGAAGGAAGGACTGCGCCACGGCCATATTGGGCGCGCCTTTCAGGATGGATATGCCGTCCGGGTTCAGGATCGTGAGATTGTCCGGCATGGTATATCCGATCATCTCGGGACCCACGGCGTTGATCTGTGCCCAGGCGTAGAAATCGATGGCCATCCCGTAGGCTACTTCGCCGGAGGTCACGTCCTTGGGCACCTGGCTTCCCGAATTCGCGAATCCCCGGGCGTTGGCGCCCAGGGCGGTGATGACCTGCCAGCCCCTTTCCCAGCCGTAGACCTGCAGCATGATCTCGAAAGGCACGTGCGCGCTGCCGCTCTTCCTGGGATCGGCCGCGCCGACCCACGAGTAGAGCCCCGGATCGGCCAGGTCTTCCCAGGTCTCCGGCACCGGCAGGTCCACAAGCTGCGCCACCCGCTTGTTGTACATGATGCCGAACCCGGCCATCGTCGCGCCGTACCACCGGTATTCCGCGTCATAAATCGGGTAGCCGCCCGCCTCGGAAGGCAGACCCTCCAACTGGTCATCGGGAAGCCGGAAAGGCGCCAGCAGGTCGAGGCGCGCCAGTTCCACGAAGGGATCGCTGCCTCCCCCGAACATCATGTCGATCCCGATGCCTTCCGGCTTGCCGGTGAACTCTGACTTTATGAACCGGATGATCTCGGAAGTCCCGCCCACGTCCATCCACTCGATCTCGACCCCGCGGCCGGTTTCTTGGCTGTAAAACGCGTCGAAACCCCGGGTGAATTCGTAGCGGATGCCTTCCCAGTGCGGAGAGACGATGACCAGGCGGTCCTGCGCGGAAACGGAGGCTGGGGCGGCGGCGTGGAAGACGACGCCCGTGAAGAGGAGACCCCGCAAGAGGAAACCCCGCAAGAGGGAACGGATGACTGGCCGACGGTTCAACGATACCTCGGGGAGTGGATGTCCTTTATCGCTTTCTCGCGGTGAGGACCAGCAAGATGGCGACCAGCAGCGAGACCGCCAGGCCGATGCCCACGACCGCCGGCCGGACCACGTTGCTCAACAGGGGATCGTCGATCCCGAGCAGGACGGCTAAGACGAGCACGGGAAGCAGCAGGGCGACCAGGAAGGTCAAGCGCCGCGAGGAGGCGTCGACTCTCCTGAGGGCTTTCGTCTGGGCGGCCATCGCCGCGTCATTCAACATTTCCCATGTGCGCGTGAGCGTGTCGGCCATATTCCTGAACCGGTAATACGCGTCCTGCAGCTGGACGACCGCATCCGGCTGCAGGGAGAGTTTCTCGCCGGCGTAAAGCGAGTGGACGATGTCGCACTGTGGTTTCACGAGATGGATCATGTCGTTCAGGCGGCGCTGCCTGTCGTAGATCCATCGGGCTTCCAGGTCCTGGTCCGGTGAAATCGTTTCCACGGCAAGCTCGGCAACCAGCGGGTCCTGGCAGTCGGAAATGGTCTGCATGATCAGGCCGATCGCCTGGTCCGTGGACCGCATCAGTTGGGCATCCCGCTGAATCCGGTCCTTGACTTCCTGCAAAAAGGCCAGCGGGGTGGCATGAACGGTAACCAGGTAGTCGGGCGCCAGGAAGAACCCCAGCTTGGCCGGCGGCGCGTCCGGACCCTCCCGCACGTGGAGGACGATGAACAGGTGCCCCGGAAACACCGCCGAATAGGGACGGGTGGAGACCTCCCGGCAGGCTTTCACCGACAGGGGATGGACGCCGAACTCCTTGAAATCGCTCAGAAACGCCGCGTCTTCGTCCGTGATCTGCTCGATATCCAGCCAGAACAGGCCCCTGGAGCCGTCGAGGGTCTCCTGGAGATGGGAGATGGACACGTCATCGTAGCGGATGACGTTGTTCTGTTCTACGATCAGCAAATCCCGCATAAAGTCCCTCAGTTTCCTTTGTTTTTCTTTTCCCAGTAGAAGTAGAAGGGAAAGCCGGCGGCGACGATGGCCAGGCCGATGAGCGTATTGTAGATGAATGCCACGTTGGTCAGCAGCGACACCAGGTAACCGGATATGACGGCGAGGAAGAGGAGGGGCGTAACCGGATAGCCCCAGGTCCTGTAAGGTCGCTTCGCGTCGGGCCGGCTGTAGCGCAGCACGATGACCGCGGCGATGGCGAGGATGGAAAAGGCGTATGAGGTGAATGAACCGTAGGAGATGATGTCCTCGAATCTCGGCGTCAGCGCGAACAGGGCGGCCAGTATGCCCTGTGCGAGAATGGAGGCCGCCGGCGTGCGGAACCTCGGGTGCGCGCGGCTGAGCCCCTTGAAGAAAAGACCGTCCCTGCTCTGGGCGAAAAAAAGGCGGGGCGCCACCAGCATGTGGACGTTCACTCCTCCGAAGGTGGAACACATCACGCCGATCGAGATGAAGAGGGCGCCCCCATCGCCCAGCAGGACCTTCATCACGTCCGCCGCGATCCACTGCGAGGTCTGGACCTGCTCGAAGGGCAGGACCAGTATGTACACGAAGTTCGCCGCCATGTAGATGGCAATTACGAAGAGTATGCCGACGATGATCGACAGCGGGAGATTGCGGCGCGGGTCGCGCATCTCCCCGGCGACGTAGCTAGAAAAGGTCCATCCTTCGTACGAGAACAGGCCGGTCACCATGGCCGCGCCGAAAGCGCCCAGTGCGAACCCGCCCACGGCCGTCCCGTTGCTGCCGAACAACGGCGAGAAATGGGCCATCGATCCCTTCTCGGCCATGAACAGGCCCAGCAGGATGAGTCCGCCGAGTGCCGCCACCTTGATGAAGGTGAACAGGTTGGTGACCCTGCCGCTCCATCGGACGCCGACCACGTTGATCATCATCAGGATCAACACGCACGCCGAGGCGATCACCGCCTGGGCGCCGTCGCTCAGGACGATCCCCTGGCCGCCCGCGTCGGCGGTGAGAATGTTGACCGAACTGGCCAGGTAAGTGGCGAATACGTTGGCGACGGCGGCGATGGAAACGGGCCAAACGAGCCAGAAGGCGGACCAGCCGTAGATGAAGGTGACCCAGCGCCTGCGGTAGGCTTCGCGGACGTAGATGTACTGGCCGCCGGTCCGGGGCAGCATGGCGCCGAGTTCGGCGATGCAGAGCCCGCCGCACAGCGCGAGGAGACCGCAGACCAGCCAGACGAGCAGGCTCATGCCCGGCGAGCCCACGTTGGAGGCGATGGCGCTCGGCGCCTGGAAGATGCCGGAACCGATGACGCCGCCCACGATGATGGTGGTGGCTTCGAGGGGACCGAGCCCCCGAACGAGGCCTTCGTCTTCGGTTTCGGCTACCGTGCCAGCGGCGGAATTCGAATCGGTTTCAGCCAATTCTCACCTCGACGGAAATGCTTGTTAAATCAGGCATAAACATGTGTAATGCATCCATATTCGCAGGTCAATAACAATCACATTGAAGCCGGCTGTACGAACCGGTTATTGCCTTGACACCTTACCCGTCCGGGTCTATATTTGGATGTTCGATTCGAGGCGGCGTAGCTCAGTTGGTCAGAGCATCGGAATCATAATCCGAGTGTCCGGGGTTCGAATCCCTGCGCCGCTATGTTCCATGGCCTTTCTGCACTCGGAAGGCCATTTTCATTATGTCGCCCCGCAGTTACCCATGCGCGCAACGCGCGGTTCCTCCATGCCCGATACGATTGAACATAAAATCGAAACCAGGATCCGGCGCCACGGGATGATCAAAGCCGGCGACCGGGTGATCGCCGCGGTTTCGGGCGGCGCGGACTCGGTGGTCCTCCTGCACGTCCTGCACGGCCTCCGGGCCAGGCTGGACATGGAACTGGGGGCGGCGCATCTCGACCACGGTCTCCGCGGCGGGGAAGGGCGGGAAGACGCCGCCTTCGTCATGGACTACGCGGCGTCACTGGACCTGCCCTGCGTCGCGGAACGGACGGACGTCGCCGCCTACTGCCGGGAGAACGGCTGTTCCGTCGAACAGGGCGCGCGCGAGGTAAGGTACGGATTCCTGAAAAGGGTACAGCTGGACCAGGATGCGGATGCCGTGGCAACCGGCCATACGGCGGACGATCAGGCCGAGACGGTGTTGATGCGGCTCTTGCGCGGCAGCGGAAGTTCGGGTCTGTCGGCCATCCGCCCGGTGAGGGACGGATGGATCATCCGGCCTCTGCTGGACGTCACCGCAGGCGAGATCGACGCATATGTACGGAAGCACGGCTTGTCCTACCGGACGGACCGAACCAATGAGGACCGGGATGTGCTCCGAAACAGGATCCGGCACCACCTGGTACCCTTGCTGCAAAGGGAGTACAACCCCCATATCGTGCCGGGGCTGGCACGGCTCGCGGACGTGACGCGCGGCGAGGCGGAATTCCTAGACGCAGAGGCGACGCAGTTCCTCGCCGATCACACCCGGCACGAGGACGGGCGGATCCTTCGGCTGGACCTCGATGCCTGGACGAACGCGGCGCCCGCCCTGCAGCGGGTCCTGGTCCGGTGCCTGGTCCGGACCCTGGGCGGCAACGAGGAACGACTGCGTTTCGACCAGGTGGAGGATGCCCGCGTATGGATCGGCCGGGGCACGGTCGGGCAGATCCGGGAACTGCCCTGCGGGATCCGCATGGAACGCCGCACGTCCGAACTGGTTATGTGTCGAGGTTTGTCAACGCCATTCCGATTGAATCTGGAAGTTCCCGGGAAGGTGGAGGTACCGGAAACGAACCTGTCGATCCATGTAGCGGAAGCGTCCGCGGAAGCCGCACCCGACGCCACGGCACATCGGGCCGTTTTCGATGCGGCGGCCGTGCGCCGGCCGTGGACCGTGCGTTCCCGCGAACAGGGCGACCGCATGTCGCCCTTCGGCCTGGCGGGACACAAGACCCTGAAGAAACTGTTCAACGAATGGGACGTGCCCCGGCTGTTGCGCGACCGCGTGCCGGTCGTCACGGACGGGACGCAGATCCTGTGGGTGGCGGGTTACCGGCAGAGTAACGAGGGCTTGGTTACCGGGAAGACCCGCCGCGTGATGGTCGCCGAGCTTATGGTGAAAGATCCGGGCGCATGACGGCCGGGTCGAACCGGCGGCGGCCTGTCCGCGCCGCGAGAACACGTAATGAGAATCCTGCTCACCGAAGAACAGATCGCGGAGAAGGTAAATAGCCTCGGAGCGCGGCTTTCCGCGGACTACCGGGAGAAGAACCCGGTACTTATCGGTTGCCTCAAGGGGTGTGTGGTCTTCCTCGCCGACCTTATGCGGAAGATTACGGTACCTCATACCATCGAATTCGTACGCGCTTCATCCTACGGGAAGGGGCAGGTTTCCAAAGGCGTCGTAAAGGCCGATATCTTCGATGTGAACGTCCGCGGACGGCACGCCGTGATCGTGGAGGACATCGTTGACACGGGGCTGACGCTGGCCTATCTTACGGAAGCGTTGACGAAGCAGGAACCGTTGTCCCTGAAGGTATGCGCCCTGCTGGTCAAACCGGAGGCGAATCGTGCGCCCGTGGCGATCGAATACCGGGGTTTCGACATACCGGGCGATTTCGTCGTAGGGTACGGCCTCGACCTGGGCGAGCGGTATCGGGACCTGCCGTACGTCGCCTTGGTCGATGAACAGGATGCTTGAGCGTGGGGGCATGCGGGCGCGAACACGGCCTCGCATATCCTCACGCTTATTTATTGGCGTAGCGCAACGGCGCCGGCACGCCTTCATCTGCGAATGACGGCGGGAACCAGGCGGAACCGGGCGGATCCAGGCAGGACGATTCATGCCAGTTCCCGGAACGGGCAAGGATAATGACGAACTCCAGGCAGCCTAAAGAAGGGTCGCGGGGACGACGCCCCGATCCACCGCGCCAGGACCGCGGCAACCGGCAGCAAGCGCCGCAACAGGGGCGGGGGAACCGGCAGCAAGCGCCGCGCCGGCCCCGCACCATCGTCATGTGGGTACTCCTGGCCCTGCTGTCGGTGGTGCTTGTACAGTTCTTCAGCCGGGACCGGTCCGACGGGATGGAAATCGGATACTCCACTTTCCGGGACCACCTGGCCAACGGGAACGTCATGAGCGTGACGATTCTCGAAAAGACCATCGTCGGTGAATTCAGAAACGGGGTCAGCACGCCCGTCCCCGGCGGCCGGGAATCCATGGAGACCCGATTCAAGGTCGAGATACCCTTCGAAGACACGGAACTGATCGATGAACTGGTGCGGATGAACGTAACCATCACCGCGCGGCCGAAGTCGAGCCCCTGGTATACGCACCTGGTCACCTGGCTGCCGCTGCTCCTTATCATCGGACTGTGGATCCTCATCTTCCGGCAGATGCAGGGCGGCCAGAAAGGACTCTTTTCCGTGGGGAAGAGCCAGGCCAAGCTTACGGGGCAGCGCGAAGGCGTGAAGTTCAGTGAAGTGGCCGGCATCGAAGAGGCGAAGCGCGACCTGCAGGAAGTCGTGGCGTTTCTCAAGCATCCGGAAAAGTTCAGCCGGTTCGGCGCGCGCATTCCGAAAGGTGTGCTCCTGCTGGGTCCGCCCGGCACGGGGAAGACCCTCATGGCCCGCGCGGTTTCCGGTGAGGCGGGTGTTCCCTTCTTTACCATGAGCGGTGCGGATTTCATGGAGATGTTCGTGGGGGTCGGCGCGTCTAGGGTGCGGGACCTGTTCAAACAGGCCAAGGAAAACGCGCCCTGCATCATTTTCATCGACGAGCTGGACGCCGTGGGCCGCCACCGGGGCGCGGGACTGGGCGGCGGACACGATGAAAGGGAACAGACGCTGAACCAGTTGCTCGTGGAAATGGACGGTTTCGAACCGAACAGCGGGGTCGTCCTCATCGCCGCCACGAACCGCCCCGATGTGCTGGACCCGGCGCTGCTCCGGCCCGGACGGTTCGACCGGCACGTCACCGTGGACCGGCCGGACGTCCGGGGGCGCGAGCAGATCCTGGAAATCAAGGCGAAGGACAAGCCGCTGGCGGAATGCGTGAATCTGAAGACCATGGCCAGGCTTACGCCGGGAATGTCGGGCGCGGACCTGGAGAACATCATGAACGAAGCGGCCCTGCTCGCCGCGCGGGAAGATCACAAGCGGATCACCATGTCGGACCTCGAACGGGCCAGGGACCGCATCGTCATGGGCTCGGAACACCAGTTGGTCATGTCGGAGGAAGAGCGCAGGACCGTGGCCTATCACGAAAGCGGCCATGCGCTGACCGCCGCCCTGATCCCCGAGATCGACTCTCCACACAGCGTCACCATCATTCCCCGAGGGCAGGCGCTCGGGATCACCCACTCTATTCCGGAGGAAGACCAGTACCTGTATTCGGAAGCCTGGTGCCGCGGCCAGATCGCCTGCCTGCTGGCCGGACAGGTGGCGGAACGCATCGGGGTAGGCGACACGTTCAACGGGGCCGGCGACGACATCAAGCGCGCCACGGATCTGGCCCGACACATGGTCTGCGGATGGGGGATGGGAGAACTCGGCCCCCTTGCCCTCGGCAACCAGGAAGGGGAAGTATTCCTGGGCAGGGAACTCACCCGGAAGCGGGATTACAGCAACAGGACGGCCGTGAAAGTCGACGAGGACATGAAGAGCATCCTGGATGCCTGCCGGCAGCGCGCGGAAGCCATCATCTCGAAGCGGGAAGACGCCCTGCACCGGATGGCCGAGGCTCTCCTCGAACATGAAACGCTGGACAGGGGCCAGATGGAACAGTTACTCGCCGGGAAAACGCTGGCACCGGCCACCAGGCGCGAAGCGGCAATGGGACAGGAAGCGAAGGATGAAACCGGGCAGGCTGAGGAGACCCGGACAGACGATGAAAAAGCACCGGCCCCCACGCCTTTCAAGGAGCCTCCCCTGGCCGCACCCGGAGTCTGATCGTGGATGATGAACGGGTCATCGAGGGGGACGGGTTCCACTGGGACTGTTCGCAACGCACGCGAATCATGGGCGTCCTCAACGTCACGCCGGATTCCTTCTATGACGGCGGCCGATATTGGGACCCTTTAACGGCGGTACGGCACGGCCAGCGATTGGCCGAAGAAGGCGCGGACGTCATCGATGTGGGCGGTGAATCCACCCGGCCGGGCGCGGATCCGGTCGATCCGGAGGAGGAACTTCGGCGGATCATTCCCGTCATCGAAAGATTGAAGGACCGGATCGAGCAGCCGGTGTCCATCGACACACGGAAGGCGGAAGTCGCCCGCAGGGCCGTAAGCGCCGGAGCCCGGATGGTGAACGACGTCAGCGGCTTGACCGCCGATCCGGATATGGCCGGGACGGTCGCCGCCGCAGGAGTTCCCGTGGTGATCATGCATACGGCGGGAACACCGCGGGACATGCAGCGGAATCCCGGCTATCGGGATACCGTGGGCGAAATCGTCGAGTGGCTGGAAGCACGCATAGCACATGCTTTGGCGGCCGGCATCCGAAGATCGCGGATCATCATCGATCCCGGCATCGGCTTCGGCAAGCGGCTCAGCGACAACCTGCTCCTGATCCGGTCCCTGCCGTCATTCCAGCGACTGAATCGCCCCATACTGATCGGCCCGTCGCGGAAATCCTTCATCGGCCGTGTGCTCGACGCGGAGAAAGACGACCGGATGGAGGGCACGGCGGCCGCGGTCGCGCTCAGCGTCGCCAACGGCGCCAGCATCGTCAGGGTCCACGACGTCAGGGAAATGAGTCGCGTGGTCCGCATGACCGACGCGATCTGCAAGGCGCGGCAGGAGTAGGCGCTCACCGAAAACAAGGCCATCCATCTTCCATCATGACCATAGACATCGTTATCCTGGGTTCCGGTGGCGCCATACCGACCCTGACCCGTAACCTGCCGTCTGTAGCCGTCCAGTGCGACGGCCGCGTGTTCCTCTTCGACTGCGGGGAGGGCACGCAGACGCAGATGGTCCGGGCGAAGTTGCCCCTGAGCAAGATCGAACGGATCTATATTTCTCATCTGCACGGCGACCACGTGATGGGATTGCCCGGCCTGCTGATGACCATGGGGCAGATACCGCGGGAACGGGCCCTGTACATCCACGGGCCTCCGGGCATTTCAGCGTTCGTGGAAGGCAACCGGCGCTTCCTGGGCCATCAGTGCCCCTTCCCGGTGATCGTCATGGAGACCAGGGGCGGACTGGTCTCCGAGGACGACACGGTCTTCGTCGAGGCCGTACCCGTGGACCACAGCTGCTTTACGCTGGCCTTCGCCTTCCAGGAGAGGGAGCGGCCCGGGCAGTTTCAGGTCGAGGAAGCGCGGCGGCTGGACATACCGCCGGGACCGCTCTACGGGCGGTTGCAGGCGGGTGAAGCCGTGACGCTGCGGGATGGACGGGTGATCGAGCCCGGCCAGGTCCTGGGTCCCACCCGGCGGGGCCGGAAGATCGTGTACGCCACGGATACCCGGCCGTGCGACCAGGTGGTGTCGCTCGCCCTCGAGGCGGACGTGCTGATCCACGACGGCATGTTCAGCGACGACCTGCGGGCGCAGGCCCGGCAGAAGCACCACTCGACGGTCGTGCAGGCCGCGCGCATCGCCCGGCGCGCGAAGGTCGGCAGCCTCGTGCTGACCCATATCAGTTCGCGCTACATGCAGGACGGGCCGCTGGCCGCCGAGGCGCGCAAGGTCTTTCCCGCCACCCGCGTCGCACGGGATCTCATGGAATTCAACGTGCCCATGTATAAGTAGCGTCACTCCGCGGTCTCACGCTGTACGGCCTCCCAGGCCGCCAGGCCCCCGACGAGGTCCATTACGTCCGCGATGCCGTTCCGCTTCAGGATGCTGGCCGCCATGGCGGAACGATAACCGCCAGCGCACTGGACGACCACCGTGGTACCGGCGGGGATCTCGCCCAGTCGTTCCGCCAGGTGATTCAGGGGAACGTGGAGGCTGCCCCGGATGGCGTTGCCGGCGCGTTCCTGGCCGGACCGGATGTCGAGCACCAGGGGCGGGTGTGCCGTTTCCAGCCGGTCCCTGAGCGCCGCCGCGGTGATGCGGTCGGTCCGGCTCAACAGGTCGGGCCGTACATCCAGCGCGTGCATGCCGCCCTCCAGGTATCCCGCGATGTGGTCGAAGCCGATGCGGCCCAGCCGCAGGGCGGATTCCTCTTCGGCGCCCGATTCCGTGATCAGCACGATCGGCTGGTCCCGGCGCAGCAAGGTGCCCGCCCAACTGGCGTACTGGCCCCCGAGGCCGATGTTGATACTGCCCTTCAGATGCGCTCCCTCATAGTCCGCGGCGTCCCGCGTGTCGAGCAACTGGGCGCCTTCTTCCGCCTTGCGCAACACTTCCTCCAGTGAAAGGGGGTTCAGGTTGCGCTTCAGCAGATGGTCCAGCGTTTCGTGTTCCTGCGCGTTAAACGCGGCGTCGTAGGTGAAGTACGAAGGCGCTTCGGGCTGGTCCGTCGTGATCAGGCGGGTAAAGGTCTCCCGATCCATCGGCTGCAGGGCGTAGTTGTACTTCTTCTGATCGCCCATGGTGGAAACCGTGTCCGTACTCAGGTTCTTGCCGCACAACGATCCGGCGCCGTGCGCGGGATAGACGAGCGTCTCGTCGACGGTCGCCGGAATCAGCTTCCCGTGGAGGGATTCGTAGAGCAGGTTGGCGAGGTCCTCGGCCTTCCAGCCGAGCGCGGCCCGCAGGTCCGGGCGGCCCACGTCGCCAATGAACAGGGTGTCCCCGGTCAGCGCGGCGTAAGGCGAGGCCGCCTCTTCGGGATCGAAGACCAGGATGCAGACGGACTCGGGAGAATGCCCGGGCGTTTCGAGAAAAGCGAGCCGAATCCGGCCCAGATCCATGCTGCCGCCGTCCCGCATCGGCTCGAAGGCGTAGTCCGCCTCGGCGCGCGCCCCGAGGTGGATCATGGCGCCCGTGCGGTCTCTCAGTTCCAGGTGGCCCGCGGCGAAATCCGCGTGGAAGTGCGTCAGGAAGACATGGGCTATGGTCATGTTCCGGGCTTCGGCCTCTTCGATGTACTGGCCGATGTCGCGTTGCGGATCCACGACGGCCGCGACGCCGGAGGATTCGTCCCCGAGGAAATAGGACGCATGGGCGAGGCAGCCCAGGTAGTACTGGTTGAGTATCATGTCGGACTCCTTTCACGCTCCGGCTTGCCGTGGTTCGCCGCGCCTGCCGCGCTCCGGCTTGCCGTGATTCGCCGCGCCTGCCGCGCTCCGGCTGGCCGTGGTTCGCCGCGCCTCTCGCGCTCCGGTCGTGCCCGCGTTCTATCTCAGGCTCCGGGCCGGCAGGGCAAGTCCCGGTTGGTCTTCCGCCAGATAGAAGGTGATGGAGGAGCTCATCACCTGGTCGCCCCGCCACGACCGGTAACCTGCCGCGTTCGGTTCGAGCGCCGATCCTTTCAGGTGGGGCTTCCAGACCTGCGCGCGCTGCCGGTGCCACAGGAACACGCCGGCCACGTCCTCCACCAGCAGCCTCTCTGCTTCCCTGTAAAGTGAAATCCGACGGTGCGGATCCCTGACCTCGGCCCCGGCCGCGGTCATCAGTTCGTCGAAATCGGCGTTGTTCCAGTTGTGCCGCCCATTCGACCGCCACAGTCCCAGGAGATTGCTGGGATCCACGAAATCGAACTCGTAAGGTACCATGCCGAAGGCCAGGGTGTGGTTGTTCAGGCCGTCCATGAAGACCTTGTTCTCCACGTTGCGTACTTCGACCTTCAGGTTGAGGTTCCGCTGCAGCATCGCCTGGATCCCTTCCGCCGCGTCCCGGTGCATGACGATCTCGTTCCGCAGCCACATGTCCAGCTCGGGAATGCCGCGACCGTCCGGATACCCCGCCTCCGACAGCAGCTGCCGGGCGCGTTCCGGGTCATATCCCTGGCTTTCCGCGTAAGCATTGTCGGAGTAGGCCGGGAATCCGGGCGGCAGCATGGCGTAGCCGGGAATGGCGAATCCCCTCAGCGCGGAACGGCATATCGCGTCCCGGTCGACGGCGAGACTCAGCGCGAGCCGGACCCTCCGGTCGTTGAACGGCGGTTTCGTGACGTCGAAAAACAGGTAATGGGTCCAGAAATTGGGCCAGGTATGGACCTGGTCGCTCAGTGTGTCGTCGGAAAGGAGGCGCGCCAGTTCCGCCTGGTTTTCCACATCGGTGAAATCGATCTCTCCAGCCTCGTAAGCCGGCAGGCGCGGAGGCGGCGTGGTCAGGTTGAACATCTTGTAGATCAACCTTTCCAGGTAGGGCTTGTCGACCCCGCGGTACATGGGATTGGCCTCATAGACCATCCGTTCGCCTTTGGTCCATTCCACCATGACGAAGGGACCGGAAGACACGCAGGTTTCCGGCCGGGTGGACCACGTGTCACCATACTTGCGCACCGAATGTTCGGGCGATACCCACGAGTAGGTCAGCAGCAGGGGCAGGTGGGGCGTGGTCTCTTCGGTCTCGATGTGGAGGGTCAGATCGTCGGAAGCCCACACGCCCAGGGAGTCCACCGGCACCGCGCGGGCGACGACGGCCTGCCAGTTGCGGATCGGCTGGTAGTACCACCCGAAGTCGTAGGCGTTTTCCGGATCGGCCCCGCGGCGCAGGGAGAAGACGTAGTCATGGGCCGTCAACGGCCGGCCGTCGCTCCATTGCAGCCCCGGCCGCAGGTGGAAGGTCCAGTCCAGCCCGTCGTCCGACACCTCCCATCGTTCCGCCGCGCCGCCCCTCAACTCGAAATTGCGGTTGGTACGCGTCAGGGGTTCGGCGATGATGTATTTCCCCGCGGCGCCTTTGTAAACCGTCCGGAACCACTCGTTATAGGGCCGTGACTCGGAGAAAACGCGAATGACCTGCTGCTCCGGAGGAAGGGCGTCCCCGGGGAGCGGCACGCCGATGGAATTGACGTAGCGCGGTTCGGTGTCGGCGAGGAGCGTATCGATCAGGCCGTAGGCCGACCAGGCCATTCCCGCGACGAGGATCAGCAGGTTCGAACGCCGCAGCATCGGAATTCCGGTCTTGTTTCGCATGTTGCACCTGCCATGCGGCGGAAAGTCCTACTCGTTCATCCTCGGGTCGAGGGCGTCGCGGAGGCCGTCGCCGATGAGCGAGAATCCAAGCATGACCAGGGCGATCATGAATACCGGAAAGAGGGCGAGGTGCCAGTAGTAGATCACGTTGGGCAGGTGGCTGCTGACCATCTGTCCCCAGCTCGGCGTAGGCGGATTGATGCCCAGTCCGAGGAAGCTCAGTCCCGCCTCGGCGAAGATGGCCTGGGGAATGCCCATGGCCAGGCCGACGATGATGGGACTGAGGGCGTTGGGCAGCATGTGGCGCACGATGGTATGCACGTTGGAGGCGCCCATGGAACGGGCGGCACGGACGAAATCGGATGCCCGCAGCGACAGGAACTGCGCGCGGACCAGGCGGCATACGCCCACCCAGCCGGTCACGCCGATGGCGAACAGCACGTTGCTCAACCCGCTTCCCAGCCAGGCCATGATCAGAATGGCGAAGAGCAGGCTGGGGAAAACCGACATGACGTCCACCAGGCGCATGACGATGTAATCGGCCTTGCCTCCCTTGAACCCGGCGATAGCGCCCAGCGGCACGCCGATCAGCAGGGAGATCATCTGCGCGACGAACCCCACGATGAGCGAGATCCGCGCGCCGTACACGATCCGGCTGAAGTAGTCCCGGCCGATGCTGTCCGTCCCCATGGGGTGGGTCCAGGACGGAAACTGCCAGGCCTCGTCGAAATTGGCCTCGGAATAGTGGGCCGGCGAGACCCAGGGCGCGAAGACGGCCATGAAGGAGATGACGATGATGATGATGGCCGCGGCGACCGACAGCTTGTTCTTCATGAAGCGGCGCAGGGCGTCGCGCCAGAGGCCGCCGTCGTATGGGGTGATTTCCGTCATGGTGCAGGTCTTTCCTGTGCTAGTCTTCCGTGTGCTGGTCTTACGTGTTTCCTGCGGATCGCCTCGACGCGAGCCGTTCGATGATTACCACGATCGCGCAGCCCGCGATACCCAGGCCGATGGACAGCAGGACATCTCCCGACAGCGACGCGGGCAGGACGTTCTCCTCAACTTCCTTCCAGGGCCAGATCTTGCGCAGTGAGCCGGCCATGAGGCCGATGAGGGCCGCCACGGTCACGTCATGGAAGCGGCGCAACAGCCACCTGAGCACCCGCGCGAAGAAGACCAGTCCCAGGATCCCGCCGCACCCGAAGATGAGGATGGGCAGGAAATTACGCTCGACCACGGCGGTGAGCATGTACTGGTACTTCCCCAGGATGACCAGGATGAACGAGCCCGAAATGCCGGGCAGGATCATCGCGCAGATCGCGATCGCCCCGCTCAGGAAGACGAACCAGGCGGCCGAGGGCGTCTCGACCGGAACGGCGCCCACCAGGACGAAGGCACCCGCGGCCGCCAGCAGTAACGCGAGCGCTTCCCTCACGGTCCAGCGGGACACCTTCCCCCGCACCGTGATGATCGACGCCAGCACCAGCCCGAAGAAAAAGGCCCAGACGTGGACCGGATGGTGGTCGAGCGCCCATGCGAAGAACTGGGCCAGGCTGAATATGGCCACGAAGATGCCGGTGACGAGGGCGATCAGAAACCGGTGGGGGAAGCCGTCGAAGGCATCGCTGAACCGGAAGGTAACCAGCGACCGCAGAAACCTGGCGTTGACGGCGTGCACGGCGTCGAGCAACTCTTCGTATACGCCCAGTATGAAGGCCATCGTTCCCCCGGACACGCCGGGCACGACATCGGCTACCCCCATGCAGAAACCGCGGGCCGAGATGCCCAGGTAGTCCCGGAACGTCCGTTTCGAGCGCGGGGAACCGTTGTCCATTACTTGCTCCTGACCATTACTTGCTCCCGCGAACGTATCTGACCCGGGGATCCACGAGCGCGTACAGGATGTCCGTAATCAGGTAGACGATACCGATCAGTACCGCGACAAGCAGGGTCAGGGCCATGATCATGGGGTAGTCCCGCTCGAAGATGCTCGTGACGAAGAACTGTCCCAGGCCCGGGATGCGGAAGATGCCTTCGACGAAGAGCGACCCGGTCATCACCCCGGGCAGCATGGGCCCCATGATGGTGAGCAGCGGGATCAGGGAGTTCTTGAGCACGTGGATGAACAGGACGCTGCGCTCCTTCAGTCCCTTGGCCCGAGCGGTGCGCACATAGTCCATGCGGAGGTTCTCGAGGATACTCGAACGGGTGTACCGGGCGATGATGGCCATGGGACCCAGGGCATAGACGATCACCGGCATGATCCAGGTCTCCGGTCCGCCCCATCCGCCCGTGGGCAGGACCCTCCAGATGGTCGCGAAAAGGACGATGAACAGTATGGAAATGGCGAAACTGGGCACAGTGATCCCCAGGGTGGCGATCACTGTGGTCCCATAATCCACCCAGGTGTTCTGGCGTATGGCGGAAAGAATGCCCAGGAGGATGCCGAAGGAGAAGGCCACGGCCAGGCCCATGCCGCCCAGCTGCATGCTGATGGGCCACGTACGTGCGATGAGGTCCGTCACCGTCTCGCCCGGACTCTGGAAGGGGATGCCGAAATCGAATTGCAGCGCGTTCCACATGTACCGGCCGTACTGCTCGTAGAGGGGGCGGTCCAGACCGTATTTGCGCAGGATATTCGCCTTGGCCTCGGCCGACAGGGGCATCTTCTCCTCGTCGAAGGGGCCGCCCGGTACCGCGTGCATCAGGCTGAAGGTGATGACCGTGACCAGGAACAGCACGCCGACCAGGCCCACGATGCGGTATATTATGTATCGGAACATAGGAACGGGTTTTCTGATGCGCCTCGGCGGCTGAACGGGGCGAGACCGCCGGTTCGCAATGTGTCCGGGAATGCCGTCAATCCAGCCTCCAAAGTGCAAGCGGTCGCGCCGGGGTGTCAAGGGATATTTACCGGCTCTCCGGCGATTCCGGGGCGTCTCCCCTGCGCCGATTCAGCCCGCGCAAAACCGGTGTTCCGGCAGGTGGTCCGGGGGCCTGTGTCCCGCCGCCGATCCGGGGGCATCTCCCCTTGACACCCCCCGTGTCGTCCCACACATTACCGACGTGATTCAACATTCCCCGGATGAGGGTCAAGGAGGTCGTTCGCATGCGGATCGTGGAGGTTTCCGCCCTTGTCCTGCGGCTGCCCCAGGTGACGGAGGCCTGTGACGGGACGCAGGACACCTGCCTGATCAAAATCGAAACGGACGAAGGCATTACGGGATGGGGCGAAGTCGATTCCTGTCCCACCGTGGTCAAGGCCGTCGTCGACGCGCCGCTGTCCCACCAGATCTGCAACGGCCTGGCCAACGCGCTGTCCGGCGCCGATCCCCTGGACATCGACGCCTGCACGGACCGGATGATGGCGTCGGCCAACTACTACGGCCGGGTCGGCGTGGGACGGCACGCCATGGCGGGGATCAACCTGGCGCTCTGGGACATCGCGGGGAAGGCGAGCGGACAGCCCGTCTACGAGCTCCTGGGCGGCGCGCACCGGCTCCGGTTCCGGGCCTATGCTTCCGTCCTGTTCGGCGACACGCCCGCGGCGACCCGGGAGATCGGCCGGAGGTTCGCCGACCAGGGATTTTCGGCGGTGAAGTTCGGCTGGGGGCCCATGGGCAAGGACGAAGGCCAGGACGTCGCGCTGGTGCGGGAGGCCCGGCGGGGCACGGGCGACGAGGTGGACGTGCTCATCGACGCGGGCCAGGTGTGGGACTGGGAGACCGCGCTGGTCCGGTCCCGGCAGTTCGCCGAGTACCGGCCCTTCTGGATCGAAGAACCGCTGCATCCGGACGACATCGAGGGGTATGCCGCGCTGACCGCGGAGAGTCCGCTGCCCATCGCCACCGGGGAAGCGGAGTCCCGGCTTGAGGACTTCGAACGGCTGGTCACCGAGGGCGGACTCGACTGGATCCAGCCGGACCCCGGACGCTGCGGCATATCGACCATGGCCGAAGCCGGACGGACCGCCCACCGGCACGGCCGCAAGGTCGTCAACCACAGTTACAAAAGCGGCATCACCATGGCGGCGTCGCTGCACGCCCTGGCTGCCCTGCCCAACGCGTCCGTCTTCGAGTTCTGCATGTCCGATTCGCCGTTGCGGCACGAACTGACCCATGAACGCTTTACCATAGATGACGATGGTTTCGTGGCGGTACCCGAAGGACCCGGGCTGGGCGTCACGGTAAACGAGGAAACCGTATCGAAGTACCGGGTCACGTAGCCTCCGGCCAGGATCTTGCGCGGTAGCCCATGACCCGGTGATTCGTGTTCGCGCACGGAGTTTTCGCGCAGGGAGCTATGGGACCCGCGGTCCATACAACCTGTTCACTAAAGGAGCATCTCGATGGCCCCGCCGAATCCGATCATGCACGCCGCGCTCAACCGCATCAATATCGAGGAGATCAAGGAGCGGATCGGTCCGCCGCCCGCCTCCTGCGCCGTCGTTGCCGCGGACCACGTGACCGCGGCTTTCATCTGGCAGGAATCGGGCACGATCAACGATAATCACTGCCACGATTACGACGAGTGGTGGCTGGTGCTGGAGGGTGAGATCGACTGGGTGATCGAAGGCCGTGACGAGACCGTCCACGCGAAGGCGGGGGATTTCATCTTCGTGCCGGCCCTGACGTTCCATCACATATTCCCCGTGGGCGGCAAGCCGTCGATTCGCCTCGGCGTGGCGCTGACGGGACACGGGCACCTGCACGAGCGGCCGGAGCGCAAGGTGAAGGTCAACCTGGAGTAAAGCCTGCGGGAGTGCATCCATGTCTACAAGCGTTGAAAACCTCGCTACCATAAAAGCCTGCGGCGTGGTCGCGGTGCTCAGGGCAAGCGGTCCAGATAGTTCCGACGCGCTGGTCCAGGTCGCCCAGGCCATCGGCCGGGGCGGCATCGGGGCCGTCGAGATCACCATGACGACGCCCGGGGCCCTGAACGCCATCGGCGAATGCGCGAACC
This sequence comes from bacterium, assembly GCA_965117045.1. Classification (GTDB taxonomy): domain Bacteria; phylum JAAXHH01; class JAAXHH01; order JAAXHH01; family JAAXHH01; genus JAAXHH01. Next base: position 2,608,904 of record OZ220749.1, read on the forward strand.
GGCTGGGGGACGAAATCCTCCTCGGCGCGGGCACCGTGCTGGACCCCGAAACGGCCCGGGCGGCGATCCTGGCCGGCGCCGAATACATCGTGACGCCGACCCTGAACCCGGACGTGATTACCCTCTGCCGGCGGTACGACAAGGTCATCATTCCCGGCGCATTGACCCCGACCGAGATCCTCACGGCCTGGGAATGCGGCGCGGACATTGTGAAGGTGTTCCCCGCGACGGCGGTGGGACCCCGGTATTTCAAGGACGTCAAGGCGCCGCTCCCCCAGGTCGATCTCATGCCCACGGGCGGCGTGGACCTGGACAACGCCGGCGATTTCATCCGGGCCGGCGCCTGCGCCGTCGCCGTGGGCGGAAACCTGGTCGACAAGGCCGCCGTGGCCGCGGGCGAATGGCATGTGCTCACCGATACGGCCCGGAAATACGTCGACACGGTCAGGAGTGCGCGACAGGAGGGTGGGGGATGATCCGCAAGGCCGTCGTGCCCGTCGCGGGCCTGGGCACGCGGATGCTGCCGCTCACACGTTCTGTCCCCAAGGAAATGCTGCCCCTCGGGCGCAAACCGGCCATACACCACGTTGTGGATGAACTGGCGGCCGCGGGGATCGAACGCATCCTCTTCGTAACTTCCAGCCGCAAAAAGGCGATTGAGGAATACTTCCTGTCCGGCGAAACTTTGGACGGGCTGGCCAGTACGCCCGGCCGAACGTCCGATGGGCCGCCCGATGCACAGCGGGCCCCGGGCAACGAAGAAGGAAACGGACCGCCCGCACTGGACTATTCGTTTGTCCGCCAGGAGGTTCCGGCCGGAAACGGCGACGCCGTGCGACTGGGAAAGACCTTCGCCGGATCCGACGCCTTCGTCGTGGCGTGGGGCGACGTCGTCCTCAGATCGACGGGGGAAGACAGCGTCCTGCGTCGCATGATGGCGACGCACGAGACGGAAAACGCCGCGTGCACCATCGCGGTGGAGCACGTGCCCGAAGACAAGGTGTCGCGGTACGGCATCGTAAATCCCCGGTACGCATCGGACGCGGCCTTTCCCATCGACGATCTCGTGGAGAAACCACCCGTGGAAAGCGCGCCCAGCCGCTACGCCGTATCGGCCCGGTACATCTGCGGCCCCGGCATCTTCCCCGCGCTCGACGCGACGCCGCGCGGGAAAAACGGCGAATTGTGGCTGGCCGATGCCATCCGCGGCCTGCTTAAGGCAGGCGGTCCGGGTGGATCGGACTGCGACGTGTGGTGCGTTCCCCTGGGGTCCGCCGACCGACGCTACGATATCGGCACGCCTTTGTCCTACTGGGAATCCTTTGCCGACTACGCCGTTGAGGACGAAGCCGACGGGCCGGCCTTTCGCGATCTTCTTCGAGGGTGGGTGAACGAATCATGATAAACGTGCGCATACCGTCCAGGTTTCGGTTCGCCTGCCGGCCAGATGGTCCGCATGGGCTGCATGGTCCGCATGGGCTGCGCCGATCGGAGTCCAGGTGAACGGTACTGTAACCGCATCGGCACCCGGTCGTGTCGGCATCGTGGGCAATCCGACCGACATGTACGGCGGGAGCGTGATATCGTGCTCTACAAAGGAGCGGGCACAGGTCAGGATTCAGCCGGCGGACCGCCTGGTCCTGGACGCCGGCACCGAGGAGCGCGTCATTGCGTCGCCCGACGACCTGGTCCCCTGTGAGGACATTTTCGATATCGCCCGGGTCGCGTTGACCGGAACCGAATCCACGGACCTGCTCGGAAGGATCTCCTGGTCGACCGATATCCCCTTCCGCGCCGGCCTGTCGGGATCGACCGCCCTGCTCGTATCCATGGTCGCCGGTCTGCTCGCCTTCCGCGGCATCCGCCACAATCCGTACCACCAGGCGGAGCTCGTACGCGGGATCGAGTACCGGAACCTGACATTCTGCGGGTACCAGGACGCCTACATGTGCACCTTCGGCGGGCTTCATTACATGGATTTCAGGGGGAAGGAATTCCACCTGGAATACGGGACCGATCCCTTCGCCACCATGGAACCGATGGCTTCCTCCGCGCGCCTGCCGCTTGTCGTGGTCATCACGGGCGGCCAGCGCGTTTCCGGCGGCGTGCACACCCCGTTACGGGAACGCTGGCTCGCTGGGGAAACCGAAGTGGTCGAAGCCTACAACGCCATCGCGGCCCTGGCCCGGGAAGGTAAGAAAGCGATCCTCGAAAGCCGGATAGACGCGCTGGGGAAGCTGATGAACGAGAACCAGGCGATTACCCAGTCCCTCGGAGGATCCAATCCCGAGGACGACCGGTTCATAGAACTCGCTCGCCAGGCAGGTGCGTCCGGCGCCAAGCTGGCGGGCAGCAGCGGGGCCATCGTGGCGCTCCACCACACCCCCGGCAAGCTGGCGCGGGCCATGATGGTTGCCGGCGCTACCGGCATACTCGAACCTTCGCCGGGCCCCGGGCTCGAAATCGAACAGGAAGCCCCGTAGGGAGCCGCCGTGAACTTCACCCTCGACTACCATAGATCCGGGCTCGAGGTAACCGTCCCTGACGAGAACCTGACCGCCGTCCTCAACATGCAGGACACGCCGCCGCTGGATGATCCCTTGGCCGTGACCCGAGAGGCATTGCAACGGCCCGTGGCCGGTCCGCCCCTTGCGGAAATCGCCCGGGGCCGACGCAACGCGTGCGTGGTCGTTTCCGACATCACCCGGCCCGTCCCCCACGACTTCATCCTGCCACCGCTCCTCGAATGTCTGGAGCGAAGCGGGATCAGGCCGGAGGACATCACCATTTTAGTCGCTACGGGGCTGCACGCGCCCATGGAAGAGGATCAGCTCCGCGAGACCTTGACCGATAAAGTGGTGGACCAGTATCCCGTGGTCAACCACGTCGCCCGCAACGCGATCGAACAGGCCGACCTGGGCTTCACCAGCACGGGGATCCCGATCCGCGTGGACCGCAGGTACGTGGAGAGCGATCTCAAGGTACTGACCGGGTTGATCGAGGCGCACTTCATGGCCGGGTACTCGGGCGGACGCAAGCTGGTCGCGCCCGGACTCGTGGGTGTGGAGACGATCGAGCATCTTCACGGACCCGGTATCCTGGAGCATCCCAACGCCACGACGGGCGTGCTCGACGGCAATCCGCTCCACGAGGCCGCGCTGGAAATCGCCAGGCGGGCCGGTGTCGATTTCATCCTCAACGTGGCCATGGAAGAGGACCGCCGCGTCACCGGAGTGTTCGCCGGCGAACTCGACCGGGCGCACCGCCACGGCGTCCGGCACGTAGACAGCATGGTCGTGGCCACCGTCGAGGAACCGGTGGACATCGTCGTGACCTCTTCGGCCGGCTATCCCCTGGATACTACCTTCTACCAGGCCGTGAAGGGCATGGTCGGCGTGCTCGACATCCTGAAGAAAGGCGGATCCATCGTCATCGCCGCGGGATGCGCCGACGGGATCGGCAGCGCGGAGTTCGAAGGCCTGCTTCGGAAGACGACGGACATCGACGCCTTTATCCACAGGATCCAGCAACCAGGCGTATTCACCATCGACCAGTGGGAGATCGAAGAGCTGGTCAAGGCGCTGAAGAAGGGCCGGGTGTATCTCTATACTGACGGACTGAGCGACGACGACGTCCGGGACTGCCTGGTCGAGCCGGTACCGTCCGTCGAAACGGGCATCGCGCGGGCGCTGAAGCGTCACGGCGCCGGCGCCACCATCGCGGTCGTCCCGAGAGGGCCCTACGTCATTCCCCGGGTGGTGCCCGGACAGGACGCAGCGGGCTGAAGCGTTGCGGCCGGGCCGATGGATTTCGAGCCTCCCATGACTTCCAACAGGTACGTCCACCATACTCCCCGCATCCATCCGTCCGCCTTCGTGGCGGAAAGCGCCGACCTGATCGGCGCTGTCGACATCGGCAAGGACGCGAGCGTCTGGTACCAGGTGGTGATCCGGGCGGACGACGAACCGGTCACTATCGGCGAGGAGACCAACGTGCAGGACGGCAGCGTCCTCCACATCGACGCCGGCATGCCTACCGTACTGGGCAGGGGTGTAACCGTGGGGCACCGCGCCATCGTCCACGGCGCGGTGGTAGAGGACCACGTCCTGATTTCCATGGGCGCCGTGATCCTCAGCGGCGCGCGGATCGGCAGGCACAGCATCATCGGTGCCGGCGCGCTGGTGCTCGAAAACATGGAAGTACCCCCGGGTTCCGTGGTCGTGGGCGTTCCCGGACGCGTAGTACGGTCCGTCACAGACGAGCAGATCGAACGCATACACCGGACCGCCGAGGGGTACGTCGAGCGGCGCAAAATCTATCTCGAACGACGGGCTCACGGCCCTTCCTGACCTCCGGATTCTCGACGCTTCAGACTCCGTGTAAAGCGTCAGAATCCACTTGACTTTGACGGGCCTGTTCTGTAGTTTGCGGTGCTCTGTTATGCTGGTCCTGAGCGCCTGTAGCTCAATTGGATAGAGCACCTGACTACGGATCAGGAGGTTGGGGGTTCGACTCCCTCCGGGCGTATTTTTCTTGGGACGCGGTAGCATGAAAAGCAGCGGCGGAGAACACGAAGAATGGCTCAGGCTGGCGGTGGAGGAAGCCAGGTCGGCGGGAGCCGCTGGCGATGTGCCTGTCGGGGCCGTGATCGTTCACGATGGCGTGGTAATCGGCCGGGGCCAGAATCGCGTCGAGCGTCTGCGCGATCCCACCGCCCATGCCGAGATGCTTGCGATCCGCGAGGCCAGCGAAGCCCTGGGCTATGAACGGCTGACCGGCGCCACGCTCTACGTAACGCTGGAGCCCTGCGCCATGTGCGCGGGTGCGATCGTGCTGGCCCGTCTGCATAGCCTGGTATACGGGGCAGACGATCCCAAGACCGGGGCTTGCGGGTCCCTGCTCGATATCGTGCGGGATAACCGGCTGAATCACCAGGTGGAAGTGACGCGAGGTGTGCTGGCGGAAACCTGTTCCGGGCTGCTGAAGGCGTTCTTCAGGGCGAAACGCGGAGCGGGCGACCCGGGCGGACCAGGCGGCCCAAGCGATTCAGGCGTCCCAGACGGACCAGGCGATTCAGACGATCCCGGCTCGGGCGATACGGCTGCCGAACCGAGGTTGCCGGAGAGGTGCGAGAGTGGTTGAATCGGACGGTCTCGAAAACCGTTGTGCCTTCGGGCACCGTGGGTTCGAATCCCACCCTCTCCGTTAGTTTTCCCACTGAGCAGCCGCACGGAATGACCGTAGGTATTGTCATTCATCGCCCGACTCCACTGCGTAGATTCCCACCGTACGTTCTTCCATCCATCATCAATGCGAAACGTCCATGAATCGCGAGATTTCCGGATCGTTATCTACGGCAATCAGGTTATTGTGCGACTTAAGTGATATTAACCGACGTAAGACAAGGGAAGTCTTAAAGATTGCCCGATACCGCAAGATGCAGACTAAAACGGACAGGGGGCTGACAGTTCCTTGAAGGAGATGCCCTGTAGCCAGGCCTGGAACTCGGCATCGGCAGGTATGCAGATCGATGTTCCCAGTGTAACCAGATGGGTGAGATTGAGCGATATCATTTGCCGCGGTAGCCGACCGGACATCTCCTGATTATGTCTAATGTCAAACTCTTTCAGGTTCGTCAGTTGGGCGATTTGCGATGAGACGGATCCCGACAGACGATTGATAGCAAGTCTCATGGACTCCAGTTTGTCGAGACGCCACAGTTCCACCGGGATGTTTCCCGTCAGCAGATTCACTGAAAGATCAAGAAGAGTCAGGTCCTTAAGTCGTCCAATCTCCTCAGGGATATGCCCTGTCAGTCCGTTTTCTTGCAGGAATAGCAGGGTTAGATTCACAAGTTCTCCGATCTCGTCCGGGATGCTGCCTTCCAGGTCGTTTTCATCCAGTCTCAGTACCTCCAGGTTTGACAGTTGCCCGATTTCAGGTGGAATCGTACCGGCAAGCATGTTTCCCTGAAGATGCAACGACGTTAAGTTACCTAGTTGACTGATCTCCCGTGGAATGGTACCCGAGAGGTCATTGTATGCTAGAATCAGCGTCTCGAGATCCTGAAGTTGACCGATTTGCGCGGGAATGGTTCCCCGGAGGCTGTTTCTACCCAGGTGTAGCTTTTTAAGTTCGGAAAGTTCTTCGATCTCAGTCGGGATCGAGCCGTTCAGGCCGATACCGAAGAGGTTGATTTCTGTCACTCTGTTCTGGTCATCGGTTACAATCCCATACCAGGTTTCAATTGGACTATGGCTCAACCAATTTCCTCTTTCCCTCCATGTAGGCCCGCCGGTAGCGTTGTAGATCGCAACCAGAGCGTCCGCGTCAGGATGTGGATTGACCACTCCACAGGTCTCATAATCGGTGTTTTGGATCGTACTCAGCCAATCCTGGAAACCATCATCTTCCGCGAAACACAGCTGGGTACCGTTCAGCAAAAGCGTGTCCAGATCAAGCTCCGTTAGTTCGATAGGCGGTGTGCCGCCCAGGTATGGATTGTCGGACAGATCAAGGCTCGCCAGTTCCTTTAACAGGTACAACCCATATGGCAACCTTCCGCGCAAGCCGTTTCCTGAAAGGTTCAAGCCTGTTACGAATCCATCTTCATTCGTGGTCACACCGTACCAACCGCCTACGTAATCTGTGCTCACCCAGCCTTCGTTCGTGGTCCAGTTGCGACCCTGGGTACTTTCGTAAAGGTCGTCCAGTACGATTCTTTCTATTCGTAGATCTTCACAGTTCGTGACACGTCTGGCGGAAATCCCCTCGAGCCACGCTTGGAATACGGCATCGCGTGGAGCACATAACTGCGTTCCGTAAGCCATGAAGCGTTCAAGATTCTGCAAATCTGTCAACGATTGAGGGAGAGGCCCGGCCAGACCGATATTGCCCTGAAGTTGCAGGTCCATGAGACTGGTCAGCCGTCCCAGTACGATCGGCAGTGTCCCCTTTAAGAGGTTGTCGGATAGATTCAGCGACTCCAGGGCGGTTAACTGACCCAACTCGGATGGTATATCACCCTCTAACCGGTTGTTCAAAAGCGTGATTGAACGTACGCGGCCATCGGGGTCCGTTTCCACGCCATGCCACTCACCTATGGGTACGTCCGTAAGCCAGTTTTCATTTTCCGTCCAATCCTGCCCATTCAGCTCGTCATAAATCGTTAAAAGCACGTCACGGTCCGTAATCGTGCTTTCACACATCGAACCCGGCTGAAAACCAAAGATTTGCTGCGACCAGGCATAAAACTCGGCGTCCGAAGGCACACATAGCGCCGTGTTACCGAGATGAAGTGTAACCGGGTTGAGATTGAGAAACTCTCTGGGCAATGGTCCGGACAGCAAGGGATTATCTGATAGGTCGAGATGATCGAGGTATTCCAATGAGCCCAACTCCGGGGGTAAGGAGCCCGACAGTTGATTCCGGGAAAGGTATATGGTTGAAAGATACGGTGGATGTCCCATTTCCGGAGGTATCGGTCCCGTCAACAGATTGCCGGACAGAAAGATTGCGGCCAGGTTGGAAACCTGTCCGATTTCTGAGGGAATTGGCCCGGTCAATTGGTTGTCAGCCAAATCCAGTTCCCAAAGCTTGTCCGGTTGCATAATCTCCCGAGGAATATCGCCCGTCAGTCGATTACCGGATAGACTCAGTCGTTCAAGGCTGGCCATTCCGCCCAGTTCGGGAGGCAAGGGGCCACTTAGTTCATTGTCCGAGAGCCACAGGATTTCGAGGTGGTCAAGTTGGGACAGTTCGACCGGGATCGCGCCGCTGAGGTTATTCGATCCGAGAAAAAGGGCTGTCACCCGCCCCTGGTAATCTGCCGTCACGTTTTCCCACTCTACTACGGGTTTTTCGCTCAACCAATTCGTTGACCTGATCCAGTTCGGTCCACCGGTCTGGTTGTACAACGTAATAAGAACCTCCCTGTCCGAACTGTCCTGACTGGGCGCCAGGACCGATACGACAACGATGGCAGAAACATCTCCCGAACTCGCCGTAATACCGGCCGTGCCGTTGTGAAGCGCTGTTACGACTCCTGAATCGCTCACACTCGCGATGCCCGGATTATCACTCGTCCAGTTCACCAGGGGGTTGGGTATCATGTTGTCATTTAAATCGTATACTGCGGCAATGTACCGGACCTGATCGCCTAAGGCCGTTAACGTCGTATCTCCAGGCGCGATGGCAATACGACCCGGCGTCAGGGACACGACGACATTTACTTCCTTCTTTATTGTCCCGTAACGCGCAGTCACCTGGGCTGTACCGTTCCTGACAGCGGTTACCAGTCCCTGGGCGCTGACGGTCGCGATACCGGTGTCGCTGCTAGACCAGGTCACGGTGACGCCGGCAACCGGATTCCTGTTCGAATCCAGTACGCTGGCAGTCAGTTGAACCGTTTCGCCGATAACTGATAACCGGATCGGTAGTGGCCCGACAACGATACTGGCCACCGGCAGAGTAACCCTGACATCAACACTTGATGCCGCACTCCCTGATCTCGCCGTGATCGTCACAGCGCCGACCCCGACAGCGATTACCAGACCTTGGGCATCGACTGTCGCAACACCTGAATCGCTGCTCGACCATGCCACTTGGGCGTCACTCATCGGCCTGTTGTTTTGATCCCAGACCTGGGCTGTAAGCTGAATAGTCTGACCCAGGGCATTTAATTCAAACAAAGACGAGGATGGCGAAATCAGAACCTTGGTCGGCACTGATGCGGGAGGAGGAGGCGGGGGAGATGGAGGTGACGGAGGGTCTGGTTTCGTCGCGCTGTCTTTGCCACAGGTGGAAACCGACAGCATCGTTGCCAGTATTAAGATAGGGAAAACGGAACGCGCCACGTGTTTTACTGACAAAACTCCGATGAAAATCCTATTGTTACCGATTGCGAATTCTATTAAATTGATCGTTCTGACTTAACGTTGAATCTCAGACTGATATCAGGTTCGGTCGGGAAGTGATCATATAAGAATATGCCCGGTTACGAAATGAGACAATGTAAATCACCAAGGCGGATTTTGTTACCGGCGGTGTTCTGTTATAATCAAGAGCAAGGCTGGCTGGCCAGACGCGGTGATCGGTGAATCCATAGACCTGGGAGAGGTGCGAGAGCGGTCGAATCGGCACGCCTGGAGAGCGTGTGTTCACCAAGTGGACCGTGGGTTCGAATCCCACCCTCTCCGTTATAGTTTTGGGGCAGTAGCTCAGTTGGGAGAGCGCCAGAATCGCAATCTGGAGGTCGGCGGTTCGATTCCGCTCTGCTCCACTCGGAAGGCCGGGCGCCAGGCAGTCGGTGTCCCAGGCAGTCGGTGCCCGGCCATCCCGTATTACAGGCTTGGTTCGTTAACGGTCGTGCTAGATGGGGAGTTAGCGGTGCCCTGTAACCCGCAACCCGCTACAGCGGGATCGAATTCCCATCCCGAGGATCGCACTTGCGTCGCCGGTATGCGCTGCATCCGGTATTGAAAGTCAGGTCCCGCGCAACGTGACAACGCCCAACCCCGTCAGGACCGGAAGGTAGCAGCGGTAAGCGCCTGAAGCGTGTGCCGCGGGAGCGCCTGGCCGGAGCCGGCGGCACGGATGCCTCGACACGAGTAGATTCGAGGGTGGGTGCACGACCGCTTTACCATTTCCCCTTCGTTCCGCCTGCCGCTTGTCCCGAGTAACCCAGGCATGGAGGGTTGGGCATTGGCCTACGAAGTCACCGCCCGAAAATGGCGCCCCCAGGAATTCGACGGCGTAATCGGGCAGGAACACGTCACCACCACGCTGAAAAACGCCATTCAGGCGGGCCAGATCGCTCATGCCTACCTCTTCGCCGGACCCCGCGGCGTGGGCAAGACGACCACGGCCCGTATCCTGGCCAAGGCCCTGAACTGCGTCGACGGCCCCACGGTGACGCCCTGCAACGCCTGCACGTTCTGCCAGGAAATCTCGGAAGGACGCAGCGTCGACGTATTGGAGATCGACGGCGCGTCCAACAACCGGGTCGAACAGGTCCGGACGCATCTGCTCGAAAGCGTCAAGTACACGCCCAGCCAGGGCAAGCACAAGATCTACATTATCGACGAAGTGCACATGCTGACCAAGGAGGCCTTCAACGCCCTGTTGAAGACGCTCGAAGAGCCGCCTGCCCACGTGTACTTCATCTTCGCGACGACGGATCCGCGGAAGGTGATCCCCACCGTGCTCTCCCGGTGCCAGCGATTCGACTTCCGGCGCATATCGGGTCCCACCATCGTGGATCACCTGGCCATGATCAGCGAGCAGAGCGGGTACGACGTCCAGCGCGACGCCCTCGCCCTCATCGCGCGCCGGGTGGACGGCAGCATGCGGGATGCCGAAAGCCTGTTGGACCAGATCGTCGCCTTTGGCGGTACCGCGCTGACCGCCCGCGAGGCGGCGGAGGTCCTGGGCATCGTGGACCAGGACGTCTATTTCGAGTTGATGGACATGGTGGCGAAGCAGGACGTGCCCGGGGGACTGGACCTGGTCGACCGGATCTTCGGCCAGGGGCACGATCTCGAAGAGATTGTCCTGGGCATCCTGGAACACCTGCGCAACCTGCTCGTCGTCAAGGCGGCGCCCGAAGCGGAAGTACTGATCGGCGACGCCGCCCTCGCGTTGGACCGCTTCCGGGAACAGGCCGGACGATTCGAGACGGAAGACCTGCTCCGGCTCTCCCAGCTGGCCACGCAGATGGAACAGTCGGTAAAGAACAGCGCGCTACCCCGGGTGCAGCTCGAGACGGGCGTCGTCCGCATGATACGCATGGCCCGATCGGTGCAACTGACGGACGTCATGGCCCGGCTGTCCGAAATGGCCCGGCGCATCGAACCGGGAGACGGGGGCGATGCAGCAGGTACAGAGGCTTCCGGGACAGAGACTTCCGGGACAAAGGCTTCCAGAACTCCGTCCCCTCAGACGGCCGATCCACAATCTGGCCCCACACCTCGGACGGCCGATCCACAATCTAGCCCCACACCTCGGACGGCCGATCCACAATCTGGCTCCACAGCAGCCCCATCGGGACCTTCTCCGTCGGGACCAGCCGCCTCGGGACCTGCCACTTCGAGACCTGCACCGTCCGTTGATGCGGGCCGCAGCCCCGCGGCATCCTCCGAATCATCAGCGGCACCCACCGAGTCAACGTCGGCGTCCACGGAGACGTCAACTGTCGCCCCCGAGGCACCCGCAGCATCCTCCGAATCATCGACGGCCACCCCGACTTCGCCAACGCTGGATCTGCGGGCGGCCCGCGACCGCTGGCCCGCCATCGTGGATGAGATCGCCAGGCAACCAGGCTTCCTGGGCAGGCAGTTGGAGGAAGTCGAGATAAAGCGTTTTACGCCGCCCGATGAAGAAGGGTCGGGAGGTCCCGCCACGATTACGCTCGGGTTCGGGACAGAACAGGTCTTTGTTAAGGAACGGGTCGAAAAACGCGAGAACTCTCAAATGATACAGTCGGTATGCAAGGAAGTACTGGGCATCCCGGTACGTATCGAATGCGAGATCGACGAAAGCGCGGCGGAGAACGCCGACCGGAAGACCGGTGACGGCGGAGCGGGGATGGGTGGAAACAGCGGCAGGGCTGGAGACGGCGAAGCCGGGATGGCAGGAGACGGTAGCCAAACCGGGGACGCCGGATCGGGGACGGCCGGCGGCATCGACCGAAACGAGGACGGTGTCGCAGGCACGGCCGGCGGCATCGACCGGGCGGATACCGCCGGGGCCGGTCTGGACGAATACCCCGGCTCGGCGGAAGAAATCGTAAGCGAAGCACAGGACACCACTACGGCCGAGAAAACTGGTGGCCAGGCGGCAAATACCCGCGCGGGCGCCGCGAAAGATCCGGCCGTCAGGAAAATCGTGGAGGCCTTCGACGGCCAGATCGTGACGGACTGAGTCCGGGACGCGGCAAGGAAAAGCGGACTGGAGAGGAAGCGGAAAGGAAAAGGATATGGCCAAGGGCATGTCGGGCATGATGAAGCGCGTCCAGCGGATGCAGAAGAAGATGATGCAGATTCAGGAAGAAATGGCCGGGAAGCGGGTCGAAGGCACGGCGGGCGGCGGGATGGTGACTGCCGTGGTCGATGGACGGCTGAGCGTCGTGGAGATCAGGATCGATCCGGCCGTGGTGGACGCCGATGACGTGGAGATGCTCGAAGATCTCATCCTGGCCGCCGTCAACCAGGGCCAGCAGAAGGCGCAGGAAATGGTGAACCAGGAGATGGGCCAGATCACCGGCGGACTGAACATTCCTGGCATGGGTCCGTAACACGCAATTTCAAGACGTTTCGCCGATCCCGGTCCGGCCGTTCCTTCCGGTCGTACTGTCCGGTCGTACTGGATGTAAACCCATGGTGCGCAAATACAGTTCCGAGGCCCTGGCCATCCTGGTGGACGAGTTGAGCCGCCTGCCCAACATCGGCAGGGTGACGGCCCAGCGGCTGGCCTTCCATATCCTGAAGGGGCCCGCCGAACGCGCCTTTTCGCTGTCCGACGCCATCCGCGCGGTGAAGGAAAAGGTCCGGTACTGCGACGTGTGCTGGAACATCACCGAGTCCGAGACCTGCGAGATCTGTCACGACGCCCGGCGAAGACCGGAAACCATCTGCGTGGTGGAAGAACCTCGCGACGTGATCACGCTCGAAAGCACGGGAGAGTACCGCGGCCTGTACCACGTGCTCCACGGCGCGCTTTCGCCCCTCGACAACATCACCCCGGACGACATTCGCGCCCGGGAGCTCGTGGACCGAATGAGCGAATCGGTGGAAGAGGTCATCATCGCGACTAATCCCAATATCGAGGGAGAAGCCACCGCGCTCTACCTCAGCCGCCTTATCAAGCCCCTGGGCGTGCGGGTTACCCGTCTCGCCCGGGGCCTTCCCATGGGCGGCGACCTGGAGTACGCCGACGAAGTGACCCTCGCACGCGCCCTGGAAGGCCGCACGGAGTTGTAACACGGAACGGAGTTGTAACACGGAGCTGAATCAAGACCGCCGGGCCGAACCGGCGACCCCCTTGCCGCCATGAACCTACCCAACAAGCTGACCATATTCCGCATCATCCTGAGTCCCATCTTCATGGTCTTCTTCTTGGTAGATACATTGTATACACGTTATATCGCGCTGGTCATCTTCATGATCGCGTCGCTGACGGACCTGTACGACGGCTACCTGGCCCGCAAGACCGGGGTGATCACCAGTTTCGGCAAGTTCATGGACCCCCTGGCGGACAAGATCCTCACGTCCACCGCGCTGATCTGCTTCGCGTCCCTCGGCTACATCTATACCTGGATGGTCCTGGTCATCATCGGACGGGATTTCATCGTGACCGGCCTGCGGTGCATCGCGGCGTACCGGGGCCTGCTCATCCTGCCGACCCAGGTCGCCAAGTGGAAGACCGCTTCGCAGATGGTGGTCATCGTGATCATCCTGCTCTATATCAACGTCCAGACGACCATGATCGCCTTCGGCCAGTGGAACGGGGAGTTCGACGACATCGCCTGGTGGGTCCTCAACGGCATGGTCTTCGTCTCCATGGTGCTCACGGTCAGTTCCGGCCTGGACTACGTGGTCAAGAACCGGTCCATTTTCACCAGTCTGCTGAGGTAGGCATGCGCGCCTTGATCACTTTGCTGTCGACCGGATGTTACGTCGGCTACACGCCTCACGCGCCCGGCACGGCGGGCAGCATTGTGGGGCTCGGGCTGGTCTGGGCGCTGACCGGTCCGCTCGGCCTGACCGTACCCTATTACCTGCTGGTCACCGTGCTCCTGTTCGTCCTCGGCGTCTGGGTATCGAGCCGGGCGGAGTCCCTGTTCGGCCACGACGGGCCCAGGATCGTCATCGACGAAATCGCCGGAGTCCTGATCGTATTCGCCGGCATGCCGTTCGACCTGTTGACCGTGGCCGCGGGGTTCGTCCTGTTTCGCGTCCTGGATATCTGGAAACCCTTCCCCTGCGACCGGGTGCAGCGCCTTCCCGGCGGGATGGGAGTCATGATGGACGATGTCGTGGCCGCGGTCTACGCCCATCTCCTCTTGCGGATCATAACGGGGTTTTTGTCATGAAGTCCGCCGCGATCATCACGATCGGCGACGAACTGCTCTACGGTTCCGTGGTCGATACCAACGCCGCCTATATCGGCCAGCGCTTGACGGCAGCCGGCATCGAACCGGTCTGTTCCATGACCGTGGGCGACGAGGGTTCCCGCATCGGCCAGGCACTCGACGCCGTGTGCCGCCAGGCGGACGTGGTGCTCGTCACGGGCGGCCTCGGACCGACGCACGACGACGTGACCAAGACCGTCATCGCCGAGGCAATCGGTCAGGACCTGGTCTTTCATCCCGAAATCATGGATACAGTGGAGCGGATGTTCACCCAGCGGGGCATGGCCATGCCGGAATCGAACCGCATCCAGGCCTATATGCCCAGGCACGCCGAAGTGCTCGACAATCCCGTGGGCACGGCGCCCGGCTTCCTGGTACGCCACCACGACGCTGCCGTATTCGTCATGCCGGGCGTGCCCCGAGAGATGAAGAAGATGCTGAACGAACAGGTGCTGCCGCGGCTGAAGGACCAGGGCGCGGGAAGGGTCATCCTGCACCGGTGGATCCGCACCACGGGCATCGGCGAATCGAATCTCTCCCAGATCATCGGCAATGTCATCGAAGCGGCGGAGGACGTCAAGATCGCCTCTCTGCCCCAGGAGACCGGGGTGAACCTGCGGCTCACGGCCGAGGGCCGCACCGGGAAGGAGGCCCGGCGGCGCATTGAAGCCGTCGAGACCAGGATGGTCGCCCAGGCCGGTGAGCATATCTACGGCGTGGACGACGATACCCTCGAAGAGGTGGTGGGACGCCTGCTCCGGGAGGCGGACGCGACCGTGGCGCTCGCCGAATCCTGCACCGGCGGCCTCGTGGCTTCCCGCATAACCGACGTGCCGGGCAGTTCCGATTACCTGCTGGAAGGGGTCGTGTCCTACAGCAATGCCGCGAAAATGGCGCGCCTGGAGGTGCCGGTGGGAACGATCGACCGTCACGGCGCGGTGAGCGCGGAAACCGCGGCCGCCATGGCCCAGGGAATCCGGCATACCAGCGGCGCCGACTACGGACTGTCCACTACCGGCGTCGCGGGGCCCGGCGGCGGAACACCCGAGAAACCGGTGGGGCTGGTCTACCTGGGTCTCGCCTCGGCGGCTGGCGTCGAGACGCGAAAACTCATGCTGGGGCCGGACCGGCAGGTCAACAAGACCCGGGCCGCGCTGGCCGCCCTGAACCTGCTGCGGCAGGCGCTTACCCGCGCGGCCGGCACGAACCGGATCCCCGCGAACCGCAACCCGCAGGCCACGTAGAGCAACCCGCAGGCCACGTAGAGCAACCCGCGGGTCACGTAGAAAGGCTATCGATGCGTACGTTCATTGCCGTAGAAGTCCCGGATTCCGCGAAGGATCGGATCGCGCAACTGGTCAACCAACTCAAAGCGACGGGGACCGATATCCGGTGGGTCGAACCCGGCAATATCCACGTTACGCTGAAGTTTCTCGGCAACATCGAGACGGGCCAGCCGGCGGTTATTCGCGATGGGCTGAGCGCGGCGCTCGATGCTGCAGTTCCCTTCGACCTGAAACTGGGACGCATCGGCGCTTTCCCGGATATGAACCGCCCGCGCGTCTTCTGGATTTCGATCGTAGAAGGGCGGGAAGAACTGGTCGCCATGCAGCAGCGCATCGAGGCCGAACTGCACGCCCGCGGCTTCGTTCGGGAGGAAAGGCCCTTTTCTCCGCACCTGACCATCGGTCGGGTACGGTCGCCGCGGGGCCTGGCCAAGCTTACGGATCTGGTCCGGGACATGGCGTTCGAGACCGAACCGTTTACGGTGAAGCGCGCGGCCGTGGTGAAGAGCGACCTGAAACCGGACGGACCGTTGTACACGGTCATCGATCACGTCGAACTGGAATGACCATGCCCACCATAACGGATATCACGCCGCGGGGGAGCGGAGGGCGACGGGAACGCAAGGTCACGATCGACGGCGAGCGCACCCTGACGATCACGGAGGAGACCTTTCTCCGGTTCGGACTCTTCGACGGCCAGGCGATGGACCCGGAACGGCTGCAGGAGCTGGAGCGGGCCGACGGTGTCTCCCGGGCCATGACGGAAGCCCACCGGCTCATCGACCACCGCATGCGGACGCGCCGCGAGCTGGCGGTGAGACTCAGGTCCAAAGGCCGGCCGGACGAGGTGATCGACCAGGTGCTGGACCGGCTGGAGCGCGCGGGACTGATCGACGACGGGCGTTTCGCCCGGATGTGGATCGACGAACGGCTTCGGAGAAGGCCGGCCGGCCTGTCCCTGCTGCGCCGCGAGTTGCTTCAGAAGGGGATCGACGCCGAAATCGTCGATACCGCCCTCGAGGAAAGTGCATCCCGCGAAGGGGAAACCGAACGGGCCTACGAGGCGCTGCGCCGCCAGTCCCATCGATATGCCCGGCTCGACCGCGATGCGGCACACCGCCGCATGGTCGCCTTCCTGGGCCGGCGGGGGTTCGGACAGGCCGTCATCTACCAGGTCGTCCATCGCGTGCTGGACGAGACAGAGGAGTCCCGAAATTGACCGGAGCCGAACTGCGAAAGTCCTTTACCGGCTTCTTCGCCGAGCGTGACCACACGATCGTGCCGAGTGCCAGCGTGGTGCCCTGGGATGATCCCACGTTGCTCTTCACCAACGCGGGGATGAACCAGTTCAAGGACGTCTTCCTGGGGAAAAGCACCCGCGAATACGTGCGTGCGGTGGATTTCCAGAAGTGCATTCGCGCCGGCGGAAAGCATAACGACCTGGAAGACGTGGGCCGTTCGCCCATCCACCAGACCTTTTTCGAAATGCTCGGTAACTGGTCCTTCGGCGACTACTACAAGGAAGAAGCCATAACCTGGGCCTGGGAGCTGCTCACGGAAAGGTGGGGACTCCCCGCCGAACGGCTGTGGGCGACCGTGTTCCGTGAGGACGACGAGGCCGAGGCCCTCTGGCGTCGCAATACCGGCATCGCCGGCGACCGGGTCCTGCGGTTCGACGAGAAGGACAACTTCTGGGAAATGGGCGAAACCGGGCCCTGCGGTCCCAACTCGGAGATCCACTACGACCTGGGTCCGGAGCGGTGCGGCCGGAAAGACGATCCCGGCCACGTCTGCGGGGTCAACGGAGACTGCACGCGATTCGTGGAAATCTGGAACCTGGTCTTCATCCAGTACGACCGGGCTGCCGATGGCGCGCTGACGCCCTTGCCGTCGCGTCACGTCGACACGGGCATGGGTTTCGAACGCATGCTCAGTATCCTGCAAGGCGTGGAATCGAACTACGAAACCGACGTATTCCGCCCGTTGATGGACCACATCGGAGAACTGTCGCAACATCCGTACGCGGAAGGGGATACGGCCATGGCCTACCGCGTGCTCGCCGACCATGTTCGGGCCCTTGCCTTCGCCATTGCCGACGGCGCCCTGCCTTCCAACGAAGGTCGGGGCTACGTCCTGCGACGCATCCTCCGCCGCGCGGCGCGGTTCGGCCGCAATCTCGGCCTGTCCGATCCCTTCCTCTACCGGCTCGTGCCGACGCTTAACGAGAAGATGGGCGCGGCCTACCCGGAACTCGCCTCCGCGCGGGAGAAGGTGGAGCAGGTGATCCGATCCGAAGAGGAGAACTTCGGGCGCACGCTCGATCACGGCATCGAACTCTTCGAGGATATCGTCGGCCGGGCGGGCGCCGAAGGTCGAAATGAAATCCGGGGCGAAGAGGCCTTCAAACTGTACGATACCTACGGTTTCCCGGTGGACCTGACCCGGCTGATGGCCGATGAGAAGGACATGACGGTGGATATGGCCGGCTTCGAGTCGGAGATGGAGGAGCAGCGGGCGAGGTCAAGGGAAGGAGGGAAGGCCATAAAAATCGCAGGTACGATCATTGGAGGGGAAGCTACGTTAAGTGGCACACTAACAGTAATTAACCCAACGAAATTCGTCGGTGAAGAAATGCTTACTGTCGACGAATCCAAGGTTTTGGGATTTGAAGAGGAATCTGTGTTCTTGTCTACAACCCCCTTCTATGCCGAGTCGGGCGGGCAAGTTGGCGACACCGGTTGGTTGTTGACCGAGTCGGGGGATATGATCGAAGTTTTGAATACCACGACGGATGGGAAAATACACAGACATCACTGTGATTTAGAAGCGATGTCCGTTCTCGAGCCGGGCATGACCGTCACCGCGCGGGTCGACGCGGCGCGCAGGCAGTCCGTCATGCGGAACCACACGGCGACCCACCTCCTGCACGCCGTGCTGCGGGAGACCCTTGGCGCGCACGTGGAACAGCGGGGCTCCGTGGTCGCGCCCGATCGCCTTCGTTTCGATTTCTCGCATTTCAACGCCGTCACGCCCGAAGAACGAAACGCTATCGAACGCCGGGTCAACGAGCTCGTATGGGAGAATATCGGCGTCGAACCGTTCGAAACCGATCTGGAAGACGCCAGAAGCCAGGGCGCCATGATGCTGTTTACGGAAAAGTACCCCGATCGGGTGCGCGTGGTGCGCATCGGCGAGGTAAGCCTGGAGTTGTGCGGCGGCACGCACCTCGGCGCCACGGGAGAGATCGGATTGTTCCGGCTGGTCCGGGAATCGGGCATCGCCGCCGGCGTGCGGCGGGTGGAGGCCCTGACCGGCGCCGGGGCGTACAAAGCCGTCAAGCGGGACGAAGGACGCGTCACGGGGGCCGCGGAGGCGCTCAAGAGCGAACCGGAGAACCTGGTGAAAAGGGCCGGTGACCTGACCGCGCGGGTCCGCGAGCTGGAACGGCATGTCCGCGACCTGAGCAGCGATTCCGGCCGGAACTGGGTCGACGACCTGATCAACAAGGCCGTCGAAGCAGACGGCGTCGTCGTCGCCGCGGGCCGGGTGGAATGCCCGGATATGGATACCCTCCGCGCCATGGGAGACACGCTGCGCGAGCGCCTTTCCGGCGCCGCCGTCGGCGTGCTGTTCGCCAGCTTCGAGGAACGCCCCGTCTGCATCGTCGTGGTCACCGATGAAGCGATTTCGGGGAACAGCCTCCACGCGGGCAGGCTGGCGAAGGACGTGGCCGCCTTCATCGGGGGCGGCGGAGGAGGCAAGGCCCACATGGCGCAGGCGGGCGGGAAGGACGCGTCCCGGATCGACGAAGCCGTCGAGCAGGCGCCGGAAGTCGTGACGAAACACCTGCGGGACGCCTGACCATGATCGGCCTGATCCTATGCGCATCCTCATAACCGGGGCCCGGGGACAGCTGGGCACGGACCTGCAGCGTTCGCTGGCGGGACACGAACTGATACCGTGCACGCACGACGAACTCGACGTCACCGAGAAACACCGCGTTTACGGCCTGCTGAAGGACCACCGGCCCGATGCGGTGATCAATACCGCGGCGTATCACCGGGTCGACGCGTGCGAGTCCCATCCCGGCAAGACCTTCGCCGTCAATGCCTTCGGTCCCTGGCACCTGGCCATGGCCTGCCGCATGTACGGGGCGAAGCTGGTGCACGTCAGCACGAATTTCGTCTTCGACGGCACGGCGGACCGTCCGTACCGGGAGGATGACCTGCCCCAGCCCCTGAACGTCTACGGCACGGCCAAGCTTTCCAGCGAGCACCTGGTGCGTTCGAACTGGGACCGTCATTTCATCATCCGCACCACCGGCCTGTTCGGCCACTCCGGCGGAGGCGGGAAAGGATACAATTTCGTCGAAGCCATGATCCGGACGGGTATGGAAAGACGGGAAGTGGTCGTGGTCAGCGACCAGGCGATGTCGCCCACGGGAACGGCCGATCTGGCCCGTGCGCTCGCGGAACTGGTGGCCACGGACGCCTACGGCACGTACCACGTGACCAGCGGCGGCGCGTGTTCCTATTTCGAATTTGCGCGGACCATCTTTCGGAAGACGGGCATCGAAGCGGCCGTGAAGCCCACGACCACCGAAGCGTACGGCGCTCCCGCCGCCCGGCCCCTGTACACGGTGCTGGACAACGGCCGGATCCGGTCCCTGGGCATCCCGGAGATGCCTTCCTGGGAGGACGCCCTGGACGATTACCTGGCGCGGCGGGCAGTCCGCGGCGACGAAACAACCGGCGGGAATCCATGATCATCACCCAGACGCCCCTGCGCATCAGCTTCGCCGGCGGCCTCACGGATTTCTCCGATTTCTACGAATGGGAGGACGGCCTGGTCGTCAGCGCGGCCATCGACAAGTTCATCTTCGTCATCATCAACGAACGGTTCGACGACCGCATCTACGTCAACTACTCGAAGCGGGAAGCCGTCGATCACCCGGATGAGATCGAGCACGACCTGATCCGGGAGGCGCTGCGGCTCACCGGCGTGACCCGGGGCGTGGAGATCACGACGCTGACGGACATTCCCTCCGAGGGATCGGGCCTGGGGTCCTCGAGCAGCATCACGGTGGGCCTGCTGAATGCCCTGTATACCTACTGCGGCAACCCGCAGCCCACGGAAAAGCTCGCGCGGGACGCCTGCGAAATCGAGATCGAACGGTGCGGCCAGCCCATCGGGAAGCAGGATCAGTACATCGCGGCCTACGGCGGACTGTGCGGGTTCACGTTCCGGCCCGGCGGCGTGGAGGTGGAACGCCTCGGTCTCGCCGACGGCCACGCGGGACGGTTGAGCGACAGCCTGATGCTGTTCTACACCAACAAGACCCGCAAGGCGGAGACCATCCTGCGCGAACAGAAGGCGAACATGTCCGGCAAGTTCGACCTGGTGAAGGAGATCAAGTCCGTGGCGCAAAGCACGCGGGAAGCCCTCACTGCCGGCCGCATCGACCGCATGGGCGAACTGCTGGACCGGGGCTGGTCCTGGAAATACAGGATGTCCGGCCTTGTGAGCAACGACGAGATCGACACCATGTACCGGAAGGCCAGGGACGCGGGCGCCACGGGCGGCAAGGTGTGCGGCGCGGGCGGCGGCGGCTTCCTGCTCCTGTGCTGCCCGGAGCCGGCCCGGCCCCGGGTGCGCGACGCGCTGTCCGACTACCGGGAACTGCCCTTCAACCTGGAACGGGACGGCACCAAGGTGATCTTCAACATGCGAAGGCAGGTATCGAAATGATCCGCGAATACCTCGAATGGACGAAGGAGGTCCTCGGCCGGATCGAACCCGGCGAAGTGCAGGCACTCATCGACCTGCTGATGGACGCGCGGCAGGACGGGCGGGGGATCTTCGTCATCGGCAACGGCGGCAGCGCGGCCACGGCTTCCCACTTCGCTGTGGACCTGGGCAAGGGCACGCTCCGCGGCACGGACGACCAGCCCCGCTTCCGGGTCAACAGCCTCACCGACAACCTGCCCTACGTCACCGCCTGGGCCAACGACTTCGACTACGACCTGGTCTTCGAACAGCAGCTGCGCAACCTCGGCGCGCCGGGCGACGTGGTCATCGGCATCAGCGCGTCGGGGAACAGCCCCAACGTGGTCCGCGCCCTGGAGTTCGCCCGTTCCACCGGGATGGTCACGGTCGCGGTGACGGGGTTCTCCGGCGGTGCGCTGAAGGAAATGGCCGATCATTCGGTCCACGTCCCCGTGGACGATTACGGCATGGCGGAGAACATGCACATGATCATCGTCCATATCATCATCACGCAGACTACTTCCCGCGTCGCGGACGGCGAATGACCCTTCGTTCCTTTGCCAAGATCAATCTCGCTATTCACCTGCTCGGCAAGCGGGCCGACGGCTACCACGAGATCGTCACGCTGATGGAGACCGTGGACCTGGCCGATGACCTGGCAGTGTCCGGACAGGAGCAGGGAACGACCGTCACCTGCTCCCACCCGGCCGTGCCGACGGACGGGCGCAACCTGGCGCACCGGGCGGCCGATCTCGTGCGGGAGCGCTGCGGACTCGGCGACTGGGGCGTGCGCATTCACATCGAGAAGCGCATACCAGTGGCGGCCGGTCTCGCCGGCGGGAGCGGCAACGCGGCCATGACGCTGCACGGGCTCAACGCGCTCTGGTCGCTGGGGTTGGGGGAAGAAGACCTGACGGACCTCGCCGCGGAGCTGGGATCCGACGTGCCCTTCTGCCTCCATGGCGGCGTGGCGGTGGCTTCGGGACGGGGGGAAAAGGTCGCCTGGCTGGATGCGCCCGGGCCGCGCCACTACGTCCTGGTCTGCCCGCCCCTCGAGGTCGCGAGCGGATGGGCCTACAGCCAATGGAAAATGGAATTGACAAAAGACGCGTCCAGTATTAACTTAATCTCTTCTGTCATGCAGGCAGGGGATGCCGGTAGACTGGCGTCCTGTCTGCATAACGACCTGGAACCGGCGGTCCGGGCGGTCCACCCCGAAATCGACAGGGCGAGGGACCTGCTTGCGGACGCCGGACTGGATGGCGTACTGATGTCCGGCAGCGGCCCGTCGGTCTTCGGACTGGCGCCCGGCCGGGCGGAGGCGGAACGGATATCAAATGACCTGCGGGAACGGGTCGAACCGTCCTGGCGGGTATTCGCGGTCTCCTCGTCATCCCGGCGGGATGCCGCGGTTTAACCTGAGGTACCAGAAGGAGGGCGGCACGTGGCGGTCGGTTTGAAGATTCTGAGTGGAAATTCAAACGCACCGCTAGCAAAAGACATCTGCGAATATCTTGGCGTAACCCTGGGCAACGCCGCCGTTTCGCGTTTCAGCGACGACGAGATCCGGATACACATCAACGAGGACATCCGCGGGACCGACGTGTTCGTGGTCCAGTCGACCAATCCTCCGGCGGAGAACCTCCTCGAGCTGCTGTTGCTGCTGGACGCGGCCAAACGGGCTTCCGCGCGAAGGGCCACCGCGGTGATCCCCTATTACGGCTATGCCCGTCAGGACCGGAAGGCGGGGCCCCGGGTGCCCATATCGGCCAAGGTCATGGCGAACCTGATCGCTGCGGCCGGGGCGGACCGCGTGCTGACGATGGACCTGCACGCGCCCCAGATCCAGGGATTCTTCGACATCCCCCTTGACCACCTGTATTCGGCGCCGGTATTTACGCGCCGGCTCAGGGAACTCGGGACGTCCGAGGACCTGGTGATCGCGGCTCCGGACGCCGGGGGCATGGCCATGGCCCGGTCCTACGGCAGGCGGCTGAACTGCCCGCTGGCCCTGGTGGACAAGCGGCGGCCGAGGCCCAACGTGTCCGAGGTCGTCAACGTGATCGGCGAGGTGGAAGGAAAGAACGTGATCATCCGCGACGACATGATCGACACCGGGGGAAGCCTGACCGGAGCGGCCAATGCCCTGAAGAAGAACGGCGCGGAGACGATCTACGCGGCATGCACCCACGCGTTGCTCTCCGGAAACGCCATGCAGAAGGTGGAGGATTCCGTACTGGACTGCCTGATCGTCTCGGACACGATACGCCTGAACGATGAAATGAACAGCGGCAAGCTGGAACAGTTGTCCGTGGCGTCCCTGTTCGGCGAGGCGATCAAGCGCATACACGAAGAAAAATCCGTCAGTTCGCTCTTCGAATCGTCGGATCAGACCTGAGACGGTAGTCCGGCGCCGCCCGTCCGGGCAGGATCAGCCGGCAACGGATCGTTAAAGCACAAGGGAAACCGCACAGGAGAAGGAAATGAACCAGGTATCGTTAAAGGCCCGCCAGCGGACGGACACCGGCAAGCAGGTCGCCAAGTCGCTTCGGCGGGACGGCGCGCTGCCCGCCGTGGTCTACGGCAGCGGGGAGTCCTCCACGCCGCTGACCCTCGACTATCGGGAGTTCGAAGGCCTCCTCCGAAAGACCCAGGGCGAAAGCGTCGTCATCAACCTGGAAATCGAAGGCATGGAGGACAAGAAGGCCCTGCTGCGGGATTTACAGCGGGACTACCTGAGAAACCAGTTGCTCCACGCCGATTTCCAGCAGATCAGGATGAGCGACCGGATCACCACGGAAGTTTCGCTCGTGATGGTCGGCGAGCCCATCGGCGTGACGAGAGACGGCGGCGTGCTCGACCAGTCCCTGCGGGTGGTCGAAATCAGTTGCGTCGCTTCCGAGATTCCCGAGCACCTGGAAGTGGATATCAGCGAACTGGGCATGGGCGATACGATCCACATCAGTGATCTTTCCTTCGAGAACGCCGAAATCCAGACCGACGGAGAGGTCGCCGTGGTATCCGTATTGACGCCGATGGCCGAGGAGCCCGAGGAAGAGGAAGTCGACCTGGAGCAGGAAGAGCCGGAAATCATTGGCCAGGCCCGGGAAGACGGCGAGGAAGAAGAAGAGGACGAGGACGACAAAGAAGACTAGGGCGGCCCGGTTATGTGTCAGCATGCCGATTCCGGCGCCTCGCGGCCTGAAGAACGGCCTGAAGCCCCGTCCATGCATGCCTTCATCGGCCTTGGCAATCCCGGCGTCCGGTACGCGGACACGCGCCACAACGCCGGTTTCGACGTGATCGACACCTGGCTTCGGCGCCTCGGCCTTGAGCTCGCCCCGGTAAACGAGCGGTTCCACGGCGCCGTCGCGAAGATCGGCGGACTTCCCGTGGCGCTGGTCAAGCCGGTGACCTTCATGAACCGCAGCGGTTACGCGGTCCGGGAGGCGGTGGGACATTACGAACTCGACGTCAATCGCATCGTGGTCGTCTGCGATGACGTCAACCTGCCCTTCGGTATGTTGCGCCTCAGGGCGAAGGGCAGTCATGGCGGCCACCGGGGCCTGGAATCCATTATCGAGGCACTGGGCACGGAAGCTTTCGCCCGCCAGCGCATCGGCATCGACGTCCCCCGGGACGCCGATACGCTTGTCGATTACGTGCTGGAAGCGTTTTCCGAAGAGGAAACAACGGATCTGCCCATCGTCCTCGACCGGGCCTGCGACCAGCTGGAGGTGTTCGTAAGCGAAGGTTGCGGCGAGGCCGCGAACCGGTACAACGGCCCGTCCTTCACGGACTGAAGACCGTCGTTCACGGACTGAAGACCGGCCGAGCCTGGGCGAACACGCAAACAACTTAAGGAGAATGCACGTGCGGTCTTACGAAACTGTGGTGATTATCGATTCCAAGCTCGAAGAAGCGCCGCTCGAGGAGGAGATCTCCGCCATCGAGGGGCTCATCGCGTCGAACCAGGGGGAAGTCGTCGACACGGAACGCTGGGGAAGCCGGAAGCTCAGCTACGATATCAACGACGCCCACCAGGGCAATTTCACGCTGATCCGTTTCGACGGCGAGCCGAGCCTGGTGGACGTGCTGGACCGG
Source organism: bacterium (assembly GCA_965117045.1). GTDB lineage: Bacteria > JAAXHH01 > JAAXHH01 > JAAXHH01 > JAAXHH01 > JAAXHH01. The sequence goes on from OZ220749.1 coordinate 2,634,188, forward strand.
TCGTTCAAGCTGAACGATCGCGTGCTCAGGCACATGACGAAGCGGGTCAAGAAGCATCCGGCCCACGTATACGAGAAGGCCGAACAGGCCGAAAAAACCGAGCAGGCCGAAAAAGCCGAGCAGGCCGACAAGAAAACGGGAGCGGAAGCATGAATCAATCCAGGATGACCAGGGGGAGAAAGCAGAAGCGCATACCGGGCCGCATCAAGAACATCGATTACAAGGACCCGAAGGCGCTCCGGCGCTTCGTCACCGAACGGGGCAAGATCGTTCCGAGCCGGATTTCCGGCGCCAGCGCGTTGTGCCAGCGGCGCCTGGCAAAGGCCGTCAAGCGGGCCCGGCATGTCGGACTGCTCCCCTTTATCGAAGAAACCTACAAGTAGCCGAGGAGTCGGACGTGAAGCTCATATTGACCGAGTCGGTGCGGAACGTGGGAAGCGTGGGTGAAATCGTTGACGTTTCCAACGGGTACGGCAGGAACTACCTGATGCTGACGAAGAAGGCCATTCCGGCGACGCCCGGAAACCTGAAAATGCTTCAGGGCAAATTGAAGCAGCAGCTGGCCCTGGAAGCCAAGACGCGGGAACAGGCCGAGGAACTCGCCGGCGTCCTCGAAGAGGTCTCCCTCACCGCCGTCGTCCAGGTCGGCGAAGAAGACCGCATGTTCGGTTCCGTCACCCATCAGCACGTCGCCGATCTGCTGAAGGAAAAGGGCTACGATATCGACCGGCGGAAGATCCATCTCGACGAGCCCATCAAGGCGCTGGGGATATACACCATTCCCATCGCGCTGCACGCCCAGGTGGAGGCCGGCGTGAAGCTCTGGGTGGTCAAGGAATAGGAGCCTGCCCGCCCTGGCCTTTCTCCCTGGCCTTCCGCCGTGGCCTTCCGCCCTGTTTTGGACTTGACGCGAAGCGCCTTTTTACCTATATTGGCCGGTCGTGGAGGTAGAGGAGAAATGGGGAGAAGATCGCAGTCAGCGTCCGGTTCGAACCGGTCTTCCGGACGGCGGCGCGCCACGGTACCTCAGGCCTATGTACTGCCGTTCCGTGGAGCTCACTTTCGTCTCCTCGCCATCGTACTCGGCGTCATACTGGCCGGTTTCATCGCGCTGGCCTACGAATCGATTACCCTGGCGCCGCTGCTGATGGTATCCGGTTATTGCGTGGGCATCCCCGTGATCCTGATCTGGAGAGGGAAGTTCCCGCGGGCCGGTTCGGCCAGCGACCGGGAATCGCGTCGACCGTAGCGTGGATACACCTGCGGGCGATTAGCTCAGTTGGTTCAGAGCGCATGCCTTACAAGCATGAGGTCACTGGTTCGAATCCAGTATCGCCCATGCATCAAATCGGGGGCGTAGTTCAATCTGGTTAGAGCACTGCCCTGTCACGGCAGAAGTTGCGGGTTCGAGTCCCGTCGTCCCCGTTTTATATTGACCGATAGCCCGCCTGACGCGCATGTCTCCGGCGGGCTATCTTGATTGTGCCGGAGTGGTGGAATTGGTAGACGCGAGGGACTCAAAATCCCTTGACCGCAAGGTCGTGTCGGTTCGAGTCCGACCTCCGGCATCCTCCCATTGGCATCTCCCCACAAAAGAAAGCAGGCGCCAGCGATGTTCGATCCCGTCCAGGTCACGAAGGAATTGATCGCGTTCAATTCGATCAGCGCCAACAGCAACGCCGCCGTGTCCGATTACATCCAGGACCAGCTCGACCGCGTCGGTTTCCAGGTCGAACGCATCACGTACCAGGACGACAACGGTGTGGAGAAGGTCAACCTCGTCGGCCGCAAGGGCGAGGGGCAGGGCGGCCTCGCGCTGCTGGGCCATTCGGACACCGTCCCCGTAGACGGCTGGGAGTCGGATCCCTTTACGGCGGAGATCCGGGACAACCGGATATACGGCCGCGGGAGCTGCGACATGAAGGGCGCCCTGTCCACCATGCTCGCTGCGGGGGCGGCCTTCGAGGCGTCGGAACTCGCCGCGCCGATCTATCTCGTGTTCACCGCCGACGAGGAAGTCGGGTGCTGGGGCGCGGCCGAAGTCAGCGAACGCTCCGAACTCCTGGCCGGCGGCGGGCTGCGCTACGGGATCATCTGCGAGCCGACGCGCATGGAGGTCGTACGGGCCCACAAAGGCGCGGTGTTCATGCGGGGCGAGACGGAGGGCCGGGCGGCGCACAGCAGCACCGGCAGAGGCGTCAACGCCCATCACGCCATGATCCCCTTTCTCGTGGAGATGAAGGCCATCCACGACGAGCTCCGGTCGGATCCCAGGCATCTGAACGACGAGTTCGACCCGCCCTTTTCCGACTGGAACATCGGGGTCAACGACGGCGGCGTCGCCCTGAACATGACGGCGCCCCGCAGCATATGCACGGTCTACTACCGGCCGATGCCCGGGCAGGACCAGGAAGCCCTCCTGGACCGCACCCGACAGGCGGCCGAACGGAATGGCATGGAACTGACGATTCAGAAGATCGGGGACCCCTTCAGCACGCCCTCGGACTCGGAGCTGGTCCGTACGGCGCTCCAGATCACCGGCACGGAAAAGGCCCACACGGTTCCCTACGGCACCGACGGCCTGGTCTTCGGCAGGACGATGGAGCTGATCCTGCTCGGTCCCGGAGACATCCGACAGGCCCACACGGTGGACGAATGGATGGACCTGGACCAGTTCGACCTGGCGATCGACGCGTACAAGGCGATGATTCGCGCGTTTTGTGTTTGAGGGGACGGTTTTTCCGGTTTTTCGTTAGCTTGATCGTTGAATACGGTATGGCTGAATTAGCAAATGAAAACGACGCTCAACATCCAGGACGAGTTGCTGTCGCGCGCAAAGCGACACGCGCAACGGACCGGACGGCCGCTGCGTGCGGTGGTCGAAGAGGGCCTGCGCCTGGTGCTTTCAACCGAATCCCCTCGCGGACGATACGTTCTGCCCGACCACAGCGTGGGCGAAGCCGGCGGGAGAGACCCCCTGGAGACGTGCTCTTGGCAGGACCTCCGGGATGTGATTTACAGAAAGCCTGAACACCGGTAATCGCTGTGACGCCAGAAAGGACACTGCATTGCAGATCGGCCTCGTCGGGCTGCCCGGCTGCGGCAAGACCACGTTGTTCAACGCGCTCGTCAGGGCCAACGCCAAAACCGGTGGTTATGCAGGGCAGAACACGGCCAACCGGGGCACGATCCGGGTCCCGGACCCGCGCGTGAACCGCCTTTCCACGCTGTTCAGTCCGCGCAAGACCACTTTCGCCACCGTTGAATACCTCGATATCGGCGGCATTACGGCCGGATCGGGACGGCAGGAGGAACAGCAGGGCGCCGGGGGGCTCGCCGACCTGCGCACGATGGATGTACTCGTGCACGTCCTGCGCGGCTTCCCGAACCTGGCCGGCACGCCCGTTAATCCGGGCGCAGATTTGGAGTCGGTGGAGCTGGAACTCGCCATCGCCGATCTCGAGATCATCGAGCGACGGCTGACCCGCCTCTCCAAGGAGGCCCGGTCCACGAAGCAGCCCGACCTGGTGCGAGAGTGGGAACTGCTTGAACAGTGCAGGGAAGAGATCGAGGGCGGCGGGGTCATCCGGAACCTTGAATTCGCACCGGGAGACGAGAAACGGCTCAGGGGCTACCGATTCCTCTCCCAGAAACCGGTGCTCATCGTGCTGAACGTCGCCGAGGAAGACCTGGGCTCGGAAGCGCGCAAGGTTGAAGACCTGGGCGGATGCGCCGATGGGCTGGATATCCTGGCGCTCTGTGCGAAGGTCGAAATGGAGATCGCCCAGCTCGACGAGGACGACGCCGGTACCTTCCTAGACGAACTGGGCATCGAGGAATCCGCGCTGAGTCGCATGATCACCGCCTCGTACCGGCTGCTTAACCTGATCTCGTTCTTTACAGTGGGCGAGGATGAAGTCAAGGCCTGGACCGTCACCCGGGGCGCCACGGCACCAGAAGCCGCAGGGACGATTCATTCCGACCTGGAACGGGGATTCATACGGGCGGAGACGCTGGACTGGCAGGCGATACTCGACCACGGAGGCTGGCAGGCGGCGAAGGGTGAAGGCGTGCTGCGTGTCGAAGGCAAGCAGTACGTCGTTCAGGACGGCGACGTGATCAACGTGCGCTTCAGTGTCTGACCGCGCCAACCCGGTCTGACAGCGCGGACCCGAGTGCCGTCCAATAGGTTTAAGATTTCACTTGTCAATTCGTGTGCAAGGTCGATATCATAGATAACCCGACCGGCCCGGGACGACCGGGGCTCAGTCCACCATCAGAAAATGGATCGATGAAAATGAAAACCCGAATCCGATTGATCACCGCGCTGATCCTGGCCGGGGCCCTGTCGTGGGCTTCACAGGCCAGCGCCCAGTTCAGCACCAGCGGCGGCTTCAACCCTGAACCGCTCAGCCTCGTAAATTTCAAGAAGGCGTTCAACGGCGATACGGGCAAGGTCCGCCTCGTCGTGATGTTCTCTCCTACCTGAGGCCACTGCATAAGCGGCGCCGGGGCGGTGCAGCAAGAGATTTTGAAGAAGTTTCCCTCCGATGACCTCCGGGTCTACGTGGTCTGGCAGCGGATACTCAGGAACGACGCGGTCAATACAGCCAAGATCGCGGCGGAGCAGGTATTCAGCGACAAACGGGTCAGCCAGATGTGGGACCCCGCGAACGCGCTGGGGTTCTGGTACAAGAAGTCGGGGGAACTGGAACACAAGGACCCCATGGTCTGGGACGCCTATTTCCTCTACGGCGCGGATGCCGAGTGGAAGGACGCACCCACCGGTCTGATCGACACCGGTTACACCGTGTGGAATATGAAAGACAGGCTCCTGAAATCAGTAGCAACGACGATGGAGACCGTGGACTGATCTCCCGGCAGCGGGGAATCAGGGTTCAGCTATACAGCAAGATGGAAGATCTATTGGACGGGGCGGTTCGCCAAGGACCGCCTCGTTTTTTTATGGGGATGTGGTCCGATGGTGCCGGTCCGGCCGGTGAGATCCGGCCTGGTGAGATCCGGCCTGGTGAGATCCGGTCATGCGAGGTCCGGCCTGCGCGTCCGGGTTTGGTCACCCCTCCAGGCTGAGGAGGAAGGGTTCCTCGAAGGCCTGGACCAGCCACTGCATGAAGCGGGCGCCGTCCGCGCCGTCAATGAGCCGGTGGTCGTAGGAGATCATCAGCGGCAGCATGAGACGCGGCTGGAACGCGCCATCCACGTAGACCTGTTCCATGCGGCTTCGCGCCAGCCCCAGGATGGCCACGTTGGGCGCATTTATGATCGGCGCGAAGAAGGTCCCGCCGAACCCGCCCAGGTTCGAGATCGTGAAGGTGCTCCCCTGCATGTCGTCCGGCGAAAGCTTCCTGTCCCGCGCCCGGGCGGCGACCTCGGAAAGTTCGACAGACAGCTCGACCATGTTCTTCCGGTCCACGTCCCGGATGACCGGCACGACCAGGCCGCGGTCCGTATCGACGGCCACGCCCACGTGGTAGTACTTCTTGTGGATGATCTCGTGACCGGCCATGTCGACGCTGGCATTGAAGAGGGGAAAACGCTTGAGCGCCGCAGCCACGATCTTCAGGGCGATGGCGGTCATGGTCAGCTTGCCGCCGGCGGCTTCGGCCGCGGGACCGAACTGCTTGCGCAGGGCTTCCATGTCGGTGACGTCGGCCTTGTCCGCGTAAGTGACGTGGGGGATGTTCGTCCACGCGGCGGACAGGTGCTCCGCGGCGGCGCGGCGCAGGTTGCTCATGGGCTCGGTCTCCACCGAGCCCCATTTCGAGAAGTCGGGCAGTTTCGCCGGAGCGGACGATGCGGGACCGCCAGGTGCGGGACCGCCGGGCGCACGACCGCCACTCAACTGCCTGGAATGAGATTTAACGTCTTCGACAGATATGCGGCCGTCGGGACCGGTTCCCGGTACCTGGCCGATGTCGAGCCCGATCTCCCGGGCGAAGCGGCGTACGGAAGGCGCCGCGGGTACAGGCGCGTCTGAAGAGGCCGCCGGAACGACCGGGGCCGTTGGTGGTGGCGCAGGCGGCGTGGGTTCCTCGGCCGGTCCAGCGTCCGCGGCAGATGGCGCGCTGTCGCCGGACTCCGTAGCATCGGTAGCCGAGTCATCCGCGGCAGGCGCTTCGGCTGTGGATTCTGTAGCTTCCGCGGCAGGTGCTTCGGCCTCCGACTCTTCGACCGCTTCCGCTGCGGCGGCCTCGCCGGCTTCGGGAGCGACGGTCTCGCTGGCTGCCGCGCCCTCCCCCGTCCCTTCATCATACATGAGCACGGGCGTGCCCACCTCGGCCGTCGCGCCGTTCTCCACGAGGATTTCCGTCACCACCCCATTGAATCCGGAGGGCACCTCGAGGTTGGCCTTGTCGGTCTCGATCTCCAGGACGGGCTGGTTTTCTTCGACCCGGTCCCCCACGGCGACCAGGATACCCACCACGGTCCCCGCGTCGACGTTCTCACCCAGCGCCGGCAGATTGAAAGGCGTCGCCATGAGTCTTGCGTCTCCCTGTCATGTGCATCAGCGGATTCGGCTTGCCGGCGTTGATCTCCAGGCCAGCCATCGCCTGCTTCAGCCAGTCATTAGCAAAAGCGGGTTCGGCTTGTCGGCGTTGATCTCCAGGCCGGCCATCGCCCGCTAAAGCCCGTCACAGCATCAGCGGATTCGGCTTGTCGGCGTCGATCTCCAGGTCGGCCATCGCCTGCTTCAGCCTGGAGGCCGGCAGCTTGCCGTCGCGCATCAGGCCGTAGAGCGCGGATAGCGCGATATAGCGGGCGTCCACCTCGAAGAAATCCCGCAGGGCGTCGCGGCTGTCGCTGCGCCCGAAGCCATCGGCCCCAAGCGTGATCAGATGGCCCGGGAACCAGGCGGATACCGTGTCCGGAAGCGCTTTCACGTAGTCGCAGGCCGCCACGTAGGGGCCCGGCACATCGGCCACGCACGAAGTCACGTAGGGCACGCGCGGCGTTTCCTCGGGATGCATGATGTTCCATCGCTCCACGTCCACCGCCTCGTTGTGCAGCGCCTTGTAACTGGTGATGCTCCATACGTCCGCGGCCACGTCGTATTGTTCCTCCAGGATTCGGCCGGCCTTGAGCACCTCGTTCAGAATGGCGCCGCTGCCGAAGAGCTGGACCCGGAGGCCGCCGTCTTCTTTCTCCGATTCGCGGAACCGGTACATCCCTTTGAGGATGCCCTCACGGGTCGCCTCCGGATCGCCGGGCATGGGCGGCATGGCGTAGTTCTCGTTGTGCACGGTCAGGTAGTAGAACACGTCTTCCTGTTCCTCGTACATGCGCCGTATGCCTTCTTCGATGATCACCGCCAGTTCGTAGCCGTAGGCCGGGTCGTAAGCCAGCAGGTTCGGCACGGGGTAGGCCAGCAGGTGGCTGTTGCCGTCCTGGTGCTGGAGCCCTTCGCCCGCCAGCGTGGTGCGTCCCGACGTGGCGCCGACCAGGAAGCCCTTGCAGCGCATGTCGCCCGCGGACCAGACCAGGTCGCCGACGCGCTGCAGGCCGAACATGGAATAGTAGATGAAGAAGGGGATGGTGTTGATGTCGTAGGTGGCGTAGGCCGTGCCCGCGGCGATGAAGGACGACATGGCGCCCGCCTCCGAAATGCCCTCTTCCAGCAGCTGGCCGTCTTTCGATTCGCGATAGTACAGGAGCGTTTCGCTGTCCACCGGGTCGTAGAGCTGCCCCACCGGAGAATAGATGCCGGACTGCCTGAACAGGGCCTCCATGCCGAAGGTCCGGGCCTCGTCGGGCACGATGGGGACGATGAGGTTGCCGATTTCCTTGTCGCGCATCAGGTCCGACAGGATGTTGACGAAGGCCATGGTCGTCGACACCTGCCGGTCGGTCCCCTTGTAATACTTGCGGTACTTGTCCTGCTTCGGCGCGTGCAGCGGCGTGAAGGTCGTCCGACGGGAGGGCACGTAACCGCCGAGGGACTTGCGCCGCTCGTGCAGATACTGGATCTCCTCGCTGTCCTCGGGCGGCTTGTAGAAAGGCACTTCGGCTACGTCTTCGTCGGAAATCGGAATCCGGAAGCGGTCCCGGAAGGCCAGCAGGTCGCTGTCTTCCATCTTCTTGATCTGGTGGGTGCTGTTGGCGCCCTGCCCGCTGTCGCCCAGTCCGTATCCCTTGATCGTCTTCATCAGGATGACGGTCGGCGCCCCTTCGGTTTCCACGGCGGCCTTGTAGGCGTGGTAGACCTTGAGCGGATCGTGGCCGCCCCGCCGCAGGTGCTGCAGCTGCGAATCGGACAGGTGTTCGACCATCTTCTTCAGTTCCGGATGGACGCCGAAGAACTTGTTCCGGATGTACTCGCCGGAGGCCATGCTGTACTTCTGGTACTGGCCGTCCACGGTCTCGTGCATGCGGTTCACGAGAAGTCCGTCGCCGTCCTTTTCGATGAGGGGGTCCCAGTCGCTGCCCCAGATGCACTTGATCACGTTCCATCCCGCGCCCCGGAAGATGGCCTCCAGCTCCTGGATGATCTTGTGATTGCCGCGGACCGGTCCGTCGAGCCGCTGCAGGTTGCAGTTGATCACAAAGATCAGGTTGTCGAGCTGTTCCAGGACCGGCACGGTGATGGCGCCGAGGGACTCGGGCTCGTCCATCTCCCCGTCGCCCATCATGACCCACACCTTGGAATCGCTCGGCTTCTTGATGCCCCGGTTCTCCAGGTATTTCATGAAACGGGCCTGGTAGATGCCGGTGATGGCGCCGAGGCCCATAGATACCGTGGGGAATTCCCAGAAGTCCGGCATCAGCCAGGGGTGGGGATAGGACGACAGGCCGGGCGTATTCACTTCGTGGCGGAAGTTCTTGAGCTGCTCCTCGGAGATGCGGCCTTCCAGGTAGGCCCGCGCGTAGATGCCGGGCGCGGCGTGGCCCTGGACGAAGAGGAGGTCGCCCTCGTGGCTTCCGTTCCGGTTGCGGAAGAAGTGGTTGAACCCCACCTCGTAGAGCGTCGCGGACGACGCGTAGGTGGAGATGTGCCCGCCGATGGAGCCGTCGGCCCGGTTGGCCCGGACCACCATGGCGAGGGCGTTCCAGCGCACGATGTTCTTGATGCGCCGTTCCAGGTCGCGGTCGCCGGGATAGGGTTCCTGCAGTTCGACGGGGATGGTGTTGACGTAGGGCGTGTTGGCGGAGAAGGGCAGGCGTACGCCGGACTCGGCGGCCCGGGACTCCAGCGCCGCGAGAATGCGGCGGGTCCGCTCTGGATCGCCCTGCGAAATGACGTACTCAATCGATTCGAGCCATTCGTGAAGTTCCAGCGATGCTACATCGGGTTCCACGTCCGTCGTCATCAAGCTTCCCCGGGGTATTCTGCGCGTCGGCCGCAGGCCTTTTTTCCATTCAAAAACATCGACACAAAATAGGGGCGTGGCACCCCTTCTGTCAATCATTATATTGGTTTGCGGGCGTGTCCCGGACCCCTTCCTGAAACGCGTCCGGGATGCCCCGGAAGCGGTGCCGGGATGCCCCTGGAATGTTGCCCGGGATACCCTGGAAGCGGTGCCCGCGACGCCCGGGCACGGCGCGCAAACTCGGATGAAACCGTATCTTCGATCAAGGGAGGATGGCATGAAAAGCGACGGCCGGCAGGGCTGGCACGGCATATTCACCATACCGCAGACGCCCTTTACCGACGACGGCGCGCTGGACGAGGAGGGACTGCGGAGGCAGATCGATTTCTGCGTCGATACCGGCACCCACGGCATCGTCTATCCCGTCATGGTGAGCGAGTTCTGGCTGCTCTCGGACGACGAGCGGAAACGGGTCGTGGACGTGGCCGTTGAACAGGTGGACGGGCGCATCCCCATGATCGCGGGCGTGGCCGGGGTGAGCACCGAGGTCGCCGTGATGTTCAGCCGCCACGCGCGCGAGGCCGGCGCCGACGGCGCCATCGCCCTGCCGCCCTACGTGCTCAAGCCGGGGCTGGACGGCCTGGTCGACTACTACCGCCGGGTCGCGGAAGCCATGGGCAAGCCCGTATTCATCCAGAACTTCGATCCGCCGCTGGGTTCCAGCCTCTCACCGGCGTTCATCCGGCAATTGCTGCTGGATATTCCGTACGTGAAGTACATCAAGGAAGAGATGATGCCCCCCGGCCATTCGGTGACGGCGCTGCTGGAGACCTGCGGGGCCGAACTGCACGGCGTCTTCACCGGGTTCGGCGGACGCTGGTTCATCGACGAACTGAACCGCGGCGCGAGCGGCACCATGCCGGCCTGCGAGTTCACCGACGTGCTGGTCCGCCTCTATGAGCGGTTCCGGTCCGGCGACGTGGAAGGCGCGAGAGAGATCCACACCCGGCTGTTGCCCCTCATCAACATCGAAAGCCTGCAGGGCGTGATCTTCTGCAAGGAGATCCTTAAACGGCGCGGCCTGATCGCGTCGGCCTGCACGCGGGCGCCGGGGAGGCTGGACCGGCACGACCTCGCCGAGATCGACCGGCTCTTGCGGGACGTAGAGCCATTGTATATACGCTGATCGAGTATACGCTGATCGAGTATACGCTGATCGGTGTCCCCATCGCGCGACGCGCCGCACGCCCAGAAACCTCCGGCTACGTCCACTCGTGCAGGGCGTGTCCCTGCCCGGGGAACCAGATCCAGTCCACGACGAACCCGAGAAAAACCCCCGTACTGTACCCCACGAGCACGCCCCAGGCAAAGGGCTGGGCGCGGCGGTAGAACGTCACCCCGCCGATCCGCAGCAGCAGCATCTTGACCAGCCAGGCCAGGAACAGCGAGAACATGAGCAGACGGGTCACGTCGGCGAAGGCCACGGTGAATCCTACAGGCGCCAGCGGCCAGCCGGGGAACCGGTAGGTCAGGACCGTCATGACGAGCATGATGACGCCGCCGAGGGCCATGAAGAGGAACTCGGGCGGCTGAAGCTGGTCGGCGTTCCGGATCCAGCGCACGATATCGTCGTAGTAGCTTTCGTTGATCCCGCCGAAGGCGTCGCGCTCGCCGAAGTTGTACGCGCCGACGGTCGTATTCCCGATGTAGACCGTGTACAGGACGGAGGTCAGCAAGCTGATCACGAAAGTGGCGATCATGAGGGCCAGGATCCCCCGCTTGTCCTGCCGCAGGTCTGACATCACCTTGTCGGACTGGGCGATGGTGCCGATGCCCATGCCCCGCCAGTTCCGAGCATAGGCCGACCCCAGTCCGAGAGTGGTCAGGCTCTGGGGGTCGATGTTCCCCGATCCCAGGGTCAGGATGGTGAAATGGTGGGCGTTGACCGGCAGGTCCAGGAAGGCCAGTCCCGTCTGGGCGATGATCCGCGCCGTGCCCAGGTACAGCACGAAGAGGAACAGCAGGTACACGGGCAACACCTGCCAGGATAGCCCCGAGCCCACGAGCCAGGCCACCAGGTACACCACGCAGCCTGCCAGTCCGAGCACGGCGACGCGATAGGACATCAGCTCCGTGGCCGGCTGCTCACCGCCGCGCAGGGCCCGCCTGAATACGTCGGCGATCTGCGCGCGGGCCGTCCACAGGTGCCAGAAGACGAATACGATGAACCCGCCGAAGAACTGGGCCTTCACCACGGCGTTCGCGCCCACCGGGCTGCCGGAGTACTGGAGTCCTACGCGGTCGAGCAGGCCGCCTTCCAGTACGCCGAAGAGCGAGAAGAACCACAGGCTGAAGGTAATCTCGAGGGGCGCCAGGAAGGCGAAGCACAGGGCATAGATGTTGACGCTGACCCGGATGGCGTCGGTTCCCTCCATCAAGGTCATCGTGCTTCTGTACAATGCGCCTATGGGTATGGGCGAAATGGCGCCCCAGAACGCGGCGATGTTCCAGATCATCAGGACCAAAGTGACGCCGAAACCCACCTGGAACATGCGGTCATAGACAAAACCGGGAAAGGTACGTTCCGTCCGTTCGTCGTGCCGGATCAGGTCGACGGCCATCTGTACGAGGGGGAAAGTCAACCGTTCGTGGGCTACCCACGTCCTCCGCATGATGGTGGACATGCAGGCCCCCATGAAGAAGAGCACCACGAAGAAGGTCAGCCACCAGAACAGGGGAGGGAGCCAGGGTCCCCAGATGACGTTGCCGGCCCCTTCCGGGATCCCCTCGTAGAACCAGACCAGCGTGTTGCCCTGTCCGCTGACCAGCAGCCAGTCGGGCAGATATTCGAAAAAGGTGACCGCCCATTGGTTCTCGGGCCGCGCGAAATAGTAGGGCGTGGCGATGATCCCCATGAGATAGGCGACCAGGACTTTGCCCGGCACGAGGGAGGAAACGAACATCATGATGAAGACAAGGCCCAGTTCGCTTCCGTTCAGCACCCAGGACGGCCGCCAGATCCGAAGGGCCGGATTGACGATGAACAGGAGGAAGAAGAAGGGGATCAGGACCGCGATCGGCAGGTGGGATACCGACATGCGGGAGGACTGCAGGATGAAGGACCCGAAGGGGACCCAGATATTGATCAGGACGGCGAGGGCCAGCCCCAGGACGACCGCGCGGCGGGAAATGCCGGCTGATCGCAGTATGCCGGGCCGCGGAATACCGATACGCGTAAGGGATGTCATGATTCGTTGCGCCGGTGAACGACGAATGCGGAATGGCGTGGGGATGAGACGCCGGGTGTCTTGTCATTCAATATATCCGATCCAGGAACGACCGCACAACCCAAGTTTCGTTCGGCGTGTAAACATCGTGTAATCGTCCGGTTCGAGTGCGCGTGATGCGTACGTTGCGCACGTGATCCCTGCGGGCTTGCGGGCGGGCCGCGGGACCGCAGGGCGAGCCGTCAGGTTTTTGCTTGAACCGGCCTTTCATCTTTTTTATATTGCTATGTTCAAGTATGCCACAACTCACTACGCTCGGGATGAATGCGACAGGATGGGCCTCGCGGCGGTTCCGGGCACTCCCAGGTTCCCCGGCAACAACTGACGCGGAGGCGGCGGTTCTGCGCGGCTTCCAGCGTACGAAATCACCGGTTCCGCATTCGGACTGCGGCAGCGGCGGTAGCACTGCGCGGCCGCCAATCCAGGAATAAACGCTCATGTGGTCGAAGATAAAGACGGGCATAGGCATCACCATCGCGGTGCTGATGCTGTCCTCGGTCACCATCTTCCATCCCGAAGATATCACCGAAAACATCCTGATGAAGCTGATCTCCCTGCCGGAACCCCAGGAAGTTCAGCCCTTCCTCGGCCATGACCGCGACCTCGAGGAGGCCCTGGAGTCGGTCAGCGCGGAGTCGGTCGAAAACACGGTGCGAACCCTTTCCGCCTATCCTTCCCGGGTGGTGGGCTACGCCGGCGCCGATTCGGCCTACGAATTCATCCGGGATCAGTTCGAGGAGATCGGGCTGCAGGACATAAGGACCGAGACGTTCCCGGTAACGGTGCCCATCGACAAGGGTTCGAAACTGACGGTGCTGGAGACGGGCGAGGAGATTCCGCTCCATGCCCTCTGGCCCAATCACGTGCGCACGCCCACCACGCCCCGCGACGGCCTTTCCGGTCCGATCGTCTATGGCGGCAAGGGGGAATTCGCCGACTTCAACGGGTACGAGATGAATGGCAGCATCGTGCTCATGGATTTCGATTCCCAGGACCGGTTCATCAATGCCCGGATGCTCGGCGCCAGCGCCGTCATCTTCTTCGACAACGGGCGGGTGACCCGGAGCGAGGCGGAGCTCAAATTCATGGGGCTTCCGCTCAACGTGCCCCGTTACTGGGTCGATAAGGCCCACGTGCCCGGCCTGCTGGCCCTGGCCGAATCGGGAACGAGCCAGGTAAACGTCCAGGCCCGCATGGACTGGGAGGTGGTGGAAGGGAAGAACATCTTCGGATGGATACCCGGCCTCGACGAGGAAATGCCGAACGCCAGGGACGAGACCCGCACGAAATGGAAAGACTACACGATCGTCATCGAGTCCTTCTACGACGCCATGTCGGTGGTCCCGGGCGTTGCGCCCGGCGCCGAAAGCGCCACGGGCGTCGCCGCGCTGCTCGAAGTCGCCAGGGCGGTAAAACAGTACAACCCCAAGTATTCCGTGGTCATCCTGGCCACCTCCGCCCACTTCATGGGCCTGGAAGGCGCGCACAACTGGCTGTACCGCCACGGCCGGGCGAGTGGCTACTTCCTGTCGAGGATCCCCGATGAAGACCGGATCGATTTCGACATGTTCTTCGGCATCGATTTGTCCAGCCACGACGCCCGCGTGGGCGCCTTCGCCTTCGGCACCTTCGACAACGGCGCCTGGGCGACCAACCACTACATCAAGAACATCTTCGCGCCCTATTCGCGGAAATTCGCGAGCTATATCCAGGAAGCCTTCGGCGCCGGCGCCGATTCGGCACGGTACGTCAACGCCATCGTGCCGCCGCAGCGGACCTGGAAGGACTTCATGCCCGTCAAGATCGGCCTGGACAGCGAGGCCGTCACCTACATGGGCAAGAAGGGCATGTCCTTCGTCACGCCGAACGGGACGCGGGGTCTGGTGGACACACCCCAGGACCGTTTCGAATCGGTCAACATCGCCAATGTCACCGAGCAGGCGCGGTCGCTCGCGGTCATGCTCGCCCGGGCCACCACCGACGGCGAACTCTTCGAAGAGACCAAGCTCAAGATCCAGGACACGGCCCACGACATGGCGGGCACGGTCTACGAGTTCGACCGGGACGTCAACTTCTTCGTGCCCAAGAAGCCCATCCCCGGTGCGCTGGTCACCTATTACAAGGGGCTGACCAATACGGGCGTGCGCGGCATCCTCATCACCAAGGCCGACTCCCTGGGACGCTTCGAATTCCGTCCGCTGAAGCAGCAGAAAGGGCCGATCAAGCTGCGGTCGTACGCGCTGGACGAGGACGGCGAGATCATCTACGCGCCCGACCTGGGCCAGGAAGGGGACAAGACCTTCCCCCTGGACGCCGCGAGCGGCGCGAATGAGAACACCACCCTGCAGATCGTGTTCCGGGCCCAGGCCCTGGACGTGTACGAGATCATCGACTCCCGGTACCTCACGGCGCTGGACCAGTTGACCGTCCTGGCGCAGAACGACGCCGAACCCCAGTGGTACGGCCACAGCTACATCGAAAAGCAAAGCGGAACGGAGGGTCGCACCATACCCGCGGCGGTCGTCTTCGCCAAGCCGGGCCAGCGCGTCAAGCTGCTCATGAGCACGAGCCTCTTCGGCGTCAAATACCTGCTGACCAACGCGCCGGATACCTTCCTGAAGGACCCCGTCGAACCTCAGGAAGTGACCCTGGAACTCCTGGAAGAAGCCCAGGGCCAGGGTTACCCGGTCGATATGGGCCTCATCGTGAATCCGTCCTACCAGGGCACGCGGGACATGTGGGTCGTGGATGACGTGAGGCTCAAGCAACTCGCGCGTTTCGGCGTGGAGAACCAGCGCATCGAGCAGTTGCACGAACAGGCGCGCGTCAAGCTGCTCGAGGCGGAGGAACACCTGGCGAACCGGGAGTACGACGCCTTCATCTCGATGTCGCGGGAAGCCTGGGGGCTGGAAGCGCGGGGATACCCCGAAGTCAAGTCCACGGCGGACGACACGGTCAAGGGTGTGATCTTCTATTTCATCCTGCTCATCCCCTTTTCCTTCTTCATGGAGCGCCTGGTCTTCGGGTTTCCGACGATCAACAAGCGGATCTTCGGGTTCGCCACGTTCTTCATCGCGGTCTTCCTCGTGCTGCAGCAGGTGCATCCCGCCTTCAAGCTCAGCACATCCCCCTACGTGATCTTCCTGGCCTTCGTCATCTTCGCGCTGGGGACGACGGTGCTGATCATCGTCCTGTCCAAATTCAACCAGGAAGTCCAGAAGATCAAGCGGGCGCAGACCGGCATGCACGAGGCCGACATCGGGCGGTTGAGCGCCACGGCCGTCGCCCTGTCGCTGGGGGTTTCCAACCTGCGCAAGCGGAAGGTCCGCACGGCCCTCACGGCGGCGACCATCACGCTCTTGACCTTCACCGTGCTGTCCTTTACCTCCATCACCACGTCCCTCAGGTACTACAAGCTGGAGCGGTACAACGAACCGACCTACGAGGGGACGCTGGTCCGGGACCGCAACTGGAAGGGACTGCAGCCCTCCGTCTACGACTATCTCAAGAGCACCTTCGAGGACAAGGCCACGCTGATTCCGCGGGCCTGGTACATGTCCCAGGTCAAGGGCGAAAAGGGGTTCTTCTCCTTCTCGTCGCCCCGGTCGTCCCATGAAAGCTACGTGAACAGCATACTGGGCCTGACCCCGGACGAACCCAGGGCGACGCGCCTCGACGAATACCTCCTCGGCGGAAGGTGGTTCGAGCCCGGTGAACGGGACGCGGCCATCCTGCCCGACGACGTGGCCGCGGTGGTGGGCATCAGCCCGGAAGACGCCGGTTCCGCCTACATCGACATGTTCGGCATGCGGCTGCGGGTCGTCGGCGTGATCGATTCCCGGCGGTTCAACCAGCTCAAGGACCTGGACGACGAGAAGCTCACGCCCGTCGACCTGGTCCAGGAAAAGGGCAAGATCGCCCAGCGTATCGGCGAGGACCCCCGGCTGCAGGCCGAGTCGCCGCCGGAGGCCTTCATCCATCTCGAATCCAACAACGTCATGATCCTGCCGTACGAAACGGTCATGGAACTCGACGGGAAGATGTACTCGGTCGCCATCACGGACTTCCTGGACGAGAGCGGACAGCCGAACCCCGACTTCGACCGCGATATCGAGGACTTCCTGTCCCGGGTCGCCATGACCATGTTCGTCGGTAAGGACGGCACGGTCAACGTCTACAGTTCCATCGGTTCCACCTCCATCGGCGGCCTCGGCAATTTCCTCATCCCCATCCTCGTCGCCGCCATGATCGTCCTGAATACCATGATGGGCGCGGTCCACGAGCGCTTCCGGGAGATCGGCGTCTACAGTTCGGTCGGCCTGGCGCCGAGCCACATCGCGGCGCTGTTCCTGGCCGAGTCCTCCGTCTTTGCCACGGTGGGCGCCGTGCTGGGCTACCTGGGGGGACAGACCATCACCCTCGTGCTGTCGAATTACGACATCCTCGCCGGCCTGTCGCTGAACTATTCCTCCTTGTCGGCCGTCTGGTCGGTGGTCGTGGTCATGGCCACGGTGTTCCTGTCGACGGCCTACCCGGCCAAGAAGGCGGCGGACATGGCCGTGCCCGACGTGGGCCGGGAGTGGAAGTTCCCCGAACCCGACGGGGACGACTGGAGCTTCGACTTCCCCTTCACCATCGGCAGCGTCGAGGTGCTGGGCATGTACGCCTATCTCACGCGGGTCTTCGAATCCTACGAGGAAGGTTCCCTGGGCGCCTTCGTCACGGAGAACGTCCAGCTGACGGCCGTGGAAGGCGCGACGGACCAGCCCATGTACCACATCTCGATGATGACCTGGCTCGCCCCCTACGACCTGGGCATCAGCCAGAAGGTCTCCCTCAGCGCCGCGCCGGCTGAGAATGAAAGGGACCTCTACGCCGTATGGGTGGACATCCACCGGGAGAGCGGCGACGTGGCGTCCTGGCAGCGCATCAACCGGCGCTTCCTGAGCGTGTTGCGCAAGCGCTTCCTGGTCTGGCGCACCCTCCCGCAGGATCTCAAGAACGAATACGCCGCGACCGGCCGGGAAACGACGGAAAGGATGCAAGAGGCGGGACAACCCGTATGAAGTTCGCCTTCTGCAACGAGATGTTTAGGGACGTTCCCCTCCGGCGGATCTTTCGCACCGCCGCGGAAATCGGATATGACGGCGTGGAGATCGCGCCCTTCTCGGTGGCGCGGTCGGTGAACGAGGTCGGTCCGGACGCCCGGAAGGCGATACGCGACGACGCGGCGGAATACGGCCTCGAAATCACCGGGCTGCACTGGCTCCTGCTCAGCCCGGAAGGCCTCTACCTGAACCACCCCGACGACGGCATCCGGTACTGCACCCGTCTGTACCTCTGCGACCTGATCCGGTTCTGCGGCGACATCGGCGGCCGGGTCATGGTGGCCGGTTCGCCGAAGCAGCGCAATGTGCTGCCGGACCAGACCTACGAGGCGACCTGGGACCGGACCCGCCAGGCGTACCTCGACTGTATGCCCACCGCAGAGGAAAACGGGGTCACGATCTGCCTGGAGCCCCTGGACAGCGCCCAGACCAATTTCATCAACACCCCGGCCGAAGCCGCGCGGATGGTCCGGGAGATCGACCATCCCCGTTTCCGCCTGATCATCGACGTGCGCGCGACCCTCTGCCAGGGCCTGGACGTGGCGGCCGCCATCCATGAACACCGGGACATCACGGCCTACATCCACTTCAACAACGCCGACGGCGACGGGCCGGGGTTCGGAGACACCGATTTCGTCCCCATCCTGCGTGCGCTCCGGGAAACCGGCTACGACGGTTACGGTTCGGTGGAGGTGTTCGACTACTCTTACGGCGCGGAGCACATCGCCCGGAAGAGCCTGGAGACGCTGAAAGCGGCCTGGGCTGCTGCGGGCGCGACGGATGCAGGAGCGACGGGCGACGGCGCGCCGCGCGAGGGGGCGGCAGGTCCGGCCCAGGACGAGTCGCGCGAGGGGGCGGCCGGATGAGCGAGCAGGTCCTCGACAGGGAAGGCATCGCCCGGGCGCTGTCCCGCATTACTCGCCAGATCCTGGAACGCAACCAGGGCGCTTCCGGCATCGCCATCGTGGGCATCCAGCGGCGGGGCGACTGGCTGGCGCGGCGGCTGGCCGAGGCCATACGGGAGGCGGAAGACACGGCCGTTCCCGTGGGCGTGCTGGACATCAACCTGTACCGCGACGATCTCCAGGTGCGCGCGGACTACCCCGTCGTCCGCACGACCGACATCCCCTTCGATATCGAGGGGCGCACCGTCATCCTGGTGGACGACGTCCTGTATACGGGCCGTACGATCCGCGCGGCGCTGGACGAGCTTAAGGATTTCGGCCGGGCAAGACGGATCGAACTCGCCGTCCTGATCGAGCGGGAGGGACGGGAACTGCCCATCCAGGCGGATTACATCGGGGAGACCATCGAGGTGGGCCCCGGCCGGACCGTCGTCGTCCACGTCCATGAGCTGGACCGGGACGACAACGTCGCGGTGGAGGAGGTGGCCTGATGGCGAAGCACCGGCTACGCGCGCTGCCCCACCGCCACCTGATCGGCCTCGAGGACTATTCCCGCGAGGAGATCGGGCTGATCCTGGATACGGCGGACTCCTTCAAGGAAGTGATCCGGCGTCCCATCCGCAAGGTCCCCGCCCTCCGCGGGAAGAACGTCGTAAACCTCTTCTTCGAATCGAGCACCCGCACGCGGCTTTCCTTCGAGCTCGCCGAGAAGCAGCTTTCCGCCGACACCCTGAACTTCGCGTCCTCCGGCAGCAGCGTGTCCAAGGGAGAATCCCTGAGCGACACGGCCCGGAACATCGAAGCCATGCAGGTGGACTGCGTGGTGGTGCGCCATACCGCCGCCGGCGCCCCCCTCTTCCTCTCGCAGTGCCTGTCGAGCGCGGTCGTCATCAACGCGGGCGACGGCGCCCACGAACATCCCACGCAGGGGCTGCTTGATCTCCTGACCATGCGGGACGCCCTGGGCCGGCTGGAGGGACTGAAGGTGGCGCTCGTCGGCGACATCGCCCACAGCCGGGTGGCGCGCTCCAATATCTGGGGACTCCGGAAAATGGGCGCCGACGTGGTCGTATGCGGGCCGCCCACGCTGATCCCCGTCGACATCGAGGAAATGGGCGTGGAGGTCTGTTACCGCCTCGAGGACGCCCTCCGCGAAGCCGACGTGGTCTACGCCCTGCGGATACAGCTCGAACGGCAACAGGAAGCCTTCTTCCCGTCCCAGCGCGAATACACGCGGCTGTTCGGCATCGACCCCGAACGGCTGGAACTCGCCAAGCCCGACGCCATCGTCATGCATCCCGGCCCCATCAACCGCGGCGTGGAACTCGACAGCCGCGTGGCCGACGGCGGGAGATCGGTCATTCTGGACCAGGTGACCAACGGCGTCGCGGTGCGCATGGCGGTCCTTTATCTCCTCAACGGCGGAGGCGAGCGCGATGCGGCCTGACGGATCGGATACCATCGGCGGCGCAGCAGAAGGCACGGGGCTCTCCGTAATCCAAAACGGACGCATCGTCGACCCCGCTTCCGGCCGCGACGAGCAGGGCGATCTCTGGATGCGCGACGGCAGGATCGTCGACCGGCCGGCGGACGACGAGGCGAAAGGCGCCGCGGGCATCGATGCGGACGGCCTGCTCGTCCTGCCGGGCCTGGTCGATCTGCACGCCCATCTCTGCGAACCCGGATTCGAGTACCGGGAGACTTTGGAAAGCGGCGCGCGCGCCGCTGCCGCGGGCGGCGTCACGGCCGTAGCATGCATGCCGGACACCGAGCCGGTCATCGACGACGCGGCCACGGTGAAATACATACGGGAGAGGGCGGCAGGCGCGGCGGCGAGGATCCATCCCATCGCCGCGGTCACCGCGGGACGCCGGGGCGAACGCCTGACAGAAGCCGGCGAACTGGCCGAGGCCGGCGCCGTGGCGCTGTCCGATGCCGGCCGGTCCATCTGGAATCCGGCCATCCTGCGCCGGGCCCTCGAATACAGCCGGATGTTCGACCTGCCCATTTTCGTGCACTGCGAAGACCCGTCGCTCGCTTCCGGCGGACACATGCACGAGGGAAGCCACGCCACCCGGCTGGGCCTGAAGGGCATACCCTCCATCGCGGAAGAAACCGTCGTCGCCCGGGACCTCATGCTGGCCGAGTGGACGGGCGGACGGATCCACGTCACCCACGCCAGCACGGCCGTGACGGTCGATCTCATCCGGTCGGCGAAGCAACGGGGCGTCCGGGTGACCGCCGATGCCAGTCCCCACCACCTGGTGTTGACCGACGAATCCCTTGCAACCTACGATACCCGCCTGAAGGTCAACCCACCCCTGCGGAGCAACGCGGACGTGGAGGCGCTTCGCGCGGGCCTGGCGGACGGAACGATCGACGCCGTCGCTTCGGATCACACGCCAAGGTCCGTGGACGAGAAGAACACGGAGTTCCAGGAAGCGCTGCCCGGCGCCACGGGCCTCGAGACCATGCTGTCCGTCGTGTTTACCGAGCTGGTCAGGCCCGGCCTGCTGACCCTGGGCGATGCGGTAAAGGCCCTGTCCGCGTCCCCCGCAGGGATACTCGGCGTCGAAGGAGGCAGCCTGGCGTCCGGCGGTCCCGCCGACCTCCTGCTCTTCGATCCGGATGGAACCTGGACCGTGGATCCCGCGTCCTTCAGGTCAAGATCCTCAAACTCGCCATTCACCGGCCGCGCGCTGGATGGGTGCGTAACCATGACCATCGCCGGCGGACGGGTCAGCTACCGCCGCGACGGGGCCGAATCACCTTGACGGACAGGTGCAATTCACTTAGATTTATGAAACTGTCTACATCGGATCTATTCGGACGCGATCATGAAGATGCAAACCCAAGGCAGGCCGCGAATAGGTGTCATCGACGAACCTGTCGAAAGGAGTGCGTAATGTTTTTCAGAAAGGTTTCCGTCTGCGTACTGTTTGCCCTCGGCTTCGCCCTGCTGATACCGGTCGCCGCCGATGCGCAGAAAATCGAGCTTCGTTCCGCGAAGATCTACATCCGCGAAACGCCCCCGCAGTGGGACAAGGCCCTGGATTTGCTCGAGACTGCCCTGGAGAAGGACCCGGGCAACAACGACGCCCACTATCTCCTCGGGCTCATTCAATACTACCGGGGTAATTTCGACACGATGTTCCAGAACTGGGAAGCGGTAACCTTCGATGACCTGGACAGGAAGGACAAGGAACAGTTCAGAAACACCCTGAGTTCCATGATTCGCACGAACTACCAGACGGGCCAGCAAAGCTATGAACAAGGGAAGTTCGCGGACGCCGCCCAATTATACAGCCGCTCCGTCAACGCGACCTCGATGCTCCAGGACATCTTGCGCTCCATCGGCAAGAAGAAGGAGGCCGAGGAGGCGGACGGATTGGAGGTCGCCAAGCAGCAGGGATACCTGTACTGGGGCTACGCGGCGCTGAACGCGGAAGACTACGAGGGGTCCAGGATAGCGCTCGAAAAGCTTATCGAAGCGGATCCGGACAAATTCGAAGCCTGGGACGGCTTGATCAACGTCTACTTCCACACCCAGGTCTGGGACAAGACGATTACAGCCTGTAACAAGACCATCGAATTGTCGGAAGAAGTCGATCTCAACACCTACCTCATCATGCGCAACGCCTACTACGAAGTCGCCGACACGGCCGGTGTGATTTCCACCTACGAGCGGGCGATCGAAGCGTATCCGGAAGAGAAGGCGATGTACCGGGATCTCGGTTCCATCCAGACTTCCAGGAACAACCTGGCCGGCGCAATCGAAGTATTGGAAAAAGGAAACGCCGCCCTTCCCGAGGACCAGGATCTGCTGCGGTACCTGGGGACCAACTACTACAACAAGGGATTGGCCGACCGGGATGCCGGGAACGTGGAAGCCTCCTTGGCGGCGTTCAATGGTGCCGTCGAGAGCATGAACAAGCTGCTGGTGTTGGAGCCTAAGAGTATCGAAGCCCACGATATACTCGGCGATGCCTACGTCGGACTGGCCAGTATCGAAACGGACGAGGCCAGGAAGATGGAGTTGTTTACCACGGGAGAAGAACACCAGAAGAAGAAGATGGAACTGATCACCTCGGGAGAAGGCAAGTAGGTACCGGGAATGGATCCCGTCGGTGTTCGGCCGAAGAGAAAAGCAGGTGGTTTTCAAGAGGATTCCGGGATTTCCGGAATCCTCTTTTGCTACCATTGCCCTGACCCATGCCCTCCCACCAGGTGCCGTCGTCAAGTTGGGTGCTGATCATGCGGTACGAATCTCCACTGAAAACGCCGTTCCAGGTTGCGTTGATGGTATGGTGTCTCCTGTTCGGCATGAATGCGACGGGTTGCACGTGGCTGCTCGGGAAGCGGGCGCCCGCCGCGGCGCCTCCAGTGCCTCCAGCGACTCCACCCGAAGCGCAGGAGGCCGAAGACGACGCGTCACGGTCCGATGATATGTTGATTGGTGAACCGGCCGAACCGGCTTCCGAAGCTCCCGTCCCCGCCGCGGTAGCAGAGCCCACCCTGGGATACAGAGTCCAGCTCTATTCCTTTACGAACCGCGAAGCGGCCGAAGCCGCATTGAAGCAGGTGGAGCAGACGCTGTCGGAATGGTCGTACAGCGTCTACGTGGATGAGGAATCCAACAGCTTCAAGGTGCGCGTGGGCGACTTCACGGAAAAGTCCGATGCCGACATCCTGCGCGACTGGCTGAGAACCAGAGGTTTCGTCGATGCCTGGACGGCCAGGACCCTGATTCAGACGCGCTGAGCGAAGGGAAAACCACCACATGTCCACGCAACACGATTCATACGCACCCCTGGACCCCGGCCGGCGCGTCCTCATGGGGCCCGGACCGAGCGACATGCATCCCAGGGTCTACCAGGCCATGGGGGCTCCGCTGACCGGACACCTGGACCCGTATTTCATCGGGGTCATGGACGATACCAAGGCCCTGCTGCGGTACGTGTTCCAGACCGAGAACGCCATGACGCTGGCCATCTCCGCCACGGGTTCCGCCGGCATGGAGACCTGCATCTGCAATCTCGTGGAGCCGGGGGACGAAGTACTCATCTGCGTGGGCGGCGTCTTCGGAGACCGCATGGCCCAGATGACCGAGCGCCACGGCGGGAGGTTGATTCGTCTCGAAAGCGAGCCGGGGCGGCCGATCACGCCGGAACAGGTCCGGCAGACGCTGGATGGATGCCGTCCCAAGGTCGTGGGCCTCGTACACGCGGAGACGTCCACGGGCGTGCTGCAGCCCCTCGAGGAGATTGTCCCCATCATTCACGAGCACGGCGCCCTCGCCCTGGTCGATACCGTGGCATCCCTGGGCGGTACGCCGGTCAAGGTCGACGCATGGGGCATCGACGTCTGCTATACCGGCAGCCAGAAATGCCTGAGCGCCCCGCCGGGCCTGGCGCCCCTCACGCTTAATGACCGCGCGCTCGAGGCCATCGCCGCGCGCAAGACACCGGTTGGCAGCTGGTACATGGACCTCTCCCTGATCAACGCGTACTGGGACGGCGACCGGACTTATCACCATACCGCGCCGGTAAACCTGTTCTACGCCTTGCGGGAAGCCCTCGTGCTCATCAGCGAAGAGGGGCTGGAGAACGGCCACCGGAGGCATGCCGCGAACTACGAAGCGTTCCGGGCCGGGATCGACGCCATGGGCCTCGCGTTCTTCGTCGACCCGCCGCACCGCGCCCCGACCATCAACCCCGTCCTGGCCCCGGAAGGGATCGACGAGGCCGCCGTGCGGAGCCGCCTGCTGAAGGATTACGGCCTCGAACTCGGCGGCGGCCTCGGCGCGTTGAAGGGCAAGGCCTGGCGCGTGGGACTCATGGGCCAGTCCTCACAGCGTGATCACGTCATCCTGTGCCTGGGCGCGCTCGAACAGGCCCTGCGCGCGGAAGGCCACGAAGTCGCCGGGAGCGGCGTGGCGGCGGCGAGCGCCGTGTACGCCGACGCCGGGACGGCCTGACCGGGACGGCCTGGTCCGCATAGTCGACCGGTCTGCGCACGACCGATTAACGCCCTGGTCCGACCGTTTACACCGGGCATCCTGCCCATATACGGAGGAGCATATGTATTTCGTCGATGAGGAAAACATGTCCACAAAGTCCATCGCCCCGGGCGTCAGCATCGCCGTGGCAGGAGGCGACCGGGCCCAGATGTCCTTCGTGACGCTCACGCCGGGATCGCAGGTACCCATGCACGACCACCCCCACGAACAGCTGGGCGTGGTGCTGGAAGGTGAGTTCGTCATGGTCATCGGCGAAGAAAGCCGGACCATCCGGACGGGCGACAAGTACGTGATCCCCGGCGGGGTCCGGCACGGCGTCACCGAGGTCATGGAGAAATCCGTCGCCCTGGACATATTCAGCCCGCCCCGGGAGGACTACGCTTAAACGAAAAAACCACGTCCGCGCCGATCGACCAGCGAGAACCTGCAAGCTCGACAGCCAACCAGTCAGGAGTCTTCCATGTCCGACGCCTTACCCCAAGACCGGCCCGTACAGCTCTGGAAAATGACCCGCAGGCAGTTCCGCGAGGGGATCTACGACGGCAACCTCAAGGGAGCGTTCATCCCCACGGGCAGTACGGAACAGCACAACGAGCACCTGGAGATGTCCCACGACACCGCGAGCGCCGTCCACGTGTCCGAACGCGCCGCGCAGGCGCTCTATCCCGAAGTCGTGGTCACCACGCCGCTGGCCATCGGCGTGTCGGAGCACTGGATGGACCACAAGGGTACGCTGACGACCCGGCCCGAAATCTTCACTGAACTCCTCTACGACGTGGCCGACAGCATGAAAAGGGGCGGAATCAACCATATCCTGGCCGTCAACGGCCACGCCGGGAACGCCGGTCCCGTCAACGCCGCGCTGGAGGACATCCGGTCCCGTCTGGGCGTGGATTTCGCCTTCTGCAGCTACTGGGAAGCCTATACCCCCGAAATCGTCCGGAAGTACATGGAATCGAACAATTGTCCCGGCCACGCCAGCGAGTTCGAGACCTCCTTCGCCTACGCGGCCTTTCCGCGGCACGTCCACTGGGAAGGCGTGGACTACGATTCCGCCAGGCTGACCATCTCGGAGGCCGACCGGGCCGCCCAGGACCGGGAATTCCACCACGAAGCCAAACTCGCCGATGCCGTGAAGGGACAGGGCATGATCGACGTGGCGGTCGACTGGGTCGCGGCCAGGATGAAGGCGATGATCGAGGGCGCCTGATCCGTGTCTGGCGAAACCCAACCCATCATAGCGTTTGAAAACGTAAGCAAGTGGTTCGGGACGTTCCAGGTGCTCCGGGACGTGGACCTGGGCATCGGCGAAGGCGAGTGCGTCGTCATCTGCGGTCCGTCCGGATCGGGCAAGTCCACGCTGATTCGCTGCATCAACCGGCTGGAAACCCACGACCGGGGCGCGGTCCGGGTCCACGGCGTCCCGCTGGAACCGGGCGAGCGGCTCCCCCGTGAGTTGCGCGGCAAGATCGGCATGGTCTTCCAGAGCTTCAACCTGTTCCCCCACATGACCGTCCTGCGGAACCTGGCCCTCGCCCCCATGCGCAATCTCGGGATGGACAGGGAGAAGGCGGAAGAGACCGCCCTGTCCTATCTCGAGCGCGTGCACATCGGGGACCAGGCCGAGAAGTACCCCGATCAGCTCTCCGGCGGGCAGCAGCAACGCGTGGCGATCGCCCGGGCGCTGTGCATGCAGCCCGATATCCTGCTCTTCGACGAACCTACGTCGTCGCTCGATCCGGAGATGATCCGGGAGGTCCTCGACGTGATCTTCGAACTCACGGACAGCGGCATCACCATGGTCTGCGTGACCCACGAGATGGGCTTCGCCCGCAAGGTGTCCGACCGGGTCGTCTTCATGGACCACGGCGAGATTGTCGAAAGCGCCGCGCCGGACGCGTTCTTCGACGCGCCCAGGGAAGAGCGGACCCGGGCCTTCCTCAACCAGATCCTCCATTACGAGGCTTCGGCGTGATTAGCCCATTACGCAGGCCGTGGGTCAGGCGTGCGCTGTCGAACTGGATCCAGCCGGCGGCCATCGCCGCCATCCTCGTCTTCGCGGTCATGCGCGGCGCCGAGAACATCAACTACCGGTGGCAGTGGTACCGGGTGGACGACTTCCTGTTCACGACCGAAAACGGCGCCTGGGCCGCCGGTCCCCTGGTCCAGGGCCTCTTCGTCACCCTCGAAATCTCCGTCCTGAGCCTAATCCTGACCCTCGTCATCGGGCTCGCGACCGCGCTCCTGCGGCTGTCTACCTCGATGGTCGGGCGCGGACTCGCCCGCGGGTACCTGGAACTGATCCGCAACACCCCCCTTTTGATCCAGCTATACGTGATGTACTTCGTCCTCGGCCCGATCCTCGGCTGGGGACAGACCACGACGGCGATCGCGTGTCTCGCCGCGTTCCAGGGCGCCTATACGTCGGAGATCTTCCGGGCCGGCCTTCGCGCCATCCCCCGGGGACAGGTCGAGGCGGGGGAGAGCCTGGGACTGAAGCGTATCGACAACTACCGGTACGTCATCCTGCCGCAGGTGCTCCGGAACATGCTGCCGCCGCT
Source organism: bacterium (assembly GCA_965117045.1). Lineage (GTDB taxonomy): Bacteria > JAAXHH01 > JAAXHH01 > JAAXHH01 > JAAXHH01 > JAAXHH01. The sequence goes on from OZ220749.1 coordinate 2,661,394, forward strand.
CACCAACGAGGCCGTTTCGCTCGTGAAGAACTCCTCCATTGTCAGCGTCATCGCCATCTTCGACCTGACTACGCAGGGCCGGAACCTCATCGCGGATACCTTCCTGACTTTCGAGATCTGGCTGACCGTGGCGGCGATCTACCTGGCCGTGACTCTAGCCCTTTCCACCGCGGCGGCCATGGCCGAACGCCGCAGGGCGGGTGCATAATGTCCACGATCAGCCAAGGGATCGGACGTTACCGGCCGACCCGGCTCGACGGGATACTGCTGGTTGGACTGGTCGTCGCGGCCGGCTGGCTGTGGTACCGTTCGGCCATCGGCGTGGCGTACCGCTGGGACTGGCCCCAGGCGCTGTCGACCGTATTCGCGTCCGGGGAAGCCGGCGAGACGCCCTTCTTCCTGACGGGGATCTACGCGACCCTTCGGCTCAGCCTCTGGGGGGCGGTGCTGGCCAGTATACTGGGCGTTCTGATCGGCGTGGGAAGATACTCCGGGGTGCGCACCCTGCGCATGTTCTGCGGGACCTACATCCAGATCCTGCGCAACATCCCGCCGCTGGTGTTCATCTTCATCTTCTACTTCTTCATCAGCAGCCAGTTGATGCCCCTGCTGGGCCTGGACGCCCTGTTCAACCGCCCCGCGGAGGAAGCCTCGGGATGGCAGCGCTTACTCTTCGGCCCCCCGGCGCTCTGGGAGAACCTGATCTCCGGCGTGCTGTGCATCTCCTTCATCAGTGCCGCGTACATCGCCGAAGTCGTCCGCGCCGGCCTGGCCGCCATACCCCGAGGACAGTGGGAGGCCGGCGAAAGCCTGGGCATACCGCTGCTGGACCGCTACCGTTTCGTCATCTTTCCCCAGGCGCTGGCCCGCATCGCGCCGCCCCTGACGGGCCAGTACATCTCCCTGGTGAAGGACTCTTCTATCGTCTCCCTCATTTCCGTCCAGGAACTGACCTTCGTCGGTTCGGAGATCGCCAATTCGAGCGGGCTGCTCTTCGAGGTATGGCTGCTGGTGGCCTTCGTGTACTTCCTGCTCTGCCTGACCCTGTCCATCCTGCTCAGGCAGGTGGAACGGCGCATGACCCGGCACTTCCACCAGTTCGCTTAAGATGGCTTATCGGCGCCGGTTCTCCGCGTCGATCCCTCCGCGCAATGGATCGAAAACCCGCTTCACCGTCTCGAACTGGCGTTCCAGGGTTGCGGGCCTGCCGAGCAGCCGGTCGCTGAGCATGCGCGCCGCCACCGTGGCGTAGGCATTGCCCCGGCCCGTGAATCCGGCGACGATGTGGACGCCCGGCGTTTCCGTCTCGCCGACGAAAGGGCTGCTGTCGTAGGAAAAGCCCATGACGCCGCCCCAGCGGTGGGAACGGCCGAGGTCGGCCAGGTGCGGGAAGGCGCCGTTGAATGCCCGGTCGTTCGTCCGCTGCACCGCCCGCGTGGGACGTTCCTTGTACCCCCGATACGTCCGGACCGGCTGGCCCGGCCGGCTTCGGCGCCGCAGGAAGTGGAATCCCCGCTCGGCGCGGATGTGGTGATTCCGGCCCCCGCCGAACAGCAGCCGGCCGCCCTCCCCGGGCCCGTCGTGCAACTGCCGCCAGAATTCCCAGCCGTCATTGGCGTAGAAGACGCCGTTGAACAGCCGCTCGGAAACGGGTTCCGTCGTGAAGACCTGCCCCCGGTGGGGGATGATGCGCCGCTCGTACCGCGCGTCGAGTTGCGGCGTGTAGGCGTTCATCCCGAGGAGCACCTGTTGTGTCCGGATTATCCCGCCCGGCGTACGCACGAGCAGTCCGCGGTCTTTACGCTCGACCCCGGTGACCGGCGTATTTTCGAAGCACTGGACACCCAGCCCCCGCGCGGCGGCCGCGAGACCGCGCACATATTTGACCGGGTGGAGTTCGCCGTCGAACTCGTTCCAAAGGGCGCCGGCCAGGAGCGGACTTCGCTTGATCCCGTAGAGTTCCTCCTCGTCCAGGTAGGCGACCTCGAACCCATCCTCCTGTAGAAGGCGGTACGACTGGCGGATGCGTTCCAACGGATCTCTGTGAGAACCGCGGTCCGGCCGCTTCATCGCGATCACGTAGCTGCCGTGCCGGTAGTAGTCGCATTGTATGGCATACTTCTTCATGAGGCCGGCCATGAGCTCGTGGTTCTCGAGGGCGATCATCCACGCCTCCCGGGCCAGCCTTCTGCCGTCCGGGCCGTACAGGTCCGTCAGTTCCTCCACGGCCTCGGCGTAGTACTCGTGGGTTCCAGCCAGCATGAACCCGCCGTTGCGCCCCGTCGCACCCGAGGCGATCTCGCGCCGCTCGAGTATTGCCACGCGCGCGCCGCCCTCGGCCAGGAACAGGGCGCCGGTCACCCCCGTCACGCCGCCGCCGATCACGACGACGTCCACGTCCAGGTCTCCGGACAGGGGATCGGAGGGCGTGTAGGGCATGTCCAGCCAGTAGGAATCACGGATCATGAGGAGGTTTCTGAGTCACGAAAATCGTTTCAGCGAATGATCACTGAAAGATTACTGCAGGAGAATTCAGACAGATGATCGACGAGGTTTCAGGAGCGTAATGCGACTGTTACAGGATAAGGCGTAGATAACTAATACGTCAAGGAACTCGGACATCGAATAGCCTATTCATTTCTGATAGAATTGGCATTGACACAATACAACCAACCCCACTACGTTTCCAGTGATTCTATCGTTTCGAAACCGTGGCCTCAAACGGTTATATGATTACGGATCTGCAAGAGGAATCCGCACCGACCTTGTGAGAAAGATTACACACATCCTGTCTGATCTTGATGCAGCCACCAAACCATCAGATCTCGATCTACCAGGGTATCGGCTACATCCACTGAAGGGCAGTTTGAGAGCGTTCTGGAGCGTATCTGTTTCTGCAAACTGGAGGATCATTTTTCGATTTGAAAAGGAGAACGTTCACGATGTTGATCTGGTCGACTACCACTAGAAAGGGGCTGGCGATATGGCTATGAACAATCCGTCGCATCCCGGTCACAGCATCAGACAGAACTGCCTGGACCCGTTTGGCTTGAACATCACCGAGGCGGCACGAATTCTGGATGTCTCCCGTCACACGCTTTCACGGTTGTTGAATGGCCATTCAGCTGTATCGGCCGAGATGGCAATTCGCCTGGAAAAGGCAGGATGGTCGAATGCCGAATTCTGGCTTCGACGTCAGGCCAACTTTAATCTGGCACAAGCACGCAAGAACGAAGATCAGATCAGGGTCGAACGCTATAGGCCGCGGTGAGGAATTGCGATAAGCTCGCCGCCTCCGCCTCATACCTCCAGCACTGCCGCGATCGTCTCGCCCTCGTGCACGCGGTTGAAGGTCCGCAGCACCAGCACGTGGCCGGACTGCGTGGATACGATCTCTTCCCTCCGGTCGCCCAGCAGGTCGGTAACCACGCCGAATACATCCCCCGGCTCGACGCGGTCCATCAGTTCGACCCAGGGTTCGAAGAAGCCCGAAAAGGGCGCCGGGTAGTTCAGTTGGATGTGGCCCGCCCCTTCCCGGTCGTCCTCCACCGTGTGCCGGATGACCGACGGCGGCTGGGTGCGTTCGATCATGCCCAGCACGCCCATGACGTTCAGGCACCCTTCGTAGTAGCCCTCGACACCCTCGGGGTCGCAGTCCCCCGCACCCATCCATTCCGAATAGATCGCGGGGATGCCAGCGTCCCGGGCGATGGAGAGCGTGCGTCCGTCGTGCCCCGCGTACGTACCCCAGACGACCGGCATGTTGAAAGCCCGGGCCATCTCCTGCTGCCGCACCAGGATCCCGGCGTCGGGGTGCAACATGTAACCCACCGTCGGGTAAAACCTCGAGATCAGCCCCCCGCTGTGCAGGTCGATCAGGAAGTCAGCCTCTCGGATCATCGCGCTGACCGCATGGGCGATCCGCTCGGTGATAGTTCCGTCTGCACGGCCGGGGCAGGTCCGGGCCAGGTCCAGGCCGTCCTCCGCGGTACGCTGGCCACGCCAGTAGGCCGCCTCGTTGACGACCGGGACCAGGGTGACCGTGCCGCGGAGTTCTTCGGGATCCAGGGCCTCCTTCAGCCGCCGTATGGCCCACATGGATTCGAATTCGTCGCCGTGTATGCCCCCGAGGATGAGCAGTTTCGGACCGGGCGATTCCCCGGATATGGCAGCAGACTTCAACTTGACGGGGCCTGACATGGCGTTCTCCTTGCGTTATATTCGTGCGTAACCCGGCTTCCTTACCGGGAGAGCTTCCTGGGGCCGTGCGCCAGAATATAGGGATGGGGCAGGTCCTGATCAAGCGGTGCTCATATTCTGAAACAGGACCACATCGCGGCAAACGGCTGAAACGAAGAATCGGCATGATATCGATCCCCCTTACGTTTTCCCATGACCCGGTGCGGCATCCGACGCACTGGCCCGTTACGCGGGGTGTGCCCATGCCTGAAGGAACGCTCCGCGAGCCGGATGACCTGGCTGTCGTGGGTCCGGATGGCGATCGCGTCCCCGCCCAGTTCCGGGTACTCGCTCGCTGGACGGACGGATCGGTGAAATGGGTGCTCGCTGATTTCCAGGCGAAGGCCGACTCATCCGGGACGGCGACCTACAACCTGATGGATGATTCCGTCGATGAAGCGCCAGCGCCCCGGCGACCCTCCACCTACAATTCCACCACCTACCCTTCCGTACGCATCGAAGAGACCGAACACGAACTACACGTGGACACGGGCGTCCTGCGGTTCAAGGTCGACCGCCATCGATACGGCTTATTCCATTCCGTCGCGCTCAATGATGGGCAGCGCGGCGAACCGGCCCGCGTGGAATGCGGCCAGGACCGGGTCAGGGCCGGCGATGCCTGGGCCCGAATCAGGGAAGGCGATTCGGACGGGGGGCTGGTACGCCGGTTATACGGACCGGGGGGCCTTTGCCGGGCATCGCTGGCCGGCGACTCCTATGGCGTTACCATAGAAGAGCGCGGTCCGTTGCGCACGGTGATCCGGATGGAATGCGCGCTGGAGGCCGACGTCCCCATGCATCACTACGGCGGCTACAGGCCGGTGCGTTGCATCACGCGGGTTCACGCCTATGGCGGACAAGCGTTTCTGCGGATTCTGCAGACCCATGTCTTCACCTGCAATCCGCGAGAAGTGGAAATTGAGGACCTCGCCGTGGATGTCCCGACCCCATTCACGGGATCCGGTCCGGACTACGCCTACGGACTGAACGGGATCGCAGCCGGAACGCTCGATCAAGGCGAGCGTCTTCGCGTCGCGCAGAAGAAGGATAACCAGGTGCAGGTGATGCACGGCCGGACGGGGATCGAACGTATCATCGCCGAAGATGAGGCGTGCGAAGGATGGGCGACGCTCAGTGACGGGACTTCCGGCGTGGGGGTCGCATGCCGGAACATGGCCGAGGAGTATCCGCGCGCCATCGAAATGTCCGGTGTCGGACGGATGACCGTGTACGCGCGCCACGATCCAGGCGGCAGCCGTCTTTCCCTGGCTCGATACGCCGAAGAAGTCGCGTGGCACGAGGGAGAAGGGATGTATGCCGACGGGACCGGCATAGCAAAAACCACCGAGTTCTACGTCCTGTATTTCGAGGAAGATCGCCGCGAAGAGGCGGTCAAAACGCTTCGATGCGCCTTGTCGCAACCCCACCTGTCTGTCTCGCCCGCGTGGATGGCCGAATGCGAGGCCGCGGGTGGCTTCGCGGCATCCACTTCGGTTGACGCCGGCAGGCAGGACATTCCGGCGGCTTCGAGTCCGGACCGGGAGCGTCGACCGGAGTCGAATCCAGGGAAGGAAGGTCGACCGGAGTCGAATCAGGAGCGCGAAACTCGACCGAATTCCGCCCAGACGCCGGATATCCAACCATCAGTGGTCCGGTCCGCGGAGCGCATGCTGTCGGGTTTCGCGGACTGGCTGGCGCGCAACATCCGGCTCGGGCGCTGGTACGGATTTCTGGACTACGGTGACGTACGGGCCACCTGGGACGAAGCGGAAGACGACTGGAAACACCAGGGGCGCTGGGGCTGGTGCAACAGCGAGTGGGACCCCCGCCACGCGGTCTGGATCCAGTACCAGCGCACGGCTGATCCGCAATACTTCGCGCTGGCCGAGGCCATGACCCGCCACTCGATGGACGTGGATACCTGCCACTGGCATCCCTTCCGACCGTATATGGTCGGCGGCTGTTACCGCCACGGCGTCGATCATTTCAGCGACGAGCCCTGCGCTTCCCATACCTTCATCGATAACTGGATCGACTACTACTATCTGACCGGCGACGGCAGGACCCTGGAAGTCCTGCGGGAAGCCGGCGCGTTCTTCCTGCGGTACAAGTGGACTGAAGACCCGGCCTTCAGCTTCAGCCTGCGGTCCATAGCCAATGTGTTGCGCGGACTGCTTTATGTATACGAGGCCACCGGCGAAGACCGCTTCCTACACCGGGCGGAGGAAGTGTACACGATCATCGCCCGGGGCCAGAACGCGGACGGGAGCTGGCACAAGCGGTTCCAGGTGTCGACACCGGACAGGCTGCCGAAGCAACTACCCTACGGCATGGCCACGGAAGGCACGACGCTGGCCGTCGAAATGGGTTCGGCCGCGCCATTCACCGATGACGAGTTCAGGGGCCTTGGCGGCGGTTTCTCCCGCTTGATCCGCGACCTTCCGTACGAGGAACAGAAGGGCTACCAGACCCATTATCTGATGATCGGCCTGGAGTTGATGCACCGGATGACCGGCAGAGACGACGTTGCCGAGACTTACCGCCGGGGCGTGGACTGGTTCTGCGGCTTTCCGGTCACATTCGCGTCCGACCGGCCGTTGAAGGAGCATTACGGCGGCATCCTCTGCCGGCACCTGGGCTATTCCTATCGCCTGACCGGCGACCACCGCTACCTGGAAACCGGCCTGGAAATCCTGAAACAACTCATCGACGCACAGGACTGGAGCGACGATCCCCGCAAGCGCGGATCCATCGACATGAACCCCACCTACCTGAGCCTGCTGTTCTTCGGTGTGCCGGGTTTGCTCGCGGAGATTCGGCGAAACATGGCTTGGTGAGCCGGCGTTGTGTGGTTAATTTGAGTATACGGCCATCGGAAACCGGTTCGTTACCCTCCTCCAGGAATATTATTCCTTTTCAGGGCGGTATCGGCATGTGCGTTCGTATTCTGCTGATGATTACCGTGTGCTTGGTGACGCTGGAAGTGGCATCACAGCCCGATGCCGGCCAGCCGGCAGCTGTTGAAAGTCCTGCACCCCAGGAAACCCCCCTCGAAACCGGCAAATCCCTCTACCAACAGGGTCGATTCGACGAAGCCCTGCCCCTCCTCCGGCAGGCGGTGCGCGACGAGGGAAGATCGGCGCCGGCCCGTTACTGGCTCGGTATGGCCTGGTTGGCCCTCGGGAATGAAGACGAAGCGCTGAAGGCGTTCCGGCGGGCCACGCAGCTGGACAAGCACTGGGCGCCCGGTCACGTCGGCATGGCCATGGTATACATGCGCTCACCCAACCGGCGGCTCGACGCCCGCAAGGCACTGCGGAAAGCGATCGAGGCGGATCCCGATGACGCGGACATTCACTACTACCTGGGCATGACCTACATGGACCAGGTGCGGACGGGCAGGTTGATCGGCGGCGAAAAGGACGGGAGACGGAATTTCCAGAAAACCGTAGAGCTGAACCCTTCGCATCCGGACGCCTACTTTCAACTCGGCCGCTGTTACGACAGTCCACCTGAGCCGGAACACGGAAAAGCGATCGCGGCATTTATGTATCAGTACCGCGTCAATCCGGATCACGACGAATCGCTTCTGCGTTTCGCCGATGTGAATCACCGTTCCGAACGTTACGATCTCGGGGTCAAGCAACTCAGAGGGCTGATCGTGCAACTGGGTGAGGATGTGCCGGCCAGGGTCCGTACCATGCTGGCGCAATTCGAGGTGCTGGCACTTGGATCCGAAGGAAATTCCGGGCAACTGCACGAGGCCCTGGAAGACTATGTGGCCCTGCTGGACACGGATGAACGGGCGGTATACCTGGATCTGCGCCATGTCGCGCCGCAAGCGGAACTGCGGGCCTGGGAATCGGCGGCCGGGCCGGAACGCGAATCCCTGTGGCGCGCCTTCTGGAACGAGCGGGACTCGAACCCGGCTACGATAGAGAACGAACGCCTGGTCGAGCACTACCGCCGTGTCATGTACGCCAGAGTTCATTTCTCCGGGGGGCAACAACCCTACGACCGCCGCGGCGAGATTTACATCCGTTACGGCGCGCCCGACGACCGGAGGCGGTTCGTATTCCGCCACCATGAAGACCCGGACATCCCCCATATGCTCACCGGCAATCCGGCCGTGGACGCGATTCGTGAGAGGAACTTGCTATCGGGCTACCGATTGCAGCTCCATGACAGCGAGGAGCCATTCCCTTTGATGGAAGCCGTCCCCGTGGTGACCGCGGTGGAAGGCGCCTGGAGAAACGCGCGGAGCGAGATGGAGACCCAGCCTGGATACGTGGTGGAAAGCTGGGTATATGTCCTGCACGACCTGGAACTGTTCTTCGTGGACACGTTGAAGGATGGCAAATTCGACTATCCGCTCAAGACCGTCAGCAACTTCACCCGGGATATGGTCCGCCAGGACCGGTTCCACCCCCGTCAACGCGCAACCGAACTGATCGCCCGGAGTCCCGAGGTCTACACCCATGACTTCGGCGGCGAACGCCTGGAGTTCGCCTTCGACGCGGTGTCTTTCCGCGGCGTAGACGGATCGACCGAAGTGGATCTTACGTACAGCGTTCCGGTCTGGCAGTTTGGCGATATCAATGACGAAAAGGGCGACCGGACCTGGCTGAACAACCTGGTCACCCTGCGCGATTCGGTGCAGACGCCGGCCCTCTCCCGCGCGTACAGATTCGGCCCCATAGACCGGCCCGAACGGCAAGCGGGCAACCGGGAACTTCAGGGAGCGGCCTTTACACTGGCCACGAATCTGACTTCGCCGTCGGGTTTATTCACGGCCGCCGTGGAAATGCGGGACGAAGCCACGAAGCGTATCGGGGTCTACAAAAAGTCCGTGTCTTTCTCGGATTACAGCGGCGGCGACCTCCTCATCAGCGATCTCAAGCTGTCCACGGCCATAACGCCCGCGGCAAGTGCCGGTCCCTTCGTGCGAAAGGGACTGAACGTCGTGCCCAATCCGGGACGGTTGTACCCGCGTGGACACCTGGTATACGTGTACTACGAGGTGTACAATCTGGATCTGGACGAAGGCGGACGGACTTCCTACGAGACGCTATACGAGATTACGCCGAAGGGCATGCCCGCTTTTCGAAACAGGCGGGCGCGAAGCCCCGCTGATATGCAGACGGTCATGTCGTTCTTTGAAGGCGAGGGAAATTCGGAAGAAGAGGCGGAGTACACGGCCCTGGACACCACGGATCTCGAAGCCGGGGAATACGTGCTCACCGTGACGCTGACGGACCGGTACGGAGACGCTTCCGTCTCCAAATCCGTCAACTTCATGGTGGTGGAGCCGTAGAGGGCGGGCCGCTAACCCTGGACCAGGACGGTCTGCTCTTGACCCGCTGCCAGTTCAAGCACGGGATCGAACCCTGCTTCGCCCGAATCCCCCAGCCGCAGCCGCGTCAATTCGAGCGCGCCGTGAAGTACGCTCAGGTCGGCCTTTAGTCCTTCGCCGTCACGCGACACCACGCACATCCCCCACGCATATCCGGTCGACCAGAAATACCGGCCCGGCTGGTCGGTCAGGACCATGGTCTTCGTAACCGCCGAGTAGTGAAAGCCGGTCAGGGCGAGGTGGGCGGCCCAGGCGGCCATGGCCCGGGCGTAGTGATGTCCGCACTCGGCCTCGTCGAAGGGATTGCGCCGCCGGCCGTCGTACCGGTCGCGGACGTCCTGGATGCAGGCCAGTCCCTCATCGACCATGCCTTCGTAGATCATGCCGATGGCCGCGGTATATTCGAAACCGGTCATGACTTCGGTGAAGTAGGAGAAGGGGTTGTCGGGGCGGTCCTTCGGGTAGGACGCCATGAGCAGGGCCGACTCGTCGCCGAGGACGTAGGACCGCATGACGTTGGTGTGGCCCTGGAAGCCCTGCAGCCTGTTGTACGCCAGGATGCTTTCGTGCGACTTGCGGACCTTGCCGGAGTCCGCCAGGTATCCCAGGCCGCAGACATGGGCCATGTACTGGCCGACGAGTTGGTCCACCAGGCACCCCGCACCCAGTTGATAGTCCGGGTTCGCCAGGTCTTTCGGCCCCATGCCGACGGTCAGTCCTTCCGCGATTTCTTCCGCGCTTTGCGGCGGCCGGATCTCGTGTTCGTAGTAATCGCCGTTGAAGAGATGCGCGTCGGTCCATGCGCTTCCGCGTTCGTACAGGTCCCGGCATTTCCCGGCGAAGTCGTCGTCCTCCAGGTACCGGGCCATCTCCTCCGCGGCGCGCAGGGCGCCCAGGTACCAGAACTCCATCTGGGGATTGGGTCCGAAGTACTCCACGTCCATGGTATTGTGCTGGCAGCCTTCCATGACGCCGTCGCGGTCGCCGTCCCATCCGCCGGGAATCCAGCAGAAGGCCAGCGACTTCTTCACGTCGGGCCACAGCGCCCTAAGCCGCTCGTCGTCGCCTGACAGTTGCCACTCGCGGTACATCTTCATGACGCAACCCATCTGACCGTCCGCCGCCGCGCGATTGAAATTGCGGGCCCGCGCCAGGGGCAGCCAGACGCGGAAGCTCATCAGCCCGTTCTCGTCGGTGGCGTGGGCGAATTCCACCTCGCGCATGGTCTGCGCCAGGTCGCCGAAGAGGAAGGCCGTGGACTGCTCGTAGTTCCACACGTGGGTGCAGGAACCCAGGCAGCACCCCGCCGCGTCGTGGCAGCCCTCCCAGCCGTAGAATCGTCCGTCGGGCGTACGGAAGCAGGTCTGGCTGCGCAGGGTGCTCAGGTTGAACAGGGCCGCTTCCTTGACCACCTCCGGCAGGTCCGAGCCGCTGAACGCTTCGACGAACCGGAGCGTGTCGGCTTCCAGGCTGGGTAGATCGGGGACGACCTGCTCCACCACGTCCCAGGCGTCCTCGAAGCGCGTCGTATAGTAGTTTCCGATCCGGTCGCCCGTGTCGCAACAGACTTTGCCGCCGTCGCAGCAGTCGCTTTCGTCGTCGCAGCAGGCGTCGGCGTCGTCGCAGCAGGCGTCTTCTTCGGCGGTCTCCGTATCGCCGCCCACCGTCAGGTCCTCCTTCGTCGCGGGCGTCCAGGTATAGCGGTTGGGGAAGTGCCAGGCCAGCACGAAGGTCACGCTGGACGTTTCCCCCGGCGCCAGGTCAACGCGGGCGGAAATGGAGGCCATGGGCCGGTCGTTGTCTTCGGCTTCCCGGTCCGTAAGCACGCCGCCGGCACTGAATTCATCCCAGAAGTCGAGGAGCGGAGTACCCCAGCCGGCCTGCCGCCAGGCGGTGCGGTAGCTGACCGTCTCCGCCGTCGTGGCCAGCGCCATCGTGCCCCACTGCGCGGCCTCCCGGTCCACGCCCTTCGAGGCCATGAACAGCCCGCGGTACCCGTCGCCCGTGCGGTAACGGTTCCGGTTTTCGCTGCAGGCCCCGTCCGTGCCGTCCATGCCGATGAAATTGGGGATCGAACCGCAGACCGCCGCCGAAACGGCCACGTCGGTCCGATTGGTGAGCACGTACCGGAGCACCGCCACGGGCAGTCCGCTGCGGTCGGCATCGCAGGGGATGAGGGGATTGAAGGCTTCCAGGCGCACTTCGACCGGGACGTCATCGTCGGACAGATGGACCCGGCCGAACGGATAGGCCGCGTCGAAGCTGCACCGGCCGAAACGGGGCAGGCCGTGATTGGCCGCGGGGCTCCCGCTCGCGCCTTCGTATTCGAAGTACTCGAGGGGTCCCTCAAGCAACCGGGCCACCGCATCGCCGCCTTCGGACCGTGCGTACAGCGTGAACGACGGGGGACACCGGGTGTCCCGGCCGGGTATGAACCCCTTGGCCGGCCGATTCATCAGTTCCCAGTCACGGAGGTCGCCCCGCCCGCCCAGGGAAACCGTACCTGTGCCGATACCCCCCAGGGGAAGGGCGATGCGCGCAAGATGATCCTGGTCGTAGTGATGTAGAACGGGCCACGTCATGGATGTTTTCCCCTTCTTATCCCAGTTGAAAGCGTTGCCGGTAGTCCCGTATCGCCGCCATTACCCTGGGTGACAGGAGCAGGGCCGAAAGCATGGTGGGGATCGCCATCAGGGCGAACGCGCCGTCGATCATGCTGATGGCGGTATCCAGCGAGGCGACCGAGGCGGCGATGATGCAACCTACGTAGAAGTAGTTGTACAGAAACTGCCACCGGGCCCCGATCAGGAAACCGAGGCACTTCGTTCCGTAATAGGAATAGGTGAAAATAGTGCTGGTACTGAAGAAGAGCACGCACACGATCAGCATGTAGGAACCGAAGCCCGGCATGGCGGATTCGAAGGCGTTGGCCGTCAGCGTCACGCCGTTGTCGGAAGTCGTCTGCCATACCCCGGTCATCATGATCACGAGGGCCGTGCAGGTACACACGATCATCGTGTCGATGACGGGCTCCAGCATGGCCACCAGGCCCTCGCGCGTCGGTTCCCGGGTCTTCGTCGCCCCGTGGACGAGGGATTCGGTGCCGATGCCCGCTTCGTTCGAGAAGGCGGCGCGGCGCACACCGGTCATGATGACCGCGCCCACGGCGCCGCCCGCCGCGGCTTCTCCGGAGAAGGCGTCGGTGACGATCAGCATGAGGTACCGCGGGACATCCGTGAAGTTCGCCACGATAATCCACAGGGCGCAGAACATGTACAGGATCACCATGGCCGGGACGACGCGGGAGGCGACGTCGGCGATCCGGGTGATACCGCCGAATATGACGGTGCCGACGAGCAGCACCAGCACGACGCCGGCCGTGAGGTCGAACCAGAAATGATCTTCTCCGACCACGCCCATGGGCACGAAGATCACATCGCGCATGATCTGCACCAGCTGGTTGACCTGGAACAGGGGCAGGCATCCGATCACCGCGACGACGGCGAAGAAAACGGCCAGGGGCTTCCAGTTCCTGCCCAGTCCCTCCTGGACGACGTACATCGGCCCGCCCTGCGTCTTGCCGGCGCTGTCCTTGCCCCGGTACATGATGGCCAGGGAGCAGGTGAAGAACTTGGTCGCGATACCGACGAGGGCGCTGACCCACATCCAGAACATGGCGCCCGGACCGCCGACCGCGATGGCGACGGCCACGCCGGAGATGTTGCCCATGCCGATGGTGGCCGCGAGGGCGCTGACCAGCGCCTGGAAATGCGTGATGTCGCCGGGTTCGTTCGGGTCGTCGTATTTCCCGCGGATGATTTCAATGGAATGCTTGAAATGCCTGAGCGGCATGAAACGGGAATAGAGCAGGAGAAACAGGCCGCCGCCGATCAGCAGGTACAGCAGATACGACCAGACGGTATCGGCGAAGAAGACGATACCTCGTTCCACAAATTCCATGAATCTCCCCCTCCGTGGCGTGGCGTGATGTGGTGCATCGCCATGAATTGCGGCAGGCTGTCTAACCTATTTCCTGGTGAAGACCAGGGTGCCGTCCGCCAGCCGGGAGGCATCCGGCACGTTGGCGGCGACCAGTACTTCGTTGCGGGGCACCAGGAACACGGTATCGTTCCGTCCTGTGACCTGGCGGCCGGCGCTGTTCAAAGCGACCGGCGCGTTGTAACGGACGAGCACCCGCGTTCCCGGCGGTATGCGGTCCCATCGCCGCACCTGCCGTCCGTGTTTGATCGTGCCCGTCGGAAAGATGTAGTAGGTGTCGGAGCGCCGGTAGGCGGTACCGGCGATGTCGAAAGCCGTGGTTCCCTGGGCGATGACGGGAACGGCGGCCGTGACCGCCTGGACATCCTCGGTGCGATCGCGGTTGAGATAGACCTTCGTCCCGACCGGGATCCGGTCCCAGTTCCTGATTTGGTTCCCCCGCATGACGGTTCCGTTCGGGAAGCGATACACCGTCATGGGATCGTCGTACGCGCCGCGGGCGATGCGCCACGCCGAGTTATGCCGGGTTATGACGTTTTCAGACAGCTGGGCGACTTCTATGTCGTACCTCCCACCGTCCACGAGACGGACCCGGGCGATATCGATATCGGGATCGGGGATGAGCCGGCCCGCCTTGACGTCCGGGTCATAGAGTATGCTGTTGCGCGGGTCCTTCGAGGTCAGACCGGCCCGGGCCCGGCTGAAATTGAACACGCCGGGATCCTTCTTGCGTCCGCGATGGAGCCGTTTTACCCACCTGTTCGGCCTGCCGTAGGCGACGCGGTAGTGTTCCAGGACATGCCGGTCGGGTATATTGTACACCCGCTGCAATACTTCGATCAACCACTTCAGGGAATCGTACTGGGACGCGGTAAAGGGGTCGTTATGGTATCCCACCAGTTCGATACCGACGGAATGGTTGCTGATGTTTGTGAGGCCGTTCCACATGCTCAGGCCCGCATGGTGTGAAAGGTACTTTTTGTCCAGGATTCGGTAAATGGTTCCGCTACGGGCAACGAGGTAGTTGGAGTACCCCCTGCGCGAAACGGTGTTCAACGCACTTCTCAACCCCGATTCCGTGCTGTGAATTACGATGAAACGACTGGATTTGCGGAGGCGTTTCCTGAAGGACCGGGGCAGGCGATTTTGAATGTCGACGATTTTCGGGGACGCCGGGGCGGCCAAAGCCGCAGAATCCGCCGGGGCCGCCTCAAGGACTTCCGGCTCGAGGGAAACGGACCAGAGCAGGGCCAGACAGATGAGCCAGACCGGCATGCGGACCAGCGCGACGGGTCTGTTTTTCTTTGGGATCAGGGCCATCGTGAGCGCAAGATAACAAACATATGTTTTGTTTAGTACTGCTTTTTTGTTTTCTTGCTATCCGTTCACGGACCGCACCCGGTCCCGCCGCGCGAACCAGCGCGCGGTCCCGCTACGCAACCAGGAACCGCTACCAGTTCGTGAAAGATCCGTCTTCACGCTGCAACATGTGACCCCGGGCCGGCTGGTATGGATACCGTTTGGCCGCCTCCTCGTCGAATTCCACCCCCAGGCCGGGACGATCGGGCGGCAGCAGGTAGCCTTCTTTCCATTCGACCTGAACGGGGAAGACCTCCGGGAGCATGCCCGGCAGAATGGGCAGTTCCTGCACGGCGAAGTTGGATGACGCCAGGCTCAGGTGCAGGCAGGCGGCAGTGGACACGGGGCCGAGCGGATTGTGCGGCGCCAGGTCGATGTAGTGGGTCTCGCACCAGCCCGCGACTTTACGCGCCTCGGTCAGCCCGCCCACGAGGCAGAGGTCTGTGCGGGCGTAGTTGATCATGTCTTCCTCGATCAGTTCGCGGAATTCCCATTTGCTGGTGAAGTGTTCGCCGACGCCGAGGGGTACGGCGACGTGCTGCCGGAGCATCCGATAGGAGGACTTGTTCTCGGATCGCAGGGGATCTTCGATGAAAAAGGGACGGTAGGGTTCGACGGCGCGGCAGAAGGCGATGGCATCGGGCGGATCGAGACGGGTATGCACGTCGCAAATCAACTCGACGTCGTCCCCCAGGGCTTCCCTGAGGGCCTGGAACTGCGCGATGCCCGTGCGCACCGCCCGGGTCGGCTCCAGTACGTTGCCTTCGTGGGGCAACCCCCAGCGGATGAACTTCCACCCGTCTTCCATCCTGCTCCGCGCCTGGTCGACCAGCGCCTCGGACGGACCGTCACCGCCACAATGCGTATAGCAGACCGCCTTGTCCCGGCACAGGCCGCCGAGTAGTTCGTAGACGGGCACGCCGAGTGCTTTGCCGTGTATATCCCAGAGGGCGATGTCGATGGCGCTGACCGCGGCGGACAGGGCGTGGGCGCCGGGGAAGAAACCACCGCGGAACATCACCTGCCAGAGGTGTTCCCTGCGCACAGGGTCCTGGCCGACGAGCCGGTCGCGGAGGGCTTGGACGATCTCCTTGACGGCCAGTTCGCACCAGGTCAGGCCGCTTTCGCCGATCCCGTAGATCCCCTCGTCCGTCTCCACCTTGACGATGAGATAGTTTCGGCTTCCGCCCCATACCGGGAAGACTTTGACGTCGGAAATGCGCATGGGTGTCGCAGGTTCCCGCGCCTGGCCGGGAGTCCGGGAGCCTGCTGCTCGTTCCTTTCCGGGCTCTACTTCTCGGGCTCGAAGTCCAATGAAGCGGAATTCATGCAGTACCGCAGGCCCGTGGGCTGCGGGCCGTCCGTAAACACGTGGCCCAGGTGGGCGTCGCAACGCTTGCACAACACCTCGGTGCGGATCATGCCGAAGCTGAGGTCCTGCTTCTCGTCGATGTTCTCATCGGCCACCGGCTCGTAGAAACTGGGCCAGCCCGTGCCGGATTCATACTTGGTCCTGGACGAGAAGAGCGGCGTACCGCAACCGATGCACTTGTAGACACCGTCTTCATGGTGCTTGTTGTATTTGCCCGTAAAGGCCCGTTCCGTGCCCTTCTCCCGGGTGACGTAGAACTGCTCGTCGGTGAGCTGCGCCTTCCATTCCTCTTCGGTCCTGACCACTTTATCCACCGTAACGGCTCCTTTCTTCGTTCCGTCGGAAGCGACCTCGACAATGGTCACCTTCTTAACCTCGCCGGACTTGTCCTGGGCCACCGCCTCGTCCTGTCTCGACGTGCCCGTATCGCATGCGGTTACGAAGGCAAACGCGGCTACGACTACGATCATTCGGTACATGACGCCACCTCCCCGTCACGATTTGGTTTCAGTTGGCTTTGGCCGGCCGGTCCGACCTGGCCGGTCCGACCTGATCAGGCCTCAGGGAGCCGGCCGGTAGGGGCCGGAAGCTAACCGGTACCGGTCTCCTGCATGAGCGCCGCCCCGGCCGTGGAAATCCCGGGGACGGGGAAACCCCCACAGAGTTCCCTGACCTCGTCATGGATCGACGAAAGTTTCTCGTCGTTTCCGTGGTGTTCGATCGCCGTGTCGATCCAGCCGGCGATCTGCTTCATCTCGGGTTCCTTCATTCCGCGCGTCGTGGCCGCGGGCGTGCCGATGCGGATCCCGCTGGGGCTGAAGGGCGATCGTGTGTCGAAGGGCACCGTGTTCTTGTTCACGGTCAGCCCGGCCTTGTCGAGGGCGGTCTCGGCGTCTTTGCCGATGATGCCCTTGTTGGTCAAATCCACCAAAACGAGGTGGTTGTCGGTCCCGCCGGATACGAGATCGAATCCGTGCCCGATCAGCGCCTCGGCCAGGGCCTTCGCATTGTCCACGATCTGGCGGGCATAGTCCTTGAACTCCGGACGCATGGCCTCCTTGAAGGTCAGCGCTTTGGCCGCCGTGATGTGATCGTGGGGGCCGCCCTGCAGCCCGGGGAATACGGCCCTGTCGATGTCCTTCGCGTATTTCTTGTGGCACATGATGATCGCGCTGCGCGGACCCCGCAGCGTCTTGTGGGTGGTCGTGGTGACGACGTCCGTGAAGGGCAGCGGACTCGGATGGACGCCCCCCACGATGAGGCCCGAAATATGGGAGATGTCGGCCATGGGCACGGCCCCGACCTCGTCGGAGATGGCCTTGAACGCCTCGAAATCGAACTGCCGCGGGTACGCCGTAGCCCCGGAGATGATCAGCTTCGGCCGGTGCTCGAGAGCCAGGTCGCGGACCTCGTCCATGTCGATACGGCCCGTTTCCCTCTGCACTCCGTAGGAGACCACGTTATAGGACTTGCCCGAATAATTGACATGCAGCCCGTGGGTCAGGTGGCCGCCCTGGTCGAGCTTCATGCCCATGATCGTGTCGCCGTAATCCAACAGGCCGAACATGACCGCGGTATTGGCCGGGCTGCCCGAGTAGCACTGCACGTTGACGTGCTCGGCGCCGAAGAGTTCCTTCGCCCGCCTGCGGGCCAGGTTCTCGATCTTGTCGATGTACTGCTGCCCGCCGTAGTATCGCTTGCCCGGGTATCCTTCCGAGTACTTGTTGGTCAGCACCGACCCCATGGCTTCCAGGTTGGCCGGCGAGACGTAGTTCTCCGACGGGATGAGTTCGATCCCGTCCCGCTGGCGTTCGCGCTCGGCCACCAGCAGGTCGTACAGTTCTTCGTCTCGTTGCCGTACGGCGGAAAAGTCCTGCATGTCCACCCCCTGTCCCGGACCTCTATAAAACCAGAACTTACGGTTTCATACTAAGCAAACCGGCCGCGAGTCGCAAGCGGAAAGCGGCTTGGCCAACCCCGTGCGGCACGGCTGTCCGGGCGCGATGCCGGGTTACGTCTTCGTGCGGACTTCCGACCGAAATGCCAGGAGAAGACCAATTAGACCTACCGGCAACCCGTTGGGTATCCTCGTCGAACGCCTGAACAAGATCGACAGCAGGCTTTCCGCCCTCGAAGATGCCCAGAAACATGTCGCAACGAAGATGTGGGTCGTCGGCACAGGGCTGACGACCATCGTCGTGTTGACCGGGCTGATTATCAACCTGCTGAACTACCTTAAGACCTGATCGTCTGGAGGGTCGAAAATCGCGCGACAGGTCATTTCTGCAGCATGCCCGCGGCGCTGACGACGAAGGCCGAGAGAAGCACCAAGGTGGAGAGCACGCCCAGGACGAGCATGGCGGGTCGGGTGCGGTATGCAGGGGGCAGTTTGAAATTCAGGTAGACGGCCGCGCAGCAGACGATGCCCACGCCCAGGTTGGTCGCCAGGAGCGCCACGATCTGCGTAATCAGGTCGAATGTGATGTCGCTCCAGATCGCCACGGCGGAGGAGATGAAAAACCAGATCACCATCCAGGTCTGGAGCCTGCGGTAGGAATAGGACTTGAACCGCGGCCAGACGGCCGTCAGGAATTCATGGGCGAACCGGGTCAGGGCCTCCGGTATGGTGGCCAACGTGCCCCAGAGCGCCGCGAGGATGGCCACGTAGTACACGGGGATGAGGGCGGCGTGGATCTGCGCCCAGATGGAGGACTGTCGCGTCAGCAGGTCCCATGCGTTGCCGGGGAGGACCGTCTGCCGCGGATAGAGCACGACCGCACCGGCAATCATGAAGGCGGCGGTGACGATGAAGAGCACGAGCGCGCCCATGGACACGTCCCATTTGAGCGGTGAGAGCAGTACGCGCATGCGCCGCACCTCCGACGGATCTTCCTTCAGGTAGTTTATTTTCAGCGTGTTGTCGATCCTTTCGCCGAGCCGCTCCATCCCGGCGAGATTCGTCAGGCCCCAACCCCGTTGCGCCACCCACCCGGAATAGGCCAGGTAAGTGCTCAACGTCCCTCCCACGTAGCCGAAAACGGTGACCAGGTTCAGGAAGTAGTCGTTCCTGGCCGCGCTGGGCGCCCAATCGGGAGCGGCGGGCAGGTTTCCGATCGACAGCGTTCCGAAGAGGACGCCGCCCAGATCGGGCCAGACGATTACCGTGGCCAGGATGGTGCCGGTGACCAGGACACCGCAGATAATGATCTGCTGCTTCTCCAGGAACTCGTAGGACGTCAGCAGGCTCAATCCAATGGCCAGGCCCAGGAAGGCGGTCGTGACCAGGTTGGCCCAGAACGTATCCGTGGGGCCGACCGGCAGCGAATCCGAGAAGATATGGACGACGAGATTGCCGCATGGTTTGGCGACTGCCGTCAGGGCGATGCTCAGGGCGAGCAACTCGATGGTCAAGAGTGTCAGGATGAACCAGCCGCGGGGACCCGGCAGTTTGGCCAGCATCCGGCCGAAGGGCTGGCCGCTCACCGCCGTGAAGCGGCCCAGCAGGTAGGTCACCGCGACACCCTTGACCAGCACGCTCAGCAGGATCAGCCAGAGCAGGCCGTATTCCGCCCACGCGCCTACGCCCGTGACCAGAATAGTCTCTCCCGCGCCCACGGCCATGGACGCCACCAGCGCGGCGGGTCCGAAGAAGCCGAGCATCCGCTTGAACTTCTTCCAGGACCACGGCTCCGCGTAGACGCCGGCAGGTTCGGGAATGGACAGGTTTTCGGAGGAATCCGGACCTATTGAGGCTTCGTTCATGGAAAAGAAATGATAAGATCACATGGTTGTCATATCAAGCATTAATACTGGTGATGTGCCGGACGGGTAGCGCCAACGCGTAAACGGATTCTACAATCCGGAAGAGCGGAGGTCGATACCCGCCTGAGAAGTCTACAATTTCCTGTTTGAACGGGTTGAGGCATTGTATAATCATTCCATACGTTCCCAATGTGTCGCCGTGGATGGTCCGACGCCCGTCCGCGGCATTCCGCACCCCGATCCGGTTGCAGAAAGGAAGCCATCTGATGGAGACCGGCCCAAAGGATACACCCATTCCAGCGGAAGCATCATCGTCCAGGTCCGAAGACCGGGAAGCCCTGACCCGAAGGGCCTTTCTCAAGCAGGCGGCTTTCGCGACCGCGGCGATGGCCGCCCCCTTTCCCGTGCTGGCGGATCCCTACGCGCCGCAGTCCGGGTCCGGCGCCGCAGCCGGCGTGCTGCCGGACGGGCAGGTCCGTCCGGTACGCGTCACCGGCCGTGTCCTGTCCGGTAAGGCGGGGCTGGCGGGTGTGGCGGTCACGGACGGGCTGACCGTCACCGCCACGGACGCGGAAGGCCGTTTCGAAATCGTGTCCAACACGCTCCAGTCCTTCGTATCGATCACCACGCCGGACGGATACGCCATAGGGCAGAATCCAAGCGGCACGGCCGCGTTCTACCAGCCGATCATGCCGAACGACGCGGGTGAGATGGCCGCGCGCTTCGATCTCGCGTCCCAGGACGGATCGGATGATCGCCACGGATTCCTGGTCCTCTCCGACCCCCAGACCCAGGATGCCTACGAAATGGACCTCTTCCACGCGGAGACGGTCCCGGACGTGCGGGAGACCGCCGCCGCGCTGGCCGGCCGCAGCCTTTTCGGCGTGGGTTGCGGAGACATCATGTTCGACGACCTGACCCTGTACCCCGAGTACGAGCGGGGCGTGCGCGACATGGGCATGCCCTTCTTCCAGGTCGTCGGGAACCACGATCTGGACTTCGGCCCGACCGACGACGGTTCGGTGCGCACCTTCTGCCGCCATTTCGGTCCCAACTACTATTCCTTCGACCGCGGTGAGGTCCATTACATCGTGCTGGACAACGTGTTCTGGCACGGAGAAGGCTATATCGGCTACGTCACCGATGATCAACTCAACTGGCTCGTCCAGGACCTCGCCCTGATCGAACCCGGCAGAACCGTGGCAGTCTTCAACCACATACCCCAGTACAACACGCGGCACATTCGGACCGGGGACGACAGTCCTTCCATTTCGTCCACAACCGTGAACCGCGAGCGCATGTACCGGCTCCTGGAACCCTACAAGGCCCATGTGTTTTCCGGCCACGTGCACGAACACGAGCACATCTTCGAGGGCGGGGTGCACGAAATCGTCCAGGGCACGGTTTGCGGCGCCTGGTGGAGCGGACCTATCTGCTGGGACGGTACGCCCAACGGGTACGGCGTCTACGAAGTCGACGGTTCGGATATCCGATGGCGCTACAAGTCCACGGGACTGGGTGAAGACCACCAGATGCGCGTCTATCTCCGCGGTGCCGATCCGGGGGCGCCGGACGAAATCGTGGCGAATGTCTGGGACTGGGACCCCGAGTGGCGGGTCGTCTGGTATGAAGACGGCATGCGGAGAGGCGCCATGGCCCGGAGACCCGGGACGGATCCCCTTTCGGAATCCCTTCACCGGGGATCCGATTTACCCGAACGCCGTCCCTGGGTGGAACCGAAAATCACGAACCACCTGTTCTACGCGCCCGTCTCACCGGAAGCCGGGAAGGTGGTGGTCGAGGCGACGGACCGCTTCGGCAGGACGTACGCATCCGAATTGGGCTGAGGCCGGGCTAACGATGAAACACGTTTAGTTGCGCGTCGAAACCAAACGGGCACGATATGCAATTGACAGTCGCATGTAACGTTTCCATTCACGGCGACAAGACACCATAACACCGCCAGACTACAGGAGAAAGCCATGGCGAGCGACGGGCTGATCAGCCCCTTCGACATCGATGACGACGGATACTTCTGGCTCAAGGGCAACCTGCATTCCCATACCACCAATTCCGATGGAAAGCCGTCTCCCCAGGAGCGGCTGGACGGTTACGTCAACCAGGGATACGACTTCCTCTGTATTTCCGACCACTACACGATCACCCGGATCGATACGGTCAGCGCACCGGACGATTTCGTACTGGTGCAGGGCGCGGAGATCCATCCGGAAAACCCCTTCGGCGGCCAGACCCACCATTTCCTGGCGTACAACATCGACGAAGACATGGACTCGAAGCGCATGCCGCCGCAGCACGTGATCGATGAAGTCAGGCGGCAGGGCGGCTCGATCTGGCTCGCCCACCCCCACTGGAGTTCGGTCAACATCCTCCGGGATACCCTGCCCCTGCACGGCCTGGCCGGGATAGAGGTTTTCAATACCACCTGCCGCTGCGCGGGACGTGGCGAGTCCTCCGTGCACTGGGACGACTGGATGGATCTCCTGGGCCACACGATACCGGCCCTGTCCAACGACGATTCCCACGCCCTCGAATCGGACAACAAGGACACCTACGGGGGCTGGAACATGGTGAAGGTCAAAGAACGCTCGGCAGAAGCGATCATCGACGCACTGGAACGGGGCTGCGCCTACGTGAGCTCGGGACCCGAGATCCGGGATATCAAGCTACGCCGGGTCGACGACGGGGGAGACGGAAACCGGATCGTGGAGGCGAGCATCCGGTGCTCCGAGGCGCAGAGCATCCTGGCCGTGTTCGATTCCCACGGGAGGGAATACCGGCCAAAGGACGGGACGACCTTCGAAGAGGCCACGTTTACGCTACGGCCTAACGTCCGCTGGGTCCGATTTGAAATCATCGCGCCGGACGGCACGAAAGCGTGGTCGAATCCGATGGACCTGGAAAGCGCCGGGCGGTAGAGGCTACGGCAGGTCCCGGCGGTGGTTGGCCTCGGCGAGGACCACGGCCGAGGTCGAGGCGTTGTCGTTATAGTAGGAAACGAAGCGCTTCGTCTCGTGGGCATCGTAGGGGGCGAGGTTCTGTGCCCACCGGAAGCCGATCGTCTGGAACATCAACCGCGCCCGGACGTCGACACGCTGCACGCCGGTCGGGACCTCGACCCGGTACCGGATCCTGTCGCTTCCGGCCTGAAAGTCCGCGTCCTCCCCCGCCTGGCCGTGCACCATGATGGCGGCGTCGGCCGTCTCCCGGTCAAAACCCTCGGGGAGCAGCCGGTTGTCCTTGGCGTAGGTGACGGCCGTTAGCAAGCCCGTGGTGACCCTTCCCGAACCGTCCGCGATAATCGGTTCATAGATCTGTACCTGACCCGGATCGTCGATCACCTCGTAATGCGGCTCGTAGCGGGACGCGTCCGCGTCGTTGTCGTTGCCCACGATGCTTCCGTCGGAGCGCATGGCGCCGGATTCGTACAGCAGGTCGCCGGCGCCGTCGTGTAACGTAAGGTGAATCCAGGCCCTTCGCGACGGGTAGGCCGTCGGCAGCTTGTGGCCCGCCAGGTTCGTCACCTCGATATCGATGACGAGGTGTTCCGCCTCCCGGCCGACCTGAAGCACTTCAAGCCGGGCGGTGGCCGTCTCCAGGTTCTCGAGAGTCGCCTCGGCGGCACGCTGTAGATCGCTCGACGGTGCGGTCACGAGCAGTTCATCGCGATACTTGTCCAGCATACGCAGCATGAAAACGTTGCCGCCGCGGAATACATGCTGTGAGACCTCCTCCCGATAATCCCCGAGCACCGAGGAGATGGGGGCCGATGCGGTCTCCGGCATATGGCAGGACTGGCAGCTCTCCGAATCCGCGAAGGCGCTGTGCCGCCACTCCAGGTAGGGCGTCTGTTCCGGGAAACGGGCTACTTCCCGTCCCTCGGCGTCCAGGCTCGTCGTAAACAGGGTGTGGCACGTGGCGCAGAATTCGGACTGCTGGACGTGGGTGGAACTGTCGGGGAGGAAACCCGTGGCCGACTGCATGATCCGGGTCCGCCCTTCGTCCACTTCGAATGGTCCGAATATCTGCGGGTCGACGCCGGCTTCCGTCCGGATCACGAAGTTTCCGTCGAAGCTCGATTCCTCGCCGAAATTGTCAGGCCGTATCTGGTGGCAGGTCGTGCAGGACACCCCGTCCATGGCGAGCAGCGCACTAACCTCGCCTCGCCGGGCGGCTTCGAGGTGCGCGAACACCTCGCCGAGTCCACCGTTCTCCCGTGCCACCACACGCGCCATGGGCATATGGCAGGTGGAGCAGGTGTCCTCGATCTCGGCCCGCGCGCCCGGATGGTCGGTGACCTCACGCCTCACGGATGCCTGCCAGTAGGGGTCGCGTGCGGATTGCGCCATCATGGATCCGCGCCAGACGTGGCCGATGGACACGTTCTGCCCGTCCGCGTCGACGATATTGCTGTGGCAGGCGATGCATTGATCCGAAGTGGCGAAGGTGCTGTGGTCCACCGATTGCGCGTCGACGGATGCACACGCCAGCCCGACGAACGCCAGCCCTACGAACGCCGGCCAGGCGAACGCCGGCCAGGCGAGACCGAGCGTACCCCTGGCGATGCATGCCCGCGGCCTGTACGCCCGCAGCCGCATCCACAACACGCCAGTGTAACTACCAGCCATCGCGAAAGCCTCCGTCGAACCAGTCCCACAGCAGGTACATGACGATCTGCGACTTGCGGCCTTGCTTGTTGACGACCGGCACCCGGACCCCCACGTTGAGGAGGATATGCTGGCGCGTATTCAATGCCACCTGCATTTGAGGGACCAGGTCGAGCGTGACGTCGGCCCCGGAAACCGTTTCGCGGGACGCTAGCAACTCGATCATGGGACTCCAGGTCCGGCCGAACTCGCCTTCCGTGAAGGTCCTGCCGATCGCGGTCCGGACAATACCCCTGTCAGGAGCAGTGCCCGTCACGGCGAAGTCCATCTGCACCTGGGACTGGAAAAAGGCGTCGGCCGGCAATAACTGGACGAAGGAAACGTGCGGCTCCAGTTTCGTCGAGCCCGTACCGAAACCATCGTCCTCATCCCCGGTGGGAAGGACGACCTCGCCGCCGATGCTGAAGGCGTTCCCGCGATCCAGGTTGTGGTAGAGCGCATACCGGTAGCCCACGGTAAGGTCGCCGAAGCCGATCTCCGCTCCGTCGTTTCCACCGGTCTGGCGCCGGCCGAAAGGCACTTTCGCTTCGATCATGCCCCGGGGACCGAACCGCTTCTCGTACAACGGTTCGATGAACACGGCCTTGCTGTCGTCCGTGTCCAACCTCACGTTGAATACGGTCTCGTCTTCGGGAAAGGCCTTCTCGGTAAAGAGGGGCTTGGGCACGTTGAATTCGCCGCGGGGCCAGTTATCATTGGTGCAGAAGGTGCGGACATGTCCGAGGATCGCGTAGATCTCCTCGTCCGTCAGGGCGTCCCCGAAGGCCGGCATCATGCGGTCGAAGGCCCGCACCGGTCCGCCTTCATGGATCACGGCGTGCCAGTCGGGATCGGGTTCGCGGGATGCGAATTCGCAGTCCGTAAAGTCGGGAAGCTCCAGGGCAAAGCCGCGTTCTTCGAGCGGCCGTCCCCTTCCGTCCGAACCGTGGCAGGCCGCGCAGGCCTGTTCATAGAGTTTGGCCCCGTCTAGCGGTTTTGACCCGGCTACCTGGTCGGCGGAGGCTGGACGCGCGAGAAACAGGCCGCAAAGACAGAGCACAACCGCAAGGCATTGGTAGTGTATTCGCATAACCGTGTAAGTCCCACGAGGAAGGCGGTAGAAACGTCCGGACTGGTTGAACTGGTGGGCTGGCCGGAACACGCCTTGTATGCAATTAACCGGTTGGCCGGATGGGTATTCCGCCAGGTCGTTGGAGCGTTGGAAGTAACGGGATGTAATGTTAGACGAATTAAGGGGGGTTTTCTTGCGGTTCGAATTCAGGCCACCCGCTCGATCCGAACGCGTTTCACCCCTTCCCGGCGTATGCGGTAGCAAACATTGCAGAATGCACTGGTGTCGCCGATCATCCGGGCGAAGAGATTCACCGCGACGGGACCGTCCGGCATGTTGGGACGACCGTCCCGGCCGTAGAACCAGCACAGTTCGGTGATCCCGTCCAGCCACCCGTGCATGAGACCGGGTGCCAGGCGGTAGTAACAGATGTCCCCGGGCAATGTACGGCTCGTCAGGTTCTCGGGCGGGATGACGATGTCCTCGGACAGGAAGTAGGCGATCTCGCTGCCCGAATACACGGCGTGGATACCCTCTTCCTCCAGGGGCAAGGCATCCCAGACCGCCTTGCAGGTCTTCGGTGCCTCGTCCTCGAGCATCTCGGCATCAACCGATACGCCTTCATCGACAAAGGTCAAACGGATTCTGCGCGGCATGTTTGTATCAGAAATCCTTGTATGATCTGAGGTTAGCTGCCCGAAGCGGAACTACAACTTCAGGAAAAGGCCGATATCCCAGGCCGGGGCGTCCTCGATATTGCGCGCAGCCGTGTATTTCGTCACGCCCGCAGTGATTCCGGCGTTCGCGGTCAAGTGGAAATTGATCTCCGATCCGAATGACAGGTATTGCTGGTCATTGACGGTCCATTCGTCATCCGTGCCGATGGCCTTCGCGCCGCGAAGCCAGAGCGAGATACCCAGCCGATCGCCTGCCATGAACCCCGCTTCCCCGGAATATCGAATCTGGTCTGAAAACTCGCTTTCCCTGTTGTTGAATCCGATCTCTGCCTTCAGATAGCCCGGCGTGGGCCAGAGGGATCGACCAACCTGGAGCAAGACCATCTGGTTGAACTCGCCGTCCCCCGTGAAAACTCCGGTTTCATTGTCGGAGTCGCCCGTGGGCAGTCCGGCCATGGCCTGAATGGCTACGACGGTAGCCCCCTTCGTCAAGAGACCCAGCCGGACACCGAGTTCCCAGTCCGCCATGGCCGTGTTGGGATCGGCCTTGGCGTCTATGGTGATACGCTGGTAGAAAGGAATATAGCCCACGACCGTGAATCGATCCATAAGACCGAATTCACCGTAGAGACTGGTTGTGTATCGGCTCTGTTTAGTAATGGGGATCTTGTCTCCCGACGGCTGGATATAGGTGTCGCTATTTATGAACTGCTGATTCAGCTTGAAGTAACCCTTCCCCGCGGGATGGGTCCACCCACCGGCGTACGTCGGGAATGACTGAAGGACGATTCCTGCAAGCAGGATGATCGTAAAAACCGTTTTTGACATGAACTTCTCCAGCCTACAGTTTCAGAAACACCCCGAATTCCCAGGCGGGAGCGTCCAGCACATTATACCCTCGGGTAAACTTCGTCATACTGGCGGCGACCCCGGCATTGGGCGTAACGTACAAGTGAACCTCGGGCCCGAAGGACACGTACTGAAAGTCGTTGCGTGAGTTTAATTCGCCAATTGCGTCTACACCACGAAGCCATACTGAAATACCCACACGTTCGGCAATCGTATATCCCGCCTCCAGACTATATCGAATTTCGTCGGCATAATCATCTTCGGGATTATCGTCACTTTTCCGGTTGTTGAATCCAACTTCACCTTTCAAGTAAGCTGGCAATGGGTAAAGTGAGTGTCCTACCTGTAGTGCGATATGCTGGTTGAATTCGCCGTCTCCGGTCCATAGAAACTTACTCCTATCGGCTTCTCCCAACGGCAAGCCGGCCATGGCTTGAAGGCTGATCACCGTTGCCCTATTTGTGAGTAGTCCGATCCTTATCCCTATATCCCAGTCACCAATACCGGTCGTCGTATCGTCACCGTCCAAGTCAAGGTGCTGATAAAACGGCATGTAGCCAACAATCGTTAATCGGTCGATTAACCCAAATTCACCATACAAACTTGTAGTGTAACGGTTAACGGTGACCGGGATCTCCCACTTTTCTCCGCTCACGCGAAATACGGAATTCGCACTTACAATCTGCTCGCCGAGTTTGAAATAGCCCTTACCCTTAGGCTGAGTCCATCCGCCAGCGTGCGTGACAGAATTATGGCTGATAACAACCGCAGAAATCAATATGGAGAAGACCAATCTGCTCATATTATCGCTCCTTTAAGTATCAGTTACTCAGAGATGCCCGAGCAATTCCCGTATTGAAACGCCTGCAGTGAATAACAACGTAACTGTATGAATTGATGTCTTCACCTTGTCGAGGAGTCCAGGTTCTAGTGAAACTGTTGTCATCTGTAATCTCAACAAAACATCTTGCGTTATCAGGGCAAGAAGCACTAGTGCCCCAGCTCATCCTCGAACTGGTGTGAAGAGCCAACCACGCATCCGGTGCGCCTCCGTCGTTCAGCCCGGTTATCGTCAGTTTGAGTTGCCCACCGGCGACTTCTTCGAATGTCACGGACCCAGCAGCCGATGTATAGCCTGGCCAACCACTAATCGTACCGGTTCGACTCCTCAACATCGGTGGCGGAGCTGGCTCAGTCACCGTCAACGTCGCCGTGCCGGATACACCGTCGGTAGTCGCGGTGATCGTCGATGAGCCCGAAGCCTTCGCGGTAGCTAAACCGGACGAACTGATCGTTGCTTTCGAAGTATCGCTGCTCGTCCAACTGAAGGTCTTGCCCGAGATCTCTGTATTATCCGAGTCATAGGCTGTTGCCGTGAACTGCTGGGTTTCGCCCTCCTCGATCGATGGGGAAGAAGGAGACACCGCGACCCGGTCCACAGGCGGCGGAGCCGGCTCAGTCACCGTCAGCATCGCCGTGCCGGACTTGCCGTCCACGGTCGCAGTGATCGTCGTGGACCCCGCATCCTTGGCCGTGGCCAGACCCGTAGAGTTGATGGTTGCGACTGTAGTGTTGCTGCTTGTCCAACTGAAGGTCTTGCCCGTGATCTCGGTATTGTCCGATTCATAGGCCGTCGCGGAGAATTGCTGGGTCTCGCCCTCCTCGATCGATTGGGTAGCAGGAGACACCGCGACCCGGTCCACGACGGGTGGCGGCTCGGTCACGGTCAAAGTCGCCGTGCCTGATACTCCGTCCACAGTCGCAGTTATCGTCGTGGACCCCGCATCCTTGGCCGTGGCCAGACCCGAGGTGTTGACGGTTGCGACTGTTGTGTTGTTGCTCGTCCATGTGAAGGTCTTGCCCGGGATCTCTGTATTGTCCGATTCATAGGCCGTCGCGGAGAACTGCTGCGTTTCGCCTTCCTCGATCGACGGGGACGAGGGGGAAACGGCGACCCGGTCCACTGCGGGCGGCGGCACACTCACCGTCAACGTCGCCGTACCGGACTTGCCGTCCACCGTGGCGGTTATCGTCGTGGACCCTTCATCCTTGGCCGTGGCCAGACCCGAGGTGTTGATGGTCGCGACCATAGTGTTGCTGCTCGTCCAATTGAAGGTCTTGCCCGAGATCGAAGTCCCGTCCGACGTTGAAGCCGTCGCGGTAAACTGCTGGGTCTCGCCTTCCTCGATCGAGGGCGATGACGGACTCACCGACACGGTTGCCACAATGGGATCGGGCGGATCCGGCGGATCGGGTGGATCGGGCGGATCGGGCTCAGACGCCGCGTTCACCGTCAACCTGGCCGTACCGGATACATCGTCAACGGTTGCGGTTATTGACGTAGATCCACCACCCACGCCCGTGGCGAGACCCATTTCGTCTATGGTCGCCACGGTCGTACTTCCGGTTTTCCATGAAGTATTCCTGCCCGTGATCTCCATGTCGTCCGCGTCGTAGGCTGTCGCGGTAAACTGCTGCATCTCGTCTTCTTCGATCGTCGCCACCATGGGCTCCACGACAACTCGAACCACATCCGGCGGTTCGGCAACCGTGACGCTCACCGGTTCGGAGGTGATTTCATCGGCCGTGGCGGTAATGTCCGCCATGCCTGCACCGACCGCGGTAACCAATCCTGTCGTATCAACGGTCGCCACGGCGTTGTCGTCACTCGACCACACAAAGGCCACCCCACCGATCATGGTCCCGTCGGCATTCCGAGCGACGGCCATGAGCTGGTGGGTATCGCCTGTCTCGAGCATCACCGGCATCGTGTCCACGATCTCCACGCTGTCGATTTCCGGCGGCGATTCCGCCACGGTGACCGTCGCGGGCATGCTCGTTACGTCATCCGCCGAGGCCGTGATCATTGCCGTACCCGCGGCGACGGCCGTCACCAGTCCGGTTTCATCCACCGTGGCGACTTCCGTATCGTCGCTCATCCAGGTGAAATCCACGTCCGCAATCACCATGCTATCGGCTGTCATGGCAACGGCCGTGAACTGGAACATGCCTCCGACCATTATCGTCATCGCAGCCGGACTCACCATTATGCTGGCTACCACCGGCTCGGGCGGCGGCGGTTCGGTCACCGTCAGCGTCGCCATGCCGGATACACTGTCTGCGGTAGCCGTGATCATCGTTTCACCCGCTCCGACACCGGTCGCCAGACCGTCCGAATCGACCGTTGAAACCATCTCGTCCGAACTCGACCAGGTAATCTCCACGTCCGGGATCTCCATACCGTCCGACGTAAGTGCCTTGGCCTCAAACTGTTGTGTTTCCTCCTCCTCGATCATCGCTTCCGATGGGCTCACGGTCACCCTGGCTACCACCGGCGTGGGCGGCGGTGGCGGTTCGGTCACATTGATCGATACCGGTGCGCTCGATACGCCGTTACCTGTCGCCCGGATCGTGGCCGTGCCTGCGGCCACGGCCGTGGCCACCCCGTTGTTGTTGATAGTAGCCACGGCCGTATTGCTGCTCGACCAGGTAAAACTGACGCCGCTAATCACGGTGCCGTCTGATGCCTTGGCGGTAGCGACGAACCCCTGGGTTTTACCTACTTCCAGCGTCGCCGTGTTCGGACTGACTTCGACTACAGAGACCGTCGGCGGTGGGGGTGGTGCCGGCGGCGTGGTTGGCTGGGTCGGTGTCGGCTGGGTCGGTGAATCGCCGCCGCCGCAACCCATGGCGAGAAAGACGCCCGCGAACATCAGCGCGGCATAACGAGTCGTTATCATTCTGAATGACATACAACCTCCCACTATATCGTACGGCTTCACTGCATTCGCATCGGCCTACTTCCCGTCCCCGTTCCAGCGGCCGCGGCCGTTCCGTCTCCTGCCGTTCATCTCCACCGGTTTCCATCCGCTTTCGCCGCTGTGCACGGGCGCGCCGGCCAGCCGGACGCCTTTCGCGCCGTTCGACTCCCGCAGCGTATTCAGCAACTCGTCCGTGGGCCTGACCTGGAGGTGATTCCCCGCCCTGACGCCGATTTCGCCATGGTCGGCCGTCGACACCTCGAGCACCACGTCGCATTTTCCCGGGTAGGTTTCCAGCACGCCCTTGAGCGACGCGAGGTTCTCATCCCCAACCTGTTCGTACTCCATGGACACCACGACGGACCGTGCCAGCCTGTCCCGGGCATCCGTCAATGATATGATCTCGGAAGCGATGACCTTGTTGTCCTCTTCTTTTTTCGACAGGTGTCCGTTCACGAGAATCAGCGCGTCGATCGACACAAGATCGCGGTACAGGGCGTAAGGTTCCGAAAAGACGAGCACTTCGCCGGATCCGGAGAAGTCTTCGAGCGTGACGAAGGCCATGGTCTTGCCGTTCCGGTCCACGATGGGCTTGATCTCGGTCACGATACCTCCAACCACGACGCCGTCCTGTCGGCCGTTGGCGAGTTCGAGGCGGCGCATTTCCGCCGTCGTGAACGCCCGGATGTCTTCCTCGTATTCCTTCAGCGGGTGTCCCGTCACGTAGAATCCGAGCAGCTCTTTCTCGAAACCCAGTTCCTGGCTTGCCGGCCACCGGGGGACCATCGGAAGCACGGGCTTGTGTACTTCCAGTCCGGCGCTTTCTCCCATGGCGTCGAGGTCGAAAAGGGAGGTCTGTCCTTTTTCCCGGGCCTGCTGGCGGGTCTGCGCCCCTTCTATGACCGAATCGAGCACTTCCATGAGCTGCGCCCGGTGCCCCTCGAGGCTGTCGCAGGCGCCGGCCTGGATCAGAGACTCGAGCACCCGCTTGTTGACCAGCCGCAGATCGATATGTTCACAGAGCCCGAATACATCCTCGAAAAGTCCGTGTTCCCGCCTCGCCTCGACGATGGACTCCACCGCGGCCTGCCCCACGTTCTTGATGGCGCACAGCCCGAACCGGATGGAGCGGCCTTCCACGACGAAGGTCTTGTCGCTTCGGTTGACGTCGGGCGGCAACACCTCGATGCCCATCTTCCGGCATTCGTTGATCAGTACGACGATTTCCTCGGTATTGGACATCTCGTTCGACAGCAGCGCGGCCATGAAAGGCACCGGGTAGTGCACCTTCAGATAGGCCTCCTGGAAAGCGAGTACGGCATAGCCCGCCGAATGGCTCTTGTTGAACGCGTAACCGCCGAAATACTCGATCAGGCCGAATACTTCCTCCGCGATATCCTTCTCGATGCCGTTCTCCACGGCGCCGTCGACGAAATTCCGCCGTTCTTCGGCCATGACTTCGGGCTGCTTCTTGGCCATGGCCTTCCGGAGGAAATCGGCGCGGCCCAGGGTATAGCCCGCCATGTCGCGGGCAATCTGCATCGCCTGTTCCTGGTAGACGATGAGGCCGTACGTCTCCTTCAGGGCCGTCTCCATTACGGCGTGGTGATAGGTGACCTCCTTGCGCCCGTGCTTGCGGTCGATGTAGTCGTCCACGACCCCGCCGTTCAGGGGGCCGGGCCGGCAGAGCGCGTTCATGGCGATCAGGTCGTCGACGCCGTCCGGCCGGAGCCGGCGCAGAAATTCGTGCAGCCAGCCGCTGTGGAACTGGAAGATCCCCGTCGTCTCGCCCCTGCGGAACAGGTCGAGGGTCTTCGGATCGTCCAGGGGAATGTCGTCCAGCTCGATCTCGTCGCCCGTCGTGTCCTTGATCATCGCGATGGCGTCCTGGATGACCGAGAGGTTCTGCAGGCCCAGGAAGTCCATCTTCGGCAGCCCGATGTCCTCCATGAGCTCGCCGGGATACTGGGTGACGATCGTATCCTTGTTGCTGGGCTTGTACAGCGGCACGTAGTCGGTCAACTCGCCCGGCGTGATCACCACGCCCGCCGCGTGCACGGACGCGTGGCGCGCCAGGCCTTCGAGGGTCCTGGCGTACTGGATCAGCTGGCTTTCCGTGCCGCCGCCGTCGGCCATCTGCTTCAGTTCCGGGACCTGGTCGAGGGCCCGGTCCAAGGTGATCTTCAGTTCGCCCGGCACCAGCTTGGCCACGCGGTCCACATCGCCATAGGACATGCCGAGGACGCGGCCCACGTCGCGAATCGCCGCCTTCGCTCCCATGGTGCCGAAGGTGATGATCTGGGCCACGCTGTTCTTGCCGTATTTCTCCACCACGTAGTTGATGACCTTGTCCCGTTCGCGGTCCGCCAGGTCGATGTCGATGTCAGGCATGCTGACGCGCTCGGGATTCAGGAAGCGTTCGAACAGCAGCCCGTAGCTGATGGGGTCGATGTTCGTGATTCCCAGCACGTACGCCACCATGCATCCCAGGCCGGACCCCCGCGTCATGAGCGGGATGCCCTGCTCCGCGGCGAACCGGGCGATGTCTTCGACGATGAGGAAGTAGCTGGGATAGCCCATCTGGCCGATGACGCCCAGCTCGTATTCGAGGCGGGCCTTCAACTCGGGGGTGACCCTGTCGTACCGCTTCTCCATCCCGTCGAATGACAGCTTGCGCAGGTAGGCGTCCGCGCTGTCATATCCTTCGGGCAGCGGGAAATGGGGGAATTTGAACTGGCCCATTTCCAGCACGAATTCGATGGATTCGGCGATGGACACGGTGTTTGCAAGGGCGCCGGAAACATGGCCGAACAGCTGGCTCATCTCATCGGCGTTCTTGAAGTAGAGCGAATCCGTGGCGAACCTGAGCCGCTTGGGGTCGTTCAGTTCCTTCCCGGTCTGAATGCAGACCAGCACGTCCTGGGCCGGCGCGTCGCCCTGCTTGAGGTAATGGGCGTCGTTGGTCGCGACGATGGGGAGGTCGAACTCCCGGGAGAAATCGATCATCGCGTTGTTGATGGGCTTGTCGAACTCCAGTCCGTGGTCCTGGATCTCCAGGTAGAAGTTGGACCCGAAGATCTCCTTGAGCTGGGCGCACTTCGTCCGCGCCCGGTCGATCTGGCCGTCCACCACCAGGTTGGCCAGCGGCCCCTTGGCGCAGGCGGACAGGGCGATCAGCCCTTCGCTGTGCTTCTCCAGCAACTCCATGTCCACCCGGGGCTTGTAGTAGAACCCCTCGAGGTACCCGGCGGAGGTGAGCTTCATCAGGTTCCGATAGCCCGTCGCGTTCTGCGCGAGCACGACGAAATGGGTCGTCTGGGTGGACCGGTCGGACCGGTCGCCGCCCCGGACCGGGCGCTTTTCCTTCCGGCTGCCCGGGGCCAGGTACAGCTCGCATCCGATGATCGGCCTCAGGCCTGCGTCCGTCACCGTCTTGTAGAACTCCACGGCGCCGAACATGTTGCCATGGTCCGTCATGGCGATGGCGGGCATGTCGAAGGCTTTGGCGGTCTCTGCGAGATCCCCGATGCGGCTGGCGCCGTCGAGGAGGCTGTAATGGGTATGGTTGTGCAGGTGTACGAACGAGGACACGGGGTTCGTCCTTTGGGCAGATACCGCAGTTCACCCGATGCGGACCGGCGGGGTCCTGCCTGAAGTTTGGCCGACGGGCTTCAATGAGGGAATGATTATACGAGACTACCCTTGAAAAATAGGTTGATGAGAACCCTCGGCGCAAGGTATTTTACGTTTTTTTCGAGCGGGTCTGAGCACGATCCGGGTGGCAGGCGGGAAGGCTTCGATCAGACTGACGATCCGGCCATTTAACAGGCCATTATTTCAGCCGTCTGTCTGGCTGTCTGGCCAGGTGCAGACTGGTTTCATACCGGATTCAGGCCGGACTTCAGGCCAGATTTCCAGAACACGTTCAGGGAGTGCCCGGCACGTCATGCATCGCGTAATCGTCCTCGACAAACTGGCCCGGGAAGGGCTCGAACGGCTCTCCGGGTCGAATGAAGTAACCCACGACGTGCGTACCGGCCTCGGCGGCGATGCGCTGCGCAACGCCCTCCTGGAATACGACGGCGCCATCTGCCGGAGCGAGACGAAGATC
The DNA here is from genome assembly GCA_965117045.1 of bacterium. Lineage (GTDB taxonomy): Bacteria > JAAXHH01 > JAAXHH01 > JAAXHH01 > JAAXHH01 > JAAXHH01. The sequence goes on from OZ220749.1 coordinate 2,696,612, forward strand.
ACGGCGGACGTGCTGAAAGGCAACGGGCGCCTCTGCGGTATCGTGCGCGCGGGCGTGGGCACGGACAACATCGACCGTGTCGCGGCGACCCGCCAGGGTATCGTGGTCATGAACACGCCCACCGGCAATACCCTGAGCACCGCGGAGCACACGTTCACCCTCATCGCGGCCCTTTCGCGCAACATCGCGCCGGCGAATCGGAGTCTCATGGAAGGACGGTGGGACCGCGGCGCCTTCACGGGGGTCCAGCTGGCCGGCAAGACCCTGGGTGTCATCGGCATGGGACGCATCGGCCGGGAGGTCGCCGCGCGGGCGAAGGCCTTCGCCATGCGCGTCATCGGTTTCGACCCCTTCCTTTCGCCCGAGCAGGCCGCCAAGCTGGGCGTGGAGTACGTCGACGAAGTGCGCGACCTGCTGCCCGAGGTGGATTACCTGACCGTGCATACGCCGCTGACGCCGGAGACCCGCCACCTGGTGAGCCACGAGGAGATCGACCTGCTCAAACCGGGCGCGCGGCTGGTCAACTGCGCCCGCGGCGGTATCTACGACGAGGAAGCGCTGGTCCGGGGCCTCGAATCCGGGAAACTGGCCGGCGTGGCGCTGGACGTCTACGAAGAGGAGCCCTGTGTCGACAGCCCGCTGTTTCACATGCCCGGCGTGCTGTGCACCCCCCATCTCGGGGCGAGTACGGAAGAGGCGCAGGCCGACGTCGCGGTGGAGGCCGTGGACCTGCTGGTCAACTTCCTGGTTACGGGTGAAGTCCGCCACGCCGTGAACGCCGTCACCATCGATTCGAATACGTACCAGACGCTGGGAGGATATCTCGACGTGGCCTACCGGCTTGGCATCCTGCTTTCCCAGTGGCACAGCGGCGGTATGCGCGCGTGCCGCATCACCTACCGGGGCAAAGTCGTCGATGAGAACACGCGCCTGCTCACCTCCGCCTTTTGCGCGGGTCTGCTCGAGCACGCCCTCGACGAAGAGGTCAATATCGTCAACGGCGAGATGCTCCTTCGCGAACGCGGGATCCACCTGAACGAGGAGACCCGCAGCGCGGCGGGCTTCTTCTCCTCGGCCATCAGCGTGGAGATCGACTGCGCCGGCGAGACGTTCCGGGCCGACGGAACGGTTTTCGGGAACAACATGCCGAGGTTGATCCGCCTGGGCGAACACCGCATGGAGGCCTACCTGGACGGCAACCTCCTGGTCTTCCACCACAGCGACGTGCCCGGCATCGTCGGCGCCATCGGCGATACCTTCGGAAGGTACAAGGTCAACATCGCCCAGATGGCCGTGGGCAGGCTGGGGAACGAGCCCGGCGGCAAAGCCGTGGGCGTGCTGAACCTGGACGACGAACCGCCCCAGGCTTCCATCGACGAGATACTGCGCCACCCGGCCATCAACAGCGCGCGGTTCATCCGACTGCCCGCGCACGGAGCCCTGCCGCCATGGATGCCCGGGTGATGCCGGACAGCCGGAGGGACCCGGCGCGGTCCGGCCGGGCGCGCGGCATGGACCTGACCCGGCAAGGCCGGCCGGCCGCGCGGCCCGCGGAACGTTTGAAGGAAAAGGGAAGTCTAAGGGAATACAAAGTCTATGACTAAACTCAGCGTTAACGTGAATAAGGTAGCCCTGCTGCGGAACACGCGCCTGCACGGCATACCCAGCGTGACGGGCTTGTCCCGGACCGCGATCGAGGCCGGGGCCTACGGCATCACGGTGCACCCCCGGCCCGACCAGCGGCACATCACGCCGGGCGACGTGGACGATCTGGGCGAGATGCTGAAGGACTACCCGGAGATCGAATACAATATCGAGGGCAATCCCTTCCACCAGGTCATGGATATCGTCCGCAAGACCCGGCCCACGCAGGCCACGCTGGTCCCCGACGACCCGGACGCATTCACCTCGGACCACGGCTGGGACGTGAAGGCCAATGCCGAAAGGCTCAAACCGATCATCGCGGAGCTGAAGGACCTTGGCTGCCGGGTCAGCCTGTTCATGGACGCGGACCTCGACCAGATCGAGCGGGTGCCCGAGATCGGCGCGGACCGGATCGAGCTGTACACCGAACCCTATGCCGTGGCCTTCGCGATGGGACCCGATGAGATGCAGCCCGTACTGTCGGCCTTCGCCAGGGCGGCGGAACACGCCCACGAGATCGGCCTGGGCGTCAACGCGGGACACGATCTGAACCTGGACAACCTGGCGGTGTTCTGCGGTACCGTACCGAACGTACTCGAAGTCTCGATCGGCCACGCGCTGGTCGCCGACGCGCTGGAAATGGGGCTGAAGGACGCCGTGGGCGCGTACCTTGGCGAGCTCGAAAAGGCGAATACGATTTCAACCAGTGTTTGATAAAATGAGATTGTCCTTAACGTATTGTTTAACGCGATATAACAAATTCCCCTGGAGGTTGATTACATGAAATCCCGATTGACGCGATACATCCCGATGGTGATCGCGATCCTTGCGTTGTCTGGACTGCCTGGACTGTCCGGCCTGTCCGGTACGGCGAAGGCCCAGGATCTGGCCGCCTTCGAGCAGAACGTCACGGAATTCACGCTCGACAACGGACTCACCTTCATCGTGGTGGAGAACCATGACGCCCCCGTTCTCTCCGTCCTCACCTACGCGGACGTCGGATCGGTGGACGAGGTCAAGGGCATCACGGGCCTGGCCCACGTCTTCGAGCACATGGCCTTCAAGGGCACCACGACCATCGGCGCCATGGACCTGGAAGCCGAGTTTGCGGCCATGGAAAAGGTGGACGAGATTTTCGACGATCTCCGGAACGAGCGGCACAAGGGCCACCTGGCCGACCCCGAGCGCCTGGCGAGCCTGGAGCAGGCCTTCGAGGACGCCAAGAAAGCGGCCCGGGAACTCGCCGAGTCCAGCGCGATGGACGAAGCCATCGATCGCGCCGGCGGCACGGGGTTGAACGCCACCACCAGCCGGGATGCCACGCGGTATTTCTACAGTCTCCCTTCCAACAAGCTCGAGCTGTTCTTCGCGCTGGAGTCCAGCCGCTTCCTCAATCCCGTGCTCCGGGAGTTCTTCATCGAACGGGACGTGGTCAAGGAAGAACGCCGGATGAGTGAAAGCAGTCCGGTCGGACGCCTGGTGGAGGAGATGCTGAGCGCCGCCTACAAGGCCCATCCCTACGGCGAGCCGACCCTGGGCCACATGTCTGACCTGGACTCCATGACCCGTGCGGAGGCGATGGATTTCTTCGGGCGGTACTACGGCGCCGACAACCTGACGATCATCATCTCGGGCGACGCGGACCCCGCGCACGTGAAGGAACTGGCCCACGCGTATTTCGACCGCCTTCCGGCCGGGCCGCCGATCGAACCGGTTGAAACGGTAGAGCCGCCGCAGATCGCGGAGCGTCGCGTAATCATGGAGGACAAGGCCCAGCCGGTGATTTTGATGGGCTACCACAAGGTCGACATCAACCATGAAGACGACGTGGTGTTCAACGTACTGTCGGATATCCTGGGAAGCGGCCGCACCAGCCGACTGTACACGAAACTCGTCAAGGAACAGAAGATCGCGGTGAACGCTTCCTCCTTCACGGACTTTCCCGGCAGCAAGTACCCCAACATGATGGTGTTTTTCGCCTTTCCGAGCAAAGACCACACCGCTGCGGATACGGAGCAGGCCATCGAGGAGGAAATCGAACGCATCCGGAACGAGGAAGTCACCGAAGAGGAGCTGTCCAGGGCAAAAGTGCGGGCCCGCGTAAACCTGATCCGCCAGCTCGAATCCAATATGGGGCTTGCGCTTCAAATGGCTTATTTCCACGTGCTTACGGGTGACTGGCGGAACCTCTTCCACAGTATCGACGCGATCAATGAAGTGACCGCCGAAGATATCAAGCGCGTAGCCAACCAGTACCTGGTTCCCAAGAACCGGACGGTGGCTTCGATCGTTACCATGGATGATGATGGAACCGAATAACCACGGACCGACGACCACGTCCTCTGCCCTGAACACAGGAGTCGAACCCATGCGCAGTACCCGTCTGAAAGTCGCTACACTCGGCCTGATGCTGGCTGGCATGATCTTTTCGGCCATGCCGGTCGCGGCCCAGAAGGACTACAGAGAGCTTGAATTCCCGCCGCTCAACGATATCGTCACCCCGACGCCGACCAGGGTGGTCCTCGACAACGGGATCATCCTGTACCTGGTGGAAGACCGCCGGCTTCCGATGATCAACCTGAGCGCCCGCTTCGGCGTGGGCTCGGTCAACGAACCGGCGGACAAGATCGGCCTGGCCGGTATCACGGGGTCGGTAATGCGCACGGGAGGGTCCACGAACATGTCGGGCGACGAGATCGACGAGACCCTTGAGGGGCTCGGAGCGGCCGTGGAAACGAGTATCGGACCGGTTTCCGGATCGGCATTCATGTCGGTCCTGAAGGACAACGTGGATACCGTGCTGCCCATCCTCGCGGACGTTCTCATGCATCCCGCCTTTCCCGAAGACAAGATCGAACTGGCGAAAGTCACGGTGCGGTCCACGATTTCGCGTCGAAACGACGACCCGACCAACATGGGCTTCCGGGAGTTCCGAAAGCTGATCTACGGGGCGGAGAGCGTGTACGCGCGGCACGCCGAATACGCCACCATCGACGCCATTACCCGTGATGACCTCGTGGCCTTTCACCAGGCCTGGTTCCACCCGGACAATACCATGCTCGGCGTGTGGGGGGATTTCGATACGGACGAGATGGTAAAGAAGATTTCCGATGTGTTCGGGGGATGGGAGAAGACCGGGTTCGTGCGGCCCGATCTGCCCGATGTCGACTATACCTTCGACAGTTCGGTGAACTTCATCCGGAAGGACGACATCAATCAGAGCACGGTCGTACTCGGCCACATCGGCGGCGTCATGGACAATCCCGACTACTTCGCCCTGCGGGTCATGAACGACATCCTCAGCGGCGGGTTTTCCGGACGGCTCTTTCGCAACGTGCGATCCGAGCAGGGCCTGGCGTATGCGGTCTTCGGCATTTACAGCGCCAACTACACCTACCCCGGTATTTTCTACGTGGCCTGCATGACCAGTTCGGAAACCACGGCGCAGGCGATCCGGTCTCTCCGGCACGAAGTGGAACGGATGAAGACCGATGAAATCACGGAAGAGGAACTGGGGCTGGCCAAGGAAAGTTTCCTGAATTCCTTCGTCTTCAATTTCGATACCCGCCGGGAGATCATCAACCGGCAGATGACCTACGAGTACTACGGTTATCCCCAGGATTTCCTCGAAAAGACCAAGACCGAGGTAGAAAAGGTGACCGTGGAAGACGTCAAGCGCGTAGCCCGCGAATACCTGCAGCCGGACAAGACTCGCCTCGTCGTGGTCGGGAACGACCAGGATTTCGACGAGCCGCTGTCGGCGTTCGGCGAGGTCAACGAGATCGACGTGACCATCGCGGTCCCGACCGTGGAAGCCCCGGAAGCCACCGAGGACGACGTGGCCATGGGCAAGGAATTGCTGATGCGCTCGGCGGAAGCCATGGGAGGGCTTGATGCCTTGGCCGCGGTTCAGGCGGTCCGTGTAACCGCGGAAGTCACGGTGGTCAGGCCCATGGGTGAGATGGTCATCGGCGTGGAAAGCCTGGTCGCGTTTCCGGATAAAATGAAGACGACCATGAAGACGCCTATGGGTCAGATCGATATGACAATGACCGGCGACAAGGCCTGGGTGGTCGACCCCATGGGCAATACGCAGCCCCTTCCGGACCAGCAGCGGGACTCGATGCGAGAGGAACTCTGGCGGAACCTGGTCTATTTGTACAACCGGATGGATGCGGAAGGGTTGACGGTGCAACATACTGGGCAGGAAGAAATCGAAGGGAGAACGGCGGAAGCGCTTCTGATTACGCCTCCGGGGCTGAACCCCTTCAGGCTGTACCTGGACGCGGAGACCATGTTGCCGCTCAAGAAGGCCGGCCAGTCCATGTCCCAGCAGGGCCCAGTGGAAGCCGAATCGACCATGAGCGATTACCGCAAAGTCGGGGGGATCAAACTGCCCTTCAACGAATCAATGAAACAAAACGGGAATCCCAGCGGCGAGTCGGTGACTCAGACTATCGAAATCAACCCGGAGATTTCGGCCGACGTTTTTGCGGCGCCTGAATAAAGGAAGCGAGCATGTCCGCTGACATCAAGCACCTGATCGACTGGAAGTACTGGGACGACGGCGAGATCGTGGAGATCCTCGACCTGGCCCGGCGCGTCAAGCACTACCGCTGGGAATACCAGGGCCGCATGCAGGGCAACACGCTGGTCATGATCTTCCAGAAGACGTCCACGCGCACCCGGGTGTCCTTCGAGGCGGGCATGACCGAAATGGGCGGCCACGCCATCAACCTGGACTGGATGACGACCAACTTCACCCTGAGCAAGGTGCGCTTCGAGACGCGGTACCTCGGCCGCAACGCCGCGATCATCATGGCGCGGCTGAAGGACAACCGGGATCTGCTGGAGATGGAGAAGGCCTCCACGGTACCGGTCATCAACGGGTGCTGCAACCTGTACCACCCCTGCCAGGCGCTGGCGGACGTGCTGACCATCGCCGAAGACCGTCCGGAGGGCGTGGAAGGCGCGCGGCTGGCCTACATCGGCGTGTACAACAACGTGGTAAATTCGCTGGTTTCCATCGCCGCGCCGCTGGGCGTGCACCTGACGCTGGTCTGTCCGATCCGGGAGCCGGCCAGTGTGGACGAGGAAAGCCGGAAGAAGCTGCTGGACAGGGGATTGCTCACCGAGACGCTGGACGCCTCGGCGGCGGTCGCGGAGGCCGACTACGTCTACACGGACACCTGGCTCGACATGGAACTCTTCAACGATCCCGCCTACGCGGCCGAGAAGGAAAAGCGGAGCGGGATCATGATGCCCTACCAGATCAACGCGTCCCTGCTCGCCGGCAGCCGCGCGAAGATCATGCACGACATGCCCATCCATCCCGGCTACGAGATCGCCGAAGACATGATCGAGCACGAGCAGTCGATCATCTACGACCAGGCGGAGAACCGGCTGGACGCGCAGAAGGCCATCATGCTGCGGCTGCTGAACCGGCTGTAGCCCTTACGGCAGGCCCAGCACCACCAGTTCCGCCCTCTCGGACGCCCCGCCGATCGGTACGGCGATATACTGTTTTCCACCCACCATGTAGGTCATGGGATTGCCCGTCGCATTGCCGGGCAGCGGGATTTCCGCGAGGAGTTCGCCGGTATCCGGATCGAAGGCCCGCAGGAACGCCTCGTTGCTCTCCGAATCGTAGGTCATGGCGTTGCCGCGGTCCGACACCTCCCGGTCCAGCACGATCCCCATCTGTGCGGCGAACAGCAAAGACGGTGTCAGCAGCGGAAAGGTGCGCCTGTCCCATCCCAGGGGCGGCAGGTCCAGGCCTTCCAGGGCCGGGTGGTTTCGGGGTCCGCTGCCCACCGGACTCATCCACACGTGCTCGCCCGTGTTCAGATCGATGGCGGTGATGCGGCCGTAGGGCGGCTTGATCACCGGAAGGCCGTCCATGACGGTGGGTCCGTAGGCGAACCGTCCGGTGTACGCGTAAGGCGCATCCTCCTCCGACGCGTTTACCGTCATGATGGCAGGCAGGCTGTAGGACGGCACGTACAGCATGCCCGTTTCCGGGTTCACGGCCGCGCCCGACCAACTCGCGCCGCCCACCAGCCCGGGCACCGCGATGACGCCTCTTGTGGTCGGCGGCGTGAAAAGCGGACCATGGTCGTATGCCGCGATCGCGTCCAGGGCCGCCTGGCGCAGTTCGGGCGTGAAATCGATGAGATCGTCCTCCGTCAGCCCCTGGCGCTCGAAGGCCGCCGGTTTCGTGGGAAAGGGCTGCGTGGTCGAGGCGGTTTCTCCGGGTACGGTGGACGGCGGCGTCTCAAGCTCCTCGATGGGCCAGACCGGTTCGCCGGTCACCCGGTCGAAGACGAAGGTGAATCCCTGCTTGGTGACCTGGGCCAGCGCCTTGATCTCGCGGCCGTCCACCGTGATGTCCACCAGATTCGGCGCGGCGGGCAGATCGTAGTCCCATATGCCGTGATGCACCGCCTGGAAGTGCCAGACCCGTTCGCCGGTCTCGGCGTTGACGCAGACCAGGCTCTCGGCGAAGAGATTGTCACCGAGCCGGTGGCCGCCGTAGAAATCGTTGGTGGGCGTGCTGACCGGCAGATAGACGTAGCCGAGCTCCTCGTCCGCGCTCATCCACGTCCACACGTTCGTGCTGCCCGCGGTCTTCCAGGACTCGTCCAGCCAGGTCTCGTTGCCGTACTCCCCCTCCTGCGGAATGGTCTGGAACACCCACTTCTGTTCGCCCGTCCGTACGTCGAACCCGCGCACGTCGCCGGGCGGCATGGCCGCGTCGGGCATCCGGTCGACGGCAAAGGAATCCAGCACCGTCGCCCCCACCACGACCACCCCGCGGACGATCACCGGCGGACTGGAAACGGCGTAGAGGCTCCGGTCGACGGGACGGCGTAGGCCCTTCGTCAGGTCCACTCGGCCGTTCTCGCCGAAGCCCGGGACCGGTTCGCCCGTCCCCGCGTCCAGCGCGATCAGCCAGGCGTCACCCGTGGCATAGAGGATGCGCCGGTCGTCGCCCTCCTCCCAGTAGGCCACGCCGCGATGGACGAAACCCACGTTCGCGGGCGTACCATCCTTCCACGTCCCGGGATCGTATGACCAAATCGTCTCCCCCGTGGCCGCGTCGATGGCCGCCACCTGGCTCAGGGCCGTACTCGTGTACAGCACGCCGCCGACCTTCAGCGGCGTCGCCTCGTTTACGAATACCCGAAGGGTCGAATCCGCCTCCAGGATGGCGTTGTCGATGGAATCCCAGCGCCACGCGACCTCGAGGTCCATCACGTTATGCCGGTCGATCACGGCCAGGGGAGCGTACTTGGTGCTCGCGTGGTCCCCGGCGTACGCGCGCCATTCCACCTGGAAGGCTTCACTGGTACAGGACGACATCACGCCGAGGCACAGGACCGAAATCATCAGCCCCGTCATGCGCCCCAGACCCGTTCTTCCCGCCGGACCGGTTCTTCCCGCTGGTCCGATTATTCCCGCCGGACCGGTTCTTCCCGCCAGACCCGTTGTCCTCGTGTTCGGACGTAACTTATACATGTGCGTTTCTCCCCCTATCACAGGTGGAATCATTTTCAATGCCAAACGAATTCAATGCAAATCAACCTATTGTACAATTGTACAACTGGTCTGCCGTGCGACCCAACTGAATCTCCAGCGACGCATCTGAATCGCCATGCGACGTATCGATCGCTGACGCATTATTGCGCGATCGATCAGATATACCCCGTAGACCCATCCGGACGGACGTAACAGGTACGCTGCCAGTGGACGACCTCGTTGTCCTTAACGGCTTCTTCATCCACGTCGATACCGAGACCGGGCGCATCGCGAAGCGGCAAGTACCCGTCTTCGGGCAGGTAGGGGTCGATTATGCACTGCTCCCATTCCGTGCCCACGGGCAGGACGTACTCGAGGATCTTGAAATTGGGGGTGGCCGCCGCGAAGTGCACGTTGACGGCAGTGGCCAGGGGTCCCATGGGATTGTGCGGCGCCATGGTGACGTAGTGGGCTTCGGCGATGGCCGCGATCTTGCGCATCTCCAGCAGGCCGCCGCACACGCAGACGTCCGGCTGGATGATGTCGGCGCCCTGTGCGGCCATGAGCTCGAGGAACTCGAAGCGCGTGTACAACGACTCGCCCGTGGCCAGCGGGACTTGCATCTGTGACCGCAGCCGGGACCAGGCGGGCCGGTGCTCCGGACGGAGCGGCTCTTCGTAGAAATAGGGATCGTAAGGCGCCAGGGCGTTGGCGAGCTGCAAGGCCCTGACCGGTTCGAATATCCGGGCGTGGGGATCGAAGGCGATCTCCCATTCGTCGGGTGTGTTGTTCCGCACATCCTCGAAAAACCGCGCGGCGGCGTTGCAGACCCGGCCCCAGCGCTCGGCCTCGATATCGACCTGGTACGGGCTGGTCTTAAACGCCGTGAACCCCCACACCTCATGAAGCGCACTGGCCCGTTCCACGAAATCTTCCGCATTGCCGCCGACGCCGTGATACACCCGCACACGGTCCCGGACCGTCCCGCCCAGGAGCATGTACACCGGCAGTCCGGCCGCCTTGCCGCTGATATCCCAGAGGGCATGATCCACGGCGGACATGACGGCCAGGCCCGTCCCGCCCGGCGGGAAACGGAACTGCTGGAACAGTTTCAGCATGATGTATTCGATGCGGCGGGGGTCTTCTCCCTTGATCATCTCGAAGATGTAGTCGGCGATCGGTTCGACGGACTTGTCCGGACCGACTGAGTAGGCCTCGCCCCAACCGTACAGGCCCTCGTCCGTCTCCACCTTCACAAGGCCCCGGGAGCGGTTCCCGAAGGTGCCGGCATACGTTTTGATGGCGGTTATTTTCATGATGAAGGACCCCGGACGCCCGGTGGTGCCGGACGACCGCATCCAACGCGTGCTTCAAGTGAAATTCAAGGGACGTTCAGGGTCAGACGGTCTTGAGCAAGATAGACGGGTGGATTCAGGCTGTCAAGGAAGGGCAGACGGGCTCAGATGAGGCGCAGACGGGCCGAAATTGCGCAGTCGCCGGAGCGGTCGGGTTCCGGGCGATGATGTTTTCCGGTGCGGTTGACTTGCAAGTTCCAATGCGTATTTTGATTTGATGGGTTACGCGATCGAACTGTTTTACGACGATGCGAGCGAACGGGCCGTTCGCGACATCTGGGACGGTCTGGCCGCGGCCCTGGGGAAGCCCTCTCTGTCGGAACTCGGTGCCCGGCCTCACGTTTCTCTCGCGGTCTACGGCGACGGCCTCGAGACGACCGATTTCCCGGAGCGACTGCTCGAATTCGCGCGATCCATCGATCCGTTCGACTTCATGTTGAGCAGCCTGGGGACTTTCCCCGGCCAGGAAGGCGTGGTTTTCCTGGCGCCCGTGGTAACCCGCCGGCTGCTGGAAGTCCACGCGCAATTTCACGAGGGGTTTTCGAAGCACGAGAACGCGGGCATGAGCTACTACCTGCCCGGCAACTGGGTGCCGCACTGTACGGTCGCCATCGACCTGTCGGCGGCCGAAGTGACTGCGGCCGTAGCGTACTGTCGTGAGGCTTTCCAACCGATTTCGGGGCGATTCCAGGAGATCGGCCTGGTCGAATTCCGTCCTGTGAAGGAACTGATTACCTGCGGCCTCGGTTAGCATTACTATGGACCGCACTATGGGCCGCAACATGGTGGCCGAAGACCCCGTCAGCACATCGAATCTGTAAGGAACCCCATGGCCAGTCTGATCGTTGAAGGCGGAAAGCCCCTTTCCGGCACGGTCGTTCCGTCCGGCAACAAGAACGCCGTGCTCCCCATTCTCTGCGCCACCCTGCTGACCGACGAGACGGTGACGATCCAGAACGTGCCGGACATCACCGACGTGCAGAAGATCGTCGCCTTCCTCGAGGCCCTGGGATCGCGGATCGAATGGGACCAGGGCGCCGGCACGCTTCAAATCAACAACGCCGGCTTCCATGACGACACCGGCGAGGTGGCCCTGCCGGAGGGCATGCGCTCGGCCCTGCTCCTCCTGCCCGGCCTGCTGCACCGAACCCGTTCCATCCGCTTCGCGAACGTCAAGGGATGCGCCCTCGGCGTGCGGGAGATCGATCCGCACGTGGAACTGCTGCGCTCGCTGGGGGGGCGCCTCGTATCGGAAGATCCCATTGAATTCGAGCTGAACGGCCGTTTCAGGGGCGACCGGATCTGGCAGGATTACGTATCGGTGACCGGGACGGAGAACTTCATCATGGCCGCGGTCCTGGGCGAGGGCAAATCGACCCTGGTCAACGCGGCCTGCGAACCCAATGTGCAGGACCTGTGCCATTTCCTCAACACCCTCGGGGCGAGGATCGAGGGCATCGGGGCGAACGTCCTGCATATCCAGGGCGTGGACCGGCTCGGTGGCGGCACGGTGGAGATCACGCCCGATCATCACGAGATCACGACGTTCCTCGCCGTGGGCGCCATGACGGGCGGCGAAGTGCGGGTCGAGCAGGCCATACCCCAACATTTCGACCTGATCAACCGCTGCTTCCGGAAACTGGGAGTAACCATCGAATACGAGGGCGATACCGCGCTGGTGCGGAACGGCCAGCCACACCGGATCGAAAACCCCTTCACGTCCAATATCCTGGCCAAGATCGAGGCCGCCCCCTGGCCCTACCTGCCCGCCGATCTCCTGCCCCTGATGATCCCCCTGGCCATCCGGGCCGAGGGATCGATCATGTTCTGGAACAAGGTGTACGAAGGTGCCTTCTTCTGGATCTCGGAGCTGGTCAAGTTCGGCGCCCACGCGGTCATCAACGACCCCCACCGCATCATCGTCTTCGGAAACCGTCCCCTTCAGCCTGCCACGGTGGAAGCGCCGTACATCATCCGGGCGGCCGTGGCCCTGTACATGACCGCCGCGAGCATCCCCGGCACCAGCGTCATCAACGGTGCGGAGTCCATCCGCCGGGCCCATCCGAATTTCGTGGAGAACCTGCGCGCCCTGGGCGCGGAAGTGTCGTGGGACGGGTTGGAAGAAGAATGAAAAAGGTGGCGTGTGTCGGTGTGCGCGGTGTGGCGTGGCCTACCCGATAACCCGTATGGGCATGAGGGGTTTCGAGGCGTCGACCCCGAAGTCCAGTCGGACTTCCTGGTCACCATGGGTAAAAGTCATCTTCCCCGTGCCCATGGGCGCGTCCACCCCGGGCGCTTCGTACAGCGGATAGGCGTCGTAGTCGATGGTCTCGTCGTCCACCCTGTGCTGACCATCGAAGAACATCTCCATCTGGCTTCCGTCCAGCGTTTCGACGGCGACGCGGTCGCTCCCCGGCCATCCGGACAGATCGGGTTGTAAGGCGGCGCGGCGCGTGCAGAACGCTTCGAAGGATTCCTCGTCGCCGGCTTCACGGGCTTCCAGGATCAGACCGCCATGCACGTCCGGGATCCTGAGGAGCCAGCCGTCGATCTGGTCGGGATTCGCCGCCAGGTGGCGCATGGACCCTTCCTCCCGGATTTCCGACCACGCGTAAGGACCGATCGGATAAAGGGCGATATAGGCGCCGGCGCCGGTATCTCCCATGATCCAGCCGTCCCGCTCCACCCAGCCGATCGACCGGGGCAGGAACAGGTTGATGAAAGGCGCCTCGTCGTCGGGCGGGATCTTGTACAGGACGATGACGGTGCCCTCGTGCTGCATCATTCTTTCATAGGGCGACGCGCCGAAGAGCCGGTCGGGCCATTGGAGGTAGGGCTTGTCGGATCCGATCTGCCGCCTGATCTGCTGCGGATAGCCCACGAGAAAGGCGCTGAACCGCTCCGGGCTGCGATAGGGATGGTTGCAGCAGATCTTGGCCTGCTGGTTCTCTCCACGCCAGGTCAGGTCCCATGAAATCAGATCGATGGGGCCGGCCCCGGGGCCCGGCAGGCCCAGCTGCGACGATCCGAGGGCGAAGGACGGGCTCATGTACGTGTACTTTCTGACCGGCCGCGCCTCGTGCTCCACGCGGCGGTAGATCGTCCTGGGCGCCTTGGTCTTCTTGACGACATGGGCCGAGGACCGGTCCACGGCCATCTCCGCGAAGAGGGCCGGGGGCCGGTAGGCGGCCGTAGCCGGCGGGATGCAGAATCCATGGACGTGGTGCTTCGGTTCGAACTCCTCGTCGCCGAAGTACAGGTACTGGAGCGCGGAAATCGCGCCGGATTTCCGCCAGGTGTTCTCCCGGTATCCTTCGCGGCTGTGCCCGCCCGCCCAAGCACCGTAGTAGTACTCAAGCGCCATGTCCGCCACGTACAACGAGAGGACCTGCTCGATCTGGCGGCGCAGGTGGGGGTCCGCCGCGTGGTCCGCGAGCGTTATCATCGGCACCATGTGCTCCACGTGGTACTGGGGGGAGTCGTATTCGTGGTGGCCATTGACGGCCGTTCGCTCGATCATCCCAAGGATCCAGCGCATGGCCTCGGCCCGGTTGGCTTCCGCGGACAGGCCGTTCCACATGCATTTCGCGTCCGGCCACCGTTCCGCCGCCAGCAGGTTGCCCACGTAGAACATCAGCCAGTGGTTCTCCGTATTGCCGCGCTCGAGGACACCGTCCATCATGAAATCCCGGATGATCTCCAGGGCTGCCGCTGGCAGCCGGTCGGGCCACCGGGCGATGAGCGCGCCGCAGGGATACACGTGGAACGGACCGCCGGCGGGGCGGCCTCCCCATCCATCCGTCTGGTCCGAGAGCGCGTTCCGCACGATGTCGACGACCTTCGCGTCGTCCATGCCGGTCGCCAGGTGCGCGTTCAGGTCCCACAGGCCGCCGCCGTCCCGCTTCGACCATTGCCGGACGACCCGGTCGGCCCGCTCGTCCACCTGCCTGTTGTAAGTTGCCTGGTCCATAAGATTTCCAGGTTGTGACAATGCTTCGCTTGACTGCGCTTCGGGCGTTTCGCCCGACTTCTACTGGCTATGCTTCAGGTGCGATGATGGCCCGTACGTTTACAAATCCCGGTATTTGATGCCACGAATGACCGCCATCGTCCGTGTACCACAGCCCGCCCGGTGTGGCGCCGGCCAACCAGATCGACGTCGATGCAGGATGACAGGCCAGTGCCGCGCACAGGTGCCGGGGGCCCCTGCGGTCCCAGTGACCCGATCCGTCTCCGATGGCCGCGCCGTGTTCCGTGGCCGCAATGATATCATCGCCGGCCGGTCTCAGGTCGAAGACTGCGCCACCGTCCGGCGTATGGCCCGCCGAAACCCAGCGTTCGCCATCCTCGCTGCGCCAGATGCCCTGGTCGTCGGTACCCGCCCAGAACTGTCCGTGAATGAACGCAAGCGCGCGAACCGCAGTACCCGAGATACTCGTCCGCCGCCACGCCGCACCCGAGTCGTCCGCGATCAGGACGCCGCCTTCGGTGCCGATCAACCACGTTGTGGATTCGTCGGGATGCACCAGAATGGCGTTGGTGAAACGCTCATTGACACGGAGCGCGTCCGAGTGGTGCGTCCAGCGTGCCGCTCCGCGTTCATCGTAGCGACCCGTGGCAATGCCGTAAGGAGATCCCGCGACCACGCCCGGCGATCCTTCGATCGACGCGATGGCCATGATCTCGGTGAGCGTCTCGTCGTGCAGTTGCTTCCAGCGTTCCGCCAGATCGGACCGGTCGGACGGGCCCGCCTGGTCCGCTTGGTCCCCCTGGTTCGCGTCGTTCGGCCATTCCCAAAGCCCGCTGCCCCAGCTCGCACCCGCCACCAGGCGACCCGGTTCCCGGATCAGGCTGGAGATGCCGTACTCCTGGGCGCCGATGCGCGTCCAGGATCCACCGATGGTGCCGTGATATACGCCCTTGGATCCGATGAGCCAGTGATCGCGGGGAATCATACGTGGATAAATTCCAATTTGGGATAGTTTAGATTTAAATCGTTCAGTGTTTATTTCGACCGACCGAGCGTCGATACCAGAAATAAGACCTTGGGATGCAAATCCATTGCCAGTTTCTAAAGCTCTAATGTGAAATTCGGATTAGCCATGTTTTTCCTGAATTCAGCGAAGTCACTTAGTGGGTTCTCCTGAATAATCCCTAAGATTCCTGTCAGTGCAGTCTGTAGTTGGATCTCATTCCCTGAGTCTACTGATTTATGAAGTAAGTTGTAGAACTGCTCTAGTGAATCCCTGCGCTCTGAGAAACGGTATTCAAAGTATGAAAGGAGCACATCCTTCTCGTTGTTTAGTGCCAATATGAGGACATCACGCTTGGACCATATCTCTTCTCTTTTCGTCTGTTCTACTTGGCGTGTTTTATAATATGCGATCGCTTCCTTTAGTGTCGTCAATGCGTCGGCACTATTTATCGATTTCGCCAGTTTTATGGTTTTTCGTACGTTCGCCACTATATTCCACTCCGGCTAAACTGTCTTCGAAGTTGTGCCCTTTTATGATAGTTTTCTAGGGGTTGATTTCCTACCGGTTGATGTCAGCCTTCGTTACTCTTTGTCTAGCGGTTCGTTGTACTCACTTGTGATCGGTGTATCAAGAAGCTCGCCCAAGGTCTTCGCAGTAAGCCAAACCTTATATGCATCTTCATTAATTGCAGGATCTCCCATCTGAATCAGTCTTTGAAGAGATTTCTCTGTTTCATCAATTGATCCCCGCAGTTCACGAATACGATGCCGATAGACTCCGATCATTTCTATCTGCTGCTTGATTTGAACCCTGGCTACTTGCATTTCCGCTTGTTTTGCCTCGACTTCCGTCACGAATCTGGCTGCTTTAGACATCTCAACAAAACCCGAGACAAGCGCAGCAGGCCCAACAAACAGGCTGCCTAATGTTAGGGCACCGACTGCCATACCTCCACCTCCAGCAGCTAATGAACCACCTCCTAACCACGCCAGTATGGCTTTTTGCACAGCTGCACCGCTCAAAGAACTAATTGCTGTACCAGTTGATGCTGAGCCTAGTGAACCTACCGCACCGTAGACACCTACAGCAGTGCTTGCGCCTGCAGTGAAGCTCTTGGTTGCATCACGGATTATAGTAGATACCTCCATACTTGGACCTTCCCACTTCGCCAGAATCTCAGGTGAGAAATCAAACTCTTTTTCCAATTCCCGTTTTCTGATTCTAGCCTTTTTAAGAAACTTAGCCGCCAATTTAAGTGTGCCGAGGGATTCCAATCTGCGCTTACCAAGGTTTTCCAGTTCCCCGTTTATTTTCATAGAACACTTGTCGCAACGTTCCAAGTCAGATTCGTATCTCTTTCGATGGCGTGAGTAAATGCTTCTTGCAGTCTTCTTTCTTCCTCTGCTATCCAACCACGTGCCTATACCTGCAACACCTGCAGCGGCTGCACCGATAAGCAAGATCGGTACTGGCATCAATTTCTCTCCTCTATCGTAGTTGATAAAGACCATACACTCCGGTAGATTGCGTGAGGCATACTCGGTATTAATCGCGCCTGATAAGAAAACCGCAATGAAGGATAATATGTATACTTCCTGCGACGGTTCGTCAAGCAGGCGTTTACTGTTGTTCGACCGACTTCCCAATATCACGAAAATAGACTACTGAAGAAACTAGGAATCACAAGAACAGACGATCTCGGTATGACAAAAACAGACGAACTCACCGACTGGTTGTATCATTTACCCGACCTGCCTCGCGCACCGTTGGTTCAACTGCCCACGCCGATTCAGAAGCTCGCGAATCTCGGCGCGAACCTGGGCGGTCCTGAGCTCTGGATGAAGCGCGACGACCTGACCGGACTGGCGGGGGGCGGCAACAAGTCGCGCAAGCTGGAGTTCCTGGTGGGCGACGCCCTGCGGTCGGGCGCCGATACCCTGGTCACGGTCGGGGCCATTCAATCGAACCACACGCGGCAGACGGCGGCCGCGGCGGCCCGGGCCGGGTTGAGATGTGCACTGCTGCATTGCGCCTGGACCAGGGACGCGGGACCCGGATACCGGCACGTGGGCAACATCCTGTTCAGCAATATCTTGGGCGCCGAACTCTACCTGGACGACCGCGAGCGATCCATCGAGGACAAAGGTCCGTTGGAGGATCTGGCCGAACACCTGCGACGGCAAGGACGCAATCCTTATCTCATCCCGGGCGGCGCTTCCGATCACACCCTGGGCAGCATGGGCTATGTCGCCTGCGCCGCCGAGATCACACGGCAATCTCGCGACCGGGGCCTTCATTTCGACTACGTGGTGCACTGCACGGGCAGCAGCAGCACGCAATCGGGACTGGTCGCCGGTTTCGCGGCGCTGGAAGCCGCCACAGGCGTGATCGGCGTGTCGGATGATGACGAAGTCGATATCAAGAAGTCGCGGGTGCTCCGGTTGGCCAATGCTACGCTGGAGACCCTGTCCCTGTCGCGACGCGTCCGTCCCGACGACATCGAGATCGTCACCGCCACGAACGATCCCTATGGCGTCGCGAACGATGAGGTGTTCGAGGGGATCCAGCTTCTCGCGCGCAGCGAAGGCATTATGGCCGATCCCGTCTACGAGGGGAAGGCTATCCGCGGCCTGCTCAAGCTCACGGGCGAAGGACGGTTCGAACCCGACAGCAGGATTCTGCTCATGCACCTGGGCGGTACGCCGGCGGTCCACGCCTATGCCGGTCAGTTTCCCCCGGTGGAGTTTACGCGATTCGAGCCATGAGCCGGTCACGCCGGATTACCCCGATTCCCCCATCCTTGACCCTCGTTAGCCGCCCGGCTATACTCTCCTACCATGTACCGGACCCTTTTCTGGTTCCTCCTCCCCCTCGTCATCACCGAACTGATCTACGAACTGGGCATCCAGGTCATCAACGGCGGCATCGCCCGTGTGCCCCGGCCCACCGAAACCCTTGCCGCGTACGGTATCGCCTGGGGGCTGACGTCTTTCCTGACCGGCACCGTCTCCCAGACCCGGCAGATGTCCATGGTCCTCGTCCGGGACCGGGCGACCTTCCACACGGTGTTTCGATGCGTCGCCGGGTTCGGCAGCGTGCACTTCCTTATCCTGTCATGTCTGGCGTTCACGCCGGTGGGACTGTGGGTGATCGACGAGCTTCACGCCGTGGACCCCGTCCTCGGCAGCACGGTGCGCGGCGCGCTCGGACTCCTGCTGCCCATTCCGCTGATCGTGGGGATCACGAGGTTTCTGTCGGGGCTGTTGCTGCGGGTAAGACGGACGGATATCGTCAGTTACGCCATGATGGCGGGCATCAGCATGAGCGTGGTTTCCGTGTTTTTGTTCCTGCCGACGCCGACCGTGCAGGCCGATCCCATTCTGCTGCCGGTGGCCGCGACCTATTTCGGCGTCCTGACGGAACTGGCCGTGATCATCTACGGATACCGGCGATTCGTTCGGCGATCGTTGCGGAGGGGCGGGAGCACCGATGGGGAGCGAGCGGCCGGGCAGGACGTGGTCGGCGAGGCAACTGGAAAGGACTCAGGCGGCGAGCCGGTTTCCCGGAGACAGCACCCCCTGACCGCGGCCTATGTGCTGCGGTTCTACTGGCCCCTGGCCGTAACGATCGGCATACAGGCCTTAAGCCGGCCCATCATCAACCTGTTCGTGGCCCGGGGCGCCGACGGCACGGAATCCCTGGCCGTGCTCACCATCGTGTACGCCCTCGCGCATCTGCCCTACGGGTGGTTGAACGAACTCAAGAACCTGCCGCCCGCCTTTCAGCGGCAGGACCCCGATGGCCGGATCATCCGACGATTCACGGCCATCTGCGGTTTGATTTCATTCGGGACTATGGCCCTCATGTTCTGGACCCCGGTGCGGTTCTTCCTCCTCGAAACGCTGATCGGCGTGGATCACGATTTTGCTGTTCAGTGCACTGTACCGCTGGTCATCTTCTCCTTCTTTCCCCTGGCCGTCACAGTGCGGTCCTACCTGCACGGGATCGCGCTGCGGGACCACCGGACGGGCGCCATCGCGCCCAGCGGCCCCGCCCGGGCCGGCGCGATCGTCATCGTCGTGAACGTACTCGCCCTCTTCGACCTGCACGGGGCGATCCGCGGCGTGGCCGCCCTCTACAGTGGATTCGTCACGGAAACAATCGTGGTGCGCTGGCGCATGGGCAGAAGCCGCGGCTAGCTGGCCGACGGAGTTTCCAAATGTCGGCGCGACTCCAACGCACCTAACTCGCGGTCTTTTCCCAACCCTTCGTGATGTCCAGGAAGGCGTCGATGTCCTGCTCGTTGTTGAACAGGGCGGGACCCACGCGGATCTGGGCGTTGTTCTCCCGGAAGGAAAGCCGGACGCCCGAATCGGCGAGCTTCCCGCTGATTACTTCGTAGTCGGCGCCGTGGTTGAAGGACACGATGGCGGACTGGTTGCCGGGCGGCGTAAAGACTTCGAACCCCTGCTCGGTCAGTCCGGCGTGCAGGCGGTGCGCCAGGGCGACCGTGTGCTGTTCGATCCGGTCGGTGCCCACGTTCAACAGGTAGTCCAGCGACCCGGAGAGCTGGTAGATCGCCGCGAAGGCCGGTGTGGCGTATCCGAATTTCCTGGCGTCCGAGTAGATCGTATACTGGTAGTCGGGGAGCCGCTCGTCCACCATCCTCCATCCCAGGCGGTCGGGCTTCACCACGTCCATCACCGATTCCCGCACGTAGAACGGCGCCACGCCGAAGCCGCCGAGCAGCCACTTGTACGAGCCCGTGGTGAGGAAATCGACCCCCGTCGGCCCCACGTCGAGATCGAGCATGCCGACACCCTGCACGGCGTCCGCATACAGGTAGGCGCCCTGTGCATGGGCTACGTCTGCCAGGGCCTTCAGGTCGTGGCGGTAGCCGTTCCGGTTGGATATCCACGCCACGGAGACCAACTTCGTATTTTCATCCACCATCTCGGCGAAGGCTTCGGGCGAAGCCACGCCGTCCACGTTCCGGACGATGCGCGTTTCGATGCCCAGGGTCTCGGCCAGCTGGCTGTACATCACCAGCGACGTCATGTAGTGGAGATCGTCGATCACCACGTTGTCCCCGGCCTTCAGGTCCAGGGAGTTGACCACGATGTTCTCGCCCTCGCTGGTGGACGACACCAGGCCGATCTCGCCGATCTGGGCCCGGATGAGCCGCGAGAACTTCTCCCGCACGGTTTCCTCCTCTTCGAGCATAGAGCCGAGCAGGATGGGATCGCGGGACTTGGCCGCGAGGAACTCGATGGTCTTGTCCACCGCGGGCTGGGGCGACGGTCCGATGTAGGGGGTATTCAGGTAAAGGGATTCCGTGGCGGCCGGAAAATCCGCGCGCACGCCCAGGGGATCGTCGCCTGAGGTGACCTGCGCCGTGGCGTCGCCCGGGGCCTGACCCGCGTCGTTGCCGCACGCCGCACCGGCGACGCCCGCAAGCGCGGCCGTCGACACGATGCCCATGAACTCCCGTCTCGATACGGACATGAGTTGCTCCTTGTGGTATTTACATGTTGATTGATGGTTTTGTGCTGGGAATGGCGTACCGAGACGGTATAGGAATCGGTGCCCGGCGTCAAGGACAGATCACCGGGCAGCGCCATTCGAAATCCCTTGACGGTACGCGCCATGTGGCATAGTCTGGCAGGAATTCCAATTCCTCGATTCTTCTCGCTAAAAACAGGTTCCGATCAGACAGGTTTCATGTCGGAACCCCTGTCTCGCAACCGTTTTCAATAGATGTTGTCATAGGAGACCGTAGCATGTCCTTTCGCCACGCTTTTCCATTAATCGGCCTGCTGATCGCGGTGCCCCTCCACGCCCAGGAAGTAGATCCGCCCTTCGGCGATCCGGAATACATCTCACCCGATGCCCGCCTGGAGATGGTGTTCAACGAAGGCCTGGCGCTGACCGAAAGTCCCGCCGAGGGTCCGGACGGGATGATCTACTTCAGCGACATCACCTTTACCACGTCGGCGGGGCCCGACGGCATTCAGGCCGGCCACATCTGGCGCTACGACCCGAAGACCGGCGAGACCACGATTTATCGTTCGCCGAGCGGGATGTCCAACGGCCTCAAGTTCGACGCCCAGGACCGGCTGATCGCCGCGGAGGGGGCCGACCAGGGTGGTAGACGGGTGACGCGGACGGACATGGACACGGGCAAAGCCTACATCATCGCCCACGAGTACGAGGGCCGGCCGTTCAACGCCCCGAACGATGTCGCCATCGACGAGCAGGGCCGGGTCTACTTCAGCGATCCCAAGTACATCGGCAACGAATCCGTGGAACAGCCCGTGATGGCCGTGTACCGCATCGATACGGACGGCTCGATCCACCGGATCATCACCGGACCGACGCGGGCAAGCCGAACGGCGTGGTGGTCTCTCCCGACCAGATGACACTCTACGTGGTCAGCAACGACAACGGATCCATCGACCTGGGCAAGATTACCCTGGACATCCCCGTGCACAAGGGACGCATGGCCCTGCTGGCCTACGACCTGCACGAGGACGGATCCGCCACGTTCCGGAGCGTCCTCGTGGATTACCTGCCCGAGGACGGGCCCGACGGCCTGGTTGTCGACGCCGAGGGCAACCTGTACGTGTCCGAGCGCGACGTGACCCGGCCGGGTATCGCCATCCGCGCGCCGGACGGCACGGAAAAGGCCTTCATCCCCACCGGCGTACTGCCCACCAACGTGGGCTTCGGACGGGGCGAGAACAGCAAGATCCTGTACATCACCGCGGGTACCGGGCTCTACCGGATCCCCGTGATGAAGGACGGCTATCACCTGCCGCGATAAGAGCCGTGGCGGCCCAACTTTCCGACAACTCGTCGTACCGGCCTGTTGATCAACTGAACCGTCGCCAGGCCGGTCCGGTACCTCGCTCATGCTGCCCTAGCCCATGTCCTTCCTAGACTGGACCATCGTCTTTCTCGTCAACGGCGGCATCGTCGTGTACGGCCTGCTGGCGTTCCGCGAGAAAGGCGAGAGCTTCGACTGGTACCTGGCGGCCAAGTCCATGCCATGGTGGGCCATCGGGCTGTCCGCCTTCGGCACCGCCGTGGACAGCGGCGACTACGTGGCCATCGCCGGCGGCGCGTACCAGTTCGGCTTGTCCCAGCTGTCGCAGTGGTGGCTCGGGATCGCCATCGGCTGGTTCGTGCTCGCCTTTTTCGTCATCCTGCCCATGTACCGGTCGGGCGTCTTCACCAATGCCGAGTGGCTCGAGTTCCGTTTCGGCCCGTCCGTCCGCATCATGGCGGTCCTCATCAACATCCAGTCCCGCACCAACGTCCTCGCCAACATCTTCTTCTCCATGTACCTGGTGCTCAGCGTCCTCGCCGGGTTCTCGGCGACCGCCAGCTGGTTCGTCGTGGTGGCCGTGGCGGCTTCGGCGACCCTCTACGTGGTCCGCGGCGGACTGAAGGCCGGCGTGTTCACCGATGCCGTCCAGGGCGTGGCCATGATCGTCGGCTCCTTCGTGCTCTGGATCGTAGTCTGGGTCCGGGGCGGAGGATGGTCCGGACTCAACGAACGCCTGGCCGCCGTGGACCCCGGATTGCCCGACGTCATGCTCCACGTGGGCGGTTACGCGCCGCCCGGCGTCCCCGCGGCCGTGGTCATCCTCAGCTTCATCGTCGTGCTGACCATGTACGCCGTCATTAACCAGTACGAGGCCATCCGGTTCCTGGGCGCCCGGTCGGAATGGGACTTCAAGATGGCCGCCGTGGTGGCCAGTACCGCCACGGCCGTGTGCCTCTGGTTCAACATCACCATGGGTCCCATGGCCCGGGCGGATTTTCCAGGACTCGAAACCATCGACCAGGCCTATCCCCTCATGATCCAGGCCTACCTGCCCCACGGTCTCATCGGGATCGTCGTGGCGGGGCTCATCGCCGGCGGATACTCCACCTTCGACTCCATCGGCATCGGCATATCGAGCCTCTTCGTCCGCGACATCTACGCCCGGTTCATCGTGAAGCGCGCCTCGGACGCCCACTACACCCGCGTGGGCCGCATCACGGCCCCTTTCATCATGGCCCTGGGATTCGCCTACGTGCCCTTCATCCAGGAGGGCATGCTGGCCTTCTACCTCCGGCTGGCCGGCGCCATCGCCGTACCCCTGATGACGGTCATCCTCATGGGTGTCTTCACCCGGGTGCACCGCCAGACCGGCATTGTGGGCCTGCTCGTCGGACTCGTCTACGGAATATCGGCGATGCTGGGAGAAAGCCTGTCGTGGGGCCTGCCGGTCTGGTACACCAACACCTGGTGGACTTATCTATGGAACATCGTCCTGCCCGCGGGCGGGATGCTGGTTGCCTCGATGATCATCACGCTACGGTGCGGTCCCATGACCGATGGAGACCTCGAAGGACTCGTCTACGTCCGGCAGAACGATATCGCCTCGGTGCGCAACCGCATGGCCCACCGCCTCAAGGCCCTCGAAGGGACCTGGCTGCAGAAGACCCTGGCCGAGTCGCCCGTTCGCGGCGCCTATCCCTTCAAGCTGCCCCCGGGAGGCCTTCCGCTCTTCCGCCGGCCCGGCGTACTTGCCCTGGGCTACCTGGCCATCGCGTCGGGGCTGCTGTTCGGGGTGTTGTGGTAAGCATGTCGACGCGACATGATGCGCATCGGGCAAACCCTGATCCCCACAAACGGCTTGCCGTGACCTCTTCATGGCCGACGCACGCGGCCCGGCCGTAGACCCTGGTCTCAAAAATGCAACATCCGGCTCTCGTCACAGGTCTGAAAGTCACAACTTTCGGATGTCGAATCGAGTCCAATAGTCACAGCCCGGGAGCCCTGAAGAAGCGCTGCCTGGAACCTGCATTCCTCATGTCCTTCACCTCCGCAGCGGGAACCGACCCATGCTCAAAAACTACATGACCGTCGTTTTAAGGCATCTGCTTAAATACAAGGGCTATTCGGCTATCAACGTACTGGGGCTGGCCATCGGTATCGCATGCTGCGTACTGATCCTGCTCTACGTGCAGGACGAACTCAGCTACGACAAGTATCATGAAAAGAGCGACCGTATATACCGGCTGGTGGAATCGGCGACGGTGGCGGGCAGGCCGGTCGAGGCCGCGGTCACGCCCCCGCCCTGGGCGCCGGCGCTCGCGGCGGACTATCCTGCCATCGAAGCGTTTACCCGGCTAAAACCGCCAAATTCCCGCTGGCTGATTCGGTATGAGGACAAACGGTTCTACGAGCGGTACTTCGTCTTCGCGGATTCATCGGTTTTTGACGTCTTCACGCTCCCTCTCGTCCTGGGCAGCGCCGAAACGGCCCTGGCCGAACCCCACACCGTGGTGCTGTCGGAGTCCATGGCGGACAAGTACTTCGGGAACGAAAACCCGATCGGCAGGGTGATTACCGGTGACGGCCGCTACGAGTTCACGATCACGGGCATCATGAGGGACATGCCGGCGAACTCGCATTTTCACGCCGACTTCCTGGCGTCCTACGCTTCCCTGGCGCCGAACAGGCTGTACGGCGAGCCCTCCTCGATGCAGGGAAACGCGTTCAACCATACGCTGTACACCTATTTGCTGCTGGAAGACGGATACGGACCCGAAGCCATTGAAAGCGCGCTCCCCGGTTTCCTGGACAGATACCTGGGTGAATTGCTGAAATCCATTGGCATTGTAGCCACGCCCTACCTGCAGCCGATCACGGATATCCATCTGCATTCCAGCCTGGAAGGCGAATTCGCGCCGAACAGCGATATCCGGTACGTGTACATCTTTTCATCGCTGGCTGTGTTTCTGCTCCTGATCGCATGCGTGAACTTCATGAACCTGTCCACGGCCCGTTCCGCCCGCAGGGCACAGGAAGTGGGCATTCGGAAAGTACTCGGCGCCCAGCGGCCTCAACTGATCAAGCAGTTCGTGGGAGAATCCATACTGTATTCCCTGATCGCACTCGCCCTTGCGCTTGGACTGGTCCACCTGCTCCTGCCGCAGTTCAACGCGCTTTCCGGCAAGTCGCTGGTGATGGACTACCAGTCCACGTGGCTGGCGCCGTTGCTGGTGGGCATCGCCCTCTTTACGGGCATCGTCGCGGGTGGCTATCCTGCCTTCGTCCTTTCTTCCTTCAGGCCGGTTGCCGTGCTGACGGGCGCGCTGAAAGCCGGCGTTGCCGGCTCACTGCTCCGGAAGGTACTGATCTCTTTCCAGTTTATCGTCTCCATTGTCATGATCGTCGGAACGGTCGTGATCCACGATCAACTGGCGTACATGCAGAACAAGAAACTGGGCTTCGACAAAGATCACCTGGTGGTCGTTCGCCTGCCGGATGAAGAGGCCATAAGGGGGTATCCCGCCTACAAGAACGCGGCCCTGCAGTATCCGGAAATCGTCAATGTGAGTTCATCGACCAGCGTGCCCGGCAGTCCGCCCAGTCTCAACCTGGTTACGCCGGAAGGCGTACAGGAGGATGAGAGTCCGCTTTACCAGATGATCTGGACGGACTACGACTTCGTGGAAACCATGGGTATCGAAATGGTTTCGGGGCGCGCGTTCTCCCGTGAATTCGGCTCGGACTCCACCGCCTGCCTGATCAATGAGGCGGCCGCACGCGCCCTGGGTTGGGAAAACCCGATCGGCAAGACCTACACAATAACAGCCGATGACGACGAGCCTCCGCTGAGCGTCATCGGCGTCATGGAGGACTTCCACAACCAGTCGTTGCGCCGGCGCATCGAACCTCTGATGATACAGGTGATCCCGGAACCATCGGCGTTCATGGTAATCCGGATTCAGGGAAGCAACGTATCACGCGGCCTGGAGGTGATTCAGGAACTGTGGGGGCAGATCTATCCCGGCCATCCCGCCATGGACTATTCCTTTCTCGACGAAGACCTGGAGCAACTCTACCTGGCCGAGAACCGGTTGGGCGCCGTGTTCATCGCAGGTGCCGTTCTATCCATTCTGATCGCCTGCCTGGGACTGCTGGGACTCTCCTCCTTCATGGCCGAGCAAAGAACCCGGGAAATCGGCGTGCGGAAGGTACTCGGCGCCACGATAACGAACGTGATCCTGCTGTTGTCCAGGGACTTCACGAAGCTGGTCCTGCTGGCATTCGTTCTCGGAGCTCCCGCGGGTTACTACGTCATCCAGACCTGGCTCGAGAGTTTCCCCTACCGGATCGATCCGGGCCCGGGTGTATTCCTATTCGCGGGCCTCGCCGCGCTGCTGATCGCCTGGCTGACCGTGGGGTACCAGGCCTTCAAGGCCGCGACTGCCAACCCGGCGGACGCGGTACATGCGGAATGAGCGGCAGCCCGGTTAATTGCATCGAGGTTGCATTCGGGGTGCCGTGGTAATACAATAAGCCACATGCTCCGAAACTACCTGACCATTGCGGTTAGAAACCTGCTCCGCCACAAGGGCTATTCGGCCATCAACGTCCTCGGACTGGCCATCGGCATGGCGAGTTGCGTGCTGATCCTGCTCTACGTGCAAGACGAACTCGCCTACGACCAGCATCATGAGAAGAAAGACCGCATCTACCGCATCGCGGAATCCGCCACGATAACGGGCAGGTCCATCGAAGCAGCCGTCACGCCCCCGTCCTGGGCGCCCGTCCTTGCGCGGGACTATCCGGAAATCGAGCGCTACACCCGGATCAAGCCGCCGGGCTCCCGCTGGCTCATCCGGCATGAGGAGAATCGATTCTACGAACGGTACTTCATTTTCGCGGATTCGTCGGTCTTCGACATTTTCACCATCCCGCTCGTACAGGGCAACCCCGCGACCGCCCTGGTCGAACCGCATACCGTGGTGGTTTCCGAATCCATGGCCGGCAAGTACTTCGGAGACGAAAACCCGATCGGGAAGGTGATCACGGGGGACGACCTCTACGAGTTCACCGTGACGGGCATCATGCGGGACATGCCGCGGAACTCCCATTTCCATTTCGATTTCCTGGCTTCCTTTGCCACGCTGGCGCCGAATCAACTCTACTACAGCGATCCGGACGATATTCAGAACGGCGGGTTCAATCACGATCTGTATACCTATCTGCTGCTCCGGGAAGGCGCCACGCGCGAGGAAATGGAATCCAGGTTCCGCCCCTTCCTGGACAAGTACCTGGGCGAAGTGCTCCAGTCCGCCGGCATTGAGGCCAACCCCTACCTGCAGCCGCTCACGGATATCTACCTGCATTCCAATATCGAAGCCGAGTTGCGGCCCAACAGCGATATCCGCTACGTCTATATCTTCACTTCCCTGGCCGTCTTCATCCTCGTCATCGCCTGCGTGAATTTTATGAACCTGTCCACCGCCCGGTCCGCCCGCAGGGCGCAGGAGGTCGGGATCCGTAAGGTCCTGGGCGCCCAGCGGATCCAGTTGATCCGGCAGTTCATCGGCGAATCGGTACTGCTCTCCCTGATCGCGCTGGCCATCGCGCTCGGCCTGGTGCACCTGCTGCTGCCGCAATTCAACCTGTTGTCCGGCAAGGACCTGGTCATGGATTACGGTTCGGCATGGCTGGTGCCGGCCCTGGCGGCCATCACGCTTCTCGTTGGGTTCGCCGCCGGCGGATATCCCGCGTTTCTGCTCTCTTCCTTCAGACCGGTGGCCGTGCTGACCGGCGCGCTGAAGTCCGGCGCTTCCCATTCGGTACTCAGGAAGGTGCTGATTACCTTTCAGTTCAGCATTTCCATCCTCATGATGGTGGGCACGGCCGTGGTCTTCAGCCAGCTGGAGTTCATGAAGAACAAGAGGCTGGGATTCGAAAGCGAGCACCTGGCGGTCGTCCGCATGCCGGATGAAAACGCCCTCAGGGGATATGGGGCCTACAAGAACGCGGTGCTCCAGTATCCCGAGGTCCTGCAGGTGAGTACTTCGAGCAGCGTACCCGGCGCGCAGACCAGCCTGAACCTGCTCACGCCCGAAGGGATGCCCCCCGACCAGAGCCCGGTTTTCCAGACGATCTGGGGGGATTTCGACTTCGCGGAAACCATGAAATTCGAACTGGCCGCCGGACGTACGTTCGACACCGCCTTCGCCACCGATTCATCGGCCTGCCTGATCAACGAGACCGCGGCGCGCGCCCTGGGATGGGAAGACGCCATCGACAAGACCTTCCGGTTCGCGGGATCGCCGGAAACCGCGCCGTCGCACCGGGTGATCGGCGTCATGCGGGACTTCCACCAGCACTCGCTGCGCCAGCCCATTGAACCGCTCATGATCCTGTTCAACGCGCCCGGGCCGTACATGGTCATCCGGATGCGGGGGGAGGACCCGCGGCGGGGCATGGAGATCCTGCAGGATCAGTGGCGGCAGACCTATCCGAACCATCCCGCCATGGAGATCTCGTTTCTCGACGCGAACCTCGAGCAACTGTACGCCGCTGAGCAACGGCTGGGCAACGTCTTCATCGCCGGCGCCGCGCTTTCCATCCTGATCGCCTGCCTCGGTCTCCTGGGTCTTTCATCCTACATGGCCGAACAACGGACCCGGGAGATCGGGATACGCAAGGTCCTCGGCGCCACCATTTCGAACGTGATCGTGCTATTGTCCAGGGACTTCACGAAATTGGTCCTGCTGGCCTTCGTGATCGGCGCACCCGCGGGATACCTCGCCATGGGCGCGTGGCTGGAGGACTTTCCCTACCGGGTCGACCTGGGTCTTGGGGTTTTCGTACTGGCCGGTCTGGTCGCGCTGGTTATTTCCTGGTTGACGGTGGGATACCAGGCGTTCAGGGCGGCCACGGCCAACCCGGCGGACGCGGTGCACGGGGAGTGAGGGGACTGCCGTCTAACTGCTCACCAGCACCTTCTTCAACGCCGTGATAAAGGCCTCGTTCTCCTCGGGCAGGCCGGCGGTGACGCGGATCCAACCTTCGATATTCCAACGCGCTTTCGCGTTGCCCACCAGGACGTTGTGTTCCTCGCGCAGCCGGCGGACGAGTTCGTCCACGTCGGTTTTCATGTTCATCATCACGAAACTCGACTCGCTCGGTGCGTATTCGATGCCCATGGCGTCCAGCTGGTCGTAGAAATAGCGTTTCCCCCGGCTCACCAGTTCTTGCGACCGCCGCAAGTGGTTCGTGTCGTCGAGAGCCGCCGACGCGGCGTGGGTGGACAGCAGCGTGAGCGTGTTGGCCCGGTGGCGGCCGATCCGCTCGATTACCTCCGGCCGGGCGACTGCGTATCCCACCCGCATGCCGGCCATGCCGAAGACCTTGGAGAACGTGCGCGTCACGATCACGTTCGGGTGATCCGCGATCAGCGATGCCGCGCCTTCGCGGTCTGCCTCGTTCTCCGCGAATTCGATATAGGCTTCATCGACGAGGACCAGGACACGGTCGGGGATCGACGCGACAAATGGCCTTAACTGCGACAGGGGGGTCAACTGGCCCGTGGGATTGCCGGGGCTGGTCACGACGACCATGGCGGTCCGGTCGGTCACGGCGGCGCTGAGACCATCGAGATCGGGTTTCATGCCATCCAGCAGGGGGACCCGAACCGGGGTCGCGTTCGCCACACCGGCGAACCGGGTGATGAAACCGAAGCCCGGCAGGCTTTCCACGACCTCCGTGCCTTCTTTGATGTAGGCGTGGCCGATGGCGAAGAGCAGGTCCGACGATCCGGCGCCCACGGCGATCCACGCGTCATTTACCGGCGCGAAGGGGCTGTCCGTCCACTCCACCACCGGTACACCGTGCCTGCGGGCGAGTTTCCCCAGCAGGTCCGGATTCTGGCCGTACCGGTTGATGCTGGTTACGAGGGAGAGCACCGCCTCGACCGCGCGGGGCGACGGCCCGAGGGCGTTCTCGTTGGCGTCGATGCGCACCAGTCCCGGGGGCACGCCCCAACCACGTACGGAAGGACCGCCCACCATCTGGGCCACGGCCTCGTAACTGCCAAACGATAGTGCGCCTGCGCCAGCCAGGGCGCCTTTCAGGAATCCCCGGCGCGAAAGCCCCGGCCTGGACCGCGATTGCCCCGGCCTGCTCGCGGTACTTGCTTCTTTTCTGTCGGACATCGGAACACTCCTTCTCGATTTGTCGAATTTCCCGACTGTCGATCCGCTATATACAGCTGTCGATTTAAAGTTATGGCGTCATGATACAACGTCGCATTGTGGATGGGAAGACCAATCGGGTTGACCTGGACGCTCCCCCGGACCTGGACGCGCTCCGACCTTGACGCTCCCCCGGACCTCCCGTAGATTTAAAGCAGAAATGCGCTCGGCGGCGTTACGGCCGTGCGGCACGGGGACATCCGCTACCCGCATGCGTAGCCTGGATCGCATAGGCCGAGATGGCGACGCGTTCCCCGGCGCACATGAGCGGCGACGGACCGGCGACCCGCGAAGTCAAGCCTCGAGAAGGAGACCGCGATCTTCAGCAAGTTCCATCCCGAAACAACAGATACCCACCGCCTGCTGGACCGGTTGCTTTCCGAACGCATCCTCATCATCGACGGCGCCATGGGTTCGGTCCTGCAGGGACACGCCCTCGACGAGGCCGATTTCCGCGGCGATACGTTTAAAGACCACCCTGTTTCGCTGCGCGGCGATCTCGACGTGCTGTCGATTACGCGGCCCGATATCATTGAACAGGTCCACCGAGAGTACCTGGATGCCGGCGCTGACATTATCGAGACCAACACCTTCAATGCCACGTCCATCTCACAGGCCGATTATGGCCTGCAGGACCGGGTGTACGACATCAACCTGTCGGCGGCGCATGTCGCGAAACGAGCCGCCGCGGCCGCCATGGCTGCCGACCCGGATCGACCGCGCTTCGTAGCCGGCGCCCTGGGGCCCACCACCCGTTCGGCTTCCGTCGCCTCTGACGTGAGCGACCCGGCATTTCGTTCGGTTACCTTCGATGAGCTGACCGCGGCCTACAGCGAGCAGGCCCGGGGACTCCTCGACGGCGGCGCGGACCTGCTTCTGGTCGAGACCCAGATCGACACCCTCAACCTGAAGGCCGCGCTGTACGCCATCAACACCCTCTTCGACCAAGGGACACGCCGCGTACCGCTCATGGCGTCTTTCTGCATCGTCGACGCCAGCGGCCGCACCCTCTCGGGCCAGACGGTGGAGGCATGCTGGACATCCATACGCCACGGGGACCTCTACAGCGTGGGGATCAACTGCGCCCTGGGCGCCACCGAACTGCGGCCCTACATCGAAGAACTGTCGGGCATCGCGAACCTCCCGGTGACCTGCTATCCGAACGCGGGGCTCCCGAACGAACTGGGCGGATACGACGATACTCCGGACCACATGGCCGAAGTGGTAGGAGGCTTCGCCGAAGAAGGCTGGCTCAACATGGTCGGCGGATGCTGCGGCACGACCCCAGCGCACATCGCCGCCATCTCGGAAGCCGTCAAGCTGCGCGGGAAGCTGCGCGTCCCCCACCCCGGCGAACCGCTGTCCAGGTACAGCGGGCTCGAGACCTTCACCGTGCGTCCCGACGGCAACTTCACCATGATCGGTGAACGGACGAACGTGACGGGCTCGCGCAAATTCGCCCGGCTGGTCCGTCAGGAGAAATACGAGGAAGCCCTGGGCGTGGCCCGGCAGCAGATCGAGGGCGGAGCGAACGTCATCGACGTGAACATGGACGAAGGCCTGCTCGACAGCGAACGGGCCATGACCACCTTCCTGAACCTGATCGCGTCCGAACCCGACATCGCCGCCACGCCCGTGATGATCGACAGCTCGAGCTGGCCGGTGATCGAAGCGGGCCTGAAATGCGCGCAGGGCAAGAGCATCGCCAATTCCATCAGCCTGAAGGAGGGCGAGGAAGTCTTCAGGCACCAGGCACGCATGGCGAAACGGTACGGGGCCGCCGTGGTGGTGATGGCCTTCGACGAGACGGGCCAGGCCACGGACACGGGCCGCAAGGTGGAGATCCTGAGCCGTTCCTACCGGATCCTCACCGAAGAGATCGGCATGGACCCCACGGATATCATCTTCGACCCGAATATCCTCACGGTGGCTACGGGCATCGAGGAACACGACGACTACGCCGTCAACTTCATCGAGGCCGTCCGGCGGTTGAAGGAGCGGCATCCCCTGACCAGGGTCAGCGGCGGGGTCAGCAACATCTCCTTCTCCTTTCGCGGCAACGACCACATCCGGGAGGTGATGCACGCCGCCTTCCTGTACCACGCGATCCAGGCGGGCCTGGACATGGGCATCGTCAACGCGGGGCAGCTGGCGATCTACGAGGATATCGACCCGGAGACGCTCGCCATGGTGGAAGACGTCCTGCTGAACCGCCGGCCCGATGCCACCGAGCGGCTGCTGGAATTCGCGGCATCGCGGAAAGGCGAGGCGGCCGAACGGGTGCGCAGGGACGAGGACTGGCGCAACGACAGCCTGGAAGAACGCATCTCCCACGCCCTGGTCAGCGGCATCGCCGACCACGTCGAGGCGGACATGGACGAGGCGCTGCAGCGCTACGACCGCCCGCTGCACATCATCGAGGGGCCCCTGATGGCCGGGATGTCCATCGTCGGCGATCTCTTCCAGGACGGGAAGATGTTCCTGCCGCAGGTGGTGAAGAGCGCGCGCGTCATGAAAAAGGCCGTCGCCCACCTGGTGCCGCACATGGAAACCGAGCACGGCGACGGCGGGGAGAGACAGTACCAGGGCACCATCCTGCTGGCCACGGTCAAGGGCGACGTGCACGACATCGGAAAGAACATCGTGGGCGTGGTGCTCGGGTGCAACAACTATCGCATCATCGACCTGGGCGTCATGGTCCCGGCGGAGAAGATCATCGGAACGGCCGTGGAAGAAGGCGTCGACCTCATCGGCTTGAGCGGGTTGATCACCCCGTCGCTGCACGAGATGATCCACGTGGCCCGCGAGATCGAGCGAAACGGCTTCGAACTGCCTCTGCTCATCGGCGGCGCCACGACGAGCCGGAGACACACGGCGATCAAGATCGAACCGGCCTATCACGGTCCGACCGTGCACGTGACGGACGCCTCGCGGGCCGTGGAAGTGGTCGGAAACCTGATCAGCGACGCGTTGAGACCCGACTACGCCCGGCGCGTCCGGGAGGACTACCGGCAGATCCGGGACACCTATGAAGGCCGCACGCCGCGCACGCCCCTCGTTCCTTTTGCGGAGGCGAGCGAACGACGGCCCGCCCTCGAATGGTCTGCAGCGACCATCGCGGTACCCGATTTCACCGGGGTTCGCATCGACGAGGACTTCTCCCTGGACGAACTCGTTCCCTACATCGACTGGACGCCCTTCTTCAGCGCGTGGGAGCTCAAGGGACGATTTCCCGCCATCCTGCAGGATGACACCGTCGGTGATGAGGCGCGGAAACTCTTCGAAGACGCGCGGAACCTGCTGGAGGAGATCGTGGACGGAAGGTCGTTGCGAGCCCGGGCCGTGTGGGGGTTCTTCCCGGCCCATTCAGACGGGAACGATATCGAACTCTTTGAAGACGCCGCCCGGTCGAAGGCCCAGGCGACGTTCCACATGCTGCGCCAGCAGCGGCCGCGATCGGCGGACGGGCCCTGCCTCGCGTTATCCGATTTCGTGGGTCCCGAGGGCACGAAGGACCATATCGGCGCCTTCGCGGTCACCGCCGGCATCGGTCTCGACGAACTGGTCAGGCGATACGAGGACGATCACGACGACTACCGCGCCATCATGGTCAAGGCGCTGGCCGACCGTCTGGCCGAAGCGTTAGCGGAACAGACCCATCAAAGGGCCCGCCGCGCCTGGGGTTACGGACGCAACGAGGACCTCACGGGAGAAGACCTGATCCGGGAGAAGTACCGGGGCATCCGTCCGGCGCCCGGATATCCGGCCTGTCCCGATCATACCGAGAAGCGCCGGCTCTTCGACCTGCTCCAGGTCGAGGAAAGGATCGGCGTCACGCTGACGGAAAGCTACGCCATGGATCCGCCGCCGTCCGTGGCTGGCCTCTACTTCGGCCATCCCGAGGCCCGGTATTTCAACGTGGGGAGAATCGGACGTGACCAGGTGGAGGACTACGCCCGTCGCAAGCGAATGACCGTCGAATCCATCGAACGGTGGCTGGCTCCGAATCTGGATTACGAGCCGGCGGATGGTGCTGCGGGGGTTAAGTCGAGATGAGGTTGCGTTAATTCACCCCAACCCGATTATCCCACCGTAAACTGCAACTTTTTCCCGATCGCTTTGGCGTATTTTCCGAGCGTTGACAACCGGATGTCTTCCGCGTGATTCTCGATCCTGGATATAGCAGACTTCCTGGTTTTCAACCTTCGTGCCACCTCTTCCTGGGTAAGGCCGGCATCCTCTCTCGCCTGTCGAAGTAGGACGCCGATCTTGAACTCCTGGTATCCTTCATCGTATCGTTCGGCGAATTCCGCATCCTTGACCCTGCGGTATGTCACGTACTCGCTCAAGTCGCTCATCGTCTTTTCCTCTTGAAGTAATCCTGTCTTCTGTGCTCACCCAACTACCTGCTTAGCACCGCCGTGCCCCACGTGCTGGGGTCCACGTGGACGCGCAGGTCCCGCCCGGCGCTCCACCACTGGGCAGGATACTCCGAATTGTTGAGGAAATAGGTGAAGCCCAGACGGGGGAACTCTTCCGGGTCGTATCCACTGAGCGTTTCGGTCGGGAGGCACACCTCCAGGGTGTAACCGCGGTCCGTGATCAGGGACGCGATGGGAAGCGCTTCCGGTTCCGGCATGTTCCAAGTCTCGCGGGCGCGATCGACCTGCGAGGGCTTGACCACGGGCTGGTCACCGCGGTCGCCGCCCCCGGTGGGAAGGCAGTTGAACTGGTGGCAGTACCTCCCCGCACGCCTGGCGGTCTTTACGTCGCGCGTGTCCAGCCAGACCTGGAAGCTGTCCCCGGTCCAGTGCCGTCCGTAGTGGGACTGGACCGGCTTTCGCTTGCGCACGTCCACGGCGAAATACAGGCCCTCGTCGTTCCAGGCCATGTAGACGTCCGCGGCTTTCGGCCGGTTCTCCAGGAAACCCAGGTCGGGCACCAGGTATTCGGTATCCCAGTCGTCCAGGACGCCGTTGATCCTCGGCGCCTGTTCGCGGTATTTGCACTGGAAGGCGTAGGTGAAGTAGACTCGGTTGGGAATGTCCAGCGGCATGGGCAGTTATCAATCAGGAAAGTGTGTGGCCGAAAACGCCGGCAGCGATCAGCGGTTGTAGTCCGTACCTTCCAGATCAAGCAGAAACGCTTTGACCTCCGGCCGGCCGCCATAGCCTCCCAGGCGTCCGTCGCTGGTGATCACGCGGTGGCAGGGCACCAGGATGCCGATGTCGTTGCTGCTGTTGGCCTGGCCCACCGCACGGGCGGCCCGGGGCCTTCTTACCTGCTCGGCCACCCACTTGTAGGAACGCCACTGCCCGTATGGAATGGCCTGTTGCGCGGTCCAGACCTGCCGGGTAAAGGATGTGCCCCGCAGGAAATCCACCGGGAGGTCGAAATCCCTCAGCTTGCCTTCGAAATACCGCGTGATCTGGTCTTCGACCGAGGCAAGCAATCCGTCGTCCGGGACGAAGGCCAACTCCGCGTCGAAGCGGTTCAGCATGTCCGTCGCGAATGCCTCGTCCGTGACACCGGAGGTAACGCGGCATACGCCCGCTTCACTGGCCGCCGCGTACATGGGACCGAGCGGTGTGGGGAAGACCGTGTATTTCAATACGTGCTTCAACGGGTCTGGACTATCCTACGATGTCGCGGTCCCGCAGGCCCTGGGCCAGCGCCCGCGCGATGACCTCGCAGCCTTCGATGGTGGGATGCCAGGTATCGGCGAAATACCGTTCGCGTTCACCGTCCATTCCGGTAAATGCGGCGTTTAGATCGATGAGGTCCGTATCTTCCTCCATGGCCAGCCGGCGGATCGAGGCATCGTAGATATCGTAGAGTTGCCTGAGGCTGTCGAGGTCTCCCCGGGCCAGAAAGGACGGATACCGCATCTTGTCGAGGCTTTGCATGGACATCTCCGCGCCGTTACGGGATATGAGCGTCGGCAGGGTCGCCAGGACGACGCGGGTCCGGTCGTTCTTCGCCGTCTGGATGAGGCGGCGCATATTGTATTCGTAGTTCTCGGGCAGGAAGTCCTCGAGATCGAAGGAGCCGATGGGCGGCGGCGGGTTCAGTTCCAGGACCTCCTTGGCTTCGTCCAGCAGCCGCAGGCCCGTGTTGCCTCCATTGCCGTAATGCCAGTACGACTGGGTCTTCCTGCGCATGTCGGGATAGTGCTTCGGGTTCCCCAGCCACATATCGTTCCAGCCGATATAGACGATCAGGATGTCCGGCTCGAAAGCCAGGAGCCGGGGAAGACGCAACTGGGCGTTGATGGACGCGTGGTCGTCCACGCCGGCGTTAATCACGTGGTGATCGCGCTCCAGGCCCATCTCGGTCAGTTGTCGTTCCAGCTGGTAGGGATAGGGTGACTCATCCCCGGGTGCGCCGAAGGTGCAGGAGTCGCCGAGACACATGATACGGACGGTTTCGGGATCCTTCCGCCTCGAAAAATCCGTTCCCCGGAACCCGTAGTCGTTGATCCGGATCCCGGCCACGCTGTATCCCGGCATCAGTTCCCAACCGCTGCGGTTGTGAAACACGATGTAAGGATGGGCGCCGTCGTATTCCTCGTGGAACCAGCGGTCCCTGTTGTACGCGTGATCCTGCCGGCGGAGGTAGAACTCCGCACCCACGAGGGCGCCCACCGCGGCGCCGGCCATGGCGGCAAATGCGTAACGCTTCATTCCCGTTCTCCGGCTGTGAAATCGAACTGCACCATCCCCATCCACGTTACCGCCGTACTCCCCTTGAATCTAAGGGCACACAGGCCGAAATCGCAAGTGAAAACACGTACCCGGTTTTGTTTGACGACAACGCCTTCGTTCCCTGTATAACCATTAGTGAAAGGTCTTGACGACGGCCGGAGCGATTTCCATATTCATCAGAGTGGTTCCCAACCTGTTGACCACAGAACACCGGCCATGCCGGTTCCGGTTCTCGTGATTACTCGCCAGCCTTGTTCTGTCGCATGAACTTCGTCAGTTCGGATGGCATAAATACGTAGAAGGGGAGGTCCTATGGCTGATCGACTCGATAAAGCCAGGCCCGATGAATCGTCCCATTCCGATACGAAACCGGGGACCCGGTTCACGCGCCGTGGTTTTCTCAAGGGCGCGGGCGCAGGTGCGGTGACGGCTGCCGTCGCGCCGGCCATCCTGGTATCGGAAGCCGGGACGGCGGCCGCTCAGGAAGCCGAGGGGGTCATGTCGGCGACCATAACGCTCGACGTGAACGGCCAGTCGCACAACGTCGAGGTGGAAGCGCGCACGACCCTGGCCGACGCGCTGCGGGACAGGCTGGAGATCACCGGTCCCAAGGTGGTCTGTGACAAGGGTGAGTGCGGGGCCTGCACCGTGGAATTGGACGGAAAGCTCGTTTTCAGCTGCATGACGCTGGCCATGGACGCCCAGGGCCGGAAGATCGAGACCGTGGAAGGCATGGCGGACGGCGACAGTCTGCATCCCATCCAGGAAGCCTTTGTCGAGAAGGACGCCCTGATGTGCGGATTCTGCACGCCGGGGTTCCTGATGTCCTCCAAGGAGTTGCTGGACGCCAACGACAACCCGACGCCGGAAGAGGTCCGGGAGGGTCTGTCCGGCAACATCTGTCGCTGCGGCACCTATCCCCACGTGTTCGAGGCCGTGATGAGCGCCGCCGAAAAGATGCGGAAGGGAGGGTGAGGCGATGCAGCAGAAGATGAAGACGGTCACGATCACCATCCAGGAAGACGGTGAACCCAGAGAAATCGAAATCCAGGTCCCCGATACCGGCGAAGGCGGCTGGGGAGACCTCTCGAAGAACACCTATGTCAACAAGCCCCACACCCGCGTGGACGCGGTCGACAAGGTCACCGGCCGCGCCAAGTACACATCCGACATCAAGTTGCCCGGCCTGCTCTACGGCCGCATCCTGCGGTCAGCCCATCCCCGCGCCCGGATCAACCGCATCGACGCCACCCGGGCGATGGCGTTGCCCGGCGTGAGCGTGGTGGTGCTCCCCAGCGACGACCCCGAGGTCTTCTCGCGGGAGTGCCGGTTCGCCGGACAGGAAATCGCGGCCGTGGCGGCAACGACGCCGGAGGTCGCCGAAGACGCCCTCCACGCCATCGACGTGGATTACGAGGTGCTGCCCTTCGTCGTGGACGAAGACGCGGCGCGGGACCCGGACGCGGCCCAGGTGCACAGCGACCGCGGAAACGTGGGCGAGCCCAGGGTCGGCGAGCAGGGTGACATCGCCGCGGGATTCGCCCAGGCCGACGTGACCCTCGAGGCCAGCTACCGGTGCCAGGTACAGTCCCACATCGCGCTGGAGACCCACGGCAACGTGTGCCAGTGGGAAGGCGACAAGTTGACGGTCTGGGCCTCCACCCAGGGCGTATTCAGCGTGCGCGGCGAACTGGCCGGGCATTTCGGGATCCCCGAAACGAACGTCCGCGTGATCACGGAATTCATGGGCGGCGGGTTCGGCGCCAAGTTCGGCGCCCGCAAGGAAGGCGTGATCTGCGCACTGCTCGCCCGGAAGGCCGGAGCGCCCGTGAAGCTGATGCTGACGCGCAAGGAAGAGCACCTGGCCACCGGAAACCGGCCCTCCGCCGTGCAGCACGTGAAACTGGGCGCGACGAGCGACGGAAAGCTGGTCGCCTACGAGCGGACCAACTACGGCACGCCGGGCGTCGCCGGCAGCGCCAACATTCCCGGTGCGCCGTACCTGTACGAGGTCCCCAACTACCGCATCGAACAGACGAGCGTGTTCACCAACGCCGGGCCGATGGCCGCCCAGCGCGCGCCGGGCCACCCCCAGGCGGCCTTCGCCATGGAATCCATGATGGACGAGATGGCCGAGGCGCTGGGCATGGACCCCATCGACATCCGCCAGATGAACGACCCGAATGAAGCACGGCGAAACATGGTGGCCATGGGGGCGGAGCACATCGGATGGAAGACGCGCCGGAGCGCCACGCCCAATTCAGGTACGGGCCGGATCAAGACCGGCATGGGCGTGGGATCGTGCCGGTGGGGCGGCGGCGGCGGAAGGACGCAGGCCGAGTGTACCATCAATCCCGACGGGAGCGTGCAGGTGAAATGCGGCACGCAGGATATCGGTACCGGGACGCTCACCCTGGTGCACATGGTCGCGGCCGAAGAGTTCGGGTTGAAGATCGAGGACATCACCGTCGGTATCGGCGATACGAACTACCCCTATTCGGGCGGAAGCGGCGGTAGCACCACGGCCGCGTCGGTATCTCCCGCCATCAAGGGTACGACGATGCTGGCGAAACTCGAGCTGTTCAAGAAGATCGCGCCCAGGTTCGGCGTGGAACCCGGGGAACTCGTGGCCTCGGACGGGAATGTGTTCGTCGGGAGCGATCCTTCCAAGAGCATGACCTGGCAACAGGCGACGGCCCAGCTCGGGGACGAACCCATCTTCTTCCACGGCCAGTGGCTGCCCGGCTACTCGGACAGCGGCGTGCCCGGCGTGCACTTCGTCGAGGTCAGCGTCGATACCGAGACCGGCCTGGTGAAGGTCGACCGGGTCGTGGCCGTCCACAACAGCGGCATGATCCTGAACCCGCTAACCTGGGCGAGCCAGGTTAACGGCGGCGTCCTGATGGGCATCGGTTACGGCATGTACGAGAACCGCATCATGGATCCCGCGACGGGCTACATGGTCAACGCGAACCTGGAAGACTACAAGGTCATGGGCTCCACGGACATCCCAGAAATCGAAATACTCAGGTACGACGAACCGGAACGAGGCGTCATCGGCATCGGCGAACCCGCGACGATCCCGACCCCCGCCTCCATCGCGAACGCCATTTACAACGCCTGCGGCGCCCGGATACGGGAAATGCCGTTCACTCCCGACAAAGTGCTCAGCGCGCTGGCCGCAGTGAAGGAGGGCTGACCCATGCAGAACTTTTCCTACGTCAATGCGACGTCGATAGAGCAGGTGCCTTCCCTTCTCGGCCGTAGCTGGGACGACGCGGTGGTCATGGCGGGCGGCACGGACCTGGTCGGCGAGATGAAGGACTACGCCGCCGCTCCGAAACGCGTGGTCAACCTCAAGTCCATCGAGGGGCTGGACTACATCCGGCAGGATGACGCCGGGCTGCGTATCGGCGCCCTGACCACGCTGACGGACGTGTTGGAAAACAGCGCCGTGTCGCAGGATTTGCCGGTGCTGCACCAGGCGGTATCCGTCATTGCCTCGCCGCAGATCCGCAACATGGCCACGCTGGCCGGGAACATCCTGCAGCGTCCGCGTTGCTGGTATTACCGCAGCGAGGATTTCCCCTGTCTCAAGAAGGGCGGGGCGCGGTGCTACGCGGTGGGCGGGGTCAATACCTACCACGCGATCTTCGGATCCGGACCGAGCTACATCGTCCATCCGTCGGACGCGGCCCCGGCGCTCATGGCCCTGGGCGCCACGGTGCACGTCCATGGCCCCCGCGGCGGAGATGAAGTCCTCATGGACGATTTCTTCACCATGCCCGAAATGAACATCCGGCGGGAGAACATCCTTCGGCCCAACGAGATCGTGACGGAAATCTCGATTCCGAAACCGGAGGCGAACAGCAAGGGCATGTTCCTCAAGGTGCGGGAGCGGGAATCCATCGATTTCGCCCTCGTGAGCCTGGCCGCGCAGATGACCGTGGTGAACGGGACCTGCGAACGGGCCAGCCTTGTGCTGGGCGGCGTGGCGCCCATTCCGTGGCGTGCCGTCGAGGCGGAAGATTACCTCCGGGGCCGCAGGATCACGGAAGCCCGGGCGGAAAGCGCCGCGGAGGCCGCGGTGGAAGACGCCGCGCCCATGCCCCACAACGGTTACAAGGTGGAGATCGCGAAGAACCTCGTGAAACAGGCCGTTCAGGCCCTGGCGTCGTAGGCGGTCCAGGCGGTCCGGGCGGTCGGCGACCCGGTTTGTTCGACAGTCCGGCCTGTCCAGGCTGCCCAGCGGCGCAAGCAAGGAGTCTATCATGGCACAACCCGTATGCCGGTACCTGAGAACGAAATCGTTCTACACGGCGGAGAAGAACGACCGGACCCTTACCGAGGAAAAACCCGGGCGCTCGTTCTGGTGCGTCCGTTCCGTGTCGGGCATCGGTCCCGATGACAAGGTCGTGGGACCGACGGAATGCGACGCCCACCGCACCTGCTTCGAAACCGTCGACGTAAGTTTCGTGTAAGGAGACGACCGGCTTGAACGACTATGTCCATCGCGAGCTCCTGCCCCTGGGGGAGGACTCGACGCCGTACCGTCTGCTCACCAGCGATCACGTCTCAACGGGCACTTTCGAAGGCAGGGACATCCTCAAGGTCGATACGGAAGGCCTGATCCTGCTCGCGGACCAGGCCATCCGCGACAGTTCCCACCTGTTGCGTCCCGAACACCTCGCCCAGTTGCGCAAGATCCTCGACGACCCGGAAGCGTCCGACAACGACCGTTTCGTCGCCATGGAGATGCTGAAGAACGCCAACATCTCCGCCGGCGGCATCCTGCCCATGTGCCAGGACACGGGGACGATCATCGTCACGGGCAAGAAGGGCAACCGCGTCTGGACGGAAGGCGACGATGAGTCCGCCATCTCGCAGGGCACCATGAACGCCTTCCTCAGCACCAACCTGCGGTACAGCCAGCAGGCGCCCCTCGATATGTTCACGGAGTCGAACACGCGGACCAACCTGCCCGCCCAGATCGAGATCTACGCGGACCGGGGCGACGAGTACAAGCTGATGTTCATGACCAAGGGCGGGGGATCGGCGAACAAGAGCCTCCTCTTCCAGGAGACCCGGGCGCTGCTGAACGAGGAACGGTTCCTCGAATTCGTCGACGAGAAACTGCGTATCCTCGGCACGGCGGCCTGCCCGCCGTACCACCTGGCCATCGTGGTGGGCGGGACCTCCGCGGAATACACGCTGAAAACGGCCAAGCTGGCGAGTGCGCGCTTCCTGGACACCCTGCCGACCGAGGGCAACGAGTACGGACAGGCCTTCCGGGACCTCGACATGGAGGCCAGGGTGCTGAAGATGAGCCAGGAGATCGGCATCGGCGCGCAGTTCGGCGGGAAATACTTCTGCCACGACGTGCGGGTGGTCCGCATGCCGCGGCACGGCGCTTCGTGTCCGGTGGGCATCGCCGTCTCCTGCGCCGCCGACCGGCAGATCCTGTCGAAGATCACGCGGGACGGCATCTTCCTGGAACAGCTGGAAACCGAGCCGTCCAAATACCTGCCGGAGATCGCGGACGAGACCCTGGGCGATGAGGTAGTGGAAATCGACCTGAACCGGCCCATGTCCGAGATCCGCGCCACACTCAGCGGATACCCGGTCGCCACGCGCCTTTCCCTGACGGGCCCCATGATCGTCGCCCGGGACATCGCCCACGCCCGGCTCAAGGAGCGGCTCGACGGCGGCGAGGAGCTGCCGCAGTACTTCAAGGACCTGTGCGTCTACTACGCGGGGCCGGCCAAGACACCGGAAGGGTACGCTTCGGGGTCCTTCGGGCCGACGACGGCGGGCCGCATGGATACCTACGTAGACCAGTTCCAGGCGGCCGGCGGCAGCATGGTCATGCTCGCCAAGGGCAACCGGTCCGTCCAGGTCACCAACGCCTGCAAGAAACACGGTGGGTTCTATCTCGGTTCCATCGGGGGGCCGGCCGCACGGCTGGCGAAGGACTCCATCCGGGAGGTCTCGGTGGTGGAGTACCCTGAACTGGGCATGGAGGCGATCTGGCGCATCCAGGTGGAGAAATTCCCGGCCTTCATCGTGGTGGACGACAAGGGCAACGACTTCTTCTCGGGTTTCATGCGCCGGAACTGACCCGGCGCG
Source organism: bacterium (assembly GCA_965117045.1). Lineage (GTDB taxonomy): Bacteria > JAAXHH01 > JAAXHH01 > JAAXHH01 > JAAXHH01 > JAAXHH01. Next base: position 2,739,995 of record OZ220749.1, read on the forward strand.
TCATCCTGTCGGCCGCGGCACGCTCCGGTGCGGTCGGCGCTCCGTCGCGGCCACGCGCCACGAACTCCCAAGACATAGTCTCAGGATTTATTCGGCAAGCTCCAGTTCCAGGTGGGTTTCGGGCATCCGGCCGTCCACCAGGTCCAGGGGCTGCCACGTCCACGTGGCCTGCCAGCGGTGGCCGCGCTGATCGATCACCTGCCGCCGGAGCAGGCTGATCCGCCATACGTCTCCCGGAGCGGGGACGACGGCCTGACCTGCGGTCTGGCCAGCGGTCTGTTCGGCAGTCTGCCTGTCAGCCAGCCATTTCAAGCCTTCCCACGGCAGGGCCAACTCCACGGCCCAGCCCCGGTCCACTCGATCCCTTCTGCCCGGATCGCCGTCCACGCACGCCCCGGCCCGCAACCCCGGCATGCGCCAGTTCGAGAAGGCCCAACGCATGGCGCGGATGTCGGTCCGCGTGTGGCCGCCCAGCACCTCGGGTTGGTGAACCGCCAGGTCGAATTCCGGCACGTGGAACCGGTCGTCGTCCCGGTAGGCTTCCTTCCAGATGTAGCACATCTCCGAGGTGGCGCCCAGTGGATTCACGGCCAGGTCGTAGTACGCGCCGGGACCGGTGACGAGCACGCCCACGTGGCTGTCCTCCCGTACCTCGTGAGCGGGTTCTGCCTGGGTGGACTGAATGTCTCGATCCTCCAGCCAGAACCCGATGTAGAGGCCCTTGTCGTCCCAGGCCATGGCCGCCGTGGTATCGAACAGGGCCCGGGCGCCCGTGTGATCGCTGAACAGTGGGGATCGCTCCGCCAGTGCCCACGTTTTCTTCCCCAGGTCACCGTCCACGACCAGGTCGCCTTGCGTCCTCCGGCAACGGTATCGTGCGACCTGTCCGGACTGCGCGGTCCGGGTGGCCGCCGCGGGATGCGCGCTGCCGATCACACTTTCCAGTTCCACGCGATCAATCGGTTCATCGCTCGTCGCCTGTGGTTCGCCGTTCGTCGCCCACGGCTTGCCGTCGCTCACTGCTTCCGGTTCGCCTTCGCTAACCGCTTTCTCAGAAAAATGGATTACGCTGAAACGATCGGGGATGTGCGAATCGTAGATCCCGTGGCTGTTCCAGGCCCATCCCGGACACGTCCTGAAGCCGCCTTCGTCGATCCACTGGAACCGCGAGAAATCCATGCGCCAGATATCCCCTTCCCGCGCCGGCAGCGAACGTCCGTCCGCAAGATGCTTCAGGCCCTGCCAGGGGAAGGCGATCTCGGCCGTCCATCCCCGGTCCCGGTCGGTCGGGTCGTTGATGGTGCCGTCCACGTGCACCGCCCACTTCATGCCAGGCATGTCCCATTCCCGGAACACCCAGCGGCGTCCGCGCGGATGGGCGTGGCCGGTCTTGGTTCCCCCGAGCGTATCCACCAGTTCGGTGCCCTGCAGGTCGAACTCGGGATGTGCGCCGAATCCGGCCTCCACGTAGGCGTTCTGCCACACGTAGAACCGTTCCATGATCGTGCCCAGGGGGTTCAGTTCGAATTCATAGTAGGTGTCTACCCCGGCGATGAAGACTTCCACATCATTTTCCTCGCAGATCATGGAATCGCGCTCCGTGTACGTCGCCCGCACATCGGGGTCCTCCACCCAGAAACCCACGTACAGATAGTCGTCGTCCCAGAGGACCGCGGCCCGGGTGTCGAACAGCCCCGGCCGGCCCGGCTCCTCCAGGTCCTCGAAGCGCGGCGAACGGTCCGCGTGCTGCCAGGAAGCCTCGTCGAGCCGACCGTCCACCACGATGGGATCGATGGTCCGGTACGCGGTATAGTGCTTCAACCCTTCTTCCGAATAGCCCCAGTCACTGGTCATGCGTTTGATCTCCAGAGTTTTCTAATCCCTTGACGCTCCGCGGATAATGCCTTATGAACCGCCCTCTCTGACTGCGTTGTTTCCGGCAATTCAATAGACCGGATCGCAACGATCGCAACCGCGTTCCCCGTACACTTCCGTCCGCCTAGGCCTCCCACGGCACTTCCAGCCCGAATTTCTTTGCGACCTCTATGAGCTTGTCCCGGGTGCCGGATGGCAGGGGGATCCCGTGCTCGATGCGCTCCCGGTGGACGCGTTCCTCCGGTTCGCCCGGCACGAAGAGTTCGTCGACCCCTTCGACGCGCGGCAGGCCCTTCATGGCCGAGACGAGCTCATCGATTTGCGTGCGGTATGCATCCGGATCGGTGAACGCCGCGATGTCGATGGCGCCGATGAAGCTGTTCTGCACGCCGGGCCTGGCGCCAGGTCCCGTGATGGCGGCCGTCAACAGGGGATTGCCGACCATCAGGCTCGACAGGCATTCGAAGATGAGGGCCAGTCCATAGCCCTTGTAGCTGGCCGCGGGCTGCAGGAACCGGGCCTTGCGGGGATCCGTCGTCGGATGCCCGTCCTCGTCCAGCGCCCAGGTGTCGGGAATGGACTCGCCCCGGTCCACGGCCACGTCCAGCTTGCCGAAGGCGGCCACGCTCGTGGCCATGTCCAGGGAAATGGTACGGCCGTCGCTGCCTGGTACGGCGATGGCGATCGGACTGTTGTGCACCCCCGGCGCCCGCGCGCCCGGAGGGGCCATGTTCGGGGGATTGCAGACGGAAGCGATGCCGGCCATGTTCTCCCGGGCGGCCATCTGCGCATAGTACGCCATGGCACCCTGGTGGGTCGTGTTGCGGATCAGCACCCAACCGATGCCCGCCCCGCGGGCCTTCTCGACGGCCTGCTTCATGGCGCAGGTCGTCACCACCGGTCCGAAGGCGCGGTCGGCCTCGATGAGCATCGTGGCGGGTGTCTCCCGTTCGATCCGGATATCCGGCCGGGGATTGTAGTGCCCGGCTTCCACCGACTGGACATATCCGTTGACCCGCTGGACCCCGTGGGAGTCCACTCCCCGCAGGTTCGCCCATACCAGGACTTCGGCTTCGATGGCCGCGTCTGAAGGCGTGAGGCCGACCTGCTCGAAGACCGCCGCCGTAAAAGCCCGCAGTTTCTCCCCATCCACGCGGATGTCCGCCATGAGATTCCTTTCCGATCGGTGACCCGGCAACGCTTTCCGGCCTCCCGGAACACGGTGCCGGACATCGGCATCCGCGTCATGAAGCGCCGTGAGACCGTGTCATCGCAAACACCTGAATATCAACAGACTGCCGTAAGATAGATGGGTGGATCGCACCGCGCCAGCGGTTACTTCCCACCTGGAAATCCGGTCGGTCGGAATCCGGAACGGCGTCGAATCGGGATGCGGGCAACCGGGGCGTCCTGGCCACGATCTTCGTCGTTGACAAAGCCCACGATGGTCGGTACAGTTCCCATGCATTTGGAGCGCAGCAGAATTCGCCGGATACGTCATTGCCATGATCCTTGTTCTGATACTACGCATATACCTTATTCTGATCATTATTCGTGCTGTGATGTCCTGGTTCAATCCGGATCCGTCCGCGCCGCTCGTACGTATGCTGACGTGGCTTACGGAGCCGGTCCTGGCGCCTTTCAGGCGGATCATTCCGGCCATCGCCATCCCTAAAACCAATGTGCGAATCGATCTCTCTCCCATCTTCGTGCTGTTGATCGGCGGCTGGCTGTTGACCAAGCTGCGTTATTAGAGGAAACCACACATGATCGTCGTGGGACTCGAGACTTCATCCACGATCGCCGGGATCGCCGTGATCCGGGACCGCCGGGTGATGGCCGAAGCGTCGCAGGAGTTGGGTGGCGTGCACGCCGAGAAGCTGCCCGGCATGCTGGAACGTATCATGGACGACCTGGACCTGCCGTGGTCGGAGGTGGAAGGATTCGCGATCTCGATCGGACCCGGATCGTATACCGGGCTGCGGGTGGGATTGAGCCTGGTCAAGGGCCTCGCCTACGTGACGAAGCGGCCGGTCGCCGCCGTGCCCACGCTCGACGCCATCGCCTTCCAGGTGCCCAGTTGCAGGTATCCCGTCCACGTGCTGACCGATGCCCGCAGGGGCCAGGTCTACGAAGCCCGCTACGATACGTCCGGCGGCTGGCCCGAGCGGCAAACCGAATTCAGGGTGGGTCCGCTCGCAGACGTGTTGGAGAGCATTGACGATACGGTGTTACTCGTTGGCAGCGGCGTCGACGCGTACCAACCGGACATCGTCTCCGTGCTCGGTGAACGGGCCTGTTTCCCGCCCGCGGTAGCGGGACGGCTGATGGCCTCCTCGACCGCGTTTCTCGGCCTGGACCGCCTCAAGCGGGGCGAGCAGTCCGACCTGAACGCGCTCGAACCGCTGTACCTGCGTAAAACCGACTTCGCCAGGCAGCCCCCTTCCCGGCCCGGCCGGACGGCGCCTTCCGAAACTTCTCCTTCCCCGCCTGCCCCTTCCGGTCCGGCCAGCCGGGCCGAAACTTCGTCTGAATGACCCATGACCAAGGCGAAACCCTTCGTCATACGGGAAATGGACCATTCACACGTCCCCCAGGTCCTGGAAATCGAACGGGCGTGCTATCCGGCGCCCTGGTCCGAATCCGCCTTCACCAATGAAATGACTTCGTCGGTTTCCGTCACCCTGGTCGCCCTGGCCGGGGAGTCCGTCGCCGGTTACCTGGTGGGGTGGATCGCCGCCGACCAGGTGCACGTCGCCAACATTGCCGTGGCGGACGGGCAACGGCGCCGTGGTGTCGGAACCGGGATGATGCTGCGGCTTCTCGAGGAGGCGATCCGGAGGGGGTGCACTTCTTCCAGCCTGGAAGTGCGCGAATCGAATCGGGCGGCCCGGTCGATGTACAGCCGGTTGGGATACCACGCGGTCGCCCTGAGGAAGTCCTACTATTCGAATCCTACCGAAGACGCCGTGGTCATGGTGAAGGATCTGGAAGCATAGGGATCAGCTTCGACGCTATCGAAAGGCATTAACCCCACCCGTCACCAGCTTCTCCAGCACTTCAGACGCGGATCGTCCAATCTGTTCCGTGGAAGCGTGGTCACGGAAGACGCGGCTTCCGCCCTCGGCGATCCGGTGCAGCAGTTCGCGGTCACCGTGCAGCCTGCGGATGGCGCCGGCGAGCGCCTCCGGGTCTCCACGCCGGCACAGCACGGCGCTTTCCCCGTCGGTCAACAGTTCCCGGACAGCCGGGGAAAGCGCCGTGATGACCGCCTTGCCCGCCGAGAGGGCCACGAACACTTTGCCCGGAATCACGCGGGCCGCTTTGTCCGACGTGCCGAAAATCCCCAGACAAACGCCCCATCCCTGCAGGAACCGGTGCAACTGCTCGTAAGGAATCCAGTCCGTGAAGCGTACGTTTTCCAGGTTCAGCCTCCGCGCGGTATCGTGTATCTCGTCTGACATCTGTCCCGATCCTACGAAATGAAAGACGATATCCGGTACGTCCTTCAGGCGGTTCGCCGCTTCCACCATGAACGGCAAGCCGTGGAGCGGAGTGAACTTACCGACGAACAGGACCCTGAAGGGCACGCCCGGCCCCTCCTTCGCGGCCGCGCCCTTCCGCAGGTCCGGGCCATCTGCCACGTCCGGTTCCACGGCGCCGACGAATACCCGGGCAAACCGCTTCCTCGGCAGGTTGAACGCCTGCGCGAAGTAGTCTATGTGGGCTTCCGTGTCGAGCAGCACGAGGTCCGCCTTCGCGCAGGCCTGCCGGTCCAGCCAGCGCAGAAACCGGCTCATGACCGAGCCTTCCGCAACGGACCGGCGGTCATCGACGAGGGTGTCGTATAGGGAAATCAGCGGACTGAAGACGAGGGGCCGGCGCGGAAACCGGGTGAGCAACCAGGCCAGCGGCATATCGAAATGTCCGATGTACCCGACCAGCATGACCTCGTAGCGGCCGACCGTGAAGACATACTTGAGCAACAGCCGGAGGAAAGCCAGCTTCAGCTCGACCGCGCGCAGGACGAGCGACAACGGGCCCAGGTACCGTCCGGTCTTGTCCCGTTCCTTCTCCCAGAGGGGCACATGGCACTCCAGCACCTGCCAGCCGGCCCGCTTCAGGCCTTCGGCGAGCGTCCGGTTGCGCGGATAGTCGCGTTCGTAGGTGCCGAAGAAGCAGATCCGGCCGCGCGGGGTGGGTGTCATGGCTTCATCCCAGCCGCTCCCGGACGGCGTAGTCTTCCGTGCGCCGGGCCTGGTGGGCGATCATTTCGGCGATCAGCCCCATGGAGACCAGCTGGATGCCGAGGACCATGAGGAATACGGAGAACAGCAACAGGGGACGGGTCCCGATCCCGATGCCGGTCAGCCAGAGCCAGGACAGGTAGAGCGCGATACCCACGCCGATGGCGAAGGACAACAGGCCGAAGGAGCCGAACAGGTGGAGCGGCCGCCGGGTGTAGTTCGACACGAAATACACGGTCAGCAGGTCGAAGAAGCCGTGGGTGAACCGTCCCAGGCCGAACTTGCTGTGTCCGTGCTTCCTGGGATGATGCAGCACCGGCGTTTCCGTCACGCGGAAACCGGCCCAGTGCGCCAGCACCGGCAGATAGCGGTGGAGTTCGCCGTAAACCGGTATGGTCTCCACGACGGCACGGCGATAGGCTTTCAACCCGCAGTTGAAATCGTGCAGCCGCAGGCCGCTGACGATCCCCGTGACCCGGTTGAACAGCTTCGACGGGATGCGCTTGGTCAGCGGGTCCTTCCGCGTTTTCTTCCAGCCGGACACCAGGTCGAAGCCCTCGTCCAGCAGGTCGACCATGGCGGGCACTTCCGCGGGATCGTCCTGCAGGTCTCCGTCCATGGTCACGACGACCTCGCCGCGGCTTTTTTCGAAGCCGACGGCCAGCGCCGCGGACTTCCCGTAGTTTCGGCGGAACCGGATGGCCCTCACCCGGTCGTCATCCTCCCGGAGCCGGCGCAATTCGTCGAAGGACCCATCCCGGCTTCCATCGTCGATATAGAGCACCTCGAAAGACTTTCCCGACGGCTCGAGGGCCGCCACGATGCGCTCGTGGAGCTCCCGCAGGCTCTCCGCCTCGTTGTACAGGGGAATCACGACGGTGATGTCCATCTTCTCCTCCCTGTCATCCGCTGTCGCCGGATTGTCACGCGGCATCGGTGCTTTCTCCCATGGCACGCCGGATCACCTGCAGCGTCTGCCGGGCCGTGTTCTCCCAGGTGTAAAGCCTGCTTCTCGCCACGGCGTTCCCGGCAAGCCGTTCACGCTTTTCCTTATCGTGCAGCAGATCGATCAATGCGCGCGCCATGGCCTCCCGGTCCCCGGGCGGGACCAGCACGCCCGTTTCCCCGTCCACCACGGCGTCCCGGAGTCCAGGTACCCGCGCTGCCACGACCGGCACGCCGCAGGCGTTGGCCTCGATCACGGTGATGCCCCATCCTTCCTTGCTCGAGGGATAGGCCGCCACTTCGGCGCGGGTCAGCAGGCGCAGTTTTTCTTCCTCGGAAACGAAACCCGTGAAACGCACCGCGTCGTCCAGGCCCATGGAGCGCGTCAACGCCTCGAGCGCGCGCCGCCGGTCGCCCGTGCCCACGATCACCAGGCGCGCTTCGGGTACCTCCTCGCGGACGATCGCCATGGCCTGGATCAGGTGGTCCACGTTCTTGTACTTCTTGAGGCGGCCGAGGTATATGACCAGGCCGGGTTCCTTCCGGCCCGAAGCGGCGGGCGCACCCTTCCGGTCCGGATCGTCCGGAGCCCCGATGTTCCCGGCTTCCAGAAACCGGGGGTCCAACCCGTTGTGCACGACGCTGATCCGGTCCGCCGCGACCCCCATCCTGACGAGTTCGTCCCGGGTGCTTTCGGAGACCGCTTCGAAGAGGCAGTGACGGTACACCCGGGGAATCAACCGTTCCATGAAGTACAGGTAGGTCGCGAGCATCGGGTTGATTTCCCGGTAGAACGTGGTCCCGAAAAGATGGTGCAGCAGGACCATCAGCGGGGGGCCGTCCAGAAACCAGGGAAACAGTGCCGGTATCTTGTTGATGTCTTCGATGACGACGTCGAAGGACCGGTGAGCCAGGCGTCTTCGATAGTACCAGGGCGCGGTCAGGTTGAACGTCCATTTCCCGCCGTGACGGATGACGTCGATACCGTCAATCTGCTCGGATTCCGCCGCGCCGGGGAACCGGCTGCTGAGCAGGATGACCTCGTTTCCCCATGCGGCGATCCGCGAGAAGGTCTCGTGCAGGTGTACTTCGGCGCCGCCCGCTTCCGGGTTGCGGATATCCCTCCAGTTTATGACCAGAATGCGCATTGGACTGAACCGGCAGGCGGCCCGCCGCGAGGCATCAACTCGGCGCGGCCACGGACTGTCCCGGACACCGGACGCGGCCCGGCCTCAGGGAACGTTCGCTTCGCTTGTATCACCGGCTGCCTTCAGATCCTCGATCATGTCCTGAACGACCGTATCCCCCGGAGCGATCCGTTGCCACCTTTCGAGCGTTTCAAGCATGCGGTCCGAATCATCCATCTGGAAATAGAGATTCACCAGTTGATCGTATCCCGCGGCGTATTCGGGATGGGCGGAAACGCCCCGTTCCAGCAGTTCGGCGGCCTCCGCCTCGCGGCCCAGTCTCCGCAGGGACTGGCTCAGGATGGTATATCCGTCGAAGGTACTGAAATCCCCGGCCAGTTCTGACGCAAGGCCCTCGACGGCGGCAAATTCGCCCCCGTCGGCGTTGAACTGGATGAGCATCAGCCGTTCAAGCGCGCCGTTCGTGATGCCGTACTCCAGGTACTTTTCGATGGTCTCGATGGCCTGGTCCGGCCGGCCGCGTCTCCACTGGTTCAGCGCCAGTTGATGGAAGGACACGGTGTAGTTCCGCAGGAGGACGCGGACCTGCGGGTCCTTGTAGACCTCCGGATCCGCTATGCCGCGGTACTGGTAGACGTTCCAGAGGTTGTGCCGGGTCCGCTCCACGTCCATCAGGTCCGGATCGGGATCCGGGAGGACCTGCCAGACCATGCCTTCCAGCTGCATGTAATCGTCCAGGCCCACGTCGTTCTCCGGAGAGACGGTCACGGCGAAGTATACGGGTTTTTCCCAGTTGTTCTGCTCCAGGATGTGCAGGATCATCAGGTCCTGGACCCGGAGATAACCGATGTCCTCTCCCAGCGTACCGGCCGGGGGCACGGTCCACGTAATGCCCGCGTGGTTTACCTCCCGTTCCTCCCAGCCCTGGATGTTCAGCATGTCGATGGTCTCGTCGGCCAGGGTGATGGGCACCCTGGGCTCCATGTGCTTCAGTTGCTTGATGTACCAGTTCGTGTTGAGGAGGCTGAGATTGATCACCCGCACGTCCTTGCGGATGCCTTCCACTTCCTGGAGGAACCAGAGCGTGAAGGTGTCGTTGTCGCCGTTCGTGAAGATGAGACCGTTCTCGTCGCAGGACTCCAGCATGTTGTAGGCGTAGTCGTAGGGTATGTAGTTGCCTTCCCGGGAATGGGACTCGTAATGATAGGCAAAGGGGACCAGGGGCAGGGCGGTCATCAGTACGGCGATGCCGGCCGTTCCCTTCTCCACGGGCAGCCGTAGCCGGCCCAGCCAGACGCCGACCTGGTTCAGCAGCGACCGGACGCCGATCCCCATCAGCACCGCGGCGAATACGAAGGCGGGGGTGTAGAAGTAGTCCCGGATGCGGACCTCCCGCTGTATGCCGCGCGAACCGTCCGAAAAGTTCATGTAGAGGATGAGCCCGATGCTGCAGATCAGCAGCATGGCGCCCAGGAAGACCGTGCTGCGCCGGTCCCGCTCGGCCTGGGCGATGATGCCCAGGGCGACCAGCAGGACGGGAAAGAGCCAGAAGGGAAAGGCCGGAGCGCTGAACTGACGGGAAAAGAACCGCCAGAAGCCCATGTTTTCCCCGTTTCCGAACTGGGAGGACCAGCTGCCCTTCCGGTTGAACATCGATTCGAACATGCTTTCCTGGCCGTACTGCTTGCGTTCCAGGAACCCCTCGAAGTTCTTCCAGGTCGACGGATCGTTCTCGTTGATGATGGGCTGCTGGGCCGCACGGATCGGCACGTAGAAGTTCACGGAATATCCCAGTACGGCGAGAAAGAGCACCACCGTCCAGAACGGCCACTTGTAGCGGCAGGGATCGTCGGCCGTGGCCGAGACCAGGGCAAGGGCCGCGCTCACCAGCGCCAGGCTGAACATCACCGTGCCGAACGTGGCCTCGAATCCGCCGATCACGATCAGTGGAAGCCCGTTGTATGCGCCCACGCCGTCCATGCCGAAGAACATCACGGCGACGGCGGCGATGCACAGCAGTGCCAGGTAGCCCCACGGCAACCGCCCCCTGGTGAGGACCAGTCCGGCGATGGCCAGGGGAATCGCAACGAAAAACACGTCGATGGAGGCCACGACGCTGAACAGGATCAGGCCCATGGCCGCGCAAAGCAGTACCAGCTTCCGGTTCGAGCGGATGACCCGGTCCGAGAAGACGACGCAGAGGAACGCGGCCGGCAGAATCAGCATGGTGAACATGTGCACGGCGATGCCGAGAAAGGCCAGGTAGCCGACCAGGAAGAGATAACGCTCGCTGCCGCTTTGCTCATGCCGTTCGATCCAGTGCAGCATCAGCCAGGTACAGGCCATCATGCACAGCATGGAGAGCGCGTAGACCTCGGCTTCCACCGCATTGAACCAGAAAGTATCTGAAAAGGCCAGCAGCAGCCCGCCCGTCAACGCGCTGCAGCAGACGGCCAGACTTTCGTAGAGGGACAGGCCGTCCCGGTTCCGGTTGAGCGTGACCGCCTTCACGATGACCAGGTAAACGGCCGTCACCGTGAGCGCGCTGAAGAGGCAAGAGGAGAAATTCACCAGCCAGGCGATGCCCAGGCCGAGGTCGGGAAATACGGTAAAGAGGCGGCCGATCAGGATGTAGAGCGGGGATCCCGGCGGGTGGGGAATGCCCAGGATATAGGACGCCGCGATGAATTCGCCGCCGTCCCAGAAGGGCACCGTGGGCGCAATGGTCCTGGTGTACACGGCCAGCGACACGATGAACGCCGCCGCCATGCCGGCCATGGAAACAACGCGATAGGCAACCATGTGCTAGAAATCCCCAGTCAATCTTCTGTCATTGGCCGAATGCAAGCCGCTCGGCGAGCATGTCCGGCAGGCCGGCCTCGCGAATCTTCCGCTGCGCGGATTCCAGGTCGTAGGGAACCCGCTTAATCTCGACCTGCTTCATCTCCGTATCGTATACGCCGTACGCCGCCCGGGGATCCCCGTCCCGCGGCTGGCCCACGCTGCCCACATTCACGATGTATCTGCGCTCTGAGGTCAGTTCAAGCGCGGACGTTGGGATCTGCATGCTGCGGTCCTCCGCGTCCCGCTGCTCGAATATCATCGGCGCGTGCGTGTGACCCAGTGCGCAAATCACCACACCTGCGGGCATCGCATCGAAGGCTTCGTCCGCCTGCCAGGGCGAGGACAGATAGGTCCATTCCTCCGGACGGGCCGGACTCGCGTGGACGATGAAAAGATCATCGTTCCGCCAGACATAGGGCAACCCTCCCAGGTAGCGCCGGCCGTCGGGCGTGAGCTGCCGCCGCGTCCACAGGGCCGCTTCCGCCGCATAAGGGTTGAACGTGGAGATATCCAACTTCCCGATCGCGGCATGGTCGTGATTGCCCGCGATCACGTCCGTCGTCAGTCCGGAAACGCGGTCGAGGCACGCATTGGGACTGGCGCCGTATCCAACGATGTCGCCCAGACAGAGGTAACGGCCGATACGCTCACCGGCCATCGCTTCGAGTACGGCTTCCAGCGCTTCCAGGTTTCCATGTATGTCGGACAGCATGCCGTAACGCACGTCGAGGTTTCATTCCCTGTGTATGCGCCGGCAAGCCGATCGGGCTGGATCAGGCCTGGTCCGCCGCCGTAAGATGCCTCGCGGCCACGGCGTCCAGGACGCCATTGACGAACCCGCCGGACTGTTCCGTGCTGTACTTCTTGGCCAGTTCGATCGCTTCGTTGATGGATACGGCCGTTGGAATATCGAGAAAAGCGATGAGTTCGCAGGCGCCCAGCCGGAGGATGCAGTCGTCGATGCGGGCCACGCGGTCCCGGTCCCAGTGTTGCACCACCGCGGTGATGTGACCGTTCACGATCTCTTCGTGCTGAAGAAACCGATCGATCAAAGCCTCGGCGAAATGTCGGGCTTGCTCGGACGCCAGGGACCAACCGGGCAATCCGGGAAGCGCCTTGCCTGGATCTCCCCCGGTCTGCTCGGCGAGATAGAGCGACTGTAGCGCCAGTTCACGGCCCAGGCGACGTTCCCCCGCGCGTACGTTCACTCCGGATTCCCCGGTCCGCCTGGTCCGCCCGGTCCGTCAAGCCGGCGCATCACGTCCGCCATTTCCAGGGCGGCCAGCGCGGCGTCCCAGCCCCGGTTGCCCGCTTTCGTACCCGCCCGTTCGATGGCCTGCTCGAGGGTCTCCGTGGTCAGCACGCCGAAGATCACTGGCACCCCGGTGTCCCGGGCCGCGGCGGCAATCCCGCTGGCCGCTTCCCCGGCCACGTAGTCGAAGTGGGGGGTGGCGCCGCGGATGACGCAACCCAGGCAGATCACGGCGTCATAACGTCCGCTTGCCGCCATCTTCCGGGCCACCAACGGAATCTCGAAAGCACCCGGCACCCAGACCACCTCGATCCGGTCCTCATCCACCCCGTGGCGGCGCAGACCGTCCAGCGCGCCTTTCAACAGGGACTCGGTGATGAACCCGTTGAAACGGCCGGCCACGATACCGTACCGGTCGTTTCCCCCGCTCACCAGGCTGCCTTCAATGGTTGTCGTCACGCAGTCACTCCTTGCAGTTCGCTTCCGGCGTGCGGCACGGCGGTGATACGGCCCCGAACGTCCGGTCAGCATGGCCGACACAGCCAGTGCGGCACGCGCACATCACAGCAGGCTGTCGAATCCCACGTCGTCCGGCGGCTCTTCCAGGTCGAGCAGATGGCCCAGCTTCCCGCGCTTGGTCTTGAGATATCCCACGTTGTAACGGTTCGGCGAGGTCTGCAGCGGGACGCGTTCGGTCACCTCGAGCCCGTACCCCTCGATCCCGACCCGTTTCGACGGGTTGTTGGTCATGATCCGGATCGTGGTCAGGCCCAGGTCCGCCAGTATCTGGGAACCGATCCCGTAGTCGCGCGCGTCCACAGGCAGGCCCAGCGCCTGGTTCGCCTCCACCGTGTCATGGCCCTGGTCCTGAAGGGCGTAGGCCCTGAGCTTGTTGGCCAGGCCGATGCCCCGTCCCTCCTGGCGCATGTAGAGGAGCACGCCGCTCCCTTCGTCGCTGATGCGCTTGAGCGCCTGCTGCAGCTGGTCGCCGCAATCGCAACGCATGGACCCGAACACGTCCCCCGTGAGACACTGGGAGTGCACGCGGACGAGCACGTTCGGCTCGCCGTCCACGTGGCCCTTGACCAGGGCGACGTGGTGGTCGCCGGTCAGCTGGTCCTCGTACAGGTGGGAATCGAATTCACCGTACTTGCTTGGGATGGTCGTCGTGACCACCCGCTTGACGAGCTTCTCGCTGCGCCGGCGGTACTCGATCAGGTCCTTGATCGTGATGATCTTCAGGTCGTGGTCGTTCGCGATCTCGACCAGCCGGGGCAGGCGGGCCATGGTCCCGTCGTCGTCCATGATCTCGCAGAGCACGCCGGCGGGGTAGAGGCCGGCCAGTTTCACCAGGTCTACCGTGGCCTCGGTGTGTCCGGCCCGGCGCAACACGCCGCCGTCGAAGGCCTGCAGCGGAAAGATATGGCCCGGACGCGCCAGGTCCTCGGGCCTGCTTCCCTGGCGGACGAACACCTGGACCGTCTCGGCGCGGTCCGCCGCCGAAATGCCCGACGTCGTACCATTCACGGCATCGACGGATACGGTGAAGCGCGTGCTGTGCAACGCCGTATTGACCTCTTCGCCGACCATGGCGGGCACCTTCAGTTCTTCCAGGCGTTCGCGCGTGGTCGGAAGGCAGATCAGTCCACGGCCGTACCGGGCCATGAAATTGATGGCCGCCGGAGTCGTTCTTTCGGCGGCCATGATGAAATCGCCTTCGTTTTCGCGGTCTTCGTCGTCGATGACAATCAGTATGTGCCCGGACTTGATCTCCTCGACCGCTTCCGGGATGGAACAAAAGGGGGACGACATGCTTTACAACCGTGTTTTTCGGTCGCCCGGTCTCGGCGGATCCTGGTCTGTACTCGAACCGCTGCCGGGTCTTGCCGACGCTACATGCGTTCTTTCAACCAGGATTCGGTGATGGGTGACGGACCCGGGAGCGCGCCCTGGTCCGTATCGCCGCCGGCATGCAAAAGAGACGCGACGTACCGGCCGATCATGTCCACTTCTATGTTCACCTCGTCACCGATCTGCCTGCCGCCGAACGTCGTAATCGACGCGGTATGCGGGATGATCGACACGGCTGCCAAACTACCCGCCAGGCCGGCGATTGTCAAGCTAATTCCATCCAGTGCGATGGACCCTTTCTCGATGACGAAGGGCGTCAGATCATCCGGGATTTCCACCTCGTACCAGAGGCTGTTGCCCCGCTCTTCCCGCACTGCGATGCGTCCCACGCCATCCACGTGTCCCTGGACCAGGTGGCCGTCTATCCGGTCCGAAAGACGCAGCGGCCGCTCCAGGTTGACACGGTGTCCTGCCTTGAGGCTACCAAAGGTCGTCCGGGAGACCGTTTCGGGTACGATTTCCACGGTGAACGTCTCGCCGGCGGTGTCCACGACGGTCAGGCAGACACCGTTGACGGCGACACTGGCGCCCTGCTCGAAGTCCGGCGCCATGGACGGCGCCTCCACGGTCAGTTTGAGGCCGCCCGCGTCCGCGTTTCCGCCCGCGGCGGTCTCGCGCGCTTCTGAGTGCTCGTCCGCGTCAGCGTTTCCACCCGCGGCATTCTCGCCCGGGCCCCGATCCAGCGACCGGACAACGCCCGTGGTTTCAATGATGCCCGTGAACATGATTCATACTCCGTGCCTGGTTAATGCTAAGTGCCAGGATCATGCTAAGTGCCGCGTGGGCCGGCCGTGATGTCCTTACCGCCCGGACCGACCACGATCCCTTCAGACATACCCCGGTGTGCCCGTGATGAGAAAATCGCCGTCAAGTTGCTCTACTCGCGTATCCCGCAGATC
Source organism: bacterium (assembly GCA_965117045.1). Taxonomy (GTDB): domain Bacteria; phylum JAAXHH01; class JAAXHH01; order JAAXHH01; family JAAXHH01; genus JAAXHH01. Next base: position 2,755,116 of record OZ220749.1, read on the forward strand.
TATAGCCTTCGAAAGGTCGTCCAGTGCCAGTCCGTCGATCGACGGGATCCCCGCACCCAATATGCGCGGCGCGACGAAGCAGGCGATCCGGTCGACGGCGCGCTCCCGCAGGAAGGAAGCGGCCACGCGGCTGCCGCCTTCCACCATCAGCGTCACGATCCCGGCCTTTCCAAGCGCGGACTTGAGCGGCGCTATTGGAATGGATCCATCCCCGCCAGGCAGTACCAGCACCTCGGCGCCCGTCCCTTCCAGTTCCTCAATCCGGTCTGCCGATACCGCGTCTGTAACGCACACCGTCGCCGGTGCTTCGCCATTCAATACCCGGGCGTCCAGCGGCGTCCGTGCACGGCTGTCGAGCACGATACGGCGGGGCTGGCGGCCGTCCAAGTGCCGGACCGTGAGCCGCGGGTCGTCCGCCAGCACGGTGTCGATTCCCACGAGCACGGCGTCCGCCCGGCTGCGCATCAGGTGGACCCGTTCCCGCGCGGCCTCCCCGGTGATCCACTTCGATTGGCCGTTCCGCGTGGCGATGCGCCCGTCCAGCGTCTGGGCGAGCTTGAGCAGCACGAAGGGTTGGCCGGTTTCGCGGTGGCGTACGTAGGCCGCGTTCAGTTCCCGCGCTTCCGCTTCCAGCAGGCCCGTCTCCACCGCGATGCCCGCCGCGCGCAACCGTTCGATCCCCTTGCCGGAGACGCGCCGGTCCGGGTCGGCCATGGCGACGTGGACGTGCGCGATGCCCGATGCGATGATCGCGTCCGTGCACGGCGGCGTACGGCCCTGGTGGCAGCAGGGTTCCAGGGTAACGTACAACGCGGCCCCCTGCGCGCGGCTACCCGCTTCCTCGAGCGCTTGCGGCTCAGCGTGCAGCCCGCCGTGTTCCCGGTAGTACCCCTTGCCCAGGACGACACCGTCGCGGACAACCACGGAACCCACCATGGGATTGGGACTGGTACGCCCTATTCCCCGCGCCGCGAGGTCCAGCGCATGGCGCATGAATACGGCGTCATGGTCCGATTTCGTCATGGCGTAAGCTAGGGGATTCGCGAAGAGGGTGTCAAGGCCTTTTGCCCTTGACAACGGGGGGTTCGGCCCCTAGTTTGCGCCAGATTGTTTGCGCATATCGAACCGCAGAAAGGAGACCGAGCATGGCCACCCTGCCGGAGGCCGAATACATCTGGTTCAACGGAAAACTGGTACCCTGGCAAGACGCGAAGATCAACGTGCTTTCCCACGTGGTGCACTACGGTTCGAGCTTCTTCGAAGGCATGCGCTGCTACAAGACGAACCAGGGTTCCGCGATATTCCGGCTCCAGGAGCACGTGGACAGGCTCTTTGACTCCTGCAAGATCTACCGGGTGGAAATACCCTACACTCCAGAGGAAATCAGCGATGCCGTCCTGGAGACCATCCGGTCCAACAAGCACGCATCCTGTTACGTCCGACCCGTCGTATACCGCGGGTACGGCCAGTTGAGCGTCGATCCCCTGGGATGCCCCGTGGAAGTCGCCATCGGTACATGGGACTGGGGCGCCTATCTCGGCGACGACGTGATGGAAAACGGGGTGGACGTGTGCATCTCGTCCTGGACCCGTCCCGCGCCGAATACCCACCCCGCCCTGGCCAAGGCCGGCGGGAACTACCTCAATTCCCAGTTGATCCGCATGGAGGCCATCGAGAACGGGTACAGCGAAGGCATCGCGCTGAACACCGACGGCCTGATCAGCGAGGGCAGCGGCGAGAACATCTTCGTCGTGAAGGAGGGCCGGGTCATCACCAACAGCCTGGCGGCCTCGGTCCTCGGCGGCATCACGCGCAACTCAGTGATGACGCTCGCCCAGGACGCCGGGTTCGAGGTCGTCGAACAGGACATCCCCCGGGAAATGCTCTACATCGCCGACGAGGTATTCTTCGTGGGCAGCGCCGTGGAGGTGACACCGGTCCGGTCCATCGACCGCATCACCGTGGGCGGCGGTTCCCGCGGTCCGGTCACGAAGGAGATCCAGGACCGGTTCTTCGCGATCACCACCGGCGAGGGCGAGGATGCCCATGGCTGGCTGACGTTCGTTTGACCTTCCGTGGTTCTTTTGTCTGACATTAATCCCTGACGATCCGTTCTTTTCCGATCTCCCCGGTCGAAGTTCATAGCCTCCCTGCAGTGTAAATACACCCCCATGCTTTCGAGGCACGTAGCGAAGTCACGCTCTGGATGCCGGGTTAAATTTCTTGCTGTGTTTGTTACCGAATTCTACTATCAGCTATGTTGATGATCGTGTGTTTTGATTGTCCTGTTGTATTTGGTATGATCTAATCCAACTCATTTTACACGACGCTGTTCGCCCTGCTCGGTTTGGTACGCGTTCGCAGATTGATAATGCGCATTGCAGATAATGCGGACACCCCCGGGGTGAGTTGGTATCTCGGTACCGGTCGCACTTTAAGGAGGTTCGTAATGAACCTGTTGTTGCGTCAAATTCAGTGTTTGACGCTGTACCTCTGTTGTCTGACGCTGTCTGGTTGCGGTAAGGACAGTCCGACTGAACCAGAGACGCTGGTACCGACTCGCATAACCATATCCCCGTCGCCTGTCTCGTTCACCGCCATCGGGCAGACCGAACAACTCGCCGCGTCCGTATTCGACCAGAACAACCAGATGATCCCGAACGCGAGCGTTGCGTGGTCCAGCAGCAACGCCGCTACAGCGAGCGTTAACGCGCAGGGCCTGGTAACCGCGGTAATGAACGGGACGGCACGGGTCACAGCCACGTCGGGGGATGCCAGAAACAGCATTGAAGTTTCCGTGCAGATCCCGGATCCGGACCGTGAAGCACTGATCGCATTGTACAACCAGACAGAGGGTTCGGACTGGACAATCCAGACGAACTGGCTGAGCGATCTACCCCTGCGCGACTGGCACGGCGTAAAGCTCAACGATGACGGACGGGTAGAGGAACTGCACCTGTTCGACAATAGTCTGAAGGGGCCCCTCCCGGCGGAACTCGCGCAGTTGGCGGAACTCCGGAAGCTGGTTCTGCGCAACAACGAGTTGTCGGGAAACATACCACCGGAACTCGGTCAACTCGTAAACCTCAGGGAACTCGATCTGGCCCACAACGACTTGACGGGGAACCTCCCGCCTGAACTGGGGAACCTTGAAAACCTCGTCATACTGTTCGTCGACGTAAACAGGACCCTCTCCGGTCCACTGCCCCGTTCATTCCTCCATCTCACACTCTCCATAATCTGGGATGTGGGCACGCAGCTGTGCATGCCCCCGGACGAGGCGTTCCGGGAATGGCGAGATTCTATTGCCAACGTACGTGGGTTGACGGAATGCAACCCGGAACGAAATGTCCTGGTCGCTTTTTACAACAGTACGAACGGCGAGCACTGGACCAACAACACGAACTGGCTGAGCGACGCGCCGCTCGGCGAATGGTACGGGGTGTCCACCGATGCCAACGGGCACGTGACGGGCCTGGAATTGAACGAAAACAACCTGCGGGGAGCGCTGTCTCCCGAAATCTCCCGGCTCGGGAATCTCTCCAGTCTGGTATTGAGATTCAACCGGTTGTCGGGAAACATACCGCCCGAACTCGGACAACTCAAGCATCTTACACGACTGGAACTACTCAGTAACCGCTTGACTGGCAACATACCGCCCGAACTCGGACAACTCGAGAACCTGGAGACGCTTCCATTGCTGGAAAACCAACTTACAGGCAATATTCCGCCCGAGCTTGGCAAGCTGAAGAACCTGGAGTGGTTCTCCATATCCAGGAACCGGCTGACGGGTACCATCCCTCCTGAACTCGGACAAATGGAGAGCCTGGGGAGGTTATTCCTTTACGGCAACCAGTTGACAGGATCTATTCCTCGAGAGCTCGGTCAACTGGAGAATCTACGAGTTTTCGAGTTGTTCGACACCCAGTTAACAGGCGACATACCGCCTGAATTCGGACAGTTGAAGAACCTCAGAAGACTGTTGCTCTTCAACAACCGGTTGACGGGCAACATACCGCCCGAACTCGGACAGCTTGAAAATCTTGAAATACTGTGGCTGGACAACAATCAGTTAACAGGCAGCATACCGCCGGAGTTCGGTCAGTTGAAGAAACTCAGGACCTTGTGGCTTTATAATAACCGGCTGACAGGGGGCATCCCTGGTGAATTGGGACGCATGCAAAGCCTGTCGAGGTTGTCACTCTCGGCCAACCAATTGTCCGGCGGCATTCCCGAAGCGTTTGGAAATCTCGAAAACCTGGTCGTGCTGCTTCTTCGTGACAATGGCGCACTGTCGGGACCGTTGCCTCGATCATTTGTTCGGCTTGATCTTCTGTCCCTCTGGCTCGATGGCACCGGCGTGTGCGTGCCGGATGACGATGAATTCGACCTGTGGGTCGGCGGCATTCCTGACCGACGTGGCATCGTCAGTTGTGATCCGGTAGCGGGGACGCTGACTAAGACTGACCCGGGCGGCGATACTTTTCAGCTGGTTCCAGGAATCGGTACATCAGGCGGTGCGAATGGTATATCGAACGATACAGAAGAAGCGGAAAACAACCTGCGTGGTCAGTGGGTGCCCGAATACGAACGGTCTTCGTTTTAGCTCGTGCGGATTCGAGAGGTGTTACCCCACCCACACCGGGTGATCCGCGCCCAGGTGATCGTACCCGTCCGTCAGCATGCGCGCACCGGAGCCGTCGGCATCGACGAGCCAGATGCCGCTCGGTGATCCCACCTCGGCGCGGCAGAAGGCGAATGTGGACCCGTCCGGCGACCAGGCGGACCGGAAGTTCCAGACCATGGGTTCGTAGGGAATGAACTCCGACTCCTCTCCCGAAAAAGGGTCGAGCAGACAGATGGCGGTACCGCCACGGGCGTCTTCCGGGTAGTAGTCCCGGTTGAAGTGGTCGGTGTCCGGCCGCTGCGGCTGGTACGGCCAGGCCGACCGGGAACCGGGTTCCGCGCGGGTATAGGTGATCCTTTTTCCATCCGGCCTCCACTGGGCGATGTTGGATCCGCTGCCCCGCGTGTCCGGGTTGCCAAAGGACGTGGCGAACCACTGGCGCTGTCCCGCCGTGACCTTCCGGTGCGTCGCACCGTCGGGGCCGTCCGGACTGCCGAGGCAGAGGTCGGCCCAGTCGTGCCCCGGGTCATCTGGATAGTGGCAGTCCTGGTAGATCAGCCACTTTCCGTCCGGCGACCACATGGGACCGAAGTACAGGTGACCTTGCGCCGCAGCGACTTCCACCCGGTTTCCTCCGTCCAGGTCCGATACGAATATGCAGTAGCTGTCCCGGCCTTTCAGCATGGTGGAATGATAGGCGAACCTGCGGCCGTCCGGACTGATCTGCACGCAGTAGACGAACCCGTCCTCCGCGTCCGTGATCTCCTGGGGATCGGACCCGTCCAGGTCCATGGTCCAGATGCGCTGTTTTCCGTCGATGATCGGGTTCACCACGAGACGATCCTCCCCCGGCAGGATGTGGGTGCACCCCATGAACGGCGCGGGCCGGTTCTTCCGGGCGATCTCCTCCAGCAGACGGTCTTCCTCCAGGTCGTATATCCAGAGATGGACCCGCACGTTGCCTTCCCAGGCCTTGCCCGGTTCGTAGCTGGACAGAATGATCCTGCGGCGGTCTTCGAAGACCGGCCCCCAGTTCCAGCTGTCCATGCCCGGAACGTCAGGATTCGGATACCAGACCCGTACGCCCGAATCGGCCACACCCCGGGGAACTTCCCCGCTCGCCGCCAACCCGGCGACACCCAGGTCGATCACGCCCAGCCGCCCGTGGGCGTTGAAAAGGATCCGTTGACCTGTGTTTTTCATGATGATTCCTCGATGGCCGACCGCGGGGCGTTCGCTGTATCTCGAGGGGCGGCGTCCGCCAGGGCGACCAGGTTGGTGTCCAGTGCCGCTTCCGCCGCTAGGGCGTCCGCAACACGATACCTACATGCAGCCCCACATCGGGGGTGTTCTGGTACTGGCTGAGGTTTTCGGTCAGGCCGGCATCAAGCGACAGCGACTCCGACAGGGCGTACCGCACGCCGGCGGTCGCCTCGATGGCGGTGCGATTCAGGGGACCCAGCCTGCTGCTCGGAAAGGGACCGATGTTGACTTGCGTCTGGAGCAACGCCGCGAGCCGGCCCGTGGTCCGGTATTCGAAGGCCAGCACGAGCGTCGTGATGGACCTTAAGGGGAATCCCTCGCCATTGGTCGGTCTGCCCAGGCGGCTGTGGGCGAGATTGGCATGGAAGATCATGTCCCGCTTCGGCCGGTCCGGCCGCCAGGTGGCGAAGAACGCCGCCTGGAAATCCCATCCCCCGCTGCCGGTCAGCGTTTCCAGGCTGCCCGTGGGCAGCTTCAGGGCTGCGGCAAGGGCCATGACGACCTGCTCCCCTCCCCGGTTCAACGGCGTCTTCATCCGTACTACGAGATCTCCGGGCCGGAAGGCGGCGGACTCCACGCTCCTGATCCAGAATCGGCGGTCTCGCACGACGAATACGCCGTAGTCGTTCCTCGGAGCCCACTCCCTTCCACCGTTGGACAGTTTGAACGCGCCGTGAAACCCCTCTACCACGCCGTCCAGGAAACCCCCGCCATGCTTCAGGAAAGGCAGCGTCATGCCGACCTGCAGCCGCGACGCAATCCGCCAGTCCAGGTCCACCGACAGGCGCAGGGACTCCGTGTCCACGAAAAGCCGGTACTCGTCTGCCGGCGCGGCCCGGTAGTAGTCGTCGGCGATCAGGGTATCGCCCACGGGAAGGGTGCTCGCATAGGTATTGGCGTAGTCGAACTGCGCCGCCCACTGGATTGATCTCCGCGGCAGGAGATGCCCGGCCTCGGGACGCAGTCCGAGGAACAACATTCTGACGGGGAACTGGTCGCGCTGCATGAAGGGGCCGGTGGCCGGCGACTGGGAAAAGGCGGGAGAATCGGGGATGGCGAGCATCAACAGGACGCAGGCAACCGCCCGGTGCAGCAGACGGACCGTGTTCAGCCTGTACGCCGCGGTCAACGTGCGGGCCGCGTAAAGCGTGCGGGCCGCGTAAAGCGTGCGGGCCGCATTCAGGATGCGCTTTTTCAGACGGATGCGGTGTATGGGGAATCCGGCCATGCGACGCTCCTGCCCGGGGGATCCGGATCGGGGGTACTCAGCCCAGGTAGGCCAGCGTCTGGCCCGCGATCACCTGGACGCCCGGGTTTATGGAGACATGGGTCACGGTTCCGGCTACGTCGGCGGTGACCTGCATTTCCATCTTCATGGCTTCAAGGACCACGATGACGTCCCCTTCCTCGACGGCCTGTCCGGGAGCGACCGCCACCTTGAGCACTTTCCCGGGTATCGGGGCGATGACCGGCGTGGTCCCGGCGCGTTCCGCCGCTTCCGAAGCGGCCTCGGACATATCGGGCTGCAGGTCGACGTCATAGGCCTTGCCGTTCACGATCGCCGTCTTCCCTTCGATCCGCAACGCGTAACTCCGGCCGTTGACCGTCACCTGGTATCCGCGGGGGCCGTTCGTCGCGGCCATCGCGTCCTCCTCCAGCACCTCCTCGTCGGCCGGGGACTTCTTGCGGACGCCGATGAACCCTTCGCCCTTGAGGAAGGCCAGCCCGCGCTCGCCGCATGCCGCGACGATGAAGATGTTCTCGTCCGTGTCCTCAATCCCGGCTTCCTTCAGCACGCTGCGCGCCGCCTCGACCCCCTTCTTCGGATCGTTGTCGTTGAGTTCCAGTACCGGCCGCCGGTTGGGCGGCAGGCCGAGCTGCTCCGAGGCGATGTTCACGACCACCGGGTCCGGGGGCACGGGCGTCCGGCCGAAATAGCCCAGCACCATCCGGCCGTAGTCCTCCGCGATCTTCTTCCAGGGACCCATCATCACGTTGTTGAATGCCTGCTGGAAGTAGAACTGGGAGACCGGCGTGACAGACGTGCCGTACCCGCCTTTCTCCACGACCTCGCTCATGGCCTTGATGATGGCGGGATAACGGTCCATGATCCCGTTGTCCCTGAGCATCTGCGTGTTGGCGGTAAGGGCGCCGCCCGGCATGGGGCTCCAGGGGAGCAGGGGCTCGACGGCCACGGCCTCGGGCGGCAGGAAATAGTCCTCCATGCATTCCTTCAGGATCTCCGCCGCCTCGCGCACACCGTCCGGGTCGATGTCCAGGTCATAGTCCGTTCCGCGGAGGGCGTGCCACATGACGAGGATGTCCGGCTGGGAGGTGCCGCCCGAAACGGGCGCGAAGGCCAGATCGATGGCGTCCGCACCGGCTTCGAGCGCCGCCTGGTACGCCGCGACGGAGATGCCGGCCGTGTCGTGGGTGTGGTAGTGGATCCAGGTCCCCTCGGGCAGCAGCTTCCGGGCGGCCTTGACGGATTCAAACACCTTGGAGGGCACGGCCGTGCCCGACGCGTCCTTGAAACACACCGAGTCGAAGGGGATGTCGGCGTCGAGGATCTTCCTGAACGTCTCCGTGTAGAACGCCGCGTCGTGGGCGCCCGCGCAGCCCGGTGGCAGTTCCATGACCGTGACGCACACCTGGTGCCTGAGACCCGCCTCCGTGATGCACCGGCCGCTGTGCACGAGGTTCTCGACGTCGTTCAGGGCGTCGAAGTTCCGGATGGTCGTCATGCCGTGCTTTTTGAACAACTCGGCGTGCAGCCGGATGATGTCGCTGGGCTGCGAATCCAGTCCGACCACGTTCACGCCCCGGGACAGGGTCTGCAGGTTGGCGTCCGGGCCCACCGCCTCCCGGATAGCGTCCATCCGCTCGAAGGCGTCCTCGTTGCAGTAGAAATAGGGCGACTGGAACAGGGCGCCGCCGCCGGCCTCGAAGTAGTCGATCCCCGCGTCCCGCGCCGCTTCCACGGCGGGCATGAAGTCCCGGGTAAAGACGCGCGCGCCGTAGACGGACTGGAATCCGTCCCGGAACGTGGTGCACATGAAATGGACTTTTTTCTTCACGTTGGTTCCCTCGTTTTAAGGGTTCGATGTATGCACGGCACTTACCCGCCCACCAGGACGGACCAGAGTATGCCCGCGGCGATGGCGGAGCCGAGGACGCCCGCCACGTTGGGCGCCATGGCGTGGAACAACAGGAAATTCCGCGGGTCTTCGCGATGGGCTTCCACCTGGACCACCCGTGCCGCCATGGGCACGGCCGAGACGCCCGCCGCGCCGATCAGCGGATTGATCTTGTCTTTGACGAAAAGGTTCAGGAGCTTGGCGAAGAGCACGCCGCCGGTCGTCGCGATGCAGAAGGAGACCACGCCAAGGGCGAAAATGAAGAGCGATTCCAGCGAAAGGAACGCCGACGCCTGCGTACTGGCGCCGACCGAGAACCCCAGGAGGATGGTGACGATGTCGATCATCGAGGTCCGCGCCGTATTGGCCAGCCGTTCGGTGACGCCGCATTCCTTGAGCAGGTTGCCGAAGAAGAGCATGCCCACGAGCACGATCGAATCCGGCGCGATCATCGCGGCGATGATGAAGGCGACGATGGGGAAGAGGATCTTCTCCCGCTGCGAGACCGCCCGGGGCGGCGCCATGCGGATCAGCCGTTCCTGCCGCGTGGTGAAGAGCCGCATGATGGGCGGCTGGATGATGGGTACCAGGGCCATGTAGGAATAGGACGCGATGGCGATCATGGAAAGCAGATGGGGCGCCAGTTTCGATGACAGAAAAATGGCCGTGGGACCGTCCGCGCCGCCGATGATGGCGATGGCGCCCGACTCGGCGGGCGTAAAACCGATGGCCATGGCCCCGAGAAGGGTCAGGAAGATGCCGATCTGCGCGGCGGCGCCCAGGAGGACGAGCCGCGGGTTGGACAGCATGGCCGAGAAATCGGTCATGGCCCCGATGCCGAGGAAGATCAGGGGCGGGAAGACGCCTTCCCTGACGCCGAAATAGATGTAGTAGAGGACGCTGCCTTCATCGTAGACCCCGTGCCCGTCCCCTTCCATCATGGGGATGTTGCCCAGCATGATGCCGAAACCGATGGGCACCAGCAGCAGCGGTTCGTATCGGCGTGCGATCGCAAGGAAAACCATGACCATGCCGATCAGGATCATCACGGCATGTCCCCACGTCGCCGCGGCCAGACCGGAAGCCGACAGAAAATCGTACAGTATCGTCATTAGTCCGTCCGCATGGCCTGGTTACCGGTGGTTGTTCTTCTCGTCGAGCGCGAACCCGACGGCCGCGGCCACGGCTTCGTCGTCTTGCGGGGAATCCGTACCGGTGGGGTTGTGCGGATGTTCGGGGAGCATGCCCCCCAGCGCCGCCACGACCCTGGGTAGCATGGCAATGCAGAAGCTGATGGCGGCGAGGGCCAGGAACACGATGAACATGCCCGTGAAGGCGACTTCGAGACCCTGGCCTTCCAGGATTCGTTGCCATCCGATGTACAGGGGATTGGACATTAGCCCTTTGACAGAATCCACGTTGACGTTAGATATTATCGATGGTTCAAGTAAAGGACGAGGCACGCTGCGGGCAAGTGATTTATGCCGGGTCGGACGAGGCGGGAACAACATCCGTTCGGGGCTTCGGCCGTCGAACTGCACGCGGGGAATCTGCATGAACGAAGAAAAGCGGAACAGCACGTACGCACTGGCTCCGGACCGCATCTGGGACGGCCTTTCCGGCGAGACGCAAAGCGGTGTGGCCGTCGTGGTGAAGGACCGCCTCATCGACGCGGTCCTGCCCGTCTCCGAAGTCCCCGCCGGCATGGAGACCGCGGCCCTGCCTGAATGTACGCTCCTGCCGGGGCTGATGGACGCCCACGTCCACTACAGTTCCGTCTTGGGACCGGCTTTCCTGGCCGCCGGGGTGACCACGATCCGCGACGTGGGCAACGACCTGGCGTGGATCCTGGGCGAGCGCGAGCGGCACGCAAAAGACCTCTCCGCCGGCCCCGCCATCCTCTGCTGCGGCCACCTGCTCGACGGCCCCACGGTCTACTGGCCCCAGATGGGCCGCGCCCACGGCACGCCCGGCGAGATCGCCGAATCGGTCCGGCGGCACGTGGACGCCGGGGTGGACCAGATCAAACTGTACGCGGGCGTGGATCCTTCGCTGCTGAAGGCGGCGGTCGACGCCGCCCATGCATCGGGCAAATTCGTGGTGGCACATCTTCAGACCACGACAGCGGAAGATGCCGTGCGGCTCGGACTCGATGAATTCGAACACCTGGCCGGGTGCGGCGTGGCATGGCGCGCGGCTTCCGAGGCGGAGGACGATCTCATGATCGACCGGCTCCTGGAACGGGACGTGATCATCGACCCGACCCTGGTGGTCTGGGACCGGCTCGGGCGCGTCCTGGACCGGCCCTTCCACCACGACGCCCGGAGGGCCTGGGTCCACCCCCGCCACCTGGACATATGGCAGCGGTATCTCAGCCGATTCGGCCCCCCGGAGCACCGGTGGAGGTACCAGGGCGCCATGGTCCACCTGAAGCGGTTCCTTCGAAGGGCCCATCAGCGAGGGGTGACCGTTGCGCTGGGCACGGACACGCCCTTCCCCCACCTCGTGCCGGGGATGAGCGTGCATGACGAACTGGCCATGTACACGGACGCCGGCATCCCGGCCGTGGACGCGCTGCGATCGGCCACTTCGATCAACGCCCGGGTGCTGGGCATCGACGGCCGGACCGGATCGATCCGGCCGGGCCTGCGGGCCGACCTGGTGGCGGTCCGGGGGAACCCGCTCGAACGGATCGAGGATATCGAAAACGTACATTGCACCGTGCGCGAAGGACGTCGGTTCGAGCCGCCCGAGTTGATGCGGGTCTTCAGGACGACTTTCGACCGGGAGCCCGACGGCGCGGTCACCCAGGATCTGCAGGATTACGTCGACGGCAAACTGGTGAATCGGCCGGCCTCATGAAACACATGATCAAGAATCTCCTTTTCTGCCTAGTCGTATCCGTCGCCACCGCGGCCATTCCCGCGGCCGGCGTAAGCACGCTGCTGGCGATGACCGGGGTCATCGAGGACGACCGGGCGCTGATCTGGATTTTCCTGGCCCTCGCCATACCCATTTTCGTTATTGCCTACATGCGCGTTACGAGAAACCCGCGCGGCTGAGCCGGAGCGAACTAGACCGGGACCGGACGCGGCGGAACCGGTTCCCCGGCCCGGACGGACTCGAGGATTCGGCCCCTCACCCCATGGAGGACGGCGACATGACACAAGAGACGCAGGCGGCGACGCTGGGCGGCGGTTGCTTCTGGTGCCTGGAAGCGATTTACCAGCAGATCAAGGGCGTAACCAGCGTGGTATCCGGTTATGCCGGCGGCAGCGTGGACAACCCGGATTACAAGTCCGTATGCACCGGCTCCACCGGCCATGCCGAGGTCGTGCGGATTACCTTCGATCCGGCCGTGATTAGCTACGCGGACCTCCTGCATATCTTCTGGCGCATACACGACCCGACTACGCTCAATCGCCAGGGCGGGGACGTCGGCACCCAGTACCGTTCGATCATCCTCTACCACGACGAAGAACAGAAACGCGCGGCGGAACAATCGAGGACGGAGGCCGACGCGTCGGACCTCTGGAGCGCGGCGATCGTCACGGAGATCGAACCTCTCGAGGTTTTTTACGAGGCCGAAGCATACCATCACGACTACTATCGCAACAATCCGCGGCAACCCTACTGTTTCATGGTCATCGACCCTAAGGTGGACAAGTTCAGAAAGTCCTTCCAGCACATGCTGTCGTGAACCGCGGCAATGTGAACCGCGGCAATGTGATCCGCGGCAATGTGATCCGCAGTCCAAGGAGCGCCGATCCGTGCGCGTGGGCATCCTCTCGCTGATCCACGAATCCAATACGTTCAGCCACACGCCGACGACCCTCGACCTGTTCCGGCGGGACGGGATCCTGACGGGCGAGGCCGTCGCCGATCATTTCAGGGGCGGTTTCCACGAGATCAGCGGATTCCTGGAGGGGCTGGACGACGCCGGCATCGACGCCGTGCCGCTGTTCTACGCGTCCACCCCGCCGTCCGGCCGGATCACGCAAGACACCTGCGACGCGCTGATCGAGATGATGTTCGCGCAGCTCGCGGGCGCGGGACCGCTCGACGGCCTGCTGGTCGCTCCCCACGGCGCCAATGCCGGCGAGGGGGCGGACTACCACGACCTGGACGGGTGCTGGCTGACCCGGCTGCGCGGGGAAGTCGGGCCGGACCTTCCGGTCATCTGCACCATCGACCCCCACGCCAATCTCTCACCGCGCATGGTCGCGGCCTGTGACGGCACCATCGCCTACCGCACCAACCCGCACCTGGACCAGAAGCAGCGGGGCCTGGAGGCCGCGGCGCTCATGGCCCGGACCCTGCGTGGAGAAGTCCGTCCCGTGCAGGCCGCGGCTTTTCCGCCGGTGGCCATCGGCATCGAACGACAGGACACGTCCTCGCCGCCCTGCCGGCCCCTCTACGAAAAAGCGAACGCGTGGCTAGAGGAAGCAGGCGTCCTGTCGAACAGCGTCGTCCTCGGCTTTCCCTATGCAGACGTGCCGGAGATGGGTTCGGCCTTCATCGCCGTGACCGACGGCGACGCCGGCCTGGCCCGGCGCATCGTGGATAATCTCGCCAGATACCTGGTGGCACACCGGGACGAGTTCGTCGGCGAGTTCATTTCCATCCCCGAGGCCGTCGATGCGGCACTTGAAAGCGAGGGGCCCGTGTGCCTGCTCGACATGGGCGACAACGTGGGCGGCGGTTCGGCGGCGGACGGCACGCTCATCGCCCACGAGGTGTTGCGGCGAGGGGCGGTAAGAACCTTCCTCTGCCTGTACGACCCCGAGTCCGTCGAACGGGCCGTTGCCGCGGGCGTGGGCGCGAGGCTCACGCTGGACATGGGCGGCAAGACGGACGACCGGCACGGGCCGCCCATCCGGACCGAAGTGACGGTGCAGGGGATCCACGAAGGACGCTTCACCGAGTCCGCCGTTCGCCACGGCGGCAAAACGTCGTTCCACATGGGGCTGACGGCGGTCGTGGCCACGGACAGCGGACTGACGGTGAGCCTGACGTCGCTGCGGACGGTGCCGGTCAGCCTGGGCATGATGACCAGCATCGGCCTGGACCCGGCCGGCTTCCACGTGCTCATCGCCAAGGGCGTCCACGCGCCCACGGCGGCCTACGCGCCCGTGAGCAAGCGGCTGATCCGGGTGGACACGCCCGGCGCAACGACCGCGGACATGCGACGGTTCGACTTCCGGTACCGGCGGCGGCCGCTCTATCCTTTCGAGGAGTGATCCCGCGGCCCTCGCGCCGGCCGTCGAGGCAACCGTCGAAGCCCGCCTGGCGGCCGTCGAAGCCCTTGTGGCGGCCGTCGAGGCGACCCGTATGCCTTGACAGCGAATGTCCCCCTGATTAAGGTCTGGTCGATATCCGCGGGGTGAACCCTTAGCGGCCGGTACGCGACCGGCCGGACCACCGATTCCTGGATCAGGCAGCGGTGTACTTTGACAGCGGCGTACAAGGTACAAGGAGAGACCCGGTGAAAGATCTCGACCAAAAACTGGATCAACTGGAACAGGACGGTTTCGTGCTCATCAAGGGCGCCCTGTCCCCGGAAGAAACCGAGCAGGTGCGGTCCCGGATTTTCCACGCGAAGGAGCAGGGATGGGAGGAAGGACTCAACGCGGTCGGGAATATGTGGTTCGACACGTTGCTGGACCGGGAGCCCGATGTCTTCGCCCCACTCGTGGGCCATCCGAGCGTGGCGCCGCTGCTCTACGCCATGATGGGCAAGCAGTGCCAGCTTCGCAGCTTCCGCGCCCACATCAACCCCGGCGCCTATACCCAGGAATGGCACATGGACTTCTATGGATACTGGAACGAGAAGCGGGAGACCGAGAAGCGCAGGCTGGCCGTCCAACCCAGCAGCGTAAACACGACCTTCTACTTCCAGGACAACCTCCCGGGCCAGGGTAATCTCCGTTTCGTCAAAAACGGCCACCTCGCCGAACCGCCCCACCTCTATCCCCGGATCGACCACGTCTCCTTCGAAGCATGGTGCTACGCCCAGGAACACGTCGTACTGCACCCCATGGCCGGCGACGCGGTCGTCTTCCTCAGCCACATCCCCCACCAGGGCGCCAAGGAAGACGACGACATGGAACGGTGCAACGTGGTCTGCCACTACCAGACCTGTCCCATGTACGAAGGCGTGTGGTACGTCTCCAGTCCCCGTCCCTTCAAGGGGTCCTTCCCCTTTCACGAGACGGCGCCGGCGGGGATGAACTGACCTGCGCGACAAAATCCGTTGACAGGGCGAATACCGCCCCTTAGAATACGTGCGGCGTTGTTAAGTTGAATTAATGCATAGGGATAGCGTCCGATACGCACCGGTGTCCCGATTGCCGGGAGGAGGCCTTCATGACCACCACCAAGAAAGAATTGGTGGAACTGATCAGCAAGCGTCTGGGGCTCAAAAAAGAACAGGTGTTTCCCGTGGTCGACCAGACGTTCGTGGCCATGCGGGACTCCCTGATCGAGGGAGACCGGATCGAAATCAGGGGATTCGGAGTCTTCGAGGTCAAGGACACAAAAGCCCGTACATCCGCGCGCAATCCCCGCACAAGCGATATCGTTTACGTCCCGGCCGGTAAAAAGACCCGTTTCAAACCCGGAAAACTGTTGAAGGAAGCCCTGCGGGTCCCCTTAGATGAGTGAAATGACGGCGGACCGCAATGCCCCCGCCATCCTGTCGAACGTTTGTAAATGCGCCCGCCTGAATCTGTTTCGATGGCTGTTGTGCCTGTGTTCCTTCCAGGCCGTCCAGGCCGTCCAGGCCGCGCAAGCCGTCGAGGTCATGCAGGCCGCCCAGGCCGCGCAACAGGACACCACCGCCGGCGCAGTATCGCCCCAAACCCCCTCCATATCGCTGGAACAAGCCGTTGCACTTTATGAATCCGGCGAGCATAGCCGTGCCCGCGAGGCCTTCCTGCGCATGCTGGACGACCATCCCGAAGAGCCGGTCGTTCTGTATCACCTCGGACACCTGGATCCGGACCGGGAAGCGGCCGAGCAGTATTTTCTGAAGGTCCTGCTACACGGTCCGGAACACGCACTCGCGGACGACGCGCTGCTGGAGGTCTCCCGCATCCAGTTCGCCCTGGAACGGCACGACGACGCGGTGAACGCCTGCAACCGGCTCCTCGCGGCCTATCCCGACTCGGATCTGGAGGATGAAGCGCGCTTCCTGCTGGGGCAGGCACTCCTGGCCGGAAGGCGGCCTGAACTGTCGCGCATGGTCTTCCAGCAATTGCTGGCTGCCAGGCCGGATTCGACGCTCGTAAGGCCCGCGCGTCTCGCCATAGCGGAAAGCTACCGTGCGCAGGAGGATTTCATCGAAGCCGCCCGCCAGTACCTCAAGTTCGAGATCGATTTTCAGGGCGTGGAAGGTCTGGAGACGGTCCTGTGGCAGGCGGGGCAATGCCTCGAAGCCGCGGGGCGCACCGTCGAGGCCGGATTCGTGTACCAGCGGTTGATCAAGCGGTATCCCGATTCACCGGAGGCGAACCGCGCGCGGGTGGAAAGGCCCTTGCTCGAATAGTACTGCGACCGGCGCTACCGTGCCGCCTTGAAGTACACGGAGAAATCCGGCGCGATGTCGATGCGCTTCGCCCTGTCCGGCAACACATACTCGAAGGTCTGACGCCTTCGGGTATTCCAGATCTCGCGGACGATCCGGTCGCCGTTTTCCAACTCGATGACCAGGGGCACTATCGCTCGGAATACGCGGCCTTCCTGTTCCTGCATCAGCTGTCCGCGCACCGTGAACCCCTCGCCGGTCCCTTCGCCGCTGGCATGGTACATCCGGTAGACCGGATAGCCCGTGTCCCGGATCCACTGGTCGAAGAACCAGCCCATCTCCCTGCCCGTTTCCGTTTCCACCGCGGCCTCGAAATCCGCCGTCGTAACCAGCTTTCCCGCGTTTTGCCGGCAGAACCGTGAGAGCACGTTCATGAAGTACTCGTCTCCGATGGTGCGCCGCAGCATGTGGAGTACCAGGGCGCCCTTCTCGTAGACGACGGTCTGGTAATGCTCCCCGAGCCGCATGCCCAGGTCGATCGCACCGTGCCGGTCGGCGAACAGCGCCTGGTCCGTGTGGCGTTTCAGCATCTCCCGGAACGCTTCGGGACCGGTCTCGCTTTCGATATACAGGTCCGCCGCGTACGTCGCCATGGCCTCCGAAAGCCAGGCGTCGCGGTACGTCTTCGGGACCACGGCGCCGCCCCACCACTGGTGAGCGAGTTCGTGGGCCAGGAACCCGCGGAAGAGGTGCTGCACTTCCGTGTACATGTGGGCGTGCAGGTTCGCGTCCAGGCTGAAGGCATCCTGGAAGTACAGTCCCCACAGCATCAGCATCGACGGCAGAGCCCTTCCGAAGGCATAGTCGTCCGGCATCTGGACGACGTCGAGTTTTTTATAAGGGTAGGGTCCGAATACGCCGCCGAAGAAGTCCAGCGCGGGGCCGATGTGCGTGAGGATCCGCGCCGTGTACGGTTCGGCTGTGCGCGCGTCTTCGTCCACGCTGAGGATCACGTCGACTCCACCCGCGGAGACCGTGCGGGCACGGTTCTCGGAGATCGTCATGCCCAGTGACGACACCGGCCGCGTCCGCTGCCAGCGCGTGACACGCGCATCTTCCTCCGTATGGCTGGCCACGTGGGCGCCGACCGTTGCCACCGTCAGCTTTTCCGGATAGCGCAGTTCCAGGTCGAAGGTGTACAGATCCTCGTTGGAATGAACGGGGAGCCACTGCTGGTTGGTCAACAGGCCGAAGTAGCCGCCGCCGCCCCGAAAGACGTCACCGTCATACCAGAGGGTCAGCGCGGTGGTGCTGTCCCGCGGCACCGGCCGCCGATACGGGACCGTGAGCCATGTGCCCTGCCGCGTGAAAAGCGCGCCGTCGCCGGCGGCGTAGTCCACTCTGTAAACATCGAGATCCGGGTTCAGCGTGAATGTCGCCGCGGTGAGCGTGTCCGCCCGGGCCGTGATCTCCAGGGTCGTCTTCATGCGCATGCGCCGGCCGCCACGCTCCAGGGATCCCGCGATGTCGTAGTGGTCCAGGGACAGCAGCGGACCCCGGACCGTCTCGTCTTTAGCGGCGCGGCCGGACGGTTCCTCAGGCCCCGGCGAGAAACGGCACCAGACCACGGGCGGACTGATATCCGGATTCCTGGGGAAGCCGCTCTTCTGGACCAGGCTGACCGATTCCGATGCATAGGGGTTGTTCGTATAGACGAGCCACCGGTCCGAGTCCGCGAGGTCGATCTCCGCCTGCAGGAAATCCGGATGCGTGTGGGCGAGGGAAAAGCGTTTTCGGGCGGGTTTCATGTCCAGCAGGTAGTCCCGGTCGACGCGGTTCAGCAGGGCCTTCGCGCGGTCGAATGCCCGTCCGCCCTCGACGGGCGAATGCGCCACGCCTTCCACCAGGCGCTCATATCCCCCGGGCGACAGGACCAGCACCATCCGGTCGAAACGCGTCGTGTAGGTATCGTCCGTCGTGCGGGCGTACTTGTTCATCTGGTGACGCTCGACGCGATCCGGCGGCGTAAAGGTGAATCGCCCCGCGCCCACGAGGACCGCGCGCCCGATCCGGTCTCCTGAAAATCCGGGCATCAGCAGGCCGTCCACAATCTCGAATACCCCGGCGGGTCGCTCAATCGTCAGGTGGTCGAAAGCGTAGACCTCGTCCTCGCGCAAAGAGAACCGGAAGCCGAGGTGGGCCGCCAGCAACGGCTCGAACCGTTCGGCTTTCCAGCCATCCCCATGTCGCGCGAAGCGGACGTCCCACAGTTCGGCCGAAAGCCGCGCTTCCTCTTCGAAGAAAACGTTCAGCCGTACTTCGGGACGGGCGAGGAGGCTGTCCAACGCGTGCCGCTCCCTCAGCCTGATTCGGGCGTCGCCGTACCGTTCGGCCAGGGAAGGATCGCCTTCGTCAAGGATCTCTTCGAGGGGGTGCTCGCCAATAGGCCGGTCATTCAACTGCCGGACCAGCTCCTCCAGGGCCGATTCGATGGCTGGACCCGGGATGCCCGGACGGTCGGCGGTCGCCGGACCTTCGATCGCGGCGTCTGCTGGATGGGGGGTTTCGGCGGAACGATCGACGGCCGCCGGATCGTCGACGGACTGAGGATGAGGTGCTGCCGCGCGGGCGCCAGGGGAATCGGATGCGAGGAAAATGAGGTTGAACAATAGGCCCGACAGGAGGACGGGCAACAACCGGGACGACGGACGTGGCGGGAAGACGATCATGACCGTTTCCTGAACGCGGAATGCATGACCCTAGTCCATCGAATCCCTGATTTCGATCAGACGGGACCGCAACCACTGGATGAGTTCGGATTGGGAGGACGGATCGGCCGGGGGGGCCTTCCGATCGCCAGGTGCCGCCTGCCCGCCAAGTGCCGCCTGTGCCACGCCGGGGGCCGCTTGCTTGCCAGGGTCCGCCTGATCCGGGCTAGTCGCGGCCTGCTCGCCAGGGTCCGTTTTCACCGGACCGGGCGCTGCCTTCTCCGCGGCACGGGCCGCCTTCTCCGCGGTTCGACCGCCCTTCTCCGCGCCTCGGTTCGCCGCATATTCCTGGAGCTTCTTCCGGGCGCCGGCGATCGTGTAACCTTCGTCCCGGGTGAGCTGCTTGATCGTGCGGATCAGCTCGATGTCCTTCTCCCGGTACATCCGCTTGCCGGCGCGGTTCCGCTTGATGCGCAGCTGACCGAACTGGTCTTCCCAGAAACGGAGTACGGACGGTTCCAGTTCGAGCATGGTCGAGACTTCGCTGCTGGAATAATACAGCTTGCTCATCGTTTCCCTTCCCGCCCTCGGATCAGCACGCGTATGGGCGAACCCTCGAATACGAAGGCCTCCCGGAGCCGGTTCGACAGGTACCGCCTGTACGAATCCGGGATCGCGTCCGGATGGTTCACGAAAAACACGAAGGTGGGCGGCGCGTTCTGCACCTGCGTGCAGTAGAGGATGCTGGTCGCCCGCCCGTCCGGCGCGGCCGGGGGCGGATAATAGGCCGTGATGCTCTCCACGACCCGGTTCAGCTCGCCGGTGGATACCCGGAGCGAACGCATCTCGTGGACGTGGCGCGTCTTCTGCATGATCTGGGTCACCCCGCGGCGGGTCTCGGCTGAAACGAAAAGGATCGGCGCGTAGTCGGCGAAACGGAGGTACTCCCTGGCCGTCTGGGCGTAGGCCTCGGTCGGATGCTCGGTCCGGTCCACCAGGTCCCACTTGTTGAAGGCGATGACCAGCCCCTTCCCGGCCTCGTCCACCTGCGAGACGATCCGCTGCTCCTGCGTGGCCAGGCCGTCGACGGCGTCCACCAGGAGCACCGCCACGTCGCAGCGCGCTATGCTCCGCATCGTGCGCGTGAAACTGTAGAACTCGATGTCGCTCTTGATCCGGGACCGGCGCCGGAGGCCGGCCGTGTCGATCAGGCTGTACTTCACGCCCTGCCGGGTGATTTGCGTGTCCACCGAGTCCCGCGTCGTACCGGGGACTTCGGAGACGATTACCGTGTCCCTGCCCACGATGGCGTTGACCAGGGACGATTTGCCCACGTTGGGCCTGCCCACGATCGCCACCTTGATCGCGCCGTCGTCCTCTTCTTCGACGGGCTCGGGTTCGGGCATCCGATCCGCCAGCAGGTCCATCAGGTCGCCCGTATTGCGTCCCTTCAGGGCGGAGATCATCACGGGCTCGCCCAGACCGAGGGCGCCGAACTCGTAGGCGTGGTTCTCCTGGGCGCCGCTGTCCACCTTGTTGGCGACGACGATGACCTGCTTGCCGGCCCTGCGGACGACTTCGGCCGCCTTCTGGTCCAGGGGCGTGATGCCCGTGCGGACGTCCGTGACCAGCAGGACCACGTCGGCTTCGCTGACGGCCAGCCGGGCCTGCTGTTCGATGGCCGCCTCCATGGGCTCGTCGGATTCCGGGACCAGGCCGCCCGTGTCCACCACGGTAAACTTCTTCCCGAACCAGTCACCCTCGGCGTAGTGCCGGTCCCGCGTGATGCCCGGGGCGTCGTGCACGATGGCGTCGCGGCGGCCGATCATCCGGTTGAACAGCACCGATTTGCCCACGTTGGGGCGTCCTATGATGGCGATGACAGGGTTCATGGTTGTTTGTTGTCCTGTTGCGGACCGTGTTCAGTGCGGACCCTTCTGGTCCGCGGGCCCTTCTGGTCCGCGGGCCTTTTAACCTGCGGACCCGTTCGCTCCTCCCAGTCCCGGAAGATCCCGCACGTGGCCGGGGAAAAGTTCCACCGGCACCCCGATCCGCTTGCTCAGCGCGGGCAGGTTCATGTCGTCCAGCAGCAGGCCGTCGTCGTTCAGCACATTCGGCGGAAGGTACACGCGGTCGCCCACTTCCTCGTCCTTCAGCGCTCGGAGGATGTCCCGGCCGGTCAGGAGTCCCGACACCGTGATCCCCGGACCGAAGAACGTGTTCTCCGCCACGACCAGCTTCGCTTCCACGTGCTCCACCCGGTTCAGGGGTTCCACGAGCGAAGTCCGAACCACGTCCTGCGCCAGTTCGGCCGTGACCAGTGTCGTCCGAAGCGGTTCGGCCGCCCGTTCGGGGAGCGAACGCGTCTGCTCGCCCATTTCGGTTTCGAACTGCGTGACCATGCCGACGCCGTTCTCCACGACGGGGCAGTCCTCGTAGAAGGACGGCGGAGGAAAGGGCGTGGAAGACATCAAATACCATTCGTCGGAGAGATACACCAGCGGATGCCCAAGCCGATCGCGGAACTCCTCCTGCCAGGTGCCGACCTTATCGATCATGCGCCGGGCGTAGTCCACGGTGACCGGCTCGAGGTGATACAGTCCCTGGCGGTGCGCGGTGAGACCGACCGGCACGATGGAGATGGACTCCACCGCCGGATACAGTTCGGCCAGGTCGTCCACGGTCTTCCGCAGCGCGGCACCGTCGTTGAGTCCGGGACAGAGGACGATCTGCGTCTCGATCAGGATGCCGCCCTCGGCCAGCCGCTCGAGGATGGGCATGACGTCCTTCGCCTTGGGCGCGCCCAGCAGCATCCGGCGCAGTTCCGGGTCCGTGGCGTGGACCGACACGTAGATCGGACTCAGGCGCTGCACGATGATCCGGTCGAGGTACGCGTCGGAGGCGAAGGCCAGCGTCACGTAGTTGCCGTAGAGGAACGTGAGGCGCACGTCCTCGTCCTGGAAGTACACGGCCTTGCGCATGCCCATCGGATTCTGGTGGATGAAGCAGAACACGCATTTGTTCGCGCAGGCCTGGTAGGGCGGCTCGTGGAGAGACAGGCCGAGATCCTCATCCGGATCCTTCTCCACGTCGATCAGCACCCGGTTTCCATTGGCCTGGAGAATGTCGAGTTCCAGCACGTCTTCACTGGACCAGAACCGGTAGTCGAGGGAATCCCTGACCCGGGCCTGGTTGATCCGGATCAACCGGTCTCCGGGGACCAGACCGACATGATCCGCGATGCTGTCCGGACGCACCTGTTCTATCCGCATATCACCTAACACTTTGAGATATCAGTGACAACAAAGCGTCATCAAAAGCAATCGTTTAGGTATCTCCATTTAACGATTTGCGACCCTTGGAAATATAGAGAATCGGACCCATTCTGTCAAGGGGATTGGCCCGTTCCGGAACCCCTGGTTGGCGCACCTGGTATCCCGTGGATGGCGCACCTGGAAGCCTGCATGCGAAGGGTGCCGGCAACCGGGAATCGAAGCCGCCGGGACTCGGACTTTTCGCTTGCCCGCGGCGCCGCTGCCGGGCTATATTGGAGAAGTCGGCCCGCAAGCCGGATTCGCGGGCGTAAGCATATGAATTTACGGCCTTTACGGACCGTCGCAGTACCTGTTTACGAATTGAAGATCCCCGGGGAAACAGCGATGCCTCCCAAAACCATGTACCAGAAGGTCTGGGACCAGCACGTCGTCAAGGAGATGCCCGACGGGCTCACCGTCCTGTACATCGACGCCCACTTGATCCACGAGGTAACCTCTCCGCAGGCTTTCGAAGGGCTGCGGACCGCGGGCCGGAAGCTGAGGCGGCCCGACCTGACTTACGCCACGATGGACCACAACGTGCCCACCACCGACCGCTCCCTGCCCATGACCGACGACATCGCGCGACTGCAGGTGGACATGCTATCCCGGAATTGCGCGGAGTTCGACGTTCCACTGTACGATCTCGACTCGCCCCGCAACGGGATCGTCCACGTGATCGGTCCGGAGCTGGGCATCACGCAGCCGGGCAGGACCATGGTCTGCGGCGACAGCCACACCTCCACCCACGGCGCCTTCGGCGCGCTGGCCTTCGGCATCGGCACGAGCGAGGTCGAGCACGTCATGGCCACGCAGTGCCTGCTCCAGAAGCGCTCCCGGACCTTCGAGATCCGCGTGGACGGCGTGTTGAGCGAAGGGGTGACGGCCAAGGACATCATCCTGAACATCATCCGCCGCACCGGTACGGCCGGGGGCACGGGCACGGTCATCGAGTACGCGGGCAGCACGATCCGCGGTCTTTCGATGGACGAACGGATGACGATCTGCAACATGTCCATCGAACTGGGCGCGCGGGCCGGCCTCATCGCGCCGGACGACACGACCTTCGAGTACCTGGCGGGGCGGGAGTTCGCCCCGGACGGCGCGGCCTTCGACCGGGCCGTGGCGGAGTGGCGGTCGCTGGCCACCGACGACGGGGCCGAATTCGACGAGCGGCTCGCGCTGAAGGCGGACGAGATCGTGCCCCAGGTGTCTTGGGGAACGAACCCAGGGATGGTGACGGACGTGACCGGCGTCGTGCCCGATCCCGCCGGGATGGACAGCGAGAACGACCGGCGCGCGGCCGAAAAGGCCCTCACCTACATGGCGCTTGAGCCCAACACGTCGATCACCGATATCGAGATCGACCGCGTCTTCATCGGCAGCTGCACCAATTCCCGGCTGAGCGACCTGCGGGCGGCCGCGGACGTCATCAAGGGCCGCCGCGTAGCGCCGCGGGTGACCGCCCTGGTGGTGCCCGGGTCCCACGCGGTCAAGCGGCAGGCCGAAGCCGAGGGACTGGACCGGGTGTTTCTGGAAGCCGGTTTCGAATGGCGCGAGGCCGGTTGCAGCATGTGCCTGGGCATGAACCCGGACATCCTCCAGCCCGGCGAGCGGTGCGCCAGCACCTCGAACCGCAATTTCGAAGGCCGGCAGGGCCGGAACGGACGGACGCACCTGGTCAGCCCGTCCATGGCCGCGGCGGCCGCCGTCGCCGGCCATTTCGTCGACGTGAGAGACTGGTAAGGCGAACCGAAACGGCGCAAACCGGAAACGGAGCAAGGCATGGCGGAACCCTTTACCACGCACACCGGACTGGCCGTCCCGCTCGACCGGATCAACGTGGACACGGACCAGATCATCCCCAAGCAGTTCCTGAAACGGATCGAGCGCACCGGGTTCGGCCAGTTCCTGTTCTACGACTGGCGGTTCACGGGCGACGGCGCGCCCGATCCAGGTTTCGTGCTCAACGAAGACCGCTACCGGGACGCCACGATCCTGGTGACCGGGGACAACTTCGGCTGCGGGAGCTCCCGCGAGCACGCGCCCTGGGCCCTGCAGGACTACGGCTTTCGCGTGATCATCGCGCCGTCCTTCGCGGACATCTTCTACAACAACTGCTTCAAGAACGGACTGCTGCCCGTGGTGCTGCCCGTCGATACCGTGCGCAGCATGCTCCGGAACGCGGCGGAACAGCACCCCTATTCCGTCTCGGTGGACCTCGAACGGCAGATCGTCACCGAGCCCGGCGGCGCGTCCGATTCCAGCGGTGCTCCCGAGCCCGGCGGCGCGTCCGATTCCAGCGGTGCTCCCGAGCCCTGCGACGCGTCCGATTCCAGCGGTGCTCCCGAGCCCAACGGCGCGTCCCACCCGTTCGAAGTCGACCCCTTCCTCAAGCACTTCATCCTGGAGGGTCTGGACGAAATCGGCTGGACCCTGCAATTCGAGGACGACATAGCGGCGTATGAACGTACCCAGTGTACCGGTTGACCAACTGCTCGCGCTGTCCCAGGCCAGCGACGAAATGTTGCGCAGCGTGTTTCACCGGGACCGTCACGCCACCTTGCGCACGGTGACCCGGTGCGTCCACGACCTGCTCGACGCCGAATACTGCGGCATCTTCCTGGTGCCCGACGACGCGCCCCACGAGCTGGAACTGACGGCACAGTACTCGGACCTCACCGGCCACGACGACCCGCCGTCCGTCCGCCTGCGGATCCACAGCGCCGCGAAGGGCGGCATGACCGGCCACATCGCGGACCAGGGGGACGTCGTGCGCCTGCGCGGGACGCAGATCACCGAAAGTCCCTTCTATACGGCGGAAGTCCGCGAATACCTGGCGAGCAAGAAACTGCGGTCCCTCCTCGCCATTCCCCTGAAGGACCCCAAGGAAACGGTCCTGGGGCTCGTCAAGGTGGAGAACAAGAAGCGGCGTGACGGTCCGCCCTCGGAATCGGGCTTCGACGAGGCCGACGAGTCCATCGCCCGCATCCTGGCCAATACCATCTCGCTCGTCCTGGAACACCTGAGGACCGATTCCATCAACCGGAGCCTGGTGCAGGCGATTCACTCGATCCGGGACCGTGGCTCCATGCTCGACCAGATCCTGCAGTGCAGCCGGGCACTGGTCCGCGCCGACCGGAGCGGTCTCGTGCTGTGGAGCGATGCGCTCGGCGACCTGGTCATAGGCGCACAGCTGGGGGACCGCGCCCTGTCCCTTGGCCGGACGGTTCCGGGCCCCAGTGTCGTGCGTCGCTTGTGGAACGATCCCGATCTGCGCGAGATCCGCGTTCCCGACGTTTCGGCCGACCCGTACTACCATGCGATCGACGCCAGGACCCGTAGCCAGGCGGCCGTCAAGCTCCGGTTCGAGGACCGGGACATCGGTGTGCTGAGCGTGGAGTCCTTCAGAGAAGACGCCTTCGACGAGCACGACCTGGAGATGCTCCAGTGGCTGGGCCACTACGCCGTCATCGCCTACCAGGTCGTCGGCAGGGAAGTCCAGTTCCGCGGAATCGTGGAGCGCCTCGTCGAACAGTCGCCCCATCGCGACGAACTGCTCAACCGGATCCTCGTCAGCATACGGTCGATCTACGGTTTTACCGACTGCGTGATCTACACCGTGGACAACACGGCGAAGATGCTCCAGTGCCGGTCCTACATCGGCTGCGAGGGATTCGACGCGGACCCGTCGGTACTGAGCTACCGGTTCGACGACAACACCCTGGCGAGCAAGGTCTACCGCGAGCGCAAGGGATACCTGTGCGTAGACCCCGAGACGGATCCCTTCATCAGCCGGCATGCGCTCGAGCGATTCGGTTTCACGTCGCCTATTCTCGCGATACCGCTCATATACAACGAGAAGGTCGTGGGCACGTGCACCCTCTGGAGCCAGTCCGGGAAGGTGACGCCCGGCCCGCATCACCTGGTCGAGATGGAGCCCTTCGCCCGGCTGGCGGCCGCCAACATCGCCCTGGCGGAGACCGAACAGCACCGCAGCACGGTGCTGGTATCCATCCAGGAGATCCTCAACCAGATGCAGACGGAGATGTCGCGGGAGAAGAACCTGCGTCTCATCCTCCAGGGCATCCAGACCGCGGGATTCGACCGGGTGCGCATCTACGAGACGGACGAGACCCAGGAGAAGCTCGTGGGGATCGACTCCGTCGGCATGGAAGATCCCGAATCCTTCGTCGGCTACTCCATGACCATCCGGGACAACCCCTACGTCCACCACGTGGCGAAGCAGTCGCTCACCCGGCCCGCCGCCTGCTGGTTCGACCCCGCGGACCCGGCATACTGGGGCGCGGACCCGGCCGCCCCCAGCCTGGGCAAGGACGACGACCTGCCGTGGCTGGACGTTCCCCTGGTCATCGCGGGGAGGTTCTACGGGATGATCGGCGCGGACAACATGCATACCCGCCGCGAAATCACCAGCGACCATCTGGACTTCATGAACGTCGTAGGCGCCCTGACCGCGCAGGTCATCGCCAACTCGCAGACCGTCGACCTCCTGCGCGACCGCACCCGGGCCGAGGCGCGGAGCGAACTGGCCCAGCGGACGCTCCACGCGTTGAAGACGCCCGCGATGGCCACGCAGATATTCCTCCGGCATCTCGGCGAGTCGGTTGCGGGCATGCCGGCGGAAAACGGCCGGCCGGGAGAGCTCCTGGAAAAGATCCGCGGGCAGGTCGACCGGATCGCCGCCATCGCGGAGGACATGCAGCGGTTGACCAAGTTGACCTTCACCCCGAAACGAAAGGTGGACGTCAACGAAGTGGTGCGCCGCACCGTCCAGGACGGCCTGATCGGCGACGACTGCCGCGCGGAATTCGACTTCGTGGCGCCAGCGCCTTTCGTGGAGGCCAACGTGGAGGAGATCGACCAGGTCATTACCGAACTGACCAGCAACGCCTGGAAGGTCATGGGGTACCGTGGCGAAATCCACGTATCCACCCGGATAGGTTCCTCCACCGACTATCCCCGGTTGTCGCACGGGAAGGAAGGCCGGTACGTGCTGATCGACGTGTGCGATACGGGCCCCGGGATCCCGGATAACGTGCTCAAGGAACTGTTCGAACCTGGCGTGTCGACCACCGGCGGATCGGGACTCGGGCTGTATGCCATTCGGACCATCGCCGAGGAGCACCAGGGCGAGGTCTGGCTCGAGGATACCGGTCCACAAGGCGCCACCTTCACCTTCGCCCTGCCCCTGGCGAGCTGAGTCGACTCCGACCGCCGAACGGGCGGAACGCTTTGACGAACTGAGTCGGTTATGGCCAAACCCCTCGTACTCCTCCTCGATGACGACCCCGCCATCACCGACGCCCTTTCCCTCGACCTGGAACCGGATTTCGACGTGATCTGCGCCACCGGCGTGGACGAGTGCGTGGACCGGATCGGCAACGCACGCGGCGCCGTCGACGTGGCGGTGATCGACATGTGGATCGAAACGGACCGGGAAGGCGGGCTCGAAGCGATCCGGCGCATCCGGGCCCTGGAGTCTCCACCGGAATGCGTTGTGCTGACCGCGTACGGGACACAGCCCAACATCGTGAAGTGCATGGAGGCGGGCGCCTTCAGCTACGTGGAAAAGTCGGGCCGTATCGCCGACGACACCACCGGTCTCCTGGTCACGGCCATCAACAGGGCGCTGGAGACGCGCCATCTGAAACAGCTCGAGGCGGCCCAGGAACAGATCAAGGCGGACGAGCGCCTCAAGCAGGACATCCAGCGCGCCTACGAGATCCAGCGTTCCATGCTGCCCCAGGAGGACCTGCAGCACGCCGGCATGCGGTTCACCGGCTACTGCCGTCCGGCCGAGAACGTGGGGGGCGACTACTACGACTACTTCGCGCTACCCGACGGGCGGGTCGGCCTGCTGATCGGCGACGTCACCGGCCACGGGTTCAACGCGAGCCTGATCATGGCCATGGCCCGCAGTTGCCGGTCAACCCAGACCCGGATCGACCCGGACGTCACCCCGGTCATGGACGCCCTCAACCGGATCGTGCAGACGACCGGTCCCGATTGGCTGTTCATGACGGCCTGCTACGTGGTGATCGATCCGGACGCGCGGCGGTACGCCTACGCCAACGCCGGTCATCACTTTCCGCTTCACTACCGCGCGGACACGCGCACGGCCGAACCCCTCGAGTCCACCGGCCCCCTGCTGGGGATCGACGCCGACACGTCCTTCGAAGCCGTGGAACGGCCGTGGACCCCGGGTGACGCCCTGGTCCTCTTCTCGGACGGGATCGTGGAAGCGGAGAACGCGACCGAAGAGATCTTCGGCGAAAACCGCCTCCGGGAAGTCGTGGAAACCCACGGGCACCGGCCGCCGTCGGACCTGAAGCAGCATATCATCGATGCCGTCGAGGCGTTCAGCCAGGGCGTGCCGTATATGGACGACGTGACGCTCCTTGTGGCGAAGCTCTAGCGCGACAACATAGGCGAGAAGCAGGACATAGCGACTTGAGAATCATCGAAGAACCCCTGGATATGCTGGCCGAACACGGCCATGTACCCATCGCCTACGAGGTGAGATCCCGTTTCCGGGCCGACCCGGCGGACGGCGGCCTGGGGGGTATCGCGCTGGTGGAAGAACCGGTGGATCCCCCCTATACCAAGGACTACGACCAGACCTCCGAAGATGGGCCTGCCCGGTGGCCCGGCCGGTGGCGCGACCGGTGGGACACTTCGGCGTGGGGACTGCTCGCGGCCTACGACGGTTCCCGGCGCGTGGGCGGCGCGTTGCTGGCCCGCCGCACGCCGAACGTGAACATGCTGGAGGGGCGGGACGACCTCCTGGTGCTGTGGGACCTGCGCGTCCACCCCGACTATCGCGGGGCCGGCGTGGGCCGGAAACTCTTCGAGGCCGCGGTGAACTGGGGGCGTCGCCACAGCTGCGTCGAGATGAAGATCGAAACCCAGAATACCAATGTGCCCGCGTGCCGGTTCTATGCCCGCCAGGGGTGCCGCCTGGGCGCCATCATTTCCCACGCCTACGAGGAGTTCCCCGACGAATTGCAGCTGATCTGGCGCCTGCCGCTGTAACGGGCATTTCCGCCTTGCTTCCCGGTTTCACCGGCTTATAATGAGGAGTAACCGGAGCTCGGGACGAGGAGTGGAAACGGACCACCCCGTCCGTGTGATTCGCCCGGTACCTGACCATCTTATATTGTACAATTGTACAATTGGTCGATCCACTCACCCAAAAAAACGTATCGCGCTCTTCAGGCATCCCGGACCGCGCCATGCATCCTACACCCCTGACCGACTCACAGCGTCGTTCCTTCGAGGAGGACGGCTACCTGATCGTCCCGGGCGCGCTCGATCCTGCACAGATCGAAGCGCTCACGGAGACGGGCGACCGGCTCATGGAAGGGTTCGAGTACCCCGACTTCTACGCCCACCGCCGTCCCGGTCTCGTGCAGGAAGGGCCATTTCTGGACCTCGTAACGAACGAGCGCACGGTCCCGCTGATCGTGGCGCTGCTCGGTTTCAATATCCATATCACGAACACCGCGCTCATCTACAAGCACCCGGAGGCGCCCGGTGACACCGGTCAGGTCAACTGGCACCGCGACGTGGGCGTTTCGCTGGACGTAGGCCACGTGGTGCTTCCTTTCGTCGGCCTGAAGATCGGCTATTGCCTGACGGATTTCCCCAAACCGGATTCAGGCGCGACCCTGTTCGTCCGGGGCAGCAACAACATGAAGTCCGCGCTGCCGATACGGAAGGGCCGGATCCATCCGGACGAGTACGTGCAGCCGGTCCTTCGGGCCGGCGACGCCTTTCTCTTTGAGAACCGGACCTACCACGCGGCCGGACTGAACTTTACGAGCCAGATCGCCAAGGTCGTCATCTACGGCTACCACTACCGCTGGATCAAGCCCGACCACTACATGCGGTTCTACGACGGCGTGCCGCAGCCCGATGCCGGCCTCTGCGCCGACACCGACGACATCGGACGCCAGTTACTGGGCGCCACCGTGGACTCGGAGGGACGCGAGGCGCCCGACGGCATCGACTGGCCCATCCGGGAATGGGCCGATCGCCACGGACTCGACGTGGCGCAGTACACGCATACCGTAGAAGCCTGATCGGAATCCGGATCGGTGGCCTGATCGTAAGCCTGGCCCAACCGTTGCCTGGCAGGAATCCATGTACCTGAAGCACATGCTTCCCCATCAACTGCGCGAGGCCGTGGGACGGGGCGACCCGCTGCTGGTCCCCGCCGGCTGCATCGAGACCCACGGCCCCCACATGGCCATCGGTCACGACACGATCATCGTAGAAGAGATCTGCGCGCGCGTGGCGAAGCGCCAGGACGTCGTGATCTCGCCGCCCTTCGATTTCGGTCCCACCGGTTACGCGCTGGGCGGTCCCGAGGACGGCACCATCGACCCCGATTACGATGCCTTCGGGTCGTACGTGAAGTCGATCCTGCGCAATTTCCTGGAGATGGGCTTCGGGCGTGTCTACGTGATGATCATGCACCAGGGCATGGAAGCCCCGCTGGCGCTGGCCTTCAAGAAAGCCGCGGCGGAATTGTCCTTCGAAATGGTCCTGGCCGAAGGAAAGCCGCGGGGTTGGTGGGCGGATGCCAGGATGTCCAGGGAGGCGCGCCTATTCGGCCGCATACAGGTCCACCCCATGATCCTGCCCGCCGCGTCCCCGCCCGCCGGCGGCGACCACGCCGGGTACAACGAGACTTCCTTCCTGCTGGCTACGCGCCCGGAACTGGTGGACCAGGACCGCCTGGACGAGAACGCGCCGTGGTACTGCCGGCAGGACGAGGACCGGAACAGCCGGACGGCCAACGCGGCCCATGGGGAGGCCATGGTCGAGGCGGTCGTCGATGCGTGGGTCGAACTACTGCAGCGTTGAATACAAATCGAAGCGTTTCACTGTGGAAAGGAGCTACACATGCGGTCCATTTTCGTCGGTGTCGAGTACGCCGGCAAGTCTACCCTGATCGATCACCTGGACGCCTACTACCAGAAACGGCGGCGCCGGACCCATCTCGACGATCACTTCACCATCCCGGACGCTTCCCTGAGCCCCGTTTCCCGGGCCCAGTACGTCCACTATCCCGACGACGTGAAGGAACGTATGCAGCGGATGCAGCTGCACTACCACGTGGAGGTCATCCGCAACTATCCCCACACGCTGATCGCCGGCTGGCACATCGAGGAAAAGGTCTACTGCGACGTGTACGGCAGCATGGAGGGGA
Organism: bacterium; assembly: GCA_965117045.1. Lineage (GTDB taxonomy): Bacteria > JAAXHH01 > JAAXHH01 > JAAXHH01 > JAAXHH01 > JAAXHH01. The sequence continues at coordinate 2,786,928 of OZ220749.1, forward strand.
ATCCTTATTATCCCAACTACGTCCAACACAACCAGCGGCACTACGAGGTGCTGGTCCTGGAAGCCCGGCTACCCGACGTCGTGCTGATCCACCTCACCGCCGACGACGAGGCGATCCGCGAGCGCATGCGCACGGACCCCCACGAGTACCAGATCATCGACGAGAAGGACATCCCCGACCTCAAGAAGCGCTTCGAGGACGAGGTCGACCAATCGCTTCTGACGCGCAACGGCCACCTGGTCACGCTGGACACGACCGAAAAGTCACCCGCGGAGTCGCTGGACGAACTGCTGCTGAAGACCGATCCGCTGGTGACCGACGGCGAACTGGCCTTGCGGGCTATGACGGTGCCCGAGGAGGACTACGAGGTCAGGTACGAGAACGGCGAGCGGAAGATGGTGTAGGGAGAATCCACGGTGTAGAGGGAAGCCACCGGGTTTTGTGTTTTTAGTTTTTTTTCGAAGCCGGAACGAGATCGGGGGTTTCAATTCCGACAATTCAGTTATGGACCACCTTGTAGGGAAGGCTGGATAGTATTTAAGGCGTTATACGTCCAAGGAGTCAGACGATGACCGAGATGTCCCGAAGTAACTGGACCTTTGGCGCACAGATCGTAACTGCCGTAGGCATGTTCATTGTGACCCTGGGCATCTTGTTCATCGCGACGCTTACCTATCTGGATCGGGAAGATCAGGGATTCAGGAATGAGATTCGGACCGACCTCACAGAAATCCGTGCCGCGATGAGAGATATGAACAATCGTCTCGACAACATCAACACCCGACTCGGAAGGGTCGAGGGGTATCTGAGGGTATCCGACGAAGAGTAACGCAGTTATATCTACGCCGCCAGGCCCTTGCCCTGGGCTTCCTTGATGCATTCGGCGAGGATGGGCACGCCTTCGCGGATGTCCTCTATCGTGGGGAACCCGAATGCGATGCGCAGAAAGGGGATGTCCTCGTTCGCGGCGCTGAAGGACTGCCCGAGACTGTAGTAAACCCCGCGCCTTGCCGCCAGTTGCAGCGCTTTCCGCGTGTCCGTCGCCGAGGGGATGCGCACCCATACGAACATGCCGCCGGGCGGATCCGTCCACCACACCTCCTCGCCCAGATCGCTGAACTGGGTCGCGAGCGATTCGACCAGGGCATCCTTGCGCGCCTTCATGACCTCGTTCACTTCGCGGATGTGATCCCAGAGATGATCGCCCAGGTATTCGGCCACGATCATGCTCGCCAGCGCGTTGGTCCCACCGTCCATCTTGTTCGCCATGATCCGCTGCTGCAGCGCTTCCGGCGCCATGAAGTAGCCCTGCCGGACGCCCGGCCCTAGAATCTTGGAAAAAGAGCCGACGTACACGACCCGGCCGCCTTCGTCCAGGTGGTACAGGTTCGGCGGTACCGGATCGCTTTGAAACACGAGATCGGCATAACAGTGGTCTTCCACGACCAGCGTGTCGAACTCCCCGGCCAGTTCGAGGAGGCGATTGCGACGCTCCAGAGACAGGATGGAACCCGTGGGGTTGTGATGGGTGGGGATGGTGTAGATGAACTTCGGTGGCGTGCCCCCGTCGACGAGTCCTTTGAGCACGGTCTCCAGTTCCTCCGGTACCAGGCCCTGGCCGTCGATCGGTACCGGCGCGATGCGCACCTGCCGGCTTCGGAACACGCTCAGCGACCCGCCGTAGGTAAAGGCTTCCGTGACGATCGTATCGCCCCGCGACGCAAAGGCTTCCGTGATCAACTGGAGCGCCTGCATGGAACCGGAGGTCAGCACGATCTCTTCCAGGGGTACTGCCCGGCCCGCGCCGTGCTCGAAGCGTTCCGACGCGATGGTCCGCAAGGGTTCGTAACCGCGGCCGTCCGGGTAATTCACCAGTTCCGCGCCCCGGGTCGAGATGACTTTCGCGGCGGCCTCGGCCAGCGCGTCCGAAGGAAATGAATGCGGGTCGGGCCTCCCCGCACCGAAATTGATCTCACGCATGGACCTGCTCCTGTAGGATGTCGGTTACGCCGATGTCGGGTTTTTCTTTATTTGCTGCAAAGGTATGTGGACCACGGAATGTAGAGCGGCGGTCCCGCGCCTGTCAACCGGTTATGATTGGACCGGGGGCGGATCGGGGGTGGCCCCGGTGCGGAACCGGTGCAGGCCGGCGAACGTGCTACGGGACAATGTGGGTGGCGTTGACAGGTTATACCGCGCATCCTACATTGATCCTACCTGTACCCGTACGTAACCTGCTACCCTCCAGCATTTTATACATGGTTCCTGTCCGAATCATCTTCCTGCTCGCTGTTCTAGTGATCTGCGCGGACATCGCGGTCGTCCCGGCAGTCGCCCGCGGCCAGCAGGCCCAGCCACCGAACCAGGCCCAGCCGCCGAACCAGGCCCAGCCGCCGAACCAGCCACAGCCCCCAATCCGCGTCGAAGTGCCCCTCTTCGAGGGCGGCCAGGGACTGGAGTTCTTCCTCGAGTGCGCCCGGACCTACGAACAGGAGCACGAAGGCGTGGTGATCGACCTCTACGGCGATCCCCGCATCCACGACAAGGTGCGGGTGCGCATCCTGGAACGGTCCTTCCCCGAGGTCACCAACGCCCGGCTCAACTACTGGGCACTCATCCGCAACGGCGACCTGCTGCCCCTGGACGAATTCCTCGACCAGCCCAACTGGGAGGGCGACCGCACCTGGCGCGAATCGTTCCTGCCCGGGACCCTGGCCCAGTACACCCACGAGGGAAAGACCTACGGCATCCCCCTGATGGCGTCGGCCTATGCCGTCTGGTACAACAAGAACATGTTCGAGGAAAACGGCTGGGAACCGGCGACGACCTGGGAGGAGTTCCTCGACCTGTGCGAGGAGATCAGGGCCGCCGGGATGTGGCCCCTCGCCTTCCAGGGCCGGTACCCGGGATACGTGCAGGTCGTGATCGACCACGGCTACTACCACCTCGCCGGTCCTGAGCGATACTTCGACCAGAAGAACCTGGTGCCCGGCAGTTACGACAATCCCGAGTTCGCCGAGGCCCTTTCCCTCGCGCAGCGGATCGCGCTGGACTACTTCCAGCCGGGCGCCATGGGCATGAGCCACACCGAATCCCAGCTCGAGTTCTTCCTGGGGCACACGGCCATGATCTTCTGCGGTTCGTGGCTCAAGAGCGAGATGCTGGGCAAGATACCGGACGGTTTCCGCCTGGGATCCTTCAACATCCCGGTGGCGCCGACCGGCAGGGCGGATCCGTCGGCCGTTTACGGCGGGTCCGGATACTATTTCGTCCTGAAGGACAGCGAAAACCCGCTGGCCGGGGTCGAGTTCCTGCGTTTCATGACTTCGCGGCGCATGGCCGGCCTGTTCGCCCGGATGCGCGACATCCCCGTTTCCATCGTCGGTGTATCCGAAGCGAACCTGTCAGAGGACATGGCGGACCTGGCGGCCATGCTGAAAAACGCGGCCGTCACCTACGGCACGCCGCCGGGAGAAGGCTACCCGGCCATGACGCAGTACTGGACCGACGCCCGGTTCAGGGTGATCACCGGCCAGACCACGCCCGCCGAGGCCGCTGCGGAACTGGAAGCCGCCGCGGCCGTGGTTCGACGGCAGACCATCGCGCCGGACGAGATCAACATCCGGCACATCTGGAAACCCGGCCTGCTGATCGGTCTCATGGCCCTGGCCATCGGCTACTGGTCGGCCACGACCTACAAACGCTACCGGGACCGGCGCCGCGCGGGGAAATCACACGTCGCCGGCCTCCCGTTCCTCCGGCGGACCGACCGGATCATCTTCATCGCGCCCGCCCTGCTGCTCTACGCGGTGTTCGTCATCATCCCGAGCGCGAAGTCCTTCCTCTGGAGCCTGAACGAATGGGACGGGCTGACCGACATGCGCTTCACGGGCTTGCTCAACTTCGGCCGGCTGCTCTTCGAGAGCGACGGGTTCTGGATCGCGCTGAACAACAACCTGTTCATCATGTTCGTCATCCCGCTGTTCGTCATCCCCATCTCCCTCTTCCTGGCCGTGTGCATCAGCCGGCAGATCCGGGGGTCGCGCTTCTTCCGCATCGCCTTCTTCTTCCCGAACATCCTGGGGGCCGTGGCCGCCACGCTGCTCTGGATGCATCTCTACAACCCGCAGGGCGGACCGATCAACACCGCGCTGGTGGGACTCGGCGTGATCCTGTCCGCGGCGGGCTTCGAAAGCGCGGGAAGCTGGCTGCAGGCCATGGAAGGATTCGCGTGGCTGTCGCAGTCCAACCTCTACTGGGCGCTCATCCCCATGTCCATCTGGGGCGCCTGCGGCTTCAACATGATCCTCTTCCTGGCTGCCATGGAGAGCATTCCCCAGAGCCTCTACGAAGCGGCGGACATCGATGGGGCCTCGTCGTGGCGGCAGTTCTGGACCATCACCCTGCCGCTGATCTGGGAGGTGCTGTCCATCTCCATCGTCTTCATGGTCATCGGCGGGATGAAGGCCTTCGAGACCATCTGGCTCCTGACCAACCAGACGCCCACCACGCAGGTGCACGTCATCGGCACGCTCATGGTGCAGGACATGTTCACCGAGTTCAAGATCGGCGAGGCCACGGCCATCGCGGTGCTGCTGTTCATCATGGTCTTCTTCGGCACGGCGGCCACGCTGAGGCTCATGCGAAGGGAAACGGTGGAGTTCTGATGAAGCGGACGGAAACGAAACCCCGGTCAGCGCCCTGGAATCTCGTGATCTATCCGATCCTGCTCGGATACCTGGTCATCGTGGTCTACCCGATGGCCTGGCTGCTGTACACGTCGCTCAAGACGGACCGGGAGATCTTCCTGGCGCCCTTCACGCTGCCGGACTGGGCGGACCTGCAGTGGATCAATTTCTCAAGGGCGTGGACGGTGGGGCACTTCGGGGACTATTTCCTGAACAGCGCGATGCTGACGGTGCTGACGGTGATCCTGTCGCTCCTCTTCGCGGCCATGGCGGCCTATGCGCTGTCGCGGTTCCGCTTCTTCGGCGCCCGGCCCCTGTTCTTCTTCTTCCTCGCCGGGCTGATGGTGCCGCTGCAACTGGCCATCGTGCCCCTCTTCTTTCAGATGAAGGACCTGATGCTGCTCAACTCGAGGCTGGGGCTGCTGCTCGTCTACATCGCCTTCGGCATGCCCTTCGCCATCTTCATCCTGGCGGGCTTCTTCAAGTCGCTGCCGTCCGGACTCCACGAGTCGGCGCTCATGGACGGCGCAGGGGAGCTTCGGGCTTTCTGGCACATCATGCTGCCGCTGGCCAAGCCCGCCCTGGTGACCGTCGGCATCTTCGCCTTCCTGGGCACCTGGAACGAGTTCTTCATGGCCTTCATGTTCCTGTCGGGCGAAAACGCCGAAAGCCTGCGCACCCTTCCCCTCGGCCTGGCCAACATCACCATCGTGAGCCAGTACCGCAGCGACTGGGGCATGGCCTTCGCGGGCCTTGTGCTCATGATGTTGCCCACCATGCTGGTCTACGCCCTGCTCCAGCGCCAGGTTACGAAGGGGATTACGGTAGGGGCGCTGAAGGGGTGACCCCGCAGGGTGCTACGGCTTCGCGATCCAAACCGGATCAGGCGTGATGCTCGTTTCCGGCGCAGGACCCGTATCGTCCCACTCTTCCTCGTTCTCCAGCAGGAAGCCGGGCTCTACGGACATGTCGTGATCGCAGATGATCTGGCAGGACAGCCGCACCTCGCCGAGCGCGCCCTTCTCCGTCAGCACGTCGCGTTCGGCCTCGGTCATCGTTTCCGGCTCGCCCGAGACGAAGTTCACGCGGCAGGTCGTGCACTTGGCGTTGCCGCCGCAGCGGTGGCCGATGTTCACGCCCGTACCCTCGATGGCCAGCACGAGTCGCTGACCCGATTCAACCTGGTTCTCTACGCCGTTTACGGTGAGTTTCGGCATGGTGACACGCTCCTTTGAAGTATTGTCAATGTTGACAACGTTATAAACGTCGTTTGTAACACCTGTGCGGCCGGCGCGATCAGCCGGTGATAACGTGACCCAGCCGGTCCCGCGTATGCTCCAGGTCCACCCAGCGGTGCGGCCCGTCGGTCACGGCGTAGCACACCTCGTAGACCGGATGCTCCGTGGCTTCCAGGGCCAGTTCGATGATCCGGGTGATGTCCGCCTGGCTGCACCAGACCGACCGCAGGAAGGGCTCCGTGGCCTCGTTGTCCTTGTTGACCCAGCCGATGCGCAGGCAGACCACGGAGAAACCGTGGGCGTCGTGGTAGGTACGGCAGATGCCTTCGCCCCACACTTTGCTCGCGGAATAGGGTTCCGTGGGCCGGGGCGGGTCGGTGACCTTCACGAGGGGCATGGGATCGGGCAGCCCCTCGAGGCGGCCCTCGTTGAGGGACTTGTACGGTTCGGAGAACTGGCCGTAACCCCAGCTGGCCATGACGGAACTCGCGTAGATCAGCCGACGGATGCCCGCCTCCCTGCAGACCTCCAGGACGTTGTAGGTGCCGCGGATATTGCTCTCCAGGATGGTCTCGAAGGAGGCGCCGGGATCGGGTACCGCGCCGAGATGGACCACCGCGTCCATGCCGGACAGCGCCCGGGCTACCGCGTCCCGGTCGGTCAGGTCGGCCAGTGAGAACCGGTCATCGGGGATGCGCAGGAGATCCTCGTCGTCGATGCGGTCCGAAGAAGCCGTCCGCCTGCCGCTTCCATATACCTCGTACGCGTCCTTTCCGTCCAGGTACCGATAGGTCAGGTTGCCGATCAATCCATATGCACCCGTAACGTGCACCTTCAGGGGTCTTCCCTCGCTCATTTCATCCTCCAGTTGAACTTCGATGAATCGATTATTCGTCTCGCGTGCTTCCTACTTTCCGCCGGCTGGCTGCCGACTTCAGCTTATGTCATCCGCCCAGGATCCCGATCACGCCTCGTCCATGAAAGGATAGCGCCAATCCGACGGCGGGACCATGGTTTCCTTGATCGTGCGGGCGCTCATCCACCGCAGCAGGTTCATGGGGCTGCCCGCCTTGTCGTTCGTGCCCGACGCCCGCGCGCCGCCGAAGGGCTGCTGCCCTACGACGGCCCCGGTGGGCTTGTCGTTGACGTAGAAATTGCCGGCCGCATGGCGGAGCGCATCCGAAATGCGCACGATGGCCGCGCGGTCCCGCGCGAAGACGGAACCGGTCAGCGCGTAGGGCGACGCGGTGTCGCAGAGGGCCAGGGTCTCCTCCAACCGGTCATCCTCGTATACGTATATGGTCAGCACGGGGCCGAAGATCTCTTCCTCCATGGTCCTGAAACGCGGGTTGCTCGTTACGATGGTCGTGGGCTCGACGAACCAGCCCCGCTCCCGGTCGCAGCCGCCGCCGGTGATGATCTCGGCGTCATCCGCCGACCGGGCGTATTCAATGTAACCGGCGATGTTGTCGAAGGATGCCTCGTCGATCACGGCCGCCATGAAGTTCGTGAAATCTTCGGGATCCCCCATCCTGATCTGCGATACCTCGGCCGTGAACCGGTCCCTGAAGGCCGGCCACAGGGAGCGGGGCACGTACATCCGGGAGGCGGCGGAACACTTCTGGCCCTGGTATTCGAAGGCGCCGCGGACGGTCGCCGCGACCAGGGCCTCCACGTCCGCCGAGGCGTGGACGAAGATGAAATCCTTGCCGCCCGTCTCGCCCACGATGCGGGGATAGTGCTTCATGCGCGCCAGGTTGCCGGCCACGGTGCGGTACATCCGCTGGAACGTGTCCGTCGATCCGGTGAAGTGGATTCCCGACAGGTCGGGGCTGGCCAGCACCGGATCGCCCACCTCGGCCCCGGACCCCGGGATGAAGTTGATTACGCCGGGCGGCAGGCCGGCTTCCTGCAGCAGCCCCATGACGTGCCAGGCCGAGTAGACGGCCGAGGACGCCGGCTTCCAGAGCACGGAGCAGCCGGTGAGGGCCGGCGCCGTGGGCAGATTGCCGCCGATGGCCGTAAAGTTGAAGGGCGTAACGGCGAAGACGAACCCTTCGAGGGCCCGGTATTCGAGACGGTTCCATACGCCCGGCGAGGAAGCAGGCTGGTCGGCCATGAGCTGCGCCAGGTAGCTGACGTTGAATCGCCAGAAGTCGATCAGTTCGCAGGCCGCGTCGATCTCCGCCTGGAAGATCGTCTTGGACTGGACCAGTATGGTCGCGGCGTTGACCGTCTGGCGCCAGGGGCCGGCCAGCAGGTCGGCCGCCTTCATGATGACCGACGCCCGCTGCTCCCAGGGCATGTCCGACCACGCGGCCCGGGCTTTCAGGGCGGCATCGATGGCCATGCGCACCTCGGACTCGCCGGCCTTGTGATAGACGCCGAGGTCCAGCCCGTGGTCATGGGGCGCGCGCAGCGGCGCCGTGTTGCCCGTCTTCACCTCCCGGCCGCCGATGATCAGCGGGACCTCTATGGGGGTGGATTTAAGCTCGCCTAGCTTCGCCTTGACGTCCGCTCTTTCGTCCGAGCCGGGCGCGTATTCCAGGACCGGTTCGTTGTAGGGATGAGGGGGGTTGAAACGCGCGTTGGACATACACCCTAAGTATCCGGCGCGAGACCGATGTGTCAACTGTTTTGTAGGCCATTTTACCCTTGCCAGACCCCGCGGCGAAATGAGATATTGGGAGTATAAAACGAAGTCATACACGCGAGTTATGCAACCAGGAAACGCAAGGTTCGCGGCAGCCCGGACCGCAGCTGTCCGGAATAGCGGCCGCCCGGACCGGAGGTACGGTCATGAGCACCGATCAGGCTAAACAGGAACGCGGCATCAAGGCGGTTAATCAGGAGTACACGCAGTACGACCAGGTGGAAAAGGAACAGACCTACAACCTGGCCGAAGGCGCGGCGGAGGAGGAATACGACGAGGAAACGCAGATCCGGACCTGCGACATGAGCCTGTTCCTTCACGGTGGACCGGAGGGCAGGGCGCAGTTCGCCCGGGATATCGGCGAGGCCATGGAGGGCATCGGCTTCGTGATCCTCGAGAACCATGAGATCCCGCCCAGTCTGTACGAGGAGGCCGAGCGCAATGTGGCCGAGTTCTTCACGGCCACGCCCATGGCGGACAAGATGAAGTACGAGGCCGAGCGGCACGGTTCGGTCAACCAGGGCTACTTCCCGATCAAGCAGACCAGCCGGATGCATCCCGATCTCGTCGAGGGCTGGGTCTTCTGCCGCAGGGCCTTCAACCTGGGCGAGAACCCGGACTACCGCGAGACGGACTACTGGCCCGCGGCCGGATACGAACCGTTCTTCCGCCAGGTCATCCAGCACCACGAGAAACTGATCCTGCCCCTCATGCAGAGCATCCTCACCTACCTGGGCTGCGATCCGACCCTCTACGACGAGAAGCTCACGCGGACGAACTTCGGCTTCCGGCTCAACTACTACCCGCCCATCACCAAAGAGGACGACGAATCCGGAGCCGGCCGCATGCTGGGCCACGAGGACGTGGACCTGTTCACCATCCTCCCCTCCCACGGGGTGGACGGCCTGCAGGTGCTCAACCGCGAGAACATGAAGTGGATCCGCCTCAATCCCCCGGAAGGCAGCATCATCATCAACACGGGCGACTACATGCAGCGGATTACCAACGACCGCCTCCCGTCCACGACCCACCGGGTCAGCAAGCCGCAGGACACCAGCCTCTTCGGCTCCGCCCGTGTCAGCATTCCCATGGCCGTCTACGTCTGGGAGGAGGAGATGCTCGAGGTGCTGCCCAACACGGGCGAGCCCAAGTACGAGCCCATCTCGGCCGTCCAGTTCCACACCCGCACCACGAGCAAGTACTACGGCGACGACTACGCGGTGGACGACGATTAGGCCGTTTCCACGAAAGGCGCCTCATGACCCCCCATGAGCAATACCTCTTCGACCTGCAGGGCTTCATCGCGGTCCCAGACGCGCTTGACGCCGGACAGCTCGCCGAATTGAACCGCATCCTCGACGAAAAGATCGAGGAGGCCATGGAACCCGGCGCGACCACGCACCGTTTCGGCTTCACCCTGCTCGACTGGGGATCCGCCTACCAGGCATTGATCGACAACCCCCGCATCGTTCCCTACATGGAGCAAATCGTCGGACCCCAGTTCCGGCTGGACCACGACTACGCGGACATCATCCGCCAGGGCGATGGTCCCATCGGCACGACCCTCCACGGCGGCGCCATCCCCTTCAACCCGCTGTATTCCTACACCTGCGTCAACCAGGAGATCCGGTGCGGCCTGACCGTGGTCGCCTACAACCTGAAGGACGTGAACCCCGGCGACGGCGGCTTCGGCTGCGTGCCCGGCAGCCACAAGAGCAACTTCCGGTTCCCCGACGAGTGGCGCAACCTCAAGACCGACCAGCCCTTCATCCGCGCCGTGACCGGCAAGGCCGGCACCGCCGTGATCTTCACCGAAGCGCTGACCCACGGCACCATGCCCTGGCACGGCGACGAACGCCGCACCCTCTTTTACAAGTATTCGCCCAACTCGGTATCCTGGTACGCGGAGTACTACGAAGCCGAAAAGTACGAGGGCCTGACGGAACGGCAGCAGCAGATCCTCGAGGCGCCGAACGCACGGTACCGTCAGCGGTCTAAGGGTGGGGTGGTGGTGTAGGTGGGGATAGGTGGCGGATTTCAGGTCCTCTTACAACCTAATCCAAAACCAACAATCACTCTCTTCTAGAACAGCAATCTGATAGAATAGTCATTCGGCAGGTCACACCTGTCTAATTCACCATGAATTAGAACTGGGATGTTCGGACAAGTAACTAATTAACAAAGGAGTGTAAGTATGTTCTGCACAGACAGAAACAGAAGAAGGTTCGATTGATTTTTGAATATGAACCACTCTGACTGGATTTGTACATTGAATGTGTATCATTGTTACTGCAGTTCATTCATAAACAGAACAATAGTGTTAAGGTTTGGATTTAGTCGTACTCACAGTCTGGATGATGATTACAAACTCGTAGAACGGCTATACTATGGCTAAAACTGAGTACCTAAAGAAAAGTTACCAAAAACAACTACGTATTGTAGCTGTTTTAAATATCGCTGTATTTTGGGGTGTGTTTGTTTTTCATGCTGACTTTTCTACACTTTGGACCTTAATAAGTTCAATTTCAACTAGAACCGTCATAACTGCGTTAGTCGCACCAATATGTGTCTTTCTCTTAGACGGACTCCTATCGGCAGATTCTAAGGCCCGTGTTATCTTCTGGCGATTCTCACATCCTCTTCCAGGTAGCCGTGCCTTTAGCACACATCTAAGGCAGGAATCCCGTGCCGACCCAGATTATCTGGTTAACCGGTGGGGTGTTTTTCCGGACGATCCGGCAGAACAGAACAGACTCTGGTATCGTATATTTCAGCATGTTGAGAACGAAATCCGAGTCTATGAGGCCCATCGTGCATGGCTTACTGCTCGTGATTTGACTGCCTTCTCCTTCTTGTTCTTGATCTTCTTAGGGACCGCAACCTTGATCAGCGACATTCCTTGGACCACCGCATGGTATTACCTTTCTATTCTCGTGTTTCAGTACCTCGTTATGATGATCACAGCAAGAAACCTGGGAATTCGTTTTGTACGCACAGTACTCGCAGTTGCATCACATAGCGTAAATAGGAACAACTCACCTAAAACCGGGAGGTAACTGAGAGTGCCCAAGATACATTTTCTAAACGTCAATCAGGGTGATTGTACCATCCTAGAACACAATTCGAACCGTATAACTGTCTTTGATATCTCAGCGGGTAATATCGAACGCAAACGAAGTGCAGCAGCGAGTTATAAAGCCTTGAGGAGCATTACGCCAGCGAAGGGCAACTTTCGAATGTGTCAGCACCCGACAAATCCCTTAGATTACCTTTCTGATATGAAAGTCAATGAAATCTGGCGCTTCACACTCTCCCACCCAGATATGGATCACTTGGACGGTTTCAACTCACTATTGGATGAGTTTCAGGTATTACATTTTTGGGACTCTGGTGCAAGGAAGGATAAGCCAGACTTTAGCACGTATGGCGGTTACAAGGAAGAAGACTGGGATAGATACGTTAAAGTGATTTCAGATAAGGAATCGGGCACGAAATCAATCTCGGTGCAAGCAGGTGACCGATTTAAGTATGCAAACAGAGACGACACACCGAATGGCATTGGTGATGCACTGTATATACTTGCTCCTGACCAAGAGCGTATTAACGAGGGCAACAGGACTCAGGATTTCAACGATGCTTCCTACGTTGTCCTATACAAGAGTGCGATTGGTAAAGTACTGTTAACTGGTGATGCACATGACGCCACGTGGGAGTACATCAAGGAGCATTACGAGGCGGACGTGTCCAATGTTGCGTTATTGATCGCACCACACCATGGTCGAAAATCGGGGCGTTCGTATGAGTTCTTGGACTACGTAAACCCCAAGTTAACTTTGTTCGGTTGCGCACCTTCAGATAATCTAGCATATGATGCGTGGAACTATCGGAATCTAGCTCACATTACTAACAATCAGTGCGGTTGCATTGTTGCCGAAGGTGACGACGTGATGTGCATCTACGTCGAAAACGAAGTGTTTGCGGAGAAAAGTGGCGGAGACACTGGAATCACAAACGAACAAGGCTTCTATCTCCTTTGTACGGTAAAGTGAACCGAAATATTCGATAGCCAATGTTGATTAGCTTGATTGCATCGAGAGTACCTCCTTTGCTTACTCCGTCCAGTTGAATCCGTCCAGGATCCCCATTGAGGCTGTCATAACCGCTGTCATTCGGCTCACCCACGAAATCATTCAGGAATGCGATCAGGATCAGCAGTAGGCGGACTTGTCCTATAAGCCGGTGGCGCTAACAATGCCGCTATCCACCTTGCTGCAGGACCCATATAAACGTGCCTGGTCAAAGACCACCGAGGGGGAATTGGTTCCAAGAGCCCAATTGTAATTGGAATCAGTCTCTTGTCATCGCTGTTTTGGCAATTCCGCGCGATGTCGTGGGACGAGCGGGTTCTTTTCAATGGAACAACCGGAAGGATATTCGAGAGTGTGATGCTGACCTTGGATTCACGGCGTTCAGACTTAGTACCCACGGTCAGTATTTCTCTTAACTCTTGGTTGGAGAGTTGGTGGGATGAAGGGGTGGCTGATAATGTTCAGAGTTGCCTAACTTTGAACACAGGTTGCATGCTTTGTTCAATTCCTCCATTTACACTGCTGATAATGCCCAAACTACTGAATTAACTAATGTTATTACTCGAGGAATTGAAACAAAGATCCGATTTTTGGATTATCTAGGATGCTAGTGACCAGCTGCGTATCCTCCATTTGGACCAACTGCCAATCTGGTCCAAGTAGAGTGTTGAGCCCTGAATCTAAAAACCCCGACTTTGACATTCTGCGAAGAAGTGCAGGACTGAATGGTCCGTGACGAAGGTCTCCCTGTGCGACTCTTAGTGCATCTGCGGAGATCTTGGTGATGAGACCAAGATGAGGGTGATTCTTATTCGACTTAAGTGCCACAGAAAGATGCTTCATAATGTATACCAACGATGTGACATCGAGACTCGACCATTCCTTAGTTGCAAGTTTTTCAATGACTAACGCCTTCGTAAGTCGTTCTGAAACTGTTCCTATATCCAAATTGCAACGATTTGCTAAGTGCCACGAGGTTCCGGGATCGTCGACCTCTAGTTCATTAAGGATCCATGATATCTCATCTTGATCAACTAAGCTGAGCATGAGAAAGCACCCTCGACGTGCCCATCTTCGTAAGTCCTTATTGTTGTCAAACAAAAATGGTGTTAGTGTAGGTAGTGCTTCTGGAGAACCGATTACTCCAAGACCAAACGCTGCAGCACTACGGATTCGACCATCTTCAGTTGGATTAGTAACGAGTGCGCTCAGGCGGTTGAGAAAGGCTACATCCCCGGATCTACCTGCTCGTTCAACTGCCATTGCTCGAACTTCAAAGTCTGGATGGCACATCAATAACTCAAGTCGCTTAACAACAGTTTCACTGCGACGTTCTTCATTCGATAGAAACCTTTGAGTTTTTGACAACCAGAACAAGGCTTGTTGACTTTCTTCAGGAGCGACATCGCTGTCTGAGTCAGTAGACAAAAGCTGAGAAAGGTGCTGACTTGCATCCGCCGCTCCATCGGGCCTTTTGTACTTAAATCGGGTAGTACGTTTTTGGGGTTCCGAAAACGAAGGTGTTCTCTTTGATGTGGTCCTACTGGGTCCTTCTTCACTATTTGGAAGCACCTCGGCAAGTGCCGATTCCACTTGAGTCAAGTAGTCGGTGGGTAGAGGTGTGGCTATACCCCAATACTTGAAAAACACCTTCGCACATTCACATCCAAGTTCAGGAGACTCAACCAGAAGACTAACTTCGTGGTTTTTGTGAAGTCCTCCTTCAGTCAGATTGGCAGACCCAATTAACACGCGATTTCGATCCGAAATCAGCATCTTTCCATGCAACATTGGAAGTGCACGAATCTCCAAGTGCGCACTAGCAGGATACAATGTAGCCTTGAATGCACTAACGTGTGATGTACCTCTTAAGAAATCCACTTCATCGAGTCGTGATAGTATTTGGAGTTTTAAAGGACCTGCTTCTTCTAAGTTGTATGAAATTAGGTTTGCCACAGTGGATGTAATCCACGGCGACATGAGTAGGAGCTCTTCACGCGTGTTTTGAACGAACGTTGACAAGGTATCCGCCCACGCCGACGAGATAACACGTGTGTTTGTCGTGATTGGGATCATTTTCTACTCTCTTTTCTGAAGTTAGATGTGATATCAATAAAGATCAAAAAGAACGAAAGGCATTATACCTCGATTTTACTCCCAAGTAGTGAAAATACGAATCATGCTTATCGATGAAAAGTGAGTTGAGGTAGGATTTATTGGCATCACTCTTCGAACAGATATCCAGATTCCAATCTAGACATCCCCATTCATTGATATACCGATGGGATGTCGAACCGGCATATCTTCTATATTGTCATGGAAATTATGAATCTCAATTGATTCGTGTTTAAACTGTGTTATTCGTTCCCAATTGCTAGATTAACACTTCTTGACTATTCTGCAAGTAACCCGAATTCGAGTACGACGACTGCAGATATCCGATCTACATCGATTTTGAGTAGGTGAATGATCTCAATCTCTAAATCCCCCAAATCCAAAAGGACACCTCATGACTCCCATCGCCCTGGGCTCGCAACGTGAACTCTTCGTAGATCCCTACCTGATCGACACCCTTTCTGGCGCCCGGCCGCACCTGCACGAACCCGTCAGGAAGGAGACGGTGTTCCGCGTCGTCGAACCCCTGGAGAACGCCTGCACGGGGTGCTACAACCTGGTACAGGTCGACGGAAAGATCCTGGTGTACTACCGCGGCTATCACCCCACGGACAAGCACGAGGACCTGCCCGAGGGCTGGGCGCAGACGCAGACGACGAACCTGCTGGTCAGCGACGACGGTATCCATTTCGAGCGGCCCAGCCTGGGTCTGGTGGAGTCGGAGGGGTCCACGGACAACAACATCCTCATCCGGGGCTCCCAGGCGCACAACTTCTGCGTCTTTCTGGACGGCAATCCGTCCGCGCCGCCCGAGCAGCGATTCAAGGCCATCGGCGGAGAGGGCAGGAACAGGCTGTTCGGTTTCACTTCTCCCGACGGGCTCGTCTGGGAATCCATCGTGGACGGCCCCCTCAAGATCGAGGGCGCCTTCGACTCGGTGAACGTGCCCCTGTGGGACGACTATACGGGTTGCTACCGCATCTTCAGCCGGTACTTCGAGCAGACGGGGGAGGACGGGGTCGGGGTGCGGGCCATACAGAGTTGTACGTCCGACGATTTCATCCATTGGACCACGCCTGAGCATCACGTGTACGACGAAGGCGTCCCGTTCGAGCATTTCTATACCAACGCCACCACGCCCTGCCCGGGTGCGGAGCACATCCTGCTGTCCTTTCCCATGCGGTTCGTGCCGGAGCGGACGAAGGACACGGAGGGCATGGACTATCCCGGCGGCGGGGTGTCCGACGCGGTGTTCATGTCGAGCCGGGACGGCGTCCACTGGGACCGGACCTTCATGGACGCCTGGCTGCGGGCGGGCCTGGATCAGCGCAACTGGACCCACCGCAACCAGACGCCGGCCGCGGGGATCATTCCGACGGCGCCGGACGAATGGTCCATGTACGTCGCCGAGCACTACGGCTGGGACACCAACGCCGTGCGGCGGGTGACGGTCCGCCCCCACGGCTTCGCGTCTGTCCGGGCGGGTTACCACGGCGGCGAATTGCACACGAAACCGGTGACCTTCACCGGATCGACGTTGTTCATCAACTACTCGACATCGGCCGTGGGCAGCGTTTCCGTGGAAATCCAGGACACGGAGGGCCGTCCCCTGGATGGTTTTGCCGCGGGGGACATGGAACCGTTGTTCGGCGACGACCTCGACGCACCGCTCACGTGGAGGGGGAGCAGTGACCAGGGTGGCTCGGGCGGTCCGGGTGGCTCGGGCGGCCTGTCCGATCTGTCCCGCCTGAACGGCACGCCGGTCCGCCTGCGCTTCGTGCTGAAGGACGCGGACTTATTCTCTATCCGTTTCGGAGATTCCTGAACGGGCCCAGCGACTTCCAGCCTCTCACTAACCCGCCTGAACCGTTTTTCCGCGAAGTTTCCGGTAGATCGCCGGGCTCAGGGAGATGGTGACGAGCAGGACGAGGGCGATGGCCAGGTTTATCAGGGCCGAGGAGCGCATGGCGGCGCGCGTCACCTCGTCGAGTTCGGCGCCGGCCAGGTAGACCTGCATCAGCGACGCCGCGGTGTAGGCGTAGATGAAGGTGCCCGGTGTGATCCCGATCATCGTCGCCAGCGCGAAATGGAGCTTGCGTAAACCGGAGAGTCCGGCGGCGAAGTTCAGCACGTTGAAGGGGATGACCGGGATTAGCCGGAGCTGGAGCATGTGCAGGAAGCCCTTGTTCCGGAGTCGACGGTCGATCCGGTCAATGGGCCCCTTTATGTAGCGGGATACGAAATCGCGGCCCAGGTACCGGGCCAGGTCGAAGGCGATGTTGGCGCCGATGTTCGCGCCGATCATTACGTACAGCGTGCCTTCCAGGGCGCCAAAGGTAAAACCCGCGAAGAAGGTCAGGATCACCATCGGCAAGCCCAGCACGGTGAGCAGGACGTAGACGCCGATAAACACGAGCGGCGCCCACCAGAATCCCTCGATCGACGCGAAGAAACCCTCCATCACGGCGGGCTGGAGATAGTTGCCCAGGGGCGTGAAGCTGTAGGCCAGAAAGCCGGACAAAGCGACCGCGAGCAGGATGACCGGCTTGACGAACTGTCGCTTCCGGCCGGTGGCCTCGACGGTTCCTCCGCCGGTCTCCCCGCCGGGGTCTAACTCCGACACTGCACGTTCGGTTTCTTCATGGTTCCGTTCACTCCGTGCGCTGTTCGTTGATGCCCCAGTCGTAGTGCAGGTAGTCCACGTCCACGTCCTTGCGCTTCAGCAGTGCGCGGGCCGCGTCGTCGGGCACGTAGGGGGCAATGAAATCCAGGACCTCCCGCTGGTTCTTCCCGAAATCGTCCTTGTACCAGTCCATGATCGGCGAGAGCCAGACGGTGTTTTCCTCCGGGTCGGCTCGAAATTTACTGGGATCGGCGAAAAAAACCAGCGTATTCGCCTTCATCTGCCGTACCACGTCATCCGCGGTGAATGCTTCGGTCATGAGCGGCGGGCATCCTATGGAGGCGCACACGAGGGCGAAATGGACCAGGGGCTCGTCCATCTTGCGCAGGATGTTGTGCTCGATGTCATCCAGCGAGTATTCCCTGCCCTGGATGTCGATCTTGTAGTCCTTCCAGATGCTGTACCCGAGCAGGCTGACGTGATCCTTGATGCTGCTGGTGGGATAGAAGTGCAGCATCCCGCGGATCGTGAGCGCGTTGTAGGTGTTGATCCAGTAGGCGAAGACCTCGCTGCGGTCCTTCAAGCCGGCGGGGTCCACGCTCTTGATCATCTCCAGGTAGCCGTCCAGCGTGCCCACGTCGCGGGCCTTCCAGGTCCGGTAGTCGATCATGCCCCGGTCGTCGACATACTTCTTCAGCAGACCGTCGTACACGGAGTGATCCACCATGCCGCCTCCCTGGGCTTCGGCCGTACCCGTCGTACCCGTATACAAGATCGCCGTCAGCGCAACTGCCATCAGGATCTTCCATGGTTTTGTATGCATCGCTCATGCCCCCTATTTCCCTTGCCCGGCATGGGATTTCCTGCTATATTTTATTGACTTCCGCAAACGTTCCGCGGACCGGATTCACCCTTCCCAGGCGGTATGAAACCATGGAAACGAAATCCCGTGGCAGCGTCATCTACGTCCTCGCCGCGATCCTGATCCTGGCCGGACTGATCTCTGCCATCCTGAGCGAAATGAGATCGCCTGAAGTGGCCGTTATCTACGATGCGGACAACCCCATGTCTGCGAATCCCTACTCGGTCGATCTGGAATTCGCCCTGATGGACGCCGACGAGAACGAATTCACCATCGCCCAGTTCGAGGGCCAGGTCCGGGTCGTCAATTTCTGGGCCACCTGGTGCCCACCGTGCCTCGACGAGATACCCGATTTCCAGGCGTTCCATGAGAAATACGAAGACCAGGGCGTCAAGATCATCGGCATCGCCCTCGACGAGCAAGGCGCTGAAATCGTGGGGCCCTTCGTCGAGGAAATGAACATGACCTACCTGTCCCTCATCGACAACACGCAACTGGCCGCCACCAAGTTCGGCGGGATCTACGGCGTTCCGACCACCTTCATCATCGACCGGGACGGCATGGTCCGGAAGAAGCACGTAGGTTACATGTCCTACGAGAACCTGGAATCCGCCGTGCTGCCCCTGCTGGCGAACTAGGTCGCCTATTTGGCCGACGCAGCCGTCCATGCCGCTGATGCGCGGCCGTCCTCCGAACTCAATCCGATGTTGCGCAGCGACGGCCCCCGAGGCGCGCTCCTACGCGCCAGGTTCCGATTTCACCTCCCCGTGCCGTGCAGTCTCCCGAGCGTCTCCGCCAGATTGCGTCCCAGTCCCTCCACCGCCGCGTGGCGCTTCTCGTCTTTCAAACGCCCGTCTTCCGTGAACGCGCCGTGCGCGCCCGGTACCGCCAGCTGGTCCGGCAGGACCATCACGTGGATGTTGCTCAGGATCGATCGCACGTGCACGAGTCCGCGGAGACCGCCCAACGACCCCGGCGACGTGCTCATCAGCGCGGCCGTCTTGTTCCGGAAGACCGCCAGCCTCTCCTCGCCCGGCGCGGGCCTCGATGCCCAGTCGATCGTGTTCTTGAGGAGGGGCGTGATGGAACTGTTGTATTCCGGCGCGGCGATCAGCAGGCCCTGGCTGGCCATCATCAGCGCCTTGAAGCGGACCGCATGCTCCGGTAGCCCTTCCTGTTCTTCCAGGTCGCCGTCATACAGCGGCATGGGATAGTCGCGCAGGTCGACCAGGTCGACATCGGCCCCGGCTTCCTCCGCGCCGCGCGCCGCGATCCCGACCAGTTTCCGGTTGAAGGAGCCGGTCCGCGCACTGCCGGCGAACGCGAGTATCCTGGGCACATAAGTCATAATGCATAGTCGCGTTTCAAGCCCCGAAAGTCAAGGGAGGATTGAACGCCCGGCGGCGACGTATCAGCCGGCCGTTTCACCCCTTCCCACAAGACCTTTCCGGCCGGTTGCGCGAGGGAGAAACACCTTGACGCAAGGGCCTGGTATGGCTATCGTTCAAGCATCGTTTACGCACCGGCCGCCAGCCCGAAAATACCATCCCGCCCATGCCCCGATCCAAAGGAACGCTGACCCCCGCCATGGCGCAATACGCCAGGATGAAGGATCAGCACAAGGATGCGATTCTCTTCTTCCGCATGGGGGATTTCTACGAGACCTTCGACGACGACGCCAGGCTGGTCTCCCGCGTCCTGGGCATCACGCTGACCGCCCGGAATTCCGGTACCGGCGGCGCGGAGAAAACGCCGCTGGCCGGCGTGCCCTACCACGCGGTGGAGAAGTACATCGCCGAACTCGTCGGATCGGGATACAAGGTGGCCGTCTGCGAACAGGTCGAAGACCCGAAGAAGGCCCGCGGCGTGGTCAAGCGGGACGTGGTGGAGGTCGTCACGCCGGGAACGACCATGCTGGCACAGACCCTCGATCCCGGAGAGAACAACTACATGGTCGCCCTCGCCTTCGACGAGGACGCCTACGGCCTGGCCTTTCTGGACCTGTCCACGGGCGAGTTCCGGACGGCGGAGCTAAACGAGGACGACCTGCTCAGCGAACTAAGCCGCCTCGACCCCGCCGAGGCGATCGTGTCCTATGACCGGGCGGAGCAGGCCGAGACGCTCCTCAAGCCCCGTTTCTCCGACATCGCGATCAGCCGGCTCGAAGAGTGGGCCTTCGCCTACGACCAGGCGCACCAGGCCCTGCTCGATCACTTCGAGGTGCTGACGCTCAAGGGCTTCGGATGCGATGAAATGACCGCAGGCGTCTGCGCGGCGGGCGGCATGCTGGTCTACCTGAGGGACACCCAGAAGAACCGGCTGGCCCACCTGAAGACGATGGCGCGCCATGACGTCGCCGACGCGATGCTCATGGATTCGGCGACGCAGCGCAACCTGGAGCTGATTACCTCGCTGCGGGACGGCGGCCGCGAGGGGACGCTCCTTTCCGTGATGGACCGGACGTACACGCCCATGGGCGCCCGTTTCATGCGACAGGCCATCACCCGGCCGCTGGTCTCCGCGGAAGCCGTCCTGGCCCGCCAGGAATCGGTGGGTGAGCTACACGCGGAACATGGGGCACGGGACGAATTCGCCGGCCTGCTCAAGTCCATGGGGGACATGGAACGGCTGGCCGCCCGCGTCGGGTCGGAGCGCGCCAACGCCCGCGACCTCATTGCGCTCAAGGCCGCCCTGCACGTCATCCCGGTCATCAAGGAGAAACTCGCGGGCCTGAAGGCCGGGTTGTCCGCCGGTCTCCGGGACGGGCTGCAGGAGCTCAGGCCCCTGGCGGAGAAACTCGAGCGGGCCCTGGTGGACGATCCGCCCCTCTCGCTGACGGAAGGCGGGATCATCCGCGCGGGATACAACGAAGAGCTCGACGATCTGCGCGTGATCAGTTCGGGCGGAAAGCGCTGGATCGCCGAACTGCAGCAGAAGGAGCGCGAGCGCACCGGGATCCAGTCCCTCAAGGTGGACTACAACCGCGTCTTCGGCTACTACATCGAGGTCACGAAACCAAACCTGCACCGGCTGGAAGGCGAGTACATCCGCAAGCAGACCATGCGCAACGCGGAGCGATTCATCACACCTGAATTGAAAGAGTATGAAGAGAAGATCCTGGGCGCCGAAGAGAAGATCGGCGAACTGGAATACACCCTCTTCCTCCAACTGCGGGAAGAAGTGGCCGCGGGACTGGCCGAGATCCAGGGCAACGCCCGGGCAATCGCGCAGCTGGATTTCCTGACCGCGCTGGCGGAACTGGCTGTCCGGAACGACTACGTGGCCCCGGAAATCGTAGACGGTCCGGTCCTGGAAATCGACGACGGCCGCCACCCGGTGGTGGAGCAACTGCTGCAAGGCGAGGCCTTCGTGCCCAACGACACGCAGCTCGACACCCGGACGAAGCAGATCGCCCTGATCACGGGGCCGAACATGGCCGGCAAGAGCACCTACCTCCGGCAGGTGGGCCTCATCGTCCTCATGGCCCAGCTCGGTTCCTTCGTCCCGGCGCGCTCCGCGAAGATCGGCATCGTGGACCGCATCTTCACCCGCGTGGGCGCCTCCGACAACCTGGCCCGGGGCGAGAGCACCTTCCTCGTCGAGATGAACGAGACCGCGAACATCCTCAACAACGCGACGCCGAACAGCCTCGTCCTCCTCGACGAGATCGGCCGGGGCACGAGCACCTTCGACGGCCTGAGCATCGCCTGGGCGGTCACGGAATTCCTCCACAACACGCCGGAACGGGCGGCCAAGACGCTCTTCGCCACGCACTACCACGAGCTGATCGAACTGGCGTCGAGCCTCGACCGCATCGCCAACTACAACGTGGCCATCCGCGAGCAGGAGGACCAGATCGTGTTCCTTCGCAAGGTGATGCCCGGCGGGAGCGACCGCAGTTACGGGATCCAGGTAGCGCGCATGGCCGGACTGCCGCGGAGCGTGGTCGAACGGGCCCGGGTCATCCTGGCCGACCTGGAGGGCGATGATCCGTCTCCGGACGGCGCGGGCGGATCGGGCGGGCCGGGCGGCGCAGATGGTGTGGACGGCCAGGTTGGCGCAGGCGCCGCAGGCGGGCCGGAGAGTGTAGACGGATCCGGCCGACCGGAAGGCGCGGACGGCGCAGACTATTCGAGTGGCGCGGGCGGCGCGGTTCGCGGACCGAGCTGGCCCCGCCACGGAAGGCCGACGGCGGAAGGCGCCGAATACCAGCTCAGCCTGTTCCTGCCGGCGGACCATCCGGTCGTCGAGGACATCAAGGAGCTCGACCTGGACCTCATGACGCCGGTCGAAGCCATGAACGCCCTGTACCGGCTCCAGCAGAAAGCCGCCGACCCCGATCCAGATGACGAGTAGCGCTTTTCATGATGTTTGGAAGGCAGCGCGCAGGCGCGTCGTTTCCTCCGCCATGTTGATCAATGCCGACCCCAGGGGAAAGTGAACGTGTCCATCATCTCTTCCGCCATGCTCGTCAACCCCGACGGCGACATCCTCGTCAACCTCCGCGACGACGATCCCCGCATCATCTTCCCGAACCAGTGGAGCCTCATCGGGGGCCACGTGGAGGCGGGCGAAAGCCCGGAAGAAGGCCTGGTCCGGGAAGTGGAGGAGGAGATCGGCTACCGGCTGGACGCGCACCATCCCCTGGCGACCTTCTTCGACGGCGCCGACGTGCGCCACCTCTTTCTCGTCCCCATCGACGTGCCCATCGACGACCTGGTGCTGGGCGAAGGGCAGGCCATCCGGTACATGGACCCCGTGCAGGCGCTGGCCGAATTGGATCTGTGCGTCACCGGCCGGCGGTGCATCGAGGTCTACCTGCGCCACCTCGAATTTCAGGACTACGCCCGCACGCGGGGCTGAGCGCGGCCCTCCAGCCGGCTGAGCGGCCCTCCTACGCCTTCTTCAACCCCCACGACCTGACCATGTAGTAGATGACCGGGATGACCACGAGGGTCAGTACTGTGGACGTCGCCATGCCGCCGACCATGGGCGCGGCGATGCGCTGCATGACCTCCGAACCCGTGCCCGTGCCCCACATGATGGGCATCAGGGCGGCGATGGTGGCCGCAACCGTCATCATCTTGGGCCGCACGCGTTCCACGGCTCCGTGCATGACCACCTCGTAGAGATCCTGCCGGGTGTTGAGCGCGTTGCGGTCTACGCGATCCCGGTAGGCCTGCTTGAGATAGAGCAGCATGACGACCCCCGTCTCCGCCGCCACGCCGGCCAGGGCGATGAAGCCGACCCCCACCGCGATGCTGAAGTCGTAGTCCAGCAGGTACATCAGCCAAACGCCGCCCACCAGCGCGAAGGGCAGCGACAGCATGACGATCAGGCTGTCCGCGACATTGCGGAAGTTCAGGTAGAGGAGCAGCAGAATGATGGCCAAAGTGACCGGGACGACGATCTGCAGGCGCCGCTGCGCCCGTTCCAGGTACTCGTACTGACCGCTCCACACCATGCTGTACCCCACGGGCAGCGAGACCCGCTCCGCGATAAGCTGACGGGCGGATTCGACGTAGGCGCCGAGGTCCGTATCCTTCAGATCCACGTACACCCAGGCCGTGGGCCGGGCGTTTTCCGACTTGATGCCGGACGGCCCCTTGCGGATCCGGATGTCGGCCACCTGGCTGATGGGGATCTGCGCGCCCGAGGGCGTGGGGATCAGGACGCGCCGGAGATCCGACACTTCGTCGCGCAGTTCCCGGGCGTAGCGGATGTTCACCGGGTAGCGCGCCAGTCCCTCGACCGTATGGGTCACCACCACGCCGCCCACGGCCGACATGATGATGTCCTGCACGTCGCCCACGGTCATCCCGTAACGCGCCGCCTCGACGCGGTCGATCTCGAAGTCGAGGTAGTTGCCGCCCAGGGTCTTCTCGGGGAAGGCGCTGAGCGTGCCGGGCAGTTCCTGCAGCTCGAGGGCGACCTGCTGGGCTAGGTCCGAAAGCACGGCCAGGTCGTCCCCCATGATCTTGACGCCCACCGGCGTGCGGATCCCGGTGGACAGCATGTCGATCCGGGTGCGGATGGGCATGGTCCACGCGTTGGTCAGGCCCGGGAACTGGATGGCGTCGTTAAGCGCTTCCACGAGCCCCTCGCGTGTCATGCCGGGCCGCCAGTCCTCCTCGGGCCTGAGCATGATGGTGGTCTCGATCATGGACAGCGGCGCGGGATCGGTCGCCGTGTCGGCCCTTCCCACCTTGCCAAAGACCCGGTCCACTTCCGGAAAGGCACTGATGATCTTGTCGGTCTGCTGCAACAGCTGGCGCGCCCTGGTGATCGATATGCCCGGGTCCGTGGTGGGCATGTAGAGCAGGTCGCCTTCGTAGAGGGGCGGCATGAACTCGGAGCCGATCCGCTGCAGGGGATACCACGTGGCCGAAAGGGCGACGATCGCAACCCCGATAGTCAGCCACCTCACGCGGATTGCCGCCCGGATCACGGGCCGGTAGAGGAAGACGAGCAGCCGGCTCAAGGGGTTCCTGCGCTCCGGCAGCAGGCGGCCCCGGACCAGGTATCCCGTCACGACCGGCACGAAGGTGATCGCCAGCAGGGCGGCCGCGGCCATCGTGTACGTCTTGGTGTAGGCCAGCGGCTTGAAGAGCCGGCCTTCCTGGGCCTGCAGGGCGAAGATCGGCGCAAAGGAGAGCGTGATGATCAGCAGCGAGTAGAAGAGGGACGGACCCACTTCCTTCGTGGCGTCGAGCACGATCCGCCAGTGGTCCTTCTTCCCGCGGTCCCGCTCCATGTGCTTGTGCGTATTCTCGATCATGACGATGGCGGCGTCCACCAGCGTGCCGATGGCGATGGCGATCCCGCCCAGGGACATGATGTTGGCGTTGATCCCCTGCCAGGACATGACGAGGAAGGCGGCGAGCACGCTGATCGGCAGGGTGAGGATGACCACCAGGGCCGAGCGGAAGTGGATCAGGAAGAGGATGCAGACCAGGGCGACGATGAGGCTTTCCACCAGCAGCTTGTCGCCCAGGTTGTCGATGGCCCGTTCGATCAGGCTCGACCGGTCGTAGGCCGTGATGATCTCCACGCCCTCCGGCAGGCCCGACTTGAGCGATTCCAGCTTCTCCTCCACGTCCCGGATGACCTCCATGGCGTTCTCGCCGTACCGCATGACGATGATGCCGCCGACGATTTCCCCCTCGCCGTTCCATTCCGCCAGTCCCCGCCGCAGCTCCGGTCCCGTCGTGACCCGGGCGACCTGGCGAAGGAGGACGGGCGTGCCGAATCCGTCGACGCCAAGGGCCACGTT
Source organism: bacterium (assembly GCA_965117045.1). Classification (GTDB taxonomy): domain Bacteria; phylum JAAXHH01; class JAAXHH01; order JAAXHH01; family JAAXHH01; genus JAAXHH01. Next base: position 2,812,468 of record OZ220749.1, read on the forward strand.
CTCCAGGTCCTCAACGGACTTGATGTAGCCCAGCCCGCGGACCATGTACTCGGTCTCCGCCATTTCCACGACCCGGCCGCCCACGTCGCTGTTGCTCCGCTGGATCGCCGTCTTGATCCGGTCGAGCGGTATGTCGTAGATCAAGAGCTTGTTGGGGTCGATCTCTACCTGGTACTGCTTGACGAAGCCGCCGATGCTGGCGACCTCGGAAACGCCGTTGACCGAAGTCAGTTCGTACCGGAGGAACCAGTCCTGGATGCTCCGCAGTTCCGCCAGGTTGTGCCGGTCGCTCCGGAGCACGTATTCGTAGACCCAGCCCACGCCCGTGGCATCGGGCCCGAGCGCGGGATTCACGCCCGGCGGCAGGCGGTCGGTCACGTAGCTCAGGTACTCCAGCACGCGGCTGCGGGCCCAGTAGAGGTCCGTGCCGTCCTCGAAGATGATGTACACGAAGCTGAGCCCGAAGAAACTGTACCCGCGGACCGTCTCCGCATAGGGCACCGCGAGCATGGCCGTGGTCAGGGGGTAGGTCACCTGGTCCTCCACCACCTGGGGCGCCTGTCCGGGATACTCGGTCAGGACGATCACCTGCACGTCCGAGAGGTCCGGGATGGCGTCCAGCGGGATCTCCACCAGGGCCACGGTCCCGCCTGCGATCAGCAGCAACGTGACCAGGATTACCAGGAACCGGTTCCTGACGGAGTATTCGATTATGCGTTGCAACATGTTGAACCCCTTTAAGTTCCGGTCGGGCCGGGCAGCCATGGCCGCCAGGCCGGGCCGGTCGGGCCGGTCGGTCTGGTCAATGCATCATCCGGTGGTCGAGCATCTTCTGGATCGCCTCCTGGAGCCGGCTTTCCGAATCGATCAGGAACTGGGCCGAGGTCACGACCTGTTCGCCGGCGCGGACGCCGTCCGTGGCCTGCACGTAACCGCTCTCCCCTTCCATGCCGAGGGTCACCTCGCGCGGTTCGAACCTGCCGCCTTCGAGGGCCACGAAGACCACGTTGCGCTCGCCGCTGCGGATGACCGCGCTGCCCGGGATCACGAGCACCGGCCGCCCGCTGCGGGTGGACAGGCGGATATTGGCGTACATCTGGGGTTTCAGTGCGAGATCCCGGTTGGGGAAGACCAGCCGGATCTTGATGTCCCGCGACGCACGGTCCAGGTAGGGGTAGATGTAATCGATCGACCCGCGGTAGACCTTCCCCGGGTTGTAGGGCAGTTCCATCTCGGCCGTCATCCCCGGACTCAGCCACGGGGCGTCCGCGTCGTACACGTGGGCGAAGGCCCAGATGCTAGACAGGTCGGCCATGCGGTACAGGTCCATGCCGGGCGTGACCCGCATGCCCAGTTCGGCCATCCGCTCCACGACGATGCCTTTCGAGGGCGCGTAGATGGTCAGGGTCCGGGAGATCGTGCCCCGGTCTTCAAGTTCCCGGATCTGCGCCTCGGAAACGTCCCAGTAGAGCAGGCGGCGCTTCGAGGCGTCCAGGAGCGACTTCGCGCCGCGCGTAATGTGCTCGAACGTGCTGTTCTCCAGGTTTTTCACGTTCTGGAATGCCAGCAGGTATTCTTCCTGCGCCGCGACGAGTTCCGGCGAGTAGACTTCCAGCATCGGATCACCCTCGGCGACCTGCTGGCCGGTCTCGTTCACGTACAGTTTCTCGATCCATCCGGCGTACTTTACGTTGATCCGGGAAAACATTTCCTCGTTGTAGTCGAGGTGGCCGACCGTTCGTATGGACCGGGTCAACGGCCGTTCCTGGACGGTCGCGGTCTGGACGCCGATATTCTGGATGGTGACCGGGTCGATCACGATGGCGGCGCCGCTCGCGGCATCCATCGACATGGCATCGGTCTGCGACATGCCGTCGGTCTGCCCGGACATCTGCTCCCCGACCGCATCCACTTCCATGTGGCCTTCGTGACCCGAATGCGCGGCCTGTTCGTCCGCTTCGGCCGTACGCTTCAGCGGTGTCAGGTTCATCCCGCAGATCGGACACTGCCCCGGTTCCTCGGCAATCACGTTCGGGTGCATCCCGCACGTCCACAACTGGACCTGCGCCGTTTCGCCGCCATCGGAAGTGCCCGCCGACTCGGGGTCGCCGCATCCGGCGAGCAACGCGGCCGGCGCGACGGCCGCCACCGCGGCCAGCCACAGGTAGATCAGTAATCGAGACGCCCTGCGGCGTATTTGTTTGACGAATCCCATGAAAGTCCTCCTTTGGCTACGGGAGCGATCCTCCGGCGGCCCGTTCCAGCTGATTCAGGAACTTGCGGTAGTTTGCCGTTTCCGCCACGTACCCGAGCCGGGTACGCAGCACCATGCGCTCCGCGTCGAGCAGGTCGAGGAAGTCCATCTGCCCCGTCTGGTAGGCGGCCAGTGTGGCCAGCACGCTGCTTTCCGCCTGGACGATGAGGCCCTGCTCATAGACATCGAGGGCCCGCCCGGAATGGTTGAGCCGCCCGTAGGCCTCCGCGACCTCCGCCTCGACGGCATCCCGGATGCGCTGCCTGGCATATCGGCTTTCCTCCACCCGCGCCATGGCTTCCTGCACTTCGGCCCGGTTGCGACTCCTGAAGAGGGGCAGGTTCACGCTCAGCATGACGCCGAAAGCGTCTTTCCCCGCGTCGGAGGCCGGATTGTCCCCTACCTTCGGAACGGTGATGTACGAACCCTGCACCTTGAAATCCGGCCGGCTGGCGAGGCGGGCGAGGCGGACGGCCAGTTCGTTACGCCGGATCCGGGCGTCGACCGCATCCAGTTCCTGCCGGACGGCCAGTGCCTGCTCGACCACCCGATTCTCGGGCTGCGCGTATCTCGTGGTGTCAATGTCCGCCACCGGATCGAACGGCGAATCGGACGGGCGGCTCAGCACGCCGTTGAGCCGGGCCGCGAGGGCGCTCCGCTCGCCTTCCAGCGCGATGCGCTTCGTCAGCACCTCCGACGCTTCCACCTGGGATTTGAGCACGTCGGCCTGCGAACCGCTCCCGGTGGCGTACTTCTCCTCCGCGGCGGCGGTGAAGGTCTCCAGCAGCACCAGGTAGTCCTCGAGGATGCGCAAGGATCGGTCGACCCGGTACAGGTCGTAGTAGACGGACTTTACTTCGTAGGCGATATCGCGGGCGATGGACTGGATGCCTGCCGTTTCGACCGCCGTTTCTTCCCCGGTCATGTCGCCGTGCAGGCCGAGTTTCCCCGGATAGGGGATCTTCTGACCTAAGGCCAGCACGTTCCGCTGCGGTCCGACGCGCGTTTCCGGGGCGGACAGCCACCGCGTATACGAGAGTGCCGGGTCCGGATAGGAAGCGACCTGCGGCCGCCGGTGCTCCGCCGCGGCCCGGCGTTGTCGCGCCGCCTGCAGGGCCGGGCTGCGGTCCAGGGCCTCGGCGACCAGCGCCTCGAGTCGCGGCGTCTGTGCCCGGGCCGGCTGAACGGCGGAAGCCAGGGCGAAAGACAGGGCGAGAGTCATGATCAGAACGCCCGCGTATCGTGGGAATACGGACATAGGCCTGTTCCTCGGTTTGATGTATGTTCCTCGGTTTGAAACAAATGAATGGCTGCAAATGATAACGGCCGGGTGAGCGATTGGGCCGGTCCCTGGAAGGATACCGCGCCTCATTCCGGCCCGGACGCGCCGGCAGCCGGGATGCGCCTCATTCCGGCCCGGACGCGCTGCATCGCGACGGGACGTACCGATAGCCCGAAAGAAGCGTATCCGAATGTCCAGATACGCGTCGCCGGTTACGCGTCGCCGGTTACGCGTCGCGGATTCCGCTCACGACCTGTTGGTACGCTATGGAGTAAGGGGTCTTAAATGAGGTAGGTGCAGAAGAGCGCGCGCAAAGGGGGTGGAGACCGGCTGGCATCCATGTCGGAAGACCATCGCGTGACATGGACCATCGGCTCATCCACGTGGAATCCCCGCAGCGGCGTGGACAGTTCCAGATGATCGGGTTGTACGGGCGTGGATGCGGGAAGCGCGCTCGTCCCCGACTGGCGGTATGGCGCCGGCTCGACGCTGCAGCAGGACATGGCCAGCATCTCCGCGGCGCAGGTTTCCGGCTTGTGGGTCGCTGCGCACGAATCCCGTGCCGGGGCCGTTGCGCAACAGGCGTGCGCTCCACCGGCCGGAGTCGTGCCGGGAGACGGGGACTTTGCCGTCATGCACGTGCCGTACGCAGCGGTGGCCGCCAATGACGGCGACGACAGCGAGAGGGCAAGCATGAGGACGGTGAACCGTCGGGTCAGCCTGGTAAGCCTGGTCAGCCTGGTCATGGATAAATGCTCCGGGTAATCAGCAGCGATCGATACTTGGAATCTACGCACATCCCGGTGAAATCACAAATGAAAACCGGTACCATCGTGCCGCGTGCCGGATCGATCCGGCCTTCGCCGCTGCCTTCTTTCCTTAATCGGAGCCCCGCTTTTTTCTCCTGACGCGCTGGCGTCGGACGAGCTTGACCACTTCCTTCACCGTGATACTCGTCTCAACCGTCGGTACATCCAGCGGCGATACGGGAGACAACTCGGGGACAACGGCGTATCTCCGGCCATCCTTCCTGCGAATGATGACCTTGCCGGTCGATTCCGCTTCGTCAAGCAAACGCGACAGATGTTGCCTCGCTTCGGAATAAGTATATACATCCATGGCGTAGTCAACCCCCCTCATCTTCCAAGCGCACCACGTCGATGCCGAGCGACTCCGCGTCACGGCCCAATGACCGGTCCAGGGTCAGCAGCGGCGCGTTGTATCGGATGGCGGTCTCCAGCAAAAACGCGTCAGCCGCCACCCCTTTTATTCGAGACGCGATCGAAAGCACCTGTGCCATGTCCACGTCCACGTATCGCAAGGGGATGTGATCCAGGATCTCCATCCCTCTTCGCGCTTCCGCGACGTCTATACCTTTCTGCCGAATCATGACGGATAAGGCCTGGCAGACTTCCCACCGGACGAAACCCGGCGCGATGAGGACATGGCCCGAAGCCGCTTCGGCAAGGGCATCCCGTTCAGGACCCCGCATGACGGATGCGATGATCGCCGATGTATCTATGACCATATTCATGCTGAAACCTCCTTTTCAGTATTGTACAATTGTACATCATCTTGTCAATATAAACCGCGACTGCTCCGTATTTCCGGGCCTTTCGGGGATGCCGGCAGGGATCGACATGCGTTGTCCAGGCTCAACGATGCGGGACGCCGTTCAAAGGGGGTTTCACGTGGTCATTTCGTGATTTTTCGCACAATTACCCTCTTTCAGCGCCAATTGTTCACACACCGGTCACACTTTTTCCGTTATACTCGGGTAGAATGGGCGGTTTTGGACCGACGCACCTCCAAAGCCTGAGTCATCGTCACCTTATAGACATTGGACCACCGGCCGTATATACAGCACGTTAATCACGTTTTTGGGGAAGGCGCTTATGAGCGGTGCAATGGGAGAAGGTGTCAGAGGAGAGTTGACGGACCGGTTTGTCTGTGCGATACAACATCTGAGTCGATTGATGCACAATGAACGTCTTGGCGAGCTGAAGAAACTCGGCCTGAACGCGCACCAGGCGAACACACTGATGATGTTGTATCACCACGGACCCACGCGGATGGGTGCCCTGGCGGATTACCTGGGCAGCAAACTGCCGCACATGTCCATCATCGTAGATCACCTGGTTGGCAAGGGTTATCTGCAACGAAGTTCGGATCCGAGCGATCGCAGAGTGGTGATCTGCGAGTTTACCGATGACGGCAGGAAAGCTACGCAGCGGATCATAGAACATACGAGGATTCGCGCGAAAAAAGTGGCCGAACAATGGGATTTCAAGCAATTCGAGTCTGTGGTCGAATCGCTGGAATCGCTTTGGAGCACAGACGAAGAAAGGTCCGTCAGCATCGTTTCGGAACCAAACAAAAGCAAGCTGTTCAAAAAGATGTAAAGCCGGATCTGCAAGAATCTTACCGCAGACCGGATTGACGCGGTCCTTCCCGAACATACCGGCACGATAGTCAGCACCCGGACGCCAACCCCGCCAAAGGTTCCACCGGACCGGGGTGCTGATCCGGACCGGTACGCCAACCCCGACAGGGTCGCCGTACTTCCCCGTCCCGCAATCAACGCCTACATGCTACTCCGGCGGTCGCCGCGCGACATTCAACGGCAGTCGTCTCGCAACACGGCCCGGCGGCCGCCGGCCTCTTGCTCCCCCAGGGCGGTCGCCGGCCTCCTGCTCCCCCAGGGCGGTCGCCGCCACATCCACGCCCGGCGATCGATGGACCTTGAACTTTCCAGGGTGATCACCGCCAATGTACCCCGGTAATCGTCGGTTTCCGCGCCTGGTGATCGACGCCTCATCCTCTCCAGGCGAGCCGTGCCTTTCTACCACCTGGTGATCGGCGTCCTACCCTCCCCCGGTGAATCGTCGCCTTCACCCGCCAGCGCGTTCCCCCCGGCCCGTTTCTGCCCTCCCGTGAAACGGACCGTCCAGGACCGGACGGATTCAACTGAACCTGCCCAATCTCTTGAAAACCGGTCCAGCGCCGGATCGCGGCAGCACACGCCAGAGGACATGGGGAATAACTTAGCCGAGTTAAAGTTTGATTTGACAATTGTTAATTTGCTGGATAGTTTCTTATCAGATTTGTTGAAATGTATGATTTTTCTCCGGGCATTCCCCGCCCCGGAGCAATCGACTTAAATTGGTGCAGGAACGGCCCGTAAGATTCGAAGGAAATACCACAGGGGCCTTCTGGACAGCATCGACCGTTTCCGGTGGTGTTGCTTAAGTAACGGAACCATTCGATCCCGCAGAAAAGTTGCTCTTCTAACCGCTCGATTTACCCCAGGTGACCGATTTGAACAACGACCACAGACAGGATATCTCAGACCGCTACCTGAATTCCGTGGAAGAAATCAACCGGATCATGTACAGCGGCCGTTTGCATGAATGGCAGGGGATGGATCTCTCGATTTCCCAGTTCAATACCCTGGTTATGCTGAAGCAGATGGGCTCCATGCGGATGGGGATGATCTCCTACTACCTGAAGAACACGCTGGCCGCCACGACATCGATCGTAGACCGCCTGGAGAAAAAAAACCTGGTGGTTCGGACCAAGGATCCCGACGACCGGCGAGTGGTCATCTGCGAATTGACGGAAGAGGGACAGAAAGCCACGGAGCGGTTCTGGCGTGTCGCCCGGGAGGCGGCATTGAGGGTTGCCGGAAAGTGGGACCAGGAGCAGCTGGAATCCGTGGTCAACGCGCTGGAGCTGATCCTGCGGACCCATAAGGAGATCGTACAGTCCGGCGTTTCGTCCAAGTCCGGCGAGTAGTCCCAGCCTGCCCAGTATTGCCTTAAGCGAACAACTCAGTAAAAAAGCTACGTGTTGCGGGTCAGCATGAAGTGCCGCGCAGCACCGATTATGCCGGCGTCGTCGCCGAGTTTGGCAGGCACGATTTTGAGAATGCCGGCGGACCACTTGTAGGCGCGCCGCGCCACCTCCGCGCGGACGGGGCCGAAGATCAGTTCGCCCGCCTTGATGACGCCCCCGCCAATGACGATCAGTTCGGGATTCAGCAGGTTGGTGAGACTGGACACCGCCGTGCCCAGGAGCGTGGCGGAACGGTGCATCACCTCGCGCGCCGTCTCGTCTCCGCGGTTGGCCGCGTCGGCGATCACCGCGGCGTCTATCCGGCCGGGATCGCCGCCGGCCAATTCTGTCAATATACTCGTCCGCCCGTCCCGCAGCAGTTCCCGCGCCTGTTCGACGATGGCCGTGGCCGAGGCGTAGGCTTCCAGGCATCCCGGTGCGCCGCAACCGCACTTTCTGCCGTTCTCCACGACGGTCATATGGCCGATCTCGCCGCCCGCGCCGTTGGACCCGCGCCAGACTTCGTGATTCATGATGATCGCCCCACCGACACCCGTCCCGAGCGTGATGCATACGATGTTGGCGTAACCGGCGGCGCCTCCGACCCAGTGCTCCCCGATGGCCGCCGCGTTGGCGTCGTTCTCGATCGCCACCGGTAGCCCCAGGCGTTCCCGGAGCAGCGACTGGAGCGGGAGATCCTCCCACTCCGGCACGTTCGGCGCGTAGACCACGGTACCTGAGCCTTCGGGGATCAACCCCGGCGTACCCACGCCCACGCCCGCCACGCGGTCCCGTCCGCAGGAATCCATGGTCGTCTCGACACAGGCCACCAGGCGGTCGATCACCTCCCTGGCGGTCCGGCTGCCCGATATGGACTGCCAGGCCCGGTGGGAAATGCGGCCGCCGTCATCCACGACGGCGCTGTTGACGTTGGTCCCGCCCAGGTCGACGCCTATGACCAGGTCTCGCTTCATGCCCGCTCCGTGGTTCCATCCGGTTCGGCCGGAACGCCCAGGTCAGTGCCCGACATCGATTCCGGACAGGAAATGCCCAACATGGACAGTACGGTCGGCGCCACGTCCGCCAGCCGCCCGCTGGTGCGCAACCGTCCGCCGGTGCGCAAGCCACCACATTCCCGCCTGTCGTCCGCGAGAATGAGCGGGACGGGATTCGTCGTGTGCGCCGTATGGGGCGCGTTGGTGACGGGGTCGACCATCCTCTCCGCGTTGCCGTGGTCCGCCGTCACGATCGCCCCGCCGCCGGCCGAGTGGACGGCGTCCATCACCTCTCCCAGACACCGGTCGACCGTCTCCACGGCCGTGACCGTGGCCGGGAGCGACCCCGTGTGGCCCACCATGTCCGGGTTGGCGAAATTGACCAGCACGAAATCGTATTCCCCGCCGCGCAGGGCACCGGCCACCCGGACCGCGACCTCGGGCGCGCTCATTTCGGGTTTCTCGTCGTAGGTGGCCACGTCCCGCGGCGAGGGGACCAGGATCCGGTCCTCGCCTTCGAAGGGCCGCTCATCGCCGCCGTTGAAGAAATAGGTGACGTGAGGGTACTTTTCCGTTTCCGCCACGCGCAGTTGGCGCCGGCCGGCCATGCTGATCGTTTCTCCCAGGATATCGCGCATGCGCTCCGGGGGACGAAAAGCGCAGGGCACATCGAAACGCGCATCGTAGGGCGTCATGGTGGCGATGCGTACATCCCGCGAGGCCCCGCGAGCGAATCCGTCGAAATCCCGTTCGATGAAGGCCCGGACGATCTGGCGTCCCCGGTCCGCCCGGAAATTGAAGATGATCACCGCGTCGCCGTCCGAGATCACGCCGTTGGGGCTGTCCGGCGTCGGGCCTGCGCGCACGCCCGCCGCCGCGCCGATCACGGTGGGCGATACGAACTCGTCCGTTTCGCCCCGGTCGTAAGCCGCCTGTACGGCTTCCGCCGCGGTGCCGGCCCGGTACCCCTTCCCTTCGGTAAAAAGCTCGTAGGCCCTGCGTACCCGCTCCCACCGGCTGTCGCGGTCCATGGCGTAGTACCGCCCGGTCACGGTGGCGATTCGGCCCACGCCGAGTCGCTCGGTGGCTTTTTGCAACGTCTCGAGATAGGCCGGCGCGCTCCGGGGCGCCGTATCGCGGCCGTCCAGGATGGCGTGTACCAGGACGCGATCGCCGGCCAGACCCCGGCGCCGGGCCAATTCGAGTAAGGCCAGGTAGTGCTTCTCGGCGCTATGGACCAGTCCGTCCGAGGTGAGTCCCAGCAGATGCAGCCGGCCTCCGGTTCCCCGCAGCCGTTCAAGGATTTCGACGAACGCGGCGTTCTCGAAGAACCTGCCGTCGTCAACGGCCTCGTTGATCCGGCTGACTTCCTGGCGCACCACCCGCCCGGCGCCGAGGTTGAGGTGGCCGACTTCCGAGTTGCCCATGATCCCGGGCGGAAGCCCCACGTCCTCGCCCGATGCGCTCAGCATGGTATGGGGATACTGTTGCCACAGCCTGTCGAAATTCGGCGTCTCCGCCAGCAGAACGGCGTTGGCATCGCCGCGGGGGGCGATGCCCCAACCGTCCAGGATGACCAGTGCGACGGGAGCATTCATGTGGAAGTTCGTACCCCGGCCGTATCGATGCGGGTGCCCGATACTCGTCGGCCGAAAGGCCCATTATGAAGAAAACGCGGAAGTTGCTCCGCGTTTTCTGATGAGTTAAACGATGTTCCTGAAAGCCGGACGCACGGCGGTGTGCCGGACGCGGCTTCAGCGACTCCCGTTCGTACCGAATGTTATTCCTCGGGAATCCGCAATCCCACCAGGAACTGCGCGTTGCCGCGCTGTATCCTGAACCGGATGGCCTGCCCGGTCTCGAACTGCCGGACGATTCCGAGGAATTCCTGTATGCTGGACACCGGATCGCCGTTCACCTCGCGGATCAGGTCGCCCCGCTGGAGCCCCCGGTCCTGGGCCACGCTGCCCGATCGCACCTGTGCGATTACCACGCCCGAACCCGATTCGTAGAAACGGTTCCATTCCCGGGTAACGTCCATGACGTCAATTCCGAGGTTGCTCGCGGGACTTCTTTCCCTCGGTTCCTCTCTCGACGCCGTACGCGTGGGATCTCCGTCGGGCAATTCGCCCAGTTCGATCGCGACCGTCACGGGTTCGCCGTCACGCAATACATCGAGTTCCACTACCGTGCCCGGCGCCATGTCCGCTATCCGGTTGCGCAGGTCGTCCGTATCCTCCACTCCCTCTCCGTTCAGGGCAACGACCACGTCCTCCTGCTGGAGATCGGAGTCTCTCGCCGGACCGTCGTCCGTGATTCCTTCGATGAGCACTCCGTCCGAGTCCTCAAGCCCCATGGACTCCGCTACGACCTCATCGAGGTTGTTGATCATAACACCCAGGTAACCGCGCGTAACACGTCCGTCCTCGACCAGCCGGGTCATGATATTGCGGGCCATGTTGGCCGGTACCGCGAACCCGACACCCTGGTATCCGCCCGTCCGGGTCGATATGGCCGTGTTGATGCCCATGAGGTTTCCTTCCAGGTCGACCAGGGCGCCGCCGCTGTTCCCGGGGTTGATGGCGGCGTCCGTCTGGATGAAATTCTCATAGGAGTTCCGGGCCAGTACCCCGCCCCTGCCCTTGGCGCTGACGATACCCGCCGTGACGGTGTGGTTCAGCCCGAAGGGATTGCCCACGGCCAGGACCCATTCGCCCACGCGGAGCTTGTCAGAATCGCCGAAGGGCAGCACGGGTAGATCATCGAAATCAACTTTGATGACGGCCAGGTCCGTCCTGGGATCCAGTCCGATGATTTCGGCCGACGCCTCGCGTTCGTCCGACAGCTGGACCTTCAACTCGTCTGCGTTTTCCACCACGTGATTGTTCGTCAGGATGTAGCCGTCCTCCGACACGATGACCCCGGAACCCACGCCCCGGAAAGGCCGGGGTTGGGCATCGGGTGGCTGCCTGCCGCCAAAAAACTCCTCGAAGGGCCGCCAGAACCGCTGCTGCGTCTGTCTGACCACGCGCTCGCTTTTTATAAGCACCACGGCGGGCTTCACCCGCTCGGCTATGGTGGCAAAGGTCTCGCTGAAATCCTCGAGCGAGCGCTGGTCCGCCGCCACGACCGGCGTGATCGACCGGTATGCATCCCGTTCGGCGACGGATGCGTCCCAGTTGGAAATGAACAGTGCGCCGAGCACCATGCCCGCGCCGAGCAGCGCCGCGGCGGCCAGGCCGCCGAACTTCCTTTTCTCCTTCATGCCCGATCTCCCTTTCTTCATTGGCTGAATCCTGCTTGATCCAACTATGCATAATACCGGGCGCGCGGCCCGGCGTCAATCGTTTACACTTCGCCCCGTACCGCCGCTCAATTCAGGCTCGCGTCCCGGGGCGCAACCGTCACGCCGCCTTCAATGCGCTGCACCCAGGTCCCGTCGCTTTCAGGCCTGTCGCTTTCAGGCCTGTCGCTTCCCGGCGCGTCGACGGGCTCAGCCTCGACGGGTTCGGTGCCGACGGGCTCAGCCTCGACGGGCTTGTCCATGAGCGCCAGTTCCAGGACCTGGTCGATGTGGTCGACCAGGCAGAATCCGAGCTTCTCCTTGACGGCCGCGGGCACGTCGTCCAGGTCTTTCTCGTTCCGCCGGGGCAGAATGATGGTGGTGATACCGGCCCGCATCGCCCCGAGGACCTTCTCCTTGATGCCGCCGACGGGCATGACCTTGCCGCGGAGGGTGACCTCGCCGGTCATGGCCAGATCGTTGCGTACGGGCCGGCCCGTGAACAGGGAGGTGAGCACCGTCACGAGCGCCACGCCGGCGGAGGGTCCGTCCTTGGGAATGGCGCCCACGGGCAGATGGATGTGGATGTCGTGCGCGCCGAAGAACGCCGGATCGATCTGCCAGTCCGCGGCGTGCGACCGCACGTACGTCAGCGCGGCCCGGGCGGATTCCTTCATTACGTCGCCCAGTTGGCCCGTGAGCGTCAGTCCCTTGCCGCCGGACATCTTGCTGGCTTCCACGAACATGATTTCTCCGCCGGCGGGGGTCCACGCCAGTCCGATGGCCACGCCGGGTTCGCCGATGCGCTCCGCAGTCTCGGAGAAGTACTCCGGCGGCCCCAGGTACCGGTGAAGGTCGTCTTCCGAGACCCGGAACGGGGGCGCCTGCCCTTCGGCGACCGAACGGGCCGACTTGCGGGCCACCGTGCGGATCTTGCGTTCCAGGTTGCGCAGGCCCGCCTCCCGGGTGTAGTCGGCAATGGTCCGGCCGATCGCCCGGTCGTCGAAGACCACGTCCTCGGTGGACAGCCCGTGCGTCTCCAGTTCCCTGGGGACGAGATAGCGCCGGGCGATCTCGATCTTCTCCTCTTCCGTGTACCCCGAAAGCTCGATGACCTCCATGCGGTCTCGCAGCGGCTCCGGGATGCTGGCCAGCATGTTGGCCGTGGTCACGAACATGACGTTGGACAGGTCGAAGGGCAGGTCGATGTAGTGATCGGTGAAGGTGTCGTTCTGCTCCGGATCGAGCACTTCGAGCAGCGCCGAGGAAGGATCTCCCCGGAAATCCCGCCCGAGCTTGTCGATTTCGTCCAGCATGAAGACCGGGTTGTTGGTGCCCGCCTTGCGGATGCTCTGGATGATGCGGCCGGGCAAGGCGCCGATGTAGGTCCTTCGGTGCCCCCTGATCTCCGCCTCGTCGTGCACGCCGCCCAGCGAAATGCGCACGAACCGGCGGCCCAGGGCGCGGGCGATGGACTTGCCCAGCGAGGTCTTGCCTACCCCCGGCGGTCCGACGAAGCACAGGATTGAACCCTTCAGGTCCGGCTTCAGGCTGCGCACGGCCAGGTGTTCGAGGATGCGGTCCTTGATCTTCGCCAGGCCGTAATGATCTTCGTCCAGGATCTCCCGGGCGCGCTCGATGTCCAGCTGATCCTCCGACGAGACCGACCAGGGCAGTTCCGACAGCCACTCGAGGTAGGTCCGCAGCGTCGAATACTCGGGAGAGATGGACGGGATGCGTTCCAGGCGCTGAAGCTCGCGCTCCGCCTCCACCCTGGCCAGATCCGGCAGGCCCGCTTCATCGATCTTCTCGCGCAGGTCGGACAGATCCTCTCCCTGCCCTTCGCCGTCTTCGCCGAGTTCCCGCCGGATGGCCTTCATCTGCTCTCGGAGATAGTACTCGCGCTGGGTCTTGCCCATCTTGTCTTCGACCTGCGACTGGATGCGGCTGCCCGTCTCCGCCACTTCGACTTCCTGTGCGATCAGGAACGTCAACGCCTTCAGCCGGTCCTTGACGTCGCTCAATTCCAGCATGGCCTGCTGGTCTTCGAGAGAGATCTTCAGGTTGAAGGCGATGAAATCGGCCATCTTGGAGGGCTGGTCCTCCAGGTTGAGCAGGGGAATCCGCAACTCCTCGGACATGGTCGGGACCAGTTCGATCAGCCGCTGGAACTGCTCCGCCAGGTTGTGGGCCAGGGCCTTGCCTTCCATGGAATCGTTTTTCCGCTCGGCCTGAAGCTCCACCCGGGCACGCATGACGGGCTCGGTTTCGAGGACTTCCAGCACCCGGGCGCGGGACACGCCGTGGACGACGGCGTGGAGGCTGTCTTCCGGCAGCTTCATCATCTTGTAGATGCGCACCAGCGTACCGTATTTGTAGAGATCGTCCGGCGTCGGCCGTTCCGTCTCGGGGTCCCGCTGCGCCAGGATCAGCACCATCTTGTCCTGCTGCAGCGCTTCGTCCAGCGCCTTGACGGAACCCGGCCGGTCGGCCACCAGCGCGGCGGCCATGTGGGGATACACGACCAGGTTGCGCACGGGCAGCACGGCGATGGATTCGATCACCGCGTCTTCCTGAAGATTCGTCTGGATTTCCTGGAGTGCCTTGACCTCGGCCATGCGCTACCTCGCTTTCCTCGCGGCTGCTTACCTTCTTTATACGCACGAACCGGCCTGTACGCTTCATTTTGACCGAAAGTTCGTGCCGTAATGCACAGATGTAAGGCGCAAACATCATGCCACGGCGATTTCAGGCCGGTGTGGGATGTAATCGGGGTGCCTGCACGGCGATTTCGAGGTATTTCCGACCGCGGGCAGAACAAGCCACCCTTGCGATATGCCAATTTGGCAGTCTCGACGCCTAAAACTGCCATTTTGGCATATCTCGATTGCCCTTCCGTACCGCGTCACACCACTTCCTTCATCCTTCGAAACAGGTTGACAATTCATCGGTTCGGGTTACCATGTCGGGAAAAGACCGACCTGTAGTCCGCATGCGGAAACGAGCGGCCTGTTCGGCCGGTTCCAGCATGAGTACGCCCGTGGTGCCGGAATGAATGCTCGCATGATTTTCGGCGGGAACAACCGGGCAACACCCCCCAGTCTCCTTACGAGACCCTTCAAGAGGAACACCCATGAAACGTCCTTTCCATCGGATCATGATATCCGCACTGGCCTGCTTCCTGATCGCGGGATGGGCCGTGGCGGGCTGCGGCGGCGATGAAGGCGGTGAAAGCCAGGGCCACGGTGGGGATGCGGCCGAAAGCGAAGCGCCCGACCCCAACACCGAGACGCGCCAGGAGCACATGAGGGAGATCGCGCGGTTGTGTGAAGGCATCGCCAGGGCGGTCGAGGAAGGTTCGCTGGGGACGATCAGTGCCGACGTGACCCACCTCAAAGAAATCATGGAAGAAGTGGCGACGATGCCGCCGCGGTACGACTCCTCGAGGTACGGGTTCTACGCCTCCGACTTCCAGATACGCGCCGAGACGCTCATGGCCGCCGCGGAGACCGGTTCCGCCATCGAGGCCGACTCGGCGCTGCAGGATCTGAACATTACCTGCGGTGTCTGCCATTACAATTGCCAGTTCCCGGTTGATCCGTAAATCCCGGCAGCTTCGTAAACCCCGGACGAACCGTAAACCCCGGTCGAACCGTAAACCCCGGCAAGGAGGAATCATGATTCGCCAGATCACCGCCGCGCTGGCCTGCGTGGCGATTGTAACCGCGGCGTGCGGCCAGTCCGAACAGTCCGACCAGTCCGAGGCGCCCGAAGAGGAGCCTGCATCCGTGAATCCAATGAACGAATACGGCATGACGGCCAGCAACGTTTTCCTGTACTACGCCGACGTGGAAGCGGCGACGACGTTCTACACCCGGACCCTGGGCTTCGCCGTGGCGGCAGATTACGGGTTCGCCAAGATCCTCCGCGTGGGACCGAGTTCCTTCATCACCCTCGTCGACGAAGAGATGGGCATGCACAGCGCCGCCGACCCGAAAACGGTGGCCATCGCCCTCATCACGGACCAGCTCGACGAGTGGTGGGACTACATGAAGGACCAGGACGTGGAGATGCGCTTTCCGTACAACCCGGTCGAGGGGCGTCCCCATCACGGCTTCGTGGCCATCGATCCGGAGGGCTACCTCCTGGAGTTCGAGCGGTTCAACGAACACGCGGAGAACGAGATGCTGATCCCGGTGCTGAACGAGACCGACACCATCTATCCCGCCGAAGGGGCATCCGACGTTCCTCCGGGACTGGGTTTCAAGGCGACCGTGGTGTGGTTCTATTACAAGGACATGCCCGCGATCCAGGCCTTCTACGAGGACGTCATGGGTTTCGACCTGATCGTGGACCAGGGGTGGACCAAGATCTACCGCATTTCGCCCTCGGGCTACATGGGCCTCGTGGACGAGACGCGCGGCATGCACAACTTCACGGAGAAGAAGGCCGTCACCATGTCCTTCTGGACGGACCGCATCGACGACTGGTACGCCTACGTCAGCAGCCACGGCGCCTTCGAGATGCGTTCGGAGAAGGTCGAGGAAACGGACCGGTACCGCGCCTTCGTCGCCTACGATCCGGAGGGCTACTTCCTCGAGTGGAACGTCTTCAAGGACGCGCCGGACAACGAGACCCTCCACCGGATGCTGCGGGGCGAGGAATAACTCGGGGCGAAGAGTAGCTCGGGGCGAGGAGTGATAGGAAAAAAAATGGCGATCATCCGGCCGTATGACGCCGCGCGCGACCGCGACGCGATTATACGGGTCTGGCGCGAAGTGCACTGGATCACGAACGACGAGCAGGCCAAGTGGGCACCCCAGTTCATGGAGAAAGCCCGGACCGACGTGGCTGAAGTGAACGGGGAAGCGGAGTGCCAGGCCTCTTCGACCGACGGAACGTTCCGGTATCTGGACGAAGACCTCACCATGTCCGCCATCGTGGGGGTGACGACCAGCCGGATCGCCCGGAAACAGCGCCTCGCCCAGCGGGTTACCGCGCACCGTATCGCCCAGGACGCGGCGAACGGCGTGGAGATCTGCACGCTGACTATGTTCGAACAGGGATTCTACGACCTGATGGGCTTCGGCACGGGTCCCTACGGACACCGGGTGCGATTCGATCCCGCCGACCTCACGATAGACCGTCCGTTCCGGGTTCCCAGGCGCTTGAAGGCCGACGACTGGGAGATGATCCATGCCGCCATGGTGAACCGCAGGCTGACGCACGGTGGCTGCAGGTTATATCCCGCCGAGTTGCTGCAGGTCGAGCTGAATCACGCGGAGAAATCCTTCCTCCTGGGGTACTGCGATGGCCCCGGCGGCGAACTGACCCACTTCTTCTGGGCCAGCGACCATGAAGAACACGGTCCCAGCTATATCTACATGATCGCCTACCAGGACCAGGACCAGTTACTGGAACTGCTCGCACTCATGAAATCTCTCGGCGACCAGATCCGGCTCTTCCAGATGGTCGAGCCCCCTGACGTGCAGCTTCAGGACCTGATCAAACAGCCTTTCCGGGCCAGGATGGTGTCCGAAAAGGGATCCTTCAACACCCTGATCCGGGGTGACGGCTACTGGCAGGCCCGGATCTGCGACCTGGCCTCGTGCATGGCCAAGACCCGCCTGGACGGACCGACGGCGCGGTTCAACCTCGTGCTGAAGGACCCGATCGAGAAGTACCTGGACGCGGACGCACCCTGGCGCGGGCTGAGCGGCGAGTACGTGATCACGCTCGGTCCGGAATCCAGCGCCGAGTCCGGCGCCGACCCCGCCTTGCCCACGCTGACCGCCTCAGTGGGCGCCTTTACCCGCATGTGGCTCGGCGTCCGCCCCGCCACGGGCCTGGCCGTCACGGACGACCTGGAAGGTTCCCCCGAACTACTGTCCGCGCTGGACCGGACCCTGCGACTGCCCGCGCCGGGGTTGTGCGGATGGGAGTACTAGTTTTTTAGGGCTATTTCGACTAATACATCTTTGGACGATTAACTAACGGGCCTTTCCTAATCGAGAGATCTTCATGATATTGATGTGGTAGTACCGGGAAGAAGACACGATGGCCAATCGGATGCTGATTACCCAGCATCCGGAGGGAAGATTGTGGCTCGAACCAATACCGTGAACAACATTGTTAAGCACCTGCTGCCGCTCGATCCGTACCGGATCGTACTTTTCGGATCTCATGCACTGGATAGAAAGCACCTGGGCAGTGATGTCGACCTTCTGGTCATCCTGGACTCTGAGATCATCTCGCAGACTTACGAAGAAAGAATGCACAGGCGGATTGCAGCGAGACACTGCATACAGGAGACCAATAAGGAGATTCCCATAGATCTTCTGGTCTATACCAGGGCCGAGTACGAGTACCTTCTGCACCAAGGTGTCTCGTTTCTTAACGAAATAGAGAAATCGGGTAAAACACTGTATGAAAAACAAATTTAAGAAAATTATCGAGCAGGATGAGGATTGGTACATTGCCTTTTGTCCAGAAACACCCGGAGCAAACGGTCAGGGCCGGACCGTGGATGAAGCCCTCGAGAGTCTGGATAAAGCCATCAAGTTAATGCTGGCAGATCGCCGAAAATAAGGGCTCCGTTTAGCCGGTCCCAGAGCTATTCGAGAAAGGGTCAGCATTTCACATAACGGTAATTTTTTGCAAGCTTTTATATGCAAAGAGGTCGATACTTGAAGACAACCCGGTAATTTGATAAACAGGTGCGGCGCAAACGTCCCTACATCGAATTGACGTGGTGCGCTGAGACCGTCGCCGCACCGATTCACCGGTAGGAGCAACCGAACGGTCGCATACGCTTCTGAGGGAAGGTCTTCCAACCTGGCCAAACCCGCCCTCGCTACCTACGCGTAGTTACACTGGCAGATGGGGAGACTGTCCACAACGCCTTTTTCGATCGACGATTTCGCGAGGAGGATGGACCATGAAACTTCACTACTATCCGGAGACCGATAGTTTATATGTCGAATTCAAGGCTGGCAGTAGCGCGGAGACGCTTGAGGTCACGGACGGCCTGAACGTCGATCTGGATGCTGGAGGAGACGTGGTCGGATTCGATATCGATCACGCATCCCAACGTCTGGACCTGTCCACCCTGGAAACCGAGGCACTTCCAATCCATGCGATTAAAGCCACCTGATCCTGTCGTTGCCGTATGTGCCAGAACGCCGACCATGCTAATTGCACTGAAGGCAAACCAATTCATAACAGTAGATCGTCTTAATGAATAGTAAAAGCGCTTCAGAACCCCCGTCACAGCTTCGGATCCGGATCCCGGGTATTCTCGCCGCCTTCCTGGATCAGCAGGTAATTCATCTCTGACGCGGCCTGACGGAACTTCATCGCCTCCTGGTACGCCGGATCGTTGTACCACGCCTCCGCGTGCGCCTTGCTGGGGAACTCCAGGATCACCATCCGTCCGTCGTAGTCCTTTCCCTCGACACAGGCGATCTCCTCGCCTCGCGTCAGGAATCTGCCCCCGTGCTTCTTGACGATGGGCGGTGTCCGGTCGGTGTATTTCCGGTAGGTATCGGGATCGTGGACGGACATCATGGAGATGACATAAGCAGGCATAGAAGTGCTCCCTGTCTGGTCGGCATGAACCTGGAATTAGTGTGATCCGGCGATTGAGGGCGGGAGATCTGCTACGGAGAGGGCAACTTGTATTCAGCGCGTGAAGCACAATGACGCCTGGCTGACCTCCGGCGGATGGACGATGCGTCTGACCAGGCCGCCCGCCCCGTCGTCCTGCCACTGGACCTGTATGCCCTTCAGGTCGCGCTGGGCGCCGGCCTGGAGGTCACCCAGTGGATGGACGCCAAAGGGTCCCAGTACGGTCTGCTTGGAGGTCGCAAACAAGAAGTCGCGTATGGACGCGCGGTCGATTTCCCCGGTGGGCGTGGCGGCCCGGTTGATGCCCTCCGCGAGGAGCTCCACGGCGCCGAAACCCGCGGCGGCCTGGTAGTCCGGCATTTTGGCGTAGGCCGCTTCGTAGCGTCGAACGAAGGTCTCGTTCGAGGCGATGTACCCCTCCGTGCGGATCGATGGATCCCAGGCCGCATTGCCGATGACGCAACGCCCGGCCGCGCCCACCTCGTTGATGAAGGATGCTCCGCTCGCCAGGAGGAGGGACGTCAGGCGCGGTCTGTATTCCACGGCGGCCACGGCCCTCGCGAACGCGACCGCGTCGTCAGAATACCCTCCGCCGATGAACAGATCGGCGCCCGCGTCCCGCGCCATGGCCGCCAGGGCCTCGTGATCCGCGCCGCCTGGCGCGTAGGCTTGCTCCATCACGAGTTCGAGCCCCCGGGTCCTGGCCGCATCGCGAATGCCCTGGGCTACCGCCGTGGGAAAGGCCGTATCCTCCCACACCAGCGCCACGGTGCGAGCACCGGCCTGCGCGGCCAGTTCCACGGAACCCTCCAGATAAGTCGGCCCCGGGTTCGACATCTGCACGCTCCACTGCCGACCCCGGTTCGTCCAGACCTCGGGAGCCGCCGCGGCCGAGGCAACGAGCGGTATGCCGGCCGATTCCGTCACGCTGATCACGGCTTCGGTGATCCCGCTGCTGTAGGGGCCCAGAAAGGCGGTGATCGAATCCGAGGCGATCATCTCCTGATAGAGGCGAACGCTCGCATCCGCGTCGCTCCCATCGTCGTGAATCACCAACTGCACCTTCCGCCCGCCGATGCCGCCCTTCTCGTTCAGCATTTCCACGGCAAGCCTGTATCCGCGGCTGACCTCCGCCCCGGGCGTGCTGAGGCGACCGGTCTCCGCCACGGCCGTCCCAAGCACGATGGGTTTCGGTTCCGGCATCGGCGTCGGATCTGGCCCCGTCGGATCTTCGTTCCCACATGCGGCCACCGCCAATGCCAGTGCCACTGTCATTGCCAGTAACGGCGCCAGTGCCAGTAACGGCGCCAGTGCCAGTACGCCAGGCCATCTATGTATCATGATCGCACCTCTCAAGTCGAACTGTGCAGGGTATGGCGGCGTTTCCGATCCTACCTCACCCTTTCCGCCCGGTGGGTCTGTCCGTCCTGGAGAAAGAGGAAGTAGTCGACATTTCCCTCTTCGTCCCGGACGAAAGTGATCCGGGCGTCCTCTTCTTCCAGGTAGAAATCTCCTGACGGTTCGAGAACGAGTTCGCTCCGGGGCTGGCCGGGCGGCTGGCCGTAGAGCGTGCCGTCGCTGTAGGTGATGTCGACGGTGAATTCGGGGGAAAAGGCGTAGGTGCCGGTGCGGGCCACGTATTCGGCCTCGGTCATGTGCACGGTCTGCTTCGGGGGCGGCGCCAGGGGGTTCCGGGCGCTCAGCAGGTGGAACCCGATGTCCTCGACGCTGGCCGAGCTGTTGGACAGGACGACGACGCCCTTCCGCCATTCCTTGAGGAAGGCGGCGAAGGCGTAGAAGCCGTTGGTCCGGCCGGTGAGCCAGTGGATGTCGCGGCCGCGCGCGTCCTGGCGCACTTTCCAGCCCAGTGCGGTCCGGACGCCCTCCACTTCCGTTGGCTTCCGGGCCACGATGAGGCTGTCGAAGGACGCGTGGTAGCGGGTCGAGTCGTCTTCGGTAAAGTCCTCCGGCAGGGCGTAGATGATGTTCATGCTGGCCGACACCAGGGTCATCATGTCCAGAAGATTGGACCGCAGTCCCGTGCCGCCCACGAGGGTCGTGTCGGACCAGGCGGACACGGGCCGGCGGGCGTCGTCGTGTCCGGTCGCCAGGTAGGTCCGCATGGACGGCGAAGGCGCGTTGGCCGTGTTGGCTAGCTTGATAGGATTGCCAAGCAACTCCCGGATCAGGGTGTCATAGGACTCGCCGGAGGCCCGTTCGAGGACGTGTCCAAGGAGGCCCATACCGAGATCGGAATATACGTAGCGGTCTTCCGGTTCGTCTTGGCCTGGCGCATTTGAACGGTCTTCACCCTCCCGATCCAGGAGTTCTTCGCCATCCGGATCTACGCCATTCGGATCCGCGAAATCGAACGGAAACTCGTGCCCGTCGCGCTGCGCCTCCGCGTACCGGTCGAGGAACACGTACATCAGTTCCACAGAATATCCCTGCAACGGATCGTCTGGATCGTCCGACACCAGGTTGTCCGGCAGGCGGGGCAGTCCCGACGTGTGGGTGGCGAGGTGCTCGATCAGGATGGGGTGTCCGGCAGGCGTGGCCGGGACGGTTACCGACTCCGGGAGATAGGCGGACACCTCGTCGGTCAGGTTCAAGTCGCCCCGCTGGACCATGAGGGACAGCATGGCCGCCGTATACAGGCTGCTAAGCTGGCCGATCTCGAAGACCGTCATGGCGCTCACGCGCCGTATCGTGCCGCGGTTGAGCGTGCCGTGGGCGTAAGGGTACCGGTTGATGCCGCGGATGATCCCGGCGACGATGCCCACCGTCTGGCCGTATTCTTCGACGCGCTCCCGCAGCACGCGCTGCACGGGATCCTCCTCCTCGACCTCTTCCGCGACGGGACTTCCCGCGCTACCGGGCGCGTTGCCCCGCGTGCCCTGCGCGTAAGCGGCGTCTTGTGCGTATACCGCGTACGGTGTGCCCGCCACCGTCGACCCGGCGAGCAAAACCAGCATGCCGAAACAACACAGCCACGTGAGAAAACTATTCGAGGATAACCGCATTAAGCCGACCCTACTCCAGTTTGCTTTGTGTGCCCGATGCGCTCAGTGACCTGGCACCAACACTTCGTTGACGCAGTCCATCCGGACGGACTCCGCGTAGTGGTACACGTTGACGCCCTCGGCGACCGGCGTGGGAACCCGGACGATGAACTCCACCCAGTCCGGTGTATTGAACGCCGCAAAGGCCAGTTCGATCCCTTCCATCATGTCTTCCGGGTCGCGGGACAGGTCCGGCAGCAGCACCGGGCCCGTGTCCGGCTGGTAGATCCAGTCCCGTTCGTTGGCATTGATCGTCTTGACCGGGTACTCGAGCACCGCGGCGTATCGCTCGTTCCCGATGGTCGTCCGGGCGTTCAGGGGGACGTTGCCGAGGACGGCCTCCACGATGGCCCGCGGCGTATCCAGCACGCGGCCGCCGACGCGGGACAGGTCGATCCGGACGTCTTCGAAGGTCTCCTCGATGGCGACGATCTGCCGTTCGGGTTGCTCCCCCAGGGAGGGCGGATAGAGCGTGGCGCCCCGGTTCGCCACTTCGTAGGTCTTGATGGCCATGAAGATATACGACGAGAAGATCGGCTTGAAGTCCGCGTTCGGGATGTGCCAGATATCCCGCTCCACCCCGACCTGCTCGGTCTTGCAACTCACCCCCAAAACGTATTCTTCCCGAAAATCGCCGTCTTTTTCGGTCACGGTCAGGGTGGCCTCTATGGGGATGCGGGCGTTGTTCAGGGAGTAGGGCACCTTCCGGGTCACGGTCTTCGGCGGCTTCTTCTCGGAATCCACGCGAAAGGTAAAGGTAGAATGCGCGAAGTCGATGGTCTGCATGGAAACTCCTGAATTGAATGGCCGGACGAGGGGCGCTTTTGTTCAAGAAACCTTCATAATATAGTGCTGACCGGCCGATTCCGGTATAGATTATGCAAGGCGAAATCACCGACACGTGGAGCAGTCATGTCGAACGAACTAACCAGGACCTACCGGCCCTTTTCGGACTCCCGTCCCTACACGCGCTGGTGGTGGTTCTGCGACGATATCAGGATGGGAGACATCCGGACGCAGCTCAAATGGTTGCGGGACCAGGGGTTCGGCGGGGTGGAGATCGCCTTCATGTATCCGCAGCCTGGAGCCGGGGAAGGACCCCGCTGGCTGAGCGAGGCGTGGACCGGCCTGGTCGCCTGCGCCAAGGAGGAGGCGGACCGGCTGGGCATCGGGTGCGATTTCACCTTCAGTACCTCGTGGCCCTTCGGCGGGTCGATCGTGCCGGAGGAGGACGCGGGACAGGTATTCGGCGGGGTATCGGACCAGCGGCTGGAGAAGTCGTGGGAGCTGTCCTACTACGGCCGGGGCCGGATCCTGAACCACCTGGACCCGGACGCGCTGGAGCGGTACGCGGGCCACGTCGGCGACGCGCTGAAACCGGCCCTTCGCGGCACCACATCGGGGCTTTTCTCCGATTCGTGGGAGGTATTCCCGGAGGGGCTCTGGAGTGCGCACCTGGCCCCGGTCTTCCGCGACCGCTTCGGGTACGACCTGGAACCGTTCAAGGCATCGATCGACCAGCATCCCGACGTGCGGTACGACTACCGGAAGATCCTGTCGGAAGCGGCGATCGAGGGCTTCTTCAGGCCCTATGCCGAGATCTGCCGCGACCTCGGCGCCGTGAGCCGCGTGCAGTGCCACGGGGCGCCGGCGGACCTGCTGGCCGCCTTCGCGCTCGTGGACGTCCCGGAATCCGAGGCCCTGCTGTTCGAGACCTTCTTCTCAGCCATCCCCGGGTCGGCTGCGGCCCTGGGATCACGGCCTGTCGTGACCTGCGAGACCTTCACCTGTATCTACGGCTACGAACCGTGGCCCGCGCCGTCGCCCCATCACGGCGAGGAGAAGGTGGAGGACCTGAAGCTCATGGCGGACGCGGTGTTCGCCAACGGCGTCAACCACATCGTCTGGCACGGCATGCCCTATAACGCGCCCGGCGGTACCAACACCTTCTACGCGACCACGCACGTCGGTCCGGACAGCGGGTTCGCCGGCCGGCTTCCGGCCTTCAACGCCTACCTGGCGGAAGCCGCCGATTTCGTCAAGCAGGGCAGGACCTGCACGGACGTGGCGGTATACCTCCCGCTGGAAGACTACTGGATGCGCCACATGCTGCCCGAGGAGCGGCGCGGTCCGGCCGCCAACTACTACTGGGAGCTGCAGACCGTCGAACGGCCGTCCCGTCTGCTCGGCTACCATCCCCTGTGGATCACGACGCCATTTCTGGAGGAGGCGGTGGTGGAGGACGGGCGCGTCCGGTACGGCGAGGCCGTGTTTTCGGTGATATATGTGGACGTGGATTGGCTGGACGGCGACGCCCTTTCGGCGTTGCTGCGACTGGCCCGCGATGGCGCCCGGATCTGCGTTCCGCGCCGGCCCGCCGTACCGGGCCATCGTCCGCCAGCGGATTACGAGGATCGGCTGGAGAAACTGATGCGCCAGCCCTCGGTCACCGTGGATCAGGGCACCGCGCTTCGCCATCTCCCACTCGTCAGCGGCCGGGACGCGCCGGAGTTCTGGTGCCGGGAGGTCGACGATGACTACCACGTCTTCTTCGCCCATCCCGATACGAAGCGGATCCGGTACCCCATGGCCTACGAGGGTTGGCGTTCCGCCAGCCTGATCGAGCGGGAGGTGATCCTCCACGTCAACGGCCGGGAGCGGACGGTGCACATGGCCTTCGAACCCGAAGACGCCATGCTGGTCAGGGTTTCTGCGTCGGGAGCCGTGGACGTGCGACCGGGGCGGATCGACACGTGACGCGTCCGGCACGATCCAACTATACGATCACCATCCCAAACTCACGGAGAAACAACACCCATGCGCGACCCACGATACGGTGACCTGGCGAAAGTGCTCACCGGACATTCGACGAAGATCAAGGCCGGGGACCGGGTACTCGTCGAGGCCTTCGATGTGCCCGACGAGATGGTGATCGCGCTGATCCGGGCGATCCGGGCGGCGGGCGGCGTGCCGCTGGTCTCCATCAAGCACCAGCGCGTCATGCGGGAACTGGTCCGCGCCGGAGACGAAGCCGCCATGGAAGCCGCAAGCTCCCATGAATCCCATCGCATGGAACGGGTGCAGGCCTACATGGCCCTGCGCGGCAGCCGGAACGTGATGGAGATGTCGGACGTGCCGGGCGAGGCCATGCGGCTCTACGAGCAACGCTGGCTCAAGCCCGTGCACTTCGAGATCCGGGTGCCGAAGACCCGGTGGGTGGTGCTGCGCTGGCCGACCCCGTCCATGGCGCAGCAGGCCGGCATGAGCACCGAGGCCTTCGAGGACTTCTTCTTCGAGGTGTGCACGCTGGACTACGGGAAGATGGAACGGGCGCTCGCGCCGCTGAAGGAGCGGATGGACCGCACCGACCGGGTCCGGCTCACGGGTCCGGGCACCGACCTGACTTTTAGCATCCGGGACATCCCCACCGTGGGATGCTCGGGCGACCGCAACATCCCCGACGGCGAGTGCTTTACCGCGCCGGTGCGCGATTCGGTCAACGGTGTCATCCGGTTCAACACGCCGACGCTGTACCACGGCGTGACGTTTACGGACGTGGAACTGAGATTCGAAGACGGAAGGATCACCGAGGCATCGGGTAACCGGACGGAGAAGCTGAACGAGATCTTCGACACCGACGAGGGAGTGCGCTACATCGGCGAATTCGCCATCGGCTTCAACCCCCACATCACCGCGCCCATGCTGGACATCCTCTTCGACGAGAAGATCGCCGGTTCCTTCCACTTCACGCCCGGGCAGGCCTACGAGGAGGCCGACAACGGCAACCGGTCGGCCGTCCACTGGGACATGGTCATGATCCAGACGCCGGAATTCGGCGGCGGGACCATCGAGTTCGATGGGGAAGTGATCCGGAGGGACGGGAGGTTCGTCGTTCCGGAACTGGAGGACCTGAACCCGGAGCGATTGAAGTGAACCCGGAACGATTGAAGTGACGAACCGGCGGTAGTGATGGACCAGCGGTAGTGACGCACCGGCGGGACTTTCTACCGAGCGTCTCTGCGGACCGCCGACGTTTACCGTTCCATGACCAGGAAGTTGGCCGACCGGGTAACGCTGCTACCCGCGTTCAGATCGGTGAACGTGACGGTGAGCACGTACTCACCCGCCGGCAGGCCGGAAGTGTCCAGCGACGTGTACTCCCGGTCATCGGACGTATAGCCCTCTCCCGAAAAAGCCATCATCACCGTCTGCATGTCACGTTGCCTGCGGCCCGACCATCCGAGGCGCGCACTGCCATCCCGGGGGCTGATCTCGTACAGGATCTCGTAATCCGACGTCCCGTCCTGATCCATAGCCAGGTTGTAGATTTCGTAGTAGACGTAAACGGGGTTATCCCGTATGTAGAGCCGTCCCGGATTGGGCATGATGTTCAACCCGTTGCGCACGAAGGGGCCCTGTACGCCGGACGGCGTGATCAGGATGGCCAGCTTGAGGTCGCTGATGAGCAGTTCTTCGCCGCTGTAATCGGACAGCGTGACCGGCCTAAGATACACCCCGGTTTTCTGAGACGTTTCATCGCGCACCTGGACCGCCAGCGTAAAATGCCCCGACGGCGCCAAAACACGCTCGGGCAGGGTGTAGACCGGGACTTTCACGTGGCTTTCGAATGTCTTGCGCTTCGGCCGGTCGAAAGGACCGAATCCGAATGCGTGGGTGAACGTGGGGCTCATGGCCGAATCGCGCAAGGTGACCTGGTGCTCCAACCGGGTCCGGTTCCCGCGGCCGTCCGATACGTCTCCGAACTGCCAGACGGGGATGCTGTAGGACAGGTCCAGCTCCGTCGCCCCGTTGTCCGCCCGGAAGCTCACGGCATCGAAGGCGTACTCGAGCGGTGACCCGCCAAGGTCATGCAGGTATTCCTCGGGACTGCGCTTGATCAGATTCGCGGCAACACGTTGAGGATGATATGTGTCGTTGCGCTGCATCAACCTGAAACCCATGCCGACACGAAGCTCATCTCCATCTTCGTAGATTGTCTGAAGCGGATAATCGAATTTGCCACCGCCCATCTGGTCTACGAAAAACAGTTCAAGATCGTGAGGTACATATACCCAGCTTTCCACCTTATACGATTCTCCGACCAGACTTTTGAGTAACTCGAATGGACCGCTCTCCGACGAATTCGCCCAGAGATCCATCGATCCCATATCAAATCCCTGGAGTTGCATGATCTCCTCATCCAACAATGCCACCGGATCCCCTCTGCCCACCCGCAACACGTAGCCGGACTGTATGTTTCGCTCGCGGATCGCGTCAACAGCGGGATTCGCCGACGGTTGGAAAACGGAAAATGTATTCTCATGCCTGCGCATCAAGAAATAGCTCCGGTCATCCGGCGTACCGTATCGAACGTAAATCTCTCCGCGACGGTCATAGGGATACTGCCCTTCCGAAAAGTGATTGCGGGCGTACAGCACGCGCCGGTAGTGTTCTACCAGGCGTTCATTTTCGACGGTGGCCGGATTTGAGTCCCGGGCGTTCCAGAATGCCTGCCACAGCGCATCGCGTTCCGATCCTTCCGCATCCATCCAGGCATCCAGTTCATCGGGAGGCGCGACATGGCTCAAATCCCGGTACACCGCCTGCTCATCGGGTTCAAGTCCCGTTATATAGGTCTCGAGGGCTTCCTGCAATCGATCGAACCGCCGTTCCGCCGAACCAGACAGCAGGCTGAACTGGAGCTGCAGGTTTCGGACCTCGTCCACTACGGCGTCTCCTGCTTCTTCGACCAACTGATCCAGAAGTCCAGCGCCTTTCTCGAACGCTTCGGTACGAAGACATACATTGGTAAATCGCTCGAAGGCCCTACGGTGTTCAGGGTTTACCCTGTACTGGTTGAAATAGGCATTCATCGCATTCCCGTATTCCGGCTCCGGAAAACTGTCATAGCATCGGCCCAGTTGATAGAAGGCGTCCGGATGGGATGGGTTCAGCGCTACGGCCTTGAGGAAATACGTCCTGCCATCCCGGTCGCTGCCCACGATGGCATCTGTCATTTTATCATTCATGAAGGTCATGCCCAGGTAGTACTGTGCATCCGGGTTGTCCGGTTGCAGGCGGACCGCGGTTCGCAGGGCGTTTCGGGCATCCAGCTTTCTGTTTTTAAGCTTGAGGTAGGTCTTTCCCATGCCGATATGGCCTGGCGCCCGACTTTTGTCCTGTTGCACCGCTTTCCTGAACGAACTCAACGCTTTCCGGTAGTCGCCCAGTTCATACTGAGCCATGCCGAGCCAGTAGTGGGCAGGTGCCGAACTCCCATCAGCCTGAACGGCCTGTAGAAAATACGGTAGCGCTTCCTCGTATAACTCTTTCTCAAAAAACGCCTTCCCCGTTTCAAGGGACGCCGGCAGGTCTGTCTGCGGAACTTCGCCTGTATCAGGGGATTGTGCCGGAACCGGACCCTGTGGAGGAAACATCACCAGGGCCGCAACGAGCAGTACACTGTATCTGGACATTGTTTAACGGTTTCGTGGGCAGGCACTGCCCCCTGAGGTGGGGATACCGTCACCGTTTTCCGGTATGTTGGAATCGTACAGGCCGATGCGGCGGCGGTCATTTGTAAACC
Organism: bacterium; assembly: GCA_965117045.1. Taxonomy (GTDB): domain Bacteria; phylum JAAXHH01; class JAAXHH01; order JAAXHH01; family JAAXHH01; genus JAAXHH01. The sequence continues at coordinate 2,841,390 of OZ220749.1, forward strand.
GCCTACTCGCGCCGCAGCGTATCCGCCGGATTGATCAGGGCGCTACGGAAGGTCTGTAGGCTGACGGTGACCAGGGTGATGGCCAGAACCACGAGACCTGCCAGGATAAACGGCCCCACGCTGAGTTCGGCGCGGTAGGCGAAGTCGGCCAGCCATTCGTTCATGAACCACCAGGCCGCCGGCCAGGCCAGGACGTTCGCGATGAGGACGAGGTAGACGAACTGTTTCGACAGCAAGCCCATGATGTCCGATACGGCGGCGCCCATCACCTTGCGGATGCCAACCTCCCGCGTGCGGCGGACGACCTCCAGGGAAACCAGGCCGTATACACCCAGGCAGGCGATCAGCAGGGCGAACACCGCCGAATAGGTGAAGATCCGCGCCAGGTTGGTCTCCTCCACGTAGAAGCGGGCAAGGTCGTCATCGAGGAAGAAGAACTCAAAGGGCGATCCCGGCGCCAATTCGGTCCATGCGTCTCTCAGCAGATCCAGCGTGGCGGGCAGGTCCCGCTCGCTGACGCGCACCATGAAAAAACGGATCTGATCCATTTCATCCCCGAATACCACCGGATTGAGGGTGAGTATGACGGGTTCGATCTCGTGGTGCATGGACCGGTAATGGTAGTCTTCCACCACGCCGACGACTGTGACGCCGTGCGGCAGCGTGCGGCCAACAGGATCTTCCCATCCCATCGACCTGGCCGCGGCCTGGTTGATGATGCATGACCCCGATTCGTCTCCCCCGAATTCCCTCGAGAAATCGCGACCGGAGACGAGGTTCAGTTCCAGTGTCTTCACGAAGTCGTAGTCCACGGTATACATGAACGCTTCCAGCCGGTTGCCGGCCGTGTCGGAGTACGCGGCCTGGGCCAGTCCCCGGTTCGGACCGAAGGAGTTTGATACACCGGTCACGTCCAGCACGCCCTCGTAGGATATCACTCGATTCCTGAAAACATCCAGGCTGCCGGAATCCTGGTCTTTCTCGATCACGACGATGTTCTCTGCATTGTATCCGAGGTCCCCGGTCCGGGCGAAATCCAACTGCCGCGTCATGACCAGAATGGAGACGACGAGCGCCGCGGACAGCCCGAACTGCACGACCATGAGGCCCCGGATGAGCAGGTTCGGACCGCCGACCTGGATCCGCCGCTGGAAGATGGCGACCGGATTGAATCGGGAAAGGACCAGGGACGGGTAGCTGCCGGATACGAAGGCGACCAGCAAGGTGAACGCAAGGAGTGCGGCCAGCGTGGAACCGCTGGAAAGGTAGTCGAGGACGAGTGAACTCCCCGCCAGCGCATTGAAGATGGGCAGGAAGAGATGGGCCAGGATCACCCCGAGCACGAGGGCGAAGCAACTCAGCACCAGCGATTCGCCCAGGTGCTGCCCCGCGATCTGCGATTGCTGAGCGCCGAACACCTTGCGGAGACCGACCTCCTTCGCGCGGGTCGAGGAACGGCATATGGCCAGGTTCATGAAGTTGACGCACGCTATGAAAAGGACGAGCAGCGCGACGCTGATCAGTATGTAGGACCTGTTCGGATCGCTGGCGGTACCCAGACCGTTCCCTACGCCCGGGTCCAGGTGGGTGTCCGTGAGCGCCTGGATTTCCAGCACCCTGGACATCTGTCCCGAGAAATGGGCGTTTGAGAAATCGGGGAACTGTTCCGTGAGCAGAACGGCCTGTTGCGGATCCGACAATTCCGCGTAAGTGGACGTGACCGAGTAGTTCCAGCTGTCAACGGCATTGGCGAGAAAGGGGTTCATGCCGATCGTCCGTTCAAAGGGGAGCAGGAAATCGAATTGAATGCTGGAATTGCCCGGTGTATCCTCCGTCACGCCGGTCACGGTAAACGGCTCGTCCCTGATCGTGAGTTGCCGGCCCAGTGCGCTTTCCTGGCCAAAGTACTTCTCCGCCATGGACCGACTGATCACTAAGGCGTTGAGATCGGCGAATACCGTCTCGGGATCTCCTTCGATAAGCCGAAACGAAAATACCTGGAAGAACGACGGATCGCAGGTGAGCATGCGATCTTCCCTGAACGTGTCGTCCCCGACACGCACCACCCATCTACCCCCGAAAGAACGAATCCTGACCGTTTCGACCACTCCGGGGAACTGGCGTTTCAGCGCCGGTGCGAGCGGAATCGGCGTAATCGCGGTGCGGAACGGCGTGCCGTCGAATCCCAGCCCCGATACGTTCACACGGTAAATCCGGTCCGCTTTTTCGTGGAAGGTATCGAAGGTCCACTCCTGGCGTACGAAGAGGAATACGAGCAGGCTGCAGGCGATGCCGGTCGAAAGGCCCAGCGTGTTGATGAAGAAGTAGCTCTTGTTCGCGAAGAGGTGCCGAAACGCGATGACGAGGTGGTTTTTCAGCATGGCCACACCCACTCCCGGGTCTCACGGCTGCGTACTGTAATCACCCACCAGGGGACCGCATTCCCGGTGAGATGGAAAAGGGGATCTACGGTTTCGACCCGCCGATCCCCTCAAAGGTTGCATGTTGGAAACTGTTACGATTCAGAACTTATGATGCGCGTTCCTGATGCGTTCCTGGCTGTCAGGGAACGACGAACGTGTTTTCGCTACGTCTATGGCTCATTTCACCGTTGAGCGTAATTTCGCCGACCAGTCGATACTCACCAGCGACTTCGGGATCGTATGTGCAAGCGTCATACCTCACCCGTGTACCCTCGATACTCTCCCACGTACTGCCCATATCGTCGCTTCGCTGCCATTCGGAGTAATGGACGGTAAGGGTGTCATTGGTGAAAGTATTAGTCCAGTCTTTCAGTCCCTCGGGGGGGAGACCTAAAAATCCCGCAAGAGGGTTTCTAGTGTTAGTGAAACAATCAGGGTATTCTATTTCTAATCCAAGTCCTCCTGATGTACTGAATATCAACTTGCCGCGCTCAATCGTCACACCTTCCCACGGAACGTATTCGATCTCGGGGACATCCGCCCCGTCATCGCCGTCGTCCCCGCCATCGCCGTCGTCGACTTCACACTTCGTAATCCCCTGCGCGTCCTCCAGTCCAGCCAACCACGCATCGAATTCGGCATCCGACGGTACACAGATCTGCGTGCCCTGCAGCCACAGGTCATGGATAGGGGAGTCAAGGAAGGATCGGGGCAGCGACCCGGTCAAGTCCGCGTTGCCATCCAGTTTCATGATGTTAAGCCGGTTCAAGCCACCTATTTCGGCAGGCACGGTTCCTTCCAGTTCATTCTCCGACAAACTCAGTGAACGAAGGTTGGAAAGCTGTCCGATTTCCGGGGGGATGTTTCCGGACAGGTTATTCGAATCCAATGTCAACCGTTCCAGCGCGGCCAGTTGACCCAGTTCGGGAGGGATTGCTCCCGATAAATCATTATGGCTTAGATGAAGCAAATCCAGGCTGGACATCTGCCCCAGTTCAGCGGGAATCGATCCGGACAAATCGTTAACGCTCAGGATCATTTCCCTGAGCCCGGTCATCTGACCGAGTTCAGCGGGGATCGGTCCCGTCAAGTCATTGCCGCTCAAATTCATCAGAACAAGACGCTCCAACTGACTCAACTCAGCGGGTATAGATCCCGTTAAATCGTTGCTCGTGATGGACAAGCTGTCAAGATACGCCAATTGCCCCAGTTCGGCGGGTAAAGACCCGGCCAAACCAACATTGCCAAGATGCAGCCCGGTCACCCGGTCCATGTCATTGGTCGTAACGCCGTACCACGTGCTTACGGGTGTCTCACTCAACCAGTTATCCTGTTGTGTCCAGTTCGGTCCATCCGTTGCGTTATAAATGGCGATGAGCGTCTCGCGGTCCGGACTGGGCAGTATCACCGTAACCGTCACGCTCTCCGACACCTCTCCTGCCGTTGCCGTGATATCTGCCGTCCCGGAGCTCACGGGCGTAACCAGGCCAGCCTCGTCCACGGTCGCCACCGATTCATCGCTGCTGGACCAGATGACCGCGGCGTCTTCGATGGCAACCTCGTTTGCGTCGCTTACCGCGGCCGTGAGTTGCAACGTCTGATCTATGGCGGTCAGCGTGGTAGCGTCCGGCTCGACGACGATCGCGATGGCGGTGGGTACCTGCTCGACGGTTATGGCCGCAGTGGAGGACAGGTTGCCGGATTTGGCCGTGATTTCGGCCATTCCGTTACTCACCGCGGTCACCAGGCCTGTCCCGCTTACGGTCGCCACGGCTTCGTCGCCGCTCGACCAGGTAATGGTCTGGCCGGACATGGCGTTGCTCCGCTGATCCAGAACCATTGCCGTGAGTTGAACGGTCGCTCCAATCGCCTCCAGCGTATGCGACGAAGGCGTTACCGCGATCCGGGTCGGCACCGGCTCGGCCACCGTGATATTCGCGGTGCCCGACGCGTTGCCGGCACGCGCCGTGATCTGGGACGTTCCGTTGCTCACAGCCGTCACCAGGCCATTGCCGCTTACTGTCGCCACGGCGGTGTTGCTGCTCGTCCAGGTCACCGTCTGGCCGGTCATCGGGTTGTTGTTCTGGTCCCTTACCGTTGCCGTCAGCTGCACGGTCGCGCCGATCGACGCCAGGGTATGCGAAGCCGGGCTGATCGAAATACTCGTCGCCACGGGTGCCGGCGGCGGCGCCGGGGGCGTCGGTGTGGACGGCGTGGGGCTCGTCGGGCTGCTGTCCCCGCCGCCGCACCCCGCCAGGAATATGATGTATACAGAAGCCGTGATCATACCGAACGCACGACTAAATGGGCGAATCACGTTGGACTCCTCTCGGATAAAGTCTGATAGCGGATTCGTGTAATTGTTCCGCACGTGATCTTAATACATTGGATTTGTATAGTCTATATTTTTAAGATATTCATACTCTCCCGGGCCGCGTCGAGGGTCCGGTCGATGTCCGCTTCGGTGTGAGCCAGGGACACGAATCCCGTTTCGAGGCGCGAAGGCGCCAGGTAGACGCCGCGGTCCAGCATGTTCCAGAAATAACGGCCATACGTATCCGCGTCCGAAGTGGAGGCGGCATCGAAGTTGTCGACGACCTGGTCGGTGAAGAAGGTACACATCATGGATCCGACGCGCGTCAGGTATGCGGGGATGCGGGCCTCTGCCGCCGCGTCGCGGAGGCCGTCGCCGAGCCGGGAGGCCAGGTTCTCGAGCCGTTCGTACACACCGGGCTCCTGAAGCTGCCGCACCGTCTCATACCCCGCGGTCATAGCCAGCGGGTTGCCCGAGAGCGTACCGGCCTGATACACCGCGCCGACGGGCGCGATGGTTTCCATGATTTCCCTGCGTCCGCCGTAGGCGCCGACGGGGAGGCCGCCGCCGATGATCTTGCCCAGGCAGGTCATGTCGGCCGTGATGCCGAACCGTTCCTGCGCGCCGCCGAAAGCGATCCTGAATCCCGTTATGATTTCATCGAAAATCAGGATGATGCCCCGCTTTTCCGTCTCTTCCCGGATGGTTTCGAGAAAGCCTTCGGCCGGCGGGATCATGCCCATATTTCCAGCCACCGGCTCGACGATCACGCAGGCGATATCGTCGCCCCGTTCCGACAGGGTGCGCCGGACGGCCTCGATGTCGTTGTACGGCAGGTTGAGGGTCATCTTCGCCAGGTCCGCGGGCACGCCGGGGCTGTCGGGGATGCCGAAGGTCGCGGCGCCCGAGCCGGCCTGGATGAGAAAGCTGTCTCCGTGGCCGTGGTATCCCGCCTCGAACTTGACCGCCAGGTCGCGTCCCGTGTATCCGCGGGCCACGCGCAGGGCGCTCATGGTTGCTTCCGTGCCCGAATTGACCATGCGTACCAATTCGATGGACGGGAAGGCGGTCTTGACCAGTTCCGCCAGCCTGATCTCGGCTTCGGTGGGCGTGCCGAAACTCGTGCCCCGTTCGCAGGCCTTCTTCAGGGCTTCGACCACGGCGGGATGGCCGTGACCCAGGATCAGCGGTCCCCAGGACCCCAGGTAGTCGATGTATTCATTGCCGTCCACGTCGTAGACCTTCGACCCCGCGCCCCGGTCCATGAAAACGGGACGCCCCCCGACCCGCCCGAAATTGCGCACAGGGCTGTTCACCCCGCCGGGCATGGACCGCAGGGCCTGGTCGAAGAGGGTACTGGATCGGGAACGGTTCATATGGTCTACTCGGTTCATGCGGTTCGGAGTCCGCGCGCGTTCTGACGTCCACGCGCGTTCCGTATCATATCCCGCGCGCGACCTCCCGCGCGAAGTAGGTAAGGATCATGTCCGCGCCAGCGCGCTTCATGGCGGTCAGCGACTCCAGGACGATCCGTTCTTCATCGATCCATCCCATCTGTCCCGCCGCCTTGATCATGGCGTATTCCCCGCTCACGTTGTAGGCGGCCACCGGCACTTCAAAGGTCGATTTCACCCTGTGTATCACGTCGAGATAAGCCAGGGCCGGCTTGACCATGACGATATCGGCCCCCTCCTCGAGGTCCAGCTCCACTTCACGGAGCGCCTCGTTGGAGTTCGCCGGGTCCATCTGATAGGAACGGCGGTCGCCGAATTGCGGGACCGAGTCCGCGGCATCGCGAAAGGGACCGTAATAGGCCGAAGCGTACTTCGCGGAATAGGCCATGATCGGGACATGGGTGAGTTGCTCGCCGTCGAGGGCCTCCCGAATCGCACCCACGCGGCCGTCCATCATGTCCGACGGCGCGACCATGTCCGCGCCGGCGTTCGCCTGCGAGAGCGCCGTCCGGACGAGGAGCCTAAGGGTGGCGTCGTTCGCTACGTCGTCTTCTTTAATGACCCCGCAGTGCCCGTGATCGGTGTACTCGCAGAGGCACACGTCGCCAATGACGGTGAGTTCGGGCGACGCCTGCTTGATCGCCCGTATGGCCCGCTGGACGATGCCGTCGTCCGCGTAAGCGCCGGAACCGTAAGCGTCCTTGCGCTCCGGGATGCCGAAGAGCATGACGGCCGGAATGCCCAGGTCCGAGACTTCGCGGCAGACCTCCGCGCCCTGGTCCACCGACAGCCGGTCCAAACCGGGCATGGAATCCACCGGGGCCCGGACGCCTTCTCCCGGGCAGATGAACAGGGGATAGATCAGGTCGTCCACGGAGAGCCGGGCCTCGCCGACCATCCTGCGCAGACGCTCGGTGCGGCGCAGGCGCCGCAGTCGGTGTACGGGAAATGCCATCGGGTTTCTCTGTCTGCTATCGAGGCCGCTGTCGGGGCCCGCTGTCGGGCGTCGGGACTCGCCGCAGTTGGTGCATCCGCCGCCGTTGGCGCGTCAGGGCCCGCCGCAATTGGCGCATCCGCCGCCGTCGAATCCATTGACGGCACTGCAGCGTTCACACTGGAACAAGACATGCCGGGCGTCGATGGAACGTGACGCCATCCACTTCCGCGCCGGCGCCCGGTGTTTCGAAGGCACGATGATCCTGGCCTCGTCGTTCGAACTGCTGTCCAGGAGCAGGCCGCCGTCCTGGTCGGCCGAGAACAACCGGCAGTCCACACCCTGCTGGGTCAGGTAGTGCCGGTAATTCAGCGCTTCGCGATCTTCCGCCCGGTAGAGGATCTCCTCCCCGGCCGGCGATTCCACTTCCAACCCGTGTCTTTCACAGAAATACCGGCCCAGACTGCGGATCCCGCAGTCCCCGCACACGTGCTGTCCGCAGACGACGCACCGTCCGTGGGCGGGCTGTTCCGGATGGGCCAGGCAACGGAGGGCGTCGACGAAAACCGTCCCGCAGACCGGGCAGGACAGCGCGTCGCCCGGGATCTCCTCCTTGCACTCATCGCAGACCCAGGTCGACGCCTCGTTCAGCGATTCGACCAGGGGTGTTGCGCAGATCGGGCACTTCTCCACGACCTGGGCGTATTTACATTCGCATTCCGGACAGAAAGGCATAGTAAACGGCGCCGCGTAACGTATTCCACGAAGGTATTTTGGCTGAACTCACGCCCGACAAATATATACCGGGTCGTCCTGTCAGGGCAATCGTTATTACGCGGATCGCACCCCCCCGGCCAGCCGGTCGCGCACGATCGCATCCACGAGTGCGGGGACCGTAGCCTGGCCGGGCACGATATCCACGGACAGGCCCGCTTCCGTCGCGGTTTCCGCCGTGGAGGGACCGATGCAGGCGATGCGGACGCCCCCGGTCAATCGCTGAGGACCGTCCAGCCCCGCAGCCTTCGCGAACGCCGACACGGCCGACGAGCTCGCGAACACGGCCAAATGGATCTTCCCGTCTTCCAGCATGGACGCTATGTCGTCCGGCAGGTCCGGTTCCAGGACCGTCCGGTAGACCGTTACCCGGGTCACGGACGCGCCGGCGGCGGTCAGTCCCTCCACCACGGCCGGACCCGCGATGTCCGCCGCAGGGAAGAGGATCCGCGCATCCCGCAGATCGCGGTCCCCCGCCATGGCTTCTACCAGCTTATCGGCCCGGAAGACTTCGGGCTGGCAGTCCGCTTCGATCCCGCAGCCCCGCAGCGCTTCGGCCGTGGCCCCGCCTACCGCGGCGACACGGACCCCGCCCAGGGCCCGGGCGTCCAGCCCTTGAAGATTCAGCCGGGAGAAAAAGGCCTCCACGGCGTTCCGGCTGGTGAATACCACGTGATCGAAACCGGAGAGATCGGCCAGCGCGGCATCCGCTTCCGTCCAGTCCTCGGGCGCTTCGATCCGTATCAGCGGCGCTTCGACCGGCTCCGCGCCATGGCGGACGAGCGTCTCCGACAGTTCGCCGGCCTGGTCCCGGGCGCGGGTGACCAGTACGCGGACCCCGAAAAGCGGTTTCGATTCGAACCAGTCGAGTTGCGGCCGCAACGCCACCACCTCGCCGACGACGATCAGCACGGGCGGGGTGAAGGAAGCGGTCCGGGCCCTGGATACGATATCGTCGAGCGTGCCGACGAGCGTCCTTTGCTCCGGCCTGGTGCCCCACTGGATCAGCGCGACGGGCGTGTCCTTCGGACGTCCGTGATCGATCAGTCTTTCCACGATGAAGGGCAGGTTCCGCGCGCCCATGTAGAAGATCAGCGTGCCGATCCGTTTGGCGAATACCTCCCAGTCGAGATCCGTCCGGGCCTTGTCCGGCGACTCGTGGCCGGTGACGACGGTCATCGTCGAGGTGATCTCCCGGTGGGTCACCGGTATGCCGGCGTAGGCCGGGACCGCGACGGCCGCCGTGATGCCGGGTACGACCTCGAAAGGGATCCCGTGGCGTTGGAGGTGCAGTCCTTCCTCGCCGCCCCGGCCGAAAACGAACGGATCGCCGCCTTTCAACCGGACCACGGTCTTCCCTGAGCGGCTGTGACGCACCAGCAGGTCGTTGATCTCCGCCTGCCGTCCCGGACGCCATGGCACGCGGATGCGTTCGGCGTGGCCCGGCGCCTCCGCCACCAGCCGGTCGTCGGCGAGGAAGTCGGCAACGACGACGTCGGCCCGACGCACGCAGTCCAGGCCCTTCACGGTAATCAGACCGGGGTCGCCGGGGCCCGCGCCGACCAGGTATACCATGCCCGGCGGCGGGGCGGTCCCGGATTTGCCTGACGTTGCGGACCTACCCGGAGACTCGCCCTGGCCTGCGGATTCGGACTTGCCTGCAGATGTGCTGTTGTGTGGAGATTCGGCGTTCATTGGGATTCCGTGGACGGCCTGGACGGCTTGGACGGCTTGGCGCTGTCGGGTCGGTCTGGACCGCATGGCCTGCCCGGTCCGGCGACAGGTCGGCCTACCTGGTCTGCTCGACCTTCGTGGACTCCTCGGTATGGTCCAGCACCGCCTCGGCCAGCCGGCGGCCCAGATCGACTGCTTCTTCCGGCTGTCCGCGCAGGGATTGACGCACGAGCCATTCGCCGTCATCGGCGGCCAGGACGGCGTCGAGCACCAGGCTGCCGTCCTCGATCCGCCCCCACGCGCCGACCGGGGTATGGCAACCGCCGCCGATACGATGGAGAAAGGACCGTTCCGCCGTTACGGCCTGCCGCGCCGTAAGGTCGTCGATGCGCCGCGCCGCTTCCAGGGTGGGCTGATCGTCTTTCCGGGTTTCGATCGCGAGCGCCGCCTGGCCCACGGCCGGCATGCAGACTTCCGGAGACAGTATCTCGGAGATGCGGTCCGTCCAGCCCAGACGCTGCAACCCCGCCACGGCCAGCACGATGGCGTCCGGACCGTCCGGTTCTTCCAGCTTCTTGAGCCGGGTGTCGATGTTCCCGCGGATCCCCGTAAAGCGCAGATCCGGCCGGTAATGCTGTAGTTGGGCCCGCCGCCTCGGACTCCCCGTGGCGACGCGGGCACCCGCCGGCAGGTCGTCCAGTCCGGCGCCGTCGCGGCTGATCAGGGCGTCGCGCGCGTCCACGCGCTCCGGCACCGAGGCAATCGCCAGGCCGTCCGGAAGGGACGTGGGCAGGTCCTTGATGCTGTGCACGGCCGCGTCGATCTCGCCCGAGACCAGGGCCCGTTCCAGTTCCTTGACGAAGACGCCCTCGCCGCCGAAGGTGTCCAGGGAGGCGTCCCGGTCCGCGTCGCCCTTCGTCGTGAGGACGCGCACCTGCACGTCCAGGTCGTTTCGGCCCGCGTCCAGGTCCCTCGCCACCGAATGGGCCTGGACGAGAGCCAGCCTGCTGCCGCGGGTGCCTATGATCAGTGAAGAATTCATGGAAAGAGGGATCGATGTCCCGGCCACCCGGACGCGCCGTGCTACTCGTGCCCGGCCAACCGGACGCGGCGCGCTATCCGTTCCCGGCGCCGTTCTTGTCGTTCCCGTGCTCGTCGAGTCCGAAGAGATGGCGCAGGCTGTAGAGGTGGTAGTCCCTGTGCTCCGGGTCGGAAGTGTTCTTGAGCTGGACCGTCGGTTGATGGAGCAGCTTGTTCACGATGGCGCGGGTCATCTTCTCCACGGTCTCCCGGTCCTCCTCGGAGAGATGGCCGAGCTGGGCGAAGGCGCGGTCGACCTCCTGGTGCCGGACATCGTCCGCGAAATGGCGGAGCTGGGCGATAGTGGGCGCGATGGAAAGGTTCTGGTACCACGCGAGCAACCGCTCCACCTCGGTCTCGACGATCGCCTCCACCTTGAGCGCTTCCGCCTTCCGCGCCTCCGCGTTGTCGTCCACCACCGACTGCAGGTCGTCCATGTCGTAGAGGATGACGTTGTAGAGATCGCGCACGCGGGGGTCGATGTCCCGGGGCGCGGCGATATCGATCAGGAATATGGGGCGGTTGCGGCGGTCGTGCATGATCTCCGTCATCCGGTCCCTGCCCAGCACGGGTTCGGCGGCGCCGGTGGAACTGATGACGATATCGACGTCGGAGATCATCTGCAACCCGTCCTGCAGGGATACGGCGATCCCGTCGTAGCGGTGGGCCAGGTCGGCGGCCCGGTCGTAGGTCCGGTTGGCGACGATGAGCCGCTTCACGCCCTGGTCGACGAGGTACTCCGCGGTCCGTTCGCCGGTCTCGCCTGCGCCGATCAGCATGGCCGTATGCTGCCGCAGGTCCTTGAAGATCTTCCGCGCGAGTTCGACCGCCACGGAACTGACGGAAACCGAGCCCGTCCCGATCTCCGTCGTCTCCCGCACCTGCTTGCCCACGGCCAGCGCCTTTTCGAACAACCGGTTGAGGACCAGTCCCGTGTTCTTCGTATTCAGCGACTGCATGTAGGCCGCTCTGACCTGGCCGAGGATCTGCTGCTCCCCGACGACCATCGAATCCAGGCTGGAGACCACCCGGAACAGGTGCCGGATGACCGCCTCGTCCCTCCGGTGATAGAGGTAGGGAGAAAGTACGCCTACGTCCACGCCGTGGATCTCGTGGAACCACGCCTCGATAGGACCGGGATCGATATGTTCCTCGTCGGTGGTGGCGTACATCTCGCTGCGGTTGCACGTGGACAGCAGCACCGCTTCCAGGATGCCGCTCGAAGCCTTTACGAAGGAGAGGGCCTTTTCCTGGAGCGATTTCGTCAGCACCGCCTGGTCGCGCACGTCGATGGGCGCGGTATGGTGACTCAGTCCGACGAGTGTGAGATGCATGACTCCACCCTGTCGCGCGCTTCGTCCGCGCGGCCGGCGCGCAGGAGATCGAGGAGATCGGAATCGACCAGGGACGTCCACAACCTCGCGCGGGTTTCGATTTCATCGGGGTACGCGGCCTTCATCCGGGGGCGGTACGCGCCCAGCAGGTCGAGCAAAGCGGCGTACTCGGGCCCGTAGGCCCCTTCCAGCTGCCCGCGGATCTTCTTCGCCAGCGCGGGACTCTTGCCGCCCGTGGATATGGCGATGCACAGGTCGCCCTGCCGGACGATGGAAGGCACGATGTACCGGCACAGCGCGGGCACGTCCACCACGTTGACCATGATGCCCTCCGCCTCGGCGTCCCGGTAGACCCGCTCGTTGACCTCCGCGGAATCCGTCGCCGAGATGACCAGCCTGAAGCCGCGGACGTCGCCGGGTGCGTACGGCCTCGCGAACCAGCGCAATGCGCCGCGGTCCGCCTGGTCACGCAGTCCGTCCGTCAGTTCGGGGCTGATCACGGTCACGTCACCGCCGCATTCGAGCAGCGATCCCGCCTTCTCCTCCGTGATCGCTCCGCCGCCCACTACCAGGCACGGCTGTGCTTCGATGTCGACGTAGGCGGGATAGTATTTCTTCATGGTTGGTTACCGTCAGTTGTCGTCGTCAGTCGAATATGTGCAGATTGGTCCATAGTCCGGCGCCGAGATAGGCCAGCAGCACGGACGCGAACCCGGCCATGGATATGATGGCCGCCCGTTCGCCCTGCCAGCCCGCGGTATAGCGGGTAACCAGCTGGCAGGTGTAGATGACCCAGGTCAGCATCACGCACAGTACTTTCGGATCCAGCAGCCAGGGCGTGATCGAATCCCACGCGGCCGTCGCCCACCAGATGCCCGTGGCGATGCCCGCGGACAGGAACACCCAGCCGATGAGCGTCGCCTTCAGGTTCATTTCGTCCAGCATGCCCAGCGCGGGCAGCCGCGAGAACACCAGGCCCACGCGCCGGTGGTGGATATAGTACATCTGCATCACGTACAGCAGCCCGGTGATGAAGGTGAAGGAAAAGGCCGCGTAAGCCAGGAAACTGGCCGTTACGTGGAAGTTGAACCACGGGCTCTGGAGGAGTGGCGGCAACGGATCGACGGGGCTCATGAGCACCGTGGAAACGGTCTGCGCCGCCAGGACCAGGGGCAGGACGAAAACGCCCAGCGACCGGTCGCGGAATCGGCGTTCCAGGAACAGGTAGACCACGGCGATGAGCCACGCGAAGAAGCTCATCGACTCGTGGAGCCCGACGAAAGGCGCGTGGCTGGATTCGACAGCACGAGTAATCAGAAAGGCGCTGTGGCAGGCCAGCGCCAGCACCAGGCACAGGCTGGCGTAAAAACCGGACCTGGGCTGCTTCGTCCAGAAATGGCGGAAGTAGACCCCCGTGGCGACGGCGTAACCCGCCAGGATCAAACCATGCAGAATATAGATGGCCATGGAACCTGCCTCGACGTGATACCGCTCCGGGAATTCAGGCCCGACAAGGTATCGTAAAATACCGTCTTATCAAGGATTTATCAAGTCGAAAGGAAAGCGGGTCAGTCCGTGTTTTCGATCTGCGCCAGGATGTCCATGCCCACCCGCCGGCTCCAGGCTTCCATGGCCCGTCCGAACAGCGGACCGCGCCGGCCGTCGCCGATGGGCGTATCGTTGATGCGCGTACAGGGCGCCAGGCAATAGGGCGTGCTCGTCAGCCAGGCCTCGTCGGCATTGACGGCGTCGTAGGGCTGCAGGTCCTTCTCGACCCAGCCCAGCCCCAGCTCCGGCGCCATCTCCCGCAGCGTCACCAGGCTGACCCCTTCCAGGATATTGCGGCTGGTGGGCGTATAAATGGTGTCGTTCTCCACCACGACGAAGTTCGCGCCCGAACACTCCGTGAGGTTGCCGTCCAGGTCGAGCAGCAGCGAAGTGGCGGCGGGGTCCACCGCCTGCGTCTGCCGGTCGGCCAGCCAGTAGTGCAGGCGCGAGCGGTTCTTGGTCTTGGGATCGACGCACTGGGGCGGCACGTGGCGGATGGAGGGCGTGACCACGTGGGCGCCCTCCCGGAAGTAGGGGCGCCACACGGAGAAGGGCAGCGGAAAGGAGTGGATGCACAGGGTGGGCTTGAGGCGCACCGGCCGGCCCGCGCTCCCCGCGTAGATCCGGTTCTCCCCCGGCGTCACGAAATGGACGACGCCCAGGTCCTGCTCCGGGCCGATCAACCCGCCGTTGGTCTCGATCAGGCTCCGCGTGCACTCGACCAGGCCGTCGTGGTCCAGGTCCAGCTTGAAACCCGCGTACTTGCACGACCGCAGAAGGCGCCGTACATGTTCGTCCAGGCGGAACGGTTCATGCCTGAAGGTTCGGGTCATTTCGGTCACCGTGGCCCCCAGGACGATCCCCAGGTCGTAGATATTCAGATGAGCCCGGGAAGCGGGGACGAATCCATCGTTGAGAAAGACGACCGGTTCATTCATGGCGCGCTATGCTCCTGTGGGTAAAAGACTTTCTCTTTTCCTGCCGGCGTGTTACGTATAGTGAAACAAGGGAGAACGAAGGATAACGTAAAGGATAACATTCCATGGAAAGCACCGGACAGTTGTCAGGGCAGACGGCGGGCGCCGCCGGCGACGAATCCCATCGCGCCGGGTTCGTGGCCCTGGTCGGCAAACCGAACGTGGGTAAATCCACCCTGATGAACGCGCTGCTGCAGCACCGGCTTTCCATCGTGACGCCGAGACCCCAGACAACCCGACAGCGGGTACTGGGCATCCTGACGAAAGACGCCTGCCAGATCCTGTTCCTGGATACGCCCGGACTGCTCGAACCCGGCTACCGGCTGCAGGAATACATGCTGCAGTCCGCGGTCCATACGCTGCACGACGCGGACGCGGCCGTGGCCATCGTGGACGCCACCCGTTTCGACCGCGATCTCGACGACCGGGTCGCCGGCTTCCTCGAGCAGAGCCGCGGGCCGGTCATCCTGGCCATCAACAAAATCGACCGGACTTCCAGGACTTCCCTGCTGCCCATGATCGACCGGGCCGCGGGCCGGTTCCCCTTCACCGAAATCGTGCCCGTGTCCGCCCTCAAGGGAGACGGCCTCGAACCGCTGCTTTCCGCCGTGATCCGCGTGCTTCCAGCCGGTCCGGCGCTCTACCCCGCCGACATGCTCACGGACCAGCCGGAGCGGTTCTTCGTGGGAGAGATCATCCGCGAGCACCTGTTCCTGGCCCTGCGCGAGGAACTGCCCTACGCGTCGGCCGTGATCGTGGAGGACTTCACGGACCGTCCCAACGGCACGGCGTTCATCCAGGCCGGGATCATCATCGAGCGGACTTCCCAGAAGGGCATCATCATCGGCAAGAACGGGCGCATGCTCAAAAACATCGGATCGGCCGCGAGAAAAGCCATCGTCGAATTCCTGGACCGCCCCGTCTACCTCGACCTGCGGGTCAAGGTCCGGCCCTCCTGGCGGAAGAAAGAGCAGGAGTTGAGGCGTCTCGGTTACACCAGGCGCTGAGCACCGCGGACGCGAGGTCGCGTCACGCCGGTCCCCGCAGCGCAGCGCCCAGGCGTTCACCGGCCAGCCCGATGTAGCGTTCCAGGTCCTCCCGCAGCGCCTCCAGCGGCCGGGGTTCGTTCCAGGGCTGGACCGCCTGCCGGCCGTACCCTTCGATCAGGGACAGGACCCGCACGCACCATTGTACGGGAAGTATGGCCTGGTACACTTCCATCTTCCCGCTCGCGTTGGGGTCGGCACTCCGTTCGCAATAACCCGCGATGGCCTCCTCCCGCAGCCCCGTCCCCAGCCCCGCGCTCTCCGGATGCCAGAAGAAACCGGCGACCTCGTAGATCGGGTCCATGATCCCCGCGTGTTCCCAGTCTACCAGCGCGACACGGTCCGGGTCTTCTTTGATCACGTTGGCCGGCCGGAGATCCCCGTGGCACAGCACGGGCGGTGCATCCGTCCATAACCCGGGCCGCAGGTCCATCAGGTCCAGGCCCCGTCTCAGGTCGAGCAGCCGGTCCACGGTCCGGCGAAAGGACGGATCGTTCATGGCGGCGGACGCGGACAGGGCGCGCAGGGTCTCGTCCATGTACCGGAGGCAGTCTTCGGGACAGGACGGACCCGCAGGCCCGGCCAGAACCGGATCGCCCGGATCCCGAATACCGTGTACACGGATCATTATCCCGAGGAGCAGGTCGAGGTCTACCCGGGTGATGCCGGCGGATTCCAGCGGCGATCCCGGGAGTTTCTCGTAGATCAGCACGGGCGCATTCAGTCCGGCGGCCCTTGCATCCGCCGATACGGCGACCGGCACGCCTTCCAGGGCGGAAAGCCGCTTCATCGCGGCGTATTCCCGTTCAAGGCGCCGGACGCGGCCTTGCGGATACACCTTGAGGAGGTAGGTTCCCTGGTCGGTATCTACTTCGTATATACGGTTGTTGAATCCGCCCGCCATCGGCCGGATACGGCGCTGGCCGGCGGCGAACGCGTGCCCGTCTGAAGCCAGCCGGGCCACGTGACGCGAAAGGGCCGCAGGGTCCGATGGTTGATTCATGGCTGGCGGTCTCCACCCGACCTTTTCCGATTGCCCGCGGGTCTTGAGGTCCGTATCTTCAGTGCGCAGAACCATTCGACCGGCCTGGCTGGCTCGGCCGCCTCCTTCGGCTTCATCGGCCCACCTTTCGGAACGCGCGTTTCCAGGTGTACCGGACCACGCCCGGCCTGTCCCGGATTCCGGGGTGATTCGAAATGAGATCCCTTTGCCTTTTCAGGCGCGCCGCAAATCGCCTGGTCCGCCTGGTCCGCCTGGTCCGCCTGGTCCGCCTGGTCCGCCTGGTCCGACCGGCCCGCCTGGCCCGGTCCCTGTCACTCACGACGGCCACCGCGTCGCTCTCCATCGTCCTGCTGACGACGCCGGGTTGCGGCAGCGTTTTTAAAGACGTCAACGTGCTTTCCGAGGCGGACGAAATCGCGCTCGGGCGGGAGTTTTCGAGAGAGATCGAAAGAGAGATCAAGCTGTACAGGGACCCGGAGGTTTTCCGCTACGTCGACGGACTGTGCCAGGCCCTCGTCCTGCATTCCAAACGCTCGAATATACCTTACTACATAAAGGTCGTGGATACGGATGAAGTCAACGCCTTTGCCCTTCCCGGCGGCTTTCTCTACGTCAACCGGGGACTCATTTCCATCTCCGGAACCGAGGCGGAACTAGCCGGGGTAATCGCCCATGAAATCGCCCACGTGGTGGCGCGTCACGGAGCCAAGGCCCTGACCCGGCAGCTCGGACTGGAGATCATGCTGGGCATGATATCGGGTAGAAACCCCACGGGCGTCCAGCGCGTCGTGTCGCAACTGGCGGGAATCGGCGGCATCCTCTCCATGCTGCACCATTCCCGGGAGGCGGAACGGGAGGCGGACGCCCTCGCGGTCGTGAACCTGCGGGAGGCCGGTTACGATCCCGATGGCCTCACGGCGTTCTTCGAGAAGTTGCTGGAGATCAACGACCGCGATCCCGGAACGCTGGCGACCATGTTCGCGACCCATCCACCGAGCAGGGAGCGTATCGAGAGCACCCGGAAGCAGGCCGCGGCGCTGCCGGTCCTGGAAGGTCTGGTCACGGATTCGGAACGGTTCAGGCAGATCAAGAACATGCTGCCTCCGCTTGAGAAAAACCCGCTGGAAAACAAAAAGGAAGAGTAACCGGTCCTTTCGCACCGTTCATCGCATGCCGCCAACAATCATCGAAAACCGGCCCGGCCTCCTGCTTCACGGCGGGACCGTCGTGGACCCGTCACAGGCCCTGAACGGGATATGCGACGTCGCCATTCGCGACGGTTCGATTTCGGCCGTCGGCGACGGCCTGCCGGACGATGGCCGCCGCGTCCTGGACGTGTCCGGACGGTTCGTCTTCCCCGGCCTGGTCGACCTGCACGCTCACATCTGCTGGGGGTTCACCGACATCGGCCTGGTGCCGGACGACATCTGTCCCTCCACCGGGGTGACGGCCATCGTGGACGCCGGCAGCTCGAGCTGGCCCAGCCAGGACGCCTTCCGCCGCATCGTGGCGGAACCCTCCAGGACGAGGGTCTTCGGTTTCTCCAATATCTCCAGCGTGGGCATCCCGACGGCGGGCACGCCCGAACTGGCCAGCCTTCGTTTCGTGGATGTGGACCGTTCCGTGGCCGCGGTAACCGGGAACCGGGACCTGATGACCGGTATCAAGGTCCGCATGGGCCGGCACCTCATCGGCGACAACGGGATCGAACCGATGCGCCTGGCGGTGGAGGCGGCGGACCAGGCGGAGGTCCCCGTCATGGTCCACGTCGGCAACACACCCTGTCCCTTGGCCGGCATCATGGACCTCCTCCGGCCGGGAGACATCATCACGCACGCCTATCACGGCCACCCCCACGGCATCCTGGACGATCACCGGGCCGTCTGGGAAGACGTCATCGAGGGACGGTCCCGGGGCATCCTGATGGACGTGGGGCACGGCGCCGGCAGCTTCAGTTTCGACGTGGCCAGGGCGGCCTTCGAACAGGGGTTCTTTCCAGACGCCATCAGCACGGACCTGTACACCGTGAACGTCGACGGACCGGTTTACGACCTGCCGACCACTATGTCCAAGATGCTGAACCTGGGCATGCCCCTCGAGGACATCGTGGAAAGCACGACTTCCATACCGGCCTCGGCGATCGGGAGAAACGAGCTGGGCACGCTCCGTCCGGGCGCGGCCGCCGACGTGGCGGTGTTCACAATGGAGGAGGGCGACTTCGAATTCAGCGATTCGCACGGGAACCACAGGAGGTGGCCGCGGCGTCTGACCTGTGAAATGACCCTGCTGGACGGGGAAATCGTATTCGACCGGAACCGCGCCGATCACCCTGAACCGGATCGGCCAGCAATGGATCATCCGAAATCGGATCAGCCCAAATCGGATCAGCCAAAGCCGGATCGTCCGTAATCGGAACATCAACGAGGAGACAAAGCGCGATGAAAGCCAGGTACTGGGTGGGCGGATGCCTGTCCGCGATCATCCTGCTCGCCGTTATCGCCGGCGCAGCCTACTACTTCATCCTCCAGGCGAGTGACGAGCTGGTGGAGACCTACACGAGCCCTGAACCCCGCGATTTCGCCCGTGTGGAGGAGGGACGGGATGAAGCGCTCTCCGTGATCGACCGGTTCAGGGATTTCATCATTGCCGTCGAGCGGGGCGAGGAGGCCGGGAGCTTTTCGCTGTCGGCGGACGACATCAATGCCCTCCTTGAGTTTGAAGACCTGCTGAGGGAGTTCCACGGGATGGCGCGCGTGGACATCCGGGACGACAGGCTGATGGCCGAGATCAGCGTGCCCCTCGACCTGTTCAACGAACGATTCGAGGGCAGGTACCTCAACGGCACGGGCGAACTCTCCGTCGAGATGAAGGAAGGACGGCTCGAGGTCAACATCGACCGGCTGGAGGTGGGCGGCCAGAACATTCCCGAAGAGTTCATGAACGAAATCCGGAAGAACAACCTGGTCGAAACGCTTCTCCAGGATCCCTCTCTGGAGCGGTTCATGGGCCTGGTGAAGTCCGTGAAAGTCGAGGACGGCCGGGTCGTCATCGAGCCCAAATAGGATCGTGCCCAGGCAGGATCGGCACCCAGGTAGATCGGCGCCCAGGTAGATCGGCGCCCAGGCAGGACCCTGGCCATCTCATCGCGGAAACCCCATCATGCCCGTCCTCCTCGCCATCGCCCTGCACGCGGAAGCGCGGCCCGTGATCGAGCGTTTCCGCCTGAAGCAGGACGCGTCCTCAGGCCTGCCCGTCTTCCGGCGGGACGAAATCCGGCTCACCGTGACGGGCACGGGCAGCATGAAGTCCGCCATCGCGACGACCTGTCTGCTTGCCCGGGTCGAACGGGATGAAGACACGGTCCTGTTCAACCTCGGCATCGCCGGCCATACGCAGCAGGCGGAGAAAGGCCCCGTGTCGGTGGGAGACCGGTTCCTCGCGAACAAGATCACGGAGCGGAGCACGGGCCGTTCCTTCTTTCCCGACCTGCTGGCGAGGACGCCCCTGGCGGAATCCGTGGTCACCACCGTGGAACGGCCCCTGGACCGGGCCGATGCCGGGACCGTGGAACCGGGCCTGGCCGACATGGAGGCGGCCGGGTTCTACCAGGCGGCGGCGACTTTCCTCCCGCCCCACCGGATCGGTTGCGTGAAGGTCGTTTCCGACCACCTTGAAACGCGGCGGCTCGACAAGAACCGGGTAGGCGAGCTGATCGCGGGCGCCCTGGATGAATTCGAAGCGACGGTCGCGGCATACAGGTCGATCGCCGACGGAGGGCGGGACGTGTTGACCGGCGCGGACCTGCAGCTCGTCGAAGACATTCGCGGCCGGCTGCGTCTGACGGCCAGCCGGCACCGGATGCTGGCCGACCTGGCGCGGTCCTACAAGCTCCACACCGGGTCGGACCTGCCCGATCTGACGCGGTTTACCCTCGTTACCGTGAATACGAGACAGGAAGGCGATGCGCAATTTGAGCGACTTCGGGACCTCCTCGCGGTGGAGTAATTTCTCCCACCTCTACATCGAGCGCGGCGCGATGGAATACCCGCTCACACGGCGCATCCGGGAACGCTTCGCCAAGGCCCACGTGGTGGAGATCGACGACTACAAGACGGTATTCGCCCGGCCGCGGCAACGGTTCCAGGCGCAGAAGGGGAGCATGAAACTGATCCTGGCCGTGAAGAAGGACCGATTCCTTTACGACGGATCGGGAAACAGCCAGAACTTCAGCCTCGAGGACTTCCACTACAACACGCTCATGTTCAACTGCGTGTACAACTGCGACTACTGCTACCTGCAGGGCATGTACCCCTCGGCGAATATCGTGGTTTTCGTGAACCTGGAAGACTATTTTACCGCGACGCGGGAGGCCATACGGGACAGGTCGAATCCTGCGCAGCCGTTTTACCTGTGCATCTCGTACGACACCGACCTGCTGGCTTTCGAATCGGTCGTGCCTTACTGCCGCGCGTGGATCGAATTCGCCCGCGAGGAGCCGGACCTGCTTATCGAGATCCGAACCAAGAGCGCCGCGTACCATGCTATTCGGGATCTGCCACCCTCGGACCGCGTCATACTGGCCTGGACGCTTTCCCCCGAATCGGTCGCCGCGCGCTACGAACACGGGACCGCGCCGCTCCACCGCAGGCTGGAGGCCGTCCGGTCGGCCATAGACGACGGCTGGCCGGTCCGTCTCTGCTTCGACCCGGTCCTCGCCGTCTCGTCCTGGACCTCTATTTACGGAGACCTGGTCGAGGAGGTCGTCCGCCAGATCGACCCGGCCGAGGTTCGCGACGTGACCGTGGGCGTCTTCCGCCTGTCGAAGGATCATTTCCAGCGCATGAGGCGCCAGCGGCGGGATACGCCGCTTCTGTACGGCGAATATGAACAGGATGAAACGACCGTGACCTACCTCGCCGAACGGAGGGAGGACATGACCGCCTTCATGCGGAAGCGCCTGGGAGACCACTTCGGAGAGGAGCGGATCTTCGCATGGACGTAGCACTGGTCACCGGCGCTTCCTCCGGGATCGGGCTGGCCATCGCCGCGCGCCTGGTCGAAATGGGCTGCGACGTATACGGGTATGCCCGGGACCACGGGAAGGCTTCTTTTCGCCACGACCGGTATCACCCGGTCGAATGCGACGTCACCGATACCCGGGCCCTGCTGGACCGCACCGAGGCGCTGCTCAGAGAGACCGGGGGCCTGAAGATCCTGGTCAACAACGCCGGCGTCGGTTTCTTCGGCCCCCACGCCACCCTGGCGCCCGACCGGATCGAAGGCATGGTGCGGACCAACCTGATCGCGCCCATGGTCCTGACCCGGGCGACCCTGCGGCACCTGGAGGCATCCCGTGGATATGTCGTCAATATCGCATCGACCGCGGCGTTGAATCCCGGTCCCTTCGGGGCCGCCTACGGCGCGACGAAGGCCGGTCTCCACCAGTTCGGGCAGGCGCTCTTCAGTGAGGTGCGGAAGAGCGGCGTCCGGGTGGTGACCCTGTACCCGGACATGACCCGGACGCCGTTCTACGACCATGCGGACTTCGAGCCCGGCGAGGATCCCGGCGCCCACATCACGCCCGAATGCGTGGCCGACGCCATCGCGCAGGCCGTGGACCAGCGGGAGGGCACGGTGATCACGCAGATCGTCCTACGGCCGCAGCGGACGCAGGTAGCCCGCAAGGGTCCGCCGGGGCGGAAGAAGGATTAGCGCGGCGCGCCCGGACGCCATCACACGAAAGGAACATCCATGCCCTACATTTCATCCCTCCACGTCTATCCCGTCAAGTCCTGCGCCGGGCACGAACTGACGCGGGCGGAGCTTGACGCCCGGGGCATCCGGGACGACCGGTCGTGGATCATCGCAAAGGACGGCGGCGGACCGTCCGGAATGCTCACCCAGCGTGAAGCGCCAACCCTGGCGCTCGTCCAGCCTGCCCTTTCCGCGGGCGGACTGGCCCTTTCGGCGCCGGGCATGGAGGACCTGAAGGTACCGCGAACCGCGGAGGGTCGGATCCAAAGCGTGGACGTGTGGGGAGACCGCTGCGACGGGATCGACCAGGGCGACGAGGCGGCGGACTGGCTCGGTGCCTACCTGGACACGCCCTGCCGGCTGCTGTATTTCAAACCTGATTTCGTGCGGCCCGTGGACCCGGACTATGCGGCGCGACCCGGCGACCAGGTGGGTTTCGCGGACGGGTTCCCGTTGCTGGTGATCTCCGAGGCATCCCTGGCGGACCTGAACGCGCGGCTCGAGACTCCGCTCCGCATGAACCGCTTCAGGCCCAATGTCGTCGTGGCCGACTGCCCGCCTTACGCGGAGGACACGTGGAAGCGCGTCCGCGCCGGCGACCTCGAAATCGACCTGGTCAAACCCTGTGGCCGGTGCGCCACGACCCTGGTCGAGCAGGAGAGCGGGACGCCGGGCAAGGAACCGCTGCGCACGCTGGCGACCTACCGCAAGTTCGACCGGCCGGCACCGTCCTTCGGCCATAATGCCGTGCACCGGTCGCCCGGCGTGCTGGAAGCGGGGATGGCCATTCAGATCCTGGACGTTCGGGACACCGCTTGAAAACTGAAGAAAGGAAGATCGCTTGAGCCAGCGCGTAATCACCATGCCGGCCGGCCGTTGCGGACTGGGTTTCGCACGGATCGACATCACTCCGCCCGCGGGGATCTATCACCGCAGCTGGGGCGCGGCGAAGCATGACGCGTCGACGGGCGTGCACCGGGAGCTGACCGCCTCCGCGCTGGTGTTCGCGGGCGCCGGATCCGGCGAAGAACACGCTCTCGTCGCCCTCGAACTGGGCTGGCTGCAGGCCGGCGACCTGCAGCGTCTTTCGGATACCGTTTCCGCCGGTACCGGCCTGCCTGCCGAACGCGTCGTCATCACCTTCTCCCATACCCACGCCGCGGGCAACTACGATCCGGACCGCCTTGAGCACGAGGGCGGCGCGCTGATTCCGGGATACCTGGACGATCTGGGCAAGGGGCTCGCCGGTCTCGTGGATGAGGCCCGGACCGCCGTGCAACCGGTCGACCTGGCCTTCGGATACGGCCGATGCGACCTGGCGTACAACCGGGACTACTGGGACGAAGAAAACCGGCTGTACGCCGTTGGATCCAACCCGGACCGGGCCGCCGACGACACGGTCGTGGTCACCCGCGCGAGCGACCGGGAAGGCCGGCTGGTCGCCACCCTCGTCAACTACAGCTGCCACCCGACGACCCTGGCCTGGGACAATACGCTGATCAGCCCCGACTACCCCGGCGCCATGCGGGAAGTCGTGGAGCGGGAATCCGGCGCGCCCTGCGTGTTCCTGCTGGGCGCCAGCGGCGATCTCGGCCCCCGGTGCGGGTTCGTGGGCGAAACGGAGGCGGCGGACCGGAACGGCCTTCAACTGGGCTACGCGGCGCTTTCGGCCCTGGAGGGCCTGCTGCCCGACGGGACCGAGATGCGCTACGACGGCCCCGTGATCTCGGGCGCTACCATCGGGGTCTGGCGTCAAGGCCCGATGGACGCCGGACACGCGCAACGCCTCGAAACCTTCGACGCCACCGCGATGACCCTCGACCTGCCCCTGCTGGACCTGCCCGGGCAGGCGGAACTGGACGAGCAGCTCGCCGAATGGACGTCCCGGGAAAAGGCCGCCAGGCAGGATGGGCTGGACCGGGAAGCCGCCGACTGCCGCGCGCACATCGAACGGGTCCGGCGGGCCATTCGGCGCGTTGAGGCCCTTCCGCCGGATAGAAAGGCCGCGCCCTACGGCGTGACGCTCTGGCGCATGGGCGAAGGCGTCCTCGTGATGGTCAGCGGCGAACCGTACAACGTGCTGCAGCGCGAGCTCCGGGCGCGCTTCCCGGCTACCGCCATCGTCGTGGTCGTCCTGTGCAACCGGGGAACGGGCGGCTACCTGCTGCCCGCAGATGATTACGGCAAGGGGCTCTACCAGGAAGAGGCGGCGGCCATCGGCCCGGGTGGACTCGAGGCGGTGATCGCCGAGATCGAGCGGCAGCTTGCGGCCTGGGGCCTGCAGTAGCCGGTCAGCCCGGCGCGAACCACGGACATTCGAACCAGGAATAGGTCGCAGATCAGATAGGAGCGAAACATGTCGACAGGCAACATACGCGTGGGGCTCATCGGACTCGGCACAGTCTGCGAATTCGTGCATTTCCCGGGGTTCTCCCGCATTCCGGGCGTGGAGATCGCCGGCCTGTGCGAGGTGGACGAAAAACTACTAGCCCGCAGGCAGGCGCAGTGGGGCGTCGCGGCCGGTTTCACGGACGTGGACCGGTTCCTGGGCGCCGTCAGGCCGGATGCCGTGGCCGTCGCCGTGCCGAACGTGTATCACCTCGATATCGTGCTCAAAGCCGTCGGGGCAGGCTGTCACGTGCTGTGTGAAAAACCCATCGGCATGACCGTCGCGGAGACCGTCGACATGTACCAGTCCGCCCGGGACGCCGGCGTCCGGCACATGACCGCCTTTACCTACCGGTTCGTGCCGGGCATGCGCTACCTGAAGCACCTGGTCGACGAAGGCCAGCTCGGCACGATTCGCCACGCGCGCTTCCAGCGTCTCCAGGACTGGGGCGAACATGCCGTGGGATGGCGACAGTACCGGCGCAAGGCGGCGACGGGAGAACTCGGCGATATGGGCATCCACCGCATCGACTTTGCCGAGAACCTGCTCGGTCCGATCAGGTCGGTGTGCGCATCGCTCAAGCAGATCGTTCCCAGGGACCGCACGGAGGACGGCCGTCCCTGCGAACCGCAGGACGTGGAGGACTGGGTCGCGTGGCTCGCCGAGTTCGAATCGGGGACCACGGGCGTGTTCGAAATGGGCAAACTGACCAAAGGCCACGGGCCCGGCGGCGACCATGACCTCTGCGAGTTGAACGGAAGCGAAGGCTCCGCCGCCTACCGGCTGCACACCCCTTTTGACATCCTGGCCGGTCCCAGGCGCGAAACATACCGGGAACGCCGCGTTCCCGCGGACTTCCTCACCCTGCCCGGTTCCCCCCGAGACCCGAAGGAAGGTGACCCACAGCAGACCTTTCGCTTCGACCAGGCTTGGGAGTTCGTCTGCGCCATCCGCGAGGGACGGGACTGCGTGCCTTCCTTCTACCACGGCATGCGCGCGCAGGTCGTGGCCGAGGCCATCCTGGAAGCGGCGGCGTCCCGTAAGTGGGTGGACGTGCCGGACTGAGCCGAATTCAGCCCCACCTCGTGTTTATTCCCCAGAACCCCCCACTGCCGGATTTTCATTTCACCGTCATAGATTCGTCATACTCCGTCCTTATATTACGTCCGATTCGGAAATGGGACGCATGATTCCGGCGCAGACCGGGCGAAATGCCGCTTAGCCCATAAAGGATGTCCACGACCGATAGAA
Source organism: bacterium (assembly GCA_965117045.1). GTDB lineage: Bacteria > JAAXHH01 > JAAXHH01 > JAAXHH01 > JAAXHH01 > JAAXHH01. The sequence continues at coordinate 2,867,345 of OZ220749.1, forward strand.
TTCAGTTGTCCTGACGGGTGAAAAGGGGGAGATTGGCATGAAAGGAGAGAACGTGAGAAAGCTAAGCTACCTGCTCATCGCAACGCTGCTGGCGATTCCGGCCGGGTCGGCCCGGGCGGGTGTCGGCCAGGCCGGCGGCCTGTTCCTTCAGATCGCGCCCGACGCGCGGTCCACGGCCATGGGCGAAACCGGCGTCGCCCACGCCCGGGGCGCACAGGTCCCGGCATGGAATCCAGGCGGGCTGGGGTTCCTCGAGCACAGCGGTGTGTCCGGGACTTATTTCAAATGGTTGCCCTACCTGGCGGACGATCTCTACTACCTGCATTTCTCCTACGTGCATCCGGTCGAAGGCATCGGGACCTTCGGCGTCAGTGTGCCTTATCTCTCGCTGGGTGAACAACAGAGGGTGAGCGCGACCGGTGAAAGCCAGGGGACGTTCAAGAGTTCGGACATGGCGGTGTCCCTATCTTACGGCGCCCTGGTCAACGACCGCCTGGGATTCGGTTCCAACCTGAAGATCATTCGGAGCGTCCTGACCGAGGAGAACGACGGGGTGGGCACGAGCTTCGCCCTGGACGTCGGCGTGACCGCCCGCGTCACGCCCCGGTTCACCGTGGCCGGCGTCGTTCAGAACCTGGGGACGGACATCAAGTACACGGATTCGAACCAGGGAGATCCGCTTTCCCGAAACCTCAAGGTGGGCGCCGCGCTCAAGGCGCTCGAAGAAGAGTCGAACAGCCTGTTTCTTGCCGTCGACCTCAACCGCATGCTGCTGAAGGACAGCGGCAACATCCTGAACGTCGGGCTGGAATACTGGTACCAGGACCTGATCGCGCTGCGGACGGGGTACGTGCACGACGCGGACGGCGATGTGAAAACGCCTACGTTCGGCGGCGGCCTGCAATGGAACATGTACCGCATCGACTTCAGCTACACCACGAGTTCGACGCTCCAGGACATCACCAAGTTCACCATTTCGGCCAGGTTTTAAGATAAAGAAGGCAGAGATCCGATAGCCGGTATGGTCGAACAGGGCAGGACTGGCCGGGTAAACGGTTACCCGGAGGGGTCCTGTTTTTCGGCCAGCCGGATCTCGAAGAGCCGGGGCCACCACTTCCCGGTGACGAACAGCCGATCCCCCGCGGCATCGTAGGCGATGCCGTTCAGCACATCCACCGTGCCGCCGCCCTCGCCAATTCCCGCCGATTCGAGCAGTCCCTCCAGGTCGATCCACCCCGTGACCCGGCCCGTTTCGGGATCGATGCGGGCGATGCGGTCCTCCTGCCAGATATTGGCGTAGACCTCGCCCTTCACGTACTCCAGCTCATTCAGGTTGCGCACCTGGACGTCCCCGTCCCGCACGGCCACCCTGCCGGTCTCCGCGAAGGTCACCTTGTCCCGGAAGTAAAGGTTGGACGACCCGTCGCTCATGATGAACCGCACTCCGTCGTAGGTGATGCCCCATCCCTCGCCGGGATAGGAAACGCTGCGCAACAGCTCGAAGTTCTCCCGGTCGTAGATGAACCCGACGCCCGATTTCCAGGTAAGCTGGATGATCTTGTCGTCGTAGAGGGCGAGTCCTTCCCCGAAGATCGTCGAGGAAAGCCGGCGGACCCGTTCCACTGCGCCGGACTGCAGCGCCACCTGGCGCAGGGCGGACTGGCCGTAGTTGCCGGTACTCTCGTACAGCGTTTCGCCCTCGATCGCCAGGCCCTGGGTAAAGGCGCCGGTATCGTGGGGGAACGACCGGACCACCTCGTAGGTATAGGACCTTGCCGCGACCGCCGTGGAGTCCTTCGCCGTCTGCGCATCGGCGGGATGGGTGCTCGAATTCGTCGGTTCGTTGCAGGCGGCGAGGCCGGACAGAACCGCGAGGCCGGTCAGGGCCGCGAGGCTGATAAGGACGGCGATTAGATTCCGCTTCATGGGACCGATTCCTGCAGCTTCCGGTACATGATGTGCGCATCCACCAGACCGTGCTCGGGATGGTCGAACGCGGCCGGCACGGTGCCGATGATCGAGAACCCAAGGTCCCGCCAGAGCGCTACGGCCCGGTGGTTCGTGCCGACGACCATGTTGAACTGCATGGACAGGAACCCCGCGCGGCGCGCCTCTTCGAGGGCGTGGGTGCCCATGGCCCGCCCCACGCCGCGGCCCTGGATGTCCGGATCGACCATGAATCCCGCGTTCGCCACGTGGGCGCCCTGGCCCGGCTGGTTGGGCCGGATATAGTAGGTACCCACCAACTCGCGGCCGTCCAGGGCGACGTAGGTCCTGTTCGGCGGCGCCATCCACAGCACGCGGGCCTGGTCCCGATCCGTGTCGGGCGGATAGGGATAGGTATCGGCCGCCTGGACGACCCGGTGAAAGATGGACCAGATGGCTTCGAAGTCGTCTTCGCCGGCCCGTCGTATCCGGATCATCCGCGCCCTCTTTCCAGGAGCATGGATTCGATCGCCTTCCTTTTCTTCTCGCGGGCGATGTCCAGCGCCGTATCGCCGTCCCGGTCCCGGATGGACGGGTCGGCCCCCTGGTCGAGCAGGTAGGTGACGAAAGCCTTCCCGGCGCCGCGGACGGCGGCCCAGTGCAGCGCGGTGCGTCCGCGGTGATCGTCGAGCCCGTTTACGTTGGCGCCGCGGTCGACGAGGAAACGGGCCATGTTGTAACTGCCGTACTGCACCAGTTCGCTTAAGGTGTCGTCCACCGCCGGATGCCGGATGTCCGCCCCGGCCGCCAGCAGCATTTCCACGGCATCGTAATCCACGCTCCACAGGGCGCTGATCATACCGGGATCGGGTTTCGCGCCGGCGTCCAACATCGCCTGCATCATGGACGGGTTGCCGATGGCGGAGGTCAGCGGCGGGGGAGGACGGTTGACCTCGGCGCCCCGCTGCAGGAGCAACGCGACGATCGCCTCCAGACGGGCGGCAACCGCCGCGTCGTCCCGTCCCGCGCCGGAAGCCGCAGCGTAGTTCAGGGGCCGCCACCGGTTCTCGTCCACCGCGTCGACCAGGCCTTCGTCTCCGTCCAGGAGCGCCCGTACGCGGTCTGTCTCGCCCAGGGCCACGCTGTTGAATATATCCCATTCCTCGATGTATTCGCGGAGCACCGGTAGGAACTGGATCTCCCCGCCCACGGCGGCGAGACAGGGCGCCGTCATGCGGCCGTGGCCGCCCCGCAGGTCGATGCGCGCGCCGAGTTCGAGAAGGGCGCGCACGGTTTCCACGTGGTGCGGACCCTTGGGTATGGTCTTCTTGTGTTCCAGCACGCGGTGCAGCGGCCGGTGCCGATGGTTGTTGCGGCTGATCACGTTGGGATCGGCGCCGTGTTCGACCAGCAGCCGGACGATCTCCGTACTCCCCGTGAATGCGGCGGTCATGATGGGCTGCCAGTGCCGGGCGGCCTCCGGATCTTCCTTCAGCAAGGCTTTCGCGGCGTCCAGGTCGCCGGACCACGCCGCGCTCGTCAGTTGCTTTTCCAGGCCCATGGGCCTCGTCCTCCGTTTCCTCAATACCCTACGGCCACCTTACCGCCACCTTGATCACTTCGTCCGGCGCGTGCCGCATCTTGCCGTACGCTTCCGGCAGTTCGTCGGGCGTAACGACGGGATTGGGCAGACCGTGCGGATGGAGCGTACCCTCCCGGAAGAGGCGGACCAGGATTTCGAAGATCCGGTCCTCTTCCCAGAACAGGTTCCGCTGCGGGCGGCTGCAGGCCCGCGCCGAGACGATGTCGATCTGGTTGAAGTGGAACTCCTCGCCCAGGTAAAGCCCTTTCGCGTCCCCCAGGTAGAAGGCCAGGGGCACCACCCGACCCGCGTACCGGGTGGCCCGGATCGCCTGGTTGAGTGCGTGGTAGCTCCCGCTGGCCTCGATGGAGACGTCCGCGCCGTGTTCGAGCCATTCGCGGGACGCCATGCCGAAATCGCCGACCTCCTTCGGATCGACCGCCATGGTCGCGCCGTGCCGGCGGGCCAGTTCGCGCCGCCGTGCGATCGGGTCGACCGCCACCACGTCGACCGCGCCGGACAGCCGGGCCAGCTGGACGGTGAAGAGCCCGATGGCGCCCATGCCGAAGACGATGACCCGCTCGCCGATCCGCACCTGGCCGTCCCGCACGGCCGCCAGGGCGAAGTCGGCCGGATCCATGCAGCAGGCGGCCTCTTCGGTGAATCCGGGAAGCAGCGGCTTGAAATGGCGGTCCTGGTGGACCGTCCTGAATCCGCCGTAGCCATATACCCGGTCGCCCTCCTTCAGGTCTTCGACTTCTTCGCCGGCGGCCATGACCGTACCCACGGTCGTATTGCCCACGGGCTTCCAGGCCATCGGGTCGTAAGGATGGGAACGCGACCGGTCGAAGACCCGGCCGTCCGGGTCCATGGGCACGCTGCAGTAAATGGATTCTCCCGTGATCTCGCCTTTCTCCGTCCCGTGTTTCGCCGCGGTGAGTTCGCTGCGGACGCGGACTTCGCCGGGACCGAGATCGTCCAGCGTATAGGATTCCCAACGGGGTTCGAAGGCGTTGTTACAGACGAGTTGCTTAAGTTCGATGCCATCCACGGTGGCCATGCTTTCCTCCCATGCCTGCCGGCCTGATGTCGGGCGACCCATCGACGCCGGGCGGCCCATCGACGCCGGGCGGCCCTCCGGTGCTACGGGCGGTTCAGGCCCATATCGGTTTCATCCTGTAAGCCCGGAGCGAGAGGACCCGGCCGTCGACGCCCTGGGAGCGGAAGGACACGCCCGTGCTGTCCGGCCGGTCGGGATACACCCGCAGCGCGACGCACTGGCGGCCGTTGGCGAAGACTTCCACGACGCTCCGGTCTACGAACACCCGCAGTTTCAGCGTTTCGTCCTCCTCCAGCGCCAGCGGCGCGGTTTCGGGCGCGCGGGACAGGACATCGGGCGCGGTGGACGCGTAGGAGGTGTCTATGGAAAGCAGGCTATTGCCATGGAACCCGCGGCCCCGGTAGAAGGCGATGCGCGTGAATTCCTCCCGGTCCGGCGACCGCAGCACGTTCATTTCCACCATGGGCGACGAACCCGGGTCGATCTCCACCTCGAATTCCATGGTGTTGCCGCCCTCCGGCGCGGGCAGGACGACCTCGCGGTTGGCCGGGAGGTTGAAGGCGTCGAACCGGACCGGGGCTTCCCGCAGCGATTCGAGGGCCTCCACCGGCTCCTGGTAAAGGTCGTCGCCTTCGACGGTCAGGCGCCTGGGCAGGGACATGATCTGGTTCCACCCCTCCGTCGGCTTGCCGTGGTTCATGTTGAAGATCGCGACGAGGCCGCCCTTGCCGTCCGGCGTGGCCGAAGGCGCGTGAAGTCCGGAAGGCTTGTACGCGCCGAAATTGAACTTGGCGCCGTAGGTCACCACGAATTTGTCCCGTTCCGTGTCATAGTCGCCGATCAGGTACTGGGGACCGCTCATGTGGCTGAAGAAGAGCAGGATGTGGCGGTCGCCGATAGGCCAGAAATAGGGGCAGGCGCCGTCGTCCCCCACCAGGGTGTAGTCGTCGTCCTCGACGAAGGGATGGAGGTAGGTCCAGGTGGCGAGGTCCTCGGAGCGGAACAGGTAATTGGCGCGCCTCTTCTTGCCGGCGGGCCCTTCCGGCTTGGTGCCCGCGGAGAGCGAGTAGTAGACGCCGTCCTTCTTCCAGATGCACGGGTCGAACACGTTGTAAGGCGCGGGCGGGCCGTCCTTCGGCGGCATGGGGATGACGGCCTGGCCGGTGACCTTCTCCCAGTTGAGCAGCAGGGGATCGCTGGATACGGCGACCATGTTGCCCGCCACCGTCCCGTGGTACATGGCGATCACCCGGTCTTCCTCCACCAGCGTGGCACCCGAGTAACAGCAGCGCTCCGGGTTGGGATAGATGCAGTAGGGCAGGTCGCGCCAGCGGACGAGGTCGTCCGAAATGGCGTGCCCCCAGTGCTGCCGCGTGTCCTCGGGCGGGTAGGCCTGGTAGAACAGGTGCCAGCGTCCCTGCCAGAAGCAGATCCCGTTGGGGTCGTTGAGCATGGCCTCCGGGTTCACGTAGTGGTACACGGGCCGGTGGGGATCGCCTTCGTAGCCTTTGCGCGACGCGTTCAGACGCTTGAGGAGCGGATTGTCCGCCAGCGCGGCCTCCTGCGCCTCGAGTGAACCATCAGGAAAAGTGTAGTGGGGAACCAGGGAGGTGTAGTCTTCCATGTTGCGCTCCATTCGTGGACAACTGCTTCAGCGGGCGGTCACTTCGGACACCCAGGAATCGACCAGGAACCGGGCGATGGAATCCCTGCGTGGCAGGGCATAAGCCGCCGACTCGTCGCCCCACTCGCCGAAACCCCGGACCTCCTCGGCGGTGAACCACCGGGCCTCCAAGAGTTCCTCCGTGCTCACCACGATGGCGGTGGTTTCCGCCCGCGCGCGGAAACCCAGCATCAGCGACGAGGGGAAGGGCCAGGGCTGGGACGCCTGGTAGTACGCCGCGCTCACGCGGACGCCGACCTCTTCGAACACCTCCCGGGCCACGGTTTCCTCGAGGCTTTCCCCCGGTTCCGCGAATCCGGAAAGGGTGGAAAACACGTTCGGCGGTGGCCTGTGGTGGTTGCCCAGGAGACACATGGGCGGGCGACCGCCTTCCGGCCGGTATTCCACCAGCGTAATCACCGCGGGGTCGATGCGGGGAAAGGCGTTCCTGCCGCAATCCGGGTCCGTGCACCGGCGCCGGCGGCCCCCTTCGCGGCTTTCGGTCACATGGCCGCACCGGCCGCAGTACCGGTTCTCGCGGTGCCAGTACAGCATCCCCCGCGCATACGCCATCAGCGCGGCCCCGCGCGCGTCGATCGATGCACCCGCTCGCCAGAGGTCCTGGAACCTTCCTCGTCCTCCGGCCGCCGCGACCGCCTCTTCTTCATCGGAACCCGAGAGGTCCACCGCGAAAACGGCGCGGTCTCCATCCATGCCCAGGAAAACGGTTTCGCAATCGGCCGCCAGCACGTCCGCACCGGACGCTTTGCTCGTGTCAGCCGCACCGGACGCGCCAGCCCGGCCAGAAGAACTAGCCGCCGGCACAGCCGCGCCGACCGACCCGCCGCAGATGACGGCGGACGGCAGGGAAGTCCCGGGCCCGTCATCGATCAGGCTCTGGTCGCGCCAGACGGGTATGAAGCGGGTATCGTCCCGGGCCAGCCGCTCGGCAAGCCACTCCGGATCGCCGCGCCGTTCCTCCGCCCGATCCAGCGGGACGTCCGCGAATTTCAGCACCGGATTGTCCATGGGACCCGCGTTTCGCCCGAATGCCGCGCTACAACACCGCTTCCAGCGTGTTGATGAAGGCCTCGTTCTCGTCCGGGGTGCCGACGGTCACGCGCAAATGCCCCTTCAGCCCCCACCACATGGCGTCGCCGATCCAGACGTTGCGCTCCTGGAGCGCGCTGAACACGGCTTCGGCCTTGTCCCCGAGCCTGAACAGGACAAAGCAGGCATCGCTGGGGGTATACGGGATATCCAGCCGTTCGAAGGCCTTGCCGAGGTAGGCCTTGCCTTCTTCCACCGTCCTCCGGCTGTGCGCGTAGTGCGCATGGTCGTCCAGCGCGGCGAGGGCGGCGTACACGCCCAGGTTGCCCGGCGGCCCGCCCAGGTTGTAGAGCGAAAGTTTCCGCTTCAACCGGGGCGAGAGCATGGCATACCCGACGCGCATGCCCGCCAGGCCGTAGATCTTCGAGAACGTCCGCGAGACGATCACGTTTTCCTGTTCGAGGGTCAGGTACACCGCGTCGCGGTAACCGGGATCGGAAGTGTAGTCGATATACGCCTCGTCGATGAACACCGTTACCCGTTCCGGCACGGACCGGACGAAATCCGCCAGCGCGTCATGTTCCACCACCGTGCTGGTGGGGTTGTTGGGATTCGTCACGACCACGACCGTCGTGTTGTCGTTGATCTTCTCGTACATGGCGTTCAGGTTGTGCCGAAAGTCCCGGGTCAGGCGGACGTTGTTGACCTTGACGTCGACGCCTTCTTCTTCCCTGAACCTTCTCCATACGTCCGCCGTATCGAAGTAGGCGGGCTGGGCCTGGACCAGTTCCGCCCCGTTCCGGGCCGTCGCCAGGCCCACCGAGTGAAGAATCATGCTGGACCCCGCGCTGAGGACCAACCGGCGGTTTTTCGTCACCTCTTCCCAGTTGTCCCACGTCGTCTCGGTGACAGGCAGGCCGTGTTTCCGTTCGAGGGCGTTGATCAGGGCCTCCACCGGGTCGGGCATGAAACTCCAGTGGTAGCGGTTCACATCGAAAATGCGCGCGGCGACCGCCTCGACCGCCCGGGGAGACGGTCCCAGGGGGTTCTCGTTGGACGACAGGTTCACGTAACCCGGCGCGATACCGTGGCCCTGGATATCCTCCGGCTTCTTGCCCGATACCAGGGCCTGCGCCATCACGAGGGGATCGGCCGCCAGGGCGCCCAGGCCGCCCAGCAGCGAGCCCGCGATGAATCCCCGGCGCGACAGGTTGGAATCTGGTTTCATGACGTCTTCAACTCCTTTTTAACACATATCCCATGAGCAGCCGGCCATGCAAGTCTACACGACGTGCAAAGCTTCGACCGACTCAAGCCCTTACCTTCTTTACCGTTTCCCGGATGCTGTCCGCCAGAATGTCCAGCATGAGGTCCGTCTCTTCCCGGGTGATGACGAGCGGCGGCGCCAGGGCGATCCAGTTCGGATCGAAGCGCGTCAGCAGCCCTTTTCCGAGCGCGGCCTGGCCGGCCTGCACGCCGAACTTCACCGATGGATCGAAGGGCGTGCGGGTCTCGGGATCCTCCACGAACTCGATCCCGGCCAGCAGGCCGCAACCCCGGATGTCACCCACGATGCCGTTTGCCCGCAGTTCCTCCAGCCGCTGGCGGACATAGTCGCCCGTCTCCCGTGCCCTGGCGCACAGGTCCCGTTCCCGGATCTCCGCCAGATTCGCCAGGCCGGCCGCCGCGGCCAGCGGGTTGCCGCCGAAGGTGTGGCCGTGGGAGAACTCGACCTCGTCCTCCTCCCTGCCGAGAAAGGCGGAGGCGATGTCATCCCGGAAGGCGATCCCGGCCAGGGGCACGTATCCGCTGGACATGCCCTTGCCCATGCAGAGGATGTCGGGCGCCGCCTCGAAAGTCTGGGCCGCGAACATGCTGCCGGTACGGCCGAAGCCGGTGATGATCTCGTCGTAGATCAGGAGGATTTCGTGCCGGTTGCAGATATCCCGCAACTCGGGTAGATACCCTGGCGGCGGCATGATGATCCCCCCGGTGTTCCCCACTGGTTCCAGGATGAACGCGGCGATGGTCTCGGCGCCTTCCAGCTCGATGAGGTCCTCCACCGTCCGGGCGCAGAAGACCTCGCAGTCCGGGAAGGTCTTTTCATAGGGGCACCGGTAGCAGGTCGGCGGGTGGACGTGCAGGAAACCGTGCAGCGTGGGTTCGAACATGGTCTTGCGCCGGCGCGTGCCCGTGGCCGACAGGGCCCCCATGGTCGCGCCATGGTACCCGTGAAACCGCGAGATCACCTTGAACTTGCCCGGGTTGCCGGTCTGCCGGTGGTATTGCCGCGCCAGCTTCATGGCCGACTCGGTGGCTTCCGATCCGCCGGACAGGAGCTTGATGGTGTTCAGGTCTTCCGGCGTGACTTCCGCCAGCCGCTGGACCAGCTCGATGGCCGGCGGGCTGGTGGCGTGGAGCGGAGGCGCGAAGGCCATCGTGTCCAGCTGCGCCTTGATCGCCTCGATGATCCTCCGGTTGCCGTGGCCGGCGTTCACGGTGAAGATGCCCGACAGGCCGTCCAGGATACGCCGCCCGTTTACGTCCTCGTACCAGACCCCGTCCGCCTTCCGGACGACGAGGGGATCCTCGATGAAGGTCTCCATCTGGCGCAGGTCGAGGACGAGCCGTCGGAGGGTTTCGGGCGCTGTGAGCAGTTCGGTATTCATGATGTGGCCGCCGACTAGTACAGCCGGTCGATGACGACGTCCGCCCCGGAGTCCCCAACGACCACCCGCGCGTTGAACCCTTCCATGTCGCCGGCCTGCGGGACGCCGGCGTTTCCGTCCAGGTCGATGCGCGCGACGATGGTGACTTCCCCGGAGAAGGGCGGGCCCTGGACGGCCTGGTCCGCGCCGGTCAGCGTATACGGCATGGGGAACCGCAGGCTCCTGAAACGCTTGACGGCCATGGGCGGGCCGCCCTGGCCCCGTCTCGCCATGACGAACATGGTCTCCGACCCCCTGAGCCGCGCGAAGAGTTCCGGCGCGATGTCGATGGTTCCCGAGACGCTCGTACCGTCTGCAGGGGGCGCGGTAGGCTGTCCTTCTTCGAAGCTACGGCCGGCCACCCGGCCGCCGTCGATGGGCCGCTGCGCTTCCACGAAGGACCTGCCGGACGGCTGCCCGCCGTCTTCGGGCAAGGGGCGCAGGTTCTGGTCGCATCCGCACCAGATCAGCGCACCCAGCAATATCGATTTGAAATGTAACAGGCGCATGCCGGTAAAGGGTTCGGATTAAGGGTCCCGGTCTGCGGGAAGTCCCTGTTCCTACGGGTGTTTTCATCGTCCGGACACTCCGGATAGTCTAGGCGAATCAAAGCCGGTTGTCAACCTCTATGTACCTGCGTTATGTACCTGCGCAAGGGAACAAGAAAACCCTTGACTTGACCGGTTGTGCAAACCTAACATGGGACTTCGCCGGCGGCTCCGTTTCCGGGGTTGGCCGGCATGTTGTTCCAGGCAGGCGAAGCACGAGTGCTCATCTCCTTTGCCATGCCTGCCTCAGGTGGGAATGGCCGGCGTGGTCTCGCCAGATTCCACCTCCTCTTTTCGATAAACCGGGTCTTCTTCCAAGGCGGTTCCCAGGAACCGGGACAGGACAGTCATGCCGCAGGGTACGATCACCAGGCTGAACCACACCAGGGGTTACGGGTTCATCAACACCCCGGAGAACGAGGACCTGTTTTTCCATCGATCCAATATTACGGACGGGCAGTTTTCATTACTGCAGGTCGGCGACCGGGTGACGTATACCGTCCAGTTTACATCCCGCGGCCCCCGGGCCGACCAGGTCCAGGTCGAGAGTCAGTCCGTGAGACTCCAGGTCAACCTGGCCGTCAAGGACCTGCAGGTGTCCGCTGCATTCTACACGGAGACCTTCGGCTTCAAGGAACTGTCGAACGATCCCGGTTACATCCTGCTCCAGCGGAACGAACTGGTCCTCGGACTGAAGACCGACGAACTGCTCTGGTATCCGGACCCGGGGGAACAGCCCGTCGAGTCGCTCGCCCGCGGCGTGGGGGTAGAACTGGTCCTGGAAATCTCGGATATCGGCCAGTTCCATGCGAAGATGCAACAGGCCGGGGTGGCCATACACGAGCCGCTGAAGGAACAGCCCTGGGGCGCCACGGACTTCCGCATGCTGGACCCGGATGGCTATTACTGGCGGATCACGTCCCCACGCGACCGCGATGCCGTCCAGGCCGAAGAAGAATCGACGGAAGGTGAACCCGCATGAGTCTTCTGGGGATCGATATCGGCGGAACGGGCATCAAAGGCGCGCCGGTCTGCCTGGAAACCGGAAGCCTCGAGACGGAACGCTTCAGGATCGACACCCCCCGGCCGGCCACGCCGAAGAAAGTCATCGAGACCGCGGCGGAGATCGTCCGGCACTTCGACCTGCAGGGCCCCGTGGGATTCGGCTTTCCCGCGGTCATCAAGCACGGTACCGTGCGTACCGCCGCGAACATCGACGCGTCCTGGATCGGCGTCAACGTCGTCGAACGCATGGCGAAGGCGACGGGCAGGGCAGTCGTTTTCGTGAACGACGCGGATGCCGCGGGCATGGCGGAAATGCGGTACGGTGCGGGCAGGGACCGGGACGGCGTGGTGGTCATCGCGACCCTGGGGACCGGCATCGGCACCTCCCTGTTCGTCGACGGCACGCTCGTGCCCAGCACGGAATTCGGCCACATCGAGATGAAAGGCCGCGTCGCGGAGAAATACGCCGCTGAAAGCGTCCGGAAGGCGAAGGGCCTGAGCTGGGAGGAATGGGGCGGACGGGTGAACGAGTACCTGCGCAGGCTGGACGAGTTGATCCGCCCGGACCTGATCATCGTGGGCGGTGGGGCCAGCAACAAGTACGAAAAGTTCTCATCGTGCCTCACCGTGGATACCGAGGTCGTGCCCGCCCGGATGAGGAACCAGGCCGGGATCATCGGGGCGGCGCTGGCCGCGCAGACCGCCGCGTGACCCGCAGACCGCCGCGTGACCCGCAGACCGCCGCGTGACCCGCAGACCGCCGCGTGACCCGCAGACCGCCGCGTGACCCGCAGAAAGCACCGTTCATGTCCATACTCACCAAGTCGAAACTGTTTCCCATGCTGCCCGACGGCGTCCGCGGGCGCGTGACCGAAAACCACCGCCTGTCCCCGTCGCGCCGCCTGAAAAGCAGGAAACAGGCCGGCGAGTTCATCCTGGAGCGGTGTTTCGTCTCGGTCTACTCCGGCACCGAACTTCCCAGTATCCAGGAGGCCATAGACGGCAGGACCGGCCTGGACGGTAACGGTAACCGGATCAGCACGGGACAGGGCATCGCCAGCATCTGGCTGAGCGACCTGCCCGAAGCCGTGCCCTGCCTGTTCGGCACCTTCGTGAAGCGCAAGCCCACGCTGGTCGCCCGGAAGCACTGGGCGGCCCTGCTGGCCATGGAAGGGGAAGGCTTCCGGGGCGCCCGGGAGCGCAACCGGATCTCACCGGCGGCGTTCCACCTGGCCGACTGCATCGAACGGGACGGGCCGGCCACGGGGCGGGCGCTGCGGGACCGGCTCGCGGGATCCGCCCGCATGGACGCACTGACTTTCCGCAAAGCGTTGCTGGAACTCGAGAAGCTGTGGTTGATCGTACCCGAACGGACCGGACGGCTCGGCAGGAACCTTCATGACGCGGCCTCGTGCGTATGGGAGCTGACGAAGCGGTGGGTGCCCGACGAGACGGCGAGAGAAGCCGTTTCCATGACCCGCCGTCATGCCATGCGCAGCCTGCTCGTGGGTGCCGTGGAGTCCGCAGGGGCCGTCGACGAGAAGGCGGTCTACCGGTGGTTCGGCTGGCCCCGGTCCATGACGGGCGTGCTCATGGACGAAGCCCTGTCGGCGGAGGAGTGCTTCCGGGTGGACGGCCCCAGTTCCGTGATCATTTCAAGCGCCCTGGCCCAAGTCTGGCCCGAAGCCTGATCCGGCTGTTACGGCCGCCGCCGGTCCTTACTTCCCGCTATGCGCCTCTTCCACGATGACGACCAGGCCCAGCTCTGGCTGGGCGACGCGCGCAGGATGGACCCGATTCCCGACGGGTGCGCCGGCTTGGTCCTGACCTGTCCACCCTGGTGGGAAAGCGGCGACTACGGCCATCCGGACCAGATCGGTTTCGGCCAGACCTATCCGGACTTCCTGGCCTCGCTCTCCGAGGTATGGGCGCAGTGCCACCGGTGTCTCATGCCCGGCAGGGCGATGATCGTCTGGATCGCCGACCTGCTCTGGCGGGAGGAACCGGTCGCCCTTGTGGCCGATACACATCGCGGTCTCAAGGAGGCCGGATTTCAGTACGAGGCCACCTGGTACTGGTTCGAACCGGGGAAGGTGGTGCGGGAGGAGCCGCGGGAAGCCCGCATGCCGCTCGGATGCCGGCCCAAGGTGCACGCCGAGACCATCCTGGCCTACCGGAAGCCCGGCGAATCGGAAGCGCCGCCGCCTGGTGTCGTGGAAAAAAGTGGTATATCCGAGGAAGCATGGCGGGCGGGCCGCCGGGCCGTCTGGACGCCCGATGATAACCTGGAACATCCCTACAGGCGCCTGATCCGCCTCTGGTCATACACGGGCGAGACGGTCCTGGACCCCTTTGCCGGGCAGGGCACGATCGCCCTGGCCGCGCGCGCGCTCCGGCGCCGCAGCATCTCCGTGGAACTGAACCCCGAGTCGTGCCGGCACATCACCACACTACTCTCATAATCTCACATGCCGTTTTCGGCGAGAAGTCGCCGCAGGTAGGCGACGGCCTTGGGTACGGCGATCTCCTCGGCTTCGACGTCCTGCCCTTCATAGACCACCGACATCCAGCCGTTGAAACCGACCTGCTTCAGGATCCCCAGAATGCGGGGATAGTCCAGCCACGCCTCCTCGCCGGACTGGATGCGGTAGAACTTCGCCCGCACGTGCGCGGCGTAAGGCGCGCTCTTCTCCATGCTGCCGTAGAAATCGTAGGCGGGGTCCGGGTTGCCCCTGCTGCCCGAGGCGCCCGGCGATCCGGCGTACTGGCCCGTGTCGAGGATATGGGTGAACGTGGGGCGATCCACCTGGTTCAGGATGCGCACGACGTCGTCGCCGGTGCGGGTCACGCAGCCGTGATTATGGTTGTGAAGCCCCACGGCCACGCCCCGGGCGGCCCCGTGATCCACCACTTCGGAAATGCCGTAGATCATCCGGGACCAGGTGACGCGCGCGGGCGTGTCCTCCCGGTCCCAGGCCGCGAAGATCCGGACCAGGGGCACGTTCAGCCGCGCGGCCACGTCGATCCAGTGCTTGACCATCTTGATTTCGGCGGCGATCTCCCCGGCCGGCTTCCCGAAATTGTTGCTGATGCCCAGGTAGGAGATGGCCAGCCCCCGCTGCAGGCACCGCATACGCACGTCCCGCAGATACGCGTCATTCTCCGACGCCAGCGCCCGGGTATGGATGTCGATCCCGTCGAGTCCCATTTCGCGGGCGCGGTCGATGAAGTCGAACAGGTCCATGCGGCCTTCGGAAATGGCGTGGCCGTAACTCAAGGACATGCAACCGAGTTTGATCAATTCGTGTCGTCCTTTCTATCGCCGTCCCGGTCGCCGTCCATCGAGCAGGACTGTTCCAGGAAATAGACCATGACGTATTCTTCGGCCGTGCGCTTGGGACCGGGCAGGTTACGGATCCGCCGCGCGTGGGCTTCGAGATGGCGCTTGACGAAGAACAGGTAGAGCTGGGTGACGAAGTCGGTGGCCGAATGATTGTAGAGATAGGTGGGCGACAGGGAAAGGGTGGTATCGACGCCCGGATACGACGCCCTGTGATGCCCCTCGACCAGTTTCTCGCCCAGGGATTCGAGTTCCTCGGTGGACACGCTGAAGAGGAATTCGCGAAAGGCCTGCAGTTCCTCTGGCGGACAGGTCTTCCTGGAGAAATAGTCGAGGAACCGGATGTCGCCGCCCGCGCGCATCAGGGCGAATACTTCGGAAACCCCCATGAGGGTACCCAGCTGCACGGTGGTCTGCCGCCGGGCTTCCCAGGTGGTCTCGAGAACCGGCAGGAAGGCTTCGATCCGGCGGGAGAACCGGTCTTCCCAGAGGTGGGTCAGGGCGGTGGCCGCCTTGATGCGGACCGCGCGGCCGAGGCTGTCGTCGCAGACGATGGCGATCAGCAGCGATTCGATCACCTTGTTGTGTATGCTCTGGCTGATCCGGGCGCCGATGGCGTCTTCCACGGCCGTAAACTCGTCCCGGCCGCCCAGCGCTTCCTGGACCACCTGGTGCAGGAGACGGAACAGGTTCAGCCGCGCCATGACGTACACCTGCCCGACCGCGGCCCGCATGGGAAGCAGCATGTCGACGGTGAAGAGCGTGGCGTTGGACAACGCCTCGATGAGGGAGGTGGCATCCCGCCGCTGCTGGCCGAGGGACTGGCTTTCCAGCAGGGAGGGATAGGCGTTCATGACCCTGGCCAGATCGCTCAACCGGGCGATGGACTCGCAGATCGCCTGGTCGAGGTGCGCGGCGTCCGGATTCCTGCATTCCTTCAGCGAATCGGTGATGTCCCGGATCAACCGCTTTTCGTCTTGTGTCAGGACGGGCGTATCGAGGGTGGTTGTGTCCAAGTGGTCTTGTTTTACCCTTGTTGCCCTGCGCGCGGGGGCGCGCTTTGCTTTTATCTCAGGTAGACACCTGTCATTCCAGGTAGAAAACCTGCTCCAGCGGCACCATGTTCTCGTCGGCGTGCTTGCCGCCGAGGTTCTCGAAATAGGGTGCCATGAACTCCTGCCATCGCGCGTTGACGTCCGTCTCCGCCATCCTGGCCAGCGCTTTTTCGAAATCCGGGGTCTCGCAGTAACCGAAGAGCAGGCCGTCCTCCCGCATGAACAGCGAGTAGTTGCGCCAGCCCGCGTCCTGCAAGGCCTCCAGCATCTCGGGCCAGACCTCCCGATGGTGCTTCTTGTAGTCCTCGATCATGTCTTCCTTGACTTTGAGAATGAACCCCACCCGCTGCATGGTGATCTCCTTCACGCTTCGTACTTGTAACTGACTATTTCGATGTTCTCGTGGTCCGATCGGCGGGCCCGTTCGAGGGCATAGGACGAGACGGGGAAGTAGTATTGGGTCTCGGCATTGAGCGAAATGAACCCTTCGGCGTAGGCGACGTTGGCCGCGTTGCCGAAAGCCCCGTCGGACGTCTCGATGCGCTTGCGCGCGTACGCGCCGCCGTAGCCCTGGCTCACCAGAGCGTCCAGCGCCGCCAGCTTCTTGTCGACCACGTCCGTGATGTCGATGAAGACGTCGTTGTAGTACCCGCCGCGGGCTTCCCAGACGTTCCTGGGAAGACTCGCCGCGCCGCAGCCCCAGTAGAAAACCTGGGCCACCTGGTGGGGTGGACGCCGGTCGCCCGGATCGACGGAACCGGCCAGGCCCATGGCGAGCATGACGATGCGGCCGGCCACGGCGTGGGGGTTCCAGGTACCGCCGCCCTCATCGGGGAAATGGGTGAGGATGATATCCGGCTTCAGCTCACGCAGGAGACTGGCGAGCTGGCGTACGATGGGACGTTCGGGAAGAAGCACTGCATCGTCCGCCCCCATGAAATAGACGTCTTCCACGCCGAGGGCGCGGCACGCCGATTTCACCTCTTCCGCCTTCACGTCAGACCGTTCCGCCATCATCTGCTTCAGGGTGTCCCCGTCCGGCACCTCCTCCGCGTGGAACATTTCGTCGCTGATGACCTTGTCGTGCACGCGGGCGCCGTGGGTCAGCACGACGCATCCCACCCAGTCGCCGCGGGAGGTGTGATGGGCCATGGCGCCGCCCGACTGGTCGAAGATATCGGCCGGATGCGCACCGATGGACAGGATGCGAAGCCCGTCGCTCATGACGACACTCCTATATTTCGAGCAGGCGTGATCACGGTGTTCGAAAGGGTATGCGGAACGCTTGACTGTGGCCGATAGAAAGGCTTACTTGTCCCAGAATCACCGGCGGACCGGATTGTCGGCAGACGAGGAGGAGATCCGGTTATCGGTGGTGCCGATCATATCAGATAAATCGGAATATAGATGGTCCCACCTGCCCGTCAACAGGATTTTCCACAGGGCGTCCATGTTCGTCCGGCTCGGCTCACGCTGGAAAGCGGCCCGCCTGCTTTCCATCCCCGACTTCCGTAACCTCTGGTTGTCCAGCAGCATCTGGTGGCAGACGCGCTGGATGGATGAACTGATCGTCGGCTGGGTCGTGCTGGAACTGACCGACTCGGCCGGCATGGTGGCGCTGGTCAGCTTTTGCCGCATGGCGCCGTTCATGCTCTTCGGCCCCTTTTTCAGCACGGTGGTCCGGTACGTGAGCTACCGCCGGCTGATCGTTACCGCCCAGTTCATCAACTGCTTCGTCAACGGCCTCTTCTGGGTCCTCGCCCTGCTCGGCCACCTGGCCTTCTGGCACGTCGTCTTCGGCTCCGTCCTGATCGGCCTGGGCAGCGCCTACGACTGGTCCTGCCGCCGGGCGCTCATCCCGGATCTGGTGGGCAAGGACCGGACGACGGACGCCATGGTGCTGGAGACGGTGCCCCAGAACATCTCCCGGCTGATCGGGCCGCTGATGAGCGGCATCCTGCTCGAGTTCGCCGGGACGAAAGGCGGCTTCCTGGCCCTCTTTCTCCTGCAGGTCGTCCAGATCGTCGTGATCGTCCGGCTCTCCGCCGCTACGGACCGCAAGGGCCGGAAGAAGGGGCGGCTCGGCCCCATGAAGGACCTGCTCCTCGGCTACCGGTATTCCCGCCGCCACCCGAGGATCTCGGGCGTGCTGCTCACAACGTTCATCATGAACGCCTTCGCCTTCTCCTACCAGGTCCTGCTGCCCGTCTTCGTCCGGGACGTCCTCTTCCTGGGGCCGCTGGAACTGGGCATCCTCGGCGCGGGCACCGGCATCGGCTCCATCCTCGGCATCGCCCTCATCGACCGGCTGGGCCAACACTACCGCGACGGCCTGGTCTTCACCGTCAGTTCCCTGGTCAACGCCCTGGCCACGCTGGTCTTCGCCGTCTCGACGTCCTTCCCGCTTTCGCTCGCGATGCTGATTCTGGTGGGCGTCGGGCAGACCGGATTCGGGATCATGCAGTCCTCCATCGTCCTCCGCACGTCCAGCGACGCCATGCGGCCCCGGGTCATGGGCCTCCTCGTCCTCGCCATCGGCGGCGGTCCGCCCGGGCGCCTGCTCGTCGGTGGGCTGGCCGGGATCGCGGGCGCGCCCCTGGCCCTCACGATTTGCGGCGTGTTCGCCAGCCTGGGGGTGGTCGGCGTGCTGTGGAGGGTGGGCGGGCTGCGGAAGGACTGAAGGGCGCGGCGGTGGTTCGGTTCGTGCGGTCGCCCCGGCAGAACGGTCAACCCGGCGGCGCGTGTTCGGCCGGCGGCGCGGTCAACCCGGCGGGGCGGTCCGCACCTATCGCAGCCACCCCATCCGGTCCTTGCGCCAGCCCAGCCGGTCGAGATGGTTCGCCCGGATCGCCTCGATGTGGCGGGTGTGCAGATCCTGCTTTTCCTCGGTCCACCGGTACGCGTCCAGCAGGTCGTGGTCGAGCTTCACGCCCAGGCCGGGTCCCTCGGGAACGCGCAGGCACCCGTCCTCGTAGGGCATCTTGCCGCCCTTGATGACGTCACCCACCCACTGGTTGTAATGGGCGTCCAGGCCGTGGAGCGACATGGGCATGGTCCCGTTGCCGTGCACGATGTGATAGGGTATGGTGTAGGGGAAGGCGAAGGCGGCGACGTGGAGGCGGATGGCCGTGCCCGGACCAAGTTCGTAGGCGCTGTGCATACCCAGCTCCATGCCCATGAACCGGGCGGTGTCATAGTACCGCTTGAGGGCCAGCGGTCCGGCGTAGGCGTCCGGCGCGGACACGTCGGCGGGCACGTGCCGGCGCATGGCGTCGAGGTCCAGCGGCTGATCCAGCGTCTCGTCGCCGTATCGGCCCGAAACGTAGGTGCCGTATGGGCGGGGCGCCGCGTCCCTGCGGAGCGGCGGCAGCCAGACATGGGAGGATATGGGGATGCTGCTCATGAGCCGCAGGCGGTGGCCGGCGCGGAAGATGTTCTCGAACCGGCCGCCGACCGGTTCCTCGATCCATTCGATCCGGCAGTCCTCCACCCCCTGCATGAACCGCAGGGCTTCGCTCTCGCTCCAGGACGCGTGGGGATCGACGCGGATGTCCACGTCGAAACCGGCCTCGTCACGGATGTTGTGGATGAGCTCGACGTAACGATGGGGCTCGAAATCGCACATGGACAGCTTGATGATCCTGAAAGTCTCGTCCTCCATGAGCGATTTCACGTGTTGGGGATAGGTTTCGAAGGTCACCTCGTGCTCGCCGTTCACGTCGGGGAAGCGGTACCAGGTGTAAGCCGCGATGGGGATCTTCGTGACCACGGGCGTGTCGAGTTCGAAGACCTCGCGCAGGTATTGGCAGAACGGCTTGCCGGCGATCTTGCCGGCGAAATCCCAGTAGGCCAGGCCCAGGAGCCCGCGGATCTCCGGTTCGAAGGGGTTTTTTCCCAGGACCCGGGAACGCAGCGCGTCGGCCTCGCTGGACAAACCTTCGGCTACGCCCACCAGGCCCTGGTCTGTTTCGAATTCGGCGAATGAGAACCCCTCCGCGGACCCGTCCCATCGCTTCGTGCCCCGCCACGGCATCAGTACGCGCCAGGTGCGCACGTCCGTGATCTTCAGCCCGGCCGCGCGCCCGTCCTCGTTGATCCGGCCCTGGCGGGCCTTGATGTCCGCCACGTTCTCCCGGTCGAAGGCGGCGACGGCGTCTACGTCATACATGGCATGTACTCCCGGTCGAAGGCGGCGACGGCGTCAAATCTTTTGCCGTCCTTCCTCGTGTCATCCTTCCTCGCGTCGGCCTTCCTCGCGCCGTCCTTCCTCGCGTCGTCCTTCACCATAGGGATTCAGCGTCTCCACACCGAGCCGGTCGTAGCTTTCCGGGTCCCCGGTGACCACGGTCAGCCGGTGCACCACGGCCGTCGCGGCGATCATGGCATCGGTCATGCGGACGTCCCACCGGCGGTAAAGAAGCCTTCCCCACACGCGGAAGACCGCCGGATCCATGGGGAGGATACGTTGGGAATCCATCAACTTGCCCATCCAGGACTCCAGTTCCGCCGCACGGGAAGCATCCTTTGCCCGGGCGAACTCGATGCCCGTCTGTATCTCGCCCACGGTCACGGCCGAAAGGTAGACCTGGTCCGGGGCCAGTCCCAGAAACCACGCCAGCGCACCCTGGTGCGGCTTTCTCCTCCGCAGCTCCGATACGAACTCGGTATCCAGGAGATACATGGGTCATTCCACACTCGTTGAAGGACTGTTTTACGCACATTGCCGGCTTATTTCTCGCTTGTTGCACTACCTGACCGGCGTTTTTCACGCAGTGGCGTCAGGGATTCGGTGCGCGCGTCCGGCGACAGCAGCAAATCCTTCAGGCCGAGCCGGGCCGACCGCTCCATCCGTTCCCACGTTTCGATGGAAACCAGGACGGCCGTTTTCACGCCCCGCTTGGTCACGACCTGAGGACCCTCCACCCGGCTTGTCTCGAGGAGTTCGCTGAACTTCGCCTTCGCTTCCTGGACCTGCCATTCCCTGCGCATGAAGTCTCCAGATCGAAGACCGACGTTTCCAATCATATCGAAGATGCCAATTATGACTAGTCAGATAACTAGTTATTAAAATAAAGTCAAGGAGTATTATCAAAAAGACCTGGCATAAAGTAGCTGGCCGAGATACGAACATGAAGCAGTCTCGAAGACAGCTTGCATGCTTGACGATTTGGATATAAAGGAAGGTGTTACTTTTCTGCTGGAGGTCTTGCCTTATACGATGAGGTAGGTCATCGTCCCATTTACTCTAGAGGAGCAATCTTGCCGGGTGGGGTCAGACGACTTGTTTTTTTCCAGGCTTCTCGAAGTTCCGGTTGATGAAGCGAAGCCCATTCAACAACGAGTTCTCGTGCACGTCGTGGTAGACGTCCATGGAGTACAGCCAGGTTGTCTATACTCACCAATGCTTCGTCCTCGCCATATGACGCGTGAAAGTGAGGTGGTCCGTGATCGGCGAAATACATGCGTATGACGATTCCGTAAAATCGGCAGAGTTCAGGCATTTTCAGTCAGTGCCCGCACGCCGGGCATGGCTTCTTCGACAGACTTGCCGGAGAGCGCCAAGTACAGCGCATCGGGGCAGAGTTCAAGGGCATCGTCCCAGGCAATAGCTCCGTGCGGCGCAATATGGACCTGCTCAAAGCGCCCAGGATCATTCCAAGCGGTAAACACCCCAATTCCCGCTAGATGGGAAAGATTGACCTCTCCGGCGGACCCATCGGAGTACTCGAGCCAGAGACGATGTCCTTCAAGGGCTTTCACCCCGGTTGGGCGAATCATAGTTGCTCTCCTTGCTTCCTCCAATCCCATCCGCATCGGTTTTCCGCGGCCGTCTCGCCCGGCCGACGTGCGGACGAACCACAGTCAAACACAAACGTTCGGTCGGGTAGGAGGTGCACTTGGGATTTCTTCTCAAACCCCAGTGTCCATGGATTGGACCACTACTTTAGAATACGCTACCTCACTGCCCCAGTCAATCCTCTTCGTGTGAGCTGGCTGGCCCCGAATATCCAGGGACTTAATCCCTTGCACATTCATAATAGCGTCGTTTAATTCGGTTTTCATGTGGACGGGTATATTCCCATACACGTGAACCTTATCTCTTAATCTATTAACTCAATTCTCATAAACGGTCGACTAACGGACACGGCATGACCACCGATACCGTCCCCCTGGCCGGCCAGGCCGCGGACCAGGCGCAGATCCAGGACTGGGTCGATACGTTCAACCGCCAGGGATTCCTCTTTCTGGAGAACGTGCTGCCGCCCGACTGGTGCGAAGCCCTGCGCGGGGACCTGGACTTCGGCCTGCGGGAGAACCCGAACGGGCTGAATTCGGTCAGCGAGCACATGGCGCTGTGCCACCGCATGTTCGAGTTCAGCGAGACGAACCGCCGCCTCTTCGACCTCGAGCCCATCGTCAGCTTCGCCGAAGCGCTGGTGGCCGAGAACTGCCACGTCATCCACAACAACTCCTTCGTGACCCGTCCCGGCGGTTCCTTCCGGTGGCACCAGGACGACGCGCCCCATTTCCTGGTGACGGACGGAGACCCTCCGGACAACATCCGTCTTCCGGTCCTCTTCTTCACCTGCAACTACTATCTCACCGACGTCACCGAACCCGAACACGGCGGCACGGAAGTCATTCCGGGGTCCCACCTCTTCGGCCGGCCCTGTCCCGATTCGCTGGGGGGCACCGAGTGGGAGGACCGGATCCACTACAATCTCGGCCCGGCGGGCAGCGTCACCATGTTCAACAACCAGGTCTGGCACCGGGGCGGACCGAACCGGAGCGACCGCACGCGGTACATCACCCAGATCACCTACGCGCGGCGCGTCATCGGCCACAAGTACTTTCCCTTCATCGACTACACCATGCCCGAGCACGTGTACCGGGACGCCGACACGCGCCGCAAGCGCCTGCTCGGATTCCTGGAACACGGCGCGTACGGGTGAAGGAGCCTTCAATGAGCACCATCAGGCAGTCCATCTGTTTCGGCAGTTTCAACCGGGGTGGCCTAACCCCGGAATCGCTTATCCGGGAAGCGGCGCGAATAGGCTACGCTTCCGTCGAGATGCTGCCGGAGGAACACTGGGACCGGGTGCGCGACGCCGGCATGGACATCGCCATCGTCGTGGGCCATGCGTCCCTGCCCGACGGATTGAACAAACGGGAGAACCACGACCGCATCGAGGACGAGTTGCTGGCCAACATGGACCAGGCCGTCGAGTACGGCATTCCCGGCCTGATCTGCTTCTCGGGCAACCGGGAGGGCAAGTCCGACGACGAAGGCCGCGACAACTGCATCGAGGGCCTGCTGCGCGTCGCGAAGGCCGCCGAGGAGAAGGGCGTCACCCTGTGCATGGAACTGCTCAACAGCAAGGTGAATCACCCGGACTACCAGTGCGACTATACAGAATGGGGCGTGTCCGTCTGCGAGGGGGTCGGCTCGCCGCGGATCAAGCTGCTCTACGACATCTACCACATGCAGATCATGGAAGGCGACCTGATCCGGACCATCCGGGACCACATCGACCACATCGGCCACTTCCACACGGCGGGCAACCCCGGGCGGAACGACCTCGACGAGACCCAGGAGATCTACTATCCGCCCGTCATGCGCGCCATCGCCGAGACCGGATATACGGGATTCGTGGGCCACGAGTTCGTACCCCTGGGCGACCCGCTGGCGGCGATGCAGGCCGCCTATGATACCTGCAATGTATGATGCAACTTAAAGGATAAGGATAACCCCATGATCGTCGATACCCACGTACACGTCTGGGAGATCGACCCGCCCCGGTACCCGGTGGGACCCACCGCGCCGACGTGGACGGCGGAACCGGACGAGCCCGGCACGGCGGACGAGCTGATTGAGGACATGGACGCCAACGGCGTGGACTTGAGCGTGCTGGTGCAGACGTCGTGGTCGACGTGGGACAACGGGTACATGTCCGATTCCGTGGCCCGGTTTCCGGACCGGTTCGTGGGGCACGGCCTGATCGACCCGCAGGATACCGAAGGGAACGCGGAGTTGGTCCGGTACTGGATGGAAGACCGCGGATTAGTCGGTTTCCGTTTCCACCCCTTCTACTATCCGGACGAGCAGATTCTCGTGAAAGAAGAGAACAGGGCCATGTGGGAGGAACTCGCCGCGCGGGACGCGGTGGTCCAGTTCCACATGAAGCCTTGGGACGCGCACCAAATTGACGAAATCGCCCGGCGCCATCCGAACCTGACGCTGATCATCGACCACATGGGATATCCTGATCCTGAAACCGGGATGGAGGTTTTTCAGCCCATTCTCGACCTCGCCTGCCACGAGCGGATGTTCGTGAAGATATCGGACGTGAAGGGGCGGTCGCAGGAGCCCTTCCCCTTCCGCGACATGCACCCTTTCATCCGCGCGCTCCTGGACGCCTTCGGGGTGGAACGGGCCATGTGGGGCACCGGCTACCCCGGCCATCACCGGGTGAAGCACAACTGGCTTTCACTGGCAGATGAGCTCCGGCTGGTCCGGGAGGGTTACGACTTCCTGACCGGCGACCAGAAAGACCGGTTGCTTGGGGGTACGGCGGCTGAGGTGTGGGGGCTGGGGTGAGGGAGCACGCGCTGGCCTGTTCGGAATCGAGGTAGACCCGCTGAACCAGCAGTTGAAACGGCTTCCCGCCGTCCGGCTGAAAACCGTAGCGTAAGAAAAAGGACCACCATGGTCATCGACATTCACGCCCACGTCTTTCGCTGGCCGGTGCTGAAGAAACGCAACAACGGCTTGCCTTGGATGTCGGCCGAAGAGCAGGTCCGGCGCATGGACGAGAAGGGGATCGACAAGGCGGTCATCCTGCCGCTCACGTCCGCCGAGGTGATCGGGGAACCCCAGAGCATGGGCGAGGTCTTCGACATCTGCCGGCTCTACCCCGGGCGGTTCATCCCCTTCTGCGATTTCGACGTGCGCCGCTACGACCTGGACAGCGTGGACGCATTCCGCGATGTGCTGGATCAATACGTGGCACGCGGGGCAAAGGGCGTGGGAGAGCTGACCTGCCGGGTGTACTGGGACGATCCGAGGCTCTGGAATCTCTTCGCCGCGTGCGAGGACCTGGGCCTTCCAGTGACCTTCCATACCTCCCCTCCCGAAGCGGTTACTTACGGGGTGATCGACGAATTGGGCTTTCCACGGTTCGAAAAGGCTCTTCAGCAGTTTCCCGGTCTGCGCTTCTTCGGCCACAGCGCCTCCTTCTGGAGCGAGATCAGCGGCGATCTCACGGCAGACAAGAAAGAGGGCTATCCAAACACGCCGGTCGCACCGGGCGGAACGCTGCCCAGGCTGTTCCGGACCTATCCCAACCTGTGCGGCGACCTGTCGGCGGGCTCCGGTTTCAATGCCCTGACCCGCGACCCGGCCTTCACCTTCGAGTTCCTGGACGAATTCCAGGACCACCTGATGCTGGGGCTCGACCACACGGACGCCGAGCTCGATTTCCAGCATATCGAGTGGCTCCGCGCCCGGCGGGACGAGGGGCACATCACTCCCGATGTATGTGAGAAGATCCTCTGGCGCAACGCCGACCGGATTATCGGGCTGGGCATCGCGGGCGGAGCGAGATAGATGCCCGAAGCCGGGCAGAAAGCCGTTTTCCGACCCCGGTTCGCGCGATTAATCATTTACACGCGCCGAAACAAAGACCACATTAAGCACATCACCGCTTAATAACCCATCCAGAAAACTCATTCGAGGCAGCCATGAGCGATGCTCAGCAGGATGCCCGATCCGACGCCCGATCCGATTCCTTCGGGGAAGAAACCGAACTCAAGCGGGACCTGGGACCGGTCTCGGCGACGGCCGTGATTGTCGGTGGGATCATCGGCTCAGGTATCTTCGCGGGTCCCGCCATCGTGGCCGGATACGCGGGTACTTCCGGCTGGAACCTCCTGGTCTGGGTCATCTGCGCCTTCATGGCCTTCTGCGGCGCGGTGACTTTCGCCGAACTGGGCGGCCTCATGCCGCGTTCAGGCGGCGTGTATGTATTTCTGAAGGAAGCCTACGGGCGGCTGTGGAGTTTTCTCTTCGGGTGGACCTCGCTCCTGGTCATACGACCCTGCGACCTGGCTGCCATCTCCATCGTATTCTCCACCTACCTGGGTTATTTCGTCAGCCAGTTCAGTCCATACCCGGACTGGGCCATGCGGGGCGTGGCGATTATCGCCCTGATCATCCTGGCCTTCATCAATTACCTGGGCGTGCGGTTCGGCGGACTCGTCCAGAACCTGTCCTCCTTTCTCAAGGTGGGCGGGTTGCTCCTCATGGTCGCCCTGGCCTTCGGGATCACGCCCGACACGAGTAATTTCCAGCCGGCCTGGCCTTCCGATACCACCCTCACGATCGGGTTCCTCAGCATGATCAGCCTCGGCATGATGGCGTCCTTCGGCGCCTACGACGGGTGGGACGGGTCGACCTACGTGGCGGAGGAGATCAAGAACCCGAGACGATGGGTGCCCCTGTCCATCATACTGGGTCTCGCCCTGACGACCGTCGTCTACCTGCTCGTGAACAGCGCCTACCTGCTTGTGCTCTCCAACACGGGCGTCGCCCAGAGCGAGCGCGTCGCATCCGAAACCATGCAATCGCTCGTCGGGCCGATCGGAGCAGGTTTCATCGCCGCGACCGCCATGATCTCCACCTTCGGCACCGTGAACGCCGGCATGCTGACCGGGCCGCGCGTCTTCTTCGCCATGGCCCGTGAGAAGATGTTCTTCTCATGGGTCGCGCGCGTCCACCCGCGTTACCGTACACCGGCAAACGCCGTCGTGTTCCTGGCCGTTGTGGGCATCCTCAATATCATCTTCCTGGGCGACTGGGGCGCCATCATCGCGGCGCGGACCGGCTCCCTGTGGCTCTTCTACATCACGACCACCTTCAGCGTGTTCATCTTCCGGCGCACCCGTCCCGACGTGCCCCGGCCCTACCGCACCCTCGGGTATCCTGTTACGCCCGCGATCTTCGTGCTCATCGGCGTGATCTTCTTCGTGTCCATCGTCATCAGCGACCCCGGAAACACGCTGATCGGGCTGACCATCACCTCGTTGGGCATCCCGGCCTACTGGCTGTGGATGCGGAAGAAACGGAACGAAGAATCGGGTGAAGGATCCGATGAAATATCCGGTGAAGGGTCCGGCAAAGACCGTTGATACGGGTCACGGCGACCTTCCGGTTCATCACTCATTGTGACCACAATTTAACCAGAATCGTAGCGACGCCGGCCAATAGCGCCGTGATAGTAGCAAGTATCGAAAAACCTACTCTTTCAATCGTTCCCAACCTCTTGTCGATCTGTTCGATAATCCCCTCGAGCCGGCTTATCCTGCCTTCGTGATTCAGATAGTCGGTCATCGATGATCCCTCCTTTAACCTGAAGTGCCCTGTTTGAGATCCTTCGGTGCAGGACGGTTCCCGCCCCGCGATTGCACAGTTTTGACCCTCTAATCGAATCAGTGTGATTTGGCCGCCCGGATCTCGTATACCAAATACTTTCGCCATGCCAGATCGTCAATATTTACTATTTTGATCAAGATTACTATTTTTCTATTGACGCCCCTGTTCCGGCCCGGTATACTGGGAGTTCGTTTTCGACAAATCGAGGCCAGGCGTACCTGGAAGACGCACCTGGCAGAAGCACCTGGAATGGGAATAAAAATGGCAAAAGCGGTCCGGCGACCAAGGCGCCAACAACCGGAACCCACCTGGGACCTGGTACGGAAGCGCAATTACGTGGAGCGGCTCAAGCACGAGAAGGCCCCCATGGAGGTCATCAACGACCTGCCGGAGTTGATCGAGCGGGGCTACGAGGAGATTTCGGAGGAGGACGTGGTGCGCCTGCAGTGGTACGGGCTGTACCACGACAAGCCCAAGGTGGGCCACTTCATGATGCGGGTCAAACTGCCTGGCGGCAGCCTGACGCCCCACAAGCTGCGCACCATCGGCCGGGTATCCCAGGATTTCGGCGGAGACTACGGCGAGCTGACCACGCGCCAGAACATCCAGCTCCACGGGATGAAACTGAACGACCTCCCCCGGATCTTCGAAACGCTGAACGGCGCCGGGTTGTCCACGAGTGGCGGATGCGGCGATACCGTGCGGAACATCACGGGCTGCCCCGTTGCGGGACTGGCCGGCGACGAGCTATTCGACGCCCGGCCGGTCATCGAGGCGGCCGCCGATTTCTTTTACGGCAATCCGGATTACTGCGACCTTCCGCGCAAGCACAAGATCACCATATCCTGCTGCCCCCACCAGTGCAACGCGCCGGAGATCAACTGCATCAGCCTGCTGGGACTCGTCCGGGAGGGCAGTCCCGGGTTCGCGGTCCGCATCGGCGGCGGCCTGTCCACCTGGCCCCGGCTTTCGAGCGACCTGGGCGTCTTCGTCCCCGTGGACGATGTGATCCAGGTGCTCCGCGCCATCATCGACGTTTGGAAGGAAGACCTCAAGTACCGCATGTCCCGCGTGAAGGCGCGGATGAAGTTCATGGTCGACGACCTGGGCCCGGAAGCCTACCGCGAGCGGGTGGAGGCGCGCCTGGGATACCGGCTGGCCGACGGTAAGGCGCCCGCGCCGCCCGAAGTGGAACACGACCACACCGGGATCCACGAACAGGTGCAGAACGGACTGTATTACGCCGGCTTCCCCGTGTTCCTGGGGCTGTGCACCGGCACGCAGATGATCCAGCTGGCCGACCTGGCCGAAGGATACGGGGGCGAGTTCCGGCTGACCCGCCGCCAGAACGTCATCCTCACGGACATTCCCGAAGCAAAGCTGGAATCCGTAACCGGCGCGATGGCCGATATCGGTTTTCCTATGGAGGTCAACGACCTGCGGGGCACCAGCATCGCCTGCACCGGCGAGCCCTTCTGCAACTACTCCGTCGGGGAGACCAAGACGAAGATGGCGGAGATCGTCGAGCACATGGAGCGGGTCTTCGGCGACCGGGCGAAGGGCCTGCGGCTGAACCTGGACGGCTGCCCCCACGCCTGCGCCCACCACTGGATCGGCGATATCGGGTTCCAGGCCACGACGCTTCGCGAGCGGGGCGAGGGCGGCGAACGGCTGCGGGGATACGACCTGTTCCTGCGCGGCGGACTGAGCGGACAGGCCGCCATCGGACAGCCCGTGCTCCGTCGCGTGCCCGCGGAGTCTGTTCATCTCTATGCCGAACGGCTGTTCGGCGCCTACCTGGACCAGAAGACGGACAACGAGACCATACAGCGATTCTTTCACCGCCACAGCGATGACGAGTTGACCGCGATAGCCACGGGAAACGAAGTCGCCGCATTAGCAACAGGAGAGGAATAACCGCCATGGAACGCCTGGACCGCCCGGACCACCCGGAACGCCTGGACAACCCGGACCTCCCGGACAACCCGGACCGCGACTTCCTGGATGAATTCGAAGCCGGACAACTGGCCATCGAGTTCGACGGAGAATCCCCCGAGACCGTGATCGAATGGGCCCTGGACCGCTGGGGCCGGCGCGCCGGACTGTGCACGAGCTTCCAGGCGGAGGGGATGGTGCTGCTGGACATGGCCTGGCAGATCGATCCCAACATCCACGTGTTCACGGTGGACACGGGCCGCCTGCACCAGGAGACCTACGACTTCATCGACCAGGTCCGGGACCACTACGACATCGATATGCAGGTGTATTTCCCCGACCTGCTCCAGGTGGAGAACATGGTGGGCGCCCACGGCGTGAACCTGTTCTACAAGTCCGTGGAATCGCGCTTCAAGTGCTGCAACGTGCGCAAGGTGGAACCGATCCGGCGGGCCCTGGAGGGACTGGACGGGTGGTTCACCGGGCTGCGGCGCGACCAGTGGGCGAGCCGGGCGAACATCCGCAAGATCGAGATCGACCACGACCACGGCGGACTGGCGAAGATCAGTCCCCTGGCGGACTGGACCGAGGATGAGGTCTGGGACTACATCGAACTCTATGACGTCCCGAAGCACCCCCTCTACGAACAGGGTTATACCAGCATCGGCTGCATGCCGTGCACACGGGTCACGAAACCCGGAGAAGACTCCCGCGCAGGGCGCTGGTGGTGGGAGAAGAACGCGCCCAAGGAATGCGGTATGCACTGCCCGGTGGAGACCGGCGGTTTCGAGCACGAAATGGAAGCCCTTGTGACCGAGGAGGTGGAAAAATGAGCAACGCGGCCATCCTCTACCTGCGTATGTTGCGCAGGATTGTCCGTGAATCCGCCTGTCGCCTCGGCGGGGCCGAAGAATCTTTCCTGGCCGCGGGGTTTTCCGCAAACGATACCTCCGCGTCGCCGCGGCCCGTGGGACCCGACAGACGGCGCACGCGGCCCGTGGTGTGCGGCGGACCCGTCGAAAGGGACACCAGTGCCCGGTCGTGACGGCGGCGTCCCGAGGTTCGACGAACAGGACCGGGAACTGCTGCTGGAAGAGTTGGACGGATTTACCGCGTCTCTGCCGGACGAGGATTCCAGGATCCCCTATCTCGCCCTGCGGCGGGACATCGAAATGGGACAGGTTTCCCCGGAAAACGTCCCCAGCCTCGAGAACATCCTCGAACTCACCCTGCAGTCCGGCCGCGCGCGCCGTCGCCAGAGCGCCGTGGCCGAGAAGCGGCTCCTCCGGCTGTTCAACGGCACGCCCCGGGGAGCGGCCGTCAAGCAGGCCGTCGCGGAGACCAACGAGGCCCTGGTCGCCCTGAAGGGTCAGGTCCTCGACACCGTTTCCTTCACCCCGGGTACGCCGGGTACCTATCGGCTGCTCATCGACACGGAAGCGTGTCGGGTCGACCTCGAAATCACCCGCCAGGGCGTGTCGGTCAAGAACGTGGAGATCGGCATCTGAAAACGGCGGGACGTCCTTCCTCGTCTTTCCGCTTCGGATCGGTTTGAACCTTCCTCTAACGCCCCTGTTTTAACGATCCGGCACGCTACCGCATCATCCCCCGAAAAAAGTTGGCGCGACACGCCCCGGCCGTATATTAGCCTTCAGGCAGGCGATCGATCCTCTCTTCCATGCATCTTTCCTCCGAAACGGACGCCAATGGGCTACCCGCGTATCGATGGCCGCAGGGTGCAGGTCGAACCGCTGGCGGACCGGAAAAGCAAGCATCATATCGACGAGATCCGCGTCGATCCCGATGGTCCGTTGCCCCCGGCTTCATCCCGCCAGGCCAGCCAGATTGAAACGATCGCGGACCGCATCCGCGCGGCTCGATCCAGGGGAGCGACCGTCATGCTGGCCTACGGCGCGCACCTCGTGAAGAACGGGCTCGCCACCGTGGTCACGCGCATGATGGAAGGCGGTTGGGTCACCCACCTTGCCACCAACGGCGCGGGCGTGATCCACGACTGGGAATACGCCTTCCACGGACGGTCCGAGGAGGACGTGCGCGACCATGTCGCCCGGGGATGTTTCGGCACGTGGGACGAGACCGGCCGGCATACGGCGCTGGCGGTACTGGCCGGCACGGCGGACGGTCTGGGGTACGGAGAGTCAGTGGGCCGGATGATCGTCGAGGACGGGTACCGCATTCCTGATCCGGCGGTACTTCAGCAGGCGCTCGCGGACTGGTTCGCCGGTCCCGTGGACGACGAGGCCATGCCCGCCCGCGCCGACCTCCTGCAGTCGATCGTGCGCCACGGAATCGCACCGGGCCGCCACGCCGTCGAACATCCCCACAAGCAACATTCGCTGACCGGGAATGCCTTTCGTCTGGGCGTGCCGCTCACCGTGCATCCCGGCATCGGTTACGACATCGTCTATACCCATCCCCTGGCCGGCGGCGCCGCGTACGGGCGGGGCGGGATGATCGATTTCCAGGTCTTCGCCGAGGGCGTCTCGCGTATCGACGGCGGCGTGTTCCTGTCCGTCGGCTCATCGATCATGGCGCCGCAGGTCTTCGAAAAGTCCGTCTCGATCACCAACAACCTGCGCCGGCAGGACGGCTTAGGTCCCGTGCGGCCCTTCATCGCGGTGAACGACCTCACGGAGGAGGACTGGGACTGGAACGCCGGGGAGCCGCCCATGGACGACCCGGCCTACTACAACCGCATGGGAAAGAGTTTCAGCCGCATGGGAGGCGAGCTGATCTACGTCGCGGCCGACAACCGGCTGTTCATTCCCCATCTGTGCCGGCGGCTGACCGAGTAATCATCGAGGCCTCGAGCCGCCTGACTGAATGAAATCAGATCCGGGGTTTCGTAAAGGACCCCGATTCGAAACGCCAACTACCGGCAGAATGCAATCCCCGTCAAGGAGACCGAAATGGAAGCCTGGATCTTCGTCCACAATCCCCTCGAACGGTACATTACAGATTACAAGCGGATCTTCGACGCGTGGCAGGACGGCGGCGTCACCGGCATCGTCGTGGGCTATCTCCACTTCGAACTGGACGACGGCACGCGGATACCGGTCTTCGGCAGCGATCACGCCGTGTACCGGTCCTTCGGCGTCGATCCGCCTGGCGATACGCCGCGCGATCCCGAAAAGGAACGCCTCTTCGCGGCCATGCTCGACGACGCCAGGGAAAGGGGCTGGCACATCATCACCTTCGGCGCCGGCCTCGGTGGGGGACGCCTTCCCGTGGAGGAGGATCCATACGGCGTGATCGGCCACGCCGCGACGGTCCAGGACGCCATGAACGCCCTGCCCCAGGCCCATGGCTTCCTCATCGACGGTCCGGGGGAGCAGCACTACGAGCTCGCCTTTCACCACGGGGGCGAACTCTTCGAAATACGCCCTGGCGAGGATACCCGCTTCGCCGCCCTGGGGTATGACATGGACCGCCTGCAGCGGGGGATCGAACACCTGTGGGACCGGTTCCACCGCCTCACCCCGGCCGAGGTACGGTACCGCGCGCCGGGCGGCATGCTGGCCGGCATGCAGCTCTTCGACATCAACGAGGACGCCCTGTACTGGCTCCGCGCCCGCCGGGAAACGGCCCTCGGCCACATGGCCGCCATAGCCCAACAGGTCGGCAAGCTCAACCGCAAGGTGGAACTCGGCGGCATCCCGCGCACGGCGGCTTTCTCCTCGCTGACCTGCCAGGACTACCACGCCATGGCAGACTGGTTCGACTTCATCTTCCCCAAGCACTACTACTGGCACCGGGGTTTCGACGGCATGTACGGGACGGTCTCCCGCTGGGTGCAACGGCTGCGGAAATGGAACCCGACGCTAACGGAGGAAGACGGCTTCGACGTGGTGAAACTCCTCTTCGGCATCGACTTGCCGGGCGTGCGCACCCTGATGGACATGGAAATGGGGTTCCCCGAGGAGTTCTTCTCAACCATCGTGTACGGGGAGACCCGCCGGGCGCTCGAGGCCATCGGCGACCCGGACAAGTGCATCTGCTGGGTCTCGACCGGGCGCGCGCCGCACTCGGGCGACGCCATGCCGGCCCGGGACCTCGCCGGCATCCTCAACGCCTCCAGGGAAGCGGGGCTCAAGCGCTTCCTCTTCCATCCCGATCCGGACATCGGCGCGCCCGAGTGGCACATCCTCACCAACATGTGCGGCAACCCCTGGCAGGAGTCCAACGACGCGGTGTACTGGCCGCCCGATACGCCGAGGCTCGACTCCTTCAGCCACGGACGCATGCCGACGCGGACGGATTAGGCACAGCACGGCGCGCCAAAGGCAGACGCATAGCGATCAGGCCACAGCGCGGCGCGACGTTAGGTAGACGCATAGCGACCGGGGAGCGAGAAATTGGCGCTGTCGGATTTCACAGGGCCGGACTACATCGACGCGTGGACGAAGGATTTAGACCAAAGATGGCCCGAGCGCGCGGCGATGGCGGATTGTGTCGTGCGGACGCTTGTCGGGTGGCGGGATGATAGGAGCAAACACGAACGTCACCAGGCGAAATCGCCCGGGAGCGATCATCTCGCGACGATCCGCCTGCTGGAACTGGGGGTTGGCGCGAGCGGACTCGCCCAGGCCGTGTTGGGTGCGCTGGCCGACAAGACCGGGGAGGAACCAGCCTGGTCCATCGAATACACGGGCATAGAAATCGAGCCGGCGCTCGTTCAACATGGTCGGAAATTGCTTGCAGCGGCCGGCCACCGGGACGCACGCCTGATCCGCACAGACCTGAAGGACGCCACCTGGACCCGCGGGCTCGGTCCCTTCGATGCGGTCTTCACCCTCCAGACCCTTCACGACCTCGGCGGGGTTGACGCCCTCGAAGCAGCCTACCGTCAGGTGCGCGGACTCCTGGCACCCGGTGGCATCCTGGTCAATGCGGATTTCGTCGTTCCCTTCGAGAAAGACGACCCCGATCACCCTCGGCGTTTGCCCGTAGAAACGCACGAGAACCTGCTTTCCAGTCTGGGATTTGTCGATTTCAGGTGTGGACTGAGGCGAGGTAAGATGGCCTGTATGGCGGCAAGGCGGGCGTAGCCTAGACCCCCAGCTTCTTCCGCGCGGACGGCGCCCAGCCCAGAAGCTCCCTGGCTTTCGCCATGTTCATCTCCTCGCAGTCTTCATCCCCGGAAATGAAGAACACCTCGCAACGGCCTCTGCCGGCCTGGGGCTGATCCTGGGCCTGGGACTGGTCCTGGACCTGTTCGAGGAATCTCAACCCCGCCAGATAGGCCTCGGCCATGTCCTCCTCGTCGGTGTAGTAGAGTTTCGGCCCGGCCGGCGGGTTTTTGATTCGGTCGATGAACATGGCCCGGTTGCAGGGCCCGGTGATGCGGTACACGAGCAGGCTCATGTCGTACTCGCGGGCGAAGTACCGGCAGATCTCCTCGGTCAATCCCTTGGTCAGGCCGTACACGTTGGGGCCGTCCAGGGGCACCTCCGCCTCGGAAGGATACCAGGTCCGGTGCCGGTTGTGGACGCTCATGGTGCCGGTGTAGATCCCCCGCGTGATCCCCATTTCGAAGGCGGTCAGCAGCAGCACGTGGTGGCCCAGGCAATTGACGGTGTAGTTGTCGATCACCTGCTCCATGGTATGGTACCGGTCGTGGCCGCCCTGCCCGCCTTTCATCGCCATGGTGATGAATCCGTCCATGCCGTCCAGGGCGCGGCCCACCGCGTCGGGCTCGGAGATGGACCCTTCCACGTACTCGACATCATCGTGTTGGGGGGCACTGAGGTCCAGCACCCGCAGGCTGTGGTGTGGCTGGAGATAGGGTGTGATGGCCGTCCCGACGAGACCGGAACCGCCGACCAGCAGCAGGTTCATGGCAGGGGTCTTGTCAGTTCGCCGCCTCGGTCGCGACGGCCCGGGGCGTGATTTCCGGTCCCTTCGGCGTGTCCTTGATATCGAAACCGGCGGCGATGATCTGGTCGCGCAGCGCGTCGGCGTCGGCGTACCTTTTCTCCGCGCGGGCCTGGCGCCGTTGTTCGGCGAGGTCCGTGACGTGATCCGGCACGGCCGTCTCTTCCGGTGCCCATGCGGCCAGGCTCAGCCCCAGAATCTCGTCGAAACGCATGATGGTGGCCTTCTTGAGGCCGTCCGGAAGGTCGCTGCGGACCAGGTCCCAGGCGACGGACATGGCGCGGGGCATGTTCAGGTCGTTGTTCACGACCTCGGTAAAGCGCTGCAGGTAGGCCTCGTCCGCTACCCCGGCAGGCGCGCCCCAGCCGTGGACGGCCAGCCGCAGCCGGTTCAACTGCCGCGCGGCGCCCTCGATGCTCTCCCACTTGAAGTTGAGCTTGGACCGGTAGCTTGCGCTCAGGCAGAACAGCCGGTAGACGAGGGGATCGTACCCCCGGTCGATCAGCGTCTGCACCCGCAGGAACCCGCCTGCGGATTTCGCCATCTTGGCGTCTCCCAGCTGCAGGAAGTACCCGTGCATCCAGAAATTGGCGAGCCGCGTGCCGTGACAGGCCTCGGTCTGGGCGATCTCGTTGGCGTGGTGCACCGAAATATGGTCTTCGCCACCCAGGTGGATGTCAAAGAAGGGTCCGAGAAACTTGGCGGACATGGCCGAGCACTCGATGTGCCATCCCGGGAACCCGACGCCCCAGGGGCTGTCCCATTCCATCTGCCGCTGTTCGTCCGGCGGGCTGAACTTCCAGAGCGCAAAGTCGGTGATATTACGCTTCTCCGCCATGGCGACCCGGGCACCGGCCTCCAGTCCCTCCACGTCCAGCCGGGCGAGATAGCCGTAGTCCGGCTGCTTGGACGTGTCGAAGTAGATCCCGTCGGAAGTGCGGTACGTGAATCCCTTCGCTTCGATGCACTGGATTTCACGGATCTGCTCGTCGATATGGTCGGTCGCCCGGCACCAGGTGTCCGGTTCGAGGATGTTGAGCCGCCGCATGTCCTCCTTGAAGACCCCGGTGTAGAACTCGGCGATCTCCCAGGCCGTCTTCCCGGCGCGGCGCGCGCCCTCTTCCATCTTGTCCTCGCCGGTGTCCGCGTCGGACGTCAGGTGCCCCACGTCCGTGATGTTCATCACGTGGCGGACCTTGTACCCGTTGAAGACCAGCGCGCGGCGCAGCAGGTCGCCGAACACGTAGGTGCGCATGTTGCCGATGTGGGGGAAATCGTAGACCGTGGGACCGCAGGCGTAGAGCCCCACCTCGTCCGGGGACAGCGGTTCGAATTCGCGCAGGCTGCGGGTGTAGGTGTCGTACAGGACGAGGGGCATGAAACAGGGCTCCGGTGGAACGCGCTACACGGTCGATTCGAGTGTGTACCAATTACGCAGGAGGACGTTCGATGTCAAGCGGTAAAACCCTACTGGTCCGGCGCCACGTCCTCCTCCCAGTCCAGCGTCTTGAACCAGTAGTCCCGCCGCTCCTTCAGCCATCCGTCCTCGGTCCGCAGCAGTATCCAGTTGTCGAAGAAATTCAGGGCGTCCGCTTCACCCTGGCGGATCGCGATGGCCTCGGCGCCGCGGTCCAGGGATTCGTCGAAGGGAATGAACAGCCGGTCGCTGTTGCGCAGGACCTCGTGCTCCGGTTTGGGCGAGGAAGCGATGACGGCTTCGGCGTTGCCGTTCAGCACCTCCTGGAAGGCGAGGATGTCGTCGTCGAACTGCTGGATGGTCGCGCTGGGAAAGTGCTTCCGAGCCGCCTGGACCGATGTGGAGCCCCGGCGCACCGCGATGGTCACGTCGGCGCGATCGTAGTCCGCCTTGTCGACGAGATGGCCCGCCTTGTCCCTGCCGGCGGCCAGCAAAAGCTCCGAATGGGAATAGGGCCGGGTGAAGTTCACGCTCAGGTTTCGCGCCGGGGTGATGGACATGCCGGCGATGATCACGTCGAACTTGCCGGCCAGGAGTCCGGGGATGATCCCGTCCCAGGCCGTGGGAATGAACTCGATTTCCAGGCCGGCGTCGGCCGCCAGGCGGGTGGCCACGTCGACCTCGAAGCCGACCAGTTCCCCCTGCTTGTTGCGCATGGCCCAGGGGACGAAGGTCGATACGCCGACGCGTATGGTTCCCCGCTGCTTGATCTGATCGAGCAGGCTGGGGCGGGAGGTCTCTGAAGCCGACCCGCAGCCGGAAACGATAAACGCGGCGATGACCGCCGAGCAGACGGCGGCCAGTATTCGCTTGCTCTTGGTTAACATGTGGAGGGATCCCCTCTCCGTGGTGTAGGATATTGACTGATTTCAGCACCGGATCGAGCACTCGGCTACAGCGCCTGACTCAGCGCCCCCTCGCCGAATATGACGGGGAAGGTGTGCCCCGCCCGGGACCGCGTCGCCGCGTTCATGAAACACACGCTGAAAGCGCGCCGCGCCGTATCGGTGCTGTTCGTCCCGGAACTGTGCAGCATCCAGTTGTGCATCAGCACGGTTTCGCCGCACGCCACTTCCATGTTGACGGGTTCGTTCTCGGCCACCGCGGCCTCCGCCTGCTCCTCCGTCAGGAAACCGGAACCGTGGCTCGGATTGATGAGCCGGCGGTGCGAACCGGGTATGATCTTCACGCAGCCGTTCGCTTCCAAGGCAGGGTCCAGCGCCGTCCACAGCGTGACGAGCGGGTCGCGGTCCAGGTCGGTCCACCGGTCCTGGTGCCAGACGAGGGGCGTGCCTTCGCCGCTGGGCTTGTTCATGAACATGGCCCGGAAGCAGGCAACCGGTGTATCGGTACCGTAGACTCTGGCGCTAATCTCCTCGAAGATCGGCTTCTGCATGAAGGACAGGTATTCCGGATCCAGTTCCAGGTCCTGGATCTTGCGGTAGCTCAGGGTAGCGCCCTTATGTCCCCTGGACTGTGGTCCGGGCTTGTCGCCCCCGCGCTCCGGGTCGCGGTCGAGCTGCATCATGACCCGGCCGTAATCGATGTCGGCCCGGCCCAGCATGATGTCGTCGATGCGCTCCTGGAGCCGCTCGAGCTCGCCCGGTTCCATCACGCTGCCGAGCCGAAGATAGCCCTGCTTTTCGAATACCGCCCACTGGTCTTCGGTGATCCGGGTATTCATGGTGGTCGCTCCTGTTGGTCGGGATAGGGGTCCTGGATGTGAGTCAGGCCGCTTTCATTGTCAGGTCGCGATATGAGTCAGGTTGTGTTCGCAGCCCCGAGCAATCGATCGAATCGAAAGGTTTCGTTGGCGATCGTGTTGGGCTGTCCCAGCGCCGTCTCGGCCAGCCACTCGCCGAAGGTGCAGGAAAACTTGAAACCGGTCCCGCTGAAGCCGCAGCCCACGGTCACCCGGTCATGGGCCGGATGGCGGTCGAGCACGGGCAGTTCGTCCGCCGTGCGGGTGTACATGCAGATCCGCATGGCCGTGAGCGGGCCGTCGGCATCGGGGATGTACCGACGCAGGCACGCCCGTACCTCCTCCTCGTCTTCGGGACGGGGATCGCGGTCCAGACGCTCGGGATCGGACGACTCCCCGAAAGAGTGCAACGCCAGCTTGAACCCCGGATGGTCCGGCATCATGGGAAAGCCATAGTATTCACCGTCGCATTCGGGCGCGGGGATCTGCCAGATGGGCAGCACGCCCACGTCGAAGGACGCCGCGTTCCGCGCGGGCCACACCCAGGCCAGGGGCTGCCGGGTGACGGTCAGGGTGATGCCCAGGTCCGCGATCAGCCGGTCGGTCCAGGATCCGCCGGTGAAGACGACCTGGTCCGCGCTGTAGCGGGCGTGCTCGGTCTCGACCTCCACGGACCGGGCGGTCTCCTTCCAACCGGTCACGGCTTCCCGGCCGTGGATCTCGGCGCCGCGCCTCAGCGCCTGGATCAGATGGCTCGCGATGCCCAGTTCCGGACGCAGGAGTCCGCCGACCGGGTCGTACAGGCCGCGGTAGTCGGACTCGAGCGTGAACTGAGGATACCGGTAGGCCACTTCGTCGGCGGTCAGGACCTCGTGGCGGACCTTGCCCCGCAAGTGGTCCCACGTGCCGGTATCCGCCATGCGCAGGTAGCCCGTCGTCACCAGGATCTGCTGGCCGGTTTCGCCCTCGAGGAGCCGCCAGAGCTCGAAGGACCGTTCGATGAAGGGTTCGAAAGGCGTGTCCACGTACACCGCCGTCTTCGTGTGGCGGGAATATCCGTGGGAACTGCCCTGGGCGTGAGGCAGGTCGAAGCGTTCCAGTCCGAGGACCTTCGCCCCCCGGGAGGCCAGGTGGTAGCAGGTGGCCGAGCCCATGGCGCCCAGGCCGACGACAATGACGTCGTAGTGGTTCTTCATGATCCACGCGCCCCCTCGTGTCTGGTGCCGGCGGGCTTTGACCGCGCCTCCTCGGGCGTCGCACCGGCCGGTTTCAGCCGCGCCCCCTCGTGCCTGGTGCCGGCCGGTCCCGGCCGCGCCTCCCCACGAGTCTGGCCAGGTCCGGTCTCCATGTGCCGCACCAGATCCGGGAAGAACCGCAGGAACTGCTCTTCCATTTCGTCGTAGTTGGCCTCGAGTTCCTCCACGGAACCCGCCAGCGTATTGGGACGCCGGATGCGCATGGAAAGGCCGTCCAGCGCCCGGCCGATCCCCGCGAGTTCCCGGTAGCCGTGCAGCCAGTCGTGCTTCACCATGTGCCGGATCACCCGCGACAGGACCGGCGGCATGTCGCCGCGGTAGGCGCTGAGGGACCCGTAGGTCCGCTCGATGAACGCGGCAAGCGGCTCGTCCGAAAATTCGGTCCAGTGCCGGGCCAGGTAATGGTCGTAGCAGATGTCGACGATGATCCCGGCGAACCGGCGGCGGGCGGGGCTGATGAGCGCCTTGCTCTCGCGGACCACGTCGTGCCCGTCGGTATAGCGGTCCACGGCCACGTGGCTTCGCATGCCCCGCATGACGGCGCCGTAGTACGGCTGCCGGTCCACGGGTCCCCGGACGAAATCCGCCATCAGGTTCCCCACGCGGGATTCGGGGGTGTCTTCTGCGAAATACAGATGGGCGAGGTAGTTCATGGGTCGTGGAGCCGGGTATCCACCAGGATCTCCGAATGCAGCGTACGGTGCACGGGACAGCGGTCGGCGATTTCGAGCAGGCGCGCCTGCTGCTCACCGGACAGGTCGCCGATCAGTTCAATCTCCCGTTCGATGTGGTCCACCTTCCCTTCTGTGGTCTCGCAGGTCTCGCAGTGGCTGGCGTGGATCTTCGCGTGACTGAGCCGGACGACGATCTCTTCCAGCGGCCAGGATTTCCGGTCGGCGTACATCCGCAACGTGATGGACGTGCAGGAACCCAGCGCTCCGAGCAGCAGGTCGTAGGGCGTCCCGCCGCGGTCCGTGCCTCCCACCGATTCGGGTTCGTCCACGGTCAGGCGATGGCCCGACGCGACGACCTCGGTATAGTAATGCTCGCGGCCCGTCCGCACCACCACCTGGCTTCCCGCTGCTTCGGGATCGCCGTCCTCTGCGGCGGGCACGTCCAGGTACCGCGTCGCCCACGCCGCGGCGGCCCGCCCCACGTAGAAAGCGTCGGCCTCGCTTGAAAGCAGGTGATCCGCCTTGTCGAGGGAGAGGAAGCTCTTGGGATGCATGGCGGCCTGGAAGATGCGGGCGGCGTTCTCGATACCGACCGTCTGGTCGATGGGCGAATGGCACACCAGCAGGGCGCGGCGAAGCCCACGGATCGTCTCTTCCATCCGCGTTTCTTCCAGGTCTTCCAGGAACTGCTTCTTGATCAGGAAGGATCGGCCGGCCAGCGTGACGGTCGCCTGGCCGGTCTGTTCGATGGTCTCCCGGGCGTCCCCGATCAGGTGGGCCACGTGCTTCGGATCGGCCGGCGCGCCGATGGTCACGACCGCCTTGCAGGAAGGGATGGACCCCGCCGCCTTGAGTACGGCCGCGCCGCCGAGGGAGTGCCCGATCAGGACCCGGGGCGCCTCGTGGTGGGACGCGAGATACCTCGCCGCGGCAACCAGGTCGTCCACGTTGGACGCGAAACCGGTGTCGGAAAAGTCCCCTTCGCTGTCCCCCAGGCCGGTGAAGTCGAACTGCAGCACGGCCATGCCGTGGTCGGACATCTCCTGGCTGATGCGCCGGACGGCGTTCAGGTTCCGGTTGCAGGTGAAACAGTGGGCGAAGAGGGCGTAGGCGACCGGCCTGCCGTCGGGCGGCAGGCTGAGCCGCGCGGCAAGCTGGTCGCCGTGGTCATTGGGAAACTTTAGCGTCTGAACGGGCATGGCAGTCCCCGGTCCGCGGTTTACCCGTTCCTACTCCAGCTGGCTGGTTTCGTCGGACAGGCGGCGAAGGACGTTCTCCAGCTGCTGCAGCGAAGCCCCGTAGCTGGACCAGTCGCCGGTCTGCAGGTGGTTCCGCGCGTCGTCGAAATGGGATACCGCCCGTTGCGCCAGTTCATTCAGCGTGGCGCGGCGTGTCGAGACCACTTCCTGTCCGTCGACGATCGTCATCGTCTGCCGGGCCAGTGTGCCTTCGTCGAAAGAGAAGATGGACGAAAGCGCCTGGTCGAGGGTCTCGCGCATGGCGATACGGTTGCCGTAGGCGACGATCACGCGCTTGAGTTCGGGCAGGCCGCCCCGGGTGGACCGCTGCCGAAGGTAAAGCGGCTCGATGTAGAGGAGCGACTCCTGGATCGGCACGACGATGATATCGCCCCGGATCACCTGGGATCCCTCCTGGTTCCAGAGGGTGAGCTCCTTCGCGATGTCGGCGTCCTGGGTGATCCTCGCCTCGATCTGCATGGGTCCGTAGACCAGTTCCTGTTTCGGGAAGTTGTACACCTGGATGCGGCCGTAAAGCGGCGCGTCGCAGTGGGCGGCCATCCAGCCGATCATGTTCTCCTTGTTGGCCGGCGTGAAGGGCAGGAGGAGGAGCAGTTCCTCCTTTTCCATCTGTGCCGTCTTCATCACGGCGTAGTACGGGTACACCTGCTGTTCCTGTTCGCCATAGAACTGCTGGGGCACCGCCCACATGTCCTCCTTGTTGTAGAACACCTGGGGGTTGCGCATGTGGTAGATGCGGTACATGGCGGCCTGGATGGCGAACATGTCGCGCGGATAGCGGATATGGTCGCGCAGCGTCTGCGGCATCTCGCTCAGCGGCCGGAACAACGTCGGGAAGATCTTCTGGTAGGTCCGCACCAGCGGATCCTCTTCGTCCACGAGGTAGAAATCGGTCTCGCCCGAATAGGCGTCGATGACCACCTTCACCGAGTTCCGGATGTAGTTGATGTTCTGCAGCGTGGGCTGGTCCTGGACGAACCGCCGCTGCGGCGGGGGATTGAGGCCCGGGATATCCGACTGCGGCCCGGTGCCCAAATCGCCCGAGTCCGGCATCTGCAGGAGTCCGCTGAAGCGTTGCGAATAAGGATAGGAGCCCGTGGTGGTATAAGCGTCGATCATCCAGTAGAGCTTGCCGCCGGCGATGATCAGGTAGGGATCGTGGTCGTAGTCCAGGAAAGGCGCGATGTTCTCTACCCGGTCCTGCAGGCGGCGATAGAACATCACCTGGCTTTCGTCGGTGATGAGCGGGCTGATGACGAAGTTGACCTCGCTGAAGTACCGGCCGAAGGCCAGGCGCCGGAAATAGGAACTGAGTTCCACGCCGCCGTCGTCCTCGTACCGGCTGAACTTGTTCTGGTCGCCTTCCGGGTAGTCGAATTCCTCCTGCGTGGTCTTCACGACCGCGTAGGCGTCCATGTTCTCGCCGAAGTAGAGTTCCGGCCGCCGCACCGTGAGGTCTTCGCTGATGGAAACGGGCGGGATGTCCTTGACGAAGAGGTCCGGCAGTCCTTCAGGCGTGGCGGTGTTCACCGGGCTCAGGCACAGGCCGTAGCCGTGGGTGTAGAACAGGTGGCGGTTCTGCCAGGTCGGCGAAGGGATCTGGTTGTAGGACAACTCCCGGGCGGCCAGCATGACCTGCCGGTACTGCCCGTCGATCAGGTACCGGTCCTCGTCCACGTTCGAGAAATCGTAGTAGGTCCGGATCTCCTGAAGCTGCTGGTACGTGCGTCGCAGCGGACGCTTGTCCTGGATCTTCAGGTTGTTGATGGTCGTGATATTGGTCTGGATATCCTCGGCCGACAGGTTCTCCTGGATCTGGAAAGGCACCTCGTCGACGCTGTCCAGTCCATAGCCCTGCAGCGTGTAGTCGATACTGTGCTGGATATAGGGGGCCTCCCGGTCATACTCGTTCGGCGCAACCACGAAGTACTGAACGAGTCCCGGGTACACCGAACCGACGATCAGGGAAGAGGCAATCATGCCGCCGATGGCGATGAACGGCAGGTTGCGGCGCTGGGAGCGTAGCGTCATCAGGAACAGGCCGGCGCAGGCGACGGCCACGACGAGCAGGATCCACAGTGCGTGCATCCGGGCGTGCAGGTCGGTATACCCCGCGCCGAAGGCGAATCCCGATTCGGAATACAGCAGGCGGTACATGTCGAGCCGGTAGCCCCAGGCCATGAGCAGGAAGACGATGGCGCCCAGGACGCAGATGTGGTTGCGGGCGTACGACCGTATCTGAATGCCGCGCTCTTCGATGGTGACGGCGCCGCGGTAGAGATAGTAGAGCGTGACCGCGATGGCCGAGGCCACGACGAGGAGCAGCAGCCAGAACCGGACGAAATGCCAGATCGGCAGCGAGAACACGAAGAACCCGATATCGAGATTGAATATGGGGTCGGTGGCGCCGAAGGCCTCCTGGTTGAAGAACCGGAGCATGCCGTCCCAGTTGGCCAGGCCGATCAGG
Source organism: bacterium (assembly GCA_965117045.1). Lineage (GTDB taxonomy): Bacteria > JAAXHH01 > JAAXHH01 > JAAXHH01 > JAAXHH01 > JAAXHH01. The sequence goes on from OZ220749.1 coordinate 2,911,378, forward strand.
CCCATGATGGCGGAAATGACCAGGATGCCGATGATCGTCACGACCTCGATCAGCCTGGAGTTGGAGAAAAGCTGTTCGAGTTCCGACATCTCCTCGTTGAACAGGTGCAGTTCGGTGAGGCGCGAGGAAAAGTACCGCGCCAGGTAGACATTCGTCCCGAGGCCTACCACCGCGACCAGTCCGAAGACCAGTCCCGTGAAGAACTTGGCGCCGATCGTCGTCCAGAACACGTCGTCGAAGCCCAGTTGGCCGAACCAGAGCGCCTCGACGAAGATGGAGGCCCAGAATCCGCTCAGGATCCAAAGCCCGAACACGACTGCGGCCGCTATGAAGAGTAATGATCTGAATCTGCCCAAAATATCGCTCCTTGCCCGTTGTGTTGGGGACGATCCGTGGAATCACAGAACCCCGTCCCCGGAATGGTCCTGCTATGGTCTGTCTGAAGTCGCCTGGGATTACGGTCCTACTGCCGCCTTTTGAAACCTGTTTTTCCTGTTCAAGCCTGTATTCGATTCAATCCCGCCACCGATATGCCGTCGTCCAGCATCATGGGACGGGCGGCCTCGCGGATGCGGGCCTTGACCCCGTCGTCGGTGATGTACCGGACCTGGTTGATCCCGTCGATGCGGAACAGCATCTCGAGACCGGCCTGCCGCAGGGCCGTCGTTTCCGTTTCCCCCGGCAACAGGTCGCCCATGCCGCGGGCATATGCGCTCCAGAGTCGTTCTACGGCGTCGAAGATCCCGCCCGCGACCCGCGGATTGTTGTACGCGTGCAACAGGTAGTGGGCCATGATGAAGCCGGCGTCCTGGGCCGGGTGCCCGTAGTTGACGAATTCCAGGTCGAAGGTATGGACCCGTTCCTCCGCGGCGATCACGCTGGCCGTCCAGAAGTCGCCGTGGAGCAGCGCCTGCTTCGTCGCCGTGAATGTCTCGGCCAGCCGGCGGGCGACGCGGTTCAACGCCGGATCTTCGACGAAGTAGAAACAGTACTTGTACCTCAGGCCCTGCATGGCCTCGTTGTCGAATTGCTCACGCAGTTCCCGGTCGTCCCAGGTCTGCCGATGCAGGGTCGAAAGGAAACTGCCGAGTTGCTCCGCCACGGCAGGATCGACGCGTCCCCGCTCCAACTCGGTTTCCAGGGACGGGCGCTTTCCGAGGTCCGACATGACCAGGATGCGATGCGCGTCGTCGAAGTGCAGGACGGCCGGAACGGTCCCCTCGGGGAACAGTCCGTTCAAAACCCGGAGGGCCCGCGTCTCGTAAACGATCCGGTCGGTGGTGACTTTGAGGTCCGGGAAGAGCCGCAACGCGTCCAGTGCCTGTTTCACCACGACCGAACGGTCGGCGGCGGAGACCCGCAGCACGGTGTTCAGAAACCCGCCGCCCAGTTCTTCCACCGTGCAGGAACCCTCCGGCGGCGGGGCCAATAGTTGTCTTGTGTGAACGTACTCCGCTACATTATCTTTATCGATGTTCATGACCAAAGCGGCTTCTTCGCAACGCGATTCCCATCGCGCCAAGCCATGCCTTCCGGCCAATGATTCCGTATCCGCCCACCGCGCTCGTCCTGCTCGCCAAGTATCCGGAACCCCGTAACGTCAAGACCCGGCTGGTCCATGGCACGGCGGAGAACGGTTACGCCGGGCTCAAGGACATCCGTGACCGGTCGGGCGCGGTGCTCGGTCCGGACGAAGCCCATCGCCTGGCGGCCGGGATGTACCGCGCGTTCCTGGTGGACCGGTTCGCGGCGCACCGGGGACGGGACTACGACGTCCTGCTGGCCACGTCCCAACCGGAATACACGGACGCCTTTCGCTCGATTACCGGGCCGGACGTGCCGTATCACGCCGCGTCCGGCGCGGACATGGGCGAAATGATGCTCGGCATATTCGAGGATCTGCTCGGAAGATACCCGTACGTGCTGATCTCCGGGAGCGACATGCCCCGGCTGGAGGAAACGGTCATCGATCGAGCCCGCAAGTCCCTCTCATCCCACGATATTGTGCTTGTCCCGGCCCAGGACGGCGCGTACAATCTTATCGGCATGCGCAAGCCGCACCGCATATTCGATATCTCGCGCTGGAGTTCGGGATCGGAACTCGAGGAGACCGTCGCCCTGCTTCGGCGGCGCCGGATCACCCACGAGGTGCTCGACGAATTCCGCCTGCTGGACATCGATACGATCGAAGACCTGGTGCAGTTGATGCGCGGTCCTGAAACCGTCGACGCACCGGAAACCAATACCTTTCTGACGGCGCTCGACGAACGACTGGACTTCGCGGATTGAACCCGCGAATCAACGCCGTATATTAAACCGGGCGGGCTTCGGGTGTCAAGGGATTTCAAAGGCAAACGGGTTACCGTACTGGGGCTCGGCGTGCTCTCCGGCGGCGTCGCGTCCGCACGGTATTTCGCCGCGCGGGGAGCGGACGTTACCGTCACCGACCTGCTGCCCGAAGAAGCGCTCCGGAATTCCATCGACGCGCTGGCTCCATGGCCGGTCCGCTACGTGCTCGGGGAACACCGGGAGGAGGACATCACCGGTGCGGACCTCTTGGTGGTCGGGCCCGCCGTCCGGGACGACAGTCCTTTTCTCCGGCTAGCGCGGGACCGGGGCGTTCCGCTGACCACCGAGATGAACCTGGTCTTCGAGACCTGCCGGCGGCCGGTCATCGGCATCACGGGCAGCAACGGAAAGACCACCACGACCCGGCTAATCGGGGCGCTGCACCAGGCGGTCGACCCGGAGACGCTGGTGGGCGGTAACATCGGCCGGGCCGTGCTCAACGAGCTGGAGGATGGTGGAGAAGGCGCAGGTCCTGGCGAGGCACCCGCCGGCAGTCCCGTGATCCTCGAGCTGTCCAGCTTCCAGCTGCACCGGCTGGCCTGGATCCGGCGGAGTCCCGGGCTCGCCGTGGTGACCAACCTGTCCCCCAATCACCTGGACTGGCACGGGACCTTCGACGCCTATGAGCAGGCCAAGCGGCACATCGTGCACTACCAGTCGCCGGAGGACGTGGTCGTCCTGAACGCCGATGATAGTCAGTTGCGCAAATGGGCGACTTTCTGCCCGGGACGGATCGCCTGGTTCAGCATGGAAGGCCCCGTCGAGGCCGGATGCTACGTGCGGGACGGGCAGGTGGTCTTCCGCGACGGTGCCGGCGAGAGGGACGTTTCCGGCGAGCGCGGCGTATCGAAGGCAGGCGGTGCTGCGGACGACCGCGCCATTTGTCCCGTGGACGCCCTCCGGCTCCCGGGTCCGCATAACCTGGCCAACCTGCTAGCCGCGGTGACGGTCGCATGCCTGGGCGGGATCCGGGCATCGGTCATCCGGTCGACGGTCGAGGCATTCCGCCGCGTGGAGCACCGCCTGGAAGAGGTAGCCGTAATTGATGGCGTGGGTTACTACAACGATTCGGCCTGCACCACGCCGGCGTCGACGGTCACGGCGCTCCGGGCTTTCGACGCGCCGTTCGTCCTGATAGCGGGCGGGTACGACAAGGGGACGGCCTTCGACGGCATGGCAGAGGAACTCGTCCGGCGCGCCAGGGCGGTCGTGTTGATCGGCGCGACAGCGGACGCGATCGAGACCGCGATCGGGAAAGCCGGCGCTGATCGGGCCGTTGTGAATTCGGACGTTACGAATTCGGACGATACCTATTCGGCCGGCATGAAATCGCCCATTACAAACGCGCCCGTCATCGCCCGCGCCGAAACGCTCGAGGACGCCGTGCGGCAAAGCGCGGGCCTGGCACGGCCCGGTGACGTGGTGGTGCTGTCGCCCGGCTGTGCCAGTTACGACATGTTCACCAACTTCGAGGAACGCGGACAGCGGTTCAAGGAGGCCGTGGCTGCGCTGAAATGAGTGCCACGCCAGAGAAAGTGGCCGCGCCGGCGAGAGACGCGGACGGCAACGCGCAACACCGACGGCAACGCGCGACACCGACATCACGAAATACCGACATTCGTAACACCGAATAACCGGAAGTACAGCACCCGGAGGATCCGGCATGGCCATTGAAACCGTGGGCGTCATCGGATGTGGATTGATGGGATCGGGCATCACGCAGGTGTGTGCCCAGGCGGGCTACCGGACGATCGTCCGCGAGGCGTCCGACGAGCTGGTAAGCGGAGGTATCGGCCGAATCGACGGCCTCCTGGCGCGGAACGTGTCCAAGGGGAAGATGACGGAAGAGGAAAAGGCGGCCGTACTCGGACGCATCACGGGCACCACGGAAATCGGCGATCTCGCCGAATGCGACCTGGTCATCGAGGCGGTGACCGAGAACCTGGAGACCAAGCAGGAGGTCTTCCGTACCGTCGACGGCATCGCGCCGCCCGGGGCCATTCTGGCGAGCAACACCTCCTCCATTTCCATCACCGAACTGGCCGCGGCGACAGAACGTCCCCGGCAGGTCCTGGGCCTTCATTTCTTCAATCCCGTGCCCGTGATGGGACTTATAGAAATGGTCATCGGGCTGCAGACCAGCGCGGAGACCGTGGAAGCCGCCCGGCATTTCGGCGAATCGCTGGGCAAGCAGGTGATCCAGGTCAAGGACACGCCGGGCTTCATCGTCAACTACCTCCTCATCCCCTACCTGCTGGACGCGGTGCGCCTGGTCGAATCGGGCGTGGCCACGAAAGAAGATATCGACGCGGGCATGGTCCTGGGATGCAGCCACCCCCTCGGCCCGCTCAAGCTGCTCGATTTCATCGGCCTGGACACCACGCTCTACATTGCGGAAGTGCTCCACGACGCCTTCCGCACCGACCGCTATGCCGCCCCGCCCCTGTTGCGCCAGATGGTCGCCGCGGGAATGAACGGACGCAAGGCCGGGCAGGGGTTCTACGCGTACGATTGACGCGAGAGATGCCGATCGAGCAGGATGTGGCGCCACCCAGCAGTAATTGAGTTGTACAATTGTACAATGGAAGTCCTAAGCCGGGAATCCTAAGCCGCCCTGGCCGAAGTCGTCATTATGGTGTATTCGACAGGACAGTATTCAAAATGAAAGGCAATTGAATGACCGCTTCACCCGCTAACGAGGCCGTCCTGCTCATCGCGGACAGCGAGCGCGACGCCGACATGCTGTATGCCTCGGGCATGTTCGTGCCGGACCCTTTCACCTTCCTCCAGGTGAACGGCCGGAAGACCATCATGATGAGCGACCTGGAAATCGACCGCGCGCGGGCGCAGTCGAAGGTCGACGAAGTCGTATCGCTCACGGACTATTCGGACCGTGCGAAGAAGAGCGGCAACGCAGATCCGGGACTCATGGACGCCGTGGTCGAACTGCTCCGGGAAAGGGAAGTTGAGCGCGTCGGCGTACCGAACGGTTTTCCCCTGGGATATGCCGACAAGCTACGGGATCGGGGGTTCGCGGTGGCGTCGAAGGAGGATCCCTTCTGGGACCAGCGCCCGATGAAGACCGACGACGAGGTCGCGGCCATCTCGGACGCCTCCCGCCACACGGAAGACGCCCTGCGCATGGCTTTCGGCATCCTGGCCGAAGCTGCCGTGAATGGCGGCGTGCTCCACGGCCCGGAGGGGCCGCTGACTTCCGAATACATCCGGAAAAATATCCACGTCTACCTGCTGGAACGGGACTGCATCGCCCAGCACACGATCATCGCCGGGGGTGTCCAGGGCTGCGACCCCCACAACGGGGGCTCCGGGCCATTGCGCGCCGGCGAACCCATCATCTTCGACCTGTTTCCTAAGTCCACGAAGACCGGGTACTTCGCGGACATCACCCGCACCGTGGCGAAGGGTCCGGTTTCCGACACGTTCCGGCGACTGTACGATACGGTGCTGGAAGGACAGGAAATCGCGCTTTCAAAGGTCCGGGCCGGTGTGGACGGACGCGATATCCATGGAGAAGTGGAACGGCTGTTCGAAAGCAGGGGTTACGAGACGGGTGCGAAGAACGGCCGCATGCAGGGCTTTTTCCACGGCACGGGCCACGGTTTCGGCCTGGAGATCCACGAACCGCCCCGCATTTCGAAGGTGTCGCAGGTCCTCGTTGCCGGCCACGTCGTGACCGTGGAGCCGGGCCTGTACTACCCCGATCTCGGCGGCGGCGTGCGGATCGAAGACAATGTGGTCGTGACCGAAAGCGGATGCGACAACCTGACGCGGCTGGAGAAGGTTTTCGAGGTGTAATTGAGCCATGACAGACCCATAGCCGAATGTGGCGGCCTGTTCAATCTGGCGGATGTGCCTCTGAACTTATCCGGCAATTAGCAAGTTGGACTGATCGAAACGCTGGCTAACCCTCTCGCGTAATTTCCTACCTCATCTCCGGTTGCCAGTTCTCCCGCCGGACTTCCTTTACTCTATTCGCGCAACAACGAAATGACCCTCTGCCTGAAGCCGGACTCACCTCGGAAGTACTCCGGCCACCGGTAAGTACGATGGTCTATGCGCAAATATTTAAAAATTTGACTATTGTATTTGTTAATTTAATTTTTGCTATATATTGCTGAAAATTCGTCGCCGTTGCCCATCCAACCATAGTGACATTGACCCCCAAGGGTGCCGTATATCATGGATTTGCCACGGTTGTTCAGTTTCCTTGTAACCTGCGTGGTCTTCCCGATTCTGATTACCTGCGGTAAGGACGGTCCGACCACACCTACACCGCCTACACCGCCTACGTCACAGCCACCAACGCCCGCAGTACCGACGCGGATCACCATTTCGCCGTCCTCGGCAAGTCTTACCTCCATCGGACAAACCATACAGCTCCATGCAGCGGTCTATGACAACAACAACGCGCAGATACCGGGAGCCGTTGTAACCTGGTCCAGCAACCGGCCTGCGGTGGCTACCGTCAGCGCCACTGGCCTGGTCACCGCGGTCATGAACGGATTGGCCACCATCACTACGCGATCGGGGAGTGCCTCGCAGAGCGCCGTTATCACTGTCACCATCCCCGTGATCCCCCAGAGCATCACGATCGAGCCCACCACGGCCACGCTCATGGCCATCGGTGAAACCGTGCAGCTTAACGCTACCGTCCTCGATCAGAATGGACAGCCTATTGAAGACGCTGTCGTCTCCTGGGAGAGTGACAACGAATCCGTGTCTACTGTGGATACGAAGGGATTGGTCACCGCGGTCGGTGACGGATCGGCGACAATCACCGCCAGATCGGGCAACGTTTCGGTGTCCATTCCCGTTTCCGTAACCATTGAGATCACCGAACCGCTTACCGATCGTGAGGTTCTGATCTCGTTCTATAATAAGACAAACGGTCCGAATTGGACGAACAGCGAGAACTGGTTGAGTGATGCCCCCCTGGGAACCTGGTATGGAGTGCTGGCCAATTCTAGCGGAGAAGTGACGTATCTTCAACTGGATGACAACAACCTCGAAGGTGACATTCCTAGAGAACTCGGGCAACTCGGAGAACTCCGAGTTTTGCAACTTCGTTTCAACCGGTTGACGGGTTCAATTCCTCGAGAACTGGCTCATCTTAGCTACCTCACCGGCTTAGTCCTCGATGACAACCGTTTGACGGGCGTCATCCCCCCGGAAATGGGACAATTGAGTAAACTGGAATCGCTGTCTGTTTACCGGAACCAGGTATCAGGGGCTATTCCTCCGGAATTGGGACAACTCTCAAACCTCCTTGAGCTTTGGCTTTCCAACAATCAGTTCTCAGGAACCGTTCCGGTCGAAATCGGAGGCCTCAAAAAACTGCAAACATTGGGACTTAGTCGGAACTACGGACTTTACGGGCCGCTGCCAGTTGAGATATTGAACCTGACAGACATGAAAAACCTATTACTGGACTTCACCCGTATCTGCATCCCGCCAACGGATGCCTTCCAGTCCTGGTTAGGTGGTCTTTTGCAAAGGTTGGGCGGGGCTGAATGTCCGGACAGCCAGCGCGATGCACTGATCGCACTGTACAATCAGACGGATGGGGCAAACTGGACCCGCAGAACGAACTGGTCGAGTTACGCGCCGTTAGACGAGTGGTTCGGTGTTACCACGGACAGGTCTGGACAGGTCACCGGGATCGACCTCGCAGACAATAACCTGAACGGAACGATACCGAGCCAGTTGAGCAAAATCGCAGGCCTTCGATCCTTGAATCTCTCGAATAACCCGCGTCTAACGGGAACCTTGCCGATTGTAATGGCAAACCTAAACTTGGATGTTCTGAATTTAGCAGGAACGGGACTGTGCGCGTCCCCGGATTCCGAGTTCCAAGACTGGCTCGGCGGAATAATGAACGCGATTGTTGATGCTTGCGCAGATCCCCGGCGGGAATTTTACATCCTGGCTTCCTTTTTTCACAATACGAACGGGCCGGGCTGGACCAATCTCACGAACTGGTTGAGTGATGCCCCCCTGGGAACCTGGTATGGCGTGACGACAAATGTGGACGAAAAAGTAACGCAGCTCAAACTGATTGGCAACAACCTCCAGGGAGCCATACCCGGAGAAATCGGAGAGCTTGAAAAACTCGAAGTACTCAATCTCGGCGACAACCGGCTAATGGGCCCAATTCCTCCGGAGCTGGGCAAACTCCAGGACCTTACGATTCTGCAACTGGATCGAAACAAACTGGCCGGTGATATCCCTTCGGAAATCGGAAATCTTGAAAACCTGGAAATACTAAAATTTGGCACGAACAACCTTTCAGGATCGATACCCGAGTCACTTGCCCTACTTGAAAACCTTAGTGCTTTGGAACTTCACAGAAACAGTCTTTCGGGGCCAATTCCACCCGGCCTGGGACGACTCGAAAACCTAAAGTGGCTGATCCTGTTTACGAATAAACTGACGGGAACGATTCCAACGACTTTCGGGCAACTTTCCAACCTGAAGTCTCTGTTTCTCACCGGAAACAGGCTAAGTGGTTCTGTACCTCCCGAACTCGGACAACTCAGGGAACTTACAGAATTGTTACTCCCGGACAACAGTCTGACAGGATCAATACCTCCTGAACTTGGACAACTCCAGAATCTGGAAGTGATGTTCCTCGATAGCAATAACCTGACCGGACCAATACCTCCGCAAATCGGACAGCTTCGGAGTCTCATATGGCTATCCCTTGAGCACAATAACCTGACCGGACCAATACCTCCGCAAATCGGACAGCTTGGCCGGGTCGAGCAGATGAAGCTCGGCGATAACCGGCTGGATGGAACGATTCCGCCCGAGCTTGGAAGACTCGGAAGTCTTGAACAACTACTGCTTGATAGCAACCGTCTAACCGGAATGATTCCTCAGGAAATCGGAAGGCTTGGCAATCTCCAGGAGTTACGGCTCTCCTTTAATCAACTATCGGGCAAAGTGCCGGAGAGCCTGGGAGATCTCTCCAATCTGAAGATACTGGGCCTTACGGATAACGCAGACATGTCGGGTAAATTGCCATTGACGCTGACCAATCTCGAGCTCGATGAACTTCTGCTCGAGGGAACGGGCCTTTGCGCACCCGAGGATCCGGGTTTTCTTGCCTGGCTGCGAACGGTTCCAAACAGCCGGGTCGGCAACTGTGTCGCGGTTGCCACCGAATCACAAGCCTATCTGATTCAAGCAACACAGTCTCTGAAGCATCCTGTGCCCCTGGTGGCTGGCGAGGACGCGCTTCTTCGCGTGTTCGTCTCTCAGGATACGGACGCCGATGTGACCATGCCGCTTGTACGGGCTACCTTCTACATGGATGATGCAACTGTTTTTGCGATTGATATCCCGGGCGAGTCAGTTCTCGTCCCGCGGCAGATCGACGAAGGGGACCTTTCCGCTTCGGCCAACGCGACAGTGCCCGGGAACGTCCTGGTGCCCGGCCTGGAAATGGTTGTGGAGATCGATCCGGACGGTGAGACGGACCCCTCTCTCGGTATCTTCGGCCGCCTGCCGGCCACCGGACGGACTGTATTGGACGTGAATGAATTGCCCCCCGTCAAGCTTACGATGATACCCTTTCTCTGGACCGAAGAACCCGATCATTCGATCGTGATGCAAGTGGAGGGTTTGACAGGGGACTCCGATCTGTTCCGCTACACCCGTGATCTGCTTCCGGTAAAGGACATTGATCTGGTCATTCACGACCCCGTTTCCATATCGGTCGACCCCTCCTGGGAGAACAGGGAGGAAGTGTTCCGTATTACGACGATGATCAGCACCATGGAAGGCGCAAGCGGTCTTTACATGGGGGTCCTCAGGGATGGCGGCGGCGTGGCGCGAGTAGGCGAGAACATGTCAATTTCAGCGCTCGATGAGTTTTCAATTGCTCATGAAATCGGTCACAATTTCAACCTTTCCCATGCACCTTGCGGAGGTGCCGGCGATCCGGACCCCGACTTTCCCCAGACCGATGGTTCCATTGGAAATGTCGGGTATGACTATCTTGACGAGGTTCTGGTCAGTCCGGATACCTCTGACCTGATGACCTACTGCCATCCGAAATGGATAAGCGACTATCACTTCAGTAAGGCCATGGGGTACCGACTTTCGCAAGCGGCGCGTTCGCAAGCGGCGGAAGCGGCAGTGACGTCTTCCCAAAGAAGCCTGCTACTGTGGGGCGGTATTGACCGTTTTGGAGATCTCATCCTCGAACCGGCTTTCATAATCGAAGCGATTCCTTCCATATCGCGCCTGGATGGACCTTACCGAATCACCGGAGAAGATACTGACGGCCGTACGCTTTTTGAATTCTCCTTTGGCATGGCTGAAATCGCGGACAGCGAGGGGGGCTCCTTCGCCTCTGTTGTTCCGATGCGACCGGACTGGACCGATCGGTTGGATCGCATCACCTTTTCAGGTCCGGAAGGCGTCGTAACGCTGGACGGCCGGGATGAACCAGCGGCGGTCATGTTGATGGATACCACGTCAGGAGCGGTGCGGGGACTTCTGCGAGACTCGCCGGGATCCGATGTGTCGATGCAGACGGCTCAGGCGGTACGGGCAACTCCGGAGGCCCGGACGGCCCGGCGGGTGATACCGGAACCAGGGCTGGAAGCTATCCTGAACTGGAGCAACCAGGGGTCGGGCAACTAGGGAGTATACCGGGCGACGTGCGGCCGGTGCGACTGAGGGTGAGGGTCCCTATGGGCTTTCTCGCCGCAGGCATTCCTCAGTCTCAGTCCACCAGCGCCTGGTAGACGAGCGCCCGGATGCGCTGGTGGTCGTCGAGACCCTGGGCGGGGATGACCTGCGTCATGTAGGAAACCACCAGTTCCTCCACCGGATCGACCCAGTACGTGGAGTGATAGGCTCCTCCCCAGGCGTAGGCGCCCGGAGAACCGGGCAAGCCGCTCCAGCCGATCTCCTCCGTAATGCCGAACCCCAGGCCGAACCCGCCGCCGTCTCCCTGCCACGCGTCGTGGACATGGTCGACGGTCATGAGTTCCACGGTCTTGGGTGACAGGATGCGCGCCCCGGCCAGCGTGCCCCCGCGCCGGAGCGCTTCGAGGAAGCGGGCGTAATCCCCCGCCGTGGAGACGAGCCCCGCACCGCCCGAGAAGCTCTTGCGCGGACCCTCGAGGTACATGCCCTGTCCGACCATGTGCCCCGGATCGGGCGCGCGCTCCATCCCCTTTTCATCCGTCACCGAGTACACGACCGTGAGCCGGTCCGCCTTCTCCGGCGGTACGTAGAAATGCGTGTCCACCATGTCCAGCGGCTCGAGGATCTCCACCCGCAGGAATTCGTCCAGCGGCATGCCGGAAGCCCGCTCGATCACCACGCCCAGGATATCCGTTGCGTAGCCGTATACGAACGCCTCGCCCGGTTGCGCATCCATGGGCAGATCCCCCATGCGCTCGACGGTATCGGCAATCGGTTCGTCCCGGTCCGCGAAATACCACCCCACGATGCCGGCCTCCTCCCAGGCCTTGGCGCCGGGGCCCCACCCGTACCCGATGCCGGCGGTGTGGGTGAGCAGGTCGTGCACTGTGATGTTGCGATCGGCGGGGACCACCTCGTAGCCCCCATCGTCGGTCTCAACGGCGACGGTCGTGTTGCCGAATTCGGGGATGAAGTCGGCCAGGTCCTGGTCGATCAGCAGGCGCCCTTGCTCCTGCAGAATCATCACGCCCACCGAGATGACCGCCTTGGTCTGCGACGCGATGCGGAAGAGGTCCGTGATCTCGAGCGGTACCCCCGCCTCGCGGTCGCGGTAGCCGAAGGCCTTTGCGTAGACTACGTGCCCGCGACGTCCGATCACCAGCGCGGCGCCCGGCAGCCGTTCTTTCTCGACATAGGCTTCAAGCGCCGCATCGATGCGCGCGAGCCGTTCGGAAGAAACGCCGGCCTCCTCCGGGTTGGCCGGGACAAAAGACTGGGTGAAAATCCGCGGCGCGGTGGGCGCGCATAGGAGCGCCGCCGCGAGCAGGGGTAGTAGAATGCGGATTCTATATATTGACAACATGATTTCGATCCTTTTTGGGGGTGTAGGGACGATGCGGTTATTCTAATCTGTTCACGCACTATTGTCAATTTGGCGTGAATTTACTCGTGTAAATGCGTGCTATTCACGCTTTATTGCAGAAAACCCGTGAACCGGAAACCGGCCAGGAACCCTAAAGCAGGTCCGTATCCATGCATCCAAGGGCGTATCAGTTAAGTGCCCAGGCCAACGCGGCCAATCACCCCGGGATCATCCACCATGAAAATCAGAAATCTCGAAATCGACCAGGCGTCCGTCCTGACGGATTTCTACAATGAGCAATTTTCGGGGATGCCGTACTGCTATCCGGTCACCGGGGAGGAATTCGGGACCGGTGTCCTGTGGCACGAAGAAAGGGATGAGCCCTACGAGGACCTCTCGGACGAATCGATCCTGGTGGTGGAAGATGACGACGGCGCGGTCGCGGGATTCGCTCACGTGGCCATCTGCCGCAGGGGCGAGGAGTACGACCGCATCGGGCTCCATCCGATCGAAGAACTGCTGAAGGATCGTATCGGACTCATCCGGTTCTTTCACTATCGCGCCGGGGCCAGGCCGGCCGGGCAGGCGCTGCTGGAAGCGGCGGAAGCCCACTTGCGCGGCTTCGGCGTCGACCAGATACGGGCCTTCAGCTATTTCGGTTACCGTTTCTACCGCTTCTGCCACGGCTTTCAGTCCGACCGGATGGGGCACGTAGGCGCCCTGCTCTGCATGAACGACTACCGCATAACCCGGGGGATCATCCTCCTCGAACTCCCGGATTTCGCCGTACCCGACCCGGTACTGCCGGACTCCGGCGTGACCACGCGGTTCGACGTCCGGCCGGGGCGCGGCAGGCGGCCCAACATGGAATTCCAGCTTTTCCGGGGAGATCAGTGCATCGGCCAGGGATTCGCCCAGTCGCTGGGAGATTTCTGCCGGTCGCCCCGGGCGCAGGAGACCTTCTACATCCCGTGGTTTTCCATCGAAGGCAGTCCGGTGGGCGGACGGGTCAGCGAGGGAGAGCAGGGCAAGGGGTTCGGACGGTACATGATGGAAGTGCTGCTGCGGGAGATGCGCCAGCTCGGATACCGCCACGCGACCACCCAGGCGAACACGGGCAGCCCGAGGCCCATTCTCCTGTACACGAACATGGGATACCGGGTGGTAGACACCAACTACCAGTATTTCAAGGACCTGGAGCGGGAGATCCCGCTGGAGGTGTTCAAGGAGGTCGGGTTCTAGCAGGCCGAGGCCGGGCTCGAAGATTCATGGCCCAGCCGGGTGCGTCGCTTTCAGATCACCCGCCCGCCCCAACCAGCGCCTTCGCCCTTTCGGCGATGTTGGCCGCGGTGAAACCCAGGTGCTCGAACACGTCCTGGTAAGGCGCTGATGCGCCGAAGCGTTCCAGGCCGATGACGTCGCCGCGCGGGCCCACGTACCGCTCCCAGCCCAGCGTGACGCCGGGTTCCACGGCCAGGCGTGCGGTGACCGACGTGGGAAGCACGGACTCCTTGTATTCCACTGTCTGCGCTTCGAACAGTTCCCAGCTCGGCATGCTGACCACGCGCGCGGCCACGCTCTCTCCGGCCAGCGCTTCCCGGGCCTCAAGCGCCAGGTGGACTTCCGAACCGGATGCGATGAGGATCACGTCCGGCGTTCCGTCGGCATCGGCGAGGACGTAGGCGCCCCGGTGGAGGCCTTCGGCGGGCGCCAGACCCTCGGCGGGCGCCGCGCCGTTCCCTTTCCGGTCAAGCACGGGCAGCTTCTGCCGGGTCAGCGCCAGGGCGACGGGACCGTCCGTGCACCTGAGCGCCGCCACCCAGGCTTCCGCCGTTTCGGCGGCGTCGGCGGGGCGGATCAGGGTCAGGTTGGGGATGGCCCGCAGCGCCATGTAGTGTTCGATGGGCTGGTGGGTCGGGCCGTCCTCGCCCAGTCCCACGCTGTCGTGGGTGAAGACGTAGACCGGCGCTATGCCCATGAGGGCCGCCAGGCGTATGGCCGGGCGCATGTAGTCCGAGAACACGAGGAACGTACCGGCGTAGGGGCGCAGGCCCCCGTGGAGCGTCATCCCATTCAGCGCGGAGGCCATGGCGTGTTCGCGCACGCCGAAGTGCAGGTTGCGGCCCTCGTAGTTTCCGGCGGCGTAGTTCGATTCGGCCTCCACCATAGTGTTGTTGGAACCGGCCAGGTCTGCCGAACCGCCCAGTAGGCCCGGGATGCGCTGGGACAGCGCGTTGATGGTCACACCGGACGCCTGCCGCGTGGCCATGTCCCCCTGATCGGGCGGGAAGGCCGGCAGGTTTTCGTCCCAACCCTCCGGCAATTCCCCGGCCATGGCCCGTTTACAGGTCTCCGCCAGCTCCGGGAAGGCGGCCGCATAGGCATCGAAAGCCTGACGCCAGGCAAGTTCCCATCCCTTGCCGTACGGGACCATCTGCTGGTAGAAGGCGCGCACGTCCTCCGGGACCAGGAACTTCGGCTTCAACGGCCACCCGAGGTTTTGCTTGGTCAGTTCGGCTTCCTCATCGCCGAGGGGCTCGCCGTGGGCCTTGGACGTGCCGGCCTTGTTGGGACTGCCGTATCCGATGACCGTGCGGCACAGGATGATCGAGGGACGATCCGTCTCGTTCCGCGCCATTTCGACCGCGGCTTCGACCCGGGCGAGGTCGTTGCCGTCCATTACCCGCTGCACGTGCCACCCGTAGGCATCGAACCGCAGGCCCGTGTTTTCTGAGTTGGCCAGGTGCACATCGCTATCTATAGTGACTTGGTTGTCCAGGTAGAGGACGATCAGCCGGCCGAGTCCGAGGTGCCCTGCAAGGGAGCAGGCCTCGGCGACGACGCCCTCCATCATGTCGCCGTCGCTGGCGATGACATAGGTGAAGTGGTTGACGATCTCGTGGCCGGGGCGGTTGTAACGCGCCGCCAGGTGGGCCTCGGCCATGGCCATGCCCACAGCGTTCGCGATGCCCTGGCCGAGCGGTCCCGTGGTGGTCTCCACGCCGGGCGTATCGCCGTACTCGGGATGGCCGGGTGTCTGGCTCTCCCACTGCCGGAAGTTCCTGATCTCATCGAGGGAGAGGTCGTAGCCGGTAAGATGGAGCATGGCGTAGAGCAGCATGGACCCGTGCCCGCCGGAGAGCACGAAGCGGTCGCGGTTCGGCCAGTCGGGATTCTGCGGGTTGTACCGCATGAGGCGCGTCCACAGCACGTAGGCGATGGGCGCGGCTTCCATGGGAAGGCCGGGGTGGCCGCTGTTGGCCTGCTGGACGGCGTCGACGGCCAGCATGCGGATGGTGTTGATGCATCGTTGCTCGAGATCGTTCACTGACACGGTCTGCGTCCTTTTCGGTTCGGTTTGTATTGTGCGGTTCGTTTACGCGGTTCGTCAGCACGCTTCGTCAGTGCGATCCGTATTGTTCAGGATCGCCAGGTTCAAACGCCCGCTAAGATACAAGCCAACCCTTCAACTGTCCATCATCATATCGTACAAGTCCTGCTGCCGTTTCATCGCTTCCCGGTAGCGGTCGCGGTTCGCCGGATCCGGTTCATAGGTCTTCCCCATGGGGGCCGGCGCGGCGGCCAGGTCTTCCAGCGCGCCGGAGGCCTCCAGTGCCAGCAGCGCGGCGCCGCGGCTCGAGGCCTCGGTCACGGTCGAGGCGGTGATGGGCCGCTCCAGCACGTCTGCCAGCATCTGCATCCAGACGGGCGACTGCAGCAGGCCGGCGCCAGATGCGACGATCTCGCCGGTATCTCCCCAGATCGACCGCAACCGGTCATGGATGTTCGCGAAACAGTAAGCCGTGGCCTCCAGGCTGGCCCGCATGACGTCCAGCGGCGTGGTGTGCAGCGTCATGCCGGTAATGGCCGCCCTGGCGGCATCGTGCCAGCCCGGGCTGCGCTCGCCCGCCCAGAAGGGCAGTACCGTGAGGCCGTGGCTGTCCGGCGCCATCCCGCCCAGGTCCCGCTCGACCCGCTGCTCGCCGGCCAGGCGCAGTGTGTCGCGCATCCATCCGTAGACGTTCCCGCCGTTACTCAACGCGCCGCCCATGAGGATCCTGCGCCGGTCCGACCGGTAACACCACAGCCCTTGGGGAATCGAGAACGCCGCGGCTGGCCTCATGATTCGCATGGCGCCGGAAGTGCCCACCATCAGGGCGATGCGGTCCTCGTCCACGCAACCGCTGCCGATGTTGTTGCAGGCGCCGTCGCCGATGGCCGGATACCAGGATGCCCCGGCCAAGACGGGCCAGCGGGAGGCGTATTCGTCCTTCAGGCCCCGAACGGGTTCGTCCACGTCGGTTAAGGGCGTCAACTGGTCCCGTTCCACCGGCAGCACGGCCAATGTCTCGTCGTCCCAGTCGCATCGGTGCGCGTTGAACAACCCGGTGCCGGACGCCATGGATACGCTGCAGGCCGGCGCGCCGAACCATTTCAGGAAGAGGTACTCGCCGATGGACATCCATCTTTCCACCCGGGCGAACGTTTCGGGATCGGTCAGGGCGAGCCAGCAAATCTTGGCGGGCAGATAGGACGCGTGGAGCACGCACCCGGTGCGCCGGTGGGTGTTAGCGGCGTCGAGACGCTCACCCAGTCCGGCGATGACCGTCCCGGGCCGCGTGTCGGCCCAGCTG
Organism: bacterium; assembly: GCA_965117045.1. GTDB lineage: Bacteria > JAAXHH01 > JAAXHH01 > JAAXHH01 > JAAXHH01 > JAAXHH01. The sequence goes on from OZ220749.1 coordinate 2,928,403, forward strand.
ATCAGCGGGGTCACGGCGCGGTCTCCCTCCACGCCCACGACGTTGTGCCAGAACGTGGTCATGGCCACGCCGTCGATCGCGGGGTGTCCCTCCCCGGCCTGTCCACCTGTTGCCTGTCCGCCCCAGGCGCAGAAGTCGTCGAGCACCGAACCCACCTCAGTCGCCAGGCGGTCCGCGTCGATAAATACCCCACCGTCCGGCGTGGTCTCCATGTCGTAGGTTTTCTGAAAGACGGGGGATGCGATGCGGGCCGTCCGGTCGAACAGGATCGCCCGCACGGACGACGTGCCGATGTCGATGGCCAGAACGCAGGGCGGTTGAATCGTGTCGCGGGGCATGGACGATGCCTGGCATCATAAACGAAGAAATACCGCGTCCGGCGCCGTGCAGACCTGCCATGATCATTGGACGCGGATAGGGGAGCTCAGAAACGGCTGCAGGCGGTATTATATCGACGGGCGGATCGCGTTTCAAGCCAAAAGCGACCGGCCAAGAAAGGATTGACAGGCGGGCTTCGGAAACCTTTTTTATGCGTTCGGCGCTTCGTAACGAAATCAGAAACGCTTGATCAGGAACGCTGGCTAGGAGTGACCGCAGAACATGCCTTCCAAACTGAATGATGTAGCCCGCGCCATGGTCGCCCCGGACAAGGGGATCCTGGCCGCGGACGAAAGCAGCGGCACCATCAAGAGCCGGTTCGATACCATCGGGCTGTCGTCGACGATAGAGAACCGCCGTGCCTACCGTCACATGCTGTTCACCACCGAAGGCATGGAGCAATTCATAAGCGGCGTCATCCTCTACGAAGAGACACTGCGCCAGAAGGCCCTGGACGAGGCCGAGACGCCGTTCCCGAAGCTGTTGTCCGACAAAGGCGTGATTCCGGGGATCAAGGTGGATACCGGCATCCATGACCTGGCCGGTTTCCCGGGAGAGAAAGTCACCGAGGGGCTCGACGGCCTGAGCGCGCGCCTGAACGGGTACCGGAAACTGGGCGCCGCTTTCGCCAAGTGGCGGGCGGTCATTACCGTGGGGAAAGGCATTCCCACGGACGTGTGCATCGACGCCAACGCCCATGCCCTCGCGCGTTACGCCGCCCTGTGCCAGGAATGCGGCATCGTACCGATCGTCGAACCCGAGGTGCTGATGGACGGCGACCATAACATCTACCGGTGCGACGAGGTGACCGGCGTCACCCTGCGGCAGGTGTTCGACGCTCTGGCGTTGCACGAGGTCAGGCTGGATGGGATCGTCCTGAAGCCCAGCATGGTCATATCTGGCTCGGAATGTCCAGAACAGGCTTCCGTGGAGGAAGTCGCGCGCCGCACGGTGAACAACTTCCTGCGCAACGTCCCGCGGGAGGTGCCCGGCATCGCCTTCCTGTCGGGCGGGCAGTCCTCCGAGACCGCCACGGCGCACCTGAACGCCATGAACCGCATGTTCGGCGAACTCCCGTGGGAACTCAGTTTCTCCTACGGCCGCGCCCTGCAGGCGGCCCCGTTGCGGGCATGGGGCGGTGATCCCGCCAGATTCGAGTCGGGTCAGCATGCTTTTTACCACCGTGCCATGTGCAACAGTGCCGCCCGAACCGGTACGTACAGCGCCGACATGGAAACCGCGGCATAGCCCGGCCAGCCCGGCCAGCATGGCCAGCCTGACCGCGCCGGATCCGATGTCCAGACCCTCTTACTCCGAAATCGTAGCGAACCTGCCTTCCGTGACCCCCTTCGTGGGTCCAGAGACCATCGAACGACAGCAGGGAAAACCGTTCCGGGTGCGTATCGGCGCCAACGAAAGCGCCTTCGGTGTATCGCCCCGGGCCGCGGCGGCCATGAGCGAAGCCGCGCAGGGCGTCGCATGGTACTGCGACCCGGAAGGCTATGAACTGCGGGCCGAACTGGCCGCGACGCACGGCGTGGGCATCGGGAACGTGACCCTCGGCGCGGGGATCGACGACCTGCTGGGGCTGATCGTCCGCATGTACATGGACCCGGGCGACGCGGTCGCCGCATCCCTCGGATGCTACCCCACCTTCGTCTATCACGTCGACGGTTTCGGCGGCAGGCTGGAAACGGTACCCTACCGCAACGACCGCAACGATCTGATGGCGCTGACGGACCTGGCCGAACGCACGAAGGCCTCCATCCTCTACCTGGCCAATCCGGACAACCCGACGGGTTCTTACTACGGCAGCAACGCCATCTCCGATCTCCTGGACCGCCTGGACCGCGTGTCGCCGGATTGCCTCTTCATACTCGACGAGGCCTACCTGGACTTCGTGCCGCCGGACACCATTCTCCCCATCGACGTGGACGACCCCCGGCTGGTCCGCGTGCGCACCTTCTCCAAGGCCCACGGCATGGCCGGCGCCCGGGTCGGTTATGCCATCGCCCACCAGGACATCATCCGGACCTTCGACAAGGTCCGCCTGCATTTTGGCGTGAGCCTGGTGGCCCAGGCCGGCGCGCTGGCCTCCCTGCGCGACCCGGAATTCGTGGCGAGCGTGGTAAAAGCCGTGGAAACGGGAAGGGAAGACTACCGCGAACTGGCCGGGGACGCGGGGATATCCTCCCTGCCCTCCCAGACCAACTTCGTCGCCTTCGATTTCGGCACGGGCGAACGGGCCGGCGCGGTGATGAACACCCTCATCGAGCGGGGCGTGTTCCTGCGAAAACCCGCCGCGCCGGGCCTGGACCGCCTGGTCCGCGTCACGGTGGGCACACCCGGCGACCGGGCCGTCTTCTCGGAGATGTTCCGGGAGGTCATGGACGAGATGTCATGAACGGAGCAAAAGCCGCGGGCCGGGCAGGACGTCCCGAAGATAGCGTGACCCAGCAGGCGAGCCAGGGCACGTAGGCCGGGACAGGTGGAGGGAGGACGCGCCAACGGTGGTCGATCTCGATTTCTTCAGGCAAAACGGCTACGTAAGTCTCGGTCAGCCCCTCACCTCGGACGAGGTCGGCCGCTTCACCGAACTGTTTGACCGCGACCGGTCGGAGACGGGGTATTTCTGGCGGCCCATCGCCTTCGACGGACACCAGAGCGTGAACTGCGAGCCGCTCATCTCCTCCCCGGAATTCGACGGACTGATCCGCCACTCCGCGCTCATCGGCCCGATCGAGACCATCTTCGAAGGTCCCAGCTGCCTCGCGGAGGCCTGCCTGCGGCACATGGCGCCGCACGAGGGCGACCCTGTGGAAGTCTGGCACCGGGACCGGCAGCACATGACCGACCGCCCCTACCGATGCGGTTACCTCCAGATGATGCTCTACCTGTCCGACGTGAGCAAGGAAACCCACTGCTTTTCCATTTCGCCGGAGCCCTGCGACGGGCCCATCCTGGAAATCGAAGAGCAAGTCGAAAAGCGGGGCGGGATCCATCTGCACGGACCGGCCGGTACGGTCATCCTCTTCAACCTGTCCGTGGTCCACGCCGCCACGGTGAGGAAAACCACCCACGAACGCAAGTCCGTCCAGGTCTACTACGGCCATCGCGACGGACCCGTCCTCAGCCAGTACACCACCATCCCCACGGGCCTCTGGCGCGACCACCCCGATCCTGAAGTGCGCGGGTTCTACAGCCTGCTCAACACGCGCTCGCGGAAGTTTGCCGAGGCGTTTGGCTAAGTGCCGACCCGCGCCTAGAAATCCCGTAAGACTCTTACGAGTTTTCCCACTAAAAAAACACTACGAAAAATGTGGGTTCGTGCGTCTTCCGCACGTCGAACCGTAGTAATATAATTAATTGAGTATCTATCTTGTTAATTGTTCTTGGTGGGATATATTACCTGTCGAGGTCTTTTCTTTTACGTAAACACCCGTCAAACAATGACCTCCTCGATTTCCTGGCATTCAGTGAGCACGGTGTTGTAACCGGATCTGAGCCAATGTCACAACGAAATCCATTGACCTGGATTGGCACGTATACCCGGGTCGGTAATACTGTCCAGACTGGGGATGGTCATCGAAATCGATCCTGAGAGCCAGTCGGGCGGTATCCTGCCGGTGGGTGAATTTCACGTTGCCATACGCGATCCTGCATGGACTTCGGTGGAGCCCACCTTCCAAAACGGCATCAGGATGTTAAGCGAAACATCCGTCTTACGCACTATTGACGGTACCGGCGGTTACTGTATGGGCACTCTATTGGGAGATAGGACCGGGTGTGCCAATAGACCAGGAACGATTGGCGTCTCCACACTGGGAAGACCGGCAACACCACCCCGGTCTCAAAGCGCACGGGTTCTGAAACTCGATCTCCACGAGTCCGCGGAAGTTCGCCGCGACGTCAGATTGGTAATGGGGAAACGGCATAGGTTCGAGCAAGACAACAACAGGGAACTGACATATGGATTAGTTATGGAGTGATCGGAAGTGACTCGGTTTGTAATTCGCGCGTAACACATAAACATCGACAGAACGTGTACCCGTGGCACCAACTGTAAGGTTGGTCATCAACTTTTCCAGGAGGCACCATGCATCGATATCTCTGCATCTTGATTCTGGCCTTTGCCTTTGCCTGTGGCAGTGACAACGGACCCACAGCGCCCGAACCCGAGCCATCCGCTCCGACTCCAGTGCAACCAGCCACACCGACACCCGAGACGCGCCCCGTATGCACGGTAGGCATGGAATTAGGTCCGGGGGACAGTTGTGAGTTTGGTGGTTCCGTGTTGCATGTGCGTGAAGACGGTTTCGGTTGTGTGGGGCCGTTATGCGCTGGTGCCAGTGTTACCATCAATGACTTCAGCGCCACCAGGATAGCAGGGACGGACCGCTGGAGGATCGACAGTCTTCCGGGAGGTTAATACGCTTTCCAGATCGCACAGGCGCACCCATGAACGCATCTCACATACGATCTACGCCCATTTGTTACTTACATGGATTATCCTCCAATGGAAAACCGGTATAGGGAATGGAATAAACCTGCGGATGTTGGATTCGGATGTGTAGGAGGTCTTGCGCAGGTACGGACATAACGATCAATAACGTACCGGGGTTCCATCGTTCCTCACCCTTGTGGCTCCCACGGAACTTTCGACAGCCAGGGCCCCAGCTTTTCTCCATAGGCAAACAGGGCCGGTAGTCCACCCGTGTGGATGAACAGCACGCGGCTGCCGGCCGGGATTACGCCGGATCGCACGTGTTCGATCAGGCCCGCCATCGTCTTGCCGGTGTAGACCGGATCGAGGAGCAGCCCCTCCTGCCGGGCCGCCAGGGCGATCGCCTCGCGTACCGCGTCGTTGAGCCTGCCGTAACCGGGCGCCAGGACGCTGTCGAATGCCGTTACGTCGTTCGCGTCGAACACCTCCGGCCGTTCGATCATTCCAGCCAGTTGCTCAGATACTTGACGTACCCGCGCCGCCTGGCCGACGGCGTCGCGCCGCACGCAGATACCGTACACCGGTACCTCCACGCCCAGCGCGCACAGGCCCACCAGGAGCCCGGCGTGGGTCAAGGCGCTGCCCGTGGGACAGACCACGGCGTCGAATTCGAGGTCGAGGTCTCGTGCTTGCGCCAGGATCTCCTCGGCCGCGATCACGTATCCAAGCGCGCCAAGCGGGGGATGGGCGGGCGAGAGGTGGATCACGTAGGGCCTGCGGCCTTCCTCCGCAAGCGACTGGGCGAGCAGGTCCAGCGACGCGTCCGCCGCGGGCTCGTCGTCGCCGACCGGGAAGGAATGCAGCCTCGCGCCGAAGAGCCGGTCGAGCAGCACGTTGCCGGACGATCGGTAGAGGGCGTCCACGTCGGGCACGCGCTCTTCCAGTTGAATGTGGGTTTCCATGCCGAGCTGGCGTCCGGCGGCGGCGGCCACGCGGACGTAGTTCGACTGGACCGCGCTGGTGATGAGCAGGGTGTCGGCATCCCGGGACTGCGCCTCGCCAAGGGGGAATTCAAGCTGGCGGACCTTATTGCCGCCCATGGCCAGTCCCGTGCAGTCGTCCCGCTTGATCCACAACTCGATGCCGAGGGCCCCACCCAGCCGGGGGGCGGCGTCCAGCGGCGTGGGCGTGTGACCGAGCCGGACCCGGGGGAACTTATCGACGGCTTTGGTGAGTGGAATGGGCATGATGGAATCAACCGTTATCCCACGCGGACCGGAGTTCGTGAACTGCGAGGGATACGATGCGCACGCCGCCGCGTGCGCTCCCGCCGTGCACGCTCCCGCCGTCCGCCTTCAGAGCCAGCCGGTGATTGGCCGCGGCCGGCAGGAAGCAGAAGGACATGGACACTTCGCCCTGGTTGCCGAAGATCTCCAGCGAGGTACGGTCGATCAGCAGCTGGAGGCGCACGCGGCCGTCAATGTTCCTCAGCGGCGCGGTCCTCCCCATGCACGAAAGGGTTTGGCCGGCCGCGTCGTATTCCACCGAATGGCCCTGCACTTCGATGGTGAAACCATTGGTGCCATCCGATTCACGGACGGCACGTGCGGCACCATCGTCCACTTCGATCACCATCCGCACGTCGAACAGGTCGCCCTCGTCTGCCAGGACGAGCCGGCGTTCGGCCTCGCGCAGGTCCGTGACCGCGTAGCTGCTGATCGCTCCCGATTCGAACCGCTGCTGAAATTGCGCTGCCGCCAGTTCCGCCAGGTCGCCGGCGGGCCAGTTCCGTGTCCCGGCATGCAGGAGTTCGATTTCCGCGACCGGTTCACGGCAAAGCCGGATGCCCTGCGGCAGCGTCCTGAGCGTCAATTCGACCGGAAACGACATCTGCTGGTTGAAGGACATGGCCGGATAACGGCCGCCCCGCATCCACGAGATCTGGATCCGCCGGCCGTCCTCCGCCGGGACGTCGCTCCACGTCTGGGCGGCGTACCCGTTGGCGCCCTGCTCCGCCTGGAGGACTTGCGTTTCCGGTGAGAAGGTCCGGCCGTCGAAGTCCCCCAGCAGATATCCCCCGCTGGCGCCCCAGAAGACCCACCGCGTGTCGGACGGATCGCCGTCCACCGGCAACTCGAAGAAATCGGGACATTCGGACACGCCGGGCAGGGTCAGGGCCTGCAGGTGGGTCCAAGACTTCAGGTCAGTTGACGCGAACAGGGCGTAGTCGTTCTCGTCCATGAACAGCGTCATGATCCATTGCGAAGTCGGGGCATGCCAGACCACCTTCGGATCCCGGTTTTGCGCGCGGATATGCCCGATGACCGGATTGCCCGTGAACTTCGTCCACGTCCGGCCCCGGTCGGTGCTGTGGGCTATACATTGTATACACCGTTTTTCCGGAAACACCCTTTCGCCGCCCGCCGTGTAGAAGGCGATCAGCGGCGGCGCGGCTCCGTCCTGGAAACCGCCGGTGTTGTGATGATCTACTGCCGCGGACCCCGACCACATCCAGCCTGTCTCGTCCACGTCCAGCGCGGCGGTATGCAGCTGCTTCCAGTGCACCAGGTCCGTGCTGACGGCGTGGCCCCAGGTCGTGCGGCCGTGCACCATGCTGCCGGGCGTATGCTGGAAGTAGAGGTGGTACTCCCCGTCGAGATACACGAGTCCGTTGGGATCGTTGATCCAGTGCTTTTGCGCGGTGAAGTGGAACTGGGGGCGGAGGGCTTCCCGGTAGCGGGTGTCGCTGGTCATCGTGGTTTATCCGGACTTCGACGATCGGCCGGGCGGGCAGGGACGGAATCCGGCCACGGTCGTTTCGTGACAGGCTGGGCTGTGACGGATCCCACTCGCCGTTCCCGTCACACGTTGGTCTCGATCAACTGGATGCTGTGGGGATCCAGCCGGGTGTAATCCACCACCTCGAAACGGTTCCCGTCGACGTCGGTGAGCAGCAACCGCGAATCCGACGCCCAGTGGGTGTTCTCGTGGCCGCGGATCACGAACTCGCGCTTGCCCCGGTCGGTCATGACGTCCCAGTAGGTGACGCCGTATTCCATCTGTATGGAGTTTACCCGTTCTATCGTCGCCCGCAGGTACCGGTGGGCCAGCTCTTCCTCGATGACCCGGCGCGACCCTTCATCCAGATCACTCATGTTCCGGATGAAAGCCACTTCCTCGTTCTTGATGTCCAGGAGCGACACGTACCGGTCGGTGTGCGCCAGGGGCGAGGCCTGGACCGGCCGGACGCGGATATAGGACCGCTCTTCACGTACGGTCATGCGCACCGTGCTCTTCGGCGCCCGGAAGACCCTGATCTCGTGGGGCTGGTAGGGTTCGACGGGGGCGTTCTCTATGCCCGTTTCGAATTCAAAGGTATCCGGCGCGTCTACGCCAGGTTCATCCGGCATCTCGATCTCCCCGCTCACGTTGTATGTCCGTTGGCGCCGCGGTTCGGGTCGGCCTTGCTCCCGCCCACGGCCATGACCGCGGTGCTCGCCCGCTGCGTTTCGACCATGCGGTAGAAGTGGCCCTTCATGTCCAGCAGTTCCTCATGGGTGCCCGTCTCCACGATCCGACCCGCGTCCAGCACGACCAGCCGGTCCGCCCGGCGCAGGGTCGAAAGCCGGTGGGCGATGGCGAAGGTCGTCCGTCCCTTTACGAGATTGGCGATGGCCTCCTGGATGAGCTTCTCCGTGTGGGTGTCCACCGAGGAGGTGGCCTCGTCCAGGATCAGGATGCGGGGATCGTGGATGATGGCCCGGGCGATGGCGATCCGCTGCTTTTCGCCGCCCGAAAGTTCCTTGCCGTTCTCGCCGATTTGCGTGTCGTATCCATCGGGTTTCGCGCAGATGAAATCGTGGGCGTTCGCCGTCCGCGCCGCCCGCATGATCTGCTCGAGCGAGGCGTCCGGACTGCTGTAACGAATGTTCTCCGCGATGGAGCCGCTGAAGAAATAGGAGTCCTGCAGCACGACGCCGATCTGCCTTCGCAGGTCCTCCAGGCCGATGTCCCGGATCGGCACGCCGTCGATCTTCAAAGCGCCGTCGTCCACATCGTAGAACCGGCAGAGCAGGTTGGTCAACGTCGTCTTGCCGGAACCGGACTTGCCCACCAGCCCGATCATCTCGCCGGGCTGCACGTGGAGGCTGATGTCGTGCAGGACCGGCTTTCCGGCCTCATAGGCGAAGTTCACGTCGCTGAACTCCACCTCGCCCTTCATGTCCTTCATCTCGACCGGGTCGTCCAGGTCCTCGGTCTCCGCCGGCGTGTCGACGATTTCGAAGACCTTCTCCGCGCCGCTCATGGCCCGGCTGGACCAGGTGTTCAGCTCGCCAAACCACCGAAGGGGTTCGTACAGCATCCAGAGGTAGGCGATGAACATGATGAGGGCGCCGGTGGAGAGGGTATCGTCGATGACGGCGGATCCTCCGAAATACCAGACCAGGATTAGCCCGGACGATGTAAGCATGCTGACCGTGCTGAAGAAGACGGCCGCTTCCTTCTCGCTCTCGTAATCGCCCCGGAAGACGCCTTCGTTGCTGCTTCTGAACCGGCGCATCTCCCGCTTTTCCTGCACGAAAGTCTTTACGACGCGCACCGAGGAAAGCATCTCGCCCGCCATGCCCACCAGCTTGCCCCAGCGGTAGTATTTCGTACGGAACGCCCGGATCAGGCGGTTCCAGAAGAACCATCCGCCCGTGACGAGCAACGGGATGGGGATGAGCACCAGGAGCGTCAGTTGCCAGCTGGTCACGAAAAGCAGGACCAGGATGCCCACCAGGAGCAGGAGATTGGTCAGGATATAGGGCACGCCGTCGACCAGGAACCACATCATGCTCTCCGTGTCGTTGGACACCCGCGAGATCAGGGATCCCACCTGCCGCTTGTTGTAGAACTTCATGTTCAGCCGGGAGAGGTTCTCGTACAGGTCCTCGCGGACGGACACGATCACGCGGCCGCCGAGCCAGACGGAAGCCGGTCCTTGAAGATCTCCAGGACGAAGGAAACCAGGCGGATGACCGCGTAGGCGCCGACGAGCAGATAGAGGAACGCGAACGGGTCCTCGGACGCGCCGGCGTCCGGGTTGCCAAGTACGTCGTCGATGATGAGCCGCATGATGTAGGGCGGACCCAGTTCGGCCAGGGTGAACAGGAGCGACAGGAAGACCATCAGTGCGAGTTTGGCCTTGAACGGCTGGGCGTACCGGGCGATCCGCCCCATCATCGCGAGCCGGTTGGTGCACGCCGAACAGATCCCGTTCGGCTCGGCCAGGAGTCGTCCGCACCGGTCGCACCGGGTTTTGTCCACCTCCCCCTGCATGTCGACCGGATCGTCCTTGATGAGCTGGTCGATACCCCGGGCGATCCGCGCGAACTTGGCGCGCTGGGACGGGGTGTAGCGGATGACCTCGACGTCTTCGTTCCCGATCACCACGTTGATCCGGCCCGAACCGACCAGTTCCTCCACGGCGGCGCTGCTGGCTTCGGACAACTCGATGGACGGTATGGTCGCGTCCCCGTTTCCCGCGCCGGACCCGTTCGAATCGAACCGCAACAGGCGCTGGTCCGTCACCAGGAGCCAGCGTTCCTCGAACCGCAAGTCTTCCGTCAGGTCGGTCGCCGCCGCGATGCGGACGGACTCCCCTTTCCGCAGCGCCTCCCGGCAACGGTCGGCCAGCGCGTCGGGCATCCGCTCTGTGTAGGTGGTCGTGGTATCCGTCATGCCACCTCCATGATTTCGGATGTGGCTTTCTGCAACCGCACCAGGTGATGGAAATGGCCGCGGTTCGCAATCAGTTCCTCGTGGGTGCCTTCCTCAACGACCCTGCCCTGCTCCAGCACCACCAGGCGGTCGGCGTCCCGCAGCGTGGACAGGCGGTGGGCGATGGCGATCGTCGTGCGTCCCTTGATCAACCGCGCGATGGCTTCCTGGAGCTGTTTCTCCGTCTCGGCGTCCACCGAGGACGTCGCCTCGTCCAGGATCAGGATGCGGGGATCGTGGAGGATCGCCCGGGCGATGGAGACGCGCTGCTTTTCGCCGCCCGACAGCCCCGTGCCCTTGTCCCCGAGAATCGTATCGTATCCATCGGGTTTTGCGAGGATGAAGTTATGGGCGTTGGCCGCACGGGCCGCCGCCATGATGTCCTCGAAACTCGCAGCGGGCTTCCCGTAGGCGATGTTCTCCCGGATCGTCCCGTTGAAGAGGATCGGTTCCTGCAGGACGACGCCGATATGGCCCCGCAGGTCCTCGAGGCGGATGTCCCGCAGGTCCACGCCGTCCAGCGTGATCGAGCCGTAGTTCACGTCATAGAACCGGCAGATGAGATTGATGGTCGTACTCTTCCCGGCGCCCGACTTGCCGACCAGGCCGATCATCTCGCCGGGCCGGATATGGAGATTGACGTCCCGCAGCACCGGCAGCGCGGCGTCGTACCCGAACGTTACGCCGTGGAACCTGATCTCGCCCCGCGTTTGCAGCATCTGCTTCGCGTTCTTGTCCTCGTAATTCTCCGGTTCCATGTCGATGAGCTCGAAGATCCGTTCCGCGGCGCTCATGGCCCGGGTCATCCAGCTGTTGACCCGGCCGAGCCACCGGAGCGGCCCGTAGAACATATGCAGGTAGAAATAGAACAGGATCAACTCGCCCAGGGTGAGTTCCTGTCCGAGCACCTGCCCGCCCCCCACCATCCACACCACGATGAAGCCCAGGAAGTTCAGCAGGCCCATGGTGGAGAAGTAGTAGATCCACTGTTTCTCGGTCCAGTATTCCAGGGCGAACATGTCCCGCGCGTTGCGCTTGAACCGGTCGACCTCCCTGTTCTCCTGGGCGAAGGCCTTGACGATCCGTATCCCCGAAAGGGATTCCTGGATGTGGGTGAAGAACCCTTCCCACTGGCGCCACATGCGGGTGTAGTAGACCCGCAGCCTGCGGTACAGGACCCGTCCCCAAATAACGATGAGCGGCACGGGGATGAGGATGTAGAGCGTCAGCACCCAATTGGTATAGAACAGCATGCCGATGATCCCGAGCGTCGTCAGCCAGCGGAGGACGAGGAAGGGCAGGCCGTCCACCAGGAAGCTGCGCACGTTCCGGGTGTCCCGCGTTACGCGCGAAAGCAGGCCGCCCGTCTTCTGCTTGTCGTGGAAGCCCAGCGAAAGGTATTCGACGTGGTGGTACACCTGGGCCCGGATATCCGCTACCACGCGGGCGCCCACCCAGGCCGTCAGCCAGCCGGTCGCCACTTCGCCCAGCCAGCGGACGACGAGCAGGCCGGCCATGGCCGCGACGAACCAGAAAAGGAGCGCCTTGTCCCCGTTCTCGAAGGGGCCGTCGATAATGAGCTGCGTAATCTTGGGCGGCAGGAGCTCCGCCACGCTGAGCACGGCGAACAGCGCCACCATGGTGATGGCCTTGGCCCGGTGAGCGCCCAGGTAGGAGCAGATCCGCTTGAGCATGCCCCATTTGCTGACGCAGGCGGGGCACAGACCGTCCCGGGTGGGCAGGCGCCTTCCGCAGGTTTCGCAGACCACCCGCGGGAATTCCGTCTTTACCTGGAACGGCTTTTCCTCGATGTGCTGCTCGATGCCGCGCTGCGCCTCGTTGAAGACTTCGACGCGGCTCTGGGAATAGCGGATCAGCGGAATGGTGTCTTCGGCCGTGGAGACCTCCAGGCAGGATCCGCCCACCAGGGGTTCCACCGCCACCCTGGTCAGGTCCTCCAGCGGGACGGCGATGTCGTCGCCGGTGCCGTTGCGTTCCAAGGCCATGACGCGGCGGTCGGTTACGATGAGCCAGGAGGGCTGGAAACGGCCTTTCGCGTCCAGGTCCGATTCCAGGGTGACGTGGATTTCTTCGTCCGGTTCCAGTATGGGGTAGAGTTTACTCTGGATCTGATCCGGCAGGGGATCGGCCAAGCGCATGTAACACCCTTTGGAACCGTGCTGCGGGGACTGCCGCCTTGCGGGCTGTACGGGACCGGTCATATATCAATAAAGTGGATGCACCTGCAGGTCTTCGCTACTAAGCATGCGATTTGAAGTCCCGGGGCAGTGTGAGGAAATCGCGGCTTGTCCAGTTCGCGAAGGTACACTTCCACGGCCCGAAAATCAAGGAAAAGCTCCCTGCTGAGCATGTTTATTTACTGTAAATACTTTGATTTACGTCCGCCGGATCATACATTGCTTGAGATGACGCCACACCGCCTCGAAAGCCTCCTGTCCCGCTTCTCCGGCCTTTCCATCCTGGTCGTGGGCGACTTCTTCCTGGACAAGTACCTGGTCCTCGATCCGGCACTGGACGAACCGTCCCTGGAGACGGGGCTTGCCGCGCACCAGGTCGTGGCCAGACGCTGCATGCCCGGCGCCGCGGGCACGGTAATGGCCAACCTGCACGCCCTGGGGGTGGGAGACTTGCTCGCCGTTGGGGTCACGGGAGACGACGGCGAGGGGTACGAACTCAGGCAGGGGCTGGCGGCCATGGGGGGCCGTCTCGATGGACTGTTCGAATCCCCGGACCGGTTCACGCCCACCTACATCAAGCCCATGAATCGAGAGCCGGGAGGAGAACGGGAATCAAACCGCATCGACATACAGAACCGGACGCCTACGCCGCGGGTCCTGGAAGACCGGTTGATCGAATACCTGGGAGACCTGGCGCCCAGGATGGACGGGGTGGCCGTCCTGGACCAGGTGGGGCGGCGCAACACCGGGGTCGTCACGGACCGGGTCCGGGACGCGATCTGCGGCCTGGGCAGGACCCGGCCCGACCCGGTCATCCTGGCGGATTCGCGGGAACGCATCAGCGAGTTCCGCCACGTCATCCGAAAGGGGAACCGGGACGAGATGCACCGAGCGGGCGAGGAATTGGGGTCGCACACGATGCGCGGGGCGGGCGAGGAATTGGGGTCGCACACGACGCGCGGGCTGTCCGATGAACGGAGGTCGGGCGAAGGAACCACTCGGCCGGTTTACGTCACCCTCGGCGCGGACGGTCTGCTGCTGATCGACGGCGAGGGCCGCCGGCATATACCCGGAGTTCGCGTCCCGGGACCGGTGGACACCGTCGGGGCCGGGGACAGCGTCACGGCCGGGATCGTGGCCTCGCTGGCCGCCGGCGCGACGCCCACCGAGGCCGGCCTGGTCGGCAACCTCGCGGCTTCGGTCACCGTCCGTCAACTGGGCGTCACGGGTACTGCCTCACCCGCGCAGTTGATGGAAGCCTTGAAGACGCAGATGGAAGCCTGAAAGACGCCGGCCTGAAGTGACCGTCATCGACTTTGGAGGGGTGCCGGCCGGTCGTCCGGCACGGGGCCGGGGTATCTACCGGGGTGCTACCTTCCAGAAACGGAAGACCACAGAGGCGGCGACCGGAAACCACTGGATGTTCCGGTCGTTGAACGCGCGAATGTACCGGACGTCGAGTGCCAGGCCTACCGTGGACGTCATCGGCACATGCACGCCGCCGCCCAAGAGGATGCTGAAAGAAGTCTCTGTGCTGAACGCGGTCAGCTTCGTGCCGCGCACGGTACCGAAGAACCGGTCGATTGCCGTGGAGTAGCCGATGCCCCCCAACCCGTAAATAGACGCGGAGGAAGCGGTGGTCTTGAACATCAGTCCGAAGTTGGCGCCTTCCAGGCTTACGTTGGCATCCACGTCCTGCCCGAGTCGCTGCAGTGCATCGTCACTCAGGCGGTCCCGGTCGTGTCGACCGCGTTTTACGGAAAACAGGTTGTCATAACCGTTGAACGCGAGATGAACGGATTCGGAAACGCGTACCGTCACCCCCAGGAGGAACAAGGATCCTCTGGTTTTTCCGTCCGCAAAATCGCCTGATGGAATACTCCGCCCGCCGCCCAGGCTGACCGACATGCGCTTTTCGGGGACCTGGGCGAATCCCTTGCCGGCCGCCGGCAACGAAATAAGGGCTGCCAGCAGGAAAATGACGTTCTTCTTCATGCCTGTCGTCCGGGACGGATTATGTCTTCTGCGCACCGGCCTTTTCACGGGTCCGACGGCCGCTCAGATAGGCCTTCAGCTTCGGGGGGAATTCCCGCTTGACCAGCTCCTGCCGCAGCGCCCACTGATCTTCGGCCGCCACCGGGGACGTCTCCCTGATTTCGCCGCCTTCCATGATCAGGATCGGTTCACCGTCCCGGTAGAGGATCCGGTTGGTCGTGATGCCGGGAACGCGCCGCCCGGGCGTGACGATCCCCACCAGGTTCAGGGGGTCGGCGGCGCTGATGGCTACGAGCGTGCCCTGTTTCTCCTTGCGCCGGATGCTGCGCAGCAGGGTCACGGCTTCGCCCAGGGCGTACTGCTCACCCCAGACACCGTTCACGAACCGGCCGCCGCGGATTTCTCCCCGGGCCTCCATCCGCCGTAGCACCCGCACGAGATCCCGCCACGGCGGCGAGGTGTTCTCCCGCTCCGTGAGCCGCCTGAATACGACGCCATACCGGGCGAGCGCGACGCGTGCGTAGGCCTCGAGGTCCTCTTCCGCGCTGCCTTCCGCCGGCACGCGGGAAGTCAGCCCCCACCGGCCCGCCGTCGACAGGTCGAAGGGATTCCGTCGTTCCCGTCCCCGCCGGGACTCCCGGTGGCGCGACGGCACCAGCAAGGCCCGGAGGCCCGCGAAACTGTCGGAGGTCACCATCCCCGCCGATACCAGTTCCGCCACGGCTTCCTCGGCGTGAGTCGGAAGAAGACCGGACTGCGCGGTGATGTCGTCGAAAAACACCGCGCCCTGCCGGGTCATCAGGTCAAGCACCGTCTTCGCGTAGGTGGAAAGCGGAAGGTCTTCGTCGCCGGACGCGCCGCTCAGGGACATCCACAGCGAGCGGTTCATGCGGTCCACGATGGCGATGGGCGTCGACCGGATCGGACCGGCCGTCTTTCCGTTCTCGCCATTCGACCGGTGGGGACGCAGCCGTCCCCAAGCGTACTTGCCGGACAGGCACAGGTTGTCGAGCCAGGCGTAGTCGTAGTCGGTGACACGGGACGGAAGGATCTCGCTCTCCCAGGCCGCGGCCGGCGCCTCCACGCCTTCCAGCATGCGCAGCACGGCCGTCACGGCGTCGGCGCCCTTGAGCCGGGTGTCGGGCGCCAGGTGATGCCAGGTGAAGAGGAACTGCATGAAGTCGGCGGGTGAAACGGGCTGGATCTCCCGGCGCAGTTTGG
Organism: bacterium; assembly: GCA_965117045.1. Taxonomy (GTDB): domain Bacteria; phylum JAAXHH01; class JAAXHH01; order JAAXHH01; family JAAXHH01; genus JAAXHH01. The sequence goes on from OZ220749.1 coordinate 2,944,402, forward strand.
TGATCGTGAAGCGGTGGATCCGCGCCAGCAGCCGGCGCTCGCACCATTCCAGCCCGTCCGCGTCCGGCGAGTACTGCCCCCTGAAGACAAAACCCTCGCGCTCCAGGGCGATCAGCGCCTGATCGACCTTGCCGACGGGCAGGTCGATGGACCCGGCCAGTTCGGCCGCCGTGACCGGACCCAGCGTCTCCAGCCTGCCCCGTACCACTTCCACCAGCGCGAACTCTTCCAGTGCGTGCGCTTCCGTCGCGGATGCGTCGGCCGGCCTGGTCGTGCCGACCGCGGACCGAAAACCCTTCTCCAGGTTGCTTCTCACGTCGTCCGGGATTTCCTCTGCAGGTTCGAACCGCCCCTGCGGATGCACCCGCTCGAAGTGGATGCGCCGTTCCAGGGGCGTCCACAGGCGCTTTCCGCCCTCCGTTACGAGTGTGGCAGCCCTGCGGTCGCCTTCCAACACGTCATAGTACTCCGTCCAGCTTCCGAACTGATCGCCCTTTCGACCCTCTTCTTCCGTGACGTACCCCGCGAGCACCAGCGCGTCGTGGAGTTCGTCGGGACTGCGCACCTCTGGCCAGGCGTCGCCCCGCACGGTGTCGATGGCCTCGGGGTCCAGGCGTCCCAGGTCGCCCGCGACCGCGGGGTCGAGCCAGCGGCGGTTCCGGACGGCGTTGGTCCGCCGCTCCTCGAGGGGCGCGTCGTCCAGGAAGGCATAAGGCCGGGCGTTGAGGATCTCCTCGGCCATGGGTGAGGGCTCGCGCAGGTCCCTGGCGTGCACGTTCATGTCTCCGGACTTCATCGTCTTCAGGACCGACTCCAGCGTCTCGACGTCCATGGCCTCGTGCAGGCAGTCCTCGATCGTCTGGCTGACCAGGGGATGGTCCGGCACCTCGCGGTCGCCCGCGATGTTCTCCAGGCACGCGATCTGGTCGGGGAACACCTGGGCGATCAGGTCCTCGGCCACGGACCGCTGTATCTGCGGCGGCACCCGGTCCCCGCCCCTGCGGCGCAGCACGGCCAGGGCAGTCGACGCGTTCCAGCGCCAGCGCACCTCGAACATAGGCGCGTCGAGGAGGGCCTGGACCAGGACTTCCCGGACCGTCTTGGCGTTGAGATATTGGAACACATCGTCGAGGGGGAAGCTGTGGGTGGCGCCCAGGGACAGGATGATGGAATCCTCGTTCGCCGCGGCCTGCAGCTCGAAGTTGAAGGTCCGGCAGAAACGCTTGCGCAGGGCCAGCCCCCAGGCCCGGTTGACCCGGCTTCCGAAAGGGCTGTGCAGCACCAGGTGCATGTCGCCGGCCTCGTCGAAGAACCGTTCCGCCACCAGGTCCTTCTGCGAGGGGATGACGCCGAGGGCCGCCTTGGCCGCGCCGAGGTACTCCGCGATCTGCGTCGCCGCCACGTGGGAAATGCCCGCGGATTCCATCAGCCAGTCCTCGGCCTCCCGCTTCCACTCCGGGTCGAGCTTCCCCTGGCTGTCGCGTCCGGGCGCCGGCCCGGACCTATCACCGTCATCCTTCGATGGCCCGGCACCTTCGCCGTCATCACTCAGCGGTCCGGATCCCACGTCCAACCGGCTCGCCACCTCCTCCCTCAGGCGCGACAGGGAAGCGGAGAGCTCGGCCGTCCTACCCGGCGCCTCGCCGAACCAGAAGGGCATGGTGGGCGGCAGGCCCTGGGCGTCCTCGACCCGGATCTTGCCCTTCTCCACCCGCAGGATGCGCCACGAGTTGTTCCCCAGTTGCACGATGTCCCCGGTCGTGCTCTCGATGGCGAAGTCCTCGTTCAGCGTGCCGATGAAAGTGTCCGTGGGCTCCATGATCACGTCGTAGTCGAACTGGTCGGGGATCGTCCCGCCCGACATCAGCGCGTTGATCCGGGCCCCCCCGCGGCCCTTGACCATTCCGTTCATCAAGTCCCGCTGGACGTAGGCGTGCTTGCGGCCCCGGCGCGGCGTATAACCCTCGGCCAGCATGGCCACGACGCCGTCGAATTCGTCCCGGGACAGATTGCGGTAGGGATAGGCCTTTCGCACCATGTGGTACAGTTCGTCCTCGCTGAAATCGCAGTTGGCTACCTCGGCGATGATCTGCTGGGCCAGCACGTCGAGCGGCTGTTCGGGGATGATGATCCGGTCGAGCTCGCCTCGCCGCACAGAATCCATGATCGCGGCCGCCTCCACGAGTTCGTCCCGCGTCAGGGGAAAAAGGCGGCCCTTCGGCGTGCCCGTGATCGTGTGGCCCGAGCGGCCCACGCGCTGGATCAGCGTCGCGATCGCCTTGGGGGAACCGATCTGGCAGACGAGATCGACGGCACCGATGTCGATCCCGAGTTCCAGGGAGGCCGTGGCCACGAGTGCTTTCAGCGCGCCGGCCTTGAGCCGTTGCTCGGCGTCGTGGCGGTGCTCCTTCGACATGCTGCCGTGGTGGGAGGTGACGTGCTCGGTACCGAGCCGTTCGCTCAGGTGGCGGGCCAGCCGCTCCGACATGCTCCGCGTCGTGACGAAGACCAGGGTCGTCCGGTGCCGCAGGATGAGCTCCTCGAGGCGTTCGTAGACCTCCTCCCAGACTTCGTTCGACATGACGGCGCCGAGGGGGGAGCGGGGGACTTCGATCTTCAGCTCGAGTTTGCGTCGATGGCCCGTGTTGAGGATCTTGCATCCCTTTCCCTTCCCGTAGCCCTCGCCGGTGAGGAAGTGGGCGATCCGGTCGATGGGCTTCTGCGTGGCCGATATGCCGATGCGCGTGAGCGGACCGGAGGCAAGCCGTTCCAGGCGCTCCACGGAAAGGGCCAGGTGCGAACCCCGCTTGTTGCCCACCAGCGCGTGGATCTCGTCGACGATGAGTGTGTGCACGTTCGGCAGGATCCGCCGTCCGCCCGCGCTCGTGAGCAGCAGGTACAGGCTTTCCGGCGTCGTCACCAGGATGTGGGGCGGATGCTTCGTCATGGCCGCCCGCTCGCTCGTGGGCGTGTCGCCCGTGCGGACCGCCACGCGGATGGGGACGTCGGGCCTTCCGCGCTCCTTCAGGATCGCCTGGATGCCCTTCAGCGGGACCTGCAGGTTGACGTGGATGTCGTTGCTGAGGGCCTTCAGGGGGGACACATAGACGATCTGCGTACCCTCGGGCAGCGAACCGTACTGGCCCTGCCGTACCAGGTCGTCGATGGACGAAAGGAAGGCCGCCAGCGTCTTGCCGGAACCCGTGGGCGCGGCGATCAGCGTGTTCTGCCGCTGCTTGATGACCGGCCAGGCGCGCTTCTGGATGTCGGACGGTTCCTCGAACCGGTCCTCGAACCACGCGGCCACGGCGGGATGGAAGAGGTCGTTGGTCATGGTTTTAAGGAAGTGAATTTCACCGTTTCAATCAAGGGTCCAGTTCAATTCTTGCGTCAGGATGGACAACCGCGGGGACGACTACTAGTAGGCTATCGCGTAGATCAGCAGGCCGGTCCCCATGATGAGCGCGATCAATCCCCGGTTCCGCGTGGTGAGGCCGATCCGCTCCACCGTTCGCCCGCCGGCCCACACGATCACGCCGGATACGAACAGGTATATCCCGGCGGCGATTAGTATCACGCTCATGATGTGGCCCCGATTGAGGGGTGCTGGTGCTCGGGGAGGAAACGTCAGGTCAGCAAGGTAATCCCGATGGTGTTTATAATCACGCCCACGGCCATGGCGATCTTGCCGCGCCGGGGGGTGGACAGGCCGATACGTGCCATGTTGTTGCCACCGGCCATTGCGAGCAGACCCGTGATGAAGAGAGACATGCCTACAAGCATCAGTGGGAATATGAAGACTGCGTCCAGTACATCACTCATTCCAGGTGGCTCCTTGTAAAATCACGCCTCATATAGCACCGGGCAATAGGCCGGATCGTCCAGGTGCTGCACGTAGTAGTCGGTGCGGCCCTCCACCGGCCGGGCGTTTTCGGTCCGGAGGTGGAAGGCGAAGCTGCGCCGCGGTCCGTCCGATGTATTCGGCCCGCTGGCGTGGTAGGTGTGGCGGTCGTGGAAACTGACCGCGCCGGGAGGCAGGACCGCCTCGACTTCTTCCCAGCGTTCCCCCTCGGGTACGGGGATGTCCTTCTGCTGCGCTTCGTGGTCGTGGCCGAAGAAGTCGCCGCTTTCCAGCAGCCCCCACCGGTGCGAGCCCCGCAGGAACCGCATGGGTCCGGACACCCCGGTCACGTCGCTCACGGCGACCCAGGCCGTGAACAGTTCGCCGTCCAGGTATCTCCAGTACTGCTTGTCCTGGTGCCAGCCCACGTTGCCCGATACCTCGCCGCCGGGTGGCTTGTAGAGCATCTGAGACGCCCAAAGCTGGACGCGTTTCGCTCCGAGCAAGGCGGCCGCCCAGCGCCCGATTGCGGGGTGCGAGGCCAGTTCGTAGATGGTCCGGTCCGACAGGTGCGCCTGGTCGATCTTGCGGATGCGCTTCGGGTCGTCCCCGGGATTCCACGAACGGCGCGGCGGTTCCCCGGTCTCGTATTCGCCAGCCATGACCGCGTCCATGCTGGCCGAGACCCGTTCGATCAGATTGGCCCGGATGATCGGCGGCGAGAAATAGAAGCCGTCCCGCCGGTATCTTTCGCCGGCGTCCGGGGGGACCCGCGCGGGGGGAATCTGCGCGGGGGGGATGGCGACCTTCGAGGTGGAACGCATCAACCGGCCCTCACTCGTCATGCAGCGCGCTACTCCTCAGGCAGCGCATTACTCCTCAGGCAGCGCACTCTTGTACGTCTTGCCGCCTCTTGCCTCGTCGAATTCCTCGTTGGCCCGTTTGAGCAGATCCGGGTCCCGTAACAGGTCGAGGCCCGTCAGCGCAAGGGCCTTGGCCGCGAAGAGCATGCCCCGGCTGCCGATGCTCGAACCGGAGGAGGCCACCATCTGCCAGCTGTGGGCGGGCGTGCCCAGGGGCCAGCAGCAGGTCGTGAGCTGTCCCGTGGGCGCGATCCAGCTCACGTCGCCCACGTCCGTCGACCCCTCGACACCCGGCGGAGTATCGGTATGGGGAAGCACCTGCGTCCAGAGTGGATTCTCGATGCTCTCGGAAATGGAATCCTTGACCGTCGATTTCTCCATCCGCTCGTAGGCCGCCCGGACCGCGTTTTCGGGAAAAGTCGCCTGGAGCTGACGGGCGAAGCGACGCTCCTCGGCGGTGAAGGCGAGATCGTTCACGGCCTGCATGTTCTTCAGCATCAGGTCGGATAGGGTGCCGTTCGGCAGGACCTCGTAAGCCCCCCCGATGAACTCGATATCGTGGGTGGTTCCGCTCATCAGGGCGGCGCCCTTCGCGATGTCGAGTACCCGTTCGTACATCTCCTCCACCTCGGCGCGTTTCGGCGACCGGATGTAGTACCACACCTGGGCATAGGCCGGCACCACGTTCGGCGCCTCTCCGCCGCTCGTCACCACGCTGTGGATGCGGGCCTCCGGGATCACGTGCTCCCGGAGGTAATTCATGCCCACGTCCATCAGCATCACGCCGTCGAGGGCGCTGCGTCCCTGGTGCGGCATGGCTGAGGCATGGGCGGCCACGCCGTGGAAGTTCACCTTGAAGGAGTTGAGCGCGAGCGACGAACCGTTCCAGACCAAGTTCGTTGCGCCGGGATGCCAGGTGATGGCGGCGTCGAGGTCGTTGAAGACGCCGTCGCGCGCCATAAGCACCTTACCCACCACCTGCTCTTCCGCGGGACAGCCGTAGTACCGGATCGTGCCGCCGATGCCGTCACGTTCCATCGCGCGCTTCAGGGCCTTTACCGAACCCAGGCACGCCGTGCCGAAGAGGTTGTGGCCGCAGCCGTGGCCGGGTCCGCCCGGTTCGATGGCTTCCCGTTCCGCGGAAACCGTCTGCGACAGGCCGGGCAGTGCGTCGTACTCGCCCAGAAACCCGATGATGGGATCTCCCGAGCCCCAGGTGGCGACGAAGGCCGTGTCCATCCCGCCGGCGCCCCACTCGACGGAGAAACCGTCCGCTTCCAGCTCCTTTGCCTGCAATTTCGACGCGTAGGTCTCCTGCATCGCGATCTGCGGATGGTCCCAGATGTCCCTGGCCATGCGGGACAGGTTGCCGTCCTGGTCGTTGACGTAGTCGATGATCAGTTTTTCCGCGGTCATGGTCGGGCTTCTCCGGTCGGTGCGCGGGATATTCGAAGGGCATGCGGGATTTGGGATGTCGATGTGGAGTACAAGGGTATATTATAATTGTCTTAAGGCATACATGCAACGTAGATGCACGTTGATGCACGTTGATGTACGTTGATGCACGTTGATACATTGTAGATACGACCCCATGTAGACACGACCCCCATGCGCCAGTTCGACCGCAAATTCGGCGAGCGCCTCATCGATGAATCGCCCATGACGCCGGCGGTCTACCTGTTCAAGGACGGGCAGGGCATTGTCCTCTACGTCGGCAAGACCGCGAACATAAGGCGGCGCCTCCAGCAATACCGGAACGCCTCGCGCCGCAAGGTGCACCGCAAGATGCGGACGCTGGTCCGGGAAGCGAGCGCGCTCGAGATCATGCCGCGGGAAACGGAACGCGAAGCCTTGCTGCTCGAGAACGAACTGATCCGCAAGCTGCGGCCGCCGTACAACGAGGACGGTACCTGGGACTTCCTGTACCCGGCCCTCGGCCTGGGCGGCACGGAGAAGCAGGTCCTGCTCTGCTTCACGACCCACGTGGATGCGTGGAGGGAACTGGACCTGAAGTGGTACGGCGTGTTCAAGTCGCGGCGGCGCGCCCTGGCCGCCTTCGACGCGCTGGTCTACGTGCTGAAGCTGATCGGGCACATCGAACCGGTCCGCCATCTCCCGCCCCACGAACGGATCCGGGGTTCCCGCCTCACCGGCTTCCGCCAGGTGCCGCCCGAAGTCGTTGCCTCCCTCGAACGCTTCCTGTCCGGCGACGGATCCGACGCCCTCGTGCCCCTGACCCACGGCCTGCTGGAGAAACCCGTCGCCCGCCTCAGCGCGTTGGAAGTCCAGCGGAACATCCGTTTTCTGGCGCACTTCCACGAACAGGATCTCGCTCCGCTACGCGAGGCCATGCAGTCGGCAGGCCGTCCGGGAATGTACGTACCGCAGGACGAGCGGGACGCGCTGTTCCTTGCGACGGATGAGCGCTTTGGTGATATTGCAGAGGAAAAACCACCTGTTCAGTAGATTAACGGAGAGGACAACCATGACAGAATCGATCGTCCTAACCCGGGACTTATCATGTTCAAAAGCGTAAAACACGACGTGTGGGCCTTCGACGCGGAATGGGTGCCCGACCCCGACGCGGGACGCCTGCTCTACGACCTGCCGGCCGACCTGCCCGATAGCGAAGTCGTCCAGGAGATGTGGCGCCAGAACGGGGCTACCGAAGAGAAGCCGCGGCCTTTTCTCAAGTATGCCATGTCCCGCCTGGTCTCCATCGCCATGGTGACCCGGAACCAGGATCCCCAGGGAAACGTCACCCTCGACCTGCGCGTACAACCCCGGGACCCGGACAACCCGGACGACTGTAACGAAGCCACGATCCTGTCTCGGTTCCTGGAGAGCGTGGGCCGACGCCTGCCCCAGCTCGTCGGGTTCAATTCCTCGGGATCGGACTTGCCGATCATGATCCAGCGGGGGATCATCAAGGGCGTCACCGCGGCCGGGTTCTGCAAGCGGCCGGACAAACCGTGGGAGGGTTACGACTACTTTTCGCGGGCCAGCGAGTGGAACGTGGACCTGATGATGGCCATCGGCGAGTGGGGCAAGGCGCGCCCATCCCTGAAGGAAATGGCGGTGCTGTCGGGCATCCCGGGCAAGATGGGCGGTTTCGACGGCGACAGCGTCGCCGAGGCCTGGCTCGACGGCGGCATCCGGCGCATCGCCCAGTACAACCAGCACGACGCCGTGACGACCTACCTCGTCTGGCTGCGCATCGCACATTTCGCCGGGTTCTTCACAGGCGACCAGTACCACGAGGAACAGGACCTGGTGCGGTCCATGCTCGAAGAAAAGGCTAAATCACCGGAGAACGGGCACCTGGCTGAATACGTCCAGGAGTGGGACCGGCTGAAAGGGATGGCGGGGGAGGGGTGATGAAGATGAACAACGACATGTTGGCCGGCCGGATTCGTCCCATGCTATCCCCGCATCCGGGCTATTCCGAGAAGAACATGTTCGGCGGCGTCTGCTTCATGATCAACGGCAACATGTGCGTGGGTACCTGGAAGGGCTCGCTCATCGTGCGGCTCGAGCGGGAGAAGCACGATGAGACGCTGTCCGAACCGCACACGAAACCCGCCGACATTGCGGGACGGACCATGAGAGGATGGGCCCTGGTGGAGCCGGCGGGCATCGAGAGCGAGGATGACCTGTCGACCTGGGTGGCCCGCGCCGCCGATTACGTGGCCTCCCTGCCGCCGAAGTAGCCGGACGGCAGCCGATATCCGGCCGGCTTATTCCGGATGCTCCCAAAGCAATCTGACCGGCACTGCGGATAATCCTTCTCCAAAACTCCAGCACCGTTCGCCATTATAAAGTACCACCCCGCCGGCGAATCGGTCACCAGCCGCTTCCTTGAGTTTGCGCAGTCCTCGGAAGTCGGAGTCGCGTACCGTGCTGGACGCTTTTACTTCCACACCGGCCACGGAGATAGTTCCTTTCTCGATGACCAGGTCTACCTCGTTCTTGTCCTTGTCCCGGTAGTGGTAGAAGCGTATAGGCTCGCCGTACCAGCCAGACTGGCGTTTCAACTCCTGATATACGAATGATTCCAGATACTGTCCCATCAGATCCCGGTCTTTTTCAAGCGATTCGCTCTTCGCACCGATCACGGCGCATCCGATTCCCGTGTCGCAGACATGCAGTTTCGGAGCCTTTACCGTTCTTCTCAAACGGTTGTTGTGCCATGCCGGAATCCGCTCCAACAGAAAGATCCTTTCAAGGATCTCTACATACTTGCCCAGGGTCGGGCGGCTCAGGCTAAAGGCCGAGGACATGTCCAGAAGATTGTACAGCCTCGCCGTTTGGGTTGCCGCGACGCCGAGCAGACGAGCCATGGCATCGTGGTCGGTTATACGGGCGATATCACGCACATCTCTTTGAAGTTGAGTTTCCACATAATTCAGGTACCAGTTTTGCCGTCTTCCCTCGGTTGAACGGGCCAGGGCGGCCGGAAACCCTCCGGCCACGATACGTTCGACCAGTCGGTCCGGCGACCGGGGCAAGGCGGGAGCCTTGAATTTACCCGAAAACAACCGGTCGAGAAACGTCGGAAAGTGTCTCGAAAGTTCGCACTGGGCCAACGGGTGGAGTCTGATAATTTCCATCCTTCCCGCGAGGGAATCCGATACCTGTGGAACGAGTAGCACATGTGATGACCCGGTTAACAAAAAGCGGCCGGGAATCCTGTCGCGATCAATCGCCATCTTCAGCGCGGTGAAAATGGAAGGCGCCCGCTGAACCTCATCCAGAATGACGCGATGAGGCAAATCATTGACGAAACCTATTGGATCGCTTTCCGCGGATTCGCGTGCTCCATCATCGTCAAAGGTGACGTAGTTGGCGCTATCCCATGCCATGACTTGCGGCGGATACACCATTCTTGCCAGGGTAGTCTTGCCGCACTGTCTCGGACCGTGGATCAGGACGGCCGGGGAATCGGCAAGCGCCTCTTTCAACGGGCGTTCGGCATAACGCGGATGGAGTTTGGTCTCGGGTGTCATCTTCTTAATGGGTTTTCGCGTAAGTTCGATTCCGGCTTTCATCGCACTGTTTGTACGTTCATTCCCTCTGAGTCGGTTCTTTCATGAAATCTAAATCTTGTTCCGGCCGATTGCAAGTTTTAATCCGTCCAATTGCAAGTTTATTAGCGTCCGATTGCAAGTTTTAGCCCGTCCGATTGCAACCCTCATCGGAAATCCCGGCTCCGCAGCCGGAGCGTCCGGTCCTCCAGCTTCGGGTCCCAGACCGTCTCGACCACGAGATGGACCACGCCCTCGCCCACCTGCAGGTTGCCGGTCACGCCCATGCAGTGCAGCGTCCTGGCCAGCAAGGCGTTGCGCTCGAACACCTTCTCCCAGATGACCAGGTTCACGAAGCCGGTCTCGTCCTCCAGCGTCATGAAGGTGACGCCCTGGGCGGTCCCGGGGCGCTGGCGGCAGATGACCAGGCCCACGTAGCGGACCGAGCGGCCGTCCGGCATGCCGTTGAGTTCCTGGGCGGTGGGCAGTCCCCGGGCGGCGAGTTCGGCGCGCCGGGGCTTGAGGAGGTGGCCCTGCGCGCTGTGGCCGGCGGCCTGGTGGTCCCAGAGGATGGTCTCCAGGTTGTTCAGGGGCTGGAAACGGGGCTGGGCGCCGCGGTTCTTCAGCGGCAATGGGGGCGGCCCGCCGGATTCGGTCCCCAGGACCTCCCACAGGGCGCCGCGGCGGTCCGGGCCGAACGGGCCGAAGCACGCGAAGGCGCCCGCCTCGGCCAGGGACTCGAGCTTGTCCCCGCTCAGGCCGCTCCGCCGGGCGACGTCGGCGATATCGCGGAAGGGGGCCTGGTCCATGGCCGCTTCCAACCGCGCGCCGTCGCCTTCCCCCAGTCCGCGGACGTAGCGCAGGCCCATGCGGACCGCGAAGGGGAGGCGGGGCTTGCGGCCGGGCGCGCCGGTGCCGCCCGCCCGCGCGATCTCCTCCAGCGTGCAGGCCCAGCGGCTGTGGAGGATGCTCACCGGCCGCACCTCCACCCCGTGTATCCGGGCGTCGTTGACGATGGTGGAAGGCGAGTAGAACCCCATGGGCTGGGCGTTCAGCAGGGCGCAGGTGAACTCCGCCGGATAGTGGCAGCGCAGGTAGGCGGTGGCGTAGGCGATGTGGGCGAAGCTGGCGGCGTGGCTCTCCGGGAAGCCGTACTCGCCGAAACCGCGGATCTGCATGAAGACGTGCTCGGCGAATTCCTGCCGGATGCCTTTTTTGATCATGCGCGAGACCAACCGTTCCCGGTGCCGCTCGATCCGTCCCGACCGCCGCCAGGCGGCCATATCCCGCCGGAGCTGGTCGGCCTCGCCGGGGGTGTAGTCCGCCGCCACCATGGCCAGTTGCATCACCTGCTCCTGGAAGAGGGGCACGCCCAGGGTCTTCTCCAGGACGGGCACGAGGCTTTCGTGGGGATAGCTGATCTCTTCCTCCCCGTTGCGCCGCCGCAGGTAGGGGTGGACCATGCCGCCCGTGATGGGCCCGGGGCGGACGATGCTGATCTCGATCACCAGGTCGTAGTAGGTGCGCGGCTTCAGGCGCCCGAGCATGGCCATCTGGGCCCGGCTCTCGATCTGGAATACGCCCACCGTGTCGCTGCGGCAGATCAGGTCGAAGGTGGCGGCGTCCTCCCGGGGGAGCGTGGCCAGGGAGAGTTCCATCCGGCGGTGCCGCCGCAGGAGGTCGAAGCCGAGGTGCAGCAGGTTGAGGGCGCCCAGGCCCAGGAGATCCACCTTGAACAAGCCCGCGTCCTCCACGTCCTCCTTGTCCCACTGGATCACCGTCCGCCCCTCCATGGTGGCGTTCTCGATGGGCACCAGGTCGTGGACGGGGTGGTGGCCCAGCAGGAAGCCCCCCGGGTGGATGGAGAGGTGACGGGGGAAGTCCTGGATCTCCAGCACCAGGGCGGCCAGGTGGCGCAGGGCCGGGTTCTCCGGGTCGAGGCCGGCCTGCCGGATGAAGTCCTCGTCCCAGTGCCCGTGGGACACCTGCCGGGCCAGGCGGTCCAGGCCGGTGGCCGGGATCTCGAGGACCTTGCCCACCTCCCGGATGGCGGACCGGTGGCGGTAGCGGACCACGTTGGCCACCATGGCGGCGTGGGTGCGCCCGTACTTCCTGTACACGTGCTGGATCACCTCCTCCCGGCGGTTGTGCTCGATGTCCAGGTCGATGTCCGGCGGCTCGGCCCTTTCCCTGGAGATAAACCGCTCGAAGAGGAGGTTCACCTGGGTGGGGTCCACGCCCGTAATGCCCAGGGCGAAGCAGACGGCGGAGTTGGCCGCCGACCCGCGGCCCTGGCAGAGGATGTGCTCGCGGCGGCAGTACTCCACGATCTCGTGCATGGTCAGGAAATACCCCTCGTACTCCAGCTCCCGGATCAGCGCGAGTTCCTTCTTCAGCTGGGGGACCTGCGTTTCGAACTTTCCGCCCAGGCGGCGGGCCGCGCCCTCGAAGGTGCGCTCCTCCAGGTATTGGAAGGACGTCTTGCCCTGCGGCAGGCGTTCCAGCGGGTAGCGGTAGCGCAGTTCCCCGAGGGAGAAGGTGCAGCGGGCGGCTATCTCGCGGGTCCGTTCGAGGGACGCCGGGTCGTCGGCGAAGAGGCGGGCCATGTCCTCCGGCCCCTTGAGCGCGTGCTGGTCGTTCGGTCGGAGGAGGCGCCCGGCCGCGGGCAGGGTCACCCCCTCCCGGATGCAGGTCAGCACGTCCTGCAGGGGGCGCCGTCCGGGCGTATGATAGAGGACCTCCACGGCGGCCACGGTGGGCAGGCCGAACCGGTCCGCCAGTTCCCGCAGGCGGATCTCCTTCAGGGTCTCCTCCGCCCGGCGGTGGCGGGCCAGGACCACGTACAGGCGGTCTTCGAAGGCCGTGCGGATGGGTTCGGGGAAGGGATCGTTTTCGCCGCCGGTCGTTTCAGCCTGTCCAGCCCCGCCGATCCACAGGGCGATCAGCCCCGGGCTGTGGCGGCACACCTCCTCCCAGCTCACCCGGCAGTTCCCCTTGGCGCCGCGCAGGTGCCCGGCCGTCAGCAGCCGGCAGAGGCGGGCGTAGCCTTCCCGGTCCTGGACCAGCAGCAGGATCTCCGAGCCGTTCTGGAGGCTGACCTGCGACCCCACGACCAGGTGGACGTCCAGTTCCCGGGCGCGGACGTGGGCCCGCACGATGCCGTACACGCCGTTGCGATCGGTGAGGGCCAGGGAGGGAAGACCCAGGCGCCGGCAGGCTTCCACCATTTCTTCGGGATGGCTGGCCCCTTCCAGGAAGGAGTAGTTGCTCTTGCACCAGAGGGGCGCGTAGGGCGGGTCCGAGGGCGCCGGCTCCGCGCGTTCCAGGGCCATCATTCCACCCGGCCCTGGACGTACCAGCGGCCGCTCCCGTGGTCGTAGTAGATCCAGAGGGTTTCGCCCCGCGCGGTATCGACGAAACGGTAATCCCTCCGGACCTCCCGGACCCACCATCCGCCGCTGACCAGGTGTTCCGGGGGCGGGCCGGGGCCCGAAGGCGCCTGCCAGTTCACGGGCTGGCCTTCCAGGAGCCGGGGACGGGCGTGGGCGCGGCGCACCAGGGCCCGCACGGCCACCGGCCGGGGGGTGGCCGCGGCGAGCTTGCCGAAGGGCTGCCACCCGAAACGGGCTTCCGGGAGATGGCCCGACGCCAGCCGGGCCGTGAGGACCGAACCGGCGCCGAACTCGGCCCGGACCCGCGCCAGGGCCCGCATGGCCGAGCCGGTGTCGCGGTCCGGATTCTCCTGCAGCAGGTTCAGCTTGTCGGCGGTGACGCCCACGCCCTCCACTTCGAGGGCCAGCTCCACCGGGGGGAAGGGGAAGGAGACCGTTTCCAGGCGCAGGCCCACCAGCTCCAGCAGGACCCTGGCATCCAGCGTCGGTTCGGCCGCCTGGACCCGGCAGCGATGGCGGGTGCCGTTCTCCTGCCGGAACGCCAGCCGGAGGGCGGCGGCCGCCTGGTATCTTTCGCCCGCGGCCTTCAGCAGGGGCGCCAATAGCTGGGACACCCGGAACTGGAGGCTCCGGGCGTCCGATTCGTTCGCGTCCAGTTCCATCCGGGCGCGGAGCGGTTCGGAAAGGCCCCGTGGCTGAAGGGGCAGGGACCGGTCTCCCGCCGCGAAGCGGTGGAGGGCCCGGGCCTGTTCGCCGAGATGCCTTGCGATCCGATCCCGGGGAAGGGCCAGGAAATCTCCCACGGTATACACGGCCAGCTTGTCCAGCCGTTCCCGCAGCTTCGGCTCGAGTTGCAGATCGAGCAGCCGCACCTTTCGGCGCTCGGCTTCCTCGGCCGCCATGGTGGAAAGCACGACCACCCCGTTCCTCGCCTTGGCGACGGCATAGGTGCCGAAGCGGCCGAAACCGACCGCGATGCTCGCCGGCAGTTCCAGCCCGGAGAGGGCGGCGTGCATCTGCCCGGCCCAGTCCTCCAGCGATGCGTAGAGCCGACCCAGTCCCCCCGCGTCCACCCAGAAGATCCCCGGCTCCTCCGCGCTCGGCTCCACCCGGGGGCTGAAACGCTCCAGCGCGCCGTGGACCTGCCGGACCGCCGCCCCGACCTCCTCCTCCGAAACCGTCCCGGCGCACAGGCCGCGGTCCAGGGAGAGGGCCGCGGCGTACTTCATGCTCGGCCGGATCCCGCCCCGGGCGGCAGCGGCGTTGCGCCACAGGATGGGGCTCAGGGGCTTTTCCTCTTCCACCACCGCCACCGGCCGTTCCCGCCACTGCGGATGGCTCCTCAGCAGGAGCCGCAGCGGCAGCGCCCGGATGTTAATGCAGGCCGTCCGGCCCGCGGCAGATTTCGGTGTGGCGCCAGCCCGGTCCATGACGTTTGTCCTTCAGGATTTCGATCTCGCATTGAAAACGGTCCACCGCCAGGCGGCGGCAGGAGGTCTGGCCCCTCAGGGTGACCATCGGCCCCAGCGAAGGCGCCTCGCGGGACTTCGCGGTCAGGCACAGGAGGGCGGCGTGGTGGTCCCGCGCCTGACGGGCCAGGCGCACCTGCAGGGGCACGGGGATCCTGGAATCGGCGTGCAGGTCCATCACCACCAGGCCGAAGCCGCCCGAACGCAGGACCCGGTCCGCCGCCCGCGCCGCGGCCCGGGCGTCCGGCACGCGGATGACCACCAGGGCGTCCAGGTCCACGCCGCTCTCCGCCGCGTCCGGCGCGAAGAAGGTGTCCGGCGTCGCCGTGATCCAGGCCGCCGGCTCGCCCTCGAGCTGGGCGTCCAGCACCAGCCGGAAGGCGGCCGTCAGCAGGGCGGCCCCGGGGACGGACGAGAGCTCGCAGAGGCGGCCGGCCAACTGCGACCGCGACCAGCACGGCCGCTCCTCCCGCTTTCCGGCGGGCATCCGCGTGAAATAGGGTTCGAGATCCTGCAGATCCCGGTCCTGCAGGGACGACATGATGATTCCTTCTGCTGTGCGATGTATTCGATGTGTTATTCGACGGGTCACCCGGGTGGGTCTTGAGGATGCGTCTTATTCGACGCGCCGGGCCGGCCGTCCTATTCAACGCTCCGCCGTATCTCGATGACCTTGCCCAGCAGCGAAAAGGGCGCGCCGTCCTCCCGGGGGATGATCGGGTCGAAGGCCTCGTTCTCCGGATGCAGCTCGACGCGGCCGTCCCGCTCCCGGTACCGCTTGACCGTCGCCTCGTCGCCCACCAGGGCCACCACGATGTCCCCCGGGCTGGCCGTCGGCTGCCGGCGCACGATCACCATGTCCCCCGGCAGGATGCCGGCATGAAGCATGCTCTCCCCCTCCACGGTCAGGGCGAAGAGCTCATCGTCGTCGAAACGCGTCTGCACCATGATGTATTCCGGCGGGTCCTCCATGGCCTCGGTCAGTTCGCCCGCCTGTACGCGTCCCAGCATGGCGATCAACTGGGTGGGACTGGCCTTGCCGAACTCCGGAAGCCGGTAACCCCGGGACCGGCCGTCCACCTTGGCGAGTTTTCCCTCGAACACCAGCTTCTCCAGGTGCTGGCGGGCGGACTGGACCGCACGGAACCCGAAGGCGCGCTGCACGTCCCGGGTCGTGGGCGGGGTCCCGCTCAAGATACGCTCCCGCACGAAATCGTAGATCTTCTCCCTGGTCTTCCCAGGTGATGTGTAGGCCATGGTGATCTCCTCGGGGCCGGGGATGAGGAAATGGACGGCGCGCCACTATGGACGGCGCGCCAAAACGAGCGCCTGAAAATCCATAAAACAGACATTTGTCTGTTATGTCAAGCAGTTTTTAGGGAATGGGAGGTTGGAACAGGTGAGCGCCATTCGTGAAGTGGGAAATTACAAAAGCGTGTCGGGAGCGGCTTATGGAATGGCCATCATGCTTTAATGTGCTATTTCAAGGTAAGTTGACACAACTAACGTTAATTGTGTCAGTAAAATGATTGAATTTACATTCCTCAGGCTCGACACATCCAGCTACACCTGTCTATCGTACACCGGCTCACCTGCCACACACTAGCCAATAACCGTCTCCGCCTCGTGATCCACCGGGCAATTCACGGACCGGGCAATGAAGCACATGGCGTTGGCCTTCTCGTGCAGCCGCTCCGCTGCGGCCGCGTCGCTCTCCGCCGTGATCGTGACGCGCGGCCTGAGGGTCACGCGCGCGAACTGGCCCGAGCCGTCCGGATTCAGTTCCATCACACCTTCCGTCCGGTCTTCGTAGGCGGTCACCACGACTTTGCTCACCGTGCAGAGATGCAGATACCAGAGCATGTGGCAGGCCGATAGAGAAGCCAGCAGCATGTCTTCCGGATTATGGCGCGCGGCGTCGCCCAGGTAGCCGGGATCCGCGGAACCCTTGATGACCGGCTTGCCCTCGCATGCGATGTCGTAATCTCGCGTATAGCCCCTGTACGAACTCGTGCCATCGCCCTGATTCCCCGTCCATGTTACGCCGACCTCGTACGAATGCTGCCTGTTCATGATGCCTCCGAGAAGTTACCTGTTAAACCGTCCGGAACAGTGTATGATGTGACTATACAATACTTGGCCGTATAGTCTAATCTTATTCTAAATTGGCGGTATTCCGGTGGATTCGAAAGTATATTGATAACAACCAAGGGCATGTATTATGAAGGAGCGCCAACATGGCAACCTGGCTTGAACTCTCATTACCTGCCGAGTCTCAGGAAGCCGGAGAACTCGTTATCGAAGACGCCCGCGCAGATGTCATCCTCGATCCTCTGCGCTGGCGCATCCTTGAGATCCTCGGAGCAGGAAAGTCGGTGACGGAGATTTCAGAAACGCTTGATGTAACGGATGCCCGCGTAGTGTACCACGTGCAGAGGCTGGCAGAGACGGGCGTCGTGCGTCTGGAGCGTGATGGGGCGGAAGACCCCCGGAAATGGCGTTGTCTACCCGCGGCGGGAGTGATCCGCGTCCGGGCGGAGCAGGGAGGCAGGGAGGGAAATGATCCACTCGTACCGGGTGGCGACCGGGACACGGGAGGCGACAGGGATACGGAGGGCGGCCCCGTCACGTCGAGCGGCCGGGCGGCTGGCAGCCAAGCAAAGGAGGCCATCCCGACGGACGTGGCCGGCCAGTTCAACCAGGCATTCCGCGAAGCGGCCGAAGGGATGTACGGGCCTACCTTCCAGGTGTCGATCAACCACAACCGCGCACGGCTGTCGGAAGCCCAGGCCGCCGAATTCAACCGCCGGCTGACTGCGCTCATCGAGGAGTACTTCCCGCCCGGCAAAGGAGACCGGTCGGGCATCAAGTACGGCTTCTACGGTGTGCTTACGCCGATCGATCTCCATCCGCTCAGGGATGGAGATGCCGATGAGTAGAACAGCCAGCTCGACTACAATCCTCGCCTTCCCGGGGCAGTCGTTCCTCGTTTTTGCCCCCGAATCCTCGATTTCGCCCCATCCGACATTCCACAAGCATCACCTGGAACCGCTGACCACGGACCACAAAAAGACCGCCATGCCCGCGAGGACGAGCACGGCTCCCAGGCACAGGAACAGGGTCATCGAGACCGGGTGGATCCAGAACAGGGTCGCCAGTTCCACGACAAGGCCCACTGCGATCAGCGGGCCCGCCACGTGAAGTCGTCCTACAACTCCCTTCCGCCGGGCGAACTCCTGCGAACTGTTCATACCGTCACCTCGAAGCCTCGCCGGCGCCGAACATCCATACCGTCACCTCGTATCCCCGACAGCCGCGATACCGCTCGCTGCCGGCCGCGATTCATCTCACTCTCCCGCCTCAGGTTCCCATCGTCCGAACCGATCCAGCTTGTCCACCTCGTGCACCAGGTTGTGGCACATCACGCATGACCTGGACCCGTCGAGGAGCTCGCGCAGATAGGGCCGGTGGTCCGGATGCTCCTCGTACGTTCGCGCACCCGCGTGGCACTCGAGACACGCCGTGTTCTCGAAAGGCTCGTACAGTGCAACCGGCTCCGACCAGGTCCCCCAGACATTGTGCCAGACGTGCCGGACACCCCGGATCTTGTCGTCCACGTCCCCGAACATCGTGTAGTCCGAATGGCACGCGTAGCAGGCGCGGTCCGCGGGGATCCGCCTGTTCTGGAAATGGGCGGCGGGCAGAAACCGCCGGTCGTCGACGTAGAGACTCTCTTCGAAGGGCTTATTGATGTGGCAGGAGACGCAGAACTCGGTCGACTTGGCCTGCTCGTAATGCTGCACGGTACCACCGAGCAACGCCACGCCGGGCAGCATGAAGAACGTGAAGAAGGCGAATAACATGCCACCGGCCGAGGCGGTAAGATCGGGGCGCCGCAGGATGACCGCGATCATGGCCAGCGTGACGGCCGCAAGGAAGATCAGGGTGACGGTAAATCCGGTCAGTCCGGTCAGTCCGGCCACTCGTTTGGGCTCCTGTTCCCGGCCGCTGCGGCCACCTGCTCCGATACACCTTCTCGGACCGTACCGGCCACCTGGACTGCTGCGGCCACTTACTCCGCCGTCGCGCGCCGGCCGGCATCTTCACGTAGTTCCCGGTCGAGCGCCCTGATCTCGGCCAGGTCCTGCACCATTTCACTCCAGCCGTACCAAAGCGCGTAATCCGGGTTGTTGTGGAAGGTCCCCTGGAACGCCCGCATGCGGTGTTCCAGGTGCATCCTGAAGAGCCGCTGCTCGATCCTCGACGGCGCGTCGTGGAAGGCCAGCAGATCGGGATAGTCGTATGCGTAGTGTTCCGGGCGGTCCAGCATCCCGTCACGGTACAGCGCGGCGACGATGCGGATGGCTTCGGCCAGGAGCCGGTCGGTCTCGCGGATCATCTCGTCGCCCTTTTCGAGTTCCGCGCGCACGAGGTTTTCCGAATGGCACTGCTCGCAGATCCCGGTCATGCGGTCCCGCTCACGCTGCCAGTCCGCCTGGGTCAGCCGGGCCACGTCGGCCTGCCTGACCACCTCCAGGCGGGCCGTGGGATGGCCTTCGGGATCCAGCACGCCAAGCGCCTGGAGGATGGTTGTCCGGTCCTCCGCCCACTGCGGGTCTTCCGGCAGGGGCAGGCGGACGGCCAGGAACCCCCACGCGGTCCGCACGCCGTGATCGCCCTCGGGCATGTGGCAGGTCTGGCAGGTGGGCGCCTGGGCGTGCTCCGGCAGCGTGCCGTTCTGCTTGAGCAGGTGCCGCACGCCGTGCTTCGAAGACGAATACATCTCCCACTGGGGATGGTCGAATCCCATGTGGCACGTCCGGCACGCCTGGGGCTCCCTGGCCTCTTTCACCGAAAAGAGATGGCGGGTATGGCAGACGTCGCAGGACGACAGGCCGAACAGCCCGTCCTGCGCCTTGATCGTCTTGATTTCCTCTTCGGTCTTGAGGCCGATCCGGTGGCATCCGCCGCAGCCCTTCATGCCCTCGGTCAGGGCCATGGGCAGAAAGTGGGTCGTGGGCATGGCGTTCATGCTGGTCCAGGCGAGGGCGTGCTTGCCCCCCGCGAACTGTTCCACCTGGATGGGATGGCACGTGGCGCACACGTCGGGCGTCGCGACGCCGGCCAGGGCCACGTCCTCCTCCGTGCGGTGTTCGCCGCCGTGACACATGACGCAGTCCACGCCGTTCGTGCTGTGGGTGCTGAGTTTCCAGTCCGTGACGATGCCGGGGGTGGCGTCCTGGTGGCAGGTCACGCAGTCGGACGAGGCAACCGGCTGATCGGTGGAAGGGCCGCAGGCTGTGAGTGACAGAACAGAGAGCGAAAGAATGAAGAGCGAAAAAAAGAAGCAAGATGAGGCGGTGCGGAGCAGGATGACGCGGCATCTGGATTCACCGAGGAAGCGTCTTCCGGAAAACACAACCGTCAGACTACCAGATCTGCGGTCCATCTCGTACCTCGCGGAAGGTCATTGGCGGTGCTCGACCGCTTGCCGTCGTACCTCGTCGTTCATCAGCACATCGGCGACGATCGCCACGATGTAGAACTTTCCTTCGAGCAGGTGTTCGTTGCTGTAAATGGGTTCCAGTTTTATCCACCTGCGGAGGTTCAGGTTCCCCCGGACCGTGTTGTATATAATGTCGTAAAACTTCTGCGTATCGTCAAACACCCAGTCCTTCGTAAAGATGATCCAGAATCCGATCTCTTCGGGAATGCCGTCCCAGTCGTTCGCGACTGCCCAGTTGATCTCGATGGCCGGATCGCTGTCGTATTTGATGGATTTCGATTCCTTGCCCATGACGATGCGGATATGCAGATCCATATCGTTGATCCGGCTGAGCACGCCGTTCACGTCCTCGATGATGGCCATTTATGCTCCCTAAAAGTTAAGCCTGACCGATTCACGGGCCTTCCCACGGCCGTATCCTCGGTATCCAGCGCGGCACGTTCGCCTTGTACAGCCGGTAAGGTTCACCGAACCGGCGCTCCAGACCCGGCTCCTCGTGGAACGGAAAGTAGATCGCGCACACCGCGAAGAACACGCACATCCAGCCGGCCAGGTGCCATGAGCCGAAGAGCAGGGCTTCGGCGCCGAGGATGAGCACCATGCCCGAGTTCATGGGATTGCGCACGTGGCGATAAGGGCCGAGGACGATCAGCTTCTCGGGCGGGGCCCACGGCGCCGGCGTGCCCTTCCCGATCCGGTCGAAGAGCGTCATGGTCCACGCCGCCAGGACCAGGCCGTCCAACGCCATCGCGATCCCGATCCAAAAGCGGAACTGGTTGGGCTCCGCCGGTGAAAGGGCGCCCGGCGTATCCGACAATACCCACAGTATCAGGCCCGGGACGTAAATCGTAGCCGCCGCCGGAAGGAGGACGATGGCCTTCGCTGATGTCCATCTCACGCGTGGCGCTCCCTGGCTCGATCCATGTTGTCCGCCGTGTCCATGGCGCCCGTTTCGCCCGTTTACACCGTTTACCCGCCAGCCCGCACGATCCCGCACGGTGGTGTACGATCGCGGCCTCGGGCACCCCTGGCACCCTGCACCCCGGGCACCCATGACAAAGGGGCAAAAAACGGCTCATGTCAAGCGATTGCGGCCGCGTGACCGGATCCCCGCCCTGGTCCTCGACCCGGCCTCCTGAAATAAAAGACTTGCAAACGTTTGTCGTTCGTGGAAATATACTTCATCTAATCTAACTTATACGAACAGAATGCCGGAATATGGACACCGGAAGCAAGCACGGTCCTTGCTGCCAATCATTCTTTGATACACACCACCGGGGGGGTAAAGCGTGCAAAACGCCGGAAACGACTATCCATTGGAAGACGAGCAGACTCCTGCAGGCGGCCCGGACCCGGCGGACGGACCGCATCAGGCGGACCCGGCGGACCCAGCCGTCGACGACAAGGACCCGGCCGTCGACGATACGATCCGCCTGACCTGGCGTGAGAAGCTGGTCGAAGGTGGCCTGGTAATGGTCATGGCCATGGTCGGGACGCTGATCGGGATGTTAGTCGTCCTGGCTTCTCTGATCGCTATGCGCAGTACCCTGGAGGATTTGGCGCCGGGATCCACGGAGGCGGGATCGGTCCCATTCATCATCCTGATTGTCGTGGCCGTGGCCATCGGCAATGTCTGTTCGTTCAGTTGCGCGCCCTACCTCATACGTCTCCTCTTTCGCGGCAACGAATTGAAGGACGAGCGGATGGACCGCGCCGTGAAGCGCTTGATCTCCGTGACCGGGATGGACATCAGGGCCGAAAGGATCTACATGATAAAGGGAAAGACCGCCAACGCCGTCGTGGCCGGCCTTTTCCGCAAGGCACAGTACATCTTCTTTACCGACAAGCTCCTGGAGCGAATGAGCGAAGGAGAGATCATGGCGGCCCTGGCCCACGAACTGGCCCATGCGCGGCACCGGCACATGCCCTGGGTGTTCCTGGTCCTCTTGCTATGGACCCTCGGCGTCCAGGTATTACTGAGTCTGATCGACTACTATGCCTATTTCGATTCGATCGCAGAATCCTGGAAAATATGGGTGTTTTCCGGAATAAACTTAGTGAATATCTACCTGCTTATGTTCCTTGTCCTGTTCCCGCTATCGAGGCGGAACGAATACCAAGCGGACGCGACCGCCGCCCTGTGGGTGGGCACAGCCCCGTACAAGCAGGCCCTTTACCGGCTGCATCAGATCAACGACCAGTTGAAACCGCCGCGAAAGTTCCTGGCAAAGCTGGGCACCCATCCCACGTTGCAGGAGAGGCTGGAGCGGGTGGGGAGCCTTGGATAGTACGCGGTTGGCGCGTTCCGCAGCCGATTCGCTCGGGTTTTCCAGGTTCACTCCTGGTTCATCGCATCCACCGGGCTCAGCTGTGAGGCCTTCAAGGCGGGATAGATACCGGCGCAAAGGCCTATTGCCAGTGAAATCGCCAACGACACGAGGATATTCGAAGCCGAAGCTCCGCTTGTGAAGGCAAGATCCCACACCTGATTCATAACAAACGAGAAAACCGTACCGAGGCCCAGTCCCAGCGATATCCCCAGCATTCCGCCTAAAGCGCTGATACAGGTGGCTTCCAGCGTAAACTGATTCACGATATCGACATGTCTCGCCCCGACCGACTTCCGGATGCCTATTTCCCGTCGCCTTTCAGTGACGGAGACCAGCATCATGTTCATGATCCCGATACCGCCCACCATCAGCGAGATGCCCGCTAAGGCGGCGATCGAAGATTTCACGGCGTTGATCACGCCTCCGATCTGGTCCATGGCGTCCTTCCCGCTGACGATGTCGAAACCGGCCTCATCACCATGGACAGTCTTCAGGGCTGCCTCGATGTCGCCGACTGCAGTATCCATTACACGCGAATCCGTTACCTTGATGGACAGAAGATCGAAGCCATCATGGCCAAGCATCCGTTTCTGGACCGTTGTAATCGGAACGAAGACCCGGTTTCCCCAGCTCTCATTGAAAACGGTCTTTGGCTGCATGACGCCGATCACGGCAAACCGCTGGCCATTCAGTTTCAGTTCATTGCCGACCGGGTCGGCATCGTCAAACAGTTTAGCGGCCAGTTCGTCGCCCAGCACGCATACCTTGCGCCAGCGTATTACATCGCGGTCGATAATGAACCGGCCCGTGGAAACCGGCCATTGGTACAGATCCGGAAACGATGGCGTGGTACCGTACACCATCCCGCCGTAGGACGTTTTCGCGTACCTGAGATCCGCATTCAATGTCGCGGCCGGGACCACCTGGCGCACGGCGTTCGAACTGCTGCCGATTTCCAGCACGTCCTGCCGGACGAGATGCTCGTAATCCGGTACCGCCATCCACTGTCCATTCCGGTTAACGAATCTCGATGGACTCACCCATACCATGGTGCCACCGCGCACGGATTCGAATTCCGCCATCACCATATCGTGAAGTCCTTCGCCGATCGCGATGATGGCGGTTACGGCGCCGATGCCGACCGAAATGCCCAGCAGCGTCAGGACGGAACGCAGCCTGTAGTGCGCGAGATTGGCAAACACGGTCTGGATATGGTGCGTTATGGACAAGGACGACAGGCTCCCCTGGAGCTAATGGTGTTCCGCGTTCAGCGCGGCATGAACCGCTCTGGCATCCTGCGCGATGCGCGCGCCGGGTTCAATACCGGACAGGATCTCCACGTTTTCGGTCGATTCGATACCAATCTCGACCATGGCGGATTCCAGGTACGCTTCCGGACACCTCGGCAGTTCGGGATCCGCCGACGTGCAACGAAAGACCATGTGCCGCTTGCCGGGCGCCGATCCGGTCATAGCCGGATCGTTCTGTTCGATGAACGCACCCCGGTAGTCGATCATTTCCATGACGGAAGAAACGGGCACCAGCAACGAGTTGTCGTTCTTCTCCACCACGATGTCTATATCGCAGGACATGCCCTGCTGCAATTCCATCGATGGATCCGAAATCACGATCTCGGCATCGAACGTGACCAGCGTACTGCCGGGCCGGCGCACACCGACAGGCGCGACGCGCTCCACCCGTCCGCGGTACATCGCGTCAGGGTAGGCATCGACCCGAATCCACACGTCCTGACCGGGCCTGACCCTTCCCGCGTCTATTTCTCCAACGGCCGATTTGACGATCATCCGGTCCGGATCGCCGATCCGGAACATCTCCGTGCCGCCGGTATACGAAGAGGTGCCCGATGCCACGACCTCGCCCTCCTCCACCGCGCGGTTAATGACGATACCGTCCAACGGCGACAGGACCCACACGGCGTCGTGGGTTTGGTTCGAATCCACCTCGACGTTAACCTTCAGTTCCAGGATCCTGAGTTCCAGCTCCGCCATGTCGAGATCGTGACGGGCCCTGGTGTGCGCGATCCTTGCCTGGTCGAATTCCTCGGACGATATCAGGGACCGCTCGTAAAGCTCGCGCTTTCGCTCAAAGTTCAACTCCCTTTCGGAAAGATCGATCCGGGCGCCGTCCACCCTGGCGCGCTGCCGGGAAAGCTGCAGGGACTGGGACGGGTCCGGCTCGATCACGGCAAGCACGTCCCCCGCTGAAACCCGATCCCCGACATCGGCGTGAATGTGTCTGACCTCCCCGGA
Source organism: bacterium (assembly GCA_965117045.1). Classification (GTDB taxonomy): domain Bacteria; phylum JAAXHH01; class JAAXHH01; order JAAXHH01; family JAAXHH01; genus JAAXHH01. The sequence continues at coordinate 2,969,097 of OZ220749.1, forward strand.
AATCGTGGGCTTGACCATGACGGTCCTGACGAATTGGATAGTGCCCGTCTCCGCCAGCACCTCGGAGATCGGTCCGTGTTGTACCTGGAGGATCCGGAACGAGGCATCCCGAGCCGTGGAACTGAACACGAAATACAGCAGAACGGCTACGAGGCTGCAGATCGTTACACCGGCAATGACTAACCGTTTTTTCATGACTAAAGTGGTTCCCAATAGCTATACGTACACCGTACCGAGCAGTTCGACCGTCCTGCGAATGACAATCCACTGGCCCCACACCAGTCCCAGCGCGAGCCAGATGAGCCTGGCCGATCCCCGGAAAGTCTGTGCCAGGCCGAGTCCCAGCAGGAAAAGAAACCAGATTCCGAAGAAATCGACGCCGGGCAGGAACAGGCTCCAGATGGTTTCGGAATCCGCATCATCGAGAAACACACCAGGATGGATGGGGGGATCGAGCGAACCGGACAGCAGGACCAACGAGGTCTTGACGATGGTTTCGGGTACGAGGACAAGCGAGGCATAGCCGGTTATCGGAAGGACCTTGCCGTACGGCAGCAGCTTGCCGAATATCAATTCACCGCAGTGTTTGCCCACCACCGACCACGCAAAGACCATGAAGCAAACGCTCGCCGGCATGGCCAACAGGCCGATGAGCTGACGATGGTCGAACTGCACGGCCTCGCGCAGAATGATGGATTGTTGATCTGCACTCAGATCCGAATGGGACTGGAATTCGGTCTCGAGTAACGCCCTTTCCGCATCCAGCGCAACGGGCAAAGTGACTATCCCGGCGCAAAAGACGACCGACATGACCAGGATCAGCACCCGCATACACTCGGCGGTGGATTGTCCGGTTTCAAGATCCTCAAAGACCTTCCCCGGCCTGTAGAAAATCTGGAGCCATCGCCCGGCATATCTTGCCATGTGTGTGGCAGCGTTCATGGACATAGATCCCCCATGATGACCAGATGGTAGTAGCTATGCCCGCCGCCCGACCAGAATGGACTGTCCCAGGGCCAGAATCGCCACCAGACCGGTTCCGTACGGGTATACGCACCCCGCCTGTAACTCTCCAGGAACGTGCTGATGTGATGCGCCGTGCTCGTGGACAGATGCCGACCGACGCTCTTTGGGTGAGATTCCACGCCCAGATAGGCACGGATCATGAGGCTGTGTTCATCGATCGGAAACGCGTCGACATTCGCGACGTACCATTTGAACACGTAGTAGAAGTGGTTTATGAGGAAGTACTCGACGTTCGACACGTAGAAGACGGAAATGCGCGTACCGTGGGCTTCCGCGAAATTGCCGATGGCCCTCAGCGTCTTCCCGCCCGCGAAGTTCCCCACGACGGGAATGACCAGGTTCCTGAGATGAAGGTGCTTCACAAAGCGGAATGCATCTTCTGTACTGAGGAAACTGGCGAAATCCCCTTCTTTCGTCGTACCTGCCATCAGGTCCCTGAACGTCGGATAGGACAGGCCGTTTCCCAGGCGTGTATCGGCGTAGCGGATCGAAAGCTGTTTCTCGTAGAACGACCGGTAGATGTAAAGCATCTTGTCGAGATCGTCCCGGTCTTCGATTCCGTACCGCCCCACTTCCCGCCGAAGCCGATTCCAGTTTTCTTCAAACAGCAGGGAGTCGGCCGTGGTCGATTTCTCGATGTAATCCAGGATTTCGGTAATGGCGGCCGTGCGTTCGGGACGTCCGTTTGCAACCGATCCATCCTCCCGGTTCTGTCTGCTGAACAGCAGCATCAGGAAGGACGTTCGGTCCCGGGCCAGAGCAAAAAGGGCTTTGTAGAGGAGATGCTGAAGCAGGTTCTCGCGACGGATGTCGACGATGAATGCGATATCCGGCCTCGAGGCGGCAATGTAGGAGAAGTTCTGTTCCGTACCGACGCCGATATAGATGCCGCCGCGTTTGCCCCGTTCAATGACCGTGGGAACGACGTGCAGGTAGGACGATTCATTGGTAACGAAGTTGTCCCCGGGGAAGTGACCGGGTTCTTCGGAGAACGCGGTCATGATCCTGGCGAATTCGGACAGCGCCAGGGAGTCCGGCACTGCCGCATGCGCAGCGAAGCGCAGGTCGAGCAGGACGCAAAATGCCAGTACATAAAAGAGGCGAAAAGAGTTCAATGTAGGAGGGTTTCCTTCTCATCTGATTAAAACTCAACTATTTCGAGTTCAACTGTGCAACGTGATCGAGGCGGTCATGCAAAGTGGGATGGGTCAGGAAAATACGGGCGAACTTACGTGGAGACTTCATTCGGTCATTCAGTTGATGCAGGCGGTAGAGGGCACGGCTGTAACATTCCACCCCCACCCATCCGGCCGCGGTAGCATCTGCTTGGTATTCGTGACGTCTCGATAAGGGAAGCATGACACAGATCAAAGCCAGCCACACATTCACACCGCCAATCAAACCGGACGCCCACATCTTAAGGGACTCATCCAAAGCATCGTAGTAGGCGTTGAAATCAATCAGATACCAAACGATCTGAATCACGCAAATCCACAGAATCCCAGACAACAACATCTTGAACAAATGCCTGTGACGTATATGCGCCATTTCGTGGGCGAATATCGCCAGGATTTCGTCTTCCTTCATTTTCTCCAGCAGTTTGTCGGTAAAAAAAATGTACCGGGCTTTTCGAAAAAGACCTGAAACCATTGCGTTCGCCGTCCTGCTTTTCGTGGTGAATAATGTCTCTGCTTTGATGTCCATTCCGGAGACCGCTAACAACTTTCTGACCGACCGGTCCAGACGATCATCCTGTAACTCGTAACCACGGAAAATGAGCCGTGTCAGAAAGGGAAAACACAGATAACCGCAGGTGTTGCCCACTGCGGCCGCCACGATGATCAAAGCCACAATTGCGATTGACCCACGCTCGAACAGACCTGGAGCCGACGCTTCTACCACGTCAATCGTTGCGATCAAGATGCCTGCAAACACGAGCCCAGCCAGAACCATGCACGCCATCGAAACGCCCATGTCCAATCCAAACTCGACCAGTTTATCGCGCCAGGTCAATTGAATCGTTCCCTCTTCCTCCGACAGACTTTCGACGGCGTCGAGGCTTCTTTCGTTGTTGGGGTCAATCATCACAGCGCCTCTCTTATCCTTTTATCTTCAGAACAAAATCGTGGTTGTGAACACGTGCAGGCCCGCGTAGGCTGAGAGTATCCCGGTGCACTTCAGCCGGGACAATGCACTTAACCGGTGGACCACTTCGCAGGCAACTGCCAGGGTAAGGCCATACGCCAAATAACGACCAAGTCGTACCCAACCGAACCATCCCGAATCCTGCATTCTACCTATTTCAACAGGCAACTCTTCTATTGTGGTAATTGAAGTCAACCCCTTGTGAGCCATCATGTCGGAGAACAGGACCAGGAACATTACCGCACACGCTGAATACAGTGCGAGCGGCAAGTATCCGATACTCAACCAGCCGAACAAAGCTCGGTGATTTCGTCGGCCGTTCAACAACATTACCGCGATGGCAATGAACGCCCACCCCAGAATAAAGGTGACGATGTCTCCGAATACGACCCCCACCGACATGCTGATACTCATAATTGTTAACACCTGATCATATGCACTGGCCAGTTGATCAGGAAGCTGTTCTATGATCGAGCGAAACATCATGTGCACAGTCAGTACATTGGTAATCAGGTAGGTTACAAAAACGCTTAAACCGATCCAAATGGACCCCTTCATTCCGATCGATGGGATCCTGTCAACAGCCCAACCTGGATTTCGCATAATCGTTCCTTCAATTGAATCCGGCCGCAATCTGACCGGTTATGTAGGTTTCCACCAAGGAAGCTGCAAGCACGAGCAAGAGCCCTGCCGCCAATCTTCGAAAGTTCAATGAGATCCTGTCCCAGCTGAACGACCAGTCATCGTATCTCAGCTTTCTATATACGATGACGAACCCTTCGCAACCCACGGCCGCTATCATGGCGAATCCGGCAAGTTCGAGCAACCCATGTGGCAGTGTAAGCGCGGCCACCCTTTCCCACGACATGCCGGACTCCATCGCACTCCGTACCACCCAACCGGTACTCAGACCGATCCAGGCCAGATTCGCCATGCTCATGAATCCCAGCGATAGACCTCCCGTCAGAACAACAGCACAGACGTTCAGATTCGTTCCGATGATGTATTCCCATTCATCATGTCCATCGAGGAAAACTCGGGGTAGCAAGGTATTCGCGTCTGCAGCTTGGTCCGGGGCGCCGGAAGGTCCTGTGTCCAAAGGAAACGAGCCGCCGATTAGGAAGCCGGCAAGTATACAACTCACAGCGAGCAGAAAAGGTATTTTGTTGAGGCGGTATTCGTTCATCGGCATAGTCAACACCAGGTTAGTCTTTGATTCCTGTTTCAGGTTTGCGAACGCGATGGGGTGCCCGTCTGATTGAATGCCAATTGAGGCGAGGAGAGGGCGCAACGCCCCCTCCTCCTTACCTTAAGGGCCTAAAGACCGAGTGCAAAACCCGCAACCAAACCACCAGCACCGAGTCCCGTGCATGCGGCAAGGCCGAGTCCGACCTTTAAACCCCACCCACCGGCTATTGCTGCCAGTGCACCGGCGGATGTCGATATAATGTCATGACCCGACAGGCAGTAAATCACGTTCGGCGTCGCGACGACACCGGGCGTTTCAGCCAGCGTAGCGTTGGCCGTCGAGTTGACGCTTGCGCCCGCGATCAGGGCGAACATGAATACGGAGAGAATGAGCTTTTTCATGATGATCTATACTCCTCAATTGCTGGTTTGATCGAATGTGTATCGAGCGAATAACAAACGTGTGTAATTTACCTTTCGAACGCAATTAGGATTCCGTCAGCCTCCTTTCCTCATTGATTCAGGTGCCATCCTCCGTTCTCCTTCAAAGCGAACCTCATTCTCTGCGCTGGTACCAGGGAACTCGGTTACGGGTCTCGGAATGCGCGGTTCCGAGAGCGCCTCGATCGTCGAACGGGAACTCGACCTGATGTAGTAACTGAACCCAGCATCTTCCGCGCGGTCTAAATGGATTAGTCCTTCGGAATTTTTCGATTCTCGCGATAAATCTTTTTTTTGTGCAATAAAAAAGCCCGGCGATCATGTCACCGGGCTTTATCATTCCCGCTCGAATGCCTGTATACCAGGCTATTTGGCCTTACTCCGTTCCTATCCTACTCCCCGTCCCCCTCACGCAGCGCCTCCAGCAGCGCTTCCCGCGTCAAGTCCTCGGGAGGCGTGTTCAGACCCGATACCTCGCCTGGGTCGGCGACAAGCCAGATGCCGCGCTCGAGGGCGTAACCGCCTCGATCGGTGGCCATTCGCAGGAGATCCTGCAGGTTTTCCCCGCCCATCAGGCCCAGCAGCCCGACGGGGATCACCCGGGCGGAGACGCCGCGGTCGCGCAGGAAGCCGGCGTACCAGTCCGGTGGACGTTCGTAGGAGAACACGAGGAAGGGGCGTTCCGGCGTGCCGGCGCCCCGCAAGAAGCCCAGGTGAAACCAGTTCGGCCGCAGGGAGCGGACGAAGGCGCCGTGGCGCAACCCGGGATTGATTTCGTCCATGGACTGCCGGTAGAGCGCGCCGAGGCGCTCGGCGTTGGCTTCCTGGAGCTGGATGTAGGTCTCGAGGTATCCCGATTTCAGCAGCCACTCGAACCGGTCTTCCCGGTCCAGTCCCATGAGCGATTTGAATTCGTCGCCGTGGTACAGTCCGCTCCGGACGAGATGGCGGATGAAGTAAGGAAAGTGCAGGTCGTCGAAGGCGTCGGTCGCGGCATAGGCCGCCGCAGGACGCGTGATATGGGGCTCCCAGTCGTGCACGATGGCCTTCAGGGCCCGCTGGCCTCGGCTGTGACGGGCGATGACGCGCGCCGGCTCGAAGAGATAGCGGTTCAGGTAGGCCATATCCAGCCGGGAGGGCAGGCCGGTCGCGTCTCCCCGGGCGTCCCGGGCGGCTACGTAGTCGCCGGAGATCTCGCCCTCACGCGGGGCGCTGACGCCAGCGTACCAGGCCGTCGGCGTGCCACCCAGGCGGTTGAGGATGGGCAGGGCCCACGATTCGAAGCGTACGTCGCCTGTCACCGCGGTCCCCCCGGTGTAGCTGGCGGCCGGCGCCACGGTCCAGAGGAAATCCATCCCGATACCGGGCAGCATGCCGGCGAGATCGGCCACGTGGTCATGCCTCCGGGCGACGAAATCCCAGGCGCCTCGAAGCGGAACGGCATCCATCGTGCCACCGCCGTCGCCCGGGCCGGACGCCGCGCCGCGGACCACCCGGACCCGTTCCGGCACTTCCGTCCCCACCGCTATGTTGTTGAGGGAGATATCCGGTTTCCGGTTGCCGGGCATCTGGGCCGTGGCATACGCGTGGCCGGGAGACCAATCCCCAGGGGAATCGACCAGCGCGCGGACGTACCGCGCGAATCCGCCCAGAAATCCTTCCAGTCCATCGGGGCCGGCCCCCATGGACGGCATGCCCATGGACGGGATGCCCAGGGGCGGCAGGGCCCGATCGAGTCCGGAAAGCACCTGCCGGTCCACGGCCAGGACGAATCCCTCGTTCAGCCGCCCGGTCCGTCCCGCGGCCGCCACCGCCAGGCGGCCGAAGGTCTCTTCGTCGTCCCGCATGGACGCCAGGTCTGTGGCGGACCGGATCTCTTCCCGGATCTCCCGGTCGGCGAAGGCGGCGGCGATGACCCCGATCGGAACGCCGACCAGCGCGTATTCGGATCCCCAGCGGTTACCGGGCATGCGCACTGTAAGCGTGTCCTTCGCGTCCGAGACGGCTTCCACCCTGCCCCTGAATCTCGCCGTGGTCCAGTCCACCGGGACGGTCTGTTCCCGGTTCCGGTATTGCAGGCTGGCCCGCAAATCCTGGTCGCCGCGCAGCAGCAGCTCGACCTCTTCCCCCGGCACCGCCTCGGCCGGCGGGATGCGCAGGGTGCGCCGGACCGTGCGGTATTCGGGTTCGGGCGCGGGTTTGGGTTCGATTTCCTCTCCGGGCGGCGGACCTGCAGGTTCCACGAGCAACGGTTCGGCGGCGTCGCCCACGAGCAGGCGGGTGCCGGCGCGGGCCGCCACGCTGCCGGCCAGGTCCCGGCCGGCCGGGTGGCCGGTTGCCGTTTCGAAATGGACCACGGGATTCAGGACTGGACCGGTTTCATGGTCGGCGTTCAGCGCGTGCAGATTGATGTTCAGGCGGGCCAGGATCTCGTTGAACTGGTACCGGTCGTGGACGCCGGGATTGACCTTCCTTCGTTCGCCGTAGGGCCCGTCGGAAGGCATGGCCAGCACGAGCACTTTGCCGCGCGAGACGAAGTTGATGGCCAGGTCCACTTCCTGGATGCTCATGCCCGGATCGCCGCCGCCCAGCAGCACGATGGCGTCGTAGTCCCGGACGTCTCGTTCCACCATGGCGGGGTAGTACGGCCGGTAATCGACGCCGAACCCCGCTTCCGAGAAGGCGCGAATCATCCCGGCATGCTCTTCCGGATAGGCCATGGCGTAGTCGACGACGAGCAGGCGGGGAACGCCGTCCTGCGGGGAGGACGTCGCTTGCCGCGCGGACGACTCCTGCCGCGCTGACGACTCCTGCCCAGCGCTAAAGGCGTGATGGGGCGACAGGCAGCATACCAGGATGGAAATCAGGAAGAAATGCTGTTTGATCCGCATGAAGTTCATTCCCAGGCGTAGTTTCAGATCGACTTACCATAGTATAGCCATGCCAATACGATCACAAGCCGATAAAATGTGTAATGCCCGGCAATATCAGGGCCGTACTTTCCCGGGCATTTCACCTGGCAGTGTCTCGCTTTGTGCAGAATTAACTTGCCGTCGCCAATTACGCTAAATGAAAAACCACAGGCAGGTTAAAAACCAGTTTTTTAGTGACAAACGTGTGTTATTACTGCGATATTCAAAATCATTCTCGCGTATTCCCGCCTTTCGCCGAATACCGCGATGATAAGCGCGTTTTCAGTAAATCAGTTTCGAGTCCTTTCGGCCGGAAGGTCGAACTTTCGCAAGGAAAGGAATGAACGCGTGGCGGACATCCATGAGAGGTCAGACCATTGAGTGCAGGTGACGATGCGGTACGGGAGGTACAGGCGCTGCGCGCTCGCAACGCGGCGCTCAACGCGGCGATCCTGCGTATCAGTGCGAGCCTGGACCTCGAGACCGTCCTCGAGGAGGTCGTTGAGCGTGCCAGCGAACTCACGGGAGCACGCTACGGCGCCATCGCCAACGTCGACGAGGCCGGCGTGCTCCAGGATTTCGTCACCACCGGACTCTCTGACGAGGAGCATAGGCGACTGTCGGCATGGGCAGACGGGCCGAAACTCTTCGGACACTTCCTCGATCTGCCCGGTCCGCTCAGACGGCCGGACCTTTCCGAATACGTACGCAAAACAGGTTTATCGACGGACAGGCTGCCGGCTGCCTGCGCCTTCCTGGTCGTGCCGATGATTCACCTCGGTGAACGGGCCGGAACCCTCTTCCTGGCCGGCAAGGCGATCGGCGGGGGATTCACGAACGAGGATGAGGAGATCCTCCAGTTGATCGCCTCGCAGGCGGCCGTTGCGATTGACAACGCCCGCAAGTACTGCACCGAGCAACGCACCAGCGCCGACCTCAAGGCGCTGATCGAAACTTCCCCGGTGGGCGTGGTGGTGTTCGAAGCGGAGGCCGGCAGTACAGTGTCGTTGAACCGGGAGGCGAATCGGATCGCGGAGAACCTGCGCCTGCCGAACAAACCCATTGAAGCCATACTCGAGGTGGCGACCTGCCGTTTCGCCGACGGACGGGAAATCGCGCTGGACCATTTCTCCCTTGTCCAGGTGCTCCGCAGCGCCGAGACGGTGCGTGACGTGGAGGTCGTGATTACCATACCCGACGGCCGCAGCGTCACGGTGCTCGTAAGCGCCACCCCGGTTCGCGGCGAGGACGGCGCGGTGACGTCCATGGTGATCACCATGCAGGACCTGGCGGCACTGCAGGAACTGGACCGGACGCGGGCCGAGTTTCTCAGCATGGTGAGCCACGAACTGCGTGCGCCCCTGACCTCCATCAAGGGGTCGGCGTCGACGGTGCTGAACGCCTCGCGGGAACTGGATCCGGCCGAAGTGCGCCAGTTCTTCCGGATCATCGATGAACAGGCCAATCTCATGGACAGTCTGATCGGCGACCTGCTCGACGCGGGACGCACCGATACGGGCACGCTGTCGGTCACCCCGGAGCCTTCGGAGGTGACCTTCCTGGTGGACCAGGCCCGCAACACTTTCCTGTCCGCCGGCGCCAGGCACAACGTGCTCATCGACCTTCCGCCCGATCTGCCCCCGGTGCTCGCCGACCGGAAACGCATCGTGCAGGTGCTGAACAACCTGCTGTCCAACGCCGCGCGCCATTCGGCGGCAACGACGCCCATCCGTATCTCGGCAGAACGGGACGGCGTGTACGTCGCGGTCGCGGTGGCCGACGAGGGTCGGGGCATTGCACCGAAACTGCTGGGGCGGTTGTTTCGCAAGTACGGGCGCAACGAAGTAGACTCCGGCGTGGCCGGTGGACTGGGTCTTGCCATCTGCAAGGGGCTGGTCGAGGCGCACGGCGGGCGTATACGGGCCGAAAGTCCGGGCGTGGGCAAGGGCACGCGCTTCATCTTTACGATACCTGTCGCGGACACGGGCGGCGAAGACACCGCGGCCGGGGATGCCCGGCACGCCCCGGGTCTGGTTTCCGAGGGCCGCCAGCCGACGACGGTGCTCATTGTGGACGACGACCCGCAGACACTGAGTTACGTGCGCGACGTCCTGGCCGACGCGGACTATTCCGCGGTGGTGACGGCCGATCACCGGGAAATCTCGAGCATCATCGAAGCGGAGAAGCCCAAACTGGTCCTGCTCGACTTGATGCTGCCCGGTTCGGACGGGATCGAACTCATGCGGAAGATTCCCGAACTCGCCACCCTGCCGGTGATCTTCATTTCGGGCTACGGACGCGACGAAACGATCGCCAGGGCGCTGGAGGCCGGCGCCGAGGACTACATCGTCAAGCCTTTCTCGCCGACCGAGCTCACGGCCCGGATCGGGGCCATCCTCCGCCGGCGGGCCAATCCGGATCGTTTCGTACTCGGCGAGCTGGCCATCGATTACGACCTCCGCGAAGTCAAGCTCGCGGGCCGGCCGGTGGCGCTGACGGCTACGGAGTACGAGGTGCTGCGCGTGCTTTCGCTTAGCGCGGAGCGGATCGCTACCTACGACACCTTGCTGCGGGAGATCTGGGGCCGGCGCGGCCTCGGCGACGCGAGGCTCGTGCGGGCCATCATCAAGCGTCTTCGCAGAAAGCTCGGTGAAAGCGGTGACGATCCGTCCTACGTCGCCAACGTGCGCGGCGTCGGCTACCGCCTGATCCGGCCGGGGGATGCGTAGGACGGGAAAGACGGCCTGCAGGTCTGGACGGTCGACGCAAGGTCCGGCCGGAAACACCGTAGTTTTCCCTCTCACACCACCGCCAGCCGCTCCAGCGGGTCGACGCAGCGAACTACCTTCCCTCCACACAGTGCAGAACACACGGAATCTGACCCAGTACCCGACAACTCTGTCGTCGAATACAGTCAGAATTCGCTTTTGCAAGGCTTTCGCAGATTTAAAGAGCAAGTAAAACCTGATAAAATTAACAAACTATAATATTAAATTATTGCAGTATTCGTGCGGGGGGTTATCTATAGGTCATCGAACATCAGTTCTATGTAGTCTGTTAACCTTTGCAATAGCCAACATTTCCATTCTCTAATTCGACGTTCCGCGGAGTAAGAAACTGCCCCTCAGATGCAAGTATATTATAGCCGCACTCGCCCTGCTGGCTCTGCTCTCGTCCACAACCTGCGGTAAAGACAGTCCTACCACGCCAGAACCGCCTCCGCCCGTGGTACCGGTTGCCACACGGATTGAAATCACACCCTCTTCGGCGACGCTTAACGCAATTGGCCAAACAGTCCTATTATCGGCCAGGGTTTACGATCAGAACAACGTCGCCATAGCCGGTGCTACCGTGACGTGGTCGAGCGGCAACGCAGGTGTCGCGACCGTAAACGGCACTGGACGGGTCACCGCGGTGAAAAACGGCAACACAGTGATCACGGCGCGATCGGGGAGCGCGGAATCGAGCATACCTGTCAGCGTGATGCAGTCTGCAACCAGCCTCTTGATCGAGCCTTCATCTGCATCGCTGCTGTCTATCGGTGCGACGATACAGCTATCGGCCACGGTAATGGACGAGAACAGGCAACCGGTGGAAGACGCCGTCGTGACCTGGCAGAGCGGCGACGAGACCGTGGCAACGGTGAACGATCAGGGCCTGGTGACCGCGGTGGGCAATGGTATGGCAGAGGTCACCGCAAGATCCGGGAGCGCGGAAGCGAGCGTACCTGTCAGCGTGATGCAGTCTGCAACCAGCCTCTCGATCGAGCCTTCATCTGCAACGCTGATGTCTATCGGTGCGACGATACAGCTATCGGCCACGGTAATGGACGAGAACGGGCAGCCGGTACCGGACGCCGCCGTGACCTGGCAGAGCGGCGACGAGGCCGTGGCAACGGTCGACGCAAACGGCCTCGTCACCGCCGTCGGGAACGGCACGACGCGAATCACAGCGACGTCGGGACAAGCATCCGATACCGTCGAAGTCATCGTGGAGGAACCGGCCCCTGCCAGTACGGACAGGGATGTACTGAGGGAACTCTACTTCAGCACGGGCGGCTCGAATTGGAAGGAAGCCACAAACTGGCTGAGCGATGCCCCGCTGGAAGAATGGCACGGAGTGGAAACGACGGCTGACGGAAGGGTCATCAGCCTGGAGCTGACTTCCAACGGGCTGCGAGGACTGCTGCCAGAATCTATAGGCCAGTTGGACAGCCTTCAGTTTCTTTTCCTCGACAAGAATGCGTTGACGGGCGGCATACCTCCCGAACTGGGCGAGTTGGAAAGCCTCGCAAATGCTGAATTGAGAACGTTCGGTTTTATACATCTCGATGGCAATCAGCTTACCGGAGAAATCCCGCCTGAACTGGGCAACCTTGAAAACTTGACCATATTGCGGTTGAACGACAATCGGTTGACGGGCGAAATCCCCGTCGAATTGATCCACACCAAACTGAAATCACTGAATCTGGGCGGGAATGAACTGACTGGAAACATACCCCCTGAACTGGGCCGCCTCAGACTCAGTTGGCTGTCTCTGGGCGATAACCAGCTAACCGGCAGTATACCTCCTGAACTGGGAGCGATGATTCAACTTGATCATCTCGACCTGGGCGGTAACGAACTGACCGGCGGCTTACCGCCCGTTCTGGGCCGGTTGGACCTGCTTGAAGTCCTGGACCTCGGCAGCAACCAGTTATCAGGCGGCATACCCGCCGAATACGGTGAACTCGGTGAGCTGACGCGGCTTGATCTTTCGAACAACGCGGACCTGACGGGTTCATTGCCCCTCGAGTTCATCTCGCTCGAATCGCTGAAGGATTTGAATTTGGAAAACACGCGGGTGTGCGTGCCGGCCGTCCTTGAAAGATGGCTGCGGGGCATCGACGCCGCGCGTGCCGCGCTATGTGAAATGCAACCATCGGACCGGGAAACACTGACCGCCTTGTTTCATGCGACAAAGGGCGCGTTTTGGAGCACGAACACCAACTGGTTGAACAGCGGCTCACTCGATCTGTGGCACGGTGTTACAACAGATAACGACGGCCGGGTCGTGGAACTGAACCTGGAGAACAACAACCTGACGGGCGAGATACCTGACCCGCTGGGAAGTCTCAGCGCGCTGACCACGTTGAACCTGCGCGGCAATGCCTCCCTGGTCGGCTCTTTGCCACTCGCGATGGCAGACCTGCCCCTCGAGCGTGTATGGTTGGAAGATACCAATCTGTGTATACCTGCAAATGCCGGGTTCGAGGCGTGGTTGATGGACGTCCTCCAGGGAGACCGCGTCTTAAGCTGCGATCAGGCTGTCGAGATGGATAGACTCGCCCTGATCGCATTGTACAACGCGACAAACGGGCCGAATTGGAACAGACAACACAACTGGCTCAGCGACGCCCCCCTGGCTGACTGGGCCGGCGTGACGACCGACGAAAATGGACGCGTCTGCTGTTTGCTTTATCTGGCGGCCAACAAAATGTCCGGTTCGATCCCTCCGGAGATAGGCAACCTGACCAGACTCAAGAGACTGAATCTCGACGACAACAGACTGACCGGTCCCATTCCATCCGAGTTGGGTCGCATGGCCAGCCTCAAACAACTCTGGCTGCAGTTCAACCAGTTGACCGGCAGAATCCCACCCGAACTGAGCCAACTGTCCTACATGGAGTCAATGGTACTGACTGACAACAAACTGACCGGAGGTATCCCACCTGAACTGGGCCGACTGCCAGATCTTCGACAACTCGAGCTGGGACACAACCCACTCGGTGGAACGATTCCTCCCGAATTGGGCCAGTTGAAGAATCTGGTATCCCTGGTTCTGTTGGACAATGAACTTTCAGGCAGTATCCCGCCGGAACTGGGCCAATTGGCCAATCTTGAACAGTTGTTTCTCAACGGCAATAGCCTAACGGGAACCATTCCCTCGGAACTGGCCGACCTTACGAAACTCAGGCATATGATTCTCGGAGGTAACCGCCTGCGGGGCGAACTCGCTGATTTCGGGTTCGATAGAATGGCCGGCCTGGAAGTCCTTCATTTGCCCGTCAATCGATTTTCAGGTCCCATTCCCGCCAGCCTGGCCAAGCTCACCAGACTAACGGCGTTATGGCTTAACGTCAATCAACTGTCCGGCGAAATCCCCCCAGAGTTGGGTCAACTGACCCGTCTCGGAGAATTGCTCCTTAATCACAATCGTCTCACCGGCCGGATTCCGGCCGAACTGGGCCAGTTGACCAGGGTCAAAGGGCTGTGGCTACAAAATAACCAGTTGTCAGGTGGATTACCCGGGGCGCTCGGCAACCTCTCCAGCCTCAAAGAGCTCAGGGTGGATAGCAATACCGGTCTGACAGGACCGATTCCACTATCACTGAGCCAGCTGGATACGGACGTCGTGTTGTTCTTGGGCGATACGCAGCTTTGTGTACCATCCGATCCCAATTTCCAGACATGGTACCGGTCGCTCTCGCACAATCCCGGCATTCCTGCCTGTGGATCGCCCACGCCCTAAAAGCCCGTTGTCCACGATGATGGAGAATGGGCATCACGACTGAACTTCAGTTGTTCGTCAAATCGTTGCGGAATAGGACTGATGGGGGTGATCGGTCCTTGTTAGATACCCACCCCACCCCTCACACCTTCGCCAGCCGCTCCAGCAGGTCGACGCAGCGGTTGGAGTAACCCCATTCGTTGTCGTACCAGCCGCAGATCTTGACGAGGTTGTCGTCGATGATCATGGTCAGCTCGGCGTCGAAGATGCACGAGGCGGGGTTGTGCACGATGTCGACGGAGACGATGGGGTCTTCGCAGTACTCGAGGATGCCGCTCAAGGGGCCTTTCGCGGCGGACGCGAAGGCGGCGTTGACTTCGGCGGCCGTGGGCACGCGTTCGACCTGGGCCACGAAGTCGGTGAGGGAGCCGTCGGGGACGGGCACGCGGACCGCCATGCCGTTCAGCCGGCCGTTGAGCTCCGGGATCACCTCGCCGATGGCCTTGGCCGCGCCGGTGCTCGTGGGGATCATGGACAGGGCGGCCGAACGGGCGCGCCGGGGATCCTTGTGGGCGAAATCGATAATCTGCTGGTCGCTGGTGTAGGCGTGGACCGTGGTCATGGAGCCGCGGACGACGTGGAAGTGCTCGTGCAACACGGAGACCATCGGCGCGAGGCAGTTGGTGGTGCAGGATGCGTTGGATACGACGCGGTGCCCGTCGGTCAGGATCCCGTCGTTCACGCCCATGACGATGGTCGCGTCCACGTTGGTCGCCGGCGCGGAGATCAGCACCTTCTTCGCCCCGGCCGACAGGTGGGCCGAGGCCTGTTCCCCGTCGGTGAAAATCCCGGTCGACTCCACCACCAGGTCCACGCCGCGGTCGCCCCAGGGCAGGTCCGCGGGATTGCGTTCCGACACGATTTCGATCTTGCTTCCGTTCACCGCGAGTCCGACGTTCACGGCTTCCACCGGGTGGTCGTACCGGCCGTGCACGGAATCGTACTTCAGAAGATGCGCCAGCGTCGCGCTGTCCGTCAGGTCGTTGATGGCGACCACGTCGAACCCGGTCCGCTCCGACATGGCCCGGAAGACCATGCGGCCGATGCGGCCGAACCCGTTGATGCCTACCCTGATGCCCATGCTTCCCGTTGCCTCCTCAACCCTCCAACAGTCCCCGAAGCACGTACTGCAGAATGCCTCCGTGGCGGTAGTATTCCACCTCGACCGGGGTGTCGATGCGTACGATGGTGTTCAAGGACTTCGTCGTTCCGCCAGCTGATGTCACCCGGACGCGGACGCGTTGCCGGGGCGTGATGCCGCCCTCGATCCCCTCGATGTCGTAGGTCTCGAAGCCCGTCAGGCCGTGGGATTCGGCGCTTTCGCCCTCCTCGAATTCCAGCGGCAGGATGCCCATGCCGATGAGGTTGCTCCGGTGTATGCGCTCGTAGCTTTCCACGATCACCGCCCGGACGCCGAGGAGGTTGGGTCCCTTGGCGGCCCAGTCCCGGGACGAGCCGGAGCCGTATTCCTTGCCGGCGATCACCACCAGGGGCGTGTTCGATGCGCGATACGCCATGGCGGCATCGTAGATGGCGACCGGTTCGGCGTCGGGGGAGGTCTTCGTCCAGCCGCCCTCCGTGCCCGGCGCCAGGCGGTTGCGCAGCCGGATGTTGGCGAAAGTGCCCCGCATCATGACTTCATGGTTGCCCCGCCGCGCGCCGTATGAATTGAAGTCCTTCGGCGCCACGCCGCGTTCGACCAGGTACCGGCCCGCGGGACTGTCGGCCTGGATCGAACCGGCCGGCGAAATGTGGTCCGTCGTGACGGAATCGCCGAGCACCGCCAGTACGCGGGCGCCCCGGATGTCCGTGATTTCGCCGGGTTCAAGCGGCATGCCGTCAAAGTAGGGCGGGAGCTTGACATAGGTGGACGCGTCGTCCCAGGCATAGGACTCGTCGCCCGTCGCGGCCAGCTCTGCCCAGCGGTCGTCGCCCGTGAAGACGTCGGCGTAGATCGACTGGAACATCTCCCGGCGCACGGAGGCGCGCACGGCCTCCTGGACCTCATCCGGTGTGGGCCAGATATCCCGGAGGTAGACGTCGTCACCCTTCTGATCCGTGCCAATGGGCTCGTTGTACAGGTCCACGTCCATGCGTCCGGCCAGGGCGTAGGCCACCACGAGCGGCGGCGAGGCCAGGTAATTGGCCTTGACGATGGGGTTCACTCGGCCTTCGAAATTCCGGTTGCCGCTCAGGACCGCGGCCGCGACCAGGTCGGATTCCCGCACCGCGTCGCCGATGGGGGCGGGCACGGGGCCGCTGTTGCCGATGCACGTCGTGCAGCCGTAGCCCACGACGTGGAACCGGAGCTGCTCCAGGTAGGGAAGCAGGCCCATGTCTTCCAGGTATCGGGTCACGACCTGCGAACCCGGCGCGAGGCTGGTCTTCACCCACGGCCGGGTGGAAAGGCCCCGTTCGACGGCCTTCTTCGCCAGGACGCCGGCGGCCGCGAGCACAGCCGGGTTGGACGTGTTCGTGCAGCTGGTGATTGCCGCGATCACCACCGAACCGTGCCCCAGGTCGAAGGACGATCCGTCCATGTCGACAGGCGTTTTTTTCGTCAGCGTGCCCAGCTCGCCGGGTGCGTGTCCGTTGCCGTCCACCCACTGGTCGACGGTCTCGTCCGACAGATCCGGGTTTTCTTCGGCCAGCATGGCGGCCAGTTCCTTCCGGAACGACGGCTTGACGGTGGACAGCGATACGCGGTCCTGGGGCCTGCGGGGACCCGCCATGCTCGGTTCGACGGTGCCGAGGTCGAGTTCCAGGGCATCAGAGAAGACCGGGTCGGGGGTGCCGCGCATCCGGAACAGGCCCTGCGCCTTCGTATAGGTCTCCGCCAGGTCGATCTCTTCTGCGTCGCGGCCGGTCAGTTCCATGTAGGACAGCGTCTCGCCGTCCACGGGAAAAAACCCCACGGTGGCGCCGTACTCGGGCGCCATGTTGGCGATGGTGGCCCGGTCGGGCAGGGACAGGCTGTCCAGCCCGGGACCGCAGAATTCGACGAACTTGCCGACGACGCCGTGCGCCCGGAGCATCTGGGTCACCGTCAGGACCAGGTCCGTCGCCGTGGCCCCGGCCGGTAGGGCGCCGGTCATCCTGAACCCCACCACGGACGGGATGAGCATGGACACCGGCTGGCCGAGCATGGCCGCTTCCGCCTCGATGCCGCCCACGCCCCAGCCGACCACGCCGAGCCCGTTTATCATGGTGGTATGTGAGTCCGTGCCCACCAGGGTGTCCGGATAGGCGACCGATTCACCGTCCCGCTCCCGGGCGAAGACCACCTTGGCCAGGTACTCGAGGTTGACCTGGTGCACGATGCCCGTGCCGGGCGGGACGACGCGGAAGTTGTCGAAGGCCCGCTGTCCCCACTTGAGGAAGCGGTACCGCTCCAGGTTCCGGTCGAACTC
This sequence comes from bacterium, assembly GCA_965117045.1. Lineage (GTDB taxonomy): Bacteria > JAAXHH01 > JAAXHH01 > JAAXHH01 > JAAXHH01 > JAAXHH01. The sequence continues at coordinate 2,986,768 of OZ220749.1, forward strand.
GCGGTCCACGTTGGCCGCGAAGGCGCGGCGGGATCCGAACTCGTCCACCTGGACGGAGTGGTCGATGACCAGGTCCACGTCCTGCAGGGGATTGATGCGGTCGGCGCCGCCGCCCAGTTTCCGGATGGCGTCCCGCATGGCGGCCAGGTCGACGACGGCCGGCACGCCCGTGAAGTCCTGCATCAGCACCCGCGACGGCCTGAAGGCGATCTCCCGTTCGGAAGGCCCGCCCGCGGCGCTGTCGACGACCGCGGTCACGTCTTCGGCGGAGACCGACACACCGTCTTCGTGACGCAGCAGGTTCTCCACCATGACCTTGAGGGAGAAGGGAAGACGCGAAAGGTCTCCGGCGCCGCCCTCCTCCGCCCTGGAAAGCGAATAGTAGGAACGGGCGCTACCGCCCGCGTTCAATACGGCGCGGGCACCGAAACTGTTCAGGTTACGCGGCATTTTTGCCTGTCTCCCGGTCATCGACCCATGGATTTTTCAAGAATCCTCAAACTAACGGCTTCACCCGTTCTGTGTCAAGGACATTCCCGTAGCCGGCCATGCCCGATATGCCCGTACCATCGGGGTTCGCGCGGGGTTCGCGGCGGGTACAGATGTCTTGACACCGGGGGTGCCCCATCCTATCATCGGTAGGCCCGGAATCCCGGACGCCGGATTTCACCACGACGCGGCCTTAACTGCTCTGTAACGGCCGTAACCCGTTTATATCATGGCCTTTATATCCGCTATCCTGCGAAGGTTCCCGTGGTTCGCCGGCATGGGCTTTCTGGCCCTTTCCGTCGGCCCGGCCTTTGACGCGGCGGAGGCATCCGGCGGGACCTGGCGCTTCGCCGCCCCGCAGCAGCGGCTTTTCCGACCGCTGCTTGCCGACCCGACCGAGGCGCGGATGGCGGTAACGTCCAACCTGGACGACCGGCTGAATGGCGACATCGGCGGTTCCTGGGAGGCCGCCGGCTATGCGTGGGGCGCGGACAGCGGGCTCCGGTTCCGGACCGGGATCCATGCCGGCGTATTCTCGAAGCTGCGCCGGTCGGGAACGACCTTCCCCCTCGAGACCGCCGACTACCTGATCGGCTTCCACGCGGACCTGGGCAACGACCGGATCACGTGGAGGTTCGAATACGCCCACGTGAGCGCCCACCTGGCCGACGGGTACGACGGGCCGGACCGGGCGGACAAGGCGGACCAGACCACGCGGGCCATGACCTACAGCCGGGAGTATTTCACGCTGTACGGCGCACGCGAGATGCGCCTCGCACCAGGGTCCGCCATCGGTTCCGCGATCGGTTCCGCCCGCGTCTACGGCAGCCTGCGGTGGTCGAACCACGCCATCCCGGACGTGCGGCGGTGGCGGGTCCAGGGCGGCGCCGAACTGGTCTTCCGTCCTCTCGCTGGCGATGGCGGCGCAACCCGGGCCTACCTGGCCTGCGACCTGCGGCTGTTCCGGGACGGGGACATCTCGGTCAACCGCACGGTCCACGCGGGCCTGCTGTTCCACAACGGGGCTTCCCGGGGCCTTCGACTCGCTTTCGTATACCACGGGGGCCGAAGCGAACACGGACAGTTTCATAACCTGGAGGACGACTACGCGGGGATCGGGCTGTTCTTCGACCTGTGAGATAGAGGCTGGTGCCGGCTGGCGCTCCGACTGGCGCTCCGGCCAACCGGCGCCCCGGCCGCAGAGGCAAAAAACACCCACCAACGGAAAACCATGAGCTTTCTCATCGACCTGGAATGCAGCGACTGCGGCAAGCGGCTTCCGGCGGACCGGTTGCGGAACCTGTGCCCCGACTGCGGCCGGCCGCTGCTCGCCCGGTACGACACCAGGGCAGCAGCCAAGGCATTGACCCCGGACATCCTGGCGATGCGCGAACCGACCCTGTGGCGCTACCGCGAGATGCTTCCGGTGCGCGACGAATCGGCCATCGTCACCCTGGGCGAGGGCGGCACGCCCCTGATGCACGCCCGGCGCCTGGGCGGTCGGCTGGGCATGGACGGGCTCTACATCAAGGACGAATCCGTCAATCCCACCGGCTCTTTCAAGGCCCGTGGCCTGGCCATGGCGGTGTCCCGCGCCCTGGAACTGGGGGCGGAATCCCTGGCCATACCCTCCGCCGGCAACGCGGCGGGCGCGCTTTCGGCCTACGGCGCAAAGGCGGGCATCCCCGTGCACGTGTTCATGCCCCGGGACACCCCCCTGCCCTTCATCGTCGAGTGCCGGGCCCACGGCGCGGAGGTGGAACTCGTGGACGGCCTGATCACCGACTGCGGGAAGCGGGTGGCCGCGCGAAAGGACGCCGAAGGCTGGTTCGACGTCTCCACCCTGAAGGAGCCCTACCGCGTGGAGGGCAAGAAGACCATGGGGTACGAACTGGCCGAACAGTGCGGGTGGGTCCTGCCGGACGCGATCCTCTACCCGGCGGGGGGCGGGACCGGACTGATCGGCATGTGGAAGGCCTTCTCCGAGATGGAAGCCCTCGGGTGGATCGGGCCGGAAAGGCCCCGCATGGTCGCGGTGCAGGCCGCCGGCTGCCAGCCCATCGTCCGGGCCTGGGAACAGCAATGGCCGGACGCCCCGGAGTGGGAGAACGCGCGCACGCTCGCCAGCGGGCTGCGCGTACCCGCCGCCGTGGGGGACAGGCTGATGCTGGCCGCGATCCGGGAGAGCGGGGGAGACGCGGTGGCCGTTCCCGACGGCGACATGGTGAGCGGCGTGCGGGAGATCGGGGCCTGCGAGGGCATCTTCGCGGCACCCGAAGGCGGCGCCGTGCTGGCCGGACTGCGTAAGATGATCGCGCTGGGACGCATCGACCGGTCCGACCGGGTCGTGCTCTTCAATACGGGCAGCGGGCACAAGTACGTGGACAACCTGGCGGCGTTGCACGGCGACCCGGACGCCTGAGGCTTGTTAGATGAGGTCTTTTTTGTCGCACCGGACACTAGATTGCAATTCACGCTCCGACTATTCCATATGACAGTGCTTCATAGCGGTGCCACTGCAAATGACGCCGCCTATGCTGGTTTGAATCCGTGAGGCGATCCTTAGTGTACCGCGATCTGTTTCCGTTGACCATGCGAAGCACCTGCGTCATATTTTAACCAGTGGACGGTGCCGAAAGGCTGCTTCCAGCGGCCAGCGGTCAGTATGGTCAGCATGGTCTGCATGGCCCGCACGATCCGCGCAATCGATGAGAAGACTACCATGAAGACCAGCGTTACCGTTGTCATAGAATCTGACGGCGAACAGTTTCATGCGTTCTGCCCGGCATTGCCCGGTATCCACAGCAATGCGCCTACGGTCGAGGAAGCCCGGGACCGGACGATACCCGCGATAGAACGGTATCTGGACTTCCTGAACGAGCAGGGAGGTCCGAATCCCCTGTGGCCGGACCTGGAAACGGATGCAGGCAAGGAGATCGACCATTTCCTGCCGAATCCGACCGAGTCGACCATCCAAAGCGTCGAGGTTCCCTGGCCGTCCGCCGATCCACGCTAGCAGGACGGCTTGTCGAATCGTCCATTCGGTCCGTCCTGCATTCATCTCATACGGCAAAACATGCGTCGTCTAACCCTTCTGTTCGCACTGTTCTTCCTCCTGCCAGCCCCTGCCGGCGCCCAGAAGATGCTCATCGGTTCCTTTACCAACATCGACGTGAACCAGGTCAATGCCGGCAAGGTGCCGACTGGGCTTTTCACTCTCTTCGATCTCTCGGCCAAGTACGACCCGGACGACGAAGTGCACCGGGTGGGCGATCCGCCGATCAATCTCGCCCTCTACCTACCAGTCTGATGGAATGGGAATACCTGAGCTGACAGTCACATCCAGGCCCGGTTCCGGCAGCGTGCGCCGCGCTGATACTGCGGACATCCCCTGCTCAGACCAATCCCGCAAGATTCCTCTTACTTCACCTGTAGAACGATCCAACAGGAGAGCGGCGGATCCGTCGCCGTCCCGGGTCATCTCCGCAAATCCCTCCGGACCGGAAAGGATGATGCGTGCCAGCCTGTCCTGCCAGACCTGTTGGACGGGGATCGCGTATGCGAAGGCTCCACCACCATCGCTACATGAAAGCTCATCAATGGCAAAATCCAGCGTAAATAGCGTACTGCCGTCCGCGTCTTCTCCAACGAGCCGGTATAGCCCGCCTCCTCGGGGCAGGGAGGGTGCGTCACCTACCACGAATGCCGGCTCGAGCACGATCTCTCCGTTCTCGTCCAGTCCCCCCCAGATCAGCAGAGTCCTCGGCGGTGTAGACGAAGCCCGGATGCGAAGAACATCTTCCTCTTCGTTTAACCGGAATTCTATGGCTTTATTGTAATGGTAATCGCTGATCCCTTCACGTCCGCGGCAATAGCCCATGATATCGGGAGTGTGAGGATCAATCAGTGCGTTTCTCTCGAGATTGTATCCCCAGGTCCCAATACTGCCATCCGCATAGGGATATAACGGATCTAAAGCCGCAGTAGTCTGGCACGGGGCATGAAGCAAGCTCATAAGGTGACCGAGTTCGTGGGCTATGATATCGTTGTAGAGTCCCGCCACAAAGGTTGTTTGACCGGCAGTGCCTCCACTGTACCTGAGAACGCCCATGTAGTGTCCGCCCTTACCGTCCATAACGCGAACGGCATATGTTTCTCTCAACAATCTCAAACGATTGTCAAAGATTGGATCCACCGAAGTCCACACGGGTTCATGTACGGAAAGAGAAAACCCGCCCACCGGCAGTAAGTCGCGTGTGAGCCGAAACAGGTCGTCTTCCTCTGTCAGTCCTTCGGTTCGATCAACGATTGTATAATCGGGATCCTCCGTCCAGAGGAAAGGAACCATGGTCAGGTCTAATGGAGGTACCGACCGCACGTCGACCGGCAGTCTGCCCTCATCCGGCACACGGGCTGCTATGCCCGATTCAGGATCGTTCATACTTTCGGAGTCAATCTCGATCACCATCTCCAGTCCGGGCCGGATCACCTCGGCCGGTACAACCGCATTGGCCGATTCATCCAGTGAACCTTCGTCGATTTCGGCGGGGATCTTGGTGGCGCCGGCCCGAATGTATAAAGAGTCCACCTTAGCGCCATCCAAGTAAAAGGTCGCCAGTACCGCGGGCCTGTTCAAGACTGATTCCTCCGTGGCGAAGAAAACCCGTAGCAGGGCGGATTCACCTTCCACTAGCGGCACCGGTCGTTTGAACGACTGCACCGCCTGTGTCAAGTACACTTCCACGTTCATGGGAGTGTGGCATACGGTGACCGAACTTCGTGATGCTATACGCTGAAACCACTGTTGTATCTCCGTATCCGGTGGCATGCATATCTGCGTTCGGTCCAGTGTCAGTGTCTCCAGGTCGAGACGGGTCAGCGATGCCGGCATTGGGCCGGTTAAACCTGGATTGCCGGTCAGTTTGAGTGATTTCAGACCGGCGAGTTCGCCAAGTTCGTCGGGAATGCTTCCGGTCAACTGGTTGAATTCAATATCCAAAGCTTCCAATCTGGCCAGTCGGCCCAGTTCCGGCGGTATACTGCCCGTTAGTCCGTTACCAGACAGATTGAGATCTCGAAGGTGTGTTAACTGTCCCAGTGCAGGGGGGATGCTACCGGTCAATTGATTGTTGTAGAGATCAAGCGTGTACAACTGGCGAGTGGGTTTTCCCAGCTCTGGCGGAATACTGCCCGTAAGTTTGTTGTGGCCAAGCCTGATTGCTTGCAAGTTCGGCAGATTTCCCAGTTCTGGCGGTATACTGCCCGTCAATTCGTTTGCGGCAAGATCAAGGATTGTCAGGTCAGGAATCTGACCGATTTCGGGGGGAATGTTGCCTGATAGTTTGTTATTTCCCAGTCTAACCCGCGAGACTTTGTTCAGCCGTGCCAATTCTACAGGGATGCTCCCCGTCAGTTCATTTTCGTTGAGTCGAATTCTTTCGAGGTTTGCCAGGCGTCCAAGTTCGAGGGGAATGGTGCCCGTCAGTTTATTAATGTAGAGGTCCAGCCTGACTAAATGGGTCAATTTACCCAGTTCGGGCGGGATTTCGCCTGTGAACTGATTCGCTGTAAGTTCCAGACTCGAAAGCTCGGTCAACTGTCCCAGTTCAGGGGGAATGTTGCCAGTCAGATTGTTACCCACAAAGCTTAACCTGGTAAGCCCGGTCAGTTGACCCAGTTCGGGAAGCAGAGGTCCGGTAATGTCATTCCATTCCAGGACCAATTCGGTTACTCGACCCGTGGCATCGGTGGTCACCCCGAACCATTCGTCAAGAGGCGCATCACTGAGCCAGTTCGTGTTGCTCAACCAGTTGGCTCCATCTGTAGTATGGAACAACTTGATTAAAACGCTTCGGTCATCCAGAACGGCTTCGCAGTTTACGACGCCACTCTTTCGTGGGATGCGCATCAACCATGACTGGAATCCGTCATCTCCAGGTGCACACAATCCAGTGTCCTCCAGATGCAGAGCCTCTAGTGATAGATCGACAAGCTCCCGTGGCAGCGTACCAACCAACAACGGATTGCCGCCGAGAATCAACCTGCGCAGATCAATCATGCTGCCCAACTGTGAAGGCAATGTACCTTTCAGGTTGTTGTCTTCGAGATCAAGCTCTTTTACCCGACCTTCGGAATTGGTTGTTACGCCGAACCATTGATTGGGGGACCTGTTGCTCAGCCACCCGGCGCCGTCATGCCAGTTCTCTCCATGGGTTGTTTGGTACAGCGCGGTTAGGGCGTCACGATCGGGGTTGCAGATACTGAAATAAAGGAATTCCCATTCGTGTTCTTCGTGGTTTCCTAATTCTCCTAGCCATTCCCGAAAGGCAGGTCTATCGGGAACGCACAGTTGTGTTCTGAACAGATTAAGTATACGTATCTTCTTCATCGCGGTTAATTCGATCGGCAACGGCCCTTTAAGAAGCGGATTCTGTCCTAGATGCAAGAAGTCCATATTGATTAGCCGTCCCAGTTCGGGTGGTATGACACCCGACAGGTTGTTAGCTCTTAAGTATAACGTTTCCAGGTTTTTAAGTTGGCCGAGTTCGGCGGGGATGCTGCCGGTTAATTTATTGTGCCCTAGATACAGGGAGGTAAGGTTTGTCAATTGGCCGAATTCGGCGGGGATGCTGCCGGTTATCTGGTTGAATTCCAGGCTTAGATCACGAAGGTTGGTCAATTGACTGAGTTCCGCAGGGACATCCCCCGTCAACTCGTTTTTTAAAAGTACCAAGATACTGAGGTTGGCTAAACTGCCCAGCTCTGGAGGGATGGTGCCGGAAAGGTTATTGAATTGGAGACGTAGTTCCTTCAGGTTGGTCAAACTGCCCAGTTCAGGAGGGATGGTGCCGGAAAGTCGGTTGTTTCTGATATTCAGGCTCTTCAGGCTGGTGAATTGACCGGCTTCAACGGGGATGGTGCCGGAAAGAACGTTGTACTGGAGATCCAGGTCGCCAAGGTTGGGCAGGTTGCCCAATTCACGCGGGATGGTGCCGGAAAGTTGGTTTCTGCCGAGGTTCAGCGTCTTCAGATTGGTGAGTCGACCTACTTCGACAGGGATGGTGCCTGATAGGGTATTGTCCCGGAGGTCCAGTCGGGTTAGGTTTACCAGCCGTCCTGTTTCCGGTGGTATCGTGCCGGACAGTCCGTTGCGCGAAAGACTTAGGCCGACTATCCGTCCATCATGGTCAGTTTCGACTCCGTACCATTGACCAAAAGGAGCGTCGCTCAGCCAATTCGTGTTAATTGACCAATTAGAACCGTTTGTTGCATGGTAAAACGCCTCAAGTGCGATTCGCTCAAGGTTGAACCCCTCGCATTCGTCTATCCGGACATCGGCTATTCCACTCAACCAGTTCTTAAGCCCGGGGTTGTCGGGTAAACACACCCGCGTTCCGTGAAGCAGTAGTGCGTCCAGGTCGAGTTCGATCAGTGTGGCCGGCAAACTGCCGGTAAGACCCATATTGTCGTGAAGATGCAGCCACTTAAGGTTCTTCAGGCGACTCAGTTCCGGAGGTACAGAACCTGTCAGCCGGTTTCCATTCAGACACAGGTGGATCAAGTTGTCGAGTTTGCTTAGTTCATGTGGGATAGAGCCCGCCAGTTGATTGTCGAAGAGATACATAAGGGTCAGGCTGGCAAGCTCGCCAAGTTCCGGAGGGATGGATCCTGTCAGTTGATTACCCTCGAGAGACAGTCCCTCCAGATTGCTCAGTTGGGCCAGTTGGGCGGATATTCGACCTTTCAGGTTGTTGCTTCCCAAATTTAAAGATATCACGCGCGATTCATCGTCGGTATTCACACCGTACCATTCATTTACGTGCACATCACTGAGCCAATTTGTATTGTTCGTCCAGTTCGGTCCGTCCATAGCATTATACAATGCCACCAGAACGTCCCGATCCGGACTGGGCTGTAACGCCTCGACACTAACGTTGATGCTCGCAGATACGCTATCTGACAGAGCTGTAATACGTGTCACGCCGTTCCGCACTGCGGTCACCAGACCCTGAGGGCTCACCATGGCAACGCCCTCGTCGCTGCTCTGCCAGGTTACCACCGCGGCCGCTACTGGCTGCCCATTCTCATCCAGTACCATGGCCGACAACTGCACTGTCGCACCGAGAGACATCAGCGTCGCCTCGCCAGGCTCGATCACGATGCTGCCCGCTGACTGCTGCACCCTCACGTCGATGCCTGCCGACGCGCTGCCTGACCGGGCTGTGATATGCGCTACACCGTTCCCCACAGCCGTCACCAGACCCGCAGCGCTCACCGTCGCAACGCCCTCGTCGCTGCTTTGCCAACTCACCACCGCGGCCTCTACCTGCTGACCGTGCTCATCCAACACAGAAGCGGTCAACTGCACCGTCGCGCCGAAGGCAGTCAGCGTGGCCTCGCCAGGCTCGATCACAATACTGCCCGCCGCCTGCATCACCCTCACGTCGATGCCAGCCGACGCGCTGCCAGACCGGGCTGTGATGCGCGCTACACCGTTCCCCACAGCCGTCACCAGACCTGCAGCGCTCACCGTCGCAACGCCTGGCTCGTTACTGGACCAGGCGACGGTAGCGGTGTTCATCGGAGTGTTGTTCTGATCAAAAACCCTGGCGATCAACTGAACGGTCTGACCTATGGAACTCAGCCTGGGAGATGAAGGCGTTATCTCAATTCGAGTGGCTACCGGTGGTGCGGGAGGTGGTGGTTCCGGTGGTTCAGGGCTTGTGGGACTGTCCTTGCCGCAGGTGGTAAGGAATACGGTTAACACGCATGCCGATACGGGAATTAAACGAAGGAAGCTGCTGGCCACTCCGTATCCTCGAAACTTTTCGCTAAAGTTCTTGGTTTCACGACCGGTTAAAGGCCTAACGTACGCCCATGAGCAATGACCGGTCAAACGTATTCCGTAAGCGTAATCTTATGTCGCACAAACCTAATAATAAAGCACGGGCGCAGACTGTCCAATGCATATACAGGGTTGTTTTGTCAGCGGCCATGAGCGAATCTGTGTAGATTGATTCAGGGCCTGTTCCTTCTCGCTGGGGAAAGGGTTTGGGTGGACTCCCCTTCAAAATAGTCCCGTATACCAAAAACAGAGGAGGTCTTCTTATTAACAGTAGTGATACATAGGGTCTAAAACTCATTTCCCTTCAAGCCCGAATGCGTTATAATTTCACGGCTGGCTTCAGACTCAACCACCATGCGGCAATGCCAGTGCTTTTCATGGAAGCCACCAAGTGAAAATGAGTCTTAATGTCAACAGGAATCGTTTTAACTGGACGCCTGTTTACCCGGTTTTACCAGCATATTTGACTCCAAGATCATCCGCGCTTCAGATCCACTTTCATCTAAAATGAAAACACGCGTGCTTCGATTCATCCTTCTATCCCTTTTCCTCCTCCTTTCGGCCCCGTCCGCCGGCGCCCAGAAAATGCTCATCTTCATGGATCTGGAACAGCAGGACCATCTCAAGGCCTACGGCATCGCATTCCAGGCCCTGGAACAGGGCTACACCGTCGAATGGCTGCTGAACTACCGCGGCGGATCCTTCATCATGGACCCCACGGCCGACCGGGTGCGGTCCTGCCACCTGCGGGGGGTGAGCTTCCAGGTGATCGACGGCGCGGAACTGGTCCGGATCTACGCCCACATCGAGGAAAACAACATGGACCGGGTGCTGCTCGAAAAAGCGCCCGAAATCGCCGTATACACCCGGCCCGACCAGCGGCCGTGGGACGATGCCGTGACCCTGGCGCTGGAATACGCCGAGGTGCCCTACAGCAAGATCTTCGACCAGGAGGTGCTGGACGGGACGTTGAAGCAATACGACTGGCTGCACCTGCATCACGAGGATTTCACCGGGCAGTACAGCAAGTTCTACAGCTATCACCGCACGCCCTGGTACCAGCAGCAGCAGGCCACCGACGAGACCCTGGCGCGAAGCCTGGGGTATCCGACGGTGGCGGAGGCCAAGAAGGCCGTGGCGCAGGGCATCAAGTCCTACGTGGGGAACGGCGGGTTTGTCTTCGCCATGTGCGCGGCGACGGAGACCCTGGAGATCGCGCTGGCCTCCGTCCACACCGACATCGTGGCGCCGGAGTACGACCACACCCCCGTCGATCCGGACGCCCAGTCCAGGCTGGACTTCGGCCAGACCTTCGCCTTCGAAAACTTCACGCTGCAGCTGAACCCGCTCGTCGGTTCCTTTTCCAACATCGACGTGAACCAGGTCAACGCCGGCAAGGTCCTGACCGGACCCTTCACCCTCTTCGATTTCTCGGCCAAGTACGACCCCGTCCCCACCATGCTCACGCAAAACCACGTGAACTACATCGCCGGCTTCTACGGCCTGTCCACGTCCTTCCACCGCGACGTGCTCAAGCGCACCGTGGTCGTCCTCGCCGAGGAGGCCGGGACCGACCATGTCAAGTATCTCCACGGCAACTACGGGATGGGGACGTTCACCTTCTACGGCGGGCACGACCCGGAGGACGAAGAGCACCTGGTGGGCGATCCGCCGACCAATCTAGCCCTCCACAAGAACTCCCCCGGTTACCGGCTTATCCTGAACAACGTCCTCTTCCCCGCGGCCAAGAAGAAGAAGCGCAAAACCTGACGGCACGACTCGCGGCGGGTGAGAAAAACTCAAAAACACTTGCAGGCCCGCGCCGCATCAGGTATAATGACTGTTACCTCACACAGGTTTCCAGCAAAGTCATTTTAAAAGAACCTTTGCTATACCATAGGGAATCCTGCTCCGGGTATCGATGGCATGCCTCACCAGAACGGAGGACGTCAGAACTGCCCGGGGGGACAACCACTGTTCCGAACAGGTTCTCCTAAAAATACTTATGCTCGCCTGTGTGGGGTATTTTATTGCCCGGACGCGACCGTGCGGCGTGACCTTCCCGTCCTTCGCGGCCTGTTCTTCCCGGTCCGCTTGGTCCGCCTGGCCCGCCTGGCTCACCCCGCCTTGCTGACGGCTTCAATACACGAACCCCCATGCTCCAGCACCTGACGCTGGGACAGTACTATCCCGGCGAGTCTTCCATCCACCGCCTGGACCCGCGCACCAAGCTGTGCGGCGCCCTGGCCCTGATGGCGGCGCTGATCTGGGTGAAGACCCTGCCGCTGTTCTTCTTCATGCTGGCCGTGGTCGCGGTCCTGGTGCGGGTCTCCGGCGTTCCGCTCCACCTGCCGCTGAACAACCTGAAGGCCTTCCGCCCGATCCTGATCATCACCTTCGCTGCGCATGCGTGCTTCACACCCGGAGAGGCCGTGGTCATCGCGGGATACACCGTACCGGGGCCCACCTGGGAGGGGATGTTCCAGGGAGCGGTTTTCTCTCTGCGCCTGGTAGTCATCATGCTGATCGCGGCGCTGCTGATGCTGACCACGGCACCGCTGGACGTATCGGACGGCATCGAGCGACTGCTCAAGCCCCTGGAACGGTTCGGACTGCCCGCCCATGAACTGGCCATGATGATGGTCATCGCCCTGCGGTTCATCCCGACGCTGGTGGAGGAGGCGGACCGCCTGCAGAAGGCCCAGGCCGCCCGGGGCGCGGACTTCACTGGCAATCCGATCCGGCGCGTCCGGAAAATGACCGCCCTGCTGGTGCCCCTCATGCTCTCGGCCTTCCGGCGGGCGGAGGAACTGGCCGTCGCCATGGAATCCCGCTGCTACCGGGGCGGCACCGGGCGCACGCAGTTTCGCGTCATGGCCCTGGCCCGGAACGACTTCGTGGCCATCGCGGCCGTGACGGCTCTGCTCGTCCTCGGTGCGTTCGCCAACAGCATCAGCCCCGCGGGTTTTCTGTTCTGATCCGCGCCTGAACTCACCAACCCGCCAACGCCATGCGCACCCTGGTCCTCACGATCGAATACGACGGCACCGACTTCCTCGGCTGGCAACTCCAGCCCGAGGGACGGACCGTGCAGGGCGTCCTGGAAGAGGCGATCCGCACCATCCTGCGGGCCGACCTCCGGGTGACCGCGGCGGGCCGGACGGACGCCGGGGTGCACGCCACCGGCCAGGTCGTCCACTTCAGGACGGATTCGGACATGGCGGTGGACCGGTTGAAGAAGGGGTTGAACGGCGTGCTGCCGCCGGACGTGCGCGTGCTGGAGGCCACGCAGGCGCCCGATGATTTCCACGCCCGGTTCAGCGCGGTGGGACGGCGGTACGCCTACCGGATCATCCGGCGCCCGAGCGCCATGCGACGGCGCCAGGCCTGGCACGTGGCCTACTCGCTGGACGTGGACGCCATGCGACGGGCCTGCGCTCCCCTGGTGGGCCGCCACGACTTCACATCTTTCTGCCGAGCCACGTCGACGGCCGACGGCACGGTTTGCGAGGTTCGGGAATTGGAATGGATCGAGGCGGAGGACGAACTCCGCCTGTGCATCGAGGCGAACCGCTTTCTCCACCACATGGTGCGGACGATCGTGGGCACGGCCGTGGATATCGGCCGGGGAAGATGGCCCGAAAGCATCATGGCGGAGATGCTGGCGGCGAAAGACCGTCGTGCCGCGGGCGCCAACGCCCCGGCCCGCGGGCTCTGCCTCGAGGCGGTGCGCTATCCTTCCGAATTCGGGATCTGAGGGCCGGGGGATACCGAGCGGCGGTCCAGGTACGCGTCGATCTCGTCGCATACCTTGTGCAGGACGGCGACGTCGCGTTGCTCCAGCCGCAGGCTGCGGCGCAGGACGCGGCGGATGGAGCGCAGGAAGGTCTCCTCGTTCGGCGTGGACGTGAGTCCGAGCCGGAGCAGCGAATCGTGGACGCGCCGGGTAACGCGCTCCACGGCCCGGTTCTCCGCCAGGCGCACCTCGGACGCAGGCGGCGCCTCACCACTATGTCGAAACAACTCGTACGCGCAGACCATGACCGACTGGGCCAGGTTGAGGGAAGGGTAGGCCGTCGCCGCGGGGATCCGGGCGATGACGTTGCAGCGCTGGAGTTCGTCGTTCAGCAGGCCGCGGTCTTCCCGCCCGAAGAGGATGCCGCAGGGCTGGCTCCGCGCCACGGCGGACAACTCGGCGCAGGCCTGCTCCACGGGCTGTATGGGGCTTAGCCAGGTCCCGCGGGTGCGGTTGGTCGTGCCGATGAGAAGGGCGAGTTCATTTACCGCCTCGTACAGCGCCGGGACGACGCGGGCTGTGTCGAGGATCTCCCCGGCCCCGTGGGCCATCCAGCGGGCCTCGGCCTCGTGGCGAAACTCGGCCGGGTTGACCAGGACGAGGCGGGAAAGTCCCATGGTCGTCATGGCCCGGGCGACGGCGCCGATGTTCCCCGGCACTTTCGGTTCCACGAGGATGATGTGAATGTGCGAAAACCAGTCCGGCGCGGTACTTTCCGTTCGGTCGGCCATGGGTCAGGTCCGGGTCTGTTACGGGGGCCGGGCCAGGTACGGGTCAGATCCGAGTCCGTGCCGGCGTCATGCCAGGTCAGGCCATGGGTCAGGCCCGCCCCTCCTCTTTCGACTCCAGTTCCTCCACGGCCGCCTTCAGTTCGGCGATCTCCGCCTCCAGCTTCTTTTCGCGGCCGGCGATCGTGAAGAGGTACAGGAACAGCCCGACCCATATCAGCGTGTAGGCGGAAAACAAATACCAGAAGTTCTCATCCACGATTCAAACGCTCCTTGGTCTCGTGACACTTTCATGTGCCGGCCCGTCGCCCGGGCCGAACGCACGCCAGCCAAACTCGCGGGTATTTTCTGATCAAACCCCCACGCTGCCAGGATGCCGGTGCTCCACGCGCTCCCGCAGGGCCTCGGTCTCGTCGCGCAGCCGCTCCAGCGCCATCCGCCGGCTCATGAGGTAGAAAAACAGCAGGGTGAAGACGACCGCCGACACGCCCAGCGCGATGCGCATGTCCACTTCCATGCCCGCGCCCAGGCCTTCCTCCGTCATGACCAGGGAGTCGGGATGCAGGCCCCGCCACCACATGGTCGCGAAGTGGATGAAGGGGATGTCGATCGTCCCGAGGATGCCCAGCACGGCAAGGAAAGTCTTCACCTGCGGCAGGTCGTCGCCGTAGACGCGCAGCATCAGGTAGGCCACGTAGATGAGCCAGAGGATCATGGAAAAAGTGAGCCGGGGATCCCAGGTCCACCACGTGCCCCACACCGGCTTGCCCCAGATCGGCCCGGTGATCATGACGAAGCAGCAGAATACGAACCCCACCTCCGCGGCGCTGTAGGCCACGATGTCCCACCTGCGCTCCCGCAGCCACAGGTAGATGACGCTGGAAACGCCCACCAGCACGAAGGCGAACTCCGCGATCCAGGCGGAAGCGACGTGGAAATACATGATCCGCTGCACGTCCCCCATGACCCGCTCCCGGGGCGCCCAGATCAGGGACAGGTAAAGCGTGGCGACCAGCCCCACGAGGCAGATGAGGCCGAAGGGCGTGATGCGCATGCGGGCGGCAATGCCGGCCATATTCATTCCTCCACGATATACTCGAACAGCATGACGGACGCGACCAGGAAGACGACCGTGAACACCGAAAGCAGCCGGATCCAGTTCGTCATGTCCTGCCAGTCCCCGCCCTCGAAGGTGGTCCGCGTCGTTTCCACCAGCGCGATCAGCACCGGCGAGGCGACGGGCAGCAGCAGGACCGGCAGCAAGACGTCCCGCATGCGCGTGTTGACGGCCACGGCCGCGAACAGGGTGGCGACGGACGAGAATCCGACGGTTCCCAGAAAGAAGATCACCAACAGTTTAGACAGATACGGCAGGATTGTCATGTTGAAAAACAGGACGAAGAGGGGAAGCACCGCCAGCTGGACGATGCCGATGAGCGTGACATTGCCCAGCAGCTTGCCCAGGAAGATGGATCCGCGGTCGATGGGCGCGAGGAGCAGTCCGTCGAAGGTACCGCGGTCTTTTTCCGGTGAGAAGGACCGGCTGGCGCTCAGCATGCCCGCGAAGGCGAAGGCCACCCAGATCATGCCGGGCGCCACGCGCTGCAGCACGTCCGCCCCCGCGTTGAAGGCGAAGTTGAAGATGATCACGACGATCAGCGAGAAGACGAACATGGTCACGACCCGCTCGCGTGTACGGTATTCCACGAGCATGTCCTTGCGGTAGATCTGCCAGGATTGGGCGAGCATGGATCTCATGGTCGTGTCAACTCCCGAATTGTGTCCGCATCTGCTGCTCGCCGGCCGGCCCTACACCGCGTGATCGCGGTAGGTCTGTTCGAAATCCGCCGTGGACAGCTCGCTCGCTTCGGCCTCGAATACCAGGCGGCCTCGGTTCAGGATGGCGACGCGGTCGGCGGATTCCAGCCCGCGGACCAGGTCGTGCGTCACCAGGAGGACCGTCTTTTTCCGGGCGGCCAGGACCGTCTTGAGCATGACCATCGCGTCCTGGTCCAGCCCCGAGTAGGGCTCGTCGAGCAACAGGATGTCCGGGTCGTGCAGCAGGGCGCGGGCCAGGGCGACCCGCTGGCGCATGCCGCGAGACAGCGTCCGCACCGGACTGTCTGACCTGGCCTCCATGCCCACCGTGCACAGCAGTGATCCTATCCGCTCCTCGCGGTTTTCCACCCCGAAGAGCTTCCCGTAGAAACGCAGGTTCTCCAGCACGGTCAGTTCGTCGTATAGATAGGTCTGGTAGGACAGCGCGCCGATCCGCTTCCCCAGGTTTTCGTCGCGGTCCTTCGTGATTTCCTCGCCGTCCAGGAACACTTGGCCGCGGGACGGACGGACGAGCCCGGCAATGATGCCCAGCAGGGTCGACTTGCCCGCGCCGTTGGGACCGAACACGGCCAGGAAGGATCCCGGCGCCACCTCCATGTCCACTCGGTGCAGGGCCCGGAATCGCCCGTAGGTCTTTGTCAACTGGCGGACGCTGATGCCAGGGGCGCCTGGCGTGCCGGCGACGCTGGTCTCAGGGCCGCCGGGTGTGCCGGTGATGGCAGCGAGGCCAGGGGCGGATCGATCACCCATCTCCGCTCCCGGGTTGGCGCAGCCGGAGTGCCCGGTCCTTGAGGCGGGCGCGGCGGGTCCTGTAGGCGTCCGGGTCCAGTCCTCCCGCCGCGAACTGGTCGTCCAGGGCGGCCAGGGCCTGGACGATCGCGGCGTACTTGCGTTCGTCCTCCGGCGAGAGTTCGCTCAGGGCGGGCGGTTCGTCCGGCTGTTCGGGCTTGACGCGAATGCCCACTACCAGCCCGGCGGCCACGATGAGCAACACGAATCCGAGCATCCCCCACTTCATGACGTCCTGCCAGGCCAGCACGGTGGGGAAGGCGACCTCCACCGACATGCCCCTGCCCACGCCCACGCGGTTCGAAAGCAACAGGTATTCGTCGGCGGCGATCTGCTGCACGCCGTCGTTGGTCAGATTGGTGGCGGTCACCGTCTGGCTGCTCGGAGAAACCAGCACCTGGACCCGTTCAACATCATAGTCCATCTGCCGGTTGAACCTGTGGTCGATTGACGCCCTGTCCACGTTGTAGGCATACACGATACGCGATACCCCCGGGGGTATGGACCCAGAGTACAGGAGGCCACGTTCGGTGTGCTGAAGCCCTTCCATCATCGGCTGCAGACCGAACGCGGCCGCGGGCAGGTTATAGACGAGGCCCAGGCCCACGACGGGCGGCGGCGCGAAGGTGAGGAGGCCCCGGTTCTCCACCACGATGATCTCCGTGACGTTCAGGATCTCTGGGCCGGCATCGATGACCAGGTGGACCGCGCTGTGGACCAGGGCCGATTCATCGGTCGTGATGTCGAAGACCTGGAGCAGGGTATCTATGTGCGCAGCGCCCGGTACGAGGGGGATGTGACCGGTCAGGTAGGGAATCTCCAGGTACCGTGTGGCGACTACGTAGTGCGACCCGTCAGCCGCCAGTCCGGTGAATTCGTAACGCCCGTCTCCATCGGTAACGACCCTCGCAAGGGTCTGGTCCGGGCCCTCTTCGGCGCTGTGATTCAGCAGCACCACCTCGTGTCCCGCCATAGGCTGGCCCGTCGTGCCGTTAACGACGGTGAGCCCGATGCTTCCCGTTTCCTGGGCCTGCGCGGTCCGAACCGGACAGAACACGCAGACCGCCAGGGCGGCCCACGCGACCAGGAGCGCACCATAAACAAAAAGCCCCGAAGGGCTGGCTGGCTGGCGTAACATCATGAGATCACCACTAGTTCAGTTTTCCTCCGCACTGGGCGCAGAACCTGGCCGATGCCGGGTTTTCGGCGCCGCAACCGATGCAGGTGATGACTTTCAGCGAAGCACCGCACTCGATGCAGAATCTGGCGGACTGCTCGTTGACCGTGCGGCATATCCGGCATTCCTGGACGCGTGCGGACGGAGCGGGCCGTGCGTCTTCGGCGGGCGCTTCGTCGGCGGGCCGCACATTTTCAGCGGCCTCGTCAGCGGTAGCGAGGTCTCCAGCGGCCTCGTCTTCGGCAACCTTCTCTGCCGCGGCCCCGCCCTCGACGGACATGGGCTCGTCATCGACGCCCACCGCCTCTTCGGACGCCGGACCACGAAGCTGCCGGATCTCCCGCACCGCCTCTTCGATCTGCTCCTCCACGGGCAGGTCGCTGACGGCGGTCCGGTCCAGTTCGTCCAGCACGTCCGACGCTTCCTTCATGTACTCCTGCCGGAGCGCCTCGTGATCCTCGGCGGCCAGCTTGCCCATATTGTAGTCGATATTCAGTTCGCGGATGGAAGAATAGATGAAATCCTTCTTCTTCAGCAGGTCGTCCCGGCGTGACCCGGCGGACCTCGCGGTCCGTAGGCGGCGGGCCGAATCATCCAGCATAGGACTGATCATGTAGGCGAGGACGCCCAGTGCGAGCAGCCCGCACGCAACCAGTGTCATAGTCTAAGACCGACTCCTCTCGCGCGCGGCACGGCCGGACCGGTTCCTAATCGTGCGCGAAACGACCGGGTTCGCACGCCGGCCGGCTAGGATTGGGGAAGCGGTTCCGGCGACTGCGGCTCGGCCTGCTCATACTGACCGTATCCCCCCTCGGCCTCGTACTTGGACGGACACTTGGCGTACAGCGTATGGGCATTGAAGGTCCCGTCCCGGCCGTATCCGCCCTCCACGACGACTTCCGAATCGTCCTTGAAGGTGTCCGGGACGACGCCGGTGTAGACGACGGGGGCCTCGACACCGCCCTCGTGGGCGACGAAACGGATGCGCATGGTGCCAACGTCGTCGCGCTGGATCGATCCGTTCACGACCTTGCCGTGCAGGCGCATATTCTCGTCGTAGGCCACGTCGCCCGTTTCCACGGCGGCCTTCAGTTCGCTCACGGTGAGGTAGTACATGGTCGCGTCGGTCGCACCGGTATAGATCAGGTAACCGATGGCGGCGATCACCAGGCCGAAGCCCACCAGGAATTTGCGCTGCTTCTTCCGCTTGCGTTCTTTCATGGCTTGCTCCTGTGTTTTACTGAATTGCTTGACCCCCGAAATATAGGCCATGCAGTCCGTTTCGGCAAGCACATTTTGGTCAGGAGCATTCGCCCGCTACCGCCTGTGGACAGGGGAATTCAGCCGTGTAATCACCGGCCTGGCGCGGGGGCGAATGTGCTTGACACTCACCCCGGCCGCGCCTACCTTACGCCGGAGTCGGCCCCGGCAGGAAACCAGCGGGAAACACGTCCTGAGATCATGGCGCCCGCCCCGTAACCACCCGTATTCGCGCCCCGGTTCGTTTTCGCGCCCCGGTTCGTCTTTGTCTTCAGGAGCATCATGACCGCATTCACGTCTGCCCAGGATGTCATCCAACGCTTCGAAGCCCAGCACTATATCTGCGGACCCGATCTGGCCACCCCCGTGTTCCTCATGGAGCGGCTCGAGAAACCGCTGCTGGTCGAGGGACCGCCCGGCGTGGGGAAGACGGAAATCGCGAAGATGCTCGCCGGCGCGCTGGACCGCCGACTGATCCGCCTGCAGTGCTACGAGGGGCTGGACGAGTCCAAGGCCCTTTACGAATGGGAATACACCAAGCAACTGCTGTACACGCAAATGCTCAAGGACCGCATCGGCGAACTGCTGAACCGGACGGACACGCTCGGCAACGCGGTGGAGACGCTCAACCGGGAAGACAGCGCCTTCTTCTCCCGGCACTTCCTGCTGCCGCGGCCCCTGCTCGAAGCCATTCTCTCGCCGGAACCCGTCGTCCTCCTGGTCGACGAGATCGACCGGTCGGACGATGAATTCGAAAGCTTCCTCCTGGAGGTACTGAGCGATTTCCAGGTCAGCATCCCGGAACTCGGCACCCTGACCGCGGCACAGCGCCCCCTCGTGGTGCTTACGAGCAACGCCAACCGGACGCTTTCCGAAGCGCTAAGGCGCCGGTGCCTGTATCTTTACATCAACTATCCCTCCCTCGAGCAGGAGGTCCGGATCGTCCTCCGCAAGACCCCGGGCATCGACGAGGATCTGGCCGGCCAGGTCGTCCGGTTCGTCCAGAAGATCAGGACGCTCAACATGCGCAAGCCCCCGAGCATCGCCGAAACGATCGACTGGGCGCTGGCGCTGGTGGTCCTGAACGCGCAGCACCTCTCGCGCGACATCCTTTCAAGCACGCTGAACGTCCTGATGAAAGACCGGGAGGACATCGAACGGATCATGCGGGACGGCTACCATGATCAAGCGGCTGGTTGAGTTCGCCAGGCTGCTCAGGCAATCCGGCGTACGCGTATCCATGGCGGAGACCCTGGACGCCGCCGAGGTCCTTCGGCACGCGCAGGTCACCGAACGGCCGGCCTTCAAGGCGTCCCTGCGGGCCACCCTGGTCAAGACCCGCGAGGACATCCCCACCTTCGACGAGGCCTTCGAACGGTTCTTCCTGGTCCAGGTGGGTGAAGACGGGGAGGAGCTCGACGATCCCTGCGGGGAAACCGACGGTCCGCCCGACGGCCAACCCGACTTCGACGACGCGCAGGACGAGGGAGAGCAGGACATCCGGCCTTTCCAGGATGAGCAGGGCGAGGCCGTGGCGGGGGACGGGGAAGGAGACCCCGCGGACGGCGACGATACCGAAGAGCTCGAAGGCGAACTGGAACGGATGCTCGCCCGCGTGCAGGTGGGGGAACAGGCGTCCGAGGCGGTCACTGAGCCCGGCACGCAGCCGAACCAGCAGGCCGAAGACGTCGACCTCTACCAGGAACTGCCTCCCGGCGACGTCGAGAACCTCTACGAGGCGGTGGAGGAGCTCGCCCGGAACCTGGTGACGCGCAAGTCCCTGCGTTTCAGGAAATCGCGCCATGGCCGGGTGGACATCAAGAAGACGATCCAGCGGAGTTTCCGCACGGGCAACCTGCCCTTTCACATCATCTACCGGCACCGCAAGATCAAGAAGAACGAACTGGTCGTGCTGTGCGACGTGTCGGGGTCGGTCTGGGAGGTCGCCCGGTTCTTCATCAAGCTGGTCCACGAGATGCAGAACCAGTTCAGCCGGGCCCGGAGCTTCCTATTCGTGGACCGGATCAACGAGGTGACGGACGAGTTCGACCGCAGGCCCTTCGAAGAGATCGTCGAGCACATGAAGGACGACCACGCGCTGAACTTCTTCGGCCTGAGCGATTTCGGCAGGGCCTTCTACCAGTTTCACGACGAACACCTGCTGTCCCTCTCCCGGGACACGGTGCTCGTCATCCTGGGCGACGCGCGGACCAACTGGTTCGACCCCCAGGACTGGGTGCTGGGTGAAATCAAGGGCAGGGTCCACCAGACGATCTGGCTGAACCCCGAGCCCGTGCAGTACTGGGACACCGACGATTCCGTCATGTCCAGGTACAGCCCGCACTGCGATCACGTGCTGGAATGCCGGAACCTGGCCCAGCTACAGGAAGTCGGCGAACTGATCCTCAGGGCGTGAGCCCGATTGGATACGAAAATGAAATACGCACGCCTTACCAGGAGCATCGTAATGACCCTTGCGGTCTGCCTGGCCTGCCTGGCCGGCGTGGCGCTGTGGACGGCCCGCGGCAGCGGAGATTCCGGCCACGCCCTCTTCCTGCGCAATGATTTCACCTTCGGCCGGGTCGTGTACCAGAACTCCGGCGGGTTCTACCGGGGATGGGGATGGGGGCGGTGGTCGGTGGATTTCCCGTCGGCCGACGCCAACGTGATCCGCGCCCTGCGGGCCACGACCTCCCTCAAGATCAACGAACCGCAGGCCGTGGAGCTCACCGACCCCGATCTGTTCGATATCCCCTTCCTATATATCCTGGAAGTCGGAAACCTGCAGTTCAGCCAGGAGGAAGTGGACGCCCTGCGGGAGTATCTGATGCGCGGCGGGTTCCTGATGGTGGACGATTTCCACGGCTCGCGCCAGTGGGCGGTCTGGGAATCGCAGATGAAGCGGGTGTTCCCCGAACGCGACATCGCGGAAGTCCCCGCTGGCCACGCGATATTCCACTGCTACTACGATTTCGACGAGTATCCCCTGGTGCCCGGTACCGCGGCCCTGTGGCGGCCGGGTAACTACGAGCGGGACGGCGCGTTGTACGGCCACCGGCTGCGGGGTATAACCGACGACGGCGGCCGGCTCATGGTGCTGATGAACTGGAACGCGGACCTGGGCGACGGCTGGGAACACGCGGCCGATCCCATGTACCCACGCGCGTATTCGGTGATCGCGTACCGGCTGGCCGTGAACTACGCTATCTACGCGATGACGCATTGAAAGGCGACGTCAGAAGGAGCCGGCCGGCCTGAAGTCTGATCAAGCGGCTGAAGTGAGTTGCTGCAGTGCCGTCGTCAACACTTCGACTGACCGAAGGTATTCGTCCAGAACAATGTGCTCGTCCGGGGTATGGTCCAGGCTGGAGTCGCCGGGACCGTAGGCCGCGATCGGGCAATTCCACGCGGGGCCGACGATGCACATGTCTGACGTGCCCGTCTTCTTCTTGAAGGTGGGGCGGCCGCCTTCCTGGCGGATGCCCCGTAGCAGCGCCCGGATCAGCGGCGTGTTCTTCGAAGCGACCACGCCCGGTAGGCGCTGGTCGCACTCGATTTCCGCCGGGCCCGACTGTTCCGTCACGTAGCCAATCAGGCCTTCCAGGTCGTAACCGGGCGGCACGCGGACCGAGAAGTACGCCTCGACGCCCTCGGTCAACCCCTCGTCCGATGTATTGAATCTTCTCAACTCGAGCCGGGGAGACGCGAATTCGCTTTCCGTGGCCTGGCCGGCGACGCGCGCTTGCATGGCGTTGTACAGGTCGATCGCCCGTTCGGCGGCGCGCTTGTGGTCGCCCGCGTGATGGGCATTGGGCTGTTCGAGGCGGTAGTCGAATCCCACGTGGCCCTTGTACCCTATGGTGACGCTGTCCCAGCCGCTCGGTTCGCCGATGAACACGCAGTCGGGCCGCATGCGGTCCACCAGGTGGCGCGCGCCCTTCGAGGTGGGGCACTCCTCTTCCACGGCGCCGACGACCGTGATCCGGCCGCCAGCGGTTTCCGTGAGCCGGCTCGCGGCAGCCGCGAAGGCGGCCAGGGGACCCTTGGCGTCCACCGTGCCGCGGCCGTAAAGCCTGCCCGATTCCTCCCGGATGGGGACGATACCGGGTACCGTGTCGATATGGCCGACCAGGGCGATATGGGGCTTGCCGCTGCCCGCCTCGCCCACCGCGTTCCCGGCCTCGTCCACGTGGGCGCGGAGCCCTCTCCGGTCCATGGCTTCCACCAGGAAGGAAACGGCTTCGCTCTCTTGCGTGGAAGGGCTGTACCGCTCGACCAGGCCCCGCAGCAGCGCGATGTCGTCGCGGTCGCGGCTCATTTTAGCCTCCCGGGCTCCGGTCGGACTTCGCCGCGCGCGTCTCCCGTCCCGGGCCGTACCGGCCGCTGAACTACCCTCCAACGATCCCAGCACCGCACCCACGGTCTCCACGACCTGGTCGATCTCCTCCCTGGAAATCGACAGGGGCGGCAGAAAACGCAGCACCGTGTTGCCCGCGGGCAGGGCCATCACGCCGCGTTCCATGAGTCCGCGGAGGACGGGGGTGACCCGTCCCTTCATCTCGACGCCGATGATCAGGCCCATGCCCCTGATCTCCCGGACGAAAGGCGCGTCCAGCGCGGCGAGGGCATCCCGGAAGTACGCGCCGTTCTCCCGGGCCTTCTCGACGAGCCCTTCCTCCTCCAGCACGCGCAGCGTGGCCAGGCCGGCCGCGCAGACCACCGGGCTGCCGCCGAAGGTGTTGCCGTGGGACATGGCGGGGACGCCCCGTACCGTTTCGGCGCAGAGCGTCGCGCCCACGGGCAGGCCGCCGGCCATGGCCTTGGCCAGGCAGAGCATGTCCGGCCGCAGGCCGTGGTGCTCGCAGGCGAACAGGGCGCCCGTCCTCCCGAATCCGGTCTGTACTTCGTCCACGATGAACAGGGCGCCCCGTTCACGGCACAGGTCCGCCACGCGGTTCAGATAGGCGCCGTCGCCGATGCGCACGCCGCCCTCGCCCTGAACCACCTCCAGGATCACCGCGGCGGTCCCGTCGTCGATGGATTCCTCCATGGCGGAGACATCGTTGTATTTCACGTGGGTGAATCCGGGAACAAGGGGTTCGAAGGGCGCGCGGTACTTGGGATTCCAGGTCGCGCTCAGGGACCCGAAGGTGCGTCCGTGAAACCCTCGCTGGGCCGCGATCACGCCGGTCCGTCCGGTAGCGACGCGGGCGAATTTAAATGCCGCCTCCACGGCCTCCGTGCCTGAATTGCACAGGAAGAGCCGGTCCAGCCCATCCGGGGCAACCCGGGTCAGGGCCGTGGCCAGTTCCGCCCGGAGGTCGTTGTAGAAGGTGTCCGGACAGATCACGAGCCGCTCCGCCTGCCGCGCGACCGCCTCCGTCACGGCCGGATGGCAGTGGCCTACATTGGCCGTGCCGATCCCGCCGATGCAATCGATGTATTCCTTGCCGGCACTGTCCCAGAGACGCGTACCGCTGCCCCGGACGATCACCACGTCCCGCTTGGGCAGAATGCCCATTGACGCCTGGTTTTCCATGGCCTGGTAGTCTGTCATTTTCCTCGCTCCAATTTGCCACTCCGTTTCATCCGCCGGCGCCGGCCGTATCCTGCCCGGCGGCCGAGGCCCGACCTGTCCCGCACCACGCAGGGCCGCTACCCGATCACCGTGCCCGTGCCGCGCAGGGCCGCCGTGACCGGTTCGGGTATCCGGCCGTCCCCCAGGATCACCTGGGCCACGCCGACCTCCAGCGCCTCTTTCGCGCCGAGCAGCTTCTTCTTCATGCGGTCCCGGGCGTGGGTCGCGATCGCCTCGTCGATTTCATCCCGGGATATCCGGGGGATCAATGTGCCCTCATCGTCCGCATCCTCCAGGAACCCCGGCGTGTTGGAGAGTATGACCAGCCGGTCCGCGCCGAGGGCGTCGGCGATTACCGCGGCCGCCCTGTCCCCGTCAATGTTGATCACCTCGCCCTCGTAGCTGATGGCGGGAGGACTGATGACGGGCAGGTAACCCTGGTCGAGGAGCGTGGTCAGGAGCGAGACGTTCGCCCGTTCGATACGGCCGGTGTAGTCGTCCCGCAGGATCTTCGTGCGGCCGTCTTCCACGATGCGGATATTGGGCTTCCGGCGGCCCTCGAGCAGCCGGCCGTCCACGCCGCTCAGTCCGACGGCGTTGACGCCGAGCTGCTGCAGTTTCTCGACGATGCGGGTGTTTCGCTTTCCGCAGTACACCATGGTGAAGATGTCCAGGGTTTCCTGATCGGTGACCCGGCTCGTGTATCCCGACGGCGACGTGACCATGCGGGGCGGCTTGCCCAGTTGCTCGGATATCTGGTTCAATTCGTCGGAAGCGCCGTGCACCAGCACCAGCGGTTCGGTCTGCCGGGCGATGTCTTCCAGGACGTAATCCAGATTGATGCCCCGGCTTCCGCCCGTCTTTACCACGATCATGAAGCGTTCCCTTCTTTCACGGCGGCCACGGCCTCCGGCCGGGGCACGGACGCCTGTGTGCTGTCCGCCATGCGCCGGATCATCACGACGCCGTTTTTCACTTCTTCTTCACCGATGATCAGGGTATAGGCGGCGCCGAGCCGGTCGGCCTGCCGCATCTGGGCCTTCAGGCTCCGGTCTTCCCACAATGCCGTCGCGCCTACGCCGGACGCGCGCAGCTCCTGCGCCAGGACCACCGCCGCGGACTTGGCTTCCGCGCCGAGATAGGCGACGAATACCCGGGGTTTCGGCACTCCGGGCGGCTCGATCCCCTCCTGTTTCATCGTGAGTATGATGCGTTCGATGCCGGAGGCGAATCCGATCGCCGGCGTCTCCGGACCGCCGACCATGCCGATCAGCCCGTCGTAGCGGCCGCCGCCGCACACCGCGTTCTGCGCCCCGATGCCCTCGGCCCAGACCTCGAACACGGTCTTCGTATAGTAGTCGAACCCCCGCACCAGGCGATGGTTGACCTGGTAGGGCCGCCCCAGGTCGTCCAGGTAGGACCTCAGCCGACCGAAGTGACTCTCGCATTCGTCGCAAAGGGAATCCGCGATCCGCGGCGCCTCGTCCGCGATCGCGCGGCAGGCCTCCTTCTTGCAGTCCAGCAACCGGAGCGGGTTCTGCTCGTAGCGGCGTGCGCAGTCGCCGCAGATCCCGTCCAGGCGGTCCGCGTACCAGGCCCGAAGCGTTTCCACGTATCCCGGTCGGCACGCCGGGCACCCCGTGCTGTTCACCTGGAAGGACAGGTTCCTGATGCCGACCGCTTCGTAGATCTGCCAGGCGACCTGCATGACCTCGAGATCGATGGCCGGGTCCTGGCTGCCCAGCACTTCCACGTCGATCTGGTAAAACTGGCGGTACCGGCCCGCCTGGGGACGCTCGTACCGGAAGGCGGGGCCGATGGTGAAGAGCCGCAGGGGCTGGGGCCGGCCGTGCAGCTTGCGCTCGGCGTAAGCCCGGCAGATCCCCGCGGTGAACTCCGGGCGCAACGTCATGCGCTCCTCGTTGCGGTCGAGGAAGGTGTACATCTCCTTCTCGACGATGTCGGTGGATTCGCCGACGCTCCGCTCGAAGAGGCCGGTCTGCTCGAAGACCGGCACGTCGATCTGCTCGTAGCCGAAGAGTTCGCAGACCCGGCGCGTGGTCTCGGTCACGTGGCGCCAGTGAGCCTGGTCTTCGGGCAGGATGTCGTAGGTGCCTCTCGGTGCCCTGTAGTTCATATCCGTCCTAAACCGGGTGCAGGCCCGGAAACTCCAGGCCCGTCCGTTCGTCCCACCCGTGCATGAGGTTGAGGGCCTGCACGGCCTGTCCGGCCGCGCCCTTGACCAGGTTGTCGAGCGCGCCCATGACCACGACCCGGTCGCTGTGCTCGTCGCGCTCGAACCCGATGTCGCAGAAATTGGTGCCCGCGAGGAACTTCGGGTCGGGATAGCGGAACACGCCCTGCCGTTCCTTGATGATACGGATGAAGGGTTCCCGGCCGTAGGCCTCCCGGTAGATGCCCCAGAGATCCCGGTCGGCCAGGCCGTCGTTCACGAAGGCGTGGGTCGTCATGAGGATGCCGCGCACCAGTTCGATGGCCGTCGCCGAGAAATGGACCTCCGGCGCCGGCCCGCCGAAGGTGAGCTCCTGCACGATCTCCGCCGTGTGGCGATGGCCCGTGGGCTTGAAGGACCGCACGGCCCCGCTGCGGTCCGGGTGATGGGTGGACCGGTCGGCCCGGTGTCCCGCCGCGGAGGAACCGATCTTCCCCTCCATGAAGAGCCGGGAGGGGTCGACGGCGCCGGCCTTCACGAGGGGCGCCAGCGACAGGATCGCCGTGGCGGCCAGGCACCCGGTGCACGCGACGCACTCGGCCTCCCGGATCTCGTCCCGGTAGAGCTCGGCCAGGCCGTACACGAACCGGCCGAGGACATCGGGATGGGCGTGCTCATGGCCGTACCAGGTCGGGTAGTCCGCCGGATCCCGCAGTCGGAAGTCCGCGCTCAGGTCGATGACGCGGGGCGCCAGGCCGGAAAAGGCGTCCCATTGCTTCATGGCCTCCCCGTGGGGCAGGCACAGGCAAAGGACGTCGCAGGGCTCGAGGTCGGCCATGGCGCTGAACTTGAGGTCCGTGACCCGCCGCAGGTTCGGGTGGGACCGGCCCACGGGCTTGCCCGCGAGCGCTTCCGACGTCACCTGCCCGATTTCGATTTCCGGGTGGAACAGGAGCAGGCGGAGCAGTTCCCCTCCGCCATAGCCGGACGCGCCGGCGATAGACACCTTGATCATGATTGGGCCACCTTAACCAGATAGTCGATGATTCGGCCGGGAATGTCCACCCCCGTCGGCTTGATGCTGTTCCGGAACTCCATGGTGTAGTTGACCTCGTTGACCAGGATCCCGTCCGGCGATTCCAGCAGGTCGACGGCCACCACGCCGCCGCCCACCGCTTCCGCGGCACGGGCGGAAAGCGTCCCCACCTCGCCCTCCACGGGACAGTCGGCCGTCGTGCCGCCCAGGGCGGTATTGGTCTTCCAGTGGTCCGAGTACCGGTAGACGGCGCAGATGGTCTCGCCGTCGACCACGAAGGACCGGATGTCCCGGCCGGGCTTTTCGACGTACTCCTGCATGTAGATCACCGAATGCTGGTAGGAGCCCAGCGTCTCCTTGTGCTCGAGCACCGCTTCGGCGGCATGACGGTCGTTCACCCGCGCGATGAGGCGCCCCCACGAACCGATGGGCGGCTTGAGCACGACGGGATAGCCCATGGATTCCATTTCCTTCAGCGCCGACTCGGCCGTGAACGCGACGCGGGCCATCGGCGTGGGCACCCCGTGGTCCACCAGCGCCATGGTCGTCAGGAACTTGTTCCCGCACACGCGGGCCACCTCGTAGGTGTTGACGGTCTTGATGCCGCCGGCGTTGAGCATCTTCAGCGAGTTGAGGGCCCTGGAGTGGTTGATGCACCGTTCGAGGATGACGTCGTGGTCGTACCGGTGGTTTTCCAGGTCGAAGACGATGCGCCGGTCGTCCAGCCGGTCGAAGACGATGCCCCGCTTCGCGGCGGCCTCGAAGAGCATCTTCTGTTCCGTGGAAACGATGGAAAGCAGCATGCCGATCTTCACGAGTTTCGTCCCCCTTCAGCCACCGCGTCCGCCACGTAGTCCATGATCTTCCCCGGTATATTGACCCCCGTGGCGTCCGACGCGTCCGAAAGCCCGGACGGCGGGCCCATTTCCTGCACGAACCAGGCGTCCTTCGTGCGTACCATGTCCACCACCGCGATGCCGCCGCCGATCGCCCGGACGGCGCCGACGGCCAGGTCGTTCAGTTCCTCCGTGACGGGCTCCTGCTTCATCAGGCCGCCGGCGGAGATAGTCCCGATCCAATGGTGGGTCAGCACCGAAACGGCGGCCACCGTCTCGTCGCCGACCACGTACGCCCTGATGTCGTGTCCGGGCGTATCGATGTGCTTCTGCATGAAGAATATGGAGTGGTGGTAGGCGCCGAGGATGCGCTTGTGCTCCAGGACCGTCGCCGCCGTGTACTTGTCCCCGATACGGGAAACGAGCTGGCCCTCGGGTCCCTCCACGGGCCGGAGGACGACCGGGTACCCCATGTCCTCCATGGCTTCCAGCGCGGAGCCCGGCGTATACGCCACGCGCACTTCCGGCACCGGCACCCCGTTCTCCCGCAGGGCCAGAGTCGTCAGCAACCGGTTCCCGTAGGTCTCCACCACCGATTGGCGGTTCACCGTCGGAATGCCCCAGTGGTCGAAGACAGTCAGCGCGTACACGGCGCGGTGGTGATCGATGCAGCGTTCCAGGACCACATCCAGGTCCATGTGACGCCGTTCGAGTTCGAAGACCAGCCGCGTGTTGTCGATCGTCTTGACGTCGATGCCGCGGCGGCCCGCCTCGGCGATCAGCCGCTTCTCGTCCTTCCTGATACGCGACAGCACGATGCCCAATTCCATGGTTCTCGCGTCCTCCGGGTCGCCCGCGTCGCCCGCGTCGCCCGCGTCCTGCGGATATCCGGCGTCCCCTTGTCCCGCGTGCAAAAAAAAAGAGCCGGCCTCTTCGCTCAATCGAAGAGGAACACGGCTCCCAACTGTTCCCGTAGCCCCGTAATCCCTTTCGCAGGATTACCGTGGGGCCCGATGAGCGGACGAACGCAAATCACAATCATGTTTACCATGTTTATGTTTCATTCGTTTGCTCATCTTGATTTCCTTACCATCCGACCGCGGACTTATTCTCCCCAGTCTTCCTCTTCTTCCGGTGCCAGCGCGAACTCCAGTGGGTCGACGCTGACCACTTCCAGTTCCGCGCCGCACTCCGGGCACGTGATGATTTCGCCTACCACGACATCATAATCCAAGGTGATCTCGGCGCCACATTCCGGGCAGATCCCGCTCATATTACCCCCGCTTTACATAAATGCAGCCTTGGAACGAATCGTTTTCGACGGACGCAATATAGGGTGCGCGGTTTAGGTGTCAAGCGCTTTTTTCAACCCTCCTCGTCGCCGTCGGATTCGGGTGATTCGGCCGTTTCGGAGGTCGCCGGATCGTCCTCTTCGCCGCTCGGCGTAATCCTGGAAACATCGATCACCCGGTCCCCTTCGCCCAGGTTGATGAGGCGGACGCCCTGGGTGTTCCGGCCGATGGGACGCAGGTCGCGAACCGGCAGGCGGATGATGAGGCCCTTCGTGGTAATGATCATCAGCTCGTCTTCGTCGGAGACCGCGTGAATCGACACGACGGGGCCGTTGCGCTCGCTGGTGCGGATGTTGCTCACGCCCTTGCTGTGGCGGCGGGTCAGCCGGTAGTTTTCGATGTCCGTCCGCTTCCCGTAGCCGTTCTCCGTCACGGAGAGCAGCGTGGTGTCCCGACCCGACGCCAGCATGCCCACGACCCGGTCGCCATCGCCGAGGCGTATGCCCCGCACCCCCTGTGCGCCGCGGCCCATCGTCCGGACGTCGCTCTCGTGGAAGCGGACCGCCTGGCCGTTGCGGCTGGCGATGACGATGTCGTTGTCGCCGTCGGTCAACAGGGCCTCGATGAGGGCGTCGCCCTCCAGGATGTTCAACGCCACGATGCCGTTCCGCCGGGGATTGCCATAGGCCGACAGCACGGTTTTCTTCACCAGGCCTCCCCGCGTCACCATCAGGATATAGTGCTCGTCGTCGAAGGTCCTGATCGGCAGGAACGCCGCGATACTCTCTCCCTGATCGAGCTGCAGCAGGTTGACGACGGCCTTGCCGCGGGCGGTGCGGCCGGCTTCGGGGATTTCCCACACCTTGAGCCAGTAGCATTTGCCGCGGTTCGTGAAGAACAGGATGTAGGAGTGGGTCGAGGCGGAAAAGAGGTGCTCCACGAAATCCTCTTCCCGGGTCTTCATGCCGGTGATCCCCTTGCCGCCGCGGTTCTGGCTGCGGTAGGTGTCCATGGGCAGGCGCTTGACGTAACCGGCGTGGGATATGGTGATGACCATTTCCTCGTCGGCGATCAGGTCCTCGATGCTGAGATCGCCCTCGATGTCGATCAGTTCGGTCCGCCGCTCGTCGCCGTAGCGCTCCTTCAGGTCGATCATCTCATCCTTGATGATCTGCATCCGGCGTTCCAGGCGCGAGAGGATGTCCCGGAAATCGGCGATGCGCGCGACCAGCTCTTCGTACTCTTCCTCCAGCTT
This sequence comes from bacterium, assembly GCA_965117045.1. Lineage (GTDB taxonomy): Bacteria > JAAXHH01 > JAAXHH01 > JAAXHH01 > JAAXHH01 > JAAXHH01. The sequence continues at coordinate 3,017,861 of OZ220749.1, forward strand.
GTCCCGCTCCAGCCCGGTCAGGCGCTGCAGCCGCATGTCCAGGATCGCCTCGACCTGGGCGCGGGACAGGCCGAACTCCTCCGTCAGGACCTCCATGGCCTCCTCGCCGGTACGCGATGCGCGGATGACTTCGATCACGCGGTCCACGTTGTCCAGCGCGATGCGCAGGCCTTCCACGATATGGGCCCGCTGCTCGGCTTTCTCGAGGTCGAAGGTGGTCCGGCGCACCAGCACCTCGTGGCGGTGGTCGATGAAGTGCTGGATGCATTCCTTGATGTTCAGGACGCGGGGCCGCCCGTCCACGAGCGCCAGCATGGTGACGCCGATGGTGGTCTCCAGCGGCGTCATCTTGAAGAGGTGGTTGAGCACGATATTGCCCGGGATATCCCGCCGCACGTCAATGGCGATGCGCATGCCCGACCGGTCCGACTCGTCCCGGATGTCGGTAATGCCCAGCACCTGCTTCTCCCGGACGAGGTCGGCGATCTTCTCGATCAGGCTGGACTTGTTGACCTTGTAGGGAATTTCCGTGACGACGATGGTTTCCTTTTCGCTCTGCTCGTGCACCTCGATCGTCGTGCGGGCGCGCACCTTGATCTTCCCGCGGCCGGTGTGGAAATACTCGTTGATCGCGTTGCGGCCATAGATGATGGCGCCGGTGGCGAAATCGGGTCCCTGGATATGGTCGGCGAGCTCCCCGATCGTGATTTCCGGGTTGTCGATCACCGCCACGATACCGTCCACCACTTCGCCGAGGTTATGGGAAGGCAGGTTGGAGGCCATGCCCACGCCGATGCCGAGCGACCCGTTGCAGAGCAGGTTGGGGAACTTGCCCGGCAGCACCGTCGGCTCGTCTTTCGACTCGTCGTAGTTGGGCATGAAATCGACCGTGTTCTTGTCGATATCCTCCATCATCTCGATGGCCAGGCGGGACATCCGCGATTCGGTGTACCGCATGGCGCCCGGCGGATCGCCGTCGATGGATCCGAAATTGCCCTGGCCGAAGACCATGGGGTAGCGCATGCTGAAGGGCTGGGACATCCGCGCGAGGGTATCGTACACGGCCAGGTCGCCGTGGGGGTGGTAGTCCCCGATCGTCTGGCCGACGATCTTGGCGCACTTCCGCGTGGGCCGTCCCGGTGTGAGGTTCAGGTCGCGCATCGCCACGAGAATGCGCCGCTGGGACGGCTTGAACCCGTCGCGGACGTCCGGGATCGCCCGGGACAGGTTCACGCTCATGGAGAAGTCGAGATAGGAACTCTTCATCTCGTCTTCGATGAAGATGGGCTGGATGTTGTCGCGCTGTTCTACCGCCATGCTTTCCCCTTGAACGTGTTATTTCGTGTGATCAGTGCAGGTCCAGGTTGTTGACCAGCAAGGCGTTCCGCTGGATGAAATCGTTACGGGCGGCCACATTGTCGCCCATGAGGATCGTGAAGATCCGGTCCGCCTCCACCGCGTCGTCCAGGGTGACCCGGAGCAGCGTGCGGGTTTCGGGGTTCATCGTGGTCTGCCACAGTTCTTCGGCGTCCATCTCGGCGAGCCCCTTGTACCGCGAGATGGTGGCGCCTTCCCGTCCCACGTCCAGCACCGCGTCGATCAGCTTGCCGACGCCCCTGACCCGCTTCTCGGTCTTGTCCGTGCTGACCACCATCTCGCTGTCGATGACGTCCTCCAGCCGGCCGCACAGCTTCCGGAGCCGGCCGTACAGGGAGGGGTCCAGGGCCTCTTCGACGGGATCCACGGGCACCGGAACTTCGCCGGCTTCTTCCTGCGCTTTTCGTTCCTCCATCCGGTCGCGCAGATCTCTCCGGTAGGCGTCGTACTGGTCCCGGTCTCTCAGCATGTCCAGGATATGCTCGCGCTTCATGCCCGTCTTGACCAGGCGTCCGATCTGCTCTTCGAAGTCCATCATCTCGCGGAGATGGGCCAGCAACTTGTCGTCGGTCAGGGCGTGCCCGTTGCCGTTCGCGTCCGCCCGCTGCACCTTCGTGCGGTCCACGCTCTGGTTCAGGAGGTATTCCCAGAGCTCCCGGTCGTTCTTGAGGTAGTCCTCCCGCCGTCCCTTGCGAACGCGATAGAGCGGCGGCTGGGCGATCAGGACGTGTCCGTGCTCCACGAGCGGACGCATGTAGCGGAACAGGAAGGTCAGGAGCAGCGTGCGGATGTGCAGTCCGTCATGGTCGGCGTCCGCCATGATGATCACGCGCCCGTAGCGCAGCCGGGCCAGGTCGAAGTCCTCGTCGATGCCGACCCCGAGCGCGGTGATGATGGGCTGGAGCTTGTCGTTGCTCAGCACCGTGTCGATGCGGGCCTTCTCCACGTTGAGCGGCTTGCCCCAGAGCGGAAGGATGGCCTGGAAGGTCTTGTCGCGGCCCGATTTGGCGGTGCCGCCGGCCGAATCGCCCTCGACGAGATAGATCTCGCAGGCCATGGGGTCCTTCAAGGTGCAGTCGGCCAGCTTGCCGGGAAGGGTTGTGTTTTCCAGCGCGCTCTTCCGGCGGGTCAGTTCCCGCGCCTTGCGGGCGGCGTCGCGGGAAACCGCCGCCTGGATGCACTTCTCGACAATCCTCTTCGCCGTGGCCGGATGCTCTTCCATGTACGTGGCGAGCCCCTCGCCGACCACCGACTCCACCACGCCGCGGATATCGCTGTTGCCGAGCTTCTCCTTGGTCTGGCCCTCGAACTGGGGGTCGGGGATGATCACGCTGACGATGGCGGTGATGCCTTCCCGCGTGTCGTCGCCGGTGATGGGCACCTTGAGGTTCTTCAGCAGGTTGTTCCGCTGGGCGTAGTTGTTGATGGAACGGGTCAGGGCCGTCTTGAAGCCCACGAGGTGGAAGCCGCCCTCCGAAGTCCGCACGGTGTTGGCGTAGGAGAAGATGTTCTCCTGGTAGCCGTCGTTGTACTGAAAGGCGACGTCGATCTGGTTGCCGTCCCGTTCCTGGCGGATGCCGATGGTGTCGTGGATGGCCGTCTTGTTCTCGTTCAGGTACTCGACGAACTCGACGATGCCGCCGCGGTACTCGAATATGGCGGATTTTCCCCTGGCCTCCTCGTGCAGCTCGATGCGCATGTGGCGGTTCAGGAAGGCCAGTTCCCGGAAGCGGTGGGCGATGTGGTCGAAATTGAACTCCGTCGAGTCGAAGATCTCGTCGTCGGGCTTGAAGGAGACGGTCGTTCCGTTCTCCGTCGTCTCGCCCCGGACCTCCAGGTCGCAGACGGGGATGCCCTGCTCGTAACGCTGGTAGTAGATCTTCCCGTCCCGGCGCACCTCGACGACCAGCCATTCGGCCAGGGCGTTGACCACCGACACGCCCACGCCGTGCAGGCCGCCCGCCACCTTGTAGGACTTGTTGTCGAACTTCCCGCCGGCGTGGAGCATGGTCATGACGACTTCCACGGCCGGCCGGTTCTCCGTCGGGTGCATTTCGACCGGAATGCCGCGGCCGTTGTCGATCACGCTGATCCGTCCGTCTTCTTCGATGTACACCTTGATCGTATCGCCGAATCCCTGGAGATGCTCGTCGATGGCGTTCTGCATCACCTCTTCCACGAGATGGTGCAGGCCGGAGGCGCTGGTGCTCCCGATGTACATGGCGGGGCGCTTGCGAACCCCCTCGAGCCCTTTGAGGACCTGGATGTTCTCCGCTTCGTACTGGTCGGCATCCGGGGCGCCGGGTCCCGACTCCGGTGATACCGAACCGTTCTCGTGATCCGGGCGGTCCAGGTTGTCCAGGTTGTCTGAGCGGTCCTGGCTTTCCATGCGGTCCGACGAGTTTTCTTGTGTTTCTGACATCGATTTTACCTTCTGGTATTGGTGAATATGATGTCCCGGACCAGGGGTCTACCGAAAGACCGGTCCAGTCGGTTCAGAATGTCGGGCTTCATGTAGTGCAGCTCCTGGCTCCAGGTGGCGCTGTCGCACTCCACGAACAGCTTTCCGCCGTCGAAGAAGACCGCCCGCGCGTGCGCCGCGACGCGCTCCCCGACGACCCTCGGCCAACGGTCCACGGCCTGCTGTTCCTCCAGCTTGCCTTCCATGCCGAGGTTGCGCACCAGTTCCCTGAGTGCGTCGCCGAGGGTAGTGGTCTTCTTCATCCGTGTCACGTTCGGATCCTCAGTCGTAGGGCGTTACCGCGCCTCCCTGGACGCGGAACCGGGTGATGCCCCGGTGGTAGTCCCCTATATCGCTTTCCTTGGCCGTCGTAATGAAGGTCTGGCCGTAGGCGGGCACCATTTCCATCAGGCGGCCCGTCCTGGCGGCGTCGATCTCCGCGAATATGTCATCGAGCAGCAGCAGGGGCGGGGCCTGGAGCCGGCGCCACAGAAAACGGGCTTCCGCCAGCTTCAGGGCCGTCGCCGCCGTCTTGTGCTGTCCCTGCGATCCGAACGCCTGCAGCGAGACCCCGTTCATCCGGATGGCCAGGTCGTCCCTGTGGGGTCCCACCTCCGTCATGCACCGCGCCCTTTCCCGCGGCGCGGCACGATCCAGCGCCTCCTCGAAAGCCTGCTCAATATCGGCGAGGGCCTCGTATTCGAAGGAGGGCGCATAGTCGATCTCGAGGCACTCGTTGTCGTCGCTCACGGCGGCGTGTATGCGGCTGGCTTCATCCTTCAGGTCCTCGACGACTTCCACCCGTTTTCTCATGATGCGGCTGCCCAGTGCGACCAGGGGGGCGTTCCAGACCTCCAGGCCCTCCGTCCTCCCCGGCTTCTCCTGGCATGCGCGCAGGGCCTCGTTGCGTTGCCGGACCACCCGCCTGTATTCCTGCAGGGCCGATAGATACGCGGCGTTGGACTGCGAGATCGCGATGTCGAGGAACCGCCGGCGCGAGCCCGGCGAGCCCTGGACCAGCCTCCGGTCGTCCGGCGAGATCACCACGGCCGCCAGGATGCCGTACAGGTCCGACAGGTTCCGCTGGGGCGATTCGTTTACAAAGACCTTCTTTCCCGCGGGGCGGGCGTACCGGATCTGTACCTCGACCTCCCGGCCCTCCGCGGACCGGCCCTGTCCCTGGATCAGGAAATGGTCCGCCCCCATGCGCACGAGATCCCGGTCCTGTGCCTCGCGGCAGGACCGGGCCACGCACAGGTAGTAAACCGCTTCCAGGAGGTTGGTTTTTCCTTGTCCATTCGATCCGATGAAAACATTCGTTTGCAAATCACAGGCCAGCGACAGGGATGCGTAATTCCTGAAATGACTGAGGGACAGCCCTTGAAGGTGCACCTTAGCTTTCCGCCTCGGTCGTCCTGAAGGGCATGATCAGGCACTGGTAGTCCTCGCCCTCCGCTTCCTCCCGGGAGGGAGTGATGATCCCCGCGCTGACCGGCGTATCCAGTTTGAATACCACTTCCTCGCTCTCGATCCGCTCCACGACGTCGAGGAGGTAGCGGAAATCGTAGGTCGTATCCATGGCTTCGCCTTCGTATTCGGCGGGCAATTCTTCCCGGGCCTCGCCGCCGATATCGTGGCTGGAAGAACTCAATTCGACGAAACCCGGCCGGAAGGAATACCGTATCTGGCGGGTGGTAGGGTTGGACAACACAGACACGCGGCGGACGGCGCTCTCGAGCTCCTCGCGGTTCACCTTGACCACCTTGTCGTTGCCCGTGGGAATCACCCGTTCGTAATCCGGATAGGTCGCTTCGATCAGCCTGGCGAACAACCGTGCGTTCTCCAGTTCGAACAGGACGTGGTTCTCGCCGATGGTGATCCGGGACGGCGAATCCGATTCCCCGATGAGGCGCGAGAGGTTGTTCAGCGCCTTGGGCGGCACGATGATCCCCTCCGTGGCCGCATCGGAAACATCGCAGGGGAGCGTCGTCTTGGCCAGCCGGTGCCCATCCGTGGCCACCATCCGCACGGCGCCTTTGCCTATGCGGAGGAACGCGCCCCAGAGACTCGGGTGGATCTCGTCCTTGGATACGGCGTACACCGTCTTCCGGATCAGCCGCTGCAGCGAAGACGACGGAATCTCTATGGTCTGTTCGGACGTCACGTCCGGCAGCGCAGGGTACTCGTCCTTGCTGATGCCCACCAGGCGGAAGACCCCGCGGTCACACCGGATGATCACCTTGACCCCGTCCACTTCGATGTCCACGGGCGCGTCGGGCAGCTCGCGCACCATTTCCGCGAACTTCCTTCCGGGTACCGTGATCGATCCCTCCCCCGATATCTGGGCGGGGATCTTCGTCATGATGAATATGTCCAGGTCGGTGGCCCCGATGGTCAGGTGGCCGTCTTCCGTCTCCAGCAGCATGTTGGACAGGATGGGCAAAGTGGTCTTCGGCGGGACGACATTCAGGACGGTCTGTATACCGCTCATCAGGGTGGAACTGGACGGAATGGTGATTTTCACAGAGTACTCCTTTGGGCAGTCTTCTGGGCGTTCTTAGCCGGTTTCCTCGTCGTATCCGTACTGTACAGAATGAACCGGGCCGGTTCTTGTACAGTAACCTCTTAATATTATTGAATATAATATAGATTACGCTCGGGACAGCGCAAGGGTTTTGTGAGGCAAAACCACCCTATATTGTATAACGTCGCAGTATGGCGCTAAAATCGTACAATATATTGTGTATACTTTGTTTTATAGTCTTTATGTATTAAAAAGGAATAATACTAATAAGGTATGTGGATATGTGCATAAAGACGCAATCATGCTGATAAGTATTATTAATAACAATCAATTGAGAAAAAACAACGATGTGGAAAAACACCCAACTAAACACTTGTTTATCCACATAATCCACACACTAGAAACCAAAATGGGACAGAACCCCGGGTTATTCACAATTCATCTACACATCCCAACCTCTTATCCCCCGGGTTATCCACATTAACTCCAACCCCGAAACAAGCCAGATCCGCGCCTGTACGTAAGCATGCATATCCGGGCCGGTTCGAGTCCGGTTCGAGGACGAAACGAGGCCTTTTTTGACCGCGGCCGGGGATCTTTCCACATCGAGGTGTACTACCCCTGGTGGATTGGTGTGGAAATGGTGTATAGACAGTATGCAAGTTAATGATGATGCCGGAGTTACGAAAGGCGTGATTTGTTGAAAAACTGTGGATAACCCTCGAGTTATCCACAGTATATGTGGGTATAAACCGGGGTGGTGGGTCCTGCTGAACAACAGGCGGGTTACGAAAGCGAGTTCCTGATCTTGTCGAGGTCTTCCTGGAGGTTTTCGTCCGAAAACAGGAGCTTTTTGACCGTCCGGCAGGCGTGTATGACGGTGGTATGGTCTCTCTTGCCGAAAACCGCGCCGATATCCTTAAGCGATGCGCGGGTCATGTCCCGGCAAAGGTACATGGCGGCCTGGCGGGCCGCCACCACGTGCTTCTTCCGCGTCTTCGCGGCCAGATCCTCGACAGAAACGCCGTAGTGGCCGGCCGCGGCTTTCTGTATGTCTTCCATGCCCACGGAGCGTTGCTTTCTGCGGATCTTGTTGCTCAGCACCCGCTTCGCCACTTCGATGGTGATGTCGCAGTGACTCAGCGACGCGTAGGCCAGCAGGCTGAGCACGGCGCCTTCCAGTTCCCGGATGTTCGATGCGACGCGGTCGGCGATATAGGCGATGACGTCCGGACTGAGCGAAAGTCCGTCCTTGTCCGCCTTCTTTTGTAGAATGGCTTCCCGGGTCTCGTAGTCGGGCGGTTTCATGTCCGCGAGAAGCCCCCATTCGAACCGGGACACCAGCCGTTCCTCCAGGCCGGAAAGCTCCTTCGGGATCCGGTCGCTGGTCAGGACGATCTGCTTGCCCTTCTGCCGCAGCACGTCGAAGGTATGGAAGAACTCCTCCTGGGTGCGGTCCTTGTGCCCCTTGCAGAAGAACTGGATGTCGTCCACGATCAGCAGGTCGACGTTCCGGTAGGTCTGCGCGAACTCCTTCGTCTTCTTTTCCTGGATGGACTCGATGAATTCGTTGTAGAAGATCTCCGACGTGACGTACCGGCTGCGGTCGACGGTGCCGAGCCGCTTCGATTCGTGGGCGATCGCCTGCGCCAGGTGGGTCTTGCCCAGGCCGACGCCGCCATAGATGACCAGGGGGTTGAAGGTCTGCTGGCCAGGGGATTTCACCACGGCCAGGGACGCCGCGTGGGCGAAGTCGTTGCACTCCCCCACGACGAAGTTCTCGAAGGTGTAGTTGTCGTAGAGATTGTCCGTTTCCGCCTGGCCCGCGGCCTGCTGTTCCTGGCCCTCCTGGTCCGCCCGGTCCGCCCGGCCTGCCTGTACGGCCCGGTCCGTCACGTAGGAGGGCAAGTCGGTGAGCACGGGGATGATCTGTGAATTGCCCTCGAAGATGTGATAGTCTATGGCGACCTTGCGGCCGAGCTGCGTCGTCACGACCTGGCTTATCTTGTCGTGAAACCGCTTCAGCATCCGTTCGCCGGAGAACGGGTTCGGTACCTCGATCGTGAATTTATCCGGTGTTACATCATGCCCCCTGGTCCGCTCGAACCAGGTCGCGAACGTCTGCGCGGGCATCATGCCCCTCAGTTCCGACAAACACACCGACCAGAGCTGTGCAGGATCTTCCTGCTTCATTGCGTATTACCTTGTGGACTGAAGGGAATGGAACGCCCGTTGACGGACCGGTGATTTTCCGGCCCGAAAACATACCCGTACGCTCGCATGTAACATGCTAAATTGTTGTAATTACTACATTTAAGGTGGTGGTAGGCGCGACAACAAATCCACGGCAGGCGGAAGCGTTGCGGGTAGTATCTTCACTTTAGTATGTATGGTGAGTGGGGTGCTGTCAAGAGAATATCTCGAAAAGATTTGCACCCCCGGAATGACCAAAAACAACTTGACTTAATCGCGCTCCGGGGATAATATGGAGGGCTGTTGTTTTTGCCAAAACAGGAAGAAAAAACGGGAGTAAACGATGAAGCGGACCTTTCAGCCGAGCAATCTCAAGCGGCACCGCAGGCACGGGTTTCGTCGAAGGATGAGCACCAAAGCGGGACGGTTGATTCTGAACCGTCGACGGGCCAAGGGAAGGGTACGCGTTGCCGTTTAGGCGCCGCCCGAACGCGGCAGGACCGATGCACCATGGCCGCCGGTTCCCGACGTTTTCCCCACGACGAACGCATGAGACACCGGTGGGAATTCGAACGGGTCAGGAAATGCGGACTGACCGTCCGAGGTCGTTCGATGACCCTGTCCCTGGCCGCGTGTCCGGACCGGCTCGAGCGCCGGGTCGGTTTCATCGTGACCAGGCACTACGGCGGCGCGGTCAAGCGTAACCTGGTCCGCCGGAGAATGCGGGAGATATACCGGTTGAACAGAAACCGCCTGAAGAGGGGGGTGCACATGGTGCTCATCGCCCGCAGTCCCGGCCGGGAATGGACCTACCGCCAGATGAACGAAGAGTTCCTGTCCCTCTACCGTACCGCGGTGACACGCTTATGTGGAAACGGCTGACCAGGGCAATCACGACCGCGCTCGTCTGGGGCGTCCGCGGCTATCGGCTCGCTATCTCCCCGCTCCTCCCGCCAAGTTGCAGGTTTACTCCCACCTGTTCGAATTACGCCATCGAAGTGCTGGAACGCAAGGGCCTGTTCGCCGGAACCCGCATGGCCGCGTGGCGGCTGCTGCGCTGCCATCCCTTTCACCCGGGCGGTTACGACCCGGTGGAGCGACCGGCAAGGCCGGACGGATCGGGTGGCCGCGTCGAGTCAGGCGTGCCAGCCGGATCGGCTGTGTCAGTTGGACCACCCGGGCAAGCCGGACCAGCCGCACCTGGCAAACCAATCGATTAGCCGCATGCCACGGCTTGAAACCCCGGAATCACAACAACCACCGGAATCACAACAACCATGGAAAAACGGGTACTCGGCGCATTCGGACTGATCATACTGACCTGGATCGGTTACTACTACATTATATACCCCATGTACGCGCCCCAGCCTCCTGCCCCGGTTGACCGGACGGTCCCGCAGGAGCAGCCGGGGAACTTCGCGGCCGGTGACGATCCCGCGGGTGCCTACCCTTCAGGGGAGACCCCCGAATCGTCCTTCGACGCGCCGCCGTCCTTCGACGCGCCGCCGGATGCCGCCGTATCGGAGCCCGGACAGACGCGGCCTCCCCGTGCCGTGGAACGCCCCCGGCAGGACCTGGCCGCGGACAGCTGGGACCGCTCCGAGCGCGTGTTGTTTCTCCCCCCGGCCGAAGGCGCGCCGGCGCCCCGTGAAATCGTCGTCGAAAACCAGTACTTCCGAGGTGTGATCAATACAGCGGGCGGTGTGATAACCAGCTGGAAACTCAAGGGTTACAGAGGAATCGGCGGGGAGGAAGTGGAACTTGTCCCCCCCGACCGGGAGGCCGGCCCCGATATCGTGCTCACCACGGAGCGGGGGCCCCGCAGCACCCGCGCCCTGCGTTTCGCCGCGGACCGCGACGCCGTCGTGCTGGGCCCCGGACAGTCATCGGGATCCGTGACGCTGACGGCCGACGCGCCGAGGGGCCTGACCATCACCAAGGCCTTCGTGATCAACCGGGACGATTACGCCGTGGATCTCCAGGTGAGGATCGACGGCGGGCAGGACCTGGCCCTGGGCAGCAAGTACTATCTCCGGTGGGGCGGCGGGATCAATGTGACGGAGAGGGACTGGGACCAGGATCTGTACGCCTTCAGGGGATTCGCCTCGCTCAACGACACGGTGATCGATGAAGACCTCGGGACCGAGTTCGAAGATCCGCGGCCCGAGACCACGGGCGAGACCCACTGGGTCGGCGTGCGCAGCAAGTATTTCTTCACCGCCATGGTGCCGGTGGACCGGAAGGCCAGGGGCTTCCGGCTGAACGGCCGGCCCGTGCAGCGCGCGCAATATGACGACCGGCAGATCGCCGCGGAACTGTCCATGGGGCTCGCGTCACCCCTGGTGGACAACTTCCTCCTCTATCTCGGCCCGGTCCACTACGATACCCTGGAAAGTTACGGGTACGGCCTCGAAGGCGCCGTCGATCTCGGCTGGACGATCATACAGCCGATCAGCCGGATCACGCTCATTTCCCTGGTATGGCTGCACCAGTTCATCACCAATTACGGCGTCGTGATCATCGTGCTGTCCATCATCGTGAAAATCCTGCTCTTTCCCCTGACCCACAAGAGCATGAAGGCCACGCAGGGCATGGCCGCGCTCCAGCCGAAAATGGAATCGCTCAAGGAGAAGCACAAGAACGACTCGACGAAGCTGAACCAGGAGATGATGAAGCTGTACCGGGACGCGGGAGTGAACCCGCTGGGCGGCTGCCTGCCGCTGCTGCTGCAGATGCCCATCCTCATCGCGCTCTACACCATTTTCAGCAGTACGATCGAACTGCGCGACGCGCCGTTCATCGGGTGGATCCAGGACCTGTCCCTGAGGGATCCGTACTACGTGCTGCCCGTCCTCATGGCGGCCACGATGCTGATCCAGTCCAAGATGACGATGAAGGACCCGCGGCAGGCCATGTTCGTCTACATCATGCCCGCGGTGCTCTTCTTCATCATGATGAACCTGCCTTCCGGACTGATCCTGTACTGGACCATGATCAACGTGCTGACCATCGTGCAGCAGGCCTTTCAGAACCGGTTCTTCCCCGTTCAACCCGCCAAATGACGCACCCGCAGGGCACCGCCGCAGGGCACCAGGCGCAGTGCACCGTCCCGCAGGACACCGGGTGCGGCAAGGCTCGTCCGCAAGTCTCTTTAATCCCATGACCTCGCAGGCCCCGAACGATACCATAGCCGCGATCGGCACGCCGCCCGGCGAGGGCGGACTGTGCGTGGTGCGCATGAGCGGTCCCGACGCTTTCGCCGTTGCCGACCAGATTTTCGACGGCGCCAGCCGGCCCTCCGAGTGCGGGACGCACACCATACATCACGGCCACGTCGTCGATCCCCGCAGCCGCGAGCGGGTGGATGAGGTGCTCATGTCCGTATTCAGGTCGCCCCGTACCTACACCCGGGAGGACCTGATCGAGTTCAGCGGCCACGGCGGCATGGTCCCGGGCGGGATGATCCTGGACGTCCTGATCCGGTCGGGCGCCCGGCTGGCGGAACCGGGGGAGTTTACGAAGCGCGCGTTTCTCAACGGAAGGATCGACCTGCTGCAGGCGGAAGCGGTGGGCGAACTCATCCGGGCGCGGACCGACGCCTGCGCGCGGGCAGCCCTCAGGCAGTTGAACGGGAACTGCTCGCATCAGATCGACGATTTCAGGATTAAACTAATACAAATAAATGCATATATTGAAGTTACGCTGGATTTTACCGAAGAGGGCATTCCCGATATGACGCCACAGGCCTTCCTGGATCAACTCCAGCCCGTCCGGGTAGCACTCGGCCGCCTCATCGAATCCTCCCATGAAACGCGCGTACTGAGGGACGGGGTCCGGGTCGCGCTGCTCGGTAAGCCGAACGTGGGGAAGTCCAGCTTGCTCAATTTGCTGACGTCGCGGGACCGCGCGATCGTGCATCCGGAATCGGGGACGACGCGGGACACTATCGAGGAAAGCGTCGACATCCGGGGCGTGCCCGTCGTCTTCGTGGATACGGCGGGTATCCGGAAGACGAAGGACAAGGTGGAACAGCAGGGCGTCATCCGGTCACGCGCGGAACTGGAGCAGGCCGACATTCCTCTGGCCGTCTTCGACGCGTCGAACCCGCCGGACGACGACGATCGGCAACTGGTGAAGCTGTTGTCCGGGCGGACCGGCGTGTTTATATTGAACAAGTGCGACCTGGATGCTTATGATCCGGACGCGTTTACCGAATTGACGGCGGGCGGCCGGTGGATCCGGACCTCTGCAAAACGCGGCGAAGGCCTTGAAGACCTCCGGGAAGCGATTCTCGAGATTGCGCGGTTCGATCCCGCCGGTTTTGAGTCGGGGCTCGTCGTCAATGCCCGTCAGGGCGAGTTGCTCGACCAGGCAAAATCGAGTCTTGACCGGGGCATCGGCGTACTGGAAGAAGGCCTCGGTGCCGAAATGGCCGCCGTCGATCTGAGGGAATGCGTGCACCGGCTGGGCGTGCTCGTGGGAAAGGAAATCGGCGATGCGGTACTGGACCATGTATTCTCCAGGTTCTGTATCGGGAAATGATGTTCCACGTGGAACAGGGACCAGGCAATGGCTGAAAAAGATCGGCTGACATCGGTTGAAGTCCTCGTCATCGGCGGAGGCCACGCCGGATGCGAAGCCGCCCTGGCTTCGGCGAGGATGGGCGTGAACACGGCGCTCGTAACCCTCGACGCATCCAAGATCGGGCAGATGTCCTGCAACCCTTCTATCGGCGGCCTGGGCAAGGGGCAGCTCGTCCGGGAGGTCGACGCGCTCGGTGGAGAGATGGGCAAGGCCGCGGACGCGACGGCCGTGCAGGTCAAAATGCTGAACACGCGCAAAGGTCCGGCGGTGCAGTCCCTGAGATCCCAGAATGACCGCGTGGCTTACCGGGATTACATGCAGCGGGTCATCGGGGAGACGCCGAACCTGACGATCGTGGAAGGCGAGGTCGCGCGCCTGGACGTGGACCAGCGTCGCGTGACGGGCGTCCGGACAAGCGATGGACGCGTCCTGTCCTGCCGTGCCGTGGTCGTGGCTTCAGGCACTTTTCTGAACGGCGTTATGCATCGGGGCGCAAGCAATTCCCCCGGAGGACGCCTGGGAGAACGGGCGGCCACGGAGCTGTCGGATTCCCTGCGGGACCTGGGGTTCGACATCGGCCGGCTGAAGACCGGCACGCCGCCCAGAATAGATGGTAAAACCATAAATTACAGTGAGTTGGAGGTCATCCCCGGTGACGATTTCCCCGAGCATTTCTCCCAGGAAAGGCTGTCACCGGCCGACGAGCAGCTGCCCTGCTACCTGACCTTTACGAACGCCCGGACCCACGACATCATCCGTTCCGCCCTGGACCAGTCGCCCATGTACTCCGGCCGGATTACCGGCCGCGGTCCCAGGTACTGTCCATCTGTCGAGGACAAGATCGTGCGGTTCCCGGACCGGGACAGTCACCAGATCATCCTGGAACCGGAAGGGTGGAATACCGATGAGGTCTATGTAAACGGCCTCTCCACCAGCCTGCCGGAACCAGTGCAGGACCGGGCGCTGCACACGATTAAGGGCCTGGAGAAGGCGGAGATCCTCCAGTTCGGATACGCCGTCGAATACGATTTCATTCCACCCGAAAACCTGACCCGGTCTTTGGAAACGCGCCAGGTCGAGGGGTTGTTCCTCGCAGGTCAGATTAACGGTACAACGGGCTATGAGGAAGCCGCGTCACAGGGCATTCTGGCCGGCATCAATGCTGCGCTGAAGGTCAGCAACCGCCCGGCATTCACCCTCGACCGGGCCGAAGCCTATATCGGTGTGATGGTCGACGATCTCATCACGAAGGGCGCGGACGAACCCTACAGGATGTTCACCTCGCGTGCGGAATACCGCCTGTTATTGAGGCACGACAACGCGGATATGCGCCTGTCGGACCGCGCTTTCGAGATCGGTGTGATTACAAAAGAACGGCACGAAACCACGGTTAGCCGGCGCCGGCTGGTGGAAACGGAAACAGACCGGCTGAAACAGGAATACGTGGCTCCGGACCGGATTAATCCTATACTCGAGTCCAGATCCTCGACGCCGGTATCAGAGCCTGTGTCCCTGTACAAACTGCTGTCCCGCCCCGAGGTACAGTATTCCGATCTCTATACCGTAGATCCGGAACCCATGGACCACGAACCGTCTGTCATCGGTCAGATTCAGACGGCGGTCAAATATGCCGGGTATCTCGAGCGGCAGCACAAGGAGATCGCACGCATGCGGTCCTGGGAATCCCGTGCAATCCCTGAGGACTTCGATTATGCCTCCATCCGGGCCATGTCACACGAAGCGCGAGAAAAGCTGGCCGGCATCCGACCGGCGAACGTGGGACAGGCCTCGCGGATCCCGGGCGTAACACCCGCCGACCTGTCCATTCTCGTGGTGCATCTCGATCGCGTTTCAGCTCTGTCCCGCAGCGATGATTCCGGCGCCGGAAACCGGGTGTTCCACGTGGAACATTCCAAGACATGACATGGACTCCATCGCGCATTTCGTCCATGGCATGGAGAAACTTGGTCATCGCCTGAATGCCCGTAAAATCGGGGCATTCGAGCGGTACCTGTACGAATTACGCCGCGTAAACCACGCACTCCACATCGTATCTGCGAAAGATCTGGAACGCATTCCATCGCGCCATTTCCTCGATTCGCTCATGCCCGCTGTGAAGGGCGTACTGCCCAGGGGTGGGAATATCGTAGATATCGGAAGCGGCGGAGGCTTCCCCGGGATTCCCCTCGCCGTTTTCCTGCCAGATACCCACTTCGTGACGGTCGAATCAAACCAGAAGAAATGCGCCTTTCAGAATCTGGTGCGGCGTGCGCTTTCGCTGGATAATCTGCGCGTCTTCAATGACCGGATGGAGCGGTTGGCGGAACGGGAAACGGATAGCAAGTTTGACGGTGCTGTTGCGAGGGCCGTCGGTATAATCAGTCAACTCGTGGAATGGAGCGGGCCCATCTTGAAAACGGGAGGTAAATTGGTTTGCTACAAAGGTCCCTGCCCGGAGGAGGAAATTGAATCGGCAGAAGCGGTCATGGCGGCGCAGGGCATGGTATGGGAGGAGACCGTTCCATACGAAGAAGGAATTGGTGACGCTCCTACCCTTGTGGTGATCAGAAAGGGCGAGATGTAGGATGTTGGATCCGGGACGGTGTGTATTAACGGAAACCTCAACCCGCTGAAGACAGGAAGTCGCAAGTTGGAAGGAAAAACCACCGATGAAACAGACTACCCCCTTCCCGATCGGACAATGTGGCGTAAATAGCGATATACATAATAAAATACGCACTTGTGAATCGTAATAGAAAGACCCGTAACCTGTTAAATTATCAATAGTTACGATCAGCAGAAAGTCCGCTGTAACCCCCGAGCAACATGACCTCGATTTCCTGACCGGCCGGCATGAATTCCTGGTCTTCGTGACTCACGGCCAGACCGTCGGCGATGGACATGGATCTCAGAATGCCGGAACCCTGCTCACCCGTACGCGACGCGAAATAATGGTCATCCCGTTTCTGGAGGGTCACGCGAATGAACTGTTTTCGGCCGAGGGATTTTCGAAGGTCTTCGAGGAGGCGAGCCTTGATCGTGGGGCGGTAGATGCGGGTGTACCCCTGCATCTTGAGCAGGGCGGGACGCATGAAGAGCTCGAAGGTCACCATGGACGCCACCGGATTGCCAGGCAAACCGAAAACGATGGTGTCGTCTATGGCGCCGAAGGCGAGGGGACGTCCGGGCGTCATGGAAACTTTCCAGAATGCCATGGTGGTGCCAACAGCCTCAAGGGCGGCCTTGACGTAGTCGTATTCTCCCACCGAGACCCCTCCCGACGTGATAATCGCGTCCGCCAGGAGGCCGTCGCGCAACGCTCCCTCGAGCGCTTCCTGCGTATCGGGAATGATGCCCAGCCGCATGGGTATGCCACCGGCGTCCGATACCAGCGCGGAAAGGGCGTATCCGTTGCTGTCCACGATCTTGCCGTCCTCCAGGGGTTCGTCCACGTCGACGATCTCGTCGCCGGTAGAAAGCACGGCAACCCTCGGCCGGCGGTAGACGGACACCTGGGAGCGGTTCGTAGAGGCCAGCAGGCCGACTTCGGCCGGGCGGATCAGCATGCCGGACGGGATTATGAGGTTCCCTTCGCGGATGTCTTCGCCCGCCAGGCGGAGGTCGGTCCCGGGTTCGACGGCCTGGAGTATGCGTACGCGGCGCTCATCGACCCTTAGCGTGCGTTCGGCGCGCACGATGGTATCGGCGCCGTCGGGCACGGGCGCCCCCGTCATGATGTGTATGGCCTGTCCCGGCCCGACCGAGCGTTTCGCCACGTATCCGGCGGGAAGATCCTCGACGATCTCCAGTTCCGCCGGGGAATCCGGCGAAGAAGATACCGTATCCACGGCCCGCACCGCGTAGCCGTCCATGGCCGAATTGTCCCAGGGCGGCTGGTTTCTCGTGGCGTGGACGTCTTCGGCCAATACCCGGCCGCGCGCCGAGGCGATGTCGACGCGTTCCACGCCTATCGGCCGGATCCGTTCCAGGATAGCTTCACGGGCTTCGATTACGGAAATCATCGGGGGTCCCTCACGATACGGCCTGGTCGGCGGCATGCTGGCCGGCTGTGCCCTGGCCAGCCGCGCCCTGGTCGGCCGCGCCCATCAGCAGCACCTGGACCACGGATCCGGGGGCGAGGGAGGTTACGCCCGTTTCCACGACGACGAGACCGTTGGTCCCGGTCATGGAGCTGAGCATGCCGGATCCCTGGCCCGCGACGGTCGAGGCGTAGAACCGACCGCCGGAACAGGTGACGCTGGCGCGCAGATAGTGCCGCCGGTCCCCGCCGGCCGTCAGGTCGTTCTCGAGTTCCGCCTGCACCGTGGGCAGGCGCCAGTCGTGGGGGCCGTATCCCATCATCTTCCGCATGGCGGGCCGTGCGAAGAGGAGGAAGGAGACCATGCAGGAAACGGGATTGCCCGGCAGGCCGAAGAACGGCTTGCCCTGTAGCAGTCCGTAGGCGAGGGGCTTGCCCGGCTTCATCTTCACCCGCCAGAATCGCATGTCCGCGCCAAGGTCTTCCAGCACTTTTTTCACGTAGTCGTAGTCGCCCACGGAAACGCCGCCGGTGGAAAGGACGATATCCGCGCTCAGCGCCGACTGGATGGCCTTCGCGATCTCCGCTTCGCTGTCCCGGGCGATGCCCAGGTTGACCGGCCGGCCATTGCATGCCCGCACGAGCGCGGCCAGGGAATAGCTGTTGCTGTTGACGATCTTTCCCGGTACGAGACGCTCGTCGATGTCGACGACCTCGTCGCCCGTGGAGAGGATGGCCACGGCCGGGCGCCTGCGCACCGCGACCTGGGACCGTTGGAAAGCCGCCAGGAGGCCGATCTCGCCGGGACCGATTTCGGCGCCGGCGAAGAGGACCCGTTGGCCCTCTTTTACGTCTTCTCCCCGGTAGCGTACGTTCTGGCCCGGTTCTACTGCCTTCAGGACCTCTATGCCTTCCGCGTTCTGCCTGGTGTTCTCCACCATGACGACGGCGTCCGCGCCGCCGGGGAGGAAGGCGCCGGTCATGATGCGCGAAGATTTGCCGGGATCCACGTGCGCGGTGGGAACGGTGCCCGCGGGGATCTCTTCGAGGACCTCGAGGCGGCGGGGGGCGTCCTCGGATGCGCCCGAGGTGTCCGCGGCCCTGACGGCATAACCGTCGACGGAGGAATTGTCCTGGGGCGGCACGTCGAACCTCGGCGCTACGTCTTCGGCGAGCACCCGGTACTGGCTCTCGGCCAGCGGCACGCGCTCGATGCCCGACACGGAGACCGAATCCAGCACGATCTCCTGGGCCTCCTCCACGGTGAGCATTCGGTCCGCTGTCATGAATCCATCCCGGTAGCCCGCGGCAGGGTCCACGTGCCGGAGGGCGTCCACGTGCCGGAGGGCGCCTACCTGCGGGCGGGTTTCGCCATGAAGGCTTCGATTTCGTCGATCGTCCGGGGCGTGCCTTCCGACAGCACCCGGTGTCCGTCCTCGGTCACCAGCACGTCGTCTTCGACGCGCACCCCGATATTCCGGTACCGTTCGAAGGCCGGCCGAATCGCCTCGATCAGCGCCCGGTTCCGCGGGGTGTCGTCCAGGTTGTCCAGCGTGTCCTCCCGGACGTAGATGCCCGGTTCCACCGTGATCACCATGCCCGGCCGGAAGGGCATGTCCCTTCCACCGACGTCATGGACGTCCAGCCCGAGCCAGTGGCTCGTGCCGTGCATGTACCACATGCGGTACTGGCTGCCCGAAGTACTCGTGATCAGCCCCAGTTCAAGGAGTCCGTCCGCGATCGCTTTCCGCGCCACGTCGTGCACCCTGCGCATGGTCATGCCCGGCCGGACGGCGGCCAGGCCCCGGGCGTGGGCATCGAGAACGACCTCGTACACCTCGCGCTGTGCTTCCGAGAAGATCCCGCCGACCGGGAACGTCCGCGTGACGTCGGCCGTGTAGTACCCGACGGCCGCGCCGATATCGGCCAGGACGAGTTCGCCGTCTGCGATTTCCCGGTTGTTTTCCTCGTAGTGCAGGGTCGTGGCGTTGGGTCCCGAAGCCACGATGGATGGAAACCCCCAGTGCGCGCCGTGGGCGCGATAGGTGGAGAGAATGATGCCGTCGAGTACGGATTCGTTCAGTGGTCCGCCTGGTCCGCCTGGTCCGCCTGGCCCTGAAGAGCCGGCCTGGTTGGCCGCCGGTCCGCTCGCCCTGCGCATGATGGCGCGCTGCGCCAGCCGGGTGATGTCGACGGCGCGTTGCAGCCGCTGGAGTTCCCAGGCCGATTTCACGACGCGCAGGTCCCGGAACAGTCCAGTCGCCAGCCGTACCTGGACGGCGGGATAACGGGCGGCCTCCGAGGCGAACCGGAGGGCTTGCGGATACCGGCTGCCGTACCTGGAACTGGCGTCGGCCAGGAGCCAGACGGCCACGGGCGTTCCGTTCTCGACGGATTCGCCGATGGCCCGGTAGTCCCTGTCGTCTTCGGAGGGACGTTTTTCATAGACCGATCCGCGGAGGACGGCCTTCACGAAGGCGTCGAATTCCTCACTCGGCCAGACATGGGTGATACCGGTCCGGCGACGGGCTTCTTCCACCCCGATCATGTGTCCGGTCCAGATTTCCCGTGCGGGGTCGCGCGGGGGAAGAAAGAGGATCTCATTCTGGTCTCGATTGCCGGGCAGCAGCACGAGCGTGGCGCCGGGCTGGCTGATGCCGGTCAGGTAGAAGAGGTTGCTTTCCTGGCGGTAGGGATAGTTCACGTCGTTGCTGAATACCTTGGGTTCCGCCCCGAAGAGGATCATGATCCCACTGCCCATGCGGTCGAGGATCCGGGCCCGCCTTTCCGCCAGCTCCTCCACCGGTACCGGTCCCGGGTCCTCCGTGATCGACAGGGCTTCCGTCTGGGTGCCAGCCTGCTGGGCGGCGGCCGGGGAAGCCGAGGTTACGCCATAGAGGGTCATTACCCAGAACGCGGCAGTGAGGATCGTGCGCAGCGCGGCGGAGAAGACCGGCCCGGGCGTGTCGGCGGCCGTCCCTGGCGCGGCACCGACCGAGCGCTGCGCACTGCCGACCGTGCGAAGCGCGTTGCCGGCCGAGAAAGAACCAGGTTCATATCGTGCCATCATAGTCGTCGTCCTCGTCGTCCGTGAAATCGTATGTGTTTCAGGTGGTATATTCCGCGTTCACGGTCACGTACTCGTGGGACATGTCGCAGGTCCAGACCGTGGCCGCGCCGTCGCCCAGCTTGAGATCGATCTCGATGGGGATTTCCCCGACCGAAAGGGCTTCCCGCATGGCCGGTTCGTCAAGGGGGAGCCCCCGGCCGTCCCGGGTCAGCTGGTGGCCGCAGAGGTACAGATCGATCGTGTCCGGATCCGATTCGGCGTCCGCGTACCCGACGGCGCAGAGGATCCGGCCCCAATTGGGATCGTGGCCGTAGATGGCCGTCTTCACGAGGGCGGAATTCGCCACGCTCATGCCGATCGTCCGGGCATCCTCGTCCGACCGGGCGCCCCGCACGCGGATCTCCACGAGTTTGGTCGCGCCTTCGCCGTCCCGGGCGATCTTCTTCGCCAGGTCGGTGCAGACGTGCTCCAGCGCTTCGGCGAACCGCTCGTAGGCGTCCCCTTCGGGCTGCGTGATCTCCGGGTTGCCCGCGGCCCCGTTGGCCAGGATGAACACGGTGTCGTTCGTGCTCATGTCTCCGTCTACGGTAATGCAGTTGAAGGACTTGCCGACCGCCCGTCCCAGTGCCGACTTGAGGGCCCCCGGCGCGATGGCGGCGTCCGTCGTGACCACGCCGATCATCGTGGCCATGTCCGGGCAGATCATGCCCGCGCCCTTGGCGATCCCGCCGACCACCGCAGCCGTACCGTCGAGATCGCACCGTACCGCGCAGGTCTTGGGCACCGTGTCGGTCGTCATGATCGACTCGGCGGCGTCCGGGTCAGGACCCAGCGGCTGCCGGTCCAGCGCTTCCCGGATGCCCGCGCGGATCAGGTCCATGGGCAGGGGCCGTCCGATGACCCCGGTGGAAGCGACGAGGATCTCGCTCGCGGGCACGGACAGCCCGTCGGCGACCAGGGCGGCCATCTCCCGGGCGTCCGCCATGCCCGGTTCCCCGTTGCAGGCGTTGGCGTTGCCGCTGTTGACCACGACGGCCCGCGCCATGCCGGTCTGCAGATGGTCCGTGGAAAGGGCCACCGGTGCGGCCCGCACCCGGTTCGTGGTGAACACCCCGGCAGCGGAAGCGGTCCCGCCCGCGTCGATCACCACCAGGTCCTTACGGCTTCCCTTCGGACTGTTGATGCCGCAGCCCGCCGTGTTGGCCAGGAACCCCTTCGGGGCCAGTACGCCGCCTTCTACCGTCTGCATGGTCAAACCCTCGCTTCCCTCAACGTCTCGTGCCATTCCTGCAGGCTTTTCACGGAAATCTCGCTGCCCTCGTTCTTGAGCGCCTGGATGGCCTTGACCGCGGACCAGGCCGCCGAGAGCGTGGTGATGCACGGTATGTTCGCCTCGATGGCGGCGCGGCGGATCATGTAGTCGTCGTCCCGCGCGCTCTTGCCCAGGGGCGTGTTGATGATGAGTTGGATGTCGCTTCTGCGGATGTGGTCCACGATGTGCGGTTCGCCCTCCCAGACCTTGTTCACCAGGATGACCTCCAGGCCGGCGTCTTCCAGCGTCCGGGCGGTACCGCTCGTCGCCATGATCGCGAAACCCCGGCCGGCGAGCTCCCGGGCGATGTCGACGACGTTTTCGTGGTCGAAGGCGTTCACGCTGATCAGGACGGTGCCGGAAAGGGGCAGGGAGCCGCCCGCCGCGCTCTGCCCCTTGGCGAAGGCGATCCCCGGTTCCTCGTAGATGCCCATGACCTCGCCTGTCGATTTCATTTCGGGTCCGAGCAGGCTGTCCGACCCCGCAAATTTCACGAAGGGCAGCACGACCTCCTTCACCGAGGCGTAGGGCGGGATGATCTCTTCGGTGAAGCCGAGTTCGCGTAGCGACTTTCCGGCCATGACCCGCGCCGCGAGCTGGGCCAGGGGCACTCCGATGGCCTTGGACACGAAGGGTATCGTCCGCGAGGCGCGCGGGTTGACCTCCAGCACGTAGACGACGTCGTTCTTGATGGCGTACTGCACGTTGATCAGGCCGACGACCTTGAGGCTTCTCGCGAGGGCGTGGGTGTAGTTCCGCATGGTGTCGATATGCATGGGCTTGACCATGTAGGGCGGCAGCACGCAGGCGCTGTCTCCGGAATGGATGCCCGCCTCCTCGATGTGTTCCATGATCCCGCCCAGGACGACGTCCGTCCCGTCGGAGATGGCGTCCACGTCGTACTCGAAGGCGTCCTCGAGGAACTTGTCGATGAGGATGGGATGCTCGGGGGACACGTGGACGGCGGTCCGCATGTAGGTCTGCAGGGAGTCGTCGTCGTAGACCAGGGCCATGTTGCGGCCGCCGAGGACGTAGGAAGGCCGCACCAGCACGGGGTATCCGATCTCGCCCGCCACCGCCCTGGCCTCCTCGAAGGAAAAGACTGTCCCGTGGGGCGGATGGGGGATGCCCAGCGCCTTCGTCAGGGCGCCGAACCGCTTGCGGTCCTCGGCCAGGTCGATGCTGTCGGGCGAGGTGCCGATGATGGGCACGCCCGCGCGCTCGAGCGGCAGGGCCAGCTTGAGGGGCGTCTGCCCGCCGAACTGGACGATCACGCCGTCCGGTTTTTCCGTTTCGACGATGTTCATCACGTCTTCGAAGGTGAGGGGTTCGAAGAACAGGCGGTCCGAGATGTCGTAATCCGTGCTCACGGTCTCCGGGTTGCTGTTGACCATGATGGTCTCGTACCCGTCGTCCTTCAGCGCCATGACCGCCTGGACGCAGCAGTAGTCGAACTCGATCCCCTGGCCTATGCGGTTCGGCCCGCCGCCCAGGATCATGATGGTCTTCCGCGTCTTGGGCCGGGTCTCGTTCTCCGTCTCGTAGGTCGAATAGTAGTAGGGCGTCATGGCCTCGAACTCGGCCGCGCAGGTGTCGACGGTCTTGAACACGGCGTCCACGCGCGCCTCGATGCGCCGGGCGCGGACCGACCGCTCGTCGCTGCCGGTCAGGTGGGCGATCTGCACGTCGGAGAAACCGGCCTGCTTGGCCTTGTGCAGCAGGTTCCGGGGCATGGACCCGTTCCGGTGCGCGCCGATTTCGCCCTCGAGCTCGACGATGTCCCGCAGGTTGTGCAGGAACCAGGGATCGACGCCGGTCAATGCGTAGATCTCTTCAATGGGCATGCCGAGCTGGAGGGCGGTCTTGATCTGGAAGATGCGCTCCGCCGTGGGCCGGGCCATCTGCGCCCTGAGATCGTCCAGCACGCCGTCCACCGCGTCCTTCCCGTCCGCGCCGAGGCCGTGGCGGTCTATCTCCAGGCCGCGCAATCCCTTTTGGACCGCTTCCTTGAAGGTCCGGCCGATGGCCATGGTCTCGCCCACCGACTTCATCTGCGTGCCGAGCTGCGTATCGGCGTTGGGAAATTTCTCGAAGGCCCACCGCGGGATCTTCACCACCACGTAGTCGATGGTGGGCTCGAAGGACGCCGGGGTTTCGCGGGTAATGTCGTTGGGTATTTCGTCCAGCGTGTAGCCCACGGCCAGTTTAGCGGCGATCTTGGCGATGGGGAAGCCCGTGGCCTTGGAAGCCAGGGCCGAGCTGCGGGACACGCGGGGGTTCATCTCGATGGCCAGGATGCGGCCGTCTTCGGGGCTGACGGCGAACTGGATGTTCGATCCGCCCGTCTCCACGCCGATCTCCCGGATCACCTTGATCGAGGCGTCCCGGAGGGCCTGGTATTCCTTGTCCGTGAGGGTCTGCGCGGGTGCGACCGTGATGCTGTCGCCGGTGTGCACGCCCATGGGGTCGAAATTTTCGATGGAGCAGATGATCACCACGTTGTCGGCCAGGTCGCGCATGACCTCGAGCTCGTATTCCTTCCATCCGATGACCGACTCCTCGATCAGCACCTCGGTGATGGGACTGGTGGAGAGCCCCCATTCGACGGCCTCGGCATATTCCGACTCGCTGCGCGCGATGCTTCCGCCGGCGCCGCCCAGGGTGAAGGCCGGCCGGATGATGGCGGGAAAGCCCGTATTCTTCACCAGTTCCCAGGCCCTTTCGACGGTCCGCGCGAAGCCGCCCCGGGGCACCTCCAGGCCGATGCGCTCCATGGCCTGCTGGAACAGTTCCCGGTCCTCCGCCATCTTGATCGCCTCGAGCTTGGCACCGATGAGCTCGACCCCGTAGCGGTCCAGCGTGCCCGACTCGGCGAGCTCGACGGCGACGTTCAGGGCGGTCTGTCCGCCGAGCGTGGGCAGCAGCACGTCGGGGCGCTCGCGCCGGATGACCTTCTCCACGTATTCGACGGTGATGGGTTCGACGTAGGTCCGGTCCGCCATGTCCGGGTCCGTCATGATCGTGGCCGGGTTGCTGTTGATCAGCACGACCCGGTAGCCTTCTTCGCGGAGCGCCCTGCAGGCCTGGGTGCCGGAATAATCGAACTCGCAGGCCTGTCCGATGACGATCGGTCCGGAGCCGATGATCAGGATGGATTCGATGTCGGTGCGTTTCGGCAAGATGACCCTCGAAGAGGACCGCTGTGAGGCGCCCGCGGCGTGGCGCCCGCGCATTACATGCAGGCTGTTGGAGCAAACCGCTTGAATATAAAGTGGGACAGCCCGTATCGCAACGTTAAAACCGGGCCGAAACGAGTGGGGCGGGCGCTGGTGGACGAGCGCGGTGGTGGTTGCGGGTGCTGGTGGACCGAGCGCTGGCGGGCGCTCGTGAAGCGCGCGCTGGCGGGGCAAGCCGCGCACTCATTCAAGCGACCGGAGCAGGACCTCCTGGGCGGCTTCGAAACCGGGTGCGTCCTCCAGGGCTTTGAGCGCGGCCTTCCTGGCGTCGTCCTTCCTTCCCGCCGCCAGATAAGCGCGGGCCAGGTCGTACTGCGCCTGCACCCGGTCGGTAGTCTCGACCGCCAGCACGGCTTCATACTCCGGCACGGCCAGGTCCGGCCTTCCGTCCCGTTCGTACAAGCCGGCGCGCATCTTGCGGATCCCGGCGTCGAAGGGATCGATCATGACCGCCCGTTCCAGGATGCGGAGGGCGTCCCCGCGCCGGCCTTCCCCGGCGTAGAGCCCGGCCAGCGTCTTGCAGGACGCGATGTCGTCCTCGTCGACGGCGGTGAGCGCCTCGAGGGCCTTCATCGCCGCATCGGTGTCGCCCAGTTCGAGGTAGATTTCCGCCAGCAACGCGTGGGGATTGCCGGCATGGGTGTAATGTGCGAAGAGGGTCCGGGCGCGTTCGAGCGGCGCAATGGCTTCTTCATACCGTTGCTGCATGTGCAACGCCTGGCCCAGCATCAGGTGGGCGTAGAAACTCTCTGGGTGATCGGACGCCATCGCCTCCAGTTCGGCCATGGACGGCTTCTCGTCGCGCGGCGGCTTGAACTGCAGGACGCGCCGGAGCCCGGCGATCCGATCTTCGGTATAGTCCGCGAAAGCCCGGTCGAATTCGTCCATGGACCGGCCCGTAACCTCGCGAACGACTTCGGCGGTGGTTCGATTCCGGTTGTACAGGTCCAGAATGCGCCGGACCGCCTCGAACCCGAAGGTGTCCACGATATACTCCACGACGATCGAAGCCTGATAGTAGGAAAGGACGATCTGGTTCCGTGACTTCGGCCGGGTGAAACCCCGGTTCAGTTCGCTGACGGGGAGCAATTCGCCCTGGACCGCCGCATTCACGAACTCCGCTTCCAGGTCCATGTCCCATTCCGGCCGGGCGAGACGCGTTTCGTAGACGGCGATACCTTCCGCCAGCCAGCGGGGGATGCGGTTGCGCGTCTGCTGCAGATGGGTGACGTGGATGTACTCGTGCCAGAGCGTCTGCCCCCAGTTGAACGTCCCCTTCGGCCGGGCCCTGGGCGAATTCGCCACCACTACCTCGCCGAAGCAGACCCCCAGCAGGCCGCCCGTACCCGGCACGCCGGCGATGCGCACCATGAAGTCGTCGTTGTCCGGCAGCATCTCGACGAGCACGGGTCCATCCGGCGTGAAACCGTAACGCGGCGCGACCGTCCGGTGGGCTTCTTCGAGCAGGTCGAGGGCCAGCTTTCCGTACACGGCGTCTTCGTCCCGGTGGATCTTCAGGACAAACGGTCCGCTTTCCCGGGTCTCGAAATCCTCAAAAGAGTCGAGCAGTTCCAGGGTGTTGTAGGTCCGGGTGTCGAATGGGTCCCGGTCGAAGGCCTGTTCCAGCATCCGGCGGGCCTCGGCCATCTCGCCGACCCGGGTCAGGCTGATCCCCAGCCCGGCATAGGCCGACCAGAGCGCGGGGTCGGTCTCGATCGCCCGGCGGCCCATCTCCACGGACTCCCGGAACCGGTAGCGCCGCGTGAGGTGGCTGGCGAGGATTTCGTACAGCCGGCCATAGGAAGGATTGATATCCAGGACGCGCTGCCGGGCGGCTTCGTATTCGGCCTGGCGGCCCTGGCCGTGGTAAGCGGCCGCCAGGAGGGCATGGGTTCCGGGCGATTCCGGGTTGACCTCCAGGGCCTGGTCCAGCTGGCCGATCGCCTCATCATAGGACTCGTCCGTCAGATGGAGACCCGCGAGAAAATGGCGTCCCTCCATGAGCGCGGGATTGATTGCGAGCGCTTTCCGCGCCACGGCCTCCGCCGGCAGCGGCTGTTTCTCCGCAAGCGCCTCGGCCAGGCCGACCAGCGCCGGCGGATAGCCGGGGTCGATCTTCAGCGCGTCCTCGAAAATCCCGGTCGCTTCCGCGCGGTTGTGCTTGTCGAGGAAGAGCCGTCCCCACGCTACGTAGGCATCAAGGTACTCGCTATCTACACGGGTCGCCGCGCCTAAAAAGGAGTTGGCCTCGTGAGAAAGCTCCAGGTACCGTGCGGCGAGCCCAGCGGCCATCAGGTTCGGTGCGTTCGCCGGCCCTTGCGTACCCGTGTCCCTCAGGACTTCGCGGCACAGCTCGAGACCCTCCTCGGTCCTGCCCGTCGTGAAATACACCTCCGCGAGTCGAACGGATGCCAGCGCCGGCCCGCCCTGGCGAGACCGGGCGGCGGCCAATACGGTCTCCGCCTCGTCATACTGCCCCAGCCGCAGCAGTAGCCTGCCGAGCAACGCGCGCATCCCGGCGGTCGTGACCGCGGCCGCGGCCTGCGCCTGGTCCGTCGCGCCTTCGGCTCCTGACGTGCCGGTACCGGCCGTCGCGCCTGCAGCTTCCGTCGCGTCCGCCTGGTCCACCGCGTTCTTCAAAAGATCGACGGCCTGCCCGTACTGTCCGATGGACATGTGAAGACGCGCAAGCGCCAGGATCGTCTCGTTGTGCCGCGCCTGCTCCTCCGGATTGCCGGCACCGGCGTTGCGCAGACGGGCGTTCTGCCTCGAAATCTCCGCCTGGAATGCTTCGATCCGGTCCACGTAGCGCTGGCGCGCCGCGCGGCCTTCCTCGATCGCTTCTTCGAAGGCGGCGCCGTCCTGGGCGATTGCGTCCTGAGCGGTTGCAGGGGGAGGGATTTCCACCGCGGCGAGCAGTAGAAACACCATGAGCAGGCGGGCGGTTCTGATCATATCGGACCGGGTAGGAATAGGGTGTTAAATATATGTTTGTTAATGACTTATGCGTGCTATCGGAATATAGAAAGAGGCGATTTTCCTGTCAAGAGAAACCCATCCACCACCTGCCCGGGCGTGGGGCCGAGAGGCTTTGGCGGCGCAAAGTACGTCATGTCCCAGGACCGGCCGTTGCTGCGGATCATGACCGCGCCGCCTTCGTCCGTTCGAAACACCTCCGCTCCCCGGCGGCTGTACCGCTCGATGACCTCGGGCGAAGGATGGCCGAAATTGTTGAACCTGCCGGCGGAAACGGTCACCGCTTCCGGACCGACGGCGTTCAGGAAGGACGTTCCGCTTGACGAGTTGCTTCCGTGATGGGGCGATTTGAGCACCGTGCTTTTCAGGGAGGACGGCCGGCGGACGGCCGCGGCCTCGCCTTTTTCCTCGATGTCGCCGGTCAGCAGCATGCTGAACGCGCCAAAGGACAGGCGCAGGACCACGGAAACCTCGTTGGTCTTCGACTTCGCCGCGCCGGAAAGGAACAGGGGGTCCGGATGGAGAAACAAGCCGCGCACGCCACCCAGCGCCGCCAGGGTGTCCCCCCTCGCGACCGTGCGGTACGGGATGCCGTGCCGGTCGATGGCCTCGCGCCAGGCCTGGTAGGAGCGGGACTCCGAACCGACGCCGCTCGAAAGGACTTCGCCCACGTCGACGGACTCCACGACGGCCCGGAGTCCGCCGTAGTGGTCCAGGTCCGGATGGGTGACGATGATCGTATCCACGCGGCGATATCCCCTGGCACGCATGAAGGGGAGGATGACGCGGGCGCCTGCGTCGTAGAAGGGCGTACGGACGCCGCCGTCGACCAGGAGGGTGCGCCCGTTGGGAAAGGCAATGAAGATGGCGTCCCCTTGCCCGACGTCGAGAACGGTGATCCTCAGCGACCGGTCGGGCAGCAGGTTGTAACAGAAGAGCAGGAGGCAAAGGACAACCAGTCCCTGCCGTGCCCGCCGCTCCCGGGACCCGCTCGGTTTCCACAGCAGCAACAGCCCCGCGCCGTAGAAGGATGTAAAGAAGAGGATGGAGGGCGCCGGCACCTCGACCAGCGCGGACGGCGCACCGGAAAAGGCCTTCGAGAGATGGATCATGGCGAACAGAACCAGCGTGTTGGCCGCGCTGAAGAGGCGGGCAATTTCGATGGCCAGGGGGCCGGTCAGGGCGGTGAGCACGCCGAAGGTCGTATTCAGGAACACCAGCGGCCCGATGAAGAGATTCGCCACCGCCGACATCCAGGAAACCTGGTAGAAGGTCCCCGCCACCACGGGCAGCGCGCCAATTTGCGCCGCGACCGAGACCAGCAACCCGTCCCGCAGCCAGCGCGCCCACCATTTTTCCGACCGGGAAATCCGCTCGGGGAGCAGTTCCTTCATCCTGGGATAACCCGTGATGATGGCGTAGGTCGCCAGGAAGGAAAGCTGGAAGCTCAGGTCGAACAGGGCCGAGGGCCAGATCAGGAGAATGACGATGGCCGCCACGGCCAGGATGTTGACGGAGTCGGTCTGACGGTCCAGCTGGCGGCCCGCCAGGAACAGCGCTGCCATGATCGTGGCCCGGATGACCGAAGGCGTCAGGTTGGTGATGAAGGCGTAGAGCACCAGGACGCCCAGCGTGCCGGCGACGACCATGTTCCGCGGCAGTCTCAGGACGGACAGCAGCGTATGGATTACCAGGGTGATCAGGCCGACGTGCAGTCCGGATACGGCCAGGATATGGGCCAGGCCGATCGTCCTGAAGGTGTCGAGCAGGTCCTCGGGCAGCTGCCGCCGCGCACCCAGCAGGATGCCTTTCAGCAGGGCGGCGGAATCGCCCCGCATGGTCTGGTCGATGGACCGGTCGATGCTGTTGCGCAGCGGGTCGATGACCCCGGTCTGCCAGGTGAACGACGTATTGCGCCGCGTCACGCGATAACCCGCCTCATCGCGCACGCTAATCAGTGCATCGATCCCCCGGCTCGTGTAGTAGGTCCGCGCGTCGAAACCGCCGGGATTGCGTGCGGGCTGAGGGCTGCGCAGGCGTCCCGATACGAGGACGCGGTCGCCGTACCGGCCGGGATCGATGCCGCTGGTCAGGCGCACCTGAAGGCGTCCCGTTTCCATGCCACCCGAACCCGCCCGGGGCCGCGCGTTCCTCAATGTTCGCCGCGCACCCGCCAGCGAGAGGGAATCCACGTCCACCGTGACCAGGGTGAAACGTCCTCTCGCATCGGGAGAGCGGACGATCGTCCCGGTCAGCGCATGTCGCTGCCGCTGGTCGCAGAATCGCCGGATGTCGTTCGCGGGCACGACCCGCACCTGCACCGCGTACCAGAAGGCGCCCGCGAACACGAGGCCCAGGGCCATGCAGACACGGAGGCCCAGAGCGTTGTTCCCACGGGTCCGGTAGAACGCATAACCCGCCGCGATGACCGCCATGGCGCATAGCGCGAAAAGGACGGGGGATACGTCGACGCGGTGGCCCAGCACAATTCCGATGACAAAGCAGACCGCGATGAACAGGGCCGGGCGTTGCATGGTGGGCGCCTACTTCCCCTGTTCGAGCAAAATGCGTTCGATTCGATCGAAGCGGGAATCCATCTTGTCCATGTCCTCCCGGATTCTGTCTTCGAGGCGTTCGATCCGGGCATCGATTTTGTCCTCGAACCGGTTGAACCTCGCGTCGATCTTGTTGAGTTCTTTCTGGATGTTCTCCTTCAGTTCCCGCCTGCTCCCTTTCGCCTCGCGCCAGAAGAAGATGAAGGCGGAGAGCAGGATCAGGGGCTGAGCCCAGAGATGTACGTTTTCCATGGTGCGCCTCTCGTGGTATTGAAGGCCGGCCGTGGACTGCCTGGTCAGGTCAGTTCTTCGTATCCGTTTCAAAGGGGTTGCTTTTCCGGACGAAGGCCTCAAAAAGCCCTTCTATCCGGGATACGCGCTCGCCCAGAGACGCGATACGCTCCTCGATCTGCGAGACCCGCTCATCAAGGTGATCGATTCGGTCGCTCAGACGCTTATCGAGTTGAGAAATCCGCGTGTCGAGGCTGCGCCAGACAAAGAGCAGGATCCCGATTACAACGACATTGCCTATAACGTTGGTAGGGTCCATGTTCATCCCCTTTCCTGTCACGCGATCGACCGATCCTCTTCGATCACGCCGTCGCGCAGTCGAATGATCCTCCTGCAATGACTGGCGACGTGCGCTTCGTGGGTCACGAGTACGATCGTATGTCGTTCACCGTTCAGCCGGTCGAGTATCGCCATGATCTCCTCCCCGGTGCCGCTGTCCAGGTTCCCTGTCGGCTCGTCCGCCAGTATGATGGACGGCTCGCCGACCAGCGCACGGGCGATGGCCACGCGCTGGCGCTGCCCGCCCGACATCTCGTTGGGCCTGTGGCTGGCGCGGTCGCTCACGCCCACCGCATCCATGGCCTCCATCGAGCGCCATCGCCGTTCCCTGCTGTCCATGCCGCGGTAGAGGAGCGGCAGTTCCACGTTATGCAGCGCGTCCATTCTGGGGAGCAGGTTGAAGGCCTGGAACACGAACCCGATCATCCGGTTTCGGATGAAGGCCTGTTCGTCGTCCGAGAGGTCGCCGACGGACCTGCCGTCGAGGGCGTACCTGCCCGCCGTGGGCGTGTCCAGGCAGCCCAGGATGTTCATCAGGGTGGATTTCCCGGATCCCGACCGGCCCATCACGGCCACGTATTCGCCCCGGTCAATGGTGGCGGATACCCCCCGGAGCGCGGGAATGCGGCCGTCTCCCATGGGGAAGGACTTGTGCAGATCTTCGATGGAGATCAGGGATGGGGAATGAATGGAGTGACGCACGACGCCTCCCTGTGACCGGGTGTGTGATTCGGTGCTATACAGGAATGGTCGTGTTTATGCGGGGGAATCTCGTGAGAAATGCGGATTTATCAGGAAGTGTTCAAGAATGCGCGTAGGTCGTTCGTGCTTTCGTCGATACCCGGAAGGCCGACCAGATGGCTGACGAAATGGTTGGGATTTACTGGCCCACTGCGGTGGTCACGAAAGCCGAGGTTATTTACAACCCGCCCATTCCCAACGACGTCGTCGATTTGAATTTCGATGGTGTCGTGGTGGTTCAACTCGTGGTAGGAACGAATGGCTACGTGGATACGGCCTTCGTCGAAAGTTCGTCCGGTTTCGCTGATGTGGATTCTTTGATGGTGGACGTGGCTCGAAAAACGGTCTATACGCCGGCAGTACATGACGGTAATCGCGTAAAGATGCGAAAGTCGTTTCCGACCATGTTCAGGAATTACACCTCATCCCCGGGCAGGGTTACCGTCTCGATGGAGTGAGGCCTGGGGAAAATCCCCGTGTACTAATGCAAGGAATTCAATTGAACAATTCGATACTCGCCTTTCCGCTTTCAGTCGTTACTACTACATCCGCTGATGCGAAATCGGTGATCGAGGACATGGTCAACCAATGACCGCTGCATTGGGTATTGTACAATGGTATGGTTTCTCTGATGTTTCCATAATCGAAGCTGCCGCAAAGCGAGTGCAGGGAAACGCTGGTTTCCGGGGCGAGGTCCTCATGCAGGGAAAGGTTGATATCACCGGATACCGTTCTAAGCTTGCACTGCGATTCCGGCTGTCTGGCAGTCTGTTTCAGATGGGTCGTGCCATATCTATTGTATATGGTCACCTTGCGCTTCAGATCAGTCGCGCGTAGCTCATATCTCCCAACGTCGATATCGACATCGCCCTCTACAGTATCGATTTCACCTTCCCAGCGGCCTATGTTGTCCATGACGTTATCATGCCATCTTCCCCCTCCGTAGTCATACATACGATGAAACAGTTTTCCCCCGATGTGCTGCAAATTCGAAAAAGCACAATTGAACAGATACACGTCCTTGCCGATATGCGATAGCGTGCTCACGTTGCGGCAAGAATAGATCATCAGAGAAGCGTCCACATGTTCCGCACTGATTTTCGAAGGTCTGAAAACGGAAACGTTTTTGCCTTTTGGGACAGAAATCGATAGGTGACAATACTCGCACGGTCCGAAGACGTTTTCATTCTGCCACCACATAGCCTTGAAAACACCTTCAATCTCACCATTCAAGGTGGATTTTTTGGTGTCCAATGGGCGTATCTCACGAGCTTGAACAGACACTCGAATCGATTTTCCCAAACTCTTTCTTACTGACTCGGGAAGGGATGGAAACACTTCGACATCCTCTCTTAAATGCGGAAAAACATCGATCAACCTGTTCCCACTGCTTAGTTCATACAGTGCCCATTCGTTGGTCAGATCACGCTTCCAGAATTCACTAATTCGCCGCGTTTCCGCGGTTGGTACGTTGTGATTGGATGTGACTCCCAGGAACAACTCCCCTTCGTGCGGCCCCGACCTATAGAAATCGTCGACCTGATCACTTGAAACAGTGATCTCGTGTAACTGATCCCGGGCCTCTTTCTCTGACATCCCCAGCGCAATCTTAGCGCCCTCAATTTCTAGTTTCCTGCCCTCGGCCTGTTTAATCTCAACCTCCGTATTCACGCCGCAATAGAGGACGATGTTCTCCGTGTCGTCCATTTCTATGAATTCTTCGAAGTCTTCTCTGGCGATCTTGCAGACCACATCCTGGACATCTTCGGTGACATCGATCTGGCTCATGGCAATGGTCTCCTTTTCCTGGGGCGACAAGGCTTTTTTCAAGCGGATTCTGGACTGATACAGCCGCCCTCTCGCCGTGGATTCCGGTATGTTCAGAAAGGCGGCGATTTCTTTCAGTGAAAACCCCGTGTAGTAGTACAAAGTGACGACCTGGCGATAGTGTTCCGGCAACCTCTCTACCTCATCCCAGAGTTCAAGGCTTTCGATGTAATCTCGATGGTTCTGCGCCGCTACGGGGTATTCGTTGCGAATGTGTTCGGCATCCGGATCGATACGGACCAGGCGGCTGGCTTTCTTCCGGCGGCTCCATTCCTTGCATCGGTTGACGACAATCCTGTGCAGCCAGCTGCCGAAGATGGACGGGTCCCTCAATTGCGACAACTTGCAATACGCGGCCACAAAGGCATCCTGCACCACGTCCTCCGCGTCTGTCCGGTCCCGAAGGAATCCCATGGCCACGGCGAATGCGGCGTTCTGGTACCGCCTGACCAGCGGCTCGAAGGCGTCGGCGTTTCCCTGCAGGCACTGGCTGATGTTGTACCTGTCGTCGTGTGTGAAGGTCGTCATGAGGTCGTCTCGTGATACCCGAATGCGCGGATCGTTACGTAGTATAGGACGGCTATGCGGCCTTAAAGATCAAAAACAAATTCGTGTAGACGCGCCATGTCCCTGAATTGAATCATCAAAAAAGACAACCGGGTTGATGGCAATAGGCGCTTGCTGCCCCACCCACCGAGTCATTGACACCGCCCCCGTTTCCCCTATATTTAATCATAGATGTATTACATATATAATCTGAAGATGGTTTGAACCTGGCCACGATCAATGGCCACGATCGAACTTACAATCTGGACGGGAGTAATCCATGGCGTTTCTGGAAGCGGGGGTCGCGGCCCCGGAAGTCGCGCTGGAAGACGCGGACGGACAGTCGACGTCGCTGGGCGACCAGGCGAACGGCGGCTGGCTGCTCGCGGTCTTCTACAAGGTGGGTTGCGGAACCTGCAAGTTCAGCGCCCCCTATTTCGAGAAGATTCACCAGGCCTACGGCGGCAACGGGGGATTCCGGGTGCTGGGCGTCTCGCAGGACACGCCGGAAGAAACGAATGCGTTCATGGAAGAGCACGGCGCGTCCTTTCCGAACGTGTACGACACGACCCACTGGGCCTCGTCGGACTTCGGCCTGACGAACGTGCCGACGTGGTTTCTCATGGATGAGGGCGGCGGCATTCTCGACAGCAATACGGGCTTCTGCCGGACCGACCTGAACGACCTGTCGAAGACCATCGCGGGACACCTCGAAGAGGAGGTCGTGGTCATTTCGCCGGGGGACGACGGCGCGCCCGAAATGAAGCCTGGATGAGGCTCGAAACAACCGGTCGGGCCTCGACCGTAACCCGGATAGCAACGAGCAAGTAAGGTACCTGACAACCATGGCGGCCGCTTCGGCGCGGAACGACGGTTCACGTTGCCGGAGGGTCGCTTTTTGTTCCAGTAGAACCATGAGCGAAACGACCACATCCCACGTGCCCAAGCCCCCGTGGCTCAAGGTGCGCCTTAAGCAGGGGCCGAACTTCCGGGAACTGAAGCGGCTGGTGGGGGACAATCGGCTCCACACGATCTGCGAGAGCGCCCAGTGCCCCAACATCTGGGAATGCTGGGAGCAGCGCACCGCCACCTTCATGATCCTGGGCGATATCTGCACGCGCAGCTGCGGGTTCTGCGCGGTGAAGACGGGCCGGCCGGACCAGGGGCTGGACTGGGACGAACCCGAGCGCGTGGCAGTGGCCGTGGAGAAGCTGGGCCTGCGGTTCGCGGTGATCACGTCGGTGAACCGGGACGAGCGGGCCGACGGCGGCGCGCCGATCTTCGCCGAGACGATCCGGGCAATCCGCCGCCGGTGCCCCGGCGTGGGCGTGGAAGTGCTCATTCCCGATTTCAAGGGGTCGGAGGCGGCGCTGCAGACCGTACTGGACGCCCGTCCCGACCTGCTGAACCACAACCTGGAAACGGTGCCGGACCTGTACCGGACCGTGCGGCCCCAGGCGCGGTACGACCAGTCCCTCGAACTGCTCGAGCGCGCGAAAGCCCGCGGCGCGAAGACCAAGACGGGCATCATGGTGGGGCTTGGCGAGACCGACGAAGCCGTCCATGCCCTCATGCGCGACGTGGCCGCGGTGCACTGCGACATTTTGACGGTGGGGCAGTACCTGCAGCCGACGAAGAAGCATCTTCCGGTGCGCAAGCACTACCATCCGGACGAGTTCGCCCGGTTCAAGCAGGCGGGCGAGGCGTACGGCATCCCGCACGTGGAGTCCGGCCCCCTGGTACGCAGTTCCTACCACGCGGCCGACCAGGCGGACAGCGTCGGGGGCGGGCGTGCGGGCAACGGAAGCGGTCCAGGCGGCCCGCCCACAACTGGGAATGGCGCGGCAGGCTCGGCGAACGGCCAGTCCGCGGCCCCTGTCAACGGCCAACCCAAGGGCGCGGCCTCGGCAAGCGGCAACAGCGCGCGCCCGGTCCCGGACAACGGCAACGGATTGCTGTCGATCGAGCCGCCTGGAACCCCGCTCTAAACCCCGCCCGGATAGGGTCTTTCGAAGTGGTTCCGAACGCCTTTTCGGTCAACAGGAATTAAAAATAAAGAAACCTGTTGACTTCATTTGCCCGGCTGTGTATCTTGCGCGGGTTGCGGTAAGATTACGCTCTTTGAAAACATGGCAGCGTGCATGTCCTTAAGTCGTCTGACAAGGGCTCTCCGGATCCGTCCGGGGAGTTCATACAGATGCAATACCAGATTGGACTTTTCTAATATGGAGAGTTTGATCCTGGCTCAGAACTAACGCTGGCGGCGTGTCTTAGTCATGCAAGTCGAACGAGAAAGCGTTCTTCGGAACGCGAGTACAGTGGCGGACGGGTGAGTAACACGTGGGGAACCTGCCCTCAAGTTGGGAACAACCCGCCTAACGGCGGGCTAATACCGAATGTGGTTGTCAGTCCGCATGGTATGACAACTAAAGGTGGCCTCTCCTTGGAAGCTACCGCTTGTGGATGGCCCCGCGCTCAATTAGCTAGTTGGTAGGGTAACGGCCTACCAAGGCGACGATTGATAGCCGACCTGAGAGGGTGATCGGCCACACTGGGATTGAGATAAGGCCCAGTCTCCTACGGGAGCCAGCAGTCTAGAAATTTGGGCAATGGGCGAAAGCCTGACCCAGCGACGCCGCGTGGGGGATGAAGCTTCTCGGAGTGTAAACCCCTGTTAGGTGGGACGAAAGCCCGTATACGAATAGTAGGCGGGTTTGACGGTACCACCAGAGGAAGCTCCGGCTAACTCCGTGCCAGCAGCCGCGGTAATACGGGGGGAGCAAGCGTTGTTCGGAGTTATTGGGCGTAAAGGGCGTACAGGCGGTGGTGTCAGTCAGATGTGAAATCCCCCGGCTCAACCGGGGACCTGCATTTGATACTGCATCACTTGAGTACAGGAGAGGAGAGCGGAATTTTCGGTGTAGCGGTGGAATGTGTAGATATCGAAAAGAACACCAGTGGCGAAGGCGGCTCTCTGGCCTGATACTGACGCTGACGCGCGAAAGCTAGGGGAGCAAACAGGATTAGATACCCTGGTAGTCCTAGCCGTAAACGTTGGGCACTAGGTGTTGGAGGTATCGACCCCTTCAGTGCCGAAGCTAACGCATTAAGTGCCCCGCCTGGGGAGTACGGCCGCAAGGCTGAAACTCAAAGGAATTGACGGGGGCCTGCACAAGCGGTGGAGCATGTGGTTTAATTCGAGGCAACGCGAAGAACCTTACCTGGTCTTGACATGTACCTGAAAGCCCTGGAGACAGGGCCCCTCTTCGGAGCGGGTACACAGGTGCTGCATGGCTGTCGTCAGCTCGTGTCGTGAGATGTTGGGTTAAGTCCCGCAACGAGCGCAACCCTTGTCCTTAGTTGCCAGCAGGTGAAGCTGGGCACTCTAAGGAGACCGCCGGTGATAAATCGGAGGAAGGTGGGGATGACGTCAAGTCCTCATGGCCTTTATTGACCAGGGCTACACACGTGCTACAATGGCCGATATAAAGGGTTACAATACCGCGAGGTGGAGTCAATCCCAAAAAGTCGGTCCCAGTTCGGATTGCAGTCTGAAACTCGACTGCATGAAGTCGGAATCGCTAGTAATCGCGGATCAGCATGCCGCGGTGAATATGTTCCCAGGCCTTGTACACACCGCCCGTCAAGTGATGGAAGCCGGGAGTACCCGAAGTCGTTACTCTAACCCTCGGGAGGAGTGCGCCGAAGGTAAAACTGGTGACTGGCACTAAGTCGTAACAAGGTAGCCGTACCGGAAGGTGCGGCTGGATCACCTCCTTTCTAAAGAGTTTTCGTAACTCGAGGTCGACTTGTTAAGGCGCACGATGTGCACGCTGTCATGTTTTTGAAGTGGGGGCCTGTAGTATCAGGGGGCCTATAGCTCAGATGGTTAGAGCGCACGCCTGATAAGCGTGAGGTCAGTGGTTCGATTCCACTTAGGCCCACCATTTGAAAGCCGGGGGATATAGCTCAGCTGGGAGAGCGCCGGCTTTGCAAGCCGGAGGTCACCGGTTCGATCCCGGTTATCTCCACTGGGGCGCGGTCCGCATCAAGACGGTGCCCGCTCTTTGACAATTACATAGGAATGACGGGAACGGCGTTGTACATCGGAGCACTCAAGCACAGTAGCCTTTGTTGGTCAAGCTACTAAGAGCACTCGGTGGATGCCTTGGCGTCAGAAGGCGATGAAGGACGTGGTTAAGCTGCGATAAGCCCCGGGGAGTTGCACGCAAGCATAGATCCGGGGATTTCCGAATGGGGAAACCCGGCGCGGGTCATACCGCGTCATCGGCGGTTGAATATATAGGCCGTCGAGGCAAACGAGGTGAACTGAACCATCTCAGTACCCTCAGGAACAAAAAGCAAAAGCGATTCCCTGAGTAGTGGTGAGCGAAAGGGGAACAGCCCAAACCGGCCTTATGTAAGCCTGCATGCGTTGTAGGGCCGGTGTAGTGGGGTTCATTCGGACCAGGATGCAGCCTGGTCGGAGAGTTACAAATGTCTTGGTTAGTCGAATAGTTTTGGAAAATTCAACCACAGACGGTGATAGTCCGGTAGACGAAAGCCATAGACACTCTCT
This sequence comes from bacterium, assembly GCA_965117045.1. Lineage (GTDB taxonomy): Bacteria > JAAXHH01 > JAAXHH01 > JAAXHH01 > JAAXHH01 > JAAXHH01. The sequence continues at coordinate 3,056,451 of OZ220749.1, forward strand.
CGAATGAATTCCCGAGTACCGCGGGACACGTGAAATCCCGTGGGAATCCGGGAGGCCCACCTCCCAAGGCTAAATACTTTCTGACGACCGATAGTGAACCAGTACCGTGAGGGAAAGGTGAAAAGTACTCCTGGCGGAGGGTGAAATAGATCCTGAAACCGTTTGCTCACAAGCTGTAGGAGGAAAGGCCGCGACTCCACGTTACCGCCCTTCGGGGTGGCGACAGGCCGCGGCTGGACTGACTGCGTGCCTTTTGCATAATGAACCGGTGAGTTACTTGTATGTAGCAAGGTTAAGTCCTTAAGGGACGGAGCCGCAGCGAAAGCGAGTCTGAACAGGGCGACATAGTTGCATGCAGTAGACCCGAAGCCGAGCGATCTAGCCATGGTCAGGGTGAAGCGTGTCTAACCGCACGTGGAGGCCCGAACCCACTAACGTTGAAAAGTTAGGGGATGAACTGTGGATAGGGGTGAAAGGCCAATCAAGCTCGGAGATAGCTGGTTCTCCCCGAAATAGCTTTAGGGCTAGCCTCGCGGGAAGAGTGATGGAGGTAGAGCACTGAATGGGCTAGCGGGCCCACAAGCTTAGCAAACCCAATCAAACTCCGAATGCCATACACTTGCTCCGCGGGAGTCAGGCTGTGGGGGATAAGCTCCACAGGCGAAAGGAAAAGAAGCCAGACCGTCAGCTAAGGTCCCCAAGTGTAAACTAAGTGATTAAGGTGGTGGAGTTACACAGACAACTGGGATGTTGGCTTAGAAGCAGCCATCATTTAAAGAGTGCGTAACTGCTCACCAGTCAAGTGATTCTGCGCCGACAATTCATCGGGGCTCAAGTTTACCACCGAAGCTGCGGGATTATCGGATCCACCTGGGTCCGATGATCGGTAGGGGAGTATTCTATGTTAGGTTGAAGGTCGGCCGTGAGGCCGGCTGGACGAAATAGAAGAGATCATGCCGGTACGAGTAGCGATAAAAGGGGTGAGAATCCCCTTCACCGAAAACCTAAGGTTTCCTGAGGAAGGATCGTCCACTCAGGGTAAGTCGGGTCCTAAGCCGAGGCCGAAAGGCGTAGGCGATGGGAAACAGGTCAAGATTCCTGTACCACAGATGAGGCGCTCAAGACGCGATGGGGGAACGCAGAAGTGAAAGGTCAGCCGGCGATTGGAAGTGCCGGTCGAAGCCGGTAGGAGGTCCGCGCAGGCAAATCCGCGTGGGCATTACTCCGAGAGGTGATCGGGAAGCGAGCCTTCGGGCAAGCCAACTGACCCTAAACATGCTGCCAAGAAAAGCCTCTAAGCGAGTCTCATTTGTGTCCGTACCGCAAACCGACACAGGTAGGTAGGTAGAGAATACTAAGGTGCTCGAGTGATTCCTCGTTAAGGAACTAGGCAATCTAGCTTCGTAACTTTGGGAGAAGGAGTGCCCCTACGTAGGTGATCCCCCTCGCGGGGTGAGCCGAACGGGGTCGCAGTGACCAGGCCCAAGCGACTGTTTACTAAAAACACAGGTCTCTGCTAAGTCGTAAGACGATGTATAGGGACTGACACCTGCCCGGTGCTGGAAGGTTAAAGGGCGGGGTTAGCCTTCGGGCGAAGCTCTAAACTGAAGCCCCAGTAAACGGCGGCCGTAACTATAACGGTCCTAAGGTAGCGAAATTCCTTGTCGGGTAAGTTCCGACCTGCACGAATGGTGTAACGACTTGGGCGCTGTCTCAACGAGGAGCTCGGCGAAACTGTAGCTCCGGTGAAGATGCCGGATACCCGCGACAGGACGGAAAGACCCCGTGAACCTTTACTGCAGCTTGATATTGGATCTCGCCAATGCATGTGTAGGATAGGTGGGAGGCTATGAACGGAGGGCGCCAGCCTTCCGGGAGCCAACCTTGAAATACCACCCTTGTGTTGTTGGGGTTCTAACTTCATTCCGTGAATCCGGATGGAAGACAGTGTCAGGTGGGCAGTTTGACTGGGGCGGTCGCCTCCTAAAATGTAACGGAGGCGCCCAAAGGTTCCCTCAGCACGGTTGGCAATCGTGCGTAGAGTGTAAAGGCATAAGGGAGCCTGACTGCGAGACATACAAGTCGAGCAGACACGAAAGTGGGGCTTAGTGATCCGACGATTCCTTGTGGAAGGGTCGAAGCTCAACGGATAAAAGGTACTCCGGGGATAACAGGCTTATCTCCCCCGATAGTCCACATAAACGGGGAGGTTTGGCACCTCGATGTCGGCTCATCGCATCCTGGGGCCGGAGAAGGTCCCAAGGGTTCGGCTGTTCGCCGATTAAAGCGGTACGCGAGCTGGGTTTAGAACGTCGTGAGACAGTTCGGTCCCTATCCGTCGCGGGCGTAGGACATTTGAGAGGATCTGTTCCTAGTATGAGAAGACCGGAATGGACGAACCGCTGGTTCACCAGTTGTGGCGCCAGCCGCATCGCTGGGTAGCTATGTTCGGACGGGATAACCGCTGAAAGCATCTAAGCGGGAAGCCCACCTCGAGACTAGATGTCCCAAGCGTAAGCTTCTGAAGGCCCCTTGAAGATTACAAGGTCGATAGGCCAGAGGTGTAAGTGGCGAGGTAACGAGCCATTCAGCCGACTGGTACTAATAGCCGTGCGGCTTGACCAGCGCTCCTTTGCTACGACGTCGTTTCCTCATTCCTTGTAATTGCACCCCATTTCTTCCGGTGGCGATAGCGGAGGGGAAACACCTCTTCCCATTCCGAACAGAGTAGTTAAGCCCTCTTGCGCCGATGGTACTGCTTGGGTGACCTTGTGGGAGAGTAGGACGCTGCCGGGGGATACATGAAAGGCGCTCGATTCATTTCGAGCGCCTTTTTTATTTTGCCTTCCGTACGGGGTCAATGCGCACGAAGGGGTCCGAGACTGAGGCCGGGATAACCAAGACTTCGATTTAGTTACCTTCCCACCCGCAAGGTTTGCACAGGATCAGATCCCGCGGCCCGAAGCGTCTGGAAACTGACGGTAATCCAGGCGATCAGCAGCCCGTGCAGGCCTGCGGCCGGGAACAGCAACAGAGAAATGTCCGTGTGATAGGCGAAATCCTGAAGCCATCGTTGCATGAAGACGTAAGCCACCGGCCAGGCGATGATATTGGCGACCACGACCAGGAAGGTGGTTTCCTTCGAAAGCAATAGGATGAGGCGCCCCATCGGAGCACCCAGGGCCTTTCGTATGCCGATTTCCCGGGTGCGTTGCCGAGTCGTGAATAAGGTCAGCCCGAAAAGCCCGAGACAGGCTGTGAACACCGCCAACCCGGCGAACATGGCGACGAGCCGCCCCAGCAGTTGATCCGACCGGTAGAACCGCTCCACGTCTTGGTCGAGGAATGAGTATACGAAGGGGATTTCGGGGGTGGAAGCCTTCCACATGGCTTCGAGATCCCGAAGGGTTTCCTGTGGATTGCCGGGAACGAACCGCACTGCATAGAACCCGGAACCGCCGACCGTGAGGAACACCGGTTCGATTCTTTCGTGCAGGGACTTCAGGTGAAAGTCTCGCACGACCCCGACCACCTGTATTTCATCGTCCCCGAGCTTCACGAACTGGTCCATGGCTTCGTCTGGTGAATGCCAGCCAAGTCGCCGGACCGCTTCCTCGTTGAGTATGCATCCGGTCACATAACCCGACCCCCCACCCTCCGAATTTTCTACCCATTTGAAGTCTCTTTCAAAGGATACATCGCGTCCGTGAAGCATATCGAGCCCGAAGGTGTCCACAAAACCGCCTTGGGTGTGAATGTACTGCATATCGACGACGGGCGATGCCGGATCGTCGACCCGTTTCACCGGAAAAATCGGCAGCCTTCCCCGGCCCGCGGCCCGGCCGGGAATGTAATTTGCCCCGGTAACGCTGACGACCCCGGCGTGGCGGGGATATTCCTCCCCGATCATACGGAAGTCCATGCCCTGTATATCGGGCAGGATCACGACGTTTTCTTTGTCATAACCCAGGTGCTTGTTTCTCATGAAGTCCAGTTGCCGGTAGACGGTGCCGGTTCCGATCAGCAACAGGATGGCCATGGCAAACTGGATGATGACGAGCGCTTTGCGCAGCGTAGCGGCGCCCGTATTCGAAGCGCCCCTGAAAATCGACGCGGGATTGATCCGGGACAGCAGCAGGGCGGGATAGGCCCCGGCGAGAAGACCGGCCCCGGCGACGATGCCCGCGCCGCCCAGGATAGTCCACGGCTCCAGTGAAGGCATGGATAGCACGTGGCCCGTCATGGACCGAAAGACGGGCAGGACCACCCATACCGCGGCGAGGGCGACGAGAAACGCCGCGGCGCTCATCAGGATCGTTTCGCCCAGGAACTGGCGGGCGATCTGACCCCTGGCGGCGCCGGCGACCTTGCGCATGCCGATTTCTCGGGCCCTTGTGATGGACCGCACGACGGCCAGGTTCGTGAAATTCATGCAGGCGATCAGCAGAATCAAAATCCCGATGGCGGTCATCATCCAGATGAATGACACATCGCCGTTGGTTTCCATCTCGAGTTCCAGGCTGGAATGGAGATGTATGTCGAACAGCGGTTGCAGGTTGTAGGTGTCGGTAAAAGCCGTCGCACGTAGTAGCGCGTCGAGATGAACTTCGATGCGATCTTGCAGCACGGATCCGATCTCCTCCGGCGTTGTGCCGTCCGGCAGCAGCAGGTACGTGTAATACTGGCTGTTGGCCCAGTTCTGCAGCAATCTCAAGGGGTCGCCCCTTCCGGTCGTGGTGGCGATCGAGACGTAGAAATCCGGATGGTAATGGGCGTAGTCCGGGGGATCTTCCATGACGGCGGTAACCGTGAACGGAAACTGGTCATCCCCGGTGACTACCTGGCCGACGGGGTCGGTATCCCCGAAGTATCTCCGGGCCATGGAAGCGCTGATCACCATAGTATTCGGGGCAGTGAGCGCGTTGGCGGGATTGCCGCGCACCAGGGGCACGTCGAACACGTCGAAGAGGTTGCCGTCGGCCCAGTAGACGCGCTGTTCGTAGAACTGTCTGTCCCCGGTGGTGAAAAGCCAGGTACCTATCGTTCCCCTGAGGCGGAGCACTTCCTCCACTTCCGGCAACTGAGCCTTGATGAACTCGCCCAACACGCCGGGCGTCCGCGCCGTGCGGTCCGTCACCACCCGGTATATGCGGTCGCCCCGCGTGTTGTGGCGGTCGTAGCTCAACTCGTCGCGGATGTACAGCAGGATGACCAGGCAGCAGGCCATGCCGATGGCGAACCCGATGACGTTGATTGCGGTATGGGACCGGGACGCGAGGATGTTTCGCCAGGCGGTGAGGAGGTAATGTCCCGCATTAGACCGCATGCGTTCGAGTTCGAAAGCGATTCTTCCCGTCGTTTGCATCTTACCCCTCCCCGTTCACGATGCGCCCGTCGATAAGCCTGATGATCCGGTGGGCGTGATCGGCCAGTGTCTGGTCGTGGGTCGCCATGATGATGGTCGTGCCGGTCTCGTTGAGCCCGTTGAGCAGTTCCATGACCTCCGCACCGTTCGACGAATCCAGGTTACCTGTCGGCTCGTCCTCCAGGATCAGGCGGGGATTGCCTATTACGGCTCTGGCCACGGCCACGCGCTGCTGTTGGCCGCCGGAGAGTTGCTGTGGGAAGTGGTTCCGGTGGAGGAGGATCTGCATGTGCTCCATGGCCGCTTCCACCCGTGCCTTGCGATCCCCCTTGGAGGTGCCCAGGTAGATCAAGGGCAGTTCGATGATCTCGTAGACGGTGAGTTCGTCAATCATTGACTAACCTCGGTAGTCTTCCTTAAATGGGTGATGGTATAAACTGTATATCCACAATTGGACTGCCTGCCAGCGGCGGTGGTCTCCGACGACTTCTTGCTCAGCGGACGACTCGTCGGAGACCTTGTTTTACGGACGCGCCAGTCGCCCGTTCCTCTTGTCGCCCGCATGCCCATGTCAAATTTTTGAACAACAACTTAAATCGAACACTCCTGCATCTTGGAATGGCAGTTCACCAGGTAGGTAGATTCCAAGTAAGACCTTGACGTAGCAAATTCATGGCGAAACATAAACAACCTCTATTGACCATATCCACTTGCTTGCAAGAATCGCAGCGCACCGGGTCCATCTTTGATAGCGAGGATGTCTCGTACAGCCTGTTTTCTATCGTCCGTCTTCTCATAGTATGATTCACATATTTTATAGCCCATGTAATAACCCAGATCAGGGGGCCTTTCACTGGAGTCGACAAAGTAGTTATAGAGCCAGTTGCTTTCGTCTTCCTGAAGCATCTCTTTCGAAAACTGCTCCCATAACTCGGTTTCGTGCACTCGTCCGTATTCGTGCTGAAATGAGTTTATATGTCTTCCGCTGGCAAGTTCTCCAAGAAAGTCGGCCGCTCCTTCCATTATGGAATGTCCCAGGAGCGTATTGCCCTCGAAATTGTACTTCTGTTGAGTATGTATTAGTTCGTGGATTACTATGTACGGTACATCTTCAATCGGTCTGAGCACTTTCAGATATAAGGGCGGAAGTTCGTCTTTGGGCAGATCGTCCGTCCTGCATGAAATCTCGGTACCGATGAGCAGACCGTTTTGCGAGGTAGTCCCACCATTGTTCATTCTGCCAATCACAAAGTACACATCCGGAAATACCGCGTCGGCATAGAGGCTTTTCCAAGTGTGCATGTAACCGCGAATCCGATCGGTCATCTCCAGAACGCGGTATGAACTTTCTCTAATGGAGTCGTAGTACTTCGGCATGGCCTCGATGGCCTTAACCAGTTCCTCGGCGCTCACAATTCTGGCCTCAACATAATCTTTGAGTCCAGGACTCCCTTTGGCCAAATACTCCTCTTCAAAAACCACTATCTTCTCTTCTGAGTTTTTTCCCGCGGACAAGTCGTATGCCCGCCAGAAATTCCCTATATCGGATGTCACCAGGCGGACTTCGTCCGGGTGCGAGTGACTACGCTCTGCTACGGTATAGTGATTCGATCGATCTTTGCTTGAATCGCTCATAGGGTACCTCCACATCTGGCGCCTACTCGCTTCGCAGTATATCCACCGGATCGGCATAGGAAGCAGGCAATACATGGTACATTGTCGTCAATACAACAATGACCAACGTACTCACTCCTGCTGCCAGAAAAGTGACAGGTTCCAGCTCTATTCTGTACGCGAAATCCTGGATCCACTGATTGAGGAGATAGTAGGCTAATGTCCAGGCGACTACGACCGATACCCCAACAAGCGCAACAAAATCACGCAACAACAACCAGGTCACGTTCTGGAACGAGGCACCCAGGACCTTGCGAACACCTATCTCCTTCATCCGCCGGATTACGGCTATTCTGGTCACACTGAACAATCCGATACAGGTGATGAGGACCGTCATCATGGCGAAAACGCCCGTGATCTTGCTTGACCTGAATTCGGACTGATACAGATCGTCAAAACTGTCTTCGATGAACGAGTAGGTGAAGGGCCGTTGCGGGATCAGCTCCTGCCACGTCCTTGCCATGTCGTTTATCGTCTGCGTTTGCGTGCCGGGATACAGTTTGACCGACAGCATGGGAAGTTCCGTCGGCTGAAAGAAAAATCGGGGTGGTACCTGACCGAGATACAACGCAAGAGGTCCGATCGGGTTGTGCAATGACGTCCAGTGAAAGTCGTCGATCACGCCGACGACCCGCCCGAATTCACCCGAAAAAGGAAATCCCATCTGTTGGCCAATCGGGTCCTGCCATCCCATTTGCCTGACGAAACTCCGGTTCACGACGAACTCCAACGGATTGTCAGAACCGGAAGAAGAATACAAACGTCCTTCCGCGACGCTCAGGCCGTACAGCCTCATGAAGTCGACGTCGACTGGCAACAGGTGTACCTGCGGTTGTTCTTCACGATCCCCGAATCTCATATTCATGTACATCTGGGTCGTACCGCCGAACTCCCATCCTGACGCGGCTATCTCGGCAACACCGACGAATTTGCCGAATTCTTGCTTGGCGGTCCGGTAGTCGACATCGGTGCCGATGGGCAATAGCATGATATCCTGTTTCTCGAAACCGATCTCTTTCTCCTCCATGTACCGGGCCTGTTCAACGACGAATATCGCACACGTCACCAGCAGCGTCCATATAGTCGTCTGGACAAAGATAAATGCATATTGAACGGATTTTCGATGGGTTGGCGTATCGGCCGGTTGAAGTAGAGCCGATGGCTTTTGGAACCATAGCTTCCACGATGAACCAAGGCTGATAACGGCACTGTGGAGGACGACCACACAGACTGAGGCGCCCGCAATTATGACGTAGTCCGCTAATGCAAGTAGCTCGGGTTTTATCACGATGAGATCCAAATTGCTCAGAAACGAAATCACCAGGTACATCAAGGAAAAAGTACCGATCAGTGCGCAACCGTAGACGATCACGGTTTCCGCGACCGTAGGAAGAACGAGCTGTATACGGTCGGCGCCCAAAGCCGCCCGCACGCCCATCTCCCTGAATCGGGACGTGAGCTTGGATGCGGATAAATTGACCAGGTTCAGCGTCGATACTATGAGGACCAGCGCCGCAATGGCGGCCAGTTGCCTGATATCCTCGATGTCACCTTTGTTCCAGTTGACCCACCGGGCCTGGTCTTCGCCGCCTATATGCGCCGAATGCAGATGGACATCGGCAAGCGGTTGCAGCACGAACTCGGTGACAGCGGATCCCAACCCGCTCCGACCCCGGTCAATCACCAGCGACATGGCTTTGGATTCAATCTCGGGTATTTCCGAGTCGTCTCGAAGGAGAAGGTAGGTATAGGTATTGCCGCCGTTCCATCCCTGTTCCAGATCCGTTGTATGAGATTGGACGGTCGAATAAGAGATCAGGAGTTCGAATTGAATCGATGAATTCCAGGGCGGCGATTCAACGACACCTTCTACCGTGTATGTTTGATCGTGCCACTGGAAGGCCTTGCCGACCGGGTTTTGGCCGCCGAACACCCGTTGAGCCAGCGTCGTGGTTACAACCACGGTGAAAGGTGATTTCAGCAGATCGTTCGACTGGCCTCGCACAAGTTCGAAATCGAATATGCTCAGTACCTGCGGGTCCGCAAAAAACGCCTGCTCAATCTCAAACAAGTCCGTATCGGTTTGTATGAACATCTTCTCCGTTACAACGGCGCTTCGCAATCGGGCATAGTCGGTTACTTCGGGAAGTTCGTCTCTGAGCAACGGGGCGATAGGAGACATTACGCCACTTATGAAATAGGGGTCGGATTCCTGCAATTGGACCTGGAGTATCGTCCGGTAAATCTGATCTCCTTTCGTATGAAACTTATCGAACTGCATACTCTGATAAGTATAAAGGCCAATGATCAGTACCGAACCGAAACCGAGAGCAAGCCCCACGACGTTCAATGCGGAATAAACCCTGTTACGACTTATCCAATGTATTGAATGGGTCAGATGGGTGTAGAACATTGAAAGCCTCCCTGTCTTAAGTGCTCAAGATGCTTAAAACAAGATGTGGTCCCGGTCCACGGCGTATTGAAAGCGGACCGCTTCCTACGCCGCGGCTTCCTGCACGATGCGCCCGTCGAAGAGCCGGATGATCCGGTGGGCGTGATCGGCCAGCACCTGGTCGTGGGTCACCATGATGATGGTCGTGCCCGCCTCGTTGAGACCATTGAGCAGTTCCATCACCTCGGCGCCGTTGGCCGAGTCCAGGTTACCGGTCGGCTCATCGGCCAGGATCAGCTTGGGATTGCCGATGACCGCCCGCGCCACGGCCACGCGCTGCTGCTGGCCGCCGGAGAGCTGCTGGGGGAAGTGGTTCCGGCGGTGGGGGATCTGCATGTGCTCCATCGCCGCGTCCACCCGCTCCTTGCGCTCCTGCTTCGAAGTGCCCAGGTAGATCAGCGGCAGTTCAATGTTCTCGTAGACGGTGAGCTCGTCGATCAGGTTGAAGCTCTGGAAGACGAAGCCGATGTTGGCCTTGCGCAGGTTGGCCCGTTGCCGCTCGGAATGGCCGGACACTTCCTCGCCGACGAAGTGGTACTCTCCGCCCGTGGGGTTGTCGAGGAGGCCCAGGATGTTGAGCAGAGTGGACTTGCCGCAGCCTGATGGTCCCATGATCGCCACGAACTCGCCCTGGTCCACGGCCATGGTCACGTCGTTCAGCGCCGTCGTCTCCACCTCTTCGGTCGCGTAGAGTTTCTTGAGATGTTGTGTCGTTATCATCACACGCCCCCTTTGCGGTTCAGTCTGATACTCGCCGCTCGTTAATCAATCGAATTATGAACAAAGCGCATTGTTGCGTCCCGACGTTGTGAAGGCTCTTTGCCATAAAGAAACCACTACTTCCCTGTTTCTTCTAACGCACTACTGCAGCACCAGTCTTTCCATGTCGCCGAAGTTGTCGTACATGGAGGTGATGACCTGCTCGCCCTCTTCGAGACCTTCAAGCACCTCGAAGTACTGGCTGTTCTGCCGGCCGAGCCGTATCTGTCTCCGTACGGCGAATTCGCCGGTGGGATCCAGCACATAGATCCAGCGACCGCCCGTTTTCTGGTAGAACCCGCCCCGGGGCACCTGCATGGCGTCGGCCAGTTCGCCCAGCGCGATGCGCACCTGGAGCGTCTGGCCCCGGCGCAGTCCTTCGGGCATGCCTTCGCGGAACACCATATCCGCCTCGAACTGGCCCTCGAGCACCTCGGGGTACACCCGGCTCATAACCAGGTCGTAAGTCCCTCCGGCAAAATGGAAGGATCCGGCCTGGCCCGACCGGATGCGGGCGATGTAGTGCTCGTCGATCGCCGCCCTCACTTTGAAAGCGCCCTCCACATCGATCTGGCCGAGCCGCTCTCCGCCGGGCTTGGACTCTCCCACCTCGGCGATGAGCGAGGACAGGAGTCCCGTGAGCGGCGCGCGCAACGTCAGGTTCTCCTCGTTCTGCTTGATGACCTCGAGGTTCAGGCGCAGCCGGTCGATCGATTCCTCCAGTTGCTGGATCTGGATCATCTGGAACAGCGAATCCTGGTTAAGCGTTTCGACCGTGACTTCCCGCTTGCGCGTGAGGTATTCCAGGTTGTCCTTTGCCTCGTCGTATTCCTGCCGCGATACCAGATCGGCCGCAATCAGGGCGTCCTGCCGCTCGTACTCCCGTTCCGCTTGGCGCAGTTGGTATTCCGTTTCCACCAGTTCAGCGCGCATACTGAGACGCCGCTGTCCCATGGAGACCCGCGTCTCCCTGAGCCGGTTCACTTCGCGGAAAAGCTCAGCTTCCCTCTGCATCACGTTCAGTTGCAGGTTGGCGTTGGACAGGCGCAGGATCGGCGTGCCTTCCTCGACGTGCGTGCCCTGTTCGACAAAGACCTCCTCCACGCGTCCACCCTCGACGGCGTCCAGGTAGAAGGTCGTGAGCGGCAGTACCGCACCTTGCTCGACGATGTACTCCAGGAAGGGTCCGTAGGTCACCGGGGCCGTGGTCAGCTTCTCGGCCTCCACGTTCAGCGAGGAGGGGTTGACGTTGAGCAGTGCGTAGGCCCCGAAGGCGATCACCGCGGCGGTCAAGCCGCCGAGGGCGATCCGGCGAGGCGTGAAGCGCTTCTTCTCGATCCGGCGGTCCATGGCGCCGTGCTGTTCATTGCGGTCTTCCGTGAACATATCCACGAGACCCTTCGGCTGTTCACTGTGCTGCGTTGACTCATTCATAATGTCCCTCCTCATCCTGTTCGCGCTTGTTACCACATACTACCCCCTGAGCACTTCAACCGGGTTCGTCTCTGCCGCTTTCACGGTCTGGAATCCCACGGTAAACCAGGTAATCAGCATCACGACGACGCCGGCGAAGATGAACGTCCACGGATTCGGTTCGATGCGGTAGGCGAAGTCGCGCAGCCACACATACGCTAAATAGTAGATCAACGGGACGCCGACAACCCACGCGATGAGGACGTACAGCGTGAATTCCCGGTAAAGGAGAACAACAACCTGGCCGACCGTGGCCCCAAGGACTTTACGAACGCCTATCTCCCTGATGCGGCGCTGGACCATGAAGGCGGACAGGCCCAGGAGTCCCAGGCAGGCGATCAGAATCGATACGGTGGATCCTGCCGTAAAAACGGTCCGGAGGATGCGATCGTCTTCATACAGCCCTGCCACCTTATCTTCCAATAAAGCAAACTCCGGCTCCGGAAGATCGGGATAGACCTGGTTCCACTGCTCCCCCAGGATGCGGAGCGCGTTTGCCTCGTTACTGCTGTCGATCTTGACAACAATTGAACCGTATCGATGAATATCACTGTATTGTTGACCGAATTGACCCAAAGCGATCCTCATGGGAAGGATCTCCTGGCGCAACGATTCCATGTTGAAGTCCCGTACGACTCCGATCACCTCGCACGGCACCGGTACAATTGACCCATTGCGGATCATGCCACTAGGACCGAAGAGGGTCGTACCGACGGGGTCTTCCAAACCCAGGACGCGTACCGCCGTCTCGTTGATCAGGCACGCACCGGCGTCCGCAGATCGCTCTCGAGAGAAAAAACGCCCTTCAACCACCTCAAGCCCCAATACATCGTGAAGCCCATAATCTGCACTGAAAATCTGAAACTGGGTTTGCTGGTTCTCCGGAACGCCTTCCGGATATACACCGCCGGTATAATGCGAGTCTCCAAACATCGTTGACGACCGGTCTATCGCCAGGATATCGGGATATCTGAGCGAGTTGTCTCTGAATACTTCATAGCCGCGCTCCGGCATATCGATGAGGACTACGCCGTCTTGTTCAAACCCCAGGTCTTCACTCAGCATATAGTCGAGCTGGTCCGAGATCGTCCACGTGCCGATGATCAGGACGACCGAGATGGTAAACTGAAAAACGATGAGTATTCTTCGGAAGAGCGCACCCGCGGGCTCGGATGCAGACGAGCCTCGCAGCACGGCCGTCGGCTGGAAGGATGAAATGACGAACGCGGGATAGGTACCCGCGAGCATCCCGACGAGCAGGACCACGCCCGCCAGCATCAGCATCGTGTCCGTCGTAAATTCCAGGACGATGTGCTGGTTGAACAGATCGTTCAAGGCCGGCAAAAATGCTTGAAGCAATGCGATGCACAGTCCCAGGGCGAACAAAGTCAACAACACGGATTCGCCACTAAATTGCAGGATGGCTTGAACCCGCGTGCCGCCCAGCACCTTTCGCAAACCCACTTCACTCGCGCGGTTGATCGACCGGGCCGTGGTCAGATTTATGAAGTTGGCACAGGAGAGAAACAGTATGAAGGCCGCCAGAAGGAAAGCGACATAGACGGTGCGGATATCCCCGGTACCGCCTCCTCGTGGCATATCGTAGGTGTACAGGTGTATATCACCGACAGGCCGCAGATAGGGATACGTTTCGATGCCTAAAGCCCGCATTACATCTCCGCGGTATCTCTCAACGAAACCGGGCAATTGCTCGTCCAGTTCCAAGGCGGAATACCCTTCTCGCAGGAGGAGGTAGGTATAGATGGTGTAATTGCCACCATGCTCCTGCATGTTGGCGGGCTCGCCCCAACCCAATGACTCGAGCGTGACGTAGGAGATCAGGAAATCGAAGTGCACATGAGAATTCTTCGGAAGGTCGTACGCGACGCCCGTTACGGTCAGCGGCAACGGGTTTCCCAACTTCTCCAGGTCCAGGGTGATCAGAGAACCCACGGGATCCGTCTCGCCAAAGCATGTATACGCCATGGATTCCGATAGGACAACCGTGTGAGGCCTGGTAAGGGCCGTGGCGGGCGCGCCTCTGGCCAGCGGCAGCGTGAAGACGTCGAACAGGGTCGAATCGGCAAAGAAAGACGCTCTGCCGCGTAACGACCTGTCTTCAAGTTGTACCGGCTGCTGTTCCAACAACGGCCGTAGCCTGGTCAGTTTTTCTATGGACGGGTAGTCAGTAAGTAAAACGGGGCCCCAGGCCGATGGCGTTGTAGCGATTTTGCTCGCGCGGCCGTTCCAAACGTTTTCGACTTCAACCCGGTACATGCGGTCCTTCTTCAAATGATAATCGTCATAGCTTGTTTCGTACCGAATGTAGAGCAGCATCAGGACGCATCCCGCCAGGCCAAGGGTGAGGCCGATTACGTTGACCAGGGAATACCCTTTGTGTTTGAAAAGATTCCGTATGGCTGTCGTAATATAGTTGCGTATCATGGCGTGTATCTCCTGATGGCCTCCATCGGTCTGATCCATCTACCCATTAAAGAACCGAAACCCGGACCGGATATCTATGGGGTGTATCCCTATATTGACCGGTTTTTTCACCGGAATCGAAAAAAACCTGTGGCCGGTCTTGGAGGCGGTGGAGCGTCCGCTCTAACGAACGGTTCATTCTTCCAGATTGATCAGACCAAGTTTGATCGCCGTGCGGATCAGATCAGGAAGGCTATGCGTGTCTAGTTTCGCCATCAGATTGATGCGGTGGTTTTGCACGGTTTTTACACTGATTCGCATGGTTTCGGCTATCCGGGGATTGGATCGCCCCGACGCGATCAGTCGAAGGACTTCGAGCTCACGGGGAGTTAGCTGTGGTGGTGTGCCTTGGGGATACTCCCCATACAGGTAATCGGCATGATCCATGGCCCGGGATTGATACGTGACGCCCCTGCAGACGGTACGTATCGCTTTGACCAGCTCTTCGCCGGCTGACTTCTTGAGCACGTAGCCCCTGGCGCCGTTGTCCAGCGCTTTCCGGATCAGATCGGGATCGGAATGCATCGACATCATGACCACCTGGATCTCGGAGAACGAGGCGCGAATCCTCCTCGTCGCTTCGATCCCATCGATATCGGGCATCTCAACGTCCATCACGATGACGTCCGTACGGATTCGACGTACCGTATCCATCACGTCCCGGCCGTCCGTGGCCTCTGCGACTACTTGAATATCGGGTTCTTTCGAGAGCAAATCCCGAAGTCCCTGCCGAATCAGATGATGATCGTCTGCGATCACTACGCGTATCATATGATGTTCGTGATCTCCTCTTAAGTTGTTATAGGACGAATTCCGGCTTCTGCTCAATACTTAACACCGAAAAAGAGAACCAGCCATAGGGTGTTTTCCTACTTGCCACATTTTTCGGACGGTATTGGGGGCAAAAAAGGCGGGAGAGGAAGGCTGCGGCCGGCTGGTTTGCTACCAGGCGGGGAGAGACAACGGATCATTCATCCAGGAAGGCAAGACGGTGTTTGAGCGCAACGAGAATGAGATCCGGCAGGTTGTGAACTTCCAGCTTCTTCATCAGGATCGCGCGGTGTTTTTCCACGGTCTTGGCGCTGATGCCCAGGACCTCTGCGGCGGCCTGGTTGGTATGTCCCTCGACGATAAGCTGAAGTATCTCCCGTTCGCGGGATGAAAGCTGATCCAGGACGGCCGATGACTCATTCGCCGATTCAGTCTGCAGGAATCCCGATAGCACAGTCTGGGCAATCGAAGGAGAAAGATAGATTTCGCCCGTGTTGGCGGACCGGATGGCGATCAGGAGTTCCTCCACGACGGATCTCTTGAGGAGATACCCGCGGGCCCCGCATCTGAGTGCCTGTCGCACCACGTCCTCATCCGAAAGCATGGATAGTATGACGACGCGGGTATCGACGGATAGCGCCTGAATCCGCCGCGTGGTCTCGATACCGTTCAACAGAGGCATGGCGATATCCAACATTACTACGTCCGGTCTCTTCTGTTGTACCAGGTTCAGAGTCTCGTGACCATCGGCCGCTTCGCCGACCACTTCCATGTCCTCGGTCTTTTCGATTAGAGAAACGATGCTTTGACGGACCAGTTGGTGATCGTCCGCAACAACGATCCTGATCATTTGCCCT
Organism: bacterium; assembly: GCA_965117045.1. Lineage (GTDB taxonomy): Bacteria > JAAXHH01 > JAAXHH01 > JAAXHH01 > JAAXHH01 > JAAXHH01. The sequence goes on from OZ220749.1 coordinate 3,072,286, forward strand.
CCAAAGGAATTGTAGCGACCAGACGGGCTCCCGCGCCTGGTTTCGAGTCAACTTTCATACGGCCATTCAGCGATTCGAGGCGTTCCTGCATATCGATCAAACCGATTCCTGTTGCATGCTGATCAGAAAGTGCATCGGCAAGATCAAAGCCTTTGCCGTTATCATGTATCGATAGTTGTACGGCTTCGCCACTGCGTTTCAAGCTGACTTTCACATGGGAGGCTTGTCCGTGTTTGGCGCAGTTCGTCAGCCCTTCCTGCAGTATGCGATACAGACAGATATCGATCGGATTGGAGATCTCTGTAGTATCCGTGCCAACGTATGAGACCGGCAATTGCGTTCGTTGTGTGAATCCCTTGCACAGTCCTTCCAGCGCTGAATTCAGCCCGACGGTATCCAGTGTCGGGGGACGGAGATTATGGGAGATCGCGCGTAGTTTCTCCAGCGTATCGTCGGCCAGCACCACAGCGTCATTCAGCCGTTCTGCAGTATGATCGGCATCGCTGGTCAATTCGTTCCGGGTTATTTCCAGGCTCATTTTCAGGGCCGTAAGCGCCTGGCCGGTATCGTCATGGATATCCCGTGCCAGCCGCCGCCTTTCTGATTCCTGAATGTCGATGAGTCGGTTGGAAAGTCTCTTGAGGCGTTGTGTCTGCATTCTCAGCGATGTAGTTGCTTTTATGTTCTTCAGCACCATCTCCAGTTCAGCAGCCAGTACCAGTAACTGTTCTTTTTCTTCGCCGGTAAAGGGTTCTTCCGAAACCTTGGCTCCGATTGCGATACAACCTTGAGCATGCAATTCACCACGTAGTAAGATGATGAGTTCGTAACCGAGATCTGAAACCCGATTCTGGACATAAGGGTCTTCAGATTCGACTAAGGGTCGTTCCGGAGACATCAGCTTCAACAATGCTTCGATTTTGACAACTGACTCACTAAAGAAGGCTTCGTCTTTTTTCGGCTCACTGTCGAACTTCTTGTTTACGTCGTACCAGGCTACCGATATCGACTTCCGAGGTCCATCGTTGAGGTAGATCGCTACATACGAGATGTCCAGCACCTCAAGCAGTTCACTTCCCGTTCCCTTAAGAAGGGCGTTTCGTTCCTGAAAATGCGTTAACTCCCGTCTGAGCCTGAAGAGTCGCTGACGGTTCTCGATTTCATCACGAAACAGATATCTGTCTATAAACCGGATGACTGCTGGTTTTGCAAGGGTCCAGCCACCGACGAGTATCAGGATGAATCCCGCGGTAACAACCGTAATCAACAGGTCGGAGACTTCTACGCCGGTAGACCAGAAGGTTATTGTTTCATAGATAATCAGGAGCAACCCGAGACTCAGTAGAAGATTAACGCCCTGGTTGGAAATGAACTGCCGAAGGCTTTTTCCGACGATGAACCTGAGGCCGAATACGCGGTGAGCCAGAATCGAATATGCAAAGGAAAGCGGCAGAATGCATTTCAACCCTACGAGGACGATATGGTCGAGCAACCATACGAGCAATGGCAATAGGGCACCCTGCAGCGGTACCATTACCGATGTGGCCATGAACGTACCTGGTTGAATGATGGTCCAAACCGGTGCCAAAACAAAGGCTGACACGAATCCGACGTTGATGAACTGCAGGCGCGTGTACTGCTGTCGACGTGCGACGGATCGTTGGGCGAGAAGCAGGCAGGCCGCTATGAAAACAATCAGAACGGGTAACGTGGGGACCGGAACAGATTCAACCAAAGAGATGATGGTCCGTATCGAATCACTATTCCAGCCATTGGTCAGACTTAGAAGATAAATAATACGCATGACGATCCAGGCGAAGAGGGGTATCAGGATCCACCGCGCCCGTTTTCGCATCCAGGATCCGAGTTCAGTTTCGATTGGAAATACGGTCAGGATGCTGAACAGGAGCATGAACTCGAGAAAGTAAGCCAGGGTAGTGACGAAAATACTGAGTGATAAGATCCAATCAGGCCAACCAACGATCATGGGATGGAACGCAGGCGACACGGAGAGCGCTGTTGTGAGGAAGAGCAACGCGCACTGAAAAGCGATTTTGTTGCCTGGGCGCCTGAATCCGATCCATGAACCGAAACACAAAAGTACAATAGGGAAGATCAGATAGGGACCTCGCTGAAACCATGTCATTGCTCCTGCGCCCAGTACGAGTTCCTCCTGATTAACCTCGACGGCGTACCGTACCTGTTCCGTGGCCTCAAGCGTGAGGATACCGTTGTGAATCCTGCCGTCGCGAAGCCAGGCGAGATCAAAACGGTCGCCGGGCTTGCTCCGCAAACGCGCCTGGAAATAGGCTTGCGGACTTGTCCTGAGATCCATTCCATCAATGGAGATCACCGTGTCATCCGGTCGCAATCCGGCTCTGTCCGCTGGGCTGTCCTCTACTACTTGCTTGACCTTAATGCCGCCGTCCTCGCGTATGCGAACGAGATGGAACCACGTGCCCTCCTGCAGATTGTTCACCGCGCTATTCATCAGTCCCTTCGTCTGAATCATTTCATTTCCGAAGAACTGGATACCCGGCGACCAGTGCTCAATCTGCGTAAACCGGACCAGCGTCCACACGACCAGACCCATCTGAACGCATAGCGCTATGACCAGTGTGCTGAGTGCGAGATATCTGTAGATGAGAGTGTTCATTTATGCGAACTCTATGGAATATCCAATGGCCGAATGGTATTTGATTTACCCGTCGCGACGGAGTAGTTAATGGTAAGAACGAAATATCCGACATTACCGAATATAGTTACGTGTCTTCTACTGCAATACAAGCCTTTCCATGTTGCCGAAGTTGTAGTACATGGACGTGATGACCGTCACTTCCTCTTCCAGGCTCTCGAGGACCTCGAAGTACCGGTTGATCCGCCGGCCGAGCCGAATCATGCGGCGTATGACGAATCGACGGCGGCAGATCTGCGCTACGAGCCTATCAATACAGCCCGGAATTCGGGATCGTCCACCACATCCTCGAACTCCGGGGCAATCCCTTGCCTGGTCGTACCATGTCGCCCGAATCGAGAGTATACGACACCCTGCCTGAGCAGGGACAATACCCGGGTTCTATCCCTTTCGGTCGCCCAGATCGATGCGGCGAGCCACAGGTAGGCGTGGTTCGAAGGAATGCCCAGTTCAATGGCTCGTCTGAAAAGCGGTATCGCCAAATCGTATTGCCGGGCGCGGTAAATCGGCACGGCCGTGTTGTGATACAATCCCCACAGCGCCCGGACTTCCTCCTTGTTCAATGCTGCTCGGCGCTCGTACTGTTGTTCTAATTGAGAAGTGACGATTCGTGCGACCCTCCGTAAACCGGGCATATCGTCCAGCATGCGATGTGCCTCGATTTCAACGGCCCATGCATCTAATTCGGTTTCCGCGGCCTCCTCCCAGTGCTTTTTCTCCCGGGAGAGACGATCCAGCGCCTCTGCTTCATTAAGTGCTTCGGCTGGTCTGCCTGAGTTGTTCAAAACAGCGCATGCCGTGCGGATGTAGTAACGCCGCTCCACGCGGTTGTGGTCGGTCGGAGGGACTTCGTTCATCAGTTCACGGCAAATACCAAGCCATTCGTCCGATCGGGACACCTCGATCCAGCATCGGGCCTGGGTCCCGTCATACATGATTCTGAACAGCAGACATTCGTCGGCTGGCGCGTCTTTTCTGTAAGGTCTCCAATTGTGCCCAAAATCAAAAGGCCATTCCGCCGGCAGTTGCCAGTCCGGGGCTGGCAACTGCCGGCGACCCCAATCCAGAAACGCCTTCTGCGTTTCGACGGCCTCTTCGCATCGGCGCAACATCGCCAGGTTGTCGGTCAGGTTCCACCTCGCCCAGGTCTCTTCCGATGTTTCCAATGATGGAATATCAAGGTAGCGATTCAACAGATCCACGATCGCTACTTTGTCGCCTAGTCGATAAAACAGTTCAAAGCCGCTGTGAACGACCTTCGGATTCCAGGATGTTTCCTCAAGCTCATCGTACAGTAAGGCTCGACTGTTCTCCAGGATTGCGCGGTCGGCCTTGCTAGCGTCCTTTTCGTACTGTCGCCTGTACGCCCGGACGATCTCTACAACGGACTGATTCGGTTTTACTCTCATGGAAAGGTCTCTCGTTCGGGAGATATGTGACCCGCTGATACTCTCCAGGTCGGCCATCCTGCAATCAACCAGGAATTAGGAACTGGTGTTTTTCGATAATGAGGGTTTCACCCTATTGAGACTTTAGTCCGTCACTCCCATACTCATTTAGTTATATGATAACTCCCATAATGTCCTGTAGATACATATCCGTATTCAGATAGGAGTACCATAGGTGGTTGCCGGAAAACGACCAGTATCCGGAATGTAGCGAAGTGGATAGAGATCAAGAGGAAGTACGGGCTTACGATGGATACGGCCAAGGTTGTCGCTATCTAGAATGTGTATGAGTCATGCGAACCAATTCGTGATACAGAAACCGGATTGTAATTGAACGGAGGGCGAGTACTTTGCTGAAACGTTTAATTCTCATATCTGCGATCTTGATATTCCTGACACCGATGGTGTTCGGTCACAGCGGTCGAACGGACAAAAACGGCGGGCATACTGACCATAGGACTGGCGAGTATCATTATCATAACGGGGGATGCAGTCCTACGAAGTGACGAGGGATAGAGGATCTTTAATTAGCGACATCTGATAGGGAAAGAGCCGAATGTCCCAAAAACGAGCGATGCATCTCAGGTCTTTAAGAGCAATCGTTGGTCATCGACTTTTTGAAATGGCTGTATTATGGCTGGTGGTAGTATCGCTCATATTGTTTTCCATAGAAACCACCTCGGAGATTTCAGCATCAAGCAGATATGTATTCTGGATACTGGAAGCGGTAGTTGTAGGACTGTTTACAATCGAGTACATACTTCGTGTCTCCGTGGCTAGACCGAAACGAGACTATGTATTGAGTTTTTATGGTATTATCGATCTTGTCGCGATACTACCGTTTTTCATATCGATTGTAAGTGCTGGATTCATAGATGGAAGATTCATAAGAGCTTTCAGGATATTACGGATTTTCAGACTCCTGAAGTTGCTGCGTTACACTCGTGCATTAGACCGGCTTCGACACGCGGTATCGGCAAAGAAAGAAGAGATAATAGTCTTTGTCGTTGTCTCTCTTATACTGATTTACGTATCGGCAGCGGGTATCTGGTTTTTTGAACGTGAAGTCCAACCGGATAGTTTCGGATCGGTATTTGATGGACTGTGGTGGGCTGTGGCGACGTTGACAACAGTCGGATACGGGGATGTCTACCCAGTCACACTGGGCGGCAGGATATTTACCTTCTTCCTTCTAATAACAGGGTTGAGTTTTGTATCAATTCCTTCGGGGATCATAGCATCGGGATTGATGGGTACGAAAGACTGATCTGTGGTTCCAGATTGAGTTGCACCCACCATACTTCTAATCGATTTCGTATGCCATGTGTTCGTTTAATCTACCCATTTCGATCAATCCAGATCCCTTCGACGACCCAGTCTGATTCTGTAGTTTTCTTAACCACCGGCGGTCGCAACAGCCTCGGCATCGAGTTCGACCATTGCGCATAGTGTATTCGGGCGGTATGGAGATCGAATCCCGGTTTTTACTAGACGTTCATGGCCGATGTACGGTATTGAGGGCTTGGTATTTAATGTGAGATAACCGAGCTTCTGGCGGGCGTATCTTAACGATGTGCTTGTGTCTGCAGCAGTTGCTATTAGTTGAACAATACGTCGAATGTCCTGATAATGAATGAGCATGGAGAGGTAGTATATATCGGAGCACGACTCGGCCTCTAATCAGTCCTACTCATATTCATACTCGGTAATCAATTGGATCTATTCCATGTTTTCGAAACAGATTGTACAGATGGGTTCGATGCACTCCGGCGATTTCCGCAGCCTTTGATACATTTCCATTTGTGTCCCTTAAAATGTCCTCCAGGTACTGAATCTCGGTATCATTCGTCATATCGGTTCTAATGGTTTGTAGAGACGGCATCTCACTGCGACGCTCTACTTGCTCGAAGTTCTCCGGAAAAACATCCTCGACGGCAATCCGACCATTCAACGCCAACGCAATCGCCGATCTGAGTCTGTTCTCCAGTTCTCTTATGTTGCCCTCCCATCGATGACATAGCACCCTGGACATTACAGTTGGTGATACTTCCAACGGCCGTGCATCGGAAGGCGTCAGTTTTCTCAAGAAGTGATGGAAGAGTAATGGTATATCTGTGGTACGGGACCGAAGCGGAGGTATCTGAAGAACCGCGCTCCTGATCCTGTGGAAGAGATCAAGTCTGAATGACCTTTGAACCACGGCATCCTGCAGATCTCGATTGGTAGCTGCGATTACACGTACATCCGTGGTCATTTGACGGACACTGCCATAGGGCCGATACGTTCCATCCTGAAGTACCCGCAGAAGTACAGCCTGTGCGGTCAACGGCAGTTCGCCGATTTCATCAAGAAAGATGGTGCCTTTGTTCGCGATCGCGAACAAACCCGGCTGTTTCCTGTCGGCACCGGTGTAGGCTCCCCTTTCGTGACCGAAAAGCTCGTTTCCCATCAGTGTCTCGGGAAGCGCGGCACAGTCCGCGACGACAAAGGGTTGCTCGGCGCGATTGCTTGCCGCATGAATCGCCTTGGCGATTAGTTCTTTCCCGGTTCCAGTTTCTCCCGTTATCAATACTGGCAAATCCGTCTGTGAATACTGAAAGGTCATCGTACAGATACGTTTCATAACGTCGCTCTTGTGAACAATCGAATTAAAAGCAGGATGGTTGTGATAACTTTGAACGTGCCCGTTTGAACTATGGTCACTGCCTTCTGATGATACCATGTATCCTCCAATGTGTAGTCCTACTTCGAACACTCAAATTTGGACTTTGCATAAAGGTCCTATTACCTATTGATCCCGCTTCGGCAGCTAAAGCTACCTCGGACGTAGGGAGCGGAACAAAGCGGCCGACATCCCGGCTTCACAGTTCCGGATTTTGACGAAAACACCCATGAGGACGATGTGTCCATCAAGGCAGGATATGGCAACGGGGTATCTTGAGGAAAAACACGAGGTAGTCTACCACCAAAGAGTCAATGTGGACCGGCATGGTAAGCGGTGTTTCGGTCCAGGTCATGATCGGACCTGGAAAGTCTCGACCAACGCGCAGTACCCCACATCGTTATTATAGTTACTTAATAACAAACCGAGGGAACATGCGCTATGTATCAGTTGATTTACGGCAACGAATAAAAACCTGATCAGCCGTGTTTTCTATGCGATCGGTATGCCATATGTTGAACAGAGGAGTTAACTTTGAAGCAGTGTCATCCGGGGTTATCGCGGGATTAATTCGACTTCTATTAGATTCCTGTTCGACCTTACACCTTCGATCGATCACACTGGTCTTTTTCCAATTTGGTTGGTTTTGCATTAAGAAAAGCTCCCTGGTACATAAGGGTAATTACCACTGGTATTGCGAACGTGTCCTCAACCCCAAGGAGCCTAATGACGTAACTGACCAAGATGAGGCCAGAATGAATGCAAATAACTGAAACGCACTTTTCAAATCGCCTTCGACGTTTCGAGCACTTCCACCAGTTCATTGTCAGGGTACGGAAAATGCCCTTCCGTACCACGGTTGACCTTGGCCATTCGCTCTCCAAACACCATGTCTTCTCGGATAAGTTCCGATACTCCGTGCAAGCATTCCAGCGTTGGGATTCCTCCATCTGTGATAGCTAATTCAGCTTCTTCGAGAAGGGCAATCATTTCGTAGAACACCTTGATGTTTGGCGATAACATCTTGCGGACCGATTCCGGCAGCAACGCACGGAGTTCAGTGCAGAGATCGAGAGCATATTGGAGATGTTCCTTCGCGATCCGGAAGCTTTCTCCGGCAGTATTCAGCGAGGTTCGATACGTCATGGTATTCCCGGAAAGGCACGCTTCCAGGTCATCTATTTCTTCCAGGGCTCCCATCCCCATGAAGTAGTGTCCCCAGCCTCTAAGCGTTGCCGGATAGATCCTGTGCTCGAAAGCCTCTTTGAGTTCTTGATGTTCGGGCATTTGCGGGAGTGGGCAGTTCCACATAGACATCATAAGCTCCTTCATGAAAATGAGTCATTCAGTGATGCAACCGTGTGAACAGTTTGCGCTCAAGAATAGCGATATGCCTACGAAGATAGGGAGAGAGAATCGATTGCATATAGGGTGTTTCCCTACCTTTGCACGAATCTCACCCTCAAGAATCCAGATAATTCGTTCTTTTAATGGTTGTCGTCGGAAAGGAAAGACGGTTCAGATCAGAAAAAGAAGGTTATTCTTACTATTCAACCAGGCCCAATCTGATCGCCGTACGGATCAAATCGGTAAGACTGTGCGTGCCTAGTTTGGCCATCAGATTGCTTCGATGAATCTCAACGGTCTTTATGCTGATACCCAATGTAACGGCAATCTGCTGATTAGTGTATCCCGTTGAGATTAGTTGCAGTACCTCGCGTTCGCGGAGCGTAAGTTGGGGTTTGGTACTTCGAGGAGGTTGTTCAAATGCCTGTTCGGCTTGTTCGATGGACCGGGAATGGTAGGTGATGCCTCTACAAACGGCATGGATGGCTTTGATCAAATCCTCGCTTATTGATTTCTTGAGTACGTAGCCCTTAGCGCCTCTTTCGAAGGCCTTTCGGATCAGGACCGGATCGGAATGCATCGACAGCATGACAACTTGGGTTGCTGGGTATTCCGTGCGAATCTGTCCGGTCGCTTCGATACCATCGATTCCTGGTATCTCAACGTCCATCACGACGACGTCCGGGCGGATTCGACCTGCGGTGTCCACGGCGTCCTGCCCATCCGCCACATCGGCAACCACCTGGATATCGAATTCCTTTTCGAGTAGTTGTCGTAATCCCTGTCGGACCAGGTGATGGTCATCCACAATCATTACTCGTATCATATCGATGAACCCGATCCTGTCTGAAGGACGGATACGGTACGAGATCCTTCGTGATATGGTATTATATATACATTAAAAGGGAATACTTACCATAGGGTGTTACCCTAATCTTAATGAAGAAACGCAAGGTGCTTTATGAAGCAAGGAGCGGCAAGCTTCTTCAGACAGAACAGAAACCAGACGGCAATCAAGGCAGGAGTCTATCACTGTGGGACTATTCGTCGGGGAAGACAATCCGGTGCTTAAGGGCGATGCGGATGAGGTCAGGCAGGTTACGGACTTCGAGCTTCTTCATCAGACTGGCGCGGTGTCTCTCGACGGTTTTTGCACTGACGTTCAGGATATGTGCCATGTCCTGGTTTGTATGACCTTCCACGACCAGTTGCAGAATCTCTCTTTCACGAGATACCAGCCGTTCCCGAAGGCTCATGTCTTCAGTTGCCGGCTCACTCTTAAGATACTCCGATATCACGGTTTGAGCGATAGAAGGTGAAAGGTAGATTTTACCCTTGCTGGCGGACCGTATGGCGATCAGGAGTTCTTCGAAGACGGAGCTCTTGAGGAGATATCCCTTCGCACCGCTGCTGAGTGCCTGACGCACCACATCATCTTCCGAATACATGGACAGTATGATGACGCGGGTATCTATGACCATTTCCTGGATTCGTCGCGTGGTCTCTATACCGTTCAGTAGAGGCATGGCGATGTCGACCATCACAATGTCAGGCTTCTTCCGGTGAATCAGTTTCAGCGTTTCATAACCATCCGCGGCCTCGCCGACTACTTCGATGTCTTCGACCTGATCGAGTAATGAAACAATGCTCTGACGAATCAAATGGTGATCGTCAGCGATAACGATTCGGATCATATTCACTCCACGGAATTAAAGCGGTTAGCCGGACCCCGGCACCCCGCTCGGTCTGGATATCCAGGCGGCCGCCCAGAGACTCGAGACGCTCCTGCATGTCGATCAATCCGATTCCGGCAGCATCCTCACTACCTAGTGTAACCGCCGGATCGAACCCTTGGCCGTTGTCGGTAATTACAAGACGAATTTCATTCTCGTCGTGTGTCAAATTCACTCCGATATGACTGGCCTGTGCGTGTTTTGCGCAGTTTGCCAGGCCTTCCTGCAGGATACGGTATAGGCAGATATCGATCATAGGGAACTGCCGTTTGGAATCCAGACCCTCATAAGTGACCCGAACCTGCGTTCGTTGGGCAAAGTCCTGGCAGAACCGTTCCAGCGTCGCGTTCAACCCTATGGTATCGAGGGTGGGCGGGCGAAGGTCTCGGGCAATCATTCGCAGTTTTAACAGGGTCTCGTCTGTCAACGCTACCGCGTCGTCAAGCCTCTCCTGTGTGTCATTGGCGACCCCGGAAAGATCTTTCCGCGCTGTTTCCAGGCTTACCTTCAGCACGGTAAGGGCCTGTCCTGTATCGTCATGTAGGTCCCGGGCAATCCGTTTTCGCTCCGACTCCTGAATGTCGATCAGGCGATGGGAGAGCATCTTGGATCTCTGAGCCTGAAGCTTCAACGACGTTTCCATCGCTATGTTGTCCAGGGCCAGTTCCATTTCCGTGGCCAATACCAGCAGCAGTTCTTTCTCGTCGTTACTGAACGGTTCTTCGGAAAGCTTGGCGCCTAGTGCGATGATTCCCCGCCGTTCGGACCTGCTACGCAGTGTCACGATTAGTTCGAATCCGCAGCCCTTGAGGTTCTCATCAGTCTGAATGTCACTGTACTCAATAATTGGTCGCTCGGCGGAAATGGTCTGTAGCAGACGTACCACCCATTCGGGATTCCCCATGAAATACGAAACGTCTCTCGACTCCTCCAGTCCTGGAACTTCCCTTGCTCCGTACCAGGAAGCCGATGGTGTCGCCCGGGTTCCCTCATGGAGATAGATCGCCGCAAAGGACAGATCCAGACATTCGAGCAATTCCTGTCCAGTTCTTTCCAGGAGGATATCCCGGTCCTTTGAATATGTTAACTGACGTCCCAAACTGAACAGCCGCTGGCGATTCTGGTATTCATTCGGAAACAGGTGTTGATCCATATACCGGACGATCGGCGTCTTCACCCATGTCCATACAACAACGATAGCCAGGATGAGTACGGCCGCAATACCGGCCGGCAGGAGATTGGACTCATTCAGCCCGATTGGCCAGATGACTATCGTTTCGTACAGTACGATGAACATCCCTAGTACCAGGACCAGGTACGTACCCGGCGTGGTGGCCAGATACCTCAGGCTCCTTCCGAAGACGAACCGCAAACCGAAGACGCGATGGGCCAGGATCGCATAGGCAAAGGAGAGGGGCAACGCACACTTCAACCCCACTTGGAAAATGCGGTCGATCATCCACACGATCACGGGTAAGGCCGGACCGGCTGTCGGGACCAGACCCCACGAGGCCAGGAGCGTACCAGGTTGCACGATTGTCCACAACGGTGCGAGGATGAGGGCCAGGAAAAATCCAGCCTCGATGATCTGGAGTCGCATGCGCTGTTGCCGGCGCGCCACGGAACGCTGGGCAATCAGCAGACATCCTGCTAAGATTACGACGAGGAGCGGAAACGTGGGAACGGGAACGGGTTCGACGATGCGGATGACGAACTGCACGATCTCATTGTCCCAGCCATGGGTGAGATTCAGATAGTAGATCAAACTAAAGATTACCCACACGAAGATTGGCGTCATAATGAACAGTGTTTTTCGGCGCAGCCATGATCCAAAAGCCGTCGAACCCGGAAAGACAGACAGGATCTGGAAGATGAGAATGGTTTCCAGGAATGTTGCCGATACGACGATGAAGATACTGAGTGATATCACCCAAGCCGGCCATCCCGCTATCATGGGATGAAAGGCGGGCGACGAGGTGAGTGCCGTAGCGAGGAAGAGCATTGTGCAACGATAGGCGACGATATTTCGCGGACTGCGGAATCCCATCCACGTTCCGAAACCCAACAGCACGATGGGGAAGATCAGGAAAGTTCCTCTCTGGAACCAGGTCATCGCTCCGACGCCCATCACGATCTCCTGTTGATTAACCTGTAGTGCGTAAGGCACCTCCTCGATCTCCTTGAGTGTCAGGATTCCGGTACGTATCCGATCTCCGCGAAGCCAGACGAGTTCGAGACGATCTCCGGGCTGACTCTGCAAACGCGCCTGGAAATAAGCTTCGGGACGTGATCTCAGATCGATTCCATTTACGGATATGATCCGATCGCCCGACTGCAGTCCGGCCAGGTCGGCAGGACTTCCGTTCTCGATCTGCACTGCGATAATGCCCTCGTCCTCGCGAATCCGGACGAGATGGAACCACGTGCCTTCCTGGAGATTGCTTACGGCACTCTTCGTCAATCCTGTCGTTTGTATCATATCATTTCCGAAAAACTGAATACCGGGCGACCAGTGTTCGATCTGCGTGAATCGAACCAGTGTCCACACCACCAGTCCCAATTGCATGCATAGCAGTGTGGCAAGCGCACACATTACGAGATAACGATAGTTAAACGTCCTCAATCGATACCATCCCGCAGATTATGGACTGGTTGTCGTATTCGAAGTTGCGTTTCGTCGACGATCGTCGACAGTTTTCAACTGTAAGAATACCTGGCGAAGGCAAGTCAGCAGCATATGAGGGCAGCTTCATGAAGGAATATGTCAAACCTGTAAGTGTCAAGGAAGTGGTAGACACGGGAGCGGTCGTAATATGAACCTGACTGTGGTCTTGCAAGGCTCCTCGGCCAAAACCCGCACGAATCAGGAAAGGGTTAAAGATCCATCAAAACTACTGCTTGAGTTGAACAGTCGGCCATTCAACTCATGGCGATAGGATACGCCTGGCGAAACGAAGGATGGTTGGATTGCTCTGAAGCCTGTTTCAACCTGATTGTGAATTGGAGACTCCAGGTTTGAACCGGGACAATGCGCCTCCCGAAGCGCTGCCCGGTGCAATACCCTAAAACCTTGACACCAGAAGCCGGATCGCAACATATTAGGGTTTTCCCGGCAAGTCGACCTTCGTACTGAAAAAGAAGCATGGTAATTGGAGAGCGCAGTCCCGAAGAGGAGGGGTGTTCGTGAAGGAATATAACATCGAAAAAATCAGAAACATTTGCCTCGCGGGCCACGGGGGGAGCGGCAAGACCTCCCTGGCGGAAGCCATGCTCTTCAACGCCGGCGCCACGACCCGGCTGGGCAGCGTGGACGACGGCAACACCGTGTCGGACTACCGCGAGGAGGAGATCGAACACCGCATTTCCATGAACCTGACGCCGCTGTACTGCGAGTGGAACGACCACGACCTCCATATTCTCGACACCCCGGGCTATTCCGATTTCACCAGCGAAGTGCACTGCGCGATGCGCGTGACCGACAACGTGGTCATCGTGGTCAAGGCCATCGAAGGCATCGAGGTGGAGACGGAGCGCGCATGGGAGTATGCGGACCAGTACGGCCTGCCGCGCATGGTGGTGGTCAACCTCCTGGACAAGGAACACGCCGACTTCTACGACGCGCTGGGCCGCCTGCAGGAACGCTTCGGCACGCAGGCCGTTCCCGTCCAGATTCCGATCGGCGAAGCGGATGGATTCTCGGGCGTCGTCGACCTGGTCGCCATGGAGGCGGTGACTTTCGAAGGCGGCGACGGCAAGGGCAATCGCTCCGAGATCCCGGCAGACCTCGCCGACCAGGCGGAGGAACACCGGGAAAAACTGGTAGAAACCGTGGCGGAATCCGACGACGCACTGCTCGAGGTTTATTTCGAAGAAGGCGCATTGACCGATGAGCAGCTCCTGGAGGGGTTGCGCAAAGGCGTGCTGGAAGGCGCGGTCTTCCCCGTCCTGGCGACGTGCGCCTCGGGCAATATCGGGGTCTCCGGCGTGATGGACGCGGCGGCCGCGTACATGGCTTCTCCGGCGGACCGCCCGGCCGTGACGGTCTCCGCTTCGGGCGACGAGGAAGTCGCGCTGGACCCGGATCCGTCCGGTCCCCTGGCCGCGCTGGTGTTCAAGACGGTCTCCGAGGCCCATATCGGGGAACTGACCTATTTCCGCGTGTATTCCGGCGAGATCAAGCACGGCGGAGACGTGTACAACTCGACGAAGAACACGTCGGAAAGGTTCGGCCAGATCTACCACACGAACGGCCACACCCGCAATGAGCTGAACGTCATCCGCGCCGGCGAGATCGGCGCCACCGTGAAACTGAAGGACACCCACACCGGCGACGCCCTGAGCACGCGGCAGAAGTCTTTCGACCTGGAATGGGTGGACTTCGCCGAGCCCGTGGCGAACGTGGCCATCCTGCCGAAGAGCAAGGACGACGAAGAGAAGATCAGTACCGGCCTCTCCCGATTGCACGAGGAGGATCCCTCCTTTTCCTTCCAGTACAACAGCGAGATCAAGCAGCTCATCCTGGCCGGGGCCGGCGAGATGCACCTGGACCTCATCGTCGAGCGCTTGAGCCGCCGTTTCGGCGTGGAAGTCGAGATGGTGCAGCCGCGCATCCCCTACCGCGAGGCGATCAAGGGCAAGTCCGAGGCCCAGGGCCGCTTCAAGCGCCAGAGCGGGGGGCGCGGGCAGTTCGGCGACGTCTGGCTGCGCGTGGAACCCAGGCAGCGCGGGGATGGGTACGAATTCGACAACGGCATCGTGGGCGGCGCTGTCCCGAGCCGGTTCATTCCGGCCGTGGACAAGGGCATCCAGGAGGCCATGGTGGAGGGCGTGATGGCCAAGTATCCCGTGGTCGACCTGAAGGCCACGCTGTACGACGGCTCCTTCCACACGGTCGATTCCTCCGAAATGGCCTTCAAGGTCGCCGCGTCCATGGGGTTCAAGAAGGCCTTCATGGAAGCCCGGCCCGTCCTGCTCGAACCGATCTACGAAGTGGACGTGGTCGTTCCCGAGGACTACATGGGTGACGTGATGGGCGATCTTTCCAGCCGGCGCGGCCGCATCCTGGGCATGTCGCCCCGGGGGAGCAACCAGGTGGTCCGGGCCGAAGTGCCCCTGGCCGAACTGTACCGGTATTCCACCGTGCTGCGGTCCATCACGCACGGGCGCGGCAGCCACGCGCGGAAGTTCGTCCGCTACGAGGAAATGCCGCGGGAAATCGAAACCAAGGTCATCGAAGAGTCCAAGGCCCTGGAAGAGGAATGATGGAACCTTTACTGACGGTCGAAAACCTTTCGACCCACTTCATCACCCGCGGCGGCGCGGTGCGGGCCGTGGACAACGTGAGCTTCGACGTGGCGGAAGGGGAAACGGTGGGCATCGTGGGGGAGAGCGGGTGCGGCAAGAGCGCCACCGTGCTCTCCATCATGCGGCTCATCCCGAGTCCCCCGGGACGCATCGTCAGCGGCAACATCCTGTTCCGGCCCGGCGCCGACGAACCGCCGGTGGACCTGCGCACCGTTTCCGAATCGGAGATGCAGGAGATCCGGGGCAACATCGTCTCCATGGTGTTCCAGGACCCCATGACGTCGCTCAACCCGGTGCTGACCATCGGCTGGCAGCTGCGGGAGCCCCTTCAGCTCCATCTCGGTCTCGACAAGAAGCAGGCCACGGACCGCAGCATCGAACTGCTGCAGATGGTCAATATCCCGAGCCCGGAGCAGCGCCTGAACGACTACCCCCACCAGTTCAGCGGGGGGATGCGGCAGCGCGTCATGATCGCCATGGCCATCGCGTGCAACCCGAAGCTGCTCATCGCCGACGAGCCGACCACGGCGCTGGACGTCACGATCCAGGCCCAGATCCTGGAACTGATGATGAAGCTCCAGGAAGAACTGAACATGTCCGTCGTCATCATCACCCACGACCTCGGCGTCGTGGGCGAGGTGTGCGACCGGGTGATCGTCATGTACGCCGGCCGCATCATCGAATCGGGGCCGGTGGACACGCTGCTCGACGATCCGAAGCACCCCTATACCCATGGGCTGCTGCAGTCCGTGCCCAAGCTGGGTCCCTCGGTGAAGGAACGTATGGAACCCATCGACGGACTGCCGCCGAACCTGATCCAGCTTCCGCCCGGCTGCCGGTTCGCGCCCCGGTGTTCGAGCCGATTTGACCGGTGCGAGGAAGATCCGGTGCTGAAGGACGTGGCGCAGGAGCACGACTGCGCCTGCTGGCTGTACTGAGTTGGGCTGCTGATATGGCCGCCGAGATCGGCACTGGCCGCCAGCACCGGGCAGGTGACCTCGGCCGCAAGCTATCCTGGAGGACGCGTTGAACGAACCTCTGCTGCAACTGGACAACGTAGTCAAGCACTTCGAACTGGAAGAAGGGCTGGGCCGCAAGGAGGAAGGCGGCACCGTCCGGGCCCTGGACGGCGTTTCCTTTTCCATCGACCGGGGCGAGACTTTCGGACTGGTGGGCGAGAGCGGCTGCGGAAAGTCCACCCTGGGGCTGACCGTGCTGCAGCTGTACCGCCCCACGGCGGGGAAGGTCTTCTTCGAAGGTACCGACCTGGCGGACATGTCCGAGGATGACCTGAAGCCCGTCCGCAAGCGGCTCCAGATGATCTTCCAGGATCCCTACGCCTCGCTCGACCCGCGCATGACGGTGGGGAACATCGTCCAGGAGCCCCTCGACATCCATCGCGTGGGCAACCGGCAGGAACGCAGGACGAGGCTGGTCAGCCTGCTCGAGATGGTGGGACTGGGCGAGGCCTACGTGGACCGCTATCCCCACGAGTTCAGCGGCGGCCAGCGCCAGCGCATCGGCATCGCCCGGGCCATCGCGCTGAACCCGAGCCTGATCATCTGCGACGAGCCGGTATCCGCCCTGGACGTTTCCATCCAGGTCCAGATCCTGAACCTGCTCCAGGACCTGCAGAGCGAGCTGAACCTGACCTATTTGTTCATCGCCCACAACCTGGCCGTTGTCGCCCACATCAGCGACCGCATCGGGGTCATGTACCTCGGCAAGCTCATCGAGGCGGGACGGACCGACGAGGTGACGAACAACGCCCAGCACCCCTACACGCAGAGCCTGCTTTCCGCCGTTCCGGAGATCAGCAAGCGGCGTCAGAAACAGCGCATTCAACTCACGGGCGACGTCCCCAGTCCGGTCAACCCGCCATCGGGATGTCGTTTCCATCCCCGCTGCCCCATCGCGAAGGCCGACTGCGCCGAGCACGAGCCGGAACTCAAACAGAACGACAGCGGCCACTGGGTGGCCTGCCACTACGCCTGAGACGCCGCGCCCGCACAACCCATCCGAACATGCCCTCTTCCTTCCCTTCCGGCGCGCCTTCCCGACCGCGGTACGACGTCATTACCTTCGGCGAGACGATGGTCCGGTTCTCGCCCGTGGACGGCGAGATGCTGGAACAGGCCGATTACCTGCGGGCCGACGCGGCGGGCACCGAATCCAACATGGCGGCGGCCCTGGCCAGGATGGGCGCCGACGTGGCCTGGGTCTCCGTCCTCCCCGATCATCCCGCCGGGCGATGGATCGCCTCCAGGCTGGCGATGCACGGGGTGGACACGTCCCACGTGGCGTGGTCTGACGGTCGGCCCGGCGTGTTCTTTCTCGAGCCCGGATCGCCGCCGAGAGGCAGCCGGGTCGTCTACGACCGCGCCGGGTCCGCGGCGACCGGCATGACGACCGAGGTGGTGGAACAAGCGCTCCGTTCCGGTGGCCGGATCGTGCATACTTCCGGCATCACGGCTTCCCTGAGTGCCGATTGCAGCGAAACGGTCGCCCGGGTCTTGGGCAACCGAGCGGCGGGCGGATACCGGACGTCATTCGACGTCAACTACCGGGCCAAGCTCTGGTCGCCCGAACAGGCCCGCGCCGTCCTGGAATCGCTGCTGGAACAGGTCGACATACTCGTATCCACATCCGACGACGCGGCGTTGATCTTCGGGCTGGACGGGGCGCCGGAGGAAACGGTCGAAGCCCTCCACGGGCGGTTCGGTAACGAGATCGTGGTACTGACACTGGCCGAGGGCGGGGCCGTGGGCTGGTCCGCGGAGACCGGTTTTCTGTATACACATCCCTACTTGGTGGAACCGGTCGACCGGCTCGGCGCCGGCGACGCCTTCGACGCCGGCCTGTTGTACGGCCTGCTGCGCGGGGATTTAGCGGCCGGGCTGTCCTACGGCACCGCCCTGTCCGCGCTGTGCCTGTCGGAACGGGGCGACATGACCTGGTCCACGCTGGAGGAAGTGAAAGGGATGGCCCGTCCGGTCCGTGCCAGTCGATCCGCATCATCCGAATCATCTACACCGTCCACCGGATCCGCGCCGTCCACCCGGTCCACAGGATCATGAAGACGAAGGCATCTCAGTATAACGGGCAGGCCGGGCGTCCGGGCTCGAGCCCGATCGCGACCACGGACGCGCCACCGACCTCCGCCCCGTCCACCGTGGGCATACTGACCCGCCGGGCACCCGATGAACTGGGACGGCCTTTCGGTCCGCCCACGGGGTATTTCGAGGAGTGCTGCGAAGCGGCGGCGGCGCTGGACCTGCGCGCGGTCGTGTTCGACGCGGCGGACGTGGATGCCGCGCAAGGAACGGTGTCGGCGGCCACGGTCGTGGACGGCCGGTGGGTCGAACACGGCCGCGAACCCTGGCCGGCGGTCATCTACGACCGGGCGCCCGTGCTGGATCCCGCCGGTTCTCCCGCCGCGGACCGCGCGCGGGACCTGTTCGACCGGGCGGGCATACCGTTTGTGAATCCCGTCTCCTTCGTCCGGCTGGCCGTGGACAAGCTGGAGATGCACCGGCGCCTGGCGGGCGCCGGCCTCGCCTTACCCCATACCGAGATCCTCGATGCGTACGCGCTGCGGGCGTTCCTGGCGCAGTACGATCACGTGTACGTCAAGCCCAGGGTCGGCTCCCTGGGAAGGGGCGTCATGGAAGTCGTCCGGTCTTCGAAGGGACGCCAGGTCATCAGGACGCTGGGCGCAACCTATGAAACGCGGGGCGCCGGGCCGGCTATGGACCGGATCATGGCGCTGGCCGCCGGGCCTGCGATGGACCCGAAAACGGCGTTGACCGCCGGTCCATGCGCGGAGCCCCGGGAATGCCTGGTGCAGCAGGGGATATCGGCCGAACCGGCAGACGAACGACGTTTTCCGAAGTTCGACCTGCGGCTGCTCATGCAGAAGAACGGGCGGTCCCGGTGGAACCTGACCGGCCTGGCGGCCCGCGTCGGCCAGACTAGCGGCCCCACGACCAACCTGAGTAACGGCGCCCGCGCCGAGGAGGCCGAACCCGTCCTCGACGCGCTGTACGGCCGGTCGCTGAGGAAGGAGATCCTGCGCCGTGCCGAGGAGGCGTCTTTCGCGGCCTGCCGCATCCTGGACGCGGAACTCGGACCCATCGGAGAGGTGGGCCTGGACATCCTGCCGGACGCTGCCGGCCTGCCGTGGATCATCGAGATCAACGCCCGCCCCGGCCGGAACGTGTTCAGGCGCATCGCCCGCAGCGCGGACGTCCCCGCCCAGGTCCGCCAACGGTACGGCGCCATACGCCGCCGGTCGGTGGCCAGTCCCTTCGAGTACGCAAAAGCCCTGGCAGGAATCGGGATATCCGCATGAACTATAAAGAGGCGCTGGACTATCTGTACGGATTCGTGGACTTCGAGAAGCGGCCGGGCGCCGCCCCGGCCCGCATGGACCTGTCGGGCATCAGTACCCTGACGAAAGCCCTGGACCATCCCGAACGGCAGTGGGATTCCGTACACGTAGCCGGGACCAAGGGGAAGGGGTCCACCGCCGCCATGATCGCGGAGATCGTCCGAGAAAGCGGTTACCGAGTGGGCCTCTACACCTCGCCCCACCTCGTCTCCCTGCGCGAACGCATTCAGGTCGACGGCGAGCCCATATCCGAACCGGAATTCGCAGAACTCACGGAACGCGCCCGCCCGGCCATCGAAGGAACCGGGCCGCGGTGGAAAGACATGGGGTCGTTTTTTGATATACTCACCGCCCTGGCCTTTGTGTATTTTAAGGAACGCCGGGTGGACCTGGCCGTGGTCGAATGCGGACTGGGCGGGCGGCTGGATTCGACCAACGTAATCCGGCCCCGGGTCTGCGCGATTACACCCATCGGCCTGGACCACACGGACCGGCTCGGCGGGACGATCGCGGAAATCGCCCGCGAGAAAGCCGGGATCGTGAAGGAGGGTGTCTGCACCGTTTCGGCCGTCCAGCTTCCGGAGGCGTCCGAAGCCATCCGGGAAGCCTGCCGGCGCCATGGGAGTTCCCTGGTGCAGGTGGGTGACGACGTGCGGTACGCGCTCAAGGAAGAAGCGATCGGCCGGCAGGTGATCGACATAGAAGCCGCGGGCTGGACATTCGAAGACCTCGCGCTGCCGCTCTCCGGGACGTACCAGGCCGCCAACGCGGCCATGGCGGTTGGGGTGGCGAAGGCGCTGTCCGACCGGGACATGGAGATCACGGACCGGGGCGTGCGTCACGGCCTGGCCTCTGTGCGGCTGCCCGGACGCATGCAGATCCTGCAGGAGCGGCCCTGGGTGGTGCTGGACGGCGCCCACAACGTGCTGGCGGCCGAGAGCCTGACGGACAGCCTGCGCAGCCTGTTTCCGGCCCGTCGCGCCATTGTCGTGCTTTCCGCGCACCTGGACAAGAACGTAGACGATCTGTGCGCGGTCGTCGCGCGGTACGCCGACGAAATCATCGTCCCCGAGCGGCGCGTGCTGCGGAAAAGGCAGGCGGATCCCGGGGTCGTGGCGGAAGCCTGCATGCGTGCCGGAACGCCGTCGCGGACGGCGCCGTCGGTGGCGGCGGCCCTCTCCGAATCGATGGGCAGGGCGGGACCGGACGACGTGGTCGTGGTGACGGGGTGCTTCGCGCTGGTGGGAGAGGCCCTGGAAGTGCTGAACGAACTGGAACCTGAAGAAACGGCAAGCCGTTGAATGAAACGCGGCCCTGCTGAACAGTATCGCGGACCGCTGAAGAGATACATACCGGAAGGTGGAAGCGAATGAGCAAGGTCAATCAGACAAGGGAAACCGCATGGGCGCGGCCGGGAACCTGGATGGCGTTCTGCGCCCTTTGTCTTTCCCTTATCGGGCCCGGTCCGGCGGTCGCGCAGACGACCACCGATCCGCCGCCCCGGACGGAAGCGCCGACAACCCCGCCCGCCCCACAGGTCGCGCAGCCCGACACTACCCTGACGCTCGAGCAGCGCCAGCAGGCCGCGGTGCAGCAGTTTCTGACCACCATCGCCATTACGAAGAACAACCTCGGCGCCGTGTATTTCGAGCAAGGGCGATATGACAGCGCGCAGGTTCATCTCGAGCACGCCCTGGAGGTCGCGCCGACTTTCGCTGCCGCCTACCTCACGCTGGGGCTGGTACACCACTCCAGGGGGGACTCGGCCGAAGCGCTGGAAGCGTTCATCAAGACCGTCGAGGGCGATACACTCAGCGTCGCGCGCATGCGCACCGTACCGCCCGATACCGTCTACGCCTGGGCCAGGATCCAGTACGAAAGGATGATGGAAGGGAGGCCGAACCTGGCCGCAGCCCATACCGACATGGCGATCGCCTACAACCAGGGCGGCTACCTCAACGAAGCGGTCCACCACTACCGGCAGGCGATCGAGAACGATTCCTCCTACGTCGACGCCTATACGAATCTCGGCAAGGTCTATTCGGATACTGAGGAATACGAGCAGTCGGCGGAGGCCTACGAGAAAGTGCTCACCCTGTCTCCCCCGGAGGACCAGCTGCCCAGGATCCATCTCAATCTCGGCGTCGCCTACATGGGCCTGGAGCGCATCGACGACGCGATCACGGAGTGGAAGCGGGCCGCCGCGCTCGCGCCGGACTACATGGACGCCTACATGAACCTGGGGACCGCCTACCAGAGCAAGAACATGCCGGACAGCACGCGGGCCGTCTGGGAAAGAGCCCTGGAGGTCGGAGGACAGTCGGTCGTGCCCCGCGTGGCGCTGGCCCGCCTGGCCTTCGCCGAAGGGCGTCTTGCCGAAGCCCAGCGTTACTACGGGGAGATCCTCGACCTGGGCGCGAGAGACCCGCGCATATCCGCGGAAATCGCCCTGGTGCACGAGCGGATGGAAGACTTCGACCAGGCGATCGCAAACTATGAGCAGGCCCTCGAGCTTGCGCCGGAAAACGCCCAGTTGAAAGCCGCGTTGAACCGGGTCAGGCGGATCGTGGAGGAGCGGGCGAAGGCCATCGAATCCAACAAGATCCGCGTCCGCCAGATCGTCGTCGCCACGCGGGAGGCCGCGGACGCCGTGATGGAACGGTTGACCGCCGGCGCCGATTTCGCCGAACTGGCCCGTGAGACCTCCATCGATTCGAGCCGGGACAGCGGGGGCGACCTCGGGTTCTTCGGTCCGGGCGAAATGATCCCGGAATTCGAGCAGGCCGCGATGGATCTGGAGATCGGCGAGCTCAGCGGAGTCGTTCAGACGCCCATGGGCTTTCACATCATCAAGCGGATCGAATAGTAGAAAACTGATGATCGGGGAGCGTCCGTAAATGGAGCAGGTCGTCATCATCGGCGGTGGTCCGGCGGGCTATACGGCGGCCCTTTACGCGGCCCGGGCGAACCTGTCTCCCGTCGTGTTGACGGGCAGTACGGTCGGCGGGCAACTGTCGCTCACCAGCGAGATCGAGAACTTTCCGGGATTCCCCGAAAGCCTGGGCGGCATGGACCTCATGGACCGCATGAGGCAGCAGGCCGAACGTTTCGGCGCCGAGATGAAGTACGAGGAAGTCACCGACGTGGCGTTCGAACCAGGTGCGCACCGGATCAGGACGGACCGGAACGAATACACGGCGAAGGCCGTGGTCATCAGTACCGGTTCGTCACCCCGCCTGCTCGACGTGCCGGGCGAGGAGCGGTTCTTCGGCCGGGGCGTCTCCACCTGCGCGACCTGCGACGGCGCCTTCTACCGGGACCGGAAAGTCGCCGTGGTGGGCGGCGGAGACAGCGCCATGGAGGAAGGGCTCTTCCTGACGCGGTTCGCGAGCCATGTCTGGATCATACACCGCCGCCACGAGCTGAGGGCGAGCAGGATCATGCAGGAGCGGGCCGCGAAACATCCGAAGATCGCGTTCCAGTGGGGATCCGTGGTCGACGAGGTGCTGGGCGACGAGTCCACCGGCGTGACCGGCGTGTGCGTGCGGGAGCTGGAATCGGACCAGGTCCGGGAACTGGACGCCGAGGGCCTCTTCATCGCCATTGGGCACACCCCCAATACCGGTCTCTTCAGGGACCAGCTCGAAGTGGACGAGCAGGGCTACATCCTGACGGACCGGAGGCAGCACACCAGCGTTCCCGGCGTGTTCGCGGGCGGGGACGTGCAGGACCACGTGTACCGCCAGGCGGTCACCGCGGCGGGCACGGGATGCGCCGCCGCCATGGAAGCGGAAAAATACATCGCAGAAAACGCGGACCAAGCAGGTTGATCGGGGCAGGCGGCCGCTCAATGGCAGTTCAGCGGAGGCGGCCAGCCAGGTCAGGTGACCGGGACGCTCAGGCCGTTCGGGCGTCGTGCTTCACCACGTCCAGGTTCGGGTCGCCGATGGTAACCTTGGAATGGGGCGGCACCGGCTCCGTCAGCCAGACGTTGGCCCCGATGACGGCATCGTGGCCGATGGTCGTTTCGCCGCCCAGGATCGTCGCCCCGGAGTAGATGACCACGTCGTCCTCGATGGTGGGGTGGCGCTTGCCGCCCTTGATGAGACGTCCGCCGTCATCCTTCCTGAAACTCAGCGCGCCGAGCGTCACGCCCTGGTAGAGTTTCACATTGTTGCCAATCAGCGCCGTTTCCCCGATGACGACGCCCGTTCCGTGGTCGATGAAGAAACGGGTGCCGATGGTCGCGCCCGGGTGGATGTCGATGCCCGTGCGGCTGTGTGCGTGCTCGGACAGGATCCGCGGGATGAGCGGCGTATTCCTCAAGTACAGTTCATGGGCGATCCGGTAGGTGGAGATGGCTTCCACGCACGGGTAGCTGAGGATGATCTCGTCGTGGCTCTTCGCCGCGGGATCTCCGTCGTAGGCAGCTTCCACGTCGCCCATAAGCAGTTTCCGGATACCGGGAACGGCCTCCAGCAGTTCGAGTGCGATCCGGTCGGCGATCTCCTCGCAGGCCACGGGGTCCTTTCCCTTGCACTGCGCGTCATGCATGAGGCTCCGGGTGACTTCCTCCCTCAGGCGGATGTAGATGGTGTCCACCAGTCCGTCCACGTAGAAGGCCACGTTTTTCGTCACGAGGGGTTCGGCGCCGAAGTAACCAGGAAAGCAGAGCGCCAGCAGGTCCTTCAGGATGCCGTAGACCCGTTCCCTGGAAGGCAGGTTCTTGCCGTCGATACGGTTCAGGCCGCCGATCGTGTCGTAGGATTGCACGATCCGGGAGGAAATGGCGCCGATCTGGCTGCGCGTTTCGGACATGGTCATGTTTACGTTCGGCACCAGCTTCTCTTCCGTGGTCTTATTGCGCGGGGATTCTTTCATGGTGCTCCATTCGGGGATGCGCGAACCGTATTCCGACAGGGTCAAAGAGGACGCGGGGCCTGCACTTCCTGCCCCCTTTCGCCGCTGTCTGAATCTCGGGGAACCATCGCGGTAAGTCAAGTGGTTTCTTTTGTTAACGGCCGCGCCGGGATCGTCCGTCAGCCGCGACAAACCAGTTGCCCAGGGGAGTGGTGCGACCGTATATTGCAGTAGTTTCGCGTCGTTTCCCGATCCCCGGCTCACCGCGCAATAGCCCTATGCAAACCATTCAATCGACGGTTGTGCTTTTCCTCTTCGCTGGCCTGCTTTCAACCGCGTTGCCTGCCGCGGGCCAGTCCGCGATGCCTGCCGACGGCCGGTCCTCTTCGCTGGCCACGGCCCAATCCACCTCGCCTGCCGAAGCCCAGTCGGTCGGCCAGCATGCCGGCTACATGGATATCGACGACGTGCAACCGGGCATGCGGGGATACGGCCTCACGGTCTTCCAGGACGCCAGGATCGATACCTTCGACGTCGAAGTGATCGGCGTCTTGAAGAACCAGTTCTACACGGATCACGATATCATCATGGTGGGCGTCTCGGGTCCCTTTGTCGACGAGGCGGGCGTCATCGCGGGGATGAGCGGCAGCCCCGTGTACATCGACGGAAAACTCGTCGGCGCGCTGGCGTACCGCTTCGGGGCGTTTCCAATGAAACCCATCGGGGGCGTCACGCCGATCGGCCATATGCTGGCCATCAGGGAGGTCGTGGAGACCGAACCCGGACCGGAAGGGACCGCGCCGGGCGGAACCTCCGGCGAAAGGGAAGACGGCGAGGGCGATCTCAGCCCGTCCGGTCTCAAACCCATTGCCGTGCCCATGGTGTTTTCGGGATTCCACCCAGGCACCGTATCCCTTTTCGATAACGAACTGCGCCGGCGCGGCCTCGTTCCGGTGGCCGGCGGCAGTGTGGCCAGTGGCAGCCGGTCCGGTAGCAGCGGGATGTCGGGCAACGTAGGCGGCGATGCGTCCCCCCTGGAACCCGGATCCGCCGTGAGCGCGCAGCTCATCCGGGGCGATTTCAACCTGTCGGGCACGGGTACGGTCACCTGGCGCGAGGAAGACGCCATACTGGCCTTCGGGCATCCCTTCCTGTGGACGGGTGCCCTGAACGTCCCGATGAACCAGGCGGAAATCATCACAGTCATCCCCGACCAGGCCGGATCCACCAAGATCAGCAGCGTGGCGGACGAAGTCGGCTCGGTCCTGTGGGACCACACGAACGGGATATACGGCCAACTCGGCGATACGGCGCGCATGATACCGGTGGAACTCTCCTATGGCGATGCGGGCCGGTCGCCGCGGACCTACCGTTTCGACGTGATGATGGCGAACGGCTGGACGCCGCTGCTGGTGAACATGGCCGTGGCGAATACGATCATGGCGAACGGCCGCGTGGCCGGCGAACGAACCATAACGCTCGGCGGCCGAATTGCCCTTCGGGACCATCCGGACGTCGTCTTCGACGACCAGTTTTCCGGCCAGGCGTCCCTGTCGGCGCTGGCCAGGGACGTGAACGGCGTGCTCAGTTTCGTCCTCGACAACCGGTTCATCACGCCGATGATCGAGTCCCTCTCGATCGAGATCCATTCATCGGACGAACGCAGTACGGCCGTCATCGAAGACGTCTGGTTCGGTTCGGAAACCTTCGAGCCGGGCGACACGCTCGAGGTCAGGGTATACCTCCGGCCCTACCGGGGCGACCGCGTGGTCAGGCGAATGGACGTAACGATCCCCAAGACTGTATCCAGCGGACCGGTACAGGTACTGGTCGGTTCCGCCCGGGCTGTCACCCGCCACGATCTGAATGCCGTTCCCCAGCGGTACAGGCCCACGGACGGCCCCCGGCTGATCGAGCTGCTCAACAATCGCCGGACCGGAAACCGGATATACCTGAAGATGTTCCAGGGCGGAGCGGGCGGCATGGTGAAGGGAAGGGAAATGCCCGGTCTGCCCCCGTCGGTCCTCGCCGTCATGGAATCGGAGCGGACAAAGGGCAGTTTCGTGCCGATCCGTGAGAAGGTGGTGGCCGAAGAGACGATCCGCACGGACTATGTCGTCGCCGGGCAGAACTGGAGCCGGCTGACCGTAAAGCGATAGGAGCTGATACTTGAGCAAGGTACAGGGGTGGCGAGTACTGTGCATGGCCGTGGTGTTTCTGCCGGCGGCGTTCTGCGTCCACGCGTCGACGCCGGTCATCTGGAAACTGGCCGGACACGGGGATTTCATTAAAGGTGAAACCCGGGGCGTTTCCATTACCGGCAAGGGCCGCCTGACCCTGTCCCCGGTCCTTGATCTCGTTTTCGAGAGCGACGAACCGCTGATCTGGAGTCTCGCGGCCGATTCCAGGGGGAACCTGTACGCGGGTACGGGAAACGACGGCAAGCTGTACCGGATCGATCCTTCGGGCCGGTCCGAGGTGTTTTTTGATGCGGACGAGCTGGAGATCCGCAGCGTCGTGATCGATCGGAATGACCGGGTTTACGCCGCCACCTTCCCCGATGGCCGTATCTACAGGATCGAACCGGACGGGACGCACGCAGTGTTTTTCGATCCCGCGCGGGATGGCGGCTTGAATGGTCCGGACGACGGATCGGGCGGCGACCCGGACGACGGCACGGGTGACGGCACGGGCGGTGGCACGGGCTACATCTGGTCCTTGGCCCTGGACGCCGCCGCCGGGCTCTTTGCGGCAACGGGAGAGCAGGGAAGGGTGTATCGTATCGACGAAAACGGCGGGGCACACCTGCTGGCCGAGCTGGAGGAGGCCCATGTGATGGCCCTGGCCGTGGATGGATCGGGCCGGCTCATCGCCGGGACCGAGCCGGGCGGAAGAGTCTACCGGATTTCGTCCGACGGCGCCATTTCGGTCCTTCATGATTCTCCCTACGGTGAGGTGAATACCCTTCTGGTCGCCGAAGACGGTGCGGTGTTCGCCGGTGCGCTGAGCGGACCGCGTCGCGGTGCCCGCGGTGGCCGGGCCGGAACGGCGGGCGCTTCGATGCCCCCGCCGCCCACCGGCGCGCCCGATGATCCGGGCGGCGGTGCGATGCTCAACGCGGTTGAAGTGACCGCCGCTGCGGAGGGCGCCGATCGGTCGTCCGTCCGTGGTTTCGCCACGGGAGGCAGCGTCGTCTTCAGGATCGATCCGGACGGCCGGGTGGAGGAATGGTGGCGGTCCGGGACGGATGTAGGCCTGTCGCTGGCGATGCGCGGCGAAAACGAACTGCTCATCGGCACCGGGTCGAGCGGCCGGCTATACAGCGTCCGGGAACGGGGCGACGGCACGCTGCTGAACGAACTGCAGGAGTCGCAGATCACGGCGCTGGCGCCCGACGCGTCGGACGGCGTAGTCGTGGCGACGAGCAATCGCGGCAACCTGTACCGCCTGCGTTCCACGCCCGTGCGCGAGGGCGAGTACGAGTCCGACGTCCGGGATACCCGGGGCATGGCGCAGTGGGGCCGTATCCGGTGGGAGAACGAGCAGCCCCCTGGAACGTCGGTCCGCCTGTTCGCGCGTTCCGGCAATACGGATTCGCCGGACCAGACCTGGAGCGAATGGACCGGTCCCTATACCGATCCGGCGGGGGAAGCCCTGACCTGCCCGCGCGCCCGTTACCTGCAGTGGAAGGCGGTCCTGGGCACGCGGAACGAAGAAACCCCTTCGGTCTCGTCCGTCTCGGCCTCGTACCTGACCCGGAACAATCCGCCCAGGGTGCATGCGGTCACGGTGTACGAGCCGGGCGTCTACCTGCGGGACGCCGCGCAGGGTCCGGGCGGGCAGTCCGGACAGACCGATCTCCCCCCGGGCATCGCCGCGCAGGTCGGCGGCCGGGGCAACAATCGCGGCCAGAACGCATCGTCCGGGTCGCCCGCCTACCGGAAGGGCATGCGGGCGGTGGCGGTCCGGGCGAACGATCCCGACGGGGACGGACTGTCTTACGAGATCTATTTCCGCGGCGAAGCGGAAGAAACGTGGAAACTGCTGGAGTCGGAGCGGCGCACGCCTTCCTATTCGTGGGATTCCGAAACCTTTCCGGACGGCGAATACGTCCTCCGCGTCGTGGCCAGCGACGTCCCTTCCAATCCTCCGGACCAGGCCCTGGAGGCGGAATACCTCAGCGAACCCTTTCTGGTGGACAATACCGGTCCGCTGGTAACCGGGATCGATGTGGCGGTCAGCCAGGACAGCCAGGACGGCCAGGACGGCCAGGGCGCCCGCCTGTCCTTCACGGTCCGGGACGGCGCCAGTCCCCTGTTCCGGGTCGAATACGCGATTGACGGAGGCGACTGGCGGGTGGTCCATCCCGAAGACGGCGTAACGGATTCGGAAACAGAGGAATTCGAGATCGCCCTGGACGGGCTGGAGTCCGGAGAGCACACCCTCGCCATACGCGCCAGGGACACTTCCAATAACACGGGAACGGGGAAACGGGTCGTTACGATTCCCTGAGCGATTCCCTGAGGAGGCCAAGTTGTCGGGTCATTCCAAGTGGAGCACGATCAAGCGGAAGAAGGAGCAGAAAGACGCCGCCCGCGGGAAGATCTTCACCCGGGTCATCAAGGAGATCACCATCGCCGCGCGGCAGGGCGGCGGATCGGTTACGGCCAACCCCCGGCTACGGACGGCCATACTCGCCGCCAAGGCGGAGAACGTGCCCCAGGCCAATATCGACCGGGCCATCGCGCGCGGCACGGGCGAGCTGGACGGCGTGCAATACGAGGAACTGGTCTACGAGGGCTATGGACCGGCGGGGGTGGCGCTCCTGGTGGAAGCGGTGACGGACAACAAGAACCGCACCACGTCCGAGATGCGCCATGCCTTCACCAAGAACGGCGGAAACATGGGAGAGTCGGGCTGCGTGGCCTGGATGTTCGACCAGAAGGGCACGATCGTATTGGACAAGGACGGCGTCGACGAGGACGAGGTCATGATGGTCGCCCTCGACGCCGGCGCGGAAGACATCCAGGACGTGGGAGATACCCTGGACGTGCTGACGGCCGTTGCCGATTTCGAGGCGGTCCGGGTCCAGCTCGAGGAGAGCGGCTTCGCCCCCCTGCGGGCGGAGATCGGCCGCATCCCTCAGTCGACCGTGGCCGTCGCGGGCAAGGAAGCGGAACAGCTCCTCCGGTTGATGGAGGTCCTCGAGGACCTCGACGACGTCCAGCATGTATACGCCAATTTCGACATGGACGACAAGGTGCTGGAGGAAATGAACGGGTAGCGGTATCCATGATCATCCTCGGAATCGATCCGGGCAGCGTGATTACGGGATACGGCGTGATCGAGGCCCGGGGCAGGCAGTGCCGTCTGGTGGACCAGGGCGTGTTGCGTCCGGGATCGCGAAAACCCCTCGCGGACCGGCTCAAGGTCATCTACGACGGCCTGTGCAAGGTCATCGACCGGAACCACCCGGAACTGGTGGCCGTCGAGTCCACCTTCGGCGGCCGGTTTCCAAGGGCTGCCCTCGTACTGGGCCATGCCCGGGGCGTCGCCCTCCTGGCCGCGGCGAACCGGGGACTGCAGGTCTGGGAATACGCCCCGCGCGATGTGAAAATGGCCATTACCCGCGCAGGAGGCGCATCGAAGCAGCAGGTACAGTACATGGTAAGCGCCATGCTGAGCCTCGACCGGAGCCAGGAAAGGGATCCCCTGTCCGAGGACGCGTCGGACGCGCTGGCGGTCGCCATCTGTCACTATCACCGGATAACCGGAGGGAACAAGGCGGTTGATCGCATTCGTCGAAGGTGAACTGGTCGACAAGCAGCCCGACGCCATCACGGTGTCCGTCGGCGGGATCGGCCTGCAATTGTTCGTCCCCCTTTCCACGCTCGAGGCCCTGGGTCCCGCACGCTCGCCCGTACGCGTGGAAACGGTGCTGCATGCGCGGGAGGACGGCATGCAGCTCTACGGTTTCGCGACCGTGGAAGAGAAGCGCCTTTTCGAAGTGCTGATCACCCTGCCCGGCATCGGTCCCGGCGTGGCCCTGAATATCCTTTCCGGCGCGACGGTCGCCGAGTTCACCTCGGCCATCATCAACGAAGACATCGGGAAACTGGTCTCGCTGCCCAAGATCGGCCGGAAGACCGCGCAGCGGCTGATCATGGAACTGCGGGACAAGCTGGCCTCCATGGATCCCGGTGGAACGAAGGCGCTGCCCGTGGCGCCGGCGGGAGAGGCCCCCGATGTAGACGACGCGATCACGGGCCTGGTGTCCCTGGGCCTCGATCATCCTGAAGCGCGCAGGCAGGTCATCCGCGTGATATCCGAAAGCGCGGAGACGCCCGACGCGGAGGAAATCATCAGAACGGTGCTCAAGAGCCAGAAAAGGCAATAGATGGACGAACGGGACTTCCCACTTACCGACCCCGATCGGCTCGACGAGGATGCCGAGTTCGACCGCGCCTTGCGGCCTGGCCGTTTCGATGAATTCCCCGGCCAGGAAAAGGCCAAGGCGGAACTGCAGCTCTACATCGAGGCCGCGAAGACCCGCGGCGAAAACCACATCGACCATGTGCTGCTCCACGGGCCGCCCGGACTGGGCAAGACCACGCTGGCCACCATTCTCGCCAACGAGATGGGCGTGGAGATCCGCCAGACCGCCGGACCGGTGCTGGACAAGCCGGCCGACCTGGCGGGCCTGCTGACCAACCTGCAGCCTGGTGACGTGTTCTTCATCGACGAGATCCACCGCCTGAACCACGTGGTGGAAGAGCACATGTACGCGGCGATGGAGGATTACAAGATCGACATCCTCGTGGACCGCGGACCGAACGCCCGTTCCCTCGCCCTTAACCTGGACCATTTCACCCTGGTGGGCGCGACGACGCGCACGGGCCTGCTCACGGCGCCGCTCCTGGCGCGATTCGGGATCCCCATCCGCCTCGATTTCTACACGCCCGACGAGCTTTACCTGATCGTTGCGCGGGCGGCGGAAATCATCGGCGTGGAGACCGATGAATCCGGTGCGATGGAGATCGCCCTGCGGTCCAGGGGAACCCCCCGGATCGCCAACCGGTACCTGAAGCGGGTGCGGGACTACGCCCAGGTCAAGCGCGACGGCCGCATTACCGGGGAGACCGCGAAAGCCGCCTTCGAAATGCTGGGCGTGGACCACATGGGGCTGGACGACATGAACCGGCTGATCCTCACGACCATCATCGAGAAGTACGAGGGCGGTCCCGTGGGCCTGAACACGCTGGCCGTGGCCGTGGGCGAGGAGAGCGGAACGCTCGAGGAGGTGTACGAGCCCTTCCTCATCGTCCAGGGACTGATCAAGCGCACCCCCCGGGGCAGGGTGGCCACCGAACTGGCGTACGACCACCTGGGATTCGCCGGACCGCCTGCGCCGCCCCGGCCGCAGTCCGGATTGTTCGATAATCCGTGAATCTAACCGAATACGACTATTCCCTTCCGGAAGACCTGATCGCCCAATACCCTGCCGAGCCCCGCGACACGTCGAGGCTGATGGTGGTGCACCGGCGCAGCGGCCAGATCGAACATCGGACATTCCGGGATATCGTCGACTACCTCGCCCCGGCCGACACGCTGGTGCTCAACCGCACGCGGGTGATGCCGGCCAGGCTCCGGGGCGTGCGGCCGGAAACCGGCGGCAAGGTTGAAGTCGTACTGGTCCGCCCGGTTCGTCCGGTCCCCAAAACCTCCCCGGCCCGCACATCCTCACCCGCCCGCGAAACAGTATCCTGCCTTTGGGAAGCCCTGCTGAAACCGGGCGCACGTCTCGCGAAAGGGACGCGCCTGGAACTGGAGGACAGCGTCCTGACCGCCATCGTGGATGACGACCCCGGTAAGGAGATACGCCGCGTCCGTTTCGACGGGGATGCGGACGTGGCCCGGGTCATTGAGCAGGTGGGAAGCACGCCCCTGCCGCCCTACATACGCCGCGCGCCGGATGCGGGGGACCGGGATCGCTACCAGACGATCTATGCGGAGGAATACGGCGCCGTGGCCGCGCCCACGGCCGGACTGCATTTCACGGCACCCCTGCTGGATCGCATCCGTTCTCGGGGCACGGCCGTGGTGCCTGTCCTGCTCCATGTAGGACCGGGAACGTTCCAGCCGATCCGTACCAACGCCGTGGAGGACCACGCGATGGACGCGGAATACTATCGGGTGGAAGCGTGCCAGGCGGAAACGATCCAGCGCAGGCGGTCCGGGGGGCGCGTGGTCGCCGTGGGAACCACGACCGTGCGCGTCCTGGAGACGATCTCGGCGGGGAGGTCCGACACCGATGCAGGATCCAACGCGGATGCAGGGTCAGGGTCTGGGGAGGGCGGCGCAGGCGAAAGGTCCGAGACCGTGCTCGAACCGCGCCGGTACGAGGGCCTTACCCGGTGTTTCATCTATCCGCCCTACGAATTCAAGCTGGTCGACGCGCTGCTGACCAATTTCCACCTGCCGAAATCGACGCTCCTGTTGCTGGTCAGTGCCTTTGCCGGCAAGGAATCGATCCTTTCCGCGTACGAGGAAGCGGTCCGGGAGCAATACCGGTTCTACAGTTATGGCGACGCCATGCTGATCGTCTGAAGTAAATCAATTAACTAAACATCAAAAATATTTACATTTACGTTTATGAACCTATTTTAATTCGTCGGAACCAGACGGTCTTTTAGTGATCCGATGAGTGCCGTTCCATGTTTTTGCCGCTGTCGAATCCGGCGGTGCTCAGGGCGGCCTCAACCAACCGGGACGGACATGACCCTTGACGAGATCGGCGCTGCGGCCGCGTCCCGCGCGTATCCAGGCCTTTACGACCCCCTGACCGATGCCATCATCCTGGTATGCGCCTTGCTGGCCATCCTCTTAACCTGGCGCGCCTGGAACCGGCGGACGCCCATCGGCGCGGTTTCGACCACGCCCTGGCCCGGAGATGGCGCGGATTCCGGCCGAGATCACGGCAATCCGGTCCCTAACCGGGGTCCGGTCCGATTCCGCAAGATCCGTCGCCTCGAGGACGCCGTTAAATGGACCCGCGCCATGCTGTGGCGCGTCTTTTTGCTCTTGTTTTTCATCGGAGCGATCCTCACGGCCGGCACCTCCGTAATCCTGCTGGCCTGGTGGTATCTGGGCGGCCCCTGATCCGGAATTGGTACGCCCTCGACCCGGATTTTTGAATCGATTCCCAAAAATAACATTCAAATTCCTTCACGCGATCGCTTTAATTTGTATTCATTGATGCAGGACTTCTGCAGCGCGCGTGAACGTACGTATCTCCGCGCGCAAGGTGCACGCGCCCGCTGACACTCGTTGCTCGCGCCCGCCGGCACCCGCGCCCGCCGGCACTCATTGCTCGCGTTCGCCGCCACCCGCGCCCATGCGCGATTCGGCCCGGAAGGAGGCATAGCCGTTGAATTCGGTCATGGGCATCATCCCCGCCGCCGGAACCGGCCTGCGCATGCGGTCGGCCGAGGAGAAACCGTATATCGAGATCGGCGGCAGGTCGATCCTGGCCCATACCCTGGCCGTTATCGAGGCGTGCCCGGCCGTGGATGGCTACGTGCTGGTAGTGGAGCCGTCCCGGGTAGCGTCCTGCCGGGAGCAACTGGCCGACCCGGGCGGCGCGCATCCGAAGCTGGCCGATGTGGTCGCCGGCGGAAGCACGCGCCAGGAGTCGGTCTACCGCGGCCTGATGGCCCTTGACGAGGGCACCGGGTCCGTGCTGATTCACGACGCGGCGCGGCTCTGCGTCGAACAGGGCGCGCTCGAAGCGTCCGTCCTCGAAGGCGCCCGGCACGGCGCCGTGATCTCGGTCACCCCGGCCACGGATACGATGAAGATCATCCGCGACGGCGTGGTCGAAGCGACACCGGACCGGTCGACGCTGTGGCGGGCGCAGACGCCGCAGACGTTCGCATACCGGATTCTGCGGACGGCCCATGAGCGGGCGCGCGAAGAAGGCTACGTGGGTACCGACGACGCCGAACTGGTGGAACGTGCCGGATACGTGGTGCGGGTGCAGGAGGGCAGTCCCGACAACATCAAGGTGACCACGGCGGAAGACCTGGAAATCGCCGAGCGCATTTTGCGGCGGCAGGGGCGGATCTGACTGTGCTGGAATCGAAATCCGACGAAAGAGGCTTAGGAAATGGATGATATTCGCGTAGGTACCGGCTACGATGTCCACGCCTTCGCGGAAGGCAGGCCCCTCGTGCTGGGCGGGGTGACTATTCCCCACGAACGCGGGCTGCAGGGCCACTCGGACGCAGACGTGCTTTCGCATGCCGTCGGCGACGCCATACTGGGTGCGGCGGGGCTCGGCGACATCGGGATTCACTTCCCGGATGACGACGCCCGATACCGCGGGATTTCGAGCCTCGTACTGCTCCAACGGATTATTGACGCACTGGGCGAATCCGGTTATACTGTAACGAATGTGGACGCCACCGTCGTATCGGAACGTCCGAAACTTTCGCCCTACGTGCAGCAGATGCGCAGCCGTATCGGCGAAGCCCTCGGACTCCCCGACGACCGCGTGTCGATCAAGGCCACAACTTCAGAGAGACTCGGTTTCACGGGACGGGAAGAAGGCATCGCGGCCCACGCCGTGGTACTGATCCGTTCCGCTGACGGCGGGTGACCTGCGTTTTACAGCGAAATACGGCGGGTGAGGTGCGTTGTCGCGCGCCGCCGCGGGGTGTTTTATGGGCAAGGTCATTTCGATAGCGAATCAGAAGGGCGGGGTGGGCAAGACGACGACGTCGGTCAACCTGTCCGCCTGCCTGGGCGTCGCGGAAAAGAAGACGCTGCTGGTCGACCTGGACCCTCAGTCGAACGCCACGTCGGGACTCGGCCTGCAGGACCGGACGCTGGACGTGACGATTTACGAAGTCCTGCTGGACGAGCGCGACATCGGGGAAGCCGTCCAGCAGACCGAGATCCCCGCGCTTCACGCCGTCCCGGCCCATCGGCGGCTGGTCGGCGCCGAAATCGAGCTGGTTTCGGCCATCGCGCGGGAAAGGAAACTAGAAGAGGCGATCAAGCCCATACGCGACGAGTACGAATACATCCTGATCGACTGCCCGCCCTCCCTGAGCCTGCTCACCCTGAACGCCCTCACGGCGGCCGATTCGGTGTTGATTCCCATCCAGTGCGAGTATTACGCCCTCGAGGGACTCGGGCAGTTGCTCAATTCGATCCGGAAAATCCAGAAGCACCTGAACCGCAATCTGAAGATCGAAGGCATCCTCCTTACTATGTACGACAAGCGGCTCAATCTCTCGAGACAGATCGAGGTGGAAGCCAAGCAGTATTTCGCGGACAAGGTCTACCAGACCACCATCCCGAGAAACGTCCGGTTGAGCGAAGCGCCGAGTTTCGGGAGTCCGATCATCCTCTACGATATTCTCTCGTCTGGCGCGGAAAGCTATATGAATCTGGCCAGAGAGGTGATGGCCAATGGCAGCCAGGAAAGCGCTGGGACGGGGGCTGGAAGCGCTGATTCCTGACCTTCCGGACGACCAGGAAGGCCGGCAAAGCGTGCTCCAGGTGCCGATAGACCGGATTTCGGCCAATCCCTACCAACCAAGGCAGTCCTTCGACCAGGCCAGGCTCGACGAACTGGCCCGGTCCATCCTCGAAAAGGGCGTGATCCAGCCGGTCACCGTCCGCCGGAAGGACGGGCAGGAGGAATACGAGCTGATCGCCGGAGAACGGAGGCTGCGGGCCGCCAGGCAAACGGGCTACCAGACCATACCGGCTATCGTCATGGCGGTTTCATCCCCCGAAGAAATGATGGAACTGTCGCTGATCGAGAACATCCAGCGGGACGACCTGAACCCGATCCACGAAGCCTGCGCCTATCTTCGGCTGCAGGAAGAATGCCACCTCACGCAGGAGGAAGTCGCCACCCGCGTGGGAAAGAACAGGACGACGGTGGCCAACACGCTCCGGCTGCTGAAACTGCCGGCCGAGGTCCAGAAGTCCCTCCTTTCCGATGAGATCACCATGGGCCACGCGCGAGCGCTGCTCGGACTGGAAAACCGCGCGGAACAGGCCGAGTTGTGCAAGCAGATCGTCAAGAAGGGCCTGTCGGTACGCAAGGTGGAAGAGCAGGTCAAGAAACGCTACGAGGAGAAGCGGGAAAGCACCCCGGCGCGCAAGCCCCACGACCTCGCGGCGGCCGAGTCCATCATGCAGCGCATACTCGGCACGAAGGTGAACATCAATCGCAGGCAGCACAAAGGGAAGATCGAAATCGAGTTCTATTCCACGGACGATCTGAACCGCATCCTCGAACTGCTGAAAGTCCGGTTGTGAGACCCGCCTGACGCCGCACACGCCCCACGCCTGTTCCGCCCCGTTATTTTGCCGATATCCGTTGACTTTTCGGGCCGACGGCCTATATTTATGCTGTTGCGCCGAATCCGTCGAAAGGCGTAACGGAACAAGGAGGTAAACACTGATCCGGGGCGGTGCCGGCCATGTTCAGAATGCACTGGATGACCCTGGTTTTCGTCTCCGACCGATCGGGCCGGGCGCGCGAACTGCGCATGCCGCGGTTCCTGTTCGGTGCGCTCGTCGTGGTGATCGGCCTGTGCGTATTCGCGCCGGTGGCTGTCCTGGTCCTTCCAGCCGGTATTGTCGACATTACTTTCGGCCATTCCTGGAAGGCACAGATGAAGACGGTCGAGGACAAGTCCACGGAACTTGCCCGGCAGCTGGAGGAATTGAAGGAGTCCGTCAGAACCATTCGAAGGCTGGCGGGCGTCGAGGGGATGGAATCCGGATACCTGGCCCGCGTGGACGATGAAACCGGTGCTCGGTCCGCCTGGTCCGTCCTGACCACTCGCCGGGACGGGTTGCCCTTCCTGGCGGATGACGGCTTGCCGGCGGGCGTTGCGGCCAACCTGGCCGGCCAGGCCGCCCTTACCGGTCAGCCCGCGTCCGGCGGTCAGCCTGCGTCCGGTGAGGCCGCCGCGGAAAACGAAAGCGCGGCGCTGTTCCGGTACGTTCCGTCCATCTGGCCCGTGGCGGGCTGGGTGACCCGGGAGTTCCTGACCGGTGACGACCCGATCGCCGCGCCGCATTTCGGCCTGGACGTCGCCGCACGCGAAAGTACGCCGGTCGTGTCCACGGCCGACGGGATCGTGACGTTCGCGGACTGGGACCAGAACCTGGGCTGGCTGGTGGAGATCGATCACGGATATGATATGTCGACGCGTTACGGCCACAACGCCACGTTGCGCGTCGACCGCGGACAGGCGGTCCGCAGAGGGCAGATCATCGCCCTGGTCGGGAATACGGGCCGAAGTACGGCGCCGCATCTGCATTACGAGGTCTTGAAAGACGACGTTCCCGTAGACCCCCGCGGCTACCTGCCCGAGGTCATCCACTGGGACGATCTGCTGTTGAGCCTGCGAACGAAACGCTGACCCGTAAAAGGTCAGGCCAGTCCATCAGTCGCGGGACGATTCCAGGAGCGCGGTATGACGATCATCGCCAAAGGCGCTGAAATGAACGGCTCGATGGACGTAGAGGGCAATGTCCGGGTAGACGGCACCGTGCACGGCGACGTGAAGGCCACCGAAGGGGTCGAGGTCGGCAAGTCCGGCCGGATCGTGGGATCGGTCATAGAATCCAAGACCGCGGTCATTCATGGTTACGTGGAAAGCCACCTGATCGTATCGCAACACATACTCCTGGGCGGGAAATCCATTCTGGTCGGCGACTTGAAGACCAAGACCCTCGTCATCGAGGAAGGGGCGGTCTTCCACGGGAATTCGGCCATGGCGGACGAACCCGTCGGATCGGACCGGGCGGACCAGGCAGATCAGACGGACGACCGGACGAATCAGGCGGACCGCGTGGACGGCGGAGACGACGACGCATCCGGCACGTCCGGTACTCGATATTCCTACGAGCGTTGACTGATGGATTATGGCACCGGACACGCAGGGCAAATGGCAATACATGAGGGAAGCCGGGGAGCTTGCCGTAATCGGCCTGACCCTGGTATTCGCCACCGCGATCGGGTACTTCCTGGGTCACCAGGTCGAACGGGTCTGGCCTGAGTGGAAGCCCTGGGGCGGCGTCGTCGGCGCCATGCTCGGGGTCGTGGCCGGATTCCTGGAGATGGCGAGGACGCTGAAACGGCTGAACAGAAAGATCGAAGCGGAGGAACGGGAGAGAGATGGCGCAAGCCACTGAACATGACGGCGAACCGCTGAGGCGGTTTCTTCCCCGCGTCTACCGGATCTGCGCCGTGCTGACCATCGTCGGCACCATCGCGGCGCGCGTGGCGGGCGCGGATCTGCTTGCCGTCAATTTCTTCGTCGGGTCGATAATCGGGCTGATGATGCTCTACGTCACGGCCTGGCTGGTCCGCCGTTTCGTGACGCCCGGCGAGCAAATCAAGCGGAACCGCAACAAGCTGTTCCTGCTGCTGATGGCCAAGCTGCCGCTGCTGGGGATCGTGCTTTATTTCGTGACGTCGGGGGACTGGTTCCACCCCATCGGGTTACTGACGGGCGTGTCGCTGATTCCCTTCACGCTGACCCTGTGCGGCCTCGTCCTGGTCATGAGACAGGGTTCTTCGGATAATCGGGCAGACTGGACCGCCGTGTTGAACAAGCCGAAGCGGTCTTACCGGTAAGGAGGTTGTCCTTTGACTGGTCCGTGGTCGAGTGTCCTCTCTCTGGAGATGGCGTCCGAGGGAGGAAGCGGTGAAGCGCACTACTCGATACTACATGGGATATTTTACCTGCTGGGTCCGCTGGCCGACTGGATTCCCCAACCTGTCAGGCAGCCGGATCTCCTGCTGAATACCCTGCTCGTCTTCGTAATTGTCATCGTACTCGTAACCATCGCGGTAAGAACGTTCAAGCGCATACCCGAAGGCTCGGTCCAGACGCTGTTCGAAATGGCCGTCGAGGGACTGACCGGGTTCTTCCTCAACATCGTCGGGGAGCGCGGCCGGAAGTACATACCCTTTTTCGCCTCCTTCTTCATCTACATCTGGTTCATGAACATGCTGGGCGTCATACCCGGCATGCAGTCCCCCACCGCCGATCTGAATACCACCCTCGGATTCGCCCTGATCTCCATCGTCTCGGCCCATCTCATCGGCCTGCGCGAGATCGGACTCAAGGCCTATCTCTGGCATTTCTGGGGCGAGCCCAAGTGGATGGGCGTGCTCATGTGCCCGCTTCACATCGTGGGCGAGTTCGCCAAGGTCATCTCCCTGTCGATCCGCCTCTTCGGAAACGTGTTCGGAGAAGAGATGATCGTACTGGTGCTGCTGGGCCTGTCCCCGGTCTTTCTTATTGGCGCCCTCGAGGTGCCCTTCGTGCCGATGCAGGTTCCGATGTTGATGTTCGGCGTGTTTTCCGGGACGGTACAGGCGATGATCTTCTCGGTGCTGAGCGCCGTGTACGTGGCCCAGTTCCTGGATCACGACCACGGGGAGGAAGACCACTGATGGGGAGGAAGACCACTGATTCCGGTATAACCGATTTTTATAGAGATGTTTGATTTGTTGTAGTTCATTCTCCATTCCGAAAGGAGCTCGCTTCATGCTGTACTACATGGGTCTAGGACTTGGCGTGGCGCTGGCCGTTTCCGTTGCGGCCATCGGCTCGGGTGTCGGTCAGGGGATCGCAACCGGTCTGGCCTGTCAGGGCATTTCCCGTCAACCCGAATCCGCCGGCCGTATCCAGCTGGTGTTGATCATCGGCCTGGCATTCATGGAATCGCTGGCGATCTACGGCCTGCTGGTGTTCTTCATGCTCCAGGGCCAGTTGCCGTCCTTCGAACAGGTCATGGAACTGAGCCGCCTCGCCCAGTAGCAGACTAGCGGCTTGCGGCGCGCGCCTGTCAAGGAGCGTGCCGCCGGCGTTCGAAGGAGCATAGCGCGTGTTAGATATCTTGCACGATCTTGGCATTGACCTGAGCACCCTGATCATCCAGATGATCGGGTTCGCCGTCCTGTTCTTCGTCCTGAGGAAGTATGTATTCGGCATCATCGCCCAGGCCATCGAGGACAGGAAACGGGATATCCGCGACCGCATGGAGGGACTGGACGCGGACCGGGCGGAACTGGACCGCCTGCACGAAGAAGCCAGGCGGCGGCTCGAGGAAATCGAGACCGAGGCCCGCGAGAAGATGCAGGCCGCGGTCGACCAGGCCAACGCGGAACGCGGCCGCATCCTCGAGCAGACCCAGCAGGAAGCGGAGCGCGAGCTTGAGAAGGCGCGCAACACGATCCGGCGCGAGAAGGAATACGCCGTGGCCGAACTGCGCGCCCAGGTGGGCGACCTGGCGGTGGAAATCGCGGGCAGGATCCTGAACAGCACACTGGACGCGACGGAACACCGGAAGGTCGTGGACGAGTTCATCGCTCAGATGCCTTCAAAGGAATAAGGGACCGATGGCCAGCAAGACAGACATCGCATACCGTTATGCCGGGGCGTGGCTGGAAGCCGCGGCGGAAACAGGCACCCTGGACGCGGTGCGCGGGGAAATCACGGCTTTCGAGCAGTTGTGCCGGGACTCCCAGCCCTTCGTGGAATTCATCACGGACAAAGTCATACCCGCTGACGTCAAGCAACGCATGCTGGGTGAGATTTTTGAAGGCAAGGTCCAGGACATCACCCTCAATTTCCTCTATCTGCTGGCTTCAAGGCGGCGGGCGCGCAACCTGCCGGAGATCCTGAACGCCTGCCGCACCATCCTGGACGAATGGGACGGCATCGTAAACGCGGACGTCGTAAGCGCGGTGGCGCTGACCGACGGGCAGGAAGACGACTTGAAAAACAGGCTGGAAGCACAGACCGGAAAGCGCGTTCGTATGCTGACCACGGTGAACCCGGACTTGATCGGAGGATTCGTGGTACGCGTGGGCGACCTGGTGTTCGACAGCAGCCTGGCGACCCAGCTCCAGCAGGTCCGACAGGCGCTCGTTCGAAAATGACCTTCGATGGAGAAGACAATGGCGTTTGATGAAATAGCAATTCGTGCGGACGAGGTCTCCGAACTCCTCAAGCAGCAGGTGCTCGACTACAAGAGAGAGGTCGACATCTACGAAACGGGTACCGCGCTGCAGGTCGGCGATGGGATTGCCCGCGTGCAGGGCCTCTCCAACGTGATGGCGAACGAACTGGTCGAGTTTCCCAACGACGTGGTGGGCATGGTGCTGAACCTGGAGGAGGACAACGTCGGGTGCATCCTCTTCGGGGACGACCAGCTGATCAAGGAAGGGGATCCGGTCAAGCGGACGGGACGGATCGTCGAGTGCGCCGTGGGCGACGGCCTGCTGGGCCGCGTGGTGGACTCCCTGGGCCGCCCGATCGACGGCAAGGGACCTGTCGTCGGCGCGGAGTCCCGCCCGATCGAGACGAAGGCCCCCGGCGTGGTGCAGCGCCAGCCCGTGAACGAACCCATGTATACCGGCCTGAAGGTGATCGACAGCATGTTCCCCATCGGTAGGGGGCAGCGCGAGCTGATCATCGGCGACCGGCAGACGGGCAAGACGGCCGTGGCCCTGGACGCGATCATCAACCAGAAGGGCCAGGACATGGTCTGTATCTACGTCGCCGTCGGCCAGAAGGGTTCCACGATCGCCAAGACGGTCGCGACCCTGGAGGAACACGGCGCCATGGAGTACACCACCGTGGTCGTAGCCTCGGCCAGCACGCCGGCGCCCATGCAGTTCCTGGCGCCCTACGGCGGCGCGACCATGGGCGAGCACTACCGCGACAACGGTAAGCACGCCCTCGTCATCTACGACGATCTGACCAAGCACGCCGTGGCCTACCGGCAGTTGTCGCTGAACCTGCGGCGGCCGCCCGGCCGCGAAGCCTATCCGGGGGACGTGTTCTACCTCCACTCCCGCCTCCTGGAGCGGGCGGCCAAGATGAGCGAAGAATACGGATCCGGATCGCTGACCGCGCTGCCCGTCATCGAGACCCAGTTCGGCGATGTCTCGACCTACATTCCGACCAACGTAATTTCCATCACCGA
The DNA here is from genome assembly GCA_965117045.1 of bacterium. Taxonomy (GTDB): domain Bacteria; phylum JAAXHH01; class JAAXHH01; order JAAXHH01; family JAAXHH01; genus JAAXHH01. The sequence goes on from OZ220749.1 coordinate 3,114,761, forward strand.
CGGGCAGATCTTCCTTGAATCCAATCTTTTCTTCGCCGGTCAGCGGCCGGCGGTGAACGTGGGCCTGTCGGTCTCCCGCGTGGGCGGCGCAGCGCAGATCAAGGCGATGAAATCGCGCCAGGTCGCCGGGCTGCTGAGAACGTCGCTGGCCCGGTACCGCGAGCTGGAAGCCTTCGCGCGGTTCGGCACGTCGGGATTGGACCAGACTACGCAGCGGGAGCTTCACCTCGGCGAACGGCTGGTCGAGCTGCTCAAGCAGCCCCAGTACCGGCCCATGGCGGTCGAGGAACAGATCCTCTCGCTCTACGTGGGCGTCAACGGGATGTTGAACGACCTCGAGGTGGGTGAGGTGCAGCCCTTCGTGGAGGCCTTCCTCCAGCACATGGAGACGCACCATTCGGACGTGGGCCGCGAGATCCGGGAGACCAAAGAACTGAGCGAAGCCGCCGAGCAGCGCATCCGGGACGCGGTCGAGGAATTCAGCAAGACGTATAACGCGTAGAAAGGGCAACATGCCGTCACTTCGCGAAATCAGGCGACGCATCGCGAGTACGAAGGACATCCAGAAGATCACGCGGGCCATGCAGACGGTGGCGGGCGTCCGCCTGCGCCGGGCGCAGAGCCGGCTGTTCGCCGCCCGGCCCTACGCCCGCAAGCTGGACGAGATGATGAAGCACCTGGCGGCGCAGACGGCCGACGAGCGGCATCCGCTCATGACCCCCCGCGAGGTGAAGGCCTCCGCGCTGATCGTCGTGACGGCCGACCGCGGATTCTGCGGCGGGTTCAACTCGAACGTCGTGCGCCGCGCCCTGGAGAGCGTCGGGCAGGGATCGCCGGCACCCGCGTTGTTCTGTGTGGGACGCAAGGGGGCGGATACGCTCTCCCGCCAGCGGGTGGAGATCCTGTCCAGCCATACCAACGTGTTCCAGGCGCTGGAATACGCCCAGGCCGGCGAGATCGCCGACGAGGTGACCAGGCTTTTCAACAGCGGCACGATCGATCGGGTGGATATGCTCTACAACGAGTTCAAGTCCGCCGGGCAGCAGAGCCTCGTGACCGAGCAACTGCTCCCCGTGCCGCCCATGGCGGTAGAGGACGATCCGGGGTTCACCGGCTACGTGTACGAGCCGTCGCAGCCTCTGCTCCTGAACGACCTGCTGCCGCAGCATCTCCGCTTCCAGCTCTGGCGCGTGCTGCTCGAATCCAATACGGCGGAAGAAGCCGCCCGCATGATGGCCATGGACAACGCCACCCGGAATGCGAGCGACCTGATCGACGAACTGACCCTGACGGCCAACAAGATCCGCCAGGAAACCATTACATCCGAGCTGATGGACATCGTGGGCGGCGCCGAAGCGTTGAAGTAACGCTGGGGCTGCTGTCCGTTGACCGGGGAAGGGAAACCATGGAAGGAACGAATACAGGAACCGTGGCGCAGATCATCGGCGCCGTCGTTGACGTCGAATTCGGTTCGGGTGCGCTGCCGAAGATCTACAACGCCCTCGAAGTGCCCGTGGAGGGCGGCGACGCGCTGGTCCTCGAAGTCCAGCAGCACCTGGGCGACAACAAGGTGCGGTGCGTGGCCATGGACGCCACGGACGGGCTGGTCCGGGGCGTGCCGGCCGTCGACACCGGCGGACCGATCAACGTTCCCGTGGGACCCGCCGTCCTCGGCCGCATGATGAACGTCCTGGGCCGCCCCATCGACGACGGAGGCTCGGTGGAATCGGATCATCACTACCCGATCCATCGCCGCGCGCCGGAACAGGAGGACCTGACGACCTCGGCGGAGATGTTCGAGACGGGGATCAAGGTCATGGACCTCATGGAGCCCTATACCCGCGGCGGGAAGACGGGACTGCTCGGCGGCGCCGGCACGGGCAAGACGGTGCTGATCAAGGAGCTGATCAACAACATCGCGCGGGAGCACGGCGGCATCTCCGTGTTCGCCGGCGTGGGCGAACGGTCTCGCGAGGGCAACGACCTCTGGCTGGAGATGGAAGAGGCGAAGGTCCTCGACAAGACCGCCCTGGTGTTCGGCCAGATGAACGAGCCGCCGGGCGTGCGCCTGCGCGTGGGCCTGTCCGGTGTGGCCATCGCCGAGTATTTCCGCGACGAGGAAGGCCGCGACGTGCTGCTCTTCATCGACAACATCTTCCGCTTCGTGCAGGCCGGATCCGAAGTATCCGCCCTCCTGGGCCGCATGCCCTCCGCCGTGGGATACCAGCCCACGCTGAGTACGGAGATGGGCGACTTGCAGGAGCGCATCACGTCCACGAAGCAGGGCGCCATCACTTCGGTGCAGGCCATCTACGTGCCCGCCGACGACTACACGGACCCGGCCATCGTGACGGCCTTCCCCCATCTCGACGCCATCACCGCGCTGTCCCGCGACCTCTTCGCCCGGGCCATCTTCCCGGCCGTGGATCCCCTCGAATCCAACTCCCGGATCCTGGATCCCGCCGTCGTCGGAGAGCGGCATTACGGCGTCGCCCGCGGTGTGCAGCAGGTCCTGCAGCGGTACAAGGACCTCCAGGACATCATCGCCATCCTGGGCATCGACGAGCTGTCGGACGACGACAAGCTCATCGTCTCCCGCGCCCGGAAGATCGAGCTGTTCATGACCCAGCCCATGTTCGTCGCGGAGATCTTCACCGGGCTGGAAGGACGGTACGTCAAGGTCGAGGATACGGTCGAGGGATTCGAGAAGCTGGTCAACGGCGAGTGCGACGAGTTGCCCGAGCAGGCCTTCTACATGGTGGGCACCATCGACGAAGCCTACGACAAAGCCAAGGAGCTTCAGTAGATCATGGCAGGTGAATTCCCCCTGGTCATCGTAACGCCTTCGAGCATGGCCTTCGAAGGCGAGGCGCGCAGCGTGCTGGCCCCGGGCACGGACGGCTATTTCGAAGTGTTGATCGGCCACGTGCCCATGCTCACCTCGCTGCGGCCCGGTCTCCTGACCATCCGGAACGACGAGGGCCGTACGCAGTACACCGTGTCCGGTGGTTTTGTCGAAGTGCTCAGGGCCCAGGTGACGGTCCTGGCCGAGACCATCGAAGAGGTCGGCGCAATCGACGTAGAACGGGCAAAGCAGGCCGAGGAACGGGCGCGCCAGCGCCTGGGATCGGGCGAAGAAGACGTCGACGTCGAACGGGCCAGGGCTTCGCTGGACCGTGCCCTCAACCGCATCAAGGCGACGCAGCAGTAGTCCTTCCACTGCAAGGAGGCGGCCCGGCCGTAGTCCTCCCGTAGCGGAGCCGGACCCTCATGAATCCCATAGACAGTGGTATCGAACTGGACCTGGTCCCGGTCCCGTGCGCGATGTGCGGAAGCGCGGAGACGGAGCCGCGTCCGGTCTTCGAGGGATACGACTACGAGTACCGCACCTGCGACAACCGGTTCCGGTTCGTCGCCTGCGCGGACTGCGAGCACGTATATCTGTCGCCGAGGGTCCGGATGGAGGACATCGATCGCATCTATCCGCGCGACTACGTTGTACGCGTCACGGAAATCGAGTACCCCGCGTTTGCGCCGTTCAGGTGGCTGAAGCTCAACGTGCTCGACCGGGGATGGAACAGGAAAGTGATCGCGCATCTCCGGGCCGGTTCTCGGGTGCTGGACATCGGCGCGGGGTTCGGCGGGAACCTGACCTACCTGGCGGGACTCGCGCCTTTTCCCCTCGAACTCTTCGCCAATGACCTCAAGTTTGAGCCTGAGGCCCGGTCATACCTTTCCGATCGCGGCGTGACGCTGATCGAAGGACCTATCGAAGACGTACAAAGCGAGGAAGCGTATGATGCCATAATCTGTCAACAGGTCATCGAACACGTAACCGACCCCGGACGGCTGGTCCGATGGATTTCGGACCATCTCGCGCCGGGAGGCGTCGTTTATCTTGAGACACCCGATCTGCACGGGCTGTCCCGGTACGTCTTCAAGAACCATTGGTTGACGCTGCACACCCCTCGACATTTCCATTTGTTCTCTCGTAAAATGCTCGCGGCCTGCGTCCGGGGATGCGAACTGGAGATCGGGTTCCACGGCGCCATCGTCGAAGCGAGCCATTGGCCCGGAAGCCTCCGCATCAAGCTGGGCATGGAACCCCACGCACCCCGCTCGACCGGATTCCTGTACAGCATACTCAGCTACGATAACTTCCTTACCAAGTCGGTATGCTGCATGATCGATCTGATGGCCATGATGTTTGGACTGTCCACAGTGAGCCAGGCACTCATCGCCCGGAAACCGGCGGTAGCCTCCTAGCTTCGCAGGAACGCCAGCCCTTCGACCGCCCGCCGGAACCCGTCCTTCAAGACCGGCTCGTCGCCTTCGACGAGCAGCAGGCGCACGCCTTCTTCCACCTGCCTGAGGACGTTGTCCTCGTCATCCATGGAGCCGAGCAGGGGATGGCCCACGGGCTTTCCCGTGCGCTGGCCGGCTTCCCGCATGCGGCGGAGCGCGCCCAGGTATTTCGGATGGTCGAACCGGAAGGGGACGCCGAGGGAAATGCACAGGTCCACCGGACCCACGATACAGCCGTCTACGCCCTCCACATCCAAAATGCCGTCGATATTGGCGACCGCTTCGGCCGACTCGATGATCGGCACGTACATCACCACATCATCGATTTCCGCGGTGTATTCCTCCTCGAACAGTCCGTAACCCGCGGCGCGGTGGGGTCCCCATCCACGGGTGCCGCGCGGCGGATAACGGCAGGCATCGGCCCCCAGTTTCGCCTCCTCCGGGGTGTTCACGAAGGGGACGACGATTCCCAATGCACCCATGTCGAGGTACAGCTTGATCAGGTCCGGATCGGTGCGGGTGATCCGGACGATCGGCGTTGCCGGCGTGCAGCCCGCCGCCTGGATCTGCGCCTGCACGGTCATCGGCGTCTGCGGCGCGTGCTCCGTGTCGATCAGGATCCAGTCGAAGCCGGCCAGTCCGGCCAGTTCCGCGATGGCGGATGATCCGAATCGGAGCTGGATCCCGAAAGCGGGCTTCCCTTCGTCCAGCAGTGTCCTGAGGCGGCTGTTCATCGTGATTCGCCGCCTACGATGTCCTGGTAGAATCCCAGTTCCAGGAGGCGGTCCATCCAGCGTTGCCGTTTCGGACTGCCCTCGGCATTGGAGATCCAGTAGGGATCGATCAGGGGATCGCCGGGCCGGTTGTACGTGGTGGTGGCCTTGCCGTTGCTCGCCCCCTGCTTCCGCGTCGCCTCGGTTTCTTCCGTCGTCCGCGGGTTGTTGTAGTACACGCAGGTGCACATGCGCCGGTCGTCGGATCCCCCGTAGCTGGCGTGCCATAATCGCAGATCGAAACCCACCACGTCCCCCGGCTCCGATGCGCAGACGTGGGACGGCACTTCGTCGATGGGCAGGCCGATTTCGGGCATGACCCGTCTCAACTCGCCGTGGTATGGATTGCGGTGGGATCCCGGAATGACACGCAGCGCTCCGGTCTCCGGCCCGACCGGTTGCAGGTAGTAGGCGAACTTGATGCCGTACTGGTGGATGCTGTGGGTGTCCGGGTGCCATCTCGTGTCGCCCACGTAACGGTTCGCGTCGGACGCGACCCCCAGCGTATCGGCGCCATAGAGTTGCTCGGCGATGCTGCACAGCCGGTCATCCTCCAGCAGTCCCGCGAAGAAGGGCGTGGATTTGCCCATCATCGTGACCCAGTGCCGGACCGAGCCGTCAAAGGGCAGGTGGCGATAGGCCGTTTCCAGGCCGTGATCGAACTCCTTGTTGATCACATCCAGTTCGTCCGGCGTGAAGACCTGGCGCAGGACGACGAAACCGAAGGTCTTGAAGTGCTGATACTGTTGTTCGGTCAACATAGAGATCCTCCATCCGTGCGAAGGAACGTTCCCGGAGCGTGTGTCGGAGCGTGCGCGGAAGTGCGCGCTAGATCCGGCGAAACAGGCGCTGCAGGCGCAGCCACCAGACGATCCAGACCGCCTCGTTGATCACACCCTGTGAAAGCTTCGAAGTACCCGAACGCCGGTCTACGAAAATAATGGGGATTTCACGAATGCGATATCCCTTTCGCCAGCACCGGAAATTCATTTCGATCTGGAAGGCGTATCCGTCGGACCGGACGTTGTCAAGGTCGATTTGCTCGAGCACTTCGCGCCGGAAGCACTTGAATCCCGACGTGGTGTCCCGGATCGTCATGCCCGTGACCACGCGGGTATAGATGTTGGCGAAATAGCTGAGCAATAACCGGGACATGGGCCAGTTCACCACGTTGATGCCGCTGATGTACCGGGATCCGATTACCACGTCGCAGGACGCGATCTGTTCGATGAACCTGGGTATCATGGCGGGATCGTGGGAAAAGTCGGCATCCATCTCGAATACGCAGTCCACGTCCTGCTGTATGGCGAATTTGAAACCCGCCACGTAGGCCGATCCGAGGCCGAGTTTGCCGGGTCGATGCAGGACGGTGATCCGGTCGTTCTCCGCGGCCAGTTCATCGGCCAGCTTTCCCGTTCCGTCCGGCGAGTTGTCGTCCACCACGAGCACCCGGATATCCGGCCCCAGCGCCATCAGTTCGGGCAAAAGCCGCCGGATGTTCTCGAGTTCGTTGTAGGTGGGGACGATGATCAGGGATTTCATGGTTTTCGCTTGGTTTCGGGTCCGGCCCTCAGGCGTTTTCTTATGCCCATGGCGCCCGCCGCGATCAAACCGGCCAGCACCAGCGTGCTGGCGATCCGGCTTACCAGGTGGCTCGCGGTGAAGCTCGACGGCTGGAACGTCATGACCACTTCGTGTCGCCCTTCCGGGACGGCCACGGAACGAAGCACGTAGTTCGTCTTGTGTATTTCCACCGGCTGGCCGTCGATCTCGGCTCGCCACCCTGGCGGATAATAGATCTCGCTCAGCACCAGCAAACAGGCCGCGGCCGCATCCACCGCCATCTCGATCCGGTGCGGCGTGTGAAGCGTGATCTCCACGGACGAGTCGCCCAGCGGACCGAGCCGCTCCGCGACGGGTTTCTCCAGGATCGCGTACTCGCCGGGACGGAACCCGGGATCTCTCATCGCTTCGAAGATGGCGTCCTTATCGGCGATGACACGCACGCTGTCCACCAGGAAGGCCCTCGGCAGGGCGGACTCGTTTCGGTAGAGGTAACCCACTTCGGACTCGACCACGGGTGTAAGTCCATCGGCCTGAAACGGTTGCCGGGAAACCAGGTACCGGGTGTTCAGCATGTTCAACACCGGAAATGAATTGAACCCGACCTGGTCCAGGAGTTCCTGGTAGACCCCCAGTTTCGCTGCGTGGTAGCCTCCGATGCTGGATATCCCGAAGTAGCCGTACTCATTCGAGGAGAATTCGGAAAGCGGCAGGATGCGATAGGGGCCGGGATCGTCTTTCAGCGTTTTCACGACTTCGGTTTCCCGTGCGGCATAGTAAGCATCGATTTGCGCGGGATCATCTTCCGGGTTCACGACCCGCGAGGCTACGAGCAAAAGATCAACGACGACCAGGGCGCCCAGCCCCGCGGCCAACAGCCTGGGGCTGGTCTTGCGTGTGGCTAAGATCAATGCGGACACCGCGCAAAGTAACAGCACCATGATCCACAGGTCGCCCATGAGCCGATAGAAACGCATGTCATTGACACCGGCATGGTATTCGGCGTTGTTCACCATGGCGCCGCGTGCCCCGTGCGCCGCGTCGGCCTCTGTGTAGACACCCGTCATGTAGACCTGGAAGGAGGATTCGAACACAGTCAGCGTCAGGACGAGCAGCAGTACCCCGCCGGCAACGACGCACAGCTTTTTCGCGAAACTCCCCAGCAGGTCCTTGCCTGCCCGAATTCGTTCGACCAGGGCATGCACGCCGTAACCGGCGAGCAGCGCTACGGCGAACTGCGACAGGACCAGGATCATGACCGGTGCGCGGAACTTGCCGAAGAAGGGTACGAAGTGGAGCATGACGTAGGATACGGGCGGCAGGTGCCGTCCGAAGGATACCAGGAGGGCCAGGACCGCCGCGATGACCAGGAACAGCGTCATGCGCGATCTGTTCAGCACGATGCCCGCCATTGCCATTACGACGACGACGATGCCCAGGTAGTTCGGGAAGTCGGTAAACGGCATGTCTCCCCAGTACAGGGGACCGCCGAAACCGGCAAAGGAAGGGATGATGAAGGTCAGGATTTCAACCGGTGGGAACGACCAGCTCGTGGCGAAGGGCACGTTCACGTCGCTGCCCCCTACGGAAAGGCCGCGGGCGGAGTGCTGCGCGTATTCCTGCATGGGGAATACCAGCACGGCCGCGACGGCAATGGCCAGTACTACGCCGCCGGTAAACAGCGCGGATTTCCTGATTAAGCGGCCTGCGGGAGTTCTGTCTCGTAGTTCGTTCACGACCGCGTAAACGGCGTACAGGCCGATCAGCATGGCCGTGTAGAAGGCGATCTGGGGATGGAAGGAACTCAGCTGGGAGCCCAGGGCCGCGCCGAGCAACAGCATGTCGAACAGCCGTCCACGGTCAAAGACGCGGTACGTAGCCAGGAAGACCAGGGGTACGTGCATGAAACAGATGAACCGGTTGGCATGTTCCGTGGCCATCATGTGGGTGGAAAACACGAAGGCCGTCGCCGCGATGAACGACGCGGGCCTGGAAAGCGACAAGGCACGCGACAGGAAGAACATGGACACCGCGCCGAGGAGCAGGTGGAAGAAGAAACGGCCGTGCAGCGCACCGATGAGCCGGTCCGGCAGGACGGCGTTGATCAGGGCTTCGAAACTGTACTGCAGATGGTGATACGTACCGCTGGCCTGGAAGGGCATGCCGCCGAAGATGTGAGGGTACCAGAGCGGCGTTTCGTCATACGCTTTCTCGAAATCCTGCGCGAAACGATCGAAAGGTATGGCCTGGCCGATGAAATCGGGCCGGATGTCCACCTTGCCCTCGATGATGTAGCCGCGGTAGACGAAGACGGCAAGCACCGCGATGACGAGACACAGCAGGCCATCCAGGATGTATGGATGGAGACTCCGGTCCCTGCGCTGTCGACGGTTCCGGTCCGGACCGCCGATGCTGCGCCGTTCGGGTCGCGTATGTGTTCGCTTCTTCGCCATGGAGGTCCTTCATAGTCAGTTTCAGGCGGAATGACGGGGTGATCGACCGATATTTGAGGTGACAGTCGTGGTGAAGCCCTCCCGAATCCCTCGATGGAGTGCGCCCAGGTGGCGCCATCGGCGACGGAAGATCAAGATAGCCGCGGGCCGAAAATAACGATACAGAAAAAGGTAGGGCAGGAACGCGAACAAATACAGCAGAAGCGGGACGTTTTTTCTCGCGAAGAGAATTCGGCTACGGACCATGTGATACACGTAGAACGGACTATTGAAACCGGCCGTTTGCGACCCTTTGTGGTGAACAACGGCCCCGGGCTCCAACAGCAGCCTGAAACCGGCTTTCCGCGCCTTCAGTCCCCAGTCGAAGTCATCGAAATAACAGAAATAGTCTTCGTCCATCAGACCGACCTCTTCAAGGACGGCGCGTTTGACGAGGAGTGCCGTTCCCGTAACATAGGGCATTTCGCCGGGATGATCGTACTGGCCTTGGTCTTCTTCGCCGTGGCCGATGAGGAATCCCTGTGCCAGCCACGGGATGGTGCGCGTCCCGGCCGAGTCGAGCACGCGCCCTCTTCCATGCTGGTATATCTTCGGGCCCACCATGCCGACGTCGCCGGAGCGTTCCGCTGCCTGGACGAGAAGGGTCAGTACATCCGGGGCTACAATCGTGTCGTTGTTCAACAGAAACACGTAGTCGGTATCTGTAGCAAGCCCGTGGCGTATGCCCTGGTTGCTGCCGCGGACGAATCCCCTGTTTTCCGCGTTGCGGATCAGCGTCAAAGGCAGGTGCTCACTTCCCCACCGCTCGATGGCCTCGGGCGAGCCGTCGGTCGAACCATTGTCCACAACGACGATTGTAAAGGATGAGTAGTCCATCCGCGCCAGGGAATCCAGGCACTCCAGCGTGTCCGCTACCCGGTTCCAGTTGAGTATGACGATCGTTACGTGGGGATGAGATGAACGCATAAACCAGGTTCAATCCGTTGATCGGAGCGGCAGGCCCATCTTCCTCGCCAGGTCTCGAACGTACGCCTTCTCCGGCTCGTCCAGCAAGGAAAACGCGTAGAGTAGGTATGCGGCGACGCCCAGGACGGCCAGGGCGGCGCTGACCTCGACCCGGTCGAAGGTCCACCTGGCCGCGCCGAAAAAGAACGCTGAAATGGCGATCAGCCGGACATAGGGTTTCCAGGGAAAGAGCCGTCCCACCGTCGTATCGAGCAGCCGGGCGTAGCGGGCCAGGTAGTAGATCCATCCCGCGGCGGTCCCGCACAGGGTGGCCAGGGCCGCGCCCCAGAGGCCGAAGGCCTTGATGAAGACCAGGTTGCCCGCGACGTTGACGATCAGCATGGCGGTCGCGGCCTGGACGATGACCGCGTTGCGGTTCAGGGCCCGGGCGAGGACGTCCGGGCTGTTGAAGCGGAGCAGGAGGAGCAGCGCGTAGATGCCCAGGACCCGGTGGCCCTCGAAATAGGCGTCCGGGAGGATGAGCCGGTACAGCAGGTCGGAGAAGAGAAAGACGAAGATCCCCGCGGGGACGATGGCGATCATGCCGTACCTGGAGCACTTGTGCCACAGGGCCGCCATGGACGGATGATCGCCGTTTTCGGCATATCCCACGTAGGTGGAAAAGAACACCGAGCCGAACACGCTCATCAGGATACCGGCGATGGGCAGTTCGATGGCCGACACGCTGTAGATCGCGAAGCTGGAGGCGCCCAGGAAGGCGCTGATCATGATCTTGTCCAGGCTTCCGTTGATGAAGGGGATGAACCCCGCGACGCCCAGCCCGAAGGCGTAGCGGTACTGGGCGCGGGTCTCAATGTCCCGAAGCCGGAAGGAAAGCAGCTTCCTGTTGAGCAGGACGAGTCCGTACAGCAGGGACTGGATCCCTTCCAGGACGACGATCAGCAGGATGAGCGGGTAGATGGCCGCGATCAGGCCCGAGAACAGCGCGCCGGCGATGGCCAGGATGCGCAGGAGGTACTGAAACACGCGCAGGCCGCTGGCGGCGGCCGTGTGGCCGCTTCCGACCAGGGCGTTGTGGGCGGTCATGTTGACGAACAGGAACAGGGCGATCAGGAGATAGGCGCCGACCTCACGGATATAGGGCCCCAGTTCCGTGTGGATGAGCGCGTAGGGGCTGATGAGAAGATGAAACAGGAGGAGGAGAACCAGGAAGATCAGCGCGCAGCTGGCCAGGGCGTTCCCCACGTACCTCCGGGCGTCCGGGGCGTACTTGCCCGAGATGAAGAAGAAGACGCTCTCGATCAGTCCGGTGGCGAACAGGTAGGCGAATCCGGCCGCCAGGATGCCATAGCGGTATGGCGCCAGGTATTCCGGGTCGAAGAAATGGGCGATGACGATCGACTGGAATACCTGCAGCACGCTCGCGATGAGCAGCGCGGCATAGAGTATGACGGCGGCGCTTCGTTTTGACATGGGCCCGTCAGGCGGTGGGCCTGCACCGGCGGGTAGGTTCAGACCCCGGCCCTCGGCACCGGCGTGTAGGCTCAGACCCCGTCCCTCAGCATCTCCGCGACTGCGGTGACGGCGCGGTCCGCCTCGTCGAGGGTATTGTAAATATGGGGGGAAAGGCGGACGTTGGGTCCCATGCCCGCACCGGCGATATGGTACGTCGTGTAGAGCTTGTCGAATGCTTTGCGCGGATCGAGCGCGCCCGGCTTGAAGATGACGACGCCGGCGGAAAGCGCGGGGTCCGTGGACGTCTTAAGCTCGATGCCCGGCAGGCCGGAAAGCCCTTCCTTGATGGCCGTGGCCACCTGGCGCATGCGGGCCTCCACGCGGGCGGGCCCGATCTTCTCGTGGAACTCGACGCCCCGTCCCGTGGCCGTCAGCGCCGCGTCGTCCCGCTGTCCGAGAACCTCGTACTTGCGCGCGCTTTCCTCCACTTCATCCCGCCAGCCCGCGCTCACGATGGCCGGCCAGACGGCGTCTTGGCTGTCCTTGCGGACATAGAGCACGCCGACCTCCTTCGGGCCCATGAACCACTTGTGGGCGCTGCCCGAGTAGGCGTCGCAGCCCATGTCGGCGAGATCGATCTGCAGGGCGCCGAAACTCTGGGCGCCGTCCACGAGGGAGAACACGCCGCGGGACCGCGCCGCCGCGCACAGCTCCCTGGCCGGCATGGTCAGCCCGGTGGTGTTGGAGACGTGCGTGAAGGACATGACCTTCGTCGCCGGGGTATAGGCCCGGTCAAAGGCATCGAGGATCTCGTCTTCGCCGCCGGGAATCACGGGTACCGACACGTAGTTGATCTTGAAGCCGAAGCGCCTGGCCTTGACCTGCCACGCCTGGTTGTTCGAGGGATGGTTCAGGTCGGACAGCAGCACCTCGTCGCCCGCCCCGAGGTGGAAGCCGGTGCTGATGGCGTTGTTGGCCTCGCTCGTGTTCCGCACCAGCGCGATCTCGTCGGGGTGGGCGCCCAGGAGACGCGCCATCTTCTCGCGCGTTTCTTCTCTGATCTGCCGGTACTTGGCCCGATTGTGAAACGACGCGTCGAAATCCAGGTCCCGGGTATACTTGAAGACCGATTCCATCACCGGATAGGGCGATGGACAGAGGTTCGCGGCGTTCATCAGCGCCAGGTTGTCCCGGAGGAGGAACTGGCTTCGGACCGCGTGCCAGTACCGCTCGTCACCGGGATCCGTGCCGGAGACCGCCGTCTCCAGATCCTGGGGCGCCGCGGCGGACGCGGATGCGGAGGTACCGTAAACCAGGGCGCCGCCCGCGGCGATCCCGCCGGCCAGCCGTCTTATGAACGATCGGCGGGACACCTGCCACGCCGATTCCGGTATGCTCTCGATTTTGTAATCGTCCTGGATCATCCTTGACCTCCGGATGTGGGTGTTGGTCTGGGCTAGAAGTCCAACGCGACTCCGAGATGGGCCGTAATGAGATCGGTGGTCGACTTGGTTATGTTGAGTTCGGCCGAACCCGACCTGCGGACGATGTCGCCCCGCTTCAGGTAATCGGCTTCGGAACCGTCATGGTAGCGCATTCGGAAATCTATGGAAACGGACCGCAAGGTGCGGTTCTGCGGCGTCCGTTCTTCACCACCTCTCCACACTTCGATCAGGATCCCGCCGCCCACGCCCTTGGTAAAGGCGAAATCGTCGAGGTTCTTGGAACTGACGATATCCTCGCCGCTGAACGGAGACTGGTCCATGTTCTCGATTGACGTGCTGGTGAAGAGGTAGTTGAAACCCACGACGCCTTCTACGTAGAAGCGCAGCGGGGCGGGACTGGTCTGCAGGCGGAGAAAGGCGTTCATCGAAAAGATGTTGTTCTCGGTGACCACATTGACGAGGACATCGGGTATGGTCAGGCTGAACTGTTCGATGCGCCGTTCGTGGCCGTAGATCATGTAGCCCAGGTCCAGGCCGATCACGGCGGGCGTCCTGGGGATCGCGTAGCCCACGTATCCCGAGATGCCGATACCCGGGTTCTTGACGTTCTCACCGAACTCGCCCGTCGGGAAACCGCCGAGGATGCCGAACCCGGTGATTACGACGGGCGGCACGTCCACGACCTCCGCGTCCTGCGCGTTGGCCGGGCCCGTCCGCGCCAGGCTGACCAGGACGGCCAGGACGACCAGGGCCGCCATGTAAGCGGAGTATGTTGTGCGACTTGAGACGCGGCTTGATATACGGCATGAAATTCGCTGCATTTGAAACGTCCGTGTTAAGGGTTGTGGTTCAGGACGGTAGTCCCCCGACTTCCGCGAATACGGCGGACCAGCGCTGTCGGTGGCTGTCCTCGATATACTCGGGAATGAACCCCAGTCCGAGATAGGTCCTGACGGCCGGCACGCGGAAATCGTCCGTACCCAGAAAGGCGGCCGCATAGCCGCGCTCCCGCATGTATTGGAGCACGGCCAGGGTAACGAGGCGGCCCAGTCCCCGTCCGCGGTGGGCCGGTTTCGCGCACACCATGTGTACCTGCGCGGCGTTTACGCCCTCGGGCTGGACGTCGTAGGCGCAGGCCGTGGCCACGGCTTCCTCCGAACGCGTTGCGAAGAAACACCCGTCCGCCAAGAACGGTCCTGTTTCTGTCAGTTCCCTGCGGCACTTCTCCGCCGTCCAGTCCGTCCCGATGCCCGTGTTCATGACCTCGCACCAGGCTGCTTCGTCGCCGGGCCGGTAGGTCCTCAGCGCATACCCGTCCGGTACGCTGATTTCCGGCAGGTCTACCAGGTCGGGCCGCATCATCCGGAGTTGCTGTTCAGGCATGGACGACCCGCCTCTTACACGTCACACCCGACGCTCCGCAGGTGGGCCACCGAATCCGCCACGCGCCGGCAGGTGTCCTCTTCGTTGAGCGATTCCCCTTCCACGCCCTCGATTTCCATGGTGAACGGTCCGTGGAACCCGTGGGCGTTCAGCCGGTCGAAAACCGTCTTGAAATCGACGATGCCCTCGCCGAAAGTGGGAAAGCACCAGGTCTTGAATTGACCGTCGGTATCCTTGAGATGCATGCTGCCGATGAAGTCGATGACCTTTTCCATTTCGTCGACGTGGTCCACGTCCCGGTTGTAGTAGTGGATGTTGGCCGTGTCGTAGTTCACGCGGACGTTGGGGTGGTCGACGCCGCGCATGGTCTCCAGGGCGACGGCCGCGTTGGTGATCAGGTCGGGGTGGGTTTCCATGCCGATGGTGATCCCGTATTCGGCGGCTTTGGCTCCCGCACGGTGCAATCGCTCATAGGCCAGACGCTTATCCAGATCCCCGGCCTGTACGCTGACGAAAAGCAATCCGGCGCCCAGGGCCGCGGCGGCGTCCAGGTGCGGGGTCAGCCGCGCGTCCACGTCGTCGTACTGGATCTCCACCGGGCACTGCAGGCTGCTGGCCGAAAGCCCGTGATCTTCGAGCCTGGACTTGACCCCGGCGACCTGGTCCGGCGCGGGGGCGTCGATTTCCACGTGATGAACGCCGATCGTGGGCAGATGGGCGTAGGCGGATTCGCTGAACTTTCCGTAGCTTGCCGTTCGGCACGCAAGCAGGTTGGCGGGCATAGAGATCCTTCTTTCGGATAGATCCTTGCTAATGGGAAACGGAGCGGACAGAAACCGGAATGAATACTGTTCGAAATATAACGGAAGTACAAAGGAGGGTCAAGGTGTCGTAGGGGTCAGAAGCCCCGCAGTCCCGTTACCCACTTCATCAGGCCCTCGGCGGGCAGGTCGGGTTTCAGGATGGGCGTCCATACGCCCCGGGTCCGCAAAAGGACCTCGGCAGCCTGGTAACCGCTGCGCACGGCGCTTTCCATGGTCGCGGGCCAGCCCGTCTGCACCCAGTCGCCGGCGATGGAGAAATTGGAAAGGGGACTGGATGGACCGGGGCGCAGCGCGTCGCAGCCGGGCCGGGGCGCGAACGTGGCCCGGCCCTCCTTGACGACGATGGCCTTGAGCAGTTTGGCCTGGCGTACGGCGGGGAGGAGGGATTCGAGATCTTCCATGGCCTGATCGATGATGGCCTGCCGGGGCGTTTTCATCCAGTCATCGGAAGCGCTGACCACGAGACCTAGATAAGCGCCGCCGTTATCCGCGGAGAAGGCGCCGGCGTGCCGGCTGGACTGGTTGAATATCCACTGTATCCTGCGGCCGATCACCGCGGCGTAACCCAGTTCCGTCACGGGCCGGTCGAACCAGACGTGCACGGCCGTGATGGGCGAGACCGACAGCCCGTCCAGCATCGAGAAGTAGGGGTCCAAGGCCTGGCTTTGGGGAAGCAGCTTGCACAGGACGTCGAAAGGCAGGGCCGAAAGGTAGGCCTCGGCTTCGACGGACGAACCGTCCTGCAGCGAAAGGGAAGCCACCCTGCCGTCGTGGACGGAAATGCCGGTAACGCCCCGGTTGAACACGACGCGGCCGCCCCGCTGCTCGATGTAGTCGATGCAAGGCGCGTAAAGGTCCCCCAGCGGCACGGCGGGCAGCCCCACCTCGTATCCGCTGCGATTGAGCAGCATTGCCCGGACGGCCGTTCCGATTCCGTAGTCGGCATCGATGTCGGCCAGTTCATCGTTGAGTGCACTGATCAGGAAGGGTTTCCAGAAAGCTTCGACGGCCCGTTGCGTTGCCCCGTGAGCCTCGAGCCAGTCGGCCATGGATACCGGAGCAGGCGCCACTGGCGGATCGCCGGTTTTCCGTAGCCTGGCAACGTGGCGGATCATGCCGGCCACGGTGCGGACGATGGACAGCTTGTCCCGGATGCCCATGGTTTTCAGCCGCAGGAACGAGGGGAGCAGGTGAAAGGGCGGGGGGAGCGCCGAGGGCCCGATGACCGAAACCCGGCTGGATTCGTCGATGAACGGGATGTCCTCGTGGAAATCGATGTGTTCCGCGACGCCGAGGCGCGTGTAGAAGTCGACGAGGTTGACGCAGCAGCCCAGGAGCACGTGCTGGCAGTTGTCCACTCTTTCGCCGCTCGACGGGTGGATGAAGGAGGTGGCGCGGCCACCCAGGATCGGACGCCTTTCGTACAGTTCGACCTGGAAACCGGCATCGGCCATCGCGACCGCGCCGGCCAGTCCGGCCAGCCCGCCTCCGATTACAATTGCCTGGGTCATACGCGCTTCCGGATCAACGCCCGGGCCGTGATGGAGAGTTTCTTCCACGGGGACAGGCCGATGCGCTGGCTATAGACGTCGTACTGGCGGCGGGGGATTTCCTCGAGACACGCCCGGTAGATGCCGATCATCGTCGCCAGGCACGCCCGGCTCGAAGGTTGCACGAGCGGAAGGAGGGGCAGCGCTTCGTCGTAGAAGCTCCTAGCCCGTTCCACCTGGAAACCCATCAGCCGCCGGAACGGGTCGCTGAGCAGTCCGTTCCGCAGGTTCTCTTCCGGGTAACCGAAGGCGTCGAGGTCTTCCTGCGGCAGGTAGACGCGGCCCATCCCGGCGTCTTCCCGGATGTCGCGGAGTATGTTGGTCAGCTGGAAGGCGATGCCGCAGGACTCGGCGTACCGTTCGGCTTCTTCGCCCCGGTATCCGAAGATGCGTATGCACACCAGCCCGACGGCGGAAGCCACGCGGTAGCAGTACTGGTACAGGTCCGCGAAGGTGGCGTAGCGTGTCACGGTAAGGTCCATTTCCGCGCCGTCTATAATGGCGTCGAAGTACGCCCGGGGGATGTCGAACCGGTGCACGGTGTCGCTGAACGCCGGCAACATGCCGTCTCCGGCCGGCGTTCCGGCCGGTTTTCCGTCACAGGCGCCGCTTCCGGCCGGGCTCCCGTCATTGGCGCTGTCGTCTCCATCCGGTGTCCCGCCATAGGCTTTGTCCAGGATCTCGCGACAGGCCTTCAATCGGGTTTGCCGGTCCGCCGTCCCGGTCGCGCCGGATGCGCTGGTTACCCCGGTTTCGCCGGCCGTCCCGGTCGCGCCGGTCTCACCGGTCTCTTCGTCGGCGATATCGTCACAGTAGCGCATGAAGGCGTAGACCGCGCACATGGCCCGTCTTCTTTCGGCCGGCAGTACGAGGAAGGAATAGTAGAAGTTCTTCGCCCTCGATTTCGCGACTGCGCGGCAGAAATCATAGGAACGTTTCAACGAATCCATAGTCTTTTAAGTGCGTATTTCATGAACAGGCCGGTCTTCCGGGCGGACGACAGGGTGGGGCGCCGGGACAGCACATCGAAACGCCGTCTTTCGATCTGGTCCAGCAGGGCGGAACCGCACCGGTTGAACAGTTCGATGTCCAGCCCGACCCTCGCGTCCACCATCCCGCACAGCCCGAGCCCCTCATCGAACAGCTTGCGCGTCCGGTTCACCTGGTACGCCATCAGTCCCCTGAATCGATCGTCGACGACCCCGGCTTCGAGGTCGGCTTCGGTGTACTGGTACCGGTCCAGATCCTCCACGGGCAGGTAGATCCGGTCCTTTTCCAGGTCTACCCGCACATCCTGCCAGAAATTGGCCAGTTGGAGCGCGGTGCACGTGGCGTCGGACAGCGCCTGGCGTTCCTCGTCCCGGTAGCCGCACAGGTACAGCACGAGACGGCCCACGGGATTGGCGGAGTAACGACAGTATTCGAGCACGTCCGCGTAGGTCCTGTAACGCGTCACGACCTGGTCCTGCCGGAACGCGGTCAGCAGGTCCCGGAACGGGTCAATCGGTATTTCGAACCGGTCGATCGTTTCCCGGAGTGCGATGAATACCGGATGACGGAATTCGTTCTCGTAACAGGCCTGCAGCTCGGCGTCCCACCAGTCGAGCAGTTCGATGGACAGGCCGGGGTCTCCGGTTTCGTCGGCGAGGTCGTCGGACCACCGGCAATAGGCGTAGACATGGTAGAAGTGCCGCCGGAGCGCGGTGGGCAGAAAGGGGGAAACGACGATGAAATTCTCGTAGTGCCGGCGCGCGAGGCGGCTGCAGTACCTGTGGGCGGACTCCAGGGAGGCGTCCCCGGCACCGGGCAGCGCGTCGAGCGCGAGATCGTTGAACCGGAGCACGGCTTCCGGCAGATAGTCGGGTAACTGGGACATGAATAAGACGCGGAAAGACCGTCTCCCGGCCCGTCTGGAGCGCGCGGTCCGCCCGGAATGCCAGGAACGCGAGGAACGCCTGGCCTCCGTGGTTCACGCAGCCCGCCTGAACCGCCTGGTCTGATCTCCCCGGTTGAATGCGGGGTCGTCCGGCCAGGCGGCAGGCTTGCTCGCAGGCGGCCGGCGGCAGGATGCCGGTACGTGTACTCCTCGCTCCGGCCGTGGTTCAGCCGGGTTCCGCCGCCTTATCCACCGCTGCAGGCGAATTCCAGTACGAGTTCCTCTTCGAGGCGGTACTCGATGAGGTCCTTGATGGTTGCAATTTTCAGATGATGCTCGTCGGCGATTTCGACCAACCGGGGAAGACGGGCCATCGAGCCGTCCTCGTCCAGCACTTCGCACAGGACGCCCGCGGGGTAGAGACCGGCCAGTCGCATCAGGTCGACCGTGGCTTCGGTGTGCCCGTCCCTCTCCAGCACGCCGCCGTCGCGTGCCTGTAACGGAAACAGATGCCCGGGCCGTTCGAAGTCCTCCGGCGACGTATCCGGGTTCACGAACAGTTGAGCGCTTACCGCCCGGTCATGGGCGGAAATGCCGGACGTCACGCCGGTTACGGCATCCACGGAAACCGTGAAGGGCGTGTCCCCGGTCGACGTCTTCCCATCGACCATGATGGGGATGTCCAGCTCTGCGAGCCGCTGTTTCGTGGTGGGCAGACAGATCAACCCCCGTCCGTGCATCGACATGAAGTTGATGATTTCGGGCGTAACCTTTTCGGCGGCTACCATGAAATCGCCTTCGTTCTCGCGGTTTTCGTCATCGATGACGATCAGTACCCGTCCTGCCCTCACTTCTTCCACGGCCTCGGGAATGGTGCAGAAATGGGATAACATTTGGCTTACCCCCTCTTCTATGGTGTAATTAAACACGAGCGGCGCGGTCTCACAATCGGATTCGCAAGTATTGGGTTATTGAGGAAATCGCGCCTTTCGCCGTGTCTCGGTGGAAAGTTAGACATATGCTCATAGGGGGATTATATTCATACCATACATGAATTGCATGAGGTCCCCGTGAGTATTCTGTGAGGAATGCATGAATACGCGTTTTTTTTCTCCGAAATGCGTCCACTGAGCCCCGAATGACGCAACAGACTGCCGCAAAAGGCTTCCGCTTCGACGACTTCGTGCTGGACATCCAGAACCGCCAGGTCCGCCGGAAACACACCGTGCTGCCGCTGAGTTCCAGGTATTTCGACGTATTGGTGCTGCTGGTATCCAACGCGGGGCAACTGGTGGAGAAGAACCGCATCTTCGACGAAGTCTGGGAAGACGTGATCGTCAGCGATACGGCGCTGACCCAGTGTATCAAGTCGATCCGGAAGCAATTGGAGGATGACGCGTCGAATCCCCGTTACGTCAAAACGGTGCCGAAGCATGGGTACGTCTTCATCGGTGAAGCGGTGGAGATCGTGGATGAACCGTCCCCGCAGGCCGCCAAAGACAAGCCGACCCGTCCGTACAAGTTCCTCGACTACTACACCGAAAACGACCAGGGCCTGTTCTTCGGCCGCGAGGAGGAGATCGAGAACATCTGCTCCCGCATCCTGTCCCGGCGCTCGTTTCTCCTCTACGGCCGTTCCGGCGTCGGCAAGAGTTCGATCCTCAGGGCCGGCGTCATCCCCCGGTTGCAGGACCAGGGCCATCGAACGTGTATCATCCGGAGTTTCACCGATCCCCTGCAAAACATGCAGCGGATGGTCCGGCGACTCGTATCGGGCAACGGTGCGGGCGGTTTCGATCCGGACGGCGTTTCGCTGCAGGAACTGCTGCACCGGAACTGGCCCGGCCCCGCATCCCGGATCGTCGTCATGCTGGACCAGTTCGAAGAGTTCTTTCTCCTGCTCGATGAACAGGGCCGGAAGGCATTCGTCGAAGAACTCGCCGTGATCATGGAAGACGATGCGCTGCCCCTGCAGTTCGTCTTCGTGATGCGGGAAGACATGCTCGCGGAGATGAGCCGGCTCAAACCGGCGGTCCCGGAGATCTTCCACCATGAATACCGGCTCAGCCGTCTGACTTCCGAACAGGCCGCACAGGCCATCACGGGTCCCGCCTGGCGGGTCGGCTGCCGATTCGAGGACGCGCTCGTCGACCGTTTGCTGGAAGACCTCTCCGACCAGGACGCCGTCGACCCGCCCCACTTGCAGATCGTGTGCGACACGCTGTACGACCAGCGCGATACGAAGAACCTGATCACGGAATCGGCCTACGACCAGCTGGGCGGCGCTTCGCAGATCCTGGCCGACTATCTTGCAAGGGTGCTCCGACGGTTTTCGGCGGCCGACCTGTCCGTGGTGCAGCAGGTGCTCCTGGCGCTCATCTCCGCGGAGGAACGGCTTATTGTCGTACGGGAGGCCGATCTGGCTACGCGTATCCAGGCCGGCGACCGGTACGATGCCGAAGCCCTTGGCAAGCTGCTCGGGGAACTGGTCGACGCCCGTATCGTCCGGCGACGCAACCAGGAAGGGGAAGGGTGGCTGGAACTCGCCCACGAATGCATGATTCCGGAGGTGTCCCGCTGGCTGACCGGCAGCGTTTACGAGGCGAAGCAGGCGCGCAGCCTGCTCGAACGGTCGGTGGAGAATTACAGGACATATCAACTCATCATGGACCACGAAAGCCTGGACCTGCTGGCGCCGTACCTGGAAGAAATCGGCGTCTCCGGACAGGAAGCGTACCTGCTCTGCATCAGTATGCTCAGCCGGGACCGGCCCGTGCCGCCCTGGCTGGTTGAAAAGGTACCGGATGCGGTGAACGTGATTCTGGAGGCCATGTACAACGATCGCCGGGAAGTACGCAAGCGGGCGGTGGAGTCGTCCCGGCCCGTGCGCTGCGCGGCGCTGAACAACCGGCTCCGGCACCTTGCGTTGCGGGATCCCATGTTGAGCGTGCGCCGGGCGGCCAGTATCGAACTGGCGGACTGGTTCGGTTCGGCGGTGGAATCGGTCCTGACCCGACCCACGGGCAACGAGTCCGTAAGCCGCCTCCAGCGCGCGGTCAGCCTGGCCTTCCTGCGGGAACAGGACCGGTCGGTCAAGCTCTCACGGCTGTACCGGGTCATGGTGATGGTCGGTTTCATATTGATGCGCCTGCAACAGGGCGGGATCGACATCATGCAGCAGGGCATCGGCGGTACGTTCGGCGGCGCCGTGTCCGGCCTGTTTGGCGGGCTGCTCCTCGGAACCGCCCTGGCCGCCGTCAGTTCCGGCCTGTCGTCGGAGGCGCTTACGCCCATATTCGTCCTGGCCGGCCTGGGCCTGTTCGGCGGGGCATTCGGCGGCGCGGGCGTGTCCTTCGGCATGGTCGCGCTGCGGCGCGTATCGGGGAGATTCAGCCGGTGGCTCGGCGTACTCGGCGGCGCGCTGGGCGGCGGCATGGTGGGCGCCGCGTTCAACCTGTACAGTTCCGATACCATTCAGACCCTGTTCGGCCGGCAGCCCGCGGGCCTGACCGGCGGGCTCGAGGGCGCCTGCATCGGCGCGGGCGTGGCCCTCGGACCGGTCGTCACGTACTATCTGGCCAGGCGGCCCGGCCAGTGGCGAAGCCTGCTCTACATCATCTTCGGCGCGCTGGGCGGCATGATCGCCAGTATCGTCCTGACCGTGATGGGCGGCAATATGTTCACGGCCAGCCTGGAGACCCTGCGACAGTCCTTCGACGCGTCGCAGATACGGCTCGAAACTATCGCGACGATCTTCGGGGAAGGAGAGTTCGGCCGCACCACCCAGGTCGCCCTGGGCGCCCTGGAGGGGCTGCTCTTCGGCGGGGGCGTTTCGGCCGGCATCGAGATCTTCACGCGCTCGAGAGAGCGGGTCGAAGAGCGGTTCGGCAAGGGCGGGTAGGCACGCGTGCCAGGCCGCGGTGCGTATGGACCAGGCGCGGGACGCGCGCTTGCGCAGCCGGCCGCGCGAGAAGGGAAAGAGGAACCGTGGACCATCGTAAGGAAGGCGCGGGTCTTCCCGGCGAATTCGAGGTGATCCGGCGTATCGGGCACGGGCTGCCCGAGCCGGATCCGAGCGTCCTGTTGGGGGTCGGCGATGACGCCGCGGCCATAACGCCCGCGCCCGGCATGACGACCCTGCTGACGACCGACACCTTCGTGGAAGGCGTGGACTTCGACCTGGCCTTCTCGTCCTGGCGGCAGATCGGATGGAAGTGCATGGCCGCCAATTTCAGCGATATCGCGGCCATGGGCGGCGTGCCCCGGCATGCGCTGACGACCCTCTGCCTTCCGGTCCATCGCTCCATGGAAGAAGTGGAGACGCTGTACGCGGGGTTTCACGAACTGGCCGGGCATGCCGGCCATCCCGTGTCTATCGTCGGAGGCGACCTGAGTTCGACGGACGGACCGACCGTCATCTCCATCACGGTCAGCGGAGAAGCCGCGGAGGAACACATCGTGCGGCGCAGCGGCGCCCGGGCGGGAGACATCCTTTGCGTGACCGGACACCTGGGCGCGAGCGAGACCGGCCTGCGCCTGCTTCGTTCGGCGCAGGAACAAGCGGCATCGGTGCGGCCGGCATCGGAGCAACTAGCGGACCGGTTCGAAGACGCGCTGTGCCGCCACCGCACCCCCGTTCCACGGATCCGCGAAGGCGTTCTGTTGGCGAAAAGCGGGTGGGTCCGCGCCATGATCGACGTGAGCGACGGGCTCAGTTCAGACGCCCTGCACGTGGGTCGCGCCAGCGGGGTGGGGTTGAACCTGGATGGGAACGCCCTGCCCATCGCGGAGGAAACCAGGCGGGCCATGGAGGAACTTCGGCTCGATCCCGTCGGGACGGCCCTGGAAAGCGGCGAGGAATTCGAGTTGCTGTGCGCTGTTGCGCCGGAGGGGGTGGAGCGCCTGGCGGCCGAACTCGCGGAACGTACCGGGACGCCGTTGACCCCCATTGGCGAATGCCTGTCCGCCGACCGGGGCTGCACCTTTACGGATCACACCGGACCCCGGACCCTGCGCCCAAAGGGGTACGACCACTTCAGCGGCTGAAGTCTAGATATCTATTTCGACGGCTTCCTCGGTCACCCGGACCGGGAAGCAGGTGGAATGCTCGTAGGGATGACGTCTAGATTTCTATTTCGACGGCTTCTTCGGTCACCCGGACCGGGAAGCAGGTGAGGTTTTCGTAGGCCGGAGGCGACAGGACGTCGCCCGTGGTCACATCGAAAGACGCGCCGTGGAACGGACACCAGAGGTCGGTGCCGTCCAACTCCCCTTCGCTCAGGGGCGCGCCCATGTGGGGGCAGAAGTTGTCTGCGGCATAGTACTTCCCGTCCACGTTGCAGAGGACGATTTCCTTCCCGCTGATCGAGACCATCTTCATCTGGCCCGGACTCAGCTCATCCAGTTCCGCCGCCTTGACGTATCCCATGTACGCATGCTCCTTGGGTCAGCCGGGAATGACGATCCGCTGGCCGATTTGCAGCCGCCTGGCCTGCACGTCGGGGTTCGCCCGCATGAGGGCCGCGACGGTAACCTTGAAGACCCTGGCGATTCGCGCCAGCGTATCCCCCGACCGGATGTTGTAGGTCACCGAACCGCCTGTTCCGCTTCCGCCGCTTCCGTTTCCGGGTAGGCGTAGTACCTGGCCGGGGTGGATGAGGTCTCCACGCAACCCGTTGGCCAGCTTCAGCGCTACGACGGATGTCCCGTAATACCGGGCGATGCGGGTCAGCGAGTCGCCGCGCCGCACGGTGTGTGTGGCGGCGTTCTTCGGCGTACCGTAAGAAGCCGTCTGGCCGGCCCATGACCCTCCACTGTAGTTCCTTCCGGGTACGCGGAGGAGCTGGCCGACGCGGATCAGGCTGCCCCGGATCCGGTTCAGGCTCCGGAGCCTGCTGACCGAGGTCCGGAATCTGCGGGCGATGTGACCCAGTGTATCTCCCCGCCGCACGCGGTATCTGCGGACCTCGGGAGGGGGCTTGAAATTCGACTCGGGAAGCTCATGGAGACTGCCGAGCAGGGTCGAACCCGCGCCCAGGGGTACGCGCAGCGAGAACCCGGTGGGCGGCGTCACGCCGTACCGGATGTCGGTGTTCAGTGCCTTGAGATCGTCCTGCGGCATGGCGAGCAGTTCGGCGACATGCTGCAGCGCGACCGACTTGTCGATGCGCACCTCTTCGATAAGGTAGGGGTCGTGGGTGTCCGGCAATTCGACGCCGTATTTCTCCGGATTCTCGATGATATGCAGCACCGCGAGGAACTTGGGTATGTAGTTCCGGGTCTCCCTGGGCAGCCGCATTTTCCAGTAATCCCGGTTCCCCGTCCGGTTGATCTCGCGGAGTACCCGATACTCACCACAGTTGTACGCCGCCATGGCGAGAAACCAGTCGTCGAACATGGTGTACAGGTCCCCCAGGTAGGCGAGGGCGGCCGGCGTGGCTTTGATGGGGTCGAAGCGGTCGTCTACCCAGCCGGACCGCTTGAGTCCGTACCGTTTTCCCGTATCGTAGATAAACTGCCACATGCCCGCCGCGGACGCCCACGAGAACGCCCTGGGCTTGAAGCCGCTTTCGACGATGGGCAGCCATTGAAGCTCAGGCGGCAGGCCCCGGGCGGCCAGTTCTTCGCGGATCATGGGGGTGTAGCGCCCGGACCGCTGGTACGCGGTCTTGAGTATGTTCAGGCTTCTGTCTTTGAGAAACAGATTGATCTGTTGGGTGACGCGGCGGTTGAGTACCCTGGGGATCGAACCCCGGACTTCGGCGGCGGCGCGGCGCCTGTTCTGGATACGGTCCACCAGCGGTCCAAGCCGCGTGAGAAGCTCGGCCTGCTCGGGGGTGGCCGCGTGCTTCTGGTCGTCGCTCAGCAGGACGAGCAATTCAAGCACGTCATCGACCGCGGCGCGCGCGGCCGTGGTGTCGGATCGTTCCAGCGCCGAGAGCGCCTCGTCATAGCGTAGCCTGGCATCGGCGAGCAGGCTGGCCGGGTCCCGCATCGCCAGGGAATCGGCCGGAGCGACGTGATCGAGGGTAAGACCCGGGACCGGTGATTCCTCCACCGCGACGGTGTTCCCGGCGGTATCCGGCGTCTCGGCCTGGGGCGTGGTACGCGCGCCCGGTTCGAGCGTCCGGGGAGCCGCGCAACCGACCAGGATCACAAGGCCTATGAGCGGGAGGTGTCTAATCATATCCGTGCCTGCGATTCAGATACCGGCAAAGCCACCGGACGTCGAACCACCGCCCGGCAACCGCCTCCAAAGCCACCTGAAATATATGGTCAACCTCCGGGGAGGCAAGGGCTTTTAGAAAAAAGTATGTTTCGTCAGGACGCGTTCATGACGCGTGATGACTCCGCGCACTCGGCAAGCGCGCGGTCGATTTCCTCGACAACCCACGGATCTTCTTCGGTCTTCCGCGCTTTCTCCAGTTCCGCCAGCGCCCTTTCGCCGCCGATGTTGCCGAGCGCCCAGGCCGCATGGCCCCGGACCAGCGGCTCGTCGTCGTCCAGCGAATCGGCGAGGGCCGGAACCGCTCCGGGATCCTTCGTGTTGCCCAGGGCCACGGCGGCGTTCCGCAGCAGGCCGCGCCGCTTCGTCCGTTTAATGGGACTGCCCTTGAACCGGGTCCTGAACGCCTCCGGCGTCATCCCCAGCATTTCGATGAGGTCCGGCGATTCGTTCCAGGGACGGGCAACGAAGGCCGGATGGCCGGTTTCGGGCGCGCGGCGGTTCCAGGGACAGACATCCTGACAGTCGTCGCACCCGAACACGCGGTCTCCCATCGCCGCGCGGTACGCCAGGGGAATAGCGCCCTTCAATTCAATAGTGTGGTAGGAAATGCAGCGGCGCGAATCGACCACGTAGGGCTCGACGATGGCATCCGTGGGACAGGCTTCGAGGCACAGGGTGCACGTGCCGCAGTGATCGGCCGAAGGCCCGTCCTGGTCCAGTTCGATGTCGAGGAGGATCTCCCCGATCAGCAGCCACGAACCCACGCGCTTGTGGATGAGGTTGGTGTGCTTCCCGAACCACCCCAGGCCGGCGCGGACGGCGAACTCCCGTTCCAGCACGGGCCCCGTGTCCACGTACACCTTCCCTTCCACGGGGCATCCGGCGCGGTCCTGCACGAATCGAAGCAGCGCCAGCAGCTTCTCTTTCATCACGTCATGGTAATCGTCGCCCCGGGCATACCGGGCGATTTTGCCGCGAGGGGTACTTTCGGGGGTGTCTTCGGGCGTGCCGGCCCGCATGCCGGAGACGGGGTCCGTGTCCGGACAGAGGTAGTTCATGGCAACCACGACGAGGGACCGGGCGTTCGGAAGGATTTTCCTCGGATCCTGCCGTTTCTCGATCTGGCGTTCCAGGTAGGCCATCTCGCCGGCCAGGCCCTGCTCGACCCATTCGGCGTAGTAATCCCCGTGGCGGGGTGGATCGGCCGTGGTTACGCCGGCAAGATCGAATCCGAGCGACGCGGCTTGGGCCTTGATTTCTTCGGTAAGAGACACGGGAATCCGCTGCGCGGCGTGGTTATCCCGCCGCCTGTCCGCTGGACGCCTGAGCATGACGCCGGTTCCGGTTTCGCCCGTACGACCTTCGGCGTCCGCCCGATTGATGGTCGTCCCGCTTGTTCGTCATCCTGTGGGCGATCTTCTCCCGGATGACGGTCACCTTGATATGCCCGGGATAGGTCAGGTCGTTGCGGATCTTCTGGGAGATCTCGGAAGCCAGCGTGTGCGTCCGGTCGTCGTCCACCTGGTCCGGACGGACCATGACCCGGATCTCGCGGCCGGCGTTGATGGCGTAGGCGTCGGCCACCCCGTCGAAGGACCGTGCGAGTTCTTCCAGTTCCACCACCCTGCGGACATAGTCTTCGGGATCATTCCTGCGGGCGCCGGGCCGGGCGCCGGAAATGGCGTCCGCCGCGGCGACCAGGAAGGTGATCGGCGAGGTGATTTCCTCGTTCTCGTCGTTGTGATGGGCGATGATGGCGTTCTTGACTTCCTCGGGTTCGCCGTACTTTTCCGCGAAGGCCAGGCCGATTTCCGGGTGGGATCCCTCCATCTCGTGGTCCAGGGCCTTGCCGACGTCATGCAGGAGTCCGCAGCGCCGCGCGAGCGGTTCGTCCAGGCCGATCTCGACGGCCATCATGCCGGTGAGGAACGCCACCTCCTTCGAGTGATCCAGGGCGTTCTGGCCGTAACTGGACCGGAACCGCAGCCGGCCGACCAGTTTCATCATCTCGGGGTGCATCGATTTCAGTTTGAGTTCGTTGACGGCCTGCTGTCCTTCCGAGAGCAGGCGGCTGTCGATCTGTTCCTGTGCCCGCCCGATGATTTCCTCTATGCGGCTCTGGGTGATCTTCCCGTTGGATACGAGATCCGCCATGGCAGTCCGGGCGATTTCCCGGCGAATGGGGTCGAAGCAGGAGATGACCACGGCTTCGGGTGTATCGTCCACCATCACCTTGACTTCGCTGGCCGCCTCGAAAGTACGGATGTTGCGGCCGTCTTTCCCGATGATACGGGCTTTTATCTGGTCGTTGGGCAGGGGAACCACCGCGACGCTGGTCTGCGTGGACTGATCCACCGCGCACCGGCTGATCGCCAGCGTAACGATCTTTCTCGCTTCGCGGTTGGCATTGGTCTGCGCGGTTTTCAGTATGTCCCTCACCTGGTGTTCGGCTTCCTGCTTCACGTCGCGGATGAGTTCGTCGTGGAGTTGCTGTTTGGCTTCCTCGGAGGTCAGTCGGGCGAGGGATTCCAGCCGGTTGCGGTACTCCGAGGCCGATTCCTTCAGACGGACTTCCTGCGCGTTCAGCCGCTCTTCCGTCTTTTCCAGTTCGTCTTCCCGCTGGCTGGTCTGGTCTTCGCGATCCTTCAGGTTGTCATACCGCTGCTCGCACTCTTTCTCCCGGTCCATCATATCCTGCTCCTGGCTCACCAGGGCAGACTGCCTTCTGTTGATTTCCTCTTCCTGGGCCTCCCGCGCGTCGTGCCATTTCCGCTTTTCCTCCAGCAGCTCCGCCCGACGCTGCACTTCCATTTCCTTGAAGAGGCGCTGGGCGCGCTTCTGGGCTTTCTCCTCCATTTCGCCGGCTTTACTGCGCCGCCATAACATGCCGATGACCAGCCCGACGAGACCGGAAATCACGGTCAGCGCGGCCAGGGGCAGCAGTAACCCGTTCAGGTTTTCCAATGGGAATTCCATACAACACCCCCTGCGATAGAGCAGCTTATCCCTTTAGTGGCGTCGAGCGCGGTGGCGTCGAGTGCCGTGGCGTCGAGCCCGGGATTAATGTCGATAAGCTGGCCGCCGGACCGGAGCGTGACCGGGTCGGCGTTCGCCGGCAGGGGCGTTTTGCTTACGGGCGAGGAAGGGATGGCACCCGTATCTTTCGAACCGTTCCGCCGAAGAGGCGTTTATGCGCGTATTCCCTACGGTTTGCCGTCAAGCGATTGCACTGTTTTCTGCTTAAGAAAGTTCCTTCGTCTTCCGGCGCCGGGAAAGTGCGTGCATAAGTCAGCAGAGTAAAATCGGTAGTTGAACTGAATCTGATTCCACCTGTTCACCAGGAACGGTGTCGGTCTTGCGTTTTGCTTGTGAAGTCCGTGTTCCAGTGCGCCCGATCTTCCTTGAGGCGCGCCCCCAACCTGCTTATCGAGTTACCCGATCAGGTCTTGCAATATGTAGCTACCGGTGCATCGTCCGGGTTGTCGTTCTTCGAACTGCGACGCGGCTATGCGGGCCGCTCGCGTGTGCCTGGTTTTCTTCCGAATCGATCCGGCAGGAACAGGATGATCGTTCCCAGCATGAGCAAGGCCGTACCGATCCAGACCCAGTTGACTAATGGATTAATGTAGACCTTAAATGTAGCTACGTCAAGCGTTTCGTTCAGTTCCGCCAGGACCACGTACAGGTCCTCATTAACCGTCGACCAGATGGAAACTTCCGAAGTTACCTGGTCCTGTATGGGGTAGAGACGCTTCTCCGGGGCCATCATCACGACGGGCTCGCCGTCCACGGACAGGCGGAGCAGGCCGGCGTAGGACACGTACTCGCCCATGTTGGTCTCGGTGAGGGAATCGAAGTCCAGCGTGTAGTTCTTGATCTGGAACGACTCGCCCTCCCGGACCGCGAAGTTCTCCTCCCGGTCGAACGCCGATCCCGTGAAGCCCACGAAAAGGAGTACGATGGCGATGTGGACGACGTAACCGCCGTACCGGCGCTTGTAGCTCATGACCAGGCGGTAGAACGCCGCGGGCCAGGATTCGTCGTTCGTCGACCGCCGCGCACGGGCGCCTCGGTAGAACTCCAGTCCGATGGCGCCGGCCACGAAGGCGCACATGCTGAAGGAAAGCACGGCGTAGACGTGCCGGATGCCGAAGGCGAGCAGGATGGCGGCCGCGGCGAGGAAGCAGGCTATGGGTATGGTGAAATGCCGCTTCAGGCTCTGCACGGACGTCTTTCGCCAGGCGAAGAGCGGGCCCGCGCCCGTGAGGAAGAGCAGGAAGAGCCCCAGCGGCACGTTGATCTGGTTGAAGTACGGCGCGCTCACCGTGATCTTCTCCCCGCTGACCGCCTCGGAAAGCACGGGGAATATGGTCCCCCACAGGATGGCGAAGCACACGCCGACGAGGGCCAGGTTGTTCAGCAGGAAGCTGCTTTCCCTCGAGACGAAGGAGTCGAGTTCGCTGCGGGCCTTCAGGGCGCGGCGCCGGCTGATCAGGAGGGCGAAGGACAACACCATCGAGACGATGACGAAACCGAGGAACATGGGGCCGATGCCCGACGTGGTGAAGGAATGGACCGATGAGACGACCCCGCTTCGCGTGAGAAAGGTGCCGAAGTAGACCAGGCCGAAGGTCAGGATGATCAGGATGAAGTTCCAGATCCTCAGCATGCCCTTCTTCTCCTGGATCATCACGGAATGGAGAAAGGCCGTGATGGTCAGCCAGGGCATGAGCGCCGCGTTCTCCACCGGGTCCCAGGCCCAGTAACCGCCCCATCCCAGCTCGACGTAGGCCCACCGGCCGCCCAGCATCAGGCCGAAACCGAGGAAGAACCAGGCGTAGAGGGTCCATCTGCGGATCGTCCGGATCCACGTGTCGCCCAGTTCCCCCGTGATCAGCGCCGCTATGGCGAAGGCGAAGGGGACCACGGTCCCCACGTAGCCCTGGTAGAGGATGGGCGGGTGGATGATCATGAGCGGCATCTGCAGCACCGGGTTCAGGCCGCGGCCCTCGGCGGGCACGAAGGGCAGCAGCTCGAAGGGATCGGCGATGAAAATGAGCAGGGCGATGAAGAACAGAACCACCGACATCATCACCGCGTGGACGTAGGGGATCAGCGTCTGGTTCCGGTCCCGGTTCGTCAGGTGCACCACCAGCGAGAATAGGGCCAGGGTCCATACCCACAGGAGCAGGGAGCCCTTCTGCCCGGCCCACAGCGCCGTGACGCGGTAGAACTCGGGCAGGGTGCTGCTGGTGTAGGAGGCGACGTACTCCACCTGGAAGTTGCCCGTGTACAGCTGGTATACCAGTACAATGGAAGAAAGGGTCAGCAGGCCGAAGGTGGCGAGGACGCCGTGGGCCCCGCTGGCGATCATCTGCGCGTTCCGCGCGCGGGCGCCGACCACGCTGGTCACGCCGCCGTAGGCCGCCGTCATGAAGGCGAGGAGGAGGCTGAAGTATCCGATATCGTTCATTAGCGTTTCATCATTCCGGTTTCAGGCTGTGCCGCGGGCCTGCGCGGCGTACGGCCGTTGGACCGCGGCGTACGGCCCCACAGGTTCAAGTTCTTCTTTCCACTTCGATCCGGCCCTGACCGGATATCCTCCCGACGAGGACCTCGGTCGCCAGTCCGACGAAGAGGCCGTTCTCCAGGATGCCGGGTACGTTGTTGAGCGTGCGCTCCATCTCACCGGGGTCGTCGATCCCGTCGAAACGGGCGTCCACCACCATGTTCCCCTGGTCCGTGATGACTGGTCCGTCCTTGTGGACCGCCATCCGAAGTACGGGTGCTCCGCCCAGCGCTTCGACCGCGCGCATGACGGGCTGGACGGCCATGGGAAGCACTTCCAGCGGCACGGGGCTTTTCGTGCCCAGCCGTTCGACCAGTTTCGATTCGTCCACGATGACGATGAACCGTTCGGCCATGCCGTCCACGATCTTCTCGCGCAGGTGGGCGGCGCCCCGGCCCTTGATCAGGTTCATCGCGGGATCGACCTCGTCCGCGCCGTCCACGGCGATGTCGACCCGGTCTACGTCGTCCAGTGTTCCCGCCGGAATGCCGTTCCCGCGGGCCAGCACCGACGCGTCGAAGGACGTGGGGATGCCGACGATGTCCAGTTGTTCCTCCCGCACGCGGCGACCCAGTTCCTCGATCATGAACTCCGCAGTCGATCCGGTGCCCAGCCCGACCACGTTGCCCGGGCCGACCATGCGGGCGGCCTCGATGCCCACGGTCCTCTTCATGTCTCGGGTCAGGTCTTCGGATGACATGGACTGGTTTCCGGGTCTCGATCCGGCTATATGACAGCGTCCAAAGATAAGCCGGATCGTCTGTTCAAGTCAACTGATTCCGGTTCCTAAAAGCGCATGTATCCTCATGGGCAGCGCGGGTAGCGGGGGATGACCCGGCGTGGGAACGGGGTGTGGATGGTGGAACGGCCAGCGCTTCAACGGGAACTGCGACGGAAGGTCATCTGGTTTCCGCTGGGGAAGAAGATGGTCAGGAGATCATCCTCTATCGTGATGGTGCAGGGTTCGGCGGGTGCGTCTGCGGCGTCCGCCGGCCTCACCCTCATCGACAGCTCGCTGGCTTCGAAACCATCGACCGCATGACCGCCGGAGAGGTTGTACAGGTGGCGGAAGGTCAGCTTGTCCCCATCCAGGGTGTAGGTGCCCCCTTCGCCGGATCCTCTCCGGGGGCCCTCGTCGGTTACGATGAAGAAGAGGACCGACCAGTCCTTCTCGGTGAAGGAGATCAGTCCGGTCACCTGGTGGACCGGTCCGGATTTGAGCCGGTACGATTCCGGTTTCCAGGCGCCCCGGATATCGAGGGATCCGGCCTCGGACTGCGCGGTGGCGGCCTCGGACTGCGCGTCTGTGCTAGGGGCGGCCGCTGCAGCGATCGGAACAGAAGCGTCCGGAACGACGGCGGCCGGAACCGCGGCGTCCAGTTTGGCGGCGGTCAGCATGACGGCGGCCGGAACCAGGCATAAGGTCAGGTAAAAAAACGTTTTCCAGCGCATGATTATCCTCACGTTTTTCCGGCCGGATCGACGCCCGCCCGTTTCAGGTAATCTCCGATGTACTCGAGGAGGTCGGCCTGTGCGTTTCCCCGGTCCTGGAACCGCCTCAGGAGGTCTTCGACCATGGGAGCGATTTCCAACGGGACGTCAAGCGACCTGCCGAGCTCGACGCCCAGGTGCATGTCCTTTACCCCCAGGTCGACGGCGGAATACAGCGACTGGTCGTCCAGGAAGCGGGTCAGGCACCGCTCCATCATCCGGCTCTGGCCCATGCTCGGTCGGATGGCGTCGATCAAACTGCGCGGATCGATCCCCGCCCGCGCGCCGATGGCCACCCCTTCGCAGGCGCCGATGAAATTGATGAACATCATGAGATTGTTCACCAGCTTGGTCGCGACGCCGCTGCCGGTATCCCCCATGCGGACGACCGTTTCGCCCACGCCGCGCAAGAGGGATTCGTATCGGTCGAAGACCGCCTGCGGGCCGCCGACGAACACGGTGAGGGTGGCGTCCCTGGCGCCGAATACGCCGCCGCTGATCGGGGCGTCGAGCACTTCGATGCCCCGCGCCGCGCCTTCCCGGGCGATGCGCCGGATGAGTTCCGGTTCGCCCGTGCTCGTGTCGATATAGACGGTCCCGCGCGCGAGCCCTTCGAACACGCCGTCCTCGCCCAGGACCACCGATTCCACCGCGGCGGGACCGGGCAGCGAGGTAAGGACTGCGTCGGCGCCCAAGGCCGTCTCGCGGGGGGACGGGGCCCAGTCCGCCCCGGCCTCCAGCAGGTCCGAGGCCTTATCCTTTTCAAGGTCGTGGACGCGCAGGGCGTGTCCGGCACGCAGGAGGCTGGCGGCCATGGGATTGCCCATGTTGCCCAGCCCGATGAATCCCACCTTCATGGCCGGTCCTAACGCGTTTCGTCGATGGTCGGGAAGTCACCCGGAATGGTGATCTCGATGACTTCGAAATCGTCGGAATACTCCATGAGTTCATGGGCGACGCCGGGCGCCTGGTACCACGCGTCGCCCGCGGTCACCTCGATCTCGCCCACGTCCGCCAGATCGATCCGCGCCCAGCCCTTGAGCAGGTAGTTCATCTGGAACTCGAGTTCGTGGGAATGATAGCCCATGGGGCCGTCGCAGGACTGGGCGGCCCGGATGACGTGGGCCATCACCCGGCCTTCGGTGGCGGACTTCATGCCCAGGTCGCGGTACACGAAATAGGGTCGCAGTCCCTTGACCCAGTCTGCGCCGTCCGCGTGCGCTGCGAAGGACTTGGACGTGTTCTCAGCCATGGTGGTTCTCCTTTGGATTGGAAACGGCGGGTGATCCGGCGCCCGCTGACCAGGTTTCGGGTTATGTGCCAGTTCCAGGCGCAGCCCGGCTTTCAGGGGTGCACGTTCTCAAGTCGTGGTCCGGCTTCAAGGCTTGGTCCGGCATCAGGGCGTGCCCCGCCGCTCGCCGCCATCCATGTAGACGGCGGTGCCGAAGACATAGGAACAGGATTCGGACGCGAGGAAAGTCGCCACGGCAGCGATCTCCTCCGGTTCCGCGATGCGGCCGGCGGGAAGCCGGCCTCCGGCTTCGCGCAGCAGATCCTCGACGTAACGGCCCTGCCGGTCGGCCTCCGCCTGTTGCAGGTCCCGGGCCCGCTGGGTATTCGTCATGCCGGGACATATGGCATTGACCAGGATGCCGTCGCCGGATACGGCGTCGGACAAGGCCCGCGTGCAGTTCAGGACGGCGATGTTGGCCACGCTCAAGGGGATGTTGCCGCGGCCGGGGCTCGTCCCCGCGCCGCCGGCGATATGGACGATGCGCCCCCACCGGTTCTCCCGCATGTACGGGATCACCAGTTGCGACATCCGCAGGTATCCGTGGGCCTTGAGCGCCATCCCCTCGTCGATCTGTTCCGCGGGAAGCGCCAGGATGTCCCCGCCGCGCGCCGCGCCGGCGCAGTTGACGAGGATGTCGATGCCGCCGAAGTTGTCTGCGGCTTCCCGGACCACCTCGTGGCAACCTTCCAGCGTGGTCAGGTCGGCCGTGACCGCGAGTCCGTCGCCGCCCGTACCGGTTTTTTGGCCGTCCGCCGCGTCGATTTCCCGGACCACCTCGTCCAGCAGGTCCCGGTTTCGGGCCGTGACGCACACGCGGGCGCCCTCCCGGGCCAGGGCCAGCGCGCAGCAACGTCCGATGCCCCGGCTGCCGCCGGTTACGATCGCCCTCTTGCCACGAAGTTTCAGGTCCATGATTACCGTTTCCGACCGATCAAGTTGCCGCCGCAGGTGGTTCGGCAGATAGTGCCGCCGCCTATGGCCTGGCCGGCCGCGGATCAGTCACAGCCCCGGCGGTCGCCGGCCGCGGATCAGTCACAACCCCAGCAGGCGGACGGCGTTCCCTCCCAGAATGGCGGCGCGGTCTGCTTCGGACAGATCCATCGCGTTGATGCTCTCGATCATCTTCGGCATGCTGCCGATCTGGTGGGGATAGTCGCTCCCGGCCAGGATACGATCGACCCCGGCGAAGCTCAGGGCGAAATGCAGCGCGTCCAAGTCGAAATTGACCGTGTCGTAGTAGAACTGGTTCTTCAGATAGACCGTGGGATGGTGATCCAAGTTGGCGCGGCACTGCGGAAAGGCCTCGTAGCACCGGTCGAAGCGCTCGGCCAGGTAGGGCACGGCGCCTCCCAGATGGCCCAGCACCCAGCGAATGTTCGGAAAGCGCTCCACCACGCCGCTGAAGAGCAGGCTGGCCGTGGCCAGGGTCGTGTCCATGAGAAACCCCACCGCGGGCATGAGCATGTAGTCCTTCATGGCCTCCACGCCTAGGGGGAAGGTGGGATGGATGAATACGGCCATTTCACGATCGTCCGCAATCTCGTACATGGACCAGAAGCACGAATCGCTGAGCGCCACGCCGTTGGCGTTGCTGTACACGCACGCCCCCTTCAGGCCCAGCGAACCGACGGCCCGTTCCAGTTCGGCCGCGCAGGCCTCCGGCTTGTTCAGCGGCAGCGTGGCCAAGGCCGGCAGACGGTCCGGATGGGCCGCTTGAATTTCGGCGAAAAGATCGTTGACCTTGCTGCTGAGTTCGGCGGACCGGTCCGGGGTCTCGATGAGCGTGCCCGGCGCCGTGAACGTGATGACGTGCGTGTCGACGCCGGCCTCGTCCATGACCTCCAGGCGCACGTCCATGAGCCGGTGGCCGGGCACCAGGATGTTGTAGTCGCCGGGTGAGTGCAGGACCGGGTTGCCGTCCTCGTCATCGGTCACCGTGTACGCGCTTGGACCTTTTCGGATCTCATCAACGTACCGGGGCGGATAGACGTGGTTGTGAAAATCGACGATGGGCATGGGGTACCTGTCCTCTTCCGCTCGCTTGCGTATCAGCTCCCGTACAACGCGTTGAAGAGCAGCTTGAAGGTGCCGTGGGTCTGGTTGCGGAAATTGACCTGGAACCCGTAGAGTACGATGCGTCCTTCGCCGTGCCGCACGCTGATCATGGCGGGCTTGCCGGCGATGTGTTCCTCTCCGATCAGCCAGCCGCTTTCCAGCACGTCCTTGTCGGGATAGGCGGCGATCACCTCGTACCGGTCGTTGAAGTGCGACGGGTTGATCGAATACACGGGACTGGTGCGGTGCATGGCCAGGGCCCGGTCCGGCATGCCGTATCCGAGCGGGTGGGTATTGTCGACCCGGATCCGCAGCATGGAGCCGGGGCAGAAGAAGGCGCTTTCCGGCAGTCCGGCCGTTATGTCGGTGATGTGGAGGCCGAATTTCTCGATGGGAAGCTGGCACGCGCGGCTGACGGCCACGAGCGTGCCGCCTCTTTGCACGAAGGCGCCGATGGCCTCGATTTCCGATTCGCCCAGGGCGCTGCGGTACTGCTCGGGCTGGGGCACGGTCTTCAGGCGTCTTTCGATCTGCTGTTCCGTGCCGGCCATCATGTCCATGGTGTCGTCGGGCAGGATGAACACGTCGCAGAGGTCGCTGAGGCCGCCCCGGATATCGGCGTCCAGCACGGAGCGGTAGGAAAATCCCGCCTGCTCCAGCGTCATGCGGGTCCAGCCTTCGGGCATGTTGCCGCCCCAGTACCGCTGGTACATGGCGATGCGCGGCGGATCGACAGGATCGCCTTCCACCGTTTCTTCGAGGCGGTAGCCGGCGGCGCCGGCATCCCGGAGGATTTTCTCGGACCTCGCCTGGTCGATCCCGCTGACGACAAAGGCGCCAGCCGGCATGGCCGGCATGGGCGGCATGTCCCGCGTGCCCTGGCCGCCCACGGAAAGGGGGCCGGCGGCGCGGCAAACCTCAGCACCCGCTTCAAGCGCCGCATTGACCGCGGCGAAGGCGGCGTTGAGCCGGGGGTCGACGGCCATGCCGTGCGTCCCGTCGCCGGTGACCGCGCCGTTCGCCGGCGCCGGATCGGTCACGGCATCCAGGTTCAGGGCATCAGCGTCCAGGGCGGCGTGGGAAACTTCCGCCGGTTCCGCGCGGACGCCCATCATCTCCGCAAGCGTGTCCGTCGTCGTGTCGAAGATCCTCGTGGGCGAGCCGTCGGCCTTGCGTGCCCAGGCGTCGTCCGGCCAGAAGGTCCGTTCCAGCAGCGTCTTGACCACGCCGCGCTTGGGCTGGGCATTGGAAATGAACCAGGTGCCCGCGGGATAGACCCGGCTTCCCACCGTCGTCCGGGTCCGGGTGCGCTGCATGTCGACGCCCTGGCGGAGCAGGGCGTTCACCAGGTGGGTCACGACCGCCGGATCGTGCTGGTCCGGGCGGATGAAGAAACCCGCCGAATCGTCCTCCCGGCCCCGTTGGGTCTGGTGCAGGGCCTTCTGCACGGCATTCCGCAGCACCGTTTCCCGGCACCGGGCCGCGATGTCCATGATTCCCGTGGCGGCGACGAGCTGCTGGTCCACCATGTCGCGCAGCCGCCACCAGCCCCCCGGCCACGGATTTGGAAAGTTCGTCTGCGGCTTGTAGTGGGGCAGCGTGTGCAGGGTGTTCCCGTCCTCGCCCCTGAGCTGATGCGGATGCACGTAGAGGGGACTGGCCAGTTTCGCCTGGGCCGTTTCGGAAAGCAGGCTCGCGATGTTGTGGTAGTTGCCGAGCCAGTGAAACCCCATGTGGTACCAGGCCGGGAACATGGCACCGCTGATGACGCCCTGGTGGCCCGCTTCCTCCAGCTTGTAGACCATGTGGGCCCCGTACCAGTTGATCTCGCGCCATACGAGCGGGTCGGCGTGGGGATGAATGGGTTCGCAGTAGGGGCAGACAAACAGGCGGGGCTGATAGCCGCCCATCTCGTGGTGGTCCTGGAAGACGTGGGGATGCCAGTCCTGGAACATGATCCGGGCCATGTACTTCGATTCCACCAGGTTCAGCATGAAGGCGTCCCGGTTGTTGTCGTGGCCGCAGTACCGGTGGTACAGCCAGGGCAGGTCGCATCCCTCGTAGTCCGTGCCCAGGTGCTCGTTGTACCAGTCGGTCACCATGAGCTGGCCGTCGGGATTGAAGCAGGGCACCATCAGGAAGATGACGTTATCCAGAATGTTCTTCGTGGCTTCGTCTTCGCCCGTCAAAAGGTTGTAGGCGAGCTGGGGGGCCATCTGCGTCGCGGCGATTTCATTGGCGTGGAGGCTCATGGACTGGCAGACGATGACCTTGCCTTCCTCCACCAGGCCGTCGATCTGGGCGTCGGAAAGACCCCTCGGATCTGCGATCCGCCCGTTGACCTCCCGAAGCTCCTCCAGCCTGGCCTGGTTCTCCGCGGAGGTGATGATGGCCAGCAGGAAGGGGTTGTCTTCCGTCGTGGGACCCAGGTTGACCACGCGGATGTGCTCGCTCTGCTGGTTCAGCAGGTAGAAATACTCCGCGATGCGGTCCCAGCGGGCCATCTTGTAGTCGTCGCCGAGCCGGAAGCCGAAGAAGGATTCCGGCCGCTCAACGCGGTCGGCCATGAAACGCTCCTGTCCGTGGTTGTCCTGCCAGGTCTGCCTGCCTGCGCTTACTTTCTACCTGGTCTTTCGTTCCACATTGGTGATCACGACCGGCGGCGTGAGACGCTGGTTTTCGCGGGGGGACATCTGGATCTTCCGGATCACGTCCATGCCCAGGGTCACGCGGCCGAAAGCGGCGAATCCCTGCCCGTCCGGGTTGCGCTTGCCGCCGAAATCCAGTTCGGGCTGGTCGCCGATGCAGAAGAAGAAACCCGAAGTCGCCGTGTCGGGCCCCATGCGGGCCATGGAGATGGCCCCGTCGGCGTGCTTCAGTCCGGTCGCGGAGGTCCGTTCCAGGGGAATCGGATCGAATCCGCTGTTGGGCGGATAGCTGTCGTCCCGGAAATCGGGGTTTACGGCGCCCTGTATCACCTCGATCTTCACGTCGTTGTTCGGCTGGTTGTCCATGGTCACCGTCCGGTGGAACACCCCGCCGTTGTACTGTCCAGCATCCACGTACCGCATGAAATTCGCCACGGTAACCGGCGCCCGGACCGGATCGAGGACGATTTCGATGGTCCCCGCTTCCGTGGTCATCTCCAGGGTGATTTCCTCTTCCTGGGCGTGCACCTGTCCGCCCGGCCCGCCCGGGATGGCAGGGTCGCCCTGTCCACCCGGCAAGGTCAGTCCACCCGGGCCGCCGAAGAGACCGCAGAGCAGCAGGCCGGCAAGGAAGCGTCTTATGCCAGTCGTCGGAAATGTCATGAGCATGATCCCCGTCCGGTAAACGGCATCGCGGCCACCCGTGACGCCCGGTCCGGATGACCGTGGATGAACCTCGTCGTGAATACGTGGAAACCGCAGCGGATACCGGTTCATCCGGCTTGGCGGGACGAACCTGAAAACGTAAGGCATGATGAAACCGGGGTGGGTCGCTGTCAAGCGTTTTATGGTTGTGGCCGGCGGGGTTACGGCACCCTGTCGATACGGGCAAAAACCTTGACAGTAGAGCAGGCGCGGTGGAACTTATGAGCATACACCAAGCCGTCAGTTTTTCCCGTCGGGCCTCCGCGGCCGGCCCCCGAGAAGACCTCCCATGAACAGGCGATTTGCACGGTCCGTACAGTCCGCAGGATCCGCATGGATTGCGTGGCCGGCACAGTACGCACACCGGATCGGACGGTACCTGGACCGGTACGAGGTCGAAGACCTGATTCCCCACCCGCTGAAGCGGTTCTCGCGCCGGTTTCTCGGCGCCGGGGTCTGGTGTGCCGCCTTCCTGCATTTGTTCGCCGCAGGCGGCATCTACGTCTACAGCCAGATCGACTTCGAGCCCATGGTGGAGCTTGAGATCCTGCCCTATCCCGATCACCTGATCGAACTTGTCGATCCGGCCAGGCTGCTCACGTCTGAGCGGGGCGGCGGCCGGCCCGGCCGGCTCGAGCCGCCGGAGGACCCCGGTGACGATATCATGAGCCAGGGCGTGCCCGTTCCGGTGGTCGTGGGGATACCCGAACCGATCGACGACAGCCTGATCGCCGAGGAACACGAGATCGCTTCACAAGAGGAGATGGAAAGGGCCGTGGCGGTCGCCATGGATACCGAAAGCGAACCCGGCGACGAGGCGGGCATGGCAGGTTCGGGCGTCGAGGGAGGCGTCGAAGGGGGAAGCGGGACCGGCGGTACGGGCGGCCTCGGCGAAGGGGGCGACGGTACCTGGAAATACGACACGCCGCCCATACCTCGCCGCCTCAACATGAGCATCTCCCGGAGGGAAATCCCTCGGAATCTGCGCCACGTGAAGGACAGCATCGTCCGGTTCGAGTTGCTGATCGATGAAAAAGGGGAGGTCGTGGACGCCACCATGATCGAATCGACCGGGTACGCCGAGATCGACGATCTGCTGCTTCAGAAGATCTTCGCTTCCCGATATCATCCCGCCACCCTGAGACAGCAGCCGGTCAAGGCGTGGATCGCCGTAGGCTACGGCTACAAGGTCGGCCGGTAGTCCCGGTGACCGCCGCCGGCCGCGTCCCGGCTTGGCCCATAGAACCAGGATTCCATGTCCCCATCCCTTAGTCTCATGATGTTCCTCCAGTTCTTCATCTGGGGGGCCTGGTTCACGACGATCGCCGTCTACATGAGCGCCCACGGGATGGGAGACCTGACCCACTGGCCCTACACGGTGAACCCGGTGGCCGCGATCATCTCCCCCTTCTTCCTGGGCCTGGTGGCGGACCGCTATTTCGCGCCGGAACGGATCCTCGGCTGGCTGCACATGCTCGCGGGCGGTGTCATGCTGCTCGTTCCCAGTGCCGTGGATTCGCCGTTTCTCTTCATCCTCCTCCTGCTGGCCTACAACATCTGCTACATGCCGACCCTGGGCCTGGTGAACGCCATCACGTTTCACCGGGTCGAGGACCGGGAAGCGCAGTATCCGCTGATCCGCGTGTTCGGCACGGTCGGCTGGATCGCCGCGGGCCTCTTCATCAGTTTCGTCCTGGGGCTGTTCACGGGCGGGGTCATTCCCGAGGAGACGGCCTGGCCGCTCTACACGACCGGAGCCGCCGGCCTGGTCATGGGGTTGTACAGCTTCACGCTCGGTCGTACGCCGCCGGCCGCCGCGGGGAGGAAGGCTTCGCTACGGTCCGTGATCGGGCTGGACGCCCTGCAGGAACTGGGAAGCCGGTCGTTCTACCTGTTCATCCTGAGCGCCCTGCTCCTCTGCATCCCGCTGGCCTTCTACTACAACTTCACACAGATCTACCTCGGCGCGACGGGATTCACAAACATCGCGGGCACGCAGACCCTGGGCCAGTTTTCCGAGGTGTTCCTGATGCTGTGCATGCCCTTCTTCTTCCGGCGGCTCGGGGTGAAGAGGATGCTGCTGATCGCCATGGCCGCCTGGATCATCCGGTACGGTCTGTTCTCCCTCGGCGCGCCGGACGCCCTGTGGACCCTGATCGTTACGGGGATCATCCTCCACGGCATCTGCTACGACTTCTTCTTCGTGACCGCCCACGTCTACATGGACCAGCAGGCGACACCCGCAAACCGCGGACAGGCCCAGGGGTTGTTCGTCCTCGTTTCCAGCGGACTGGGCATGCTCATCGGCGCCCAGATCGCCGGCCGGGTCTACAATGCCTTTCTCGGCTCGACGGGGAGCCTCAGCCTGTCGGACTGGCAGGTATTCTGGAGCCTGCCCGCCGCCCTGGTCATACTGGTTTTGATCCTGTTCGCGGCGGGATTCAAAGCGGAAAAGAGCCCATTGGGGTAAGAGAGCCCGTCAGGACAAAAAGCGCTCGTCGGGGTAGGAACGAAAGAGGGGTGCGGCGGGTCCGGGGTGCGTCAGGCTTTCCGGAACCAGACCAGGTACACCACGGCCCCCAGGCCGAGGCATCCCAGTCCGGGCAGCGCCTGCAGGAAGTTCTGCGTGACGACCGTCACCACCACCCACGCCACCACCACAAGAAACAGTACCGGCACGTAGGGATAGCCGGGGACTTTGTACGGCCTGCGGGCGTCCGGATGCTTGCGCCGGAGCACGATGAGGGCGAGGACGTTGAGCCCGTAGTACAGGTAGACGATGTAGACGAAGGCGTTGATGATAGCCTGGAAGCCGCCCAGGAAGGTCCACACGAAACCCATGACCGAAACGGCCACGACGGCGCGGGACGGCGTCCGGTACCGGGGGTGCACGTGGGTGAACCACTTGAAGAACAAGCCCGCTCTCGCCATGGCATAGGGGATACGGGGGGTGATGATCATGGTGCCGTTCATGGTGCCGAAGGTCGAGATCATGACGGCCGCCGAGATCAGCGACGCGCCCACGGGGCCGATCAGCCGGCTCGCAGCGTCGGCCGCCACGCGCTCGGAGGCCGCGATTTCGCCGATGCTGAGGACGTACAGGTAGGACCAGTTGACCGCGAGGTATACGAGGGTGCAAAGACCCAGGCCGAAGAAGATCACCCGGGGCAGGATACGCTGGGGATCCTTCACTTCGCCCACGACCATGTTGGTGTTGACCCAGCCCTGGTAGGCGAAGAGCCCGCCGATCATCGCCGGCCCGAGCACGGCCAGGATGCTCACGTCCATGTCCGGCGGCACCAGCGGCACGAAGTGTTCGCTGTTTCCGCCGATCCAGGCGGCCAGCAGCGCCAGGCCGATCAGGGCCGTTACCTTGGCGAAGGTCGTCAGGTTCATCACCAGTCCGCCGAAACGGACACCGACGTAATTGACGTAGCAC
This sequence comes from bacterium, assembly GCA_965117045.1. Lineage (GTDB taxonomy): Bacteria > JAAXHH01 > JAAXHH01 > JAAXHH01 > JAAXHH01 > JAAXHH01. The sequence continues at coordinate 3,157,783 of OZ220749.1, forward strand.
AAGAACAAGATCAGCGCCCAGACGGCGACCTGCTGGGAGGAAATGTTCAGGGGGCCGAGTTCCAGCACGGTGATCTGGGACGAGATCGCCGGGATGAAATACCCCATGTAGCTGGTGCATATGGCGCCGATGGCGGCCATGCCGGCGCTCTGGAGCAGCACGAACTCCACCCATCCGTATAGGAAGGCGATGATGGGCGGGAAGGCCTCATTGAGGTAGACGAACTGCCCGCCGCTCCGGGGCATCATGGTGCCGAGCTCGGCGAAGCACAGGGCTCCGGCGAAGCCTAGCGCCCCGCCCAGGATCCACACCAGGAGGAACAGGCCGGGGTTGCCGAGTTGCTGGGCGATGCCCGCCGGCGCGCCGAAGATGCCGGAACCGATAATGCCGCCGACGATGATAGTCGTGGCGGATACGACGCCCAGATCGCGTCTGAGTTCGGTTTCGAGCTGGAAGGGACTTGCGGCATCGGGTTTCACAGGAAGGAAGATACCATCCAACGGGAAAGGTTCGCCACAGTTTTATTCCCGGTGGGCAAAGGGAAGGACTGCCGGGCGCGCACCCACCTTGCCGCTTGACAAGCGTCCCGGCGGGAATCTACTTTTGAATAACATCCACTGCAGGATACCCACACCGCAGATCCGGATCACCGCAAATGCAATCGAGATATCTTGCTCATGAACCAGCGTGTCGTCACGGCCGCCTATACACACGTGTGCGCTGGGCAGAAATGGTATTGATTCGACCCGCCGTCGTGAACCCCGCACAGCCACGGGAGCCAGATCCGTGAAGAAAAGGCCGGTCACGATCAAGGACATCGCCAGGCGGCTGGGTATTTCGTACTCCACGGTCTCCAGGGCGCTGTCTCCCCGCATGTCCCACCTCGTAAAGGAAAAGACGCGTCAGCTTGTGAGGCGGACCGCGGCGGAGATGGACTATTCGCCCAATCTCATGGCCCGGGCTTTCGTGCAGGGAACGGAAGGCGTCCTGGGGCTGGTGACCAACCGGATCGGCCAGGAATTCACCGCCAGGCAGATCAACCACCTGGTGTGGGCCGCCGCTCGAGAAGGATACCAGGTGCTGGTCGCGGCGGTCCCGAGTCGGACCACATCGTCAGGGCAACGCCAAAGAGCGGCACGATCCGATCGGTCCGAATGGTCTGAAAAGGCCGCCCGGTCCGCACAGGCCGAGCAGTTCATGCATCTGAAGGCCCGCGACGTAGACGGCATCCTGGTCCAGGCGCTCGGCGACGAAAGCGAGTCGTCCCGGATCGTCAATGCCACGGGAGGCAAACTGCCCGTCGCGGCCTTTGGATACGCCGTGGACGGGGTCTCGAGCGTCCTCCTGGACTCGGCCCCGGGCATGCAGGCGGTCACCGAGCATCTCATCGGTCTCGGGCATGAACGGATCTGTTTCCTGGGCGAAGACCCGATCGGATCGGGCGGTCCGCGGTCTTATGTAATGGGTTATCGCAGCGCGATGCGCAGGCACAGCCTGGCACCCCGCATCGTACCGGTCGAAACCGGAAGCGCCCGGTCCGGATACAACCTGGGCAGGGCATTGCGCGACCGGTATACGGCCATTGTCTGTTGCGCAGACTACACGGCCCTCGGCGTCTGCAGGGGACTGATCGAATCCGGCGTGCGGGTTCCGGAAGACATGGCGGTAACCGGTTTCGGGAACAGCGAGGTCTCGGCCTACGTCAGGCCATCCCTGACTACGCTTTCCATCCCCTTCGAGGAAATGGCCGCCCGGGCGATACAGGACATCCTTCACCAGATCCACGGCCGTCCCTCCCCGGGCCGGAGCGTCTTCGAACCCCATCTTATCGTCCGGGAATCCTGCGGCGCGGATAAGACCACACCGTAGAAAAACTGATTGACACGCGCATCGCGCCTGACCAAATTCGTTTTTGCAAACGTGTGTAATAAACCGCTCAATTCAGCAAAACGGGCGCCGGACCTGGCCTTCAAACGGATAACCGGATAACCGGAACACGTCCGGGAATCCGGTGCGGAAGGGCCGATGAGAAAGAAACGGGTGACGATCAAGGACATCGCGAAAACACTGGGCGTCTCCCATACCACGGTCTCTCGCGCTCTGTCCCGGAAGAAGTCGCACATGGTGAGCGCGGAAACCCGCAGGCGGGTGGAACAGGTTGCCGAGGATTTCTCCTACCGGCCCAACCTGCTGGCCAAGGGATTTGCCACGGGAAAAACGGGCACGCTGGGCCTGCTGGCCGGCGAAAGCTGCCAGGAACAGGCCGGCACGCAGATCGAAAGCTTCCTGAGGGCCGCGGACGAACGGAACTACCGGCTCCTGGTGGGCATGTCCGCCGAATGGGGCTCCTTGTCTCCGGAGACCGGCCAGGCCGCGCAGATGGAGCAGTTCATATCCAGCGGCATTGACGGACTCCTGGTCCAGACTATGGGCGACGAGGGAGAGTCGGAGCGTATCCTGACCGCGGTCGACGACCGGGTGCCCGTGGTGACTTTTCACCATCCAGCCCGGGGTTTCCCCGGCGTGGTGCTGGACTACGCGGCGGGGTTCTGCCGGGCAACGGAGCACCTGATCGCGTTGGGCCACCGGCGCATAGGGTTCCTCGGCGAAAACTGGGAGGGTTCCGGTCTTGACGCCGCCCGGGGCAGGGGGTATTTCAAGGCCATGACCGAACACGGCCTCCACCCCGTCTGCCTGCCCGTCGGACGCCAGCAGACGGAATCCGGCTATCGGCTGTCCAGGGAGGTAAAGGACCGGTTCACCGCCCTCCTGTGCTGCAGCGACTACACGGCCATCGGCGTATACCGAGGCCTGGGCGAATCGGGAATCCGCGTGCCCGACGACGTGGCCATCGTGGGCAGCGGCGATTCGGACGTATCGGCATTCGTGACGCCGGCCCTTACGACGCAGTCGACGCCCACCAGGGGAATCGCCCGTGCGGCGATGGAACTGATGGCGAAGATCCTCGAGGGCCGGGAAGTGGCGTGTCAAATCGTGCTGACATCCAATCTGATCGTAAGGGAATCCTGTGGATCCGGCGCCGTGGACCCCACCACGATGCCGTGGTGACCCGCGCGGGGTCCGTGGCTCCACCGCCGCCCGTCCTTCCGACCGCCTTGGGCGCTGCCGCCGTCCTGCCGGCCGCCGCCCGTCCTTCCGACCGCGATCTCAACGTCCTTGACACGGAACCGCCCCATTTTATCTTTATGAGTGGTGTCTTTCTCTGCTATCGTACTGATTCGAAAACGCGTTTCGTCATCCCAATCCGTGCGTTCACGTCCTAACTCGGCCGTTTTGGACCCCTGCGCGGTCACGGGCCGGTCCGGCCGCCCGTTCCGGCGTGGGATTGCCGTCGAAGCCAGATCGGCTCTCGGTTAGATCGGATCGGTTCATGAGAGTCAAGCAGGTCACCATCAAGGACATCGCGCAGAGACTGGGGATCTCCCACTCCACGGTTTCGCGGGCCTTGTCCCGCAGCGCGGCCTATCTCGTCAGCGAGAAGACCCGGATGCTCGTGAAGCAGACCGCGGACGAGATGCAGTATACGCCCAATCTGATGGCGCAGGGATTCGTAACGGGCAAGACGGGCACGCTGGGCTTGCTCACCTACCAGATTTCCCTTGAAACGTACGGAAACCAGACCGAACAGATTCTCAGGGCGGCCGAGCGGGAGCATTATCAGCTGCTGATGGGCATGGCCGTGAACCGGACGTCCCGGTCTTCGCAGGACGACCAGGGCATGCAGATCCGGCAGTTGATCTCAAGGGGCGTGGACGGGCTCCTGATCAACACGCGGGGCGACCGGGGGGAATCGGACCGGATTCGGGACATGGTGCGGAACCACATACCCGTGGTGACGTACCACTATCCCACGGAACATATCAGCGGCGTCGTGCTGGACCTCGAGGCCGACTTCTATCACGCGACGAACCACCTGATCGAACTGGGCCACCGGAGGATCGGGTACATCGGCCGGAACCTGGACCTCGAAAGCCCGGTTTCGTCCAAGGGAAGAGGTTACTGCAGGGCGATGGGGGACAACGACCTGCCTCACGAGATCATCCCGCCCCTGGGCAGCCGCGGCGAAGGCGGCTACATCCAGGGACTGAACCTGCGGGACCGGTTCACCGCCTTGCTCTGCAGGGATGACTACACGGCGATCGGCGTATGCCGCGGCCTGCGCGACGGAGGGCTTCGCATACCGGAAGACGTGGCCGTGGTGGGATTCGGCGATATCGACGTATCGGCCTACCTGTCGCCCGCGCTGACCACGATGGCCGTCCCCTACCAGGAAATCGCCGGGACGGCGATGGATCTGCTGCTGCGCAAGATCGGCGGAGATGACACGACCGAGCAGGTCACGCTCCGCTCCCGCCTCATCGTACGGGAGTCCTGCGGCGGGAACAAGGATTAGGTCCTGCAGCGAAGGGTTTACGCCCAGCGGTCCAGGCCCAGCAGCCGGCGTCCCAGCGCGGTGAGGCGCGCGGGACCGCTTCTGCGCTCGACGCCGCGCGGATCGCCCGGGAAGGCGCTCGGGTTCATGCGGTCTCTCCAGAGCGAGATGCGGTGTTGCCGCAGGTTTTCGTCGTCCTCCGCGCTCGGGCTCGCGGATATGTACTGGCACCAGCGGGGCCGGTCGGAGGTGTTGCGGCTGTTCCCGTGAGGCAGCAGGCTGTGCCAGATGAGCAGGTCGCCGGCCTTGCCGGGGATGGCGACCGGTTCCAGGCCCGTCATATCCGGCCGCATGGGATGGCGGTCGGGAGGCTGGGTCTTCACCCATTCGAAGAACCGCCGGTGGAACCCCGGCACGCACTGGAAACCGCCCTGGTTGACGTCCGTATCGGTCAGGTACAGCACGCCCTGGACCTTGAACACGTCCGCATGGACCGACGTGTCGATATCCCAGTGAATCAGTGACTCTTTGAACCCGTGCGGCCAGCCTTCCCGTTCCGGCGGCGTCATGTTGGCCCGGTCGATGCTTACCCACAGTTTATCCTCGTTCCACACGGTCTTGAACGCCTCGTACACCCGTTCATGCTGCCGGTTGTCCCACATCGCCTGGTGATGGTACATTTCGACGAAGCCGAGGCGGCGGGGCGGATCGGCGTACCAGGTCTCCGGATCCTGGGGGTCCAGGTCCAGGAACGCGGCAATGGCCAAAATCGTGGCTTCCAGATAAGCGGCGGGTACGGCATCGGGTATGATCACGTAGCCGTTTTCGTCCCAGCAGGACCGCTGTTCGTCGGTGAACAACGCGTTTCCTCCTGACCCGCCCGGTCTCCACAGCGGCTCAGATCAAGGGTTCGATGGGCACTTCGCGGCCCGTCTCGGCGGACCGGTAGATGCCGTTCAGGATCTGTTGCACGAGAAGGCCGTGCTCGCCCGGCGCCTCGGACGGTTTCCGGGTCCGCACGCAGTCGATGAAATGTTCCATCTTGAAGCGGAAACCGTCCATATTGGGAAGATAGTCCGGCTCGATGTTGATCATGGTGCCGGACTGGTCCTTGAAGACCCGGGGCGGACTGAACTGGCCGCCGGCTTTTTCGCCCATCAGCGAGAAAGTCCATTCTCCCTTCCCGATATGCGCCGCGAAGGAAGCCTCCACGGAGAGCGTGGCACCGTTGTCGAACCGGATCATCCCCACCGCCAGGTCCTCGACCGAGTACGTTTCGTGGTCCCAGTCGGGCCACATGGAAACCGTGTCGCTGGGCCGGTCTCCCAGGTAGGTGTAGGCGCTCCCGAAGGCGCTTACGGGCTGAGGAGAGCCCATGAGATAGTGGGCCGCTTCGATCATGTGCACGCCGATATCGATCAACGCGCCTCCGCCCTGCAGATCTTTTCGGCCGAAGACGCCCCAGTTCGGTATCCCGCGGCGGCGGAGGGCCAGGCATCGACCGTACAGGATCTTTCCGAACTCTCCCCGGTCGATGAAACGCTTGAGCATCCGGGCCTCCGGCGCGAACCGGTGTTGAAAACCGATCACCAGGATGCGCCCCGTGTCCCGGCTCGCTTTAACCATTTCCGCGGCTTCTTCCGCCGTGATGGCCATGGGTTTCTCCACCAGGACGTCCTTGCCGGCCCGGAGCGCGTCGATGGTCGGTTCGCAATGGGCGCTGTTCGGCGTGCCCACGGTGACCGCTTCGATCGAATCCATCGCCAGCAGTTCCCGGTAGTCCTCGAAACAGTGGGGGATGTCGTACATTTCCCTGCAGGTATCCAGGGCGGCGCCGCTGATGTCGGCGACCGCCGCCAGTTCCACGTCGTCCATTGCGGACAGGTGCTGCATGTGTTCGCGGGCGATGCCGCCCCCACCGATGAAACCGACCTTCGTCTTAGGCACACTGCCGTCCTTTCTTCTTGCTGCGGACCTCGTTTCCCGATGAACCGTCACGCCCGTTTCGCCGAGGGGCAAGCCGATTTGGGGAACTGAATCGATGGATTGGTATTCAATACTATAAGAAACGTTCACGCGAATGCGCGCGGATGCAAATAATGCTTTTGCCGGTCAACGATATGCAAATATATTGCATGGTAACCCCCGACACAACTCTATCGACGCACCAGAGAAGGCGATTCGGCGGGCGTTTTCGGTCGAGGTCCGCATCGGCAAGGTCGCGTGCCTCTTTTGTGCGCAGAGGAGGTTCGATGTTCGGCGCTGGCAGGTGGACCAAGGTGTTTTCCGGACTCGCGATGCTGCTCGCGGTGCCGGCCGTAACCGTGCTCGCTGCTCCGGCCGTTCTGGCGGCGCCAGCTTCGGCTCCGGCGGCTCCGGCGGCTCCAGCTTCAGCTGCGGCTCCAGCTTCGGCCGCGGCTCCAGCTTCGGCGGACCGCGTTCCCGATCAATCGGGCAGGATCAACCCGAGTCTCGCCGTGGTGGATATCGTCACTTCGCGGGGTGAAACGGTCGACAGCACGCGTGTCGACTGCTACTACCGCCTTTCGAACGAACTGTTCAGTTTCGTCCGGTCCGGGGACCGCTACGCCGCCCGTTTCGAACTCTCGCTGATCGTGATCGACGAGGATGATTATCAGGTTACCGCCGAGACTATACGGGACTCGGTCCTGGTGGATACGGAAGTCGAGATGCGGGTGATGGACCATTCCCGCGCAAAGCTCTATACCACCTACCTTCCACCGGGCAAGTACGACCTCGAGATCAAGCTCTACGACCAGGATACCGGCAGCCAGCATGACATGGCCAGGCCCTTCGAAGTGCCCGATTACTTCAAGGACCGGCTGAGCGTAAGCGACATACAGTTCGCCGGGCTGGTACTGGACGGGTCGTCCAACATCGGCCTGGAACGCAGGGGCATCCGGATCGTTCCCAACCTGACCCGCGCCTTCGGCGAAGACCATACCGACATGTACATCTACTACGAGGTGTATTCGGACGCGGCCGGGGAGGCGCAACAGCCGCTGTCGGTGGAATACAAGATCAAGTCGCCTTCGGGCAAGGTCGTGATTGACCGGGAGGAACCCCTGGATCGGCAGGGTCATATCGGCGCGTACAGCGGCCGGTTCGATACCAGCGACCTGCCCCAGGGCGTGTACACCCTCGAGATCGAAGTCGATGACCGCGCCGTCCGAAACCGGGCGAAAGCCAGGTCGGAATTCCATATCACCTGGCAGTTCCTGCTGCCCCTGTCGACGGCAAAGAACTTCAGGGAGATCACCGAGCAGTTGAGGTATATCGCCAAGAACGACGAGCTGGATACGCTGAAGAGGTACAGGGACGCGCCCGCGGGAGAACAGAAAGTCGCCCTGGAAACGTTCTGGAAACGCCGGGACCCCACGCCTGGCACGGACCGGAACGAGCACATGATCACCTATTACCGGCGGATCGCGTACGCGAACGAACATTTCGACGACGGATTCCGGAAAGGCTGGCGCAGCGACCAGGGCCGGGTCTATATCGTCTACGGACCGCCGGACGAGATCGAGCGACATACCTGGGACCGGTCCTACTCCCATCCGTACCAGGTATGGCACTACTACAACATCAGCCGTAGTTTCGTCTTCGTCGACTTCGACGGCTATGGCAGGTATCAGCTCTACCGGGTGTATTGAAACGGCGGTCACAGCCTATGGCGGCTTCCGTCCGGTTTGCCGAAATAGCCCTTCCTCTACCGGTCGACCAGGTATTCTCCTACAGCATTCCGGACAATCTCCTCGACACGGCCCTGCCGGGACGGAGGGTGTCCGTCGCCTTCACGAACCGCAGGATGACCGGCGTCATCACGGCGCTTTCGGACACCTGTCCCGTGCAGCGTTACAGGCCGCTGTTGGACGTCCTCGACAGCGAAGCGGTCCTGGACGCCTCGCTGCTCGAGCTCACGCGGTGGATCGGCCGGTACTATCTCTGCCCGTGGGGCGAAGCGATCAAGGCCGCCCTGCCCGCGGGCATGTTGTCGGAAAGCGAACAGATCGTCAGCCGGGACGAACCGTGCCCCCCCGAGTGCATGGACCGGTTACGCCGCGCCGCTCCCCGACAGGCCGAACTGCTCGCCCAGGTTCCGGAACAAGGCGCCGTCACCCTGTCGAGCCTCCGTCGCCGGACCCGCATCCGGCAGCCCTTCGCGGCCCTGCGCGGTCTCGAGGCGAAGGGCCTGGTAACGATTTCGATCGGAGAAACCGGTTCCGGTCCGGGCATCCGGTACGAGACCTGGGTCGAACTGGTCCCGCCGAAGGAGGAGGCGGACCGGATCGTGACCAGGCTGCTCGCCCGCGCGACCCGGCAGGCCAGTTGCATCAACCTCCTGGCGCGCCACGGTGGACGGCTGACCACGGAGCAGCTCCGTCACCTGGGGCGGATCGAACGGGCCGTGGTGCGGAGACTGGAGAAGAAGGGCCTGGTGTCGCTCCAGGAGGTGGAGACGATACGCGACCCCTACCGGGACGCCGAGCTGCCCGAACCGCAAGAGGTCGATCCCACGGCGGAGCAGGCGGAAGCGCTGCGGGCGATCCACGACGCCATCGGCCAGGGCGCGTTCAAGTCCCTGCTGCTATACGGCGTTACCGGCAGCGGGAAGACGCACGTCTACGTAAAATCCATAGAAAAGACCCTGGAGGCGGGCCGGTCGGCCATCGTGCTCGTGCCGGAACTCGCCCTGACCCCGCAGGCCGTGCGGCAGTTCCGCGCCCATTTCGGCGATCTCGTGACCGTCCTGCACAGCGGCCTGTCCCCGGGGGAGCGATACGACTCCTGGCGGCGGACCCGCGCGGGGGACTACCGCATCGTCGTCGGCGCCCGGTCCGCCGTGTTCGCGCCGCTGTCCGATCTCGGCCTGATCGTCATCGACGAGGAACACGAACCGTCCTACAAGCAGTTCGACGACCCCCCGCTCTATCACGCGCGGGACGTGGCGGTCGTCCGGGCGCGCACGGTGAACGCCGTGACGGTCATGGGCAGCGCGACGCCGTCCCTGGAGACCTACGCCAATACGCAGACCGGCAAATTCGCGTGCTGCCGCCTGACCGAGCGGGTGGACCGGCGCCCCCTGCCGGGCGTGCGGATCGTGGACATGCGGGAGGAACGCAGGCTGGGCCGCTTTTCGATTTTCTCCGCGCCCCTGGCCGACCGGATCAAGGACCGCCTCGCACGGAAGGAGCAGATCATCCTCTTCCTGAACCGGCGCGGATTCTCTCCCTTCGTCCAATGCTACGACTGTGGGCACTCCGTGTCCTGTCCTCACTGCAGCGTGACGATGACCTACCACGCCGACAGCCTGTTCATGCGGTGCCACTACTGCGACCACAGGGATGACGCGCCGGAGGTCTGCCCCAAGTGCCGTTCCCGGTCGATCGGGTACCGGGGCGTCGGCACCCAGCGCGTCGAGGAGGAACTGAAGGATCAGTATCCGGACGCACGGATCGTCCGCATGGACATGGACACCACGTCGCGGAAGGGTTCCCACCAGGACATCTTCCACCGCGTGCTGAACCGCGAGGCGGACATCCTGCTTGGCACGCAGATGGTGGCCAAGGGGTTCGACTTCCCGAACGTGACGCTCGTGGGCGTCATCTCGGCCGACACCTCCCTGAACCTTCCCGACTTCCGGGCCAGCGAACGGACCTTTCAGTTGCTGACGCAGGTGGCCGGCCGGACCGGGCGGGGCAAACTGGGCGGCGAGGTGATCGTCCAGACCTACTCTCAGGGCCATCACAGCGTCGCCAGCGCGCAGGCGCACGATTACGAGTCCTTTTACGCCCGGGAAACCGACGACCGCAAGGCACTGGGCTATCCACCCTTCGGGCGCATGGTGGGGATCCAGTTCCAGGGGGAACGGGACGATTACGTGATGCGGGAGGCGCGCCGGTTCGCCGAACTCATGCGGAAGTACGGGCCGGAGCTGAACATACTCGGTCCCGCGCCTCCGGTGATCGCCCGGGTGCGCAACCAGTACCGCTGGCAGATCGTCGCGCGGAGCGGCCGTTCCGCGCGCCTGCGCGACGCCGTGCGGCAAGCCCGGCTGCACTGGGAGCGCGCCGCCGACAGCCGACGAATTCATTTGAAAGTCGACGTGGATCCCGTGGGGCTGATGTGAAAACGTATGTACGTGAAATTACCTGCAAGACGATCCTGACCCGCACGGGCGGGTTCCTGGAAGGTTACACCCATTCCCTGCAACCCTACGTCGGTTGCGTGTACCGGTGCCCCTACTGCTACGTGCAGGCCCTGCCCGTCCACCTCTACCACGGCGGGGCCTGGGGCGACTACGTGGACGTCAAGATCAACGCGCCCGAACGGCTCGAGGCCGAGATGGTCCGCCTGCAGCATCGGGACAAACCGGTGCGGGTGTTCCTCAGTTCCGCCACGGATCCTTACCAGGGCGCCGAGTCGAAGTACCGGATCACGCGCCAGTGCCTGGAGGTGTTCGCCGGCCTGCAGCCCGACCGGCTCGTCGTGCAGACTCGCAGCCCCATGGTCCGCCGGGACTTCGACGTGCTGAAGCGCATCGAAGGGGTCGAGTTGAATCTGACGCTCGAGACGCACGACGAGACCGTCCGCCGCAATCTCACGCCCCATGCCCCGTCCGTGGCCTCGCGGCTCGAGACCCTCGACGCCGCCATGGAAACCGGCCTTCCGGTCCGCGTCACGATCAGTCCCATGCTGCCCAACGACCCGGATACTTTTGTCGAAACGCTTCGGGACCGCTGCCATTCCGTGGTCGTGGATACGTATTTCGACGGGGACGGATCGGGCGGCATGCGGACCGAACGCCTGCAGGTGCGCGCGATGTACGAACGGTTCGGTTACGGGGAATGGTACCGGCTCGGCGCCCATCACGCCCTGGTGGACGCGCTGGAGGCCTCCCTCGGCGCCGACCGCGTCGCGTACAGCAAGGAAGGGTTCAACCGGTCAGCCAGGGCCGTTTAGGCCGCCCGGCCCACCCAGCCCGCCCGGCCCGCATGAGCCGCCGGCCAATCCATATTGTGATGGACAGGCGAGGGCGTTCTGGTTATCATCGGGCGTGCGTTTTCGACCTCGTCCCGATCCCGCAGGAAGCATAGCAGGCCACCCCTTCTTATGCCCAAAGTAACCGTAGCCGAACTGCAGGACTTCATAGATGGCGTGCCCTTCGTCCATGATCTCGGATTGCGGATCGTCGAGGTGGAGGACGGGGTCTGTCGCGGCAGGCTGCCGTATCAACCCCGGTTCGCCCAGTCCTACAACCTCGTGCACGGCGGGGTGACGGCCTCCCTGGCCGATACCATGGCGTACATGGCCCACGCCACGCTGAACGGGATCACACGGGACACGGTGACCACCAACCTGACGGTCACCTACCTGCACGCCGCCAGCGAAGAAACCCTCAACGCCGAGGCCCGCGTCATCAAGAACGGCCGCAAGGTCCTTTACGGCGAAGTAGTGATTACCAACGACGCCGGCGTTCGGGTCGCCCACGCCACGGTCACCTATCTCAGGCTGGACTACCAACCGCGAGGGTAGGGGTCACAGGCTGGACTACGAGCCGGGCGGTTGAGCACCTGAGGCCGGACAAAGAGCCGCGGGGGTAGGCGCTGATCTGCTCGCGTAGGCAAACTGGAGCGGGCAGTCGATTCGGCCGGACTCCCCGCTATCTCCGCGATGTGGTTTTAAGCATCAAATCGCGTCAGCCCGTGCAGGGCGATGTCGTGCGGAGTTTCCCCCGTGGTGGCCAGGTCGGCCATCACTTCTCCAATGACGCTGCAGAACTTGTACCCGTGGCCGGAGCAGGGGGAGGCGACGAATACGTTCGCATGCTCCGGGTGGGCGTCCAGGATAAAGTGGCCGTCGGAGGTGTTGGTGAAGGCGCATACCTGCAGGCTCGTGGTGGGGCCCGACCCGTCGGGGAAGTAGCGTTCGGCGAATGCCCGGAGCACGGCCTCGTCGCGGGGATGGGCGGACCGGGCTGACCGGTCGATCCGGTCCATGTCGACCTGCTCGTCCAGGTGATGGTACCGGCCGATCTTGAAACCCGGCACGCCATGCACCGGAAGCCCGTAGTACCGGCCCTCGTCCACCTGGAGATTGAACACCGGGAACCGGTCCGGCTGAAAAAGTTCCAGTCGCTTCGGCTGGAACCAGCCCAGTACCTGTCGTTCCGGCTGCACCAGCCCATCCAGGGATTTCACCACCTTGCCGATCCAGGCGCCCGCGGTGATGACGAGCCGGCCGGCCGTGTACGTCGATTTCGCGGTCTTGACGGTGACGCCGCGCCCATCGGATGTCCAGTCCAGCACCGGTTCGCATCCGTGGATCTCGGCGCCTTCCTCCTGGGCCGCCTCCACGTGGGCGACGATGCATCGCTCCGGCAGGAGATAGCCGCCGTCCGTCTGAAACACGGCCATGATGTCCTCCGGCAACCGGTAGCCGGGAAACCGCCGGTTCACCTCCGCGCCCGTAAGGATCTCGTGGGGCAGGCCGTGCTCCTCGCAGGAAAGTTTCGAGCCCTGGAAGACCCAGTCGTCCGCGGGACCCGCGTCGAGGGCGCCCGTGATATGCAGCAGCCGCTCGCCCGCTCGTTCCTCGATATCCCGCCACAGCGCGTACGCGCGCCGGAGCAGCGGCACGTAGGAGGGGTGTTCGGAGTAGGCCAGGCGGATGATACGCGTCTGTCCGTGGGAAGAACCCTGGTCGTGGGGGATGTTGAACTGCTCCAGGCCCAGCACCCGGCACCCGCGGCGGGCCAGTTGCCAGGCCGCGGCGCTGCCCATGCCGCCCACGCCGATCACGATGACGTCGTATGAGGAGGATGGACGGGTCACGAATCAAATGCTCCAGAGAACACGCGCGAAATAACACGCGCGAAGCCCGTGGGGAACACGCGCGTTGTCACAAAGGAATACACGTACGAAGCCGCAAAAAGTTGGGCTGAATATAGATCGCAGTTCGTACTGAATCAAGCAGATCAACGTCCACGATACGACGGTTTCGCCTGCCGCCGGGATAAAGAACCTTGCCGATTCCCGTGGTCGACAAGTATACTGAAACCGCAGGAACGCGAAGGGAACGAAAAGGAAGCGCGTTAACAGGCAAGTTCCGGATTCGGAGCGACCTATGTCTCTGAGATCACTGTCTCCCCTGGACGGCCGATACGGCGACCGGCTGCAGGGCCTTTCCTCCTATTTCTCCGAATGGGCGCTGATCAAGTACCGGCTGCACGTGGAGATCGAATGGCTGATTACCATGGCGGAGCGGCCCGAGATCGGGCATGTGCGCGCCTTTTCGGAGGAAGAGACCGGTTTCCTGCGGTCGCTGGTCCTTGATTTCACCGACGCGCAGGCCGGGCGGATCAAGGAAATCGAGCGGGAGATCCGCCATGACGTCAAGGCGGTGGAGTACTACGTACGGGAAGCCATTGCCGGGACCTCCGTGGAGGACGTCACCGAATCGGTCCATTTCTGCTGTACTTCCGAAGACATCAACAACCTTGCCTACGCCCTCATGCTCAGGGACGGGATCCAGCAGGAGTGGCTGCCCGGAAGCCAGGACCTGATCTCCGTCGCGGCCGCCCTCGCCGGCGAGACGGCGGACATCCCGATGCTCAGTCACACCCACGGGCAATCCGCCACGCCCACCACCGTCGGTAAGGAACTCGCCGTGTTCGTCGCCCGCTGGCGGCGCCAGCTCGACCAGGTCGCCCACAGTGAATATCTCGGCAAGTTCAACGGGGCGGTGGGAAACTACAACGCCCATATCGTCGTGTATCCCGATGTGCCCTGGGAAGCCGTCGCCCGGCACTTCGTCGAGGACCGCCTCGGACTGACCTTCAATCCCATCACCATACAAATCGAGCCCCACGACTACCTGGCGGAGCTTTTTCACCGGCTGATGCGCTTCAATACCGTGCTGCTCGATTTCGACCGGGACATGTGGTCGTACATTTCCCTGGGCTACTTTCGCCAGAAGGTGGTGGGGACCGAGACGGGTTCCTCGGTCATGCCCCACAAGGTGAACCCCATCGATTTCGAGAATTCCGAGGCCAACGTGGGCGTCAGCAACGCGCTGCTCGAACACCTGGCCGGAAAGCTGCAGATCTCGCGGCAGCAGCGCGACCTGAGCGACTCCTCCGCCCTGCGAAACGTCGGCGTGGCCATCGGCCACTCGCTGCTGGCGATCCATTCGGCCATCCAGGGCATGGGCCGCGTGGAAGTGGACCGGGACGTAGTGAGCGCCGACCTCGGCGGGGCCTGGGAGGTGCTGGCGGAAGCGGTACAGATGGTCATGCGCAAGGCCGGCCACGAGAACCCCTATGAGCGGATGAAGGCGCTGACCCGGGGAATGGTCATCACGCAGGAGATCATGGAGGACCTGATCCGCGACCTGGACCTTCCGGATGACGACAAGCTTCGCCTGCTCGCCCTGACTCCCGCGGATTACGTCGGTCTCGCGCCGCAACTGGCCCGGCACATCGCTCAATAAATGCCGTCTCTCCCCACGAATTTCGGAACCCTGGACTGGCTGATCGTCGCCGTATACATGGCGGCCACCGTCGGGGTGGGCCTGTACATGAACCGGTACATCCGGGACATGGGGGACTACATCGTGGCGGGCCGGTCGCTCAAATCCCGCCTGGCCGTGGCGACCATGATCGGGAGCGAGCTGGGGCTGGTAACGGTCATGTATTCGGCCCAGAAGGGATTCACGGGCGGGTTCGCCGCCTTCCACATCGCGGTCATCGCCGGCGTCGTGACCTTCATCGTGGGCATGACCGGCTTCATCGTCGTGCCCCTGCGCCGCCTCGGCGTGATGACGATCCCCGAATTCTACGAGAAACGTTTCAGCCGCGGCGTGCGGGTCTTCGGCGGCCTGATCCTCGCCTTCGCCGGCATCCTGAACATGGGCCTGTTCCTCAAGGCCGGCGCCCTCTTCGTGACGGGGCTGACCGGCCTCACCGATCCGGGCGCCGTCGCCGTGGTCATGACCGTCATGCTGGCGCTGGTGATCGCCTACACCATCATGGGCGGCATGGTCTCGGTGGTGATCACCGACTACATCCAGTTCGTGGTCCTCTCCTTCGGCATGATCCTCACCTGCGGCATGGCCGTCTACGCCCTCGGCTGGTCGACCATCGTCGAAACGGTGGCGGCCGTCCACGGCGAGTCCGGCTTCAACCCCCTGCTCGAAGGCAGCGGCTTCGGCCCCTCCTACATCATGTGGATGATCTTCACGGCGGGCCTCGTGTCTTGCGCCGTGTGGCAGACCTCGGTCATGCGCGCCTGCGCCGCCGAAAGCGTGGAAGTGGTGCGACGGCTATACCGGTGGTCCTCCATCGGCTTCCTCATCCGGTTCATGGTCCCCCAGTTCCTCGGTATCTGCGCGCTCACGTTCTTCTTCAACATGCCTGAACTCCGCGGGTTCTTCTTCGATGAAACCGGGTCGCCCACGGCCGACACCACGATGACGCTGCAGGCCATGCCCCTCTTCCTCTCGCAGATCCTGCCCACGGGCATCATCGGCCTCGTCGGCGCCGGACTCCTCGCGGCCTTCATGTCGACCCACGACAGCTACCTGCTTTGCTGGGCTTCGGTGCTCACCCACGACGTGGTGGCGCCGGCCACGAACGAGCGGCTCACCACCCGCCACCGGCTGACGCTGTCGCGCATCTTCATCCTGTTGATCGGCTTGTTCCTGCTCGTATGGGGACTCTGGTACGATCTGGGCCAGGACCTGTGGGATTACATGGCCGTGAGCGGCGCCATCTACTTCACCGGCGCCTTCACCCTGCTGCTGGCAGGGCTGTACTGGAAACGGGCGAGCACTGTGGGCGCCTACCTGGCGCTCATCGCCGGCATCGGGGCCGTGGCGGGCCTGGGACCCGTGAACAAAGCGCTGGGACTGGGCATGTACAAAAGCGACGAGATCGGACTGGCCATCACCGCGCTGGCCCTGGTCCTCATGTTCGCCGGATCGCTGTTGTTCCCGGACCGTCCGCACCAGGCGGACCGACCGGATCAAGCGGGCCGCACGGATCACCCGGGCTCTACCGACCGAAGGGAGGTGGCGTGATGGAATTCTGGAGCACGCTATGGGAGGTGGTATTCGCCCTTTGCCTGCTGGTTTTTGCCGGCGTGGCCGTCTATGTCAGCGTAGGTGCACTCGGGGATATCAGGGCGCTTTTCAGGAGGATGGGGAGGCGGGGGGAGGGCTAGACCATACCGCCCGTCTGCGCGATTCAACTCGGTAAACGGCGCTGCTCAAGTGAGGACAGCGCCGTATGAAGACGTACTATCCGCAACCGCAGACCAGCGCCTTGCCCTCGGTGGCCTGAAGGCCTTCGGTTTCGTAGCCGTCCCGCATCCACCAGTCCAGCCCGCCCATGAGTTCCTTCACGTTGAAACCCAGCCGGGCCATGTTGAGCGCGCCCTTGGTCGACGCGTTGCACCCGATCCCATCGCAATAGGTCACGTACAGCGCGTTTTTGTCGAGGTGGCCCGTGGTTTCCGGATCCATGGTCCGGTGAGGTATATTGATGGCACCGGGGATATGGCGTTCCGCGTAGGCTTCTTCGGAACGCGCGTCCACCACGACGACGTCCTTGCCCAGCGTAATGGACTCCCACAGGTCATAGGAATCGGTTTCGTACTTCAGCTTGTTCTCATAGTGTGCGATCTGGTCTTTCATGTGAGGCTCCCGCATATTTGTATTAACTAGATTACCATCTCCAGAAACAACGGCAAGTGGTCCGGGCATAATACCTGTTCTAATTGTGTAACTCAAGCCGACAATGCTGGTTACAAGTGTTATGCACTACTACAACAAAAAAGCGATCTCTTCATCGCAGCATTGCGATTATCTTGTTACCGTTTCGATGTAGTGATACGCAGTCACTAATGATTCAGGACAGTTACTACGGCAAATGTAGTGCATCCCAAAACGGAACTGTCAATAAGACCCTAAGGAAATTCTATTTGTACATACGCTGTTCAGTGCACGGGCGCAGTTATGGATCCAACACACCGACCGGTCAAAAACAGATATCCTAGTAAACATAACTGTCAATGTTGAATTGTCATAACTGTTCAGTTCCGACGAACTAAAGGTCGACATAGCCCATGGTTTTCTTCATTAACTCCCTATATACTTCGCCAGGAATTGCGTTTTTTCTACTGTTCTAACTTCCTTAATTCACCTGAATGTTTCAAGTCTATCGTCCTTAATAGAAACTTCGATCAGCAAGAAGAAATGGCTGTTCTGAGATTTTAAAAAACTGACTATCGGAGTTTAAACGACCCAATAACGATAACATGTAAACTCAATTGTGGAATAACGCATAACTGCTATACCCGCCCGGGTTTGTAGCAAACCTCGCCAATGAATCTATAATAATACTGGGGATATCAGCACATGAGGTTACATCTCTATCGGGAACATATGGCGAGGGAGTTGGACCAACTACCCGACCCACGCGAACAGACAATCCAAAGCTATGTAATTACTACCGCTATTCTAGCTAGGCGTATTGACGACCGACTCGGAGGTCGGATCCAAACTGAGCTCGTGGAACCATACTTCGGGCGACCACTCAATTTTCGAGAACTGCTCAACATGCTCCTACACTACGTACGTTTCTCTCCCGACTTCACTGTTAACAACTCGGCACAAATACCACTAAACCCGGATGCGATGTTCTATGTACGCGCGTACTCCGAGGATATCAAAAAGAAGCACAATGCTGGTGAGTGGCTGTCGGTCAGGCTAGCCGATTACTTCTCTATCATCAAGAGCATTGTGAACGACGATATTTTGGTCTATCAGCACCTCGTCGCAGCGACGTTTCAACGACTCAGAAGGGTTATACAATGCAACAAGGAGAAAAATCGTGACGAACTAGAGGAAATCGTAGCCTCCTTCGACGATGTCATCTGGCTGTCGCGGCGGCTAATCGATAGTACTGGCCTTAAACTAAGCGACATACCGCTTAAGGTCTATGATGTCAGGTACGAGCGCGTGGGACTAGGAGACTGGGATATCGAATCATGCCTTGAGGTTACTAATCGTTACGTCACGTTCGGCGATTTTGTTCAACGATATGACGAATGGAATTATGCACCGTTCTCCCCCAGCCAAGTCAAGGGTTGGGGATATTGTGTGTACATTGAGATCCCAACTCCTAAATTCATCCCGATGGCATTGCCATTTAAGAAGATAAAAGACACTCTATTAGAGATTAAAAGCGACTGCAATAGTTGCATCATTGCAACCCGACCTTTTACCCTTTCATGGACAATAGTACTTGGTGTCGGTGTAGTGAACCCTATACAGGACTACCAGTTAAGCTCCGGTTTTAACATGCGACATCAATTACTCAAACTCGGCCGGTGAGTTGAATTTCAGGGCTGCGTGCGAGCGAGTAAAATTATAGAGGTTTTAAATGAAGTAGCCGATACATGTTCGGGCTTCTTCGAATGATTCGTACCCGTAGAGATTGACCTCCTCGTATTTGCGGTTTCTTATGAAGCGTTCTGCTTTGGTGTCGTCATAGGGGTTGCCACGCCAACTCGATAATCTGTGTATCGGCCTTTCGAAGCGTGTCCACTTAGGCTATGGAGGCATTCTGCACGCTCAGGTCGAATTGGTGTACCAGACCCTTCGGCATTGGTCTGGCACCACGGGCGCTGTCAAATGACTTCAGGGCGAGGCTGGGATCGAAGCGCTGATCCAAAGCCCAGCAGTTGCACCGTATACTGCGGGCGTAAAGAATCACAGCCCAATAACGACATTTTCGAGTTAGACTTACGTAGGAAACATCGGATACCCGAAGTTGTATGAATTGGTAACGTTCAGTGCCGATACCAGATTGGCGTAGGCAGCGCGATCATGGTTCGAGTCTGTGGTCAATTCGAAGGCGCGACGCCGCAGGACAAGTAGATTGTACTCGCGCAGAAGGCGTAGGACTCTTTTTCGTGGTTCACAAGGTTATCCCATACGCTTAAGCGCGCGTTATGGAAAGGTTACTGTAGGAGGCTAGGAAAGGGAGAATCTTTGGATCCGGTCCCGCAGTTCAAATTCCTTTTCCAAACGGCCAGGCCGGCTGCGGTAGAAACTGGTTCGACCAATTGGGAGTGTCCTGCAAAGTCCCCTGATCACGGCCTGGTCTGAAGACCACTAGATTTGAACGACCAAGCAGAATAAAAGGTTTCTCATTTGCTTCGGCCTGTGCGCGGGATCTCTTCGAACCGACTTTGCGTTATAGGTCAGGGATCCGCACTTCGTCTGAGACCATTCGGTCACTGCCCGAACAGGCGCGATCACTTTGAAGGCGAAAATATTGCCGCCCGCGGTGGAAATGTGTGGAGTGGATCTGGTGTTCCCTGGCTAGCTGCCCGATGGATTTATCCGAATCAGTTTCGCGAAAGATCTGGAGTATGAAATTGTAGATGAACTGATGACTATTCAGAAATATGGGATGCCTCTTTAGTCAGAAGTGAGCTTAGTTTTAAGTCCCGGTCAAGGGTGCAGTTCATAGGAGTTATCACATAGTCATGGACGATGTTAGCGAAAAAAAAACTGCAACTCTTGCTCAAGAAAGAAGCCTCAAAACCACCATCCAGTGGATCGGGCTGATTGCGGGCCCTGTGCTCGCGGTCCTGCTCTACAGCCTGCTGCCCCACGCGTACCCGAACAGCGCGGGCGAGATGATCGCGTTCTCGAACGCGGGACGGGCCACGACGGCCTTGGCGGTGTGGATGGCGGTCTGGTGGATGACGGAGGCCGTGGAACTTTACGCCACGGCGCTCCTGCCCCTGGTCGCCCTGCCCATGACCGGCGCTGCTTCGGTGCGCGCGGCGGCCGCACCCTACGCTCACGAGTTGATCTTCCTTTTCATGGGCGGCTTTCTCATCGCCCTGGCCATGCAGCGCTGGGGACTCCATCGCCGCCTGGCACTCAGAGCCCTGCGCACGGCCGGCGACCACCCGGCGGGCATCGTGGCGTGCTTCATGGGGGTGACGGCCTTCTTCAGCATGTGGGTGTCCAACACGGCCACCGCGGTTATGATGCTGCCCATTGCCCTCAGCATCATCAGCCTGGTCGAGCAGGTGGAGCCCGGAAGCATGGGTGTCGGGAGCGGGAACGGCGGCAGCGGGAACGGCGGGCAAGGGGACGGTAGCAGACTGGCGAGCGGCACCAAACACGCCGGTCCCGGAATGAAGACGCGGCCCCATTTCGCCCTGTGCCTGCTCCTTGGAATCGCCTATGCGGCTTCCATCGGCGGCATCGGCACGATCATCGGCACCCCGCCCAACGTCTTCCTCGCCTCTTTCATCCAGTCCAGCCTCGGCGAGGAGATCAGCTTCGTCCGGTGGATGGGCGTGGGGCTCCCCCTGGTGGCCGTCTTCCTGCCGCTGGCCTGGCTGATGTTGACACGGGTCCTCTATCCCCTTCGGGGCGAGCGCATCGAGGGGAGTGGAGAAGTGACGGAAAGGGCCTACCGGGAACTGGGCGCCATGTCGCGGGGGGAAAGGATCGTCCTGGCGGTGTTCGTGCTCGCGGCCCTGTCGTGGATTACGAGGCCGCTTCTGGTACGTGTCCAGATCGGGGACATGCAACCGCTGGCGGGCCTGTCCGATCCGGTCATCGCCATGGTCGCGGCGCTGGTCCTCTTCGTCGTGCCGGTGGACGTGAAACGGCGGGTGTTCGTGATGAACTGGGAAACGGCCCTGAAGATCCCCTGGGGGATCCTGCTGCTCTTCGGCGGCGGGCTCAGCCTGGCGGCGGCCATCCGGGTCAACGGCGTGGGAGAGTACATCGGGCACCAGCTGGGGATCCTATCCGGCATTCCCACGCTCCTCCTCGTCATGGCCGTCATCGCACTCGTGATCTTCCTCACGGAACTGACCAGCAACACGGCCACCACAGCCACGTTCATTCCCATTCTGGCCGCCCTGGCGCCGGTATTCGACCTGCACCCCTTCATGCTGATCGTGCCGGCCGCCATCGCCGCAAGCTGCGCCTTCATGCTGCCGGTCGCCACGCCGCCCAACGCCATCGTCTTCGGGTCCGGCCACGTCACCATCCAGCAGATGATCCGCGCCGGGTTCTGGCTGAACCTGCTCGGCGTGATCCTGATTACCGTGCTCGTATACACGGTGATGATGCGGATGCTCGGGGTCTAAATAACCTGCATCGCCGCCGCCAGGAGCGAATTCCCGCCTGAGGAACCAACAGATGTAACGCGTCGCGTCCCGTGGAGTCGGACATGCTCAACAGCGACCTGACCATAGCACTGCGGTACCTCAGCCGCCACAAGGGCTATACACTGGTCAACGTCCTGGGCCTGGCGGTAGGATCGGCCTGCGCCATCCTGATCTTCCTGTACGTCGGGCACGAACTGAGTTATGACCGGTACCACGATCAGGCTGGCCGGATCTACCGGGTCGTGTTCAACGACAACGCCAAGACGCCCCGCAGCGTGGGGCCGGCGCTGCAGGCCGATTTTCCCGAAGTACGGAACCTGTTGCGCATGCACCCCACCACCGGCACCTGGGTCATGAAGTACCAGGACCGCGTTTTCTACGAACGAGCGGTCTACTGGGCGGAAGACTCGCTCTTCGACTTTTTCACGCTGCCGCTGGTTCAGGGAGACCCGGAAAGCGCGCTCGAAGCGCCGTACACCGTGGTCATCAGCGAGGAGACGGCCCGCCGGTATTTCGGGGACGAAGATCCCATAGGCAAGACGATCGACGCCGACAACGGCTTCATGCTGCTGACGGTCACCGGTGTCATGGAAAACATGCCGGCCAACACCCATTTCCAGGCCGGTTTCTTCATCTCGCTGGCATCGGGGTACGAGGAGTACGGACACTGGTCCCGGGAGGCCTGGGATTCGTTTTTTTTCTACACCTACATCATGCTGGGAGAAGGGGCTTCGCCGGCGGATCTGGAAGCGGAATTCCCCGAATTCGTGGACCGGCACGTGGGCGAGCAGCTCCAGGTGCGCGGCGGCCGGTACGAGTTCTCCCTTCAGCCGGTCACCGACATACACCTCTATTCCCACCTCGAAAACGAACCCGGCGCCAACACCGATGTCAGCTATGTCTATATCCTGTCGGCCATGGGCCTCTTCATCCTCGTGATCGTCTGCATCAACTACGTAAACCTGTCCACCGCGCAATTCGCCCACCGGATGCGGGAGATCGGCATGCGCAAGATCCTTGGCGCGTCCCGCCTGCACCTGGTCCGGCAGTATCTGGGCGAATCGGTGCTGCTTTCCGTCGCGGCCCTGCTGATCGCCCTGCTGGCGGTATGGCTGGTATCGCCCTGGTTCGATGCGCTGACGGGCATGCCGGTATCCGCCGGGTTCATGGGTCATGTCCTGTGGTGGGCCGCTTTGCCAGCTGCGGCGATCTTCATCGGTCTCCTGTCCGGTGGATATCCGGCGCTCAAGCTCTCGTCCTTCAGGGCGATTCCCGGGCTCAAGGAGATCCGGCCGGCCGGTGCCTTTTCGAGAAAACTTCTGGTCGTCGTACAGTTCACCCTTTCCATCGCGCTGATCATCGGCACGGGCGTCCTGTTCAGCCAGATCCGGTATATACAACACAAGCACCTGGGATTCGACAGGGAGCAGGTGATCGCCATTCCATCCATCGCCCAGGTAGCTTACAATTACCAGCCCTGGAAGGACGAACTGCTCGGGTACAGCGGGGTGGTAGACGTGAGCCAGGGCATCTACCTGCCCGGCCTGACGGGGAATATCGGACGCATTACCACGGAAACGGCCTGGCGCGTCGATGATCCGGACCAGGTCAAGCACGATCTGCAGGGCATCATCGTCGCGGCGGGTTACGTGGAAACGCTGGGCCTGGAATTGCTGGCGGGGAGGTCGTTCGACGGCCCGCTGGACAGTCAGGCCGAATCCGATAAAATCCTGCTCAACGAGACCGCCCTCCCGGTTTTGGGCTGGGATACGCCCGAGGAGGCCCTGGGACGCCAGGTCCGGTTCGGCATCGGGATGACGCAGACGGTCATCGGCGTGGTCCGGGACTTCCACCTGCGTTCATTGCACTTGCCTGTCGAACCCCTCGCGATCATGTACGGCCGCGGACAACTCATGGCGGTCCGGATCCAGCCCGAAGACGCGCCGCGCACGCTGGACTTCATCGAACAGGCGTGGGCACGGTATTTCCCGGACTTTCCCTTCGCCTTCTCCTTCATCGACGAGGACATCGACCGGCTGTACCGGGCGGAGCAGCGCATCGGGTATGTCTTCGCGGTCTTCGCCCTGGTCGGGGTGCTGCTCGCCTGCCTGGGCCTCTTCGCGCTGGTCTCCTACACGGTCGAACGCCGGGTCCGCGAGATCGGTATCCGCAAGGCACTGGGCGCCTCCGCGCGCCGCATGCTCGCCATTCTGTCGGCGGAATTCGTCGGGCTCGTGCTCCTGGCCAACGCCTTCGCCTGGCCGGCCGCCTGGCTGTTCATGAGCCGCTGGCTCGAATCCTTCGCCTACCGGATCGAGCTGGGGTGGGGGATCTTCTTCGCATCCGGGGGCATAGCCCTGCTGATCACGGTGCTGACCATCGGATACCACGTGACCCGGACCGCGCTGGCCAATCCGGCAGATGTGCTGCGCGGCGAGTGAGAACGCACTACGCCCGCCCCAGCACCAGGTCCCGGCCCGCCACGAGGCTGGCCATCTTGCGGTCCGCCACGCTGCGGGGCAGCATCCAGAAACCGCAGTCGGGGTGCACCCAGCGCACGCGCTCCGGTCCGAGCACGTCAATGGAGTGTTCGATGCTCCGGGCGACCTCGTCCGGCGACTCCACCCCGTTGTCCTTGATGTCGATCACGCCTACGCCCAGTGCGATGTCTTCGCGCAAGTCCCTGAACAGCGGCAGTTCTTCGTAACCCCGCCGCGCGAACTCCAGGACGAGATGGTCCACGTCCAGGTTGTTCAGGAAGCCCATGAGGTCGTTCCACAGGCCGGACTGGATGCTCTGGCCGCCGTAGTTTCCGAAGCAGAGGTGCAGCCCCTTCTCTCCCTTCACGGCGCCGAGCACGTGGTTGACGGGCTCGTGGGCCCAGTCCGCGTCCTCGGGATGGCCGGTCAGGTTGGCCTCGTCCACCTGCAGGATCGGCGCGTCGATCTCGACGACCTGCCTGCGCAGCACCTCGGCGATGTCCATGGTCATGGCCCGCAGATCGCCGTAGTGCTCGTCCAGGAGCGTCTTGGCCAGCATGTAGGGCGAAGTGACGGTGAATTTGAGCGTGCGGTCCGTGAGCGATCGCATCGTCTGCCACGCGGCCGGCAGGTTGAGGGCGCCTTCCCCGATCTTGCAGCGTACGATGCCGCCGGGCGTGCTGCGGAAGGCCATTCCCTCGCGTTTCCGAAAATCGGCGAGGATCTCGCGGGAGACCTCCGTCGTGATCCCGGACATGGGCCGGATGAAGTACTCGATCATCCCGTTGGTCTCCGGGTGGCCGACGTCGAAGCGGGACAGCTCCCCGTCGGTGAGCACGTCGATCCCGGCCAGTTCCTGGGTCTTGAGGATCACCTTGGCCGCGTCGATCAGGTTGGGCGTGGTGGGATAGGCCGCCAGCCAATCCGGGATGGGATAGCTGCCGACCACGGTGGTCTTTATCGCGGGTTCTGCCATTACGGTAACTCCCTGGGTAAGCAAGGACCTGCCACGGGTTCTGTCCAGTCGCAGGGCTTTTCAAATAACATGACGATGAAATGAAATGTACATTGTGCATCTCGAAGTTGGTATAAATACCGCCACCGGTGCATTCAACAGTGTATCGCAATATCCGCTTTGTAAAGTGTTGATTGTGCGCGCGATGGCAGACAGGGCGTTTTCTGATCTCCAAGGTCTGATCTCCAGGTTCCCGGTATGTTCAAAAGCTACGTTACCATGGCGATTCGCCATATGGCCCGTCAGAAAGGCTACACGGCGATCAATGTCCTCGGTCTGGCCGTGGGGATGGCCTGCGCCATGCTGATCTTCCTCTATGTCCGCTTCGAACTCAGTTACGACCGCTATCATGAGAAGGCCGATCGCATATACCGAGTAGCGGTCAACAACGATGCCCGGACGCCTCCGGCCCTGGGCCCGGAGTTGCGGGAAGATTTCCCCGAGGTCTTGAGCTATGTGCGGCTGCTCCCGACGACCGGTACGTGGATCATGAAACACGAAGAGAAGATCTACTACGAAAACCGGGTCTACTGGGCTGACAACGCCCTGTTCGACATCTTTGACTTTCCCCTGATCCGTGGCGATTCCCGAACGGCCCTGGAAGCGCCTTACTCAGTCGTGATCAGCGAAGATACGGCCCGAAAATATTTCGGTGAAACAGATCCGATGGGCAAGACGATCAACGCCGATAACGGCTTCATGATGCTGACCGTTACCGGCGTCATGGAAAACACGCCCCAAAACACCCACTTTCAGGCCGACTTCTTCATTTCGCTGACCTCATCGTCGGCGGGCGATCTGCGTTACTGGTCGTGGATCAATTTCTACACCTACATCGTGCTGTCCGAAGGCCATTCACAGGCCGCGATCGAGGAGCAGCTTCCCGATTTCGTCAACCGGCACATCGGAGAAGGGCTCACGGAACGCGGCGGAAGCTTCGAACTCTTCCTGCAACCAGTGACCGACATCCATCTCCATTCCAATCTTGAGCACGAGACCGGCGCCAACAGCGATATCGCCTACGTCTACATCCTTTCGGCCATCGCCCTCTTCATCCTGGTTGTCGCCTGTATCAATTTCATCAACCTGTCCACCGCCCGTTTTGCCGGTCGGACCAGGGAGGTGGGCTTGCGCAAAGTGTTTGGTGCGTATCGCTCCCAGCTGATTCGGCAGTTCTTGGGCGAATCGGTCCTGGTAACCGCCCTGGCGCTGATGATCGCCCTGGCGGCTCTTTTCCTGATCTCCCCGTATTTTGACAGTTTCGCGGGGAAGCCGGTAACGACGAAATTCACGGGCGCTGGTATTTGGTGGCTCGTCCTTCCAGGCGGCGCACTGCTCGTAGGTTTGCTGTCCGGAAGCTACCCGGCGTTGCTGCTTTCCGTCCTGCAGCCGGTTCAGGGTGTGCAGGGAGGCCGGCAGCTCGAAGCGGCCGGGGGTTATTCGCGGAAGATCCTGGTGGTCATCCAGTTTACGATCTCCATCGCGATGATCATCAGCACGGGCATTTTGTTCAATCAGATGGAATACCTCCAGAACAGGCATCTGGGTTTCGATAAGAACCAGGTGATCGTGATCCCCACGGTAAACGAAGTAGTGGGTGACTTTCGGCCCTGGAAAGAAGCCTTGCTGCAACATACCGGCGTGGCCGGGGTGACCCATAGCAATTCCTTGCCGGGGCTGGCCGGCAACATAGGCCAGGTATCGACCGGTACGGTACAGCGCGTCGATGATCCGGGCAATACCCGGCATGATGTGCAGGGCCTGAACGTCGGGCTGGATTTCGTGGAGACCCTGGGCATGGAATTGCTCGCCGGCCGGTCGCATAGTGGCGCGATGTCCAGGGATTCCGAAGCGTTGAACATCGTAATCAACGAAACCGCGCAGCGTGTGCTGGGCTGGAATACGCCGGCGGCGGCCATCGGCCAGGAGGTCCTTTTCGGTAGAGGCTGGACTGGAACGGTTATCGGTGTGGTCAGGGATTTTCATTTTCGATCGATGCATCTGAAGATAGAGCCGCTCGTGCTGTTTCTGGGCGGCGGTCTCCATCTGACGGTCCGGCTTCACCCCGGGGACCCGGGACGAACGCTGGATTACATTGAAAGCCAGTGGTTGCGTTTGTTTCCGGATTTCCCATTTGCATATACGTTTCTCGACGAAAACATCGACCGGCTGTACAGGGCGGAAGTACGTATCGGCTACGTATTCGGCGCTTTCGCCCTGGTTGCTGTTTTCCTTGCCTGTCTCGGACTGTTGGCGTTGGTTTCCTTCACAGTGGAACGAAGAACCCGGGAGATCGGCATACGCAAAGCGCTGGGCGCTTCCATCCAACAGGTATTGGTGTTGCTGTCAGGAGAATTCATAGGATTTGTGCTCATCGCGAATGTCTTTGCCTGGCCGGCGGCCTGGCTGATCATGCAGCGCTGGCTCGAGTCCTTCGCCTATCGCACGGAGATCGGCTGGGAGGTCTTCATACTCTCCGGGATTGCCGCCCTGTTGATTACGCTGGTCACTATCGGTTATCACGTAACCCGAACCGCGCTGACCAATCCGGCGGAAGTGTTGCGAAATGAGTGACCGGTGCCGGGTGGCCAACAGTGAATGACCCGTGTCGGGTGGTGCGTCCGCCGCGGCCATTCAAAAGGTCCACGGGCGCTGGCTTGACGAAACGGGACAACCCACCTTATGAAACACGTCGTGATCGTGGGTGGAGGATTCGCCGGCCTGAACGCGGCCAAGAAACTGGGCGGCAGGCGCGATGTCCGCGTAACGTTGGTCGACCGGCAGAACTACCACTTGTTCCAGCCGCTGCTCTACCAGGTGGCCATGGCCGGCCTGTCGCCCGCCGACATCGCCACGCCGATACGGAGCGTACTTGCACGTTGCCGAAACATCTCGGTGCTGCAGGGATCGGTCGAGCGGGTAGACCTGCAGGCGGAGACGGTATCGGCGGAATTCGGGAACCTCGAATATGACTATCTGCTGCTCTGTTGCGGGTCGATTCCCAGTTATTTCGGGCACGGAGAGTGGGAGGAGCACGCACCGAGCCTTAAGACGATCCCGCAGGCTACGGAGATCCGCCGCCGGCTGCTGAGTGCCTTCGAAGCGGCGGAACGGACCGGCGATCCTGAAAGGCGCCGGCAGCTATTGACCTTCGTCGTCATCGGCGGCGGGCCCACCGGTGTCGAGCTGGCAGGCGCCATTGGGGAGATGAGCCGATTCACGCTCGCGCGGGATTTCCGCAACATCGATACCCGGCTCACCCGGGTCATCCTGATCGAGTCCGGTCCTCGCATCCTCTCCATGTTCTCCGAGCAGCAGGCCGCCCGGGC
Source organism: bacterium (assembly GCA_965117045.1). Taxonomy (GTDB): domain Bacteria; phylum JAAXHH01; class JAAXHH01; order JAAXHH01; family JAAXHH01; genus JAAXHH01. Next base: position 3,186,228 of record OZ220749.1, read on the forward strand.
GGCGAAGGACCTGGAAAAGCTCGGCGTGCAGGTCCGGCCGAACACCCTGGCGACGGATATCGACGCGCACGGCGTGCAGGCGGGCTCGGAGCGCATCGCGTCCTCGACGGTGCTCTGGGCGGCGGGCGTCAGGGGCGTTGAAGTCGTGGTCGCGGCGGGCGTGCAGGACGTTGAAATGGGTGTAAAGCAAGGACGGAATGGGCAGCATGGGCAGGACGGCATCGGGACGGATCGCGGGGATCGTGTGGAAACAGACCGCGGAGGACGCGTAATCGTCAACGAAGATCTGAGCATCCCCGACTATCCGAACGTGTTCGTCGCGGGCGACCAGGCTTGCTTTACCCACCAGACCGGCGCGCCACTTCCCGGAACGGCGCCCGTGGCGATCCAGCAGGGCCGGTTCGTGGCAAGGACGATCTGCCGCGATCTCGCGGGCAAGCCGCGCGAGCCCTTCAGGTTCGTCGACCGGGGCCAGATGGCGACCATCGGCCGCAGCCGGGCCGTCGCCGAGATCGGCAGGCTCAGGTTCTCCGGCTGGTTCGCGTGGGTCACGTGGCTGGTGGTCCACGTCTACTTTCTCGTGGGTTTCAAGAATCGACTGCTCGTCGTGCTGCACTGGGCCTGGTCCTACGCGACGTTCCGGCGGGGTGCCCGGTTGATCGTCGAACGGGAGTGGCGATTTTTTCGACATAAGTAAAATCAATAACTGGAAAGGAAGGATGATGTTCAGGAACTGGCTCGCAATCACGCTGCGGCATATGAGTCGGCACAAGGGGTATACTGCCGTCAATGTACTCGGTCTGGCCGTAGGCATGGCTTGCGCTATCCTGATCTTCCTATACATCCAGTACGAGCTGAGCTACGACCGGCATCACGAAAAGGCCGACCGGATCTACCGGGTAGCGGTCAACGAGGATGCCCGTTCGCCCCGGAGCATGGTGCTGGCCATGCAGGAGGATTTCCCCGAAGTCCGGCAATTCGTCCGCCTGCTCCCCACCTTCGGCACCTGGATCATGCGGTACGAAGACCGGCTCTTTTACGAGAAGCGGGTGTACTGGGCCGACCAGTCCCTCTTCGACGTCTTTACCATGCCCCTGGTGCGGGGCGATCCGGACCACGCCCTGGAAGCGCCGTACACCGTGGTGATCAGCGAGGACGTCGCCAGCAGGTATTTCGGCGATGAAGACCCTGTCGGGAAGACCATGATCGCCGATAACGGTTTCCTGCTGCTGACCGTCACCGGCGTCATAGAGAACATCCCTGAAAACGCCCATTTCCGCGCCGACTTTTTCATCTCCCTGGCGACCGGATACGAGAAATTCAACTGGACCAGGACTGACGATATCTGGTCCGCGTTCCTCTTCTACACCTACGTCGTGTTTCCGGAAAGCCATTCGCCCGCCGAAACGGAAGCGAAGCTGCCCGGTTTCGTGGAGCGGCATATCGGTGACCGGCTCGAGGCGCGGGGCGGCCGCTTCGATATGAGGCTGCAAAGCGTCACGGACATTCATTTGTATTCTCATCTTGAGAACGAACCGGGGGCCAATACCGATATCAGCTACGTGTACATCCTGTCCGCCATCGGCCTCTTCATCCTGGCCATCGCCTCGGTGAATTATGTAAACCTGTCCACTGCACAGTATGCCCACCGAGCCCACGAGGTCGGTATGCGCGCAAGGTGCTGGGCGCTTCCCGGACACATCTGGTCCGGCAGTCCCTCGGCGAGTCCGTCCTGCTGACCCTGGTCGCGCTTGCGATCGCCCTGGCGGCCGTCGAATTTGCGTCTCCCCATTTCGACGCGCTTCTGGGCATGCCGGTAACCGCGTATTTTGTCATGCACCCGGGCTGGTGGCTCGGCCTCCCGCTTGTCGCGGTCCTCATCGGCATACTCTCCGGTGGTTACCCCGCGTTCGTATTCTCCTCCATGCCGGCCATGCCGGGACTCGAGGCGGACCGGCGGTTGCAGCCGGGCGGTGTATGGTCGAGAAGGACTCTGGTCGGCGCGCAGTTCGCCGTATCCATCGCGCTGATCATCGGGACCGGTATCCTGTTCAGCCAGGCCAGTTACATACAGAACAAGAACCTGGGTTTCGAGAAAGAACAGGTCATCGTGATTCCCACGGTGGAGGAGGTTGCGCGCAACTACCAGCCCTGGAAAGATGAACTGATCCGGTACGCGGGTGTGACAGACGTGAGCCTGGGCGCGTCCCTGCCCGGGCTCGTCGGCAACATCGGCCGGGTCTCCACCGGAACGGTGCAGCGCGCCGAGGACCCGGTCGACGTCCGGCACGACGTGCAGGGGCTCCAGGCCGCCGCGGATTTCGTGGAAACGCTGGGCATGGAAGTCCTCGCCGGCCGATCGCACCGCGGGCCGCTGCGAGACAGCCCCGAGGAAAGGAATGTGCTGATCAACGAATCCGCGCTGCGGGCCCTGGGATGGGAGACGCCCGAGGAGGCCATCGGGCGCGAGGTCCGCTTCGGCAATAACATGATGCGGACGGTAATCGGCGTGCTGGGTGACTTCCATTTCCGGACGCTGCACCTGCCCATCGAACCCCTCGTGATCTTTCATGGGATCGGCCAGCACCTGGTGATCCGGCTCGGTCCCGGGGAGATACGACCCACCCTGGAGCATATCGAGCGGACCTGGACGCGGTCCTTTCCCGACTATCCTTTCGCCTTTACTTTTCTCGACGAAGACATCGACCGGCTTTACCGCAACGAGACGCGCATCGGCTACTTTTTCGCCGTTTTCGCCCTGATCGCGGTTTTCCTGACTTGCCTGGGCCTCTTCGCGCTGGTTTCGTACACGGTCGAGCGGCGCGTGCGGGAAATCGGCATTCGCAGGGCGATTGGCGCCTCTCTGCACCGCCTGTTTGCCACGCTGTCCGCAGAATTCGTCGGTCTCGCGCTCGTGGCCAATCTTGTTGCCTGGCCGGCGGCCTGGCTGATCATGAGCCGTTGGCTGGAGAACTTCGCCTACCGCGTGGAATTCGGATGGAGTATCTTCTTCGCTGCCGGCGGAGCAGCCCTGCTCCTCACGATGATGACGATCGGATATCACGTGACCAGGGCCGAGCTGGCCAATCCCGCGGAGGTGTTGCGCAGCGAGTGACACGTCAGGGAAGACGGAAGGGAGGGACGGATGGAGAACCGGATGGGTTCATCGCAGTCCTGGGACCCGGAACGCTACGCCCGCAACGCCCGGTTCGTGGCCGACCTGGGCATGCCCGTGGTCGAGCTGCTGGATCCGCAACCCGGTGAACGCATCCTGGACTTGGGATGCGGCGACGGGGCGCTGACGGCGAAGCTCGTCGATATGGGTTGCAGCGTCGTCGGCGTGGACAGCAGTGCGGAACAGATCGAGGCGGCGCGCGAACTCGGCCTGGACGCCCACGTCATGGATGGGCATCGGCTGACCTTCGAAGCGGAATTCGACGCGGTATTCAGCAATGCCGCGCTCCACTGGATGGGCCATCCCGACGAAGTGATCGCGGGCGTCCGCCGCGCGTTGAAGCTCGGTGGCAGGTTCGTCGCCGAATGCGGCGGGCACGGGTGCGTGGACACCATTGTGCAGGCGCTTACGGCGGCCTTGAAGCGGCGCGGCCTGTGGGAGGATGGCGTCAATCCCTGGTACTTCGCTACGGACGAGGACTACAGGGGACGGCTGAACCGGCAGGGGTTCGACGTGAAGTACATCGCGCTGATCCCCCGGCCCACCCCGCTGCCCGGCGATATCGCAGGCTGGCTGGAGACTTTCGCCGAGAGCTTCACGTCCCGGGTGCCGGCCGTGGATCGCCCCGCGTTTCTCGACGAGGTCCGCGAAGCGATGAGGCCCGACCTGTGCGATGCGGACGGCGCGTGGACGGCAGACTACATCCGGCTGAGGTTTGCGGCGGTGAAGGCGGGTGGGGACAGCGATGATGAGTAAAATCGGGGTGAAGTGAATCAGAACCAACAAAGCGAGAAAGGATAAGAATATGTCTCCCAAAAAGGCAGCATTGGATTCGGAATTGGTACACCGATTTGTTTACGACGCCCACAGCGATTTCGAGAGCGTCAAGGCATTGCTGGACAAAGAGCCAGCACTGGTCAATGCCTGCTGGGACTGGGGCGGCGGCGACTGGGAAACAGGGCTCGGGGCGGCCGCGCATATGGGGCGCAAGGACATCGCGGAGTACCTGCTGCAGCATGGGGCGCGCATCGACCTCTATGCCGCGGCCATGTTGGGGAAGCTGAGCGTCGTGCAGGCCGTTCTCGCCGACAATCTGTCTGAAATAGACAAGCCGGGCCCCCACGGGATTTCGCTCATGGCCCACGCGAGAAAGGGAGGCAAAGAAGCCGCGGAAGTCGTAAAACTGCTGAGGTCCCTCGGCAAGAAAACGAAGACGAAGGAGAAGTAGCGGATTGAGGAGACCCGGGCAGACCCATTCGACGGAACGCGATGGCAAGCGATACATCTGGTACACGGAACGCCTATGGAAACTGGCGGAGGATCTTCCGGAATACGATGCAGACGTCGAACTTTTCGAGGAGCTGGACCGGGACTGCTGGTTTGGCCAAGGCAGGACGCCGACCATCAGAGAAGTGGCCGACCACTGCCGGAGGATCAACGAGGCCGATCTCAAGAACCCAGTCATCGTCAACGACAACGGACGGCTGATGGACGGCGGTCATCGCCTGGCGCGCGCCCTACTCGAAGGTCGAAAGACGGTGAAAGCAGTTCGGTTCGGAGAGATGCCGGAGCCGGATGAGATCGAGGCGTTGTGAGCGGAGTTGTTTTAACATTGTGTTGATCCATGACTATCTTATGCAATGTGCCTCAAATTACTAACGTTCCAGTTTTTGGTAGTTCGAGCCCGTCTCCCGCCATTTACCCCATCTGCTCCGATGACCGCGCGATCTGTTCGGCCACAAACCGCGCAAACGGCTCGATGTCCTGTCCGACACTTGCGCTTTCGAGCGCGTCAATATAGGCGGTGCGATTCTGGACGCGAATGACCGTCCACGGGTAACCGCCCGACACCAACATGACATTCATGACAAAGCGCGCCATACGCCCGTTGCCGTCAGGATAGGGGTGGATGTAACCGAACAGCCAGTGCCCCAGCACGGCGCGCACCGACGCCACAGTTTCCTCTTCAAGCAAGTCGAACAAGGCCGGCATGGCGTCGCGGACCGCTTCACTACGTGGCGGTACATGGCGTGATTTACGCAGAAACACGGCTTCGTTGCGATAGCCGGCAAGAACCGAACTCGAGAACAGTCCAGCGGCAACGAAAGGCTGGAACAACCCGCGATACCAGTCCAGGTGCATGTTGCGGACCAGGCCGCCTGGATTGACGTCGCCGATCACCTCGCCGACCGCCTCTCGAACCTGTTGAAAAGCCTGCCAGTAACCTCGCGCGGCAAGCGCATCCTGGCTTCGCCGGTCGGCTTCATTATCGTCCGGACCCCAGTTGCCCGAGCGCACCCGTTCAATCAGGCCCGGCGTCACACGGTACCCCTCAATCGACAGCGAGTGGTAAGCGTCGTCGCGGTAGATGCCATCGACAAAAGACAGATAGGCTTTGGGGTCTCGATGCAGTTCAGGAGCCTTCGGGAACGCCGCAATCACCGGATCCCGAAAAGTCTCCCACAGGGAGTGCAGTCGCCTGGCAATCAGTTCTTGGGTCCCTTTCAACGCACCGAATGCCTGCGCTGGCTCAAACGGGTCGGACTCGCGGACGTCGTAGCCGGCGCTTTTCATAACTTTGAGAATTTCATCAGCCACGGTTGCCCGGCTGATCCGGCGGAACGCCCCGGCAAGCCGACCGGCAACGGATGATTGCCCGCCTTCGAGAAGCCGGCCCAGCACGTCGGCTGCATCGCGTACACCTGAAAGTGCGATTCGGGCTTCAACCGGGTAGCGGACAAAGAACGCTTCGGGGACCATGATGAGGGCAGCTTCGGGCACAAGGATCCTCAGACCGTCCCGCGTCGTTACGTCCTCTTCGGCCTGCATGTTCTTTCGCTTGAGATTGTAGAGCGACGTACCGAATGGCAGTTCGACTGAGTTGTTGGCGCCTTTAGGCGCATAGATGACAACCTGTCGAGGGATGACTGTGCATCCAGCATGAAGCAACAGGGACAACTCGGGGGCGAGATGCCAGGCTTCGCCAAACCGCGCTGTGCAGTAGGAAACGCAGAATGCCCAGAATGTGGTGAACCACGAAGTCGTGTCACCCGGATGGACATTGGGGTTGGACGAAATCAGCCAGCCCTTCATGACCTGCTGCAGGTAGCCGTTTTTAAGAAGGCGTTCGCGGTGGATGCGCGTAAGCTCGTTGGACCGGAAAACCCGTCTTCCGCCCTTCTGGAGTTTTTCGAGTTGTGCCAGCGACGCGGCGAGTTTTTCGTTGGGTTTGGCCATGCTGTGATTCTGCGGATGGTTGCAAGTTTGAGAGGTAGTAGAGGTACAAGTATATAATGTTGTGTGAACACAAGTCAACGATGTTGTGTGATAACAAGTAAATAACGTAGTGAAGTTACGCTTCTCTTGTGCCTGGCGCAGGCCCTACCCCATCCTCAGTCCACGATCCTCAAGCGGCAGGTCGACCCGCACGTTGCCCCGGCGGTGGGATTCCCGGATGGCGATGGCGATTTCAAGGGCTTCGCGGCCGAACTCGCCCGGGCAAGTCGTCTCCCTTCCCGCTTCAATGGAACGGCATACGCCCTCGATGGCATCGACCATGGAACTACGTGGATGCCACGGTCCGGGCAGGTGCGTCTGGGTGGGCGCGCCGGTCTCGGGATGCGGCGTCCACAATTCGAACTGGGCGTGGGAGTGGCGGGAGACGATACGGCCGGCCTCGCCGATGAACTCGAGGGACCAGGAGTAGACGTGCGTTTCGGACCGGGAGTTCAGGATGGTCCGGATCCCGTTCTCGTACACGACGATTCCCGTTCCGGGGATGTCGGCATCGGACCGCGCCTGCTCGTCCGTGTCGATCAGGCCGACGACCCACTGTGCGGGCGCACTGGCGAAGAGCCGCAGCAGCGCGAGGGAGTGGCTCTGGATGTTGGAAAGCGTGGACGGACTGTGGCAGACCATGGTCTTCAAGGGGCCGATGGCGCCTTCGGCAATGAGCCTGCGCGCCGTCGTATAGTAGCCGTACCAGTTGAGATGGCAGGCCATGGCGAGGATGACGCCGTGCCGGGCGCAGGCTTCGATCATGGCATCGGCCTCGGCCAGCGTGCGGCACATGGGTTTCGTGGCGAAGATGGCCTTCACGCCCAGTTCGGCCAGCCCCATCGTGATCTCCGCGCGCGGCTCGGGCCGCGTGGTCAGGCAGACCACGTCGATCGCTTCCTTCTCAACCATTTCCCGGTAGTCGGTGTACAGGGCCGCACAGCCCCAGCGCCGCCTGAAATCCGCGAGTTTGGCGGTGTCCTCGTCCGCGGCGGCCACGAGGTCGATCCCCCTGGCCTCCATCATGGCGGGCGCATGGGCCCACGGCCAGGGGTAGTGGGGCTGGCCGACGTGCTCGTCGTCGATGGTGCTGCCCATCCGCCCGCAACCGACCACGGCGCCGCGATAGGTATGCTCCGGTGCGGTGGATCGCACGGTTTGAAAGGCTTCGTCTCCCGAATCCGGCATGGAATGCACTTCCTTGGAAATCAGCGGTCGGCCTGATGGTCGTCGGAAATCCGAAGATGTCCCTCGACCCTGCCCAGGCGGGTATTCACCCCATCCAGGCGGGTGTTCATATCGTGCATTTCGGTCCGAACCTCTGAGAACTTCACGTTCATTTCTGCACGCAGATCTTTGATATCATCCCGCAGCGCGTTCGTCGAACGTCCCATGAAGGTAAGGACGGCCAGGACGAGCACGCAGACGGCCGTGGTTCCCTGTATGAATATGCTGATGGTTTCCATGGTCAGGTCCTTTCACTGAGGTTGAATGAGCACTCCACTTAATGGATTAGTGTGCGTCGTCTCACCAAACCTCGTAACGAACCTTCGCCGGACAGAAAAGGGTCGTTGGACCTGGGTGTGTCGCCTGCCCAGGAAGGGTCGTCAGATCGGGAAGGGTCACCTGCCCTGGATGGGTCGCCGGACTTCGATGGATCACGGGTTCCGGCAGTTTCCGCGTTCAGCGGCGCATGAATGGCTCACGCGGGGAATGACCATGGTGAAGTGGCGCGAGTTCGACCGGTTTTCCGTGCGGCGTGTTGAGATACGCCCTTTGCCACGCGTCCTTGCGGTCGGACGCCTCCTCCTGCGACACGAGCCCGCGCGCTCTGCAGAGGCGCTCCAGGGCCCGGAGCCAGTGCTCATAATACGTATCGCCCAGGTCGGGATCGCCCTCCTGTTGTGCCGCACGTATCTCCTCGCTCAGCGTGGCGGCCCACTCGCCCCACGTGAAGTGGCCTTCGCCGGAGAGACGCACCGCGATCGCGAACGCCGATGCCTCCCATGGCGCGGCAAACACCGGCGAGCCATCGTCCCCCAGCGGGATGTTCCCCAGCGGGATGTCTCCCAGCCCATTTGTACCGCCGGGTGGCTGCGGGTCTGTCATGGTACAGGCTCCAGGTACATCTCCCAGAGGTCGACGTATACGGCGCTGTTCACGTTGGCCGATTTCCCCCACAGATCACGCCCCTCGAAGCGTACGTTGTAGAGGTGCCTTCCCTCGTCCACGCCCCGGGCGCTCAGGTCCGGATACACCTGCGATCCGTAGTGCTCACGCACGATCCCAGTGTGGCCTCGAACATAGCCTGGTACCCGGGTGTGCCCAATCGGATATCGGTTGATTGCGCGCACGCGGTCTCCCGACGAGAACCGGGGCGATGTGGACGCGGGCCGGACGTAGCTCGCCGTCATGTAGGGGGCCGCACGCACCTGTTCGGCATGCACGACCTTCTCCATGACGTGTTCCGGAACGGGGGCCGATGCCCTGCCCGTCTGCAGTTCCTCCTTCGAAACGAGACCGGATCTGACCAGTTGCTTCCTGATCCCCGCGAACCAGTTTTCGTAATAGGAGTTGGCGAGATAGTCGGCGGGAGGCAATTGTTCCCTGTTGTGGCGCGACATGTCGATGTTCCACAGTCCCAGAAGCCCGATGAGCCGGACGATTCCGTACACCCGGCCCTCCCATTCCTCGTGGAATACCGGCTCCTCGGACTCCGGCTCGGGCCGCACCGGCCCGAACCCCTGCATCCCGCCCATATCGTGTATACCGCTCATGCTTCGCGGACCTCCGATTCGGGATGCCGCGCCTCCTCGACCCCGATCATGGCGTTGCGCGTCACGAGTTCCATGAGGTCCTCCTCGCTCCATCCCTCCGTGCCCTCGGGACGCTGCGGCAGCACGAGGTAACGCATTTCGGATGTGGAATCCCAGACGCGCACCTCTTTCCGTTCGGCGACCTCCGTGCCGAACTGTTTCATAACGCCGCGCGGGTCTACGACGGCCTGTGCCCTGTATGGCGCGGATTTGTACCAGACTGGAGGCAGGCCGAGGAGCGGCCACGGGTAGCAGGAGCAGAGCGTACAGACCACGAGGTTGTGCACGTCGTCCGTGTTCTCCACGACACGCATCTGCTCGCCCTGCGCCCCTACGTAGCCCATCGATGCGATGGCGGCATTCGGGTCGTCAAGCAGCCAGCGTTTGAACGCTTCATCCGTCCATGCACGGGCCACGACATGTTTCCCGTTCGCCGGTCCGATCTTGTCCTGGTACAGGTCGATGAGTGCGTCCAGCGCTTCCGGATCGACGAAGCCTTTCTCCACGAGCAGCGATTCGAGCGCTTTCACGCGCAACTCGATATCCGGGGGCGGGTCCGTGTGGTCTTGATCGTGCCGATGATCGTTGGTCATGTGGCTTACGCGCCGTCCTGCCCGATCAGCAGTTCGAGCGGCTGCTCGAGGATTTCCCTGAGGTGGGCGAGGAATTGGCCGGCGACCGCGCCGTCGATGAGCCGGTGGTCGGAGGACAGTGTGATCGACATCATGGCCCTGATCTCGACCTTGCCGTCCGTCACGACGGGGGTGTCCTTGACCCGCCCCACCGCGAGAATGGCCGCTTCCGGCGGATTGATGATGGCGGTGAACTGGTCCACGCCGAACATGCCGAGATTGGAGATGGTGAAGGTGCCGTAGCCGTAGTCTTCCGGACCCAGGCCCTTTCCGCGGGCCTTCTCGCCCAGAGACCGGGTCGCGGCGGCGATGTCGAAGACCGATTTCTGGTCGGCGGCGGCCACCACGGGCACGACCAGTCCGTCATCGAGAGCGACGGCGAAGCCCACGTTCACGTCGGCGTACTCCACGACCTCGGCGCCCTCGAGGGAGGCGTTGACGGCGGGAAAGGACCGCAGGGCGATGCCGGCGGCCTTGATGATCAGGTCGTTCACGGAGACCCTGGCCAGGCCGCGCTTCTCACCATAGGCGATCAGCTGTTCCCGAAGCCCGGTGAGGCGGGTCATGTCCACGTCCATGGTGAGATAGAAGTGGGGTATGGTCGACGCGCTTTCGGCCAGTCGTGTCGCGGCGATCTTGCGCAGCCCGCTGAGCGGGGCGCGGCGCTGGACCCGTTTCGAACCCGGACCGGCTGCGGCCGGGGCCGCTGCGGGAGCCGGAGCCGCCGGGGGGGCTGTGGCCGGCGCCGCTGGGGCAGTTGCATGTGCCGCTGCGGCGGACCGGGCGGCAAAGGCCTCCACGTCAGAGAACACGATCCGCCCGCCGGGGCCCGTTCCTGCGATTTGCTCGATGACGACGCCGAGGTCGCGGGCGTGTCGCCGCGCCTTCGGGGAAATCTTGACGCGGCCGGGCTGGCCGGTCGTTCCGGCGGCGGGCGTTCCAGTCGTTACGGCGCCGGCTGCGGCCGGGACATCCTCGCCACCGGTGGGGCCATTCGCAGTGCCGTCCGCTGTACCGTCGGTTGTGGCGGCCGTCGCTGCGCTGGCGCCGCCGTCGCCGGGGTCATCCCCCTCGTCCGCCTCGCCAACTGCCTCGCCCTCCTCGCCGATGTATCCGATGACCTGCTGAATGGGCACGTCGTCGCCCGGGCCGTGCACGATCTTCAGCAGCGTGCCCGAAGCCTTGGCTTCCACTTCCATCACGCTTTTATCCGTTTCGACGTTGAAGAGCACCTCGCCTTCCGTGACGGAATCGCCTTCCTCTTTCATCCATTCCACGATGATTCCGGATTCCATGGTCATGCCGAGAACGGGCATGATGATTTCAGTGGCCATTACGGGCTCCCCGGGGTGTTCCGAAACGCACGGACCAGTTCGGTTTCCGTCGTGCTAAACCCTATGTATGTAACTGACTTACAACGCAGTAAGAAGTGCGTAGAGCATACACTTCCACGTGGTCGGCGTCAAGCATTTTTTGATTGACTTGGACCGGCGGGAAGGGATAGATTTACCGCGATTCTGCATTCGAAAATCGCGGAAGAAAATCGTTCCGAGGTACGGCATCTTCTCTGCGGAACGAATGTATGAACAGGTGCTCGGAACGCCTAGATCCGAAGCCCTGTTCGGCTGTACTCACCCTACCTGCGTGGAGGAACCAAGCCACATGGAAATCAAAGTCGATCGATACACGAAAGTGGTGTTGACGCTGATCGCCGTCGGCCTGCTGGCGAATGTATTCAAGGACGAACTGTCCAGCGTGTCCACGCCGTTGAATCCCCGTACTGCCATGGCCAAGAACATCGTCATGGGATCCACGATCTCGAATTTGGGACAGCGATTCATCACGGCCAGCCCCGACGGGAAGACCGTCTACACCTGGTTCCGGGAAGAGGACAAGCAATGGTACGATCGCGACAAGGTGTATTTCATAGACGCTGTGCATGCAGACGATTGATGGGCGGACCGAGGGCGACGAATCCTCTGACGGGTACCTCGAGGGCGACGAATCCTCTGAAGATCGCGCAGCAGCGGCCGGTCCTGCCGATCCGATGATTACGGGTCTCGTTCTCGCCGCCGGCCGGTCCGAGCGCATGGGGACGCCGAAGCAGTTGCTGCCCTTCGGCGGCGTTACGCTGATCGAACAGGTGGTCCGCACGCTGACGCGTTCTCGCCTGGGGAAGGAAGTCGTTGTCGTGCTGGGCTACCGCGCCATGGACATCGTAAAGCGGATATCGGGGTTGCCGGTCCGCCTCGCGTACAACCCGGACCCGGAAGGCGACATGCTGTCCTCGATCCGGTGCGGCCTGGCGTACATCGAACCCGATCAGGCCATCATGATCGCCCTCGGCGATCAGCCCCTGGTCACGACCGGGATCGTGAACCGTTTAATTGACGAATACGAGGGTCGTCCCGAAGGCATGGTACTCCCGGTACATGACGGGAAAAGGGGCCATCCCATGATCCTGTCGCCCGCGTACCGGGAAGAAATCCTGTTTGAATCCATGCCGGGCGGACTGAAGGCGCTGCGCGACCGTCACGCGGAAAGCGTCCGCACGGTGCCCGTGGATACGGACGCGATACTGTTCGACCTGGACTACCGGAGCGATTACGAAGAGGCCCTGCGAAGATGGAGAGAGGAACCGGAATCCGGTGAGCGCTAACGTACTCGTTACCCGGCGCATTCCCGAGGAGTCCATAGGGATGCTGGAAGCGGCCTGCGGCGTGGTGGACGTCAATCCACATGACCGGGCGATGACCCGCGGTGAGTTCCTCGAGGCGGTCCGTGGCCGCGACGGGTTGCTCTGCCTGCTGACCGAGGACATCGACGACGAGGTCCTGGACATCTCTCCGGGCCTCAAGGGCATAGCCATGTACGCGGTCGGGTACAACAACGTCGACGTGGACGCCTGCACGCGGCGCGGCATTCCGGTGACGAACACCCCGGGCGTGCTGACCGACACGACCGCCGATATCGCCTGGGCCCTGATATTCGCCACGGCCCGCCGGGTCGCGGAAGGCGACCGGTTCGTGCGGGAGGGACGCTTTGCGGGATGGGGTCCCCTGCTGATGCTGGGCAGCGACGTCACCGGCAAGACGCTGGGCATCATTGGCGCGGGGCGCATCGGCACGGCCACGGCCCGGCGGGCCGCCGGGTTTTCCATGCCGGTGGTCTATACGAGTCGTAAGCGCAACGCGACCATCGAGTGCACGGGCGCGCGGTACCTGCCCCTGGACGACCTGCTCCGGGCATCGGATTTCGTGTCGCTGCACGTGCCGCTCACGTCCGAGACCACCCACCTCATCAGCGACCGCGAACTGGATCTGATGAAGCCCACGGCATACCTCATCAATACGACCCGTGGACCCGTGGTCGACGAAAAGGCATTGGTGCGGGCGCTTCGCGAAGGTGTCGTCGCCGGCGCGGGACTCGACGTATTCGAGCGGGAGCCGGAACTGGAACCGGGCCTGGCCGACCTGGAAAACGTCGTCATGCTGCCCCACGTCGGTAGCGGGACGGTCGCCACGCGCATCAAGATGGGCAACATGGCCGCGGTCAACCTGATCGCCATGGTCAACGGGGAGGACCCGCCGAACTGTGTGAACCCGGATTGGAAGCAGTATCGCACCTGAGTGCCGGGATAGCCGCTGAAATCTTCAACACCATGAATCCTTCAACACCATCGGAATGACCAGAACCAGGAGCCGGATATGAAGCTAGTGACCTATGGGGAAAGCGGGCAGGAACGGATGGGCGCCGTCGTCGGCGACGAGATCGTAGATCTGAGGTCCGCCGACGAATCGTTGCCCGGCACCGTGCTGGGCGTGCTGGAAGCGGATGCCGTCGAGGCGGTGGCCCGCATCTCCGGCGCGGTGGATAGCGGCGCCGGCGCGCGGACGCCCCTGGAAGGCGCGCGGCTGGCGTCTCCCCTGCCCCGTCCGCCCAAGATCGTGTGCGTCGGGCTCAACTACCTCGATCACGCGACGGAGCAGAATGTGCCGCTGCCCGAACACCCGCTGCTCTTCTCCAAGGCCACCTCGTCCGTGGTGGGTCCGTACGACGACGTGGTGCTGCCGGACGAAAGCGAGCAGGTGGACTACGAGGTGGAGCTCGCCGTGGTCATCGGCAGGACCGCCACCGCCGTGTCCGAAGCGGACGCCTACGACTACATCGCCGGGTACACCGTGGCCAACGACGTCAGCGCCCGCGACATCCAGTTCCGGCAGCAGCAGTGGCACCAGGGCAAGAGCTACGACACGTTCTGTCCCATGGGCCCGTGGCTGGTTACGAAGGACGAGATTCCCGACCCGAACGCACTCGCGGTGAAACTGACGCTGAACGGAGAGGTCCTGCAGGACAGCAACACGGATAACCTCATCTTCAACGTGCCCACGCTGGTGTCGCGCATATCGAGCGCCATGACCCTGCTTCCGGGCGACGTGATCTCGACCGGAACGCCCGCGGGCGTGGGCGTGTTCCGCGATCCGAAGATCCTGCTCAAGGCCGGCGACTACATGGAGACCTGGGTGGAAGGCATCGGCACGCTGAAGAACCACGTGCGATAGAGGATAATCATGGAGAAACTGAACAGGGAACAGGCGCTGGCCCGGGCGGCGGACACGGGCGACCTCACGGGGGTGGACCTGGGCGGCCTGGATCTGTCGGAGGCCATTCTGCCCCGCGTCGATTTCAGGGACGCCAACCTCGAAGGAACCGATTTTACCAACGCCGACCTGACCGAGTCGGAGTTTCGCGACGCGAAGATGAACGGCGCGGATCTATCGGGCGCGAAGCTCGAGCGGGCGGTGCTGATCGGCGCCCACATCGTGGGAGCCCGGTTCGACGGCGCCCACATGGTCGGCGCCTTTCTCAACGGCGCGACCGCGTCGGGCGCCAGTTTCAGGAAGGCGGACCTGCGCGCGGCCCGGATCGGCGTGCCCAGGTTCCAGTCCGACGATCCCTTCGCCGCGGCCACGAGTTTCGAAGGCGCGGATATGACCTGGTGTCTCTTCGGCGAGGCGGACCTGACGGGTGTGGACCTGCGAAAAGCCAACCTGTCCCATGCCCACATGTACGAGACGGAAATGCGCAACGCCCTGCTCGACGGCGCCGTCCTGACCGGCGTCCGGCTGAAGCGGCGTCCGGTCCAGGCTGAGTAGCCGGGACTGCTCGGGGCGGCCGCGGGCGGATCTTACGGCCAGGCGCGTGCCGCTTAAGACGTCCAGGCGCGTGCCGCTCGGACCTCTTACTCGCCTGGACCGCCTGGACCGCCTGGACCGCCCAGGCGGCGCAGGTACTCGCAGTACGGGTTGTCTTCCACCAGGTTGCCGGTCCTCAGCACCTGGTCCCGGTCGATGAAGCCCTTCCGGTAGGCGATCTCCTCCACGCATCCGATCTTCAGCCCCTGCCGGTGCTCGACGGCCTGGACGAAATTGCTCGCCTCCAGCAGGCTTTCCGGCGTACCGGTATCCATCCAGACGATCCCTTCGTCGAAACGCTCCACCTTCAGCATGCCCCTGCGCAGATAGATGTTGTTCACGTCGGTGATCTCGAGCTCGCCGCGTCCCGAAGGGCGCAGCGTTTTCGCGATGGACACGACTTCGTTGTCGTAGAAGTACATGCCCGTAACGGCGTAGTTGGACCGGGGATGCCGGGGTTTTTCCTCGATGTTGACGGCCCGTTGCCGCTCATCGAATTCGACCACGCCGTACCGTTCGGGCTCCTTCACGTAGCAGGCGAAGACGAGTCCTCCCTCTCGGTGCTGCGCGGCCCGTTCGACCAGTTCCGCCAGGCTGCTTCCGTAGAAGAAGTTGTCGCCGAAAATCAGCGCGCAGGGATCATTCCCGATGAACGACTCGCCGATCAGGAAGGCCTGCGCTACCCCCTCCGGCGCAGGCTGCACGGCATAGTCGAAATGCATGCCAAGCGTGCTTCCGTCTCCGAACAGCCGCCGGTACAGGTCGATGTGGTCCGGGGATGAGATGACCAGGATATCCCGGATGCCCGCCATCATGAGGACGGACAGCGGGTAGTAGATCATCGGCTTGTCGAAAATGGGGATGATCTGCTTGGAAATGGCCAGGGTCTGCGGGTAGAGGCGCAACCCGTGGCCGCCCGCGAGGATGATGCCCTTCATGTACGGTCTCCGGATATCGGTTGTGTGCGCTCACCCATCCATCAACCACGCCAGGTCGAACCGGGCCAGGGTGATCGTCTCGTAGGCATGGTCTTCCCCCCGCTCGTACAGACAGGCGGTGGTCCCGTCCGGAAGCACGGCCATGGATGAATAGGCGGCCGGCCCAGGATGCAGCACCCGGCTGTGGAGCCAGTCGCCTCCACCATTGCCGGAGAGACGCACGGTCAGATTGCGCCGCTCCTCCCGGCTGGCCGGATTCGAGAACAGCAGCCGGTCGCCCTTGTCGGGATACCGGAAGAGGGCCGCCTGGCAGATCGGTTCGATCAGGGTTTCGTCGTGGCGCTGGTCCCGCCAGGTTATCCCGCCGTCGCTGCTGACGGTGACCTGCCGGGTGCGACGGGTCCGGTCGTAGTTTCGCGTGTTGAGCAGCACGTCGCCGTTATCCAGCTCGACGACGCAGCATTCGTTGACTTGGTCTCTCGAAGTGGAACCGCCCAGCCGCCAGGTTTCCCCGTGGTCGTCGCTGTAGACGACATGGGAGTAGTAGCGCTTCGACCCGGCCTCGATATGATCACAGGGAACCAGCAAGCGGCCCGACGAAAGCTGGATGCCGTTACCCGGGCCAGTGGCGTACCAGGTCCAGTCCGGTTGCTTGGCGGTTGCCGTGATGTCCCTCGGCTCACGCCACGTGCGGCCGTCGTCCTCGCTCGCCGTGACCCACACGGTCCGCGTGCCCTTGCTCGTTCCGTCGATGATCTGAGATTCGCGGTCGATGCCCAGGTTGTGGGTCATCGACAGCCAGACGGTCCCGGTCTCATGGTCGACCACGGGACAGGGATTGCCGCAGGTGTTCCCCGCGTCCCCCCAGACCACCTGCTGGTCCGACCAGGTGTGCCCGCCGTCCTCGCTGCGTTTCACCAGCAGGTCGATGTCGCCCGTATCGCTCCGGCTGGCCTTGCGGCCTTCGCAGAAGGCGAGGACCGTTCCCCGGACCGTCACGATGATCGCGGGAATGCGGTAGGTATCGTATCCGTCCGTGCCGCTGGTCCACCGGACGGTCTGTTCAAAGGTGCCGATCATGCGTTGCTCCGGGTCCCCGGTTCTCAGTTGAATATGATATGGCCCGTTACCCCCGTCAATCCATCTATGATGACCCATAGGCCGGCGCTTACGAACTCGCCGAGGATCAGGCCCAGAAAGAAGGGCAGCATCTTGCGGTAGATGTCGATCCCGCCGAACTTGAGGATGAGCCCCTTGACCATCCAGGCCAGGAATATGGAGAACCAGGCGGTGAGGAGCGGTGCGGAAGCGCCCACGGGAAACCCGATGAAATGCAGGGGCCACCAGATGAACTTCTGCCGCAGGAACATCAGGGCCCACATGATGGCGGCCCCCAGTCCGAAGAAGAACCACCGGCCAGCGGGTTCGGACGTGGCGGTTATGGTCGTCGCGTAGTAGTTGAACCGGTTCTGCTGGAGTTCCCCGAAGAACTGCCAGTTGAGATTGATGCCCCCGTATTCGTAGGCCAGGTACATGACCGTGTAGATCGAACTGGCCAGGCTGCAGAGTATGGCCAGGCCGATGGCCGCGGTGAGCCAGCGCTGGTTCCTGAGCCTCGCGGTATCGGCCAGCTTCAGGCCGTTGGCCATGGAGGGCATGATGAGCGTGCGCGTGTGGGTGAACCAGAACTTGGTCAGCCCGATGGCGACCAGGTTGCGCGCGCCGAGGACGGGTCCGGTGAACCCGTGGATCATGAATTCCTGTGGATTGAAGGTCTCCGCGAAGAGGACGCCCCCTTCGGCCACGATCCGCGCGAAACCGACGTACACCGCCAGCACGAGGATCAGCAGTATGATGGCCAGCCAGGCCGACAGGCCGATCATCCACAGCCATCCGAGCAGGAACAGTACGCCCAGTCCGCCGCCGATCACGGCGAAACGGTAGGAGAGGGGCTCGTTGGCGTCGTCCGGGGTGGTTCCGCCGCGAAACGCCTTGCCCAGAATCTCGCGGATGTGGGCCCGGGCCAGCCAGAGACTGAAGAGGGCGAGGACCAGCAAGGCGCCGAACATCTGGTACTCGCCGGGCAGCGTGGTACTGCCCGCCAGGTCGATGCCGAAGCTCGCGTTCGCCAGGTTCTGAAACCGGCCGATGAGAAAGAAGAGCCAGAGGCTGAATGAGATCTCGAGACTGAGCAGATAGGCGAAGCCCACCAGCGGGAAAGACAGGTTTATCGGCAGGACCAACTGGTTGCCGAAGAGGCTGATCGTCTCCTGGAAGTAGATGGTGGGGAAAAAGTAGATGTAGTTGTGCACGGCGTTCCAGGCGTTGATCAGGAAGGGAATCGCGAAACCCGCCCACATCATCCGGTTGCGGAAGAACGGCGCCAGGCGGGATCGGGCGCCGTCGTCGCCCGGATCGATCATCTCGGCCGGCAGCTTGACCAGGGGGAATACGAGACGTTCCCGCTCCACCCATTGCTTGCGCAGGATGACCGTGATGCAGAACACCACGAAGTACAGCACCAGGACGAAGCTGAGCCAGGCGGCGAGGGGGCCGGCCCACTCGCCCCAGGGGATGGCCCCGCCCCGGGGCAGGCCTTCGAAGAACGATCGTACGGCCTCGGATTCCCGGGGCAGCAGCCAGGGCTCGACGTGGGGGGTAATGGTCTCGATCCAGCGGTTTTCCGGCGTGGCGTAGTACATGGACGCCATGGCCGGGAGAAGTACCTCCGTCAATCCGTAAGACGGGATGGCCGACGCGATAAGCGACATGATGTAGACGACGGCCAGTTCGCCCTGCGTGAGTGCGAGTCCCGGCGACCAGGTGCGCAGCAGCGTGTTGACGATGCCGACGAGGACGGCAAAGAGGAAGACCACGCCGATGGGCGTGAAGTTGCTGCCCAGGTACGAACCCTGGATGATCATGTTGGAGTAGGGATCGGCGACGCCCAGGATCAGCGAGCAGACCATGCCGACGGCCACGGCGCGGGGGGTGACCATCTCCCTCGGCGTAGATACGCGATGTGCTTCCCGGGCTGTTTCCGGATGGGTGACCGACATGGGGAGCCTTTCGGGCCGGCGCAATGCGAACGTCTCGCGGTCGGTCATCGGGGACGACCGGTGAAGGAAAAGGGTATAGCCGGCCGAAAGCCTGTGTCAAGGTGATTGTCCGTTGGCCGGGACGCCCGGTGCCACGGTTCGGGCGCGCGGGGTGCCGGTGCGCGGGGTGCCACGGTTCGGGCGCGCAATGTCGAGATGCGGACGGGGACGCGGAATACGGTGCCTGGAGGCCTGGAAGATAGGCTTGACGCTGTTCCAGTCCACCTGTACGGTTGTCAATCATGGCCATTACCAGTCTGCAGAATCCTCGGATCAAGGCGATCCGGGCGCTCTCACAGCGCAAGAGGCGGCAGGAAACCGGGTTGTTCTTCGCGGAAGGTATCCGGCTTGCCGGCGAGGCGGTCCAGACCGGGGCCGACATCGAAGCAGTCGTCTTCGCGCCGGACCTGCTGCGGAGCGATTTCGGACGGGACACGGTGCGCCGCGCCGGGGTAGGGGGTGTCGAAATCCTGGAGGTCAGCGCCGAAGTCTTTCGATCGTTGTCCGGGAAGGACGGCCCGGCGGGCATCGGGGTGGTCGCCAGGCAGCGATGGACCGCCCTCGACGAGGTGGAGGTGGGGCCGGGAGCCGGAGGTGCTTCCGCCAACGATGCTGCCGCCGCAAGCGCTGCCGCCGCAGACAACGCAGCCGCTGCCGCCGCAAACGACGCAGCCGCTTTAAACCATTCACTCGGTTGGGTGGTCCTCGAGGACGTAGGCAACCCGGGCAATCTGGGTTCGATTCTACGTACGTGCGAGGCCACTGGCGCGATGGGCGCCATCCTGCTTGGCGATACGGTGGACCCCTACGATCCCGCGTCCGTGCGGGGCAGCATGGGCGCCGTCTTCTCGCAGCGGATCGTCCGGACCTCACTCGAAGCGCTGATCCAGTGGAAGCACCGGATTGGCATCCCGATGATCGGCACTTCGGACGCCGCGACGGCCGACTACCGGTCCGCGACCTACGCCCCACCCCTCCTCCTGGGCCTGGGCGGCGAGCAGCACGGACTCTCCAAACAGTTCATGGATGCTTGCGACACCGCGGTGCGCATTCCCATGGCCGGCCGGGCCGATTCGCTGAACCTCGCCGTAGCCGCGGGGGTGATGCTGTACGAGGTGTTGAGCCGGGTGCGGGCCAAGCGCTGATCCATCCACAAAAAGGACTTTTCCTTGTCATGGACGCACCGGCCGACTTATAATAACGGCCTGGCTTCCGCACACCCGGCACGTTCATCCCAAAAACATCGAGGTACTCCCATGCCAGTTACCCGCCGCGCTTTTCTGGAATCCTCCGCCCTCGCGCTGACCGGCCTCGCCGCAGGTCAAGCCGCGACCGCGAAGGCCCACGCCGCACCCGTACCCACCAACCACGGCGCACCCGCGCCGCCAACCATTGTTTCGTCTCGAAACGGGATCCGCGGCGTCAGGAAGGCCTACGAGATGATGACGAACGACCAGGCCGACCCGCTCGACGCGGTCATCGCCGGCGTGAACATCCAGGAGCTGGATCCGAATGACCAGTCCGTGGGGCTGGGTGGCCGTCCGAACGCGGACGGCGTCGTCACCCTGGACGCGTCCGTCATGCACGGACCCACCCGGCGGGCCGGTTCCGTCGCCGCGCTGGAGGACATCGCCTCGGCGTCGCTGGTGGCCAAGGCGATCATGGATTACACCGATCACATCATGCTGGTCGGCAAGGGTGCGAAGCGCTTCGCCCTGGGCATGGGTTTCAAGGAACAGAACCTGTTGTCCGAGGAGAGCAGGCAGGACTGGCTGCGCTGGCGATCCCAGCTCAGTCCGGACGATGACTGGCTGGACCACGAGGACGATATCGTGATCGATCGTCCGGGCGGCACGATCAACATGTGCGGCGTGGACGCCAACGGCGATATCGGCAGCGTGACGACCACGAGCGGCCTGTCCTGGAAGATCCCAGGCCGTGTGGGCGACAGCCCCATCATCGGCACGGGGCAGTACTGCGACAACGAAGTGGGCGCCGCCGGTTCCACGGGTCGTGGCGAGGCGAACATCAAGGTTTGCGGCGCTTTTCTCATCGTGGAGTTCATGCGGCAGGGCAAATCACCCCAGGAAGCCTGCCTGGCTACGCTCGAAAGGGCCGTGGCCATGACGGAGGACCGCCTGCTGACGGACGACGGCCGGCCCATGTTCAGCCTGAACTTCTACGCCGTGGCCAAGGACGGACGGTTCGGCGGTGCGACCATGTACCAGATGCCGGATGAATACCTGGAATATTTCCCGGGACGGGACAGTTATGCCGTGGCCAACGCCGACGGCGCCCGGCGGGTACCCCTGTCGTACGTCTATGACAAGTCGAAGATCCCCGCGCCGACGATGGAAAGGTTGATGGAACGGGTGGAACGGAGGAAGTTGGAGCGGCAGTAGAGTAAAACGTGTCGGCTTGATCTGGGACACTGATGGGATTCCGGACGACCGGAAACATCGAGGTAAGGTATGACGCTGAACGACCAGCAGATCGCCGCGTTCCACGAATCGGGTTACCTGTTCTTCGCCGGATTACTCGACGAACAGGAAGTGATGGCGCTTAAGTACGCGGTACCTGACGTACTCAGCCGGCAGGGACCGGAGGTGGTGCGTGAGAAGGAGGACGCCACGGCGGCCCGGCTGGCTTTCGGCGCCCATACCTACTCCGAGCCCTTCAGCAGGCTGGCCCGGCTTCCCCGCCTGATGGACCCCGTCCGCCAGTTGCTGGAGGACGAAGTCTATCTCCATCAGACCCGTATGAATCCCAAGCAGGGCTTCGGGAGCGGGGCGTCGTGGACCTGGCACCAGGATTACCCTTCGTGGTATAAAGTGGATGGCATGCCCAGGCCACAGGCCATCATGGCTTCGGTGTTCATCGACGACTGCACCCCCGTTACCTCGCCGCTTCTGATCATTCCGGGTTCACACCGGTGGGGCCTGCTGGACTCGGAACTGCATCCGGACGCGAAGGGCCGCGGCTACGACTTGTACCATATCGACCAGCCGACGCTGCAGCAACTGGCCGACGAGAACGGCATCGAGGCGCTGATCGGTCCGGCGGGATCGGTCGCCCTGATCCATTGCAACATCGTCCACGGATCGGCGGACAACGTCTCGCCGTGGCGCCGGGCTATCTTCTACCTGATCTACAACGCCGTCGGCAACGCCTGCACGCGCGAGGTCAGGCCCTGGTACCAGAACAACCGGGATTTCACGCCGCTGGAACCTATCGGAGACGACGGGTTGAGGGTCTTTGGAGGAGGTATGGTGTGAAATCGGTTGAAAAAGATGTTCTCCGACAAATGGTAAGGGTGATCGTGGACGAAGTCAGTCCTGAGTCAGTTATCCTGTTCGGTTCCCGTGCTCGCGGAGACGAAAACGAAGATTCCGATTACGATTTTGTGGTAGTTGAATCTATGCCGTTCGGAAACGGGAGAGACCGGCGGACCGAGGCGACCCGACTGTGGCGGGCATTGGCGGGATTTGGCGTATCCAAGGATATCCTGGTCTTCAGTCGGGACGAGGTAGAATACTGGCGCGACTCGCTCAACCATGTCCTGGCGCGTGCAGTGCGTGAAGGCAGAGTGCTTTATGAGCGATCTTAAGCAAGCTTATGTTCTACTTGCGGCGGCGGAACGGGATTTTAAAGCTGTTAGAGCCATGGATGATGCAACGGTCTTCGCGGACGAGATATTCGGTTTTCACATTCAGCAGGCTGCTGAGAAACTGTTCAAGGCTTGGCTTGCTATGCTTGGTGTGACGTATCCATCAACGCATGATCTGGCTCGTCTGGTCGAGATGGTGAAAGCCCGGGAAGCCGCCGTTACGGAATTCAACGACCTCGTAGAATACACTTCCTTTGCTGTCCAGTTTCGCTATGGTCCCAGTGATCATGGTGCCTCGCCACTCGACCGATCTTCGGCGATTCGGCGCGTAGAAGCACTACTGAACTCGGTTCGGAACCGCCTTTCCAGATTGGAATAACACTGACCACCGCCTGGTACACCTAGCCCTCCGCATTCGCCGCCTGGATCGCCGCGTGGATGTACCCGTAGGCGTAGGCGAATCCCACCTGGGCCGGCTCGGACCCTGATATACCGGGTACGTGGTCCGGCATGATCATGTACTCGTACCCCACCTCCTTGTAAGTGCGCATCGCCTTCAGCATGTCGACGTCGCCCTCGTCGGGGAAGACCTCCACGAACTTGTTCAGCCGTCCCTTGATGTTCCTGAAGTGGACGTTGAAGATCTTCTTCCGGCTGCCGAAATAGCGAATTACGTCGTGGATCTCCTCCGCGGGGTTCTCCAGGCTCTCCGACATGCAGCCCTGGCAGAAGTTGAGCCCGTTGTAGGGACTGTCGTACAGGTCGATGAGTTTCTTGAAACCGTCCGACATGCCCAGCACGCGGGCGACGCCGCGATACGTCCGGCCGTGCCCGATGCCCGGGTCCGACGGGTGGCAGGCCATCTGGACCTTGTACTCCTCGGCCACGGGGATGATCGTCTTCAGCCAGTGATCGATGCGTTCCCACATCTCGTCCTCGTCGGCCGGCCCCCCTTCGAATTCAGGGCGGGACTGGTCCAGCCTGTCGTAATCGAAGGACGAAAGCTTCGCGCCGCCGCGGCCGTATTTGGGCTCGGTACGCAGGTGCCCCAGCAGGGTGATGTTGTAGTTCAGCCCCCGTATCCCGGCCTCCGAAGCCATGCGCACGGTCTCGCACATGCGGTCCAGCGCGCGGTCCCGCGCATCGCTCTTGCCCAGAAAAATGGCGCCGGCCTCGTTGTGGAAGGCGCTGGCGGAACCCAGGGGGATATGGATCATCTCGAGGTTGATCCCGTACCGGTCGAACCGTTCGCGCTGTGCTTTCAGCAGGTCGGCCGTCCATTCGGCCCAGGGCTCCTCCGGCGTCTGGTCCACGTTGAATACGCCCAGCTGGGCCAGGACTTCGATATCCGTATCGTTCCTGCACCGGGTCTGCGTTCCGATGTACATGAATGTCCTCCATGTTAGGTGATCAGGTCGCTTCTTCGGGTTCCTCCTGCATGGTCTTGCCGAAAATTCGCACGCGCTTGCCGGCGAGCAGGTCCCTGAGCCTGGTCCGGATGGCCCAGAGACATGCGAGAGATGGGATCACCATCAGCGCCGTGATGATGAAAAAGGTCCCCCAGTCGCCATCGAGCCCGTCGACCATCGCGCCGGACGACGCCGCGAAGAGCGTTCGCCCCGCCGTACCGATCGAAGCGAGCAGCGCGTATTGCGTGGCCGTATAGGTCCGGTCGACGAGCATCGAGATAAAGGCGACGAATATGACTGTCGCGAAGGCGCCCGTAATGTCGTCCGCGACGACGGCGGTCGCGAACATCAACTCGGACTTGCCCGTCCAGGCCAGGGTGGCGAACAGCAGATTGGTGGCCGCCATGGCGATCCCCGCCGCGAACATGGCCGGTATCAGTCCTACCCGTATGGCGAAGAAACCGCCCAGCACGGTGAAGGCCACGGTGACGACCCATCCCAGCCCCTTGGAATAGAGGGCGATATCCGACAGGGAGAAACCGATCTCCCGGTAGAAGATGAGGGACATGCGGCCCAGGAACGCCTCGCCGATCTTGAACAGGAAGACGAAACCGAGCACGGCGGCGGCGATGGCGAATCCGTTGCGCCGGAAGAAGCTCGTCAACGGATTGGCCACGGTACCCGCGAACCAGGCGATTACCCGTCCGAATCCGCTCGGCAGCGCCATGCCGGAGACTATGCGCCGGTCGTCCTCCGCCTGTGCCGCGATGCGATCGGCGGCGGTGGACTCCCGGACGAAGGCGAGACCGATGTTGCAGAGGATAACCACCGCCCCGAGACAGAGAAAGGTGGTCTGCCAGTAGTTTTCGACGCCGGCGTTCTGCAAGGCCTGCGCGGTTTCCAGGGCGATCACGCCGCCGAGTTTGAACCCCGTCCACCACCCGACGACAGCCGTGGCCGCGCCGGCGGCCATGGATTCCGACTCCGTGGTGCCGATTTGCTCGATGCGCAGCGCGTCGATCGCGATGTCCTGGGTGGCGGACGCGATGGCGATGACGAGTCCGATCGCCACGACACCGCTGAGGTCCGCCGTCGGCTGGGCGAGACTCCAGAGCACCAGGCATGCCAGGATGACGGCTTGGAGCGCAACGATCCAGGCCCGCCGGTGGCCGAGCCACCTGGTCAGCAGCGGCAAACGAATGCGGTCGATCAGCGGCGCCCAGAGGAAGTTGAAGGCATAGACGCCGAAGATCAGGCTGGCCCAGCCTATGGCGGTGCGGGACAGCCCGTCTTCCTTCAACCAGAGATTGAGACAGCTGCCGATGAGCACCCAGGGGAACCCGCTGATGATTCCGAGCAGCAGTATGCGAGCCATGCGGCGCTCGAAGTAGATCGACAGCGATTCCGTAAAGCTCCGCATGGTGACGCTCCGTCGGCGGTTCGTGCCCGATTACTGCGGTTCGCGCCCGATCCGGCCGTGGTTGGGGTGGGGTGCTGAAGACGACCGGAATGTATGTGCCCCCACATGCATCGTCAATTGAATTGCAGGGGATCGGACCGTCGTCTACCGGCTCTTAGGACCGTCCTCGCCCGGCTCTTAGGACCGTCCTCGCCCGGCGTCCCGGACCGCCCGATCCAGTGGTTAATCCGAAGGCGGTAGTCGTTGACAGGGCGGTGGAATACCGATAGGATAGAACCATGATTTCGGCAGGAACATCATGGTTGAGATCGCCTCGGGCGCATCGGTTCAGCGGTAGGATTTCCCTGCTCTGTGGGCTGCTTGTCTGCATCACGGCCTGCGGTTCCTCAGGTGAAGACGTAGATCCGAATGACGAGGAAGCCGTTGCCCGGGCGTTCATGACCCAACTGGTCAAAGGCGCGATCACGCCGGGGACGATCGGCTTCCACGAGATCCCGGTGGAGTTCGTACAAGATGGAAAGGCGTTGTATGCCCGGTACGGCTGCACCGTGTGTCACGGCATGGACGGCCATGGCGACGGGCCGGTTTCCTACACGCTGATACCTCCTCCCCGCGATTTCAGAGACCCCGGCGCCTACCGCATCGGACGCGACGTAGTCACGATCGCCGGCATGCTGAAAGACGGCATCCCCGACAGCCCGTCCATGGTGCCCTTCCCCCATATCAAGGACGAAGAACGCTTCAAAATCGCCATGTACGTGGCTTCGCTTCAGCCGTCTGCGGGTGACTTCGAGATCACCGGCGCCTGGATCCGGGCCACGCCGCCGAACCGGGACGTCACCGCCGGCTACCTGGTGATCAGGAACCGGTCGGACCAGCCCAGGGAACTGCTGTCGGTGGAGACGGCGGCCGCGGCGTACACGGAGCTGCATACCATGCGCCAGGTCGACGACATGATGGAGATGGAGAAGATTGAACGTTTGCTGGTCCCGGCGCATGGCGAGGCGGCATTGGAACCCGGCGGCAACCACATCATGTTGTTTGGTGTGAGCGACCCGCTGGCGGAAGGGGAAGAGATTTCCCTCACGCTGCGCTTCGACGACCAGTCGACCCGGACGGTCACGGCCGAGGTGTTGAAGAGCCGTTAAACTACAGGTGCTCTATCCAATGCGTGCAATGAAGCTTGGCTACCCGTCGGTTATTTCGATCCGTCCCGGCCTGGCAGGCCTGGCCGCCGCGGCCCTGGCCACCCTGTTCGCTGCAGCCCTACTGCTCATCCCTGGATGCCGCGCCGAACCGCCGCCACCGCCGCAGATCGACATCCCCGAACTCCTGGACTACGGCGAACGGTTCGGCGGCGATTTCACGCTGACGGACCAGGACGGGGAGCGGTTCGACCTGTCGGAGCACCGCGGCGACGCCTTCCTGGTCTTCTTCGGCTACACCTACTGCCCCGACGCCTGTCCGCTCATGCTTTCCAGGCTGGCGGCCGTCTACGACGTGCTCGATCTCGAGCCCGGCCAGCATGTGCGCACGATCTACATTACGGTCGACCCTTCGCGCGACACGCCGGAGCAGCTCAGGGCTTACCTGGCCTATTTCTCCACGGTGGACGTCCGCGGTCTCACGGGCTCGCGGGAGGAAATCGACGAGGTCGCCGATCGTTACGGCGTACTGTACAAGCTGCAGGAGCCGAACGAGGCGGGTCACTACCTGGTGGCCCACACGACCACCCTGTTCCTGGTGGACAGGGAGGGTCGCCTGCGTTACCGGTTCCATCCGAGCGACACCCCGGAATACATTGCGGCGGGCGTGAAACTGCTCTTCGAATAGCCTGAAACGCGAGCGTCGCGGGTCTGATCGTCGATGACGGGATCGATTGTGGATCGCGAAACGGTTGTGCGGAAGGTCTAGTGTTCGCGTCGAAGCGATTCGACCGGGTTCATGGCCGCGGTCCGCAGTGTCTGCGAACTGACCGTCAGCCACGCGATCAACAGCCCAAGCAAACCGGCCGCGGGGAACAGCAGCAGTGAGAACTCGGTATGATAGGCGTACTGCCGAAGCCACTGCTGCATGACGAAGTAGGCCACCGGCCAGGCGATGATGTTCGCGATGACCACGAGGACGGTGTACTCCCGGGACAGCAGCAGGACGAGTTGACGTGCCGTTGCGCCCAGGGCCTTTCGTATGCCCACCTCCCGCGTACGCTGTTTCGCCGTGAATACCGCCAGCCCGAACAGGCCGAGACACGCGGTGAATACCGCCAGCCCGGCGAACATGGTCACGAGCCGGCCCAGCAACTGATCCGATCGGTAGAGCCGGTCCACGTCCTGGTCGAGGAACGAGTAGGTGAAGGGGATTTCCGGCATGGATGCCTTCCACATGGACTCCAGGTCACGCAGGGTCTCGCCGGGATCGCCGGGAACGAACCGCACGGCCCAGTAGCCGGAGCCGCCGAAGGTGAAGATCACCGGTTCGATCCGTTCGTGCAGGGTCCTGAGGTGGAAGTCGCCCACCACCCCGACGACCTGCAATTCACTGTTCCTCATTCGAACAAACCGATCCATGGCCTCCGCGGGAGAACCCCATCCCAGGCGCTTGACCGCCTCTTCGTTGAGGAGACATCCCGTCGATCTCCCCCATCCTCCTCCATCGGGGCTCTCAACCCACTCGAAGTCCCGTTCCCACGAAATGTCCCTGCCTTCCAGCAAAGCAAGGCGAAGCGTCCGGACCATGCCGCCTTCGGTGTGGATATGCTGCATCTCGACCGTGCCTGCCGAAGGATCATCGACGCGGCCCACGGGAAGGATGGGCAGCCTCCCCCGGCCCGCCGCACGGCCGGGCATGTAGTTCGCTCCGGAGACGCTGACCACCCCGGCATGCTGCGGGTATCTGTCCCGGATCAAGTCGAAGTCCATGCCTTCGAGGTCGGGCAGGATCACCACGTGTTCCTTCTCGAACCCCAGGTGTTTTTCCCGCATGTACTCCAGCTGTTCGTATACGGTGCCCGTACCGATCATCAGCAGGATGGCCATGGAGAACTGTACGATCACGAGGGCTTTACGCAGGTTCACGGCACCTGTACTCGAAGGACCCCGGAAGATCGCCGCGGGACTGATCCGGGACAGCAGGAGTGCGGGGTAGGCGCCGGCGAGGATGCCGGCGGTAAGGACGATGACCGCGCCACCCAGTACCGACCACGGTTCCAGCGCGGGCATGGAAAGGACATGGCCCGTCATGGATCTGAAAACGGGCAGGACCACCCATACGGTGGCCAGGGCAACGAGGAACGCCGCGGCGCTCAGGAGTATGGTTTCACCCAGGAACTGCCGGACGATTTGGCCCCGCGTGGCTCCGGAGACTTTGCGCATGCCGATTTCGCGGGCGCGGGTAATGGACCGGACGATCGCCAGGTTCGTGAAATTCATGCAGGCGATCAGCAGGATGAATACCGCGATCGCGATCAGCATCCAGATGAACGAGACGTCGCCGCTTCCCTCCATTTCCAACTCCAGTCGAGAATAGAGATGGATGTCGAAAAGCGGCTGCAGGGCATAGGTGTGCGTAAAGGCCATTGCCCGTTCCGCGGCGTCGACGTGCTCTTCCAGCTGTGCCTTCAGCAACGCGCCGATCCCCTCGGGTGAAGCGCCTTCAGGAAGGAGCAGGTACGTGTAGTACTGGCTGTTGGCCCAGTTCGTCAGCAGACGGATCGGATCGCCCCGTCCCGTCGTGGTGGCGATGGAGACGTAGAAATCGGGATGGAAGTGGGCGTAGGGCGGCGGGTCCTCCATGATCGCAGTAATCGTAAAGGGAAACAGGTGGTCTCCCGTAATCACCTTGCCGATCGGGTCGGCATCCCCGAAGTACTTGCGGGCCATGGATGCGCTGATGACCATCGTATTCGGCGCCGTGAGCGCGGCTTCCGGATTGCCGCGCACCAGGGGCACGTCGAACACGTCGAAGAGGTTGCCGTCCGCCCAGTAGACCCGCTGTTCGTAGAATTGCTTTTCATCGGTCGTGAACAGCCAGGTCCCCACCGTTGCCCTAATGCGCAGCACTTCCTCCACTTCGGGGAGCCGGGCGCCGATGAAGTCGCCCAGAATGCCGGGCGTCCGCGCCGTGCGGTCCGTCACCACCCGGTAGATGCGGTCTCCCCGCGTGTTGTGGCGGTCGTAGCTCAATTCGTCGCGGATGTACAGGAGGATGACCAGGCAGCACGCCATGCCGATGGCGAACCCAATGACGTTGATCGCGGCGTGGGACCGGGACGCGAGGATGTTCCGCCAGGCGGCGAGGAGGTAGTGTCCGATCATGATCCGAAACCGCCGTAGTGGGGATAGGTCTCAGAACAACGGTTCGATGTACCCCAAGATACGAAACTGCAGCGGGGCGACTATACCTTTTTCAAAAGAGGATGCAGTCCGGCCGGCGCACCGCCGAGGTGACGGTTTACGACTATGGCCCCAGCCGGGTCCAGTGGACATCCATGGCGTCTTCGGTGCCCGCGTAGTAGACCACCAGGACCGTGCCGTCGGACAGGGCTTCCGCGTAGGGCAGTCCGAAAGACCACACGGAGAAGCCCAGGGCGCCCTTGGGATCTTCCTTCGGCGCCTCGTGGGTATACAGGGTCACCTCGGAGTCTGAATCGAAGGACCCGTCGATGGATGGCGCGACGCGGGCCTTGATGGACTGGTCCCGGAAGCGGTCCACCCAGGTCAGGACGACGCGACCGTCCGGCAGCACCGCGGGGTGGGCCGCCTGGTCGGTGACGCCGATGTCCTCCGGGTCGGTCCAGGTCCGGCCGCCGTCGGAACTGACGCGGCGGTGGATGTTCAGGTAGGACTCCGTTTCGGTGTTGTAGGTCCACGCGAAAGCGCCGATCCGGCCGTCCGGCGCCACGGCCGACCGCAGGTCCCAGTTGTAGATCAGGCCCGTCGGATCGAACCCGATGTTCAACGGTTCGCCCCAGGTCTTTCCCTGGTCCGTAGAGTGGAATGCGACGACCCGCTGGTACCATTTCGAGGCGTCGAGGTAGTGCTTGTTGGTTTCGATGGTCATGACGAGGGTGCCGTCCGGCAGTTGCATGACCGGGTTGGTCAGGCTTGCCGGGCCGATCTCCTCCGGCATGGGTACTTCGCGCCAGGCCGTCCAGGTATCCCCGCCGTCCTCCGAGTCCGCCAGGAGGATATACATGGGCACGCATCCCTCGGTTTCCGGGTTGAAGAGCCCCGGAGCATCGGGGTAGGTCTCCCGGTCGATCCACATGGACGCGGCGATGATCCGGCCGGGCGTCCGTTCCGTGAGGTAGACGATCTTGATAGATCCCCGCACGCCGCGGAGGGCCGGGGATTCGAAGGGCCGTTCGGGCGCGCTCCAGGTCTTTCCGAGGTCGGAGGACCGACTGACCTCCACCACTTCGTCCGCGCAGTCCTTGGTCAAACCGCTGTGCCAGGTGGCGATCAACGTGCCGTCGGACTTGCAGAGGACGGCGGGAAAGGTGAGGTTGGCGCGGTCGGTGCCGGGCACGCTACGCCTGAGGACGCCGGAGTCGATGATGCGCATGGATTGATACCTTTCGAGTTGAGTTGGTTATCCTGTTTAGAGGTCGGGTCCTGAACCGGTTCCGATCCGGCCCGATTTCGGCCGGGTCCCCGCGGGGCCAAGCGATTCCGAGCGGGGCCAGGCGAGTCCAAGCGAGTCCGCTACATTCCTTCGCACCATTCGATCATTGCATCGAGGATGGATTCCGCCAGGCGATCTACGGCGCGCCAGTCCCGCTCCGTGTCGCCGGACGCGCCAACGAAAAAGCCGCGCGTCGAGACACGGGTTCCGCCCAGGTCGACCGATGACGCCGAGACGTAGTACTTGATCGTGGGCTCGGTGCCCGACTGACGCACGATCACCCGCGTGTGGCCGGCTTCCGAGAAGGTGAAGACCAGGATATTCACCCGTTCGCCCGCGACGGGGCCGGTCGTACCCGTACGCAGGTCGTGCGCCTGGCCACTCAGCCGGTCGATCATGCGGCATACGGCCTGTCCGCCTATGCGCTCCGGAGGAGATGCGCGCAGGGCGGCCATGATGTCTTCGATCCTGCGCGCGCCTTCCGCGCCGGGCAGGGCGACCGACCGCTGAACTTCACTGAAATACCCGTACTTATGGTGAATACCGTCCAGTTCGTCGCGCAGGGTCCGGTTGTCCTGTTTCAACAAGGCGGCGTACTCGGCGAGCAGGATGCCGGTGGCGGCTTCCTTGTCCCGTATCCGGGCGTCCGCCAGGTAGCCGTGGCTTTCCTCGGTGCCGAATACGAAAGTCATGTCCGGCGTCATGCCTTCGATCGCCGCGCCCACGTGCTTGAAACCGACGGGGAGGTCGGCCACGACTTCCAGGCCGAAGGACCGGGCGATGAGCGCGGCCAGGTCCGAGGTCACCGCCGTCTTGCAGAAAAGCCCCCGCGGGGGCAGTGTTCCTGCCGCCTGTTTCCGGCTGAGCATATAATGACAGAGGAGGACGCCGATCTGGTGACCATTCAGCACGAGATCCTCTTCCGCCGCCTCCCATCCCCCGTCCGGCAGCGGCAGCGCGCAGCCGATTCGGTCGGCATCCGGAT
Source organism: bacterium (assembly GCA_965117045.1). Taxonomy (GTDB): domain Bacteria; phylum JAAXHH01; class JAAXHH01; order JAAXHH01; family JAAXHH01; genus JAAXHH01. The sequence goes on from OZ220749.1 coordinate 3,218,401, forward strand.
CGCTGGCCAGCACGAGATCTGCCCCGGTTTCCACGGCCTTTCGAATGCCCAGTCGGAAAGCCGACGGTTTTTCGGGGTTCGCGATTCCGCCTTCGAGCGAAGGGAACGCGCCGTCCGGCGCGACCTGCTCGTCTACGTAGTGCACGTCGCGGTAGCCCATTCTGTCCAGCGCCGCGGCCACGGAAGTCATGCCCACGCCATGCAGGGGGGAATACACCAGGCGGATATCCCGCGCGCCGTCCAGCGACAGGTCCGCCAGCACGGAGATATACCGTTCGTCCACCTTTGGGTCGATCATCCGGATCAGGCCGCGCCGGACGCCGTCACCATAGCCGATTCGGTTGATTTCGGTGACACGCCGCATTTCCGAGGTGATGTCGGCGTCCCGGGGCGCCACCACCTGTCCGCCGTCGGGTCCGTACACCTTGAATCCATTATCGACGGGCGGATTGTGGCTGGCGCTGATCATCACGCCGGCCGCGGCCCGTTGATCGCGGACGGCGAAGGACAGGGCGGGCGTCGATCGATATCCGTCAAAGATCAGAACCGGTACGCCGTTGGCGGCGAGCACCCGCGCCGTCTCCTTCGCGAACGCTTCGGAGTTGCGCCGGGTGTCCCATGCCACGACGACGGGGCGCGCGTCTCGACCGCCGAACCTCCGGTGGTACCTGTCGACCGGACCGTCGGGAACCGGGCCGTCGGGGACGGGGCCGTCGGGGTCCGGGTCGTCGGCGTCAAGTCCATCGCCATCGCCGTCATCCGCGCCCATCCCGGCGACGTACCGCGCCAGGCCCTGGGCGGCCACACCCACCGTACGGGTATTAAACCGGTTCGGCCCCGGTCCCATCCTGCCGCGAATTCCCCCCGTTCCGAAGGCGATGTCGGAACCGAACGCGTCTTCAAGCTCGCCGGTGTCGGCGTCGTCCACCAGGGCCCGGATCTCTCCATGAAACGCCGCGAACTCCGCGTCCGCCAGCCATCGCGCCAGGGCGTCGCCCGCGGGGCGCGACAGGACGCCGGCCGCTGTCCAGTCTATGATCTGCTGGATGGATGGATCGCTCATGCCTGGCCAACTGGCGTGATCGGCCCGAGTGACCGCACGCCGGGTCATGGGGCGCTGCAGCGGATCCCGCGGCGTATCTCGCGGCGGATCCCGCCTGCCCCTAGAAAAACTGCAGTTCGTGGATGGAACCGGGAAAATACAGGTAATCCACCAGGATCGCAACGGCAGCGCCCAGTACGTAACCGACCATGATACCGATCATGAGCGGCTGCACCGACTGGTATAGTCTAACGCCGCCTATCCGGATGAGAATGGTTTTAAGCAACCACGCGAGGAAGACCGGGAAAAAGGCGTTACGCGGCGGTCCTCCGGCGGCTACCACGAATCCGATGGGCGATATGGGCCACCAGCTGAAGAAGTAGCGGGCCGCGGTCATGCCCAGGACCACGACCATGCCCGTCACCAGAAAGAAAACTTCCGTACCCGATATGGTGGTACTGTTCTGCATCCAGGTGATGATCAGGTTATAAAACCCCGGGTCGCCGGCGACATTGTTGTAGTAGTTGGCCGCGCCGCCCAACCGGTACCCGGAATAGGCCGAGAAACCGATGGCGGTAATCGCGCTCAATGCGAAGGTGACGGCACACCAGAAGAACAGTACCCGCCCCGAGACGCCGAGGGCGGTTCGCAACTGGGCGACGTGCGAGGGGATGATCATCGTGAAGGTCTTCCAATTGCGGGCGAAAGCGCTCCCGAGTCCCAGGGCCGTCAGGTTTTGTGGAGACAGCGAGGCGGAACCGAGCATGCCGACCGTGAACTGGTGGGCGTTGATCGGCAAGTCGAGGAACACCAGGCCCGATTCCGCCATGACGCGGCACAGGGCGAAATAGAAGAGGAAAAGCAGCGTGATGAAAACGAATATCACTGGAAAAGACATGCCGATCGCGTGGAGCCACCAGATCACGTAGGCCAGTCCGCAGGCGCCAGTGACCAGGGCGGCCCGGTAGGAAATGAACTCGTCTTCGTCGCGCAGATTCGTATCGTGCCCCAGCACGTGCCGCCAGACCGTCTTCAGGTGTCGCCGCGCGATCCAGAATCCCCAGAGCGCGAAGGCGATCATGCCGCCGATGAACTGAACCGCTACGAGTCCGCCCGGCACGGCGGTCCCCGAATCGGCGGCGATGCCGACCCGGGCGAGGACACCCTGCTCCAGGGTGTTGATAATCTGGAAAAGCCACACGCTGAACAGGATATCCACGTTGATGAAGTAGGAAAAGGCCAGGGTCAGCACGTTCATGCGAATGGGGTGGGCGGGAAAGGCCCTCCCGAGCTCGAGATTGATCACGGTACTCGCATCAACCGGAAAGGCCGTCCAATGCGTCCAATAGGAGGCGGTGTTCCAGCACATGACGGAGAAGGTGACCACCAGCCCGGTGATGAACAGGCGATTGCGCATGATGGACGGCAGGACCGCGCCCGATTCATCGTCCGTATCCGTCATGACGACCGGTACCTGCGAGATGGGGTACGAAAGGCGTTCGTGCTCGACCCACTGCTTGCGCATCAGGATGACGAAGCAGATGCCGACGGACAGCAAACCGGCGAAGAAAGTAAGCCACCAGAACGTAGGGATGATCCAGGCCGACCAAGGAATCGGCATAGATTCGGGAAGTCCCCAGTAATAGTCCCGGTTTGCGAACTGCTCATTCGTAACGATGACCCATTCCGGGAGATAGGCGAAGAACATTTCGCGCCACTGGTTCTCTGGCGTGGCGTAGTATTCCGCGGTGGTCATGACGTTCACCACGTAGTTCGACATCCCCCACGTGGGTACCATGAAACCGATCCAGCCCAGGACGAAGACGAACAACAGTTCCCGGGTCCGCAGTCCCCAAGACGGCCGGACCGCCTTGACCAGCATGTTGGGACCCATGACGCCCAGGAAAAAAGGGATCAGCAGGGCGAGGTCGATATGGGCAAAAGTGAGGTGAACGTACCCGACCAGGAAGTTGCTCGCCACCGAGCCCAGGTTCACGGCGATCGCCAGTGCGATGCCGATCACCACGGCGCGTGGCGTCGCTACGCCGGCGGTGGAAGTTTCGACCGAATCGGTCATAAGCGGTAATCGGTCATAGGCGGTAGAGGGATCCGTACTTTTCCCGGATGTAGGACAGGAAGTGGTCCGCCGTCAACGGCTCGCCGGTTACGTGCCGCGCGAGGTCTCCCGCGCGGCAGGTCATGCCGGGCCGATGGATGTGTTCCCTGAGCCAGTCCCGCAGCGGCAGCAGATCCCCGCGGGCAATCCGGTCCGACAGGCCGGGCAGGTCGCGCTCGGCGGCCCGGTAGAACTGGGCAGCATACAGGTTGCCCAGGGTGTAGGTGGGGAAATAGCCGAAACTCCCGTGGGACCAGTGGATGTCCTGCAGCACGCCGTCCCGGTCGTCCGGCGGCTCGATGCCAAGAAAGGCTTTCATCTTTTCGTTCCAGACCGCGGAGAGATCGCCTGCCCTGAATTCGTCCGTGAACAGGCCGCGCTCTATTTCGAACCGGAGCAGGATATGCAGGTTGTAGGTGAGTTCATCCGCTTCGACACGGATGAGCGAGGGTTTCACCTCGTTGACCGCGGCGTAGACCTCCTCTTCGCTCACGTCCGCGGACTGGTCCGGGAACACGGCGGAGAATTCGGGGAAGAAAAACCGCCAGAAAGCCCGACTCCGGCCGACCATGTTCTCCCACAGGCGCGACTGGGATTCGTGGATGCCCAGGGACACGGACGCGCCCCGGGGCGTGCCTTCGTGGGCCGGGTCATGGCCCTGCTCGTAGAGGCCGTGTCCCGCCTCGTGGATGACGCCGTAGAAGGACTGCATGGGCAGGGTCTCGGAGTACCGGGTCGTCAGGCGGACGTCCTGCACGCCCATGTGGGTGCAGAAGGGATGGGGGGAGATATCCAGGCGGCCGGCCTCGAAGTCGAAGCCCATGCGCTCGGCGGCCATGACCCCCATGCGCCGCTGGTCGTCGATGGGGTAGTTCCGCGCCAGGAAATCGGTGCGGGGCCTGACCCCGGAGGACGCGATGCGCTGCACCAGGTCCACGAGGGGGCCGCGAATCGATTCGAAGACCGCCACGGTCTCTTTCGTGGTGGCATAAGGTTCGTATTCATCGAGCAGCGCGTCATAGGGTTCGACTTCGTATCCGACCGCCTCGGCGACTTCGCGCTGGAGCGTGACCAGCTTGTCGATCCACGGCGCGAAAGCCGGGAAATCGTCTTCCTTCCGGGCCTTGATCCACACCCCGATGGCCGCCGAACTCGTTTCCGCGATGGATTTGACCAGGTCGACGGGTACCTTGACCGCCCGATCACTGGAACGGGCGATCTCGCGGATATTGACCTCCTCGTCGGTCGACAGTGTTTCTGAGCGGGCGGAGTCCAATTCCGCCCTCATCTCGTCGGATGTGATCCGCTCGTGGACCATCCCGGAGAGGGTGGCGAGTTGCCGTCCCCGGCTGGCCGCGCCCTTGGGGGGCATGTAGGTTTCCTGGTCCCATCCCATCAGGGCCAGGGCGCCGTACAGATCGCTCACCTCGCGGTACATCTCCATAACCCGTTCGTAGTGCTTTGGCACGATCGAAATCTCCCTTTTTATTCCCGTTACGTGGTCGGCGCCGCTACGTGGTCGGCACCGCTACGTGGTCGGCACCGCTACGTGTTCGGGACCCCTACGTGGCCAGGACCGTCTTGACGCGCATTCGAAGCTTTCCATGGGCCCGTCTCAAGGTCTGGGCCACCTGGCCGGGTTCATCTCCTCTGGCGAATATGAAACCGGGGTAGCTGGTGCCTTCCGGCAGCGGGGTCAGCATGTCGCCTTCCTTCGCGGTGATGACCACGTCCTCCACGCCCGGGACCTGCTTCGCCTCCCCGACGCCGTCGAATCCCTGGAACATTCCGCCCTCCGGTACCGGCAGCATCATCACGCCCGCGGCCCCCGCTCCGCCACGGCCCTGCGCCGTGCGGCCGACACTGTCCACGTCCTGCCCCAGGGCATGGCGCAGGATGAGTTCCTCCAGGGACAACCCCAGTCCGTACTCCAGGACACGCGAGCAGAGCCCCCCGATTGACCTTCCCGCGATTTCGATGATCCGGGCTTCACCGTAGTGGACCCGCAGTTCGGCATGGACCGGTCCCTCCGTGAGGCCCACGGCCGTGGAAGCCCGCTGGACGGCATCGGACACGACCTTTTGCTTCTCGTCGGGCAAGCGCGAAGGCGTGACGTATATCGTTTCTTCGAAATAGGGTCCCTCCAGGGGTTCGGGCTTGTCGAACAGGGAAAGCACACGCAGGCGGCCGCCGTTCAACAGGCCCTCCAGGGCGACCTCCTGCCCGGGCATATAGGACTCCACCATGATGCGGCGGGCGTCGGGGTCCAGGCTCGGCGGCCGGTCCGACGCGCTTTCGAGTATGCGGCCGATCCGGCGGAACGCTCCGATGAAGCCGTCCGGCGAGTCGGCCCGGATCACACCCCGGCTGCCCGAGAGCAGGACGGGCTTGAGCACACAGGGATAAGGCTGTTCCAGCGCGAGTTCCTCGACGGGGACCGACAGGTCGAACCGGGCGAAATAGGGGCACCATACCCCTGCGGCCGAGAGCATTTCACGCATGCGGTACTTGTTGCGCGCGGCGATGGCGGCCTCGGGCGAGTTGTGCGGAAGGCCGAGGACCTTGCACGCCCGGGCGGCGATTTCGGTGGTATAATCGTCGACGGGCACGATGGCGTCGAGGCGATGTTCACGGGCGTAGTCCACGATTTCATCCACGGCCTGCGACACGTACCGTAGCCTGAGCGACAGCGGGATGTCCCACTCCTCCGCCAGCAGCTTGCAGAAGTCCGATCCTAGGACGACTTCAAGGTTCATGCGCCGCGCCGCATCCAGAAACGGATCCGCGCGGTAGGTCGTCGTCGGCATCAGGAGAAGCAGTCTTTTGGACGGATTTTCTGCTGGCATGGTTAGATTGAAAAATAGAAACATCGGGGATCGAAATCAATGAAATCGCCCGTCCTGTCGCGGTACCATACACAGGTATAGCGAAAAAAAACTTGCTTACGAATCTGCGTACGAAATATATTGCACGTACATTTCGCGTATTTCACCCGCAAGCACAGGACCTTAGCACGGTCTGTCGCGGGAATTCTCGCACTCTATCGGGTGCATTACTCCCATTATTTCATCTGGAGGGTAATCAATGAATCGCACAGAATTGGCCGGTAAGGTTGCTGATGCTACTGGGCTGTCCAAAGCGCAGGCCGACGCCGCAGTCGCCGCAGCACTCGACGCCATAAAGAGCAGTCTGAGCGACGGCGATTCCGTCACGCTTATTGGCTTCGGCACGTTCAGCGTATCGAACCGCGCTGCTCGCCAGGGGCGAAATCCCGGTACGGGCGAGTCCATTACGATCGCGGCGAGAAACGTGGCCAAGTTCACGGCAGGCAAAGCCTTAAAAGACGCCATAGGCTAAATTCGAGATACGGGGGCCGGTCCGGTCGTATCGTCCGGTCCGGCTCCTTGTTAACACATCGACTCACGGATGGATCTGGCTTGCGAGACGTCGATTGGACTTGCGCCTCGAGGCTTTTCCATCCGTCTTCCTGCTGAACCGGAATGACGAGTCGTACTTTTTTTGACCGGTAACGCACACGTGTGCATATGCGGAGGAACTTCTTGCCGCTCTATGAATTCACCCTCACGGATTTCCTGTTCCCCGCGGATCTTCCGAACAACAAGGCCAATTTCCGCTTCGTCGTCGACCTGCGCTTTATCAACCACCGAAGCCAGTTTGCCACCGAACATGCCGTGATGCCGAGCCTCGACACCTTCTGGGAGTGTGATACCGAAAGGTCGGGCAAGCCGAATTACGTTCGAAGCGCCGGGGTGGAGCATCTCAGGATCGGCGAAGGTTCGCCCGAACGGTGCGGCCGGTTCGAAATGGAGGCGATAGACGATTGGGACAAGCTGATTCTGCTGGTGCGGGGGAAGCGAATCCATTCCATACAGTTCAAGGTGTTCGACGTGGACCGCAGGGACGCCTGGGACAAGATCAAGGACTTCCTGGGCGGGATCGTCGAAGCCGTCATCGGCAGAATCAAGGGAACGATCCCGGAAAACCTGCCCTTGCCCGAATCCCTGGGCGCCGCCGCGGACGACCTGCAGTCCTTCCTCCTCAAGAAGATCGCGGGTGGCGACGCGATACTATTCAGGGGATCTACCACGCTCGGGGAATTGATCGATGGTGAAAACGCCCGCCTGACGGTCCACGGCCGGGGCACCGGTGGAACCTACATGATCGGTTTCGACCTCACCCAGCGGGATGGATGACCAGGACCGTCATGATAGTAATCATCAGCGATCTTCACCTCACCGACGGCACGACCGGGCAGTCGATCAATGAGAACGCCTTTCGGATTTTCGCCAGGCGGGTCCAGGACATGGCCTACGCGGCCTCATGGCGTACGGGAGGCCGGTACGAGCCCATCGAGCGAATCGACATCCTCCTTCTTGGAGATATCCTGGACGTCACCCGGTCCACCGCGTGGCTGGAGCAGGACCATGAGCCGCGCCCCTGGAGCGATCCCGATGATCTGCCTTACATCGGGAAACTGAACGACATAACCACCGCTATCCTGGCGCACAACGAACCGTCGCTGACCTGCCTCAGGAACCTGGCCGAACCCGGTGGTCTCCTGCTGCCTCCGCCCGGCGGCGCCAATGGAGACCCAAGGCCATCCGAACCCGGCCTGCCGGTCGAGGTCGGCATCCACTACATGGTGGGGAACCACGATTGGTTCTACTGTGTCCCCGGCCGAGCCTGCCGGCTCCTTCGTAGAAAGGTCGCAGCCGCCCTGGGGCTCGAAAACGATCCTGAACAGCCCTTCCCCCATGGACCCGAAGAATCGACCCGCATTGCCGGGATACTGCAGGCGCACGGAGTCCGCGCGTGCCATGGCGATATCTACGATCCGTTCAATTTCTCCGGTTCGCGGAGCGAGCCTTCCCTGGGTGACGCGATCGTGATCGAGCTGTTGAATCGATTTCCCTTTGAAGTCCGCAACCGCATGGGCTCGCTGCTTCCCCGGACCTTTATCGAAGGCCTGCGCGAACTGGACAATGTCCGCCCGCTGGCTGCCGCCTCCGTCTGGGTCGACGCGCTGCTGCATGAACACGGTGTGTCCCCGATGCAGGCCGGGAAAGTAAAGGATACGTGGAACAACCTGGTGGACGATTTCCTGGGCCTGGATTTCATCCGGGACAGGGGGTCGATGTACAACCCCTTCGAGAGCGTGGACAAGCTGGAGTACGCGCTCCGTTTCACGCGGGACGTTCCGCTGGGCCTGTCCGGTGCGCTGGGTGCATGGTGGAACCGGGTGGCGGGCGATTCGGCGGATTCCTACTTTGCCCACGCGGCCAGGGAGAAAGCGATTGAGGACCGCGATGCCCGCTTCGTGGTGTACGGACACACACATCATCACGAAATCGTGCCGCTCGATGTCGTGCCGGGGAACGGACGCCGGGGAGCCCAGGTCTACTTCAACACGGGCACCTGGCGCCGGGTGCACCGCCTCGCCCGGTCATCCCGTTCGGGCCGGGCCTTCATCGCCTACGACGTCATGACCTACCTGGCCTTTTTCAAGGACGACGAACGACAGGGACGGCCCTACGCGTGCTGGTCCGGGGCACTGGGGGGAGGTCCCGGCTAACGCCTTGGATCCGTGACGGGCAAATACCTCCGCACGGTCGTTTCCTATGCCTCTGACACGGTCGTTTCCTATGCCTCTGACAGGGTCGATTCCTACGCCTTTGACACGGTCGATTCCGGCGCCTCTCCCTCGGTGCGGCGTGGTTCTTTTCCCTTGACTTGCAGGGGCTCGCGCCCTACCATGGTGCAGTTGTGTTGGGAGATCCGGGGACGGTTTGCCGGGGTGGTGGAATTGGTAGACACAGGAGACTTAAAATCTCCCGGACCTCAATAGTCCGTGCCGGTTCGAGTCCGGCCCTCGGCATTCGGGGTCATGAACACACTGTTGAATGCTGATTTGCAGGGCGCTTAGCTCAGATGGTTAGAGTGCCACGTTGACATCGTGGAGGTCAGTGGTTCGATCCCACTAGCGCCCATTCGATTCCGAACCGCGTAGCTGCCCGGCACGGGTCTCCCCGGCCGGGTTTCTCATGCGCACCCGATCCGCAACCTGTAGCTACTGTCCGCTACCTGCTGTTTTTAACCGCAACCTGTCGCTGATTCGAAATGAAGATCACGGACGTCAAGGCCGTCTACCCGTCACGAGACAAGAAAGGGACGGGCGCCTGGCAGGAATACTACTGGCAGATCGTGGTCCGGGTGGATACGGACGCGGGCGTGACCGGGTACGGGTATGGCGGGGGCGGCGAGCCCGGCAAACTGATCGCCAACGGCCATCTGCGCGATGCACTGATCGGCAGGTCCATCGGGAGTGTGGATGATATCCGCAGCGCCTGGGACCACCTTTACTTCAAATCCCTGCCGTACGGCCGTGGCGGCATAACGATCATGGCCCTGAGCGGGATCGACCTGGCCCTGTGGGATCTGCTCGGAAAGGCCGAGGACCGGCCCGTGTACGATCTGATCGGGGGATTGAAAAAGGACAGGATCCGCGCCTACGCGACCGGGGGCGATTTGTCCCGGGTCCGCGACCTGGGCTATACGGCGGTGAAGCGATCGCACCAATGGCGGTCGGAAGCCGACTACGATTCGGCGGTGGACCAGGCAGCTCGTTGCAGGGAGATGTTCGGCCGGGACGCGCTGCTCATGTTCGACTGCTACATGTCCTGGGATGCCGAAGTCGCCCTGCGGATGCGCGAGATCCTGGACGAATATGCGCCCTACTGGTTCGAGGATCTCGTCACGCCCGACCATCTGGCCGAGCTGGCGGAACTCCGACCCCGGCTGGCTCCGGTGCTGCTGGCCGGTGGCGAGCATGACTTCTCCCACCACGCCTTCGCCGCCATCGCCCGCGCCGGTGCCCTGGACCTGTGGCAACCGGATATCACGTGGTGCGGCGGCATTACGGCCGGACTGGGAATCCTGGACCTGGCCAGATCACACGGCGTGCCCGTCTGCCCCCATCGAGGCGGAGAGATCTGGGGGCTGCACCTGATCGCGGCCACGGATTGCATGGACCTGGCAGAGACCCACCCTGACCGGTGGAGCGGTGGGGAGGACTCGGTCCTGCTCGACGAGCCCGTGGTGTCGGAAGGCAGCATCGCGCCGACAGATCGACCGGGTTTCGGCGTCACGCCGAGGCCGGAATATGTATGACCTGGTCACGGCATGGCCCCGACACGCGGCATGGCCCCGGCACGCGGCATTGCGCCCGGCACGCGTCATGGCCCCGGCACGCGTCATGGCCCCGGCACGCGTCATGGCCCCGGCACGCGTATCAAGGTGCATCCGCTCCCGTGGAATCTCAGGAGGCGTTCGGCTTTCCGTATCTCGATGAAATGTGGTAACTTGTGGTTTATTCCCCGGCTCGTTCGGGGGATTGACGCCGGATCACATCCGGCATGTTGATGCATCGGCAAGTACCGCGCCTCGTACTGCAGCACGGCGGCGCAAAAAGGAAAGGAGGAATTATGATATCTGAACAACGGAGGTGTGACGACTGATCTAATCAGTTGACATTCCTCCAGACGCAAGCCGGGCGTCTCGTATTTCCAGGGGCGCCCGGTTTTTTGTGCTTGCGCCGCATGTCGGCCGCGTATAATCGTGCTTAGACGGATTGAAAACCGCAGGCCGACAGGCTCCCACCGGCACTACCCGGGACCATCCCGGCCGACGGTCATTGCCTTGAGTCATTGAATCTACTGTCGAGCCCGCCCTATGTCCCTTTACCACCTCATACGCCCCCTGTTGTTCCGTCTGGACCCGGAGTGGATACATCGCGCAACGCTGGCCGCGGTCGGCAAGGCGGGACGCATTTCTCCCGTGCGCGGACTGCTCCAAAGCCTGCTTACCGCGGAAGATCCGCGGCTCAGGGTGGAAGCCGGTGGGCTCGCCTTTCCCAATCCCGTCGGTCTGGCCGCCGGATTCGACAAGAACGGCGTCGCCATGGAAGGACTCGCTTCGGCGGGATTCGGATTCGTGGAGGTGGGTTCGGTCTCGGCGCATCCTTCCGACGGTAATCCCGGGCGGCCCCGGCTGTTCCGTGTACCGGCGGATGAAGCGATCGTGGTCAATTACGGGGTACCCAACGACGGTGCCGAAGCCGTGGCGCGGCGGTTCGCTTCCGCCCGGCCGCCCGGATCACCTGGATCGCCCGGACCGCCCGTTCCGCCCGGTTCGCCAGGGGCGCGCAGCCTGCCGGGTCAACCCCGGCCGTCCAGGCCGCCCGTTCCCCTGGGCATCAACCTGGTCGAGACGAACACCGGGAAGCCGGCGGGCGCGGAAGAGGTGGTGGAGGAACTGGTCGCGGCGATGCGTCCCTTTCTGGGCCTCGCCGACTACGCGACGCTCAATCTGAACTGCCCGAATACCACGTCGGGCCACAGCCCCTTCGACGATCCGGGCACGCTCGGGTCTTTGCTCTCGGGATACGCCGACTATGACATCATGCCGCCCACCTTCCTGAAGGTGGTGCCGACCACTGACCCCGCAACGATCGAGGGGACGCTCGCCGCCATGGATCCATTCCCCTTCGTAAAGGGCATCGTGTTCGGCCTGCCGACCGGAAAGCCCTACGAAGGCCTGAAGACCCCGCCACGGGTCCTCGACCGCATGGCCGGGACCCTTTGCGGCCGGCCGGCCCGCGCGCTGATCGACGCGTCCATACAGGCCTGGTATCCCCGGATGGATCGCGGCCGCCACGTGATCGTGGGTACCGGGGGGATTTTCACAGCCGAGGACGTCTACCGGAAGATCCAGCTGGGCGCGACCCTGGTCCAGGTCTACACCGCCCTCGTCTACCACGGTCCGGGCCTGGTGAAGCGCATCAACCGGGGCCTGCTCCGACTGATGGCCCGGGATGGCCTCGACCGGATTACCGATGCCGTAGGCGTGGACAATCCGCATCCACGTACGCGGCAAACCCAAAATCCTCAGAGCGTCATCGATGGCTGATGTCATCTCGTCCCTGGATTCGGTCACACCCGATTGGCTGACTTCCCTGCTTCGACAGCACGGTGTACTTGAACGAGGGCGGGTCCTGGACGTCAAGATCCGGTCCAATCCCGCGTTCAATTCTGTCGCGGCGCACCTGGAGCCCGTGTATGCCGCAGATGCCCCGGCAGGCGTGCCCGAGCGATTGTTCATCAAGATCAAACAGCATCATTGGGGACGGGATGAAGTCTCCTTTTACCGGCTGGCGAGGGAACAGAAGCCGCCGCTGCCCATGTTGATTCCCTTCATCGACGGCGCGTACGACAAGGACACGGGTGTTTCGCATTGCCTGATGCTCGATGTCTCCGGGACGCATCATGCCCCCGTCTCCCGAGCGCGCCTACTGTCCGGTGACGGCGTGCCGGATGAATGGGAACTGGCCGGTTGCGTGGAAGCCCTGGCCGGCCTGCACGCCTACTGGTGGGAACACCCGGTCCTCAGGGACGGCCCACCCATGGAGGACGGCTCACCCCTGGAGGACGGCCCGGTGAGGATCCCGCTACCGTTCAGGGATGAAGAACGCTACATGGCCGAGGTGCGGGATCAGGCCGAGGAATGGCGGCGATTCAGGGCATCGGCGGCTGCCGAATTGCCGCGCGATCTGATCGAGTTGTATGACCGTCGATTAGAAGCACTGCCCACGCTGTGGGATCGGTATCTGAAACACAGATTCGTCCAGGTCTCACAACTCACGGTCTGTCACTCGGACTGTTACTTCACTCAGTTCCTTTGTCCCAACGACCCGGAGGCGCACGGAACCTACCTGTCGGATATGGAGGAGGCCTGCGTCTACCTGGGCACTGAAGACCTGGTATACCTGATGGCGACGTTCTGGACGCGAGAACAGCGGCAGGAAAATGACCGGGAAATCCGATGCTTGAAGCGGTACTACGAGACGCTGGTGCGTCGCGGTGTGAAGGATTACTCGTGGGATGATCTGTGCAGGGATTACCGGCTACAACTGATCTGGCGGGTCGAGCTTCCCGTCTGGGATCAGCAGAACGGGAGCCCGCGGGACTACTGGCGGCCGAAGATGCGAAACCTGGCCGACGCATACCGCGACTGGGACTGCGCGGCACTGCTGTAACCGGCGCCGCTAGAACGTGCCTTCCACACTCAGCGTTGTGCCGCCGGACTCCTTCTTGCGCACCGTGGACGCCCGGATCTTTTCCTGCAACTTCTCATAGTAGCGCGCTTCGTCCACCGGGATATCGACCCAGTCGTCCTGCCAGGCGGAAAGCAGCATGGCGTTGGCCAGTTCGACGCCCCGGATGCCTTCGACGCCCGGCGCGATGAGCGGCGTGCCCTCCAGGATCGCGCGCACCCAGTCTTTCGTGATGCCCCTGTGCTCTTCGCCCCCGGCCTGGAAGGGGATTTCGCATTTCCAGGTCTCCGGGCTGCCGAAACCGCCCTTCCATTCGCGGTTGAAGACATCCGCCGGCGTGCGATTGCGCCAGAAGGTGATCCGGCCCTCCTCCATGACCACCTTGCCGTTGTCGCCCGTGATTTCCATGCGATTGGTCCCTGGGGATTCGCCCGTGGTCGTGATGAACACGCCCGTGGCGCCGTTCTCGTACTCGGCGTAGGCCGTCACGTCGTCCTCGACTTCGATGTCGTGGTACTTGCCGAAACCGCAGAAGGCCCGGATGCGCACGGGCATGCCGCAGATCCACTGCCAGAGGTCGAGGTTGTGGGGGCACTGGTTGGCGAGCACGCCGCCGCCTTCGCCGGACCACGTGGCGCGCCAGCCACCCGAGTCGTAGTAGCTCTGCGCCCGGAACCAGTTCGTGATGATGTAGTTCGTCCGGCGGAGCTGGCCCAGTTCGCCCGATGACACGAGTTCCTTGAGCTTCCGGTGCTCGCCTAGCGTCCGCTGGTTGAACATCATACCGAAGACGAGGCCGCTCTTTTCGGCCGCCGCGTTCATTTCCCGCACCTGGCGCGTGTATACGCCGGCCGGTTTTTCGCATAGGACGTGCAATCGTCGGCCAAAGGCCTTGATCGCGAGCGGCGGATGGTCGTAGTGGGGCGTCGCGATGATCACGGCGTCGATCTCGGCAGACGCCAGCAGTTCATCCGCGCTCCCATAGGTCGAGACGCCGTCGCCGGCGAGCGAATTCGCGCGCGCCAACTGATCCGGATCGACATCGCAGACGGCCGACAGCTTCGCGCCCGGTATTTCGTTTCCGGTGAGGTATTCGACGTGGAACCCGCCCATGTTCCCGAGGCCGATCACACCGATGCGTACGACGTCCATGGATTACTCCTTCCGGCTTGCGTCTCCGGCGGCTGTTCGTATCCGGCGGATATTCGTCTCCGACCGCTATACACCGGCCACGGGAATAGCAAACCCGGTGAGGTAAGCTTACCCGGCGAGGGCGGCCGGTTTTCCGTTTCTCATCACGAAGGGGAAATGTGCGCCCGCCTGGTTCATGGGCGCCCCGTCCGGCAGGTCGACAAAGGCTTTCATGACGTGCTGTCCGGAAGCGACGAACCGGGACTCGCCCGTCATGTAATGCATGGCGATGGCGCGCCTGGGTAGATCGGACCGGTTGAAAGGCGAGCCGTGCCAGGTCAGCGAGTGGTGGAACGATACCTCGCCGGCCTTCACCGGCCAGGGCCGGGGTGCTACCTTCTCCGCGCCATTGCCGTCCGGCGGCGTGAAGCCTTCGATCCGCCCGAAGTCCTCGGCCTGCTGCAGGTGGGCCTGCGTCCGCAGAAACTCGATCTGGTTGCCCCACCTGTGGCTGCCCGGCGTCATCCACATGCAACCGTTTTCCACTGTCGCGTCGTCGAGGGCGACCCATGCGGACACCGGCGTCATGGGCCGAATGATGGGCCACAGCGGCGCGTCCTGGTGCCAGCTGGTTACGCCGCCGTAACCCGCCGGCTTGTACTGGATCTGGTCGTGCCAGACCATCAGTTCGTCCGCCTCCGTGAGCCGGCTGATGGCTTCGACGATGAAGGGATGGTGAATCAGGCGCTGGTAGGCGCCGGACACTTCCCAGATGTTCACGATCTGCCAGACGCAGCGTTCCGGTTCCCGTTCGCGGACCATGTTGTGGAACAGCACCGGCCTCGGTCCGTCCTCGGGAAAGCCTTCCGGGCCGGTGTCGAGCACGCGCTGCAATTCATCGCGAAGTTCCTGGACGCCGTTGTCGTCCAGGACGCGGCCTCCGTTCAGAAAACCGTTCCGGCGGAATTCGACTACCTGTTCATCCGTGAGCATCCCTGCGCCTCCCGATTCGTACGCGTACGATGCACAGGAACTGTATGTGCCGTCGACGCATTAAAGGTCTCGGTTGATGACGTATCTGCGGTGTACCTGTACGTGTGTTTCAAGGATACCAATTTACCCGCCCGCACGAAGCCGCCAAAGCCTTTTTTGAAGGAAGCCCCATGTTGACAATACCGGCTGAAACCCCTATAATACGCATGTTGTCCGGCCCGCCTCGATCGGGCGGCAGACCGGGAAAAAGCACCACGTTTCACATTTGGAAAACCAACCAAACGTGTTGTATCCGGGCGTAGATCACGACCCGGACAGCATGTCCAACCGGGAGCCACCCGCTCCCCTGTTCATGAGGAAAGGCCCACCGATGTCCGAAGCACCTGCCACATCCACCGAAACCATGGAATTCAAGAGCGAGTTGCGGCAGATCCTGCACCTGATCACCCATTCGCTCTACTCCAACAAGGAGATCTTCCTCCGCGAACTGATCAGCAACGCCAGCGACGCGATCAACAAGATCCGCTTCAATTCCATCAACAACAGCGACCTGCTTGACGGCGACACCGAGTGGAAGATCAAGCTCATCGCCGACAAGGACAAGAACACCCTGACCGTTTCCGACAACGGCACCGGGATGTCCCGGGATACCATCATCGACCAGCTGGGCACGATCGCGAAGTCCGGCACCAGGGCCTTCCTCGAGACCCTGCAGCAGGCCGACGAAGCCAGCCGTCCCGATCTGATCGGCCAGTTCGGCGTGGGATTCTACTCGTCGTTCATGGTGGCCGACCGGGTGACGGTGGTCTCCCGCCTGGCGGGCGATCCGAAGGACGAGGGCGTCCGCTGGGTCTCCGCGGGGGAGGGCGAGTTTACCATCAAGACGGTGGAGAAAGAGACGCACGGTACCGACGTCACGCTCCATCTCAAGGAGGACGAGAAGGAGTTCCTGGAGGAGTGGCGGCTCCGGCAGGTGGTCAAGGAGTTCTCCGATTTCATCGAGTACCCGGTCGTCATGGACGTGGAACGGCACGAACCCGTCGAGAGCGAGGACGACAAGGAGGACGACAAGACCGAGGCGGTGGTCCGGGAAGAGACGCTCAACTCCATGAAAGCCCTCTGGCTGCGGTCGAAGGACGAGATCGAAGAAGACGAGTACAACGCCTTCTACCGCCAGATCTCCCACGATTACGGCGATCCGGCCAAGGTGATCCACTACACCGCCGAGGGATTGACGGAGTTCAAGGTATTGCTCTTCATCCCGGCGAAGCGGCCCTTCGACATGATGTTCGGCGATCCCAAGGTGGGGCCCAGGCTGTACGTGCAGCGGGTCCAGATCATGGAAAACTGCGAGGAACTGCTGCCGCCCTACCTGCGCTTCATCAAGGGCGTGGTGGACTGCGCGGACCTGCCCCTCAACGTCTCCCGCGAGATCCTGCAGCAGAACCCCATCCTCGACCGAATCCGGAAGAACATCGTCAAGCGGATCTTCACCGTGCTGGAGGAGATGAAGAAGGACGAGTTCGACAAGTACGTGGCGTTCTACAAGGAGCTGGGCCTGATCCTCAAGGAGGGGATGGCGCAGGACTTCGAGAACCGGGACACCCTGACTTCCCTGGCCGTGTACGAATCCATGAACACCGAAGCCGGCAAGTATATTTCCATGGATGAATACGTCGACCAGATGCCGCCCGACCAGGAGGAGATCCACTACCTGATCGGCGAGCACCGCGGCATGCTCGAGCGGACGCCGTACCTGGAGGTCTTCCGGGACCGCGGCTGGAACGTCCTCTTCATGACGGACCCCATCGACGAGTTCGTCATGTCGTCGGTGGACGAGTACCGCGAGAAGAAGTACAAGGCGGCCGACAAGGGCGATATCGCGGCGGACGAAACGGACAAGGCCAAAGCGGAGGACGACGAGAAGACCTTCAAGGCCCTGATCGAGACGCTGAAGGGCAAGATCTCGGAAGTGCAGGACATCCGGCTGTCCACGCGCCTCAAGGACAGCGCCTCCTGCCTGGTGGCCGACGAGGGCGCCATGAGCGCTCACATGGAGCGGCTCATGCAGCGCATGGGCGAGGGCGGAGCCCAGGCGCAAGCCGCCAAGCGCATCCTGGAACTCAACGCCGGACATCCCGTGGTCCAGGGCCTGCAGAAGCTCCACGACAGCGACGGCGAAGACGCGCGCGTCGAATCCATCGGCCGCCTGCTGTACGAGCAGGCCGTGGTGGCCGAAGGGTCCAAGCTCGACGATCCCGTGGGGTTCGCGAGCCGGATCAACGACCTGCTGGTCAAGGAACTGATCCGGATCTAGCGCGGCATAACGAGACGACTATACGCTATGCGCACTCCCGCAGTACTTGTATCGATCCTCATGCTGGTTTCCTGCGGCGAAAGTGAACGCGGCGGGGAACAGCCGGGGACCACCACGGAAGGCGGCCGGGTAAACTCGATCGGCGTGGTCCTCCCGGACGACGCCGTGGACGCTTCCCGCCAGGTGCTGCGGTCCATGAGCCCCGAGCCCAAGAGCCTGGACCCCAGTATCGAGCCCTACGATACCGAGCAGACGATCCTGCCCTTCGAGGCGCTGCTGTTCAAGGACGAGCACTGGAACCCGATACCCGGCGCCGCCCACAGCTGGGGCTCGGATGACGGTATAACCTGGACCTTCAACCTCAGGTCCGGGATGCGCTGGAGCGACGGATCGCCGCTGACGGCCCACGACTTCGTGTATTCCTACCGCCGGATGCTCAACCCCGAATCCAGCAACATCTACGCCTTCTTCTACTACGACATCAAGAACGCCGAGGCGATCGTCAAGGGGGAGAACAAGGACCTCGAGTCCCTGGGCGTCCGGGCCGTGGACGATACGACCCTGGTCATCGAAACGGAAAAGCGCGCGCCCTACCTGCCCCATATCGTTTCCTTCGGCGACGCCATGCCGGTGCCGAAACGGCTCGTGGACAAATACGGCCGCAAGTGGACCGAACCGCAGAACATCATCACCAACTCCGGTTTCATGGTCACGGAGTGGGTCAACGGCAGTCACATGACGCTTGTTCCCAATCCCTACTACAACGGCCCGCACAAGCCCTTCCTGGAGAAGGTGATCCATCCATTCCGCAACGCGGCCGCGGCCACCATTCTTCCCTATGAAAGCGACGAGGTCGACATGGAAAACGTCGATGTGAACGACCTGGCTCGTATCGAGGGGGATCCCGATCTGAGGAATGATCTCGTCCGTTTTCACGGATTGAATACCTGGTATCTCTTCTTCAGGACGCAGTTGCCGCCCTTCAACGACATTCGCGTCCGGGAAGCCTTCACCCGGGTGATGGACCGCGACAACCTGTGCAATGTCATCCTGCGGGGCGGGGCCGTACCGGCCTATTCCATGATTCCGCCCGGCTTCAGGGAATTCGAGGGCGACACGCACGCCGCGGTGCAGGGCTTCGATCCCGAGCGGGCGAGGCAACTGATGCGCGAGGCCGGATATCCGGGGGGACAGGGCTTCCCGCGGCAGGAACTGTGGCTCAGGGCCCCAACGCCCTCCGACCGCTTGATCGGCGTGGCGATACAAAGCATGCTGAAAGAACATCTCGGCGTCGACCTGGACATCCGTACGGCCGACCTGCACACCTACATGGACCACCTGTATAAATGGAACATGAATCTCGGCCTGATCGCCTTCGGCGCCGATTTTCTCGACCCCCGCAACATGCTGGACATGATCTGGCACTCCCAGCCCCGGGGCCACGGCCGGCAGGACTGGCACAATCCCGACTTCGATCGCCTCGTGGACGCGGCTGCCGCCGAATTGAATCCGGAGATCCGGGAAAACCTGTACCGGGAAGCCTCGGTCGTCCAGGTGGCGGACTATCCCGCCGCGTTCCTTTATCACAAGATGGGCCTGCAGCTCCGGAAGCCCTGGCTGAAGGGTTATGACGTAAACGACGACGGCACGGTAGGTTACTTCCGCTGGAACAAGCTCTACATCGCCGAGGTCGAAGATGGGGAGTAGGGGTTTCCGCCTCCTTCTCGCGCCGCTCGCCTTATGCGCTTCGGTCCTGCTGTGCATTCCCGGTGCGGCCGCAGCGCAGGAAAACCCGGTCCTCCTCGAAGCCATCAGCGTCCTCCCCGTGGAAGGTCCCGAATCCAACCAGCCATCAGGGCTTTTCGTCCACAACGACACCCTGTACACCGTATCCGACAAGCACGACGATACCATCTTCCGGATCGAACTCCGGGAGGATGCCGCGGTATTCGTACCGCACATACGGTTCGAGGCGCCCAAACCATTCGGCGTATTCAGGCTGGATCTGGAAGGCATCACCCGCGATGACGACGGGACCTTCTACCTCGCCAGCGAAGGGGCGTTCGCCATTCTGAGGGTCGACGCGGACGGGAAGAAGGCCTCCTGGGTCACCACGAGCCTGCGGAAAGTAGGCGCCTCGGCGGGGTTGTTCCAGACGCGCGGCGGGTATCTCGAGGGGATTACGCTGATGGCCCGGAACCGGTTCCTGGTCACCGCGGAACGGCAGCCCTGCGGCCTGATCGAAATCGACATGGCCCCGGTGCAGCGGATCGTGGAGATCGCCAATCATGGATCGACGAACAGTTACACGGGCCTGCACCGGGAGGTCGAGAACGTATACATCCTGCAGCGAAGCACCGCGACCATCCGGAGGACCATCCGGTACCTGGACGTGGACAGTCCCTCGACGATCTGGTCCTTCGCCCATATCGTCAACGACCCGGAATACCTCTATCAGCACGAACAGTTCGGCGCAAAAACGGCGGAGGGGCTCGCCATGGACCGCGACCGGGTCTACGTCATCCTCGACAACAACAACGACGCGCGCAGGATGTATCCCACCGATCACAGACCCTTGCTCCTAATCATGAAGCGGCCCGGGTGAAGCGGTCCCGGGGAAACGGCGTTTATGAATCGTGATGCCCAGGACAGGCTGGCACGACTCTACCGCCGCACGTTCGGCCGTGCCCCGGCGCGCATCGCCGCCCTGGGCGCGGACGGTTCGAGGCGGCGGTACTTCCGAATGGCGGACGGGGAACGGACCGTCGTCGGCGCGGCGAACGACGACCGCCGGGAGAACGTCGCCTTCCTTTCCCTCTCCCGCCACTTCCGCCGCCACGGCCTGCCAGTGCCCGAGATCTACAGCGAGGACCTGGACCAGGGCATCTACCTGCAGCAGGACCTCGGCGACGAGACGCTGTACGACCGTGTGGCCGCCGCCCGCGCGTCGGGGGAAAACGCCTTCTCGAATCAAATGGTCGCCATATACCGGCAAGTGCTCGGCGACCTGCCTCGGTTCCAGGTCACCGCGGCGGAGGACCTAGACTTCTCGATCTGCTACCCCAGGAACCGTTTCGACGGGCAGTCCATCCGGTGGGACCTGAACTACTTCAAGTACCATTTCCTCAAGCTCGTGCATGTCGACTTCGACGAGCAAGCCCTCGAAGACGATTTCGATCGATTCACGGCATTCCTCCTGGAAACCGATACCGGCTACTTCCTGTACCGGGATTTCCAGTCCCGGAACATCATGTGGCACGACGGACGCCCGCACTATATCGACTACCAGGGCGGCCGGCAAGGCGCGCTTCAATACGACGTGGCGTCGCTCCTGCAGGATGCCAAAGCCGACATCCCGTGGGAGATCCGGGACGAATTATTGGATTACTACGTCGAAGCGGCCGGTGAATACGCTCCCCTTCGCCGGGAGGCGTTCCTCGCCCATTATTACGGTTACGCCCTGGTCCGTCTCATGCAGGCGCTGGGCGCCTACGGGTACCGCGGAATGTATGAAGGCAAGTCCCACTTCCTCACCAGCATCTCCCACGGCGTCCGTAACCTCGAGGGCCTGTTGGAGCGGGCCGCCCTGCCGGTCGACCTGCCTGAACTGAACCGGGTATGGTCCCGCATCGTCGGCGATCCGGCGCTTCGGCGCATGGGCGAGGTTTCCGGCGAAGGGCTGACCGTCCACCTCTGGAGTTTTTCATACCACCACGGCCTGCCACGGGATCCAAGCGGAAACGGCGGCGGGTTCATCTTCGACTGCCGGATCGTGAAGAATCCCGGCCGTATTCCGGCATATGTGGATCTGACGGGAAAGGACGCGCCGGTGGCCGCCTTCCTGGACGAACTCGAGGAGGCGCGGTCCTTCCTGGGAGATGCGCAGACCATGGTCGACCGGGCGGTCGAACACCACCTGCGTCGCGGATTCACGGACCTGACCGTCGCCTTCGGGTGCACGGGCGGCCAGCACCGCTCGGTATACTTCGCGGAGCGGCTGGCGGCGCACCTGGAGAATCGTCCGGGCTTGACGGTCCGGCTGAGGCACCGGGAGCAGGAGGATTCGTGAAGGCCATGATCCTTGCGGCCGGCCTGGGCACCCGGCTTCGTCCCCTCACCGACGCCAGGCCCAAAGCGCTCGTGACGGTGGCCGGCAGACCCATGCTTTACTGGGTGATCGCGCGGCTCGCACGGCATGGTTTCACCGACATCATGATCAATGCCCACCATTTCGCGGAACAGATCGAGAACTTCGTGGACGCGTACGATGGCCCCGGCGTTTCGCTGACCGTATCCGTGGAGGAGGAGATCCTGGACACGGGCGGCGGGGTGCGCAAGGCCGCGTGGTTCTTCGATCGCGAGGAGCCGTTCCTGGTGCACAACGTGGACGTGCTGACCGATCTGGATCTCAGGAGTCTGGCGGATGCCCATACGGCGTCGGACGCGCTGGTCACCGTCGCCGTGAAGGAACGAAAGAGTTCGCGTCACCTGCTATTCGACGAGGCGGGAAGGCTCTGTGGCTGGCGTTCGGATATCACGGGAGAGACGCGCAAGGTCCGGCCAGCGCGGCCGTCGCACGGTCCGCACAATACGCACGGTCCGCTCGTTCCGAACGATCCGCGCACCTCCCTGCCTTTCATGGGCGTCTACGCCATGTCCCCGGCCGCACTGAGCAAGATGACCGATACCGTTCCCTTTTCGATCATCGATTTCTTTCTGGATCTGGCGCGCACGGGCGGGAAAATTCAGGCCTTTCGGGCCGAAGAATCCCGGTGGGCGGATCTCGGAAGCGTGGACCGCATCGCGGAGGCGGAGCGGCTGTTCGGAACGGACTGGTTCGCGGAGATCGGTTAATCCTTTCGCTTGGAAGCACAGGTGTGCAAAATGGCCGGGCTTCGCGCAATCTGTGGAAAAGACTTGAAGCACGGTGCGCCTTCGGTTATCTTGTAACCGTACCTGTCTTCCTCTAAACACGCCCTCACCCAAAGGAGGTTCTTAGTGGACGTATTGTCCTCCCGCGGCGCGAGGCAGTGTCTGCGTAGCCTGCTCTATCGCGGTTGTTGCCCCCGCCGAAAATTGTTTCCCACATAACCGGCGCCAGCGGGTAATTGCGCGGCAAAGACGTATCCCTCGGGATTCGCGCTCATCGCCGTCTCTAGATGAGCGTCTCCGATAGTCCTCGCGGAACGGCATTCTCTATCATTACGACCCGGACGGCCTTCTTGGTCGTACCACTCGGGGCGATGGCGGCTCGTGGATGCACGTGCATCCCTGCTTGAAGCCGCCTGGATTCCGATCCAATCGCAGCCTTTTTCTCCGCCCTTTCATTCCGCCCCGCGCGGATTGAACTTCACGGGTCCGAGCCGCCCTTCGTGGGTCCGATGCCGCCTATTGCGGGTCCGAGCCGCCCTCTATGGGTCCAAGCCGCTATATAGAGGCCGAGTTACCATCTGCGGGTCCGATCCGCCATATAAAGACCCGGGCCGCGACCCGTCGCTACCCGAAAACGAGTCGAGTTGCAAGGAGCGCGCTGAACGGGTTCCAGTCGCACTGCGCCGGAGCCCCGATACCAGTAAGGAAGGTACCATGATTAGAAGGATGAATGGCAAGGCCCCCAGGTTTCAGATTTATGATCTCAGGAACTACAGGAAAATACCGCAAATCGACAAGCTTCCCGACGACCTGAAATTCGAAATGGAAGTCGTGGCGCGGGTTCTGCCGTTCCGGACCAATTCCCACGTGGTGGAGCACCTGATACAATGGGAGAATATCCCCGACGATCCCATGTTCCAGCTCACCTTTCCGCAGCGGGACATGCTGTCGCCGGACCACTTCGATGAGGTGGCGGCCCTGGTGAAAAGAGGGGCGGGTGATGCGGAAATGGCGCGGACCGTGAATCGGATCCGATGGGATCTGAATCCACAGCCTGCCGGTCAACTCGAGCACAACGTTCCCAGGGAGGACGACGAGAAACTGGACGGCATGCAGCACAAGTACCGGGAGACGGTCCTGTTTTTCCCCTCTCAGGGTCAGACCTGCCACGCCTACTGTACCTTCTGCTTTCGCTGGCCCCAGTTCGTGGGTATCGATGAACTGAAGTTCGCCAGCCGCGAGGTCGAAAGCCTCATCAGGTACCTTGAAGACAATCCCCAGGTTACCGACGTGCTTTTCACGGGCGGCGATCCCATGGTCATGCGGGCAAAGAACCTCAGTGTATATATCGATGCGTTGCTGAAGGCGGATCTCCCCAATCTGCACACGATCCGGATCGGGACGAAATCGCTGGCCTACTGGCCCTACAAGTACCTGACCGACCCGGATGCGGACGACGTGCTGGCCCTGTTCGAACGGGTCACCCGCGCCGGCAAGCACCTGGCCATCATGGCCCATTGCAGCCACCCCGCCGAACTCCGGCCCGACGTGGTGTCCAAGGCGGTCAGCCGGATTCGCGGAACGGGCGCGAAGGTCTACACGCAATCGCCCATCCTGAGGAAGATCAACGACGATCCGGACACGTGGGCGGCCATGTGGCGCAGGCAGGTGGACCTGGGGATGGTACCCTACTACATGTTCATGGTGCGGGACACCGGCGTGCAGCAATTCTTCGCCGTGCCGCTGGTTCGGGCGTGGGAGATCTTTCAGAACGCCTATCAGCAGGTGAGCGGGATCTGCCGGACCGTGCGCGGACCCAGCATGTCGGCCCATCCCGGCAAGGTCCACGTGCTGGGCGTCAGCGAGGTCCACGGGGAGAAGATCATCGCCCTGCAATTCCTGCAGGGACGCAACCCCGACTGGGTCCTGCGGCCGTTCTTCGCCCGGTACGACGAAGAAGCCATCTGGCTGGACGACCTCGAGCCGGCCTTCGGCGAGGAGGCCTTTTTCTTCGAGAAGGAACTGGCGCAGTTGTGCGAGGAGGACCTGCCCTCCGGCCAGTGGGACGAAATGGAATCGCTTGTGCTGGAAGGCGTGGGGTGGGAATGATGCGTGGTAGGGGCCGAAGGTAGGGTACTCGGCCCAGCTTGGGATCAGTGTCTTTCGCCTGCGGCCTCAGATAGTTTTTCTTTGGCCCACTGATTGATACTTACGCCATGGACTTCGGCCGCCTCGGCTACCGCTGCGTGGATTTCAGGATCAATACGCAACAGTAGTTTCCCGGAATAAGGCTTATTCGGAGCCTCGCCCCGTTCGTCACAACTGTCCAGATAGAATTCAACAGCTTCTTCAAAGGCTTCGCGAACTTCCCCGACGCTTTCTCCGTGAAACGTGATGATGTCGCGAATACCGGCGACGCGGCCGACGAAACATCCGTCCTCGTCGCTGTATTCGATGCGCGCTGGATATCCCCTATACCGCATCGGTTTCATGGTGTTACTCCCATACAATTAAGAAACTCTCGTGCAGCGCGAACCTGATAGGGTTTAGCCTCCTTACCGGGATGAGGTCGATGAAAATCGGCTCGATGCGTCCCGCACCTGAAAGCTATTCTGGATCCACGACCTTCAATTACTTCACAACCCACAGAAACAAATAATGTCTCGATTTGTCGCCATTCAATGCTTGAGGATACTGGGTCGGTAAAAATCGCTTCCAGGGTTTTCCGCTGACGACTATTCATGCCCAATGATATCATATTTTAATATCATTGGCAAGTGTTTTAATCTTCGCCGCAAGCTCAATCCGCCAACCCCGCATGCCGGCACACGATTTCCACCGCCTTGACCAGGGTCTTCGCGCCTAAGACGGCGTACTCCTCGATCAGGTTGCCCTCCTGGTCCAACGTTCCCAGGCCGGGCCCGAGGAACATCTTCCCGCTGTAGATCGTGGCGGGTTCGACGCCCATGTGCTCCTGGGCGAGCACGATGGGATTGGTGTTGGCCCACAGGTCTTCGAGGTTGAAGATGGGGATGCCGAAAGCGCCGTCCTTCCACGTGCGTTCGTAGTTGAGCTCGGTGCCGCCCAGCTGATAGGTCTTCGTGAAGATCAGGTCGTCGCGGAAACGCGCGGGCTTCATCTGCGCGAATTCCTCCACGATAATCTCGTGGAACCGGTCCACGGGGTCGGTGACCAGGCGGGGCCGGTCGCGCAGGACCTTCATGTAGGCGGTCAGTCCCACCAGGGTGTCCCGGCCCGGATCGCTGAACGTGTATACCGCCTTGCCGTGGGAGGACAGCTCGCGGCCCGGCTTGTCCATGCTGTAGGTAATGATGTCGCAGCCGATGTCCCGCGGGTCCATGCCGACGATGGGAATCGAGCCCCCTGTGTCGACAATGTATGGGACGTCGTAGTCCCGGGATACGTCGGCCAGCTTCTTCAGGAGGATGGGCGCGCCTTTCCCGTCCTGCTCGCCGAGCCCGTAGCTGGGGGTGTCGTATCCCACCGTGGCGATACCCGTGAGCAGCGAAGCGTTTCGCTCGGCGGCTTTCCTCACATTTTCGATGGTGCCGTCCACGTCGACGTCGGTGAGCAGCGAGGTCGGATTGTAGCGGATGCCGTGGGGATCGTACTTAGCCCCGGCCATGCGGACGTAAAGGGTCTCGAGGTTCGCCAGGCTCTTGTTCTCGATGCCCAGCTCGCCGCCGGCGATGGTCCGGTCCACGAGGAGGTTCTTGTACCGCGGCGGGAAGGCCCGGCCGTATCCGCCGATCCATTCGTAGTCTTCCCCGTAGGGCATGAGCAACCGGCCGCGGTAGATGTCGCCGTGGCGCATGGAGGGCGGCGCGCACAGCGTCTCGAGCGTGAGCCGCAGCAGCGCTTCGCAGGTATTGGCTGCCACCGCGTCGTACTCGTCGCCGTAGACGTCCTTGACGACCTCGCGGAGTTCGTCTTCGATCACCCGGACCGGGTAGGTCCTGCCGCCTCGGTTGGCCTCCACGATCGCGTCGAGTACGTAATCGGGCAGGTTGCCCGGCCTGGCCGAGCTGCCGGCGTAAAGGCCGATGTCCTGCTTCAGCTTCAGCGTGCCGATCTCTTCGCCGTAGCGTCGTGCTTCTTCGACGATTCCGGGAAGGTTGTCGTAGATCGACTGGTACCACTGGAACTTGTACATGGTTGTTCTTTTAGGATAGGTCCGGGTTCGAACGAGCCGGAAAGCGCCGCTGAAGTCGGCACCTCACCGGCCCGGCGGCGGAATCAGGGCATGCCGGAAATCACTTCAAGCGCCCGTTCCACGTTGGCCATCCGGTTGTACAGGTGGGGCGAGAATCGGATCACGGGGCCGCGCAGGGCCACCATGACGCCGGACTGCTTCAGATGATTCGCCACATTGGCAATGTCGCGGCCCGGAAAGCGGGCAGTGACGATGGCCGAACGCTCGCCGGCGTCCCGGGGGGAGGTGACCTCGGCGCCGATCGCGGCCAGGCCGTCGATAAGGCGGTCGGCCAGCACCTGGTTGTGGGCGAAGATCCGGTCGATGCCCGTGTCCACGAGGAACTCAATCGATTTCGCGAACCCGCCGGCCAACCCGTATGCCATGGTGCTGAACTCGAACCGGGACGCGTCCTCCGGGTAGTCGGGCGGATCGGTGCGGATGTCCCAGATGTCCTTCTGGCTTCTGAAGCCCACCAGGCCGGGCTCGAGACGCGTGACTAAGTGCGGCGCGAGGTACATGACGGCCACGCCGAAGGGTCCGCACAACCACTTGTACGCCCCGGCGGCCACGGCGTCCACGCCCATGCCTGGCGCGTCGATGGGCACCGCGCCGGCCGACTGGGTCGCGTCCACGACCAGCAGGGCGCCGTGCCGGTGTGCGATCTCCGCGAAGGCGGCAAGATCCCAGCGCTGGCCGCTGCGGAATTCCACGTGGGACAGGGCCACCACCGCCGTGTTGTCGTCCACGAGGTCCCTGACGCGATCCGGGTCGACGGTGTCTCCCTGGGCGTGCGCCAGCCGGATTTCGCAGCCGGTGTGATTGGCCACGCGCCGCCAGGGATAGACCGAGGCGGGGAAGGACACGTCTGTGCTGACGACGTTGGTCTCCGCGCCGGGCATGACAGCCCAGGCGAGGGAACTCAGAAGTTCGGTCGTGCTGGAACCGGCGGCGATGTCCGCCGGGGACGCATTGAAAAGCCGGGCCGCCTGCCGGTGGAGTTCATCGAAAACCGTGGCTTCGGCGTCTTCGTCGAAGTGGTTGCTGCCGTGCTCGGCGACGTCCCGGTACCAGTCGGTGATCGCCGCGGCCGCCGGGCGGTACATGGGCGTTACATTGGCCGCGTTGATGTACGTGCAGGTCTGCGCTACGGGGAACTCGTCAACCGGAACCAGCGGTTCGTGGGCATTTGACATGGGCAGCCTTCCCCGGGTCGACGGACTTCGGTGACGCGCACGACGGTGTGATCAGGGCGCGTGTGCCGGCAGCCTGAACGGCGTTTCGATTTCAGTTGGCAGCTTGACCTGCGTTCCGCGTTCAGCCGGCGGCCGCGCCGCGCTCGTTTTCGGATCCGGCTGCTTCTTCCTCGGCGACCTGGCGGAGCAGGCTGGAGATACGGCGTAGCCCCTCGTTCAGGTAGTCGGGCGGCAGGCCGTAGCTGATGCGGAGATGGTGGGGCACGCCGAAGTAGTCGCCGGGGCCGATGAGCACCGACTTCTCCTGGATCAGCCGGTTCGCCAGCGTCGCGGAGTCGGTCTTCAGGTTGTACCGGACGAAGGAAATGGCCGTCGCCTGGGGCGGCACGAGACTCAGGATGTCCGCGTTGTCGTCGATCCAGGCCTGGTAGTTGTCCCATCCGCGCCGTATATAGCCCCGCGTCCTCTCGAAGATGGCTTTCCGCACGTCCGGGCGCAGCGCCAGCGGCGCGAGGAAGTGATTGGACAGCTTGGCCGTGCTCAGCGTCAGGTACTCGTGGCGCATCCAGAGCCTTTTCATCAGGTCTTCGGGACCGACGAGCCAGCCGATCCTCAGGCCGGGCATGGCGAAGGATTTGGACATGCTGCCCGCCGCGATGACCCGGTCGTACCGGCCGTAGAAGGTGGGTGAAACATCCTCGCGTTCCCGTTCGGACCCGGCGTAGATCTCGTCCGCGAGCAGGTAGGCGCCACTGCCTTCGGCCACTCGGACGACGGCGTCCATTTCGGCTTCCGTCAGGATCTGTCCGGACGGATTGTTCGGATTGCAGATGGAGATTAGTTTCGTCTCGTTCGAGACGGCGGCTTCGAGGCTGTCCGTATCGAGCGCCCAGTTGCGGTCGGGATCGAGGCGGAACGTCCGCCGGACGGCGCCCAGGTTGTGCGCGAGTCCCCAGCTCTGGAGGTAGCAGGGCACCTGGACCGCCACCTCGCCGCCATCTTCCAGCAACGTCTGAAACGTGATGAAGTTGGCCTCGATGCATCCGATGGTCACCAGGACGTTCTCGGCGGTCGCGCCGGGGTAGTACTGGGCGATGGCCTCCCTCAGTTCGGGCGAGCCATTCGCGTATCCGTAGCCCAGTTCGGTATCCAGCATACGGTCCAGGATGCCCGGATCGTGTTCGATCAGTTCTCTGACTTTAACCGGGTGCGCGCCGCTCTCGGACAGGTTGTACTCCACGACCTGTTCCCAGTCCGACATGATGCGTTCCAGTTCGAAAGGCTGGAAGGCCGTTGCCATGTGCTTGCTCCTTGGTTCGTTGTACGGGTCAGCCGGCTGGCCCGGTCAGCCACTCGGGTCTGGCCGGGCGCCGCGCTGTTTTACGTTTCGTTCGGCCGCTTCGCTACTTTACGGCGTGATAGACGGCCTTGGAAATCTGGATGTCCTGTACCGCGACGCCGGTCGAATCGGCGATCGAGATCTGATCGTCGGAAGTGCGGCCCAGGGACGGATTCTGGATCACGTTCCCGAGTTCGACCACCTTGTCCTCGGTAATGGCGCCCGCCTTCATCGCCTGTGCGATCTCGCCGCGGAGCCTGCACTGCGGAATGCTGTCCGCTACGACCACGTCGGCCTTCGCGAGGACGCCCGGATCGAGTTCGATCTTGTCCGGCGTGTCGGAACCCATGGCGGTGATGTGCGTGCCCGGACGCACCTGGTCGGCGGTCAGCAGCGGTGACAGGGACGGCGTGGACATGATGATGAGATTGCTGGTCGCCGCCACGGCGCCGGCGTCGTCCGTTATTTCGACGGAGTATCCCTGGGCTTCCATTTCGTTCTTGTAGGCGGCCTTGCTCTCGGCGGAACGGCCCCAGGCGATCACGTCCGTGCAGTCGACGATGCCCTTGAGGTACTCGACCTGCATGCGCGCCTGGAGGCCCGTGCCGAACACGCCGATACGGCTGACGTTCTTCGGCGCGAGGACCCTGGCCACGACCGGCCCCATGGCGGCCGTGCGCACGTTGGTGAGGTAGCCCTGGTCTAGCAGAAAGGCCACGGGCTGGCCCGTCCGCTGGTTGAAGATCAGCATCATGCCCTGGACGCGAGGCAGTCCGACCGTCGGGTTGTCGCTGAACCCGGAGGCCAGCTTGATGACGTAGTAGTCGTCGCCGTTGATCGCGCCGTACTTGATGTGCACGTTTCCGGGAGGATCCTCGAAGTGCATCTCGCCGACCGGCGGCACCTGCACATTCCCCTGCGAATAGGCGACGAAACCGTCTTCTATGTCCTGAATGACGTCTATGCCCGCTACGGCTTCCTTGATGCGGTCCAGTTCGACGATGAGCGGCATGGTAAGACTCCTCCCGGCAGTCCGGTTATTTGGGGTTTGCGCACGGCGCAACAGGCAAGTGGATTGGCTCCTGAAAATGAGCAGACAAAATAACAATTATACGGGGTAAAGTCAACTTAAACCGCGCGGATACCGCGCCTGGCAGGCGGGATTGAGGTACCGGTCCGGCCAGGGATATTGTGTTGACAAAAACACCGGCGTGTCACAAAATACGGGAGTCTCACAGACCTGCCGGCAGGGTACCGGAGGAGTGCTTACATGGCGGATGTAGTCCTGAAGAACGTGGACAAGCGGTTCGACAAGAACACCGTGGTCCGAAACGTCAACCTGGAGATCAAGGACCGCGAATTCGTGGTCCTCGTCGGCCCATCCGGCTGCGGCAAGTCCACCACGCTGCGCATGATCGCCGGACTGGAAGAGGTGACGTCGGGCGAAATCCACATCGACGGAAAACGCGTGAACGACGTCCCGCCGAAGGACCGGGACATCGCCATGGTGTTCCAGAACTATGCGCTCTACCCCCACATGACGGTCTACGAGAACATGGCCTTCGGGCTCAAGCTGCGCAAGTACCCCCGCTCCGAGATCGAAGCGCGGGTCAACGAGACCGCCGGCATCCTGGGCATCGGCCATCTCCTCGCCCGCAAGCCGAAGGCGCTCTCGGGCGGCGAGCGTCAACGCGTGGCGGTGGGCCGCGCCATCGTGCGCAAGCCCAAGGTGTTCCTCTTCGACGAACCCCTCTCGAACCTGGACGCCAAGCTGCGCGTGCAGATGCGGACGGAGATCAGTAAGCTCCATAACAGCCTCGAAGCGACCATCGTATACGTCACCCACGACCAGGTCGAAGCCATGACCATGGGCGACCGGATCGCGGTGATGAAAGACGGCGAGGTGCAGCAGGTCGCCGCGCCCCTCGAGCTTTACGAGAAACCGGCGAACCGGTTCGTCGCGGGCTTCATCGGCAGTCCGGGCATGAACTTCCTGGAAGGCAGGGTCGTGTTCGACAACGGGCATGCGGCCTTCGACGAAGGCAGCCTCCGGCTTCCGATCCCGGATGGCATGCGGGAAGCCCTGGCGCCCTGGCGGGACCGGGAGGTCACGTTCGGCATCCGTCCGGAGGACATCACTTCCGTGGATGCAAACAAGGACTGGCAGGAAGCCCGTCAGATCAAGGCGACCGTCGAGGTGGTGGAGCCCATGGGAAGCGAGACCTTCCTCTACATGACGACCGGCCGGTACCCGTTCATCGCCAGGGTGGACGCCTTCGTAGACCCCGCCATAAACACGGAACTGCCGCTCCTGGTGAACATGGCCAGGGCCCACTTCTTCTCCAGGGAAGATGAAGCGGCGATCGTTTGACCGGTGAACTTCCGACCGGTGAACGTCTGACCGGTCAGCGTCGAGTTTCAGCCCAGGTTGGCGTCAGCCCAGGTGGGCGCGCTTGGCGAGGAAGGTCAGCAAGGCCTGGTCGAAAGGCGTGCCGGTGTCCAGGCTGAGGTAGTCCGCGGCGTTCTCCCGGCAGACGCGGGTGTACAGTTCGTCCTGTTCCTTCAAGTCCCCCAGGTAGGCTTCCCGGATAACGTGCGGGTGGGTATACACCTCTTCCCCGGTCTCCATGTCGCGGAAACGGGCGGGATGGCGGAAACCGAAGTCCTTCTCGGCGGGATCCAGCAGGCGAAACACGATCACTTCATGTTTTCGATGGCGGAAATGCCGGATGCTGTCGACGATGTCCCCGGGTTCGTCGAACAGATCGGAAATGATGATGATCAGCCCGCGCCGCTTGATCCGTTCCGCCAGCGAGTGAAAGGTCGCCCGACTTCGCGTTCCGGATCCGGACGCCGCGGCGTGCAGCCGCTGCAGAATGATGTGCAGATGGTTGCGGACCGACCGCGGGGGAACGTATTGCCTGATCCGCTCGTCGTACAGCACCAGGCCCACGGAGTCCTGCTGGCTCAGCATGAGGTAGGTGAGGGCGGCCGCCAGGTATCTCCCGTACTCCAGCTTGCTTATCCCCGTAGACACGAATTCCATCGACGCGCTCACGTCCAGGAAGATATAGGACTTCAGATTGGTTTCTTCTTCGTATTCCTTGATGTAGAACCGGTCTGACTTGGCGAAGACCTTCCAGTCGATATGCTTGATGGGATCGCCCGGCATGTACTGCCGGTGTTCCGCGTATTCGACGCTGAACCCGTGGTAGGGACTGCTGTGCAGCCCGGCGATGAACCCTTCCACGACCAGCCTCGCCTTGAGATCCAGCCGGGCGAGCCGGGACACGGTCATCGGATCGAGGTATTTGCGGTATTCGGTCGAATTCATGGTATGCTACCGAGCATGCGGAAGGATCAGGCGCCGTTCATAAGGGTCAGGCGCCGTTCGTTTCGTCCATCAGTTGCGTGATAATGTCGTCGGCGGTGACTCCGTCCGCGTCGGCGTTGAAATTGGTCACGATGCGGTGCCTCAGCACGGGCAGCGCCAGGGCCCGCACGTCTTCCGGCGTGGGCGTATAGTTTCCCATGAGCACCGACCGGGCCTTTGCGCCCAGGATCAGGTACTGGGAAGCCCGCGGTCCGGCGCCCCAACTGACCCGGTCCCGGATGAAAGGCGGGGCGTCCGGCTCGTTCGGACGGGTCATGCGCGCCAGTGAGACGGCAAATTCGACCACATGGTCCGCCACGGGCACTCTGCGGATCAGTTGCTGTAGTTTCTTCACGTCGGTCCCCGTCAGGATATGTTCCGGCTCGGCCTCCTGAACGCTCGTCGTGCTCCGGGCGATTTCGATCTCTTCAGTGCGGGACGGATAATCCATGTAGATACTGAACATGAATCGGTCCAACTGGGCTTCGGGCAGCGGATAGGTGCCTTCCTGCTCGATGGGGTTTTGCGTCGCCAGGACGAAAAACGGTTCGTCGAGTTTCATGGACTCCCCCGCGGCCGTCACTTCGTGTTCCTGCATCGCCTGCAGAAGGGCCGCCTGGGTCTTGGGCGGCGTTCGGTTGACCTCGTCGGCCAGGATCACGTTCGCGAAGATCGGACCGCGGATGAACTTGAACTCCCGGTGACCGGTCGTCCGGTCCTCTTCCAGGATTTCCGTACCCGTGATGTCGGACGGCATCAGGTCCGGCGTGAACTGAATGCGGCTGAACTTGAGATCGAGCGTCCTGGACAGTGTGTTGATCAACAGGGTCTTGGCCAGCCCCGGAACGCCGATCAGCAGGGCATGGCCGTTGGCCAGGAGAACGGTCAGCAGTTGCTGAATCACGTCCTGCTGGCCGATGATGACCTTGGAAATCTCCTTGCGTATGTTCTCGCCCGCTTCTTTGAGTTCCTCGACGATTTTCAGATCGTCCTGCTGCTGTTCATCATTCATTTGCACTTCCTTCGAATATGCGAGTCCGTTTCCGACGCCGCGCGACATCGATACCCGATGTCATCCGTACTGAAATTCCGGCCCGATCCTGTAGTCTTCGAAGACCCGCCCCGTCAGCGCGCCGATGCTACAAGATACAGCCTGAGAAGATACAAGATGGTTGGAAGGGCTTTCAAGGAGTTTAAACGGCAGGCGGGGCCTCCTCATTCGCTATCCAGTTCGACTCGAATTACAACTTTGCCAGTACTTTGACCAGGAGGTCCTTGATCTCCGCGACATCCGTTTCAATCCGTTCCAGTCGCTGTTCCACGGCATCGAGTCGCTGTTCCACGGCATCGAGTCGCTGTTCCACGGCATCGAGTCGCTGTTCCACGGCATCGAGCCGCTGTTCCATAGCCTCGAACCGCCGGTCAACGGCCTCGAACCGCCGGTCAATGGCCTCGAACCGCCGGTCAACGCACCCGTGCAGCGCGCTGATCTTCCTCGTTACTTCTCTGGCAAAGAGGTTGAATTTGTTGATCGTGCCTTCCTCAAACAAATTGATCCGCTCGGTCATGTTTTTCTCAAATACATCGAACCGCTTGTTTAAATCTCCGTTGGTCGACATGGACGCCTCCTGTGAGCGCTATTTTAATGGGGTCAAGAACGTGCTCTCACAGGATTAGTCGGCGCCATGATGGTTTTCTCGTGCAAAGCGGAAAACTTTGCGTCTTTGGAAACCGGGCAGGGATCACCGGGCCAGGTATCCCGTCAAGCCTCAGGCTGTTCCCACCGCGCCCGCGGTCCGTCCACGTAATCCAGGAATCGGTCCGCGATGGACGCTTCGCGGGTATCGCCGGTGTGTATGACGACGCGCCACCGGAAGGTAGTCTCCGTATCCGCTTCGCAGTGGTGATCGTCCCAGACCATCCAGCAGTTCGCGGCGAACAGGCCATACCCTCTCACGTGCCAGGCCGTGGGGTAGCGGAGGTTGTCCGGGTGGTCGAAGACGGCGAAACCTGACGTCGGCCCGGCCTCGCCCGTCTCGTCACCCACCGGGCCGCAGTAGTCCATCCAGTGCGCCCGGCGGGACCAGCAACCCGTCTCGTCGTCCGCGCCGTAGGCGTTGCGCATCCGGCCATCGCCTGACGCGTTCATGGTGGGATTGACGCGGATGCTCAGGAACCCGCCC
Source organism: bacterium (assembly GCA_965117045.1). Lineage (GTDB taxonomy): Bacteria > JAAXHH01 > JAAXHH01 > JAAXHH01 > JAAXHH01 > JAAXHH01. The sequence goes on from OZ220749.1 coordinate 3,253,305, forward strand.
TCCTTCGTGGAACCGATCGTCACGGGACCGTGGTCGGTGATGAGCGTGAAGAGCACATCCAGTATCACGGCGTCGCGGCCGGTGTCGAAGAGGCGGTACCACCGGCGGTCGGACATGAGGGGCCGGTCCGCCTCGTACCAGGTGTTGCCCGTGGCGATCGTGAGCGACAGGGGCCCCCGATGGATGGACATTTCGTCCTGGACGGTCCGCCCGAACCCGGGCCGGTCGAATTCCCCCCAGCAATCCACGCCGTTGATCGCGCCCTGCATCAGGGTGAGTCCCCGCTGCCATGGGTGCTCCCCTTCGCTGTAAGCCGGCAGGGGCTCCCTCAGCATGTTGACGCCCCCCGGGGTGAGAATGGGATTGATGAAGGGTTTGGGATACGCGGCACCGTGATGGAAGGTCATGAACGGCGCACCGCCCAGCGACACTTCCACCCGGTCTTCACGGCATGCATGTTCGATGCCGCAGGGGGGCGCCTCGGCATCGACGGCGGCCGCATTCCAGGTTGACGTCTCGCCCGACGCCATGGACGGCAGGATGGCGTGATATATGGCGGCCAGGGGATCCCGTTCGGCCAGAAGGATCGAACCGCCGTTTCCAGTCAGACGAAGCACCGGCGCGTTACATCCTTCAGGCGCAGGGATGGCCGCCAGTTGTGCTGTCCTGGACCGTGGCGATGTCAGTGTGAGTTTCATGTGACCTGTCGCTCCTTTCTACTTGAGTGTCGCGATGACGCGCTCGCGGACAAGGGCCCGTATGACGTCTCCGAAGGCGTTCAGCGTCAACGCGACATCTTCGTCGGTGTGGGCGGAGGAGGTGACGCCGCCCGTGTAGGAGACCAGGTCGATGCCGCGCGCGAGCAGCATCTTCTGGAAGGCGGAGACCACGGAAGCCGGGATCCCCTTGAGGACGTTCACGTCGCGGGTGGCCAGTCGGTCACGGTCGGAGGCGCCGCTCCCCGGAAAGGCCTCCAGGTAGACGTGGAAGATGGACGCGTCGCCGTAGGCGTAACCGGCCACGCCTTCCTCGCGAAGTATGCCGTCCATGCCCTGGCGCAACCGCTCGGCCAGCCGGTTCGCCCGCTCGTGGGGCAGACCGGTGGCCACGCGTTTCAAAGTGGCGATGCCAGCGGCGGTGGAGACCGGGTTGGCGTTGAAGGTCCCCAGGTGATGCACCCTTTCGTACCGGTCCCGGTGCGCGTCGCCGGTGTAGTCGAACACTTCCATGATGTCGGCGCGTCCGGCGAGCACGCCACCGGGCATGCCGCCGGCCACGATCTTGCCGTGGAAGCTCAGGTCCGGCGTGATCCCGGCGTATTCCTGGTAGCCGCCCGGCGCGTAGCGGAATCCCGTAATGACCTCGTCGTAGACCAGGAGCACGCCGTGGTTCCGGGTAAGGTCGTGCAACCCCTCGTTGAAGGCCACGGTCAGGGGGCCGGTACCCCAGGACGCGCCGGACGGCTCCAGCATGACGGCGGCGATGTCCCGGTCTTTCTCCAGCACGTCGGCGACACGGTCGAGGTCCGCCGGGATGACTTCGATCGTATCGAGGACGGCCGGAGGGATGCCCGCCGAGACGGGTTGGTCGAAGGGGATCATGGCCCCCTTGCCCACGCCGTCGTGCCATCCGCTGAAGTGCCCCTCGAAGCGCAGCACCCTGGTCTTGCCGGTGAAGGCCCGGGCGACGCGCAGCGCGAGCATGCTTCCCTCGGACCCCGAGTTCACGAAGCGCACGCGTTCCGCGCAGGGAACCAGCTTCTGGATCAGTTCGGCCCATTCCAGCTGCATCGGATGGTCATTGCCGAAATGAAAGCCCAGACCGAGGGCGTCGCGCATGGCCCGGCAAACGTCCGGCGGTGCGTGCCCCAGCAGCAGCGCGGCGTTGCCCATGCCAAAGTCGATGTATTCCCGGCCGTCCTCGTCCCACTTGCGTGAGCCGGCCGCGCGGGAAATGTACAAGGGCAGGGGGTGCCCCCTGCGGAGGTCGTGGCCCACCCCGCCGGCCAGCGATTCCAGCGCGCGCGCATACAGTTCCTCGGCCCTGGGGCGGGACTTCCTGTGCGCTTCGAATGAAACATCACCCATGTGAAATCCTCGCTTGCGCCGCCCGCCAGCGATTTGGCAGGAAACGCACCACCGGGCACATGCCCGCGATCATCGCAATTCGTCGACCATCAGACGGCCGCGTTCAACGCAAGCCTTCGATCAATGCCAGCGTGGCGTCGACGACCCGCCGCTCCGAATCGGGGTGGATGGCCGTAGGCATGCTGTAGGCCTGGAACAGCAGGTCGGGCACGCCGTACCAGCGCTTGCGGATGTCCCAACCCCCCGCAGGGTAATCCTCCGCCCTGGGCAGGTAGCATACGCACCCGTTGGTGTAGCCCAGGGCCAGGGTCCGGGGGAAGGGCGATCCGGCCTTGATGGCCCGTCCGGTTTCGAAAAAGGTTTCCGTGCTGTTCGCGGCCAGGACGATATCGTTGATCCGTATGGCCTGGACTACGACGTCGATCGAGGCACCGCCGGTTTCGACCGCTTCGACGAGCCGGTCGCTCCAGTCCGCAAATCGTGTGGTTACGAGAAACTCCCATTCCTTGCCGCCCCGTGCGCGGACTTTGTCCCGCGCCTCGTGGCATTCCGCCCGGATGGCCCGAGCCTCGTCGAGCGGCGGCAGGTCGATGAACCCGAGCGAAAGGGTTGCGTCCGCGGCGGCCAGGCGGGTACACGCCTCGCCGGTGACGGGCTCCCAGGGCCAGACGGAAATGCGGGACAGCGATCCCATGCGCTGTCGCTCCCCGCGCTTCCGGTGAGTGTGGATGGCCGTGGCGGTCTTGACCACTTCGGCGCCCAGCGTGGCCCCGATACGGTCTTTTTCGTCCCTGCAGTCGGCCTCCATGCTCAGGCCGCCCCGCGGCATGATGTTCCCGCCGCAGCCCTGGAGAAAGAGCGAGAGTCCCCCGATAGCGTGCTCGACCAGGTCCCTCGCCGCGCCCGGGAAATCCGGCGAAGCCACCATGGACCGGGGTCCGACAGTTACCGGGTGGCAGCCGTAGGAAAACAACGTGGCGACGGGACGGCCTTCAAGGTCGTCCACGCGCAGGACCCCCACGTCCGGATCGGTCGGGTGGCCGGGTACTTCGCCGAGGAAGACCTCGCCGTCGGGATCGGTTTCCCGGCGGTATACCCCGATGCGGCAATCGCCCCGGCCCGCACCGATGCGCGCCGCAACCTTCCGTTCGTCCGCTTCCCGCGCCGCCTCCGCGATCCGGCTGCACAGATCATCCTGGTACCGGGACTGCAGCTTGATCTGTGCGGGTTCATCGGGGAACCACTCCGGCGTGGCCGGCGAGCTGTGGGTATGGTTGAGATTGACCAGGACGTGGGAGGAGGTCGTTCCCGCCGCTTCGGCGATGCGCTCCCGCAGGCCGTTCATCACGGGCAGGTCCATCCACCCGGTATCCGTCGCGACGATCACGACCTTGGCCTTACCGTCCGAAAGGACCAGCGCCGTGGCCGTCAGATCGCTTTCGATCGACTGGACGAGTCCTTCCCGCGAGCTGAAGCCGAAGGTCCGGATACCCGGGGGAGGATTGATCACGCGCCGGGCGGCGCCGGCGTAGAGGTCGGGCATGTGGCGTCACACCGGAACGTGCGGCTCCATGAGGTCTTTCGTGAAGATGGTCTCCGTCAGGCAGTCGACCCGGTTGCAGTCGAACCACGTCATGTACACGAATTCGACGGACAGGCAGCCCCGGTATCCCAGTCCTTCGAGCCGCCGGGCGATGTCCACGAAATCGATGGTGTTCTCGTCGAGCCTGGACTGCAGTTTCCCCGGCCGGGCCGCACGGATGTGGAAATGATCGGTGCGGGCGAGGAGCGGGTGGATCCGTTCCTCGGGGATGTACTGCATGACGAAGTGCGAGTAGTCCAGCGTGACCGTGGCCCGCGGCGCCCGCTCCAGCAGGGCAAGCGCCCGTTCCGGCGTGTCGACGACGGATTGGACGTGGGGTTCGAAACGGACCGTGATGTCCCGGTCTCCCGCCAGATCGGTCAATTCGTTCATGGCTTCGACGGCCGTGTCGAGATTCTCCTCGAAGGTACGGCCTGGGTGGTGGGTGCCGGGGCTGATCGTGAATCCCGGTATGCCGACGGCCTCGCAGAAGCGGATGATCCCCTCGAACGATGTCCTGTTCCGCTTACGCACCGCCGGGTCCGGGGCATTGAAGGACCGTTCGTCGAGGGACGCGCCGAACTGCGGGAAGAAATCGACGGCCTCCAGTTCGTATTTCGCCAGCAAGCGTTTGACGCGGTTCGCGTGCCCCAGCGGGTCCGCGCCCACTTCGTCCGGCTCCAGGCTGCATCGCCCCCGGTCGTGGAACCCGGCGATATCCACGCCCTTGAAGCCGATGGCCCGGGCTAGCGCCAGCGTGCCCTCCAGGTCGAGGTACTCGAAGGAATGGTTGCTAACGGTCAGTCGCATCGGCGACTCCCAGCAGGTTGTTCCAGCATTTCCAACGTATCTGGCGCTCCTTGTAGTGATCGCTCTGTCCGACGCCGATGGGGTTGCCGAATGAAAGGACGTTCTTGGGATCGTCGCGTTTACCGCCCCAGGCCGTGGGCACGTTCATGGCTTCGGGGTCGTGGTTCCAGGTCGGTGCGCGGTTGTCCCGCACCCGCCTGAACAGGAACTTGATCATGTGGCGTTTCAAGGATGTTCGATTGGCCGCGGTGCCGTGCCAGAGGTCATAGTGGGTCAGGGCAAAAGTCCCGGCCCTGACGACCATGGGCACCTGCCCATGGATGTTGGTATAGGTGGCCATGCGGTCCGTGGGCGCGTTGCGGAACTGCGTGCCCGGGACGATGATCGTGGGTCCCATCCCCGGCGTGATGTCGGTGGGATAGAACAGCCCGAGAAGCCGGTCGATCCGGGTGTCGCGGTTGTTGGTGCTGTCCTGGTGCCAGGACATGTGGCCCGTGTGCGGCTGCTTACAGTGCCAGTGGCGGTGGCCCTGAACCTCGTAGTCCTCGCCAAGCAGGCTGACCATGGCGCCTTTCACGTTGGGATGATCGATCACCTGCCAGAGCTCGGGCACCACCTCCGCGATGGCGTCACCGGGATTTTCGCCCAGTTCGTCCAGCCGGCCGGCGATCCGCTCGTTGAGTCCCGCGGGAAGATCGAGTTCGAGCAGGTGATAGCCGTTCACGATGAAGCCGACCATCTCCATATCCGTGAGCAGATGGGTCTTATCCATCCCGGACCTCCTCCAGTTTCTGCAAGATGAACTCGTATCCCACGACGTCCAGGTCCCGGTCGTCGATGGGCGCCTGCTGATGGGGGAACTGCACGATCTGCCACCCGTCGACGAGCGCGTCGTGCACGGTGTTGTAGGGCCAGTCCGGGACGTCCGCCGTGATCTCCGCCCGGTAATCCTTGACGGGCTCGACGGGGGTATATCCCAGGACCTCGGAGAAAACGCTGGGTGTCCGCGCGTGGAGGTACAGCAGCCGCTGTTTTACACCAGGGTTCGGGTGTGAATCAGTCATGGGGAGAACAGGCTATGTATAAGCGGTTTTGACGAGTGTGCGACCAAACGGTAAAGATAACAGGTACCGTTCAATTCGTCTACGAGAATCATTTACATCAACCTTGGTTCGGCTAGTTGCTCCATTATGGAGAGTCCTACACTATCAAACCCACAAAAGGATGACGCTATGTAGACTGATGTAGTCGGGAGTCTACATATTGTGTTTCAATGTCTTGAACTCCAGGTATTAATCCTTCAGTTTCTGTTGCTTCGATAAACATCACAACTTCAAATATATCAACAAAATACACTCTTATCATTAGCCAATTTAAAATTGATAAATTCGCGTTGGCATGTTATCTGCTACGCCAATATGTTAACGTGCACATCATGTCGAACTTCTGAAAGAAAAGACGTTTCGATCTATCACATTCCCAACTCTCAAATCTAAGGAGCCAACCCAAACCCCATGTCTTCAGTGAGTACAAAATCTCGACTATTTCTGTATCTAGCCATCACTGTCCTCGTTGTCTTAAACTGCGCCTTTCTATTGCGCGATTATCAGAAAGAGCAGGACCGGCGAAATCTTCTGCAGAGGCTATACCGTTCTCAGGTAGAAGTTCGCGTGCTGAAGTCGGAGAAGATGTTCGGCGCGCCTTTTGTTCCCGAATTCCGTACGGTTGACTTGGAGGGTGAGCCTGCAGCACTGCCGAATTTCGGTAAGGGGCCGTTGCTCATCTTGTTTTTCCAGCCGTCGCACTGCGGGGCCTGCCTCGAGGCAATGTCTTTATTTGAAGCGGTGATCGGGGACAATGTCCCAGTAATCGGCGTTGTCCAGGCAAAGTTGCCCGAGGAAATCATGCCTACCTTGGATGCATACGAGTACGAATTCCCGGTGTATCTGGCCGTCGATTCCCCCTTCGATTTGTCAACTTCTTCCCCATACAGCGTATTAATCAATGAAACCGGGATAGTGTTGCACCTGTCAGCCATTGATCCCAGTATCCAATCGGTGGAGAAACTTATCTCGGAACTTGCGCAGTTACGGGAAAGGAGGTAGCCAACTGCGCAACCTGGTGTTAGGTTCTGCTGGTTTCTATCTGTTTTCATCTCAGGAGGATGAACAAATGTCACGATCGATTCGCAGACTCGGTTTAGTAGGAGCAACTCTCGCGATTGTACTTATCGCCGGGCTCAATTTCGCGGCGTTAGGGCAGTGGGATGTCCTCAATATTGGGGTGCAGGAGGCGTACGCTTGGGGAAATTGCAGATTTGGCTATTGCAATGGTGTCTATGGATGTTATTGGGTTGGGTATGCGGAGGTTTTTAACCCTTGTGAGTGGTATACTGGGTGTTCCACCTGTTAATTCGCTTTGTTTCTTGTAATGTGAGCCTGAATTGTATCGGGAGTTAACATGAAGGGCCACTGAGTTATTGGAAGGCATGAACCCCTGATGTGAGGCGTTGCTGGTTTCTTCTGTTTTCATCTTAGGAGGATAGTCGACGGCCACGATTGATCCACAGACTTGATCTTCGTGGTAAAACGCCTCCGGTCAAGCAGTTCGGCCCGTTCTTCAGTGATCAGGCAGTCTTCGTACGTGCCTTGATCCTGGTCGACCTGCTTGACCCAGTTGCGGATGGCTTGGTCGGTGAGATCGAACTCCCTGGCCAGCGCTTCTCTGGCTGCGGCCGGCACGAACCAGATCGACCATTTAGGCGCACCGCAAGGGTTTAATACATTTATGGTATTCAGAACTGCCTTGTCGCTGATTCTGTTGTTCGAAATCGTAAATTTCCGGATTTCGTCAGCCATTGCCCAGACCGGCACCCTGCCAGATTCACTGAGTGAAACGGAATTCGGCGCGTTGATTCAGGATCTGTCCGGAGCAGGTGGAGACTTCCACACGGACAACTTCATTTCCAACGAGTCTACGTATCTGAATCCTCTGCCGATCCTGCGCAGACTCGATCTTTCCGGCGGGGTTTATGTGGGTGTGGGACCTGAACAGAACTTTTCTTATATTGGCGCAATCCAACCGCCAATGGCTTTCATCGTGGATATCCGCCGCAATAACATGCTGCAGCATCTCATGTACAAAGCCCTGTTCGCTCTGTCTGACACGCGGGAGGTTTTCCTTTCGAAACTGTTAAGCAAGCCCCTCTATGAAGACCTGTCGCGTATCAACAGGCTGTTTCGACGGACACCGGCCTGGATTGCGGGCGGCCGAGAGGCGTCGATCGGAGAACTGGTCGAATACTTCGACAGCGTCGACCCGGATCCGGCCCTGTACGATGAGAATATCAAACAGATCAAGGATTTGGTAAAGGTATACGGGGTCGATAATGCCAACGACATGAGTGCATTAGAATACATTTACCGTGCGTTCTACCAACGCCAGCTCGATATTCGCTACGATCTGCTCGGTAGCGACGGGAAACAACTTCGAGAGGCTGCGGATCTTCGCGATCTTCTACAGGCAACAACAACGGCTGGAGAACCGGCCAGTTTCTTGGCCAACGATCATATCTATAGCTATCTAAAAGAGATGCAAAGCCGTAATCTCATCGTGCCCGTAGTAGGCGATTTCGGTGGAGACCATGCTCTTCGTGCTATCGCGGAGTATGTCACGGCGCACGAGGCGACCATTTCCGTATTCTACACGTCCAATGTGGAGAGATATCTTCTTGCGGACGGTTATACCAAGTTTTCAAGGTACATCGCAAATATCGACCGTTTCCCGATTGACGAATCAAGTGTTTTCATCAGATCTTTCGCTAACGACAGCGATCCTTTGATGAAGTCTCATCCAGATCGTTCTGGTAATCATCCCTTCACCACTTTGGTGCAACCCATTTCGATCCTACTTGAAGACAGACCTTGGGATGAAATGAGGCGATCCGATCTTTACCGCTATATTGTAACCACCGGGAACCTGAAATGACAAATATGCACTTCGTAAAATCGAAGAAAAACCTGATCATGATCGCTATTCGCAAGGTTCCAATGTTATCATTGGTCCTTTCTGTAGTCGCCTGTGGCAATGATGGTCAACCGCCCCAGAATGGCCAACCACCTCCGGCAGTCCAAGCGAGTCTGCCAGGGCGGCCGGGACCGGACCAGGCAGCCGATCAGAAAGCTGGTATTTACTGGCCCACTGCAGTGGACACGAAAGCAGAGCTTGTTTATAATCCTACTATGCCCGATGGCGATGATCTCAATTTCGATGGCGTCACAGTGATTCAAATGGTAATTGGTACTGATGGCATAGTGGAAACGGCTTTTGTCGAGAGAGCGTCGGGTCGCGTTTCTGTGGACTCACTGATGCTGGATATTATTCGAAAAACGATCTGGACGCCGGCAATACATGACGGTACCGTCGTAAAGATGCGCCAGTCGCTACCGATTATGCTCAGGAAATCATTACCAACCCCTGGCGAGGAGACCGTCACCGGGGAATGAAGTGTAACGCGAGACACCCTGATCGACCAGTAAACGGACGTACCTTGCCGTAGAGTGCGCAGATCGTATGTTCTCCCACCACCTCACGATCGCCCTGAGGACCTTCCTCAAACAAAGATCCCATACGATCATCAACGTCATGGGGCTGGCCATCGCCATGGCCGCGTGCGTACTCACGCTATTGTACATAAAGGACGAGTGGACCTACGATACGCACCACCGAGATGCGCAGCAGGTCTTCCGGCTGATCCATGGCAACAACACGCGCATGCCGGGCGCGGCGGCCTCCGCGATGAAACAGAACTTCCCGGAAGTCGAAAGCGCCGTGCGGATGCGGGCGACCCGAGCCATATGGCTCATCCGGTTTGGTGATCGCGAGTTCTACGAGGACCGGGTCTACTGGACCGAGCCTTCGCTGTTCGACGTATTCACCATTCCCCTTCTCAAGGGAAATCCCGCCACCGCATTGGAGGGCCAGTTCAAAGCGGTCATCTCGGAATCCATGGCCCGGAAGTACTTCGGCGACGCGGATCCCATGGGCGAGGTCATGCGCCTGGACAACACGTACAGCTTTACCATCACGGGCATCATGGAGGATTTCCCGAGCCACACGCATTTCACCGCGGATATGTTCCTGTCGTTTGGGCCCGAGTTGAACTTCATGGACAACTGGTGGAGTGCGACCTACTACACGTATCTTCGACTGTACGATCCGCGCCTCGCTGCTGACCTGACGACCAAGTTCCAGTCTTACTTCGACACAGAGGTCCGGCCGTCGAACCGGGAGAGCATCCGGGACTACCGGTTTGCCCTTCAGCCGCTGACCTCGATACACCTGCGCTCCAATCTCCTCAATGAACTCGAATCGAACAGCAGCATGGCGTACCTTTACACGCTCATGACAGGCGCCTTTTTCCTGCTGCTGATCGCGTGCATCAACTTCATCAATCTTTCCATGGTCCAGTCGACCTCCCGCGCGAAGGAAGTGGGCCTCATGAAGGTGTTCGGCGCGAATCGTTCCCGAATCGTCGTGCAGTATCTGAGCGGGTCCGTAATGATCTCGGGCCTGGTGCTCGTCCTGGCCGTTCTGCTGGCCAGCCTTTCGCTTCCCGCCTTCAACGCCGTGACTGGGAAGGCGTTGTCCATGGACCTGATGCAGCATCTCGACGTCTGGCTGGGCCTGATCGCCATCTCGGTACTTGTGGGCGCGTTGTCAGGCAGTTTCCCGGCCGCAGTCCTGTCCGGGTTCCGGCCGATGGACGCCCTGAGCCGCCGGTTGAGCCAGACGATCGATTATCCTTTCGTGAAGCGTATGCTCATCACGGCCCAGTTCGCCCTGTCCGTCATCCTGATCACCAGCACGGGGGTGGTATTCAGCCAGTTGCGGTTCATGATGAACGAACCTCCCGGCTTCGAAAAATCCGACGTAGTGGTTACCCCCTTGATCTCGGGATTCTTCGTGGAGGTCGATGAATCAAGCTCCTCGGAAGGCTCCCAACAGTTTAAACCGAGATCATCCGAAGGTTTCCAGAATGAATTGCTGCAGTCGCCGCATATCGTGGGTGTATCCCTGTCGGACTACGTACCCGGACTCGCACCGGGGAGGGGCATGATCGGGGAGACCATGGTGCGCCGGGGAGACGGCAGCGATTTGCCGGTATCCACGTCCATCCGCATCGTAAACGTCGAACACGATTTCTTCGAGACACTGGGCATGAGCCTGGTGCTGGGGGCACATTTGAAACCACGAGACATGAGGGTCTTCAATCCGTTCGCCGTGCTCGAGGTGGTGCTGAATGAAACGGCGGTCCGGCATTTGGGATGGACGACCCCCGAAGAGTCCATGGACAAGCCGATTGAACTGGTCTATCCGCAGTTCGTAGGCCGCGGCAGGGTCGTCGGCGTGGTCCGGGACACCCATTTCCGTACGCTCTACCAGCCCGTTGAACCCATGGTGTTCTTAAGCAGTACGTTCGGGGAACACATGAGTGTTCGGCTGCAGCCGGGCAGTACGTCCTCCGCGCTTGAATACCTCAATAGCGTCTGGAGATCCCATTACCCGGCGATCCCGCTCGTCTATTCCTTTCTCGAAGACGACATAGAAAGGCTGTATCTGCCCGAAGAGCGACTTGGCACGCTCCTCGGTATATGCGCGTTGCTCGCCATCGTGCTGACCTTCCTTGGGCTGTTCAACCTGGTCTCCCTTACCATGCACCAGCGCACGAAGGAAATCGGCATGCGCAAAATACTCGGTGCGACCAGGCCGCAACTCGTTCGGCTTCTGTCGAATGAGTTTGTGGTCATGTCCATCGCGGGAAGCGTCATCGCCTGGCCGGTCGCCTACCTCGTCATGGATAGCTGGCTACGAGACTTCGCTTATCGTATCGTACCCAGTCCGGCGCTATTCATCCTGGTGGGTCTGGCCGTACTGGTCATCGCGACGGCCACGGTCAGCCTGCACGTCCTCAGGGCGGCGCGATCGAATCCCGTTGAAGCGTTGAGGTATGAGTAGTATGCCGTGCAGACATTCAGACACGGGGTATTTCTAGTAAATGCCGAATTCGAAACGTAACCGGATAGCGTGGATAGTGGTCGCCGGGGCTGTTATCTCGATCGTGACCGTGAATCTCGTCTACCTCATGGGACCCGCTGGAACCGATGTAATGGGATCCGACCCGTCGCTCTATGGGACGCCAGTTGAGGAAGCGGTCGAGCCAGAACTCTTTCCGCCGCTCGACAAACTGACCGTTTCTGAGTTTGTCTCGATTACTTTCCCCCAAGCCGAATCCCGGAAGCACGAGGACTTTCGGGGCTATGACCGCTACGTGATCTTCGGCGGGCAGGACGATCCTATAGGGTATGTTTATGAAATTCAGGAGGATCTCCGCTGTCCCGTGTGCAACAACGTCAGGTTGCTCGTCGCCCTTGATGCCGCCGGCGAGATCAAAGAGATACAAGCGCTCGAACCGCTTGAACTCTCCGGTGACCCTATGCCGGTCGAGGATGAGACCGGATTCTTCCGGCAATTCACGTCGGATCGCGAAGAGGCGCCCCACGAGCCGTCCTACGTGCTCGGTGAGAACGTCGATGGAATCACCGGCGCCACGAAAAGTTCGATCCACATAGTGGACGCGCTCAACAGACTGCTGTTTACCCATCGAGGTTAGGCTCCGCGGAGTTTGAGGCCTTTGCAGCCCTTTTCAGGCTCCACGATTCCTCGTAATCCTTGATAACATTTTGATATGAATCGACGTGCTTTCATCAAATCACTGGGCCTTTCTTCGGCCGTGCTGCTGGTGCCGTGCAGTGCCGGCGCATGGCCATCCGCCAATCCCCGGTTTGTTCGCCGCCACCAGTTTCACATGGGGACGACGGTAGAACTGGCTCTGGCCGAAGATGATTACCGTTATGAGACGGTGGTCCGGTCCTTCGACGCCTTGTCAGAAATCGATCATTTGCTCAGCGTTCATCAAAGTGCCAGCGAACTTTCACGGGTCAACTGCGATCCTGGACACTGGCACGAGGTGTCGCCTCACTTAAGCCGGGTCGCGTCGACCGCGCGGAGGGTCGGCGAGATGACGGACGGGGCATTCGACGTGACCGTATTACCCGTTATGAAGCACTGGGGATTCTACGATGCGAGTTTCCCCGGTAATTACACGAACCAGTCCCGCCGTTCGTTTAGAAGTATTCTCGAACGGGTTGATTTCCGTCAGTTGCAGGTGAAGGGGCGCGAAGCGCGCATTGCGTCGTCCGGGTATAGCGCGGACTTTGGAGGTATAGCCAAAGGGTACGGCGTGGATCAGGCGGTCCAGGCGTTGCGGGACCAAAACGTCCAATGTGGCCTGGTTTCGGCCGGAGGAGACATATTTGCCCTGGGACGACCCGCACCAAATCGCCTTTGGCGTATTGGGATTCGATCTCCATACCGACCAGATGCACTGTGCGCCCTGGTCGAACTCGAAGACGAGGCCATTGCGACGGCCGGAGGCTACGAAAACTACAAAATCAGACAGGGCCGTCGTGTTGCCCACATTCTCAATCCCCGGCTGGGGGTGTCGTCGGATCACGTGCTCAGCGCCACGATCATCGCTCCGGACGCCATGACGGCGGACGCCCTGGCTACGGCGACGTACGTTCTGGGTGTCGAAAATTCACTGCGGTTGCTGGACGATATACCTCACGTGGAAGGGATCTGGATCGATCGGCGAGGGCGTCTTGTTCACACGCCGGGCATTAAGCATCGAGTGCAGATTACAGGTTGAAACGGACGCAGCGCGGAGAACTCGGTGCGCATTTCACTCATCTCTGATTTAAACTCATTCCTGAGCGATTGTATAACCTGAGAAGTAAAGGTGAGCAGCGAGACGACCACGATAACGATGGCGGAAACCGCCTGAATGCCTACCGTGGGTCAGTTTATCCTTTCTATTGCTTCTTTCCCTGATTGATGTCCTCAGTCAAAGCAAGTTTCCAGACATCGGACTGGACCCACCACAGCAAGCCGTATTTCATCATAGACGTCATTTTCGCACAAACATCGTAATCGTTGTTATTCACCGCGCTTCCAGCTCAGTACTTCGAATTCCTGAAACCTGTTGCGGATCATCAGGAATCGAGCACCGCCTTCGGCTAGCGTTATCCCCCGCTACGCCCCGCTGCCCAGGCGGTGAAGTACTCGGGCGCCCAGCGTCTGGCAACGAGGAAATCGTGGCGCTGAACGGCCGCCAGCGGCGGCGCCGTCTCCGCGTCGATCCAGGCCTCGATACCCGCCAGTCCGGGGAATTCCAGGATCCATGCGTAATCGCCGCGGTCGCTGGCGCCCAACAGCCGGTAGACCTCGCCGTGGATGAGGCCGTGGTCCCGGCTCACCTTGCGCATGCGCCGCCATCTCTCTTCGTCGTGCTCCCCGGCATCGTCCTGGCCCGCACCCCGGTGCCGGCCGCCGAAGGCCAGCAGGACGATCGACGAAGGATCGGCCGAAAGGGCCGGTATGTTATGCGGGTCGGTACCGGAAGGCACCGGCGGTTCGGCCTTGCGCGGCAGCCAGTTAAGGCATTCCGGCCCCCAGCGATGCGCGAGGGTGTAGTCGTAGTACCCGTAGCTTCCGTAGGGCGGTTCCGCCTCGGCCGACATCCAGGCCTCCGCGCCGGCCAGGTCCGGGATCTCGATGGTCCAGAACCGCTCCCAGCTCCCACGGGGCCCCAGAAGCCGGTATCCGCGGATGCCGATCAGGCCGTGGCGGTCAGCAACCGACAGCATCAGGTCGACGTGGCGGCGCTCGTAGTCGGTCCGCCGGGCCTCGTTCAACTGATGCCATTCCGGCAACCGTCCACCCCGGAACAGAATGACCACGGTTTCTTCCGGCAGGGACATGAAAGCCCTCCTCTCGGACAGGCTGAAATAAGCGACTGTTCAATGTAGTCCATCGGAACGGCACGCCCGCCAGGGAGAACAAACGGACCGTTCTCCCGGCAACCGATCCAGCCGGAACAGGATCTCGTCAGATACGGACGTCGGCGAAACTGCCGGGTTCCGGTAATCCCGCCACGGTGCAGTTTACGCTTGCGACGCGATTCGCGAGGCCGGTCGCGCCGACCGGGTCTTTCGAAGCCGCGTATTCGACGACGAAACCGGCAGCGAAGGCGTCTCCGCAACCGGTGGTATCCACCACCTCCCTGGCCGGCTCGGAAGGGATGGCGATGGCTCTGGTTTCCCGGTCCGTTCGATATACCGTGACGGGACCGAGCGGCCCCCGGGTGATGACACATACCGAGGGTCCGAGTGCGATCACGGACCGTCCGAAGGCGATGAAATCATCCTCCGCTTCCATTTGCCCGCCTGGTCCGTCGGGTCCGCCTGGTCCGCCCACCGCTTCTTCCGCGTGGTTTCCTGCATCGGCCACACCGGTCACGCCGGCCAGCAGACGGGCCTCCACTTCGTTCATCTGGACGACGTCGAACATTTCGATCCATCGGTGCCAGTCCTCGGGCGCCCGTCTTCGCCGGTATCCCTCCGCGTCGATGCCCAGACACAGGTTGTGCACGTCCAGGTACAGCAACCCGGTGGCCTTCTCCCGCACGGCCGCCATGGTTTCCAGGCTGATATCGTCGCCCACGATGAAATTCACCAGCAGGGCGTCCAGGTCCAGAAACGGTTCGATCTGTTCGAAGGGTATGGGACCGATATGGTTGGTCAGCTGCTCTACTTTCTCCATGTCTTCGTCGTAACGGATCCGGTTCCGGCTGGTACCCGTTCGTGAAACGCGGACCCCGCGGATGCTGACGGCGGGGCGCGGGTCCAGCATGGCGCGCATAGCGTCGTAACAATCCGCTCCGATGCGGCTGATTGGGTACAGCGCGTCGCCTTCCCCCACGAGGTCGGCCATAACGGTGGTGTTGTACAATATGCCGCCGAGATCCTGGATCCGGCGGCCGCCGGCCATGTAGATGGTGTCGTGGTTGATGAGGCCGATGATGCCAATGTCCATGTGGTTTCCAGTTCAGTCTGTCACGGTAGGCCCGGGTTTCCCGAGTTGGACGGACACGGCCTCGATCACCCGCTCCACGGTGATGCCGCGCATGCAGTCGTGGGTTCCGATGGGACACCGGTTCCCGCCATGAGCACTGCACGGCCGGCAGTCCAGGGAGGTCTCGACGACCTGGTGTCCCGGTCCGTGCGGGACGAAACCAAAGGCGGATACCGTGGGCCCGAAAAGGGCCACGACGGGCGTATTCATGGCGGCGGCCACGTGGCCCATCCCCGTGTCATTTGATACCACGGCGGAGCAACGGGCGGCGAGTGCCGCCGACTGAAGCAGGGTCAACGCTCCGGCCGCGTTCAACGGGTCGACACCGGATTCGGCGGCGATTTCGGCGCAAAGCGGCCGGTCCCCGGAACTGCCGAAGAGCACGGAACGGTATCCGTATTCATCGGCGAGGCAGCGGATCAGTTCAGCGTATCGGCCGGGGAGCCATCGTTTGGTCGCCCAGACCGAACCGGGACTGATGCCGCACAGTGGCTCAGACGGTGAGATGTCCGATTGGCGCATCAGGGCATCCACACGCGTCCGGTCCTCGTCATCCGGGTACAGGGCCGGGCGAATCCCATCCGTATCCACCTTCCATGAAGCCAGAAGAGAGAGGTTTCGATCGACTTCGTGAGTGGACCGGTAGGCGACCCGGTCTGTCAGGAGCAGCCTGCCCGTGCTTCGGTCGAAACCCACCCGGACGGATATGCCCGACAGGAATCCCAGCAGTGCGCTTCTGAAGGATCGGTGGGGGATCAACGCCGCGTCGTAGGCGGCGCCGCGCAGCCTGCGGGCGAGGCGAAGCAGTTCCAGGGGTCCTTTTTGCGCGCCCTGCTTGTCGTAGACGACGATATCGTCGACGTGAGGATTGTTCCGAAGCAGGTTCGCCGTCTCGGGCCGCACCACGGCGCCAATACGGCCGGCACCCAGCCGCGTCCTGGCCGCTTCGAACAAAGGGGTGGACAGTACGAGGTCGCCCACGAATGCGGTCTGTATGACAAGTATGCTCAACCCGCTAAAGATGCCTCGTCGGAACGCGGCCTCATGGGGCCCGCGCAGTTATTTCCTGAGCGAATTCAGGAACGCCTGGAACTCGCCGTCCGCGCCGAGGACCGTCTTCTCCGGTCCGGTAAGCTTGACGAACACATTGCCTTCCGGCGCCTCGACTATGGCCCCGAGCATCCTGTAGCCCGGTTTTTTCACGGTTCCGGATTGGAACATGGGACCCATGGAAGCGAGGTACGTCCCCGCCAGGGACACCGTGGTAACGGCCAGGCCGTTGATGGTCGACGTCCGCTGGGCTAGTGACGGCGGCCCGCCCGTATCCGTCTCGAACTGGTCCCGCCAACGCTGCAGGTTCAGGTCGACGCTGCCTCCCTGTCCGCTGCCGAAGAAGAACACGGCGCACTCGCCCGGTTCGTCGTCCCCTTCAGCCATCGGGATCAGATAGGTCGCCACGCGCATCGTGCGGGGCGGCTGCACCTCCCAACGCGGCGGCACGGTCCAGGCGATCCCCGCGGCTGCGCCCGTTGTCGTTTGCTCCTGGGCATTCATCGGTGCCTGGCCAGGGGTGCCCGGGCTTTCCGCGACGGCGGGTGCCGCCACCAGCGGAGGAGGATCGGCCGGCGGTTCCGGCGACCGTGTTTCGGACGGTTCTCCTCCGTCTCCACAGGCCGCGGAGATACCAAAGAGCGATACGACGCAAATGGCGATGACGGGGTAGCGTGGCATGGAAGGGGTCTCCTTTACTCTACATGATTGAATCGTCGGGCGCCGGGGTCTTCCACCGCCGGTGAACCCAGAACCAGTGATCGGGATAATCCATGATATACCGGGCCAGCACGTCCGTGTAGGCCTGGGTAATCCGTGCGATGTCGGCCGGCTCGTCCCCGGTCGGAATCGCTTCGATCGGAGCTTCGAAACAGACCCGGTGCCGTTCCGGGCCGGATCGAATGATGAAACACGGCACGATGGGCGAGCCTGTGCGCAGCGCAAAAAGCGCCGGTCCCTGGTAAGTAGACGCCCTCCGTCCCAGAAAATCGACGAACACCCCGCCCGAGCCCGCATCCTGGTCCGCGAGCAGCCCGACACATTCGTTGCGCCGAAGCGCCTTGAAGACGGCCGAAGGCGCCGAGTCCATCGTGGCCACCGCCATGCCCATCCGCTCTCGTCCCGCGTGCACCAGTCGGTCGACGGCGGGATTGTGCAGCTTCTTCGCGACGACGGTAATGGGATATCCGAGCAAGGCGACCGTTGCGCCAAGCAATTCCCAGTAACCGAAGTGGCCGGTGATCAGAATGACTCCGCGGCCCCCTTCGCGTGCACGGGCGATGTATTCTTCTCCCGAAACGGAGAGCCGGTCCCGCAGGTCCGCCGTCCTCCCCGAGAGCAGGCGGGCGTGTTCCACGGCGGTCCGGCCCAGCTGGCGGTAGACGGACCGGGACATGTCCCGAAGCTCATCGGAATCCCCGGTCAACCCGAAGACTCGGGCCATGTGCTCCATGACCAGCTTTTTCCGCATGCCGGTCACGTGAAAGACCAGTGCGCCCAGCACATCGCCCAACCGCGCAGCGCGGGCCGGAGCAAGCCGCCTGGTCAGCGACATCAACACCCGAAGTCCCGCGTATTCGACCCGGTGCGACAGCTTCATTCGAAACGCGCTCTCATTCGCGCACGGTCATTCATCCCGCTCCCTGGACGTGACCCACTCTTCGTTCTTCCTTCGCCAGTCGTCTTCGTCCGTGCGCCAGTCGTCGACTTCCTCGCTTGCCCAGCGGCGCAGCGTGGCCCGCCTCCGCCTTCGGATCTGCAGGAACGCGAGCAGGCAAAGCACGCCGAACAGGGGCGCGACCACCAGGGACAGGCTTTCGCCGAGTAACATGCGCCAGCCGTAGTTGCGTTTCATGAAATCCAGCCAGTCCCGTTCGAACTCCACGACACTCATGCCGAAAGTCTCGAAACAGGCCCGGTCGATGGATCCGGTCCGCCTCAGGCTGTCGAACAGGGCGTGCAGTCCCGCTTCGCCGTAACTCCTGAGAATGTACTGCACGGCGAGGGCGCTTTGCTGGTAGGCCAGATGGGCCCGATGTTCCGGGAACCGGTTCACGCCCTGGATGGCGCTCAGGGGGACCAGGTTTTCCGATAATACGGCGACCACCAGGGACGCCCGGTCCCAGAATCCCCATTCCCTCGCCATGTGCATCGCGAACCCCTCGTCCAGCCAGCGGGGGATATCCGCGCCGCGAAGGGCGCTGTGCAGCATCACGTGGGCCAGTTCGTGTACCACGAGTTCTTCAGAACCGTCATACGTCCCGGTAATCCGGGGAGACCTGAGCACCACGAGCCTGCGGTGCGGCACGGCGTAGCCCGCGCCCCAATCGGGTATGGCGCCGGGCGTATAGGTCAGGAAGTCTTCCTGCGTGGGGGCGATATGCACGTGGATGGTATCGGCGGAGGGCAGGCCCAGCGTGGCGCGCAGATCGGGCGACGCTTCGCGCACGATGTCCAGCACGTGTTCCACGAAGGGGGCGTCGGCGGGTTCGAAGGTCACACGAACGCCATAATCGATTCTTACCGATTCTACCGCGCCTGCCCCGTGGCCCGGCAGCAGCACGAGCACGCAGCAGGCCCATCCAAGGCACCAGGAACGAAGACATCTGAAAACTCGCGCAGGCGCCCTACCGAAGCGCATAACGACCTCATTCGCGTATGATGCCGCCGCCCAGGACCTTCTCGCCGTCATAGAATACGACGGACTGTCCCGGCGTGACCGCCCGCTGGGGATACTCGAAGTCGACCCGTACGACGCCGGGTTCGCAGGGTGTGATGACCGCGGGCGTCGCTTCCTGCCGATACCGTATCTTGGCCTGTCCGCGGACCTCTCCCGCCGGGGCGTCCGCGGAATGCCAGTTGACCCCGTCCGCGATGAGCCGGTCGCTGAGAAGATCCTCGTCGTCGCCCACCACGATCGTATTCGTATCGGGCAGGATGTCGACCACGTACACCGGGCGTCCCGCTGCCAGGCCGAGTCCCTTCCGCTGCCCGATCGTGTAGAGGGGATGCCCCCGGTGCTCACCCAGGATATGGCCGTTCGTGTCCACGATCGGTCCCGGCCGTATGGGGTCCTCGATGGCCAGCAGCCCTTCGTCCGTTTTCACGGGGTGATTCGCCGTCCACTCCTTGAGGAACCGCTCATGGCCCCGGTCCTGGATGAAGCAGATCTCGTAGCTGTCCTTTTTTGCGGCCACCCGCGGCGCGAGTTGTTCGGCGATTTCCCGCGTCTGCGCCTTCGTGAGCATGCCGACGGGGAAGGCGGTCCGGGCCAGCTCGTCCTGGGTCATCTCCCACAGGGCGTAGGACTGGTCCTTGTTTCCGTCGATGCCCCGCTTCAGGACGAAGCGGCCCGCCCGGTCCGCATCATCCTCCCGGCCCGCACCGTCCGCCCGGCCCGTCCGGTCCACCTGGCCCGCATCGCCCGCGGTTTCATCCAGCGCCACGCGGGCGTAGTGTCCGGTCGCCACGTAATCGGCGCCGAGTTCACGGGCCCGGTCGAGCAGCACGCCGAACTTGACCTTGCTGTTGCAGGCCACGCAGGGATTGGGCGTGCGCCCCTGCACGTACTCGGACACGAAATTGGAGATGACGCCCCGCTCGAACTCCTCGCGGAAATCCACCACGTAGTAGGGAATGCCGAGCCTGCCGGCCACGACCCGCGCGTCGTTGCGGTCCTCGACCGTGCAGCAGCCGTGTTCGAACTGCGCATTGCCGCCCACGCGGTCGTAGTCCCACAGGTGCATCGTGACGCCGATGACCTCGCAGCCCGCTTCCTTGAGCATCGCGGCCGCTACCGAGCTGTCCACGCCGCCGCTCATGGCCACGACGACCTTCGCCCCGGCCGGAGGCAACCTGTTGACAGTGGGATCGATGGCGGAAGCCGCGGCGTCTACTTCGCGGCCTGTAGATTGGGTAATGGTCGTCATCGATTCAGTCTTTCCGGCCCGTGCCGTGCCCGGCATTCCGGACTGCGCCGTGACGGGAACGGTAATCCTCGATCGCCGTCCGCACGCCGTCCGCGGCCATGGTGGAGCAGTGCATCTTGGTAGGCGGAAGGCCGCCCAGGGCTTCCGCGATCGTATGGTTTTCGATGGACGCGGCCTCTTCGGTCGTCCTGCCGATCACCCATTCGGTGACCATGCTGCTCGCCGCGATGGACGCCGCGCAGCCGAAGGTCCGGAACTTCGCGTCCGTGACGGTCCCGTCCGCGATCCTCAGGTATAACGCAATGGTATTCCCGCTGATCGGGTTTCCGGCGTTGCCCAGGCCGTCCGCGTCGGGTAGATCCCCCACGTTGCGGGGCGAGTGAAAGTGGTCCATAACGGTGGAAGAGTACATGAAGCGCGCCTCAACCGGGTACCTGCGCGGCGGAAACTTCGCGGAGGCGGGCTACGATGCCGGGCAGACTGCCCATGACGCAGTCCACGTCCCCCATGGTATTGTCCCGCCCGAAGCTGAACCGGACCGAGCCGAGGGCGGTGCGCGGGTCCCTGCCCAGCGCCAGCAGCACGTGGGACGGTTCGATGGCGCCCGACGTACAGGCCGAACCGGTAGACACGGCGATGCCCGCGAGATCCAGGCTCATGATCAGCGATTCGCCTTCCGCGCCGGGGAAGGACACGTTCAGCGTGCCGGGCAGGCGCCGTTCCGGATGCCCGTTCACCCGCACGCCTTCGATCTCGACCCGGATGCGCGCTTCCAGGGCGTCCCGCATTCCGGCCAGATGCCGGTATTCGCTTTCCCGTTCCTCGGCAGCCAGTTCGGCCGCCTTGCCCAGGCCCACGATGCCCACGGTGTTCTCCGTGCCGGACCGCATGTCATTCTCGTGATGGCCGCCGTGGGCCGTGGGTTCGATCTCGACGCCCTTGCGGATGTAGATCGCGCCCACGCCCTTGGGGCCGTAGATCTTGTGGCCCGAAAGCGAAAGGAGGTCCGCGCCCATCGCTTCCACGTCGACCGGCAGCTTGCCGGCGGACTGCACCGCGTCCGTGTGGAAGCACACGCCGCGCGTCCGTGCGATCCTGCCTATTTCGCCCACGGGCTGGACCGTGCCGATCTCATTGTTCGCGTGCATGATGCTGATCAGGATCGTCTGGCCGGTCAGGGCGTCCTCCACCTGGCCGGGATCGACCCGGCCGTATTCGTCCACGGGAAGGTAGGTCACTTCAAAGCCTTCCCGCTCGAGAAAAGCGCAGCTGTTCAGCACGGCCGAATGTTCGATGTTCGTCGTGACGATGTGCCTTCCGTGCGTCCTGCGGGCGTAGGCGGCGCCCTTGATCGCCAGGTTGTCGGACTCGGTGCCGCCGCTGGTGAAATAGATCTCGCCGGGCCGTGCGTTCACCAGGTCGGCCACCCCGGCCCGTGCCTCTTCCACGGCCGCGCGCGCGGCCTGCCCGTACTGGTGGATGCTCGACGCGTTGCCGAACCGGTCCCTGAAGAAGGGTTCCATCGCATCGAAGACTTCGGACCGGACCGGCGTGGTCGCGTTGTGATCCAGGTAGATACTCGCCATGAGGAGCGCGGTCTCCGGGAAAGGGGTGGAATCCAGCCCCGTTCAACAAGCGTTCAAGGCCTCCTGAAAACGGCCTCTTCCGTCGCATCTACGGTCTTTGAAATTAGAGATAATCCATTGAAATGTCAAGTGTTATCGGGGTTTCGAGGCACTTGCGCGGCCGGTGGATATTCGCCGTAGCCGCTTGACTTATTGTCCCGGAATCCGTAGTTTTCAGGTAACTTGAAAATGGTATGCGCGAGCACACTTTCAAGGCGTTTGGCAGGGGTGAAGACTTACCCGGAGCGGATGGACGTACCAGGGAGGAACGGCACATGCAGGTACTGAAAACAGCGGCTGGACTGGTGGCGACCGGACTGGTGGCGATAGTCCTTTTGGCGGGATGTACCCACAGCATCCAGTTGAATCCCAACATCGGTCCATCGGCCAATATCGCCAGACCCGTGGATTTGCGCGTCGGAGTGTATATTCCTCCGGACGTCAGTCAATTCGTCATCGATGACCGATCAGATCTCGACAAATACATTTTCGAAATCGGTGAATCCCTCGAATCGGTCATCACGAAATCAGCGAACCGTGTTTTCTCGCGGGTAACGATACTGGATGCGCAACCCACGGGCGAAATGATCGAGGAAAGCGCACTCGACCTCGTCATGATTCCCAGGGTGACCGCGGCCATGGTAACATTAAACAAGGAAGAAGGTCCGTTTCAGGCCGATGCCCGGGGAAACACGGCAATCACGGTCGAACTGATGTTTTACGACGCGGAGATGATCCAGTACGCATCCGTCATGGCGTCGGGGATCGGCATCGCTTCCGAGAGAATCGGGTTTTTCAGCAGAGGCCGGAGAGAATACGCCGCATCGGTCGAAAGCGCCATTGTAAACCTGAGCAACGAGATGGTCAGTCAGATGTATGGAAATTACGACATCCGCAAGAAGGGCGAAGAGCAGGAATAGCGCTGGAACCCGGTGGCGGCCGCGCCGGACGGAACCAGGTCAGAATAACTCGCGTCAACCCCGGGTAACCACCTATGGCAGGGATGTCCCGCAAAGACCGATGGATTTACGGCTTGCATGCCTGGTGGGGCCGATACCGCAATGCGCCGTTCAACCTGTCCGACATCCGCAACCGGCCGGTCCGCCTGTTGATCTGCCTCCCGTCGCGTCCCGATGAAGCCCGTAAAGCGGCCGGGATCATCCCCGAACTGATTGCGTGTCTGGACGCGAAGGCCGTATTCGTGGTCGGAGAACCGCGGTCCGTCGAGTACTGCGACCCGGCGGATTCACGCATCACCGCGGTGCCGCTGGACCGGAGCGCCCGAGGGTGGTTCGGCCTGCCCTCCTTCGGGATCGTCGACCGGTTGTCGGAAGCGGGGCTCAACGTGGCCGTCGATCTGAATCCATGGGCGGAACTGCTGCCCGCCGTACTTTGCCAGAGAATCGGCGCGAAAATTCGCCTGTGCCTGGACGATCCGCAACGCGGGCGCGTGTTCAACGTGCGGATCCTGCTTGCGGAAGAACATGACGAGGGCGGAGACGCCGCCGAACCCCGGTTGGGCCCGGATCCGGATCTGGCCCCGTCCGATCCGTCACCGGCCGGTATTATTCCGACGACGGCCGGGATGGCTCCGACGCCGGCCGCAACCGTTGCATCTTCCGGAGACTCGCCGTATGCGCGCATGCTGCGGGTCGTCGAGGCCGTCGCCCGCCCCGCGTCCCAGCCCCGGAATTAACTTGACACCAGGCCCGGAAGCCGGGATATTCAAACAGGTCTGGACAGGCCTTCCGAAACCCATGCAACCGGGAACGGCTTGTCATCCAACCCATTCTATCCCCCCGCTGAACCTATGTCCGCCCTGTCTCCACGATCGCTCCCGTGTCGTACCATGCTCGCCGGATTCCTCCTTTCCTGCGGCCTGTTGAGTCCCGTCGCGGTCACGACGGCTTCGACAGCGCATCCGGATTCCGGTCCGGCCGGGCCTGCTGAGCCGGCCAAGCCTGCTGAGCCGGTCATGCCAGCGGTAACGCTCGACGCCCTGCTGGCGGAAGGCAAATTCCTATACGATCAGCAGAAATTCGAGGAAGCGAGAACGGTCTTCGAGGAAGCGGTCCGTCTCAAGTCCAGGTCCGGGGAAGCCCGTTACTGGCTGGGCGTCAGCCACTATGAACTCGGCGACAACCGGGAAGCGGCGAAACAACTGCGTATCGCCTTGCGCCACGACCGGCGGAACCCGGATGCGCATCTTGCCCTGGGCCGGACGTACATGCGCATGAAAAACCGCCTGGTCGACGCGCGCAAGAGCTTCAAGCAGGCTCTCCGGTACAACCCGGAACACTCCGAAGTGCACTACTACCTTGGCATCGCGTACATGGAGCAGAGCAAGAGAGATCCCGCGGCGCCGCTCTACGTGATGCAGGCCCGGAGATCCTTCGGCAGGGCGGCGGCGGCGAATCCCCTGCACCCGGACGCCTACTACCGGTTGGGGCTGTCCTACGAAAATCCCTCCCGCGATTTCAAAAAGGCACTCGCACTTTTTTTCCGGCAGTTGATGATAAAACCGGATCACAGGGACGCGTTGTACCAACTGGAGAGATGCAGCTACCTGCTCAAGCAGTACCAGGAAGGCATCGATCTCCTGATGCAGGTCGTCGACGTCCACGGGAATGCGGTGCCGGAATACGTGCATACTTTGATCAACAAACTCAAGGCGTCGTCGCTACTGTCCCAGAATCGATTCGCCGAAGCGGATCAGGCCTACGCGGAATTCCTGGCCGGCGCGGCGCCGGAGGAACGCGCGCACTACATGGACCTGGCCTACGTGACTACGGAAGAGGAATACCGGCAGTACCAGGCGCTGGATACGGAAGAAGCGATGGCGGAATTCAGACGCAGGTTCTGGGCGGCCCGTGATCCGAAGCCGGCCACCGCCGTGAACGAGCGGCTCGTGGAACACTACCGGCGGGTCATGCACGCGCGGGAGCATTTCTCCAAGGGTCAGCGGCCATGGGATCGCCGCGGCGGGATCTATATCCGGTACGGCGAACCGGACGATCTGCAGCATTTCATCATGCAGACCGGCGAGAACGCCTTGAAGAACTACCAGCCCACCGGCGACGCCCGCATCGATGCGATCCGGGAGCGCAACTTCATATTGCGGTACCGCCTGAAGATCGATAACGCCGGTATGACGTGGAGTGACCCGTCAACGCGTGGCTCCCGCGATCCCGATGCGGGGGACTACCTGCCTGATGTGGAAGAACAGCAGGATGCCTACTCAAATATCGTTTCGACCTCGAGAACGGGAAAGGGAGTCTCCGGCATAACCTCCTTTCCGGCCATATTCACTAAAACACAGTCGTTGGGCTTCCTCGCCGAAAGCTGGGTATACCTCGAGCACGACCTCGAGTTGTTTTTCGTCGACCAGGTAGGAGTCGGCAAGTTTGACTATCCGCTGCAGGTGCATGAGACGAACATCGACGAAGCCATCGTACAGGACGAGTATCATCCCAGGCGCATCGCGGCCGCACTGATGGAGAAGACTCCGGAGTCTTTCGAGTTCGACTACGGCGGCGGACCGCTGCGGTTCATGTACGACATCGTGTCCTACAAGGGTCAGGACGGCCTGGCCGAAGTGGAAACCGCCTACATGGTCCCGGCCGAACAATTGGAGACGGTGAAGGACGGGCAGGGATTGCGCACGTGGTTGAACAGCCACATGGTGTTTCATGATGACGATTACAACCGGGTAGCCCAGACCTCCAGGCGTATCGGTCCCATCGACCGGCCACTCGCACCGGCATCCGAAAAGGACCCGGGTATCGATCTGCACACGGGCATGATGGAGATGAATTCGCCGCCCGGCAGATACCGCGCCGCCATAGAGGTCCAGGACGAGACCACCCGGCGCATCGGCATATTCGAACAGGCATATACCGTTCCCGATTACGACGCCGGCGCGCTGATGTTGAGCGATATCAAGCTGGCGGTATCCATCGAGTCGGCCGATTCAACCCATGGTCCCTTCATACGCAACGGACTTGAAATTCTGCCCAATCCGGCGCGCCTGTACCAGCGCACCGATCCCGTTCACTTCTACTACGAGATCTACAACCTTGCCCGGTCGGAGTCCGGACGAACCGCTTATCGGGTGGAACTGGAAGTGAAGAACAAGGACCGGCCGCAGAACCTGTTCTGGCGCATTCTGAAAGGCATCGACAGGCTGGTACGGCGTACGGACAACGAACAGTCCGTGCTCATGGTATTCGAGAACGAAGGAAACCGTTCGGACGAGTTCAGTTACACTTCCATCGACACGGGCGCTACCCCCACCGGCGCCTACGAGATGACGGTTCGCGTCACGGACCTGCATTCCGGACAGACCGCCACGCGGACGAAAATCTTCGTCGTGACCAATGACCGGATCGCGGAATTCACGGCGGACACGGAATAGCTTCCCGCTTACACCTTCGCGCTGAAGGACGGCGCAATATGCCGAGCCTGAACATACTCCCCGCATTGGCAGTTCTGCTGCTGCACTTCGCCTGGCTGCCGCCCGCCGCCGCCCAGGAAGCGGAGCCCCTCCTGGAGACGGAATCCCTCGTAGAGACGGAGTCCCTCCTGGATCGCGCCCGGGCACAGTACGACGAAGGCGAATACGGTATGGCGGAGTCCACGCTGCGTGTCCTGCTCAAGGCGCAATCCGGATCGTCCGCGGCCCACCTGTGGCTGAGCCGCGCGCTGGACCGGCTGGAGAAGTACGACGAAGCCGAGCGCGCCGCAAAGGAGGCGCTGGAGATCGACCGCGCATCCCCGGAAATCCTCATCCAGCTCGCGCGGGTCTACATTCTCAAGGATAAGAAGAAGGGTGCGCGGGAGGTCCTGGACGAGGCCGAGCAACTCGCGCCGGATATGGCGGACCTACACTACTACCGCGGCCGCACGTACGGAAAGCTCAGGATGGCGCTGTTCCGCCCCCGTACAGCCGAGCGGGAATACAAGATCCAGGACGCCTCCTTCCGGCGCGCCATCGCGTTGGACCCGAGCCATCCCGATGCCTTCTTTCAACTGGGACACGTCATCGAGGAGATCCGGGACGACCCGGAATCCGCGATGGACTGGTATGCCAGGCAGGCATCCGTGAATCCGGCGCACGACGAAGCGGTCCATCGCCTGGCCGCCTGCGCCGTCGAGTCAAGGGAGTACCAGAAGGGGTACGCGCAGTTGCAACAGGTCGCCGCGGCCCAGGACTCGGCCGTTAACCCCCTGGTCGAGGGCCTGGCGGCACAACTCGAAGCCTACCAGTACCATGCCCTGGACCAGCACGTGCGCGCGTACCGGGCCTTGAGGCGGCATATCGCGGTCCTGTCTGAGATCGACCCCGGTAAAGTCGCCCTGTACAGGGATCTCTCCATCGTAGCCTCCTCGAAGGAAGCCGAAGCCTTTCTCGAAGCGCCGGAGCAGGAAAGGGATGCGTTGTGGCGCACCTACTGGGCGGCCCGCGACCCCGATCCCACGACACGGATCAACGAACGGCTGGTGGAACACTACCGGCGGGTGATCTACTCCAGGCTGCATTTCTCAACGGGCAAGGAACCGTGGGACCGCCGCGGCGAGATCTATGTCCGATACGGCCATCCGGACGACCGTCAGCATTTTATCCTGAAGTCCGGGGAGGACGTGGTCAATGCCATATACCCGACCGGGATGCGGGACGTGGACATGATCCGCGAAACCAGCCGGCAGCGAATCGATATGCAGGTCAGCACCGGGGCGCCGGCCCAGGACATCGGCATATTCAGCGCGCGGGCCGGGCGCGAGACCAAGTCGGTCGCATTCCCGACTGAGAGTTGGGTCTACGTCCCCTTCGGCCTGGAGATCTTCTTTACGGATCAGCGGAATTCGAAGGCGTTTGATTACCCGCTTCAGGTGATCGATCTGCCCAGCCAGGCGACCAACTTCGGCACGACGGACCGGCTCGCGTACAGGTTCCTGAACACGCCGAGGAAACAGACCGAAGAACTCATCCGAAAAGTACCCGAATCCCACCGCCATGACTACGGCGGCGAGCCGCTCTCGTTCGTATACCAGTTGGCCTCCTTCAAGGGCGCCGCCGACCAGGCCGACGTGGAAGTGGCCTACAGCCTTCCCGCGGCCCAGCTGGGCAACGTGGAGGACGGGCTGGGTGAAAGGACCTTGCTGTCCGGCCGGATCGCCCTTCAGGATATGGATTTCAACTACGTGCAGGCCATGCCCTTCAAGATGGGACCGCTTCGCCGTCCCGCGTCCGAGCAGGAGAATCTGCAGCTCAGTACGGGCGCGTTCCGGTTCAGTGCGCAGCCCGGGGCGTACCGGTCCGCGGTTTCCCTGCGGGATTCGCTTTCGCAGAGGTTCGGCGTATTCACCGCGCCGCTCCGGATCTCGGATTACAGCGCGGACCGGGTGCTGCTGAGCGATGTGAAACTCGCCGCGTCCATCGTGCCCACCGATGCAACGGGACTGCTCGTACGCAACGGCCTGTTCATCACGCCCCACCCCGCACGCCTCTATTCCCGTGCGACGCCGGTGTTCATCTACTACGAGATCTACAACCTCGAGCGGGATGCCGAAGGCCGGACGGGGTTTCGTACGGAGCTGGAGATTTCCGCCAGGGAACCCAGGCGCAATGTCGTCCTCAGATTCCTCTCCGCCCTGGGACGCATGGTCAGCCAGCGGTCCGACGATCAGACGGCCTACGTGACCTTCGAAGACAGCGGCACGTCGCCGGACGACTTCAAATACACCTCAATCGAAACGGCGGACATGGAACCCGGGACCTATACCATGACACTGACTGTCACGGATCTCCATTCCGGACAGCAGGACACCAAGACCGTCGATTTCATCGTGGTTGACGGTTGAGGGGGCTACAACCCCGGCTTCTCCGCGTCCTCCGCGGCCGGACCCTGCAGGTTGACGTTGTCCGCGGCAGGCCAGCGCACGTTGTATTGGGCGGAGCGGTCCCGCTTGTATCCCGCGTGCCAGTAATTGCTGGCCGCCAGCCACTCCAGCAGGTCTTCCTTCATCTTCGCCTTGACCCCTGCGTACGCATCGTCGTCCCACCGGTTCCACAGCTCCCCGGGGTCGGCTTCCAGGTCGTATAGCTCGCCTTCCTCCTGGCCGATGTAGTAGACCATCTTGTGGGTCGGGCTGCGCATCATGATCTGGTAGTTGTCTTCGCAGAAGACGTAATCCCGCAGCGTGACTGATGCGTCCGGGTCGGCATAGGGCAGGAGGGACCGCCCTTCCAGGTAGGTGGGGACCGGCACGCCGGCCGCTTCCAATATTGTGGGGCCCAGGTCCATGAGGGAGACCAGATCGCTTACGTGATCGCCCCGGCGCCGGCGGTCCGGGTAGCGGATGATGAGCGGGATGTGGGTGATGGTGTCGTACATCAGCCACTTGTAGGCCAGGGCGTGGTCGCCCAGGTTCTCGCCGTGGTCCGAGCAGAAGATGACCAGGGTGTTGTCCAGGTAGCCCCGCTCCTCCAGGGCGTCCAGGACCTCTCCCATCTTCTCGTCCACCGTGGTCACCTTGGCGTAGTAGTGGCGGCGCATGCGGTCGATACGTTCGTCGTTGGCCAGGTACATGTTGATGCCGGATTCGTGGCCGGCCGTGGAGAACATCTTCTTCAGCGCTTCGTGCTGGGGCGGTTTGCCAGCCAGTTCATTTTCCCGGGTTACCGGCATGGGTATCTCGACATCGTCGTAAAGGCTCAGGTGACGGGGCAGGGGGTCCCAGGGCTCGTGGGGACCCGTGAATCCGATTTCGAGGAAGAAGGGCTTGTCGCCGCGGTGATTGCGGATCCAGTTGAGCGCCGAGTTCCCGATGAAGACGTCGCTGTGGAAGCGCTCTTCCTCGTGCCAGGGCACGCCCTGCAGTTTCGTCCACCAGTCGGGGTCGGTCAGGTGGCGGTCGTTGGGCCGCTCCACGCCGTGGAAGGTCATGTACCGGCCCCAGTCGTCGTCCGCGCCGCCGCTGGCCAGACTCATGCCCGTGGGGTTCTCGACGACGACCCGCTCGTGAAACCCGCCGGGAATGTCCCGGGGCATGAAGTGCATCTTGCCGATGCTGGCGCACCAGTAGCCGTTTTCCGCCAGGTCCTGCACCCAGTTGCGGT
Organism: bacterium; assembly: GCA_965117045.1. GTDB lineage: Bacteria > JAAXHH01 > JAAXHH01 > JAAXHH01 > JAAXHH01 > JAAXHH01. The sequence continues at coordinate 3,283,541 of OZ220749.1, forward strand.
GACGGCCCCAGGGTTGGAAACTGTAGACACCCGTGTTGTGCGGGTACATGCCGGTGAAGACGGCGGCCCGCGAGGCCACGCAGGTGGCGCCCGGGCAGTAGGCCTGCCGGAAGGAAACCCCTTCGTCGACCAGCCGGTCGTGGGCCGGGGTGGTCATGTGGGGATGGCCCCAGCCGCGGATCGTATCGACCCGCTGCTGGTCCGTCATGATAAGGATGATGTTCGGGCGGTCCAGGCGGTCCGGGCCAGGCGGGCCAGGCGGGCCAGGCGGGCTAGGCGGGCTAGGCAACGCGGTCCTCCATCGCACCGTCGCCGTCCTCGTCTTCGGATTCGGACGGGGGATGCAGCCGGTGCACTTCCGCCTTGATGATGCGCTGTCCTTCCACTTCGCGCACCACGATCCGGGCGTTCCGGAACGGCACTTCCTCTCCGGGTTCGGGCACCCGGCCGAGTTCGTTGAAGATCAGGCCGCCGACCGTCTCGAACCCGTCGGGCGTGATATCGAGGTCCAGGATGTCGTTGAGCGTATCGATATTCAGCCGGGCGTGGACGATGTAAGAGCCGTCGGGCGTCGCCTCGTACATGGGATCCTCGTCGTCGTACTCGTCCTGTATTTCGCCGACGATCTCTTCGAGCAGGTCCTCCAGGGTCACCAGGCCCGCGGTGGTCCCGTGTTCATCCACGACGATGGCCAGGTGGATCTTCTCCTGCTGGAACTCTTTCAGCAGCTCGGCGGCCTTCTTGGTCTCCGGCACGACGTAGGGCGGGCGAAGCAGCGCGTCCAGGTCCTTCTCCCCGACCGGGTCTTCGCTCAGCTGGAGCAGGTCCTTGGCATAGACGACGCCTACGATGTCGTCGACGGAATCGCCGTAGATCGGAATCCGGGAGTGGCCCATCTCGCGGATGAGCTCCAGCAGTTCCGGTATGGGCCTGGACCTTTCGGCGCATATCATGTCCACGCGCGGGACCATCACCTCGCGCACGCTGGTGTCGTGCATTTCGATGATGCTGCTGATCATCTCCTTGTCGTCGGGTTTCAATTCGTGGGTTTCTTCCAGTTCGAGCACCCGGTGCAATTCGTCGTCGAGCCAGTATGGATTGCGTCCGCTGCTGAAGAGCCCCGTACGCGCCATGCGCCGGTTGATGAGCAGCAGCGGCGTGATCAGCGGCCAGAAAAGCCAGTAGCTGATCAGCACGAGTACGGCGGAGACGCGAACGGTCGGGTCGGAGTAATGCGACACGATGATCCTGGGCAGCCATTCGATGAGCACGAGCAGCAGCCCGATGGCGAACAGTCCGGAAAGGGTCAGGGTCAGTGTCGAACCGAACCAGTCGGTGAGCGGCGGGGTCAGGAACAGCGCCACCACGGAGACCACGACGCCGGCCGTGGTGATGATCTTCCCGATCAGCAGGGTGGTGAAAAGGCGTTCCTGGTTGTCCAGCCAGCGGGTAACGCGGCTGGACTGTCCGCCCTCGTGGGCGGCCTTGAGTTCCTGGAGCGTGTTTTTAGGCAGGCTGGAAAACGCGGATTCCGCTCCGGTCAGGAGCATGGCGTAGATGGTGCATCCAATGAGGACAAGCCATTCGACCAATAGAGGAATGTCGTCATCCACAACATTTTTCTCCCACTTTACCTTCCGGAATCCCGCGGTCAGCCTGGCCAGCCTGGTCAGCCTGGCCAGCCTGGTCAGCCCGGGCGCCCACGTCGGCCCGGGCGGCCGCATCCGCCGAATAGACCCGCTCCTTCTCCCGCATTACCTTGCGGTCCGAAGCGTTGTGATGGTCATATCCCAGCAGGTGCAGGCACCCATGGACCACGAGCCGGTGCAGTTCGTCGTCCAGGGACACATGATAACGGGCGGCCTGGTCCCGGGCCCGGTCGACGGATACATATACGTCGCCCAGGGTTTCCCCGTCGGAGCCGGGATCGTCGTCCATTCCGAACGACAGCACGTCCGTTGCGCGATCCAGATGGCGGTACCTGTGATTCAACTTCCGGATATAAGGGTCGTCGACCAGTATCACGGTCACGGCCGCATGGTCCCGGCCTTCGCCCCGGAGTACCCGGCGGACTGCGGTCCATAACGCCTCGCGCGGGATGTCCGGCGCGGGCAGGACGGTCTCGATTTCGATATTCAAGTGTCGTCGCGGGTGGAATTACGGGTTTTCATGGCGCTCATAGGCCTTGATGATGTCCTGGACGAGCCGGTGCCTGACCACATCCGTCTCCGTCAGGTATACGAAGGAGATCCCGCGGATGTCCGCGAGCACCTCCTGCACGTGCACCAGCCCGGAAACCTTCTCCTCGGGCAAATCGATCTGGGTGATGTCCCCCGTGATGATCGCCTTGGAGTTCGCGCCCAGGCGGGTCAGGAACATCTTCATCTGCGCCGTCGTCGTGTTCTGGGCCTCGTCGAGTATGACGAAGGCGTTGTTCAGCGTACGGCCGCGCATGTACGCCATGGCGATGATTTCAATGGTCCCGTCTTCGATGAGCCGCCCGGCCTTGTGGTTCGGGATCATGTCGTGCAGCGCGTCGTAGAGCGGCTTCAGGTACGGGTCCACTTTTTCCCGCGGGTCGCCGGGCAGAAAGCCGAGGCTCTCTCCCGCTTCCACGGCCGGCCGCGCCAGCACGATCCGGTCGACTTCCCCGTGGCGGAGTGCCGAGATGGCCATGGCGACGGCCAGGTAGGTCTTCCCCGTGCCCGCGGGCCCGATGGAGAAGACGATATCGCACTTGCGAACCTGGTCCACGTACTTCTGTTGATTGGGACTCCGTGCCCGGATCCGTTCCCGCCGGGAGAGCACGTCGATGGACTCGCCGTAACCCGATCCCTGGTCTTCCCCGCTTTTCGTCCCGGTTCGCGTTGCCCGGATGATGTCGTCCACTTCCTTCGTCCGGCCCTGCTGGACGGACTTGATCATTTCGCGCAGCACACTGGTGATCTGCCTTACTTCTTCCGCTCTGCCCGTGATCACGACTTCTTCGCCCCGGGCGGTGATTTTGGCGTCGAATTCGCTTTCGATGGCACGCAGCCTGGAGTCATACTGGCCGTAGAGCGCGAGGGGATCGATGCCCTTGGCCGATAAGCGTTGCGTAACCGTGTTTTTCAATGATGGCATATATTGGAAGGTCAATCCGTGTACGTTGCGACTCGCCGGCCTGTTCCGATTGTCCGGACAGGCAACGCTTTCGCCACGTTTACCGTAATAAAATCTAAAGTTAAAGCCGGCCTGTGTCAAGCGGATTCCGATGGCTGCCCGCGTGGCCGTAAGCGCCGGGGTCAGCCTGAATGCCCGGCCGCATGCGTTGCGATCAGCCCGTATGCGCGGCCACATGCGCCGGGTTCAGCCTGAAGGCGCCTCGATGCCAAGGCCGGCGAGCAACGCGTCGAAATCCGCCGTGATCCGGTGGATCCCGCGCTGGACTTCCACGGAGGACGTCCTGATGCGATTGGCTGTCTGCCCGTCGATCAGCCCGTCGTCGCGGGCCTGTATCAACTCGTCCTCGTCCAGCACGCGGCAGCCGCCGTCCGGGAAGAACCACAGGTCCAGCAGCTGATCGTCGTATTCCACGCGGTCCGGTCCGATCCGCACCCGGTCGCACAGGTGCACGTAATGCCCGACGAGACGGCCGTCGGGTCCGATCATCTTCCAGAGTACGTACGGAAGCCCTTCCTCGTAGTACGCCAGGGTCAGCGTGCCGGCAGGGACCCGGATGTCGCCCTGGCTGTACGGCCGGTCCGACCGGTAGGAGATGACCATGCGACTGCCGCCGTGGTGCAGCAGGCCGCACTGGAAGGACTGGTCGGGCTTGCCCAGGTTGTGCTTGATTTCCGTGATGGTGGCGTCCATGAGCGGGCTACGCGATCCCGGTTCGGCTACGCGATCCCGGTTCGGCTACGCGATCCGTTCGAGGACTTCCCGGATCTCCGTGACAAGGGGGCCGTTCCCGTGCTGCCGGTACCAGGACCGGATACGCGGGTAGATCTCTTCCATGGGGGTCCTGCCCTTGTTGTCCCGCATGATCGCCTGGCAATCTTCGGGCCGCGGTCCCCACCGGGCCAGTTCGTTCAGTCCGGCGTCCATGAAGACGAGGTAGGGAATGGCCTTCGAACCGTCGGTGAGGTACCGGTCCATGATATCGGGGTTCTCGTCCCGTCGGAAGATGCGGTACGCGATGGACGGGCAGCCCTCCAGCATGCGGACAATGGGCGGGAGGCTCTGCACCACGTCGCCGCACCAGTCCTCCGCGAGGATCAGCACCTTCAGGGGCGTCTCGATGGCGGCGAAGAAACCGGCGTCCTCCCCTTCCAGGGTGAACTTGTCGTAATTGTCATTGAACCGCTCGAGATTCTTTTCGCTGTTCCGCATGTAATCTTCCCACAGGAATCCCGAGGCGAATCGTTCTTCGGAAACTACGGACATGGCGTCTCCAGGCTGTTTCGAGGTTGACATGGACAGGTTGACGGGACGGTCAGGCGAACCATTCGGTCCGTTCGGAGGCGGGTACTCTTTTCTGGGCGGGGACCTGCGCGGGATAGCCGGTGTAGAGGAATCCGACGATTTCTTCCTCCCGGGTGTCGATTTTCAGCAGTTCCAGCGTATCGGGATCCCGGATCAGTCCGCCCGTGCTCCACTGCATGCCGATGCCCTCTTCCCAGGCGGCCAGGGCGATATTGTGGATGGCGCAACAGGTGGCCGCGTAGTCCTCCCGCGCGCGAAAGGCGTCTTCGTCCTTCTTGCAGACCACGCCGATGATCACGGGCTTGGACATGATCTTGGCGTAGCCCTTCTCCGTGGCCTTCCGCAGGATGCCGGCATCGTCCGACTTCGTCTTTACCCGCTGGATTCTGCAGTAGATGTTCGCCAGGGCCTCCTTGGTCTTCCCGGTGACGACCAGGAAGCGCCAGGGTTCGGTCAGCTTGTGGTTCGGCGCCCACACGGCGGTTTCGAGCACGCGGGCGATGACTTCCCGGGGGACCGGTTCCGTCTTGAATTCGTAAATCGACCGTCTGTTTCGGATGGTATCGAGTACGGACATGTAGTTTGATGACGACCGGTGCCGCTCGACGCAGGCTATTCCCGGACGGACTCCTCCACCTGGATCGACTCCACCTGGATCAGATCGCCGTTCTCGTGCGCGCCGGACTGTCTGGCCGACCCGGCACCGCCATGGCCTGACGGGCCGTGGGCGCAGCTCCCGCATCCCTTCCGGTCCCGCGAGGTGAACTGCCGCGTGAAGGTGCGGACGACAAACACGGCCGCGACCCCCACGGTGATGGCGACGATCAGGGTTTGAAGGTCCATGATAGCAAGATAATGGCGGACGGGTTAAAAGCCAAGCGGTCCGGTGGCTGCCAGGCGGCCCCAAAGCAGTCCGGCGGCTATCCGAATCCCAGGATCCGTCCTCCCTGGTAGACGGCGAAGGATCCCACGTAAGCCAGGGCCGTCATGTACAGGACCATGACGATGGGCCATTTCCAGCCGTTGGTCTCCCGTTTCACGATGGCGACCGTGGCCATGCACTGGCAGGCCAGTGCGAAGAAGACCATGAGCGATACGGCGACCAGCGGCGTATAGACTCGCTCGCCCGTATCGGGGTCCGTCTCGCTTCGTAGCGAGGACCTCAGATCGACCGAGGTCTCGTCGGCCTCCTCCACGTTGTAGATCGTGGCCATGGTGCTGACCAGTACTTCCCGGGCGACGAAGGAGGTAATCAGCCCGATGCCCACCTTCCAGTCGAACCCGAGCGGTTCGATGGCCGGCTCGATCAGCTGGCCGAGCTGCCCGGCGTAACTCTGCTGTATGCGCGACCTGGACGACATGGAATCGTAGTCGTCCGGTTGCGGGTACGAGGCGAGGAACCAGAGGACGACCGAAATGGCCAGGATGATCTGTCCCGCCTCCGTAACGAAGACCTTTGCCCGTTCGTACATCTGCAGGAGCACCCACTTCAAGGAAGGCCGCCGGTAGGGCGGCAGTTCCATGACGAAACTCGTGGAAACGGCATCCTTCATGAAAAACCGCTTGAACACGAGCGCGGCGCAGATGGCGACGGCGATCCCGAATATGTACATGGTGAACAGCATGAGCCCCTGCATCGTGAATACGCCCAGAATCGTCATGGACGGGAAGAACGCGCCGATCAGCAGGATGTACACGGGCAGGCGGGCGCTGCAGCTCATCAGCGGCGCGATCATGATCGTGATGAGCCGGTCCTTCCAGTTCGAGATCGTTCGGGTCGCCATGATGCCCGGTATCGCGCAGGCAAAGGACGAAAGCAGCGGCATGACCGAATGGCCGGACAGTCCCATGCTCTTCATGAATCGGTCCATGATGAAGGCGACGCGGGCCATGTAGCCCGTGTCTTCGAGCAGGGCCAGGAAGAAGAAGAGAAAGAGGATCTGGGGGAGGAAGACCAGCACGGCGCCGACGCCGGCAATAACCCCGTCCACCAGCAGGTTACGCAACATGCCTTCCGGCAGGAACTGGTAGACAAATGCGCCCAGGGCGCCGATCCCGTCCTCTATGAGCGTCATGGGCGTTTCGGCCCAGGAGAATATGGACTGGAAGACCAGCGCGAACACGACAAGGACGATGGCCGGACCGGCGGCGCGGTGGGTGAAGACCCGGTCCAGACGGACACTCAGGCTGGAACGGGCATCCCGTTCCTCCCGCACCACCCTGGAATAGAGATCGTCGATCTGGTCGTACCGCAGGATGGTCTCCAGCATCCGCCAGGGCACCTGCATCTCGTCCAGCCTGCCCCGCGTCTGCTCCACGACACGTTTCAGATCGTCTTTGCAGGTGGCATCCTGGCGGCCTTCCATCCACGTCTGCAGCGCACGGTCGCTCGAAGTCACGCGCAGCGCTTCCGAAGTCTGCGCCACCTCGTTCAGATTCGTATGTTCTCCGAACCACGCCGCCGCGGGGGCGAGCGCTTCGTCGAGCAGGCCGCCCAGCAGCCGCCTCCGCGGAAACCGTTCGGCGAAGGAGACCCTGGGCAATGGCGGGGCCGGCCCGGCCTCGGCATCGTCGGCCGGCCCGACCTCGGTATCGTCGGCCGGCCGCGTATCCCGATCCACCGGATCGATCCGGTCGAACATCATCTTCCGCAATTCGTCGATGCCCTGTTGGCGGGAAGCGACCACCGGAACGATCGGGACCTGCAACTGTTCGGACAGGGCGTCCAGATCGATGTGGACGCCGCTGCTGACGGCGTTGTCCATCATGTTCATGGCCACGGCGACGGGAATGCCGAGGTCGATGAGCTGGGTGACCAGGTAGAGGTTCCTGTTGAGGTTCGAGGCGTCCGCCACGACCACGATGAGACGGATGTCCAGGTCTTCGTCCGCCTCCCCGATCAGCACCTCGCGGGCGATGGAATCGTCCAGGGACTTCGGGATAAGGCTGTACATCCCCGGCATGTCGTGCAGGCGAAGCGTTCCGCCGTCCGGTCCCGTCACGATGCCCGTCTTCTTCTCCACGGTCACGCCGGGATAGTTGCCCGTTTTCTGACGAAGCCCGGTCAACGAATTGAATACGGACGTCTTGCCCGTATTCGGATTGCCGACGAGGAGCACGTCGTACACGGATTCCCGTGCCGCGTATGTATCGGTAGTGTCGGTCATGATCTGGGAACGGTTCAGCTTGGAAACGATACAACGATCGGATCGGAAAGATTACGCAAGCCCGAATCAGGGCAAATATAACGCAATACATCACAAAAGGGAACAAAAAGCGGTGCGTGCGGGCCGGCCGAGCCGACCGGCAGGCCGGAACGCCCGGACCGAACAGACTGCCCACGCCGGCAGGCCGGAACGCCCGGGCCGAACAGACTGCCCACGCCGGCAGGCTGCCGAAGCCGTCCGGTCAATTCAGATGGTTGTACCTGCAAGGCGTAAAGGGTATGAGCTTGCCGTTGCCGTTGCTGATTTCCGCTTCGGGGGGCTTGTTGTACAAACCGGACAGACGCCTAAAACTGGCCATGGCCCGTCTGAGGACCAGCACGAACGTCCTGAAACCGGGCAGGGGCATCTTCACGACCGTGTCTTCGAACGTCACGTCGATGTGTTTCGATGTCATGATCTCCGGGCTTTGTTGCTCGATGTATTCGAAAGTCTGTACGACACAGTCCAGGAGTTCGTGGAACTCCCCCGACGACAGGGCGATATTGGTTCGCCGGTAAATGACGTGTATATGCCCGGAGTGGCACCTGTACACCCGGGTCTGGTTTTCTTCATCCTGTGCGAGCAAGGTGTGGTTCTTCATCGGATCCCCCTGGGATGTCCTTCGTGATCTGTGCCATATTCTGCCGGGTCTTTTTGAACCGCCGGAACCGCCTCCAGGCCAGGGAGAGCCCCGTCCAGACCAGGATCACGGCGCCGGCCGAGGCCACGCCCGCGATGAGCTGGCCGAACCATCCGGCCGCTTCGCCCGTGTGGATCCAGCGCAGCCAGGTACGGATCTGTCGTCCCATGTTAAGGCTGGTGAAAGGAACCCATTCGACCATCCCCGCATCGCTCGTGGACACGGTGAGGGTCGAGCGGGTGAGCGGAATGCGGTTGTCCATCTCGGAAATGGACAACGTGGTGGTTTCCGCGCCTTCCTCCGGCAGGTTCAGCGTGATGTACGCCCATTCCGGTACCTGCCGACGCGCCGCTTCCAGGAAAGACTCGGAGGGAGCGGCCGGCGACGGTGCCGGTACGTCTCCGGGCGCTGCCGGTTCCGCTGCGGATTGCGCCGCCCGTTGGGGCGGTGCCGTACCCGTAAGCGTATAGACCAGGTTGCCGGCCCAACGATATGAAATAACCACGCCGCTCAACGAGATCAGGAAAAGGGCGGGAAGGCACCAGATGCCGAAGGAGTTGTGCCAATTGAAATCCCGGTTCTTCCCCTTGATTCGGAAGTTGGGCAAGAAGACCGCCTTAAAGGCCGCCAGCGTCCATCTGCGGGGCCACCAGATGTACAGTCCTGTGATTGTCAGCAGGCAGAACGCGAAGTTGCAGGCGCCCGTAACCGCCCGGGCGACTGCCCTGTTTTCGCCTTCTGCGCCGAACCAGCGGTGCCAGTACATGATCTCCCGGAGGAAATCGCGGACGACGACATTGCCTTCGCCCCGGACGACCCCGGTATAGGGATCGACGAAGACGGTTTTCGCACGGCCGAATCGAACAACGTACGCTTCGGCCGGATCGGGACGTATAGTAACGGAAGTAGGCTCTGTCTCGGGCTCGACGCCGCGGACCGCCGCGAGAACCTCGTCGAGATCCATCCGTGCGGCGCCGGGACCGGGAGGATGGACCGTGGCGTAATCCCGGTTGGCGTAGTCGACGATCTGGCTTTGGAAGGTGAGCAGCACCCCGGTCACGGACATGATCAGGATGACGATGCCGGCGACAACACCCGAAGAGAGGTGTATCCAGAAGATGGTTTTTCTAAGCATGAAAGCCCCACTGTTATCCGATGGAATTGACACCGAAAACCAGGGGGCGTATATTCCAATACAGGCCGGGACCGGAATGTACTCGCCAAGTGTACGTATCCCCCTGGTCCAGGGACTATCGGGGAGAGCTGGCCAGCCGAACCGATAGTCCTTTTTTATTGCCCTTCAGTTCAGATTCTTTCCACCATAACCGAACGCGCCTCCGCGCATCGAATGGACAGGTGGTAGCTCCGAACGCGTATCTCGATCGGATCGCCCATGGGTGCGCGTTTGATCAATTCGACGGCCGTCCCGGGAAGCAGTCCCATTTCCATCAGGTGCACTTCTTCTCCAGCCGTGCCCCTGATCTGCTTGATCGTTCCTTTTTCGCCGGGCTTTAGTTCATCCAGGCGAATCGTCTGCGCCGTTGTACCGGTAAAGAGTTCGGAGTGCATGGGTTATCTCGTGTCAGAGGGTCCTGGGACGGTAGTTGCCACGGAACTCGAAGGTGTTTTGCGGATAGGCAGTTTCCCCTTTTTGCGTAGATGGGTCACCTGGTGTGCGAGGTAACCGGTTATCCACAGAAAAGAAGTGATGCAGTGGACGACGATCCAGGCGGTTCGCCAGGTTTCGCCGACCGACACCTGGATCAAATACCCGGAGACGACCATGGGCGCCATGGACAGTATCAGGCTTATACCGCTGCGCCGTCCGGTCGTCAGTCCGCGCCGATAGTGGTCGTAGGCATGGTTCTTCCAGATCAGCCCGATGGCGAACACCGCGAACGGGGCGGCCATGATATGGAGGTATTGCACGCCGGGCTGCCACGGGTGGCCGACCACGGAGAAGGCATCGGCGGGATCCATCAGGTATTTCATGATGGCGTAAACCACCCCGGTGCCCCCGACCAGGATCGTCGAGATATGCATGAACCAGGCTTCGATCCTGCTCAACGTTCCAGTTGATCCTTGATGACATGATGAATCGCCAGCATGCGCCGCACCGCGTCGGTGGTGCTGCGCGTCGTTAAGGTTGCGCCCAGTACGCCGCGTATTCCCCGATTCACCGCGAGGCGGTCGTCCAGTCGGCGGCCCGGGAACAACCGGTACCAGGTATCCGGAGGTATGTATTCCGGCGGTTCGTTGAAAACCAACAGTTCCACGCGGCTTACCCTGTCGTTCGAGTCAATGGCCACCATGATCGTTTCGTCCAGCGTGCGCACGATATGCCGATCGAAATAGACGACCCCGGCGACCCGGCCTTCCTTCACGGCCACGTAGGGGTGGATGATGGTGTTGTTCAGTTCCGCACGAGCCCGGCCGCCGGCATCCGCTTTCTGCTTCTCCGTAAGGTAAATCGTTTGCCGAACGATTTCGCAGTCAGGGAACGCCATTTCAAGGGCTTCGCCCACGGTCAGGTAAACGCCGGCACTAGCAATGGCCGGCATCGAAAACAGCGTGCCGGCAGCGAGGAACCATGGGCCGATGGCCGCGAACAGCCAGGGACCAAGTCGCCGCGGATTCCGCGGGACCGCGGCATTAATGAAAGGAAAGGACGACACCCGATCCTCCCGTATCGATTCGGCCCTTGAATCCGGTTGACGCTCGGCCCTTGATCCCACTGTCGGATGTTTCCAGCACGAGGACTTCGATCCCATCGTGTTCCGCCGCCCATTCCAGCGCCTTTTCCGGCCCGAGCACGTACAGGCCGGTCGAAAGGCAGTCCGCCGCGAGTGCGTCGTCGGCCCACACGGTCAGCGAACCGAAGTCCGGTACGGGCATCCCGCTGTCGGGGTCCAGAATATGGCTGTATGACCTGCCGCCGATCGTGAGACTCCGTTCGCTGTTACCCGAGGTCGCCACCGCGCCCCGTTCAACGGTAAGCGTCAACGCAACGCGTTTCCGGTCCGATGGGTCCGCCACCTCGAAACGAAGAGGTTTGCCCGCGCCGAAGAGCGCGACCTGCCCGCCCAGGTTGATGACGGCGGACGTCGCTTCCGTCTCATGCAGTTTTCGGACCGCGTCGTCCAGGCCGGCGCCTTTTCCGAATCCGCCCTCGTCGATGCTCAGGCCGGGATGGCGCCGCACGGCAGTGGGACCGTCTATCCCCAGCGCTTCCAGTCCCGGCAAGTCGACCGCCCGGTCGATCAACGCGCGGGCAGGCTTCTTCCCGCCGCTCCGCAGGCCCCAGATCTCCGTGAGTTTCCCGATCCCGGGGTCGAAAGCCCCGCCGGTCGCCTCCCACCACCGCCGGGCGGTGGACAGGTCCGCGGCCAGTTCGGGAGAGATGTCCACGGGACGTCCCGCTTCCGACGCGTTCAGCCGAGCCAGTTCGGAATCCTTCGTCCAGGTCGACAGCCTCTGCTCGGCACGCCGCAACGCTTCCAGCGCCTTTTCACTGGCCGAGATCGCCGCGGTCCGGTCCCCGGCCTCCACCGAGATCACCAGCGTCGTTCCCATCAGGTTCAGGTGGCGCTCGATGCGCACGGGTTCACGTCGGTCCCCGGCGAGCAGGACCAACCCGGATACGAGTAACAGGGTGGCGGTCATGCGCTAAAAGACGTACCCCACTTGTAAGTTCAACTGATCGAGTCCCGAATCTGCTTCGTTGCTGTTGTTCTTGTAGTCCAGCTTGAAGACAATCCGGGGTTCGGGCTGATAGGCGACGCCGAGGGTCAAGCTGCCTTTATCGTTCGCCGTGCTCTGTTCGTAACCCGAAGGTACGGAAGCCTGGGTATTCAGCCGCTCGAAACGAAGGTACGGCATGAGGGACTGGCCGCTGTGGACGGTGCGGTGCAACAGATCATATCCGGCCTGAACGTAGTAGCCGTTCAGCGTCTCGCCCACCGATCCACTGCCGGTCTTGCCGAGTGCTTCGTTCAGTGCCGCCACGTCTCCGAGTGACGCGTACGCGGCGAGGGCGCTGAACCACAGTCCCGAATGGCGAATGTCGACATGACCTTCGTAGATTCCCGTCGGGACCTTGACGTTGGGGTTTTCACGGGCCAGATCCTGCCCCGAGTTGCCATAGTAGACAGACCCGCCGAAGAGGAACCCGGGCCGCGGCGTGACGTCCGCCCTGCCGACGAGGGCGAAATGATCGCTCACCGCCTTGCCGCCTTTCTGCCGGCCTCCGCGCAGTCCACCGGAAGAAAATTCCGCGCCTTTAAGTCCGTTGACGACATAAGCCCGGTAGGAAATCGCGCCGGTGTCACCGTATATGCCCAACCCGTTCTCCCGCCAGGTACTGGGCATGATGGCTTTCTCGACGTCCGGCCGGTTCGCGCCCATGTAGACCGTCGGTTCGTGCAATTCGTTGACCAGGCCCATGGGAACGAGCAACAGGCCGAAACGCATGTTGAAGGCGGGGCTGTGGGTATACTCCAGGTGGACGAATTCGGCCGAAACGCTGCCGGCGCCCCCCGATGTCGTACCGTGTTCGAACTCGAATTCGGTGTTGAGAAGCCATTTTTCGTTGAACTTGTACCCGACGTACACGATGGCGCGCAACAGGTCGGTCACGTCCGCCTTGCCGCTTGAGCCGTCGTCTCTTTCGCCGGCGTAGTTGTAATACACCGCCTCGCCGTAACCACCGATGGACACGCCGCGTTCGGTCCGGTAGATTTTGGAAGCGGCAGGACCGAAGCCGAATCGGCTTTGATCGGCCTCTACCAGGGCTTCGCCCAGTTTCAGCCGTTCGATCTCCTGGGCCAGCGCGTCGATCCTCCGCTTGATTTCTTCGGAATCCTCCTTTGTATCGGCCTGCGCGAACAGCACCTGCGGTACGATGAGGAGGCCGATAACGGCGATCAGTATGCGACTGTACATCTAACGGATTCCTTTCGACTTATACATTGACCCCTTCGAACGGCCAATATATATTAAAGAATAAGAGGGATGCGTACGTTCGTACCGCCCTCAGGGACTGTAACACTCGTCCTGCCAGGGACTATCGCCGGGCTTGCCGGGCCATGTTGCGATAGTCCCTTTTTATTTGCAGGCAGCGCGCGTTCCGCCGCCGGTATATAGAATGCTTCCACTTCCCTCACGCCGACTCCGATCGGATGACCAGGCATTCGCCCACTTCCTCGCACACCGCGCAGGACTCGAAATCGCAGATCGACAGCACGTTGGCGTCCCAGTAGGACTTGAGGAACGCCTTGCCGTGGGGATCGTCCGAGAGAAGGAACTGCAGGAAAAGAAGCAACCGTTCCCCCGTCTTCGAGCTGATCAGGTGTTCGATCTTGCATGCGTCGATCTCCGCCTGTTCCGCGTCGATATGCAGGACGCCCTTGAGAAAAGCGATAAGGATCTGTCGGTGCGACCAAACCGACTGCGCCAACCGGTTTCCCTCGTCCGACAGCAGGAGGAACCGGTTCCTGTCCTCTTCGAGATATCCCTTCTCCCGCAGCGACTTGATCATGATCGACGCGCTGCCCGGCGTGATGTGCATTTCCCGGGCAACGTCCGATACCCGGGCGTATCCCTGGTCCTCGATCAACTGCTGCACAGTCATAAGATAGTGCGCGCCACTGTGCGTGATCTCGTTGTGCTCGAATTCTCTCCAGACATCCATAATGCCGTCCGATACGTTATGGCAACCATCGTGTTGCCAGCGCAATAAAAAGTTTGGCTTATCAAATATGGCTTCGAATAATATAACCTTTCGTGGGACTGTCAAGAAAAAAGTAGATGATCCGCATTTTATTGTGGTCCCGCTCTGTCCCGCCCCGCTCCGCACACACGCGCGCCCGTGTGCGTGTACCTAAATGTGTTCCGTGGTTGTGTTTACGGAAGGTTGGATGTATTATGTATGATAGGCAAATTGTGCCCTTGACCAATAACCCCGGAACCTCGGCATGACGAATACGATCCCATTCACGGAACTCTCGGAGAAGCTCAAGGGCAGCGATCTGCCGGATATGCTGATCCGGGATCATCTCGACAGGATGGAGCCGGCCTACTTCGAGCGTTACGAGCCAGGAGTGATCCAGAGCCATATCGAGATGGTCAGCCGGCTGGGGCCGGACAACGCCGCGGAGATCGACGTGGAGTCCCTGGAAGATTCCACCTGGCGGCTTACCGTCGTGGCTTTCGACAACCTGTCGGTGATTTCGATCCTGTCGGGTCTCCTGGCGTCAAATGGACTGAGCATACGGCGGGGAGACGTGTTCACCTACGCCGATGCGGCGACGGCGGTGGATGGGCGAAAACGGTCCCAGCGACCGAAACGGCGCCGCCGCATGCGCCCGGGCACGCCGGCTGCGCCGCAGGGCATCACGTCGGCGTCACTGAGGACGCAACGGAAAATCGTGGATGTCTTCCGCGTGCGGGCGCCGTCGGAGTCGCCGCCGGACTGGTCCGCCATTACGCGGGAAATCAAGGATGCCATGCACAGCCTGCGGATGAACAGCGCGGGGGCGCTGCAGCGAAGGATCAACGAGCGCGTCGTGGACTACCTCCGCCACGAAGAGGACGCGGAGCGCTCCTCCATGTTACCGGTTCGCGTCTCGATCGACAACGACACCGGTACCGGGGCGACCCGCCTCGACATCACCGGCCAGGACACCCCTGCGTTCCTGTACGCCCTTTCGACCGCCCTTGCGCTGCGCGACATCAACATACGAAGGATCGATATCGCGGCCGCAGGTGTCGAGGTACAGGACACGCTCGAGGTGACCGACCGGCGTGGATACAAGATTACCGATCCGAGGAAACTCCATGAACTGCGGTTCGTGATCACCCTCATCAAGCAGTTTACCCACCTGCTGACCCGGGCGCCGAATCCCGCCCAGGCCCTGGAACACTTCAACCAGTTGATCGACCAGGTCCTGGCCAACGTACGGCCCGGCCGGGCGATGGAGGAGATGTTCGACCAGCTGGAGAAGCAGGAAGTGATCAGCGCGATGGCAACACTCTTCGGCACGAGCGATTTCCTGTGGAAGGACTTTCTCAGGATGCAGTACAAGAACCTGTTCCCCGTGCTGCAGGACATCAAGGTGGTCGGGATCGTAAGGTCGCGGGAGCAGATGGAAGGCGAACTGGCCGCACGGTTGTCGAAAGTCGGAAGTTACGTCCGCCGCAAGGAGTTGCTGAACCGGTACAAGGACAAGGAGATGCTCCGGATCAGCATGCGCCAGATCCTGGAGAAGAATCAGGACATCCAGGCCTTTTCCCGCGAACTCACTACGCTGGCGGAGGTGGTCCTGGAATCGGCTTTCGACATCTGCGACCAGGAGCAGCGCCAGCAGTACGGCGAGCCCACGCTGCCATCCGGCGAGCCCTGCGTCTTCAGCATCTGCGCGCTGGGGAAATGCGGCGGCCGGGAACTCGGCTGGGCCTCGGACATCGAACTGATGTTCGTCTACGCCGGACAGGGCAGTACGAGCGGCCCCCACGTCGTGTTGAATTCGGAGTACTACGAGCGGCTCGTGCGCATGATCTGCAGCACCATCGAATCCCGGAGAGAAGGCCTGTTCGAGATCGACCTCCGGCTCCGGCCCTACGGCGAAAAAGGCGCCCTGGCCTCATCCCTGGAGAAGTTCAACGCGTATTTCAATGAAAAGGGCGGCGCCCTGCCCTACGAGCGCCATGCGCTGATCAAACTGCGCGCCATCGGGGGCGATCCGGTCCTGGGTGGGAACGTCGAGGCCGCCCGCGATGACTTCGTATACCACGAAGCCCCGGTCGACGGCAGGTCGTGGGCCCATCTTCGCGAACGGCAGAACGACGAATTGGTCGAAACCGGCGCCATTAACGTCAAATACAGTTACGGCGGCCTGATCGACATCGAGTATTTCGTGCAGGATATGCAGATTCTCTACGGTGCCGAAAACCCCTCCGTCCGCGGGCCGAACACCCTGGAGGCCATGGAAACGCTCAACCGCGCCGGGTTCCTTTCAAACGAAGAGCGCGGCATGCTGGACCGGGCATACCGGTTCCTCGTCAGGCTGATCAACGCCCTCCGGATGGTGCGCGGCAATGCCCGGGACCTGGTCCTTCCGGACTGGTCTACCCAGGAGTTTCTTTTCCTTGCCCGCCGCCTGGGATACGAGGAGGGAGACGGTGCGGGACCGGACGCGCAACTGCGGCGGGACATTGAACGGAACATGGAATGGGCCGCCAGGGCGCTGAGGACCCGTTTCGTCCACAAGCTGTTCGATTGACGGTTTCGGGTCGGCGGCATCGGGTCGACGGCTTCGGACTTCACATCGCGGTATGGCACGATGAAACTACGGCTGAACATATGGAAGATGGGACTGGGCCTGCTCGCCTCGCTGACGCTGGCGGCGAGCCTCGCCGTCCTCGTCCTGCTGGGAACCGGCTGGGGCAATGACCAGGTCCGCCGCGCCGTGGTTCGGAATGTCCAGGACCGGCTCAACGGACAGGTAACCATCGAACGCGTCGTAACCGGCTTGCGGACGCACCTGGCGATGCGGGGCGTATCCTTGCGCCTGGCGGACGTCCAGGGCGGTATGGAAGTCGCGGGTGCGGACGAAATCAGGATAGACTTCAACGTCTGGGACGCAGTAGTGGGCGATGGGCCGCCCTTCAGCGTCGGGATCGACGGATTCCGCATGGCCTACGTCGAAGACGCCGCCGGCAGCGGGATGAATTCTCTGGATCTGCTGTTTGAAGGCCCGGCACAGGACGGCGAAGCGGCTGGCAGCGGGGAAGCGGCCGGCAGCGGAGAAACGGCACAGGACGGCGCAACGGATGGGGAAACGTCCGGCCTGCCCTTCGATCTGCGGGACCTGCGGATCCGGAACGGCACGTTCCGCTATTTCGATCCCGGAGACTCCACGGCAGTGAGCGCCGGGGAATTCGGTTTCAGCGGCTCCGTGCTCCGGCCGTTCACGGTGGAAGGCGAGATCGACGCGGGGCACTTGGCTTACCGTATTGCAGGTTATGAAGACGCGGCAACGAATATGCACACGGACGTGTACTTCGAAGGGGACGACCTTACGGTACACGACCTCACCATGGAATCCGCCCACGGCCCTGCGATAAGATACCACGTAACCGGCGAGATCTCGACCGCGGACGAGAACCCGGCCACGCTGGACTTCGCCGCGAACGGACAGGTCGGCGCCATACTGCGGATCATCGGTTTCGAAAACACCATGCCGGGGATCTTCACCATGACCGGGTCGCTGCGCAACAGCCTGTCCGATCCGGCTATCGAGGCCAGGTTCACGTCGCCGGTGGTGCGATCGGAATACGGCGCGTTCAACCTGGCCGCGTTGGATATGGCCTATGCGCAGGACGTGCTCACGGTCAACCGGTTCCGGGGCAGGCATGAGGCCGGATGGATATCGGGACGGGGCCTGCTCGATTTCAGCGGTGAGTCTACCGGATACCGCCTGCAGCTGGAGTCACCCGGGATCGCGCTCCCCGCGTTGCCGACCGTCCTCATCGGCGACGAAAGCGCGCTGGAGGGCGAGGTGGAATTGGCCTTCGAAATGGAAGGGGACGGCTTCGACGACGCGCCTCGCAGGGCCGATCTGAACGCTACCTCCACCCTGGTGGGCATAAGCGGCCTGCCGCTGCGCGAAGTCACCGCAACGGCCGCGTACCGTCGCGGCCAGCTACGGGCCGATTTCCGGGAAGCGTCCTTCCGGGTCAGCACCGAGGGACAACTCGGCACGGACGGGTACATCCAGCTGACCGGTTCGGTCGACGTGGAGGACGTCGGAAAGCTGCCCCCGCCGCTGGATTTCGCAAAACTCCGCGGTTCGGGCAACCTGGATCTCTACCTGCTGGGCTCGCTTCGGCGGCCGACCGTGCGGCTGGGTGGGTGGCTCAGCGGCCTGGCCTATGGCGATGTCCACCTCGGCGAAACGAAAGTCGAGGGTTTTCTGGACGAACGCCGCAACCTGACGATCAACGCCGTGCTGGACAGGCTGGAACTTCGAACCAGGACGAACCTGGCCGGCGACGGGGCGGTTTCCGGATACTTCAACGTGCATGACCTCAGGCTCGGAGATTACCTCAGCAGCGAATCCTGGTGGGGGCTGGACGCTATTCTTCGCATGCGGGGCGATATCTCCGGCACCCTTCAACAGCCCTCCGTAACGGGGATGGGTACCGTCAGTAACCTGGCGATTCAAAACGAAGACCTGGGCGGCACCGATCTGGAAATGACGATCGACAAGGACCGCCTGGCGTTCACCATGACCCGGATGCCGGGTCCCACCGTGCACGCGGAAGGATCCGTCGAGCTGACCGGGCAGTACCCATACGACTTGCGGGTCGATCTGCTGCAGACTTCTCTGTCTCCGCTGCTCTCCATACTCTCCAAGAGACCGATCGAAGGCGGCACCGGCACGTTCAGCGGGAGCGTGCACGCCGTGGGACTGGCCGGGTATCCGGACCTGTCCACCATAACGGTTTCCCTCGATTCGCTTGATGTATTGATGAACGACCGGATACTGCATTCCGAGGCCCCCTCCACCGTGAAGCTGGAGAACCGGGTCATTACCGTGGATGAATTCAGACTGGCGGGCGATTTCGGCCGCGTAACGGTTGACGGCACGGCGAGTCTTGCCGCGGACGGAGCGGTCGACCTTGAAACCGTCCTGGAAAGCGTGCAGCTGGAGTTTTTCTCTCCTTTTCTGGTGTCGGCCGGCACGTTCAGCGGTGCCATGGACGGCGTGATCTCCATGGGGGGCACTCCAGAGGATCCCAGGATCGACAGCCAGCTGACCGTTTCGAACGTGAGTTATGCAACAGGAAACAGAACCAACCTGCTTGGCTCGGTGGTCGCATCGGCGCATTACGAAGACCGGTTGCTGCGGGTTCCTGTGCTATCCGTGCAGAGTCCGTTGGGACGATCGGAGATCGATCTGGTCTATCCGGTCGATTTGCGATGGGCGCCGGAGGTTCAACCGGAGCCGCTTCCGTCCGGCGAAAGATTCACGGCGGCCCTGGTCGTGGAAAACCTGGCCGTGGCGCCCCTGCGGGAGTTCTCCGAGGTGGTTCCCGCGGATCTGGACGGGTACATCCGGGGCAGGATCGACGTGAATGGTTCGGTCCGGGACCGCAGCGACATCAACGGGGTCATGGCGCTGGATTCGCTGAAGCTGTTCGGCCTTCAGAACGAGCTTGTCAACACCGAACCCGTCGGGCTGCATTTCGACGGGGCTCATATCCATATGGATTCCATGTCCGCCACGATACGCCGTATCAACCAACCCGATGACGAGCGGGGCCGGCTTTCGATGCACGGCCGACTGGCGTACGATAATGGCGAAACGGGCGAGTCCGACTTCACGATCCTGGCCGAGTCCATCCGGATGGACGCTGTCATGGCACTGGCCAATCTCGATCTCCCCCTGGGTGGTAACGTGAATACCCGGATTGAAGTCACCGGTCCGGCCTCCGCCCGGGTCGTAGACGCCCGCGTTTCCATGGATCAACTGACATACAACCAGGCCTCCCTGGACAGCCTCGCTGCCCGCCTGGTGTATGGCGGCGGGGAAATCGACATCCGGCACCTGCGGATACGCGAAGGCGACGATACCATATCCGCCCACGGTACCATACCTTATGACCCGGACCGTACCGAACGGACCGGCGATGCGACCGGATTGGAGGATATCGCCCTGACCGTCGAGGGAGACGACATCGACCTGTCTTTCCTGAGTGGTATCGTGTACGATCTCGAACGCATCGAGGGGAAGGCCGACTTTCGCCTGTCCATCGGAGGAACGACCGCTTCCCCCCGGTCGGTCGGCCAGGTCGCCGTTCGGGACGCGGCGGTGCGGTTCCGTGACTTCGAACCGATGTTCCGGGCAGACGAACTCCAGGTCGACGTCGACGGAGGCGCTTTCGCGCTGAAGCCCGCAGCATTCCGCGCCGGGGACGGTACGGTTCTCGTTTCCGGCAGCCTCTTGACGGAAAACCTGTCCTTCGCAGAAATCGAAGCCTTTGCCGATTTCAGCCAGGCGGACATCGAGCGCCTCGGTTCGGCCATGCTCGTTATCGACGGATCGCTTGCCTGGACCGGCGACAGGAACCGTTCACGGATTTACAATGTAGCCGATCCGATCGTCGTGACCGGAGTCGTCACGCATGCGCTGAATATCGGCGAATTACTCCTCGACAACGCGATCATCCGTCCGCAGGGCACGCCGGACCCGTTCCTCGAAAGCATCGCGCTGGACGTAGACGTGGACGTGATCGACCTGGCCGTCGAGAATAACATCGCCCAGCTGGCCGTCGAGGGCGGCGTGGCCCTCGGCAATACGGTACAGAATCCCGTGGTGACCGGAAACGCCGTCGCCGGGGAAGACGGCGTGATCAGGTACCTGGGCGCGACCTTCGAACTGGAAACCGGACGGATCGACCTGACCAGGCGCGTACCGTTGGAGAGCTTCACCGCGTTGATCGAGTACCCGGTGGCGCAACTCGACCCGGTCCTGAACATTCAGGCCTGGGCGCCCCGCGTGCGCGACATTCATGATACCTATTACGAAGTGGAACTGCTCGTATCCGGACCGGTATCGACGGTGACGCCCCAGTTGCGCGCGGCGCCGCGCAACGACAACGCGACAGAGATTCTGGCCTCGGGTTCCCGGCAGCTTGCCGGCCCCGAGGTAATCTACGGTCCCGAGGTCGTCTCCCTGCTGACTTTCGGCACGGCAGGACTCACCAGCCTGGCCACGCCCGATGAATACGCCGGTATGAGAAACAGGGCCTTCATGATGACCGGAGAAGCACTCGCGGAAGCCTTGTTGAATCTCGACGAAGTCCAGGTCGAGGGCGATCCATTCTCGATGAACAGCGCCATTCAAGCCGGATCGCCGGTTCAACTTACCCTCAGCAAGCGGATCAACCGTCGCGCCCGGGTCAGTTTTACCCGGTTGTTCCAATCTTCGGAATACTCGCTGCGGGTCGGTTACCAACTGACCGATAACCTGTATATCGAAACGTTTTCCGATCAGTCGGGCGATCTTTTCCAGAACGGAATCGACCTCCGGGTCAAATTCCGGTTTCGGTAAGCCTGCGCCTTTCGCATGTAAGGACGACAGGAGACCAAACGGTCAGGCAATTCACATGGTAAAGGGAAAGAGGCTTCCCTCGAAGCCAACCGTTGCCGAATCGGTTCGTATCGGTTCATCCCGGACGCGGTGTCCCGGTGCGCTCCGGACGTTGTTTCTCCTGGTGATCCTGTACGCTTCCCCCGCTGACGCCCAGCAGTCCCCCATCGTCGAGCGCATCGTCGTCGAAGGCAACGCGACCATCGCCGATGACCTCATACTCGGTCTGATTGAAACCAGAACGGACCGTTTTCTCCGACCCAGATTCTGGCAACGCAGTCGAATGAATAACGCCGTCTGGCGGACCGACCTGACGGCGATTCAGAGTTTCTACAGGAACAGCGGGTTTCTGGAGGCCAGGGTCCGGTACGTGCGCGACCCGATTGAAGCGGATCGGGTCGCGCTCAGGATCGTCATCGACGAAGGTCCGCGGTACACCGTGCGCGCGGTCAATCTGGACGGCTTCGGATACCTGTCCGAAGACGAGGTCCGGCAGCACCTGATCACGCGGGAAGGCCAGGTATTCTACCGGCTGTCCGCCGCGACGGACAAACGCTACATCCAGCGTCTCGCCGATCGCCGGGCGCTTTTGGACGTGGTGGTGGACTATAAATATGAGCGGCACGATGAGGATCATTCCGTTACCGTCAACTTCGGAATTTTCGAAGGGCATCCCGTCAGCGTGGGCGCGATACAGGTCCGCGGCCTGGGGAAGACCCACAGAAACGTGGTGATCCGCGAACTGGAGATCAAACCGGGAGAACTCTACGACAACGCGAAGATATCGTTGAGCCAGACCCGGCTCTTCCAGACTGGCCTGTTCCGCAGCGTGCGCCTGTCTCCCCTGAGGAGCGACACCTCGGCCACGGTGCGGGACCTGGTGGTGGAGGTCACCGAACTGCCCGGGGGGGAGGTGAGCTTCGGCGCCGGTTTCGCCACGGCCGAACGCTTCAGGGGCAGCTTCAGTGTCGCCTACCGGAACTTACTGGGCCGGGGGATCACTATTGGCGCCAACGGTCAGGTCAGTTCGCTCATCCAGCACATCGAGTCGGGGGTCACGCAGCCGTGGTTGTTCCGGACCAGGACGACGGGCATCCTGCGCGCGTTCTTCCTGCGCGAGGACCGCATCAGCCATACCGAGCAGGAAGCGGGCGTGTCCGTGGCGGTCAACCGCGAACTCTCCCGCACCTACCGCAGTCAACTGACCTATACGCTGAAGAATATCGAGGTGTCGTCGCTCAGCGACGAACTGGCCGAGCTCCTGCGAAGCGGTTCGGAAGCCGACAGCCTCCGGTCCAGGCGCGAAGGCAGTCTGACCGGGCTGCTGACGTACGACACCCGGGATGATATCCTGAACCCGAAGACGGGATTCTACGGTCAATTCCAGAGCAGCGTCGCCAGCCCCCTCCTCGGCAGTTCCACGCTCAACCGGAACTCGATACTTACGGTGAGGGCCATAGCCCGCAAATACCTGTCCATCCCCAACGCGCCGGATTTTGCCACTGCGGTCTCGATCGCCTACGTTAAAGCGCTGAATGAAAACCGCGTTCCTCTCGACAGCAGGCTGTTCATCGGAGGCGACCGATCGGTGCGGGGGTTTGGCATAAACCGGATCGGCCAGCCCGACGGCGGACTGATCGCCATCAGCGCGCAGCATGAAATGCAGATACCCATCTCCCGGTTTGACCTGGCCGTATTCGCGGACTGGGGCGGGGTAGGGAAGACGGTGGGTTCTTTCGGTTTCGGAGATCTCCTGCTTGGTTACGGCGCGGGAGTCCGGGTGAGTTCGCCGATCGGGCTGATACGGGGTGACGTGGGCTTTCACAACCAAAGCAAGATCGACCCGCCCAATTCGAGGAAGTACGACCGGACCTTCTTCTACTTCGGTCTCGGACAGGCGTTCTGATATTTACCCAACGGCGCCTTTCCGCTTACCTTTATCAACCCATTAACCGACGCGACTTCAATCACGATTTCAATCGCGGATTCATGCTGGAAAGGGAGACATGTTCGCCAAACCAAAACTGCAGGCCTTCACGTACTATAACGAGTTTGACCGCGCGGACCGATGGCGCGACGACTTTGCCGGGCTCAAGGCCGGCGGGTTTCAATACGTGGTCTTCAAAGGCGGATTCGATCTGAGAACCCAGCTGACCTCGGAAGACCAGACGAACCGGGTGAAAGAAATGATCGCCGCCGCGGAAGACGCGGGCATCCGCTCGATCCTGCACATCGGCAATCCGAAGGCCCTTTACCTGTTGCCCGATACCCGGGCGTGGCGCATCGACTATGTACGGCGCGTGACGGAAGTATTCGGAGCCTGCAAGGGGCTGTACGCACTGCAGCTGGAGGACGCGCCCACGGGAGGCAGCGAGTACCCCGAGGACCGCTGGCAACCGGTGATGGAGTCCGTCGAGGGCCGCCTGTTGACGATGGAAATGACCGAAGATGGATACCGGCATGGGCGCAGGATCTGGCAGATGGAACAGTATGCCGCGTACACGGCGGAGCTGGTCAAAACCGTGAAGAAGGCGAGGTCGAACCTGAAGGCGACGATGGGTTTCCATCTTGACGCCCTGCTGCCAGCCGAAACGCTCGTTCACTTTCAGCATACGGCCCGCGAACTCGACTTCGTCATCATCGACCCGGGATCTGGATCCCCACCGGTTCAGTCCGCGGCGGATACCGGCCGCCTGATCCGCTGGGCGGCGCGCGCGGCCGGGTCGTTGGCGGACAGTGAGGTCTGGATGGTCGTCGGTTCGCAGTTGATGCGGGGCAGGTACCAGGCCACGCTGCGGGAACTGCGGGAATGGACGGGCGCGGCTTGCGCGCCGGGCGTATCGGCCGTTGGCTGGCATGCCTGGGACGACACCGCGTGGTTGGACGGCCGCGCCATTCGCGGCAGGGCCCTTTCGGAATCGAACCCGGAGCAATGGGCGACGATTGCCGCCCTCGGTCGTTCGGTGGCGCAGATGGAACACGCCAGTGAGTCGTCCCCGGGATACCGATGCCTGTTTTCCTACGATTCCTTTGCGAGCCGCGTGCCCTCGATGGACGTAGTTACACCCCACGGCATCCTCGAAGAAAGTACGGGACGAGAGGTGGGATACGCGTCCGATCACCAGGTATCGGATGGAGACAGACTCTCCGGGTGTGAATTGCTCTTCTGCACGCCCTGTCCTGCGGTCAGTGACGCGGTCGTCGACCGGTTGATTCGCTTCATGCGGGCAGGCGGATGGATCGTGGGTTCGGCCGACGACTTAGGTCTCGACGAGGGGATGCGTCATGGCAACGCGCGAGAACGGGTGTTCGGCATACGGGCGGAGTCCGTCCTCAACGATCCGGACCGGATCCTGCTGACCGCCGGATGGCCCAGCCTGCCCGAGGGTGCCGCGCTCGACGCGCACCAGTGGCGGGTCCGGCCGACGGATATCGACGACGACGTGCGCGTCCTTGGACGGTGGGGCGACGGTTCGGCCGCGGTGTTGTTGAAGCCGCACAAAGCCGGCGGTGCCCTGTACCTGGCCACCGATCCTTACCTGTCGGCGGATAGAGACCGCGATGGCCACTGGCGCGGATTCCTTGGGGCCGTCCTGAACCGGGAAGTGCTCAAGGACCTGTCGAAGGCATAGCAGCCGCGGCCCGGGGCCGCAGCGCGCGGGGCCGCAGCGCGCGGGAACTATGGGCGCTTACGGGGACTGACGGCGCCTACTCCAGATTGGCGTGGCGTTCGAACATGCTCCGCCCCGTTTCGTCGAGCCGCGCCATGAGCAGCAAGACACAGGCATCGAGCATCACCCCGAGGCTCTGTTCGAAGAGCGTGCCCATCGGCTGGTGCGACCGGTGTTCCGTACCGCCGGTTTCTTTCGATGATTTCGGCGTAGGCGCGGGTATGACGACGACTGCGTCCGCCAGCCGGGCGACGGGAGAATCCGGGACAGCGGTCGCCACCGCAACGCGCGCGCCGGTCTCGGCGGCTTTCCCGGCATAGTGGACCAGGCGTTCCGTCACGCCCGATCCCGATCCGATCAGCAGCAGATCGCCTGGCCGGACAGGCGGCGAGGTTGTTTCGCCCACGACATGCACCGTCAGGCCGAGTTGCGCAAGGCGCATGGCGAAACTGCGCATGACCAGCCCGGAACGTCCCGCGCCGGCAACGAAGATCCGCCGGGCCCCGATGACTTCCCGTATCAGCGCTTCGACTTCATCGCTTGAGATCCGGTTCAGCGTCCGCCGGAGTTCGTCCAGGATGGACCGGGCGACGACATCGAATGGGGGAGAAGTCCGCTCGTTATCCATCGGTTCGATGCACCATCTCCATGATTTGCCGGATTGCACGGACCGCGCGGCCGGGATCGGCGTTTCCGGTGATGTAACCCCCGACGACCACGATGTCCGGGCCGTGCGGTATCAGCCGCTTTATCAAGGCGGGGTCCAGTCCGCCCGCGACGGCCAGTCCCGCCCGTTCGACCGCTGCGCCGACCCGGCCTATGACTTCCAGGTCTCGCGCTGCATCACCCTGCCCCCGGGCGTCGAAAGCCGTGTGCATACAGATGAAATCCAGTCCGGACCGATCCAGTCCGCGGGCCAGGGGAATCGCCTCGTCCAGTGCGCGGACGGTGATCAGGTCGGCCATGACCCGGCCGCCGGACCGCTTCGCCCGCTCGCACGCTTCACGAAGCGTGGCCGGATGGGCCGTCCCAAGCACGGTGACGATGTCCGCCCCCGCATCGAAGGCAAGCCCCGCTTCCAGGTCGCCGGCATCCGCGATCTTGAGATCCGCCAGCATCTTCTTGTCGGGATGGTCCCGCCTGATCCCGGCGATGATGTCGACCCCGTATCGGATCAGCAGGGGCGTTCCGAGCTCGATGATGTCCACGTCGCCGGCGGTCTCGTCCAGGAGGCGGCGAACCGTTCCCGCGTGCGGCGTGTCCAGGGCAAGTTGGAGCAGCATGATGGCCGTGTCCGCTGGGCAGCGGTGGGTAGCGGTGGACCATGGGTCCGCTTCGACCCGGTCAGTCCACTCCGTCGCCGATGCATACCCGGAGCAGGTTCGGGTGTTCCGGGAGTTCCTTCGTACCGGCGCCATAGCCGATCTTTTTCAATATCATCTTTGGCAGGACCCCGTGTCCGTCAGCCGTGGCTTTAAGGAACGCGGCGCCGGTCGGGGTGACGAGTTCACCTTCGATCCCGGTGTGGTAAACCGCCATGTCGCGCATCAGTTCCAGCGCGCCCGGGGCGGGGACGGGCATCCGGCCGTGTGCGCAGTGGATAAAACCCCGTCCCACCGGCAGGGCCGACGCGTACACCCTGTCTATATCGAGCAGGGCCAGGCCGATACAGGCGCCCACGACGTCGACGATGGCGTCCACCCCGCTGACTTCGTGCAGGTGTACCTCCTGCTTCGTAATGCCGTGCACCTTGCTTTCCGCCGTCGCCAGATGATCGAACACCTCGATGGCCCGGTTTCTGACGGACCCGTCGAGCGTGCTGCCTTCGATGACGGACGTCAGATCGGACAGGTGCCTCGCATCCCCGTGGTCGTGGAAGGGTCCGGACTCGCCGGGTCCTTCGATGATTTCCCGGCCCTCCGCGGTCCGTACGATGACATCGATCTTGGTGCCCGCGATATACTGCCGGGTCACCGTCTTCCGGGTGAGCCGGTATCCGTCCAGGGGGAGTTTCCCCAGTTCGCTGTTCAGCGTGTCGAAATCCAGGCCGGCGTCCACCAGCGCGCCAAGAATCATATCGCCGCTGATGCCGGAGAAGCAGTCGAAGTACGCAATGGCCATCCATCCGCTCCATATATAAATGACCGGACGATCACCGTGCATCGTCCGGTCATGAGAAACGACTTGAAAAACGGGTCCGAACAACTGTGGGATCCGCCGTCCGCCTATCTGCGGAGGCCGCCGCCGGCTTATTCGCGGGTGCCGCCGTCGGCCGCGGTATCACTGGCTTCGCTGTCGCTGGCTCCGCTGTCACTGGCTTCGCTTGCCCCGGCATCCCCGCCGGCCTCACCGGCGTCACTGTCCGCTTCCACGGTTTCGTCGCCTGCGGCTGCCGCATCACCGTCCGCTTCCACGGTTCCGTCGCCCGTGCCACCTGCTTCGCTGTCCGCGGTCGCTTCCCCATCGGTGCTCCCGGCCTCACTGTCCTGGCCGCTTCCTGCTTCCGTCCCCTCTTCCGCCATCTCCTCTTCGGTCAATTCGGCTTCTTTCAATTCCAGGGCGACCAGCAGTTCATCCACGTCTTCCGGCCAGGCCTCGTTCAGCTCCAGCGCGATCGTCAGTTGATCGGCGACGGTCTCCATGGATGCTTCCTCGATACCCATTTCCGCCAGGCTTTCCTTGAAACTGCTGCCGTCGTATTCGATTTCACCGCCGGAGACGAAAGTGAACTGGGCCAGCAGGGTCTCCTTCCACGCATCCTGGTCGACCCCTTCGAGATGACCCTTCAACGGCTCCTCTTCCACGGCCGCGGCAACGAAATCGTCGATCACACCCATGATCATTTCTTCGCCGCCCAGACGGTCATACAGGGGGCCGTCCATCACCCATTCCATGTTCGGATCATCATGCTGGGCATGCAGGGGCGCTGCGGTTCCGACCAGCAGCACCAGCGCGGAAAGCGCCGCGGTAGCCATAACCAATCGAGTCATTTTGAATATCTCCTTGTCCCGGTTCGGGTCACGTTGTTTCGGTACAGACTCCATCTCTCGCCTTGTCTCGTCGTCCGTGTCAACAGGGTTATACAGGAAGATAGGGAAATCCGTTAAAAAATCAAATGATTCTCCCCCGTCCGGCAGGACCGCGGAACGCTCACTGCAGGCAGGGGGAGCGCTCACAGCAGACTGGGGGAGCGTTCACAGCAGACAGGTGTCGATGACGTGGGCGACCCCGTCGGCGTCGTTGTCCGGCGCGACCAGGTCCGCAGCGCGCCGCACGGCGTCGGGCGCGTTCCCCATGGCCACGCCGAGGCCGGCGTATTCGATCATGTCCAGGTCATTGAAATTGTCGCCGATGCCGATCATCCGCTCCGCTCCGATTCCGTAGCGTTCACCGAGGAAAGCGAGGGCCTTCGCTTTCGACACGCCGGCCGGTACGATTTCCATGCACCAGTAGTCGCCCACCAGAGTGCTGCGCGACAGGATGACGCCGATCCGGTCTCCGTATTCCGCCAGCTCCGCCTTCAGTTCATGCATGGACGATCCCCTTCCGGCCACCGCGATCTGCGCCGGGTCCCGGCCCAGTACCTCTTCCAGGCCGTCCACCTGAAAGGCCTTGTCCGCATTGGCTTCCAGGTAGCGTTCCCGCCAGCCGTTCGCCGAGCGGGGGTGCTCGAACCAGATATACCGGCTCTCCGGGACAGGTTCATAGACGAGCGGGTCGTGGCCGCGCCGCCGGCAGAAATCGACCAGGTCGGCCGCCAGGCCCATGGGCAGGTTCTTTGCCCGGAGCAACGCACCGTCCAGGTGCTCGAGTATGAGCGCGCCGCTGTGGAAGACCAGCGTTGTGGAGGACGGCACCTGCTCCGCCGCGGCCCGGCCGGAGTTCAGGCTTCGCCCGGTACAGAGCGCCACGCGCTTCCCGGCCGAGACGGCCCTTCGAAGCGCTTCGCGCGTTACCGGGGAGACCTCGCGGCGCGATGTCAAAAGCGTGCCGTCGATGTCGATGGCGATCAGGTCGTAGGTCATGGTTGCGGCTCTTTCAAATCAGCTTATGAATCGTTCGAATCAGCTTATGAATCGTTCGATGGCCCGGGCGACGCCCTCGTCTTCCACCGAAGCCGTGACATGATCCGCGCGGTCGCGGACTTCGGGCGGTCCATTGCCCATGGCCACGCCCAGGCCCGCGACGTCGATCATATCCAGGTCGTTCAGGTTGTCCCCCACGGCCATGACCTCGGAGAGGCCGATCCCGAGAAGGCGGGCCAGCCTGCGCAGCCCGTCGCCCTTGGACACGCCGGCCGGCATGACCGTGATGACGTGGTAGCCAGGGTCCCACGGACTGATTTCGAAGACCACCCCCGCATCGCGAAGTTGCGTCCTTATGTGTGATTTCCAGGACTCGACCCGTTCGTTGCGCTCGGCGACCGTTATGCAGGCAACGTCCTGCCGGAGGAACGCGCACACGTCGTCCACCCGGTGAACACGGTCGGCGTTCTGTTCGGCATAGTCTATGAACGCGTGGTTGTCCGGATCGAAGGCGTCGTAGTAGAAGTACTGCACTTCGGGCAGGGGGCCGTACACGATGGGATGGAACCCGATGCCGCGAAAGACCCGGACGGCATCCATCGCCAGACGACTCGGAAGGTTTCGCAGATACCTGGCGCGACGAACAGAGGCGTCGTAGATCATGGCGCCATTGTTCAGTACGTAGGGTGCGTTCAGCGGCAGAAGCCCCACGGCTTCCTCGGCGGAGGGCAGGCTTCGCCCGGTACACACCGTGACGCGGACGCCGCGGCCGGCCGCGTGGCGAACGGCCTCGACCGTGGCATCGGACATTTCCCGCCTGCCGTCGAGCAGCGTGCCGTCGATGTCCAGGGTGAGGAGACGATACATTGCAGACCCAATTAAAAAACGGAGACTTCAGCAAAGCCTCCGTTTTCCGTCGTAAACTTTAACAACCGATGGGCGCTAGTGGACTCGAACCACTGACCTCCACGATGTGAGCGTGGCACTCTAACCGGCTGAGCTAAGCGCCCGGCAAATGGGCCCGCCAGGACTCGAACCTGGGACCGTCCGATTATGAGTCGGATGCTCTAACCAACTGAGCTACAGGCCCATGGATGACGCCCAGTCTAGCATGCCCGACAAGCTGGACCAATATAGGCGAACGGCGGGTCATCGTCAAGCAAAAGATGGGGGCTTTTCAACCGCCGCGCGCCGATCGCAGCAGGACTTTTTCCTGTTGCTTGAGTTCCATGTAGGTGGCCATGGCGTCGTTCAATTCGCTGCTCCGACCCCCCGTTTCCATCTGCTTGATCTGTTCCAACAGGCGGGCCATGCTCTCCTTGAGGCGTTTCTGCTTGATCCGGACGATATGGTCCCGGGCTCTTTGCTCCAGGTGAACGCCGGAGTCCGCCGTGTTGATCAGTTCCGTGATCACCTGCGCGACCTCGTCGTCGCCGATGTTATCGATCAGGCCGGAAAGATCGTAGGACCCCCCTCCGCCCAGTCCCGCGCCGCCCAGTACGGCGAGACACTGTTCGACAATCCGGCGGTACAGGGGATACTTGAAATCCTGCGGCTCGAGCTGGCCTTCGACGAGTTCGGCGATCGTCCGGTCGCTGAGCATGAGCTGGACCAGGTCGCGTTCCACCCGTTCGTCGCCGTCCCGCGCCGCCGAGGCGGCAGGCGCCTGCCGATCTCGCCCTTCGGCGTCCGGTCCACCTGGTCCGCGTGGTCCACCTGGTCCGCCGGGTCTGCCCGGTCTGCTTGGGTGCCGTAGTTCAGAGGCCAGCAGGCCCTGCAGCGCCGGAAACCGGCGTTCGGCTTCTTCCCGGTACATTTCCCTGTGGACCAGGTTCGTCGTCTTTCGGATCAGGCCGGCCAGCGTCCGGAATACTTCGTCCCGCTCGCCCGATGCCTGGAGATTGGCATGGTAGCCCATGAAATCGGCCATGGAATCCGCCTGTTCGACGCGTTTCATGAACCCGTCCCGCCCGTGTTCCCTCACGTAGGAGTCGGGATCGTAACCTTCCGGCAATCGCACGATGCGGGTCCAGAGCCCGCTTTCCACCAGGGGTTCGATGGCGCGCCAGGTCGCCCTCACCCCGGCCTGGTCCGAATCGTAGACGAGGAACGCCTGCTGCCCGTAACGCGCCAGGAGCCGGGCCTGTTCCCGCGTCAACGCCGTTCCGCACAGGGCGACCACCCCCTGGATCCCCAGTTCATGCAGGCCGAGCAGGTCCATGTAGCCCTCCACGACCAGCGCCTGTCCCTGCCGCCGCAACGACTCCCGGGCCTGGTACAGCCCGTAGAGCACCTGGCTCTTCCGGTAGATGGGGGATTCGGGTGAATTGAGGTACTTGGGCTGGTCCTCGTCGGAAAGCGCTCTCCCGCCGAATCCGACCACGCGGCCGCTCGGCGCCTGAATGGGAAAGACGAGCCGATTCCGGAAGGCATCGTAGGTACGCTGCTCACCCGCCTTGGCCAATCCGGCCTTGACGAGCCAGTCCGCGCCGATACCCTGTTTCCGTGCGGCGCCGAGCAGGTCATTCCATGAATCGGGCGCGTACCCGAGCCCGAAGGACTTTATCGTCTCTTCGGACAGCCCGCGCTGTTCGGCGTACCGCCGGACGATGGAATCCCGATCGCTGTTCACCAGCCGGTCGTGGAAGAACCGGGCGGCGAACCGGGTCACGCGCGCCAGGCTTTCCGCCTCGCTGCCGGCCTCGCGTTCCCCCTGTGTATCGGGTATGGTGATGTTAAGGCGGCGGGCGACGTGGTGGACCGCTTCGACGAAGGTGACGTTCTCGTGCTCCATGAGGAAGGTGAACATGCTGCCGCCCTTCCCGCAGCCGAAGCAGTGGAAGATCTGTTTCTCCGGGTTGACACTGAAGGAAGGGGTCTTTTCGTCGTGGAACGGACAGAGCCCCATGTAGTTTCTACCCGATCTGCGCAGCGTGACGTAGTCGGACACGATGTCCACGATGTCAGCCTGCGACCGGATCGATTCGATGAGCTCTTCCGGTATCCGCGCCAAGGCGCTCTCCCCAGGTAAGCCGCCGGCCTGCGGCGGGTTTGTTCAAGCCCTCACACCAGGTCGCACGCCTCCGGCGGCATCCAGTGCGCGTCCTGGTTCTCCCACTTGACGTTGCACCCGATGGGGTTGGTGAGCGCCGTTCGCACGGGACGCCCCGCCGTCACGTCGTCGAGGGCCGCTTCCAGGTCGTTTACCGTTATGCCGTCCGCGTCCCGGGGACTGTCGACGCCGCGGCCGGTGTAGACCAGGCTCCGGTCCCGGTCGAAGATGTAGAAGTGGGGGGTCCGGAGGGCGCCGTACGCCCGCGCGGTATCCTGGGACTCGTCGCGCAGGTAGACCCACGGGAAGCGATGGACGTTCATCCGTGCGACCATGTGATCGAAGTCGTCGTCGGGATGCGTGACCTCGCTGTTGGAATTGATCCCGACGAACCGGACGCCGCGGGACGCGAATCTCTCCGCGGAAACGCGCGTCACTTCGTCGGAACCGGTTACGTAGGGACAGTGGTTGCAGGTGAAGAATACCACCAGCGTATCGACGGTGGAGAAATCGTCCAGGCTGTAGGTCCTGCCGTCCGTCGCCGGAAGCGAGAACCCCGGCGCGGATTCACCCAGTTGCAGCGTAAAGGCCATGTTCGTCCTCCTGTCTGAAAACGCTCATTCTTTCATCTCCACGATGGTCACCCCGGTCCCTCCGTCGCGCTGTTCGGCGAAATGGGAGGACTTGACCAGGGGGTGTTGTTGCAGAAACTCCTGGATCGCGCTGCTCAGGGCCCCGGTACCCTTACCATGAAGTATACGGATTTCGCTGAGGTCATCAAGGGTGGTCTGGTCGATATAGCGGTCCACGGCATCGATGGCCTCTCTGGCGCGAAAGCCCCTCACGTCCAGTTCCGACAGGGCGGCGCGTGGACGGTCCATCCGGACTTCCACGCGGCCTGCGGTTTTTCCCCGTGACGGCGCGGGGCCGGCTTTGTGGAGACGGACTTCGGACCGCCGGGCCGTGATCTCCATTCTGCCGGTCCGGATGCGCAGCCGGTCTCCCTGGTCCTGGATCACGCTTCCTGCCTGTCCCAGCGACGTCACCCACACCTCGTCGCCGGCCGAGATGGTCTCCCCGGCGGGCTCCGCGGTGAGCCTCCCGTGGCGATCTGCGGCCGAACCCCCGTCGCGATCCCGTGCGGAATCTGCAGAGAGCCCCCCGTCGCGTTCCGGAACGGCGCTTTCCGTGCCCCCGGCGGACGCTCCGGCGTCACCTTCTGCGGAAGAGGTACCGGACTCGATGGAATCGAGCAGGTGCTGGAGCCGCGCGCGCTGGTCACCGACCGTCTTGCGGGATGCCTCGACGGCCCCGGTTGCGGCCTGTTCCCTGCGGACCGCGGCCACCGCCTGGTCGATGGCGGCCTGGGCGTCTTTCAGCAGCCGGTCCAATTTCTCCCGGCCGGCGGCGATCGTGTCGCGTTCCTTCTGCCGGTAGGAAGCGATCTGGTCCTCGTAGGTCCGTTTCAGTCCATCCAGATCAGCGCGTAGCCGGTCCGCCTGCTCCTGTGCGGCGACGAGCAGTTCGTGCTTCCGGTCCACTTCCACGATGACCTCGTCCAGACGTTTTTCGGCGGTGCCCATGAACCGGGCCGCGCGCTCGAGCACGTCGCCGGGCATACCGAGCCGGCTGCCGATTTCCAGGGCGTAACTGGCGCCGGGGATGCCCTGCCTGAACTGGTAGGAAGGCGTCAGGGTTTCCACGTCGAAAATCATCGAGCCGTTTTCCACCCCCTCGGTCCGGGTGGCGAAAGCCTTGAGCGTATCGAAGTGGGTCGTGGCGGCGGTGACGGTTCCCCGCATGGTCAGCGATTCCAGGATGGCCATGCCCATGGCCGAACCCGCCGATGGATCCGTGCCCGCGCCCAGCTCGTCGAGGAGCACCAGGGTGCGATCGCCGGCCTCCTCCAGTATGGTCCGGATATGCACCAGGTGGGCTGAGAAGGTACTCAGGTTCGCCTCGATCGACTGCTCGTCCCCGATGTCCGCGAAGACGGTGTCGAACACGGCGATTTCGGTGTCGTCGTCCGCCGGTATGTGCAATCCGGCCTGGGCCATCATGGTCAGGATGCCGATCGACTTCAAGGCGACCGTCTTGCCGCCCATGTTGGGACCGGTGATCACGAGGGTCTGCGCGTTTTCCCCGACCTGCAGGTTCAGCGGGACGACGGTTTCGCACTGCTCGGAAAGCTGTAGGATGGGGTGCCGGGCGTTGCGCAGGACGATGCGTCCGTCGGTATTCAGCCGCGGCGGCGCGGCCCGGAGGTCGATGGAAAGCACGGCGGCCGCGTGAAAAAAGTCGAGCTGGCCCAGCAGGCCGTACGAAACGGTTATGGCTTCCACTTGCTGGTGTATCTGGTCGGTCAGGGACAGCAGGATGCGTTCGATCTCACGGCCTTCCGCCACGATCAGTTCGCGCAGCCGGTTGTTGAATTCGACGACGCCGATGGGTTCTATGAATACCGTGGCGCCGCTGGCCGACTGGTCGTGGACCACGCCCTGCACCTGGCCGCGGTGATCCATGCGTACCGGGACTACGTACCGCCCGTCCCGCATGGTGATGACCGGTTCCTGCAGCGCCCTGGCCCCGGCTTCCGACTGAATGAACCGCTGCAGCCAGTTTCGCGCGCGCTCCCGCATAGTCTGCTGGTCTGTGCGGATGCGCCGCAAACCGGGACTGGCGTGGTCGCGTATGTTGCCGTCGCCGTCGATGGCTTGCCCGATCGAGGTTTCGATCTCTTGGAAGTCTCCCAGGCCGGCCGTGAGGGACGCGACGTGGGGGGCCGTGGAACGATTACGCAACTTCTGGCCGAATGCCCGCATGCGCCGGCTTACGCGGAGGGTGTCGGCCACGTCGAGCAGGGCCTGGGGCTCCATCCTTGCACCGGCCACGCCGGCCTGGTCCAGGGCTGCGCCGATGTCCTTGATGCCCCGCAGGGGAACCGATTCGGCCTGGTCAAGGAAACCGCGCATCTCGGTGACGGTCTGCAGGTTGTTCCGGATCACGACGACGTCTCCGCCCGGCTCCAGGGACATGGCCCGGCGGTGGCCCGCCGCGGAGACCGTTCTCTCCGAACACATGGTCCTGACGGCGTCGAATTCCAGTACTTTCAGCGTGTGGGGAGGTATTCCGGGTTTCATTTTCGGTCGTTCTCGCATCGTCGACGGCCGCCTGCGCGCTTTCGGACCGCCCGTTCCCTTCGGCCGCCTGCGCGCATCGGACCGCCCGCGCTCTTAGGGCCGGTTACCCGGTACGCAGGTACCGTTCCAGTTTCTCCATGACAGGCGGGGAACCGGGCGCCACGCGGTCCATGACGGTGTCGACGATCGCCGGTATGATGGACATGGCTTCCGGCGCCAGGGACGACCGGTCCAGCTGGGTCTTCGCCGTACCGGTGAACGGCATGAACGCATAGAGGATCAACAGCAGGCTCGCGATGACGCATCCGCGCGCGCCGCCGAGCAGAAAGCCGGCCACGCGGTCGAGAAGGGACTTTGAAGCTTCCCGTAACGAACGCCCCGCTACGCCGGTCACGACGTTGACCAGCGCGAGCGACAGGACCAGGCAGGCGAACAGGCTGAACCAGTGCAGCCAGCCGGTTGAAATGCCGGTCAAACGGATGAGGAGATCGGACACCAGGCCGAATTGTGTCAGGGATATGACCACCGCCGCGACGATGCCGGCGAGGTCGAGCAGGCTCCGCGCGAATCCCTTGCGAAAGCCGGTTGCCGCCTGGAAGAGGACGAGGACCCCGATGGCGATATCGATCCAGTTCATGGCATCAAAACACGGAAAGCCTCCCCGGGGATTCGGAGAGGCTTCGAAATCAGGACCGCCGCTGACCGCGATTTTGAAGGAATCATCCGGTCTGCTTGGACTGCACGTCCTGCGTGGCCAGGCATTCCCGCACGATGGTGTTGACGAGCCTGCCGTCCGCCCGGCCTTTTACCCGGGGCATGACCGCCCCCATGATCCTGCCCATGTCTCCCGGTCCCGCGGCGCCGGATTGGTCGATGACTTCCCGGACCACGGATCTGATCTCTTCCTCGGACAGCTGTTCCGGAAGATAGGACGCAAGGATCTCCAGTTCTTCTTCCGCCTGTGCGACCAGATCCTCTCGATCCCCCTTGACGGCGAACTCCCGTGCTTCTTTCCGGGACTTGATCAGGGAGGAGACCACCTCGACCGTTTCCTCGTCCACCAGATCGCTCCCCTTGGCGATCTCCCGGTTCTTGATCTGGGCGCGTATCATGCGGACCAGGCCGAGGCGAACGGTTTCCCGGTTCCTGAGTGCCGACTTCATATCGTCCGTCAAACGCTCTTTAAGCGCCATGGGCCGTTCCGGTGGATCAGTACTTTTCCTGCTGGAGCCGCTTCTGATTCTTCCGCTTCGCCGCGTTCAGCTTGCGCTTGCGTTTCGCGCTTGGCTTTTCAAAATGCTGATGCTTGCGTATTTCTGACATGATGCCGACTTTCTCGCAAGTCTTGGTAAAACGCCGCAGGGCCTTTTCGAACGGTTCTCCTTCCCTGACACGAATACCTGGCATCCTCACACCCCCTCTCATGCCGCTCAAATCGGGTGAACCAAGTCTTACTCTCCGTCTCTTTTCAAGCCTATCTAATATGCCATGGACCGGGTGAAAAAGCAAGGAGTTAATTTCCCCGGTCCCGATAGGCGCCCTTCGTCCCGGCCATTGACGATCAAGCGGCCAGTTCGGGCATTTTGCGCCCTGCGAGCAGGTGCATGTGGAGGTGGAAAACGGTCTGGCCCCCGTCCCGGCCGCAGTTGACGATCAACCGGTATCCGCCGGCGTCGACGCCAACATCCCGGGCGATCCGGTTCGCCGCTGCCGTGAGCCGGCTCATGACCCCGGTCCTATCGCTGCCCAGGTCGGCGACCGTTTCGATATGCGCCCGCGGTACGACGAGGATGTGCACCGGTGCGGCGGGGTTAATGTCCCGGAAGGCCACGACGTGCTCGTCTTCGTAGACGAATTCAGTCGGTATCGATCCGGCGATGATCCGGCAGAACAGACACTCGGGCATGGTATCGTCCTCCATTGCGCTTCGTGCATGACACGGGACTGGTGACTCCCGCCGGCCACGGTCACGGGGCTTCCAGCGCCGCCATGAGCAGGGCCAGCCCCGCGATGGCCGCCGTGTCGGACCGGAGACGCGATCGTCCCAGGGAAACCGTCACCATGCCCGCCTCACGGGCCATGGCGATCTCCTCCCCGGCGAAACCCCCCTCGGGGCCGATCATCAGCAGGACGCGTCTGCCCTTCGCGTCGAGGCCTTTCACGTCGAGGCCCGATGCGAGGCCCGGGCGTCTTTCCTTTTCCTCTTCCCAGGCGATGAGGGCCAGGTCGTAGGAAGACGCGGAACTCACGACGTCCTCCAAGTCGGTGACCGGATCGATCCGGGGCAACCGGGCGCGCAACGACTGCTTCATCGCGCTCAGAGCGATGCGCCGCCAGCGGTCCAGCCGTTGGCCGGAAGGTCCGTCGCCGCCCGCCACCGTCCGGGCGCTGCGCATGGGAAGGATGGCGGCGACACCCAGCTCCGTCGCCTTCTCGACGACCGTGTCCAGTCGAGGCCCCTTGAGCAGCGCCGGCGCAAGGGTGACTTCGGGCGATTCCGTCTCGCTGTCTCTCCGACGGTCCCGGATCTCGACTTCGATCTCCGGTTTCATGCGGACGAGCACGCCTTCGTAGATCCAGCCCTCGCCGTCCACGAACTGAACGGCGTCCCCGGGTTTCTTCCGCAATGCGCGGGCCAGGTGATGCTGTTCGTCCTTGTCGGTAATGAAGGCCGAATTCCCCCTAATCCGATCCGGGGGCACGTAGCTGAATTCCATCAGTTCCGCCGATCAAGGCTCGCCGTCCGTCCGGCTGCCGACCGGCCGGTTGCCGGGACGGCCGCGCCGGCCCACCATTCGCCCATGGTCTCGCGCTCGATCAGCGAGAAACCCCCGCCGGCCAGCGCGGCTTCGAATGACTCGGCTTCCTCGATGAGCAGACCGGACAGGATCAGCTCGCCCGTGGGGTGCAGGCAGGCTGCGAAACCGGGAAGCATGTCGGTCAGACTGGCCGCGCTGATATTGGAGACCACGACCCGGTAGTGGCCGCTGACCGCGGGATGATCCAGGCGGCCGGCATGCACGTCGACACGGTCGGCCACCCCGTTCAGCCGGGCGTTCTCCCGCGCGTTTCCGAGGGTCTCGGAATCGATGTCGATGCCCGTCGCCCGGGTAGCGCCCAGGAGGATCGAGGCGATGGCGAGCACCCCGGAACCGGATCCCACATCGAGCACCCGGTCTCCCGGCCGGATCCGTTTTTCCAATTGCCGCAGGCACAGTTGCGTGGTCTCGTGGCCACCCGTACCGAACCCCGTGCCCGGGTTGATCCGGACCACGAGCGGTCGGCCGGTCAGGGACGGCCCGGAACGGTGCGCCTCGGGCCATGGCGCCTTAGACCACGGCGGTGCGACCACCAGACCTTCCGAGACTCGGACGGGCCCCAATTCCGCTTTCCATTTCCCGGCCCAGTCGTCTTCGGAAACCATTCGCGAGGAGATCCGGCATGGACCTTCCGCCATGCCCAGATTGCGAAGCTCTTCCCAAAGGCGGGCGATCCGGTCGAGCTTCTCGTCCACACCGGGCCGATCAGGCCAGAAACCCGTCACGCGATCGGACGCACCGGTACGACCGCCCCCGGATTGCAGGACCCCGCTGGACCCCAGTTCCCAGAACGCGTTGACGATCGCTTCTTCGGTTTCTGACGAGACGGTTATGGTGACTTCAACCCAGTGGCGCATAGGCGGGGGTCGTGCGGAAACCGGACCGGAGTTCGCGTGGAACGCGGCGGCTTCAGTCGCCGAACAGCTCTTCCCGGATCCGGTTGAAGAATCCCCGGTCGTTCTCCGGCGTCTTCCCGCTGTTCAGGCCGGACAGCTCCTGGTACAGTTCCTTTTCCCGGCCGGTGAGTTCCGTAGGCGTCCACACGATGACCTTTACGAGCTGGTCGCCCTGGCCGTACCCGTTGAGATGGGGCATGCCCTTGCCCCGCAGCCGGAACACCTTGCCGAACTGGGTACCGGGGGGGATGGTGAGACGGACTTTGCCCGAGAGGGTCGGGACTTCGACCTGGTCGCCCAAGGCCGCCTGGCTGAAACTGAGCGGCATGACGTAGATGACGTCGTCGTCCTGCCGTTCGAAGAACTCGTGGTGCTCCTGTTCGATGACGACGAGCACGTCGCCCGCCGGGCCGCCGCGGATCCCCGCGTGGCCCTGGCCCTGGAGGCGCATGTAGTTCCCGTCGCCGGCGCCGGTCGGGATATCCACCTTGAGCGTAACCGTCTTCATCTGCCGGCCCTGCCCCTCGCATGCGTTGCAGGGCCGGTCAATGGTCTTGCCCTGCCCTTGGCAGTTCGGGCAGGTCGTCACGTTCATCACGACGCCGAACAGGGAGGACGCGCGCTGCTGCACCTGGCCCTGCCCGTGGCAGGTGGGACAGGTCCGCACGCCGTCCCGGTCGGCGGCGCCGATGCCGTCGCAGCGTTCGCAGGGCATGTAGCGCTTGATGCGAATCGTCTTGCTGACGCCCTGGGCCAGTTCTTCCAGGGTCAGCTTGAGGTTCACCCGCAGATCCTCGCCGCGGTTGCTTGCCCTTCCGCGGGTCCGCCCGCCGAAGAGGTCGCCGAAAATCCCGCCCCCGAACAGGTTCCCCAGGATGTCCTCGAAGTCCCCGGCGTGTGAAAAGTCCGTCCACTGGAAGCCGCCCGAACCGAAGTCGCTGGCCACGCCCTGGTGGCCGAACCGGTCGTATCGCGTGCGCTTGTCCGGGTCGCTGAGTACCTCGTAGGCTTCCGCGGCCGTCTTGAACTTCTCTTCCGCCGCCTTGTCGTCCGGGTTCCGGTCCGGATGATACTGCATGGCCAGCTTCCGGTACGCTTTCTTGATCTCGTCCTCGGATGCCGAGCGCGCCACGCCCAGGGTATCGTAGTAATCCTGTTTATTCATCTTGCACTGAATCCCGGTATCTACTCGCCGTCATGGTTCTCCGTTTCTGCCCTGTCGGTCCGGTCTGCTTGTTCCGCTTGGCCTGCATGCTCCGCCTTGTCCGGCGGCTCCGCCTTGTCCGGCGATTTCGCCGGCGCGCGCGTCACGATGACCTTGGTCGCGCGCAGGACCTTTTCATTAAGCGTATACCCCTTTTCGACCACGTTGATCACCGTGTCGGCCGGGTGTTCTTCGTTCTCCACGGCCATGACGGCTTCGTGCCGCGTGGGGTCGAAGGGCGTTCCCTCCGCGTCGATCTCCTTCATCCCCGCTTTCTCCAGTTTCTCCAGGAACTGCTGGCGGATCATCTCGAAACCCTGGGCGAAGGACCGCGTCTCCTCGGAAGTCTGCGGAGCCTGGAGTGCCCTTTCGATGTTGTCGAGAATGGGCAGCAACTCGGTGATCAGCGATTCACCCGCGTTTTTTACCAGCGCGGTGAATTCGCGGCCGGTGCGTTTCTTGTAGTTGTCGAACTCGGCGGCCAGCCGTACCAGGCGGTCCTTGTATAGCAGGGCCTCCTCGGCCAGCCGGGACTGTTCATCCTCCTCCGCATCGGCCGGAGCGCCGTCCGCTGGCTCTTCGGATTCCACTTCGGACGCGGGGTCGGTCCCGGCCGTGGATTCCGCTTCGGCCGCGGACCCGTTGTCCTCCGCCGAGATCCCGGTCACTTCGGCTGCGTCACCGGGCGGCGCCGCTGACTCGAGTACAGTGTCCTCTTCCTTGCCCATAATTACCCCAATCCTCCTGTCACTACGCCGGACCTTTAGTTTGTGCGCCCGTTTTCCGGCCGGCCTGGTCCGCCTGGTCCGCCCGTTTCACTCGTTCAGCCCGTTCAGCCCGTTCAGCCCGTGCTTCCGGTCCGCCAAGGGCTGGCCTATCAAAACGAAGCGGGCGTGATCGCTCACGTCCGCTGGCAAACCGGATCGGTGCGGGAACCGCGGGAATCACGCGAAGATCGTGTTCAGGTATCTCGCCGTGTACCCGACGACGG
Organism: bacterium; assembly: GCA_965117045.1. Lineage (GTDB taxonomy): Bacteria > JAAXHH01 > JAAXHH01 > JAAXHH01 > JAAXHH01 > JAAXHH01. The sequence goes on from OZ220749.1 coordinate 3,324,806, forward strand.
ACATCAGCCGCGCGTAGGGCATGCGGGTCGGGCCGATCACCCCGATAACGCCCGTCGTGTCGCCGATTCTGTAGGTCGATGTCACTACGCTGCACGAGGTGACTTCGCGCTGTCCGTTCTCGCGCCCGATGGTGACGGCGATCCGGTTGTCGTGATCGCGCTCGCTCAGCCAGTGGGCCACCGTCCGCTTGTGTTCGAGAAACTGCAGCAGCGACGAAAGCTTCGTGTAGTCCGTCATGAATTCCGGTTGCGACACGATATAGGTCGTGCCGCCGATATGGGTTTTCTCGTTCTCCTCGAAATCGAAGAGGTATTCGCTGTACTGGATGAACAGCTGCACGATCTTCCGCCTGGACTGCGGCGCGTCTTCCAGGCGTTCGTCGAGCTGGCCCCGGATCTCCCTGAGGGAACAGCCGGACAGCCGCTCGTTCAGGAACCAGCTCGCGCTGTCGAGCCGGTCTTTGGGAATATCGGCATCGAGTTCGGCGACGATGCTCCTGACCATTCCGGAAGCGAGGGTCAGCACCAGCAGCACCTTGCGGCGGGCGACCGGGATCAGTTCCACCCGCTCGAGCCTGCCGTCGTTCAGCTTCGGCGCCAGCGCCACGCCGACTTCCCTGCATACGAGACCGAGAATATGCGCAGTATGGCTCAACAGCTCCTGCACGCTGAGCCAGTCGTTCTCCAGTTCGAGATGGATCCGCTCCCGGTCCCGCTTGTTGATGGGCCGCATGCGGAGGAGGGCATCCACGTAATACCGGTAGCCCTTGTCCGTCGGCACACCTCCGGCGGAGGGATGGGGCCGGGTGATGTAGCCCGCGTCTTCGAGGTTCACCATGGTATTGCGCACCGTCGCCGGACTGACGTCGAGCAGGCCCTGGCTGGCGATCGAACGGGAGCCGACAGGCTGGCCCGTGGACACGTGGTGTTCTACCACGCTACGCAGTATGTCCTTGTCCCGATCGGTCTGAAGGGTGTAAGCCATTTCGATCCTGCAGTCTGAAAGGAGGATGGTCAAGGGCCGGATTCGAAAGCGGAAAAACCGCGTGCGAACCCCTGGCGGTACCGCGCTGCCCCGCGTCGTTCCAGGATGGGCGGGCGCGCTAAAAAAACTGATTCTCTATTTACGAATCGCACCGGCCGGTGTCAAGCGAAAAGCGGGTTGCCGGAGACGCCTTTCCCCCGGGCACGCAATGACTTTTACTTGACTGCGGGGGGCGCCTCGGCTATATTCCCGCATCATGTTTCCGGCAATGAAAACCCGCGCCGGGTTCCGTCCGTTAACCCGGTTGCGCGGGGCGCTGCTTGGCGGGGAAAGACGAAGCCGGTAGCAGGCGGGAACGCGCCGCGGCCCGATGCGGGAGTTTGCCATGCTGAGTTCCAAAGTTAAGACATGGTACGTGAACATGCTGGGGCCCTTCGTCCGTACGTCCGTGCGATTCGGGATACATCCCAACGCGCTGACCATGATCGGCTTCGGGATCACCCTGGTCTCGGCCTGTCTCTTCGGACTCGGCGCTTTCAGGTGGGCGGGCCTGGTCATGTTCATCGGCGGCAGCTGCGACGTGCTGGATGGGCATCTCGCCCGGGAGACGGGCACCCGAAGCACCTTCGGGGCGCTCCTCGATTCCACGCTGGACCGCTACGCTGAGATCGCCGTATTCATCGGCATCATCGCCTTCTATCTGTTCAACGCGGCAGACAGCGCGTTGAACGCCTACTGGGTGCTGGCGTCCGTGATGGCGATCAGCGGCTCCCTGATGGTCAGTTACGTACGCGCCCGCGCAGAAGGACTCGGCCAGGAATGCACCGTGGGGCTCATGCAGCGGCCGGAACGGATCGTCTGTCTCGGGCTGGGCGCGCTGCTCGGGGAAACCTACCTGCCCGTCGCCCTGGTCCTGATTGCGGTGGTGTCGAACTTTACGGCCATCACCCGCCTGTTCCACATTCGCAGGACATCGAAGGAGTAAGGAAGGTCCCAGGGTCCGGGAACCCCCCGGTGCACGGGAAAACGGGAAGGCGGACCGTCGTTCGTTGACGCGGTCCCGAATACGAAGCTTGACGGGTTTACGTCACAGGAGTTGGGTTCATGTGGGCTAAAAACAGGAAGATCACCCTGGCCTTGCTGGTGTTCATCGGCCTGCTGGGCGTCGTATGGATCACCAGGCACGACCGGGCTCAGGCGGTCGGCGATCAGCAATACGACCTCAAACTGCTGCAGCAGGTCGTGGAACGCATCCGCGCCAAGTACGTGGACGACCTGAACGAAGGAGAAGCGATCGACGCGGCCATCCGCGGCATGCTCGGCACGCTCGATCCCTATACGGAGTTCCTGGAGAAAAAGCAGAACGACGAGATGAAAATGATGCAGATCCAGGGGAAGTACGGTGGATTGGGCATCAGGATCCAGAAGCAGGAGAACGCCCTGGTCGTCGTCGCGCTGTTTGACGACACGCCGGCCTTCGACGTCGGTCTGCAGACCGGCGACCGCATCGTGCGGATCGAGGAATCATCCACGGCCGACATCGACGTGTCGCAGGCGGCGGACCTCCTCCGGGGAAGTCCCGGGACTTCCGTGAAGATCTCGGTCAGCAGGGATGGCGAGGACGCGTTCATCGACTTCACGGTGACCCGGGCCATCATCACCATACCCGTGGTTCCATACGTGGGCATGCTGGAAGGCGATACCGGCTACATCAAGCTGAACCAGTTTACCGAAGACGCCTCCATGCAGGTGGAACAGGCATTAAAGCACCTTCAGGCACAGGGCGCCGGCGGCTATCTGCTGGACCTGCGGGGCAACCCGGGGGGCTTGCTGGAGCAGGCCGTGGACGTAGCCGGGAAGTTCCTGCCGGAGGACCGGCTCATCGTCTACACGATGGGCAGGCCCGGTTCGGATCAGCGGTCGTACCACGCGCCGGAATCCTACACGCTGGAAGACGCGCCACTGGTAGTGCTCGTCGACCGGTACAGCGCCAGCGCGTCCGAGATCGTCGCCGGAGCGATCCAGGACTGGGACCGCGGCGTCGTGGCCGGCCAGCCGACCTTCGGCAAGGCTTCGGTGCAGCAGATATTCCCCATGAACCAGGGGACGGCCCTGAAGATCACGACGGCGAGGTACTACACCCCAAGCGGCAGGCTCATTCAGAAGACCGGGGAGCGTCCGGACGAAAGCGGCCTGTCGGATTCCGCGATGGGTGAAATGGACGAACCCGACAGGACGTCGTACGAGACGAGAATCGGGCGGACCGTCTACGGCGGCGGTGGTATCGCGCCGGACGTGGAGATCGAGGTCCCGGCATACCCCAACCTGATCCGCGCCCTGAACAACCAGAGCATGTTCATCAAGTTCGCCATCCACTACGTGTCGAACAACCCCGTCGCGGACCAGGCGACTTTCGACGTCACGGACGAGATGATCGACGCCTTTCGCCGGTTCGTCGGGACACGGTCCTTCACCTACACCTCCGTGGCGGAACAGTCGCTCGACGCGCTGGAAGAGATCGTCCGGGACCGCGCGCCGACCGACGACGTAATGGAATCCCTCGCCGACCTGCGGGGCAAACTGAACCTGCAGCGCGAACTGGAGTACGCCAGGCACCGGGACCTGCTCGTGGCCCGCATCGGTACGGAGATCAGCGCGAAACTCTGGGGTACGGCGGGCCGGTACGCCTTCGCCGCCAGGCACGACCCCCAGATCAGGGCGTCCCTGGAGATCTTGAACGACGAAGGCGAATACCGGAAGCTGCTCGGTGACGATCCCGCGGAATAGTGACGGCGGCAAGCCGCCGGCAGAGACCCGGGCAACGAAGTACGCGGGCTTCGCGAGGGTGGCGGAACTGGTATACGTGCTGGATTTAGGATCCAGTGGGGCAACCCATGGGGGTTCGACTCCCCCCCCTCGCATCATGCCCGGGGTTTTGTCACAGGACCCGGATCCCGGGCGCTTTTCCGTTGACACACCACCCCCTCCACGGTTAATTACGACGGCTTGACGAACGGCGGCCGGGATGCTGCGGGGCCGCGACAGGTCTAATTGGCGCCCGTCCGATCAAGCCTGGTCCAGACCGGTCCGATCGGTCCGTTCCAGACTGGACAGGCAGGCGATGCGCAGGGAGCGATTGGCTTGAACTACACGGTTTCCGAACCCAAACCCTGGAAACGCGTCCTGGAGATCGAAGTGCCCTCCGACGCGATTCAATCCGAACTGAACGCGGCCTACGCGCGTTACAGTAGAGAGGTGCGCCTTCCCGGGTTTCGCCGGGGCAAGGTCCCCATGAGCGTGCTCAAGGCGCGGCTCGGCAACGAAATCCGCGCGGAAGTGCTGGAAAAGAAGATCCCGGAGTATCTGAACAGCGCCCACGAGCGCGCGGAGATCAAGCCCATCAGCCAGCCCGTGATCGAAGAGATCGACTTCGACGAGGGACAGGACCTGAAACTTCGGGCCAGCGTGGAAGTCAAGCCCGCCATCGAACTGAAACAGTACCGGGACCTGCAGGTGACCCGGCGGAACGTGAACGCGACGGACGAGGACGTGGACGAACGGCTCGAAAGGTTGCGGGAACGCTACGCCAGCGTGGTACGGATCGACGGAGAAGCGGAGAAGGATCACTTCATCCGTGCCGACATTCAGCACGCAGACGCCAGCGGGGTGCCGATCATCGGCCGCAAGGAGGAGAACCAGTTCTTCCAGATCGGTTCGGGACGGCTGGGCGAGGGGTTCGATACCCAGCTGGCCGGCGTCAGGGCCGACGAGGAACGGACCGTGAAGACCGCGTTGCCGTCCGATTACCCCGATGAAAACCTGGCGGGCCAGGAGGCCTGTTTCATCGTGCGTGTCCACGAAGTGCTGGAAAGGCAGTTGCCGGAAGCCGACGACGATTTCGCCGTGGACATCGGCATGGAGAGCCTGGACGCCCTTAAGCAGTCTGTCCGCGAAGAGATCGAGCGGGAACCGGACCTGGAGCTGCGCAGGGACCTGGTCACGCAGATCGTGGACGCCCACGACTTCGAAGTGCCCGAATCCATGATGACGACCTTTCTCGACCAGGTCGTAGCCGACGCGCGCCGGTCGACGCGGGACCAGGACCAGGTCGACGAGAACGCCCTTCGCCAGGAGTACCGGCCGGTGGCGAACAGCCAGATCATGCGCCACCTCATCCTGGACGCCATCGCGGAGCAGGAAGGGCTGGAAGTGGAACAGGAGGAAGTGGACGAGCGGCTGGAGGCCGTCGCGGCAAGGGGGCAGGCCTCGGTCGACCAGGTCCGCCGGCTTTTCCAGGAGAACGGAAGGCTGGACCGCATCGAAGCGGATCTAAGGGAAGAGAAAGTCGTTGAATTCCTCGTGGAGCACGCCGACATACAAACGGAGTAGAAGGAGCGCATCATGTTAGTGCCGATGGTGATTGAACAGACGGGCCGCGGGGAACGGGCCTACGACATCTACTCGCTGCTGCTGAAGAACCGCATCGTCTTCATCGGCATGCCGATCGACGACACCATCGCGAACCTGGTGATCGCCCAATTACTATATCTCCAGTACGAAGACGCCGAAAAGGACATCAAGCTGTACATCAACAGTCCCGGCGGCAGCATCACCGCGGGTCTCGCCATCTACGACACCATGCAGTTCATCCAGCCCGACGTGGAGACCTACTGCCTGGGCATGGCCGCCAGCATGGGGGCCTTCCTCCTCACGGCGGGCGGGACCGGCAAACGCTACGCCCTGCCCTATTCGCGCATTCTGATCCACCAGCCTTCCATCCCCCACATGGCCGGCACGGCCAAGGACATCGAGATCCAGGCCGAGGAAATGCTGCGCATGAAGCGTACCATGAACGAGATCATGTCCCATCACACCGGACAGTCGGTGGACAAGATCGAAACGGATACGGACCGGGACTTCTGGATGTCGCCGGAACAGGCCGTGGAATACGGACTGGTGGACCACGTGGTCGAAACCGCCGCTTCCAGGGCCATCGCCGAGTCGCTGAACGGCAAAACCGCCTAGGACCGGATCATGAAGAAGCGATCGACACCGCGGGACCTGCGCTGCTCCTTCTGCAATCGGAACGCCGACGAGGTGGAACGCCTCATCACGGGCCCGAACGTATACATCTGCAACGAGTGCATCCTGATGTGCAACGGGATCCTCGAAGAGGAGATGAGCCGCAGCACCCTGTCGACGGTGGAGCATCTGCCGCTGCCCACGGAGATCAAGGAGGCGCTCGACGAGTACGTCATCGGCCAGGAACAGGCCAAGAAGGTGCTTTCCGTGGCCGTGTACAACCACTACAAGCGGATACAGCACGGCGCCGGCCAGGCCGCACTTTCCGGCCAGAACACCCAGGCAGGCCAAGTCGCCCAGGCCGCCCAGGCCGCACAAGCCGCACAGGCCGCCCAAGCCACCCAGGCAGGCCAGGCCGCCCAGACCGGTCCGGACGACGTGGAGCTCGAGAAGAGCAACATCCTGCTGATCGGCCCTACCGGCACCGGCAAGACGCTCCTGGCCCAGACCCTGGCGAAGATGCTTCACGTGCCGTTCTGCATCGCGGACGCCACGGTGCTCACGGAAGCCGGATACGTGGGCGAAGACGTGGAAAGCGTCCTGGTCCGGCTGCTCCAGGCCGCCGATTACGACGTGCCGAAGGCCGAAAGCGGCATCGTCTATATCGACGAGGTCGACAAGGTGGCGCGCAAGTCGGCCAACCCCTCCATCACCCGCGACGTGTCGGGAGAAGGGGTGCAGCAGTCCCTGCTCAAAATGCTGGAGGGCACCATCGCCAACGTGCCCCCGAAGGGCGGCCGGAAACATCCCGAACAAAACTTCGTCCAGATCAACACGCGGAACATCCTCTTCATCTGCGGCGGCGCGTTCGACGACCTCGACCAGATCATCGAGCGGCGGACCGCGGAAGGGACCATCGGATTCGGCGGCGTATCGAAGCACTCCGCGAGCCGCAATACGAGCGAACTCCTCGCCCGGGTCGAACCGGACGACCTGCTGCAGTACGGCCTCATCCCGGAGATCATCGGCCGGCTGCCGGTGATCGCAACATTGGGCGAACTGGACGCCGACGCCCTCATGGAAATCCTTCTCAAGCCCAGGAACGCCCTCGTGAAGCAATACCAGCGGCTGCTCGAAATGGAAGACGTCAAGCTGACTTTCACGGACGAGTCGCTCCAGGCGGTGGTGAACGAGGCGATGGACAAGAAAACCGGCGCGCGTTCGCTGCGGTCCATCCTCGAGGAAGTGATGCTGGACGTGATGTTCAACGCGCCGACGCAGGAAGACCTGAGCGAAGTAATCGTCACCGGGGAGACCGTCACGGACAAATCGCCGCCCGTCTACGTTCAGGGCAAGGAAAGCAAGCAAAGCGCCTGATCCCCCACCTCTCGGCGGCATCAACGGTTACCCATGATCACCCTCAATCGTAACGAACCCATCACATTCGACGACAAGCTGCCGCTCATTCCCCTCCGTGAAGTGGTCGTGTTCCCCTACATGGAATACCCCCTCATCATTGCCAGGGACGCTTCCATCAAGGCCCTGGAGCACGGGGTCAACAACGACCGGCTGCTTTTCCTGACCGCCCAGCGGAACCCGGATATCGAGCAACCCGCCAAGGGAGACGTGCACCGGACCGGCATCGTGGCCCGCATCCTGCAGGTGGTGAAACTGCCCAACGGCCTGATCCGCGTGCTCGTCGAGGGGATCGTCCGGGCGCGGATCGTCCGGTTCCTGTCCACGGACCCCTACATGCGGGTGAAGATCACCCTGGTCGAAGAGGCCGGGGACACCGAGGCGGAGGTGCAGGCGAGACTGCGGACCGTCGTGGACCAGTTCACGGAATACATCAAGCTGAACCAGCAGGCGCCCGACGAGATCCTGCTGTCCCTGCAGAACCTGGACGACGCCCAGCGCCTGGTGGATACGATGTCGGCCTTCATCCAGCAGAGTCCCCAGGTCAAGCAGCGGCTCATCGAGGCGCCGTCGATCATCGAGCAGCTCGACGAACTGGCGGCCCTCCTGGCCACGGAACTGGAGATCCTGGAGATCAAGAACCAGCTCGACGGGGAGGTCCGGGACCGCATTACCAAGTCGCAGCGGGAGTTCTTTCTCCAGGAACAGATGCGCGTGATCAAGCAGGAACTGGGCGAGCTGGAAGACTCGCCGGAAAACCTGGGCGGCCTGGCCCAGCAGATCGCCGACGCGAAGATGCCCAAAGAGGCCCACGAAAAGGCCATGAACGAGCTGGACAAGCTCCAGCAGATGCACCCGACTTCACCCGAAGCGACCGTGATCCGGAACTACCTGGAATGGCTCGTCGAAGTCCCGTGGAGGAAACGCACGCGGGACAGCCGGGACATCGGCCGGGTGGCGTCCGTGCTCGATACCGATCACTACGGGCTGGAAAAACCCAAGGAACATATCCTCGAGTACCTGTCGGTCATCCAGTTGACGCGGCACCTTAAGGGACCGATCCTGTGCCTGGTCGGCCCGCCCGGCGTGGGCAAAACGTCCCTCGGCCGTTCGGTCGCCCGCGCCATGGGCCGCAAGTTCGTCCGCATGTCCCTCGGTGGCGTGCACGACGAGGCCGAGATCAGGGGGCACCGCCGGACCTACATCGGTTCCATGCCCGGTCGCATCATCCAGGCGATGCGCCGCGCCAAGTCGGTCAATCCCGTCATCCTGCTCGACGAGGTGGACAAGCTCGGCCGGGACGTGCGCGGCGACCCCGCGTCGGCCCTGCTGGAGGTGCTGGATCCCGAACAGAACAACGCCTTCAACGACCACTACCTGGAAGTGGACTACGACCTGTCCCGGGTGCTGTTCATCACGACGGCCAACACCACCGAGACCATCCCCCCGGCACTGAACGACCGCATGGAGATCCTCGAGTTGCCCGGTTATCTCGAAACGCAGAAACTGGCCATCGCGAAGGAGTTCCTCGTGCCGAAGCAGATAGAGGCCCACGGTCTGAAGAAGGAACGGGTCACGTTCAGGAAGGACGCCCTGCTGGCCGTCATCCGGGAATACACCCGCGAGGCCGGCGTCCGGGGACTGGAACGGCACATCGCCGCGGTCTGCCGCAAGCTGGCCCGCAAGGTGGTGGAAGGAAAGTCCGGCAAGCGGATGCAGGTTACGCGCAACCAGCTTTCAGGCTACCTCGGCGTGCCGCGCTACCTCGACTCCGAAGTGGTGAAACAGGACTCGGTGGGAATCGCCACGGGGCTTGCGTGGACGCAGTCGGGCGGCGACATCCTCACCATCGAGGTCAGTGTCCTGAACCGCCGCGGCGCCGGGAGGCTGACGCTGACCGGCCAGTTGGGGGAAGTGATGCAGGAATCGGCCCACGCGGCGCTCACCTACGCCCGGTCCAGGGCGGCCTCGCTGGGACTCGAGCCGGATTTCTACAAGAACGTCGAGATCCACGTGCACATGCCCGAAGGCGCGATCCCCAAGGACGGGCCATCCGCCGGCATCACGATCGCGACGGCGCTCTGCTCGGCGCTGACCGGTGTGCCGGTCCGCTGCGACATCGCCATGACGGGCGAGATCACGCTCCGGGGGAACGTCCTGCCCATCGGCGGACTGAACGAAAAACTGATCGCCGCGCTCCGGGCCGGCATCAAGGAAGTGGCGATTCCGCTCCGCAACCGGAAGGACCTGGTGGACGTGCCGCCGGAGGTGCAGGACGGGATCGAAATCATCCCGGTATCGACCATGGACGAAGTCCTCAAACGGACCATGGGCATGACGGTCGTCGAGTCCCGCGTGCCCGCCCTGCTCCCCGCCCAGTCCGTCGCACAGCCGTCCATCAAGCCGGTTTAGCGGTCATCGGTCCGCCTGGTCCGTCTGGTCCGCCTGGTCCACCCTCACGCTGTCCCGGCCAGCCCGGCCGCCGTGGTCAACGCGCCGCTGCCTCCAGATCGGCAACCAATTTTCCGCCGCCCACGATCTCAAGCGTTCTCCGCGTTCCGGCTCCGATTTCGATATGGACCGTTACCGCGTCGGACGGCATGATGCCCGGGAACTTGTCTCCCCATTCGATCAGGCAGACGTACGCGTCCAGGTATTCGTCGAAACCGAGGTCCAGCACCGACTCCGGGTCGTCCAGGCGGTAGAGATCGAAGTGGGCCACGGGGACGCGGCCAGGCTGACCGCCGTATTCGTTCACGAGGGTGAAGGTGGGACTCGTGACCGGTTCCGTGATGCCGAGGCCCGCGCAGATCCCCTGGATGAAGCAGGTCTTCCCCGAGCCCAGGTCGCCGGACACGCGCACCGTGTCCCCCGGCGCCAACCACGACGCCAGCCGTCCCCCGACCCGCGCGGTCTTTTCGGGACCGTCCGTGTCGAAACTGCGCCGCTGCGGCCGGGCCTGCGCATCCGCATGTATCGAAGCGCTCACCCGATTTCCTTCAATCCGCCCATGTAAGGGATCAGCACCTCCGGGATGCGGATGCTGCCGCGACCGGTCTGGTAATGCTCGAGCACCGCGATGAGGGTCCGCGCCAAGCCCATGCCCGATCCGTTCAGGGTATGCACGAACTGGCTTTTCCCTTCCTTGTTCCGGTACCGGATCCCGCTTCTCCGCGCCTGGAAATCCTCGAAATTGCTGCAGGAAGAGACCTCCAGCCACCGGTCTATCCCGGGCGCCCACGCTTCCAGGTCATAGCACTTGGCCGCCGCGAAACTCAGGTCGCCCGTGCTCAGCGAAACCACGCGGTACGGGATGTTCAGCAGCTGCAGCACTTCCTCCGCGTCGTTCACCAGCGTCTCCAGTTCGTCGTAGGAGGTCTCGGGACGGACGAACTTGACCATCTCCACCTTGTCGAACTGGTGCACCCGGATCAGGCCCCGGGTCTCCCGCCCGTAGGAACCGGCCTCGCGGCGGAAGCAGGGGCTGTAGGCCGTGTAGTAGATGGGCAGGTCGTCCTCGGAGAGGATCTCGTCTCGGTGCATGTTGGTCACCGGGACCTCCGCCGTGGGGATGAGGAACAGGTCGTCCGGGTCGGTCCGGTACATGTCCTCTTCCATCTTCGGCAACTGGCCCGTGCCGAACATGCTCTGGCGGTTTACGATGAAGGGCGGAATGACTTCCGTGTACCCGTGCTTCTGGATGTGGAGGTCGAGCATGAACTGGATCATTGCGCGCTGAAGCCGCGCGCCTTCGCCCTTGAAGAGAACGAAGTGGCTGCCCGAGATCTTGCCCGCCCTTTGAAAGTCGATGATGTCGAGCGCTTCGCCCAGGTCCCAGTGGGCCTTGCGTTCGAATGCCGCCTCGGGCGTGGATCCCCAGCGTCGCACCTCCACATTGGCGCTTTCGTCGGCGCCGACCGGCACCGTGGGATGGGGTATGTTGGGCAGGCGCTCGAGCACGGACTGCAGGCTGTCCTGAAGACCGGCCAGGTCGGTGTCGATCCCCTTGATGCGCGCGGATACCTCCCGCATCTCCTCGATCCGGGCGGAAGCGTCTTCGCCGTCGCGTTTCATCCGGGCGATTTCGTCGGAGACGGTGTTCCGACGTTGCTTGAGCGACTCGCTCGTCTGCAGCAGGTCCCGCCGCCGGGCGTCCAGATCGAGGAACCCGTCGACGTCGACCCGCTCGTTCTTGTTCGCCGCCGCCTGTTTTACCACGTCGGGGTTATTCCTGACGAATCGCTGGTCTAGCATGATCCCTCCGTGTCCGGGTGCCTTCTGATCAGGCCGCTGACGGGATGCCCGCGGGGGCGGCCGCTGCCCGGGTGCCAGTGGATATTCTGCCGCGGTAAATCACGGTAAAATAGGATGAGGCCTCCGCGCCCGGCAAGCAGAAACGAAGTGGAAGCGGCGCGGACGGGGTCGTGGAAGCGGCGCAGACGGGGTCGCGGACGCGGACGGGGTCGCGCCGGCCGGGCTGATCAACGGTTCCTGTACTCCGCCATGCCCCAGTGGCAGAGGGCGAAGTCGTATTTCACCGGATCTTCCGGGTCGAATCTCCTCAGCGACTGCGTCACCTCCTCGGCCATCTTCCAGTCCGCCTGCTTCCGGGACGTCAGGCCCAGCCGCCTGGAAATCCGCGCCACGTGGGTATCGACCGGCATCACCAGGCGGGCGGGTAGAATACGCGGCCAGATGCCCAGGTCCGGGGCTTCACGCCGGACCATCCACCGGACGTAGAGGTTCATCCGCTTGCAGGCGCTACCTGAAACCGGGGAGGGCAACAGGTAGCGGATCCCCGTTTTCGTCCCGTGCCGCTCGTGCCGCTCCCCGGGATGGACCTCCCGTGCGAAACCGAGCAGCGTATCGGTGAAATGGGCAAGCGCGGGACCCGTGTGGGTATCCGAGGGGCGGTGACCCGCGGCGAACAGCGCGCCGAGGGTGCCGTGCCGCCGCAGGGCCTTCCCCATGACCGCGACCAGCGCAGCCAGGTCACGACCCCGCGTCCACCGGTATACGAATCCGTCGAACCGTCCGCCGTCCCGCTTTGGGTCGAAACCCATGACGAAGTCCCGGGGCGCGTCTCCCATCCTCCGCAACGCCTCACCGGCCGCGGCCGTGATCGTTTCCGCCCGCCCGTAAGCCAGCGAAGCCGCGACCAGACCGGCGATCTCCTGGTCTTCCGGACGTTCGAAGCGTCTTACCACTTCGAGCGGATCGGGCGAGATCATGGACGGATCGAAAGAACGATAGAGGACTTCCAGCCGGCTTCCGATCGCGGTCCAGTCCGTACGCGTCATGGCGAATCGTCCGGGTTGCGGGCCAGGTTTTAAAAGCCCGGGTCAGGTTAAGGGATGGCGTACGCGGCTTGACTTGAATATATTCGTATGTCGCGACTTCCGTAACCCGATTCGTACCGGTTCCGCACCGGTCCTGCACCGGTTCCGCACCGGTCCTGCCAGGGACGGCCGCGGTCCGGCGGCGAGGCGCCCGTATGAACCCCGAGCAGTTGATCCAGCAAATTGAACGAGACCGGATCGAAGCGGTGTACTTCTTCTCCGGAGACGAGGCGTACCGGAAGGAAGAAGCCGTGGATACGCTGGTCGCCCGGGTCGTCGAGCCGGGGACGGAGGCGTTCTGCATGGACGTGCTTCGCGGTGACGAAAGCGACGCCGCGGCCATATTGACCGCCGCGTCCCTCGTGCCCATGATGGCCGACCGCCGGTTGGTCGTCGTCAGGGATTTCCACAAGTTGCCGCAGAAGGACCGGGAAGCCGTGGCGGATTACGCGGAGCGGCCCATGCCGAGTACGGTCCTGGTGCTCGAGGCGCCCCGGGTGAACCTGAAGACCAAACTGTACGAACGGCTGGCGGCTTCGGCGGTTTCGGTGGTGTTCTACCCCCTGTTTCCGGAAAAGGTTCCGTCCTGGCTTCAACAGCAGGCGAAGCGCTTCGGCAAGCGGCTGACCCCGGAGGCCGCGCACCAGTTGCAGGCCATCGTGGGGACGGACCTGGGGGAACTGGCCGGAGAGGTGGAGAAACTGGCCGTGTTCGTCGGCGGCCGGGATACGATAGCGGCAGGGGACGTGGAGAGTACACTCGGCCCCGTACGGGCGGGGACGGTTTTCGACATCGCCGAGGCCGTCGGCGAGAAGGATCTGGCCCGGGCGCTGGTGGCCTACGAGCGTGCGATAGACGGCGGCGACGCCCCCCAGGCCATCGTGGCGATCTTCGTCCGCCACCTGGTGATCCTCTGGAAGATCAGGTTCCTGAAAAGGGACCGCCGGACGGACGACGACATCAAGAAGAAGCTGAAGCTGGGGTGGGGGTTCAACCGGTTCTACAACCGGTATGCCGCACAGTCCAGGCTGCTGGCGGGACGGGACCTGCTCAGCGGATTCGAGGCGCTCTACGAAGCCGATACGGCCCTGAAATCCAGCGCGCTGCCGCCCGAACACGTCATGCGGCGGTTGTTGTATACACTGTGCACCGGGCACGCGGCATAGCCGTAAAACACGGAGGGCCGATCAGGCGCCATGGGGGCGCCGCGATTGTGAATTCGACAGAAGGCATCGTAATCAGGGAACACCGGGGCATGTTCGACGTGGAGACCCGGCACGGGACCCTGGCCTGCGCGATACGCAGCAGGATGAAGAAGGCGCTGATCTATCCGGAGCGGGACGACCAGCATCACTCCGTCGAGCAGGTCGGCCGTATCGACGCCGTGAATCCCGTGGCCATCGGCGATCGCGTGCGCGTCGTGGAGGACCAGGGCGAGACCGGCGCCATAGAGGAAGTGCTTCCGCGCCGCTCCAAACTTTCCCGTCTCGCCCCCGGCAAGCGGCGCATGGAACAGATCATGATCGCCAACGCCGACCATCTCGTCGCCGTCTTCTCGGTGCGGGCCCCGCGTCCGAACCTGCAGTTGCTGGACCGCCTGCTCGTGGCCGCGGAAGCCGGCAACCTCGCCCCGGTCATCTGCCTGAACAAGATCGACTTGTCGAAGGACGGGGATCCGGACATTACGGCGATCTACGAACGGTGCGGTTTCCGCGTCATCCCGGCCAGCGCCGTGACGCGGGAGGGGGTCGACCTGCTGAAGGCCACGCTGCGGAACCGGGTATCCGCGATCGCGGGCCCGTCCGGCGCGGGGAAGACCTCCCTGCTGAACGCCATGCAACCCGGACTCGGGCTGCGGGTCCGCGAGGTGAACCGGACGACGGGCCGAGGCCGGCACACCACCACCTATCTCGCCGCGCACCGGCTCGATGCGGGGGGCCTGGTGATCGACTCTCCGGGGATCAGGGAATTCAGCCTGTGGGACGTATCGCCGCGCGAGCTACCGGCTTTGTTCCCCGACCTGCGCGGCCACCTGGCGGGCTGCAGGTTCCACGACTGCACGCACGTCCACGAACCGGACTGTACCCTGCGGACCGCCCTGGCAGCGGGCGCCGTGTCCCGGGAGCGGTACGACAGCTATGTCGCGTTGCGAAAAGAACTGGAAGCCGGGCGGTAGGCGTAGTGGTGCCGAACAGCGGTGGCCGGCAGGGCGGAATGCACGCGGCCGGCTGACGGGGCCGGGCGACCAGGCCCGCTCGCGCAATCAGAATCCGATGCCCCGGTCCGCGTCCGCGCATATCCCGGAGAAGGTGACCAACTCGTCCAGGGGCAGTTCCATCCCCCGGCCCGTGACGAGACGCTTCGACCGGATGACGACGTTCAGGTGGTTGGGCAGGTGCGTTTCATCGAACCCGGCTATCGTCCCGATCTCTTCCTCCCGGACGATGACCGCGTCTTCGCAGAGCAGCAGTCCCGCTTCCGAGACTTCCGCGAAGCCGATGTAGGCGGCCCGGTCCACGTTCGAACCCGGTCCGGATGCTTCTTCGTCGGTGCAGACCAGTTCCAGGACATCGCCCCGCCGCACGGCCCGGGAAAGCTGGGGGATCAGGTTCAGACCCCGGTCTTCCTCGGTCAGGTCCAGCACGGCGAAAAGGCGCGCCGACAGTTCCGTCTTGCTCGAATAATGCGCCCGGTTGACCTTGCCTTCTACGTGAGGATCCCTTGACGCCGCCATTTCAGATCCCTTCCCGAATTGTGTCGCGCGCAGCATTCCGCACAGGTCACTCGCGGGTGAATTCCGCCAGCAGGACGCCGATCGCATCCTGCGCACTGCGCGCCGTCGACGCCGGGCCGACGAAGTTGTTGATCATGATCGAGAAAACCAGGGGCTCTCCGTCCAGCGTATGGACGTAGCCGCTCAGGCAGCTCACGCCGGTCAGGGTGCCGGTCTTCGCCCGGAGATTGCCCATGGCCGCCGTATCCTTCATCCGGTTTGCCAGGGTACCGTCCACCCCGGCGACGGGCAGCGCCTCCCGGAAATCGGCGCCGATATCGGGATCGTGGTACGCCGCCGTAAGCAGCGCCGCGACCTGGTCGGGCGATACGTAGTTGTACCACGAGAGTCCGGAGCCGTCCGCGAACCGGTAGGCGCCGGGGTCCAGGCCGATGTAGTCCGCCAGGACCTGCCGCAGCGCGTCCAGCCCGTCGGCGGACGAACCCGGCTCACCCGTCGCGTGGCGTCCCATGGATTTGATGAGCAGTTCCGCCGTCAGGTTGTGGCTGTATTTGAGCAGGCGGGCCAGGGCCCCGGTCACCGGCGGTGAACGGTAGGTCGCCACCGTCCGCGCGCGGGTCGGCGTGACGCCCTTGCGGACCGGGCCCGTCACGCGGACGCCGCGGGCCTGCAGCTTGTCCCGGAACAGTTTACCCGCGTACAGTCCTGGCGCTTCGACGGAACGGAAATACTCCCGCTCGCCCGCGTCCATGGCGACCCGGCCGGATATGGCGATCCGGTTGGACCGCGACGGCCAGTCCCGTTCGATCCTGAGCGGTTCGGCGGACGACGTGTCCCCAGCAGCCGCCGTCAGGGCCTCCACGACAAAGGTAACGGACGTCGTCGGCGGATCGACCCGGACCGTTACGGGCGCGCCGACGGCGGCCCCCGGCGATATGCCGATCTTCACGCTGTTTCCGTTTACCGAGAGCGCGTTCAGGGACGCGGAGTAACTGTACTGCACGTCGTCCCACATCCACCCTTCTCCGTAGGACACCTCGTCCAGGTAGGTGTCGTCGACGACGATGTCGCCGGCGATGACCCGCGCGCCGTAGGACTCGGCGACGAGGCCGGCAACGAGGTCCGCGAGGCTGTCCAGGTGCGCCGATTCGAGCATGGGGTCTCCGCGCCCGAGCAGGTAAAGCGACGTGTGCAGCGTGTCGCTTCCGGCATAGGCGTTCCCGTCCGCGAAGACGCTCGTCAGGTAGCGATAGTCGGGGCCCATGGTCCGCAGGACGCCCAGGGCGGTGAACAGCTTGGTATTGGACGCGGGATGAAACAGTCCGTCGGAATGCCGTGCGAAAAGCACCCGGCCCGTGACCGGCGACAGGACCTTCACGCCTATGGTCATGGGCGCCAGGTCCGGCTGGTCCAGAATGCGGCTGATGTCCTCCGCCAGGCGGCGTTCCTGCCCGGAAGGCCCCCCGCGGAACTGCAGGGGACCGCTGCAGGCGAGTACGAGGAGGGCCAGGGTCAGCAGCAGTACCGCGGCCGCCGGCGCGCATGCCGGCCTGAGTGTCGGGCTCGTTTTCATGGCAGCGCCCGGTCGATCGCCCGGACCACCTCATCGTACCGGGCAGGCAGTTCCAGGGGGGATTGTCCGTGTCTCACTTCCACGTCCTCCAGCTGGTTTTCATGGTATCCGACCTTGAAATCGGTGAACTTCAGTCCGTTCGCCGTCGAGATGATGATGACGCGGTCCGTGGACCGGATCTCGCCCCGTTCGACCATCTTGAAGAGCGCGGCCAGCGCGACGCCCGTGTGCGGACAGTTGTAGAGCCCGGTCAGGTCGCCGCGGGCGGAGGCGTTCGCGATCTCGTCCTCGGTGGCCTGTTCGACCTTGCCGTCGAAGGCCTTCAGCACGCGGACGGCGCGTTTGTAGCTGACGGGGTTGCCGATCTGGATGGCGGTGGCCACCGTCGAGTCGGCGTGGATGGGTTCGTATTCCTCGAATCCTTTGAGGTAGCTCTGGTAGAGCGGATTGGCCCGCGCGGCCTGCGCGCAGACAATGCGCGGCCGCTTGTCGATCAGCCCGAGCTCCTCCATCATCAGGAACCCCTTGCCCAGCGCGGAGACGTTGCCCAGGTTGCCGCCGGGTATGATGATCAGGTCGGGCACCTCCCAGTCGAACTGCTGGCAGATCTCGATCCCGATCGTCTTCTGGCCTTCCAGGCGAAGGGAGTTCATGGAATTCGCGAGATAGATGCCTTCGCTTTCGGCCACCTGCTGGACGATCTCCATGCATCCGTCGAAATCCGTATCCAGCGACAGGGTCAGCGCGCCGTGGGAGATGGGCTGAATGAGCTGGGTCACCGAGACCTTGTCCCGGGGCAGGAACACGATGGCCGGGATGCCCGCGGAGGCGCAATAGGCCGCCAGCGAAGCCGAGGTGTCTCCCGTCGACGCGCACGCGATCCCCCGGATGTCCTGGCCTTCCTCGATCATCTGGTTGACCATGGAGACCAGCACGGTCATGCCCAGGTCCTTGAACGAACCGGTGTGGTTGTTGCCGCACTGCTTCACCCAGAGGTCGCCCAGGCCGAGTGCTTCGCCAAGCCGTTCGGCCCAGAACAGGTTGCTGCCGCCCTCGTAAATGGAGACGACGTGCTGGTCGTCCACCGCGGGACAGACCCATTCCTTCTTGCCCCAGACCGAACTCCCGTAGGGATACTCCGTCCTCCGGTACCGCTCGTCGAACAATCTCATCCAGCCCGCGGCGCCCCGGGCCTTCAGGCTGTCCAGGTCATGGACGACGTCGAGCAGGCCCCCGCAGCCCCGGCACCGGTAGACGATTTCGTTCAACGGATAGGTTTCGCCGCATCCTTCGATGCAATGAAATCTGGCCCTGTACTCCATGGGGAACCCGCTTTTTGCACCCGACATCGCCGGTTTTTTGAACAAAATGAAATAAAATGTTGACTATGAATTGGACCGGATATATACTTACTACTCGTTGCAAGCGAATAACCGAACATAGCCGAACCATTACCAGCGCAACACCTTATGCGCGTCCGTACATAATGTCAAGTAAGATATGACGGCGGTCGCGGGTGTCGCGATAAGTACAATAATGTAATGGAGCCGGGCTGTGTTACGTGTCATGCAATTCGTTTCAGTCCACATGGAAGGATGAAATATATTTCGTGCTACGTGTCGTCCGAAACGGCCCCATACAGATGGCAGAAAACGGTCCATGGTCTTGTTTCACCTAGAGTCCCATGGGGTTTCGGGCAGGGAGACGTGCGCGAAGTCTGACGTTGCGAAGTCTGGCACGTTGTTTGCATCTGATAGTTACTTGTATTCTTGACATTCAAAATCGATGTTTCGTCGCGTGTTCAAGCCCTTGCACGTGGCCGTTCCGTATGTTGTTTCTTATATAAAGGTATTCAGACTTATTTATTTGTATTATGATTGCCCCATTATCATCGCTGGAGGGAGGTGAGTGTTACCAACGTACGTTTTAGAATTTGAAGTTTAGTCTGCAACGCTTAGATACCGTCAGCAGGCCGGGGCAAGCTGACAATAATCAGAAGGGCTCTGTCAAACGAGGAGTGAATTAGATGTCTACCATAATTTCTCGAGCTTTGCGCTTCGCATTCGCATTCGCGTTAGTGCTCAGCATCTCGACGGAAGCACAGGCGCAGATTTCGCTGGGTAAGATTTCCGGTGTCGTGGTCGACAGCGCGACGCGGGAACCGCTGCCGGCAGCCAGTGTTCGCGTTGATGGCACGGTATTGGGTGCGATGGCGAATGACATGGGCGAGTATTTCATCCTGAACGTACCGCCCGGTACCTATACCCTGGTGGTGAACGTCATCGGTTACGTTCCGTTGCGTGTGGTGGATACGCGCGTCAACGCCGACCTTACCACCACGTTGAATTTCGAACTGGAATCCACGATACTGGAATCCGCCGAAGCGGTCGAGGTCGTGGCGACGCGAGACCTGGTGGAGAAGAGCCTTACCTCCACGCGGACTATCGTGGACGCCGAGGAAATCCAGGCGCTTCCCGTCGTGAATATCGCCGAAGTGGTCCTGACAACGGCGGGCAGCTTCGCCGGAAACCTCCGCGGCGGCCGCGCCGAGGACCAGCAGACCACGATCGACGGTTCCACTGTGACGGGCCAGCATGATAACCGGAACCAGGCATTCGAGATCAATCCGTACATGATCCAGGAACTTGAGGTCAAGACGGGTACGTTCAACGCGGAGTACGTGAATGCGCTGTCCGGTATCACCTCTGTCGTAACGAGGGATGGCGGTTCGCAATTCAGCGGTAACTTCGAATACCGCACGCTGGGCCAGAAGGGACTCAACTGGGCCAAGCCGCCGGACATGGATCTGGCCGACGCGTACCGGGCCGGCACCCTGTCTGAAGCTGATCTCCGCACTGCGATAGAAGACGCGATCAAGAAGACGGCGGAGTTCAATAATGATCCGGCCAGGGCCGAGGATGGCCTGAGGCTGAAAGACCCGTTCGATACGTTGATCATGACCGGTCCCGCAGACGGTTGGACGGCGAGTTACAGCCGCGACAACTACTATTGGGACTATGATCGGATCAATCCGGAGATCGAGTCTCTGAACTTCTCGTATCTCACGAATGGCGCTCCGGTCTCCGACGAGGCCAGCAAGTCCGTCAGCCGCGTTTTCCACCCGGACAAGTACAATGCGTTCGCCCGCAACAACCGGACCGAGAAACGCCCGGTGCAGGTCGATTTCGGTATGGGCGGGCCATTGGGCAGCAAGTTGAACTGGTTCGCTTCCGGTCGGTTCACCGAAAGCTGGGGTCGGAATCCTAACGACTACAGCCGCCTGATGAATGCATTCGTCAAGGCGACTTACCGGCCGAGGACCAGCATGAAGCTGTCCATGTCCGGACTCATCGAAGATGAAGGTTTCTTCAGCAAGAAAGGGCAGCGCAGCACGCCATACGGCTGGAAGTACATCGCCGAAGGAAGACACCAGAACTACAACGGTCGTCTGCATTTCAACGTGGCATTCACCCACACGCTCAGTTCGCGCACTTTCTACGAACTCCGTTTCAGTAGCTTGCGCGAGTACAACGAGCGGTACAATCCCAAATACGGGAAAGAGCCGCTTCCGGGCGATTCGCCGGAATTCATTTCCTCTATAGGCTACAACCCGACGGAGCAGGGCACTCAGGGCGGATATTGGGTGTATGGCGACCAGGCCTACCAGGAGATCGATTTCGGGAATTACAGGAGTCTGCGCCCGTTCAAGACCGACGCCAACTTCTCCATCACCAGCCAGGTTACGTCGAACCACCAGTTCAAGGCGGGTCTCGGAATTACGCTGTATGATTTCGAGGAGAATGCCCGGGGCCCCGCACGTGGCTCCGCCGTGCCGCTTTTCAACGACTTGAACGCGGATCCGACCAATAGTATCCTTCCGTTGTCGGGACGGCAGACCCACGTCTACCCGTACGAATACTTCGCGTACATGCAGGACCGTATCGAATACGGCAGCCTGGTGGTAAACGCGGGATTGCGCCTGGATATCTTCAACGCGAACGCCAATGCGATCAATCCGTTCCGTCCTCGCTCGGGTCCTCTTACCGTTCATGACGACCCGGACTACCGGACCATCGAACCTTCGATAAAGACCGCACTGGCTCCCCGTCTGGGTATCTCCCATCCGATTACGGACCGGGCGGCATTGCACTACTCGTACGGTATATTCAATCAGCGTCCTCCGTTGAACGATCTGTACGACGGTCTTGTGCAGTCCTCACCGTTCGAAAGGAATCACGGCAATCCGGACTTGCCGTACCAGAAGTCAACGAACTACGAAATGGGTCTGCAGGCCGAGATTTATCCGGGGTACTATTTGGATGCCACCGGGTATTTCCGTGATGTGAACAGCCTGCCGCTGCAGTGGCTCTTCGCTCCTGAGACTGCCTTCATCGGCGGTTCTCAACGCGAAATCTCCGTCCTGCTTCCCACTTACGCGCAGGATGCCCGGGGTCTTGAACTTTCGTTCAGGCGGCAGATGGCCAATCGTTTCTCCCTGCGAGCCAATTACACCCTGGCGTTTACCACTGATCTGATTACGCCACTGTCGTTCCGCGAGCGTAATGGTGATACGGTTACTTCTTTCTCAGATTTCGTGGACGGCACGCCTGTGCCGGTGACCTATATACGGGAGTTTACGCGGTTTGATCGGCGCCACCGTATAGTAACGAACCTGCTGGTGGAACTTCCTTACGGGATTACCGCTTCGTTCCTGACCAAGGCGCAAAGCGGCAATCAGTACCGTACGTCGAGTGAGGATATCATCGATCCCCTCGGGCTGCTCGCCTCGTCCAGGCGATCCCCGTGGACCTGGACCACCGATCTCTATGCGCAGAAATCGTTCGATTTGGGTAATGTGCGTCTCGGTGTATTCACTCAGGTCAACAATCTTTTCGATCGCACAAACGTCTACAGCGTCATCACGGGTTCCACTTTTTCGGCATCCGACCGCTGGCAGCGTCGTGGCGATCCGGTTGGAATACAAGGCGGCCCCGTCGGCGGGATCCTCAATCAGAACAATCATCCGCGCGATATTTGGGTAGGCCTCAACCTGTCCTGGTAGTTTCATAAAATCCATGAAAGCACGCGCGTAATCGCGTGCTTTCATGACCCGAACGCTCTGGCGGCGTATCACTAGACGTCGTCGGAAAAGGAGGTTCGTTTTGAAGAATTGGCGTCGATATATAGTAGCCGGCGCGGTCGCAATTTCGGCATTGGCGGTTTTTGGGATATCCCAGATACTCAACGCCCGGCCTGATGCTCCGACCCGCGATCGTCTGGAACCGATTGACAGCCGGATTCCGGAGGAGTTGGCCATAGGCGAAAAAGAAACGGCATTTCTCGCCGGTAACCATTACATGGTCAATATGAATTCGGAATTGAGCGACACCTTCACCCACAACGGGTGGCGCGGTTCCGGTCGAAGCATGGCTCCGTCGATGGGTTTTCCGTCTTTTACGTACCCGACTGGCGGATTTGACCAGCCGTTATGGGCAAGCGCATTCGGGATAACCGCGTATCTCCCGAACGTGTCGAAGGCGGGAGCTGGTAGCGACCGCGTCGAGGGCGCTTTCGTAGGAACCAACAACGTCTACAGATTCCCGAAGCTTGCGCCGGTCGACCTGCCTACGGGTTACTGGTCGGATCTGGGCGGCATGGGAAGCGAAGGTTTTGGTCTCGGCACCGTTGGACCGGGTGGTTATCGCGAACCGTTTATTACGGACACGCGATTCAAGACCAACAACGGCGTTGAGGTTCATCGCCAGTCTTACAGTTTCAGTTACGGCTACGGCCATACCAACGATTTCATCCTTCTTCGCAACGTGCTGGACGTTACGGGCGAAGTCGACATTCTATTAGACGGAAAGAATGTCCAGAGCGACGTCGTCATCAAGAACTTCTTCGCGATCTTCAACTATGACTTCGATATCGGGGTGGCCCGTTCTCCGCAGGGCGGGGGGGTCTCCGGCGGCGGCGGCGGTGACGACAAGCAGCCGCCCGGCGTATTTCGAAGGACCATGCCCCTCGCGACCCCGGTGGACCTGATCAATTCAGGCCGATTCGATCGTCCGCCTTACGGGCCGCGGTTCTATTCCGGCCTGGTCACCATGTTCGATGAAGATGCACCGGGTATTGATGGTGTGGACACCTATCTCTGGAATACGACGCTCGGTCTCTTCAATCCCATGCACGTGGGCGAGGCCTCTCTGATGGTGTTGGAGGGCGATGGCAGGGGGCCGATGGGAGATCTGAACGCCGAAGCGGCGCTGGATATCTTCGAAGCGCCCTCCATCGGCGTGTTTCAGACGCACGAGTGGTGGGTATCCGATCTCCGGGGTGTCTACAACTGGTACATCGGAAGTATGACGAAGTATCTGACCGACGCTACGATCCGGAACAACGCGGTTTCGGGTGACATTTCCGCGAACGCGACGTTGTTCACAAGCGGCGGCAGGATGACCGACACCACGGATATCAGCACGTGGACCGCCAAGACGCAGACCGGGCAGTCAGCCGAAGGCATGGGAATGCTCTGGGGCGACCCGCGTAACCTGACGCAGGCAAACAATCCGGGCCTTCGGGCAGGCGTCGGTCTGAAGAAGGGGATGTATGACCACATTACCCTATTCGATCTTGACGGGGTGTTCAAAGGCATCGTACCGGATCCGTATGAGGGTGCCGACACCAAGGAAGAGACTTCCGGTCCCGGTTGTATTCGAAACGCATTGGGATGGGGTCCTTATACGAAAGGTCCCGGCGAGGCTGTGACCATCTGGCACGTTGACCTGGCGGGCGCCGGAAAAGACGGTGCGTACGATGTGTATCTCCGGGCGCAGGACGTCTGGATGCAGCGCAAGTACAATCCCGTCAATGATACGTACTACTGGGATGGATCCAATGACCGCGTTCTTCCGGTGTACAACGCGGATGGTTCGATTGTGCGGGACGCCGACGGCAATGCGATGACCGAAGTCGTGAATTTCGGTCGGGGTGCCACCAGCGGCGCGCTGTTCCACCCGCCTCCTCCTCCGACGCTTTCCGTGTTCCCGACGAATAACGGTACGATCGCGCTGGCGTGGGCCGATAACGCGGAAAAGGCCCGTGATCCTGGTACGGGGAATGTTGATTTCGCGAAGTATCGCGTCTACCGCGCTTCGGGGTTCATCGATCAGTTCCCGACGGCGACGGTAGCCCACCCGGTTGGTTACAATAGTACGATGATCCCACCGAATCTGGGTCTGAGTGACGGAGCGTCACCTGTAACAGACGTGAGCGATCCGACATCATCTGCCGTCAAGCAGGGCCATCCGTACGCCCGGTTTATCCACGAAGGCCTGACGCTCGGCGCCGACTTCAATATTGGCCGGGTGTATGACTTCGTGTCACCCAAGCTGGTGAACAACTTCGCGGCACCGAATTTTGTAGGACCTTACGTCCAGATTGCGGAATTCGGTGGCGGTGGCGGTAATCAGATCAACACGCTGAACCCGCCCGAAGAGGTAATTTATCCGAATCCGTTGGCGGCAGAAAGGCGGATTCCTGGATTTGAGGATGATACCATCACCACGAAGCCCAGTTCGGCCCAGATCGTAGAGACAAACAACGGGCTTGGCGCGACTACGGCTATCGGGATGAGCAGTTTCCCGGATCGCTATGCCGACGCCATCGGATCGGGTGATTCGCAGATTATCAGCGTGGGCGGTATCAAAGTGGATCCTCGCCTGATCGGTAAGAGCGGATACATGTTCGAAGATCCTTCCGTACTGATCGGTTTCAGTTACTGGTACTATGTTGCCGCGGTGGACAACGAGAGCGCTGTTCAGTATGATTTCGACAATTACGTACTCGATCAGAACTCGACGCAGCAACAGATCGTTCGTACGATCAACGGCCTGGAGAGCTTTTACACCATGAACGCGAACGGCACGGACGGACGCTGGCATGGTCAGTGGCCGTATCGCGGTCTGACCATAGGCCCACAGGTTCCGGGCCAGGACGTCATCCCGACCACGATCGTTCGAAACAGCGTGGAATCCGGTCAGCCTGAATTCACGGATCTGGTCACCGTTGCGCCAAACCCCTTCGTATTCCAGGCCCAGTGGGATTTGGCAACGAGGTCGCAGTCCGTGAAGTTTTTCAATATGCCAGTTCCGAGTCGGGTCACGATCTTTGATGCGGCGGGAGTGCTGGTTGATCAGTTCTCGTTGCCGACCGCAAGGACGACAGGCGGTGTAGACGAATGGGGTTTGCAGAACAAATCGAACGTTCCTGTATCCAGCGGTCTTTACATCATCGTCATCGAAGCTGAAATCGGCGGCGTGAATTACACGAAGACCCTGAAACTCTACGTCCGGCGGTAAGGAACGGCAAGTCCTGCACTCCACATGCCCCACGTGGGTTAGCCGGAGTGCAGGACACACCTGATTCAGGGAGGATTTCCAATGAAAGCATTCGTTCGATGGGGTATGATCGCGGGATTGCTGATGGCACTGTCGGTCCCGGCACATGCCCAGGTTTCCAAAAGCGGAAGCGCCGCGACGAAGTTTTTGACGGTTGATTCTAGCGCGCGCGTCGCCGGACTCGCGTCTTCTGCCACATCCTATACGGATCTGGGAGCATTCGCCGCACTGACGAACCAGTCAACCATGGTGTTCGTAGAGGGCAGAGGCGCGGTAGGTGTCTCATATACAAAGTACTTTGCAGAAATGACACTGTTCAGTGCCGCCCTGGTGTGGAACCTCGGTGACAACGGTGCCGTTGGTTTAGGTGTGCATTCGCTGCTTTCCGGCGATATACCCTTTACTACCTCGACGGATCCGACGCACCAGTTTGATACGGCAGGTAAGAACTTTACGGTCACCGACATGGCAATCGGTCCGAGCTACGCGCGTCGACTGACGGATTCCTTCGCGGTCGGTGGATCCGTCAAGTACATTTCGGAAGGTACGAGTGGCGCGGGCGATGATGACAGGACGAGCACGGCAGTCGCCTTCGATGCAGGTACCATTTATACCACCGATTTTAGAAACTTCCGTATCGGTGCTTCGTTTCAGAATTTCGGGCCGGATATGCAGTTTATTGATGAATCCAATGCCCGAGATATTCTGCCGACGACGTTCCGGATCGGATTCGCTGCCGAACCGGCGGAGTTGCCGGTGGGAAGCGTCATGGTCAGTGCCGAACTCTGGAAGCTCCGTGAATTGGACTCCGTACTCAATACGGGAATCGAATGGTGGGTAAATGATTACCTCGCAGGCCGTGTCGGTTGGAAAGTCGGATACAGCGGCGGCCAGGATGAGGGGTTATCTGCGGGTGCCGGCCTGAGATTCAGCCAGGGTGAGTTGAGTCTTAACATCGACTACGCATACACCCAGTTCGACCTACTTGATGATCTACATCGCATTTCCGTTGGCGTTGGCTTCTAGCATGGGTACCAGGCGCTAATGGAATGAAATAGTAGTGGTCAAGCAGGGGGCAGTAGGAATCCCTCAGTCTGTTCGATGAGGGATTCCGTTTGTTTAGAAGAATTGATTGGATCCGCTTGCGGACCGAGCATAGGTGGATTGTCAGGAAAATGAGATTCCCGTACTTCATATCCATGAGTTTAGTTTCATTGTGCTGTGCATTCCTCAGCATGGACGCCGCAGCTATCCAGGTCAGCGGGGTGGTTACGGATGGAAAGAATCCGATTCCTGGTGTTCGCGTACGGGAACACGGAAATGCGGACTTTGTGGTCACTGATTCAAACGGAAGGTTTACGCTGGAAATACCAGGAGAACCTGTGCAGGATTTCGTCATAACCGCCGGTAAGGAAGGTTGGATAAATGGCGGCGTCATGGCAGATCCGAAAACTTCATTTACAACGATTATTATTGAAAGGGTGCCGGAGGAAGACGATAGCGGTTACGATTTCATCACGCCCCACCGGTCACTGGTTGACCTGCGCAAAGAGCCCGATGAGCTGGAGGATTTGCGGATGCAGTCGCATACGGGTTTCGAGGAAGGGTGCAACCTGTGCCATTTCGAGCCCACGTGCTTCCTTTGCCATCGCGATCTCTATAACCAGTGGAGCACTTCGCAACACGCCAAGGGCGTGGACAATCCGTGGACGATAAATCTCTATGATGGTACGGACGCGGAAGGAAACGAAAACGTTGGTCCGGGTTTTCGGCTGGATTTTCCTGATGACCCGGGAGAATGTGCCGACTGTCACGCGCCGACGGCGGCCATCAACTCGCCCGGAAAGACTGATTTGAAGGTGGTTTACAACCGAACGATCGTCGCCTACCCCACGGAGCAAGGGTACAAGTCACTCGAACGGGCAGAATATGAACGAAAAGCGGGTTCGGTTGACGGTGCCGGTATTCATTGCGACTTCTGCCATAAGATCCAGAACGTGGAAGTCAATGAGAAAGCCGGAGTCAATGGATCCATTACCCTGCACCGAGTCGACATGTTGGAAGAGAGGGAAAGACGGCTAGTCTCCGGGCGGCTGCCGCCGATGTTCGTGTACGGGCCCTACGATGACGTGATCAACTTTTCTCCCATCCCGGGTACTGAACATACCTCGCCGATGATTGCCAGCTACAACCCCCAGTATCAGAGCAGTGACTACTGTTCTGCCTGCCACCAGCACAAGAACGAACACGGCCTTCCGTTCATGGACACTTACCGGGAGTGGAAAGAAAGTCCGTACTCGGCCATGGGTATAGAATGTCAGGACTGTCACATGAAACCGGATCTCGGTCACAGCCTGGCTACCTTCGTCAGCGGTGACGCCGATAAGTTCTGGACGCCGGTGGCGGACCGGGACGCGGCTTCGGTCAAACACCACGACTTTCCGGGTGCGACGGAGAAGCTGATGGCGAACGCTGCCACCCTGGCCATCGACGCCGTGGCCTCTCAAGGAGAGTTGACCGTCACTGTTAACGTACGCAACGTTAATACGGGACACCATATTCCTTCAGGCATAACGATAAGGAATATGCTGCTCCTGGTAACGCCGGTACTGGAAAACGGGGATACCCTGCGTTATACCGGGGACCATCGGGTACCCGTCTACGGCGGAGAAGGCGCCCTGAAAGAGGGTAACTACGCCGGGTATCCGGGTAAAGGATTCGCCCTCGTGTTCGGTGACGACAAAGGCAATACCCATGTTATGGACTGGCAGGCGACACGCATCGTCGAAGATACCCGGATCAAAGCCCGGGAAAACGATGTCTCCGTCTATACGTTTGAACTGCCGTCTGGCGCCGATCGAGTAGATGTTCATACAGACCTGATTTACAGGAGAGCGTTTAAACCGCTCGCGGACCTCAAGAAGTGGACGCAGAAAGACATGACGGTCGCCACCGACGTGACTACGCTCAGGCCACGCAATGGGACCCAAGCTTCCTCGCCGCCTCAAAGACCAACCCTTCTCGCCCGCATCCGTTCCTATTTCGACTGACAGGTGCCTGGAATCTGCAGTTCTTCAACCTTTCCCGCTCTGGCTCCGGCCGTCCCGACGATGAGGCTTGACCCGGTTCGCAGTTCAATTTTGGCCTATGCGCAACATCATCTTCTCCGCTCTTCTCCTGTTTATTCCCTTCCTTGCGGATACCGGTCCCTATACCACGATCATATACAATCCTCCCCGGGAACAACCCAGGCAACTGACGCTTGAGGACGAAAACCGTCTTCATAGCGACGTGATGCATTTCCGGAGACGGATCGAAGAAAACAGGGATGATCCGGATAACTACTTTAACCTGGGGCTTGCCGCACTGTCTCTTGAAAAGCTGGCGACAGCGGAATCGGCCTTCAGGGTAGTCCTCGAACTGCGGCCCGATGACGGCGACGCACTTTTTAATCTCGGACTGCTTTACGCTCGACAGGAAGAGTACGGAAAGGCGATCGAAGAATTCGGCCGTACAGTGGAACTCGATCCCAAGCGGGCGGATGCGCACTACAACCTGGGGAAGGCCTATCAGATCACAGGCAGGCTGGTGGATTCGATAAGGTCCCTGGTGGAGGCGACTACGCTCGAGCCCGACAATCCCCTCTTTCAGTTTGGCCGCGGACTCACGGAGGAGGAACTCGGCGCTTTGGACCAGGCGGCCGTTTCCTATGGCAATGCCGTGGCTGTTGATCCCGGTTACGTCGAGGCCCATTACGCGATGGGTCGGGTGTTGTTCGGCCAGAGGAAACTGGAGGAAGCGAGGGCGTCCTATCGAAAAGCAATACGGCTCGATCCCGGATTTGTGGAAGCATACATCCAGCTCGGGGTCATCGCGTTGAGCGAGGGGAAGCCGGACCGGGCCATTCAGGCTTACGAGAATGCTCTGCGCGTGGATGAATCATCGGTGGCGGCGCTCAGTGGACTGGGCCTGAGCAACATGCGCATTGGAGCGGCGGAACGCGCGATAGGTTTCTACGAAAAGGCCCTGGCTCTGGATCCTGAATCGGCTTCCCTGCTGTACAATGTCGGTACGGCCTATGTCCTTGCGCAGCGTCATGAAGAAGCGCTGAGTGCTTTCGGTGGGGCCATCAAGTCAAACCCCGGCTATGCCGAACCGTACCTGGCGCTGGGTAACGCGCTGAACGCTCTGGGCAGGCAGGAGGAAGCGGTTGGGTTCCTCGACAGCTTTCAGCAGCTCAAGACCATCCAGGAAGAGGTGAAAGAGGCGGAGGACCTGGTACTGTTGCATCCGCGCACAGCGGAGGCGCATTACAACCTGGCTACGGCCTTGACGCGCGCCGGACGCTTCAAGGAGGCGGTCGGTGAATTCAGGATCGCCACGGATCTGTCGCCGGGCTTCGTGGAGGCGTACAACAATCTGGGTGTGACTTATCTACAACTCGGAGAATTCGAGAATGCCCGCAGCGCTTACCAGCAGTCTATCCTGCTGGATTCGACCTTTGTGGATGCCTACACGAATCTGGCATGGCTCCATACCCGGCATGGTGAAAACCTGGACCGCGCACTGGAGTTGGCCGACAAGGCCTTGAAGATCGCCCCGAACTCCCTTTCCTATGAAACAAAGGCGGTTGTGCTGAACGCCAGAGGGAAGTACAGGGAAGCGGACGAGGCGATGCGGGAAGCGATCCGGATCGATCCGGAAAACGCCCAACTGTTGAATAAGTGGGAAGAAATCAAGAAAGACAGAAGCGGTTCTTAGCACAGAAGGAGAGGCGCATGAGGCAGTTCAAGTACGTAGTGCTGTCGATCCTCGCGGGCGCGGTACTCGTTACGGGTTGCGGCGACGTCCCCGAGTATGGACAGTGGCGTGGTAGAATTGAAGTTGTGGCCGGTGTTTCCCGGGTAATCAGCGACGCACCGATCAGACATTCGCCCGATCAGACGGCTGACGTGAATCTGATCGAAGACATGGTGATAGACGGCCGGGCCGAAGGGGTCTTCTCTTCGGTCTTCGGCGTGACCACGGACAAGGATGGCAACATCTACGTCGCCGATGCGGCAAAGAAACAGATACTCAGATTCTCGGACGACGGCACTTTACTGGCCTCTGTCGGATCGGAAGGAGTTGGCCCCCTTCAGTTCTCGGCACCGGTGGATATGGTGCTGGATGGCGACCAGAAACTCTATATACTGGACAGCGAACTCGACCGTGTAACGGTGTTGAATCCGGATTTTACTTTCGCGGACATCTGGAACACGCAGGTGACCAAGCCCCGCCGCATACGCATCGACGCCGAGGGAAATGTGCTCATATTCGTCATTACGCAGCATGAATTGATTTACAAATTCAGTCCATCCGGCGATCCTTTGGACAAATTCTATAATCCTCCCGAGGATCTGCGCCGTTTAGGGAACTTCAATCAGTTCATTGCTTATTCAGATGCGGCTATGGAAACAACAGTGGACGGGTATGTCTTTGTTTCATCGAAACACCCCTACTGGATACGGAAGTTCGATCGCGTAAACGGGCTGGAAATGGAGTTCAATCGAACTACGCCTTTCAAAATGGTTCCAATGGGGCGCTGGGGGGGTGGTGTATTGGGGCCTCCTCCAATGGGTGTTTCAGGTGGATTGGCCTTGTTTCCCGAAGGTCGAATCATGAATACCATAGAGTACCGGGAGTTCGAACAGATAGGACTTAACGAGTTGGGCACGCCGCGACTCAAGATAACAAAGCTGGATCGGTGGTACGATTTCTTTACGTCGGACGGAAAGTGGGAGATGACAGCGAAGTTGGATGTAAGCGGGGTTCCCATGCATGTGGATCGCCAGGGTCGCATCTACTTCGTCGAATTGGACGAGGGGCGTGTCGTAAGATATACGATTTCTTTTCCCGAGGAGTTGAGCCGGTGCAAGGACGTTTCGCAATACTCTTAACGACTGCCGCCTTTATATGTTGCAGTCCGGTGCCTGACGAAGACCATGTGGCCGGCGGTACGTTTGTTGGTTATACCTACTCGGAACAGGCCGTGGTCGATGCCTCCTTAGAAACGGAAGCGCCTTATACGCTGACGTTCAGGGCATACGATCTTGGAGGTGATGCCAGGTTTGTCGTTTACGCGCAGCTGAAAGGCACGGGAGATTACTATCCTGGCGTCATACGACTCAGCATCGAGGATCCGAACGGGAACATGTTCACGCACTACCACGATACCGCCGGCGAGGCCATAGACAGGCCGATACCGTGGACGCGCCATGTTCCGGGCATACACAATGCTTCTGTCGAATTCCCGCTGGGCAACGGCAAGTACGTCCGCGCAAACTTCGAGGTTCCCCTGATCCGTGAACCGGTATCGGGTTATCTCGTCGCCGGAATCAGCCTGGGTGTCCTGGTCCTCTCGGTCATGGCCGTGGTATTTATAAGAAAACGCCGTTGACGCGGGCGGCGGCCGGACGCATGGACGCTGGGAGGATCGGTAGTCTCATGCATGTTGTATACCGGGTTTCGGCGCTTCTCCCCTTCCTGATTCTTCTCCTCTCCTGCGATTTTTCCGATCACCGTCCTGAATCGCCCCGGCCGGTCGTGCAATTCACGGACATCGCGCCTTCGGCCGGGATCACGTTCCGGCACACCAACGGCAAATCGGGCCGGTACTACTTCCTCGAGACGGTGGCGTCCGGCGGCGGGTTCATCGACTACGACGGGGACGACGACCTCGACGTCTACCTGCTCAACGGCGCGGCCATCCCGGGTTTCGTACCCGACCGGCCCCTGTCCAGCGCCCTCTATCGCAACGACGGTGACGGATCCTTCACGGACGTGACCGGCCAGGCCGGCGTGGGCAACGCGGACGGTTACGGGATGGGCCTGGCCGTCGCGGATTACGATAACGACGGCGACGACGACTTGTTCGTCACGAACTACGGGGCGAACGTCCTCTACCGGAACGAAGGGGACGGGACCTTCCGGGACGTGACCGACCAGGCGAATCTGACGGTACCCCGGGACCCCACGTTCTCGACCAGCGCGGCGTTCCTGGACTACGACCGGGACGGTCACCTGGACCTCTACGTATGCGTGTACGTCGAATTCGATTTCGAGACCAACAAGCGATGCGTCCGGGACGGCATCCAGTCCTACTGCGGTCCCGACATCTATGAGGGTGCGGCCGATCTGCTTTACCGTAACAACGGGGACGGCACGTTTTCCGACGTCTCCGCGGAGGCGGGCATCGCCAACCCGGAAGGCAAGGGACTCGGGGTCGTGGGAGGCGACTACGACGGCGACGGATGGACGGATATTTTCGTAGCCAAT
Organism: bacterium; assembly: GCA_965117045.1. Classification (GTDB taxonomy): domain Bacteria; phylum JAAXHH01; class JAAXHH01; order JAAXHH01; family JAAXHH01; genus JAAXHH01. The sequence continues at coordinate 3,357,591 of OZ220749.1, forward strand.
GACCTGACGCCCGATTTCCTTTACCGTAACAACGGGGACGGCACGTTTACCGATCAGGCCCTGCTGGCGGGCGTGGCCTATGGCGAAGACGGCGTTGCCCGGGCGGGCATGGGGGTGGATTTCGGGGACTACGACCGGGACGGGTCGCCGGACGTCTACGTGACCAATTTCTCTCTCGAACCCAACTCGCTGCACCGTAACAACGGAAACGGCACGTTTACCGAAACGACTTTCGGCGCGGGTGTGGGCAATCCCACGCTCCTTTTCCTTGGCTTCGGTACGGCCTTCGAGGATTTCGACCACGATGGCTGGCTGGACATCTTCGCGGCGAACGGCCACGTGATCGACAATATCTCCCTGTTCGATCCGACGATTTCCTACGCGCAGACCAATCAGCTGTTCCGCAACGAAGGGAACGGGGTGTTCACCGATGTCAGCGCCGGCGCCGGCGCTTCATTCCAGGTGGAGCGCGTGCATCGAGGCGCGGCCTTCGGGGACGTGGACAACGACGGCGACGTCGACGTGCTGGTCACCACCGTGAACGACGTCCCGCTGCTGCTGCGTAACGATGGGGTCGGGGGGCGGGTTGCGCGGGACAGTGACGACGCCGCCGGCCGGCGCGGTGACGCCGGTCCGCCGGGTCCGCCCGGTCCGCCCGGTCCGCTCAGCCTGCTCGTTGCCACCGAGGGCGTCCGGAGCAATCGAAACGGCATCGGCGCGCGGGTCACCGTGGTCACGGACGCCGTGCGACAGTCGCGGGAAATCCGAAGCGGTTACAGCTACCTGGCGGCCAACGATCTCAGGGCCCACTTCGGACTCGGCGCCCACGCCGGGGCCGACTCGGTCATCGTGGACTGGCCCGGCGGCGCGAGAGACGTCGCAACCGGGATAGCAGGCGGCCAGCTTGTCACGATCCGCGAAGGCGCAGGAATCGTCTCGCGAACGCCATTTCCCCGGCGTTGAAGAACCTCATCGCCCACAACGCAACCGGGTAGGCCGCGACCAGGGCGATCTCCCCGGGCCAGGCGATCTCCCCGGGCCAGGCGCTACCGGTGAGTTCACGCACCGCGAACAGCACGCCGCACACGAAGACTACCTTGAGCAGCCGGATGTATTCGTAAGGAATCGGGTAATACCTCCGGCCCACGAGATACAATCCGGCCACCATCACCGCGTAGGCGGCCGCCGAGGCCGTGGCCGCCCCGTACATGCCGTATTCCGGGATGAGCCAGAGGTTCGTCAGGATGCACACCAGGGCCGCGGCGGCCGTGATGAAGGGGAGCAGGATGGTCTTCTTCTCCAGGTAGACGCCCACGGTAAGGTTGACGTATATCCCATACAGCACGTAAGCCGCGAGCAGGATCGGCACCACGGCGATTCCTTCCCAGTACGACGCCTCGATCAGGGTATAGCCACCGATGGAGATGCGGACCAGGTCGTCGATGAGGAAGGAAAGGGCCAGGAAGACGCCGCCCGCTATGGCCAGAAAGTAGGTCAGCACGCGGGCGAACAGCGGCCTGGGGTTCTCCTCCCTGGAAGTCTCCAGGAAGAAGGGCTGCCAGGCCTGCCTGAACATGGTGACGAAGATGAGCATGCCGACGCCCAGCTTGCGGGCTGCGTGGTAGATGCCGAGGGTTTCGGTGCCGGCCATCCGTTCCAGCATCAGGCGGTCGATGGTTTCGATGATGATGATGCAGGCGCCGGCGGGCACGTAGGGCAGGCCGAACTTCAGGAGCCGTCCCATCGTTCCGCGGGACCAGGCGAAGGACATGTGCCGCAAGGTGATGCCCGCCAGGATGAGGAAAACGATCCCGGAACCGGCGATGTTGCTGATCAGAATGCCCTGCAGCCCCATGTCGAGCACGACGACGAGATAGCAGTTTCCGCCCAGTTCGATCATGACCTTCATCAGCTTGAGGGAGGCGAACGTCGCGGCCTTGCCCTCGCCCCGGAGCCGCGCGAAGGGAATGGCGTTCAGGGCGTCCAGCGCCAGGACGGCGGCGGCCAGCTGGACGTACGAGGTCAGGGAGGTGGAAACGGCGATGAGGGGCGCGATCCGGGCGGCGAACAGGACGATGATCACGGCGAGCCCGGCCGACGTGAGCAGCATGGTGAGATAGCCGGTGCTCAGTGTATCGCGCTTGCGGTCCTCCTCGAGCACGTAGTACCTGAGAAAGGCCGAATCCATGCCGTAGAGGAAGACGACGTTGGCCAGCGCGATGAAGGTATATACGAGCCCGTAGTAGCCGAATTCCTCCACGGGCATGACATGGGTATACACCGGTACCAGCAGGTAGGCCATGGACCTGCCCAGTACGTCGCTGAGACCGTAGATCGCCGAATGGGTGGTGAGTCTTTTAAGGCCTTGGAACATGGATCCTGGTCTGAGGGCGGTCAGGGTTCTCACCGCCTCTGGAGGGGGCGGATTCCAGGCGCTGAGCATCGATATGGTACCGGCGGTCGCCGGGGACGTCAAGCATTTACGGGTGGGCACGGACGCCGGAATCCTTGTCGCGCCGGCGTCGCGTCGGCACAACCGGACTTCGGAATTGAACGCCGTCGGGAGAAAAAGGTTCGTTGCGTCGGCGCCGGATCTTTATCTTGACCGGGTGCCCCGGGGCAGATCGCCACGGCAGTCCATGATCGTGGCGGCGCGTCGCAGGAATTCACCGTCGTGACAACACGTCACCGTTCCGCGGTCCCGGGGAAGGTCCAATAACTTGTAACGGGCAGGTAAGGCCATGTCGGAAGTCATCTACGGACGGAACCCGGTCAGGGCGGCTCTGCAGGCGGGCCGGAGCCTCAACCGGATCTACATCGCCGACGGGGTTGCGCGCCAGGACGTGGCCGACATCCTGGAACTCGCCCGGAAACGGGGCGTCGTGTTCCAGTTCACCGAACGCCGCCGGCTGGACCGTCTGACCGAAGGCAGGCACCAGGGGGTCGTCGCCACGGTGGCCGGACACCCGTACGCCGAAATGGCGGATATCCTGGCCTCGGCCCGCCGGTCCGAATCACCCCCTTTCCTCCTCCTGCTGGACGGCATCCAGGATCCCCACAACCTGGGCGCGATCATTCGCACCGCGGACGCGGTCCGCGCCGACGGCGTCGTGATACCCCGTCGAAACGCGACGGGATTGACCGCCGCCTCGGTCAAGGCTTCCGCCGGGGCCAGCGAGCACGTGCCGGTCGCGCGGGTGGCGAACATGAACAACGCCATGCAGGCGCTTCGTGAAACGGGCGTCTGGCTCGTGGGCCTCGCGGCGGACGGTCCCTCGCTTTACAGCAAAATCGACTATACCGTCCCCGTGGCGCTCGTTATAGGCGGCGAGGGCAAGGGGCTGAGGCCGCTGGTCCGGCGCAACTGCGACGAGGTGGTGCGGCTCCCGGTCGCCGGGCACGTGGATTCGCTCAACGCCTCCGTGGCGGCGGCCCTCGTGCTGTACGAGGTCTTTCGCCAGCGCCAGGAAACGGATGACGGGTAAATCGGTTGACACCGCCGCTTCGCCGAGTTATGCTAACGCCTTGTGTTTTTTAGGGAAAAGACCTACGGGCGGGACGGAATAAAGGAACGGAAAAAGTAAAGGAGCACGGAAGCGTCATGGCGAAACACGTATACTACTTCGGCGGCGGCGAGGCGGATGGATCCGCCGAATTTCGGGAGCTTCTGGGCGGCAAGGGCGCCAATCTGGCCGAGATGAGCCACCTCGGCATTCCCGTGCCTGCGGGCTTCACCATCTCAACGGAGATATGTACCTATTTCTACGACCACGACCACCGGTACCCGGCGGAACTGGACGAACAGATCCGGCAGGCGATGGCGCAGGTTGAGGGCGTCATGGACGCTGGTTTCGGCAGCGCGGAAAACCCGCTGCTGGTTTCCGTCCGGTCCGGGTCCCGTTCCTCCATGCCCGGCATGATGGACACCATTCTGAATCTCGGTTTGAACGATGCCACCGTCGAGGGACTGATCGCACAGTCGGGAGACGAACGCTTCGCCTACGACAGCTACCGGCGTTTCGTCCAGATGTACGGCGACGTGGTCATGGGCGTGCGTCCGGAGGAGGACGACGATCACGATCCCTTCGAGGCGTTGCTGGAACGCAGGAAGGCCCGCGCCGGCGTCACGGAGGACATGGCACTCGGGGCCGCCGACCTCAAGGCGCTGGTCGCCGAGTTCAAGACCGAGATCAAGGCGCGAACGGGCGCCGACTTTCCCGACGATCCCCGCGAGCAGCTCTGGGGCGCGATCGGGGCCGTATTCGGCTCGTGGAACAACGAACGCGCCGTGGTCTACCGGAAGCTGAACGACATCCCGGATGAGTGGGGCACCGCCGTCAACGTGCAGGCCATGGTCTACGGCAACATGGGCGACGACTGCGCCACGGGTGTCGCCTTCAGCCGCGATCCCGCGACCGGCGAAAAGCGTTTCTACGGCGAATACCTCATCAACGCCCAGGGCGAGGACGTCGTAGCGGGCATTCGCACCCCCAGGCCCATCGAACAGCTCGAGGGCGAGATGCCGGACGCCTATCATCAACTGGTAAACATCTGCGATACCCTGGAATCTCATTACAAGGACATGCAGGATATCGAGTTTACCATCCAGCGCGGCAACCTGTGGATGCTGCAGTGCCGGGTCGGAAAGCGTACCGGTTTCTCCGCCATCACGATCGCGGTGGACATGGTACGGGAAGGGTTGATCGACGAGAAAGAAGCCCTGCGGCGCGTGGAGCCCGATCAGCTCGACCAGTTGTTGCGACCGGTATTCGACGTGGACGAAAAGCGCCGCGCGGAGCAGGAGGGGCGCGTGCTGGCCCGAGGCCTCAACGCCGGCCCGGGCGCGGCGGCCGGCAAGGTGGTATTCAACGCCACCGATGCCGAGGCCTGGGCGGACCGGGGCGACCAGGTCATCCTGGTCCGTATCGAGACGTCGCCCGAAGACATCCGCGGCATGAACGCCGCGGTGGGTATCCTGACCGCCCGGGGCGGCATGACGAGCCACGCGGCCCTGGTCGCCCGCCAGATGGGCAAGGTCTGCGTCGCCGGTTGCGGGGAACTGGATATCGATTACGCCGCCCGGCAGATGCGCGTCGGCGAACAGGTCATCGCCGAAGGAGACTACATCTCCATCGACGGGTCCACCGGGGAGGTCATGGCCGGCGCCATTCCGACCATTCCCTCCGAAGTGCTGCAGGTCCTGTTGCAGAAATCCAGGTCGTCCGAGAACTCGGAGGTCTATCAACGATACGAAAGCCTGATGGCCTGGGCCGACCGGAACCGCCGGCTGCGGGTGCGGACCAACGCGGACCAGCCCGATCAGTCGGCCACCGCGCGTGCCTTCGGCGCCGAGGGCATCGGCCTCTGCCGGACGGAGCACATGTTCTTCGAGGAAGACCGGATCGATTCGGTCCGCGAGATGATCCTGGCCGATGACGAAGCCGGCCGCCGGAAGGCGCTGGCCAGGCTGCTGCCGATACAGAGAAGCGATTTCATCGGGATATTCGAGGTCATGGACGGCTACCCCGTCACCATCCGCACGCTCGACCCGCCCCTGCACGAATTCCTGCCCCACGAGGACGAGGCCATCGCGCAGCTCGCCGCGCAGACCGGCGTGCCGGTGGAGCGGTACCAGCGCAAGCTGGAGGACCTGCGGGAGGCCAACCCCATGCTCGGACACCGGGGGTGCAGGCTCGGCATCGCCTACCCCGAGATCACCGAGATGCAGGCCCGGGCGATTTTCGAAGCCGCGAGCGACTGCGTGAAACGCGGCATCAAGGCCATCCCGGAGATCATGATCCCCCTGGTCGGTCACATCAACGAGCTGCGGCTGCAGGCCGAGGTCGTCCGCCGGACGGCCCGGGAAGTGCAGTCGGAGACCGACGTGGAGGTGGACTACCAGATCGGTACCATGATCGAACTGCCGCGGGCGGCGCTGACCGCCCACGAGATCGCGGAGGTAGCGGAGTTCTTCTCCTTCGGGACGAACGACCTGACGCAGACGACCTTCGGACTCTCCCGCGACGACGCGAGGTTCATCCCCGACTACCTGCATGCCGAGATCTGGCCGGAAGACCCCTTCGTAAGTATTGACGGCAGCGGCGTCGGCGAACTCGTAAAAATCGGTGTCGAGCGCGGCCGCGCCACGCGGGACGGCATGAAAGTGGGCATCTGCGGCGAGCACGGCGGCGATCCCGCCTCGGTCGAATTCTGCCACGGCGTGGACCTGGACTACGTCAGCTGCTCCCCGTACCGCGTGCCCATCGCCTGCCTGGCCGCGGCCCGGGCGGCGCTGACCGACTGAGGCGCACTTTCAAGACATCCTTGCTCCCGCGCGGGTCCTCTCAAAACTTCATAGTCCGCCTGGTCCGCCTGGTCCGCATGGTCCGCATGGTCCGCGCACAGGCGTACCGTCGGCATGCCGCGGGATACCCGAATCATGTGGGAACTCTTCTGGCGTTTCCTGGCCCTGGGATGCATCAGCTTCGGCGGTCCCGTCGCCCACCTGGGATACTTCCGGACCGCCTTCGTGGACCGGTTGAGGTGGCTTGACGAAGCCGCCTACGGCCGTCTCGTGGCCCTGAGCCAATTCCTTCCCGGTCCGTCTTCCAGCCAGGTCGGCTTCGCCATCGGATACCAGCGGGCGGGCGTCGTCGGCGGCGTCGCCGTGTTCCTGGGGTTCACGCTGCCGTCCTTCGTGCTCCTGTACCTGCTTGCAATCGCCGGCAACGCGGTGACGGACACGGTCTACTTCGGCGGATTCGTCAAGGGACTGAAACTGCTGGCCGTGGTCGTGGTCGCCGACGCCGTGATCGGTATGTATTCCACCTTCTGCCGGCGCCGCCTCTCCGGGGCATTGTGCATGCTGACCGCGTCGGCCCTGCTGGTCGTCCCTTCGATGGCGACCCAGTTCGCGGTCCTGGCGGCCGGCGCGCTGGCCGGCTGGCGCTTCCTGCGCGCGCCGGAGGCACCACCCGGAGGCAGGCTCCGTTTCTCCTGGCTGCCGCTGACCCTCTTCTTCCTGCTGCTCATCGGTCTTCCGCTCCTGGCGAGCCTGTCGCCGGACCTCGATCTGCTTTCCCGGTTCTACCAGGCCGGAAGCCTGGTATTCGGCGGTGGGCACGTCGTTTTGCCGTTGCTCCAGCAGACCGTGGGCGACGCGCTGCCCATCGACCGTTTCCTGCTCGGTTACGCCGCCGCCCAGGCCATTCCAGGCCCCATGTTCGCCATGTCCGCGTTCCTGGGCGCCGGTATGACTCCGGACCACGCACTGGCCGGCGCGTTGATCGCGGTCCTCGGGATTTTCCTTCCGGGATTCCTGTTGATCCTGTCCTTCCACGACACCTGGGAGACCCTGGCGCGAAAGCCGGGCGCCGCGGGCGCGGTGGCGGGGGTGAACGCGTCGGTGGTCGGACTCCTGCTGGCCGCGCTCTACCAGCCCGTGTTCGTCAACGCCGTCTTTTCGTCCCTGGATCTCGCCCTCGTTATCATCGGGTTTTTCCTGCTCAGGGCGTTGCGCGTGCCGATCCTGGCGCTGGTCGCCTTCTTTGCCGCGGCGGGGGTCCTGGCGGCCGTCCTGGGGTGACGGAATAACGAAGCCGGTATTCCTTGTTTATATGGGTTAAATAGGGATATTAATGAAGGGTCAATCCATCACAGCCGGACCTTTTCAAGTTGTACCATCGTACCTGACCATGCGACGAATCGCCTCATTCCTCATATTGCTCGTATTGCTTCCCGCCCCGGATCTATCCGCCCAGCGGGTCAACTCCATCGGCGTCGAGATGCCCGAAGACGCGGCGCCGCCGGAGCGTCAGCGGCTGCGGTTCTTCGAGATGGACGGGACGTACATGGAGTGGTTCAAGACCATTTACAAGCGCAGTCCGGCCACCAACCTCGTCTCCGAACCGCTGGTCCGCCAGGACCACAACTACGACCTGGTACCGGCCGCCGCAAAGTCCTGGGAGGCCACGCCGGACGGCAATACGTGGCTCTTCCACCTGCGGTCCGGGATGCAGTGGGACGACGGCCGGCCCTTCAACGCCCATGACTATGTCTTTACCTTCCGCCGGGGGGCGGACCCGGACAATGCCTACGACTTCGAATGGCACTACCGCATCATCAAGAACTGGAGCGACGTGGTCGGCCGGCGGCTTCCCGTGGATTCGCTGGGCGTGGAGGCGATAGACGATACGACGCTGGCGGTCCATACCGAGCAGCCCGTCCCCTACCTTCCCTATAATCTCATCATGAGCTGGGCTTCACCGGAGCACGCGGTGGCCAAGTACGGCGAAGAGTGGTCCACCCGGGCGGAGACCCATATTTCGTCCGGCCCGTTCAAGGTTACGGAATGGCGCAAGAACGAGATCATCATCCTGGACGCCAACCCGATGTACCGGGGGTCCATGCCGCCTCTGCTCGACCAGGTGATCATCCGGGTGTTCTCCCAGTCGGCCGTGCCGCTCATGCTCTCGGCTTATACGGCCGAAGAGGTGGACATGATTCTCCTGAACGGACAGGCGGCTCTGGGAAGGGTCAAGAGCGACCCGATACTAAGCCGCGAACTGCATTCCATGGTCAACTTCGTCACGTTCTACATGACCATGGATACGTACAATCCGCCTTTCGACGACCTGCGTGTCCGGCAAGCCTTCGCCCATTCCATCGACCGCACGGCCCTGATGGACTCCGCCCTGAAGGACGTGGGCGTGGCGGCCTACAGCATGCTGGCCCCCGGTTTCCCGGGTTCGAGACCGGAGGTCTTCCGCGATATGCTGCCCTACGATCCCGAACGGGCCAGGCAGTTGCTGACCGAAGCCGGATACCCCGACGGCAAGGGGTTTCCCCAGGTCGATATCTGGATCCGAACCCACGACTACCAGGCCACCCGGCTGCCCGCGGAGGCCATCCAGGCGATGATCGCCGATGCACTGAACGTACGGGTCGGGGTCAGGATCATCGAACGCAAGGTGTTCACCGACGGCCTTAACAACCACGAGGTGACGCTGGCCCTGGTGGCCTACAGCCAGGATTTTCCGGATCCGGCCAACCTGCTCGGGCTCTGGCGGTCCAGGGGCCGCCACGCGTGGCACGACGACACCTTCGAACAGCTGATTCACGAGGGCAACGAGTTCATGGGGCCTCCCGAGGAAAGGTACGCCATCTACCACGCCGCCGAACGCAGGCTCGTGGAGGACGTGGGCGGCATCTTCCTCTGGTTTCCCGTGGAGCACCGCCTGTGGAAACCCGATTTCTACAGCCCTACCCTCCAGCCCAACCGCCTCGGCATGGAGGTCTGGTCCAACCTGACCTGGATGAACGGGTATTTCAGGGATACGGATCGTGGCGCGGCGGACCAGCCGCGCAACCGCGGCCTCTGGGACTGGCTGAAATCCGCCCTGGACTGATGCGGCCGGCAGGTCCAGATCGGGCCGGACCGGGCAAACCAGACGGTCCAGACCGGGCCAGACCGGACCGGACCGAGCCAGACCGCAAGGTTGCGAGCGACGATGGCCTTTGCCTACTGCAGAGGGGTTGAGAATCCTTCCAGCGCTTCATCGTCGATCCGGATACCCAGGCCGGGATCGTCCGTCACCGGAAACGCGCCGTTTGTGGGTTGCGGGGCTTCCAGCGCGTAGCGGCACCGAGTGGGAAAGGATTCGTGGCCGTGTTCCATGATCAGGAAGTTGGGAATGGCCGCGGACAGCTGGATGGTCGCAGCGGTGGCAAGCAGTCCGCCGCCCCCGATGTGGGGTGACACGGGGATGTTGTAGGTCTCCGCGAGCACGGCGATGCGTTTCCCCTCGGTCAGTCCCGTGCGGCCGATATCCGGCATCACCACGTCGCAGGTCCTTTTGTCGAAGGCTTCCCTCATCTCGAACCGGGTGCGGTACCACTCTCCGTTGGCGACGTGCATGTCCAGCGCCCGGGTCACCTCCGCATGCCCCGCCAGGTCTTCGGGCAGGGTCGGCGCTTCCAGCCAGTAGATGTCCAGTGCTTCCAGTTCCCGGCCCAGCCTGATGGCTTCGGCCACGTCGAATTCGGTATGCACGTCTACCATGACGGCGATGTCCGGACCGACGCGCTCGCGGACGGCCGCGGCGATGGCTACGGTACCGGCGCGGTCCCTTGACGGGGACAGTTTCAGTCCGCGGTAGCCCGCGGCCACGAGTCTTTCGGCCCGGTCCGCAGCGGTGGCGGGGTCGCGGCCGGCGCATCCGGAGTAGATTTCGACCTGGTCCCGGAAACGTCCCCCGAGCAGTTTATGGACCGGCAGGTCCAGCGCCTTGCCTTTCAGGTCCCACAGGGCGATGTCGCACGCGGCGAGGGCGTCGACGTAGAAGCCGGTCGGATGTCCCCTTTCCCGCATGCCTTCGAACAGGTATTGCCAGAGGTATTCCACGTCGAAAGGATCCGCGCCGATCAGTGTGGGCCGGCACAGGTCTTCCACGATGTTTCGCGTCGTATCGGGCAATATGGGACTTTGCCCCTCGCCGTAGCCGACGACGCCGTCGTCGGTTGTTATCCGCACCACCAGGGTCTCGTGCATATCGGACTTGAAGGCGTGCCTGGCCTCCGGGATGAAATACGGGGAGGACGCGCCGGTGGGGCCTTGGCGCAATGCTTGACCGGCTTCTCTCGGGATGCGTACCGCGAAAGCTTCGACGTTCGATACTCTCATGTTCTCAATCCTCCGGTCGCTCGCCGGCCGGCGCCATCTTCACCAGCCTGGGTTCGAAGCGGGCTACCACCTTCACCAGGTCGGTCTGCGCCGCCATTACTGTTTCGATATTTTTGTACACGAAGGGGACTTCGTCGAGACCGGCGGACATGAGCGTGACGCCTTTCTCCCGGAGCAGCCGGTTGGCGTCCTGCCAGTTCAGGCTCTGGATCGCCCGTTTCCGGCTCATCACGCGGCCGGCGCCGTGGGCGGCGGAGTTCATGGACTCCCGGTTGCCCTTCCCGCGGACCACGAAGGCCGGGCTCGCCATCGAACCGGGTATGATGCCCAGCACACCCGGGCCCGCCGGCGTGGCGCCCTTGCGGTGTACGATGGCTTTCCGGTCCGTTCTCCGTCCGGGTTGGCCGCGCTGGCCGGAATGACCGTGCTGCCCGTTCCGGCCGGACTGACCTTGTAGGCCGGACTGGCCGGGGACGGCGATCCGTTCCTTCCAGGCGAAATTGTGGTGATTCTCCAGGTCCAGCAACACTTCCGCCCCGAGGTGGCCGGCCATGTGCCGGTGTATGCAGGCGTGGTTGGCCTCCGCGTAATGGCCCATGAGCTCCATGGCGGCCCAGTATTCCTGTCCCGGCTCGGTATCCAGGTCCAGCCAGGCGAGGTGCCGTTGTTCTTTGGACAGCTCGGGGCGCAGGGACATGGCCAGCCTGCTGTAATGAGAAGCGACCATGGCGCCGGTCCCGCGGCTTCCACTGTGGGAAAGCAGGGCGAGGTAGGTGCCGGTATCGAGCCCCTTCAACGGCTCGTTCAGCGTCAGTTCGCCGAATTCGACGAAATGATTGCCGCTCCCGCTGGTGCCCAGTTGGCTCCAGGCCTTATCCTTCGCTTTTCTGGTTACGGGGGAGACGGACCAGTTCCGGTCGAGGACCGGGTGGTTCCGGCGCTTCTTGAAACTGGACCCCACGCCGAAGCGCGTCTCCGCCGAGATGGCCTTCTTCAGGCGGTCCGTTCCCCGTTCATGCCGCAGCGTGCCCGGCGGCAGGTCCAGGACGGTCAGCTTCATCCGGCAGGCGATGTCGACGCCCACGGCGTAAGGTATGACCGCGTTGTCCGTGGCCAGCACGCCGCCGATGGGCAGGCCGTAACCCACGTGGGCGTCCGGCATCAGCGCGGCGGCCAAAGCCACGGGCAGGGAACAGGCCCGCTCCATCTGCTGGATCGACAGCGCGTCCAGGTCCTGTCCCCACTGCCGGTAGGGTATGCGATTTGCCAAAGCGGTCACGTCCTCTCAGAAGCCGGCGATCTGCCGTCCGCTGAAGGTGAGCCGGTACATGAGGCGTTCGTAGCGCGTGTCGTCAAAGGGTGTCGGGGCGTGCAGCGTGCAACGGTTGTCCCAGACCACCAGGTCGCCCGGACGCCACCGGTGCATGTAGGTGTAGTCTTCGCCGGTCGCGTGGGCCTGCAGGTCGTTCAGCAGCGCCGACCCCTCTTCAGGCGAGTTCCCTTCCACGGATTCGATGTGGCAAAGGGGCAGGTAGAGGGACTTCCGCCCGGTCTCCGGGTGGCGGGCGACCAGGGGCCGCACGATCGGGGGAGACTGCGCTCGAAGTGCCTGGCTGAGCGGCGGCCGGTGCGGGTTCTTTTTCCTGAGCAGTTCGTTGAGATGGTTGTAGGAGTGGACGGTGCGGATGGACTCGATGCGTGCCTTGACGTCGTCCGGAAGGTCCTCGTAGGCCGCGGTCATGCCCGCGAAACCGGTTTCCCCGCCCTCCGGGGGCGTACGGACGCAGAACAGGCAGGACCCGATCGGCTGGGGATGGCGGAAGGAATCGTCCATGTGCCACAGCAACGGCGGCGGGTCGGCCTGGATGAAGAGCGCGGTGTATTTTCCGTTCTCCTTCGCATTCCCGATGCGCAGGATGTCGGGGAACTCCGGGACCAGGAAGGCCGGATCATACTTCTCGTTGCCCTCGGGCGTGCCGAACCGCGTCACGAACCGGCGAAGGTGGGCGGGGTCGATCGTTCCCTGGTTACGTATGACCACCAGTCCGCCCGCCTCGTGGAAGGCGTCCACGGCCTCGTTGATCATGACTTCATCGGGCCGCGCGAGGTCCAGGTCTACGAGTTCGGCGCCGAAACCGGACGGGGTCAGCGAAGCGTATCTGGACGTTTCAGCCATGACGGAAGCGTTTCCAGGTGATGGATCCGGCGGAAGGGACGCCTGGATCAGCGCAGTTTTCCGCGGCCGAGGATGGGCCAGACGGTCTCGACGACCCCGTTGCGGATCCCGTAGAGGTGATCGTGGAGGAACAGGGTGACGTCGGTGTAGGCCACCATGAGGTCGAGTTTGTCTCCGACGGCGATCTCGTGATTCGGACCGGTGAAGGTCACGGTTCCGTGTTCCGCGGACATGCGCACGCTTTCCACGCCATCGACGCCGACCGGCAAGGGCATGCCGAACCAAGCGGGCACCGTCTTGAACCCGGCGTCCACGATCAGGCGGTTCGGCTCGGGGCGGCTGGTGACCGTCACGTGCACGAAGATGGCCGGGTCGGTGCGAACCCCCCAAAGGGTGTACATCACGTCGTTGAAGATCGCGCCGCCCGCCTGGATCTCGGTGATCCCTTCCAGGTCGGGCGTGACGGACAGCGTGCCGCTCCCTCCGCCGCTCACGATATCGCAGGGCAGTCCCGCGGCCCGGCAGCGCCGCGCGGAGTTCACGAGATCTCCCACGGCCCGCCTGATCTCATCGTGCTTCCAATCGGAATCTTCGTCCACGCAGGCGTGTCCCTCCCAGGCCATCACACCGCGGAACCGCAGGCCGGGGGTCTGGTGGACCTTCCGGGCGAGTTCGACGACCGGTTCTCCGGGCCGGACGCCGGCCCGTTCCATGCCCGTGTTCAGTTCGATGAGCACGCCGATTTCGACCCCGGTTTCCATGGCGGTGCGGCCCAGGTCCTCCAGCGTGGCGTCGCTGTCGACGGCGACTTTCACGTCCGCCTGCCTGCAGAGATGGGCCAGGCGGATGTATTTCGGCGGTCCGACCACCTGGTTGGCGATGAGGATGTCTTCGACGCCGCCCGCGGCCATGACCTCGGCCTCGCCGAGCTTGGCGCAGGTGACGCCGATGGCGCCGGCCTTCAAAAGCCGGTGGGCAATCGCCGGAATCTTGACCCCCTTGATGTGCGGGCGCCAGTCCACGCCGGCTTCCTTCAGCTGTCGTCCCACGGTGCGGATGTTGTTTTCAAGACGGTCCAGGTCGACCCATAGGACCGGGGTATCCAGATCTTCCTTGCGCGTTCCGATTTCGTCCAAAATGTGTTCCCTCAAGTGGAGTAATTCGACCGATGTGCCGTTTCGATCTCAAGGTCGACAACGGCTTCCTGCAGGATTGGGCACGACGTCCGACAAATGGTTCGAGAATACGCCATGCCGTGCTGACTGATTAGTTTGTATCACCTCGGCGACGCTCAGTCAAGGACGATTAGTGTATCGGTGCCCAATCGCAGGAGGACATCATCTCAACCCAGATACCGGACGTCCTTGAACGGTGAGACCAGTGGTCCGTCCGGACAGTGCAGCCGGCCGTTCACCACCCAACCGCAGTCTCGCGCCTCGAGCTCCGACACGAGATATCCCTCCCACTTTTCTATTTCCTTTTCATAGGCCGGGTCGCTCACCAGGTTGCGGCACTCGCCGGGATCCTCGTCGAGGTCGAAGAACTGCTTCTGATCGATTCGCGGCAGCCAGATGAACTTCCGGTGGCCGTCCGTCACGTACTGCATCTCCTGTTCGGGCGCGTAGCACCAGCAGTGCTCGCCGTGCAGGTAGGTTCTCCAGCCGTCTGTGTTGCCCCGGACCAGCGGAAGCAGGCTTCGTCCCGTCACTGTGGGCGGCGCTTCCACGCCGGCCGCGTCCAGGATCGTCGGCATGATGTCGCGTAGTTCGGCCACGCCGTCCGGAACGGGTGCGTTGACCTTGTCGTCCCAGGCAGCTGGCGGGCAGACGATCAGCGGAATCCTCGCGCTCCCCTCGTAGGCGTAGGTCTTGCGCCAGAGATGGTGGTCGCCCACCATGTCCCCGTGGTCGGACGTGAAGACGATCCAGGTGTTTCTCCAGGTCTCCGGGTCATGCCGCTCCATCCAGTTCTTGAGCCGGCCGATCTGGGTGTCGATGAAGGAAATCTCCCCGAAATACCCGGACCTGCCGCGATGGATGCGCGCGGCCGACAACTTCCCGTGCCAGGCGTTCACGTCCGTGGCGTCGAAAGGCACGTCGTGCATGTCCGCCCAGTCGCCGATGAACGGCGCCGGGGTTTCCCGGTCATGGTACAGGTCGAAGTACCACGCGGGCGGCACGTAGGGCGAATGGGGCCGGGCGAAGCTGATGTTGAGGAAGAACGGTTTCGCGCGGTCGCGCCCCGCGATGTAATGGATCGCCCGACTCATGGTCCAGGCCGTCGGATGAAGGTATTCCTCCGTATGCCAGGGACGCCCGATCCACGAATTCCAGTTGACCCCGTGATCGTCCGGCGTAATGTCCCGTTTCTTCTCACGGTCGAACCACTGGCGGTACTCGTCCCGCAGTCCCTGGGCGATCAACCGGCCGGATTCGTCCAGTTCCGCCGACTGAAACCCCATGTCCGCGCGCTGCGGCGTGAAGTGGCCCTTCCCGACCAGGTGGGTGCCATATCCCGCGTCGGCCAGCGTGCCTGCCAGGGTATGGGGGAAGTCGTCGGGTATCGGTCCCTGTCCCCGTCCCATGCCGAGGATGCCCGTGTGCCACTGGTCCATCCCGGTCATCACGGTCGAACGGGCGGGGATACAGGATGGGACCGCCGTGTAGGCGTGGGAAAACCGCGCGCCCCGGGCGGCCAGGTGATCCAGGTTGGGCGTTTCCACCACCGGATGGCCGTCGCAGCTCATGCAGTCGCCGCGCATCTGGTCCGCCATGATGAAGATGACGTTGGGACGGGACATGGTTGACTGCTCCTGGGTGACGCGGTCCGAAATGTCGCACTTCGAAATGTCGCGGAATCCGGCATTGAGCCGTGCGGACGGGATTCATAACTTACGTTTCCCCGGTCTGCTGTCAAGCCCGGATGCCCGTCTCCCATCACGGTATCCGACCTCCGTTAAGCCGTTAATCCCCTTGACATTGGGGCGATCTCTTCCACATTTCATGCAGGCAGGACCCTCGATGTTCGAAACCCCGAGATCCCGAAAGAGGAGGCATGCGCACCATGGCCACGCGCAACAAACCCATCACCGATGATGAGCGGGCATTCTGGGCGGACATCCGGCGCCAGTTCTATCTGGAGGACGGGGTGACCTTTCTCCAGGGAGGTTCGGTAGGTCCGTCCGCAAAACCCGTCATCGAGCAGGTGATCGATTGGCTTCGCCAGGTAGAGGCGAATCCGCTGTATAACCAGGGCGGCCGGCTCATGGGACCCCTGGTCGAGTCGGCCCGCGAGAAAGTCGCCGATTTCACCGGGTCGTCCTCGAAAAACATGGCCCTGGTGCTCAACACCACGATGGGCATGAACGTCCCCGCCCGCGGATTGCCCCTGCAGCCCGGCGGCGAGGTGTTGATGAGCGACCAGGAATACCCTTCCGTCCAGCGCATGTGGGAACACATGGCCAGGACGCAGCACGTGTTGATCCGGAAGGTCCCCCTGCCGACGCCGCCCGAATCGCCGGGGGAGATCGTCGATGCCTTCGCGGCCCAGGTCACGCCGCGCACCCAGGTCATGGTCTTTTCCCACGTCTACTGCACCACCGGCCTTGTGGCCCCTGTCGGTGAGCTGACCGCCCTTGCCCATAGCCATGGCGCCGTGGCCGTGGTGGACGGCGCGCACGCGGTCGGCATGGTGCCGGTCGATATCGACGCCTGGGGATGCGACTTCTATGCCAGCAGTACCCACAAGTGGCTGCTGGCGCCCAAGGGGACGGGCATCTGCCATGTCGCGGATCCCTATCTGAGCGCGCTGCCGGCGCCCATCCTGGGTTACAATGCATTCCCTGTGAACCACGCGCGCCGTTTCGACGTGACGGGAACCCGCGATACGACGCACTTCGCCGGACTGGGCGCCGCCATCGACTTTCAACGGGGCATCGGGTGGGAGGACCGGATCCGGCCCTACTGCCTCGGCCTGGCCCGGTACCTGCGCGAACTGATCACGACGGAGATCGACGGCGCCCGCATGACCGTGCCCCCCGGACCCGAAATGTCGGGGTTCCTGACTTCCTTCACCATCGACGGCTGCAATCTCCAGAAGATCGTTCAGATCATGTGGGAAGAGTATCGCATCCAGATCGCTGCCACCCGTGCGGGCGATCAACCCGTTTTCCGCATATCCACCCACTTCTACGACAGTTACGAGGATATCGACCGGTTCATCGACGCGTTGAAGGAGGTGCTCGCCACCCGTCGGGACGAGCTGTTCGAAGAACGGGATTAACCCGGAACCCATGCTCAGACTCGAATTCGACCGCGGGACCATCCTGGTGCACGGCGACCGCGAACAGGTGGACGCGTTGTCCCTGCCCGGCTGCGTGTTCGACCGGCGGGTGGCGTTGTACCGTGCTCCGGCGCGGCACTACCGCGAGATCATCACCCGGCTCAACGACCGGGGCATCCCCCATCAGGACGAGGCAAGGTCCTACGGGAAGCTGGACCTGTCCTTCCAGTCGGACCGTTCCCCCTTTCCCTACCAGCAGGAGGCCGTGGACGCCTGGTGGCAGGCGGGCGGGCGGGGCATCGTCGTTCTGCCGACCGGCGCGGGCAAGACTTTCGTCGCGCTCATGTGCATGGCCCGTGTCCAGCGCGGCACGCTGGTCGTCGTTCCGACCATCGACCTGATGCAGCAGTGGTACGGCGTGATTTCCAGCCAGTTCGACACCGAAGTCGGGCTGATCGGCGGGGGATACTACGACATCGAGCCTGTATCCGTGTCCACCTACGATTCCGCGTACCTGCACATGGAGCGGTTCGGCCATCAGTTCGGACTCGTGGTCTTTGACGAATGCCACCACCTGCCCGGCCCCTCCTACCTGATGACCGCGGACCTGTCGCTCGCGCCCTACCGGCTGGGATTGACCGCAACGCTCGAACGGGAGGACGGGGCGGAACACCTCCTGCGGGACGCGATCGGCGATACGGTCTATCGCCAGGAGATCCGTTCGCTGAGCGGGGAATACCTTTCCGGATACGAGACCATAAAGATCAGCGTGCGGCTGTCGCCGGAAGAGCGGACGGAGTACCAGGAGGCGAGAAACACCTACCGGGCGTTCCTGGACAGCCAGCGGATCGCCCTGTCCGGTCCCGGCGGATGGGTGCGTTTCCTGGCGGCGACGTCGCGGAGCGAAGAGGGACGGAGGGCTTTCACGGCCTACCGGGCCCAGAAGGCCATCGCCCAGGGTTCGCAGGCCAAGCTGCGCGTCCTGGAACGGCTGATCCGCCAGCACCGCCGCGACCGCATGCTCATTTTCACCAGCGACAACGAAACGGTATACCGGATCTCCCGCCGGTTCCTCGTCCCTGCCATCACGCACCAGACGAAGGTCAAGGAACGCCAGGACATCCTGGCGGCGTTCAACGCGGGCAGGTATCCCTTCCTGGTCACGTCCCGCGTGCTGAACGAAGGCGTGGACGTCCCCGAAGCCAATGTCGCCGTGGTACTTTCCGGCACCGGCAGCGTGAGAGAGCACGTGCAGCGTCTCGGCCGGATCCTGCGCCGAGTCGAGGGAAAGCACGCGATGCTCTACGAACTGGTGGCCGAGCAGACGGGCGAGGAATACGCGAGTTCCCGGCGAAGGCAGCACAGCGCCTACCGGAAACCGCCGCCCGGGGAGGCGGTGACATGCTGACCGGCGACCTGCTCCGCGTCCGGTTCCGCAAGGGACAGATCCAGCTGCCCTACATCGACGAAGCGAGCCGGGATCACCTGGGCGTGGCCGGAACGCTGATCCGCGTCTTCGAAAGCCATGCGGGCGGATCCCGGCAGGAACTCGACGAAGAACTCGCGGATATCACGGGCGCGGGAACGGACTTCCTTTTTCACCGCGGCCTGAGCAAGCTGTTGAAGGATCGCTGCGCCTTCGCGGCCGCTTCGCCCGTCGACCCGGTGGAACTGCGGAGCAGGATCTTCGAATCGGCGGCGGCGGCTTACCGGAACACGGACCAGGTCCACATCGACCGGGAGGCCATCCTGGCCGAGGCGGCGAATGCGGCCGGCATTGAAGCAAAGGAGGTCGACCGGGCCTTCTATGCCGATCTCAAGGCGGCCGAGCGGCTGGAGTCTTTCAAGTCCTGCACCCCGGAGTGGCTCCTGGGCAGGTACAATGTCGCCCTGGCCCAGGCCGTCCTCTTTCGGGCGACGGAACTCGACCTGCACGTCGAGGGCGAGACCCCGGCCCGTTACCGCGACCTCTTCCGGAAGCTTAAGTTCTTCCGGCTGCTCCACGAGATCCGGCAGACCGGTCCGGGAAAGTACCACATTCATATCGACGGCCCCATGGCGCTCTTCAAGTCCTCCCAGCGCTACGGACTGCAGATCGCCCAGTTTCTACCCGCGGTCCTGCACTGCGGGAACTGGCGGATCACCGCTTCGGTCACCTGGGGCGCCCGGCGCCGGGAAGGCGTGTTTACGCTCACGCCTGAAACGGGGCTCAGACCCATCGGTCCTTCCACGGGCCAGTGGATGCCCGAAGAGGTGGCCTGGTTCGAAGAACGGTTCGGCCGGCTGAAAACGGTCTGGCGCATGGCGGCCGGATCGGAGATCATCGACCTCGGAGGCCGGGGCGTACTGGTCCCCGACTACGTCTTCACCCATCCGGCCTCAGGGACGAAAGTGTACCTGGACTTCCTCGGTTTCTGGCGTTCCACGGCGGTCCGGACGCGTCTGGACCTGCTCCGGCGCCACGGCCCGCCCAACCTGATCCTGGCGATTTCGGATCATCTCGCCGTGGACGACGAATCCGCGTCGGGGCTGCCCGGCGAGGTGTACAGATTCCGGCGGACGCCCGTAGCCCGCGACATCCTCGAAATCCTCGACGCCATGGCGGCGGAGACCCCCGGAGGAACCCCGGCGACGCTGGACCTGTTCGATCCCTGAGGAGCGCCATAAAGGGGTTGATTTGACCGTCCGCCGTGCCATAGGTTATGGCCATGTCCTCCCATCCATCCACGCCTGCCTCATCACCATGGATTACCCGGGGTTTCGAGGCCTTCCGCCGGGGCGTCTTCGGCAATGGCGGCCAGAACCTCTATGTGTCACGGGCGGGGGTACTGCAACGCATCCACCAGTTCGACCTGGACCGGGACGGCCACGTAGACCTCGTCTTCTGCAACAGCCAGAACCACGGTGAAAAGCCTCCGGTCACCCTGTACCAGGACGTACTCGGCCATTCCACCGCCCGGTTCCTGCCGTCCGACGGGGGACGAACGGGTGTCGTCGCCGATCTGAACGGGGATGGATACGACGACCTGGTCGTCGGCATGTTCTACAACGGCATCCGGCGGGACCTCAACGCGTTCCTGTACTACGGGGGGCCGGACGGACTCGGCGAACGGCGCATGCAGTACCTGCCCGCGCCCTGCTGCACTTCGGTGGCCGCAGGGGATTTCGACGGCGACGGAAGGCCGGACCTGGCCTTCGTTTCCGGCGGCAGGCTGCGGCTCTTCCGCCAGACGGCGCTGGGATTCGAACCGAAGGGCTACCGGGACCTGGAAATCGAGGCGGACCAGGCCGCGTCCTGCGACCTGGACGGCGACGGGTACGCCGACCTGGTCATCCGGACCGCCCGGGGGAGCGTTTGGGTATACTGGGGCGGACCCGATGGAATCGTGCCGGAACGATCAACCAGCGTCCCCGTCGATGCCGACGCGCCCGAAAGTCCGGACCAGGACCGCGCGGTAGCACCCGAAAGTCCGGACCAGGACCGCGATGGCTATCCCGAAGATGTAGATCCCGCCGTTCCGCTGGTCTCCGTGCTCCGGATCCGGGGTGCGCCCCACGTATTCGTCGCACGGACGGATGCCGTCTTTCTGGTACCTTTCATTGCCGCCCGTGAAGCCGGGGCGCCGGTCCGGCTTTCCTGCCGAAACGCCTACGCCGCCGCCGCGGGCGACCTGGCCGGGGACGGAGGGTGCGGCCTGGTCGTGGCCTGCCGGGACCGCCACGGCGGGGAGGAGTGTTCGTGGCTGTACCACGACGGGGACGAGGGCGGGTACAGCGATCAGAACCGTACGGCGATCCCCAGCCGTCACGCCTGCGACGCGGCCGTCGGGGACCTGGACGGGGACGGCCGGTCCGAAATCGTGATCTGTCAGACCCATACGCCGGAAAGCTATACGTCGGAATCCCTGGCGTACCGCTGGGGCCGGGACGGGTTGTCGCCGCCGCGCGTCATCGAGACCCATGACGCCCGGCGGGTGCTGCTGGCCCGTTCCTCGGACGATCCCCTTCCGCAGGCCGTTTTCATCAACCAGTTCAGCCGGAATCTGAGGGGCGACATCCCCGTCTTCATCTATCACGGCGGTCCCGACGGGTTTGAGCCGGAACGCCGCCATGAAGTGCCGGGATGGGGCGCGGTGGAAGCGCTCCGATGTGACCTGAACGACGACGGCCTGCCCGACCTGATTCTGGCCAACGCGTCCGAGAACTCGGTCCGCCAGGATCCGGGGTCCTACGTGTACTACAACGAGGAAGGGCGATTCGGGACCGAACCGGACGTGCGCCTGCCGACCGTGCGGGCGCACGGGGTCTGTTGTGCGGACCTGGACCGGGACGGATACCTGGACCTCGTCTTCTGCGGATTCGACCATCCGGATATCGTCATCTTCTACGGCGGACCAGACGGCTTCGACTCCGGCCGAACGGAGCGCATCCGGCTCGAATACGAGGGCGTCGTGTACAAGGATCCGCGCTGGATCTTCCTCGTCGACCTGAACGGCGACGGGTGGCTCGACCTGGTCGTGCCGCAGATCGCCGACGACTACAGTTTCATCCTCCGGGGCGGGCCGGAAGGCTTCAGCATGGACCGGTGCCAGGCGCTTTCCGTGTGGCATGGCGCCTGCGCCCGTGCGGCGGACCTCAGCGGGAACGGGTATCCCGACCTGGTCATCGGCGGGCACGAACCGTCGATCGGGGCGCCCCACGATTCTTTCGTCCACATTTACTGGAACGGTCCCGGCGGACTCCGCGAGGACCGCCGCACGCTCCTGCCGTCCAACGCGGTGAACGCCATGTCCATCATGGATTTCAACGGGGACGGCCTGCTCGACCTCTTCGTCTGTTCCTACCACGACAACCGCGTGCGGGACATCGATTCCTATATCTACTGGAACCGTGCCGGCCGGGGATTCTCGGCCGACGACCGCACCCGGCTGTTCACCCATTCGGCGTCGGGCTGCGTGGCCGCGGACTTCAGCGGTGACGGCCGCGTTGATCTCGCCATCGCCTATCACAAGGTCGAGGGCGACCATGTCGGCCATTCCGCCGTCTGGTGGAACGGTCCCGACGGGTTCGACGCCAGGCGGGTCACCCGGCTGCCCACGACGGGACCCCACGGCATGACCGCCGTGCAGACGGGCAACATGGTGGACGCGGGTCCGGAAGAATACTACGTCTCGGCGCCGCACGAGATACCCCATGGACAGGGCGTGACCGCCATCGACTGGGAAGCGGAATGCGGGCCGGGCACCTGGGTGCACGCCCAGGTCCGTTGGGCGGACTCGGTGGAGACACTGGCACGATCGCCCTGGCATGGCGCCGCGGGCGCAGGCGCCTGGTACGAAACGCCTCAGGCGATACGGGCCACGGGCGCGGGACCATGGGCCCAGTACCGGCTCGCGCTGGGCGCGAAAAACGGGGGAAGCACCCCAAGGGTCACGGAAGTCCGGCTGGAAACGGGCTGACGGGCCGGGCGGGCGGATCACCGGAGAACAGGGCATGCGAAAAGCGCCGGAAGTCCTCGATGAGATACAACGCTGGGCGGAAGCGGACGATCAGATCAGAGGACTGGTCCTGTCGAGTGGCCGGGTCGATGGAGATGACACGGTCGATCTGTTGGCGGATTACGACGTGATCGTATACGTCAGGGACCAGGAACCCTACAAACGGGACGATGGGTGGCTGGAGGCGTTCGGGTCCGTGATGACGCGCTCACCCCCCGTTCCGACGCTGTTCGATGACGGCAGGGTGGGCCAAATGGTGATTTATGATGATGGCGTCCGGATCGACTGGGGCATAGCGGATGCCGAATCCATGCACGACCTTAACGGCGAATCCGAACCTTACCGGGTGCTGCTGGACAAGGACGACGTGGTAAAGAATCCGGTACTGCCCTATCACAGCGCCTACCACGTTCAAAGACCTTCGAAGGATGAATACGACGAACTGGTGGCCGATTTCTGGTGGGACATCATCTACGTGGCCAAGGCGCTGTGGCGCGACGAACTCTACTGGGCCAAGCACATGAACAGAAAGGTTCATTCCCCCTTTCTGGAAAAGGTCATCGAATGGCATATCGGAATGAAAAACGACTGGTCGGTCACGACCAACAAACACGGCCGCTGGTTCAAGCGTTACCTGGACCCAGGGACATGGGCGGAAATCGAATCCACGTATTCGGGCGCTGACCTGGATCAAAACTGGGACGCCCTGTTCAATGCGACCCGGCTGTTCCGGCGTCTCGCCGTCACCGTCGCCGACGGATTGGAATTCGCCTATCCCCATGAAACCGACCGGCGCGTCACGGCGTACATGTGGAAGATCAGGCGGCTGGACCGGGACGCCGAGGATTTCTTTTAACCCAGACCAAACTGGAGCATCGAAGATGAAAGCACTGCTTGAAAAACTGAATATAGAGGCTTTGAACGCCGGAGCCTGTACGGGAATGGACGGCTGGATACACGGGGAGGGACCGATCCTGACGTCGTATAACCCCACGACCGGCGAGCCGATCGCGGGCGTGCGGCAGGCGACGCCCGAGGTCTATGACCGGGTGATCGAACACGCCCGCGCCACCTTCGATACCTGGCGAGCGCTGCCCGCGCCGAAGCGGGGCGACATGGTCAGGGACCTGGGCAACATCCTGCGGGAATACAAGGAACCGCTGGGCGAACTCGTCTCCCTGGAGATGGGCAAGATCCGCATGGAGGGCATGGGGGAAGTCCAGGAGATGATCGACATCTGCGATTTCTCCGTCGGCCTTTCGCGCCAGTTGTATGGACTGACCATCGCGAGCGAGCGGCCGAGTCACCGCATGAGCGAGCAGTGGCATCCCCTGGGCGTGATCGGCATCATCACCGCCTTCAATTTCCCTGTGGCGGTCTGGTCCTGGAACGCGTCCCTGGCCTCGGTGTGCGGGGACGTCACCGTATGGAAGCCGAGTGGGCAGACACCACTGACGGCCGTGGCCACGCAGCACCTGTGCAACCGGGTCATGGCCGACCACGGGGTGGACGGCGTGTTCAACCTGGCCATCGGCCGCGGCAGCGACGTGGGGAATCTCATCCTCGATGACGAACGCATACCCCTCGTATCCTTCACGGGTTCGACCGCGACGGGCAGGACCGTGGCCGCGCGGGTCGCGTCCCGCTTCGGCCGCAGCATACTCGAGCTGGGCGGCAACAACGCGATCGTCGTCACCGAAAACGCCGACCTCGAGCTGGCCGTGCCCAGCATCGTCTTCGGCGCCGTGGGGACGGCGGGACAACGGTGCACCTCGACCCGTCGCATCATCGGGCACAAGAGCACGACGCAGGCGCTGATCGATCGATTGGCCCGTGCCTACGCGCAGGTGCCGATGGGAGATCCCATCGACGACGGCACGCTCATGGGACCGCTGGTCACGGCCGACGCGGTGGGCGACATGATGCAGGCCATCGAACAGGCGAAGGCCGAGGGCGGCGAGGTCGTCTCCGGCGGGAAACATCGTCCGGACCTGGGACCGAACTTCGTCGAACCGACCATCATCCGCATGCCCGCCCAGTCGGCTATCGTGAAACAGGAGACCTTCGCCCCGATCCTGTATATCCTGGAGTATGAAAACCTGGAAGAGGCCATAGACCTCCACAACGACGTGCCCCAGGGGCTTTCCAGCGCCATCTTCACCGACAGCCTGCGCGAGGCGGAGCGCTTTCTCTCCGCGACGGGATCGGACTGCGGCATCGCGAACGTGAACATCGGCACGTCGGGCGCCGAGATCGGCGGGGCCTTCGGCGGCGAGAAGGAGACGGGCGGCGGCCGGGAATCGGGCTCGGACGCCTGGAAAGCCTACATGCGCCGCCAGACCAATACCGTCAACTGGTCCACCGATCTCCCGCTGGCCCAGGGGATCGAGTTCGACACCGGCGGTCCGGACAGTGACTGACCGCACATTTCGAATCGGCCGCAGGGCCGGGGAACGATCATGGAAACGGAATACGACCCAGGAACGGAGACCCGCCACAGGAACGGAGAACGACCACAGGGAGGAAGCCCATGTCATCCAACGGAGCGTTTATCATCGACAAGAACCTGGGCGCGCGCCTGGATGAGACCCAGGCCGATCTGACCCGGGTGAACGCCGACGGCCGGGAGGTGGTGCCGCCGACGGACGAGCAGAAGTACCTGTTCGACAAGGACGGATGGCTATTGATCCCCGGGGTGCTGTCCGAGGCCGAATGCGCGGAGATGCGGGAGTTCGGCCTGCAGCTGCACCATGATCCGGAATCCATACCCGAACGGGAGCGGTCCGCGATCGGCGGTCCGCTGCAAAGCCTTACGGATCATCCGCTGGTGGTGGGGTTCATGAACGAATTCCTGGCCTATCCCGGCCTGTCCAACCAGATCTGCTACGGCTTCCGGCAGGAATCGGCCAGTCTGTTCTACCGGGAAGCCGGCGACGGTCAGTTCGGGCCCCACAACGGGAACGGCATGCTGCGGTTCCCCGGCGACTCCCATCTCTACCGCTGCATTCCCGGCAAGGCCAACTCCGCGCTGACCCGGGTGGTCTGGGAGTTGAACCCGGTAGAGGAGGGCAACGGAACGCTCCTGGTTTCCGGCAGCCACAAAGCGGTATTTCCCGCGCCGTCTTCCATCCAGTCGCCGGACTCGCCGATCTGGGATACCTACACCTGTCCGCCCGGATCGCTGATGTTCTTCACAGAGGCCCTGACGCACAGCGGAAGGCCGTGGATCAACGAGCAGTGCCCGCGCGTCGCCGTTTTCAGCTGCTACAATTCCGTCAACGCCCGGTGGCACAACTGGGATCCCCACCCCGAGCTGCTCGCCTCCATGCCGCCCCTGCGCCAGACGCTGTACCGCGGGGTCTACGTGGCGGGCAACCTGGTGGGGGGCGAGATACACTAGGGCCGGGGTGGTGCCGGGGAACCGTGTCCGAGAGCCGGAAGGCGCAGGTAGTCCTCCGCCAGCACCTTGCCGAGACAGCGCAGGAGATCGTCGGCGTTCTCCCTTGTGAAGACCAGGGGAGGCTTGATCTTCAGGACGTTGTGCAGGGGGCCGTCGGTGCTGATCAGCACGCCGTGGTCCCGCATCCGGTTGGCCACGTAGGAGGCCTGGTGGCCGCCCGGTTCGAGCGTATCGCGGTCCAGCACGAGTTCCACCCCCACGTAGAGCCCCATGCCGCGGACGTCGCCGATGATCGGGTGGTCCGGCGCCAGGGCCCGAAGCCCTTCCAGCAGGTAGCCGCCCACCTCCAGGGCGTTGGCCTGGAGTCCTTCTTCCTCGATGATATCCAGGACCGCCAGGCCGATGGCGCAGGAGACGGGATTCCCGCCGAAGGTGTTGAAATACTCCATGCCGTTGTCGAAAGCGCCCGCGATCTCGGGGGTGGTCACGACCGCGCCCAGGGGGTGGCCGTTCCCGATGGGCTTCCCCAGGGTGACGATGTCCGGAACCGCGTCCTGGGTCTCGAATCCCCAGAAGTGCGAACCCACGCGTCCGAATCCCACCTGCACCTCGTCGGCGATGCACACGCCGCCCGCAGCGCGCACCTGCCCGAAAGCCTCGGTGAAATAGCCGTCCGGCAATACGATCTGCCCGCCGCAACCGGGCAGGGACTCGGCGATGAAGGCGCTGATGCCCCGGTCCTGTCCCGCGAGCGAAACGATACGTTCGCGTACGTGCTCCGCGTACCGCGTGCCCGTTTCCGTCGAATAGCCTCTGTAGGGACCGCGGTAGGGGTCGGGTAGCGGCACCTTGTGGACGTGGGGCGGCGCGCCTTCGCCCCCCGGGCCGTCGAACTTGTACGGACTGATGTCGACGAGGGACGTCAGGTTGCCGTGGTAGGCCCCGTCGAGGATGAGCAGGTCCCGCTGTCCGGTATGGGCCCGCGCCAGGCGGAGGGCGAGGTCGTTGGCCTCGCTCCCGGAGTTCACGAAGAAACACACACGGAGCGGTTCGGGCAGCTTTGCGCAGAGGCGTTCGGCGTAGTCCACGAGGTTGTCGTGCAGGTAGCGGGTGTTGGTATTCAGCACCGCCATCTGGCGGTGGGCCGCCGCGACCACCCGGGGATGGCTGTGTCCCACGTGGGGCACGTTGTTCACGGCGTCGAGGAAGGCGCGGCCTTCATCGTCGTACAGGTACTGCATGTGGCCCCGGACAATCTTCAGGGGACGCCGGTAGGAGACGCTCAAGGACCTGCCGATGTGCTCACGGCGGGACGACAGGACCTCCTGCCGCGACCGCAGGTCCGGCGGGAACGCCCCGGCGGGGACGCCCAGTATGGCGTTCGGATCCGGGGACAGGCTCCGCCAGACGTTCCGCTGGCCCGGTGCTCCCACGCCCGGGAAATCCCCCTGCTTGCCCAGCATGTCGGTGACGACCTGAAAATGCAGGTGGGGCGGCCAACCGCCGTTTACCGACGGGTCGCCGAGCGTGGCGAATCGCTCCCCTTCTTCGATCCGTCTGCCCTCGTAAAGCCCGTTGAGCGATTCGACGCTCAGATGCCCGTAGAGCGTGTAGAAAGTCAGGGCCGAACCGTCCGTGCCGGCCGAATCGGTTGTGCCGTCCGAACCGTCCGTGCCTTCCGGTTCCTCCGCGGCATGTTCCAGGATGATGCAGGGGCCGTAGTCCAGCGGCTGCGTGTTGTTCCGGAAGCTGTGGACCTTTCCCGCCATCGGCGCGAAGACCGGTGATCCGGCGGGCAGGAAGACATCCATGCCCAGGTGGATGGTCCGGCGTTCCGGCATTTCATCGGAGTCCAGGGCGAACTGTCCGGCGGTGTAGACCTGGCGGGCTTCGTCGTACCGGCCGATCCCCGCCTCGGCCCCGGCTTCTTCCATGCGCTGGAAAACCTCCCTGGCAAGGTCGTCCACGCCGATGGAACCTCCCAGCAGGGCCCGGTCCGGGCTGCTCACGCTGAGGTCGAATACCAGGGCGGTGGAGAGGTCTACTGCGGGACCCATGACCGGTGCGAAAGCGTCGCGCTTCGCTGAAAGGTACGCTTCGATGACGGGCGTCTGCGGACACGGCGGCCGTCCGCAGGCGTCCCGGAACAGGTATTCCGCGAAGGATGGGGGGACGTCCTGGAGTTTTTCGAGGAGGTCCCACGCGTTCTTTTCGCTGACGGACAGGTAGGTGTTCTCCGGTTCGGCGGCCTGTTGGTGGGCCGAGATGGCCACGCTCATGCAAAGCCGCATCACGGCGCAGTGATAGATCAGTTTCAGTTCCAGGTCCGTCAACGGGTGTTCGGCGTGGTACCCGGCCACGACGTGGGCGGCCGCCGATAGGGGTTCCGACTTGCCGAGCATGACATAGGCGGCAGCCACGGCCGGTTCGAATAGCGCGCAGGAATGTACCATGTCGCCGAAGTCGATCAGGCCGGCCACTTCCAGCTCGCTCGAAGCCGGGTCTTCAGGGCGGACCCGGCGAGTCCGGCGAATTCGGCTGACCGGACCGACCAGGCTGACCAGGACATTCTGGTCGTTGGCGTCGTTGTGGATGAATTGGCGCGGAAGGGTTTCAAGCCAGGGCCCGACGGCCTGTTCATACGCTTCGCAGAAACCCATGACCAGCTCGCGCCGGCCGGCGTCGGGGATCAGGCCGGCGTACCGGCGAACCACGTCCGGGCCATTGTCCATGTTCCAGATGAGGTCGGGCTGCTTTTCATCGTGGGAGAAATCGGCGAAAGCGCGGGTCAGCCGTCCGAGGAAGGCGCCAAGGTGGTTCAGCAGGCCGGGACCGTGCGGCCTGGCGTCGCAGAGGGGCCGACCGTCTACGTAGGTCAGCATCCGGACCAGGTGGCGGCGTCCGCCCTGTCCATCGACCCGGGTGATGGCCTCGCCGTCCCTTGTTCGGCAAACCCCCGGCCAGGCGGCTTCATCGTAGTGCGCGGCCAGGTGTTCCAGGGCGGCGTGCTGAAGGTCGAGGATGCCTCGCCGCTCGCCCGCGCCGGAGATCTTGAGGACGAACACCTCGCCGTTGCCGGCCGTCAGCCGGAAGTTCTGGTCGCGCTCACTCGGCAACGCGCGCAGTGCGCCGGAAACGCCATACAGGGACTGGGCGAGTTCGCCGGCTTCCTCAGGACTGAAACGGGGCCGGTTTTCGGAGATGGCGGACAAATAAGACCTGCTACCGGGCATAATCGTCGTCGTTGTTCCCGCGCCAGTCGGGGAGATACCCCTCCGTACGTCCGAAACCATACGACGGCCCGATCTGGTTGGTGGATTTCCAGGGCCACGCCTGGCCGCCGATGAGGCGGAAATCTTCGCCTTTGCCGCAGAGCCAGTAGAACATGTGGGCCACGTAACGGGCGGATCCGTGCCCCCCGTAATCGGCGTGCCGGAAGTCGAAATCCGGCTCAGCGATCCAGTCCCTTGCGGGCGGCACCGTGCGCCAGTAGCTGTACTTCAGCATGTGACGCAGGCCGGTTGCCGTGGACGCGCCGCGGCGATGGAGGATGCTCTGCGAATGCAGGCCGATGGTGCCGGCGGGACCCGAACACAAGACGCCGTTCTCCTCCTGCGTCCGCCGGGTCGTGCGGATGTGGGAGCCGGGCGTGACTTCGGTGGGTCCCATTTCATTGGGGGTGTCCTGGGGGAAATAGAACACCTCGACGAAATGGACCTCGGGTCCGAAGAGGTGATCGGCGTCGTGATGCCACCCCTGGGGCCCCTCCGGGCAGGCGACCCGGTGGTCGCTGACCAGCACCGGCAACCCCACGTGACGGCCGAGGAGCGAGCGAAGCGCACCCGCCAGCACGGGGTTGAGCAGGACGTGCTCGATGAACCAGTCTTCGAGCAGGATCGAACTCGGTTCATGGGAATTCCGGATCCGGACCAGGTCGTCTTCGGTCATGCCGTCGGGCATATAGCACGGATTGGCGGGGATCTTCCCGTTCAGGTAATCGCGTGTCCGCCGGTTGATCTCGTCGGCGACGACGCCCTCGAAATGCAGGTATCCGTCCCTGCAGAAGCGCAGTACTTCCGAGTCCGTGAGCGTGGGCTCGCAGTCGAAAGTCCGCCGGGAAGCATCGTATTGCATGTTTTATTCCTTGATTATGGATCTGCACGGCGTCAATTTTCAGTACTGACCTGCCTTGAATCGACAGTGAAATATGCAGTGCGATCCGCCGGCTGGACAAGGGATTTCCGACCGGACACACGCAATGCGGTCATCGCGAAAGGGTTCCAATCCATGGGTATCTACGAAGACATCGGCGTGCGTCCGGTCATCAACGCCATCGGCACGGCCACGCGTTACGGGGGCGCCCTTCTGCACCCGGAAATCATGGAGACCATGCGCGTGGCCTCCCGGGAATTCTGTCTCCTGGATGAACTGCACGTGAAAGCCGGCGAGAAGGTCGCCCGTATGCTCGGTGTGGAAGCGGCCTACGTCACCGCCAGCGCCGCGTGCGGCCTGGTCATCACCACGGCGGCCTGCATGACCGGGACCGACCCGGAGCGGATCCGCCAGCTTCCGGACACGACCGGGATGCGTGACGAAGTGGTCGTTCAGAAAACGCACCGGATCGCTTACGACCAGGCCATTCGGCTGACCGGCGCAAAGCTGATCGAGCTGGACGACACGGACGGTCCGCCGGTAGAGGCCATGCGGGCGGCCATCGGTGACGGCGCGCGCGCGGCGGCGGTCTTCTACCTGGGCAAGAACCTTAAAAAAGACAACGCCGTCCCGATAGAACAGGCGGTGGCCATGGCCCATGCCGCTGACGTGCCCGTCATCGTCGACGCCGCCTCGGAATGTCCGCCGGTGTCCACGCTGACCCGGTTTACGGAAGCCGGCGCCGACCTGGTCATATTCAGCGGCGGCAAGAGTCTGCAGGGTCCCCAGTCGACCGGCCTCATCATCGGGCGGCGGGACCTCATCAGCGCCTGCGCGGTGAACGGGACGCCCTTCGCCACGGTCGGGCGGCCGATGAAGGTCAGCCGGGAAGAGATCTTCGCGTTCATCAAGGCCCTCGAGATCTATCTGGACCGGGACCACGCGGCGGACGCGGCGGTCTGGGAAGAAAAGGTGCGCTACATCGAAGGGGAACTGGACGGAATACCCCACGTAACCCTCAGCCGGCTCGATCCGGAAGAAACCTACGCCGTGCCCCAGCTCAGCGTCGCCATCGGCCCGGAAGCCGGTATGACGGGAGATGACGCGGTGAAGGCCCTGCTCGACGGCCACCCCAGGATCGTAGTACAGGAAAGGGGCGGAGAGGGATTCTCCATCAATCCCCATAACCTGCAGGACGGCCAGGAGCGGATCGTGGCGGAACGATGCCGGGCGATACTTGCCGGTGGCGGGTCGGCGTAGGCGCCGTGCCTTCGTGTTGTGGGGATTTCACCACGTACCGAGGCGTGTCGTAATCGCTTCGCATGCTATGAATTTGACTTACGCATAAGTATTCAAAGTATAGAGTTTTATTTCTTGACGAGCACTGGAGCGAGAGATACGTTAACGCCCACACCCGAGTCCATTGGTTTTCGTGTTTCGAAGGGTTGATTCAAGACCTCGACGGAAGGATAACCGTTAGTCTACATGACTGAAGAAAAAACCTGGGTCGTACCCGATCCCCAAGCATCGTGTGAAGTCCGCCTGGACGACGAGACCGTGACCGTGCTGCGCAGGCACGGGAATCCGCAGGGCCCGCGCCTCGTCCTGAGCCACGGCAACGGGCTCGCCATAGACCTGTACTATCCCTTCTGGTCTCTCCTCACAGACGACTACGATCTCATCCTGTACGACCAGCGGAATCACGGTTGGAACACCGTCGGCGATCAGCAGAAACACGATGTGCCGACGTTGATCCACGACCAGCGCCTGATCCTCGAGGCCATCGACGATCAATTCGGGCAGAAGCCGAAAGTCGGCGTCTATCACTCCGTCTCGGCATTGATCACCCTGCTGACCATATCGACCTTCAAGGATCTGATTTCGTCGGGCCCGGCGGTTGATTTCGCCGGACTGGTCCTCTTCGATCCGCCCCTCTGCAAGCCGGGGGTCAGCCAGGTCGAATTCGACGCGGCCGCGGAACAGGTCGCCGCCGCCACGAGGCGCCGCGGGCATCTGTTCCAGACCGAAGAGGATTTCGTGGAGCTTCTCAGCTACTCGCCCGGCTTCGTCCGCGTCGTTCCCGGCGTGCGGGAACTCATGGCGAAGACGACACTGCGGCAGAGCCCTGGCGGGGACGGTTTTGAATTGAGGTGTCCGCGGGAATACGAAGCCCAGATCATCGACTATTCGAGAAGCTACTCGGTGCTGGTGGATTTTGATGAACTCGAGTGCCCGACGAAGGTCATCGGGGCGGACCCCACCCTCCCCTATTCCTACCTGCCGACCCTGGACCTGCGCGACATGGTGACGGTCGACTACGACTTCCTGCCCGAGACGACGCATTTCTTTCCGCTGGAACAGCCCGCGGAATGCGTGTCGCTGCTCCGGGAATTCCTCGAAAGCAAAAACCTGTTTCATTCAGCCTGAGCGCCTGATCCGGTTGCCTTCAGCGCCGTTAACCGGTCGGACCGGCTGGACCGGCCGACGACACGGCCTTGACGCGTACGGTGACGATATCCGTGTCGTGGTACTGCTGGTGGCGTACGGAAGACGCGAGGTGGCGCAGAAGCCGCAGGGACACTTCCTGTTCGATGGACGTTTCGTCAGATTCGTCGGGTAACATGGCGAGTCTGTCCTGGATGTTCTCGCCCCTCGGTGTAACGACGAACTCGAGTACCGCCCCGCTTTCTTCCCTGTGAACGGCAAGCCGCAGGTTTCTACGCTCCCGCTCTCCCTGTTCTTCCTGCCGGGTGAGTGTCAGCAGGGCCTCCTCGCCGACGGCGTCGAGCCGGTCTGCCATGGCGTCGTCCCAGCCGGATCTGGAGGAGAAGTCCCCGAGGAACGACCGGATTTCAGCAAGGGCGGACATGTCCAGTGCCGTCTCCATCCGGTAGCGTCGATATCCCGTGGCACTGAGTGCCAGGTTGAGGAGAATCGCCACCAGGCCCCCCGCCGTCATGCCGTTCCGGAACAGGCCGCCCGCGAACTGCGAGACGAACTCCGGGTAGATCAGTTCATACTGCAGGCTGAATCCCGCCAGGAACGCGGCGCCCACGATGAAACCCTTGTTCTTGTCGAGGCCGTCCTGGATGACGATTTTGAGTCCGACGATAAAGAGCATCGCCAGCAGCACGATGAAGTACGCCGCGAAGACCGGGTCCGGAATCGCCAGGACCAGGGCGAACACCTTCGGCAGGAACACGAGCACCACGAAAGCGGCGCCGGTGAAGAGACCCACGGTCCGGGCGGCGACGCCGGTGAGTTCGATAAGCGGTACGCTGGTCGTGTAGGTCGTGCCCGGCACGGTCCCCGCGAGTCCGGAGAGAAAAGATCCCACGCCGTCGACGGTCATGGCGCCCTGAATCGATCTGAAATCGACCGCCCTGGACTGTCGCCATGAAATACGCTGGACGGCGACGCAACTGCTGAGCGTACGGAGCGAGACGACCACCGCCACCAGCAGAAAGCCGGGAAGAAGCACCCAGAAATCGCCCCCGAAACCCACGTCGAACCCCGGCCACAGGACGGCGGGCAGGTTGATCCAGTCCGCCCCGGCGATTCTTTCCACGTCAAAAAGTCCGAAGGAACCGCCGACCAAGGAGCCGGCGGCCACGCCGATGATCGGCGCCCAGAGACGCAACTTCGCGGGACCCTTCAGGGTCAATCCGGAAATGACGGCCACGGTGGCCACGGCGCTGAGGACGGCGCCGGTTGACATCTGCCCGTCCGGCCCCGACGACAGCATATCGCCCATTACGGGCATCACCGTGACGGGGATCAACATGATCACGGTGCCCGCGACCGTGGGCGTGAGGATGCGCTGGAACAGCGAAAGCCGCCACGAAAGGGCGATCGGAACCAGGGAGGACACGACGACGAGCACGGCGAGCAGGGCCGGACCGCCGGCCGCCAATGCCTCGATGCAGATCGAAATGTACGCCGCCGACGTGCCCATGACCAGGAGATGGCCCGAACCGATCCTGCCGAAGCGAATAACCTGCAGCATCGTGGTCGCGCCGCAGATCGCGACCGAAGCGAATACGGCCCACGCGACGTAGTCTTCCGACTGTCCGGCGGCCCGCATGACGATCATCGGGATAATCATCACCGCGGCGATGTTCAGCAGGGCCAGTTGCAGTCCCAGGCCGAGTGCGAGCATCGTCCGGGGTGGTTCATCCGGTTGGAACCGCAAGCCCGGACGGATGTCGGATCCTCCAGAACTCATAGGGACGATACTCCCGGCTGAGGCCTGCGTTCTGCCTGTTCGATTTTTCAAAAAGTTCAGTTGATTTGGTAGCGGACGATCGTTATACTATGCAGAGTGATCCCAATAAACCTGTTGGTATTCTTGGTATTCCCTCCAAACGGAAAGGAAGACACCTATGGCTTCGACCGCTGATCGTATCAGGAAGCTCATCGCGGACAACCTGGAAGTCGACGGGCAACCCATCGCGCTGCCGGACGATCTCAACATCAGCCTTTCCGAGGCTGGCGTATCCTCCGTGGACATCCTTTCGTTCGCAAAGCTTGTCGCCGAGGAATTCAACATGGAGTTCTCTCCTCAGGATTGCGTTGACGTCAAGACGGTGCAGGAACTCGTCAGCCGCCTGGACGCTGCCGCCTGAGCAATCCATTAGACCGAAGGTCGCGCGTTCCGAAAGGTCGCGCGTTCCAAAAGGTCGTGCGGAATACAAGCCCGTCTGTGAGATCGTCCCAGAATCCGCAGGCGGGCTTCGTGCGTTTGGCATAGCCGGCCGGGCTGTTTGTGCCCAGTGTGGCCGGCCGGACCACCGGCGCTTAGCGGATCCAGTAGCTCATGCGCTGGAACGGATAGCCGGGCAAGGCGCGCCTTCGGCGGGATTCACCCGCGAACAGTCCTCCCGGTGATACCGGCAATCCCATATCGTAGGCCGTCTTCACCGCTTGCAGGAATCCCTCGCCTTCTTCCCCGTCGATTTCATCCGCAGCATGAGCGAGGCTGCCGAACAGGGTGGGCGCCCCGCCGGCTTCATCCGCCGGCTTCTCAAGCCATGCTTCGGATATACCCGCCGCGTATTTCGATTCCAGTCCGATCTCAATTAGCGTATCCACGGCCAGGTCGGCCAGGCTTCGCGCCGAAGCGCCCGATCCCTGGTGCGATCCCTCGCCGTCTCCTTTGACCGTCCGGCGAATCCAGCGGTCCAGGTCCGTCATCTCCGCCGGCCCCACCCTCTTCCCCGTGGCGCCGCTGACGAACGTGAGTGACGGTGTCGATACGGTGATCCCTTCCAGCCTGTT
Source organism: bacterium (assembly GCA_965117045.1). Lineage (GTDB taxonomy): Bacteria > JAAXHH01 > JAAXHH01 > JAAXHH01 > JAAXHH01 > JAAXHH01. The sequence continues at coordinate 3,393,056 of OZ220749.1, forward strand.
CTTCGATGGTTCCGTGGCGGTCCGTACGTTGCGCGCTTCATCCATGGCCCCGAGGATCTCACCGCGCACCAGTGCGATGCGGAGTCCCTCGTCGAGCGTGAACGCTCCGGCCGCCTGCGCGGCCGCGATTTCCCCGGCGTTGCGGCCACAGACTGCCGAGGGCTGTACATCCAGGCTGGACCAAAGGGCGGTGATCGCGCACTGGAGCGCATACGCCGCCGGATCCGTCCAGGCCGGATCGTCGAACGGATGCGCCGTGCCTTCCCCGTCGAACAGGGGATCGAGCAGGGAGGCGTCCGTTTCGCCGCGGAACAGCGCTTCGCAGTGATCCAGGATGCTTCGCACCACGGGTTCCGAATCGTACAGGCGCTTGCCGATATCCCGCCATGCGCCGTCCCATCCATCGTATACGAAGGCCGCCTTCGGCGCGGTCTCGGCTACATTGATCCAGTTGGACTCGTCAGCCTCTGGGCGCGCTTCATTCGACGCGAGTGCCTCCAGTCCTTCGCGGAGCGTCGCGGCATCGCGAAACACCACGCCGTTCCGGTAATTGAAGTGGCTTCTCCCCACGCTCGCGGTCCACGCCATATCCGCAAGAAGCTCAACTTCCGATTCCGTGTTCGAGCCGTCTGCGACAAATCGATCCAGCCAGGACAGGTAACTTGCGGCAAGCTCCCTGAGCGCATCCGGATTCTTGCCCGAGAGCGGCAGGAGCCGGCTCCTGCGCAACCCGGAACCCACGCCGTCCCGTTTTGATTCCGGGACACCCGGAGGCAGTTTCACCGCGCCGGCCTGCCGGGCGCCGGCCGCTTCGATCTCTGTTTCCGCCGATGGTGCGTCGTCGTGCGTCCCATATCCTTCGACCACCAGGTGGGCGTTCGCCCCGGAGATGCCGAAGGCGCTGACCGCCGCGCGATGCGGCCGGTCGGGATGGGCCGGCCAGTCTACCGCTTCCGAGACCACCCGCACAGAAAGTCGATCCCATTCCACGTTCGGGTTCGGGTTTTCGAAATGCAGTTGCTTCGGGATGCGCTTGTGGCGAATCGCCATGACCACCTTGATCAGTCCGGCGAGGCCGGCAGCGGACTCGAGATGGCCGATATTGGTTTTCACCGATCCGACCAGGAGCGGCCGGTCCGGCGCGCGTCCCCTGCCATAGACCGCGTCGGCCGCCTGTACCTCGATCGGGTCGCCCAGTGCCGAACCGGCGCCGTGGGCTTCCAGGTAGTCCACTTCCGCCGGATCGACGCCCCCCTGCGCCAGCGCGTCTTCGATCACGCGTTCCTGCGCGGGACCGTTGGGCACCGTGGGACCCGCGGTCGCGCCGTTCTGATTGGTCGCGGAACCCCGAATTACGCCCCAGATGCGGTCGCCGTCCGCCTGCGCTTCGCTCAATCGTTTCAACACGACCACGCCGCAGCCTTCGCCGCGCACGAAACCGTCCGCCCTGGCGTCGAATGCGTAGCAACGACCTTGACTGGACAGCATGCCCAGGTAAGCCATTTCCGACGTGATATCGGGGGACAGCACCGTGTTCACGCCGCCGGCAAGGGCTAGGTCCACTTCTCCCAGGCGTAGGCTGGCCACGGCCTGGTGCACGGCGAAAAGTGCGGAGGCGCAATTCAGTTCCATGGGTACCGAAGGACCTTCCAGACCCAGCAGGAAGGATATCCGGCTCACGGCCAGGCTCCGGGCCGTACCCAGGTAGTTGACGCCGCCTCCCCGGCTCTGCATCAGATCGCGGTACTCGCTGGACGCTATGCCCGTGTACACGCCCGTACGCGAACCCCGGAGCCCATCGGGATTGATGCCCGCGTCATCGATCGCGTGCCAGCTCGTCTCCAGCAGGAGCCGCTGTTGCGGATCCATGCTGCGCGCTTCCAGGGGCGATACCCTGAAGAATCTCGCGTCGAAACGGTCGATGCCTTCTATGAATCCCGCGCGGCGCCAGCCTTCGCCGCCCTGGTCCTGCCCGTTTGACGATACATCCGCCGATTCGGTGTCCGGACGGTTGTCCGCGACGGCATCCGTACCTTTTTCCAGCATGCTCCAGAAGGCGTCCAGGTCCGGCGCGCCGGGAAAACGGCACGCCATGCCGATGATGGCAATGCCTTCGTTTTCGGACCGGGAAACGGTACCGCCCGCGGGCTCGATGGGCGCCGACGTAGCGGCAGAAGCCGCGCTCTCCTGCCCGGTGGGCGCTTCCGTGGCGGCAGAGGCCGCGCTCTCCTGCCCGGCGGGCGCTTCCGGCGAGGCGACGGCAAAGCGCCGGGTTTCGGCAGGCTCCTCTGAAGCCGCGGTTTCGCTGCCGGCACCGCCGCTGGATTCAGGTCCATCGCTTTCCCCCTCCACGTCGCCGATCTCTTCGATCAGGTGGGTGGCGAGTGACGAGATATCCGGATAGTCGAAGACGAGGGTGTTAGGCGCCGTGTAGCTGCCCGCAAGGGCCCGGTTCAACCGGTTCCTCAGTTCGACCGCCATCAGTGAATCCATGCCGAGATCGAAAAAACCCACGGAAGGCGCGGGGGTGGACGACAGCCGAAGCACCGACTGCACTTCCCCCTGCAGGAAGGAAACCAGCACGTTTTCCCGCTCCGCGGAAGGTGTATTCCGCAGGCGGGTGAGGACGTCATCCGAGGAGGATTCCGGCGCCTCTTCCGCCGCCTCCCGGGCAGCCGTAAGCAGGTCCTCGAGCAAGGGCGGCCGGCTCTCCGCCGCTTCTTCGAACACGGACCAGTCCATCGCCATGACCACGGAATGGGTACCATCCTGCCGGACCAGCCGGTCCAGCGCCCTCAGGCCCTGCTGCGGGGTAAACCAGCGGCCGCCGAGGGCCGCGCGCTGGCTTTCGATCCGGTCCTTTTGCTCCGCCGCCTCGCCAATCTCCGACCAGGCCCCCCAGGCAATGGCCTGGCCCGGAAGCCCCAGTGCCCGTCTGTGACCGGCCAGCTGGTCCAGGAACGCATTGGCCATGGCGTGGTTCGCCTGGCCCGGATTTCCCATGACGCCGACCCGGCTCGAGAAGAGCACGAACAGATCCAGGTCCCGGTCCCGGGTCGCCCGGTGCAAGTGCCAGGCGCCCAGTATCTTGGGCCACAACACGGTCTCGAATTTCTCCCAGCGCTGGTTCCCCAGCGCGCCGTCCGACAGGACGCCCACGCTGTGGATCACCCCGCCCAGGGGAGGCAGTTCCCGATCCATGCGTTCGAGCATCGCGTCCACTGCGTCCAGGTCCGTCACGTCCGCCAGTTCGACCTTTACCTCTACGCCCTGCGCACGGAGTTCCCGTATGGCTTCTTCGGCTTCGGAATCCGGTTGGCGACGGCCGTTCAGCACGATCGTGCCGGCGCCGCGGTCCGCGAGCCAGCCGGCAACCGCGCAACCGATGCCGCCCAGCCCGCCCGTCACAAGGTAGGTGCGGTCTTTCTTCAGTCGGCCGGTAACCAGCGGAGGCGGCGTCACGACGATCTTTCCGAGATGGCGGGCGGACCGCATGAAGGACAGGGCGGCGCCCGCTTCGGCCAGCGGCCAGCGACTGTGGATGATGGGTTTGAGTTCTCCCGAAACCAGGCGCGCCATGATGTTACGGAGGACGCGGCCGACCCAGGCGGGGTCCGTCTTTTTCAGTACGTCCAGTTCCAGGATGTCGTAGGCCACATCGGGACGCAGCGCGGCCATCTCGTCCCCGGTCAGGATGTCGCGCCGGGCCATCTCCACGAATCGGCCATCGGGCTTGAGGCAGGACAGGCTGGCGTCGATGAACCCCTCGCCGGTCAGGCTGTTCAGGACCACGTCCACCCCTTCGCCATCCGTGGCTTCGAGGATCTCCGGGCCGAACTCGGTCGTGCGGCTGTCGTAAATGTGTTCAACGCCGAGCGAACGGAGATAGGCCTGTTTCGGGGCGCTTGCCGTGGCATGGACCTCGGCCCCCGCGGCCTGAACCAGCTGGATGGCCGCCAGTCCCACCCCGCCGGCGCCGGCGTGAATGAGGACTTTTTCTCCCGCTTCGAGTCCCGAGTACTCGAAGGACAGCGCGGCGGATACGAAGGCGCTGGGCACCGTAGCGAGCCCGGAGACGGAGAACCCCTCCGGCGCGGGCGCCACGAGATCCCCATGGGTGATCATCAGCGGCGCGAATGCGCCGAAGCCCAATCCCACCACGTGATCGCCCACCGTGACGGACGATACTTCATCGCCCACCTCGACAATCACGCCGCACATCTCCCGGCCCAGGAGACCCTCTTCGATGAAACCGAGGGACCGGAATACATCCCAGAAATTGAGCCCGGCCGCCTCGACGGCCACGCGGACTTCCCGGGGTTCGAGGGGACGGGGCGGGAGCGGTTGTACACAGGGCTGGTCGAACACGCCTGCCGGATCGGGCGCCAGCACCCATTCCTGTTCTTCCGGAAAGTCCAGGCGGTCGGTTCCGTCTCCCATTCGAACCAGCCGCGCCACCATGCGGCCTTCCCGCCGGTAGACGATGTGGTTCTCGTCGTCCGGGTACAGGAGTTCGTTGACGAGATCGGGATCCGGCGCTTTTTCCGCGGGATCCAGGTCCAGCATCCGGGGTTGCAGATGGGGCGCTTCGCGGGCCACCCCCTTGCCGAATCCCCACAGGGCGGCGCCCGCCAGTTCACCGCCGAGTTCCCGTTCCACCACCTGGGACCCGCGGGTGATGAACCAGACGCCCCTGGCCGGAGTCGAATCGGTGTCGATCAATCCCTGCACAAGTGCCAGGGCGCTGGCGCCGGCTCGCTGCACTTCGGCGGCCAGTTCTTCCGTGGCAGCCTGCGCACCGGGGCCATCCAGGCCGGCCAGATGCACGACGCCGCTGAACGGTACGTCCCGTGGCAGGTTCTCGATCAGCGTTCGCCACGATTCGCGTTGCCCGCATTTCGCGGTGGTCCTGACGATTCCCGGGCTGTTTGCCGCCGTCGGGCCGTCCGCGGCATCGCCGTCCCGCACCAGGCAGACCGTCTGGTTCCGCGCCGCCAGTGCGGACGCGAGTTCCGCCGCGCGTCCCGCCCGGTCCTCGGTGAGGATCCACGCGCCGGCAGGTTCGGACACCTTCGCCGGACCCTGGGCCACGATCACGCCTTTGTCCAGGATCGTGGACGCGTCCGATGCATCCGGACCGCCCGGTCCGCCCGGACCGTCGGGTCCCAGCACTTCCGCTTCCGCGAATCCTGCGTCGCCGAGGGCACGCTTCCATACGTCGGGGCCTGCCAGCGCGTGGTGGGGCCGGTAGTCGTCGGCAAACCGCCACCAGCCGTCGAGCTGTCCGAAGGTCAGGTCCATCCAACCCAGTCCGCTCAAGTTCTCGAGGGCGATCAGATGGCCGGACGGCGCGAGCAGATCCCCGCAGTGTCCGAGCGTTTCCTGCAGGAACCGTGTCGCGTGCAGTACGTTCGACGCGATCAGCAGGTCGTAACCATGCGGTTCGAATCCCTGCTCAATCGGATCCTTCTCGATATCCAGCGGGCGATAGTCGATGGCCCCGCCAAGGTCGCCGAACCGTGCTTCCGCCTCGGAGAAGAAGCCTGCGGAAATGTCCGTGTAGGTGTATGCGAACCGGCCCTCCGGAAGCTCGGGCAACACGGACGCGGTCGCGGACCCCGTGCCGGCCCCGACTTCGATCACCCTGAGGCGCCTTCCATCCGGCAGTGTGGACACTAGGGCCTGCACCGCCTCCGTGAGCATCCTGTTCGCGGCCCGCGCGACGGGCGCTTTCAGATAAAGATCGCCCGCCGTCGGTTCTCCGCTGCTGAACAGGAGGGTCAGGGGGTCCTCTTTTCCGCGAAGCACTTCCGCCAGGGCGAGGCCGGACCGCAGGAACAACCCGATCTCGATCTGGCCCTGGTCATACCGCTCCTTCATCCAGCCTGCGAACGCCTCGAGGTCGGCGGGCATATGTTCAGGAAGTGGATCTTCCGGACCCACGACCACGTGGAATCCGTCGTCCCGCTCCTCCATTACGCCGGATCGGGCGAGCATCTCGAATAGCCGGCGAAACAGGCGGGTGTGTTCCGGCAGGACGCCCAGCGCTTGCCTGAGCTCCTCGGGGTCCACCACCGCGCCTTTCTCACGTTGCCATCCCAGTTCCTCCAGCGACGCGAGCGCGCGGGACCGCGACCATCGCTCCAGGTCCGCCAGCAGGGCGTTCCGGTTCTCCGGATCCACGCCGGCGTCTGTCAGGTAGCCCGTAAACGACTGTGCGTTGCCCGCGATCTTCGACGGACTCGGAAAAAAGCCGGCCGCTTCGATTCCGGGGGCCAGAGGGCGCTCGCGCCATACGACCTCGTACAACAGGTCATTCACGCCCTCGACCGCCGCCAGCAGGGCCGACCGGGTCGCCCGTTTCACTGTGTATCCGCTCAGGCGGCCGACCAGTGCGCCGTTCGGATCGTAAATCCGCATTTCGCCGCTAAGTACTTCCGGCGTCTCATCCGGATCCGCCTCGGCGTCGCGCGAGGATTCGCCAAGCAGCACGTGGCAGACGACGCGGTCCGGCAGCGGTCCCGCCAGCCACATCCGCTCCCAGCCGAAGGGCAGATAGGTCGCTCCGCCTTCGGACTCCGCCACGTTCCGGGCAACGCCCATGGCCTGGAAGCAGCCGTCGAGGACGAGCGGATGCACGTCCAGCCCATCCCTGCCGTGGGATTCCGGCAGAGCAACCTCCGCTACCGCCTCGCCCGGCCGGGACCATGCGTTGCCGAGCGTGCGGAAGCTGGGGCCGAGATCGACCCCCGTACTCGCCCGGTGACGGTAGTAGCCCGCGACGTCCACGGGCGAGAGTCCGTCTTTCAGCGCTTCCAGGTCGACCTGCTTGCCGGCTTCCTGATCCGGAACGCCTTGCGCGAGACGCCCTTCCACATGAACCGTCCAGATGCCCTCGTTCCCCTTGCTGTAGATCTGCAAGCCTCTCGATGAACCCGATTCGGCCGCATCGAGCACGACCTGGATCCGGCGTCCGTTTTCGGTCCCTTCCTCGTCCTCGAAGACCATGGCATTGTGCAACTGCATATCTTCCAAGGAGATCGGTCCGCTCTGCTCCAGCATCGATACAGCACTCGCCATGGATCCGTACAGGGCTCCGGGAGCCAGGACGCGGTTGAAGACGCGGTGGTCGTTCAGCCAGGATGGATCCGCGGGGAAGATCTCCGTTTCGAACGTGATCTCTCCGCGGGCGGACTCGCGGCGTTCCCCGAGCAGGGGGTGCCCGGCGGTGCTCCGATGCTGCCTGGCCGTTTCGACCCAGTGACGCTGGCGCTGGAAGGGATAACCCGGCAGGGAAATTCTCCGCCTGGATTCTCCGGCGAAGAGTCCTTCGAAGCGTATCGGCTGTCCGGCTTCGTATACCGACGCTACCGCCAGAAGGAGACTGCCTTTTTCCGTCTCAGGGGTATCGCTGGAGGGCCTGCTGAGACTGGGTACGATCGCAGGCGCCGGGGTCTGCGGCGAATCCGGCCAGGCCGAGACCGTCATGGGCGCCAGAATCGCATGAGGACCGATCTCTACGACCAGATCCACGCCGAGTGCGGCCAGTGTGCCGACACTCCGCGCGAAAGCCACGGGTTCCCGCGCGTGCCGTTTCCAGTAGGCCCCGTCGAACAGGTGATCGGACGATACTTCCAGTCCGGTCAGATTGCTGACGACTGAGATCGAGGGCGCATTGACCGTGACGCCATCGAGTGAGGCTTCGAGCGCGTCCAGGGCCGGTTCCACCAGCGCGCTGTGGAAGGCCCTGGTGGTGTTCAGCCGTCTTGCGCGGATCCCCGCCGACTCAAAGTGTTTCATGACGGCTTCGATACCGTTAACCGTTCCGCTTACCACCTGGTGCGACCCGTTGTCCGCCGAGATATTGCACCCGATGCCGCCGGTTGCTTCATTGGTGCCGGCCGCCCCGGTATCGCCGGCCGCTTCATTGCCGCCGGCCGCATCATTGCCTCCGGCCGCCCCGTTCAGCCCTTCCAGTTCGGCGGCGACCCGTTCCGCGGGTGCAAAAATCGCGGCCATGGCGCCTTCTTCGGTACCGGAAAGCAGGATGCCCCGCGTGGCGGCGAACCGCATCCCGTCCTCCAGGCTGAATACCCCCGCGGCGTGCGCCGCGGCCAGTTCACCGACGCTGTGGCCCATGACCACGGCCGGCTGCACGCCGACACTCGACCAGAGGGCCGTCAGCGCACATTCCAATGCGAAGAGCGCCGGTTGCTCCCAGGCCGTGTCGTTCAGCGGTCCTTCCGCTTCGTTCCGGCCGAACATCACATCCAGCAGCGAGGTCCCGCGGACCTCCCGGAACACCGCTTCACAGCGGTCCAGTACCGCACGGGCCACGGGCTCCTGTTCGTAAAGCGCCTGCCCCATGCCGACCCACTGGCTTCCCTGCCCGGTGTAGACGAACGCGACCTTCGCCGGTTTGAGGGCGTGCTCGATCGGGCCGGCTTCGGCCAGTTCGGTGAGCCGTTCTTGTAATGAACCGATGTCGTGGAAGACCATGCCTGCACGGTGATCGAAATGGCTTCTTCCCACACCTGACGTCCACGCCATATCCGAAAGCAGCCCATCCAGACCGGCCTCGCCGTCGCCGTTGCCGGAGTGCGATTCGGCGGTCGGCCTGGTCGGCCCGGTCTGCCCGGTCCGCTGGTCGAGCCAGGACAGGTAACGGCCGGCCAGCTCGCGTAATGCGCTTTCCGATTTGCCCGACAGGGGAAGCAACCGGGTTCTGCGCGGTTCCAGGTCATCGGACGGCACCGCTGCGTCAGCCATCGATTCAGGCAATGAAGCGGTCACGGTGATCGTCGATCCGGCGACCTCCCGTCCACTGTCCCGCGTTTCTTCCAGCGCGCGGTACTCCTCCACCACGATGTGCGCGTTGGTTCCGGAAATGCCGAAGGAGTTCACGCCCGCCATGCGTGTGCGCCCGTCGGTACGCGGCCAGTCCGTCATTTCGGACGTCACCTCAATCGGCAGCCGTTCCCAGTCGATACCGGGGTTCGGGTCGTGGAAATGGAGGTGCTTTGGGATCACCCCGTGCTTTACCACCAGGGCGGCCTTGATCAGTCCGGCCACGCCCGCGGCGGACTCCAGGTGGCCCAAGTTTGTTTTGACGGAACCCGTCAGCAGCGGATGATCGGCGTCGCGTCCCCGGCAGTAGACTTCGGACACGGCGTCGATCTCGATCGGGTCGCCCACGGTCGTACCGGTTCCGTGCGCCTCCAGGTATTCCACGTCCGTAGGAGATATACCCGCCTGCTCCAGCGCGTCTTCGATCACGCGGATGAGTGCGGGGGTATGGGGGACGGTCAGGCCCGTGCTGGCCCCGCCGTGGTTTATGGCCGAACCGCGGATTACGCCCCAGATCCGGTCGCCGTCGGCCTCCGCCTCGCTCAGCCGTTTCAGGACCACCACGCCGCAACCTTCGCCCCGTACGTAGCCGTTTGCCGACGCGTCGAACGTCTTGCACTGCCCATCCGGAGACAGCATCATGGAATCGGCGCGCAATTCGTAAATACGGGGATTCAGCAGCGCCTGTACGCCGCCCGCGAGGGCCAGGTCGGCCTTGCCGTGCTGCAGGTCCGACACCGCGTCATGGATCGATACCAGAGACGACGCGCAGGCGGCGTCCACCGCCTTTACCGGACCCATCAGGCCCAGTACGAAGGCGACCCTGCCGCAGGTGCCGTTGAGGTTCGTGCCGCTCAGCGCGTAGAGACAGGAGGCCGCGTCGGCGGGCCGGGTGGATTCCAGGACCAGCATGCGGTACTCGTCGTTGCTGATGCCGGTGTATACCCCTGTGCGGCTGCCTTTCAGGCTGTCCGGATCGATACCCGCGTCTTCCAGCGCCTGCCAGCTCGTTTCCAGCGTCATCCGCTGCTGCGGATCCAGCAACTGCGCCTCGACCGGCGAGATTCGGAAGAATGACTCGTCGAACTGGTCTATATCGTCCACGAAGGCGCCGTATCTGCAGCCGTCGCTGATCACCGCGCCTTCCGGAAAGAGCGTACCGATGCGTCCGGTACCCGATCCGGGAACCCCCTCGGTCACCGCGTTCCCGCCCGCTTCGAGCAGGCGCCAGAACGAATCCAGGTCCGGCGCGCCGGGAAACCGGCAGGCCATGCCGATGATCGCGATCGACTGTTCGAACACGGCGTTTCCTTTTGTCGTTCTCCCGGATAGGCCGGCCGCTTTTTCAAGCTTTCGCAGTGATGTTTCGATCGACATGATCGTCCCCTTCTTCAACTGGGTTTCTTTCTTCAACTGGGTCTGTTTTGGATGCCATCCGCCTCGCCGAAAACCGATTCAGATGCTTCCGCCATTTGCTTGATCCGCTGCAGGAACCGGGCGGCCGGCGCGCCGTCCACGATCCGGTGGTCGAAGGTCAAACTGAGGGCCATCATGCGGCGCACGCCGGTCTCCCCGCTCGATTCGTCGACTACGACCACCTTCTGCACCGCCCGCCCGAGGCCGAGAATAGCGCACTGGGGATGATGTATGATCGGGGTGAAGGCGTCGACGTCATACATGCCCAGGTTGGTCAGGGTGAAGGTCCCGCCCTCGATCTGGTCGAGCGTCAGGCTGCCGTCCTGCGCGGCCTGGACCAGGCGCTTCGATGTTGCAGAGACCTCCTGGAGCGATTTGCCCGGTACGTCCCTGATTACGGGCGCTATCACCCCGCCGGAGGTGTCCACCGCAATGGCGATGTGGATACCGTCGTTCAGCACCACGCCGTCGCGCCAGGTAGCGTTCATGACCGGATGCTCGGCCAGGGCGACGGCGGTGATCCCGGCCATCAGATCGTACCAGGACGGGCGGTAAGCGTCCTCGAATAACGACGAAAGTGCGGTAACGTCTGCTTCGGTATTCAGGGTGACCGGCGCCGTGGTCCGATGGGCCTCGGCCATCCGGTGGGCGATGACGTGCCGCATGTCGCCCTGGCCGGCGCCGGGCCTACCGTCCGTCCCACCCACCGCGGGATCGCGCCGCTGGATGGGATCGAGGCGCGGGGCGGGTTCACTCAGCCTTGTGGATTCGCGCCGCCGGGCGGCTTCGAGCACGTCCCTTTCCACGATCCGGCCTGATCGTCCGGTGCCTTTCAACGACCGCCAGTCGATGCCCGCGGAATGTGCCGCGCGACGGGCCCGGGGACTGATGGCGGGTGCGCCGGATTCTCGGCCCGTTGCCACCGGCGCGGCGCGTTCGCGTTCGTCGCCGGTACCGGGATCCGGGCGTGATATCCTGGCGGAAGTCGATACCCCAGCGGCAGTCGCCCCCTGCGCATCATCCGACCTCCCCGCATTCGGGTCAAAAGTTTCAATTTCGTGTTCGGCTACGACGAAACCAAGGAGCGTTCCGACCGGTACGGTCTGGCCAGGCGGAGGCGATGCATCCGGGATCTTCAGGATGCCGGCCTCGAAAGACTCGACTTCCGCCGCGGCCTTGTCGCCCTCGATGGTGCATACCATTTCGCCCTGTCGAACGGCCTCGCCTTCTTGTTTAAGCCATTCGACCAGCGTTCCTTCTTCCATATTCCAGCCCAGCCGGGGCATGACGATTTCGTAGGGCATGAGCCGATCCTATTCCGCGAGCAGTTCGCGGACGGCCTGTTCGATCGATGCCCGGTCCGGGACGACGGCCTGCTCGAGAGAAGGGCTGTAGGGCGTGGGCACGTGGGCGCCGTTCAGCCGCTTGATCGGCGCATCGAGTTCGTCGAATCCCTGTTCGGTCACGCGGGCGGAGATCTCCGCGCCGATCCCGCACGGCATGAAGGTCTCGTCTACGATCAGCAATCTGCCGGTCTTCCGTACGGAAGTGAGGATGGAGTCCACGTCCAGGGGCGCCACGGTGCGCGGATCGATGATCTCCAGGGAAATCCCCTCGCCGGCCAGTTCCTCCGCGACCTGAAGGGCATGGTGGACCATGACGGTCAGCGCCACGACCGTGGCGTCGGTCCCCTCGCGAACCACCGCGGCCTGTCCGAAGGGCACCCGGTGCTCGCCGTCCGGCACGGGTCCCTTCAGGTTCAGCAGATGCCGGTGCTCCATGAAGAAAACGGGATCCTCGCTGCGCAGCGCCGTGGCGAACAGGCCCTTCGCGTCCGCGGGATTGGAGGGCAGCGCCACGCGGAACCCCGGTATATGGACTAAAAGCGGATAGTAGCTGCCGGAATGGTGCGTCGCCGCGGAATGTCCGATGCCGATGCAGCCCCGAAGCACCATGGGCATCTTCAGCCGGCCGTTGCTCATGTACTGCATCTTGGAAGTCTGGTTGATCAACTCGCCGAGACCGTCGAGGATGAAATCCGTGAACATGAAATCCACGACGGGCCGGGCCCCGGTCATGGCCGCGCCGGTGCACATCCCGATGAACCCCCGTTCGCAAATGGGCGTGTCGCAGAGCCTTAAGGGACCGTGCTTCTCGTAGAGGCCGGCCGTGGTCTCGAAGTTGCCTCCGCGTTCGCCCGCGCCTTCGCCGACCACGAATATGGCGGGGTCCGCGTCCATGGCGTCGGCAAGCGCTTCGCGCGCGGCTTCAGTGAAGGTCTTCTCGGTCATTTCGTCTCCCGGTACACGTGCCGGTCCGCCGTGCCGCCGTCGGGCCAGGGACTGGCGGCCGCCTCGCTTTCCGCTTCATCGACTTCTTCCCGAACGTCGGACTCGATCCGGTCCAGATCGGACGCCGCCATCGTTCCCTCGGACAGGATACGGCGCCGGAACCTCGAGATGGGGTCCTTCTCCCGCCACTCGGCGACTTCCTCCTCGGTGCGGTACACGCCCGTGAGGCCCATCCCCTCGGCATGGGGACGGGTGCGGTACGTCTTCGCTTCGATGAGGGTCGGGCCCTCCCCCGCCCGCGCCCTTCGCAGCGCCTCGACGGCCGCCTCGTGCACGGCCAGCACGTCGTTGCCGTCCACGCCGATGCCCGGCATGCCGTAATTGGACGCGCGCACCGCCACGTCCGGGTTCCTGGAGGCATGGGCGAAAGGCACCTCGGTGGCGTACAGGTTATTCTCACAGACGAAGAGGACGGGCAGGTCGTAGATGGCGGCGAGGTTCAGGCCTTCGTGAAAGGCGCCGTTCCCCACGGCCCCGTCGCCGAAGAAGGCCACGCCGACGTTGCCGTTGCCCAGCAGCTTCGCGCTGTAGCCGGCGCCGGCGGCCTGCAGGATGCAGGGGCCCACGATCCCGCTCGTGCCCATGAGACCGATCTCCGGGGCGAAGAGATGCATGCTGCCGCCCCGGCCGTGGGAAATGCCGGTCTCGCGGCCGTACAGTTCGGCGATGAGCGCGGCCGGCGACACGCCCTTGGCCAGCGCGTGGCCATGGCCCCGGTGCGTGCTGAAGACCGCGTCCTCATCGGTCAATCCGGCGCATACTCCGGCGGCTACGGCCTCCTCGCCAACGTAAGTGTGGCAGGCGCCGTGGATCAGCCCGGCCATAAAGGACCTCGCCAGCCGTTCTTCCACCGTACGGATCGTGAACATGGTCCGGTACAGCCATCGGTGGCGTTCGAATCGATCCCCACTGTCGGCAGACATGGCCCTCTCCGGCTAAAAAACTTGCCCGTTGCACAGGCGCCTTTACATTGGGTCGTGAACATTCCATAATAAAGATAGATCTTCACCAGTGGCAAGGGCGATTTTGCCCTTCCAGGCGGATCCGGAAGAGAGGAATCGGCCATGTCCGAGACACAGCCGGAGACCCATCGCGGACTGACCGTCGAAGAGGTCGGGCGCTTTCACGACCAGGGGTTCCTGGTGGCCGGGAAACTGCTGGACGACGACCACGTGGAAACGCTCCGGGCGGAGTACGACCGCGTATTCGAGACCGCGCGCGAAAGCGGCCGGTACCGCAACCTCTCCATCGATGACACCGAAGACAAGCACCGGAAGCGGAAAGCCCGGAAGCAGATGCTGCAGATCATGCAGATGTGCGAGCGCAGCATCGAGTTCAGGAAACTGCTGTATCACGAGCCCATCCTGGACATCGTCGAATCCCTGCTCGGACCCAACATCCAGCTTTTCCACGACCAGGCGCTCTTCAAGCCGCCCCGGCAGGGCGGTCCCGTCTTCTGGCACCAGGACAACGGCTACTGGCAATGCACCCCCGCCAACCTGGTGAGCTGCTGGCTCACCCTGGACGACGTGGACGTGTCGAACGGGGCCATGCACCTGATCCCCGGATCGCACCGGAATCTGGTTTCCCACGAGCGCTCGGCCGAAACCGGCGCCCTTCTCGACCTGGGCGAAAAGGCCGAATCGGAGAAGGCGACGGTGGTCGACCTGCCCGCGGGCGGCGCCATGTTCCACCACTGTCAGACCATGCACCACACCCCGGCCAACGTCACCGACCGGCCGCGCCGGGCCTTCGCCATACACTATATGACACCCGGCACGAAGCGCATGCGGGACGGGGCCTACATCGACGTCTCCTTCGCCCACCCCATGCTGCGGATGAGGGTGTAGGGAGATTTAAATGACGGAGAATCACCTGTGGGAACCCCTCGGACCGGACGTGGAGTCCATCCTGGACGCTGAAAGCGATCCCCTCCTGGCCCTGTCGGAAGGCCGGGTCCCCGCTATCATTTGCCGGCAGGCCTATCCTCCCGCCCACTGCCAGGGACTGATCAAGCGGTTCATCGATCGCGGGTTGATGCGGGATCCATCCGATCCGGAGGCCGCGGAAAAGGACGGCCGCACGCGGATCGATATCGGGACAAGCCTGGCGAACCGTGGTTCCGACAAGGAGGCCTTTCTGACACACGCGGTCGGAACGCGCATGCTGTACGAGAGCCTGTTCAACGGGTATGAGGATCCCGTGAAGCTACTGTACGGGGTGCTGGACACAGTCGCGGGAGAGAAGCGCGTCATGACCGCCAGGGAGCCGGACGGCCGCAAGTACGGCCCGGCCATCTTCCGCATCCACTACGGGGGACATACCTACAAACCCCACATCGACCACGTCACGCTCCGCGAGAAGCGGTTCGATTACGACGTGACCCGTTTCGGCCACCAGTTCGCCGGAGTCCTCTGCTTCCAGAACGCCCTGCACGAGGGACGCAGCACCCAGGCCATCCTGCACCAGTGCATGTGGACGCCCGAAGTACAGGAGTCCATCGCCACCGATACCTTCCCCGAATACGCCCGGCGCAACGGCGTCAGCAGCTACACCGTCGACCTCGAGCAGGGCGATCTCTACTTCTTCAACACCCGCCTCATCCACGAGGTCCCCGCCGTGGAGGGCGACCAGCCGCGCATCGTCCTGGCCACCTTCATCGGCTATTCCCCCGACGATCCGGAAGTCTACGTCTGGTCATGACGCGGCAGTGAGGTAACCCAGTTGTACAATTGTACAACTAATACATCCTCATGCCACGTCCAGTACCGCCTGGAGATTCTTCGACGCGATCATCATCAATGTTCGGGCGGCACCCGAAGGACGACGGCGGCCTTGCTCCCAATCCTGCAGCGTCCGTACCGATACGCCTAACAACCGGGCGAACTCGACCTGCGATAGTCCTGACTGCTTACGAATCCCGGTAACATCAGGCACATTGATCACACGGCCGTGTTCACCTCGTTTGATTTCCTGAAGTCCTTCTAAAACCTCCTTGCCAACGTCTCGATTAACTTCATTCATCTTCCACCTCCTTGCGGATCTGGCGCAGGACATCAGCAGAGGGTTACAGAATTGCATTGCATAAATAAACACAAATCTTAAATTGAAAGGACAATCGAATAACAGCCGCAGGTGGCGGAGAACGTAAACGCTGAAAAGGGAAGATGGTGCGAATCCATCACGGTGCCGCCACTGTGTTCGGGGACGAAACTCAAACTCGTCACTGCCGGCAAGGCTAAGCCCGATGGCCGGCGGGAAGACTTGAGGAGTAGGACGATCCGTCAGTCAGGAGACCTGCCTGCAGGCTGTGCGAACGCTTCTCCGTGAGCAGAGAGGCCAAAGCCCGGATGCGCATGCCTGCATGCCTTCCCGACCCAGCCCTTCCATCACGGAGCGGCTGGTTTTTTTGTGCGGAAAGGGGATGAGGCAGTGTGAGCGTGGAAACCGCCATAGGCGTGGAATCCGCCATCAGCGTGGAAGACCTGTCCTGCGGTTACGACCGGCGTCCGGTTCTGAAAGATCTGACCTTCGATCTGCGCCAGGGCGAGATGCTGGGCGTGATCGGGCCGAACGGGTCCGGCAAGAGCACGCTGATCCGGGCACTCACGCGCATCCTGCCGCTGAGCCGGGGACGCATTGTACTCTACGGCGCGCCGCTTCAGGACTACACCGTCCGGGAGATCGCGCGCCAGGTCGCCGTCATCCCCCAGTTGACGCCCGTGACCTTCGCCTTCTCCTCGCTGGACGTCGTCATGATGGGCAGGACGCCCCACCTGAAGCGCTTCCGGAGAGAAGGTCCCGAAGACCGGGAAATCGCCCTCGAAGCCATGCGGCGGACCGACTGCCTTGCATTCCGGGACCGCCCCATACACGAACTGTCCGGCGGCGAAAGGCAGCGCGTCATCATCGCCCGTGCACTGGCGCAGCAGCCATCGATCCTTCTCCTGGACGAACCGACCTCCTTCCTGGACCTGAACCACCAGGTCGAGATCTTCGATCTGCTTCGCCACGTGTGCGCCCGCGACGGGCTCGCCGTACTGTGTGTGTCCCACGATCTCAATCTCTCGTCGGAGTACTGCCACAGGCTGATGATGCTGAAGGAAGGGCGTATCTACACCGACGGTCCGCCCGAGCACATCCTTACCCAGGGTCACATCAAGGCGGTCTTCGAGACCGATGTGACCGTGATAAAAAGCCCATACTCGGGTTCGCCGCAGATCATACTGAAACCGGGAGACTGACCGGCTTGACGATGAAACGACCCCTCATACTGGTCTTGACGGCCGTAATCCTCTTCGCCGCCTGTGTCTTCTCCATGGGGGTGGGCGCCGTGTATATCCCGGCTGGCGCCGTGCTGCAGGTGCTGGCGGATAACCTGTGGCCGGGCGGCACGCTCGAGACGGCGAAGACGGCGACCGACACCATTGTCTGGGAGATCCGCTTGCCCAGAACCCTCCTGGCGGTGCTTGTAGGGGCCGCCCTGGCCAGTTCCGGCGGGGTGATGCAGGGTTTCTTCCAGAACCCAATGGCCGATCCCTATATCATGGGCATATCGGCCGGCGCCGCGCTGGGTGCCACGGTCGCGGTCACCCTGGACCTGGAATTCTGGATGCTCGGGCTGAACGCCGTATCCATCGCGGCGTTCCTCTGCGGCCTGGCCGTGACCATGGTGGTATACGCCTTTTCTCGCCGGGGAGGCCGCGTGGCTTCGATCACCCTGCTTCTGACCGGCATTGCCATCGGCGCCATGGCGACTTCCTTCACGTCCTACATGCTCGTGATGGGCGGGGAGAACCAGCGCCAGTTGCTCTTCTGGCTCATGGGCAGCCTGTCCGCCCGGAGATGGGACCACGTCTGGATGCTGCTGCCCTACGCAGCGGTGGGCCTGGCCGTCGTCCTCGTCTACGCGCGGGAATTGAACGTCCTGCTGCTGGGGGATGAGCAGGCGTCCCAGCTGGGCGTGCACGTCGAGCGGGTCAAGCTGGTCCTCCTGACGGCGGCCGCCTGTCTCGCCGCGGCCGCGGTATCGGTGAGCGGCATCATCGGTTTCGTGGGCCTGCTGGCGCCGCACATGGTCCGGTTGATCGTGGGGCCAGACTACCGCATCCTGACGCCCATGGCCGCGCTGGCCGGCGCTTTGCTGCTGGTGCTGGCCGACCTGGTCGCGCGGACGGCCATGGCGCCGGCCGAAATGCCCATCGGCATCCTGACCACGTTACTCGGCGCTCCGTTCTTCCTGTACCTGCTGCACCGGCAGCGACGGACGTGACCGACAGTGCCCCATTTGAATCGAGGAGATCCTATGCCCAGATTGACGAAGATATACACCCGCAAAGGCGACGACGGGACCACCGCCCTCGGAAGCCGGCAGCGCGTACCCAAGGAATCGCCCCGCGTGGCGAGCTACGGCACCGTGGACGAACTCAACTCCACCATCGGCATCGCGCTGGTCCACGGACTGGCTCCGCGTCTCGCCGAAACGCTGCCGGTCATCCAGAACGAGCTGTTCCATCTTGGTTCGGATCTTTGCTTTACTGAAGAGGACAAGGTGAAGTACCAGATCCCGTTGATCGAGGACCGCCACGTCGAGAATCTCGAAGCGATCATCGATGAATTGAACCCCATCGTCGGACGGCTCGAGAACTTTATCCTACCCGGGGGATCCCCCGGCGCAGCTTACCTCCACCTGGCGCGGACCGTCTGCCGGCGCGCGGAACGGGAAGTGGCCGCCCTGTCCCGCGACGAGGCGATCGGCGCCTGCGTGCTGGCCTACCTGAACCGCCTCTCCGACCTGCTCTTCGTCATGTCGCGGTACGAAAACAAGGAACGGGGCGTCGAGGAACCGCTTTGGGACAGCAGGTTGTAGGATGGAAGAAATACTCGACCGCCAGGAGCATTACCTGCTCAAGAGAGACGGACGGTTTCTCGTTGCCGCACTGCAAACGCCCCACCAGGTGCTGAGTACCTCGGCCTGCAGCGGCGGAATGACCGACAGCGTCCGTTTTCTCGTAAACCACCAGAGCGTCGAGGGGCAGGGCCACCTGGAGCGTTTCGAGTGGATGAAGGAAATCGGCGAGACGGGATACCATCGCCACGTGTGCGAGGAGCTTGGGCTGGAACCGGAAGCCGTCGCCATGATGGGCACGGCCGCGAACATGCACTACGCGGCGCTGGTCGTGGCGACCTTTGAGGAACTGCGCGTATGCGCCGTCGTGACCGCCGGAGTCGAGGGAAATGCCGGCTGCGCGGGCGATCCCGCGAGCTGGCATGAAGCCGAATCCGGGCAGATGGAAAGACACCCTCACGACGGCACGATCAATACCATGCTGCTCGTCAACTGGCCGCTAACGCCCGGCGCCATGGCCCGTGCGGTCGTCACCATGACGGAGGGCAAGTCGGCGGCCCTTCAGGACCTGGCCGTTTCAAGCCGGTACTCCCAGGATCTGGCGACCGGAACGGGCACGGACCAGTACTGTATCGCCGCGCCCCTGGACGAGGCGAAGCGGCCCAAGGCCAGGGCGGGGCACCACGCGAAACTGGGCGAACTGATCGGCTCCACCGTCCGCAGGGCGACCCTGGAGGCGCTGAGGTGGCAGAACGGACTGGAAGCGTCCAGCACACGCAGCCTTTGTCACGCGTTGAGACGTTACGGGTTCAAAGCCGACCGGCTTCTGCCCGCCATGAAGCGCCGCTTGACCCCGGAAGAATCCGCGTTCCTGGACAAAAACATCCAATCGGTCGTCCATGACCCGGGCGTTTCGGCCGCCGCGTACGCCTTTGCGGCGGTATGGGATCGATTGCGGCACGGGACGCTGTCTGCTGATCTGGCCGCTCCGTTACTGCGACAGCAGACGGCGGTACTGGCCTCCGCCGTCGCGGCGAAACCGGAGGCCTGGCCGGTCTGCCACGAACAGCTTGCCGTCCATGGAGACGCTTTGCTGGATGCCGTCTATGACGCGATAGCCCTGGGATGGCGCCTGAAATGGACCTAACGGTACTCGCGCCGCATCCTGTTCTGCTCCTGTGCGCGGTGGTACTGGACGGCATCCTGGGGGATCCGGTCTACAGGTGGCACCCGGTGCGCCTGATGGGCCATACGCTCACGGTCGTGGAGCGTATCCTTCGCCGGATCGGGATGGACGGGTACGCCGGCGGGTGCATGCTGTTCCTGGCGCTCTCCGCGTTCTGGGTCGGCGTCAGCGCGGCGCTGGCCCTGTGGCTGAACGGCCTGCATCCGGTCCTGAACGGGGTCTACCAGGTCTTCCTGATCTACAGCATGGTGGCGCTCCGGGACCTGTGCCGCCACGGCATGGCCATCGATCGCGCCGGGGACCTTGAAGGCGCGCGCCGGGCCGTGTCCATGCTGGTCGGCCGGGATACGTCCGCCATGGACGCCGCGGCCTGCCGGCGGGCGGGCATGGAGAGCCTGAGCGAGAACGCGGTGGACGGGTTCATTTCACCCGTGTTGTGGTATGCCGTGCTCGGGCTTCCGGGCATCGTGCTCTACAAGGTGATCAGCACGATGGATTCCATGGTGGGGTACCGGACGCCCCGTTACGCACATTTCGGATGGTGCGGCGCGCGCTTGGACGACCTGTTCAATCTCCTGCCCGCCCGGCTCACCTGGCTGCTGATGGCGGGCGTCGCCTTTCTTCTGCCCGGTTTTTCGGGCCGCAAGGCCCTGTCGGTGGGATGGCGGCAGCACGCGCTGGTTCCCGGTCCGAACTCCGGCTGGAGCGAAGCGGCGGCGGCCGGCGCCGTGCAGCGTCGACTGGTCGGACCGGTATGGCAGGACGGGAAGCTGGTTACGGAGATCTGGATCGGCGACGAAGGCGATCTGGAAGGCGGCCAGGCCGGCGACCTGCGGCGCATGTGCGTCCTGGTCGTGGCTACCTGTCTGCTTGCAGTGCTGCTGGCGGTGATGCTGGCGGCGTCTACCCTTGCTGCCGGGAAGTACATTCCATAAATCGAATACTAGGCTGAGCTGAGTCAAAGTGTCACACTCGCCATCTTAGGTATCTTAAGCCAGAAACAGTATCCGGGTACGTATACGGGATAGTGTGTATTACTCTATTGACTAAAAATACTCAATAGCGTAATTTACCTGCATGAACTCTTATGAACGCCCCCACGTCAGGACGCTTCTTACCCGTTTAAATGAGCCAGAAAGCCGAATCATCGCCTTATTTGGTCCGCGGCAAACCGGTAAGTCCACGATCGTTCAGCAAGCCCTCCGCCGATGTAATTTACCTCATAAGTACCTTGCCGTTGACCAACCCGAAACCGTTCAACAAGGTGGTCGATTCGAGTCATTGGAAAGGGAAACATATCCAATTCGTGAATTCCCCAGGGAACCTACTTGGCTGGTACGTCAATGGGAAATGGCACGGCTGGAAGCGCACCGCAACAAGAACGGGTTCGTGCTTGTGATCGACGAGATCCAGAAGATCCCCGACTGGTCTGAGGTGGTAAAAGGATTGTGGGATGCAGACCGCAGTGAGAAACTACACCTGAAAGTGGTCATATTGGGTTCAGCACCACTGCTCATACAGTCGGGCCTGAGCGAAAGCCTGGCAGGACGCTTTGAGACCATTCCTGTCAACCATTGGTCATTTGATGAGATGTCACGTGCATTTGACTACGATCTGTCGTCATACCTCTACTTCGGGGGGTATCCGGGCTCGGCTTCGTTGATCCGTGAACCCGCCCGGTGGCGTGACTATATCCTTCGATCACTTGTCGGTCCAAACATCCAACGCGACATCCTTTCAATGCAACGCGTGGATAAACCCGCTCTGCTACGGCAGCTTTTGGAATTAGGCGCAGGTTATTCCGGGCAGGTTCTTTCGTATACGAAAATGCTAGGAGAACTACGCGATGCTGGCAATACCACAACGCTGGCACGGTATCTTGACCTTCTTGCCGACGCCGGACTAATCGCCGGACTGCGAAAGTTCGCTGTCCGTTTACATAGGCGGCGGGCATCCAGCCCCAAACTGGTCACGCTGAACACAGCGCTGATGACGGCCGGTTCAGGATACACTTTTGAAGAGGCAAACGCGGACCGTACGTACCACGGTCGCATCGTCGAAACCGCTGTCGGGGCTCATCTGTACAATTCGATAACTCCCGATATGGGTCTATACTACTGGCGAGAAAACCCCTACGAGGTCGACTACGTTCTTCGACGCGGACCGCGTATCGTCGCGATCGAAGTAAAGAGCGGTAAAAAGAACCCCGAGTTGCTTGGTCTCGAAGAGTTCAAAGAGCGATTCCGACCCTTTCGGTCGCTGGTCGTTGAAGAAACGATTTCGGATTACATTGAAGAAAGCGTCCCGCTCAACGAATTCCTCACCGTACCCGCACATTACTGGTTCGAAGAATCATGAGTTATTACGTTCCGCGCACCTGCTCAGATGTAACCAATCTTGACACCGAACGGACGAATGACCTGGATTCGAGGCCATTGGAAGCGTTCCGTTCGCTGTCCGCATACGTGCTACTGGGCGACCCGGGCATGGGCAAGACGACCGTATTCCAACACGAAGCAGATACCATTGACGATGGACTCTATATCACAGCGCGAAACTTTATCACGCTAGATCCCGATAGCCACCCTGAATGGCGTAATAGAACGCTTTTCATAGACGGTCTCGACGAGGTACGTGCGGGCAGCAGTAATTACAAGGTACCATTCGACAAGATTAGGGGACGACTGGACAGCCTCAAAAACCCCCGTTTTCGACTCTCATGTCGCGCAGCAGATTGGCTTGGTTCAAACGATCTGAACTACCTGAAATCCGTCTCGCCAGATGGGAGTGTGTCGGTGCTTCGCCTCGACCCGTTGCAGCCGTCCGACATAAATCAAATGCTTAACGAACATCCCGATGTTGAAGATGCGGACGCAATATTAAAAAAGGCAATTGAGTTCGGAATCGAAGGTTTTCTCGATAATCCTCAAGGCCTGGAACTGCTCGTAGCAGCCTTGGAAGGTGGCAGGGACTGGCCCCTGAGCCGTTTAGAGTTGTTCGAAAACGCCTGTCAGACGATGGCTCAAGAACAGAACGACGAGCACTTCCTCCCAGAGGACCTGCCCGACAATCCAGATCTACTTCTGGACCCGGCAGGCCGCTTGTGTGCACTCGTATTGATATCGGGAGCCGCCGGTTTCGCTGTTGCCTTTCGCTATGGAGATGAGGAATTTCCCTACCTCGGCCATTGTGAATATAAGCATCCTGAGTACATAAATGCTGCACGGGCTTCGAAGCTCTTTAGGGCATCCAATGGCCGATTCGTTTCAGTTCACCGTCATGTCGCGGAATACCTCGCTGCAAGGCACCTTGGCAAGATCATAAATGGCGGAACAGAGGCGGTCGAAGCTGACGGATTACCCGCCCGACGCGTCATTGCACTAATGGCGGGAGAGGATGGTTCGGTGGTCTCTGAACTACGAGGCGTGTCGGGGTGGCTCGCCGCCCTTTGCCCGAAAGCCCGGAGAGAACTGGTTTCTCGAGACCCCGTTGGAGTTGGTCTTTACGGTGACATCCGAGGGTTCTCGTCACAAGAGAAACACGAAATTCTGCACGGCATCAGGTATGAAGTTTCAAAGCTGGACAGCATATACCATGCGGCATCGGCATTCGCCCCACTCGCCACTCCCGAACTAGAGTCCCAAATACGGCAAATCTTGGAAGACACCAGCACGGAGCGAAAGCATCTGAAGTTTGTCGATTTCGTTCTATCTGTTCTTGCTGAAGGCGTGCCTATGCCGGTCTTTTCCGATCTGTTATTCGAGATTGTCCGTGATGGATCAAGACCGCATGAACTTTTGACATCCGCGCTATTCGCCTTCTTGCACAATTGTCCGGAAAGCGAAGAAAAAACCGCCAAGCTTAATCTTCTCCTGGAGGAGATACAAGCGGGATCAGTAAAGGACTATAGTAATGAATTACTAGGCACGATCCTTTCTCGGTTTTATCCGACGAAACTACCTCCATCGGTAATTTGGGATTTCCTCATCGAGTCGGGGCGGCGAGTAGGCGGAAACTCCTATTACCGTTTCTGGCAGGATGAACTTATCGATCGGTCAAGCAACGAACAGATCGCCGAGCTTCTGGATTGTCTGCAATCTAGACTCCCCGGCCTTTATCAGGCCATTGAATATCAGAAATATGGTGATATGATACTTAGGCTTCTACTAAGGGGACTGGAAATCCATGGAGAGACTGTCTCTACTGACCGCCTGTATGATTGGCTGGAAATCGGGTGTCCTGACTACAGCGTCGAACTGACCCAAATCGGAAATACCGAGTCGGACATTCGGTCATGGCTGGAAGACCATCCCTATATCTGTAGAATGATCCTCCTCGAAGGATTGCACAGAGGTCCTGACACGGAAGAATTCTGGAGCCATACAAACGAAGTTGCAAGGAGACTTTATGATGCATCCATGCCGTCGGACCATGGCTTGTGGTGCTTGAATCAAGCCGTGGAATCGTCAGAGACATATCCATGGATCGCTGAGTTTTTCTGGGCAGAAGCGGTTTCCGCTTACAAACACCAACGAAGTAACGGCGGGTTGTCAATTGGACTACTCAAGCGGCATGCAAGCTTGAACAACGTCTTCAAAGCGAAGCTTGACATTCTACTGAGTCCGCCATCCGATCGGGATTTACTGATTGAAAAACGCAAGGAAGAAGCAAACCAGAAAACCCAGCGCCGGCAGAATCGGTGGATTGCACACATCCGATCTAATGAAGCCGCGCTACGCGAGAATCGTGCGTCGCCCGAGTTACTCTACCGTCTGGCGGAGGTCTATTTCGGGCACTTCATGGGGTACAGAACAGGGGACGGGCTGAAGGCCATAGCAGAGGAACTCGGTGGCGATGAGGATCTGGTGGTTTCAGCCATTCATGGCTTAGTCGGCGCACCTGACCGAGAGGATCTACCAAGTCCCGAGGCCATTCTGGATGTACACGGAAAGAAGCGGTTTTTTTACCTCGGGTTGCCATTATTGGCAGGACTCGAAGAACTCGAACGAATGGTTCAGGGCGGCGAATCTCAATTGGACGATCAGAAAGTCCGAACGGCGCTCGCGTTTTATTTCACCTCAATTCATGGTAACTACCATCCGGCGTGGTATGAAAGGGTCTTGGCCGACAATCCAGCTGTCGTGGCCGAGGTCTTGGAGGAATACGCTGTTTCTCAATTCAGATTCCATCGTGACGGTGTTTCGGAAGCCCATGATCTGGCATACGATCCTACCTTTGCGGAGGTCGCCACGATAGTGACATTACCACTGCTTGGCAGATTTCCTGTCCGTTGTAACCGACTTCAGCTTGACACCCTCGAGAACCTTCTACGTGCTGCAATCCGAAATCTGGATACTACATTACTTCAAAAAGAAATCGAACGAAAACTGTCGCTGTCGAGCATGGACATCGCCCAACGGGCACGATGGCTGGCGGCAGCTTTGGTCGTTTCGCCGGGAAAGTATAACGAGAGCGTAGAGAAGTTCGTCGGCCCCAGTCGAGGGCGAGGGCGAAGAATACACGCGCTTATGCACCTTTTTTTCCCAAGTGCGTTCGATCGTTCGCACGTTCGTGGGTTAGAAACCGAGGAGTTATCGCTCCTAATTCGCCTGATAGGATGTAATGTCGGGCCGTCGACGATGTTCGGCGGTGATTCTTTCGACGGGAAAGAAAGTGAAGAAGGCGGATACATTACTAGTGAAATGCACTCCGCGTCCGCAGTACTTCGAATGATTGAAGCCCTGGCGAGCGATTCTTGCCATGAGGCAACCGACGCACTGACTGAGTTAACGAACGAGGATGCGTTATCGGATTGGAAAGAGATTCTGGAATCAAATCTGGATCGACAGCGTAGACTGCGACGTGACGCATCATTTAGACATCCCAATATAGAGGAAATCACTCATACACTCACTGGTGCTCAACCCGCTAATGCGGCGGACCTCTCAGCACTGATTGCGGACCGCCTTGAGGAAATCGCCACGCGTATCAGGGATGGCAACACAGACGGCTGGAAACGGTACTGGAATGTTGACAGCCATGGGAGGCCGACTGAAGCAAGACCCGAGGAGTCATGTCGGGACGCAATGCTAGAATACCTACAGGTGATGCTCCCCAATGGCGTAGTTGTTGCCCAGCCGGAAGGGCATTACGCAGATGACAAGTGGGCTGATATGCGTATCACTTTCTCCGACTTTCATGTGCCGATTGAGGTAAAAAAGAACAGCCATCGCAAGCTTTGGAGTGCAATACGTAACCAATTGATTCGAAATTACACCAGAGATCCGACTACAGCCGGATATGGAATCTATCTCGTTTTCTGGTTTGGCAAGGAGTACACCAAGGCGCCACCTGTCGGTCGACCACCTGAAACATCTGCTGAACTGCTGGATCGTTTGAAAAGCTCACTATGTGTGGAAGAAGCACGGAAGATAACGGTTTGTGTAATCGATGTCAGTAGGCCGTAAATGTGCAAGTGTTTCGAAATCCAGAGTTCCACTGGGACAACTTTGCGTCCGCCACTGTTACTCTAATCCGTCGCTGGTTTCTCCGTCGAGCTGAGATTGAACCCCTCACCTCACCACCCCGTAGAACCGCGCCAGGAACCTGGCCGGGACGAAAAGGGTATAGAGCAGCCGCAGGAGCCAGGTGAGCAGCAGCGTGCGTATCGGCCCGCGGCGTTCCCAGCGCCGCGCGGATGTCAGCACGGCCTCGTCGATCCAGTCCAGTCCGCCGGCCTTCTTCAGCCGGTCGGCGAACCGGGCGTCTTCGAAGACCGGTATACCGGGAAATCCCCCCACTGCCTCGAACGCCTCGCGCGTGGTATAGATCGCCTGGTCTCCGTAGGTAATGCCCAGGAAGCGCGACCGGAAATTGGTACCCCGCGCGATCCACCGGTATATCCGCTTCCCATGGGCGATGTCGAAACGGAATCGTCCCCCGGCCTTGCCCCGCCCGCAGATCGATTCGGCCACGAGCTCCCTCCAGCGGACCGGAAGCCGGGTATCGGCGTGAAGAAACAGCAGCACGTCCCCGGACGAGGCCGCGGCGCCTGCGTTCATCTGGATCGCCCGGCCCCGTATGCTGGACGCGATGAGTCTCACCCCCGGCCGCGAACGGACGATCTCCGGCGTGCCGTCGTCGCTTCCGCCATCCACGACGATAATTTCCAGGCTGGACGGCTCGGAGGGACCGGTCGGCTCCGGCGGACTGGTCGCGCCGAGCGTGGTGGGTGGACCTGGCTGCTCGTCCGCTCCACCCGAATCGCCGTCGAACTGACCCAGGCAGTCCTCGATCGTCGATGCCTCGTTGAGTGTGGGGATGATGACGCTGATCCGGGGGCCCCGGGCGCGATACTCATTCCCGTGCTCGGGCGTGCCATGGTCGAGCAGAGATGCCGGAGTAGATGAGGCTGGCTTATCCGAGGGTCCGTTCCAACGACCAGATGAAGGCTTCATTTTCTTCCCTCGAACCCGTCGAAACGCGGATATGGTTCGGTGAGGCCCATTGGCCGGCGCCCGCGCGGACCATGACCCGCCTGGACCATAACTGGCGGACGATGCGCTGCGTCTCCCGGCCGAAGTCGGCCCAGAGGAAACACGCGTGGCTGGGCACGACCCGGGCGCCGAGTCGCTCCAGCTCGGCAGTCAGGTAGTCGTTCCCGTCCCACACGGCCTGCCGGGACCGCCTGACGTGCTCCTCGTCCTCCAGGGCCGCGGCGGCCGCGTGGACGGACAGGACGTTCCGGCCCAGGAGCCCCATGGAGAAAGGCGCCAGGCGATAGATCACGTCGCGGTGGGCGACGGCGTAACCCACGCGGATGCCTCCGAGACCGTACACTTTGGAGAAGGTCCGGAGCACGATTACATTTTCCCGTTCTTTGGCGACCTCGATGAAGTCCCGGTATGCCGGGTCGCGGACGAAATGAACGTATACCTCGTCGATAGCCACGAGGACGTGGGGCGGCACACGGTCGATGAAATCCAGGATCCGTTCATGGGGCAACAGCGCCCCGGTGGGGTTGTGGGGATTGCAGATGATGACCAGGCCGGTGCGGTCGCCGATCTGCCGGCCCATGTCCTCGAGATCGTGGTTTCCGTCGGGCAGGACGGGCGACCGGCGCGCCTGCACCTCATGGCCCGCGTCGCGGAGTTCGTCGCCGACGCGCGTGATCTGGCCGTAGGAAGGATGGGCTTCCACGACTTCGCCGTGTTTCATCAGGGCCTGCAGGGCCAGGATCTGGAGCAGTTCGGTCGTGCCCACGCCCAGCATCAGGCCGTGGCGGTCGCCGGTAGCCTTGAAATCGAAACCCGAAGGGCGGGGTATGTCCAGGCCGTGGTGCCGGATGATGGCCTGCTGCAGGGTCGTCGTATAGTCGTACCGGTTCATCCAGTCCTGGTGCCTCAGCACGGCTTCTATGGCCGCGGGAGAGGCGCCCAGGGGATTCTCGTTGAAGGCCAGCCGCACCCGGCCCGGCTCGAGCCCCACGCTCCTTACGTCCGCGGGACGGCGGCCCGCAAGCTGGGCCGCAACCGCTTCGGGGTCGCGCGGTCCACCTGGTCCGCCTTGTCCCGTCAGTCCCTCCGCCAGGGCGGCCGCAATCGCCTCCGCATCCGCCAGTCCCGCCGCCAACGCGGCCGCACCCGCCAGACCGCCCATACCGCCGCGGAGGAAGTCCCTGCGCGATACGGGATCGTCCCCGATGTAATCGTCAGCGGTCAATTGCCGGGATCCTGCTCGAGGTGGTCGAAGACGTCCTCCGAAACATTGCCGTACTTTACGCCCGTTTCCCGTACCACCCGGTCCACGCCCTTGACCTTTTTGATCCGGACGATCAGCCGGTCCAGCTGGCTGAGATGTTCCACCTCGATGCCGAAATTGCCGTCCGCCATCCCGTCCGTGGTGTCCATCGCGGCGTGGGTGATGTTGATGCCGGCGTCGGAGATCGTCCTGGAGATCTCGTTCAGCAGGCCGGGCCGGTCGGTACCGAATATGCGCAGCCCGACGACGAAGAACTGGTCCTTCTCCACGTCCCAGTGCACTTCGAGGCGCCGTTCCAGGTCGTCCACGATGTTCGCGCATTCCTTGTTATGCACCGTCACGCCGCGCCCGCGGGTGATGAAGCCGATGATGGGATCGCCCGGGACCGGCTGGCAGCACTGCGCGAAGCGGATCATCAGGTTGTCGATGCCCGTGACCTTGACCCCGCCCCGGGACCGGCGCACGCGGTCCACGAACCGCGTCAGCACCGACTTCTTGGGCGGTTCTTCCTCGGAAGGCTCCTCCTGAAGCAGTCTCTGGGCGACCTGGGCCGCGGAATACTCCCCGCGTCCGACCGCGGCATAGAGGCGGTTCGCGTCGGGCAGGCCGTACTCCTTCGCGAGGGCCTCCAGTTCGTCGGCTACTTTGCGCTTGACCTTGAGGCGCTTCAGTTCCCGGTCCAGCAGGTCTTCGCCGAGGCTGATGCTCTGTTCCAGCGTGGCCTTTCTGAACCACGCCCGGATCTTGGAGGAGGCCTTGGTCGTCTTCACGATATCCAGCCAGTACGAACTCGGCGTCTGGTGCGGGGAAGTGAAGATGGTAACCGTGTCGCCGTTGTTCAGCTTCCCGGCCAGCGGCGCGATGTTGCCATTCACCTTCGCCCCGCTGCAGTGGAGTCCGATGTCGGTATGAATGGCGAAGGCGAAGTCCAGCACGCTCGCGCCCTGCGGCAGTTCCTTGAGATCCCCGCGCGGGGTGAAGACGAAGATGGCGTCGTCGTACAGGTCCATGCGGAGGTAACTCATGAACTCCTTGGGATCGGTCATGTCGGTCTGCCAGTCCAGCGCCTGGCTGAGCCAGTCTTCGCGGCCCTCGCCTTCCTGGACCTCTTCCCGTCCTTCCTTGTAGAGCCAGTGGGCGGCGATCCCCACTTCCGCGATCCGGTCCATTTCCCGCGTGCGGATCTGGATCTCCGCCGTTTCTCCGTTGGACGCGATGATCGTGGTGTGCAGGGACTGGTACATGTTCATCTTGGGACGGGAAACGTAGTCTTTGAAGCGGTCGAAGATGGGGGTGTAGAGGGTATGGATGATCCCGAGCGCGTGGTAGCAGTTGGGCACCGTGTCGGTCACGACGCGCAGCGCCAGCAGGTCGTAGATCTCCTCGAAAGGCCGGTTGCGGCGCTGCATCTTCGTGTAGATGCTGTGGAAATGCTTGGCCCGGCCGTTCACCGTGGCGTCGATGCCCGCGTCCTTCAGGGCCTTGACGATGGGCTGGCGGATCTCGTCGATCAGTTTCTCCCGTTCCGCCCGCTTCTGGTCCAGCTTGCTCGCGAGATCCCGGTAGACGTCGGGAGACAGATATTTCAGGCTGAGGTCTTCCAGTTCGGACTTGATCTTGGCCATGCCGAACCGGTGGGCGAGGGGCGCGTAGATCTCCCGCGTTTCGAGGGAGATCCGCTGCTGCTTCTCCGCTTCCAGGAAGGACAGCGTCCGCATGTTGTGGAGCCGGTCCGCGAGCTTGATGAGGATGATGCGCACGTCCTTCGCCATGGAAACGAGCATCTTGCGGAAATACTCGGCCTGGAGTTCCTCCTGGCTCCGGAAGGACAGCCCGGTGATCTTGGTGACGCCGTTCACCAGGACGGCCACTTCCTCGCCGAATTCCGCGGCCAGTTGTTCGATGGTCACTTCTTCCACGTCTTCCACCACGTCGTGCAGGAGCCCCGCCGCGATCGTCACGGCGTCCAGCTGCAGGCCGATCAGCGTAAGCACCACCTGCGTGCAGTGCACCATAAAGGGCTCGCCGGACTTGCGGACCTGGCCGGCGTGGTGCAGGGTGCTGAAATGATAGGCCCGTTCGATGAGGTCTAGCTGGGCTTCCAGCGCCTCGTCGGAATCGATCTCCGGATGGGAAATGGCGTACTGCTCCAGCAGTACCTGGACCGGAACGATCGAGGAGTGGGTAAGGGCGTTTTCAACCGTGGCAGTCATCGGGACATACGCCTCGCCGGCCCGTTAAGGGGGCCTGAACGCGCTTGACAGGGCCAGGGGGCGATTTAAACTTATGCTTACCCCATGGGTCAACCGACGCGGAATGCGTGTGTAACGTTTCTTATTTACAATAGGTTATCTTATATACTGTTAGATAACGGGCGAACCGGGCCGTTGTCAAGCCGGTTTTGACGGGCCTGGGAACAGGAAAGCCGACACCTCGTGGATGAATCGGTCGAAGGCGGATCGGTATTCAGGCCCGATGCGGTGGGCGTTCCGGACGTTCCTGATCATGGACCGGGTCCCCTTCGAGCGCCGGTCGTAGCGGTCCGGCAACGGTGCTCCCGTGGTGAAGGGGAACTCGTGCACGCCCAGGTCGAGGCGCAGGACGGGCGCCGGATGCAGGTTCCATGCGGCCTGATCGGCCGATATGACCCGGTCGGCGGGATTGACGACCAACAGCAACCGGCCCTGCATTTCCTCCATGCGCGCGGCCAGGGCGTCGCCGTGTAACAGCACCTCTTTCAGCCAGCGCAACGGGGCTTCGACCAGGTTTCCGTGGCGGTCATCGACCGCGGCGCCCATCGGTAGCCCGTCCGGGAATGACCCATCGCGAAGGTACGCCGACAACCCTTTCGCGGCCGCTTCGTCCATGATGAACAGGCTTTCGGGCCGGATGCCGCCGAGGGGCGCGCCGGAAGCGAAGAGGGCGGCCCGCGCGTTGGAAAACCGTCCGAAGGGATCGGCCAGCAACAGGCCCAGGGCCAGGTAGCCGCCGGCCGAGTAACCCAGGAATCGCACACGCGCCCCGGCCCGGCAGGATGCATGATCACCCGCTTCGATGCACGCGACTAGGTCCGCGGCGTCGAAGCAGGACTGCAGTCCACCCAGGCAGTAGCGTTCGGGCGCCAGGTCCAGCCTTTCGCTGATCCGGCCGTTGAAGGGGCTGGTCCGCCCGTTGCCGGTCATGGCGGCGCGGCCCGCGGCGATCCGGGTCTGCTCCTGCACGCTCCAGCGGTCCGACCGCCTCCCCACGTGGAAGGACAGGGGGAAGAGGATGACGGGGATACCGAGCCGCAAAGCGAAACTGCCGGCCCAGGGCAGCATCCTGGCGTAGCTGCCCTCGTTCAGCCCGTGGAAGATGACCAGGACCTCGCCGGCGCCCGCCGCGGGCAGATCGACCGGTTCCACCATGAGGTAGTGGAACCCGCGGTTCTCTTCGATGTCCCTGTCCTCCGGCAGCAACAGGCCGGACCAGCGGGATTTGAAACGCGGGCGACGCAGCCGGAAGCGTCCGTCGTCGACGGGATCGCCGCCCTTCCGGTACAGCCGGTTCAACTCATCGGGTTCGTATACGTTTCCGGTCACCCGGCAACCTCCTGTGCGTCCGGTCCGGACTGGGCGTCTGATCCGGCAACCTCCTGCGCGTCCGGTTCGGCGACCTCCTGTGCGTCCGGTACGGGGCGAATGACCCGTACCGCACTTATTTGAACATGCCACCAAAAGACCAACGCCGCGTGACCCTCCGCGCCATCCTGGCCGGCATCATCCTGGCCGTATTCATCAGCCTGTGGATCCCCTACAACGTCTGGGTCGTGCGCGGGACGTTCATGGACTTCGAACACGTCTCGGCGTCCCTGATGGCGCCTTTCCTGTTCTTCGTCATCGTCGTGAACGGCCTGCTGCGCAAGTACCGCCCCGCGGCCAGGTTCTCCACGTCGGAACTCCTCGTCATCCTCTCCTTCGGCCTGATCGCGTCCACCGTGCCGTCCCACGCCTTCATGAGCTATTTCATCGGCGTGATTACGACCCCGTACTATTTTGCATCGCCCGAAAACCAGTGGGTAGAGGTTTTCTTCCAGTACCTTCCGGCCTGGCTGCTGGTCGATCCCGAGGACCATACCATCCGCTGGTTCTACGAAGGGCTGCCCGCCTACGCCCGGTTGCCGTGGCGCCCCTGGATCGTCCCGCTCTTCTGGTGGGGCACGTTCTTCATCGCCCTGTTCTTCGCGGGGTCCTGCCTGGTGGTGATCCTGCGGAAACAGTGGATCGTCCACGAGAAGCTCAGCTTCCCGCTGGCCCAGGTCCTCACCCAGATTATCGACGAACCCGGCGACCGTTCGTTTCTGCCGGCCTTCATGCGGGGAAGGCTCTTCTGGATCGGGTTTTCGCTGCCGCTGGCCGTGATCGGCTGGAACATCGTCGACTACTTCACGCCGGTCGGGGTGATCCCCATCGGACAGCCCTACGCGACGGACCTCGTCATCGGCCACCTGTTCCCCGCCATCAAGGTCAAGATCAACATCTACCTCCTCTGTTTCGCCCTCTTCTCCCCGGTGGACATCCTGTTCAGCATCTGGGTCTTCCACCTGCTGGCCATCCTCGAGTCCGGCGGCATGAACGCCGTGGGCCTGCTCGAAACCGGGGCTTCTCCTGACGCCGCGGTGCGGCTGCAGGAGATCGGCGCCCTGATCGTCTTCGTGCTGTGGGGGTTCTGGATCGCCCGGCGCCACCTGTGGGACGTGGCGCGGAAGGCCCTGGGCCGGGCGCCGGAGGTGGACGATTCCGAGGAGTTCTTCTCCTACCGGGCGGCCGTCCTCGGCGTGTTGCTGGGCGTCGCATACATGGCGGCCTTCCTGCACATGGCCGGCATGAGTCTCGTCATCATGGCGCCCTTCCTGTTCCTGCTGTTCATCTTCTACGTCGGCGTGGCCCGGATCGTGGCGGAAACCGGCCTGGTCGCCCTCGATCTGCCCATGAACTCCCACGAGTTCCTCATACGCGGGGTGGGCTCGTCCGGCATAGATCCCTCGTCCCTCACGGTCTTCGGCCTGACCAACACCTTCGCGCGGAACTGGAAGACCTTTACCATGGTCTCCGTTTCCCACATCACCCGGATCGGGGACCGGGTCTGGTCCGACAAGAAGCTGATGTTCGTCGTGATCTGCGGGGCCTTCGCCCTGGCCTTCCTGATCGGCGCGGCGTACACCATCCATTCCGGGTACGAAACCGTCGGCGCGTCGCAGTTCGACCAGTGGGCCTTCACCACCGGGAACATCCACTTCTTCGAGAGCGTCAAGGTATGGATCCAGAACCCGACCCGCATGTCGGTCATGGAGACCGCCTGGTTCTTCCTCGGAGGTTTCGTCATGATGGTGCTGATCTTCCTCCGGTACAAGTTTCCGGGCTGGCCGCTCCATCCCGTGGGACTAACCATCGCACGGGGCGTGGCGATCGACAACGGGGCCTTCACCCTCTTCATCGCGTGGGCGGTCAAGGTCCTGCTGCTCCGTTCCGGCGGCATCGGCCTGTTCCGCCGCGTCCAGCCGCTGATCATGGGGATGCTGGTCGGATTCTGCACCGGACTGGTCCTGTCCAATCTCGTGGACATCATCTGGTTCCCGGGACAGGGCCACCGGATACACGGCTGGTAGGCGCCGGGAGCCGCCGGAGGTCCGGCACACAGGCAAGTGCGAATTGGGAGAAGATGTGGTGATTCCATGACGAATAGAATTGACATTCGGGTGCCTAAACCCATATAATCAAATGGTTTTGTGGAATTGAACCCGCCTGGACATCGCCGAGGGCCGTTTGATGGATCAGCTTGACCTGACTATACGCATCGCCGGCGAGAACGGCGAAGGCGTGCTTACCGTCGGCGACGTGCTGGCCGAAGCGCTGGCCCGGTCCGGTCTGCACATCTATACCTTCAAGAACCTACCCGCCGAAATCAAGGGCGGCGCGTCCATGACCCAGGTCAGGGTGCAGGACACGCCCGTGCGCTCGCCGGGCGACGCTCTGGACATCCTGATGGTCTGGAACCAGGAGAACTACGACATTCACGTGGGCGAGGTCAAGCCGACCGGCGTCGTGATCTACGATCCGGACGAATGCGACGCGGACGAGAACCTGGCGCTGACGCAGATCGGCGTGCCGCTCCAGAAGATCACGAAGACCGTCATCAAGACGATGAAGTCCAAGAACGTGCTGGCCTTCGGGATCCTGACCGCCTGCCTGGGCATTCCCTTCGAATCGGCGAAGCAGATGGTCGCCGAGAGCCGGTGGGGACGCCGCAAGGAGTTCCTGGAATCGAACATAAACGCCCTGAAGCAGGCTTACGTTTACGTGGACGAGAACGGCATCGACCTGGGCCTCAAGGTCCCGGTGAACCAGCGGAACGGACACGCCCAGCTGATCATGACGGGGAACGACGCGCTCTGCATGGGCGCGCTGGCAGCCGGCTGCCGGTACTACGCCGGGTATCCCATCACGCCGGCCAGCGACGTCATGGAGACGCTGGCCAAAGCGATGCCCCGGGTGGGCGGCGTCCTGATGCAGACCGAAGACGAGATCGCCGCCATCACCGCTTCCATCGGCGCATCCTTCACGGGCGCGAAGGTGATGACCGCCACGGCGGGGCCGGGCCTGTCCCTCATGGTCGAGGCCCTCGGCCTGGCGACCATGGAGGAGATCCCGCTCGTGGTCGTCGACGTCCAGCGCGGCGGTCCGAGTACCGGCATGCCCACCAAGACGGAGCAGTCGGACCTGAACCTGGCCATCCTCGGCGCCCACGGCGAGGCGCCCCGCATCGTGATCGCGGCGACCAATACCGAAGACTGTTTCTACACGGCGGTCAAGGCCTTCAATCTCGCGGAGAAGTACCAGACCCCGGTCATCCTGCTCAGCGACCAGCATCTTTCCCAGCGCGCACAGGTCATGTCCCGCCCCGATCTGAGCCAGGTCGAGATCGTCGAGCGCAAGCAGCCGGACCTGAACGGAAGCGTCCCGCCCGAGGAATTCGACCGGTACGAGATGACGGACGACTACGTCTCCCCCATGCCATTGCCGGGCCACCATGGCCAGCACTACGTTGCGACGGGCCTGGAGCACGATGAGCACGCCCATATCGACTACTCGCCGGAAGCCCATATCCGCATGACCGAGAAGCGGCATCAGAAGATCGAATCGGCGGTGAACGAGCCCGGATTCGTGCAGCGGTACGGCGCGGAGGACGCCCAGCTCGGGCTGATCGGATGGGGGTCGTCGGAAGGTCCCATCCTGGAAGCGCTGGACCGGACCCTGGCGAAGGGGTACAAGGTGGCCGCCCTGATTTTCAAGATGCTCCATCCCCTGCCGGAGAAGGAAGCCCGCGCCTTCATCGAATCCATACCGGTGGTTTCCGTGGTGGAACTGAACGCCAGCGGACAGTTTGCCAATTACCTTCAGGGCCGCCTGGCCGTTTCCCTCCAGCGGTTCAACATCATAACGGGACTGCCTTTCAAGGCGGGCGACATCGAGGAATACATCGAAGGAGTGCTGCAGTATGGCTGATGTCCGTACGGCCGACACCGCCGAGACCAAACAATCCGGGCGGACCGAAGCGCCGGACCAGTCCGGTCAGGCCGAACAGGCCGCGCCGCCGGTAAAAAGATCGCTCAAGGACTACCGGAGCGAAGTCAAGCCCACGTGGTGCCCCGGCTGCGGGGATTTTGGCGTGCTTGCCGCGCTGCAGCGCGCGCTGGCCGAACGCAACATGGATCCCCGGGACGTGGTCATCGTGTCGGGCATCGGTTGTTCCGGCCGCCTGCCTGAATTCGTCAACGCCTACGGCCTGCACGTGGTGCACGGGCGGGCGCTGCCCGCGGCCCAGGGCGTCAAGGCGGCCAATCCCGACCTGACCGTCATCGCCGTCGGCGGCGACGGCGACGGGTTCGCCATCGGCGGCGGCCACGTGCCCCATGCCGTGCGCCGCAACCAGGACATCACCTACATCGTGATGGACAATCAGGTCTACGGCCTGACCAAGGGCCAGCCGTCACCCAGCACGCCCACGGGAATGCAGGCGCTTAGGCGGAGCGTTTCCATGCCCAAGATGGCGCCCTACGAAGGGGTGCTGGAAGGCCAGTTGAACATCCTGGCCATGATCATCGTTTACGGCTGCAGTTTCGTCGCGCGCACCTTCTCCAGCCAGGCGTCGGAAATGGCGAAAATCATCGGCCGGGGGCTCGATCATCCCGGGTTCTCATTCGTTCACGCGATGAGTCCCTGCCCCACCTTCTACAACACCTACGACCCCTGGAAAGAGTCCTTCATGCCCCTGCCGGACGACTGGGACACCGGCGACCGGATCAAGGCGATCGACATGGCCATGGAAGAGGTGGGCGACGGCGTCTTCCACAGCGGCGTGTTCTTCCAGGACGTGTACCGCACCTATACCGACAAGCTGCAGGACGTGTACGCCAAGGCCTACGGCGACGAACAGGCGACCATCGACGCCCTGATGGACCAGTACGCCTGAGCCTGCAGTACCGGTCTGCCCGGTCCTTGCGGGCTGTCCGGTCCGCCCGGTCCGCCCGGTCCGCCCGGTCCGCCCGGTCCACGAATCATCCCGCGACATCCCGTAGCATTACCGGAACACCACGGTACGGCGTCCGTTGATCAGCACGCGTCGCTGTATGTGGTAGAGTACGGCCCGCGCCAGGACGATGCGTTCGATGTCGTGTCCCACGGCCGTCAGTTCCGCCGGCGACATGCGATGGGTCACGGCTTCCACGTCCTGCTCGATGATCGGACCTTCGTCGAGGTCGGCCGTCACGTAATGGGCGGTGGCGCCGATCAGCTTCACCCCGCGCCGATGGGCCTGCTGGTAGGGCCGGGCGCCCTTGAAACCCGGCAGGAAGGAGTGGTGGATGTTGATGATGCGGCCCGCCATCCGCTCGCAGACCTCGGGGCCGATGATCCGCATGTACCGGGCCAGCACGACGAAATCGATGTTGTTTTCCTCGATCTCGTCGATGAGCCGCTCCTCCTGCTCCTCCTTGTTCTCCGGGGTGATGGGCAGGTGCAGGAAGTCGATGCCCGATTCATGCGCCAGTTGCCCGGCGTCCGGGTGATTGGAGATGATCAGCGGAATATCGAGCCGCAGCTTGTCCATGCGCGTGCGGTTCAGCAGGTCCAGCAGGCAGTGCAATTCCCGCGACACCATGATGAGCGCCCTGGGCCGGGTATCGTCGGCGGACAGGTCCCACTGCATCTCGAGCTCATCCGCAAGGGGTGCGAAGGTCCGCCACAGGGACCCCAGCGTTACCGGACCACCGAAATGCACCCGCATGAAGAACCGCTCGCTGTACGGATCGATGTACGTGTCGCTTTCGATGACGTGGCAGCCCTGTTCCGCCAGCCAGCGGGTCACGGTGTAGATCAGTCCCGTGCGCTTGGGACAGGACAGGGCCAGAAGGAAGTGCTTAACGGTGCGTGCCTTCATGAATGGAGACCGTTACCGTGGGTTTGTGGATTGGCTGCGTACCGCGTGTCCTCTTCGGTGGGCAAGATCGTTGATGAAGAGGGCATGAAGGCGGACCCTGCCGCAGGGTCCGGTTGCCGTGGAGCGGCGGGCAAGACCGGGCAAGACCAGGCGGGGTCGGCCGGAACCGGCCGGGCGCTGGTGGACGCTGGTGGGTGGCCCGTCCGGGATTGACCGGCGCAGGGCCGTCACTCGTCTTTGAAGAATTCCGCGTTGATCTGGATGTAGTCCTGCCATTCGTCCGGAGTGTCTTCTTCGGCGAAAATGGCCTCGACCGGACATTCGGGCTCGCAGGCGCCGCAGTCTATGCACTCTTCCGGATCGATGTACAGCATCCGTTCACCGTCCTTGGTGTGAATGCAGTCCACCGGGCATACATCGACACAGCCCTTGTCCATTACGTCAATGCATGGCTCTGCGATAATGTAAGTCATCCGAGTCTCCTCGCTAAACACGCTTTCTTGAAACAAACCGGCTTTGAGGATGCGTCGAACCCGGTACCGTCGGCAAGAAACAATCAAACCGGGCAACGGTTCCGCCGCCAAAATACCGTACTATAATAGTCGGCGCGCCCTGGCCTGTCAAGCCTGAATTCGTTTGACCGAGGACCGGTTCTCCCTTAAGTTCAAAGGCCATGCCACCGTTCGCCGTACCCGCCGAGCTGGCCCGCCGTTACGACGTCTGTTTCAAGTCCATAGCCATAGGCAAGTGGGTGAACCTGGACATGCTGGCGGTACGCGATCCCGATGTGCTCATCGACGAAATCGACCCGGAATACTACGATGAGGATGAACGCCTGCCCTACTGGGCCGAGATCTGGCCCTCGGCGATCGGTCTCGGCCGTCACCTGTTCGAGTACCCCGCGCCCGCCGGTTCCCGGATCCTGGAACTGGGCTGCGGCATCGGACTGGCCGGTATCGCCGCCGCCGCGGCCGGATTGGCGGTCACCGCGTGCGATTACGAAGAAGACGCACTGGCCTTCGCCCGGTACAATGCCCGGCTGAACGCCCTCGATGGACGCGTGTCCTACCGCTTCCTGGACTGGAGAAACCCGGATCTCGACCGCACGTACGCCGTTGTAATCGGCTCGGACATCCTGTACGAAAGGCCGAATCACGACCCGATCCAGCGCCTGCT
Source organism: bacterium (assembly GCA_965117045.1). Lineage (GTDB taxonomy): Bacteria > JAAXHH01 > JAAXHH01 > JAAXHH01 > JAAXHH01 > JAAXHH01. Next base: position 3,432,117 of record OZ220749.1, read on the forward strand.
CCACGAAACGCTGGAACCGGGCGGCATGTTCCTCGCGAGCGATCCGGACCGCCGGGCGGCCGCCCCATTCGTCGAATCCATGATCGCCCGGGGATACCGCCACAGCGCGCAGCCCCGGAAGGTAAAATTCGAAGAGAAGGACAACCGCGTCATCGTCCACCGGTTTCTGAAAGAAGCCTGAACCCGTTGCCCTGAACTTGCTGCCAGAGCCGCTGCCCTGAGCCCGTTGCCCTGAGCCTGCTGCCCTGATCGGAATGGACATGAAAGAAGCCATCGACCAACTGCCGGAGGGAATCCGCGGGCAATTGCGCCGCGCCGGCCGCCTGGCCGATGAATCGAGCCTGGCGCTGTACCTGGTCGGCGGGACCGTGCGGGACCTGCTGCTGGGACGGTCCAGGATGGACATCGACCTGTCGGTGGAGGGAGACGGCATGGGGTTCGCCGCCCGGCTGGCCCGGGCGTTTGAAGCCCGATCCGCACCGAATCCCCGGTTCCTTACGGCCACAGTGGAAATGCCCGGAGGCCACAGCCTGGACGTGGCCACGGCCCGCAGCGAGACCTACGAGCGTCCGGGCGCGCTGCCCAGGGTGGCATCCGCGTCGATGGACGTGGACCTGGCGCGGCGGGATTTCACGATCAACGCCATGGCGGTCTCGCTGAACGGGCGGAGCTTCGGCGAACTGGTCGATCCCTTCGCGGGCAGGGCCGACCTGCGGAAGAAGCGGGTCCGCATCCTCCACGACCGGAGTTTCATCGACGATCCAACCCGCCTCTTCCGGGCCGTCCGGTTCGAACAGCGCCTTCGGTTCAGGCTCGAGCGCGGGACGGAACGCAGGTTCCGGGATGCGGTCGCCGAAGGCATGATCGGGCATCTTTCGGGACCCCGGTTGCTCGAGCAGTTGAAACTGGTCTGCTTCGAACCGGATCCCTGGCTGGTATTCAACCGGCTGGAAGGACTCGAGGTCCTCAGGGCCATCCACCCCGCCCTTGAATCCGACGAAGGACTGAAGACGCTGGTCCGGGAGATCAGCCCGTCCGAAGGCCCGGCGTCTTCGGTCCGCGACGGCTGGTGGATCCTGTACCTGGTGGCGCTGTTCGACCCGCACCGGGCCGAGACGCTGCAGGGCGTCGTGGACCGGTTGAAACCCAACCGGCGCCTTCGGAAGGCCATCGAGGACATGTCCCGTTGGTCCGCCGTGGAACAGGCCGTCGAGTCGGGGGAAATCGACTCGCCGGCGGACTTCTTCCGCGCGGTGCGATCGATATCGGAGGACACCATGCTTTTCGTCACCCTGACCCACCCGGACGAGGGCATGCGGAAGCGTTGCGAAACCTTTTACCACCAGCACCGGCACATGCGCCTGTCCATCGACGGAGGCACGCTTAAGGACCTGGGCATCGCGGAGGGTCCGGCTTACGGGCGGATCCTGGACGACGTGCTTTCTATGAAGATCAACGGCGAAATCGGGACCGAGGAGGAGGAACGCCGCGCCGCGCGGGATCTCTGGTCGCGTCTTCACCGCCCCGAGCCCTGAATGGATCCGCTGTCACACCAAAGGAGTATCCATGCCCGACTTTACGATCCTGTTCGTCGCCATGCCGGCGATCCTCTTCGCCCTGACCTTTCACGAGTACGCCCACGCCTGGGCGGCGTGGAAACTGGGCGATCCCACGGCGCGCAGCATGGGGCGGCTTTCACTTAACCCCCTGGTGCATCTCGACCCGGCCGGAACCATCATGCTGATCATCACCGTCATGAGCGGATTCGGCATCGGCTGGGCGAAACCCGTGCCGGTGGATCCCCGCTACCTGCGCAATCCCCGGAAGGACATGCTCTGGATCGCCCTGGCCGGGCCGGTGTCCAATATCATCCTGGCCTTCATCCTGGTGGGCGTCTTCACCCACATGCCCACGGACGGCGCCTTGTCCGACACGCTGCGCCAGATGGTCCGGTACGGGATCATCATCAACCTGGCGCTGGCCTTTTTCAACATGCTGCCGATCCCCCCGCTGGACGGGTCGCGGGTCCTGAAGGGACTGCTGCCCCCGGCGCAGGCGCAGCGGTACGGCCAACTGGAGATGTACGGTCCCATGCTGCTGATCGGCCTGATTATCGCGGACCAGATGCTCCGGTTGGGCATCATCCGGACCTGGATCGCCGTGCCGGCCCAGATCAGCCTGCGCCTGATGAGCGAGATTTTCAGCAGTTTCTGAGCGGGGACTTCATGCGGCTGAGCGCCGAAACGGTCCGCCTGGACCTCATCCATCCCTTCCGCATCGCCCGCGAGGTCAGCGATCACAAGCACAACGTGCTCGTGCGCGTCTCCGACGGCGAGCTGACCGGCACGGGCGAAGCCGCGCCTTCCCGCTACTACGGGGAGGATGCCGCTTCGGTCATCCGTGCGCTGGAGAAAGTGCCGCCGCTCCTCGGCGGTGATCCCTTCGAACTCGAGGAAACGACCGATCGCCTCGCGTCCGCACTTCCGGGCGATCCCGCGGCGCGTGCGGCCGTGAATATCGCACTGCACGACCTGGCCGCACAGCGGCTCGGCGTACCGCTCTACCGTTGGCTCGGTCTCGACCCCGCGAAAACACCCGTCACTTCATACACCATCGGTATCGACGAGCCGGCAACCGTCCGCCGCAAAGTGCGGGAGGCCGCCGGGTACCCGGCGTTGAAGATCAAGCTCGGCTCGGAAAAGGACCTCGAGATCATGCGCGCGATCCGTGATGAGACGGATGCGCGCATCCGGATCGACGCCAACGCGGGGTGGACGGCGGACCAGGCGGTGGAAATGATCGGCCGCCTGTCCGAGTTCGACGTGGAACTCGTGGAACAGCCTCTGCCTCCCGGTTCGCCCGAGGACTGGCGCCGGGTGCGGGAAGCGGCGGCCATGCCGATCTTCGCCGACGAAAGCGTACTGGTCTCCCCGGACGTGCCCGCCATGGCCGGCCTGGTGGACGGCGTCAACGTGAAACTGATGAAATGCGGCGGGGTCCGCGAAGCGCTCCGTCTCATCCACACCGCCCGGGCCCACGGGATGAGCGTCATGATCGGTTGCATGATCGAAACCGCCGTCGCCATCACCGCCGCGGCCCACCTGTCTCCATTGGCCGATTATGCCGACCTGGACGGCAACCTGTTGATTTCCAACGATCCCTTCAGCGGGGCAACCGTTCGGGATGGACGCCTGGTCCTGCCGGAGGGACCGGGCATCGGGATAGCGCCCAGGACGTAGGCAAACTCCCCTCGCATAGATTCCAGGTTCCGCAAGCCCTTCACCGCTCGTTTCCGTGTCATGACGCGTGTCGGAAGGGTCTCACGGCGACCCCGCAACATATCCTACCATAAATTTAATTAAAAATGAAGTACTGATATCAAATACGCCTTCGCGTTTCCAGCCAGGAGGTTTCAGGCGGCGCCCGCAGGCCGTAATGCCGCAGTCCGGCTTCAACGGGTACGTTGCGCCTTCGCCTCGGCAATACGGGCCCGGAACGACTTGTCCGGCCAAAAAACACAAAAAAGTGTTGACTACAATTAATTGAAGTATAAATTATGCTACACAGAAGTTTATGAAGCTTTGGTCGAATGAATGAAACCACCCGCATCAGGATGATACACGTCGGGTGACATTGATATCCGCACAATCTGCGACAGTTAATCGACTGTCCATTACGCGCAATGCACTGGACGGGAAAGGAGGACATATAGAACGGTGCCGTTAAGCATCAACCTATTAACAGCAAAGAGCAACATTCGATAAACGGGAGACGACAATGCATTACCTCATAGTAATTGTGATTGCGTTCGCGCTATCCATGATGGGATGCGAAGGCAAGACAGGCCCCGCCGGCCCTAGCGGTCCTCAGGGCGCGGCTGGTCCGCAGGGCGTAGCAGGCTCTACGGGTCCTCAAGGCGCAGTTGGTCCGCAAGGTCCCGAAGGCCCGCAAGGCCCCAAGGGCGACCAGGGTGATCCGGGTCCCGCCGGTCCTGTGGGTCCTCAAGGTCCCGCCGGTCCCGAAGGCCCGCAAGGCCCGCAAGGCCCCCAGGGCGAAGGCATCGACGCGGATCAGGTAATCGGTAGCGGCGTACTGTCCGACATTCATCACATCAAGTTGATGCAGGACGGCAACGACAAGAAGATCGCCGTGTTTGACGCGCCTGATTACGAACTCAGGGAAGGTATGGAAAACACTTTGGATCTGATCATGGCCGTTGGAGACATGACCATGATTGCCGCAAAGGCCGCCAGTCAGAACGGAATGGCCTTGCCCGTCACGTTCGCCTGGACTTCCGACTCCGATGCCATATCGGTCGAAGGCGGCGCCATCGACGCCTTGACGTCGACCAGCAAGGCGACGGTAACGGTCTCGGCCGTAGGCAGAGGCGTGGAAATCGACCTGACCGTCAAAGTGCTCGATGTGATCAAGCGAATCGAGTTTGCTTCAGGACAGGCGACTTCCTACGTGCTGCCGGTCGGTGGTTCGATCGACCTGATGACGCCTGTCGCCTACAATGCAGCAGAAGACGGTGATATGATCGACGGCGCCGAAGCGCTGATTGACTGGGTAAGTTCCGCACCTGGTATAGTCAGCGTAGACGGGAACACCATTACTGCCGAAAGCAGAGGCAAAGCCGAGATCACGGCCCAGGGCCAGGGGGTTACATCCAAGGCCAAGATTATGGTCACCGTCGCTGGCGGTACCGGTGTCATCAGGTACGTGATGAATCCGTTCCCATCCAGTACTGCCGACCGAACCAGGACCCTGACGCTCGCCGTGGCGGACGATCCGAACACCGAGGACGTGAATGAAGAGGCGGCTCGGGCAGTAGATCCTGACGCGAGCATCGTTCTTCGGATCCAGGTACTGGAAGTCGGTCCTGACGGAAAAACGTCCAACAATGACGATACATTGTCGGCGACCGTCCGAAGCCAGAACCCGGACGTGATCGTCATTCCCGATGGTCAGAACCCGGCTGTTATATCAGAAGCTCTGGGGACGATAACCATCCCTACCAGTGAGGAGTGGATTGTCGGTCATGGAACGGCGTATCTGGTAGTGTCCATTCCCGGGGCCGAGGACTTGCCCCTGGCTCCGATCTACATCAACGCGCCCTGAACCGTCGTTACAGGTCGCATAACCGTTCACCAGGTTCGGGATAATCCGGGCCCGTAGCCAGGGTGCAGACAGAGTCCTGGAAGTACCGTACAAGTTCTGGGGTGTCGCCTGGGATTATCCATAAATGGGGTCAGGATCCTCTCCCGAGGATCAGCCTTCGTGGAAGCCTCATGCATTTGTATCAGGCATCCTGGAACACCTTCCCGTTCGTCCTGAGTAGGAGCTACGGCCACTGAAAGGGGCGAGCGGCCTGACATTCAAAAGCCCCGGTGCGGGTACGTGCCGGGGCTTTGTCATTTAAGGATGTTCTACATACAGGGTGGTGGACAAGCGTGTGACCGGCCTCGTACTCGTACTACCGCTTCGCGGCTTCGTGCCTCTCCAGGGTCATCTCTCCGTCGCGCAACAAACCGTAGGTATCGTGCTGGATCCAGTCTCCCAGGTTGATATACACCTTCTCGCCGTTACGCTGAAGCGTCGGGCTGTGGTTGTGCCCGAAGACCACCGCATCGTAGCCCTTGTCGAGCAGTGAGTAGGCCAGGTCCCGGTATGCTTCCCGCGGGTCCCACGCCGTGGGTGCGCCGTGGCGCCTGCTCAGTCGCGATGCCAGGCGACCGATCCTGAAGCCGCAGTCGGGGTGAATCAACTGAAACAGGCGGATGCTGAAGGGGCTGTGCATGATCCTGGAAAGCAGCCGGTATCCCAGGTCCCTGGATATGAGACCGTGGCCGTGGGCGATATAGATCGTCCGGCCGTGATGGGTAACGGTCAGCGGTCCCTCGGCCGTTTCCACCCCGACCTGCTCATCCAGGAAGGTACCCAGCCAGAAGTCGTGGTTTCCAGCCAGGTAGGTGACCTGGACACCGCTCTCGGCCAGCGAACTCAGCGCGTGCAGGACCGTGTAGTGCTGGCGGGGCACCACGGTGCGGTACTCGAACCAGAAATCGAACAGGTCACCCACTATATACAGATGACCGGCCCGGCCCCTGAGACCTCGCAAGAAGTCCAGCAACCGGTCTCTTCTCTCTTCTTCCGCCCCGTAATCGTCGGTTCCGAGGTGGGCGTCGGAAATGAAGTAGACGGGTTTCATACTCATATCACGTACCAGGATCGAAACGGGCCGGCAAACGCCGATTTTCCGGGGATCCAGGGCTTTAACTTTGAATTGACATTTCGCCACGCGCGCGTTAATTAAAATACATTGGGCCATATATTTAACTAACGAAATTTTGCTAGAATACGCGGTGCGCGAACACCACCGCTCGGACACGCTCCCGCACGCGTACGGAGTGGTGAACCGGAGAAGGGAACGGATGACGAGAAAGAAGCTGTCGTCGTTGACGGACCTGGAAATCGATATCATGAACGTAGTCTGGCGGCTGGGACGGGCGACGGTGCGCCAGATCGTCGATGCGCTTCGAAACCAGCGTCCCCTGGCGTATACCACGGTACAGACGGTCCTGTCCATACTCACGCAGAAGGGCGTGGTTCAGTATACCTGTGAAGGCCGGGCCTACGTCTACACCGCCATTCTGAAACCCGAAGGCGTGCGCCGGGAAACCGTCCGGGCTGTCGTGGACAAGCTGTTCGCCGGATCGCCGCAGTCCCTGGTGCTGCACCTCATCGAATCGGACGCCTTGACCGCGGAAGAGGCCGAAAGCCTGCGCAAACTGCTGGACCGGATGGCCTCGGAGACTTCGGACGCGTCAGGGTCGTCGGAGGCGTCGGATGCTTGATTGCGGCCACGCCATAGGCCTCTTCGAAGGGTTCGGCCGGGAGGTCGTGGACCTGTTGTGGCTTCCGAGCCTTGAAGCGTTGCTTCTGGGCGTCCTGGTCTGGGTGCTGCTCTTTGTGAACCCGGGATGCCCGGCCAGGATACGGCACTTCCTCTGGCTGCTGGTGCTGGCCAAACCGCTGCTGACACTCGTGCTGCCCTGGCATGGACCGTTCGAACTCCCGTGGGCGTCGATGGCAAGCCATGGCGTACCCGCCGCGGGCGACCACAACACCCTGGCATCCGGAATCTACGCCTTCGCGGGTCTGGCCTGGATGGGCTTCGCGGGTTTCGGTCTCTACCGCATTGGTTCATCGGTCATCACGATGACCAGGAGAAGGCGGCGGTCCGTCCCGGTCACCGTCCCCCGGGTAAACGCGTTATTCGACCGGTGCCTAGCCGAATCGGGCTTGAAGCGCAGCGTGGCCCTGCGGGTCTCCGACGAGTTCGAAGTGCCCGTCCTGATCGCCGCCGGGCGCCCCGCCGTCGTGATCCCCTCCTGGTGCATCCTGGAACTTTCCAGCGCGGAACTCAGGCAGGTCCTGCTCCATGAACTGGCCCACTATGCCCGGCGGGACCACCTCACGGTCTTCCTGGTCCAGTTCAGCAGGTTCTTCTTCTTCTTCCACCCGGCGGTATGGTACGCCGCGCACCGGGCCGGGATCGAAGCGGAACGCGCCTGCGACGCGGACGTCGTCCGTGTCTCCAGGCAGCCGGAGCGCTATGCTTCCACCCTGTTGAAGGTAGCCACCGGCAGGGTCCGGACGCAATGGCAGGCCGCCCTCGAACTGGCGCGGTCGGCCTCCATGGCGGCCCAGCGGATCCGGGACGTGCTCGGTTCGAAGGTGCACCGGACGGACCGCGCCTTCTTCCCGCTGCTGGCCGCCGGTATCTGCTCGCTGATCGCCGTAATGCCCCTGTTGCGGCCGGCAGTCGATGCCCCCGGAAACGCGCCTGTTCCCCCGCGGACGAGCATGCCCGTCGAAACGACGGTTCCCATCTGGATCGATACGTCGCCCGGTATCCGGCATCACGAAGGTCCGGGCACTGAGACGCAGGTCGCGCGGGTGGCAGATGCGCCCCTGCCGCCAGACCGGGAAGTCGATCGCCGGACCATGGTAGACGGCCGGCCCGTGCCGCGCAGATCGGTGGCCGCCATGATGAGAAAACCGGCAGCCCGTCCACGTGACACGATACTCGAATCCAAGGAGCGCGAACGGATCAACCCCGCCGTGCTCGGACAGGACGCCGCCCCGGTCATCCCGGCTCGGACCCTGTCGACGGGGAACCAGGCCAGGCAGGGACGTATCGAGGTGCAGGGCGTGGGCCGCACCGGATACGAGTTGTTCGATCCCGGCACGGTCTCCCTGAGCGCCGGTTATTTTATTACACCGACCCACCAGTTCGGCGGTGTGTTTTCCATTCGGCGGCCCAACGATACGGAAGCCTTTGACGATACCCGGCAGCCATCCGGCGCTCGGTACGGCGGTTCCCTCCTTCGAGCCCGGAGACTGGCCGGTTTCGGGACCTCGTCGGCACAGGGGACGGCGCTTGAAACCTCAGAGGAAGAGCAGGCCGAACGGATCACCCGGATCGGCGCCTTCTACCGGTACAATCTGCTCGTTCCGGGCGGATCCTTCACGCCTTTCTTCGGATGGGGCGCCGGTCTGGAACTCAGGCCGCAGAACCGGAACATGACCATGGTCGACGCCGGTGTCGGGCTGCGTTACTTCTGGGAACGGCACGTCGCCGTGGTCGTACAGGCATCCTACCGGAAGGAACTGGATGTCATCTCTCGTCCTTACCCGGAGATGACGCTGGGCTTTTCCGCGATCTTCTAGCTTCTTCCTTCTTCCACATGGCCATCTGAATCTTTAGCAAATGGACCATCACACCCGAAGAGCGGCTCCGGCGCTCATCATCGCCGGCGGCGCGGGCGTGCGCCTGCAGGCGGTCACCGGCCCGGTGCCCAAACCCCTGTTGAAGCTATGCGGCGTGCCGTTGATCAAGCGGATCATATTGACGGCCGCCCGGGCCGGCGTAAAGCGCTTCGTGATCGTAACAGGGTACGAGGCGGACCGGTTTCACGAGGTCCTTTCAAACGATCCCGGCCTGGATGCCCTCGAGATCGAATGGGTGCACAACGACCGGTGGGATCTGCCCAACGGGGTTTCCGCCCTGGCCGCCCGTTCCCGCCTGGAGGAACCGTTCGCGTTGCTCATGGCCGATCACCTCTTCGAGCAACGGACGCTTGAGCGTCTGCTCGAGGAACCGGTGGCCGAAGGGGAGTGTCTGCTCGCCGTCGACCGCAAAATCGACCGCGTGTACGACCTGGACGACGCGACCAAGGTCGAAGTGCGCGGGGATAAAGTGGTCGGCATCGACAAGGGACTGCAAGCTTTCAACGCGGTGGACACCGGCATGTTCCTCTGTACGCCGGCCCTGTTCGACGCCCTCGATGCCGTGGACGGACCGGAGGGCTGTGCGTTGAGCGACGGCATCCGGGCGCTGGCCGCGGAAGGGCGGATGCGCGCCTTCGACGTGGGCGATGGATTCTGGCAGGACGTGGATACGCCCGAAATGCTGGCCCAGGGCGAAAAAGCCCTGCTGGGACGCCTCGTAAAACCCACCGACGGCTGGGTGTCCCGGCATATCAACCGGCCGGTTTCGACCCGTATCAGCCGATGGCTGGTCCGGACGCCGGTCACCCCGAACATGGTGACCCTGGCCACTTTCCTTACCGGACTGGCCGGGGCCTGGTCTGTGTTGGACGGCACCTACTGGTCGGTGCTGCTTGGCGCGTTGCTTTTCCAGGTTTCGTCCATCCTCGACGGCTGCGACGGGGAGGTGGCGGTGCTGACTTTCCGCGAATCGAAATACGGTTCGTGGCTCGACACGATCACGGACAACCTGACCTACCTGGCGTTCTTCGCGGCCGTGGTCTGGGCCTATGCGGGCGGCTCCGGGGATACGGTAATCCGGTCCCTCGGACTGGGATCCGTCGCCGTGGTGGCCGCGTCGATTCTCGTGATGTACTACTATCTGCTGCAGACCGGGGGGAGCGGCAGCCTGGTCCGGTTCAACCGGGCCTTCGCAGAGCACGCCGTCAGGCGCCGGCGCCACCTCGCCGCCAGACTGCTCAACCTGTTCAGGATGATGGCAAAGAGAGATTTCTTTACCATGCTGCTGCTGTGTTTCGCCGCACTCGACCTGCTGAACTGGATGTTCTGGACCGTTACGGCCGGTGGCCTGGCCATGGGACTGGCCATATTCATTTCGACGGGGAGGCTGCTGGCGCGGGACCGGGCGGTGGCCGGGGACACAAGCTCATGAGCGGATTGCTGTTCCGTGCAAGGGGACTCCTGGCCCTTCGGCTCAGGAAGGATTTCAACTTCCGGCGGGCCCAGGAAACGGTCCCCGCGTTACGCTGGCTGAAGCCACGTAAAGGCGAGCGTATTCTCGATATCGGCTGCGGGGAGGGGACCTACGATTACCGGATCGCCCTGCGGGGTGCCAGGGTGTTCGGTTTCGACCTGGACCGGAACCAGTTACGCCGCGCCCGGGTCTACCACAAGACGCCCTTCACGGGTTTCGTTTGCGCCCATGCGGACGCGTTCCCCCTTCGCTCCGGGCAATTCGACACGGTCATGAGCCTGTGTGTCTTCGAGCACCTGCCGGACGACAGGCAGACGCTGCGTGAGATGTGGCGCGTGTTGCGGCCCGGGGGCCGCATCCTGCTGACCCTGGACAGCCTGAGCCTCGAGGAGATCGGCGAGTCGTGGCGAGACGCACACCGGAAGCGCCACGCCGTCTTGCAGTTCTATAAGCACTCGACGGTCGGAACGTTGCTGGAGGCCTGTGGATTCAGACTGATCCGACACCGGTACCTGCTTCGTTCCCGGCTGGACCTGGCCTTGATCCGGCTGAGCTACGCAACGGAGCGCATGCACGCGGTCCCTGCGGCGGTGATCCGTTTGGGATTGGTAACGGCCGGCAGGATGGTATCCGCGGTCTTTAACCTGTTCATCGGGAACCAACGGGGATGGACCCTGTTGATCGAAGCGGACAGGATGACCACCGGGCCCGGGCCCGGACCCGGACCCGAACCCGGCCTCGGTCCCGATCCCAGACCCGAACCCGGACCCGGTCCGGCGAATCCCCCATCATGACGCGTACAAGCGAGCAACCGGCTCCGGTCCGGTCCCGATCCGACGCATCGACGATCGCCCGGGGCGCGGCCGTCAATTTCATCGGAACGGTAGCGCGGCTGATCAAGTCCGTGTCGTTCATCGTCCTTACGCGGCTGTTCGGTGCCGAGGTCTTCGGGCTGTACATGCTCGGATGGACCATCGTGGACCTCGTGTCCAAGGTCGGCCAGTTCTCGCTGGACAAGGGGCTGGTCAATTTCATCCCGCGCCTGCGCGAGGACAGGGAGACGGAGGCCATCCACCGGACCATCGCGCAGGCCCTGGGCGTGGGCCTGCTGCTGAGCGCGGGGATCGGCGCCGCGCTCTATGCCGGTGCGGCCGCACTGGCGGACGGCCTGCTCGACAAGCCCCGGCTCACCGGCATGCTGCAGCTGCTGGCGGTCGGCCTGCCGCTCATCGCCCTGACCCAGATCATCCTGGGTGTCACCCGGGCGCACAAGGTCATGAAGCACGACGCCATGGTCCGGGGCGCCGTCGAGCCGCTGGTGTTGTTCGGGGCGGCCTGTGTCCTCTACTACGCGGGCTGGCGCACCTACGGCATCGCCGCGGCCCACCTGGCCGCGCTGGCCTGCGGCCTGGTTTACGCCGTTTACGCGTTCACCCGGTTCTATTCCTGGCGGTCCTGTCTCGTCCACCTGCGCGCACTGCGGGCCGTCACCCCGCTGACCCGCTTCTCGCTGCCGGTCATGGGCTATGAACTGGTCTACATGTTCATGATCCGCCTGGACGTGCTCATGGTCGGCTACTTTCTGCCGGCCGCACAGGTGGGCGTTTACGTGATCGCGGTCGAAATCGCCCTGGCGACCAAGAAAGTCCGGCAGTGGTTCGACCCCGTTTTCAGTCCCATCGTGGCCGAACTGAATCACCGCAAGGACCTTCGGCGGCTGGAGCTCAATCTGCGTCTGGTCACCCGGTGGGTGCTGACCATCGGCCTGGCGTTCCTCTGCGTGGTGTCGCTGGTCGGAAATGAACTGCTTGGACTTTTCGGACCCGAATTCGTCGCGGGATTCATGACGATGGTCGTCCTGGCCATGAGCCAGGTCGTCTACGCCGCCATGGGTTCGGGCGATACCGTCCTCATCATGTCGGGCCGGCCCTGGCTGAATCTCGTAAATACGGTCGCGGTCGTGGTGGTCAATTTCACCCTTAACCTGTGGCTGATACCTGGCCTGGGCATCCTGGGCGCGGCCCTGGGAACGCTGGCGGCGTTCGGGCTGTTGACGATGATCCGCCTGGCCGAAGTGTATCACCTGTTCCGTATCCATCCCTTGTCCTGGCGCATCCTGAAACCATGCGCCGCGGCGGTTCCCGCCTTCGCGTGCGCTTACGCGGCGGGCGTCTACGCGCCGGATGTCCCTTGGCTGCGCATGGCCGGGCTGCCCACGATCTTCCTGGGCGGCTACCTCGGCGTACTGGGTCTCCTGGGTTTGGAAGAGGAGGACCGGATCGCCCTCCGGCGCTTGCGCGGACCGGGCCGGCCGGGCGGACCGGGCAAAGCGGGCGGACCGGTTGAACCCGGTGGACCGGACGGACCATGAAGACCGATGCGCTGTCCTGGACAATGAATGGCCGCGAGACGGGAACGAAAGCGGCGCTTGGACACCGGACTTCATTCGATTTGGAGAACCAGCGGCAATGAAATTCAGCGTAGTCCTGTTCGCGGATAACGAAGCCTCGGCGGCCGGCGCCGGCCGGTCGATATACGGCATTTCACTGCTGGAGCGGCACCTCCGGGTCTTCGCTTCCCTGGGGGCCCGGCAGGTTACGGTTGTAGGACCCTCGCCCGGGCGGGGACCGGATATACAGATCGACGGATTCGACGATCGCTGGTACGGGGAACTGGGCGCCGTCGAATGTGTGCGGTCGGACGAAAGACCTGCCCGCTGGCTGCCCGGACAGGACGAAACGGCCCTGGTCATGGACGCCGGCCACCTGTACGACCCGCGGGTGTTGCAGACCATGATCGACGGCGGTCCGAACCGGAGAGCCGTGGACTCGGCGGTCAGGGAATCCTGCAGGTTGCTTGTGGCGGACGCGGACTTCCTCGCAGGGCTTACGGCGTCCTGGAACGGCTCCGAGTCACTCTGGTCCGCGCTGGATTCGACGCGGGAATCGACCGGTCCGGAATTCGACCTGCGCGAAATGGATCCCTATATCGTGGATCTGCGCCGAAGCCTGTCTCCCTGGTGGCTGGTCGTCGATTCGGACCTGAAGATCCGCCGGGCGGAGGCCCTGCTCACCGACGCCGCGCAGAAGGGCACGCTGGATTTTCCCGCGGAGTACATCCATCCGCCCCTGGAAAACCGGCTTACGAAGTGGATTTCGGCCAGTTCCGTGACGCCGAACCAGGTAACCACCCTCTCCGTGCTGCTCGCCTTTCTGACCACCGGGCTTTTGGCCGTGGGGCAAATGGGAACGGGATACCTGGCCGCCGGACTGGTGATCGCATTCATCGTCGGGGTGCTGGACGGTGTCGACGGCAAGTTGGCCCGCGTGACGGTGCGATGCACCCGGTTCGGAGACCGTTTCGAACACATCCTGGACGTGGTCTGGGAACTGACCTGGTACTGGGCGCTGGGGTGGATGCTCAGCGGCGGCGGCGAGGTGGTCGGTCCCTTTGTGCTCGCCACGGTGATCACGTTCTTTTATCTGCTCGACAAGGCGGCCACGGGGATGTTCAAATCCAGGCGGGGTATCGAACTGTTCGACTACGCGCCCATGGACCGCTTCTTTCGCCGTATCGGCGCCCGGCGCAATACGAATGTCCTGCTGCTGCTCGCGGGTACGGCGGTCGGCTTGCTGGAGCAAGCGTTCACCTGCGTGGCAATCTGGACGGTGATCACGGCGGCGTTCCATTGGACGCGGGCGATCTGGCTGCTGTCGCAACCGTCGTCTGCCGACGGGGCCTGACACCGCCGGCCGGGAGAACGAAGGGAACCGGGTAAGCTCGCCGGACGTGCCGCTGGCGTACATGGACCGGCCATCGCTATTTGTTGGATCAATAGGTGGACGGGTGCGTCTAATATACTTGAGAACGAGTGCATTTTCGACTATGGTGGGTCGATGCGCAAGGCGTGTCGGCGACTACGGCGAGTACATCGATTACGACGGGGCGGCGACGCCATCAATCACGTCGCGTCGACCGGTACGGTAAGGTGACCCCTGTGAGAAGTGGAGGCAAAGTGAATCGTTTTCTGGTCCACATCCTGGCGGCATCGCTGATCGCGGGGCTGGCAATTGCACAGGGCCCGGGTGGACTCGTCCAGGCCGCCCAGGCCGCCCAGGCCGACCAGGTTTACCAGGCCGCCCAGGCCGACCAGGCTGGCCAGGCTGGCCAGGCCGTCCGGATGACGCTGGAACAATGCGTGGACCGGGCATTGCGGGTCAGCCCGGACATCGAACAGGCGGTCCTTACCGTCGAAGGCCTGGAAGCCCGGTTGAGCGAAGCGAAATTCGCGGGCATCACGCCCCGGTTGGAGTGGACCAATATCTTCGGTCCCGCACCGGGCATAGAAGGCGATACGGAAAAGGTCGAGACCATCCGGAGCGACCTGACCGATCTGGGCGTTTTTTCACGCACGCAGATCGAAGTGGTCCAGCCGCTGTACACTTTCGGGAAGCTCAGTAACGCGAAGAAGGCGGCCGGGTACGGTCTCGAAGCGGGCGAGGCGGCCGTGGAATCCCGGAAGTTCGACGTGGCGTTCCAGGTGAAGAAGTTGTTCTACGGTCTCGTACTGGCCAGGGAACTCAGGGACATCATCCTGGATAGCGTGGAAAAGGTACAGGAGGCCCGGGACCGCGTGAACGAGATGATCGAGGAGGACTCGGAAGACGTCGGCCAGAACGACCTGTTGAAAATCGATGTCTTTGAATTCGAAGTGCAGCAGAGCCGGGCGCGGGTCGAGAAGTCGATCGATATGGGGAGGGCGGCGCTGAAAGCCCTGCTCGAAATAGACCGCTCCATCGATTTCGATATCGTCCATAGGGCCGTGGAAACCGAAACGGCGGACCTCGAAGCACTGGACGTTTACATTGAAAGGGCGAAGAACCGGCGATACGACATCCGGCAGCTGAGGGCCGGAGTGCTGGCCCGCCGGGCGCTGCTGAAGGTGGCCAGGAGCGACTTCTACCCCCAGATCGCCCTGGCGGGATCGCTCCAGTGGGGCATCGCGCCGCACAGGCCGGAGCTCGACAATCCTTTTCTCCGGGACGAGTTCAATTTCCTTCGCGGCGGTGCCGTGATTACCTTGCGCCAGAACTTCAATTTCGGCCTGACCCGCGCCAAGTACCTTGCACGGAAAGTGGAACTGGAAGCGCTGGTGAGCAAGGAATCCCAGGCGATGAGCGCGGTCGCACTGCAGGTGGAGCAAACCTACCGCGACGTGATCGAGGCCCATACCAACGTGGTCAACAGCGACCGGGCGCTTCGCTCCGCCAGGGGATGGCTGACCTCGGCGCAACTGGGTTTCGACGTTACCGGAGACAGTTCGGAACTGCTGGACGCGTTTACCGCGCATGCGAAGATGCAGCATGCGCACCGGCAGTCGCTGTACCAGTACCGCGTTTCGCTGGCCGAACTCGATCACGTGACCGGTAACGGGATTTACAATGGACTGCGTTAAAACACGGGGCGGCGTTGAAACACGGAACGGAGGACGGGCATGAACCACAGGCGTTCGGGGACGGGCACGGGACGTGATTTTCCGGCGGGCAGAGCGCGTGGAACGCAGGTGGGCATGGGACGTGGTTTTCCGGTGGGCAGAGCGCGGGGTTGGCCAGCCGGCAAAATGCGACGCTGGCCAGCCGGCAGGGCATTCGGTTTGCTGGCGGGCGTCGTCCTGCTGATCTGCGCCGCGTTCATCGACCCGCCTTCCGTCCTCCGCACGGATACGGAGACACAGGCGCCGGCGCCCCGGGAGTCCCGGACGGGCTGGACCGCCTGGCCGGGGACGGCCTCGTTCGTTCCGGGCGTCGCGCGGGCGGACCATGTGGACCATATGGACCTTGCGTCCCCTCCCCAGCGGGGCGATGATCATCGAATGACCGTCATGATCGAAGACTTCGACGATTCGGCCCCGGGCGGCTTTCCCCTGACCTGGAAAGCCTGGCGGGGTGATGATGACCTGGCCCGCAAACTGTATACGATCCGGGAGGAGAAGGGCAACCGGTATCTCCACGCGGCCGACGACGGCACCTCCATCATCATTCGCAAGCGGGTCAGCGAATGGGATGCGAACGAATACCCGGTGCTGTCCTGGCGGTGGCGGGCGACGGTCCTGCCCGAAGGCGGCGATGAACGCATCGGTTCCAGGAACGACAGTTCCGTGGCTGTTTACGTGGTGCTGGACCAGAACTTCATCGGCGTGCCCAAGACCCTCAAATACGTCTGGAGTACGACTGTACCTGTCGGCACCCACTACCGCCGGAAGGGCATTGGCCGCCCCCACGTGATTGTGCTCGAGAGCGGGGAAGAGAAGCTCGGACAGTGGGTCGAGGAGTCGGTCGACGTGCATGCGGACTATGTCCGGATCTTCGGGAAGAATCCGCCCCGGAAAGCCGTCGGGATCGGCATTCTGACTGATGGCAACGCGACGGGAACGGACTCCAGGGGAGATTACGACGACTTCGTGGTTCATCGCCGGGACACCGGGTCCTGACCCGGCCGGAAGTATGAACGAATGGAGGTGGGAAATGCTTGTGAATTGCCGTGCGGTACGCCACCTGGGACGCTTTACCGCCTGGGCGGCGGCGGTGCTGCTGGCTATCGGGAGTTACGCGCAGGAATATTCGCCCATCAAGACGCTGAAGCAGCGGGACGCCGCGCTACGCGCACTGGACGGGGCCGCCACCGAAGCGGCCATGGACAGCCTGGTGCGTGAGGCCGTCGTCTCCGGGTTCGATTTCGAACGGCACAGCCGCATTTCCCTCGGCAGGCACTGGCGGGAGCGGACGGACGCCGAGCGGGATGAGTTCGTTTCGGTCCTGCGCAGGTGGACCGAAAGCCGGGCCCTGGACAAGCTGCGCAAGCGGTCGGACAGAACGACCTACGACGGGGAAGAGACCCGGGGCAGCCGCTCGCTGGTTAGAACGACGGTATGGTACAAGGGCACCAAAACGCTCGTCGACTACAAGATGGAGCTAAAGGAAGGCGAATGGCTCATCTATGACATGGTGATCGACGGGGCGAGCGTCGCGCTGGCCAACCGGGACGCATTCTACAAGAAGATCAGCAGGACCTCCTACGACGAATTGCTCAACACCCTGCGTGCGAAAACCCTTGAAATCGAATAGCGAAACGGGTATACTTGCAAGCCTGTACTGTATGCTCAAGTTGAGCAATGTAACGATGTCCTATGTTTTTAGGAGTCGTAATGGCGGCGACGGTATATAATCGATGTATCTTTTTCCTCGTCGACGGCGCACGGGAAGACGTCATGCGGAAAATGACCGAGGCCGGCGAACTTCCGTCCCTGCGCCGGTACGTTCTCGACCGCGGAGATTACCGGAAAGCGGTGACCTCGTTCCCGTCCACGACCGGTCCGGCCCACGTGCCCTTTTTGACCGGCTGCACGCCCGGTTCGTGCAATCTCCCCGGCATCCGCTGGTTCGACCGGTCCCAGCCGGAAGGACTCACCCATTTCCGGCAAGCACGCAGTTACGTAGGACCGGGTGGACTGTATATCGACAGCGATCTGAAGGACGGTATCCACACCATCTTCGAATACTTCGAGCGCCCGGCGGGCGTGTTCAGTCTGGTAAACAAGGGGTTGGGCCTATTTGAAAACCGGACGTTGCTGACCAAGAACTGGTACCTGTACTACGCCCATTTATCCGGCCGGTGGGAGGTCATGGATGAAGCGGCCTGGAGGTACATCGACCGGGCCGTCGACCAGGCCGTGGATTTTTTGTCGGTCGTATTCCCCGCGGTGGACGAATACTCCCATTACACCGATCCGTTTTCGGACGCCACGCTGGAGGCTTACCGGGCATTCGACAGGGGACTGGGCCGGCTGGCGGAGCGGCTTCAGCGGCTGAACAGGCTGGACGACACGCTTCTCGTGGTCTCCAGCGATCATGGCCTGACCTCCACCCACACGCATTTCGAGTTATGGTCCTTTCTCGACGAAATCGGATTCAATACGCTGTACTATCCCCGGATCCTGCGCGGTGGATGCGACGCGGCAACGATGGTCTCGGGCAACGGCATGGCGCATATCTACCTGAAGAAGGGCGAGACCTGGGAGGAAAGGCCTTCATACGATGAGATTCGCACATTGGGGGAAACCGATCCCATAGAGGCCCTGCTCGAACAGGAGGCGGTAGACCTGGTGGCGGCGACCCGGGAAGACTCTGTCATCGTCCGAGGGCGCCGGGGAACCAGCGAGATCAGGGAGATGCCCGGCGGCATCACGTACCGGGTGCTCGAGGGCCAGGATCCTTTCGGCTACGGCGGCATGCCGGCCGAAGCGTCCGACGAGCAGATGCTCTCCGCCACGTTCGACACGGACTACCCCGACGCGCCTTACCAGCTGCTGCGCGTCTTCGGTTCGCCGCGGTCCGGAGACCTGATCGTCAGCGCCCGGAACGGCTACGATCTGAGGTACCGGCATGAACATCCTGAGCACAAGTCGACCCACGGTTCATTACATCGCGACCATATGCACGTGCCTTTGATGATGAACGCCGAAATTGCAGCGGAATGCGTCCGTACCGTGGACGTGTTCCCGGCCATGCTGAACCTGACGGGACGTACCGTCAAGGGGAACATAGACGGCAGGGATTCCGTCACCACCGCCACGCGCGCGGTGGCGTAGGAGCATATTCATGTCCGAACAGGTCCAGATCTCACGGGCGGCGGAACTCATCGCGCCGTCTCCCGCGCCTCCCGTACTGCAGCCGGACGCGGGCTATCTCGGGTACGACCGGACGTTGTTGCGGCCCATGTCCTTCGGGATGAAGCTTCGAGCCTTGCTCAAATACCTCTGGGTGCGCTTGAAGGGCGGGCCGATGGCGGTGAACATGGAGGTAACCTACCTGTGCAACGCCACCTGCGATTTTTGTGATTATTGGAAGACGAAACGTTCGGGCAAGCTGGGCGACTACGATTACGTGGCGGCGCTGCGGAAGCTGAATCCCCTGTCGGTCACCCTGACCGGCGGAGAGCCCATGATCAACAAGCAGCTGCCCGAGGCGGTCAGGCGCATCAAGGAATCCCTGGGATACGTCTACATCGGCATGGTCACCCACGGATCTCTTCTGACCGTGGAAAAGGCCATGGCCCTGTGGGACGCCGGGCTGGACCACATCTCGATATCGTTGAACTACATCGGCCGCGAACATGACGAGGAGCGGGGCATCGAGGGTCTGTACGAGCATATCTCCTCGCTCGTGCCCCAGTTGACGGCCCGGGGGGTCAACGTGATCTTCAATACGGTGATCATGCGGGAGAACCTGGACCACGTCGTGCCCATCGCGCACCTGGCACGCACCATGGGCGCGAAGGTTTCCTACAGCTGCTACAGCGACTTCAAGAACGGGAACGAAACCCACCTGGTGGATCCGGGTCACACCGAGCGCCTGGAGTCCGTGATCGAGGATCTGATCTACCAGAAGTCCCGGCTGGGCAACATCGTCAGCTCCGCCTGGTACCTGCGCCGTGTTCCCGCCTATTTCCGGAACGCCTTGCCGGGTTCCTGCGCGGCGGCCGGCAAGTGGCTCGTGCAACTGACCCCCGACGGCGACGTGAAACCCTGCGCGGAACTGCCCGTAACGTCCGGATATGCCGACTTCAGGAAAGTCTCGAAGAAGATCGATTGCAACCGGTGCTGGTACAGTTGCCGGGGCGAGACGGAATCTTCGTTGAAGATCGGCAGGTTGCTGGAAGGCCTGGGAAGGGCCTGGCGCAGCAGCGCTTAATCGACCACCGCCAACTCCCTCGACAGTATCCGCCCGGTATGGGACAGGGAACCGGCAATTTCCTCGGGCGTCCCCGCGGCAACCACGTGACCACCCCGGTCACCGCCTTCCGGTCCGAGATCGACGATCCAGTCTGCCGTCTTGATGATGTCCAGGTTGTGCTCGATTACCAGCACCGTATTCCCCTTGTCCACCAGCCTGTTCAGGACCGTCAACAGCTTGCGGATGTCGTCGAAATGAAGCCCCGTGGTCGGCTCGTCCAGCAGGTAGATGGTCTTGCCGGTGCCCGGCCGGGAGAGTTCCTTCGCGAGCTTGACGCGCTGCGCCTCGCCCCCCGATAGCGTGACGGCCGACTGGCCGAGCTTGATGTAGTCGAGTCCCACGTCGTACAGCGTCTGGAGCATGCGCCGGATGCGGGGCACGTTCTCGAAATGCGCGAGGGCCTCGTCCACGGTCATGTCCAGGACATCGGCGATATTCTTCCCCTTGTAGGTCACCTCCAGCGTTTCCTTCATGAAGCGTTTCCCGTCGCAGACCTCGCAGGTCATCCACACGTCCGCCAGGAAGTGCATTTCGATCTTGCGCACGCCGAGTCCCTGGCAGGCCTCGCAGCGGCCCGCGGGCACGTTGAAGCTGAACCGGCGAGGCTCGTAGCCTCTCATCCGGGCCTCCACGGTCCGGGCGAAGAGGGACCGGATCGGCGTGAAGAGCCCGACGTAGGTGCACGGGTCCGAACGCGGGGAATGGCCGATGGGCGTCTGGTCGATATTGATGACCTTGTCCACGAAGCGCAACCCCTTGATCTCGTCGTGGGGACCGGGATTGACCTGGGCGCGGTGCAGGGTGGAGGCCAGCACGGGATACAGGATGTCGTTGACGAGAGAACTCTTCCCCGATCCGGACACCCCCGTAACGCAGGTGAAGAGGCCGAGGGGCAGCGTCACGTCGATGTTCTTCAGGTTGTTCTGACGGGCCCCGAGGATGCGCAGCCTGTTGCGGCCCGGTTTGCGGCGGTCCGTGGGCACATCGATGCGCACCCGGCCGGCGAGATATCGTCCGGTGAGCGACGCCTCGTGTTCCTTGAGGATCTCGGGCGCGCCCTGGCCCACGATCCGGCCCCCGTACACGCCGGCCCCCGGACCGAAATCCACCAGGTTGTCGGCATGCTCCAACGTGTCGCGGTCGTGTTCGACCATGATGAGGGTATTGCCGAGATCGCGCAGGTTCTCCAGGGCCTCGATCAGCCTGAGGTTATCCCGCGGGTGAAGGCCGATCGTGGGCTCGTCCAGCACGTAGAGTACGCCCGTCAGTCCCGATCCGATCTGACTGGCCAGGCGGATCCGCTGCGCTTCGCCGCCCGAAAGCGTGGGCGCGCGGCGGTCGAGCGTCAGGTATTCCAGCCCCACGTCCAGCAGGAAGCGCATGCGGCTTCGGATTTCCGTCAACACCTCGCCCGCGACTTCCCGCTGGGACGCGGAGAGTTCCAGCTTCTCGATGAAGTCCATGGCGCGGTCGACGGGGAAGGCGCAGAGCCCGGCAATAGACACGCCGTCGATCAGCACGGAGAGGCTCTCGGGCCTGAGGCGCCCTCCCTCGCAGGCCGGACAAGGCGTCGGTTGCAGCATACGGGCCAGCTCAGGGAAGCGGTTGGCGTACCGGGCGGCCAGTTCCACGGTCGGGAAGATGCCCCGGAACTGGAAGGACAGGCCGGGTACCCGCCGGTCGTCCACCCACCGGTCGCTTCCATGGAGCAGCACCTGGAGCTGTTCCGGAGAAAGGGTGTCGACCGGCGTCTCGAGGCCAAATCCATACGAAGTCGCCACCTGTTCCAACAGGTCGACCATGGTCCGATCGCCTATGGCGCTTTCACCTGCCGCGCTATCCCCCCAGACCGCGGCCACGGCTTCGCGCACCGGTTTTTCGCGATTCGGTATCAGCAGGTCGAGATCGATGCCGGGCTGGGTACCGAGTCCCTCGCATTCGGGGCACATGCCCGACCGGTGGTTGAAGGAGAAGTACTGGGGCGTCGGCTCATCGTAGCTGTTGCCGCAGGACGGACACGAATAGAACCGGCTGAATCGGATGTCCCGTGGCCCGGCGGCATCCGGCTCCTCCACCTCGGCGATCAGCAATCCTCCCGAAAGTTCCAGTGCGGTCTCTACCGAGTCGGCCAGGCGCTGGCGCACGTCACCCTGCATGGCGATCCGGTCAACCACCACGCACAACTCGTGACGCCGGCGGCGGTCGATCTCTATGTCCTCTTCGAGCCGCCGCAATTCGCCGTCGATGCGCACCCGGATGAACCCGTTCCGGCGGGCCCGGTCCAGGAGGACGTCATACCCCTCGGCGCCTTCGGGTACCAGCGGGGCGTGGAGCGTGGCGCGGGTCCGTTCCGGCAGGGTCATGATGCGGTCCACGATCTGGCTGGGTGTCTGCGCGCCGATGGGCACCCTGCACGTCGGGCAGTGGGGGACGCCCACGAGGGCGTAGAGTCCGCGCAGGTACTCGTAGATCTCCGTGATGGTGCCCACCGTGGAACGGGGGTTCCGGCCCGGGGACTTCTGTTCGATGGAAATGGCAGGGGACAGGCCGACGATGTGGTCCACTTTGGGCTTCTGCATCTGCTGGAGGAACTGCCGCGCATAGGCGGACAGGGACTCCACGTACCGCCGCTGGCCTTCCGCGTAGATCGTATCGAGGGCCAGGGAGGTCTTCCCCGAGCCCGATACGCCCGTAAACACCGTCATCCGGTCCCGGGGAATCGTCACGGTGAGATCGTTCAGGTTGTGTTCCCGTGCGCCGCGCACTGAGATCTCCCGGATGTGACCGTCTGTGCCGGCGGTCTGGCTGGCTGCGCCCGCGGTTCCGTCCGCGCCGGGGGTCCCGTCCGCGCCGGGGGTCCCGTCCGCGCCGGGGGTCCCGTCCGCGCCGGGGGCTCCGTCCGCGCCGGGGGCTCCGTCCGCGCCGGGGGCCGGCAATGATTCCGGAATTTCCGGCGTCGCCGACGAAATCCCTGGAGACCTGGCGGTCCCCAGCGCTTTCGCCAGGATCTGCCCGGTGGACGATCCGGCGATGCCCGCGACGGTCTCCGGCGTCCCCTCGGCGATGACGAGCCCGCCCGCTGCTCCGCCCTCCGGTCCCAGGTCGATGATCCAGTCGGCCGTCTTGATCACGTCGATGTTGTGCTCGATGACGACGACGGTGTTGCCCTTGTCCACGAAGGCGTTCAGCACGGCGAGCAGGTGGGTGATGTCTTCGAAGTGCAGGCCGGTCGTGGGTTCGTCCAGCACGTACATGGTCCGACCCGTGCTGCGCTTGCACAGTTCGCGTCCCAGCTTGATGCGCTGCGCTTCGCCGCCCGACAGCGTGGGCGCGGGCTGACCCAGCTTGATATACCCCAGGCCCACGTCATGGAGGGTCCGGAGCACCCGGGCGATGGAAGGAACGTGTTCGAAGAGTTCCAGCGCTTCCTGCACGTCCAGGTCGAGCACGTCGGCGATGGAATGCCCCTTGTACTTCACCTCCAGGGTCTCCCGGTCGAACCGTCTGCCCTCGCAGACGGGACAGGATACCCACATGTCCGCCAGGAAATCCATCTCCACCCGCGTCGCGCCGTTGCCTTCGCAGGCCTCGCACCGGCCGCCCCGCACGTTGAAGCTGAAACGGCCGGGCTTGTAGCCGCGCACCCTGGCCTCCGGCGTTTCGGCGAAGAGGGCGCGTATCGCGTCGAAGACCTTCGTATAGGTCGCCGGATTCGATCTCGGCGTGCGTCCGATGGGCGCTTGGTCAATGTTGATGACCTTGTCCAGCTGGTCCACGCCCTTGAGGCCGTCGAATTTGCCCGGTTGGGTGCCGGCCTTGTTCAACGAACGGGCCAAGGCCGCGTACAGGATATCGTTGATCAGCGAACTCTTGCCCGAACCGGATACGCCCGTGACGCAGGTGAACAGGCCCACGGGCAGCCGGACGTCCAGGTTCTTGAGGTTGTTCTGGCGGGCGCCCAGGATCGTCAGCCAACTGTC
Source organism: bacterium (assembly GCA_965117045.1). Classification (GTDB taxonomy): domain Bacteria; phylum JAAXHH01; class JAAXHH01; order JAAXHH01; family JAAXHH01; genus JAAXHH01. The sequence goes on from OZ220749.1 coordinate 3,456,158, forward strand.
GTTAACGCCGCGGCGGGAGGCCGGAACCGGGATGGTCTTCTTTCCGCACAGGTATTGCCCGGTCAGCGATGCCGCGCTGGCGGCCACGACACCGGGACGGCCCTCGGCGACGATCTCGCCGCCGTTGACGCCGGCACCTGGGCCGAAGTCCACGATGTGATCGGACGCCCACATGGTCTCTTCATCGTGTTCGACGATGATGACCGTATTGCCCTGGTCCCGCAAATGGGCCAGGGTGTCCAGCAGGCGCCGGTTGTCCCTGGGATGAAGGCCGATGCTCGGTTCGTCGAGTACGTACATCACGCCGACGAGCCCGCGGCCGATCTGGCTTGCGAGCCGTATGCGCTGCGCCTCCCCGCCGGAAAGCGTCGGTGCCGTGCGTTCCAGCGTCAGGTATTCGAGTCCCACGTTGAGCAGGAAGTCGAGCCGGGCGACGATCTCCTTGAGCGCTTCGTCGCCGATCTGGCGTTCGGCGTCCGACAGGGAAAGTTTCTCGAAGAACGCGCGGATGTCGAGGATGGGCAGCCGGCACAGCGCGGTGATGGAAAGGTCGCCCAGGGTGACGGACAGCGCTTCGGGCTTCAGGCGTTCCCCTTGGCACTGGTCGCATTCCCCGATGGCCATGTACCGTTCGAGTTCGGCCTTGTGCCGCTGCGACTTGAGCGTATGGTACCGCTTTTCCAGGTCGTTCACGACCCCGTTGAACCGGTCCTTGTGCGACCATTCGCCGCCCTTTCCGTTGCGGAACGTAAAGGTGATGCGCTTGTATCCCAGTCCGTACAGCACCACCCGCCGCGCCTCCTCGGTCAGACGCTCCCAGGGCGTGTCCAGGCTGAATCCCACGTGTTGGGCAATCCCTTCGTAGAAGTGCCGTTTCCAGAGATTGGCGATCGTCCCAAGGGGTTCGATCGCGCCTTCGTTGATGGACTTCGACGGGTCGGGCACGATGAGCCGGGGTTCGATCCGCATCATGGTACCCAGGCCGTGGCAGTTCGGGCACATGCCTTGCGGGCTGTTGAAGGAGAACAGTTGCGGCGTGGGTTCTTCGTAACTCAGATCGCATTTGTTGCAGGCGTACCGCGTGCTGAAGAGCAGGTCGGAAGTCCGGCCGTCTTCCTCCAGCTGGACCATGACGGTACCCTGTCCCAGGTGCAACGCGCCTTCGACGGCCTCGACCAGCCGGGTGCGGATATCGTCCCGCATGATGAGCCGGTCCGTCACCACTTCGATCGTGTGCCGCATGTTGCGGTCGAGATCGGGATCTTCGGAGAGGTTGACGACCTCGCCGTTCACCCGGGCGCGGAGGTAGCCCTGGCGGCGCAGGTCTTCGAACAGGTCCCGGTATTCGCCGCGGCGCCCCTGGATGACCGGCGCCAGGACGAGCATCCGCGTGCCTTCGGGCAGCGCCAGGATCCGGGCGACGATCTGTTCGAGGGTCTGCGCCCCGATCCGTGCACCGCACTTCGTGCAATGCGGCACCCCCACCCGGGCGTAGAGCACGCGCAGGAAGTCGTAGATCTCCGTGATCGTCCCGACGGTGGAGCGGGGGTTGAGCCCGGCGGCTTTCTGTTCGATGGAAATGGCGGGCGCCAGTCCCGTAATCCGGTCGACGTCGGGTTTCTGCATCTGGCCGAGGAACTGCCTCGCGTAGGCGGAGAGCGATTCTACATACCGCCGCTGGCCCTCGGCGTAGAGGGTGTCGAAGGCCAGCGAGGACTTGCCGGAACCGGATACGCCGGTAAAGCAGATCAGCGCGTCTTTCGGAAGGTCCAGGTTCACGTTCTTCAGGTTGTGAACGCGGGCGCCTTTGATCTGTATGGTCGTTCCGCCCATGGGATGAAGGTCGGGTTCCGGGGGTTTTTGAGATCGGGTCGTTTCGCGCCGGCACAGCAACCGGAAGTTGCTATACGGGTGTTTAGAAATCAAGGTATTTTCACGACCCCCGGGGGATACCGGAAAAGATGCTTGTAATGCGTGACGGCGGGGGTTAATCTGAGGCGGTCGGTCCTGGATTTAGACCATGCGTCCCTCGATGCGGCAGGCGGTTGGCCCTGCTTTGCCGACAGCGCACAGGCGGCCGGAGCAATCATCATGACCAATCCCTGGTACGTCAACTACTTCGGTGAAGACTACTACCATTTCGACCACCACGAGGACACGGATCTCGAAGTGGACGGCCTCGCGCGCCTGATCGGGCGTCCGGACGGGAGCGGGGTCCTGGACCTCGGCTGCGGTTACGGACGGGTGAGCACTCCGCTGAGAAAACGCGGGTACCGGGTCGTGGGATACGACCTGTCCCCCTCGCTGCTGGGACAAGCCCGTCAGCGGGATCCCGCGGGTACCTGGGTAAGGGGCGATATGCGCGATCTGCCTTTCGCCGGGCAGTTCGATACGGTCATCAGCCTGTTCAATACCCTGGGATACTTCGAAGAGGAAGACGAGAATTTCAGGGTATTGAAATCGATTTCCGAGGCACTGCGGCCCGGCGGGCGGCTCGTGTGCCAGCTTGTCAACCGCGACTACCTGGTCCGCCGGTTCACCGCCCAGGAGGTCCATCGGCGGGACGGCCGCATCCTGCTCGAAGAGCGCGAATTCGATCCCGTGGCCAACCGCGTCCATACGCAATCGACCGTACTCGACGGCGCCGAAAAACGGACGTACGAATCTTCCATACGGGTCTACACGGTGACCGAACTGGACCTGCTCCTGGCCGCCGCGGGCATGACGATCGGGGCGGTCCACGGCGGGCTCGACTTCAGGCCCTACGACTGGGATACGAACCAGTTGGTCATCGTCGCCGAACGGATTGGATGACGCCGAACTTGGGGCGGATCGGACCCCCAATCTGCTTGACAAGAACCCGCACCGCCCGTAGGATTCAGTGTCGTTTCAATGCATCCGGGCAAGGATAGAACGCAAAGGAAACTCACATGGCATCCGACCCGTTGCGCGTGGGAGTAATCGGGCTTGGATTCGGCCAGTACCACGTCCGCGGCTACCAGGCCTGCCCCGGCGTGGTGGTCGAGACCATCTGCAGCCGGACGGCGGCGACCGCCCGGCGCGTGGCGAAGGACTACGGGATCGCCGAGACCCACACGGATTACCGCGCGGTGCTGGATCGCGGGGACATCGACGCGGTGAGCATCTGCACGCCCGTGAACCTGCACCGGCAGATGGTCATGGAGGCCCTGGATGCCGGCAAACACGTGCTGTGCGAGAAGCCGCTCGGACTGAATGCAGAAGAAGCCAAAGATATGCTCGATAGCGCCCGCCGGAGCGGCAAGGTGCACATGACCAACTTCGGCTGGCGGTTCAATGGACCGGCCTTTCGCATGAAATCCCTGCTCGACGAGGGATACATCGGCAAGGTCTACCACCTGAACGCCCGCTACATGATGGGCTACCGGGCGAGTCCCCGGAAAGCGCACAGCTGGCGGGAGCGGCGCCTGGAGGCGGGACTCGGCGCCATGGGCGACCTCGGCGTGCACCTGATCGACATGACGCGGTGGTGGGCCGGCGAGTTCGAACAGGTGTGCGCGCTGATGCACACGCTCATTCCCGAACGGCGCGCGCCGGACTCCTCGGCCATGCGGGAATCCGAGCTCGAAGACGCCTGCGCCTTCATCGCCCAGATGCAGGACGGGATCCAGGCCGTGTTCCACGTGAGCCGTTGCGCACTGTACACGGACTACATTCATATCGACATCCACGGGAGCGACGGCGCGCTGCAGTTCCAGTTCGTCCGGGATACCATGCAGGCCAGCCTGAAGGGCGGCCAGGGGCTGCGGGGCAACCTGCAGCCGCTGTCCGTACCGTCCCGGCACGGCGCGCTGTCCCCACAGCGACACTTCGTCGAAGCGATCCGGTCCGGCGCCGAGGCCGATCCGAGCTTCGACGAAGGGTACTGCGTACAGCAGGTCGCCGATGCCATAACAACCTCGGAGGAGCAGCAGACATGGGTATCCCTTTCCTGACATCGCGGCGGGTTCCGACCTCGATCGTGACATTGCTGATGATCCCTCTGCTACTAACCTGGATCCCCGGCTGCGCCGGTCCGGAATCGGAGCCGGACGCCGCGGACGCCCCGGACGCCCCGGACGCGGACCAGGATCAGGCCCAGGTCATCGCGGAAGCGGTGATGGAGTCCATGGGAGGGCGGGACAACTGGAACGCCACCCGGTACATCCGGTTTTCATTCTTCGGGTTCCGCACCCACTATTGGGACAAGCACGACGGTCGGTACCGCGTTTCCTGGACCGACCGGGAAAGCGGGCAGTCCCACGTGATCCTGATGAATCTGAACACGGGGGAAGGGCAGGCGTTCGTTGACGGCTCGGAAGTCACGGATATCGAGGCGCGGAACCAATCCCTGGAACGTGCCCGCGGCGCGTGGATCAACGACACGTACTGGCTTCTGATGCCCTACAAGCTGCAGGACCCGGGCGTTGACCTGGCCTACGATGGCGAGAAAGTCGTAGACGGCACCGTATACGACAAGCTGCATCTCAGTTTCAATGAAGTAGGGAATACGCCGGGCGACGAGTACTGGGCCTATATCAATCGGGAAACCCGACTCATGGACAGATGGGTCTATCTCCTGCAGTTGCGGGAGGGCCAGGACGAGCGAAGCCGGGGCGAATGGAAGTGGAACGACTGGCGCAGGCATGGCGACATCCTGTTGTCCGCGGAACGCGAACGGATGGACGGCCAGAAGCGCTCCCACGAAGACCTGGCGGTGCTCGAACACGTGGACGATCGGGTATTTGCGTCGCCCGACCCGGTATCTCCCGAGATGGTACGGGAGCGAACCACCCGTCCCGCCGCCACGCAACCTGCCGAAGGGTCGGAGTGATCGAGCCGTCATGCCCACTGCCCCGCCCGCGCCCGAACACGTGGCCATCGATCACCCTGAAAAGGGCGAGCTGACCGTATTCTGGAACGACGGCAGCGCAAGAAAGTACGTCTTGGCCGATCTCCGTAAAGCCTGTCCCTGCGCCACCTGCCGCGATCTGCGGGATCAGTTGTCCTCCACCGGCGGGTTGACCCTGCTTGCCAATGAATCGCTGGATCCAAGCATCGAAGTGATCGACATGAGTACCGTCGGCCGATACGCGCTACAGTTTACCTGGAAAGACGGCCACAACACCGGCATCTACACGTACGAGTACCTATATGGCTGCGGGACGGATCTCGACTCGGATGGCTAACGCGGCCGGCGCGGATATGGCCGTGACCGCTGTGTGCGCGGTCTCCGTGCACAAGGTCTCCAGGCGCGAGGATCTCGATCCGTTGGTGAAAGGAATGGTTCGATGAAGGTCAAGGTTGGTTTTCTGGGGGTGTCCCATCCGCACGCCCGTCCCCATTTCCGCACCCTGGAGCTGCTGGACGAGGTGTCAGGCATCGTGGCCTGGGACGAGGATGACGGTGTGCTGGAACGGTTGCGGAACGAGGACCATCCCAAGCTTGAACCCGAACGGTCCACATTCGACCGGATCATGGAGCGGGAGGACATACCCATCGTCGTTTCGCTGGCGACGAACGACCGGAATCCCGACTGGGTGATCCGGGCGGCGAAGGCGGGAAAGCACGTCCTGACCGAGAAACCGGTCGCGGCCAGCAGCGCGGACATGGGACCCCTGCTCAACGCGGTCCGCGGCGCCGGGGTCCGCCTCGGTGTCTACTACACCTGGCGGTCCCACCCCATCGTCAACGATCTCAGGTCGATGATCGACGCGGGCGTAATCGGAAAGCTGTTGTCCGTGGAAGGCCGGATGGTCACGTCCCAGGTCCGTTTCCGCGACCCTACGCACTGGCTGTTCGAGAAGCGGATTGCCGGCGGCGGCATCTTGAGCTGGCTGGGCTGTCACTGGATCGACGCGATCCGGTACATCACGCGGGACGAGGTCGCGGAAGTTACCGCTATCGTGGATACTTTGAACGAACAGCCCATCGACGTGGAGGATACGGCCGGAGTGATCATGCGGATGGGCAGCGGCGCGATCGCCACGCTTCACGCGGGATATCTCCTTCCCATCAGCCAGGCCGGGTACCTGTCGGGCAGCTACGACACCTACCTGGGTTTCCGCGGCCTGGAGGGCAACATCAGATGGTACCCCACCGATGAGGATCGGCCCATTGTCGTCGAGAGCACGTCGAAGGCCTGGAACGCCACGCCCCGCCGAGAAATGAAGTACGTCGTCGCGGAATCCGAAGGATACGGGGGCCGGTACGGGCAGGATTTCGTCGGCCGGTTCATCGCATCGGCCATGGGGGACGACCCAACGATCGACCTGGGCAGCCGGGACGGTTCGGCCAGCCCTCGCGATGACGGATCGGACGGCCCTGACGGCCCGGACGGCCCGGTCGGCCCATACGATGACGGGGAAAACGCCCTGCGCGTGCTGCGGATCATAGAAGCCGCGTACCGATCCAGCGAAACGGGCCGCATGGTTTCCCTGGAACAGGACCGGGAGGGTTAGGCGCTCATGGCTTCGATGCGCGGCAAGGTGGTGGTGATTACCGGTGCATCGACCGGTATCGGGCAGGCGGCGGCCGAGGCCTTTGCGCGCGAAGGCGCCACGGTCGTCCTGGCGGCCCGATCCGAGGGGAGACTGGAGCGAATCGCCGCGGACATCGGAAAGGCGGGCGGACGGGCGGTCCCCGTGGCCGTGGACGTCACGGACCGGTCCGCCGTGTTCGAGAAGATGAAAGAGGTCGCGGCGACCCAGGGAAGTATAGATGTGCTGGTCAACAACGCGGGAATCGGTCTGCTGAGCCCGGTGGACGGTATGGATCCGGAGGAATTGAAGCGGATCTTCGAGGTGAATTTCTTCGGCCTGATCTGGTGCACGCAGGCCGTGCTGCCCCACATGATCAGGCAGAAAAGCGGCCGGATCGTCAATATCTCATCCGTCGCCGGCAAGCGGGCCCTGCCCCACATCTCGGCCTACTGCGCGAGCAAATTTGCCGTGCAGGCCTTTTCGGACAGCCTGCGCATGGAAGTGGCCGAACACGGTATCACCGTTACGGTCCTGTGCCCGCCCCGGGTGGACACGACCTTCCACGACACGCCCCTGATGAGACAGAAGGGGCAGCGGATGAGCGCCCCTTCGATCTCCGCCGATTACGTGGCTGCGGCCACCGTCCGCGCCGCCCGCCGGGGAAGCCGGGAAGTCGTGGTGTCCTTCTACGGCAAGTTCTTCGTCTTCTTCCACTGGTTGTCGCCCCGCCTCCTGGAATGGATCATGAAGCACCTCTGGATGCGGCTTGACGTGAAGAAGACCGAAAGGCCGGCCAGGGAAGACCCGCCCTGAAGGTCCCCGGCTATCCGTTCACCGATTTCGAAATCTCCTCGACCGCGCCGAGGAGCCTATCCACTTCGGCCGCCGTGACCATGATGTGCATCGAGGCGCGATTGGCGTCCCAGCCGACCTGCAGGTGGGTCACGCTGCGGATGTAGATGTTGTAATCCTCCCACAGCTTCGTATTCAGATCCCGCGTCGGCACGCCCTTGATCCTGAACGGGATCAGTCCCGCGTGGAGCCTCGGGTCCTCGGAAGCGAACACCTCTACGCCGTCGATATTGCGGAGTCCGCTGGCCAGCTTGCCGGCCAGGTAGCGGATGCGGGCCTCGATCCCTTCAGGGGTCAGGTGGTTGTGGAAATCGAGCGCCGCGTCAACGGCCGTCCACTTCGCATAGCAGCTGGATCCTCGGCGCGTGTACTGTCCGGCCGAACTCATCCGCTCGAGCCAGCGCTCGTTCGAGGAGAGATCTTCGCCGTACATGTTCTTCCCGGCGAATGGCGTGGTCGAGGTGACCGGCTGGATCCGGTCGAACATGTCCTCTTTCACATAGAAGAAACCGGACTGCATGGAGGCCAGCATCCACTTGTGCGACGGACCGGCGTACATGTCGCATCCCAGGTCGTGCATGTCGAGCTTGACCATGCCCGGCGGCTGGGCGCCGTCCACCAGGGTAATGACGCCCTTCGACCGCGCCATCTCGCAGATCTCCTTGACCGGCATGAACAGTCCGTCCGTGTAGTTCGTGTGACAGAAGCTGAGCAGCTTGGTCCGTGGCGTGATGGCGGCTTCGAAGGCCTTCAGGAGGTCGTCCGGCGACTTGGGCGGGTGAAGCTTCGGATCGGAAATGTCGATGACGCCCACATTCAGCTTGTCCCGGTGCGCCCGGTTCAGCACGGGATTCGTCCCGGCGCCGTGATCGTGGTTGGTATAGAGGATCTCGTCCCCGGGTTCGAGGACGGGACCGAAAGTGCCCGTGATCATCCCGTCGGTCGTGTTGTTCGCCAGGGCGAGTTCGTTGGGTTTGCAGCCGACGTACGCCGCGAATTTGGCCATGAACGCGTCGGCATGCTCCGTGGTATATTGATTCCGTCTGTAATCCACGTAATCGTTGTTGATGCGATTCAATGCATCGATTTGCGCCATGTGGACGCTGCGCGGCGAAGGTCCCCGCGTCCCGGTGTTCATGTAGGCGAGGTCCGGACGGATCAGGAACTGTTTGGTGACCAGTTTCCAGAACTGTTCGTCGTCGGGCGCGGCTGCCGCGCCCATATCGTTCATGTCCACCGACGCACTGGCGGATTTCACACCCAGCGACAGCAGGGCGGCGCCGGCCAGCGTGCCGCCGAGGAAGCGGCCCAGGAACCCCCTTCGATTGAGTGCCGCCAGTTCCCTGGGATCTTCGAATTTCGGATCGAAGTTCAGATCCGGTAAAAGGGTATTCATGGGAGTACCTCCGATTCGGCCGTCCGAAACCGGTGCCGTACCGGGTGGTTCCGGCACGATTTTCATCCGGTTGAAGGCGAAAGAGACAAGCTGGCAAGAGATACTCTTATTAATGCATCACGGCGCAGTTTTGGGCAACCTGTTTTTGATTCGAATGCTAAGAAATCACTTGACAAGACACCCCTTTTCCGTATATTTGCCACGAAGGTGCATTTCTCTTAATCCTCTCCCCGACAACACTATGCGCGACCGCGACCAGGCAACCCACCGTCATTGCCGGAGCCGCGTATTTATTGAGGATCGTCAGGGAGAACATTTCTTCCTAAGAAGGGCAGGAGTGTCAGTATGGAACGCGGCACGGTAAAATGGTTTAACGAACGCAAGGGGTTCGGATTCATCGCGCGAGACGATGGGGACGATGTGTTCGTTCACTATTCAGCGATCGTCGCACAGGGATTCAAGACGCTGAATGAAGGCGATGAAGTCACCTTTGACATTACTGAAGGTCCCAAGGGACTCCAGGCCGCAAACGTAACCAAGGTGTCCGGTTAGAGACGCCTGCACAGCACAGTACGCAAGTGTGATAGCCCGTGAACTGATCCGCACAGTGCACGGGCTATTGTGTATCTACGGACGCGTTTCCAACGGATCCGACGCGAACGGACCCGCCAAGCCCGCCGGTCGCCCAGGAGACACCCGTATGCCCGGCAAAGACTCGCCTGTCCCGGTTACCGGCTTCGACACGCCTTCCCTCGAGTTCGACTTTCCCCGCCTTAGAATTGGATTCGCCGAGTACGACGAAGGACCGACCGGATGTACGGTCTTCCTTTTCGACGAAGGCTTCGTCACGGCCGTCGACGTGCGCGGCGGCATGCCCGGCGTGGTTGAATCCGAGTACCAGTTCCACCATGCCATCTGCTTCGCAGGAGGTTCCTTGCACGGGCTGGAAGCCGTTTCCGGCGTGCGGACCGCCCTGACCGCCGCGGCGCCGCCGAGTAATCCCCCGCCCCTCCCGCTCGTCGCCGGCGCGATCATCTTCGACTGGTTCAACCGGAAGGGTTTCGTGTATCCGGACAAGGCGCTTGGCAAAGCGGCCGCGGAAGCCCCATCGCAGGGCCGGTTCTACTACGGCCGGCGCGGCGCGGGACGCTGGGCGGGCGTCGGCCAGGGAGGTGCGTTCCGCGAGATCGGTGCGACGAAGATCGCCGTATTCACCGTGGTGAACGCGCTGGGCGATATCGTAGACCGCGAAGGGCGGGTCCGGACGAGGGATCATCGCCATCCCTACGACAAGCTGGAAGCGCGTCTTGCCAGGGGCTCTGAATCCAGGTCCGACCTGGTGGGCAGGCATACCACGCTGACGCTGGTCGTGACCAACCAGAAATGGACCCAGGGTGAGCTGAACCAGATCGGCAGGCAGGTCCACGCGTCCATGGCCCGGGCGATCCAGCCTTTTCACACGACGCGGGACGGGGACGTGCTGTTTACGGCGACGACGGGCGAGGTGGAGAACAGGCGTCTGAAAAGCACGACCGATTTCGGGATGATCGCTTCGGAACTGGCCTGGGACGCCGTGCTGAACAGCCTGGGGGCGTGACCCGCGGTCACCGGGCGAGGTGCTCGTAGACCGCGCGGGCTTCCCGGAACTGTCCCAGTACGTGGTCGATTTCCTCCTGGGAGCGCCAACCCGGATGGGCTTCCGCCATTTCGATGAGCCGGTCGATCCACCGGACGAAGTAACGTGCGGAATCCGGGTTGCGGATCGGGTCATCGCCCGCGTAAACCCGAATGGACTGCGTGGTGGCCAGCGGGTAGCTGTCGTCGATGGGATGGGTCCAGGGGCCGCCCTCGGCCTGCAGGGTGTACCATCCGCTTTCGCGAACGGCCATCTCTTCCTCGAAAACCGCTTCCGTGCCTTCCCCGGACAGCGGGATCTCCTTCAGTATCCGGCCGTTGTGGTAGACCATGACCCTTTCCAGGGGCACGATGCTCCGGACCGCTCCGCGTAGTGTGATCGAACCGCCTTCTGCCGGAAGCCGGATGACCTCGCCGGGCCCCGCATCGTCGATGGTGAATTCAAGCAGCGGTCCATTGGTGGCGAAGGTCCTTCCTGCCCGCAGCGCCGACAGCCAGGCGTCCCAGGAAAGGGGCTCGTCGCCCAGGTAGACGTAGGACCGCACCTGGCCGACGATGGCGGTGCGGTACATGCTGCTGATGGAATCCTCCCCGCCCGTGAGAACGATGTTGATGTCGTTGTTGAGCAGGTGATGCCACACGTCGAGAACGGCGTGTCCCGCCCCCGAGATCTCCAAGGCTTCGACGGTGCCCTGCGCCGCGTCCACGGGAAAGGCCTTTGCGCTGCCCAGTGTGGGGTTTTCGCCGCCCAGTGGATCGGCCTCGCCGAAATAGGGATGGACGTATGCTCTGAAAGCGCCCTGCTCGCCGGCTAGCCTCAGCATATCCGTGTTGGACGGGTACAGGCTGTATATCGCCGTGCCCTCGTAACCGGACGCGAAGGGCGACAGCAGGAAGTCCGACAGTCCGATGAAGTAAACGTGCCCGTGGAAAGCGGGCCGGTACTCCTCGCCCACGTGCAGGACGTGGGCCGGCGTGGAAAGGGCGTCCGGCTTGCCCGTGAAGAACTGGTAGTCGAGCATGCGGTTGTCCTTGTTGGCCACGAGTTCGTTGACCACGGACTGGTCTTCCGCCTCCGACATGTGCATCAGGTTCTCCAACGTGTTGTGCAGGTCCCCCGCGTAGTTCATGTGAATGTGGGTACTTCCGCTGTACCATCCCTTTTTGCGCATGTCCGTCATGCGCCGCAGCGTCAGGGCCACGGCAGTGGTCTTCCCGTCCTCGATCTCGACGGTCGTGCTGGCGGGATGGTATTCGAAGCCCTTCATGGCTTCCACGGTCAGCGGTCCGGCCGGGACGTCCAGGATGAACGATCCGGGTGCGTGAAAGAAGTGTTCGCGCAGCCGGCCGACGCGGTGGTACGCGCCCTCCGCGGCATAGGACTTGCCGTCGGATGCCCGGGCGTAGACGCGGGCCGTGGCCGGTTTACCCGTTTCGCCGTCAAGCACGGTGACCGCCGCGCGGCCGTGGGGACCGCGCCAGCGCTTCTCTTCGATCACGACATCGGTCAGTTTGCCTCCCACGGTCTCCATGACCCGCAGCACCGGCAGGCCGTACGCATTGGTGATGTAGGCTATTTTGGATCCGTCCGGCGACCAGCGGGGATAGAAGTCGTCCCAGTCGCCGAAGGTGATCTTGTAGGGATGGCCGCCGTCCGCGGGCAGCAGGTAGAGTTTCGTGTACTGGCCGCCGCGGTGGGAAGCGTACACGAAGCGCGTACCGTCCGGCGACCAGTGCGGCCGGGTCCGGTACAGCGTCTGTTCCTCGAGAACGATCCGGGCCCGGTCGATGCCGAATGGCTCGACGGGCATCCGCCAGACGGCGCCGGATCCAAGCTGAATGCCGCGGTTGCCGACGAACATCAATTCGCTGCCGTCCGGCGACCAGCTCGGTTCGATGTGGAGGTCGTACGCGCCGAAGTACAGGCGGCTCTTGCCGTAATCGTTGTCACGGGTCAGCTGCACCGGGTCTCCGGCCGCGCCGCCGTCCGCCATGTCCTGCGCGAAGATGTTGAAATAACCGTTGGGTTCCGTGGACACGTAGGCCAGCCTGGAACCGTCGGGCGACCACGCGGGATCGAGGTAAAGGTGATCCCCGGTCTTCAGCGGCCGGGATACCCCGGTTTCGACGTTCAGGACCATGAGATCGATCGTCCGGTTGTCGGTTTCCGCCGTGTAGGCGATCCAGGCGCCGTCGGGCGACCAGGCCGGAGAGGAGTCGTAGGTTGTGTTGTCCGTGAGTTCGTAGGCGACCCGTTCGCCCGGCCGCATCCGCCAGATGGACCCGTGCAGCGCGAAGGCCAGCGTCTCGCCATCGGGGGACCATGCCGGCCGGCGGGGCGTGGTCGTGGAAGGCGGCGGCAGGTAGAAGTTGTGCATGTAGTTGCCGCCGGTCAGGGCGGCCTGGTAGGCCGTGGGGGGCGGCTGCTGGGCTGCCGTGCCGCCGGCCGCCGTGATGAGGCAGACGGCGAGGACGAGGCGCATCCATACAGATATACAAGGCGTCATTTCAATCACCTGTTTGCTGGTTCGAACCGGTTGACTGTTCCGGCCGTCCCCGATGAGTTGGTCCGGCCGTCCCCGATGAGCCGGTCCGGCGCGTACCATGCTTAGAGATCAGAAGCTCATGCGTCCAACGAGGCCAATGCGGTGTTCTGTTTCGCCGCCGCGACGGTCGACCCGCGCGCCGGAGAGCTCCAGGGACCCGATGGGCGCACCGAGGTCCGCGGCGCCTATGCGCGCGCCCAGCCGCAGCCGCCGGCGTTCATCCCGGTCGAGGTACAGGTCGCCGAAGGGGGTGAACAGCAGGCCCGTGGACGATGAAGCGAGACCGTATCCCACCTCGGCCTGAAGGGACCGGGTGTGTCTCCCGTCACGCAAGGCGGAACCCGCCAGGGGGCGGTCGCGCCACATCATGCCGGATTCCCCGGTTCCGGCGCCCACGTGCGGCGCTACGGACATCGAAAGGCCCCGGCCGCCCGTGTTCGCCCTCAGGTAGGCGACGAGTGAAACACCGTTCTCGCTGTATTCCTCGGCCGTGTGGACCGCCAGGAAACGCCCCCGGGCGTCGAGACCGACGCGGCCGCCGGTCAGGCGGAGGCCGCCGGAGACTTCGAGACCCTGTCCGGGCTGGCCGTCGCCGCCGTCGTAGCGTCCGGCTACCTGCGCGTAGGGCGTTATGGTGGTTCCGCCCGCGAGGGCGGTCGCGCGCGACCCTTCCAGTCCGATGCGTATCCGCTGCACGTCGGTTGCGATGTCGCTCAACGCGGCCGATTCACTGTCAGAGGTGGAAAGGCGGAGCAGCCCGGCGTCTCCCACCACGTCGAGTCCCAGACCTCCCAAGGAGGCCAGCCGGGACCGCGCGCCGATCATGCCCATGCGCATGGAAAGATCGCTCGTGCCATCCTCCACTTCGACTTCTCCGGCACCGAGCCCCACGATCGACCACACCTCCGTAAGACCGGTGACGCATTTCCAGCGCAGGTACGGCAGCACGGCGTTGAGACGCGATTCCAGGCTGCCGCTTGCCACGGTTACGTCGTAATCGGACTGGCCCATGGCCCGCGAAAGGGCGATGCCCGCCAGCCAGCTGCGCTGCGTGGCCACGTCGAACCCGATATACCCGGTTCTGAGGTCTCCATCATAACTGGCGCCCTCACTGGGCTCACCCTGGAAGTTCTGCAGGTCTCCGGCGCCCCAGACGGACCACCTGAGTCCTCCGGTCTCCGTGCGATCCTCCAGAGCGTAGGAGAATGAGCTCGTCCGCAGCAGGTAATCGCCGCCGACGGCGCGGCGGTGTTCCGAATCGGAAAACAACGCCATTTCCTTCGATGCGGCCTGGCGCCGGTGACCCGTCAGATCGGCCAGCGCCGATATGCCCGATGCGAGCCCGCCGATCCTCCGGCCTCCCACGACAACGCCCTGCCCATGGCCGCCGGCGCCGAATCGCCCGCTTATGGTGGCGGATACGCCGGACAGCATGCCCCGGCCCATGGCGGCCAGGATGTTCGTGTAGGCCTCCCGTTCCGCCGCGACGGCCGTGACCGTCACGCTCACGGCCAGGCTCGCCTCGCCCGCCGCGTTCCGGGCCGCGACCGTCACCGTGGCGGTTCCTTTGCGCGCACCGGTCACGGTCAATGTAGCGGCCGTCATGACGGCGTCAACCACGCCGATATCCGACGAGGAGGCCGAAAAGCTCAGATCCGTGCCGCTGAACAGCGGACCCGCGTCGACCGTCTCGGAGTCTCCCGCCTCCAGCGTAACCGCACGCGGTGTGCCGACCGCTGCCGGCGCCGCGTAGGAGTCGGTTACCGCCAGGGTGGCGGAATCCAGATCCTGTCCGTTGTAGCTGGCCGTGACGACGATCGTTTCTCCCCCGGATTCATAGACCGTGTCGTCCACGACCGTGAAGGTCAGTTCCGTCGAGCCTTCCGTGCCCCAGGCAGGTATGGTGATGTTGAGATCGCCGCTGACGCTGTAATCTTCGCCGGAGGCGGTACCGCCCAGTGCCAGCGGTATCTCCGTTACGACCGGCACGGCCGTGTTGCTTTGCGTAGCCGTAACCGTAACGGTCTGCGCGCCGGCTTCTTCCGTCAGGGTTGCCGGATTCACGGTCAGCGCTATATCCGGAACGTAGTCGGCACCGGGGGCGCGCCCATAGAATCCCGAACCGACGATGAAGTTTATGGGGAGTGCCGTACCGTCTGCTCGCTCCCGTTCACCGGTAAACTGGCGGGCATAGCCCACTTTGGGAATATCGGCGCGGTCGGTGTCGTCGGTGGGATCGTCGAAGAAATACTCCACGAAGCCGCCGTCCGGATCGCTCTTCGCCGCCTCGATGACCTGTGGCAGTATGAGCTCTCCCGTAACGGCGTCCCGGACGGTGGCTATGAGCGGCCGCAGTTCGTAACGGTCCGGAAACGCGCCGTGGAACAGGATGATGTTGCTGGTAAGATCCAGGATGTAGAGGTACACGGGACCGTGTCTCCACGGTCCGTTCGGGTCCCTCAGGACCACCCTGGCCCTCGAGGTCGCGGACAGGTCGCCGCCCTTCTGACTGTTTAGAAAGGCCTCCCCGGCTTGCGTAACAAAGGCCTTCAGCGTTTCCCGGTCTACCACGTCACGGGCCGTAACGGCGGGCGTAACAAAATCGATTTCTTCTTCGGCCAGGTGAGATTCGTTGAGATCGAATCCGGCAAGCAACACAATTGGGAGCCTGAAATTCGTGGAAAAATAAATCGTGGCATAACCCGAAGCCCCCGGGATACCGGGAATGTTGAACGCACCGCCATCCCTGGCTGCCGCCTCGATGAAAGCAGCCGTTAATGCATCGGGATCATCCTGCAAACCAGCCACGTTGATCTGCAATGCTCGAAGAATCCCGCCATAAACCAGGCGATTGAGCAACCGGCCCGACAGGGCCATGTTTTTCGAGTGCGTAAACACCCTGCCATCGGGCGTTAACTGCAGAAGATAGGTGGAACCGGCGTGGAATGGGCTCCCGTCATGCCTCAATAGACAACCGACGTATAACTGCAGTTCGCGAGAACCCCTGCCACCCGTGAATTGTTTTTTTACGGCCAGGGCGAAATCCTGCAGGCTGGCTGTGCCGGCTTCCACCTGTTGCGCCGTCACCGCCAGTTCCGCGGGAGGGGTCACGCCGGGAGGAAGCGTACAGGGACCGGTTGTGACATCATCGGGGGCACGTCCATAGAAACCCGAACCGACGATGAAGTTTATAGGTAGTTTGGTACCGTCTGCTCTCTCGCGTTCACCAATAAACTGGCGGGCATAACCCACTTTGGGAATATCGGCGCGGTCGGTGTCGTCGGTGGGATCGTCGAAGAAATACTCCACGAAGCCGCCTTCCGGGTCGCCCTTCGCCGCTTCGATGACCTGCGGCAAGACAAGCTCCCCGGTAACCTCGTCTCGGACGGTCGCTATGAGCGGCCGCAGTTCGTATCGATCCGGAAACGCGCCGTGGAACAGGATGATGTTGCTCGTAAGGTCCAGGACGTAGAGGTACACGGAACCGTGTCTCCACGGCCCGTTCGGGTCCCTGAAGACCACCCTGGCCCTCGAGGTCGCGGACAGGTCGCCGCCCTTCTGACTGCTGAGAAAGGCCTCCCCTGCTTGCGTGACAAAAGCTTTTAACGATTCCCTGTCCATCACGTCACGGGCTGTAACGTCGGGCGTGACATAGTCGATTTCTTCTTCGGCCAGGTGAGCATCGTTGATGTCGAATCCGGCAAGCAACACGATCGGGAGTCTGAAATTCGTCGAAAAGTAAACGGTGGCATAACCCGAAGCCCCCGGGATGCCGGGTATGTTGAACGCACCGCCATCCCGGCGTGCCGCCTCGATGAAAGCGGCCGTTGCCGCATCGGGATCATCCTGCAAACCAGCCAAATTGATCTGCAATGCTCGAAGAATCCCGCCATAAACCAGGCGATTGAGCAACCGTCCCGACAGGGCCATGTTTTTCGAGTGCGTAAACAGCCTGCCATCGGGCGTTAATTGCACAAGATAGGTAGAACCCGAATGAAATGGGCTCCCGTCATGCCTCATGAGACAACCGACGTACAACTGCAGTTCACGAGAACCCGAACCCCTCCCTCCAGTGAATTGATCTTTCACGGCCAGCGCGAAATCCTGCAGGTTGGCTGTGCCGGCTTCCACCTGCTGCGCCGTCACGGCCAGTTCCGCGGGAAGCGTCACGCCGGGAGGGAGTGGACAAGGTTCCGGTGTCTGGGCGGAAGCGGGACGCATGTCGGTAAATACGCCGGCCAGCACGAACAGGCCGCCGATGAGCACTGAAGAGAATCCGATCCTACGTTTTCCGGTCTGCATCTGAAAAACCTCCCAATTGAGTCGGATATGTCCTGATTTTACTACATTCATAAAATTAAAGTTTAAATAGACAAATCTTCAATCAAGAAAATACACGGGCAAGGTTTAAAATAGTATCAGAAATTCAACAAGAAAATGCTTGGAGGGAAGTTAAGCAGAGGTCCCCGGGGCGTAACGGTGTTCCAGCGCCTTTTCGACTTCGGATTCCCACGTGCCGTCGACGCGAACGCCGTACTCCGCCACACCCCCCGTCGCACTCGGTCCGGTGATGTAGGGCCGGTAGTCGCGGCCCTCCTCGATGAGCTGGTCCGGCGCATAGTCCGCGTGGAGAAAGTGGAAGGCGATACCTGCACGGGACTGGTCCGTGCGGTTGTGGCCCGTGCAGTGGGCCGTACCGTAGCAGAAGAACAGCGCGCCGCCCGCTTTCAGTTCGATGGTGTCCGCCTTCTCCTCCGGAGGATAGCATCTGATGTGGTGGTCGCTGTACGGGTCCCGTTTGTGTTCGTAAGGCGTCCTGTAACTGCCGGGGATTACCTGCATGGTGCCGTTCTCGACCGTCGCGTCGTGCACGGCGATCCAGACGGCGGTACCCTTCAGGGGGTCGCTGATTTTAAAGTAGGCATTGTCCTGGTGCCAGTGGGTGCCCATGCCATCACCGCCCGGTTTGAGAAAGACCTGGTCGAGATGAAGAATGTATGGGTCCCCGATCAGCTGTGAAATGGCAGTGGTGATGTCGGGCTGGAACGGCAGGGCGCGAAACAGGTCGCTGTGCCGGTACATCGGGCATAGTTGCAGATTGCGCTGCGTAGTGGACGTCGTCTTCCCATCGCCTGCGGTGGCGACGTTTCGCAATGCGCCATCATCCATGAGCCGGTCGATCTCGGCCTGGAATGCCCGGGTCTCCCGTTCAGAGAAGAACCCGGGTTTGACCACGTAACCGTGGGACCTGAAATGGTCGACTTCCCCGCTTGTGAGTACCATCGTCCCTATCTCCTTTTGGCGTAACGCAATGCCGCTGGCCGGCCCGGCTGGAATGCACCCTTCGCCGGAAACGTGTTTACTCAGTCAGCGCCTCTCTTCCGAACCGTTCAATGGCTTCCAGGGTCTCGCGCACATCGTCCCAGGTCGTGGTGTAGTTGACGATGCAGAGCCTGAGGGTGAACCGGCCCCGCAACAGGGTCGATGACATGAGGGCGCGGTCCTCCCAGAAGACGCGGACGAGCACTTTCCGGTTGATCCTTTCGAGCGATTCCTCATCGAGTTCTGCATCGTCGGGATTGACGCGGAAGCATACGATACCGAGAGAAGCCGGTAACAACATTTCCATGGTCCGGCTGTTCCGAACATACGCCTCGGCCTGCGCGGCCAGCTCCATGCTGTTGGAAATGGCTTCTCGGAACGGCGCCATGCCAAAGGTCTTTACGGACACCCAGATCTTGAGGGCCCGTACCGACCGGCTCAGCTGCAATCCCCGGTCCGAGAAGTTGGGATGATTCGCGCCCCATATCGTGTCCTGAAGAATATCGTGACGTACCGCGAACGCACGCTCGAGGTTGCTCAGGTCCTTGACCAGCAGGCAACCCGCTTCGTAGGGCTGGTAAAACAGCTTGTGCGCGTCCAGACCGATGGAGTCCGCGCGTTCGATGCCGCCCAGGAGATCCTTCCCCTGCCCGGTGATGATCGCAAAACCACCGTAGGCGGCGTCGACGTGGAACCAGATGCCTTCCGTCTCGCAGTAATCCGCCATGGCCTCGAGCGGATCGATCGCACCCGTACTGGCCGCTCCGGCATTTGCGCAAACGGCGACCGGATTGAATCCCGCGGCGCGGTCCTCCGCTACCGAGCGTCTGAGGGTTTTCATGTCCATGCGGAAGAGCGCGTCCGTTTTAATCATACGGACGTGATCGGGTCTGATGCCCATGATTCTCGCCGCGCGGACCAGTGCGCTGTGGCTCTGTTCGCTCATATAGACCGTGCCGCGTTCGGGGGCGCCCGCAGACTCCCGCGCGGCGACCAGGGCTTCCAGGCTGGCCGAGGAACCTCCGGAAGTCATCAGGCCTCCGGCGGTATCCGGATACCCCAGCCAGCGTCGCATCCAGTCTATGACGACCAGTTCCATCTGGCTTCCCCCGCTGGAAGTCAGCCAGGTGCATTGATTGATCTGGTATGCGGAGGCCATGAAGTCGGCCAATACCCCGGGCCAGGTCGGCGCCGAAGGGATGAACGCGAAGGATCGGGGATGATCGAGGCGGGCGCCGAGGGGGAGGATTTCCTTTGCCGCCCTTTCCAAAACCTCCAGCGCGGGACTGCCGTGTTCGGGCGGATCTTCCATTAGCTGATCTTCCAGTTCTTTCTTGAATTCGCCGTCCCAGGCCTGTTCCTCCGGAAGGTTCTTGATCCGTTCTACAATGAGTTCCGCCGTTTTATTCGCGAGTTCGAGCATGACCTCTGGGGGCATCTGGAGACCGTCGTGCGCTTCCACCCCTGATCCTGCATGCTGCTTTTGCTCATTCAACCGGGTCACTTTTGCCATCTCCTGATTCCCGTCGTCGCTCAGCGCAACTTATCGCTCAGCGCGACTTATCGCTCAATGCCACGAATCCAGGTAATCCCGCTGTTCCGACGTCAATGCGTCAATGGCCATGCCCATGCTTTCGAGTTTCAGGCTCGCGATTTCCCGGTCGACTTCGTCCGGAAGGGTGTGTATGCCTGGCGGCATATCCTCCTGCCTGGCGACCAGGTGCTCCACGGCCAGGGCCTGGTTGGCGAAGGAAAGGTCCATGACCGCGGCGGGATGTCCCTCTCCGGCGACCAGGTTGACCAGCCGGCCTTCGCCGAGGAGATGCAGCCGCCGGCCGTTCGCCAGGGCGTACTCCTCCACGTTGGGCCTCAGGGCTCTTTTCCCGACCGCGAGGGCGTCCAGGGCCTGCACGTCTATTTCCACGTCGAAGTGGCCGGCGTTGGCCAGCATGGCGCCGTCTTTCATGGACTCCAGGTGATCGCGATGTATGATTCCGCGGTTGCCGGTGACGGTGATGAACAGGTCGCCGAGTCCGGCCGCTTCCGCCATCGGCATGATCCGGTAACCTTCCATGGCCGCTTCCAGGGCCGCGACGGAGTTCACTTCCGTTACGATCACACTGGCGCCCATTCCGCTTGCCCGGGAGGCCACGCCCCTTCCGCACCAGCCGTAACCGCACACCACCACGGTTTTGCCCGCGATCAGCGTGTTGGTAGCCCGGAGGATGCCGTCGAGCGCGCTTTGCCCCGTGCCGAACCGGTTGTCGAAGAGGTGCTTGGTCTTTGAATCGTTGACCGCGATGACCGGAAAGGCCAGGTCGCCGTTCCGGACCATGCTTCGAAGCCGGTTTACGCCCGTGGTCGTCTCTTCCGTTCCGCCGATGATGCGATTCAGTTGCCGGCGGTGGTCCCGATGGGCCGCAGTAACCAGGTCGGCCCCGTCGTCCAGCAGGATGTCGGGATTCGATGCCAGCACGGTGTGCAGGTGCCGTCTGAAGGTGTCCGGATCCTCCCCTCTTTTCGCGAATACGGGCACCCCGTGATGCACGGCCAGACTGGCCGCCACGTCGTCCTGCGTGCTGAGTGGATTGGAGGCACAAACGACGGGTTCCGCGCCTCCCGACTTGATCGCGGTGACCAGATTCGCCGTCTTGGTCGAAATGTGCAGGCACACGGCGATGCGCAGGTTGCGAAAGGGCTGTGCTCGAGCGAACCGGTCTCTTATCGAATGCAATACCGGCATCTGGCGGGCATCCCATTCCATGCGCACCGCACCGGATTCGGCGAGGCCGGGATCCCGGATGTCAGATTCCATTGCTGGGCTTTGAAGGCTGGTGAAGGGTTGTTTCGACAAACTCCGACCGAACTTCATGACGGATCCCGTCCGCGCGATGCGGCCGATGCCGGGATGACTAACTGTCATTATGGCTTTCGGCGCACTACGCGTCAAGGTTAATGGCAAGGTTGTGCCGCCGCACCGGCCGCGTTCGGAGAAACAGGCCCTGCACCATCCGCGGGGCCCCCATATGCCCTTGACATCGAAGGACTTCAACGACTAACATGGTGAGATTTCACTTTCTGGTAAGTGACTGATTTATCGGGTTTTACACGTACCGATCTTCGAATCCGCCGATCGTTCGGACACCCCATGCTCGACCTCTCCAGACAACGCCTCAACCGCACGATCCTTGGCCTGGCCTGGCCGGCTATTCTGGAAAACCTGATGCACACGACGGTGTACATCGTCGACAGCATCTTTATCGGTACCCTCGGAACGCTGGCGTTTGCCGCCGTCGGCCAGAGTTCCATGATCCTCTTTACCGTGGTTTTCGTGTTCTACGGAATCGGGGTGGCCACAGGTGCCGTCGTGGCGAGGAACCTCGGACGGGGCGACCGGAAGACGGCCTGCGAGGCCGCCGGCCAGGGGATCCTGCTCGGAACGTCCATCGGTCTGATGGTGGCCGCGCTGGGTCTGGCGTTCGGCGAGGATCTCATGGTATTCCTGGGTACGGAGCCGGACGTCGTAGCACGGGCCCAGGAGTACATGCCCATCGTCTTTGCTTTCAGCGTGCTGCGCCTGTTCATCTACACCAGCAGCGGGATCCTGCGCGCGGCCGGCGACACCAAGACGCCCATGTGGATCACGGGCGTTATGAACGTGTACAATATCTTCGCCGACTGGGTGCTGATCTTCGGCATCGGACCCTTCCCGGAGCTGGGCATAACGGGCGCGGCCATCGCCACCGGAACGGCCTATGCCCTGGGCGCCACTCTTCTCGTGTTCAGACTGTTTCGCCGTCACGCGAGATTCAGGCTGTGTGGCAGCGACATCGGCAATATCAGATCCGAGCACCTGCGGACCATCATACGGATCGCCGTGCCGAATCTCGGAGAACAGTCTGTCATGCAATGCGCCTATTTCTCGTTCATGTGGATCGTGACCAGCCTGGGCACGACGGCGCTCACGGCGCATTTCATGACCATACGGGTGGAGATGGTGTCCTTTATGCCCGTATTCGGGCTTTCCATGGCCGTGGCTACCGTGGTCGGACAGAGTCTGGGCGCCGAGCGCCCCGAAATCGCCGAGCTCGCCGTGAAGAAAGCCGCACGAATCGGCCTGATCGCCATGAGCGCGCTGGGCCTCATTTTCGTCGCCGTTCCCGGTCTCCTCGTCGGCATATACAGTCCGTCGCCGGAAGTCTATGACCTGGCCGTGCTATGCGTGCGTATCGCCGCCCTCGAACTGCCGACGTCGGCCCTGTTGATGATCTATACCGGCGCCATGCGGGGCGCGGGAGACACCGTAAGCCCCATGCTGATCAGCATTTTCGGCGCGATCTTCCTGCGGATCGGCATGATGTACGTGCTGGTGATCGAGCTGGGATGGGGATTGCCGGGGGTATGGTACGGTACGGCGCTGGACTGGGGCATCCGACTGGTGATCGCCTGGTTCCTGTTCCGGCGGGGACGGTGGAAGAGGATAGCGATCTAGGGGGAGGGAAATCCGCCTGTATCCGGTTTGACAGCGCGAAAAAGGGCGACTACCATGTACGGGCGACTATCTTGTAGGGCGACTACCATGTCCGGACGACTACTATGTATGGTCCTGATAGCGTGACCGGGACGGAACAGTCGGAACAGACCGGGAGTATGAATCCATGCGGGTGGTTCTGCAGCGCGTCTCCAGCGCATCCGTCAAAATCGACGGCGCGGTAACCGGGGAAATCGGTCCCGGTCTCGTACTGCTCCTCGGCATCGCGAAGGACGATGCGCAGGAGGACGTGGAGTACGTCGTTAACAAGTGCGCCGGTCTCCGGATCTTCGGCGACGATCAAGGGAAGATGAATCGTTCTCTGCATGACGTGGGGGGCGAGGTACTGGCCATTTCGCAGTTTACCCTGTTCGGAGATACCCGCAAGGGCCGCAGGCCCAGTTTCGAAAGCGCCGCGCCGCCCGAACACGCCGAGCCGCTGTACGAGCTGGCGGTCGAACGCCTCAGGGAACGCGGAATACGGGTCGCCACCGGCCGTTTCGGCGCCTACATGGAAGTGTCGCTGGTCAACGACGGGCCAGTGACCTTGACTGTCGAGTCCCGCCGATGAAGCAGATCGTCCTGGCTTCCACTTCGCCGCGCCGGTCCGGACTGCTCCGGCAGATCGGGATCTCTTTCGAAGTCGTGGCTCCCGATGTCGATGAGTCGCGGTATTCGTTTGAAGTGGATCCGGCCGGTACGGGCGAACGGCTGGCCCTGGCCAAGGCCCGCAGTGTGGCGGGAAGGGTCGAGGCCCGGGGCGGCCTGATTCTGGGGGCCGACACGGTGGTCCTCTTCGAAGGCCAGGTGCTGGGCAAGCCGGTCGATGCAGACGACGCCTGCGCCATGTTGAATAAGCTGACCGGCCGTTCCCACCGGGTACTCACGGCCTTCGCCCTGGTGGAGGTCGGAACGAATCGCCTTGTAACGGGGCACGAGTGGACGACGGTATCCATGCGGGAGTGCAGCGACGATGAAATCCGCGCGTACGTGGGCACGGGTGAGCCCCTGGACAAGGCAGGATCCTATGGTGCCCATGCCCTGGGCGCCGGTCTCATCACCCGCGTGGAGGGCTGTTTCTACAACGTGATCGGCCTTCCCCTCGCCCGGTTGCTGATAACGCTTGATCACTTCGATGACCTGGCGACGTGACTGAGGTCGCATCGGCGTGATTCGGGACGCCGCGGCAGATTGCGGGACGCCCGCCGCTGCAGATTTGCGGGACGCCGCTGCAGGGTCCGCGGCAAACTGAGCAAATCCATGGCCGATTTCAGAGGACACGTCTGGGGCGGTTTCGCCGCCACCCTCATCTCCATGGCGCTCTGTGTCGCCGGACTGTGGTGGATGGAGCTACTCGGTCCCTACCGGACCCTGGACGTCTGGCCCAGTGTGCTGCTGCTTTTCTCCATCGGTTTGTTGTCGGCCTGTTTTCCGGACGTGGACACCGAAAGCAAATCGCAGCGGCTGTTCTACCGCCTGTTGATTCTGCTGGACATCTGGTTTATCTTGATCGGGGATTACAGGACGGCGGCCCTGCTCGGTCTCGGCGCCATGCTGCCGCTACTCGGCAAGCACAGGGGATGGACGCATACCTGGCTGGCCATGCTGCTGGTGCCCGCGCTCTTCCTGCTCGTCCCCATGTACCTGAAAGGGTCCGTCGAGTCCTTTCCGATCGTCTGCTACGTCGTATCGGTCTCGGCCTATGCCAGCCACCTGGTGCTCGACGGATATATCGAACAGACAGGCCGGCGTTTCCGACGCCTGATCGGAGGAAGTTGAGCAAGGGAAGCGATCGAAACTGAGCGGGTAAACTGAGCCGCGGATGCGATCGACATCGAGCAGCATCCGCCATCATTCCGGAGATACCATGAAAAGCGCACTGGAAATCGCCATGGAGAAGACCGCCGATGCACAGCAGGGCGGCAAACTGACGGATGATCAGCGTTCGGCGATCGGCGACCTGGAAAAGGAATATCAGGCTAAGGTCGCAGAACAGGAAATCATGATCGAATCGAAGATCAAGGTGCTGGCGACCCAGGCCCAGGGTCACGAGCTCCAGCAACAGGTACTCGCCCTGCGGGAGCAACTGGTTCAGGAACGGGAACGGCTGGAAGCGGAAAAGAAGGCTAAAATACAGGCGGTTCGTACCCAGGCGTCATAACGTGAGGCTACTTCTGTTCGTCCCCCATCAAGTATCGAATCCGGATTGGAGTGCTCGACATGGCTAAGAAGCGGCTGCGCGTCGCGCTGATCGGTTGCGGCGGCAACATGAGAGGGGCCCATGTGCCGCGCATCAGGGAAGACGGGGCGGTGAGTCTCGTCGCGGTGGCGGATACTTCAGAAGATGCGGCTTCGGCGTTGATGGAACGCTGGGGTGGCCAGGTACCCTTCCATACCGACTACCGGGACATGATCGAGGGCCACCGGCTCGACGCGGTCATGGTGAGTTCTCCCCACGCCCTGCACTACGAGCAGGTGGACTATGCCCTGGATCAAGGTCTGCACGTGCTCGTCGAAAAACCGCTCACCATATCATCCGGCCACACGCGTGCGCTGATGGGCAAGGCGGCAGCGCGGGACCGGATTCTCGTGGTGAGCTACCAGCGCAATTTCATGGCGCCCCATGTCTACGCCCGGGAGTTGATTCGGAAAGGTGCCATCGGCGAGGTCCGCGGCGTGGTGGCCTACGTCACGCAGGACTGGGGCGGCACGCAGGGCTGGAGGCTCGACCCAGTCCTTTCCGGCGGCGGCATGTTCCTGGACACGGGCAGCCATCTCGTGGCCTCCACGCTGTGGATAACGGATTTGAAACCCCTCGAGGTTAGCGCTTTCCTGGACAAAGCGGGCAGGGACGTGGATATCAACATGGTGGTGGCGGTGCGGTTCGAAGGAGGGGCGTACGGTACGCTGAATACCTTCGGAAACGCTTCCCGGCACGACGAACGCATCGCGATCCACGGCAGCCAGGGCAGCCTGGTCTTCCACCTGCACCAGTGGCGCGTCAAGTCGGTCCTGTTGAACGACGAGCCGCTGAAGGTCCCGGCAAGGATCCGGGAGGACACGCCGGACGCCGCGTTTTTCCGCATGATCCGCAACGGCGGAAAGGGGTATGAGCCCCCGCTGTTCGCGCTCGCCGTTTCCCAGGTCAGCGAAGCGGCCTACCAATCGGTCGAAACGGGTAAAGCGGTTGAGGTTGCCGGGTAGTCCGGGCACGACCGGGCATGGCCGTGCGCGGCCGTGCGCGCCGGGGCGCGAGCCGGAATCAGGAGACACAGGAGACCGAACATGAGTGCGGCAGGGCGTCTGGCGGAGAAGCGGGCAATTGTCACCGGAGCGGGGCGCGGTATCGGCCAGGCCATCGCGCTGCGACTCGCGCAGGAAGGCGCGCACGTGGCGGCCGTGGACATCGATCGCGAAAGCGCGGAAGCTACGGCGGACCGGATCCGCGACGGTGGAGGTGTCGCGGCGGCATTGACCGCCGACCTGGTCCGCGTGGACCGCATCGAACCCATGATCGAAGAAGCCGTATCCGCACTGGGCAGGCTGGACATCCTGGTCAACAACGCCGGACGGGTTGAAATCAAGCCCTTCCTCGATCTGACCGAAACGGAATGGGACCAGGTCATCGATCTCAATCTGAAAGGTACCTATTTCTGCATGCAGGCCGGGGCCCGCCAGATGATCCGCCAGGGCGGCGGCGGTCGCATCATCAACATGTCCTCCATCTCGGGCCGTCACGGCCGGGCCGATTCGAGCGCATACGCCGCCAGCAAGATGGCGGTCATCAGCATCACGCAATCCGCGGCCCTTGCGCTCGCCGACCACGGGATCCTGGTCAACGCGCTGTGCCCGGGCGTCGTGGCCACACCCATGTGGGACCATATCGACGAGGACCGCGCCCGCCTGTTCGGTTACGAACCGGGAACGGCCCGGGCCCGGCTCGTGGAGAAAATACCCCTCAAACGAGTCTCTGAGCCGGAGGAGATCGCCGCCGCGGCGGTCTTCGTCGCATCCGACGAAAACACGCTGATCACCGGCCAGGCGATCAATGTCGACGGCGGCATGGAAATGAACTGAAACCCGGGACAGCGTCCGTGGGAAGGCGGCGATGCGTCCGTTCGGGTTTGATCTTGACAGTGCGTAATGCCCGCCGTATACTCCGTAGGTTCCAAATCACAGCCAGATCGGGATCATTGCACCGGCCGGCATGGCCCGCACCGCCATCATGGCCACCATAGCCGCCATTGCCCGCACGGGCAAGACGCCATCAGAAAGACACCATCAATGGATCCAAGAAGACGCGAAAGACTCTCCAAGCTCCTCTCCCTGATTCTCCGGCATAAACCCGAAAGATTCTCCATAACCCTTGACGAAAGGGGATTCGCGTCGATCGACGAGATCGTCGAGGCCATCCAGGAGAAGTTCGATCTGCTGGCGAGGGATGAAATTCTCGAGATCGCCGACGGCGCCGAGAAGAGAAGATTCGAGGTGGAGGAGGACCGCATCCGTGCGCGTTACGGACACAGCTTTCCCATCGACCTGGGGCTGCCACCCGCGGACCCGCCCGAGTACCTGTACTACGCGACCGTACCCGCGCGGGCCTCGGTGATCACCAACGGCGGCCTGACGCCCAGCGACCGCCAGTACGTCCATCTTTCCCTTTCCGAAGATATCGCCGCGCAGGTGGCCAGGAACCAGACGGATACGCCGGTCGTCTTCCGCATCAACGCCCGGCAGGCCACCGAAGCCGGCGTGAACTTCTACGACCGATCGCCGGTCATCCTGACGACGGGCGTGCCCTCCGAGTTCATCGACGTGCTGCAGGAGGCCCCGCCGCCTCCCGCCGAGTTCGGCCGCCGGAAGCGGAAGGCCCCTCCGCGCAGATAGCATGCGCCGCCTCATCCTCCCTTTCCTCGGCCTGCTGCTCGCCATCTGCCTGCTGTTGTTCGATCTGACCATTCTGTGGTCGGGGCGCACCGCCATCCGTCCCGTGATGCAGAAAGGCGTCGCCCTGGGGGTGTTCAAGGCCTCGGAGGGGATGTCCTATTACCGGTCCTCCCTGGAAGACATCGCGGCCCTGGGCGCATCCCACCTCTCCGTCCCCGTTTTCATCCTGCAGGACTCCGTGGATTCCGTCACCCATTTCACCCGCCCGTCGGACGGCGCCTCGCGGGAACAGTACGAACGCGTTATCCGGGAAGTCATCGACTACGCCCACCGGATGGGGTTGAAGGTCCTGCTGACGCCCATCGTCAACCTGGACCGTCCCGGCGAGAAAGAATGGCGCGGTACCATCGCGCCGCGCGATTGGGATGCGTGGTTTGAAAGTTACCGCGGCATGGTCCGCCATTATGCCCGGCTGGCCGCGGAAATGGACGTAGAGTACCTGAGCGTGGGAACCGAGCTCGTATCGGCCGAAAGGTTCACCGGACAATGGAGGGAGACCATCGCCGAGGTGCGCGGGATCTTCCCGGGGCAGCTCACCTATTCCGCGAACTGGGACCGGTATGAACGTGTCGCCTTCTGGGACGACCTTGACTTCATGGGGATTTCGGCTTACTACGAACTGTCGGAATCCGAGGTTCCCACCGTGGACCAACTGGTCTCCGCCTGGCGTCCGGTCAAGGCGAATCTGCTGCGCTGGCAAGCCCGGTGGAACAAACCCCTGTTGTTCACCGAGATCGGTTACATGAGCCAATCCGGTGTCGCCGGCCATCCCTGGAACTACGTGTCGGAGAAGCCCCTCGACCTGGAGGCGCAGCGGCGTTGTTACGAGGCCCTGCGGCTGGCCTGGGAGAGGGAAGAGCGGTTTGCCGGCCTGTACCTGTGGATCTGGGAACCGGACAAGCGAGGCGGGGAAGACCGGGGATACAATTTTGCCGGAAAGCCCGCGGAAGAGGTCGTTCGAGACTGGTACCACAGCGTGCCGGACAACGCCAACGTCCTCGATTACGCCGTCAACGGCATGGAGCGGTTTTTGAGATCGCTCAGGCAGGGCCTTTGAGGAAACCGGCGTGCCGACCTGGCGTGCCGCCGTGCCGTTCTGGAGTGCGTGGATCGCTTAGCCCGCCTGGTCCGCCTGGCCCGCCTGGCCCGCCAGGACTGCGAGGACCGGTTAGACGGACGCCGCCGCCGCGTGACGACCGTAGCCGAGGGTTTCCACGTCCCGGTGCAGCCGTTCCAGCACGCGGGTCCTGACCTCTTCGAAGAGGTCCCGGGTCAGGAAATGGACGGCGGGCAGGTCGCCCTTGTGCTGACCGACGAAGACGTCGGACGGCATGTCGTATTCGTCCGGGGTGATCCCCTGTTTCTGCTCCAGGGCGAATCCCAGTATGTGGCACCGGTAGGTGGCGTCCAGCACCCGCTCGGCCGAGAAGGGCACCCCGAAAACGGACTCGATGCCTTCGCTGACCTGGTCTGGTGGGGCCATGGTGAACAGGCAGCCCCCGTGCAGGTCTTTGTTCACCATCTTCCAGCCTTCTTCGGTGATGTTGTGGACCCAGTAATCGGCGGAGTCGGGCTTGCAGTCCGGGTCCATCACGTACAGCAGGAAGGTGCGCATGGACATGTGGCCGCCGGCCACGGCGAAGGGATATCCCGGGTTGGTCTGTCCCAGGTAGGCGGAGAACTCGACCCCCTTGGCGTGCATGGCGAAAGCCTCGCCGCCGATCTCTTCGGCGATCGCCCGGACGCCCTTGCCGAAGAGCGTTTCGCGTCCGTAGGCGATATCCTCCTTGAGCCGGCGGGCGCCTTCCGCGTCCCCGAAGGTGACGCCGCCCGCGACGGTGCCGTTGCCCCGGGCATTGTAATCCATCAGGAAGGAGATCACGACGTTGGCCGAGATGGTATCGAACCCCAGGTCGTCGTCCAGCCGGGCGAGCTCCAGGTTGTCATGGGGGTCCAGGATGCCGAGGTTGGCGCCGGACAGTTCCATGGGTTCGAACTCGAACCGGCCGAGGTACTCCCCATGGTTCCTCCGGGCCTTGCGCCAGTCGGGATCCTTGCCGCCTTCCGGGATGTCGTAGAAATCCTGGTGGCAGGTAATCTGGCAGCCGTAGCAACTCTTGTCGATGACGATGAAGTCGTCCGATTCCCGCATGGTCTCGAGGTGTACCGGGACGGCCACGTTCTCGCCGGGCGGCTCGAAGTTTCTGTAGGGCAGCACCCCGAATCCGTCGAGAATCTTGCTGTTCTTGCCCGTGCCGCCCAGTCCGTTCCGGTTGTGCGGATGGCGGTATCCCCGGCTCTGCTCGCCCCGTCCGATCTCGTTGTTGATGACCTTGAGCCGGTCGTCGCCCTTGCGGTAGTAATCCGTCTCCGCCGTGGCCACGATGCCGATGATGTGCTTGGAGCCGAGCACGGATCCCATGCCGAGCCGGCCCGCGAAACGCCACTTGTCTTCCCCGCTCATCAACTGTTCCTGGGTCGATCCCACGATGGCCGCGTACCAGACTGTTTCCCAGTGTTCGCCGGCCGGCCCCAGGACGGCGAAATGGGCGTGGTAGTCCTTGTCGCCATCGTTGTAGCGCTCGTCCAGGTAGACCATCTTGTCCCGGACCCTCGCGCCGACCAGGTGCGCAGGCGCTTCGACCAGGGAAATATCGGGACCTTCGTCGGTCTGCCGGATCACCAGGAAGCTGGGATCGGCCGCGCGGCCGGTGAGGACCAGGTCGCCGATGCCGGTATAGGAGAACTTCCGGCCGAAACTCCCGCTCATGGCCGACCACACGGGCATGGGCATGCCGGCCCGGGTGCGCTTCAGGGGAGAATAGCCGGAAAAATACGCCCGCAGGCCGGTCATGAACTGCGTGCCGGTGAAGCAGCCCGTATTGATGACCAGCGGGGCGTCCGGCGCAAAGGGATCGCTCACGTCGTAACCCGAGAGGATCTTGAAGGACCGGCCGATGCCGCCCAGGAAGTCCATGTCGTCCTGGACCTGCAGCGCTTCGTTGCGTACCTCGCGGCCGTCGGCCACGTCGTATTCGATCCGCGTATAGCAATAATCGGTCACGTCTCCCGGCGTGCCGTTCGCTGGTTTCAGCACGATCTCCCCCTCGCTATTGGACTCGAAATGCCGCCATCTGAATCGGATTGGATTTCAAACGGGACCGCGACGGATTACCTCGCGGCTTCGTCCGAACCGGACCGCGCCACAACGCTGCGCAGTTACGATTAATATATAGGAATGACCGCGTGAAAACAGCAATAATCCCGGCGGACCTAATTTATCCCGGTCGGGCAATGGGCGGTTGACAATGCCCACGCGTTTCGTTTAGAATAACTCCAGAAACAACGCCAATCCACGCTTGATTTCACCGCCCTGATCCTTACGTCCATACGTCGCCGAGGCCAGCCATGACCATGACCGACCTTTCCCAGCAGACCGAACCCGCGATCGAAGTCCCCCGGATCGTGGACGATGAGCAGATCCAGTTCTACGTGGACAACGGTTATCTCGTCGTTCCCGACCTGATGACCGCCGGGGAACTACAGGAATTGAAGGACGACCTGGTGGACGTGGCGCGGGGCAAGTATCCTTGCCGGGGACTCGAGCCGCCCGGGCCGGACGACACCGACGAGGACGTGCTGCAGCGCATTCTCTGCATCCACCAGCCCCACTTCGTCAGCGAGGTGATCGAGAAGTACGTGCGCCATCCGAAGATCTGCGGCGTGCTCAGCCAGATCACCGCGGCCCACCTGCCGTACTGGGACGGGAGTGTCAAGTGCATGCAGTCCATGTACTTCATCAAGCCGCCCCGGTTCCAGGGCCAGGCCTGGCACCAGGACGAGATCTTCATCCCCACGCGGGACCGGTCCCTCATCGGCGCGTGGATCGCCGTGGACGACGCCACGATCGAGAACGGGTGCCTCTACGTCGTACCCGGTTCCCACCGCAACGGCTACCTGTACCCCCAGCGGGCCCACGAGAACCCCGACGAGTTCGACTTCGCCCCCGAGAGTTACGGCTTCGACGAGTCCGTGGAAGTGCCGGTCGAAGTCCGCGCCGGCGCCCTGGTGTTCTTCAACGGCTATCTCCTGCACCGGTCCTACAAGAACCGGAGTGGACAGACCCGCCGCGTGCTGGTCAACCACTACTGCAACGCGTGGAGCCTCCTGCCGTGGGGCATCGAAGAGGGCGAGCGTCCGGCCACGGCCGACCGGCGCGTAATCGTTCCGGTTTCCGGCACCGACCCCTACGCCTGGAAGGGCTACGAACCTACGCAGGACAAGATCTGGATCCGCAACTGCAAGGCGGCCGACGAGATGAAAGAGGGGGCGGAGTAGCGGCCGACCCGTGCCGCAACCGTCACGCCCTGTCCGCCGCGAACCCGATGATGGGCGGCGCGGCCATGAAATCGTCCCAGTACCGGTTGTTCCGCTCGGACGGATGCAACTGCGGTTCGACCCACCGAAAACCCACAAATCCAGCTTCCTCGAAGGCCCGGCGATAGGTTCCCGGCGAGTGATAGTAGTTGTTGAATTCGAACCGCGTGCCGTCGTTGTTGGTGAACCGGTAGACGATGGGGTCGCCTTCGGACGGCGTCGCCCCGGTCCGCGTCCCGTCGGTCGTCGCCCCGGTCCGCGTTCCCTTGTACTCCTTTTCAAATCCGTAACGGGCATATGAGACCGTGCCGCCGGGTGCGTTCAGGACATTGTCGTTGAATCCCACGAAACGCCCGCCCGGTTTCAGCGCCCCGTGGGCCGCCCGTACGAAGCGAAGGAGTTCGTTCGCGTCGCGTGCGTAGTTCATCAGGTACATGGCCACGACGAGATCGACCGGTTCGTCCAGGACCAGGTCTGCCGCGTCCTGGCTCAGATACCGGCATCCCGTAGGCCGCGCGCGTTCCTCGGCCTCGGCCAGCTGTATCATTTCAGCCGATATGTCGACACCGAGCGCCTCCCCGGCGCCGGCGCGTTTCAGCTTGCGCGTGTAGAACCCCTCGCCACAGGCCAGGTCGATCACCTTCTCCCCGGAGATGTCCCCAAGCATTTCGAAAAGCGTGTATTCCTCGATGTATTGTCGAAAGGACAACTGCTTGGAGTCTTTGTAGGCCCCGGCGATGGCGTCGTATTCGGATTCGGGGGGTTGGGTCATATGGGTTTCCCTTTGATTAACCTTTCACATTATACCTGAACTGAAAGCGTTTCAAGTTCCATTGTCCCATTCGGAAGCGGTTTACGCGGCCCGAAAGCCCATGCGCTTCGCCCGCAATTCCGTTGACGGAACGGCCTCTTCCGCTTAGTTTGCCCATTGTTTGAAATTCCGGATAACACTACGAAAACATCATCCCGAAACCCAGCGGAGCCCCCGTGAACGTCATCTGCGTCTGCCTGGACACCTTTCGCGCCGACATCATCGGCCCGGGCAGGAAGTATAGTCACGCACACACGCCCAATCTCGACGCCTTCCACCGCGGCAGCATCCGGTTCAACCGCGCCTTCGGCGAGGGACAGCCCACGCTTCAGGTCCGCCGAGCCCTGTTCACCGGGATGCGCAGCTTCCCCTGGCGGTATAACTTCGACCGGCGCGGCCACTGGCACCATGCCCCGGGCTGGCACAAGATCCCGCCGGAGCAGGACACGATCGCGGAGGTGCTGCTGGAGCGGGGGTACCTGACGGCCCTCATCGCCGACACGTACCACATGTTCAAGCCCACCATGAACTTTTCCCGGGGGTTCGCCAACCTGGATTTCGTGCGGGGACAGGAATCGGACAACTGGAAGAGCGGCGATCCGACACTGGTCGAGGCGCAACTCGCCCGGCACGTGAGGCAGCCCGTCGACATGTCGAAGCATGCGGGCCTGGTGAACTACCTGCTGAACCAGCGCCACCGGAAGGACAAGGACGACTACCAGTGCGCCCGGGTGTTCAACTCGGCGTGCGCGTGGCTCGCGGACAACCATACGGCGGGGCCCTTCTTCCTGTGGGTCGACAGCTTCGATCCCCACGAGCCCTGGGACCCGCCGCCGGAATACGCCGACCGGTATTTCGAGCACGACGGCCTCGATTTCATCGTGCCCGGTCCTGCGTACGCGCGTGACGGATCAGGCGGACCGAGTGGGTCGGGCGGATCAGGCAGGCCAGGCGGTCCAGGCGGACCAGGCGGTCCAGGCGGGCCTTCGGAAGCGGAACGCCGGCGCATCGAGGCGCTGTACCTGGGCGAGGTCACCCTCGTGGACGAGTACGTGGGCCGGCTGCTGAACAAGGTGGCGGACCTGAACCTCCTCGATGAAACCCTGATCGTGATCCTGTCGGACCATGGCACACAGTTGCTCGACCAGGGGAGTTTCGGCAAGGGGCCCAACGAACTGCACCCCTTCAATACCCAGCTCAACCTCATGATGCGCGTACCCGGCGGACCGACGGACGTTGACGTGGACGCCTTCGTGCAGAACCACGATCTCATGCCCACGCTGCTCGGACGGCTCGGAGTCCGGTCGGACTGGACAGACGGCGCGGACCTGTGGCCGCTGGTCACGGGTGAAACAGCCGCCGTTCGTGACCGGATCGTGACCGGGTGGGCATCATTCATCACGGGTAACGCCGTGGGCCGGGCCAGCGTGCGGGACGACCGCTGGAATTTCTGCACGGCGGTGGGCTACGAGGACGAGGCGGGCGACGAACTCTTCGACCTGGAGAAGGATCCGGAGGAGCGGCAGAATGTCGCCGGGCTGCATTCTGACGTTGTCTCGGAGCGTCGCGGCGACGTGGAAGCCGTCATCGGCCAGCCCCTCCCCGGTCGGATGGTGGAGGTGTGCGATCCCGCCCCGGCGCCCATGACGCACTGGCTGCAGCAACGGTTGCAGAGCAGCTGACCTTTGGGGATGCGATCCGCTGGGATTTACCGCGGGGATTCACATGGACTTGTACAATTGTACAACTGATATGCGCGTACACGTACTGACACGCGTGGAGTGGCCATGCGGCTAGCGAACAAGGCCGCCATCGTGACGGGCGCCGGGGACGGAATCGGTCGCGGGATCGCACTGGCATTCGCCCGGGAAGGCGCCGCGGTGGCGGTGTGCGACATCAACGCCGAAACCGTCGCCGAGACCGGCCGTATGATCGCGGACGCGGACCGGCCCGTACTGGCGGAGGCGCTGGACATCACCGACCACGACCGGGTCAGGTCCTTCGTGGACGATGCAGCGTCCCGGTTCGGCAGGATCGACGTTCTGGTCAACAACGCCGCCATCATGCCCGTAAGCCCCATCGAGGATCAGGACGAGGAGACCATGTCCCGAATCCTCTCCGTCAACCTGCTGGCGCCGGTCGTGTTCAGCAAATACTGTGTTCCGCATATGCGCGCCGCGGGCGGCGGATCGATCATCCACATGGCCAGCGTCACCGGCCATAACGGCCATCCGGGCGTGGCCGTCTACGGGGCGACGAAGGGCGGGCTGATCGCGCTCGCCCGGGGCCAGGCCATGGAACTGGCCGAGGACGGGATCAGGGTCAACACGGTCTCGCCCGGCACGGTGGATTCGCCCATGCTGCACAACTTCGTGAAGGAGAACGCCGGAGACCCGGAGGCGGCGCTCAAGGCTTTCGACCGCCTGCATCCCATCGGCCGGGTCGCCACCATCGGGGAGGTCGCCAACGTCTTCGTGTTCCTTGCGAGCGACGAGTCCAGCGACATCACGGCGACGGACATCCGGTGCGACGGCGGCTACGCGGTCCAGGGACGACAACCGACGGAATAGCACCAGCGGCAAGGAGAACCAGTAGCAAGGAGAACCTATGTCAGTAGGGGTTTGCGCGTACTCGTTCAACACGGGATATGACGCCTTTGAGCTCATGGATATGGCCGTCGACCACGGCCTCGGCGGCGTGGAGTTTCCACCCGACGGCTGCCTGACCGACCTGTCCCCGGGCTCGCTGGCGCAGGCCCGTGCCCGCGCCGAGGAAAACGGCCTGTTCGTCGTGGCGGACGGCGGCCAGGTCGAAGGCGAAATGTTGCGGCGCCTGATTCCCGCGGCCGCGGCCATCGGCGCCTCGACGTTGCGCGTGGTCATGAGCGGCGTACTCGGCGGCGACCGCCGACCGCTGTCGGGCCGGTGGAACGCCCATCTCGCCGGGTGCAGGGACATCCTGCGCGAGGCGCTGCCCCTCGCTGAGGAGCACGGGGTGACCATCGCGGTGGAGAACCACTCGGACGCCACGTCTCACGACATGCGCTGGCTCTGCGAGGAACTGGACAGCGCGTACATCGGCATCACGCTCGACGTGGGCAACGTGCTGGCGGTCTGCGAGGAACCCTTCGGATACACGGAACGCCTTCTCCCGTATCTGCGGCATGTCCACCTCAAGGACTACACGATCCATCCCTCCGACGAGGGGTACCGCATCGCGCGGTGTTCGCTGGGCAGCGGCGTGGTCGACTATCCCGGCCTGCTTTCCCTGATCGACGGATACCAGGGCCAGCGCGGCGGAACGGACCAGCCCGGCCAGGCCGGCCAGCGCGGCGAGATCACGAAAACCATCGAACTGGGCGCCATCTACGCCCGGCACGTGCGCATGCTCATGGATGACTACTGGGCAGAGTACCCCGATCGCGACATCAGGGACGCGCTGCCGTTTCTGCGGCTGTACTGGTCCCACGTCCGCCCCGTCGGGGAGGACTGGCGCACGCCCAGGGAGAAGGACGAATCCACCGAGGCCCTGAAGGCGTACGAGACGCGGGAATTCGAAGAAAGCGTCGCCTATCTGAAGGAAATCGGGGCCGTACGGGCGGACGCCGGCACATCCTGAACCAGGCGGGTCTATTCCATGCATAACACCCTTCATACCAGCGGCCCTATTGAACAGAAGGCGGCCTTGACGAAAATGGCGCGCCTCGACCAATCCGACATGCACGGGTCCATCGGATCGATACCCGACCAGATGGAGGCGGCCTGGGAGGAAATGGCGGGTCGCACTTTCCCCGACGCCTGCCGGAATGTCAACCACGTGGTCGTGTCGGGCATGGGCGGATCGGCCCTGGGCGCCCACCTGATACAGGACGTCTTCCGCGACCGCTTGCGCGTCCCGGTGACCGTCGTATCCGACTATGCCGCGCCTTCGTGGATCGACGAGCGGACCCTCATCGTGCTGTCCAGCTACTCCGGAGGCACGGAAGAAGTGATGGCCATGGCGGAATACGGCGTGTCCCGGGGGATACCGATGATCGCCCTGACCACGGGGGGCGACCTGGAAGCGTTCGCCGGGCGCCATGGACTGCCGGCCGTGGTGTTCGGCAGCGAGCTCAACACCTGCGGGCAGCCGCGGATCGGCCTGGGCTACGCGGTCACCTACCTCGTGGCGATGTTCCGGCAACTGGGGTTCGTGGAGCTTGCCGAATCCGAGGTAACGGGCGCCCTCATGCTGCTCCGGGAGAACAACCCGAAATACGCGGCGCCCGGTGAGGAGAACCCCGCCTTTGAGCTGGCCCGGGCCACGCGGGGGAAGTCGGTCCTGATCATGGCTTCCGAGCATCTCACGGGCAACGCCCACATCCTGGCCAACCAGTGGAACGAGAACGCCAAGAACCTGGCCGCCTGGTTCGCCATACCGGAATTGAATCACCATCTGCTCGAAGGAATGACACACCCCGCGGAGTATCGGGACGGACTCGCCGCCGTACTGATCCAGTCCGGCCTGTACGATCCGCGCAACCGGCGCCGCCACGAGATCACCCGCACGCTGCTCGAGCAGCAGGGGATTGCGTGTTCCGTCGTAACGCCCCGGGGAGAGACGGCGCTCGAGCAGGCCTGCGACCTGCTCCTGCTCGGTACCTACGCCAGTTTCTACCAGGCGCTCATGAACGACACCGATCCGTCGCCCATACCCTGGGTCGATCAGTTCAAGCGACTGATGGCCACGTGAATCCAACCGCCGGGACGGCCGCTGCCCCGTGGCGCGCATGACGGCCGCTGCCCCGTGGCGCGCATGACGGCCGCCGCCCCGGGGCGCGCATGACGGCCACTGCCCCGTGGCGCGCATCGGGAGACGGCATCGAAAGACGGTAAGGCATGAGTGAAATCGTCACCTACCTGCAAGGAAAGACGCTGCTGATCACCGGCGCCACCGGTTTCCTGGCGAAAGCCATCGTGGAAAAGATCCTGCGGTGCGCTCCGGAAGTCGGCCGTATCTACCTCGTCGTCCGGGCCCGCCGGAGGAAGGACGGCACCACGCTGACGGCGCGGGAACGGGTGGAGGAAGAGATCCTCCAGTCCGCCGCCTTCGCCCGGCTGCGCGAGACCCACGGCGATCGTTTCGCGGATGTCATGCGCGCAAAGGTCCACGCCGTCGAGGGCGACCTTACCCTGGACCACCTCGGACTGGAACCGGACCTGTACCGCCGGCTCGCGGCGGAAGTCGACGTCGTGCTCACCTGCGCGGCTTCCGTGACCTTCGACGAAGAAATTGACGCCGCGCTTCAGCTCAACACCCTCGGCGCGCGGCGCATGATGGATTTCGCCCAATCGTGCGGCGACGCCACGCTGGTCCACGTCTCGACGGCCTACGTCAACGGCCAGACCAGGGGACGCATTCCCGAAACCCCACCCCGTCCGGACTGGTCCATGGCCCAGGAAATGGGGCGAAGCGACGCGCCTTTCGACCTGGAACGGGAAATACGGACATACTCGCCAGGTCGGATGAAATCCACGACGATTCCCGGTCGCCGGACCAGCAGGATCGTTTCAGGAAGATGGCGCTGCAGCAGAACCCGAGCCCCACGCAGCGCTGGCTCGACGCCCAGATGGAGACTTTTCGCAAGCGCTGGCTCAAAGAAAAGCTCATCGAAGAGGGCATGCGCCGCGGGCAGCAGCGGGGGTGGCACGACAGCTATACCCTGACGAAGGCCATGGGCGAGCAGTTGATCGTCAAGCACCGGGGCGACCTGCCCACGGCCATCATCCGGCCGTCCATCGTGGAAAGCGCGCTGGTCGAGCCGGAACCGGGATGGATCGAGGGGCTCAAGGTGGCCGACCCGCTCATCGACGCGGTGAGCAAGGGGCGCCTGCCGGACTTCCCCGGCCAGAAGGACATGATCGTGGACATCATCCCGGTGGATATCGTGGCCAATACGACCCTGGCGGCCATGGCGCGCACAGCCCGGGAAGGCGGGATCGGCGTGTATCACGTATCGACGGGCGACCGGAATCCCGTCCTCTTCCACCAGGCCTTCGAGCACTCATACGAGTACTTTCGAGAGAATCCCCGCCTGAACCGGAACAACGAACCCATACCGATCCAGCGGTGGACCTACCCGACGCTTGGCCAGTTCCGGCGCCGGTACAACCTGCGCTACGTCTATCCCCTGAACGCCGCGTTGTGGTTTTTAAACCGCTTCAACCGGATCACCACGCTGAACAACCTGAAGCGCAGAATCACCGTGATGAAATCGGCGATCTCGCGCATGCTGTACTACGCCGCGATCTACAGCCCCTATACATCCCTGGAATGCACCTTCGATACGGACCGCACGGTCAGGTTGCACGAAAGCCTGGATCCGGAGGACCGGCTGCTCTTCAACGGCGACGTCTCCAGGATCCACTGGAAGACGTATTTCCAGGAAATCCATATCCCGGGCCTGAAACGCCACGTGCTGAAGACCGATGAGCCGAAGCCCGCGGTCACGGAAGAAGAGGAAGTGGCGGAGCGTTCCGGGTTCGCCCAGGCCGGGGAAGACGCCCTGCCCCATCTCGATACGCTGACGGACATACTGGCAAAGAGCGCGGACATGTACGGAGACAAGACCGTGCTGCAGATGCAAAACGGCGACGGCTGGATCCGCTATTCCTTCAAGGACGTGTTCGCCCTGGCCGGACACATCGGCTGGCAGTGGCGGTCCAGCGGCCTGCATCCGGGCGACCGGGTTCTGCTCTTCTCGGAGAACCGGCCCGAATGGGGTATCGCCTGTTTTGCCGGGATGGTGGCCGGGGCCGTGCTCGTGCCCGTGGACCGCCGGTCGACGCCCCAGGAAGTATGGCGCATCGCCCGGTTTACCGAATCGAGGGCGATCCTGTGCACGGAAAGCGGTCACGCGTTGCTCACGGCGTCGGCGGAGCCCGGCGACGAAGTCATGTTCTGGAATATCGAAAACCACGGACTGCCGTTCGACGCGCCACGACGGTCCGCGTCGCCCATCACCCTGAACGAGGAGCCGCCTCCATGGGCGCCGGTGGAACCCGATACGCCGGCCGCCATCATGTTTACCCGGGGCATGGCGGCCGAGTCCCACGGCGTGGTGCTGACCCATCGGAACTTCGTTTCGAACCTGCTGTCCCTCGCCGAGATCCTGCGCGCCTACCGGACCGACCATTTCCTGTCCTTGCTGCCCATGAGCCAGGCCCTCGAGTTCACGGGCGGCTTCCTCATGCCGTTCTACGCGGGGGCGACCATTACCTATACCACGTCGGTACGGCCGCGGTCCCTGGTCGGCCTGATGGATGCAACCGGAGTCAACTGCCTCATCGCGGCGCCCCGGTTATTCGGGTTGCTACTCGGGTCGTTGCGGCAATCGGCCGAAAAAGACGGCGAGAGTGTCGTTTCCCGCATGCGGCTGCTGGTCAGCGGAGGCGGCACGCTTGATTCGGATCTGTACCACGCCTACCGGGAGATCGGGCTGACGATCCACGAGGGATACGGACTCACGGAAGCGGCCCCGGTCGTGACCGTCAATCCCATGGACCGAAGCAAGCCCTCTTCCGTCGGCGTGGCCCTGCCGGCGGTAGACGTTGAAATCCAGGCCCCCGATTCGGAAGGCAACGGCGAGATCATCGTGCGCGGGAACAACGTCATGCAGGGGTACTACCGAAACTCCGCGGCGACAGAGAACCGTCTCCGCGGCGGGTGGCTTCACACGGGGGACATCGGGCGCATCGACCGGGACGGCTATCTGTATATCGCGGACCGCATCGTGAACGGCCGGGAACACGCCGCGACGGCCTTCTTCGACGTGGACGGCACCATCGTGGACGCGACCATCGTACACTACTACGCTTTTTACAGGACCTGTGAGTATTCCGCGCCGCGGCGCTTCCTCTGGACCATCGGATTCCTGCCGAAAATCCTCTATTACATCGTCCTCGACAAGATCAGCCGGAGCCGTTTCATCCAGTCGTTCTACCGGCAGTACCGGGGATTCAATCGCGGGGACTGCGTCTCAAGGAGCGGCCGGCTCTTCGAGGAAGTCATGCGTCCGCGCATGTTCGCCGGCGCCGTCGATCGCATACGGGCGCACCAGCAACGGGGCGAGCGCGTGGTCCTGGTCACCGGGTCCCTGGATTTCGTCATGGAGCCGCTGGCGGAATACACCAAGGCGGACGACCTCATCGCCCTGTCCATGAGGGAAGACGACGGCTGGCTGACCGGCGAGACGGAAGGCCCGCCCATCGGCGACGAGGCGAAGGCCCGCATCGTCCGGGATTACGCCGAGCGCCGCGGTATCGATCTGGCCCGGTGTTATGCCTATGCCGACAGCAGTTCGGACGAGCCCATGTTGAGCGTGGTTGGCCACGCCGTCGCCGTGAATCCCGGCGGCAAGCTGAAGAAGGCCGCGGATGCCGGCGGATGGGAAGTCGTGCACTGGACCCATGTATGAAAGCCGTTCAATACATCAAGAGCGTACCCCGGTACCTTTTCGTCCGCACCCTCGGCCATCGGCGCCCCGGCTCGGCCACCGGCGCGCTGTCGTGCATCCGCATGGCGGAAGTCGATCCCCCCACGCTTCCCACGCCTGAATGGATGCGCGTCAGGCCGCTTCTGAGCGGAATCTGCGGATCGGACCTTTCCACCATACGGGCGAAGGGCAGCCCCTATTTTTCCCCCCTGATCTCCGCGCCTTTCGTCCTGGGCCACGAAGTGGTGGGCGAGGTCGAAGAGACCGGTTCCGGACCCGGGGACGTCTCCCGGGGAGACCGCGTGGTGATCGAACCCGGCCTCTGCTGCGCCGTCCGGGGTATTCACCCTCCGTGCCCGTCGTGCAAAGCAGGCGATTTCGGCCTGTGCGAGATGGTCATGCACGGCGACGTTTCCCCGGGCATACAAACCGGGTACTGCAGGGACACGGGCGGTGGATGGAGCACGTCCCTGGTGGCCCACCCCTTCCAGGTCCACCGGGTGCCCGGCCGGCTTTCCGACGAGGAAGCGGTCCTGGTCGAACCCTTCAGTTGCTGCCTGCACGCCGTGCTGAAGTCATTCCCCGGTGACGACGAGACTGTCCTGGTGATCGGCTGCGGCGCCATCGGACTCCTCACCATCGCGGCCATACGGGCCCTGGGCGCGAAGTGCCCCATCCTCGCCGCCGCGCGGTATCCTCATCAGCAAACCCTGGCGGCCGCTCTCGGCGCCGACCGCGTCATCGGCCGGGACGAAAACCTCTACGATACGGTCAGGGAAGTGACGGGGGCGGAGATCCACCGGCCCGAGATCGGACGTCCCGTGTTCATCGGCGGCGTGCACCGGACTTTCGACTGCGTCGGATCGTCGCGCACCATCGACGACGCGCTCCGGTTGACGGGCTCCGGCGGCGGCGTGACCGTGGTCGGCATGCCGGGCATCCCCGCCGGGATCGACTGGACGGCGGTGTGGTACAAGGAATTGAAGGTGCAGGGGGCCTACGCCTACGGGACGGAGAGATACGAAGGCCGATCCGTCCGGACCTTCGACCTGGCCATGGATCTGCTTGCGTCGGGTAAGATCGACCTGAAGCCCCTCGTGACGGACCTCTTCCCCCTGAAGGAATACCGGAAGGCCATCGGCCGGGCCCTGGAAGCCGGTCGGCACGGCGCGGTCAAGGTGGCCTTCGACCTGAGAAACGAACCGAGATCATAAGCGCGTCGGGCGCCACCGGCGTTTCCGACTGAATTCGCAAGAACCGCACGACTCGGAGCACCCCCGTGCCCTACCTGAAGTTGTTACAGGCGGAAGATCCGCAAGTCCATGTCCTGTCACGGGATGTCACTACCCTGGGCCGTTCCGGCGAGGCCGACATCGCCCTACGCGGCGACCGGGGCGTTTCGAAGCTTCATGCGCGAATCGAAATGGAGGCGTCGGGCTACGTGATCTCGGACCTGGGCAGCCGGAACGGGACCTACGTCAACGAACATCCAGTCGGCGGCGAGCCCGCCCCCCTGCTGCCGGGTGACCGCATCCGGCTCGGCCGATCGGTTTTCGTCTTCGAGGGAGGAGAACCCGGTGGTGCGGAACCCGCCAGGGCAGCGTCCGGCGGCCCGGAACCCGCAGGCAATGAGCCCGGAGGCCTGGAACCCGAAGAGAGCACCGATGATCTGCAGGCGCCGGCCTCCCTCTTCCGGGCGGATCAGTTGCCGTATACGATGGCGGGCGGCACACCCGCCGTGCGGCAAGAGGATACCGACGGACGGCTGCTGAAACTCACGGAACTGAGCAAGGAAGTCATGACGGCCCGCAGCGAGGCCGAATTGGGCGCACTCGTGACGCGGAGCCTGCTGGAGTGGCTGGAGGCGGACTGCTGTGCGATCGTCCATCCCGTTGAGACCGGGGATGGCTACGACTTCGAAATCCAGACGCTGGCCTCCCGGCCCGGTTACGAAGACCGTTCGATTTCGATCAGTACGACGGCGGTGAAACAGGCCCTGGAAAACCGGATGGCCTCGATCACTTCGAATGCCCTGGGGGACGAGCGGTTCAGGGACCGGCAGAGCGTGATCGTCCGCCGGCTGGTGTCCATACTATGCGTGCCCCTGTGGCATGAGGACCGGGTGTTCGGCCTGCTCTACCTCGATTCCGCGGATCCGGCCGTGCAGTTTACCGTGGACCATCTCGGCCTGTCCAGCGCGGTGGCCAACCTGACCGCCATCAAGACCGACAACCTGCGCCTGTTCGACGCCGCCGTGGCCAAGAGCGCCATGGACAAGGAACTGGCCCTGGCCGGCGAGATCCAGGCCGGGCTGCTGCCGGGAGAAAGCTATGCCTTCAGCTCGCTGGCCTGCGCGGGCGCCCACGTGTCCTGCGAGGAGATCGGCGGGGATTACTACGACTTCATCCCTTACGGCGACGACATCCTGACGGTGACGATCGCCGACGTCACCGGACACGGCCCCTCCAGCGCACTGCTCATGGTCGCCTGCAAGACCATGCTGACCACCCTCATCGACATCGGCGTACCGCTGGTGGAACGCGTCGGCAGGTTGAACGAGTACATACTTCATCATTCCTCGGTGAGCCAGTTCATCACCTTCTTCCACGCCGAGATCGATACCCGGGCGAAAATCCTGCGGTATTGCAACGCCGGGCACAATCCGCCCATGCTCCTGCCGCGGGATGGACCGGTGCAGAAGCTGCATCCCGTTACGCCGCCGTTGGGAATCGCCGCGGTCTCCTTCGAGACCGAAACGGTACGGTTCGAACCCGGGTCCAGACTGTTCATGTATACCGACGGCGTCACCGAGGCGGCCAACGCCGGCGGCGAGCTGTACGAAGAACGAAGACTCGAGTCCCTGCTGACGAATCACAGGCACCAGGATGCGGGCGCATTGAAGGACACCGTCATGGCGGAGGTATTCGGGTTTTCGACGGGATCACGGCAATGTGACGACGTCACCCTGGCCGTGGTGGAGCATACCCGCGCGCAGTAGCCTCTATGGGCACGTCCAATCGCGGCAATACAGCCCACGGAAATACGGCGGTCGGAAATTCGACTCACGGAAGTTCGGCGACCAAAAACACGACGGGCCGGAAATACAGCGGCCGGTCTGGGAGCGGGACGGGACGACAGGTTATTCAGGTCAGTCAGGTCCGTCAGGTCCAGCCGTGATCGATGTTCACCGGCGTGCCGGACTGCTGGTGAGTCCATTGTCCCCCGCTGGCCAGCGCCACCTCCCGGCCGGAAATGGAAGACTGCTCCGCGGCGAACAGGATCTCCATGACGTGGCGGCCCC
The DNA here is from genome assembly GCA_965117045.1 of bacterium. Lineage (GTDB taxonomy): Bacteria > JAAXHH01 > JAAXHH01 > JAAXHH01 > JAAXHH01 > JAAXHH01. The sequence goes on from OZ220749.1 coordinate 3,500,849, forward strand.
ATTCTCCGGGCGTAGGCGGTTCGGTATCCTTGCGGATCGCCTCGACAAACCCCTTCCACTCATTGTACATGGGATGAGGCGGGTCGTCGAAGGGAACGTCTTCCCACCGGTTGTCCTTGCCCATCCTGACGTACTTCTCGCCGGACTCACTGAAGCGCAGCGATCCGTTGGCGCAGATCACCTGGCACTCGTGGTTGGGCCCGCCATCGGCGTAGCCGACGGCCACCGCCACGCCTGAGGTGCCGTTCTTGTAGCGGATGAAGGCCGTGGCGGAATCGTCCGCGGCCTGGTAATGCGCCCGGTTGCCGATGGAAGCGGAGACCGAGACCGCCTGCGAGGCCATGACCCAGGAGAGCCTGTCCACCACGTGGACCCCGTTGGTCATCCACATGCCGCCGCCGTGGAACCGGCTGCGATACTGGGGCCTGCGGCCGCCGTACCCCCAGTTCTTGGACATGTAGCACACCCCCGTGATGGCCGGTCCCAGGACGCCGGAATCGAGAATCTCCTTGGCCTTGACGCTGGTGCCGTAGAAGTGCTGCGTCAGGCCCACCATGAGCTTGACCCCGTTGGCCGCCGCGGCGGCGATCATGTCGTCGCACTGGTCCAGGCTGATCGCCATGGGCTTCTCCACCAGGACGTGCTTGCCCGCGTTGCAGGCGTCCACGGTCAGCCGGTGGTGCAGCTGGTGGCCCAGGACGACGGCCACTGCTTCAACCTCGTCGTCCTCCAACAGTTCCGTATGGGTGGCGTACCCTCTGGGGATGTCGTACTTCTCCATGTATTCTTGGCGCTTTTCGTCGAGCAGGTCGGCTACGGCCACGATCTCCACGCCGTCCTGGTTCGTGATGGCTTCGCAGTGGGAACGGGCGATGCCGCCCAGTCCGATGATGCCGACGCGCAGGTTAGACACGGGTGAGGCTCCTTTGATGGGTGTGGGGAATCGGATCGGCGGCGGTGTTTCGGGCACGCCCTGTCGCCGTGATGTTAAACGTTTGCCAGTCGTATTCGGCCCCTGTATACTTTTGATGCGATCACGGTAGCACTGTAATTCGTCGCAAGTCGGTTAACAACCGTTATTCGCGGTCGTCGGTATGTAGATCTCCCATTCCGGACCGCAGTATTCCACCACGGGCAGGCCACCAGGCACGCATCGTTTCCCGACATCATCGTTTCCCGTCGTCAGGTTACCACGCACAGCGCGTGGCTTCACAATGCTGAAAATCCAGGGAGCGCACCATGTACCCGATCCATAGGTACGCACGCGCGGCCAGGTGCACCCGCGTGGCTGGACCGCCCCGCGGACTGGCCGTCCTCGTCCTCGTCGTCCTCATCCAGAGCATCACTCTGACGGCCTCCGCCCAGTACACCCCGGTGGGTCCCGACGACGTAGTCGATCTTTCGCCGGTCATATCCGGCCGCCATTACCAGTACTGGCCTGGCGGACAGGTCCATCACCAGCCCCTCGTCGTGCCCTATATCGTCCACGGGGACCGGCCCTGGGCATCGGACCTGATCATCCTGGACGAGAACACGGCGACGCAGACGGACACGCCGGCCCACATGATGCCTCCCCAGCACAGCGGACTGCCGAACGCCCACTACTGGGGCGACCTGACGGTGGAAAAAGTCCCGGCCTGGCAACTGGTGGGCGAGGTATACAAGATCGACGGCCGGTCCATGCTGGACCAGGCCCCACCGGGCGTAAGCCCCCTGTTCACCCTGGATGTGGTCCAGGCCGCCGAGGCGGCGCACCGACCCATGGGACCGGGCGACGCCGTCCTGTACTGGAGCGGGTACGACGACCGCCACGACCGGCCCGCGCCGGATGACCGCCGCCTGATCGTGGAACCCGTCGCCGGGACGGTCCCCGGATGGCCCGCGCCGGACTACGACGCGGCCGAATACGTGGGCAGCCGGGGGGTGTGGCTCATGGGCATCGACAGTCCGAGCATGGGCGGGCTGGGTCCGCCCAGATACACGGCGCCGGGTCCCGAGGGCATGTTCGAGAACCCCCTTGCCCTGGAGAGCCACCTCGGTCATTTCAAGTACGGCGCCGTCCACACGGAGGGGCTGATCAACCTGGACAGGACACCCAACGGTTCCCTGTACATCGCCCTGCCGGTCAAGCACGCGAACTCCCCGACAGTCGAGACGCGGGCCGTGGCCATCACCAACCCGGCACTGGCGTCGCGCCTGCTCGAAGCCGTAAGGGCCAAACGGGTGGTCGACCTCTCCGTGACGCTGTCCATGGACCGGCCCGTCTGGTGGCCGGGCAGGGGCGTGGGCCGCCACGTCTTTCCCTATACCAGGGTGCAGCCCGTGAACTACTTCGACGGGCCCTTCGGCCCCTACTGGGTCAACACACACATCATGGACGCCCATACCGGGACCCACGTGGACCCGCCCGCGCACTACGGCCCACCGCCCGGTTTCGATGTGGACCGGTATGACGAAACGGTCCGCGCTGCGCTGCAGGACTTCGAAGCCGCGCACGGTCCGCTGAAGCGCACGGAGATGACGACGGAAAAGGTCCCCCTGCACCACTTCATGGGGCCTGCCCGGGTCATCAACGTGCAGCACCGCGTGGGGACGACTTCACCGGATGCCTGGCCGGCCTCGCCGGCCATCACGCTGGACGACGTCAGGAATCACGAGGAACTGTACGGGGAGATCGAAGAAGGCGAGGTCGTGCTCTTCCACACCGGTCATACGGACGCGCACTTCCGCCGGTTCGAGCGGGGCCGGGCGGAACAGAGCGTCAAGGCACCCCTGGACGGAGCGTCCGAAGGCTGGCCGGCGCCGGGCGCGGACGTCATCGCCTACCTGGCCGGCAAAGGCGTGAAGCACGTAGGCATCGACGCGCCCGACACGGGATCGGTGGACCCGGTGGAATCGATGAAGACCCACTGGGCGGCGGTGAACCACGACATGATCTTCACGGAGTATCTGATTGGCGCGGGGCAGCTTCCGCCGAAGGGCGCCTTCTACGTCTTCCTGAGTCCCCGCCTCGAGAGCAACCACGGCGGACCGGGAAGGGCCATCGCCATTCTCCCGTAAGGCGGCGTCCTACGATTCGTCCGCGTCCCGTCCCACCCCCAGGGCGTCCGCGACGCGGTTGATGTAGTTGAACCACGACGCGATCAGGGTGATCTGGAGGATGGCGACGTCGTCGAACCCCACGGACCGCAGTCCCTCGAGATCGGCTTTCCGGATCTGCGTGGCATCCTCGGTGAGCCGGATGGCAAAATCCAGCATCGCCCGGTCCTGCGCGTTCAGCGGCGCCTTTTCGTAGTCGTACTTGATCGCTTCGACCAGTTCGCTGTCCAACGTGACCCGACGCAGAAACTCTGCGTGCGAATCAATTCAGTAGACACACCGGTTTCGCGACGAGACGATGGTCGAAATCATTTCGTGCTGCCTGCGGGAGAGCGGCAGATCCGGCGACATCAACACACCGAAGGTGGCGAAGGCGTGATGCAGCGCCTCCGGAATCAATGAATGCGACGCCACGATGCCGGAAGTACCGTCGTCGGTAGGATGCACCGGCGTGTCGTATTCCGCGGGATAGAGCGCGCGCTGCGCCTCGAGGGCGGCGAGCAGCCCTTCGTCCCCATCCGACGCGGAAACGGTCTTAATCCAGGCCATGGTCTTCTCCTGACGGTCTTTGCTGCGTGGTTTGGTTTCTGAACACGAGAAAGTACACCGGTATGCCCAGGACCGTCACGCCGACACCGAGGAGGGCCTGCACGGGGCTGTTGCCGAAAAGCAGCACGAGCAGGACCGCGGCGAGGATCAGGAACAGCACCGGGGTGACGGGATAGAAGGGGGTCCGGTAGGGAGGCGTCTCGGCCGACCTGCGACGTACCACGAACAAGCCCGCCACGGTGAGCGCGATGAACAGGACGGCCACGAAGATGAAGTAATCCAGAATCTGGCTGAAGGTCCCCAGCCACACCAGCAGCGAGGCCAGTCCGCCCTGGATGGCGATCGCGCGGTAGGGCGTGCCGAAGGCGGGATGGACCGCGCCGGCGAAGCGGAGGAAGACGCCGTCCCTGGCCATGGCAAAATACACCCTCGGCGCCATGAGCAGCAGCCCGGTCAGGCTGCCGACGATGGACAGGATGACCACGGAGGAAAACAGGATACCGCCGCTGCGGCCGAAGAGCACCTCGCCGGCCTGCGCCGCGAAGGTCTCGTCGCTGGTGACCTGGGATACGGGTACGAGGTACATGAAGACGGCGCTGGTGGTGATGTAGGTCAACGCGACGATGCCCACGGCCAGCAGCAGCGCCCGGGGCAGGGTGCGCGCCGGGTCCTTGATTTCGCCGGCCACCTTGTTCAGGTCCCACCAGCCGGCAAAGGCGAAGAAGGCGCCCACGATGCCGCCGGCGAGGGCGCCGAACAGCGGACCGGAATCCGCCGGCCGCTCGACGAACGGCGTGAAGTTCGACCAGTCGCCGAGCCCCAGGCCGAACCCCAGTAGGGAGATGATCGCCAGCACGCCGACCTTGAATACGGTCAGCAGGACGATGATCCAGGCGCCGATGCGCACGCCGTAGATGTTGACGCCGGTGAGGACGGCCAGCACAGCGATGGCCAGCACCTTCATCGCGACCGGATCCATCGGGTAGATATGGCCCGCGTAGCTTGCCATCCCGGTCGCCAGGGTCGCCGTGATGCCCGGATCCAGCACCATCAGGGACATCCAGCCGTACAGAAAGGCCGTCGGCGTGCCGTAGGCCTCCCGGAGGTAGACGTATCCTCCGCCCGCGTGGGGATAACGGGAGGCCAACTCCCCGAAACACAGCGATCCGCAGAGGGCCATTCCGGCCATCGCCAGCCAGATGACGAGCAGTAGCAGGGGCGATCCCAGCGACTTGGCCATCCCGGCGGGCACCAGGAAGATCCCCACGGCGATCATCCCGCTAATCACCATGGCCGTGGTCGGCCAGATACCCAGTTGTCGGCGCAGGTTACCCGTGGTCATGAACGCGTTTTCGTCTCACACCAGTTGGGGTTCGTTCTCGATCCGGCTCAGCCAGTAGTGGTTGTCGAACTGGTCGTCACCGGTCAGAAACCGCCAGAAGTGGATCCGGTTGACATGTTCGATGCGTTCTTCGTTCCCGTGCCACGGCTGGTTCGTGCTCAGGATATGGCTGACTTCCGGATCGTCGATGTCATCCGTATTCCAGAGCCTTAGCTGCCGGACCGTGGGATTGAGGCGCAGCTTGAACATGTACCGCATCTCGTTGGTGCGATTCGGCTGGGCGCAGTGCCACATGCCGTGATGGAGCACGATCACCGTCCCGGCCTTGCAGATCATCGGCACCTGCCCCACGAAGTTGTGGTACCGGGCGATATCGGATTCGCTGATGCGGCGGTAGTGGCTGCCGGGAAGGATCAGCGTGCCCCCCATCTCCCTGGGCGTGTCGTGGGCGAAATACATGAACTGGATGTCGAAGTGCTGCCGCGTGTCGATGATCGCGTCCGCGTGCCAGTGCTGCCCGAAGTGGTGGCCCGCCGCTACGGTGTGCACGGCGTGGTGATCGTACAGTGGATCGGGACCGACGAGGCTGTGGATGATGCCCTCGATCTCCGGAAGCCGGAACACGCGTCCCACGGCCGCGTCCGGCCAGATCGCGCTCAGCGGTGATCCCGCCTCTTCCCGGGGGATGGCCTGCTTGTCCATTTCGTCTTTCACGGCCTGGTTGAGGTCGTCGGGCACGAGTTCGTCGAAACGGAGATACCCTTCCGCGACAAAACGCGCCATTTGCTTCGAATTCAACAGATGGGTGCTGTCAGCCATCGACCACCTCCATTTTTTCGAGTATGTACTCGTACTTGAGATAGGACACCTGGTATTCCGTGCCCGGATAGGCCGGGTATTGCTGGGGAAACTGGACGACACGCCAGCCGTCCCGCATGGCGTCCACGACCGACGCGTAGGGTGGATTCGTAGCGCCGCCCGAGTCCGCGGCGTCCCCCGATGTGTGGCGTTCGTCGGCGGGCGAAGTCCCGTCGAATTCGGACCAGGCCACGACGCCGGCATGCAGGTCGGGGGTCCGCAGGTAAAGCACCAGCAGTTTCTGGCGTGTATCAGGCATTAAGTTCCCTTTCCGGTGATGCGTTCTATCGTGCCCGACGTGGACATCCCGTCCAGCACGGGCACTCTTTCCACGCGGCCGCCGTAGGCTTCCACCACGTCCCAGCCCACCACTTCCTCGTGACCGTAATGGCCTCCTTTGACCAGGACGTCCGGCTTGAGCAGGTTGAGCAGCGGAATGGGCGTTGGCTCGCTGAACAGGACCACGTGGTCCACGCAGGCCAGGGCGCCGAGCATGTAGGCCCGTTCCGATTCGCCGTAGATCGGCCGGCCCTCGTCCTTGATCGCCCGGACGGACGCGTCGGTGTTAATGGCCACGATCAGCAGGTCACCGAATGATCGCGCGGTCTGCAGGAGATGGACATGGCCCGGATGGAGCAGGTCGAAGCAACCGTTCGTGAACACGACGGTGCCGCCTTCCTGCCGCGCGCGTTCCACGACCGCCGCAAGTTCATCGCGTTCTACGAGTTTACCGCGGGTCTGCTGATCGTGCATATCCGGCCACAGCGTGCGTTTTGGCGATTCAAGCGAGTTGTCCTTGATGTAACATCGGGAGAGCGGGGCGTGTCAACCTAAATAACCTGTGGGAAGACGACCGGGCTGACGGGGTCAGGATTTCACGAACATCATGCCCGGCAATTGCCGCACGGCGCCTTTCAGCTCAAGCGCCAGCAGGACGCCGAGCGCCTGGGAGGACGTGAGGGCAAGGGCGGACGCCAGGTGGTCGATGTGTTTGGGATCCGAGGAAAGCTGGCCGTACATGGATTGCTCCTCGGGGGGCAGATCGAAAGCCGGGCCGGCCTGTTCCGGCTCCGACCTGGAGGGCTCGAAACCCAGCCGGGGCGCCAGTTCGTCGATCACGTCCTCGACCCGCTGGATCAGCTTGGCCGTACCGTCCTTGATCAGCCGGTTCACCCCCTCGCTGCCGGCCGCGTCCAGGGATCCGGGTACGGCAAAGACCTCGCGGCCCTGGTCTAGGGCGAAGCGTGCGGTGATCAGCGCTCCGCTGCGCTTGCCGGCCTCCACCACGATCGTGCCCAGGGTAGCGCCGCTGATGATCCGGTTGCGCTGGGGGAAATGGACGGCGTCCGGGCCGGTCCCGAAGGGGTGCTCCGTCATCACCGCGCCATGTTCCCGGATGGATGCCATCAGCTTGCGGTTCTCCGCGGGGTACGGCCGGTCGAGCCCCGAACCCAGCACCGCCACCGTGCGGCCGTTGCCGCGCAGTGCGGTCCGGTGGGCGAGCGTGTCCACGCCCCGCGCCAGGCCGCTCACGACGGTGAATCCGTACGCACTCAGTTCCGCGCTGAAGGACTCGGCCATCTTTCGGCCATATGCGGTGGTAAACCGGGTCCCCACGATGGCGATGGACAGTTCGTCCTCCGCTTTCCAGCCGCCGGAAACGAAGAGCAGCGGAGGCGGATCGTAGATATCGCGAAGCCGCTCGGGATAGTCCCGGTCGCGGAAGGTGACGATGCGCGCGTCGTGCCGTTCGAGCAGGCGCAGCTGGCGGTCGACGAAGGCCTGGTCCCGGTGGCCGCGCACCGCCCGGGCGATCCGCGGTCCCACCCCTTCGGTCTCGGCCAGTTCGTCCACAGTGGCGGACAGGGCCGCGGCGGGCGACCCGAACCGGCACAACAGCGCGTGGAACCGTGACGCGCCGATGCCCGGCACGCGCGCAAGGGTCAGCCAGGATGCCAGGTCCGCTATAGATCGGTCCGCCATAGACTGGTCCGCCATAGACAGATCCTCCATAGACCGGTCCTCAAGGGACGGCCATTCGATGCGGGTGCAGGTTACGGAACTAACCGGAAACCCGTCGGCACGTTTATCCGTCCGACGCGATTCATGGAGATTAGTCGGGCGAGGAGGGCCCTATCTCGTGAAGTATCTGGCCGATTTCCCCGAGGAGTTCGGGAATGCCTTCTCCGGTGGCGGATGAGATCGCCTGCACGGGGTTGTTGCGCTGGCCCGCGTGCTTAGCGCGGACGGGGTCCACGACGAGGCCGTCCAGGACGGAACGGTCCACGATCAGGTCCAGCTTGGAGAAGACGACCAGGGCGGGGCGGGAGAGGAGTACGGGATTGAACTGGCGGAGTTCGTTGACGAGCACTTCATAGTCGTGAAGGGGATCGGGCTGGCTCGCGTCGAGCAGGAAGACGAGGATCCGGGTCCGCTCGATGTGGCGGAGGAACTGGTGCCCGAGTCCCTTGCCTTCGTGGGCGCCCTCGATCAGGCCGGGTATGTCCGCGAGGACGAAGCGGTCGTAGTCTCCCAGCTTGACGATGCCCAGGTTGGGTTCGAGGGTAGTGAAGGGATAGTCGGCGATCTTGGGCCTTACGGCGGAGAGACGCGACAGCAGGGTGGACTTGCCCGCGTTCGGATGACCGACCAGCCCCACGTCGGCGATAAGCTTCAGTTCGAGTTCGAGCAGGCGTTCTTCGCCGGGATGGCCCTCTTCCCAGCGCCGGGGTGCCCGGTTGGTGGACGTGGCGAATGCCGAGTTGCCGCGGCCCCCATGGCCTCCCCGGGCGATGACCAGCGTCTGGTCCACCCCGACCATGTCGGAAATCACCGAACCGGTCTCCCGGTCCTTGACGATGGTCCCGGGAGGGACGCCGATGACCAGGTCCGGGGCATTCCGGCCGTGCATGTCCTTGCCCTGCCCGTGGGTGCCGTTCCGTGCTCGGTACAGGTGCTGGTACTGGAAATCGAGCAGCGTGCGCTTGCCCGGGTCGACCTGCAGGACGACATGACCGCCGTCGCCCCCATGGCCGCCGTCCGGTCCGCCCAGCGGCACGTTCTTCTCGCGGCGGAAGCTGCAGCAGCCGTTGCCGCCGCGTCCGGCCTTTACGTGGATTCTCGCGAAGTCGACGAACATGAGGAATATCCGAAGATCCGGTTACCCGGGACCTACATCCGCTCGATGATGGCGGTGCCGAATTCCGAGCACCTGACTTCCTGCGCGCCGTCCATCAGGCGGGCGAAATCGTAGGTCACGATCCTGCCCCCGATGGCCTTTTCTATCCCCTTGATAATCAGGTCGGCCGCTTCGTCCCAGCCGAGATAGCGCAGCATCAGTTCGCCGGAGAGGATGACGGAACCCGGGTTGACCTTGTCCTGGTTGGCGTATTTGGGCGCCGTGCCGTGGGTCGCTTCGAACACGGCGTGACCGGTCTTGTAGTTGATATTGCCGCCCGGCGCGATGCCGATACCGCCCACCTGGGCCGCCAGCGCATCGGAGATGTAATCGCCGTTCAGATTCATGGTGGCGATGACGTCGAACTCGTCGGGACGGGTCAGGATCTGCTGCAGGAAGATATCGGCGATGGCGTCCTTGACCAGTATCTTGCCCTCGGGAACGTTGCCCCCGCATTCGTCCCAGCTGACCAGCCGGTCCGGATACTCCTCCTTCGCGAGTTCGTATCCCCATTTCTGGAAGGCGCCTTCCGTGAACTTCTGGATGTTGCCCTTGTGAACCAGGGTGATGCTCTTGCGGTTCCGTGCGATGGCGTACTCGACCGCCGCGCGGATCAACCGTTTGCTGCCGGTCTCGCTCACCGGCTTGATGGCGATGCCCGAATCGGGTCGTATCTCCCATCCGAACTGTTCCCTGCAGAAGGCGATCAGCCTGGCGGCCTCGTCGCTGTAGGCCTCCTGTTCCTTCCCGGCGTACACGTCCTCCGTGTTCTCGCGGAAGATGACCATGTCCACCTTCTCGGGATGGCGCACCGGACTGGGCACGCCGGTGAACCAGCGTACCGGCCGCAGGCATACGTACAGGTCGAGGATCTGGCGCAGCGCCACGTTCAGGCTGCGGATGCCGCCCCCCACGGGCGTGGTCAGCGGGCCCTTGATGCCCACCAGGTATTCCCTGAAACGGTCTACGGTTTCATCCGGCAACCAGCTGCCCGTAAGGTTGAAGGCCTTTTCTCCTGCCAGCACCTCGTGCCAGGCGATACGCCGGTCACCGCCGTACGCCTTTTCTACGGCGGCGTCGAATACGCGCTGGGCCGTCCTCCAGATATCCGGTCCCGTGCCGTCGCCTTCGATGAAGGGGACGACCGGTTGGTCCGGGACGTTGAGCACGCCCCGGTCATCGATGGTAATGTGCTTTCCACCAGCGGGTGGTTTTAATGCCATGTCGCTTACTTCCTCCTCCGTCAGGTTTCCTTCATTGGATGCAGATGTTATATGCCCAGTTCGTCCAGGCTCTCCTGGTACACTGAGGCGGAAGCACGCAGCGCCGCCCGTTCGTCGTCCGAAAGCTCCAGTTCGATCACTTCCTCGATGCCCGCGCTGCCCAGCTTCACGGGCACTCCCACGCAGACGTCCCGCAGCCCGTACTCGCCTTCCAGCATCACCGAGGCGGGCAATACGCGATTCTTGCCCTTCAGGACGGATTCCACCATCTGGATGACGGAGGCCGCCGGTGCGTAGTAGGCGCTGCCCGTCTTGAGGTAGTTGACGATTTCCGCGCCGCCGTCGCGGGTCCGCTGCACGATGCGGTCGATGGCTTCCCGGGACAGCAACTCGGTGATGGGTATGCCGGAGACCGTGGTGTACCTCGGAATGGGCACCATGGTGTCGCCGTGCCCGCCGAGAATGATCGCCTGCGTGTCTTCCATGGATACGCCGAGTTCCATGGCGACGAAGGACCGGTAACGGGCGCAGTCGAGCACGCCCGCCTGTCCGTAGACGCGCTTCCTCCCGTACCCCGATACCTTGAGGGCGACATAGGTCATGACGTCCAGCGGGTTGCTGACCATCAGGATCTGGGCATCCGGCGCGTACTTCACGATGCTTTCGGTCACCGACGTGATGATCTCCGCGTTCTTCTTCAGCAGGTCGAGCCGGTCCATGCCCGGCTTGCGGGCCAGCCCGGCGGTGACCACCACGAGGGCCGCGCCTTCCAGGGCCGCGAAATCGTTGGAGCCTTCTATCGCCGAATCATAACCCAGTACGGGTCCGGCTTCCATCATGTCCAGTCCCTTGCCCTGCGGGATGCCGTCCACCACGTCGATCAGGGCGATATCGCCCAGTTCCTTCTGCGCGGCGTACAACGCGGCGGTCGCCCCCACGTTTCCCGCACCGACAATGCCGATCTTTACCATTAGTTCCTCCATGTATGAACGATGTATCGAATTTCCTGACGACTCAACGGACCGGATCCATATCGATCAGCAGCGATGCGTCGATAGGATGGTAATGGTCCGCGGTTTCCATAAGGTCCCGCGCCGTGTTGTGCGGAAAGGAAAACACCTCCACGCGCGGGCCCAGTTCCTTGAGCAGCTGGATCAGCGACACGAAATCCCCGTCGCCGCTGGCCAGGATGACGACGTCGACCTTCTCGGCCATTCTGATCATGTCGATGGCCATCTCCATGTCCCAGTCGCCCTTCGCCGAACCGTCGCTGCGCCGGCGGAGGTCCTTCCGCTTCACCTCGTAGCTGAACTGTTCCAGCATGGTAACGAAACCGCTCTGGTCCACCTCCGGGGTCTGGATCACATAGGCGTAGGCGCGTATCAACCGGCGATCGTTCACGGCGGCCTGCATGAGCTTCTCGAAATCCAACCGCGCCGCGATCCCGTGCTGTTGCCGGGCGGCATACCACATGTTCTGCACGTCGATGAAGAGGGCTACCCTTTCAGATTCCGCGCCGCCTTCTTCACTGATCCGTTCGATGCGCCGCTGCATCTCCCTGACGCGGTCTTCCAGGATCCGATTCCGTTTTTCCAGGTCCGCACCGTGCCGCCGGGCTTCGATCAACGCCGGGTCGGCATCCTCCGTCGGGCGGGCATCCTCCGGTCCGCCGTTCAGGACCGTATCGTCCTGCAGGTAGGGGGACGTTGTCTCCTCCGATACACCGGGCCGGGGTTGAAAGGCCGGTATCCGGTTCAGGCGTTCGATCGCCGGCGCGTAAACCGCCTCCCGCTCGTCCAGTAACATGGCGAAGGTCATCCGCCCGCACTCCCGGGTAAAGGTGTCGGTCCGTTCACTCAGCAGGGAGTTGATGCCTTCGGGGGACGAACTACCGATCTGTTCGATCTCCCGTGAACTGGTTTGAACCAGGGTCCGGATGACCTGCGCGGCGGTGACTTCCCGCTCGAAGCAGTCCCCGGCGAGCTGCGCGGCGAGCGTATGCATCGCCGTAGTCGCCAGGTCCCGTCCGTCCCGGACCAGCCCGCAGATGTGCAGCAACTTGACGATCAGTTGACGGTCGAGGGCGAGTTCCAGCACCCGGGTGAGCCCCGTTACGTCGATCCTGCTGAAAAGATGCCGGTAATCCGCAAGCGCGGTTTTGGAGTTCTCCATGTATCCGCCGTGTGTTCGAAAGGTCGCCGCGGCGCTCCGCGGCCGGTCAATCCGCCAGGGAAGACAACCCCTCCTCTACCCGATCCATGCCCCTTTCGATCACGTCCAGGGTGGTTGCGTAGGAAAACCTCAGGCATCCCTCCGACCCGAAGGCGGCCCCCGGCGCCGAGATCACCTGGTACGCCTCGAGCAGGTACATGGCGAGGTCCAGCGATCCTTCGATGGGTCGGCCGTCGGGCATTCTGCGGCCTGAATACGCCGAAAAGTCAGGGAACACGTAGAACGCGCCGCCGGGCCGGGCGCAGGTCACGCCTTCCATGTTCTGCAGTCTTTCCATGATGTAGTTCCGCCGCCGGTCGAATGCCCTGATCATGGGAGGCAGGAAGTCCTCGGGGCCGGTCAGTGCGGAAATGGCCGCGTACTGCGTGATGGCGCTCGGATGCAAGACCGTCTGCCCCTGGAATTTCACGACCAGTTCCATCACTTCGGCGGGACCGGCGGCGTAACCCAGGCGCCAGCCGGTCATGGCATACGCCTTGGACAGTCCGTTGACCACCAGTGCCTGTTCCTTCATCTGCGGATGGAGGGCTGCGATGCTTACGTGGCGATGGCCGTCATAGAGGATCTTCTCGTACAGTTCGTCCGTAATGACGTATATCCCGGCCTCCATGACCACATCGGCGATGGCGGCGAGTTCGTCCCGCGTGTACACCATGCCCGTGGGATTGGAGGGGGAGTTGAGCAGGATCGCCTTGGTCTTCGCCGTGATCGCGGACCGCACCTGGTCGGCCGTCACCTTGAAAGAAGCGCCGGGCCCCGTGTTCAGCACCACCGGAGCGGCGCCCGCGAGTTTAACCATCTCGGGATAACTGACCCAGTAAGGCGCCGGGACGAGGACCTCGTCGCCGTCGTCGCAGACCACGTAGAGCAGGTTGTACAGGGCGTGCTTGCCGCCGGAGGTCGTCGCGATCTGGTTCGGCGCATATTCGAGCCCGTTGTCCCTGGCCAGCTTGCGGCAGATCGCTTCCTTGAGTTCCAGGACGCCGGTCGCGGGCGTGTACCGGGTGATATTATCCCGGATCGCGGCCATGCCGGCCTCCTTGATATGGTCGGGCGTAGGAAAGTCCGGTTCGCCCACGGCGAAGTTGAAAACCTCGACGCCTTCGCGTTTCATCGCGATGGCCCGTTCGTTGAGTACGGTGGTCGCGGAGGGTGCGATGCGATCCAGTTTTTGGGAAAGGGGACGAATAGCGGGCATGAGAAGGGGCGGAGGGTGGGGTCGCCAGTCCTTGAATAACCGGAGGGTTAGCTGATTGAGCCGCGCTTTTCCGACAGCGCCTTTAACACGGGAGGCGGGACCTGGTGGCTTACGTCGCCACCGAAACGGAAGACCTCTTTCACGAGCGAAGAACTCACGTACACCGATGGCTCGCCGGGAAAGAAGGATACTGTGGTCACCGACGGGGCCAGGCGCCGGTTCATGAGCGCCATCTGGGATTCCGTTTCCAGGTCCCCGGCGGAACGAACGCCGCGGACGATCGCATGGGCGCCGAGCCTTCCGGCCAGTTCGACCGTCAGTCCGTCCGACGACATCACTTCGACCCCATTCCAGCTGTCCACGGCCTGCCGGAACAGGTCCACGCGATCCTCCACCGAAAACATCGGGTGCTTTTCCAGGTTGGTCGCAACGGCCACCACCACCCGGTCGAACACGTTCAGCGCCTGTCTCAGCACATCCAGATGTCCGTTGGTCACAGGATCGAACGTACCGGGGTAGACCGCAACTTTCATCGCCGGGTTCTCGATGAAGGAGGTGGAAGATCGATGGGCAGGACTTCCGGACGGTTCACGGTTGCCGCCACGACGGGCTGTTCGGACGAGGCGGGCTGTTCGGACCGAGCGAGCTCACCGGATCGGTCCGGCCGGGTGGGCCGAAAGAAAGACAGCGCCGTGTCACCGATCGTTCGGTTGCGCACCAGGTCGAGCCCTTCGCAGGATTCCGGTTGATCGTTTCCGCGATGCTCCAGGACGAGCAGGCCGCCCGGAGCCAACACGTTCCGTTCGCCGACGGACCGGACGATTTCCCGCGCAACCGGATCGCCATAGGGCGGATCGGCGAGTATGATGTCCACAGCACAGGCATGGTCGGCGAGGTGATCAAGACCCCGAACGGCGTCTGTCAGCCAGATCCTGCTGCTACCGCGAAACCCGCAACGGGCGAGATTGTCGCCTATCGTCCGGACTGCGCGGCGGTCGCGTTCGACAAACAGGCAGCAGCGCGCGCCGCGGCTCAGCGCTTCAATGCCCAGGCTTCCTGTGCCGGCGCACAGGTCCAGCACCGTTTCGTCGACGATTCGCGCCGACAGGATGTCGAACAACGATCCGCGTACACGGCTGCCGGTGGGACGGATGTCGCCGGTTACGGACTTCAGCCGACGGCCCCTGGCGATTCCTGTGCCGATTCGCAGCATGATTCCCACCTCCGGCCATTACCGTTCGGACCACATCGAAAATAGATTTTCAGGGGGAGTGTGTCAACAAAAAAGGCCGTTGGAAAAACCCGGTTTTCCGGCTGTTTTCGGGGTTTTCCGGCACGTTGGCACATGGGTCCGGGCGGCACGTTGGCACATGGGTCCGGGCGGCCGCGTCCGGTCGCGTACGCGATCGACCCGCGACCACGCGGCCCACGCACGACCAGCCATTCATTCCAGCTTCACCAGGGGGCGTATACGGCCGAGTTTGGCGGGACCGATCCCCTTCACCTCGAGCAGCTGTTCGACCCGCTCAAAAGGTCCTGATTTTGTCCGGTAGTCGATGATCGCCTCCGCCAGTTTCGGACCGATACCCGGCAGTTGCTGAAGTTCGGACGCAGGGGCGGTGTTTACCGGCACAAGCAGGTTGCCGGCGGAAGAAGCGGATCTTGCAGAGGCCCCGGTCACTGCGCGTCCCGCGTCCTGCGTAGCAGCCGGGTGCCCCGAGTCCGCCCTGGTGGATGGGCGCTCAGAGACTGCCCCGGTGGACGGGGGGTGCGCGTTCGAATCGTCCACGGAAGCCGTGGCGGATGCCGTCTCGATGCCTTCGTTCAGCCGTCCGTGCGCCGGAGCCGGTCCCAGATCGGGCAGGAAATCCGAATTATACTGTTTCACCAGCAGAATAACGGCGCCGGCCAGCATGCTGACCGCGACGAAGATGACGGCCTGTATCTCCCCTTTTGTCATGGTACGACCACTGCCTTTTGTTGACTGCTGCCTTTGACTAACTGCTGCCTTTTTAATACCGGGATCCTTGACTTCAAGTACGATGATGCCAATTTCAAGATCACCCATGGTGCAAACGCGGCAAATCAGTTGAAGACGAACTCGGTCCAGAGCCCGCCGCCCCTACGCAGCCGCTTCTGCTGGGTGATCACGTTCAGCGTATTCGTCAGTTCAAGCGTTACCCCGCCGCGGACGTACCTGCTGAAGCGGTAATCCGTCGAAACTGAAAACCGGTTCTGATTCTGACCGTTGTTGGCCTGGAAATCGCCGCCTGTCCGGGATATGAGCGTCCTGTTGGCATTCCGGGTGAATTGCAACCGGGCGTTGATGTCCCCGCTCGTTCTCTTCCCGAAGATCCGGATCCCGGGCCGGAGCCGGTAGTCTATCGCGACGGAAAGTGACCTGATCTGTTGTTTCTGGTCGGTCTCGTTTCGCCCGAACTGGGTCAGTCCTTCCGTCGTGGTGAAATTGCCTCTCAGTACCAGCCCCGCATTCAGATCGAAGACAAAACCGATCAGGGGAGACAGGGTCGTCGTGGTCGTCCGCGTGATGCCGGTTTCGGCGGGATTTGAATCACTCCCCGCGTCGCCCTGGGCGGCCGCCAGGGCCTGTTGCTTCAGGTCGGTAAACTTCCCGCTGCGTCTCGAGTAGCCGCTGGACAACTCGATACGACGGAACATCCGGCCGAGGTCGCCCATGCTCCGGGGATTGGGATTCCAGCGCAGGCTCATTTCCGGCCACGTGGTGTTGCGCTGCCTGCGGTTCAGGTTCGTGGACCTGTTGTGGGTCGATACCCATGCGGGCCTGATGCTGAAGGACGCTCCGAGGAACCTGATTCCCGTTCCGACGTTGAAGGATGACCGGTTCGCTTCCGATTCCTGGTTGCGCTGGATACCGGATGCTCCGCCGCCGGTCCCCAGGGTATCGAACGGCACGGTAAAATAGTCCGACAGCCCCATGCGCTCTCGCAGGGTTGGGCGCGCGACCGCGTTGAAGAAGTTCTGATTGCGGCTGACCGTCAAACTAAGGGTGATGGGCGTAAGATTCCTCAGGACAGTGACGAACCGGTCTGCCAGGTTGCGCCTGAACCATCCGGGATCTCCCTGCCCCGATCTCCCTGAAGATCCCCCGAAAACGTTCGATGCCATCCTGGCCATATTGACGTTCGCACGCACGCTCTGCTGGTTGTTGAACGCGATGGTCCTCGCATCCGGAGAAGCGCCGACAAGCTGCAGCTGAGGATTCCTGTTTTCCGCGTAAGTCGTGGTAAAGTTGTAAGACGGTCTGAACCACGTCGTGATTTCGGGCCGGTAGTCGACACCCATGATCTGGCGGAAGCTGATTTCCGGTCCGAAATCCAGGCTGGTAAAGGATATGGTGGAATCGGATTTCATGTCGTTGGAAACAGCAAGGTTATAGTTCATTCTCAGGGATCTGAAAGGTTCCATGATCGCCCGGACATTCCGATTCAGATACCGGGTGAAGCGCTCGCTTCGGTCTGTGTTGACCGAATCAGGCTCACTGGTATCTCCGGCCACAATGACCCGCCCGGGCCTGTTGAGGTAGATCCGTCGGTCGCGGTTAACCTCCGAGAACAACTCCAGCCGAACGGGCAGCGGGTTGAACGTCAGTCCTGAAATGAACTCCGGCAACGGCATCCAACCGAGAATCGGCCACTGGATCTTCGAACGCGGAGTCAGGTTGTAATGCAGCCGGGCCCGGTAGGATCCGGAGGTATCGATCCTGGAAACGGAGTGCCGGAAATAGTTGGTCGACGTGTAGTCGAACCGGATGCGTTCCAGGGTCCAGGCGACGAAGGGATTTGTAGATCCGATTCGCTTGGAGATCGAGGTCGAAAAAGACCGGTCGGTGTTTTCTGTGCGCTGCGCTTCGCGCTGTTCGTCGTTCAACAGAACGATATCGGACCCGACCTGCAACCTGGGCAGCCTGAGGTCGTTCCTCCAGCGGAGGCGCACTGGAACGGACAGGCCCAAGCTTTCCGGCAGCATGTTTCCCAGGTTCAACAGGGAGGAAAAGTTCATGACGGTGGACCTGCTCCCCGATTCTTCACCGCCTATCCGGCGGAAGTGACTGCCAACGCTTCTGACCGTCCCGAACACCGAGAGCACGTCGGCGAAATCGGCGTCTATTTTCAAACGGCCGGCCAGGCCACGGTCGCGCCGGACGTCACCGGTCCTCAGTTCGTCCAGCCAGAGTTCGCCGCCCGCGAGTTCATGTTCGTAAGGGTTGTAGATCCCGACCGTGATATGGCGAACCCGGGCAAGGGCGGGTGCCCCGAGTACCCTGTACTGCTTGTTCCCGTCCAGCACGGCGATGGCCAAAGTGCGCCCCGCGTCCGGCGGACCCTCCTTGAATCGCACGGGACGTTCCTTCCCGTCGCTAAGCGTGACCGTATAGGTGGTATCCATCGTCGTCGCCGTCAACCGCGCGGCTTCTGTTTCGCTTTTGAGGATCGTCAGGTCGTCGAATACGACCCTGAGATGATTCGCATCGTCCCAGCCCGGGAACACGCGCGTCCTGTACTCGTAATAGTCGAATTCACCGCTGCCGAACCGAATAAAAAAGTCGGGCGACAGGCCGCCTTCGAAATGGTCCGATCCGTGAATGTACAGTCTCAGGGTGTTGTATAACGTATAATCCTGGTCGGTAAACAGGGTGCGGTAGGCCTGTGCGCTGTGGTGAGGCTGCAGATTGGTGTAGGTGAGGATCAGCGACTGTTCCTTGTTCTGCAGACCGGTTACCTGATCGTACTCGATGATCGCGCCGGGAGGCGATGTATATTCACCCGGGTTGTCGTAGGTATTCTTCACGGCCACATCGAAAGTCTCTCCGTAGTCCGCCAGCATGTCAGCCGGTACCGGGTTACCGCTGGAATCGGTTATGGCCCCGTGAAAGTCCTCCTGCCACTGGTTGCCCACGATATTGATGGAGGCGATGCGCGTTTTTACCGGCTCGTTCACCCTCGTGATCCAGAGCCGGACCGTTTCGATCCGGTCGAATCCCGGCATGCCCACCGAGCCGGCGTAAGCCCGGTTTGACGTTGGGGATATGCCCCCCATCGATTCCATGTCCGCCCGGTCCTGCCCCCCAGAGGCATCCACCTGCGGATCCGTGCCCGCCGGACCTGTGCCGAGCTGTCCGGTGTCCAGTGGAATGCGGTACATGCGCCAGCTGTCCGAAGCCCCCCAGTTGGATCGCTCCCGGTCGCCGCCGGCTACGAACACCGTGTCTTCGTGGTCGGGGCTCAGATTCACGGCGAATTTGTAATAGTCGTTACGTATATCTAGGAATCCGGAGTAATCGAGGTCTTCGGTATCGGGACGCCGGTTCTGGTCCGGATCGCTGGCATTGACTTCCGGGCCATTGATCTTGCTGTAGTCGACCTGGTCGACCGGCACGTTGCCGCCTTCCGTGCCCACGAAGGAGAAGTTGTCTCCGTGCGGATCGGGATTCGTCACCGGGTCGAAACCGGTCTCGTCCTCGTCCCGCAGACCGTCCAGGCCGATGTCTTCTTCCGGTTCCAGGAGATTGTTTCCGAAACCGTCGCTTCGGTCGTCTTCCGTATCCAGCCGTCCGTCGTCGTTGACGTCCTCGCTGATCACGCCGAGGTCGATGTGCAGTTCGCCCCGGTTTCCATTCACCCACAACTCGATGAACCGGCTGCGCGTCTGGTCGACGTAGCTTCCGGGCAGCGGGTGCATCAACCCGGCCCAGCGATTCAGCACGTCATCCGGCCCGTCTGGCTGCCCCGGCGTGTTGAAGGTGGAATCCGCGTGTATGCCGCCCCAGCGCAGATCGGGTTCCGTGGGATCGAATTCCATGATCAGCACGTGCTGAAGCTGGTCGCGGCCCGTGACCTCGCGGGTTGGATAGATCTGGCGGACATCGACCTGCTCCAGTGGATTGTACCAGATCATTCGGCCCCGCTGGCCGTGCGTGTGCCGATCGGGCGGACTGGCCGGCCGCCAGCCGCTGCGGCGAACGCCCAGGTCGGTCACCTCCGTGCTGCCTTCGAAGTCGTCGATGAACCCGTCGCCCAGGACATTGGGATTGGGCACGCTCTGGGCCAGTTCGGCCTCGATGATCAACGAGGACGGCTCGTCCCCGAGGTCGGCGGGGGAAATGAAATCCATAAAGGAAGTCAAAAAGTCCGGTTCGAATTCCAGGCGCGTGTCGAGACCCCACATCATGTATCGTCCGGTTTCGCGGCCGATCCTGGATTTCTGTTCCAGGGACTTGTCGGACCGGTACAGCAAGGTACCCTTTATCCAGGACCGGTCGCTGAACTGGTATTCGCCCTGCAACCCGAGCAAGGTGTTCGACACAGGCTTGAAGAAGGGGGCGAACTGGAACTGGACGGTCACGTCAGCGTCCGGGCTGAGGCCTTCCTCATTCGTGAAACGGATCTGTCCGACTTCGTACAGAATGATGTAGTCCGTTCCCCGTTGCAGTTGCTGGCCGTTCAACCGAACGATTTCACTTCCCTCGATGATATTGGTCCGTCCGAGCGAGTACTGGGACAGCTGGTTCCGGTATTCAACCTCCAGGAAGTACTTGTGCAGCCTGCTGTGCTGAGTGATGATCTGTTCGTTCGACAGGTTGTATATGCCGGGCGTTTCGTCGGGAAGGCCTTCTTCCTGCGTATCCGGATAGGCTAATTGACCCGCGGTGGTCCGTGTCAGCATTGGCGCGAAGGGATACTGGTCGGGGAAGATCAGTTCGCCCCGCTCGAAATTGATCAGTGAGTAGTCGATATCGACGCGCCGGTCGGGTTCCGAGTGGGCGTCCACCCCCCTGCGGTCGAGTCCCAGCAACTGAATGTAGGGTGTTCCGTTCGGGTCGATTTCACTGTGTTCGCCTTCGGACTGCAAACGGTAGACCCTCAGGTCGAAGTTATCCGGATTGATATCCGTCTGGCCGAGGTAGTACACGTTTCGCCATTCGTACTGCCAGGTCCCCCACTGAGAGGGATCGTCCTGCACTTCGGGGGGCCGTTCCTGTTGCCGCTTGAGCAGGCGCAGCAGCGGGACATCGCCGTCGAGGCGGCCGTACTTTCTGACTTCTCCGGCCGGGTTCACGGTCTCGTAGTACACCGCGAGCATGTCGTCATCCTGGAGGGGCGTATTCAATGCAATGTAACCGAACTGTTCGTTTACGTAGAACTCGTCGGATTCCAGGAACCTGAACTTTCCTTCAATGAACTCACTCTCCTCGGAACCCTGGATGAGCACTCCCGCGGCGTCATACACCGGGGGTTCCGGGAAGGCGCTGGCATTGACCAGCCTGGCCTGGTTGGTCAGGGTCACCTGTCCCGACACGTAGACCTGGATCAACCTGACCGAATCCTCTGCCGCGATGTGGGAACCGTTTACGTCCCTGCGCGAGAATCCGCGGCGATAACGTTCGTCGATGAAATAATAGGTCCTGCGCCTGAAGTCGAGGTCCCTGATCGTCCGGCTGGAACCTTGCGTGCCCGCCTGAAACGTGGCGGATTCCCCTTCCCCCTTCTCCTGGCTGGCGATCGCGGTCAGGTGGAAGCTACCGAGCTGGCCCTGCATCTTGACTCCGAACAGCCCGGCATGCTGTTGCGTGTAGCCCGTGAATTCCGTGTTTTTCAGCTCGAGCGAAACGTTGCCCGCCTCGAAACTCTTCAGAATGCCGTTTCCTTCCCGTCCGTCGTCCGAGACATCCTGGTAGCGTATGGCGAGATTGTTGTCGAGGTCGGTGAACGCTTCGCTGTTCTGCTTGATGTTCACCTCGATCTTCTCGCCGATGTTCCCCGTCACGGTGAATTCCTGGTTTTGCTTCATGGACACGTTTGGCGCGCGGGAAAACCGGTTGGTCGCCGTGCTCGTGCTGCCTTCGGTCCATTCGCTGGCCATGTCCATCTCGATGCGCTGGTTTCCGAGGATCCGGATTACGGGCGACCCGCCGCCCAGAAAAGTAGGCAGGTTCACCGGCACATCAAGGGTCAACAGGCCTTCCTGGTTGAGCCGCGTTTCGGTGTCGATAACGTAGGACAGCACGGACGTGCGCCACATTTTCCTGAACTGCGCCGCACTGCGCAGCCGGAAATACTGGTCGAAGGAAAGGACCAGCGGCACGCGACGGCCGTACCCTCGTTCTGCGTCGATGTAAGCGAGGAGCTGAATATCGGGATAGACGACGGTCCGACCGCCCAATGGCCACGTCCGGTCGGAAAGCGTTCGCAGCGGCGATCTGCTTTGCCCGTGGGCGATTTCGTCAACTTCTTCGAATGTAACGATGTGCAGCCGCGCGCTTTCGAGCCGTATCTTCGGACCTTCCCCTTGCGCCTGTGCGGCAAAGGTCCACAAAGATACCAGCACGTGGCTGAGGATAACCGTGCAAATGCGTTTCATAGATTAACGAAAATATACCTGGGAAGCGGCGCTCGCAATACCTGTTCATACGTCTGAAGGACGACCGAAGGATACCTGGCGTTCCATGCGGGGAAGCTTGCGGGCAAAAGTCTTGACACGGACCGAAGCCGGAATTAGGGTAGGCTTGAACACTGTGTTCGAGGAGGTACCTTCGGATTCAAGGGAGCACCTTCGCACCCAATGCCGGACGCACCCGGAGTTTGATGCCCATGGAACAACAAGCCACCGAACTGACCACGGGCGGATGGGTCTTTCTCATCATCGCATGGACCGTGATCACGGGCCTGACCGCCACCTGTTTTTACCGGGTAAGAAAGTTGAAGTAGGATCCGGCGGGACTTCCGAATCTCCCGGAAGCAGCCTGGCCGCCCTTTCCACTCCGTCAAAAATCGCCTTGAACCCCCTGTGTCGATACCTCGCCGAACCCCCGTTGCGCGTCCTTCTCGGACAGCGAGCCTTCCCTTCCTGAACGCGCGCCCCGCTTGACATTCGGGCGTTTTTGCCTTATCCTGTATCGGTTTTCCCGACTACGAATGACGCCTGCAAAGGACCGCCATGCGGATCATCGTCAAATGTTTCGCAGGATGCAAGGACGCGGTAGGCGCGGCGTCAGTTGCGGTTGATCTCGCGGCGGGGACCACCGTGGGCGAGGCCTTTGCGGAACTGGTCGATGCCTATCCCGCCCTGGCGAACTACGACCGGAGCGTGATGCTGGCCGTAAATCGGGAATACGCTGATCGGCAGGCGGTGCTGGAAGACGGGGACGAATTGGCGTGCATTCCGCCCGTAAGCGGCGGCGACGATGCGGTTTTCCGCCCGTAAGCGGCGGCTGGTCCGTTTGCAGGTGTGAGGCTCGTCACCAGCGGCGCTGAACATGAGCGGCGGCGCTGTTCCTCCATAAAAAGGAAGATACAGGCGCGTGTACAAGATCACGAGCGAAAACATAAAGCCGGACGCCCTCTTCGAATGGTCCCTCAAGCCTCACCACGGTGCGGTGGTCACCTTCGCCGGTACCGTGCGGAACCACTCGGACGGCCGGCGGACCCTGCGCCTGGAATACGAGGCCTACGCCAAGATGGCCGAAGCCAAGATGCGGGAAGTAGGCGAGGAAATCCGCGAGAAATGGGGCATCGAAGACGTCGCCATGATTCATCGTGTCGGCACGCTCGAGATCGGGGAGATCAGCATCCTCATCTCCGTGGCGACCCCCCACCGAAAAAACGCATTCGAGGCCTGTTCCTACGCGATCGACCGCGTCAAGCAGATCGTGCCCGTCTGGAAGAAGGAGATCCGGGCAGACGGGGAGCGGGAATGGGTGGAACGCGATACCTGAAAACCGGTCCCTGTCATGATCAACCTGGACCACGGTGCGGCGCCACCGGTTGACCCCCGTGTCATCGAAGTGATGGCGCCCTGTCTCCGCGAATACGACGGCAACCCGTCGAGCCTTCACCGGGCCGGTGTGGCGGCGCGTAACGCCCTGGATGCGGCGCGCGGCCGGGTAGCGGGACTTATCGGCGCCGACCCGGGCGAGATCATATTCACGGCGAGCGGCACCGAAGCGGACAACCTGGCCGTAAAGGGGATTGCGCAGGCGAGCACGAATCGTGGGCGGCACATCGTCGTTTCGAGTATCGAGCATCACGCCGTGCTGTATGCCGCAAGAGCCATGGAGCGGCAGGGTTTCACCGTCACGGAGGTCCCCGCCGACGGGGACGGCGTCGTGCAGCCCGACCGGGTCGCGCGGGCCATGCGGGACGATACCGTCCTCGTTTCCGTCATGCGCGCCAACGATGAGACCGGCACGATCCAGCCCGTGCGCGAAATCGCCGAGATCGCCCACCTAAAAGGCGCGGCCGTCCACACCGATGCCGTGGCTGCCGCGGGACGCCTGCCCGTTGACGTTCACGATTTGAACGTGGATACCCTGTCCTTCTCCGCCCGGTCCTTGAACGGCCCGCCCGGCGCCGGCGCCCTCTATGTGAAGGCCGGCACCAGGTTGCGCCCCCAGGTGGAGGGCGGCGTGCAGGAAGACGGCCGCCGCGGCGGACACGAGAACATCCCGGCGATCGTGGGTTTCGGCAGGGCGGCGGAGCTGGCGGCGGATGAATTGCCCGGCCGGATCGAACGCTTGAGGCGGCTGGACGCGAAGCTGTTGCGCGGCCTGCGGGAACGGCTGCCGGATGCCTCCATCAATGGGCATCCCAAGCTGCGCCTGCCGGGTCACATCAACCTGTGGATACCGGAGGCCGACGGCGAATCCGCGGTCCTGATGCTCGATGCCCGGGGCATCGCCGTTTCTGTCGGTTCCTCGTGCGCCGCCCACGCGGCCAAGCCCTCGCACGTGCTGCTGGCCCTGGGGCGGACGGCGGCCGAAGCCCGGTGCTCGCTGCTGGTTACCGCCGGCGCGGATACGGAGGAAGGCGAGGTCGAGGAAGCGCTGGACGCACTCGCCGAAGTCGTGGGAGAACTGCGCGCCATCGCCGGCGTGACGGTATAGGATCCGGGGCGCGACCGTGCGGGCGATCGATGCGACCGCGCGGACGATCGACGCGATTTATACAGGAGGCTTGACGAACCGTGATCCAGCCGGTCTTGACCCTCGACACCTTCGGCCTGCTCTGTCCCGTGCCGATCATGAAGACGGCTTCGGCCATCCGGGAGATCGCCGTGGGGGAAGTGCTGGAAGTGCTGGCCGACGATCCCCAGATCCTGGAGGACATGCCGGCCTGGTGCGCGAGTAACGGGCACGCCCTGCTCGACACCATCGAGGAAGGTGAAGAATACAAGCTGTTCGTGAAGAAGGTAAAGTGATTGCCCTGGCGGGCCGCGGGATGTATTTTGCGCATCGAGATTCGACCATCGGCAGGTTGCCCATCCGGCCACCGGTGGTTGCCCGTTCGACCAGGGGTTGGTTGCCGGATGGAAATGAGACGGTAGCACGGCATCGCGCCGCCAGGCAGGAGTAAAAGATGGCCCATGAAGTGACCATGCGGGACGTGGTGGACCGGTTGAAGCAGATCATGTACCCGGGATTCGACCGCGACATCGTCTCCTTCGGGCTGGTGAAGAACGTGCAGGCCTCCGGCGGTCACGTGTCCTTCAGCCTGGCCTTTTCGACCCAGGACGAATCCACCCGGCGCCAGATCACCCTGACGGCTAAAGAAGCCGTGGAGCGCATCCCCGGGGTGCAGGACGTGCAGATCACCGGGCCGCCGCCGGGACAGTCGGCCACGGCCCAGGGACCAGCGGGCGGGCCGGTGGGTCAGCAGGGGCAGCACGGACAGCACGGGCAGCCCGGGCAGTCCGGTAAGATCGAACTGCCGGGGGTCAAGACCATCGTGGCGGTGGCCAGCGGCAAGGGCGGCGTGGGCAAATCCACGGTCTCGGTGAACCTTTCCGTGGCCCTGGCCGACGCGGGCGCGAGCGTGGGCCTGCTCGACGCCGACATCTACGGCCCCAGCATCCCGACCATGATGGGCGTCAAGGACCAGCCCGGCGTGGTGGGCCAGAAAATCCTGCCGATGATCGCCCACGATATCAAGATGATGTCCTTCGGATTTCTGATTCCGGAAGACCAGTCGGTCACCTGGCGAGGCCCCATGGTCCACCAGGCCGTGCAGCAGCTCTTGCGCGACGTCCTGTGGGGAGAGCTGGACTGCCTCGTCATCGACATGCCACCTGGCACGGGGGATGCGCACCTGACGCTGACCCAGTCCGTGCCGCTGACCGGCGGCCTGGTGGTGACGACGCCGCAGGACGTAGCCCTGATCGACGCGCGGCGCGGCGTGGCCATGTTCCAGCAGGTGAACGTGCCCATACTCGGCATCGTAGAAAACATGAGCTATTTCAACTGTCCCCACTGCGGCGAACGTACGGATATCTTCACGACAGGCGGAGGCAAGCGGGCCAGCGAAGCGCTGGGCGTGCCCTTCGTCGGTGCATTACCCATCGATCCGGCGGTCTGCCTGGCGGGTGACCAGGGTACCCCCATCGTCCGGCAGGAACCGGACTCGCAGCAGACGGAAGCCTTCCGCCGGGTGGCGGAGACGCTCCGGGCGTCGATCGGGGTATGAGCGGTCCGGGCGGTCCGAACGGTCCGAACGGTCCGGAAGGAGAATCGGCCATGTCCAAACCCGTGAAAGCAGTCGGATTGCTGTCCGGCGGACTGGACAGCACGATCGCGGCCGCCATGCTGATGCGGCAGGGCATCGAAATACAGGGACTTACGTTCTACACCGGCTTCTGCGTGGTGGAGCACAACCGCAGGTCCAAGACGCGGAAGCGCAAGAAACCGGTACGCAACGAGGCCCTGCAGGCCGGCGCCAAGCTGGACCTGCCCGTCGAGATGATCGACATTTCCGGTCCGGACTACCTGAAAGTCCTGACCGATCCGAAATACGGTTACGGGAAGACCGTGAACCCATGTATCGACTGCCGTATCTTCATGTTCCGGCGGGCCCGGCAGTACATGGACGAGATCGGCGCCCAGTTCATGTTCACCGGCGAGGTCCTCGGCCAGCGGCCCATGTCCCAGCGCCGCCAGCCCATGAACGTCATCGACCGTGACGCCGAACTGGACGGCCTGCTGCTGCGGCCCCTTTCCGCCAAGCGCCTGCCGCCCACCGTACCGGAGCAGGAAGGGTGGGTGGACCGGGAGCAACTGGGCGACATCCAGGGACGGTCCCGCCAGAAGCAGATGGAAATGGCAGAGGAATACGGCATCGAGGACTATCCTTCGCCCGCGGGCGGCTGCTGCTACCTGACCGACGAGAATTTCGGCCGGCGCATCCTCGACTTCTTCGAATACGAGGGCAAGGAAAACCTGACCATGGACGACGTGATGCTCCTCAAGATCGGCCGTCACTTCCGCGTCAAGCCCGATGTGAAGGTGGTCATGGGGCGCGAGGAAGGCGAGAACAAGTTCCTGGAGCGCTATACGCCGGGCCGGTGGAGACTGGAAACGAAGGACGTCACGGGTCCGACCACCCTGGTCGAAGGCCATCCCACCGACGACGATCTGCGCCAGATCGCGGGTATGACCGTGCGATACGCGGGCTCGAAGGCCGATGCCGATACCCCGGTCACCTGCCGCTACGAAGATGGCGAACGGATCCTCGAACCGTACCCGGTCGAGGAGTCTGTGCTGGAGGCGTGGCGGATTTAGGGTGTAAGTATCGCCGCCCTCTGACATGACCGATCTCCCCGTTATAGAAAGCGTATCCAACGATTCCGCCGAGGTCAACGCATCCATCATCTGGCTACATGGCCTGGGGGCGGACGGAGGCGATTTTGCGCCGATCGTTCCGCAACTGGGGCTTCCGGCAGCCTACGCGGTACGCTTCGTGTTTCCGTCAGCGCCATCCATCCCGGTGACGATCAACCAGGGGATGGTGATGCCCGCATGGTACGATATCCTGGAACTGGGTGATAACCGGCGCCTCGACGAAACCGGATTGCGCGCTTCCGCCGGCAAAGTGCAGGCGTTGATGCGACAAGAGATCGATCGGGGTGTACCGAGTAAACGGATCCTGCTGGCGGGCTTTTCCCAGGGCGGCGCGGTCTGTCTCGAGGCCGGGCTGTCGTTCCAATACCGGATCGGCGGCATCATTGCCCTGTCCACCTACTTTCCCACGGCCGCCAGCGTCGATGTGCATCCGGCACAGATCGGGCTACCCGTACTGGTCTGCCACGGATCGATGGACCCGATGTTGAACGAATCCCTGGCGCGCGACGCCGTTGAATCCCTCAGGCGATTGGGCATGGTTCCCGAATACCACGCGTATCCCATGGTCCACCAGGTGTGTCCGCAGGAAATCGTACAGATCGGCCAATGGGTTCGTGCCGAATTGGGTGACTGAAGGGGAATGTTTGGGGGAGGCGCACCGGTAGTTTGGGGTCAATACACCGGTTCAGACACGCAACAATCCCGCCGCGTTATCTTTCATAATCTCCACGGCCGCATCATCCGGAAGATCGTTGAGCACCCGCGCCACGGCCGTCGCCGGCATGAACACCGGGGCGTGCGATCCGAAAAGCAGCTTGTCCACGATTCCCGCGTCCACCAGCATCTTCACACTGTCCACGCCGTCTACCTGGGAAGTATCTGCGTAAAGACCGGGCAGATCACGGATTTGCACTGCGAATTCTCTCAATGCAGCTGCGCTCGCCCCGCCCATGACCAGTTTCAAGTCGGGATGGCACTTCGCCGTTTCCACCACGTCGCTTGCCGGTACGTCGGGCACCATCGCCAAAGGGTGATGTCGCCGCGGGTCATCGATGCGGACTTGGACCGAGACGGCCAGACCGGCCCCACCCGCTTCCACGAACAGCTCATCCGCCGCGGCCAGGTCATACCCTCCATAGCCCGGCAGCAGCTTGATCATGCGGACGGCATGATGTCCGGTCGCTTTCGCCATTTCTTCCGGCCAAGTAGGCAGCGTCGGATCGATGACCGGTACGGGGCTGATATCGTCGAACGCATTCGCCGCTTCATAGACGACCGGGTTGCAGAAATGCGGGTTGGCACTCCATGCGGCCGCCAGCGGGGCCATGAAAACCCGCTCTGCACCGTAATCGCGTAACGAGGACCGTACCGAAGCGACGTCGTAAGGCACATTGACCAGGGCGGGCCACGGACCGATCCAGGCGTTGACGTCGATGATCATGATCCACTCCGTAGATTCCGCCCGGCAAACTCCCCGGCACCGGGCCTCATCCCGCAAACTCCCCGGCACCGGACCCCGTCTCGCAATACCCCAGGCCCCGAATC
Source organism: bacterium (assembly GCA_965117045.1). Taxonomy (GTDB): domain Bacteria; phylum JAAXHH01; class JAAXHH01; order JAAXHH01; family JAAXHH01; genus JAAXHH01. Next base: position 3,529,721 of record OZ220749.1, read on the forward strand.
TCGTCCCGCTCTCGAATCACTCGCCCAACTTCAATATCCGCAATGCGTTATCCCACAGTATCGTACGTTTGTCGGCGTCCGGTATGTCCGCGCCCAGGACCTTGTTCATCGTGACGCCGAAGTGCCGGATGGGCGCGTCCGAGCCGTAGACGACCCGGTGGGCACCGAGCCTGCTCACGGCCGCTTCGACCATGCCGCTTTCCGGGTCGCCGCCCGACGTATCCACCACGACGTTCGGCACGTCGGCGATCGCCTCGATACCCCGGTGGCCTACCCCGTTGAGATGGGCCATGATGATCCTCGCCCGGGGATGGCGGCGGGCGAGGCCGGCAACGTCGAAGGGCGTGGATTCACCAGGCAGGTTGCCGGTAGTCTTCAACCAGGCGTGCTGCAGTACCGGAACGTCCAATGTCACGGCCGCTTCCATGATCGGGTCGAGCCCGGAGTCGGTTGCCCGGCGGGCCACCCAGAGCTTGACCCCGGCCATGGCTTGGTCCCCGACACATCGCTCGATGTCGGCGACGGCCTCGGCCGGGAAGGCGGGCGACACGTAGCAGAACGGCAGGATCGCATCGGGTTGCGCGTCCCGCATCCGCAGCACGTAGTCGTTGGCCAGCCGGCACTGGTCGGGCGTGGGTTCGTAGGGGGTGGTCTCGTGCAGGGAAAACACGCACATCCGGGTCACGCCGGAATGGCGGGCTGTCGCGATCAATCTCTCCGCATCCTCGACAGCCGAGGAAACCCCATTGGAGCCGAAACAGTTCAGGGGATGTACGTGGATATCCAGCACCGGTCCGTCGGGCAGCAGCTTCTGACGCAGGGAGGCGAGGGTCATGTAACAGAAAGATGCCGTTACAGCCGGTAGAAGGAGATGGCGTTGTCGTGAAACAGCTTGCGCCGGTCCACGTCCGAGAGTCCGCAGGTCGCCCAGGACAGGGCTTCCACCCAGCGCGGATACTCCGTGGCCTGGAAGGCGACGGGCCAGTCTCCGCCGTACATGACCCGGTCGATGCCGAAACACGCGATCACGTGGTCGATGTAGGGCTTCAGGTCCTCGGGCGTCCACCGTTTCATGTCCGCCTCGGTGACGAGGCCCGACACCTTGCAGCAGACATTGGGCATTTCCGCCAGGGTCCTCAGCTCGTCCTTCCATGGGTCGAAAACCTGGTTCTTGATGTCGGGCTTGCCGATATGATCCAGGATGAAGGAGACATCGGGGCACAGCCGGACGAATTCGATGGCGTTCGCCAGCTGCGGGTGGAAGATGCAGATATCGAAGGACAGCCCATGCGCCGGCAGCAGTCGGACGCCTTCAATGAACCCGGGCTGGAGGCAGAAATCAGCGTCCTCGGACTGCAGCAGGCGGCGGATGCCCTTGACCAGGGGAATGGCGGCCAGGGTCTCGAGATCCTCGTCGGCCACCGCGCCCCGTTCGAGCGGGGCGTTGGCCACGATCCCGCGGATCCGGCCGTCCTGCCGGGCAAGGCCGGATACCCATTCCGCTTCCTGGACGTGCTGGCCGGCGTCGCATTCGCATTGCACGAAGACCATCTGCTCCACCTGGACCTCTCCGCAAGCCTGCCGGTATTCCTCTAGGAGGTACCGCTGATTCAGAAGGGGAATGTCGTCCAGCCAGCTGTATCTCAGGTGATCCGGGTCCCAGAGATGTACGTGGGTGTCTACAATGGGGAAGTCCACCATGGCACTGTCCTCGGCATGGTCCTCGGGAACGACGATTCAAAGCGACTTGAATGATCTGGATGATCAAGAGATGATACTACCCGGGGGACTGGTTCCCGTCAACGGTTATTGCGGCTTTTGTGCTTGAACTGCACCCCATACGCATGTACAATGCTGGATCGTTTCGAAAGTGTTTCTGCAGTTGGACTCGAGTCGGATTGGTACGGTCTGCTGCGGCCCGGCCCGAGCGATTCCCAGGCGAAGATCCGCCCAAGGCACATCCTATTTCATGTCCGCCGAAACCACCAACGAAAACACCCGTCCACTCGGCCGCCTGGCCCCCCTGAAGCTGGCCGCCGTGCCCACCTTCGCCGGCATGCTGAAGTACGTCGGCCCCGGCATCGTCTGGGCCGGGCTGGCCCAGGGCAGTGGCGAGCTCATCTGGTGGCCCTACCTGACCGCCAAGTACGGCGCGGCCTTCATCGGCCTGCTCATCCCGGCCGCCCTGATGCAGTTCTGGGTCAACGTAGAGATCGCCCGGTACACGATCATGACGGGCGAGACGGCCCTGACCGGCTTCAGCCGCGTCGGGAAGTGGTACGTGTCGGCCATCTGGGTCGGGGTCTTCCTGGAGAACATCTGGTTCGGCGCCTACGCGTCGGCGGGCGGCGGCGCCCTGGCGGAGCTTACCGGGTTCCCCTACGGATGGACGGTCCGCGGCCAGTCGCTCTTCTGGGCCTACCTGACCATCGGGATCTACCTGGTCGCCCTGTTCATGGGCCGGGTGGTCTACCTGATCGTGGAACGGCTCACCATGGCCGTGGTCGTCATCACGATGGTGGGGATCGCCTTCGCGGTATTCCAGCGGCCGGTACTGGACGTGGCGGGCGAATTCTTCGGGGTCCTGCTGACGCCCGGCTACCACAAGCCCGCCAACTGGGACCCGGCGGACCTGTCCACGGTGCTCACCGCCATCGTCTTCGCCGGCGCCGGCGGGTTCGGCCAGCTCTTCCTCTCCTACTGGATGCGAGACAAGGGCGTGGGCATGTCGGCCTATATCGGGCGCATCACCAGCCCCCTGCGCACCGCGCCGGAGGCCATCTCGGCCACGGGGTACGCCTTTGAGGACACCGAATCCAACCGGATAAACTACCGGAAGTTCATGCGGTACCTGAAGCTCGAGTCGGGCCTCGGCGTCGCGCTGAACCTGGTCACGACCATTATCATGTGCTGGCTGGCGTGGGCCCTGCTGATGCCGCAGGGCATCGTTCCCGAGGGCTGGGAAATCGCCGTGGTGCAGTCGGCCTTCTTCGAGGTCAGCTGGGGCGCCATCGGCAAGGTCGTGTTCCTGATCGTCGCCGCGGCGTTTCTGTGCGATGCCTGGCTGCAGTCCACCGACGGATTCGCCCGGATGCAGGCGGACTTCATCTACGCCAACGTGAAGCGGGCGCGGCGGTTTCATTTCCGCACGCTGTACTACGGTTTCGTCGTGGTATTCACCTTGCTGACGACGATCACGCTGCCCCTCGCGCAGCCCGGGGACCTGCTCATCATACGGGGCGTCATCGCCTTCATGGCCATGGGGCTTTTCTGTCCTGGCCTGATCTACCTGAACTACGTGCTCGTTCCCCGGGCCTTTCCGGCGTGGACCAAACCCCATCCCCTCACCCGGGTCATCATGGTCGCCATCACCGCGACCTACATCTCCATCGGGCTCTGGTATATCTTCGTGCGCCTGTCCTGAGCATTAAACCACCGCCGGTGCCACCCGCGCCGTTTTCTCTTCGGCGATGCGCACGCCGGCCTCGATGATCTCGAGGGATTCGTCGATCTGCGCTTCGGTAATGGTGATGGGCGGCATGAAGCGAAGTACCTGGGAACCCGACAGCTCCATGAAGCGCAGGCTGAGCGGGTCTTGCTTCAGCATCCTGGGCACGATGGGCAGCCACAGCCCGTTCTCGTAACAGTACTCCGTCACCATGGCGGCTCCTTCGAAATTGGGCTCCCGGCTCTGCTTGTCCGTCACCAGTTCAAGACCCAGGCAAAGGCCAAGGCCGCGCGCCTCGCCCACGATCTCGTAGGTCTCCTCCATCACCTTGAGCCGGTCCATGAAGTAGTTGCCCACGACCCGGGCGTTTTCCACCAGGTTCTCGCGATCGACGATTTCGATATTGGCCAGGCCGGTCTCGCAGAGGAGCGGGTCTCCGGCATGGGACGAGAAGGGCATGAATCCCTTGGCCACCGCGGCGTCCGCGATCTCCGCGCTGGTCATCACGGCGCACAGGGGCACGGCGCCGCCGAGTCCCTTGGAGCAGGTCACGATGTCGGGCACGAAATCGAAGTGCTCGAAGGCGAACCACTTGCCCGTCCGTCCGAAGCACGTCAGGGCCTCATCGGCCACAGTCAGGATGTCCCGTTCCCGGCAGATTTCCACGATGCGCTGGATCCACTCCTTGGACGGCACGATCTGCCCCGCCGCGCTCATGAGCGGTTCGAAGAAGAAGGCCGCGGGCCGTCCGGAGGTGGACGAGTCGATCACGTTCTCCGCCGCGTCCGCGCATCCGAGATTGCAGCAGGCCTCGTCCCGGCAGAACTGGCAGCGGTATTCGTAGGGCGTCGGGATGAACGAAGCGCCCGTGGGCATGGGGCCGTAACCTTCTCTGAGCATGCCGCCCCGGCCGGTGATGGACGCGCTGCCGTAGGACTGGCCGTGGTAGCCGCGCATGAGGGCGATCACCTCGAAGCGGTCCGTGTACTTCCGCACGAGGCGCAGGGCCATTTCGTTGGATTCCGATCCCGTGCAGGCGAAGAAGGACTTCTGCAGCGGGTCCGGCGCGATCTCGGCCATCTTCTTGGCCAGCAGCACCTCCGACGGCGCGATGAAGGTCGTGCCCACCTGGATGATCTTGTGGGCCTGATCGCAGAGGGCTTTCACGTATTCCGGGTGGGAATGGCCCAGCGTAACGCACAGCTGTCCCGACTGAAAGTCGATGAACCGCCGGCCTTCCACGTCCCACATGTAGAGCCCGTCGCCGCGTTCGGGAACCAGCGGCGCGGTGCGCATCGGGTGTCTCAAGAGATACTGGTTGCCGAGTTCGAGCCAGCCCTTGTTGGTGGTGGGTAGCGACGCCATGATCCGTCTCCTGGTGTAGTTGAGCTACGGTTGTGACCGGTGTTTTCAGCGGGGGAAGATCGTTAGGGCATGCTAATCCGCCTCCCGGGGTGTGTCAATACAATTCGCCGGTGTTGTTCCAGGGCGCTGTTGCCCTGCGCCTGAGATAGTTTTTGCCATGTCGCGGGCCCGGTTCTATCTTCAGTCCAGGCGGCATGGCGTGCCTGTATGCAATACATCGGCAGGGATGCTTTATGGTCATAAATCCGGATCATTCGGCGCACTACAAATGGGGTGAAAACTGCGATGGCTGGCACCTTCTGAATACGGCCTCTTTGAGTGTAATCAAGGAAAAGGTGCCCAAGGGCGGCGTGGAGGAGATGCACGATCACAGTAAAGCGCAGCAGTTATTCTATGTGTTGCAAGGTATTGCCACCATTCAACTGGGGGAGGAGACCTACCGGGTGCCTGAGGGCGGAGCGATACATGTCCCCCCGAATACGCCGCACCGGTTGGAAAACACCGACGTGGAAGACCTGGTATTCCTCGTCATATCCCAACCCCATAGCCATACGGACAAGGTAACGTTATGAAAACCTATCGCGTGGGAATCATCGGACTGGGCCGCATGGGCAGTACGATCGACGACGAGGGTCATACGCCCCTGCCCTATTCTGTCGCAGCGGCCTGCAGGGCGAGCGAACGATTGGAGATCGCCGCGGGCTGCGACCTGCGCTCCGAACGCAGGGAGGATTTCGCCGGCCGCTGGGGCGTCAACGCCCTGTACGAGGACTTCCGGGACATGGTCCGGGAGGAGCGCCCCGACATCGTTGCCGTATGCACCACCGCCTCGGGGCTGCAGAAACCGGCCCGGGAGGCGCCCGACGCGTCGTTCCGCGGAGATTCCCACGCCGAGCTGGCCGTCGCGCTGGCGGAAATGGGCGTGCCCATGCTCTACGTGGAGAAGGCCATGGCCAGTTCCATGGCGGCGGCCGACGATATCCACGATGCCGTGTTGAAGAACGGCACGGTGTTCAACACGGGCGTACTCCGCAGGTTCGACAACCGGTACAGCGTAGTGCGCGACGCGGTGCTGAGGGGCGACGTGGGCGAACCCGGTGCGGCCATCCACTACGCCAGGTCATCCCTGATGCACGGGCACATCCATTCCATTGACACGCTCTCCTGGCTGCTCGGTGATCCCGTCATCAGGTCCGTACGCGGCGAGATCGACCCCCGGGACTACGTCATAGAAGGCGATCACATCCCCTACGACCCGATCGCGACCTACGAACTCGAATTCGAGAACGGTGTCCGCGCGTGGTCGATTCCGGCCGCGGGATGGGAGTACGAGATCATCGGAACCGAGGGGACCATCCGGTCGCTGAACAACGGGGCCGGTGCTTCGTTGCGGCGGGCGCCGCTCGAAGAAGGAGACGGTCGCAAAGGCCGGATCGCCTGGGATGAAACGCCTTTCGAATTCGTAACGCCGAAGAGCACCGTCGTGTCCTGCCTCGAGGACCTCGTCCGCGCGTACGAAACTGACGATCAAAGCCTGGGACACGTCGAGATCGCCCACCACATCACGGAAGCCTGCATCGCCGTCGCCGAAAGCCACCGGCGCGGCGGCGCATGGGTGGATCTGCCACTGGTCAACCGCGATCTGTACATCTGGCACGTCTGAGTGCCTGATCGGGAACTGCAGGCCGCGCTTTCCGCCGGCATGAACTGAATTTACTCCTTTGGGAGTGGTTCGTCGTTTGGCGCAGAAGCATTGAATCTCAAGTATCCCCTGACCTCATCGACCTTTGTCTCCACACGGTCCAACGAGGCCCGTAAGTCTCTTATATCTCCTCTGATTTCGTTTCTCAAACTACCTACTTCACCCCTTAGTTCATCCCTAATGGTATTTAGTGAAACATGTAAATACGTCAGTACTGTAATTAGGGTGATTATCGATGTAAAGACCGCGCCGTGACGCTGCCACCAACCTGACTCGGACATTCTATTCCCTCCTCAAACATTTCACCACAAGTCCACGTTGCCAGCGGTTCCGTAGTCTCATTTACTGCTTTTGGTATCGTTGCTTGTTAGAAGGTCCGATATCGCATCCCGGATCGTTCGGATGTCTTGCTTGATGTCTTCAAGCGTTGTTATGATACCACTTTCGATTTCCTCTCTTTTTCCCATCCAAAGGCACAGTTTTGCCACAGCCCCGATTATAGCGATCATCAGTACGGCGGCTACCGCGGGCAGCCATGAAGGTATCGATTCCATTTGAATTCCCTTCTTTCGGCAGTTCTTTTGGTAAGTACCTGAGTATCGGATCACGAGATAAACAACTTTATGAGGATTGCGACGGTCATGACCAACTGGCCGATGACTACCGTCTCTATCCGGGACAGGCGCTTGCCTATCTGATCATTGATGCCTTCCAGGCGTCCGATCCGGTCTTCGTGGTTCGAGTTTTCGGTCGACATGATTTCAGTCTACCTCCTTGCATCTTGCCTGCCCTTTACCTAGAAGAGCTGCCATATCTTGATCAGGAAGATGACTGTCAGGATGTAGTTCGCGGCGTACACGATTAAGCAAACGGTTTGCCAGAATCTCGAAGTCATTATTTCCCTCCTCGAAAATCGTCCTTTATACGTATTAGCCAGGAAACGCTCGCTAATTCTCGAAGTATAAAAACTTTTTTAGGAAAGAATGCGTGCCGAGCAACAACCAGGCGCGAATCAAGACAGCGTTGATGGTCCTGAATCCGGTCGCTCGCTTCGGGGATGGCTGGATTCGACTTGCACCAGCCGGTCTTCCTGCAGCACGTACCCGCTTAGCTGCCCGCCATAGATACATCCCGAATCCAGGCCGATCACGTAGGGGGAACCGTCTTCCCGGCGCTTGATGACGAGGCCGCCGGGCGCGTCGTGGCCGAATATGATCAGCTTGCCGGAAGGATCGTACGCGTCATGCCATCGGGGCCCCACGATGCCTTCCACGGGCGGCCAGGTACGGATGACGAGGAATTCTTCCGTGGTCGTGCCGTGAAACCCCTTTTCCGGATTGATGCCCGCGTGGACCAGCAGATATTCGGGCTCATCGATCCAGAGGGGAAGGGATTCCAGCCAGGGGATCAGGGCGTCGGCGCATGGGGCGAGGGCTTCCAGAGTCTGTAGGGAATTGCGACCTTGTGTGGGAACCGGGGTTCCGGAAAGGTGCCGGCGAAGCCGGTCTGCCAGGCGGTAGTCGTGGTTGCCGAGGACCATCCTCGCGCCGGTATCCTGAATCAGCTTCCATACTCCGGCGGGGTCGGGTCCCCTGCTGAAGGCGTCGCCTGTCAGGAAGAGGAGATCGGAATCCCGATCGAATGTCAGCTTGGAAAGCAGTTGTTCGAATTCACGGGCACAGCCGTGAATGTCGCCGATGAAGAGGGTTTGCAAGGGGATTCAGGGCTCCGGGACGATCGATAGACTGGTACGGACTGTTGGCAGCGACAGCCTTTGTGAAGTCTACGGTAAAACACGGAAGACTGTCAATCCCTTCATCCTGATTGGTAACCGCGCGACCGATGGACGGTCAAGGGAATGAATCGCCCGGTAACGATTGTACACCGTCCGCGAATCGGTGCATTGAGTTCCTTCCTTGAATAAAGAAAAGCCCCGTACCAGCAACGGGGCTTTTCATATTTTTGGGACCGATCGCCCTTTTCAGTGGCCGGTGGCTCCTACTCAGGGCGAACGGGAAGGTGTAACGAAATGACCGAGACAAATGCAGGGCGGATCTGCTAGGATGTTGCTTGCCCTGTCGGGATAACTTCCGGGGGTCACTCGAAACTTGGTCTGATGGGGCGCCCGGGAAGGCACCCCATCTCACCGCAGGATTCTGTCAGCGCCCTGTCTACGGGACCCGGATTATCCCGAGGTTACGGTTTGGCTACGGTAACCGTGAATTGCGCGGGATTTTCTGCATCCGAATGGTGGATGCTGATAAGGGCAGTACCGTATTTGCGCCTCATATCATCACCTGTGCCAAAATGTAAGGCGCTTGCCGTCGCGTCTCCATCAATAGTAATGGTAACGGTAACTTCACCATCCGCACTTGTATCGCCGCCCGTCAAGGCAATTCCCACCGCAGCAGATTCAGCCACTTTAGCGCGGTCAGTGAGAACACGATCACTTTCGACGGATATAGTGAAATCGGTCGTGCCAATATCAGTAACAACGTCTCCGGCATCATTGTCACCAGAACCGATGGCATGTTGTGCTACCAAAGTAAATGTTAAAGCATCGAAGCCTGAAAGATTCCCACCGTCGGGAAAGTCTTTCCTGTTGCCTTCGTCGTCGGTGTCAGTGGTCTGGGCGACCTTGACGGTTGCAGCGGTACCACCTACTGGATGTAACGTACGGGTGTATAGACCGCTGGGAGTCACAGTAACATCACGCCAGTCACTGCTTTTCCCTCCTGACGAAGCCCTGATTCGCGTCTCGCCATCAGAAACGCCAGTCACGACGCCTTTCTTAGCATCTACCTTGGCGATGTTTGCATCCTCACTCTCCCAAGTCACGATCGAGTTGGCGTCCGCTGGTTATGTCCGCGCGTCGGCATTGATGACTTTAGCCTTCCACGTAACGGAGAAACCGACAGGTATGGTTTGAGTGCCGCTGGCGATTGTAACCTTCTTCACCGCTTCCAGCACATCAACGTTGATATTAATCGCAATCCCACGACCCAACACAGACACCTTGATCGTGGCATCCCCGTGCTCTAGCGCTTCGATTTCACCGTCCTCTGTGACAGTGGCGGTCACAGGATCGGTAGACGAGAAAGCAACCTCGATACCAGGGATCGGGTTCCCGTCCTGCGAAGCGACCTTAACCGCTAATTGCCTCGTTTCCCCTACTGGCAACATGAAGGACAGCTTCTTTTTATCTGCTGACCCATCATCCTTGAAATCCGGGCCCGCGTACGTAACGGCACCGGTCTTTTCCCCGTCGTCATCCAAATAGCCGATAACAATGTGATGAATCTGCGTCAGAAATCCACCGGGGATATCGCCGGGGTCGGGCAACGTAGCATCCATACCGTCTTCGCCAGGATCGCCTTTGTCACCTTTCTCACCGTGCGGACCTGCCGGGCCTGCCGGACCCTGAGCACCATCAGCGCCATCAGCACCCGCCGGACCAGCCGGACCTTGCGGACCCGTCGAACCCTGCGGGCCAGCCGGACCCGCCGGACCTGTCTTACCTTCGCATCCCATCAGGGACAGACCGAAGGCCAATACAGCAATTATGAGGTAATGCATTAGTTTTCTCCCGATTATAGAAACACAGCTAAAGAAATGACGAAGATACGATACTGACCTATATCGCCTCCTTTCCCGCGATTTGATCGGTTAACTGATTTACAGGCTCAAGACTGCCATATCGGACTTCAAGACTGCTCGGATTCCGGGTCTTGTCTTCGGACTTTTCCCCATAAATATGATTAGATTGAGCATCAGGAATTGGTCGGCTGACCCGTCCAAAATCGGATGAAATCGAGCACCACGACTGTTCTTTGCTGGGGGTCTAAACCGGGTACGTCAGGCAGGAACTGGTAGGTCGGGAAAGTGAGAAACTGGGTAGGGGTGAGTGTGGAAAGGTGGGACGCTGAATCAACAGCAGGTCGAAGTTGCCCTTATCCATCTTTCCTGACGCCAGGGTGAATTGGCTTGAGTCCGCCTATAGCTTGGCGTATATTGACGGGGCTGTAAAGCCGCGTCAGTTGCGGCAGTTACACCGTCTTCAGAGAGGCTAGACTTGCGCAGAATCGGCATCTTCGGCTGGGGCATCGTGGCCCCCCGTTCGCCCAACATGGAAGCCTTTGCCCGCAACCTGGAGCAGTCGGAAAGCTGGCTGGCACCTTTCGACGGGTTCGGTCCGAACAACTTCCTGGTCGGCGAACCCGATTTCGACTTCCGGGATTACCGGGCATGGATCGACGCCCGTTTTCCGTCAAACCGGTACACCCGGCTGGTCGACAAGATGGACCCCACCACGCTGCACGCGATCGGGGCCTTTATCCAGTCGCTGGAACAGAATCCGGGCCTGGAGGAGGAACTCCAGGCACTGGGAACGTCCGCCCACGTTTACCTCGGCACCGGTGTCGGCAATATCCCCACCATCAGCCGGATCAGCATGGAGCTTTACCGGGCCCAGCGCGCATGGGACCGGTTCTGGGGATCGGCCGAACGGAACGCCCGGCTTCGTGCCTACCTCACCCGGCATGACGACGAAGGCGTGGACGAAGCCATGCCGCCCCATCCGGAGACCGCGCCGTCCGCAAAGCGAGACCAGGCCGAAGAAGCCTGGAACGCCTACTGGACTTCCCAGTCGGAGGAGCTGAGGTCATACCTCGAGACCCTCGCCGAGATCGAGGGGTTGAACGTCGAAGGCACCGTCGAATCCGGCAAGCTGAAGCTCATCCGCGACAAGCAGCGCCGGAAGCAACAGCTGCAGGATGACTGGGGCGCGCCCGAGCCGCCGTGGGAATGCGTCTCGGCCGACCTGATCTGGAATATCCACAACACGCCCGCGTCGCAGGTCACCATGATGGGGCAGATCAACGGGCTGTCGCTTGCGCCCGTGGCGGCCTGTTCCACCTTCGGCGTGTGTCTCAAGCTCGGGATGGACGCCATCCGGCGCGGCGAGGCCAAGGCCGTGGTCGTCGGCGCCACGGACCCGCCGCCCACGTCCCTGCTGGTGGGCGCCTTCTACCGCGCCCGCGTCTCCGCCGCGGACGGCGCCGTGTCCAAGCCCCTCACCGGGCTTCGCGGCACCCACGTCTCGGGCGGATCCGTGCTCTGGATCATCGGCGACTGGGAATACATGACCGAGAAGGGGTTCAGCCCGGTCGGGATGGAGCCCCTGGCCGTAGGCGTCAGCTCCGACGCCGACCATATCATCACCCCGTCGAAGGAAGGACCGCGGATGGCGGTCGGCCAGGCCATTGAAGACGCCCGCGTTTCCGCCGCCGACATCGCCTCGTGGGACCTGCACGCCACGGCGACGCCCGGGGACTTCCTGGAAATGGAGAACCTGCTCGAAATGGTGCCCGGTTCCGTGACGGTTACCGCCCGGAAAGGCACCTTCGGCCACGGCATGAGCGCCGGCGGTGGATGGGAACTGACGGCGCAGTACCTCGGATACGCGCGGGGCGCGCTGTATCCCACGCCCCTCTCCCGCGACGAGGTGAATCCCGAGATCGAAAGCCTGCACACCCGGTTCGTCTACGATACCGCCTGCCCACTGCCCGAGGGCGTCGCCGGCAAGCTGTCCATGGGGATCGGGGGGATCAACGCCTGTGTGATCTCCCGCCCGCTGCCGGATGAGTGACGGCGGACCGATGTCCTTCGATACGTGGGACATTGTCTCTCCTACTCAATTCGTTGAATACAGAAAAGCCCCGTTAACCGCAACGGGGCTTTCCTTTTTGAAGTGCCGATCGCCCTTTTCAGTGGCCGAAGCTCCTACTCGGGGCGAACGGGAAGACGTTCTAAGGTGACTTGATACAAATGCCAGGACGAATGTGTCTAAGGTGTTATCTTGCCACACTGTCCTGTCAGGATAATACCGGGAGCCACCCTTGAACTTGGTGAGTGGCCACAACCTTGGCAGGCATGACCACTCACCTTTCACAGGACTCTACCAGCACCCTGGCTACGGGCCCGGATTATCCCGAGATTACGGACCTTTGGTTTTGACCATCACTGCAGGCAAGGCGATGGTCTCCGCACCGGAAAAACTCACTTCGATGAATGCATCACCTGCTGCATCACCACCAGCCTTGCCGACCTCGACATCTGTAACTATGTCACTATAGTCAGCGGCCAATTGGGGATCGGCGGTAGAAACCACACCCAACGTAAGAGTGTAAACTCCAGTGGTGGTGTTGAAAGCCAGAGCCGTAGCAGTGTTAGCGGCATCTGAGAGATCATCGCCATCCACACTCAATACGTCATTACCATATTCCTGGACCGCCAAACTGATATTCTCGACGCCGGATTCGCCTGGGCTGTGGTTCGTTGTAACTGCCGTAGGCGTACCGTCAGCCCCTATGACATTGATCCGGAACTTGAAAACGATACCGTTTATCGGCCCTGTTGCCGCACTAACAACCGTGGGTGTAGTGACATCCGCGGCTGTACGGTTCCCGTCACCATCAACTGGCAACATAATGGTGCGAGCCGCTCCAGTAACAGGCACAAAGGTTCTGGTATGACTGTACTCACCACCAGGGCTGACTCTGACTGTAATCTTCGTATCGGAGGTTTTGCCGACAGCATGTACCTTGATGGTGGCCGATCCAGGTCCTTCTGCCATAATGGTAAGGCCATCGACAGATGCCACTGTGTCATCGGATGTAGAAAGGGTAATTTCCGTATCAACTTCACCCCCGTCCGCATCCAAGGCCTTGGCCTTTACTGTGGCCGTACCGCCTACCGGCAACGTAATCGATGAAGCTGAACTGACCGTCACTTTGTCGACGCCGGCAAGGACATTGACCTTAATCTTGACCGAAATGCCACGACCTGCAACCATGACCGCTACGTTGGCACTACCGGTCCTGTGGGCCTCTATCTCACCGTCATCGGTAACCGTGACGTTCACTTCATCATCAGACATATAGGCGAACTCAACAGGAACCGGTTCTTCGTCCTGTGATCCCGCTTTGACTACGAGTTGCCTCGTGTCACCCACATTCAAGCTGAAGGCCAGTTTGTCTTTCCCCTCAGCTACTGTGAAATCAGGTGCAAAGTACGTGGTTTTACCGGTCAGCTCACCTTCATCATCCAGATAACCGATGATGAGATGATGGACGGATGCCAGGACGTTTCCTGGAATATCGGTTGGAATCCCTGAATCACCAGCGGGACCTGCCGGACCTGCCGGACCTGCCGGACCCGCCGGGCCAGTCTCACCAGTGTCACCCTTGTCGCCCTTCGGTCCAGCCGGACCAGTAGCACCATCGGCACCATCGGCACCATCAGCACCATCGGCACCATCGGCACCATCAGCACCAGCCGGACCTTGCGGACCAACGGGGCCTGCAGGTCCAGCTACGCCCTGTGCGCCAGCCGGCCCGCTGGGACCACTCGGACCCGCCGGACCTGTCTTACCCTCGCATCCCATAAGGGACAGACCGAAGGCCAATACAGCGATTATGAGGTAATGCATTGTTTTCTCCCGATTATGGAAATTCTGCAAAAAGGAATGACGAGAACACGATACTGACCTATATCGCCTCCTTTCCCGCGAATGGATCGGCTGACTAAATTGCAGTTCAAGAACTCTGATCACAGACTTCTGGATTGCTCTGATTTCAGGCTACATTTCGGCCGCAGTTCAGGGACTTTTCCCCATAAATATGAATAGACCGAGCGTCAGAAAGCGGCTGGCAACCTCGTCTGATTTTCCGCTTGCGTTTGGTGCCCACGCACTGTTTTGTGATGGTGTATGATCTGGAATATCAGGTATGAACGGATATAACAGGCTTGTGCAGGATACACACGCAAGCTCAGGTCGCTGGGTGGGACGAGTACGTCAAGCTGGATCTGGTACGTCCCGCAGAATGGCGAATAGCCCGGTAGGAAAGTATGCGAGGTATGGGAAAGTGATGATGGAGGTCCGACAATCTGTACTGCGTTGCCAGGTCTTAACGGGGTTCAATTCAGACAGGTAAGCGCACAGAAAATGAAAAAAAGAAGTTTTTTCTTGACTTATAGCTCAATCTAATCATATATATATACGGAGTAAAATCACATAAAAAACATAAACGATCACTTAGTAGTTGACCCGTACCCGAAACCATGCGTACTTTACCATCGAAAAGACAACGAAACAGCAGGAAGGAGATTGGCGTGAACGGCTTATGTGCTCCGCATGCTGCCGCTACATCCTGACGAATCCGTTGCCGGTGGAAGCCGTCCTGGCCCTTCGGCACGGGATCGATCCTACAACCCAGCCAACCTGTAATCGTTGAACCACTCCATCTATATCACAAAAACAAACATTTCAGATTGCGGCAAGAGTTAGTGACCGGGTTCTTCCCTGTCTCGTCCGACAAACGGGAAGTAATGGCCTCTCCCCCCATGAGCGCGTGCTGGATCTCTTGTGTGGAGTCAGTACAATGCAGCACGACATTTCCTTACAGCGATCCCTCGACAACAGGGCCGATCCATCGTCTGCCGATGTCGCGCGATTACTGGAAGCCAGCATCGCGCCGAATACGGCCAAGGCCTACGGCGACGCATTGCGCAAGTTGTTTGGGCACCTGGATGGGCAGCCGTTGACCGACACTACGCTGGCGGGCTACCTCGCGCACCTCTATACCCGGGGACTCGCGCCCGCTTCCGTTACGGTAGTGGTGCAGGCCGTCCGTTTCTGGCAGAAGCTGGATCGACGCCCGTCGAGCGTGGGGCCGCTGACGAGTAGGACGCTGGCCGGAATCCGTCGCGAAGGTCGAAACCGGGGCCGCGGCCAGGTAACGGGATTGTCCCGCGAAACGGTCAAGATCATGGTACAGAACGCCGTCGCCACCGACACCCTGGCCGGACTGCGTGACGCCGCGCTCTTTCGTGTAATGAGCGATGCCCTGTTGAGAATAGGCGAAGCCGTTGCCATCGACAGCGAACACATCACCACCGAGTTCGACGGGAGTGGACGGCTCCTGTTGCTTCAAAGCAAGACCGACCAGGAAGGGAAGGGCGCCAGCCTCTATCTGACCGCCCGGACCGTCGAAACGATCCAGCAGTTGCAGCAGAAAGCCGGCTACACGGAGGGACCCCTCTTCCGCCGGATGCTGAAGGGCGACCGGATGAGCGATGCCCGGCTGACGGTGGACGGCGCCCGGCTGGCCATCAAGGCCGCCGCGGAACTGGTCGGCATCAAGGGCGTGAGTGGGCACAGTCTTCGCATCGGAACCGCCCAGGAACTCGCGCAGCGCGGCGCTTCCCTGGTGGAATTGCAGAACGCCGGACGCTGGACCGACAGCCAGATGCCCGCGCACTACACCCGCGAGCAGGCCGCAAGCAAGGGCGCCGTAGCCCGGTTGCTGGGGGTCGATTGAGAGCGGCGGAGGGTCGGGCCGCTGTGGAGGGAAGTTATGCGGGGGCGGTCCCGCGTTTTTGCAGCAGTCCGGCCAGCCCTTCCACCGTGGTCACGGGTTGCTGGCACACGAAATCTTCGCAGACGTAGGCCGTGGTTTTACCATCAATCTGCGGCCGGTCGGCGAGGAGCGGGATAAGCGATGCGGCACGGCCTTCGTCCTCGGACGGATCGCGCAGGGCCACGACCTTGTTCGGCAGGAACGTACCTTCGATCAGGTCCAGCATGGCCCGCGTGCTGGCGTCCTCCCTGTCGCCGACCAGGGCGATCTCCACGGGCTTGTCGAGATACCAGGACAGGCCGCATAGCAACTGGCCGAACCCTCCGGGCGCCGCGCCCATGTAATCGGTGAAGAGGGAAAGGGTCTGCCCGGCCCGGTCCCGGTATTCGTTCCTTCCGGTGAACGCGGCCAGCCGGAGCAGGTTCTGCACGCTCACGGCATTGCCCGAGGGGATGGCGTTGTCGTAGGGATTCTTGGACCGGACGATGAGCGTCTCGTGGTCGTCGCTGGTGAAGAAAAACCCGCCGTCCTCCGGATCCCAGAACCGCTCGATCGTCGTGTCCATGAGCGCCTCGGCGTGGGCGAACCAGGCCGGGTCGTAGGTCGCCTCGTACAGGTCGAGGAGCGCGGCAACCGTGAAGGCGTAGTCGTCCAGGTAGCCGTTGAACCGGGCGCGGCCGTCCTTGAACGTATGCATGAGCCGGCCATCCTCGTGCAGTGCTTCCAGGACGAACCCCATCGAATCCGCCGCCGCGTCGAGCCAGGACGGTTCGCCGAAGACGCGGCTCGCCCGGGCCAGGCTGCCGGTCATAAGCCCGTTCCAGTCCGTCATGATCTTCTCGTCCCGACCGGGGTGCACGCGTTTCTCGCGGTGATCGAATAGGGTCCGGCGTCCTTCGGACACGATCGCCCGCAGTTCGTCCGGCGCCACCTGCAGGTGGGCGGCCAGGGGCTCCAGGTCGACGTCCACGTGCAGGACGCTGGTCCCGTGTTCGAAGTTTCCCCCATCTTCCACGCCGTAGTACCGGGAGAAAAGGCGGCCCTGCTCTTCGCCCAATGCTGCCTTGATCTCCTCCGGCGTCCACACGAAGAACCGGCCTTCCTCGCCCTCGCTGTCCGCGTCCTGGGTCGCGTAGAATCCCCCGCCGGGCTGCAGCATCTCGCGGATCACGTACGACGCCGTTTCCGAAACGACCTTGCGGAACAGGGGTTCTCCGGTAGCCTGGAACGCCTCGGTATAGGTCCGCAGGAGCAGCGCGTTGTCGTAGAGCATCTTCTCGAAGTGGGGGATCAGCCATTTCGCGTCGACGGAATAGCGGTGGAAACCGCCGCCCAGGTGGTCGTAGATACCACCGTTTCCCATTTTCGACAGGGAATGGACGGCCATGTCGAGGGCCGACTGCCGCCCGGACCTGAGGTGCTCGCGCAGCAGGAAGGACAGCGTCATGGACGGGGGGAACTTGGGCTGCGTGCCGAAACCGCCGTTGGTGGCGTCATAGGACGCGGCGATCCCGGTGTAGGCCTTGTCGAGCAGCCCCGGTTCAAGGGTTTCGTTGCTTGAAGTGAACCCGGCCAGCTCGACGAGGCGCTCCTTGAGCTTCTCGCCCTGTTCCTCGGCGTCGGGCCGGCGTTCCCGGTAGAACTGGGCCACCGCCTCCAGAATGCGGGGAAACCCGGGCCGGCCGTACCGGTCGTCCGGGGGGAAATAGGTGCCTCCGTAGAAAGGTTTCAGGCCGGGCGTGAGGAAGACGGTCATGGGCCAGCCGCCGCTGCCCGTCATGGCGGTGACGGCGTTCATGTAGATCTCGTCCAGGTCGGGCCGTTCCTCCCGGTCCACCTTGACGTTGACGAAGAGGCGGTTCATGAGCTCCGCCGTTTCATCGTTCTCGAAAGACTCGTGGGCCATGACGTGGCACCAGTGGCACGCGGAGTAGCCGATGGACAGCATCACGGGCTTGTCTTCCGACCGGGCTTTCTCCAGGGCCTCCCCGCCCCAGGGATACCAGTCCACGGGATTGTGGGCGTGTTGCCTGAGGTAGGGGCTGGTCTCGTGGACCAGCCGGTTGGCCTGCTGTTCGTTGTCGTTCAATTTACACCATGCCTTCCCTGACCATGCGTTCCAGGACGAAATCGCCGGCGTCGATGGGAAATTCCTGGACGCGACGGCGCGCGGAGGACTCGAAGATGCCCATGATGGTCTCCAGGGCTACGCGGGCGATCTTCGCCTCGGAACGGTGAGCGGCGCGGCCTTCCACGGTGGAGACCAGTTCCTCCAGCTCGCCGCAGATATTGGAATAGGTCTCTTCCAGTTGCGGTACGTGCCATCCGTCCGAACGGTAGCTGGACAGCATTTTCAATGACGGCCCGTCGGGGCTGTTCACTTCGATGATACCGTCGGCGCCGATGATCCGGAAGGAGAAGGACTGGCTTGCCCGTTCTCCCAGTTCGATGAATCCCACCACGCCGTTCTCGTATCCCACGCGTCCGATCGCCATATCTTCGGCCGGCATGTCCGGATGGTTGCGCCGGCCTTCGATCTTGTTGCCGCGGTCGATCTGGCCCATGACCCACCGGGGCGGGCTGTCGCCGTTCAGGTAGTTGATCAGGTCGATGACGTGGGTGCCGTTGTTCATCAGGTCGAGGGTGCAGTGGCCCCAGATCATGGCGACTTCCCCGATCTCCCCGGCCTGGACCCATGCGCGCGCCTGCACGGCCTGGGGCGAAAAACGGTGGGCGTGGCCGATGGCAAGGACGGCGCCGGCTTGCCCGCAGGCGTCGATCATCCGGTCGGCCTCGTCCAGGGAGACGGCCATGGGTTTCTCGCACAGGATGCCCTTCGCGCCGCTTTCCGCCGCCGCGATCGTGGCATCGCAATGTCCGCGGGGCCAGGTGCACACGCTCACCAGGTCGAGACGCTCCCGCTCCAGCATTTCGCGATGGTCCGCATACAGCCGGATGCCGTGTTCCCGGGCGAGATGCTGTGCCTTCTCCCCATCCGGGTTGATGTCCGATCCGGCGATCAGTTCGATCTCGGCGTTACTGGCGTGGCGGTATCCGTCCGCGTGGGCGGTGGCGATGCCCCCGCATCCGATGAAGCCTGCCCGGTACTTGTTCATGGGTGGGTTCCGTTGTGGGTGTCCGTGGTCATGACCGTGTTCGCGTACGCGGGCACGCCCGCCGCACGGGCGCGTCACAGCCGGCGTTACGGGCGCATCATGTCCGCAGAATCGGGCGCGTCAGGCAGGTCGGCCCGCCGCTGCCCGCGTAGCAGATGTGATCGCCGTCGAAAGTTTCGACCCGGCAGCCGGCCTTCCGCATGCGGTCCACCGTAACCGGATTGCCGCTTCGCACGATCACGTGGCGGGGTCCTGCGGCCAGCACGTTGCAGCCGAGACTGTCGTACTCCTCGTCCGGCACCGCCACCAGGCCGATGCCCAGGGCGGTCAGCATCTCCCGGAACGGGATGGGCAGGAGCCGTTCGTAGACGACCGCAAGGTCCGTATCCAGCAGGCTGATGACGGACATCAGGTGCAGCACCGCGCCCGGTCCGTCCCAGTGGACCATGGGGACGGCCACCACGTCGATGCCGCGCGGCTGCAGCAGTGCCTGGAACTGGCGGATCCCCTCGCCGTTCGTGCGGTAGGTCAGCCCGATGACGGCCAGGTCGTCCTTCAGCCAGACCACGTCGCCGCCTTCGACGCTGCCGGGCGGTTCGATGCGCCCCGCCACGGGGATGCCCGCTCCGGCGAACCAGTCCGCCATGGCGTCCGGCTCTTTCATGCGGGCTTCCTTGCCCATGCGGCCCAGGATCACGCCCTGGTCGGTCACCGAGCCCACGGGATCGTGCGTGTAGAGGGCGTCCAGTCCCGTCCGGCCGTCGGCCGGCAGGTACGCCACTTCGGCGCCCGCCCCTTCGAGCAGGGCAGTGAACCGCCGGTGTTCGTCCACGGCCCGGTCGAAATCCGGCCTGGCCAGGTAGTCAAGGAACCGCCACTGCCCGTCGATCCGTTCCTGGCTTTCGAAGGCTTCTTCCGGGCGCTTGACCAGCACCTTCTTCAGCGGACGCACCATGGACTGGCATCCGTAGGCCTTCATGGGGTCCCTTTCCCGGAGATGAGCGCGTCGGTTTCTTCCTCGCTCAGGATCTCGACCCCGAGGGACTGTGCCTTCTTCAGCTTGGAGCCGGCGTTTTCCCCGGCAACCAGGTAGTCCGTCTTCTTGCTCACGCTGGATGTCACCCGCCCGCCCGCGGCTTCGATCCGGCCGGCCATTTCCTCGCGGGAGTAGTTCGGCAACGTGCCCGTGATGACGACGATCTTGTCCGCGAACGCTCGGGAACCTTCGCCGCTTCGTGTGTTGTTTTCCGCTCCGATTTCCGGCGGCGCTTCCATTTCCAGGCGGAGACCGGCTTCTTTTAGCTTCCCGACGATCTCGAGGTTCCGTTCGTTTCCGAAAAAGGAGACGATGCTTTCAGCTATCTTCGGACCGATCTCCGGTACGGCGACCAGCTCCTCTTCCGTCGCCGCCTTGATGGCCTCGAGGGAGCGGAAGCGCTCGGCGATCTGTCGGGCGGCCCGTTCCCCCACGTGGGGGATGCCCAGGCTGAACAGCAGCCGGTCCAGGGGGCGTTCCTTACTGGCCACGACGCCCCGCAGCAGGTTGTCCGCCGACTTCTCGCCCATGCGTTCCAGCGTCCCGAGCTGTTCCCGGGTCAACGCGTAGATGTCGCCCACGTCTTTGATCAGGTCGTTTCCGAGGATCTGCTCGGTGACCGCCGGTCCGAACCCTTCGATGTCCATGGCGTTCCGGCCGGTGAAATGGGTGACGCGCGCCTGCATCTGGGCCGGACAGGCCGCGTTTCCGCACCGCCACGCCACCTCCTCGCCCACCCGTACGAGCGTGGTTTCACAGACCGGGCAGGCCGTCGGCATCTCGAATCGCGTCGCCCCGTCCTCCCGCTCGTCCATGTCGACAGATACCACCTTCGGGATGACGTCCCCGCCTTTTTCGATCCACACGGTGTCGCCGACGCGCAGGTCCTTGCGGTGGATCTCCTCCTCGTTGTGGAGCGTGGCCCGGCTAATCGTCGATCCGGCCAGGAAGACCGGTTCGAGCTCGGCCACCGGGGTCACCACGCCGGTCCGGCCGACCTGGAGCCGGATGTCCGTGAGGCGCGTCCTGGCCTGCTGCGCTGTGAACTTGCTGGCGATGGCCCAGCGGGGGCTCTTCATCGTGGCGCCGAGCGGTCCGTGGAGTCCGATGGAATCCACCTTGATGACCATGCCGTCGATATCGTAGGACAGCGAGGCGCGCCGTTCCTCCCACGCATGGCAGAAATCGATTACCTCGTCTATGGCCGCGAAACGACGGGCTTCCCGGTTGGTCGGAAACCCCTGGCCGGCCAGCCAGTGCAGCCGCTCGAAATGGCTGTCCAGCTCGGGCTGGGCCGCGAGCGCGCCCGTTTCATCTTCGAAACGCAGCGTGTAGAGAAAGACCCTCAGGGGCCGCTCGGCGACGCCCCGGGGATCCCGGAGTTTCAGCGAGCCCGACGTGGCATTGCGGGGGTTCGCGAAGAGCGGCTCCTCCCGTTCCGCGCGGAGGGCGTTCAGCGCCTCGAACCCGTCGTGAGGCAGATACACCTCGCCCCGCACCTCGATGTTGTTGAGCGCGGGCTCTTCCTCGGCAATGCGCAGGGGGATGGACCGGATGGTGCGCAGGTTCGCCGTGATGTCGTCGCCCTGCTCGCCGTCCCCCCGCGTGGCGCCCAGGGCCAATGCGCCGCTTTCGTAGCGCAGGCTCACGGCCACGCCGTCGATTTTCAGTTCGACCGCGTAGGCGTATTCCCGCTCCGGACCCAGCAGGTCGCGGATGCGGCGGTCGAAGTCCCGGATCTCCTCATCGTTGTACGTGTTGCCGATGGAGAGCATGGGCACGGGGTGCCGGACGACGGGAAAAGCGGCGGAGGGCGAACCCCCGACGCGCTGGGTGGGCGAATCGGGGGTGATCAGGTCGGGGTGGGCCGATTCCAGGTCCTGCAGTTCCTTCACCAGCAGGTCGTAGTCGTAATCGCTGATGGCCGGATCGTCGAGTACGAAGTACCGGTGATCGTGCGACCGGATTTCCCGGCGCAGGACTTCAATGCGTTCGGCAGGCGACATGGGGTCCGCGGGTTTTGCCGGCCGGCGCTCAGGTTACGCTAACCGGTGCGGATGATGCTGACCGGCGCTCAGGTTACGCTAACCGGTGCGGGCGACGCTCGACCGCGATGACTTTCTGGCGCGTCGGATTTCCTCGCGCTTCTTCGCTATCCAATTCTGCCACCAGACCACGATGGGGCTGGCGATGAAAATCGAGGAATAGGTACCGGTGACGACGCCGAAAGTCAGCGCCAGGGCGAATCCCCAGTTGGTAGATGTGCTGCCGGCCAGCAGGAAGACCAGGACCAGCAGTACGGTGAGCGACGTCATCATGGTCCGGTTCAGGCACTCGTTGATGCTGCGGTCCACCACGCCGGAGAATCCTTCCGTCCGGGTTCGGCCCAGGCTTTCCCTGATGCGGTCGTAGACCACGATGGTGTCGTTCGTCGAATACCCCACGACCGTCAGCAGGGCCGCCACGACCGCCATGGTGAGCTCCTCGCCCACGAGGGTGAGCATGGCCAGCACGATGAGCACGTCGTGGATCAGCGCGACGATCGTCCCGATCCCGAACCGGAACCCGTTGACCTGCCGGAACCGGATGGTGATGTAGAGGACGATGCCGATGATGGAGGCCCCCACGGCGCCCATGGCATCGACCGTAAGCTCCTTGCCGATCTTCGGGCTGACGTTGTATTCCTGCCGCAGCCAGTCATCTTCGCTGCCCTTGAGGTTCTCGGGAAACTGTTCCCGGAGCGTCGTTTTCACGGCCGATGCGACCTGCTGCTCGTTCCAGTCGCTGGCGGCCGCCCGGATCAGGATATTGTCTTCCTCGCCGATCACCTTGATCTCGCTCTGGCTCAGGTCGACGGCCTGGTTCTCGATGGTGACGTTGCCCAAGGCGCCGCGGATGTCCTGCACCTGCACCGGGGGATCGAACTGCATCTCGATCAGCGACCCGCTCTGAAAGTCCACGCCCCAGTTCACCCCGCCGCGCATGACAATGGTCCCGAGGCCGACCACGATCACGCACCAGGTGATGACGAACGCCGCCTTGCCGAACCGCATGAATCCGAAGAACAGGCGCCCGAAGGGGTCGGTCCGGCCGATGCTGACCTGCACGAGCTGCCACCGGTCGATGAGCGCGTCGAAGAGGGACCGCGTGATGAAGATGGCCGTGAACATGCTGATCAGGATGCCGAACCCCAGCGTCACGGCGAATCCCTTGATGGGGCCGGTTCCGAACTCGTACAGGGCAAAGGCGGTGATCAGGGTGGTGATATTGGCGTCCACGATGGTGCGGAGCGCGTTCCCGTAACCGCTGTCCACGGACTGCCGGATCGTCTTCCCTCCGGCCCTGAGTTCTTCCTTGATCCGTTCGAAGATGAGGATGTTGGCGTCCACCGACATGCCCATGGTCAGGATGATACCCGCGATGCCGGGCAGCGTCAGCGTGGCCTGGAAGGCGCCCAGCACGGCCAGCAAAAAGAGGAGGTTCAGGATCAGGGCGAAATTGGCGATGAAGCCGGCCGTACGGTAATACACCGCCATGAAGATCATGACGGCGATGAGGCCCAGGATCGAAGCCCACTTGCCGGAGTTGATGGCGTCCTCGCCCAGGGACGGTCCCACGACGTACTTGCTGATGATCTCCATGGGCGCGGGCAGGGCGCCTGCGCGCAACACGATGGAGAGGTCCCTGGCCTCCTCCAGCGAGTTGATGCCGGTAATCTCGCCCCGGCCGTTGGGTATGCGTCCCTGGATGACCGGCGCGGAGAACACCCGGCCGTCCAGCACGATCGCCAGGCGCCGCCCGATGTTGTTCCCGGTTACGCGGGAGAAGGTCCTGGCGCCGTCGTCCGTGGTCGTAAAGCCCACCGACGCCACGCCCATGCTGCCGATATCGGAGCCCGAGCCGGTCTGCGGGAAGGCGTCCGCCAGTACGGCGCCGGTCAGTTCCGGCTGGGCGTTCATGTAGTAATAGGACCGGACGCGCTGGCCGCTGGCCGTCGTCCGCATTACGCCGGCCCGGATCTCCGCGCCGGCGGGAATGAAGTTCTGCACCTGGGGCTGGGCCAGGATTTCGTCTACGCGGGCCGTATTGCTCGCCGGTACGATGATCTCGTTGTCGGACAGGTCGATCAACGACAGAAACGGGTTGCGTTCCGCCGTAACGTTCGCTTCGGGAATCAGGCCGCTCGTATCCGCGGGGACGCTCGTGGTATCACGGGCGGCCAGCAGGGCGTCGATGCGCTCGACGACCGAACGCAGCTCGCTGCCTTCGCGCAGCAGCCTGAACTCCAGCTGGGCGGTCTGATTGATCAGCGTCATCGCCCGGTCGATGTCCCTGAGTCCCGGCAGCTCGACGATGATGCGGTCCTCGCCCTCCTGCTGGATGATCGGTTCGGTGACGCCGAATTCGTTGACGCGGTTCGAGATGACCTGCATGGCCCGTTCCACGACGTCAACGGCCTCCTCCTCCGGCAGGTTGGACTTGTCCACCTCGAGCTTGATGTGCACGCCGCCCTGGAGGTCCAGGCCCTGGCGGATGGACTGGTCCTGCAGCAGGTCGCGTTCGGCCTTGGTCAGGTTCAGCGCCTTGAGCTGCGCCCGGTCCGCCTCGGTCAGCAGCGGATCCGAATCGATCGCTTCGATCTGCTCCGTGGTAAGGGCGTTCTGGATGGGGGAGTACTGCCAGTAGTCAGATGTTCTGACGGAAGGATAGACGTACCAAAGCGCGGTGAAGATTACAACGAGAATAAGAACGATACGTACCTGTTTCCACTGCATGCAACCCGGCTCCTAAGCAGACGAAGGCGGGTTGCCTGACTGCCTGCCACCCGCCTTCGTTTCTGCGTTGCGTATAGATTATTCAAGTCGTTCGATGGGAATCTGGTCGTTAGTCTCTCAGGGCGAAAAGCACGTTCTGGCCGGCGAAGTTATCCGGCACGAGCAGTTCGATGGATACCCGGTCGCCCGAGGGGTGGAATGCGACGACGTAGTCCTGTCCATCCCTGAAAGTGCGCGGGAATACGTCCACCTTCTTGATCTGGTCCAACGACGGGAAGGCCGAGCGTTCGATCGTGAGTACCGTGCCTTCACGCAGGTCCTGGGACTGGGCGAAATCCACGCCGGAGAGAGATTCCACGCGGGGGCCGCCGAAGAACGGATCCTTGATGACCATCGCGTCTTTCCAGTGATCCATGGTGTTGACCGCGTAGAAAATGGAGTTCAGCTTCATCTCGGCCGCAAGCTTGGCCTGCTCCTCCATGTCCCGCTGCGCCAGCGCCTCGTCGCGTGCGTCGCTCAGCATCGCGATCTGTCCGTTGAGACGCTCTTCTTCGCTGCGTAGGAATACGATCCGCTCTTCGAGCATGTCCTTGACCTGGCCCAGCGAATCGGCGATGAATGCCGCACGGGCTTCGGCCGCGTCGCGCTCGTCGGTCAGCGTCGCGATGGTGCGGTTGATGCGCGCCCTGGCGATGCGTTGCGCACGGCCCGGTGACATGTCCGATGTACCCTGCGTCACGTAGGTGCCCAGGATGCCGTCCTTGTAGAGCATCC
Source organism: bacterium (assembly GCA_965117045.1). Classification (GTDB taxonomy): domain Bacteria; phylum JAAXHH01; class JAAXHH01; order JAAXHH01; family JAAXHH01; genus JAAXHH01. Next base: position 3,555,356 of record OZ220749.1, read on the forward strand.
AGATCTGGTTGCCGACGTTCAGGTCTTCCACCAGCGCGGTCTGCTCAACCACGTCGCGGGCTTCGGCTGTCGAAAGGCCGTGATTCTCCATGAGGTACTGCAGGGCGACCTGGATGTGGGAGTCGCCGCGCTGAACCGTATAGGGCGCCGGCAAATCGTCCCGAAGATCCTGCATCTGCTGCTGCAGCTCCGCGACTTCGCCCCGGGTATCGATGATCTCCTGCACGAGCCCGCGGTACGAAACGTCTTCCTCGCCGGCCAGCATTTCGTTCAATACGGCCTCGTGGTCAGGATTCAGCGCCATGTTGGTCAACGATTCCGCATCGACCTGCCGATCGGGATTCGACGCGATGAACGTCGAAATCGTCGTCTGGATCTCTTCCTGCTTGTCGCGGATTTCCTGCTCTGTCTCGTTCAACCGATCCACGAGTTCCTCGAAGTTCGCAGGTTCGGTTGCGCAACCCATGACCAAGGTCATGGTCAGCAGTACGAATATACCTCGCATTGGATTCCTCCGTTTTTGAGTTTCACCGTTGAATCACCTTGATTCACGGCATATATAGATTTCAGATCGTCCACAATTATAACCCCAAAACCAAAATCTGTCAAGTATACTCGGCCATTGCATCGAACTTTACCGCACTTCTAAGTTTTGGGCTTGACACAGTAGGCGGATCGGTGTATATTGTAGGTAGATCAAGGGATAAATCCAATACCTACAAGGAGATACACCGTGAACCTGATCGAAATTTTCCGCCGCTTCCCCGACCAGCAATCGTGCATCGATCACTTGGAAGCGATCCGCTTCAAGAACGGCGCGTATTGCCCCCTGTGCGGATCGACCGAGAACGTCAAGCGCAAGAAGGACGGCGACCGCGTAGGCCGTTGGAACTGCCACGACTGCCACAAGTCATTCAACGTCCTGTCCGGTACGGTAATGCAGGGCACACACGTACCGCTTCAAAAGTGGTTCGCCGCGATCGCCATCATGGTCAATGCCAAGAAGTCGGTATCGTCTCCGCAACTGGCCCGCGATCTTGATCTGACGAACCCTACGGCCTGGTATATGCAACAGCGTATCCGCGCCGCCATGACTTCCGACCAAGCCCCGATGCTCGAAGGCGTGATCGAAGCCGACGAGACCTACGTGGGCGGAAAGCCCCGCAAGGACAACAAGCGGGATGATATGCCGAAGAAACCCGGCCCGAAGTCGGACGGGTCATCGAAGAAAACGCCTGTGATCGGAGCGGTCGAGCGGGATGGCAACGTGGTTGCTCAGGTAGCCCGCGATCTTTCCGGCAAGGGGATTCTGAACTTCATCCAGTCGGCAGTATCCCCCGCCGCACAGATCCTCGTTACCGATGAGAACACGGCATACCGGTCCGTACGGGCGATTCTGCCGCACTCGGTGATCAACCATCGCCGCGAGTACGTCAACGGCCCGATTCACACGAATACGATTGAGGGTTTTTGGTCGTTACTGAAACGTGCATGGTACGGCAGTCACCACAAGTACACAGTCGGATTCATGCCGCTGTTCGTCGGTGAAGCCGCATGGAAGTACAACCACCGCGAAGATGCCCGCCCGTGGGATACGTTCATGCAGTCGCTGTTTGCGTAAGACTAAGGGCGATGGCGTATTGGAGTCGTGCGTTCTGTAACCTGGGGGATAATAGACGTGGTTCGTGTTTCTATTGTTTCGTCATCGGTAGATTCAAGGGTGATTGTTATTCTCATGCCACGTCCAGCATGTTCATCACAGACCAAAGCACCCGTTTCTGGCGACCAAATGGCGGTTGTATCGGGACGCCTGAGACGTATACCGAGTTTATGAACGCCCCGACGGTTGCAATTCTCGAATATGCATCTCATTCTCAATCCTCTCCCTGTCTATGGCTTCCGTCGCCATAGCATGATATTCCTCGCTAATTTCAGACCCTGCCCAGTCCCGGTCTAACCGAATTGCGGCGACGGCCGTAGTGCCAACCCCCATGTACGGATCCAACACGAGATCGCCAACGTCTGAAAACAACTTAATGAACCAGGTCGGAAGGGATATCGGAAACGATGCGCAATGCCCGCGGTTTCCTGTCTCCGTGGCCATATACAATACGTTGGACGGGTAAACATAATCCCGGTCAACCCAGTTGGAAATCTGCTTGCCGAAACCACTTCCCACTCTGGATTCATCACGTCTTTTATCCGTCTCGCTCATGTTATGCAATCGAGTCTTTGCCCACTCACCGACGGGAACCATGACATCGTCTTGATTCATTCGGAAATCAGTGCTCTTGGAGAAATGCAGACAGCGTTCCCAGGCATCCCGAAAGCGGTTTTTCCACTTCCCAGGGTAACAGTTTTTCTTGTGCCAGATATATTCTTCGATCCAGTACCAACCTTGATTTTTCATTTCAAGGATCAGCTCCAGCACATAGGTCTGGCGTTCGCCGTTTGCAGCCCGTTCCTTTATGTTTAACACGAAAGACCCGTCAGGCTTTAGAACGCGCAACATTTCGTCGGTATACGGCAGGAACCATGACACATACTCATCTATCGGAACCCCAGAGTAACTGCCACGGCGATTATCAGCATACGGGGGAGACGTTACAATGAGATCCACACTATTATCGTCCATGAGACGCAACAATTCCATTGCGTCACCGGGGAATAGATCGTTGACGATATTAGGTGGCATAACCATATAAAACCAGACCGCCTGCTGGGTGTCAAGTTAAAATCTTCACGCCTTTCCGTCAACCCCAAAAGCCCAAAACTTATAAGTGCGAACTTTACAGGGCCTTCTTTAAGTGATACGTTACCCGGCGGAACCGGCCCTGAATGGAAGGCGCGCCTGAGATTCCGGATCACCTCTTCGGGGATTCCGAGCCGCTTGTCCGGTTATTCCGGATACCTTCGTTTCATCTCCTCGACCGCCGCGCGCACCAGGGTTTCCAGCACGTCCAGGTCCACGTCGGCCAGCTTGTTGATGTAAAGGCAGGACTTGCCGGTCTTGTGCTTGCCCAGGCGGGAAAGCAGTTCATCGTAACCCCTGAACCCGGGCATGATGTAAATCGACAGGTTCTGTTTGCGCGGCGAGAACCCGGCGATGGGCCAGTCGCCTTCCTGACCGCTCGCGTACCGGTAGTGGTAGCTTCCGTAACCCACGATCGACGGTCCCCACATCACGGGCTCGTCGCCCGTCACCCGTTGCATGAGTTCCAGTAACGTACGCGCGTCTTCGCGCCTGCGCGGGTGATCCACCGCGTCAATGAAAGCCTCGACACTCGCGTCAGTGGGCCGGGTCTTGAGATCGGACATGGTTTCTGGCTCCGTGGATTAAATGGCAGATGGTCGACTCCATCGAAGGCCCTCGAAGCGCGCGAAGTCCCGGTCGAGCGTAATCCACTCGCAGCCGGATTCGATCGCCAGAGCGGCCAGATAGGCGTCCGGCACGAGGTTCCCACGCGCTTCCACATCCAGGCACAATCGGCTGAATATCTCCCAGTGTCTCAGACCGGGGCTGACCGGTACACAATGAGGTTGATTCCGCATCTCATCTATGAATTCCAGGGCGTCATCGGCCGGACTCGGCAGAATGAAAATGCCGGGATGAGTGACGATGCGGAGGAAACCACTGAGAACAATGTCGGAAACGCCGAAAGGTTCTTCGCCTTCGAGCACGTGCATAAGCCAACTGTAGCAGGACGCATGCGCCGCCGCGTCGTCGCGGTACGAAGAGACCAGAACGTTCACGTCAGGAAGGACCATCATGTTCTTCCATGATTTCGAGCAGGGAGGCCGAATCGCTGAGATCAACCCCGGGCATGACCCCTGTCCCGTGGAACACCCGCAGTTTGACCGTGGGCCGTTTCGCGTTGCGGCGGCGTGACAGGGAGTCTTTCAGCGCGTCGTGGATGACGGCGGTCAGCGTCCTGCCGGTACGTGCCGCGATCCCCTTCAGTTCTGCAAACAGGTTGTCGTCGATGTGAATCGTAGTACGCATGCATAAAAACATATCTATTAAACATATTTATGTCAATCTAAATCTGCGATCCACTGCATTCCGTTTTCGGGACGGCTGCCGGTGTTGCGCAGTGCGGCGCAGATGCTCCAGGTCTCAAGTATCCCCGGATCTAGTCTACCTATGAGGATTCGATCGGGCTAAATCCCACACAAGTTTAGTCATAAACAATGCTCTGAAACTCGTAAGTTCTGTTTTTTCCGTTCACTCTGATCCGCGCCATCCTTCGATTCTTCCTGGTTACGATGTATCGCTGCGACCGTATCGCTGCGCGGCAGAGCCCCCACCTTCCAGACGGCCCGATTTAGTCACATTACGGCTTGACAGTACCCCGCATTCCCCTACATTCCCCTGTACCCCTCACGAAGCGGCTTCTGGGCTTTGTGTTGCGGCGGTAACCTCGATGCTATTCGTACGCATTCCGGAACCGAAGTGACCGGCCAACGTCCATTGGTACAGGTCATCGCGCTCTCCGGCGTGCCAGCGTTGCCGATAGCGGAATCCCCTCCCATGTCTCAGATTACCTCGAAACAGGATGCGGAACGACCACCGGATGAGGCGGCGCCGGAGACCACCGTGGCAACCCGGAAGGCGGAGGTCACCGCGGCTGCGCCAAAGACGGGGATCGGTTCGCGTCCGCTGACCTGCGTGTTCACCGGGGGCGGAACGGGCGGCCACGTCTATCCGGGGTTGGCCATCGCCGACGAGGTGCGGGCGCGGAACCCCGAGGTCCGCATCATATACATTGGCGCGCGGGGCAGAATGGAAGCCTCCCTCGTGCCGAAGCGGGGTTATCCGATCCACCTGGTCCATGCGCGCGGACTGCCGTCGGGCAGGCGGCCGCTCGCGCTCCTGCGCTTCGCGCTAAGCACCGGTTTCGGCGTCCTCCAGAGCCTCTTCCACCTGGCGCGGCACCGGCCCCGCATGATCGTGGCCACGGGCGGCTACGCCAGCAGCCCTGTCCTCCTGGCCCACTGGATCCTCAAATCGCTCCGTCTCTCGGGCGCTCGTCGATGTTTCGTCCATGAGCAGAACGTCGTGCCCGGCAAGGTCAACCGGCTTGCCGGCCGCATCGCGGACCGCATCGGGGTTTCCTTCGAGGCGTCGCTGCGGTATTTCCCGGCGGAAAAGGCGACGTGGGCAGGCTACCCCGTGCGGCGGGAAATCGGCGCCGTGTCCCGGGACGCCGCGCGAGCCTCGCAGGGCCTGCCAGCCGACGCGAAGGTCGTTTTCGCCTTCGGCGCTTCGTCCGGCGCCCGATCCATCAACCGGGCCGTGGTCGACGCGCTGCCCCGGCTGCTTGTCCGGGCGGACATCCACGTCATCCACGTCATCGGCCAGACACGAAGCCCGGATTACGACGCCGATGCCGACACCCGGAATCGACTGGAACGGCTCGGCCTTACCGATGAACATCGGTCCCGTTACCACCAGTCGGATTACTCGCACGAGATTGAAAAGCTCTACGCCGCCAGCGACCTGGTCATCGGCAGGGCCAGCGCCGGCGTCGTCACGGAGATCGGTGTATGCGGGATCCCCTCCATCCTGGTGCCCCTGCCCTACGCGCCCGGCGACCACCAGGCCGTGAATGCCAGGACGCTCGAATCGAGGGGCGCGGCCCGTGTCGTGTACGAGTCGATTACCGCGGAGGACGGCCAGACCATCGGCGTGGTCGACGGGGAGCGCTTGGCCCGCCTGGTACTCGAAGTCCTGGACGACCCGGCCGCTCACGCCGCCATGAGCCGCCGGGCACGCGAGACTTTCGACCGGGGCGGATTGGACCGGATCGTCGGCCAGTTGGACCAGATGCTTGCGGACAACCCGGCCCAGCCGGACCGCCCGGACCAGCCGGCGGACCGCGTTCGTTACAACGGAAGGCCCGACGAACCCGGCGCGACCGAACGTGCCGATCCGGGTGGACCGGCCGTACCGGGTGATCCCGACGAACCGCCGGCATCCGTGCTGTCCCCCTTTGCGCTGGTCCGGCATTTCGCGGATGGGCGCGACGAGAGGTTCATCGATTCCGTGGGTGAAGACTACCTGAAGTACCGGGTCGACGGATTCCTCAAGGACCAGCGGTGGCCCATTCGGAACGAGGGCGTGAAGCTGGTAGGCCTGCTCGGTTACCGCGAGCGCCTGCCCTTCCTCCTCGCGCTGCTGCGTGACCGGACGCCGGCGCCTTTCTTCCAGCGCCTCCTCGGCGGCGACTACCGGCAGGTCGGCTTCATCCGACGCAACGCCGTGACGGCGATCGGCCGGCTCGGCGTGTACGATGCGCCGGTGCGCGCCGTGCTGCTGGACCTGCTGGCGGATCCCTATTACGAAGTGCGGTCCGCCGCGGCCCTGGCCTTCGCCGACCTCGCCCACGGTCCGGAAACGGCGGACGCTGATGGGGAAAGGGACGAGGAGGTACTGAACGGACTCCGCGGCCTGGTGCGGGAATCGTCCTTCGAGATCCGGTCCGCCGCCATACGCGCCCTGGGCAAGATGGGCGACGGCGCCGTCACGGAATGGCTCAGGCCGTTCTACCAGGACCCGAACGGAAAGGTGCGCCAAGCCGTCATCGACACCCTCGCCGACCTGGTTCGCCGGAAGATGATCGTCGACCTGGACGAACTGCGCGAAGAGCTCGACGATATCCTGGTCACGTCGAACCACTTCGAACCTGAATTTCCGATCAAGCGTACGCTGAACCGGCTGATCGGCATGATACACAATCAGCAGGGCACCCCGTGAGCGCCTCATGATCTATCACCTCGTCACCTGGCTATTCGATACCGTCGACGCGCTCTCGTTCCTGCGCCTCTTCCAGTACCTGAGCTTCCGCGCGATCTGCGCTGCGCTGACGGGGTTCGGCATCACGCTGCTCTTCGGCCAGCGCATCATCCGCCTGCTGTACGTGAACCACGTGCGGGACAATCCCCGGACGCACGGCGCGTTGTCCACGGCCTCGAAGGCCGGCACGCCGCTCATGGGCGGCCTGCTGATCGTCGCCGCCATTTTCGCCAGCGTGTTGCTGTGGAGCGATCTCTTCAACCGCTTCACCCTGATCTTCCTGTGCGCCTTGATCTGGTTCACCCTGTTCGGATTCATCGACGACTATCGGAAGGTCAGGCACCGTGACAGTGACCGCGGCCTGTCCCAGGCCACCAAGCTGTTCTTCCAGGCGGTTTTCGGCCTCGGATTCGGCCTGGTCTTCCTGCTGCCCGGCCTGTCGCCCGTATCGGCCGAAATCGCCTCCGAACTCTATCTCCCCTTCGTCAAGGACCCCGTCCTCGACCTGGGCTGGTGGTACCTGCCCTTCATCGCCTTCGTCATCGTGGCCATCGCCAACGCGGTGAATTTCGCCGACGGCCTGGACGGACTGTCCATCGTGCCAGTCTCGTTCACGGTGGTCGTGTACGGAGTGTTCGCCTACGTCATCGGAAACGCCATCTACTCGGGCTACCTCCAGTTTACCTTCCTGCCGGGCAGCGGCGAGCTGACGGTGATCTGTGCCGGGGTCTTCGGCGCCTGCATGGGGTTTCTCTGGTACAACGCCTATCCCGCCCAGGTCTTCATGGGCGACGTGGGCGCGTTGCCGCTGGGCGGCATCGTCGGCACGCTCGCCGTGCTGCTCAAGCAGGAGTTCCTCTTCGTCATTACCGGCGGGATCTTCGTGGCCATGGCCTTCTCGGTCCTGGTCCAGGAGAAGATCGGGATCAAATGGCTCGGCCGGCGCATATTTTACATGGCGCCGCTCCATCACGCCTTCCAGTACCGGGGCCTGGCCGAGACCAAGGTCGTGATCCGGTTCTGGATCATCGCGGGTATCCTGGCGATTATCGGCCTGTCGACCCTGAAGATCAGGTAGGCGCGGCGGAAGGGGCGGCGGAAAGGCGCGAGTATCGCGCGCGCGCTTCTGGGTATCGGACCGAAGGAAAGGCAGCGACCTCAAGTGATCGGCATACAGTACACCAAGTGGATACCGCGGGTCGATGACGCCGAAGACCGCCTCGAACAGCTCCTGGGCCTGCTGAGTCAGATCCTCATCCACACGAGCGGCGACGTGGAAGAAGCCCTGAAGTGGATGCGCTACATCGATCAGCGGCAGGGCATCTTCGACGATGAGATGTCCTACGAGGCCTTCGTCAAGGAGCTCGAGAAGCGGGGTTACGTGAAGCAGGACAACAACGCCTTCTCTCTCACCGAAAAGGGCGGTCGGCGCATCCGGGAGGACTCGCTCCGGTTCGTCTATGGCAGCCTGAAGAAGGGGCTGAGCGGCGGCCACGAGACGCCCTTCGAAGGGGAAGGCGTGGAGCGGCTGAGCGAGACGCGGCCCTACCGGTACGGCGACCAGGCGTCGAACGTGGATTTCACCTCCACCATCGGCAACGCGATCCGCCGGTCCGGGTTCGACCTGGACCTGCACGAGGACGACTTCGAAGTCTACGAGGTCGAGCACACCACGTCTTGCGCCACGGTCATGCTCCTGGACATCAGCCACAGCATGATCCTGTACGGCGAAGACCGCATTTCCCCGGCCAAGCGCGTGGCCATGGCCCTGGCGGAACTCATCATCCGCAAATACCCGAAGGACGAACTCCACCTGGTCCTCTTCGGCGACGACGCGAAGCAGGTAAAGATCGAAGACCTGCCCTACGTTTCGGTCGGACCCTACCACACGAACACCAAGGCCGGCCTGCTCATGGCCCGGAACATCCTGCGGCGGACCCGCAACGTCAACAAGCAGATCTTCATGATCACCGACGGCAAGCCCTCGGCCATCTACGACCGGAACGGCCGCCTTTACCTGAATTCCTTCGGGCTGGACCCCCGGATCGTGAACCGGACCCTCGACGAGGCCATGACCTGCCGCCGCGAGAAGATCACCATCAGCACCTTCATGGTCACCCAGGACCCCTATCTAGTCGGCTTCGTGGAGAGACTCACGGAAATGAACCACGGCCGGGCCTACTACTCCTCCCTCGACAGCCTGGGTGAATACATCCTCGTGGACTACGTGAAGAACCGCCGGCGACGGGTGAATTGAGCACGTCCGGCAACCATGTCCCCCGCCCACTTCATAAAAGCCCTTCAGCATCTCCAATTCGACCATGTATTCAACCCGTATACGGACCGCTGCCCCGTTCACGACCGGGAAGACGCCCCCGAGCGACGTTCTGAAATCCTCTTGGCCGTGCTTGAAGCCGCAACCGGACGATCCGTGGACGCCCTGTGGATCGGCCGCGACTACAGTTACCGCGGCGGCCGTCGAACCGGCCTGGCGTTCACCGACGACGAGCATCTGGACGAACACGCCGGACGATGGGGTCTAACGGCTCAAAGACCGGCGCGGGGCGCCGTGGTCAGGGAACGCTCCGCCCGTGTCGTGTGGAACGTATTGTCCCGCATCGAGGCGACGGTCTTCCTCTGGAACGTCTTCCCCTTCCATCCTCACCAGCCGGACCATCCTTTCAGCAATCGATCGCATGTCGCCTTGGAACGCCGCTCCGGGCAAAACCTGCTCGAGCAACTGGTCCGGCTTCTGGATCCGGCCGCCATCATCGCCATAGGAAACGACGCTGATAAGGCGGCGCGGAGGCTCGCGGGACCGGCAGAGGTCGTGAAGGTGCGCCATCCCAGCTACGGAGGGCAGACCGAGTTCCTGTCCGGCATGGTAGGGTACTACGGTCTCCGGTGAAGGTAATTTAATCTATCTTGACGTAACAGTTTGATCCGTGTAGTATATCTCGACATTCGACAAGACCAATCCACATCGCCATATATCATCGCCGTTTATCATCTGCTCACCCTTCATCATCGGTGTCAGCCGGGAGATTACACCATGCGTGCACTCTTCGAATTCCTCGTTACACGCCGGCCTCGCGGGATGCCGGCACTGAAACTGCTGGCCGTGCTGGCCGCCGTGGTCTGCGGCGCAGGGACCGCCTACGCCCTGTCCGAGCACGAAAGCATCGCCGTCGAGGCGCCGGACCAGTTCGTGTTCAACACCATTTCATTCATGCTCTGGGGCGCCCTGGTGATGTGGATGTGCGCGGGATTCACCATGCTGGAATCGGGTTCCGTGCGGACCAAGAACGCCTCCATGATCTGCCTGAAGAACATCGGCCTCTATTCCATCGCCGGGATCGCCTACTATCTTATCGGCTACAATCTCATGTACGTCGACGTGGGGAGCTACATCGGGTCCTTCTCGATCGGCTACGGCCCGACGACGGACGAGGTCGCCCTGGTCAACGGAACGGAGAGCGCCGCCGCCGAAGTAATCGCGCTGGGCTACTCCACCATGTCGGACTGGTTCTTCCAGATGGTCTTCGTAGCCACGGCCGCCTCCATCGTCTCGGGCGCGCTGGCGGAGAGAGTCAAGATCTGGTCGTTCTTTATCTTCGTCCTCGTGCTCACCGGGGTCATCTATCCCGTCGTCGGTGCGTGGACCTGGGGCGAGGGATGGCTCAGCCAGCTGGGATTCAAGGACTTCGCGGGTTCCACCATCGTCCACAGCACGGGCGGCTGGGCGGCCCTGGCCGGCCTGATCGTCGTCGGGCCCAGGCTCGGCAAATACCGCAAGGACGGTTCGGTCAAGCCCACCCCGCCTTCCAACGTGCTGGTAGTGACCCTGGGCGTCTTCATCCTCTGGCTCGGGTGGTTCGGATTCAATGGCGGTTCGCAGCTGGCCCTGGGCAGCCCCCTGGACGCCGTGGCCATGAGCCACGTGCTGGTCAATACCAACCTGGCCGCCGCGGCCGGCGCGCTCATGGCGCTCTTCTGCGCGCGGCCCGTCTTCGGCCGCACCGACCTCTTCGCCTGCCTGAACGGCGCCATCGCGGGCCTGGTCTCGATCACCGCGGGTCCCGACATGGTCCAGCACTACTGGGCCCTCATCATCGGGGCGATCGGCGGCGTCATCTGCACGGTCGGCATGAAACTGTTGGAATCGGTGAAGATCGACGACGTGGTCGGCGCCGTACCGGCCCACCTCTTCGCGGGAATCTGGGGTACGCTGGCGGTGTGTATCGTGAGCGGCGGCAACATCGGTGTTCAACTGATCGGCATTCTCGCGATCGGCGCCTTCGTCTTTCTGGTCTCCTGGGTGCTCTGGAAGCTGATCGACGTCGTCATGACCGTCCGGGTGACGAGCCAGGTCGAACGGCTCGGGCAGGACGTGGCGGAGCTCGGTATCGAGGCTTATCCCGAGTTCGTGCTCATGCCGGAGGAACAGGACGAAGACCAATAAACCACGTTGGCTTTGACGTGACACGGGCGGAGGCGTGATGATGCCGCCCGTCTCGGGTCGTCTCGCGTCCTACAACGAAAAAGGCGGCAACCGCACCGGGTTGCCGCCTTTTCCTTTTCCATACCTGTTTGATGGAGATTACGGAGGATTTACGCCGAGGGCGCTTCAGCCGGTCTCTTCCTCCTCCGCCGTCTCTTCGTTCTTTTCTTCCGAATTCTCGTCGGCCTTCTCGTCGGCCTGGTCCTCCGCCGCACCCTCCCGATCGATCAACTCGAGGATCGACATGTCGGCGGCGTCGCCCTGCCGGTGCCCGACGCGAACGATGCGCGTGTATCCACCGGGACGGTCGGCATAGCGATCGGCCAGGGGACCGAACAGCTTCGCGACCACGGATTCGTTGTGGATGACCCGCAGCACCTGCCGCCGGGCGTGCAGGTCTCTGCGCTTGCCGAAGGTGATGAGCTTTTCAACGAGGCGGCGCACTTCCTTGGCCTTCGCCGTGGTGGTCTGCACGCGTTCCGTGTCCAGCACCGATGTGGCCAGGTTGCTCAGCATCGCCTTGCGGTGGCTGGGAGAGCGGCTGAGTCCCCGCCCCTGTTTTCGATGTCGCATTCCTGATACTCCTGTCCAGACTGCCGGAATGACCTGCGGGCAGGCCATTCGATTACGTGTTTTCCGCTTCGACTTCGACGTACTCTTCGATGTCCATGCCGAATGCAAGTTCCATCTCCTGGAGGATCTGGCTCAGCTCGGTCAGCGACTTGCGGCCGAAGTTCCGGTACTTCAGCATCTCGGTCTCGCTCTTCTGCACCAGGTCCGCCAGCGTTTTGATGTCCGCCGCCCGCAGGCAATTGCTGGATCGGACGGACAGTTCCAGCTCCTCCACGTTCATCTGCAGCAGCTTCTTGATTTCTTCCGCTTTTTCGTCCACTTCCTCTTCGGGCTCGGAGAGGAACTGATCGTCTATGGAGATGAACAGCTGGAGGTGGTTCCGCAGGATCTGGGACGCGGTGGAAAGGGAGTCCTGCGGACTAACGCTGGCGTCGGTCCAGATTTCCAATACGAGCCGGTCGTAGTCCGTGCGCTGGCCGATCCGCGTGTTCTCCACCTGGAAGTTGACGCGCGTTACCGGGGAGAACATGGCGTCCATGGGGATCACGCCGATGGGCTGGTCCGGCATCTTGTTCTGCTCGGCGATCACGTATCCCCGGCCGCTGTCGACATAAATCTCCATGCGCAACTGTCCACCCTCGTCCAGGGACGCGATATGGAGATCCGGATTGAGAATCTCCACGTCGGCGTCCGTCTGTATGTCTTCGGCGGTCACGTCGCCCTTGCCTTCCGCTTCGAGCATCAGTGTCTTGGGCTCGTCGCTGTGCAGGATGAGCCGCAATTCCTTGAGGTTCAGGATGATCTCGGCCACGTCATCCACCACGTTCGGCATGGTGGAAAACTCGTGGGCGACGCCGTCGATCCGGACGCCGACCACGGCCGCTCCGGGCAGGGAGGAAAGCAGGACCCTGCGGATGGAGTTTCCGATCGTCGTCCCGAATCCCCGCTCCAGCGGCTCGATTACGAACTTGGTGTAGCCATCGGTTGCCGTTTCGTCTTCGACTAAGACGCCTCTCGGCATCTGGAAGTTCTTTAATTTCATAGCGTATGTTGCCCCTCGTCGCGCGCTTCGAGTGAACACATGGATAGCAGTGTAACGGTCCTACTTCGAATACAGCTCGATAATCAACTGTTCCTGTACGGGTGTCGGTATATTCTCACGGACGGGGGCTTCCAGCAGCCGTCCGGCCAGCGTGGTCTTGTCCAGGTCCAGCCAGTTTACCGCCGGCCGCTGGTTCGCGGCGCTCAGGGACGCGTGTATGCTGTCGAGCTGGCGGCTCTTCTCCTTGACCTGAATGGTTTCACCCGTACGGACGATGTACGAGGGGATGTTGACGATGCGGCCGTTCACCACGATATGGCGATGGCGGACCAGCTGTCGGGCCGCTTTGCGCGACGGCGCGAAGCCGAGGCGGTACACGATGTTGTCCAGCCGGGTTTCGAGCAACTGCAGGAGGCGTTCGCCCGTGTTGCCCTTGGTCCGGGCCGCCTTCACGAAGTATGAGCGGAACTGTCCTTCGCCGATGCCGTACGTCTTGCGCGTCTTCTGCTTTTCGCGCAGGCGAAGCCCGTATTCCGTGGGTTTCCTGCGACCGACGGAACCATGCTGGCCCGGCGGGAAAGCGCGTTTGTCCACCGCGCATTTATCCGAAAAGCACCGATCGCCTTTCAGGAACAACTTCACGCCTTCCCGCCGGCAGATTCGACAGTTGGCGTCCGTATAACGAGACATATGCTCTCCTAACAAGCTTCGAGACGGGAGGCCTGCGCCAGGCGGGCTATCGCGGCCCGGCGTCCACCCGGTGATTCACGATCAGACGCGACGTCTTTTCGGAGGCCGGCATCCGTTGTGGGGAATAGGTGTTACGTCCTTGATGGCGGAAATCTCGAGACCCGCGGCCTGCAGGGCCCGAATGGCCGATTCGCGGCCGGCGCCGGGTCCCTTCACCCAGACCTCGACGCGCTTCAATCCCAGTTCGATGGCTTCCTTGGCCGCGGCTTCCGCGGCAATCTGCGCGGCAAACGGCGTACTTTTCCGGGAGTTGCGGAACGTACCGCCCTTGCCGCCGCTCGACCAGCTGATCGTGTGTCCCTGCAGGTCGGCGAGGGTAACGATCGTATTGTTGAACGTCGCCTTGATATGGGCCACGCCTATGGAATCCACATGCCGGTCACGTCTCCGGGCGCGGCTTCGCCTTGCATTAGCCAACCTTCTACCTCCACGGAATAATGTGAGTCACTACGTATTCTTGCTGCGTCTTGCACCGATGGTGCGCCGCGGTCCCTTGCGTATCCGGGAGTTCGTACGGGTCCGTTGACCCCGCACCGGCAGCCCCCGGCGGTGACGCAGGCCCCGGTAACAGCCGATGTCCATCAGTCGTCTGATGTTGAACGTGATGTCGCCGCGCAGCGCGCCCTCGACCTGGTAATCGTTCTCGATGCTCTGGCGGAGCTTCGTGATTTCCCGGTCGGTCAGATCCCGGACGCGGGTTTCCGGATCGATACCGGTCGCGTCGAGTACCTTTCGGGCGGTTGTCAGTCCGATTCCGAAAATGTAGGTGATGCCGATCTCCACGCGCTTGTCGCGGGGCAGATCGATTCCGGCGATACGTGCCACCTTGCCCTCCTTGGCAACGGGTCGTTGCTATCCCTGCCGCTGCTTGTGGCGCGGGTTGCGACAAAGCACTCGCACGACGCCCCTGCGGCGGATGACCTTGCAGTGTTCACAGATTTTCTTTACCGAAGCGCGTACTTTCATCTTCCGGTCCTCGAGTTGCGGTTCGTTTCCGCTTGCGCCGGGTTCCCCGTCGTTACCTGGCCCCGGATGCAGCCTGGCCCCGAATGCAGCCTGGCCAGGGCTTACTTGTAACGATAGGTAATCCGCCCGCGTGTCAGATCGTAGGGCGACAGTTCCACCATGACCTTGTCGCCCGGCAGGATCTTGATGAAGTTCATGCGTACTTTGCCGGAGATATGGGCCAGGACCCTGTGGCCGTTTTCCAGTTCAACGCGAAACGACGCATTGGGCAACGGCTCCACCACCGTACCTTCCACCTGTACCGGGGGTTCTTTCGGCATGGATTGCAACCTCTCACCGTTCGGCCGCGCCCTGCGGCGGCCATGATCGGTTTTCGGCCCGGTTTACGCCTTTCGGACCAGGCACGTCAGTATGCGTTGCGTTACTTCCTCCGGCGAACCATCGCCGTCGATCCGCTTCAGAATGCCCGCCCGGTCGTAGTAATCGACGAGCGGCGCAGTAACCTTTCGGTAGACTTTCAGCCGGTGGCGTATGGTCTCCGGCGTGTCGTCCAACCGGTTCCTCATGGCCAGGCGGTCGATCACCGTACCGTCGGGCACCTCGATATTGAGCACCACGTCCACGGGTGCATTCATGCGCTCCAGCGCCGCTTGCAGGAAGTCGGCCTGGTTCAGGTTCCGCGGGAAGCCGTCCAGGATAAACCCGGCCGCGCAATCTGCCTCTCGCAATCGGTTTTCCAAGATGGCCTGCGTTACGGTATCGGAAACCAGTTCGCCCCGGTTTACGAATTCCGATATCCTGCGCCCGACCTCGGTTCCTTCCTCCATCTCCCGCCGCAACAGGTCGCCTGTTGAAACGTGCGGAATACTGAATTTCCCCGACAACCTCGTTGCCTGCTCGCCTTTTCCCGCCCCCGGCGTTCCGAGTAGTATCAGTCGCATAACCTGCTCGCCTGGCGCCGGACGCCGGACCGACCAAGCCGGCCGCAAGACGCCTGGCACAAAGGTTCCGAAGCCTAGCCCGCCCGGCCGCGTACGCGGCCGCGTTTCATGAATCCCTCGTAGTGGCGGGACACGAGATGCGACTCGATTTGCTGGAGCGTGTCCAGGGCGACGCCTACCACGATCAGCAACGCGGTGCCGCCGAAGAACGAGGACGCGCTCAATGAGACGTTCATGCTTCGGATGATGAGAAACGGCACGATGGCGATGATCGCCAGAAACACCGAGCCGGGCAACGTAATGCGTGTCAGGATGTGATCTAGATAGTCCGCCGTTCTTTTACCGGGCCGTATTCCCGGGATGAATCCGCCGACGCGTTTCATGTTGTCCGCCACGTCCACGGGGTTGAAAATGATGGATGTATAGAAATACGTGAAAAACACGATCAACATACCGTACATCGCGTTGTAGATGAAGGCGCCGGGTTGAAACCACTCGACCATGGTCTGGAACACCGCCATGTTCGGGAAGAAGCTCGAAAACGTGCCCGGCACGAACATGATCGACTGGGCGAAGATGATGGGCATCACGCCGGCGGCGTTGACGCGCAACGGAAGGTGCGTGCTCTGCCCGCCGTACACCTTGCGGCCGACCACGCGTCGCGGGTACTGTACCGTAATCCTGCGCTGTCCCTGGGTGATCAGCACCACGGAGGCGATGATCAGGACCCACACGGCCACGATGAAGATCTCGACGAGACCGCTGCGCAGCCCGTTCATCACCGCGTCGATCTCGCTCTTGACCGCGATGGGGAACTGGGCGATGATGCCGACGAAGATGATCAGCGAGATGCCGTTCCCGATGCCCCGCTCCTGGATCTGCTCGCCCAGCCACATCAGGAATATGGTGCCGGTCGTCATCGTTACGACCGTCACGAAGATGAAACCCGCCCCGGGATCGATGACCGCGGAGCGGCCCACCTCGTCGCGGATATCCTGGAGCCAGTAGCTGATGCCGAGGGCCTGTACAAGCGACAGCAACACGGTGCCGTAGCGCGTGTACTGGTTGATCTTCTTCTGTCCTTCCTGTCCCTCCTTCTGCAGTTTCTGCAGGTACGGCCACATGGACCCCAGCAGCTGCAGGATAATGGACGAACTGATATAGGGCATCACGCCGAGGGCGAAGATGGTCGCGCGCTCGAACGCGCCGCCCACGAACATGTTGTACAGCCCGAATATGGTCCCGCCCATCTGGCTGAAGAAGGCGCTCAACACCTCGTGGTCGATGCCCGGCGTCGGGATCTGGCCCCCGACCCGGTACACCGCGAGCAGACTGAGGGTGAAGATGATGCGCCGCCGCAGTTCCGGGATCCGGAATACGTTCTGGAATGCCTCGATCATCCGGAGATCACCTCGACCGATCCGCCCGCCGCCTCGATTTTCTGCCGCGCCGTCTCACTGACCTTGTGGACGCTTACCTTCACGGGCCGGTCGACCTCGCCTTCGCCGAGTATCTTGACCGGGTCCGCAGCTTTCCGGACCAGGCGCTTTTCCGCCAGCGATTCGGCGTTCACGACCGTCTCTTCGTCCCACCCTTCCAGGTCGCGAAGGTTGACGATCTGGTAGGTCTTGCGGAACAGATTGGTGAACCCGCGTTTCGGCAGCCGCCGAACGAGGCGCATCTGTCCGCCTTCGAACGAAGGGTGGATCTTCTTGCCCGACCTGGAACGCTGGCCCTTGTGCCCCCTGCCGGAGGTCTTGCCCGTGCCGGAGCCGTGACCGCGTCCAAGGCGCTTTACCTTGCGCACCGCGCCGGAGGCGTGTTTCAAACCGTCGACTTTCATATCAGCCGTCTTCCTTTCTTTCCGAAACCCGCCGGCTATTCGTCGTCCGCCGTGATGGTTTCCACTTCCACCAGGTGGCCGACGCGTGCGATCATGCCCTGTATCTGGGGCGTGTCGTCATGCACGGCGCTGTGGTGCAACCGCCTTATGCCCAACGCTTCCAGGGTCCGTTTCTGCCGCCGGTGCCTACCGATGGCGCTCTTCCGCTGTGTAATGCGCAGTCGCGTCGCCATAGACTACCCTTTCAGTTCCTCGATATCCACGTCGCGCGCGTCGGCGATCTCGGAGGCCACTTTCAGATCGAGCAGTCCCTGCAAGGTCGCCTTGGCCACGTTGTAGGGGTTGGAGGAACCGATCGATTTCGTGAGTATATTGTGTATGCCCGCCGACTCGAGCACCGCGCGGGCCGCATCCCCGGCGATAACCCCCGTACCGGGGGACGCCGGTTTCAGGATCACTTCCGCCGCGCTGAACCTCCCGATGACGTCGTGGGGGATCGTGCCCTTGACCACCGGCACCCTGTGCAGGTGCTTCCTGGCCGTTTCCGTGGCCTTGCGGATGGCCTCGGACAGTTCCAGGGCCTTGCCCATGCCCAGGCCCACGTGGCCGTTGCCGTCGCCCACGGCGATCAGCGCGTTGAAGCTGAACGTGCGCCCGCCCTTGACGACTTTGGCAACCCGGTTGATATCGACCAGGCGTTCCGACGACAGATCGAACTCATCGGGGTTGATTCTCGGCAATTTACGCTCCCTTCGTCAGTAATGACACGCCGGACGTTCCGGCTTCTGCGGCACGGACTTTCAAAACTCCAGTCCGCATTCGCGCACGCCTTCCGCGAGGGCCTTCACCCGGCCGTGATACTGGTATCCGCCGCGGTCGAAGGTCACACTGGACACGCCCTGCGCCTTCATCTTCTCACCCAGCACCAGGCCCACGAGCCTGCTCTGCGCCTTCCGGTCCATGTCCGCCTCCAGCTGCGACCTGATCTCGGGCGTGTTGGTGGAAAGGGACAGCAGCGTGGCGCCCGCCGTATCGTCGATGACCTGGGCGTAGATGTGCTTGAGACTTCTGAAGACATTCAGGCGCGGCCGGGCCGCATCGCCCCGGATGGACTTTCTTACCCGGCGATGGCGTACCTTCCGCATCCTGGCTTTCTGTAGCGTTTTCCTGGACATGGTCCTTTATCCGTCCTCCCGTCAGGCCGCCGCTCCGGTCTTGCCGGCCTTCCTGCGTACCTGTTCGTCGTCGTAGCGTATGCCCTTGCCCTTGTAGGGCTCCGGCTTCTTGAACGATCGGATCACCGCGGCCACCTGGCCTACGAGCTGCTTGTCGATGCCCCGGACCGTTATCCGGTTGCCATCGGTCACCTCGAGGTCCACGTCCGGCGGCGCCTGGAAGATCACGGGGTGGGAATACCCCAGGGTGAGCGTCAGGTTGCTGCCCTTGAGCTCCGCCCGGTAGCCCACGCCGACGATCTCGAGCGTCCGGTCGTACCCGCTGACGACACCTTCCACCATGTTGGCGATCAGTGAACGGTTCAGCCCGTGCAGGGCGCGCGACTGCCTGGACTCGTTCGCACGCGCTACCACCAGGTGCCCGTCTTCCAGTACGGCGCTGATCTGCGTGGGCATCCGGTGGGAAAGCTCGCCCTTCGGGCCCTTCACCTTCACAGTTTGGCCGTCTATCGAAACCTGGACCCCGTCCGGGATCGCTATCGGCAGTTTACCTATTCGTGACACCCCGACTCCTTCCGGTGCTTCTGGCTACCAGATGTAGCACAACACTTCGCCGCCCGTGTTCAGCTGGCGTGCTTCACGGTCCGTGACGATGCCCTTGGGCGTGCTCAAAATGGCCACGCCGAGGCCGTTCAGGACCCTGGGCAGGCCGTCCGCCTTTACGTATACCCGCCGGCCGGGCTTGCTGATGCGCTTGAGCGTGGATATGATCGATTCGCCCACTGGTCCGTACCTGAGGTAGATCCGGATGATGCCCTGTTTCCCGTCTTCCACCTGGGTATAGTGGCTGATGAACTTGTGGTTCAGCAGGATACGGGCGATTTCCGCCTTTACCTTCGAGGCAGGCACTTCGACCCGCTGGTGCTTCGCCTGGCATGCGTTGCGTATCCGCGTCAGCATGTCCGCGATCGGATCCGTCATTGACATCTTGCGGTTCTCCCTGAGATACAGCCTCGTGCTTCTACCAGCTGGCCTTTGTCACACCCGGAATCTCGCCCTGCAGGGCCAGCGTCCGGAAACAGATGCGACAGATGCCGAAGCGGCGCATGTAGGCGCGGGAGCGTCCGCACTGCCTGCAGCGGTTGTACGCGCGCACCTTGTATTTCGGCTTTCTATTCGCCTTTGCGATCAACGACTTCTTGGCCACTCGTCCCCCTCTCGGTATTACCGATTTCCTGCTCGACACGGCCCGCGGAATTCGGACCATCCTGCCCGCCGGACTACCCGGCCCGCCGGACCCTACACCGGCTGATCCCTGAAGGGCATGCCGAGATGCCTGAGCAGCTCCGCACTCTCTTCGTCGGTATCCGCCGAAGTTACGATCGTGATATCCATGCCCCGGAACAGGTCGACCTGGTCGTAGTCGATTTCGGGAAAGATCGTCTGCTCGGTCAATCCGAGGGTATAGTTCCCCCGGCCGTCGAACGACCTCGTCGATACGCCGCGGAAGTCGCGGATACGGGGTATCGCCACGTTGATCAGGCGATCGAGAAACTCGTACATGCGGGCGCCCCGGAGGGTCACCCGGCAGCCGACGGGCATGCCTTCCCGTATCTTGAAGTTCGAAATGGACTTCCTGGCCCGGGTCACCACGGCCTTCTGCCCGGTAATCGCCGTCAGTTCCGAGACCGCGCTGTCCAGCAGGCCGGCGTTCTGGGATCCCTCGCCCACGCCCATGTTCAGGACCACTTTCTCGATCCGCGGCACCTGCATGGTGTTGCCGTAGCCGAAGTGCTGCAGAAGCGCGGGCCTGATCTCGCTGTTGTACAGTTCTTTCAATCGTGCCATGCTTGTATTCCCGTTATCCCTCGGCGATCACTTTCACGTTGGACGCGTGCATGGGGGCCTCTTTTTCGAGCCGGCCGCCCTGTGGATTGGTCTGGGTGGGCCGTGTGTGCCGCGTAACGAAATTCAGCCCTTCCACGATGACCTTGTTCTTTTCCGGCAATACCTTCAGCACCCGTCCGGTCTCGCCGCGGGCATCGCCGGTGAGCACTACGACGGTATCGCCCTTCTTGACATGCATCCCATCAGCTCCTTCCCGCCGGCCATCCGCTTGCCGGCCATCCGCTTGCCGGTCCTTATAGTTCGCCGGCCATCCGCCCGCCGGCCATCCGAGCCCTAGAGGACCTCGGGAGCGAGCGAAACGATGCGGGTGTATTCGCGCTCGCGCAGTTCCCGGGCGACGGGGCCGAAAATGCGCGTTCCCCTCGGTTCGCCCTGGTCGTCGATCAGTACGGCCGCGTTCTCGTCGAACCGGATATAGGTCCCGTCGCGGCGCCGCACCTCCTTGCGGACCCGCACGACCACGGCCTTGACCACCTCGCCCTTCTTCACCGAACCGCCGGGAGCGGCTTCCTTCACCGATCCCACGAACCGGTCGCCCACGCTGGCGTACCGCCGGCCGGTGCCGCCCAGGACCTTGATGCAACGGACCTGCCGGGCGCCCGTGTTGTCTGCCACGTTCAGCCAGGTATACTCTTGAATCATCTTGTTTCTTTCCCGTTCGCCGTCTTCCCGATGTTGCCCGTCATGCCTTTAAGGAAGACTAGACCTGTTCCGCGCGCTGGATAACTTCCGTCAGCCGCCAGCGCTTGTTCTTGCTCAGCGGACGCGTCTCCGTGACCCGGACGATGTCGCCGATCCGGCACGTCTGTTCTTCGTCGTGGACCGTCAGCTTGGTGGTGCGCCGCACGTACCTGCCGTAGAAAGGATGCTTCACCATCCGCTCGACGGCGATGGTGATGGTCTTTTCCATCTTATTGCTGAGCACGCGCCCCACGCGGTTCTTCCTGTGTCCCCTCTCCTTCATGCGTCGTCTCCCGGATCATCCTGTCCGTCTGCCCGGTTCTCGTCGCCCGCCGCCTGGATGGATCGGATCTGGAGTTCATCCTCGTGCAGGAGCGTGAGTATCCGGGCGATTTCCCGGCGCGACGACGAAATGCGTTTCGCATCCGCCATCTGCCGCGTCGCCTTCTGAAAATTCAGGTTGAAGATCTCTTCTTTCAGCTCGGCCACCCGGTCGCGGAGCTCTGTCTCGGACAGTTGACGAAGTTCGTACAGTTTCATGCCTTCCCTTCCTCGAGCACAGGCCCGTTAGAGGTCTTCGCGGACCACCATGCGGGTCTTGACCGACAACTTCTGCTGGGCCAGCGCAATGGATTCCCGGGCCATCTCGGAGGCCACGCCCCGCAGTTCGAAAAGTATGCGCCCGGGCTTCACCACGGCCACCCAGTTTCCGGTGGGGCTGCCCTTGCCTTTTCCCATGCGCGTTTCAGCGGGCTTTTCGGTGAGGACCTTGTCCGGAAAGATCCGGATCCACACCTTGCCGCCGCGCCGCATGTGATGGACCATGGCGATACGGGCCGCTTCGATCTGCCGGTTGGTGACCCAGCCCGGTTCCAACGCCTGAATACCGTAATCGCCGAATTCCAGCGTGGCGCCGCGCGTTGCGATGCCCGTCATGCGGCCGCGCTGTCTCTTGCGGTACTTCAGTCGCTTCGGCATTAACATCTCGATGTCTCCTCGAAAGTTCCCGTATCCGGCCGGGAGCGCCACGGGTTGGCCAGTCCTTCAAAGACTGCATCCAGCCCGGCGGCCCGTCCTATAGCGTCGCCTGTCCTGCCCCGGCATCCCCTTCACCCTTGATGATCTCGCCCTTGCAGATCCACACCTTGATGCCGATGCACCCGTAGGTGGTGTGGGCGGTGGACCGCGCGTAGTCGATATCCGCCCGGAGCGTGTGAAGCGGTACGCGTCCGTCATTGAAGGACTCGGACCGGGACATTTCCGCACCGCCGAGCCGGCCGCCGCAGGTGATCTTGATGCCCTCGGCGCCCATGCGCATGGCCGCGGTGATGGATTTCTTCATGGCCCTGCGGAAACTGATCCGCTGTTCGATCTGCCGGGCGATGCTGTCGCCGATCAACTGGGCGTCCAGTTCCGGACGGCGGATTTCCTGTATATTGATGTAGATCTCTTTTCCGGTCAGATGCTGCAGTTCATCCCTGAGCTTGTCCACTTCGGCGCCCTTGCGTCCGATCACGATACCGGGACGGGCCGTGTGGATGGTAATGGTGGCCTTCTGCGGCGCCCGCTCGATCTCGACCTTGGCGATGCCGGCCCGCGAGAGGCGGCTCTTGATGTAACGGCGGATCATGAGGTCTTCCTGGAGCAGGTCCGCCATGTTTCGGTCGGAATACCAGTTGGACTGCCAGGTCTTGATCACGCCAAGACGGAAACCGATCGGATGTGTTTTCTGGCCCACTTCGTCAACTCCTGTCGTCGGAACCTTCCGGGTGGATGGCCGCCTGCGCCGGTCCAGTCCGGGCCGTTCCGGGCTTGTCTAGGCTAGTCCGCGACCACCACGGTGATATGGCTGGTGCGCTTCCGGATCGTGGACGCGCTGCCGCGGGGGCCGTAGTGGATGCGTTTCATGACCGGACCGCCGTCGACGTAAACGGTCTTGATCTTCAGGTCCTCGATCTCCAAAGTGTGTTCGTCGTCCACGTTCATGGCGTTCGCCGTCGCGGAACGCACGGTCTTCTCGAGCGGCCGGGCGCACGCCTTGGGCACGAACTGCAGTATGTTCAGGGCTTCCTGCACGGACCGGCCGCGGATCATGGCCGCCACCTGGCGTATCTTGCGTGCGGAGCCGCGTACCTGCCGCGCTGTTGCACGGGCTTCCATCTTTTCGTTCTCCCTCTGTCCTTAAGCGTCCGGTTACTTAAGCTGCGTGGACCGCTCCGTGACCCGTCCGCTGTGTCCCCGGTAGGTGCGCGTCGGCGCGAATTCACCGAGTTTGTGGCCCACCATGTTCTCCGAGATGTAGACCGGTATGAACTTGTTGCCGTTGTGAATGGCCAGCGTATGGCCGACGAAGTCCGGCGTGATCGTGCATGCGCGTGACCAGGTGCGGACCACCCGCTTCTCGCCGGTCCGATTCAGTTCGTCGATCTTCTTCTTGACGCTGTCGTCAATGTACGGCCCTTTCTTGACCGAACGGCCCATCATCGCCTCCCGCGATCTTCCTAAGACTATTTACGCCGCTTGATGATCTGCGAATCCGACTTCTTGTTCTTCTTGCGCGTCCGCAAGCCCTTGGTCTTCTTTCCCCACGGGGACACGGGGTGCCGGCCGCCCGAACTCTTGCCTTCTCCACCGCCCATGGGGTGATCCACGGGGTTCTTCGCCACGCCGCGGGAATAGCCGCGCCGCCCCAGCCAACGGGCGCGTCCGGCCTTGCCGAGCGATATGTTCTCGTGGTCCGTGTTGCCCACCTGTCCGATCGTGGCGGAACAGTTCTCGGGTACCCGCCGGATCTCCCCGGAGGGCAGCCGCACCTGGGCAAAGCCGCCGTCACGCGACATCAACTGCGCAGCCCCGCCGGCGGACCGTACGAGCTGCCCGCCGCGCCCGGGCGAGAGTTCGATGTTGTGCAGCATCGTGCCCAGGGGGATATGGTCCAGGGGGATGTGGTTGCCGCTCCGGATCTCCGACCGGCTTCCGGACGTGACCGTGTGGCCCACCGACAGGCCGATCGGCGCGAGGATGTAGCGTTTCTCGCCGTCCGCGTAGTGCAGCAGCGCGATCCGCGCCGAACGGTTCGGATCGTATTCTATGGCATGGACCCTGGCCGGGACGCCGGTCTTGTCGCGCCGGAAATCGATGACGCGGTAGCGCCGCTTGTGACCGCCGCCACGGTGACGGGCCGTCGTCCGTCCCAGGTTGTTCCGCCCGCCCGATTTCTTCAGGGGACGGACGAGGGAGGACTCCGGCGTTTCCTTCGTGATCTCCTTGAAGGAGGACACGGTCTTGAACCGCTGGCCGGGAGTCTTGGGTCTGAATGTGCGTACTGCCATAACTTGTATTCCTCTTCGGGTCGCGCTCGGTTACGCCCGGCGCGGCCGGGCATGATAGGGCGCGATCAATGTGTCCGGGCGATCAGGTCCCCGTGTACAGGTCGATGATATCTCCGTCGGCGAGTTTCACGATGGCCTTCTTCCAGTCGGGCCGGCGTCCCTCGAAACGTCCGAGACGCTTCACCTTGCCCTTCATGCGGAGCGTGCGCACCGACTCGACCTGCACGTCGAAGATCTCTTCGATGGCCCGCTTGATTTCCAGCTTGTTCACGTCCCTGGCCACTTCGAACACGTACTTGTTCTGCTCTTCCTGAAGCACGTGGTTCTTCTCCGTCACCAGGGGGCGCGATACGATGGCCCGTGGGTCCTTCGTCATGATTTCAACGCCTCCTCCACCTGCTTCAGTCCTTCGCGCGTAAAGATGAGGCAGTCGCTGCGCAGGATCTCGTGCACGTGGGTGTCCGTGGCCACGTTGATGTCCACGTCGACGATGTTGCGGCAGGACTTGTACACGGCGTCGTCGCTTCGGTCCATGAGCACCAGGCACTTCCTGTCGCGCACGTTCATGTTCGACAGCACGGAAACCATCTGCCGGGTCTTCGGCGCCTCGAACTCGAGCGACTCGATCACGAGCACGGAACCGCTCTGCGCGCGGGTCGAAAGCACGGACTTGAGCGCGAGGCGCCGCACTTTCTTCGGTATCTCGTACCGGTAGCTGCGGGGCTTCGGCCCGTGGGCCCTTCCGCCCCCGATGCGAACCGGGGACCGTCGCGAGCCCATGCGCGCGCGGCCCAGGCCCTTCTGCCTGAACATCTTCTTCCCGGTGTAGGACACTTCCGAACGGGTCTGCGCGCTGGCCGTGCCCTGCCGTTGGTTGGCACGGTACATCTTCTCCGCTTCGTACATGGCGTGCGCATTGGCGGAAATGCCGAAGACCGACTCATCGAGATCGATCTGGCCCTGTTCCGTCCCGTCGCTGTTGAACAATTTCGCTGCTACCGGCATGATTTCTCCCAACGTGCCTTTCAAGTCCGGACCGTTCGCCTACCCGGCCCGGTTAATCACTACGAATCCGTTCCGGTGTCCCGGCACCGCGCCTTTTACCAGGAGGATGTTCTTCTCGGCGTCCACGCCGACCACCTGCAGGTTCCTGACGGTCACGCGCTTGTTGCCCATCCGTCCGCCCATGCGGGTGCCCTTGAAGACTTTGGACGGCGTCGCGCTCTGCCCGATCGATCCGGGATGGCGCCAGCGGTCGCTCTGTCCGCGGGTCTTGTCGCCGCCCCGGAAACCGTGCCGCTTGACGACGCCCTGGAACCCCCGGCCCTTGAAGTAACCCGTCACGTCCACGAGTTCGCCAGTCTCGAAAATGTCCGCGCCGACGACCTGGCCGGGCTCGCAGGCCTCTATATCCGCCACCGCGACCTCGCGGACGATGCGCTGCGGATCGACTTTCGCCTTCTTGAAATGGCCCTGCAGGGGCCGGGTCGTCTGCTTTTCCTTCTTCGCTTCGAATCCGATCTGCGCCGCCTCGTAGCCGTCGCGTTCCAGCGTCTTCACCTGGGTGACGTAACAGGGTCCCGCCTCGATTACCGTGACCGGCACCGCATCGCCGTTTTCGGCAAAGACCTGGCTCATTCCGATTTTCCTTCCGATCAGTCCGTGCATCTTCTTAGACTCCTACACCCTGATTTCCACGTCCACGCCGGCGGGCAGGTCCAGCTTCAGGAGCGCGTCCACCGTCTGCTGCGACGTGTCATAGATATCGATCAGGCGCTTGTGCACGCGCGTTTCGAACTGTTCCCGCGACTTCTTGTCGATGAAGGGAGAGCGCAGGACGGTATACACGGTACGTTTCGTCGGCAGCGGTATGGGTCCCATGACCCGCGCGCCGGCCCGCTGCGCCGCCTGGGTGATCTCCCTGGCCGACTTGTCCAGCATGGCGTGGTCGCAGGCCTTCAGCCTGATCCTGATCTTCTGGTCCGCCTGGTTGGCCATGACGGCCTCCTTCTCCCTTGCTACTCGATGACTTCGGTGACGACGCCCGCGCCGACGGTCCTGCCGCCTTCGCGGATGGCGAAGCGCAGTTCCTTGTCCATGGCGATGGGCTGCATGAGATTGACTTCCATGTCCACGTTGTCGCCCGGCATGACCATCTCCACGCCGGAGGGCAGGGCCACCGAACCGGTCACGTCCGTGGTCCGGAAGTAGAACTGCGGACGGTAGTTGTTGAAGAAGGGGGTATGCCTTCCGCCTTCCTCCTGCTTGAGGACGTAGACCTGGGCCTTGAACTTGGTATGGGGCGTGATGGAACCCGGCTTGGCCACGACCTGTCCGCGCTCGAGGGACTCCTTGTCCACGCCTCTCAGGAGCAGGCCCACGTTGTCGCCGGCCCGCGCGTCATCGAGGAACTTGCGGAACATCTCGATGTCGGTGACCACGGTCTTGCGGGTATCCTTGATGCCGATGATCTCCACCTCGTCGTTCTTGTTGATGACGCCGCTCTCCACCCGGCCGGTGCCGACGGTGCCACGGCCCGTAATGGAGAAGACGTCCTCCACGGGCATGAGGAAGGGACGGTCCTCGTCGCGGACCGGGGTCGGGATGTAGTCGTCGACCGTATCCATGAGCTCGGTGATGGGCGTGGTGGCGTCCGAGCCGGCCGCGCCTTCCATGGCCTGCAGGGCGCTGCCCCGGATCACGGGGATGTCGTCGCCCGGGAAGTCGTAGGAGGATAGTAGCTCCCTGACCTCCAGCTCGACCAGTTCGAGCAGCTCTTCGTCGTCCACCTGGTCGCACTTGTTCAGGAAGACCACGATGGCGGGCACGTTGACCTGCCTGGCCAGGAGGATGTGCTCCCGGGTCTGGGGCATGGGCCCGTCGGCGGCGGAGACCACGAGGATGGCGCCGTCCATCTGGGCGGCTCCGGTGATCATGTTCTTGATGTAGTCGGCGTGTCCGGGACAGTCCACGTGGGCGTAGTGCCGGTTGGCGGTCTCGTACTCGGCGTGGTGCACGTTGATGGTGACGCCGCGCTCCTTCTCTTCGGGCGCGTTGTCGATCTGGTCGTAGTCCTGGAACTCGGCCAGGCCCTGGTCGGCCAGCACCTTCGTGATCGCCGCCGTCAGGGTCGTCTTGCCGTGGTCCACGTGACCGATCGTGCCGATGTTCACGTGGGTCTTGGTACGCTCGAATCTTTCCTTCGACATGCTGCATATCCTCCAGATATTATACCGTTATGCGCCGCCGCGAATCTTTTCCAGAATCTCCTGCTTGATACTCTCGGGTACTTCCGCGTAATGCGAGAACTGCATGGTGGACACGGCCCGTCCCTGCGTGGCGGAACGCAGCGCCGTCGCGTAACCGAACATCTCGCTTAAGGGAACGGTGGCCGCCACGACCTGCGCGTCCGTCCGGGGGATGATCCCGCCGATGCGCCCCCGGCGCGCGTTGAGGTCGCCGACCACGGTGCCCACGTATTCGCTCGGGACGGCCACTTCCACGTCCATGACCGGTTCGAGCATCGCGGGATCAGCCTTGCGCATGCCGTCCTGGAAGGCCATGGAGGCCGCCACCTTGAAGGCTACCTCGGACGAATCGACTTCGTGGTAGGAGCCGTCGTACAGAGTGACCTTGACGCCCTGCACGATGTATCCGGCGAGCACGCCGTTATGGGCGGCTTCCCGGACGCCGTCCTCGACGGAAGAAATGAACTCCCGCGGGATGACTCCGCCGACGATACCGTTCACGAATTCCACGCCGTCCCCGTCCGTCACCGGCTCCATTTCGAGCCACACGTGCCCGAACTGCCCGCGTCCGCCCGACTGCCGCACGAATCGGCCTTCGCTCTTCACGGCCGTGCCGATGGTCTCCCGGTACGCGACCTGGGGACGCCCCACGTTCGCTTCCACGCGGAACTCTCTCAGCATGCGGTCCACCAGGATCTCGAGGTGCAGTTCACCCATGCCGGAGATGATCAGCTGGCTGGTTTCTTCATCGGTGTGTACGCGGAAAGTGGGGTCTTCTTCGGAGAGCTTCTGGAGGGACTGGCTTAGCTTTTCTTCGTCCGCCCGGGTCTTGGGTTCGACCGCGACGGACATCACGGGCTTGGGAAACTCCATCGCTTCGAGGGCGATTGGCCACTCGGGATCACAAAGCGTATCGCCCGTTGCCACGTCCTTCACCCCCACGAGCGCAACGATATCGCCCGCTTCGGCCGCCTTGAGCTGTTCCCGCTTGTTGGCGTGCATCTGCAGGATCCGGCTGATGCGTTCGCGCCGGTTGGTCCTTGTATTCAGCACGTAACAGCCGGCGGGCAGCGTGCCGGAATAGATCCGGTAGAAGGCCAGCTTGCCGACGTGGGGATCGGTCATGATCTTGAAGGCGACGCCGGACAGCGGCGCGTCGGGCAGGCTCTCCCGCGTTTCCTGCTCGCCGGTCAGCGTGTTCTTGCCCGAGACGGGCGGTACGTCCTGGGGCGACGGCAGGTAGTCGACGATCGCGTCGAGCAGGGCCTGGACGCCCTTGTTGCGGAAGGAAGAACCCACCAGGACGGGGATCAGGCTGACCGAAAGCGTGGCCCGGCGAATGGCGCCCTGCAATTCGGAGACCGTCGGTTCCTCACCGGCCAGGTAGGTTTCCATCAGTTCCTCGTCCACCTCGGCGAGGCTCTCGATCAGCCTGGTCCGGTGCTCCGCGGCATAGTCGGCCAGGTCCATCGGAATATCGTGCTCGTCGTACGTGGCGCCCATGTTGTCTTCGTGGTAGCTGCGGGCTTTCATGGTGACCAGGTCGATGGACCCGGTAAACAGGTCGCCGGCGCCGATGGGCAGCTGGATCGGGATGGCGTTGGCCCCGAGCCGTTCGTGTATCATGGAGACGACCTGGTGGAAGTCCGCCCCGACACGGTCGATCTTGTTCACGTAGGCGATGCGGGGCACGCCGTACTTGTCGGCTTGCCGCCACACGGTCTCGGACTGCGGCTCGACGCCGCCCACGGCACAAAAAATCGCCACGGAGCCGTCAAGCACACGCAGCGATCGTTCCACCTCGACCGTGAAGTCGACGTGACCGGGCGTATCGATGATATTGATCCGGTGGTCGCGCCAGAAGGACGTCGTGGCCGCGGACGTGATCGTGATGCCCCGTTCGCGCTCCTGCTCCATCCAGTCCATGGTCGCGGCGCCGTCGTGGACCTCGCCCATTCGCCGCACGCGTCCCGTATAATAGAGGATGCGTTCGGTGGTGGTCGTCTTGCCCGCGTCGATGTGGGCCATGATTCCGATGTTCCTGGTCTTTTCCAGGTTCGATTCGGAACCTTGCTTGCGGTGTGATTCGGACATTTTCTCTTTCGGTTTGATCGTTGTTTCAGTCACTGCGTCATCCACCTCATAAAGTACGGATCATCGCGAGGGATGATCCGTTTTTACTGTTTCGACGTGATATCGATACGCCGCTACCACCTGTAATGGGCGAAGGCCCGGTTCGCTTCCGCCATCCGGTACGTCTCTTCCTTGCGGCGGACGGCGGCGCCCTCCCCCTTGGCGGCGGCGGTAAATTCTCCCGCCAGGCGCTCGAACATGTTCTTCTCGGATCGGGCCCGCGCGGCCTCTATGGTCCAGCGAATCGCCATGGCCCGCTGCTGGTCATCCCGCACCTCCACGGGAACCTGGTAGGTCTGGCCGCCTACACGGCGGGATTTGACGTGCACGACGGGGCCGACGATCTTGAGCGCCTTCTCGAACACGGGCAGCGCTCCTCGCTCGTGCGTTCCTCGATCAGATCGAGGGCCTGGTAGAATACGCGTTCCGCGACGCTCTTCTTCCCTTTGCGCATCAATCCGTTGATGAACTTGGATACCAGTACGCTGTTGTACTTCCAGTCCGGCTCCGGTTCCCGTCTTACGACTTCTTTCCTTCTTGCCATCTCATGCTCCCAAACTAACGACCAGAATGTGCTATGGGCCTACTTGGGTTTCTTGGTCCCGTATTTCGAACGCCCGTTGCGCCGGTCGGGCACTCCGCTGGCGTCCAGCGCGCCGCGGATGATGTGGTACCGCACACCGGGCAGGTCCTTCACCCGGCCGCCCCGGACCAGGACGATATTGTGCTCCTGCAGGTTATGGCTCTCGCCCGGGATGTAGCAGGTGGCCTCGATGCCATTCATCAGGCGGACGCGGGCTATCTTCCGCAGCGCCGAATTCGGCTTCTTGGGCGTCTGGGTCTTCACCTGCAGGCAGTTGCCCCGTTTCTGGGGGCTGCCTCGCAAAGCGGGCGATTTCGTCTTACGCTGCGACTTCTTCCTGCCGTGGCGTATGAGCTGGTTTATCGTTGGCATTTCCGCCCAACCTTCCCTTTGTACCGACCCGGACAAGCCTATTCAACTCGGGTTTCAGGGGGCCGTTCAAAACACAATTCCCCCAAAAGCCATAGGTCGAAAAATTTAATCAGTTCCGTTATCGGTGTCAAGCGCTTTTTGTCAAAAAAACGAGCGCCGCCTTCATCCCGGCGGCGCCCGGTCCTGGCCTGTGTCTACATGGGTCAGACAGTTTCCACGGGCGGGGGTTCGGCTTCGGCCACGTTCTGCACGGTTTCGGAGGTCTCGGCCTCCCCGTCCGCGCTCACCGTTTCGGTTTCTGCGCTCTTCGCTTCCGCGTCCCCGTTCACCGCTTCCGCGTCTGCGCTCTTCGCTTCCGCGCTCACCGTTTCGGTTTCTGCGCTCTTCGCTTCCGCGTCCCCGTTCACCGCTTCCGCGTCGAACAGGGGTTCCGGTTCGATGGCCGGCGGCTCGATCTCGTTGCCCTCTTCGTCCACGAGCCGCATCTGGCTGTACCGGTCCAGTCCCGTTCCCGCGGGAATCAGGTGACCCATGATCACGTTCTCCTTCAGCCCGAGGAGCGCGTCCCGCTTGCCCTGGATGGCTGCTTCGGTCAGCACGCGCGTCGTTTCCTGGAAGGCCGCCGCGGAGACGAAGCTCTCGGTACTCAGCGCGGCCTTGGCGATGCCCAGCAAGAGCGGCTGGTTCGTCGCCGGGTCGCCGCCCTCGCGCAGCACGCGGTCGTTCTCCCACTGGAAACGGCTGCGGTCCACGGCTTCGCCCTTCAGGAACTCCGTGTCGCCCGGGTCGTCCACCTTGACCTTCTGGAGCATCTGGCGCACGATCACTTCCACGTGCTTGTCGTTGATGCTCACGCCCTGCATGCGGTAGACTTCCTGGATCTGGTTCACCAGGTATTCCTGTACGGCGTTCACCCCCTGGATCTCGAGAATGTCGTGGGGGTCGATCGACCCTTCGGACAGGGGTTCGCCCGCCTGGACCCGGTCGCCGTCGCGCACGCCGAGATGGCGGCCCTGGGGGATCAGGTATTCCTGTTCCGACCCGTCGTCGGCGCGGACGAGGAGGCGGTGGGAGCGCCGGACGATGCCGGCGACCTTCACGACGCCGTCCACCTTCGCCACCGTGGCGGGATCGCGCGGCCGGCGCGCCTCGAAGAGTTCGGCGACGCGCGGCAGGCCGCCGGTGATGTCCCGGGTCCTGCCGATGGAGCGCGGTATGCGCGCGAGGACCGTACCGGGCTGCACGTAGGTGCGTTCGGTATTGCTCTGGTCCGTGAACTCGGTAACGAGCAGGTGGGCGCCGGTGGGCAGGTTGTATTCGTCCTTCTTCTTGCCCTTGGCGTCCGCGATGTAGATGCGCGGATGGAGCGCCCTGGACCCCCGGTTCTCCGTGATCACCTTCTGCCGCATGCCCGTGGTGTCGTCCAGCTGTTCACGCAGCGTCTCTCCCGCCACGACGTCTTCGAGCTGCACCTGGCCGGCATGGACGGCGATGATTGGGATGTTGTAGGGGTTCCATTCGAACAGGGCCTGGTTCTCCTCGACGACGTCGCCGTCCTCCGTGAGCATGACCGCGCCGTAGGGGATGAAGAAGTGGGCCCGCCGGTTGTCGTCGGCGTCCAGGATGGTGATCTCGCCGGCCCGGCCGATGACGACGGGGAGGCCGTTCTCCTGGGTGACGGTTTCGACCGCGGTGAAGACGGCCTTGCCCGCCTGCTTGGTCGTAATCTTGTTCTGCGTGGCGTCGCGGCTCGCGATCCCGCCGATGTGGAAGGTACGGAGCGTCAGCTGCGTGCCCGGTTCGCCGATGCTCTGCGCCGCCATGACGCCGACGGCCTCGCCCATTTCCACCATGGAGCCCGTGGCGAGGTTCCGGCCGTAGCACCCGGCGCACACGCCGCGCTTGGTCTCACAGGTCAGCACGGACCGGATGTGCACGGTCTCGCTCATCTCCGCGTCGGGATCGGCCGAGTACTGCACGCCGCCGCGCTGTTCGATGAGGTCGGCGACTTCCTCGTTGATCTCTTCGCCCGCGGCCGTCAGCAACTCTCGCGTGATGGGATCGTAGATGTCGTCCAGCACGACCCGGCCCAGTACCCGGTCGCCGAGCGGTTCCATGACGTTCTCGCCCTCTTTCAGGGCGCCGATCTCGATGCCTCGGATCGTGCCGCAGTCCGCCTCGGTGATGATCACGTTCTGTGCCACGTCCACCAGCCGCCGGGTCAGGTAGCCGGCGTCCGCGGTCTTCAGGGCCGTGTCGGCCAACCCCTTGCGCCCGCCGTGACTGGAGGTGAAGTACTCGAGCACCGTGAGCCCTTCCTTGAGGTTGGACAGGATGGGCGTCTCGATGTACTCGCCGACCTGTCCGACGACCTTCCGCTGGGGCTTGGCCATGAGGCCGCGCATGCCGCACAGCTGTCCCACCTGGTCCAGCTTGCTCCGCGCGCCGGAGGCCATCATCATGTAGAAGGGATTGAAGCCGTCGTCCGATTCCTCCAGCGTGGTCTCGACGACTTCGTTCAGCTTGGTCCGGGTGTGCTGCCACACGTCGATCACCTTGTTGTAGCGCTCGCCCTCGGTGATGGCGTGGCCCTCGTACTGATCCTGGATGGACCGCACCTCGGCTTCCGCGTCACTGATCATCTGCGCCTTCTCGTCGGGGATGACCACGTCGTCGATGCCCGAGGTCAGGCCCGAAAGGGTCGCGTAGTGGAAACCCAGCCGCTTGACTTCGTCGAGGAGCACGCACGTGCGGTAGTTCCCCAGCTGGCGGTAAACGGTGGCCACCATGTCCCGGATGGCCCCGCTGTCGAAGACCTCATTCTGGAAGCCGATCTCCGGCGGCAGGATCTGGTTGAAGATGACCCGCCCGACGGTCGTTTCGATCATTTTGCCTTCATGGCGCAGCTTGATGACGGCATGGAGATCCACGAGGTCGTTGTCGAAGGCGAGCATCACCTCGGACACGCTCGAGAAGATCTTGCCTTCGCCCCGGCAGCCCGGGAGCTCCTTGGTCAGGTAGTAGCATCCCAGGACGATGTCCTTGCTGGGCGCGCAGATCGGCTGCCCGTTCTTCGGATCCAGGATGTTGTTCGAGGACAGCATCAGCACCCGGGCCTCGATCTGGGCTTCGAAGGACATGGGGACGTGCACCGGCATCTGGTCGCCGTCGAAGTCGGCGTTGAAGGCTTCGCAGACGAGCGGATGGATGCGGATGGCCTTGCCTTCCACGAGCACCGGCATGAAGGCCTGGATACCCAGGCGGTGCAGGGTGGGCGCCCGGTTCAGCAGGACCGGGTGGTCCTTGATGATTTCTTCGAGGATGTCCCAGACTTCGGGCTCCTCCCGTTCCACGATCTTCTTCGCGCTCTTGACCGTCTGCACGAAACCCCTGTCTTCCAGCCGCTGGATGATGAAGGGCTTGAAGAGTTCCAGGGCGATGTTCTTGGGCAGCCCGCACTGGTGGATCTTGAGCTCGGGTTCCACCACGATCACGGAACGGCCCGAGTAGTCCACCCGCTTGCCGAGCAGGTTCTGGCGGAAGCGCCCCTGCTTGCCCTTGAGCAGGTCCGAGAGGGACTTGAGGGACCGGTTCCCGTCACCCCGCACGGCCCGCGAACGACGGCCGTTGTCGAGCAGCGCGTCCACCGCTTCCTGCAGCATCCGCTTCTCGTTGCGAAGGATGACGTCGGGCGCGCGGATCTCGAGCAGTTTCTTGAGCCGGTTGTTCCGGTTGATGACGCGCCGGTACAGGTCGTTGAGATCGGAGGTGGCGAACCTTCCGCCTTCCAGGGGCACCAGCGGCCGCAGGTCGGGAGGGATGACCGGCAGCACTTCCATGATCATCCATTCGGGCCGGTTGCCGTCGGAGTCCGGTCCGTTGGAGTTCCGGAACGCCTCGACCACCTTCAGCCGCTTCAGTGCGTCGTTCTTCCGTTGAACCGACGTTTCCATGCGAACCCGGGTCCGCAGTTCGACGGAAAGCTCTTCGATGTCGATCTCGGACAGCAGGCGGCGCAGGGCGCCCGCGCCCATGTCCGCCTCGAACTCATGGCCCGCCTCCTCGAGGTCCATGAAGGTGTCCTGGTCGATGATCTCGCCCTTCTGGTACTCGGTGTCGCCCGGGTCCAGCATGACGTAGGATTCGTAGTAGATCACCCGTTCCAGGTTCCTGATGGAGAGGTTCAGCATGTTTCCGATGCGGCTCGGGGGCGACTTGAAATACCAGATATGGCAGACCGGCACGGCCAGCTCGATGTGTCCGAGCCGCTCACGCCGGACCTTCGCCTGCGTGACTTCCACGCCGCAACGGTCGCAGATGACGCCGCGGTAACGGATGCGCTTGTACTTGCCGCAATTGCACTCCCAGTCCTTCACGGGACCGAAGGTGCGTTCGCAGAAGAGGCCGTCGCGCTCCGGCTTGAACGTCCGGTAGTTGATGGTTTCCGGTTTCGTCACTTCCCCGTAGGACCACCTGCGGATCGTTTCGGGGGAGGCCAGCTGTATCCGGATCGTGCTGCGGTTCTTGGGCTGCTTGTGCATTAGATCGACCACTGGTGACACCTCCTGATCATTATCATCGCTGCAAGCCTTAAGGTCGGCATGTCGGCGCCCGGAGATCCTCCGGAAACGCCGTGGTGAGGTGTTAACCGTTTCATTCTTCGAGCTGGACGTCCAGGGCCAGGCTCTGGAGTTCCTTGACGAGGACGTTGAAGGACTCCGGTATCCCCGGTTCCGGCGGGTTGTCGCCCTTGACGATGGCCTCGTACAGCCGGGAACGGCCGTTGACGTCGTCCGATTTCACGGTCAACATCTCCTGCAGCGTATACGAAGCGCCGTAGGCCTGCAGGGCCCAGACCTCCATTTCGCCGAAACGCTGACCGCCGAACTGGGCCTTTCCGCCGAGCGGCTGCTGCGTAACCAGGGAGTAGGGACCGATGGACCGGGCATGGATCTTGTCCTCGACCAGGTGGTTCAGCTTCATGACGTACATGTAGCCGACCGTGACTTCCTTGTCGAAGGGCAGGCCCGTCTTGCCGTCGTAGAGCGTGCTCTTGCCGGTTTCGGGCAGGCCGGCGCCGTCCAGCGCCTGCTTGATTTCGTCGATGGAGGCCCCGTCGAACACCGGTGTCGCGATATACCTGCCCTCTTCCCGGGCGACCCATCCGATGTGGATCTCCATGATCTGGCCGAGATTCATCCGGCCCGGTACGCCGAGGGGATTCAGGATGATGTCGATGTGGCGTCCGTCCGGCAGGTAGGGCATGTCCTCTTCCGGGACGATCTTCGCCACCACGCCCTTGTTCCCGTGCCGGCCGGCCATCTTGTCGCCCACGGAAAGCTTTCTCTTCTTGGCCACGTATACCTTGACCAGTTGAATCACGCCGGGGGCCAGTTCGTCTCCGCGCCGGATCTTCTCCTGCTCGCGTTCGAGCTGGTTCTCGATTTCCCGGATGTTCTTGGCCGAAGCCTGGACCACCTTCCGGACCTGTTCGTTCAGGGCCGCGTTGACCACCCACCGCTCACTCTGGATGACCCGGTCGAAATCGAGTTCCGCCAGCCGGCTGTCCGTGTATTTCCGCTTGGCCGGGACCACGACTTCGTCGGTCTCGCCGTCCCGCAACTCCACGCACACCTTGCCCTTGAGCAGTTCCTTGAGCTTGTCGTTGCGCGTCTCCTTGACCTGGTCGACGCGCTGCTGGTAGTCGCGCTCGAGCTCGCGCAGGGTCTCCCGTTCCTTCTCGCGGGCGACGCTGTCGCTGTCCTTGCGGCTGTAGAGGCGGGTATCGATGACGATGCCCTGCATGCCCGGAGGCGCCTTCAGGGAGGCGTCCCGCACGTCGCCGGCCTTCTCGCCGAAGATGGCGCGCAGCAGGCGCTCCTCAGGAGACAGCTCCCGTTCGCCCTTCGGGGTCACCTTGCCCACAAGGATGTCGCCGGGCCCCACCTCGGCGCCGATCCGGATAATGCCGGATTCATCCAGGTTGCGGACGGCGTCCTCGCTCACGTTGGGGATCTCGCAGGTGAATTCCTCGGTGCCCACTTTCGTTTCGCGGGCGGGCAGCTCGAACTCGGTGATGTGGATGGAAGAGAAGATGTCCTGCTTGACCAGTCTTTCGCTGACGACGATGGCGTCTTCGAAATTGTACCCTTCCCAGGACATGAAGGCGGTCAGCACGTTGCGGCCCAGGGCGAGTTCACCCTGGTCCGTGGCGGGTCCGTCCGCGAGCACCTGCCCCGCTTCCACGCGGGCGCCGGTCTGCACGATCGGCTTCTGGTTGATGCAGGTCTCCTGGTTGGATTTCTTGAACTTGGTCAGCGGGTACACGTCGGGCGGCGTATCGAAGAGATCGGAATCATCGGTGTCGTCGGGCGTCACCGTGATCATGTCGGCCGAGACCTGCGTAACGGTCCCGCTCTGCCTGGCGACCACCACCGCGCCGGAATCCACGGCGACTTTCCGCTCCATGCCGGTGCCCACGAGGGGCGCCTCGGTGCGCAGGAGGGGTACGGCCTGCCGCTGCATGTTGGATCCCATGAGGGCCCGGTTGGCGTCGTCGTGTTCCAGGAAGGGGATCAGGGCCGCGGACACGCCGAGGATCTGCTTGGGCGAAACATCCATGTAGTCGACCTCGTCGGGGTCGACCAGCTTGATGTCTCCCTTGTTGCGCGTGGGAATGCGGTCGATGATGCGTCCTTCGTCGTCCAGCGAAATCGCGGCCTGGGCGATCATGTAGTCTTCTTCCTGATCGGCCGACAAGTAGTCGATCTTCTCGGTGATCCGTCCGTTCTCGACCCGGCGGTAGGGCGTCTCGATGAAGCCGAACCGGTTGATCCTGCCGTAGGTGCCCATGTAGGCGATCAGGCCAATGTTCGGACCTTCCGGCGTCTCGATGGGACAGATGCGCCCGTAGTGGGTGTGGTGCACATCGCGGACCTCGAAGCTGGCGTGCGACCGGTCCAGGCCACCCGGGCCGAGCGAACTGAGCCTGCGCTTGTGCGTCAGTTCGGCCAGGGGATTGGTCTGCTCCATGAACTGCGACAACTGGCTGCTGCCGAAGAACGCGGCGATCACGGACGAGACCGTCCGGGCGTTCACCAGGTCCTGGGGCGTGATCGAGTCGGCGTCGTGGAGGCTGATCCGGTCCCGGATGGTCCGGGACATGCGGGTCAGACCGGTATTGAACTGCTGGGCGAGGAGTTCGCCCACGGACCGCGTCCGCCGGTTGCCCAGGTGGTCGATGTCGTCCGTGACGCCTTCGCCCCGCCGCAGTTTCAGCAGGTAGTCGATGATGGCGATGAAGTCGTTCGACGTCAGGATGGTCGTATCGATCGGCACGTCCAGGTTCAGGCGCTTGTTGAGCCGGTGGCGCCCGACGGCCGCCAGGTTGTACCGCTTCTGGTTGAAGAACATGCGGTCCATCAGGGCCTGGGCCGTTTCCAGGTTGGGCGGATCGCCGGGCCGCAGCAGGCTGTACATCTTGGACAGCGCCTCTTCCGAATTCGCGGTCGTGTCCTTCTTGAAGGTATTGGCCAGGACGTCCGGCTCCCGGGTCGGGTCCATCCGGACGATCTTGACCTTGCCGGGATAGCCGTTTCCTCCGGCCAGACGCTCGGCCAGCGCTTCCGTCAGCGGTTCACCGCTCTCGGCAACGATCTCGCCGGTCTTCTTGTCGACCACCGGCGCGCCGATGCTCCGGCCGACCAGGTCGCCGGCCTTGTTGGACCGGACGTCGTCGAACTCATAGAACAACTGGTAGATATCTTCGTTGCTTTCGTAACCCAGGGCCCGCAGCAGCAGCGTTACGGGAAACTTCCGCTTCCGGTCGATGTGGACGAAGAGCACGTCGTTCACGTCCAGGCTGAACTCCAGCCAGGTGCCGTGTTCGGGAATGATGCGGGCGGAATAAAGCTGCTTGCCGTTAGGGTGGGTCTCTTCGGAAAAGAACACGCCGTAGGAACGTTGCAACTGGGACACGATGACCCGTTCGGCGCCGTTGATGATGAAGGTGCCCTTCTCCGTGATCAGGGGGAGTTCGCCGAGGAAGACGGTCTGCTCGATGATGTCCTTGACCTTCTTGTCTTCGGCCTTTGTGTTTTTGCTGTCGGCCGATGATTTCTTGCCTTCCCCTTCCTCGCGGATCACCAGGCGCAGCCGCGCCTTCAGGGGGATCGCGTAGGTCATGCCCCGTTCCTGGCATTCGAGGACGGTGTACTTGGGCTCGCCGAGCATGTACTCGATGAACTCGAGCGAGAAGTGCTCGTGGATGTCCGTGATGGGGAATATGTCGAGGAAAACGGCCTGAAGACCCTGGTTCTTTCGCTCGGAAACGGGCACGTCGGCCTGCAGAAACGCATTGAAGGAATCTATCTGGACCGCCAGAAGATTCGGCATTTCGATGATGGAGGGCAGTTTGGAATAATCGTGGCGTGTGATCTGGGTATTATCCATCGGCTGACCACTTCCTTTCGGCAGGTAGGTGAATAGTACCCGCGGACGAATGGCAACGATCCCGTACGCGTGACGGGATCGCCGCACTTTCCGCGCGGGCCCGGTCCTGACTTACCTTCCCGCCTATTTGAGTTCGACTGTTCCGCCCGCTTCTTCGATCTGCTTCTGAATGTCGTCGGCTTCTTCTTTCGGGACACCCTCCTTGAGTGCGCCGGGAACGCCGTCAACCAGTGCCTTGGCCTCTTTCAGTCCCAGGCCCGTAATCGCGCGCACGACTTTGATGACCTGGATCTTCTTGTCGCCGAAACCGGTCAGCACGACGTCGAAGGCGTCTTTTTCCTCTTCTTCCGGCGCGGCCGCGTCTGCGGCGCCGGGTGCGGCGACAGCCACCGTCGCCGCGGCTGAAACACCGAATTTGTCTTCGAGCGTCTTCACGAGATCATTCAATTCCAGCACCGTCAGCTGTTCAATCTGATCTACGATATCGGACACGGCCATGATGCTTACCTCCATTGGATTTAAGGGATACTGCCGTTAATGTT
Source organism: bacterium (assembly GCA_965117045.1). Lineage (GTDB taxonomy): Bacteria > JAAXHH01 > JAAXHH01 > JAAXHH01 > JAAXHH01 > JAAXHH01. The sequence goes on from OZ220749.1 coordinate 3,595,193, forward strand.
CTCGATGTGCTGCTCAACGCTCCTGCTGCGACGCCTTCTGCTGCGATACGGCCGACAGGGTGCGGACCAGGCCGCTCAGTACGCCGGACAACGTGAACACCAGGCCGTTGATCGGCGCGGCGATGCCGCTGACCGTCCTGGCCAGGAGTTCGTCTCTGCCGGGCAGTTTGGAAAGTGTCGCGGCCTGCGCGGCGTCGATGATCTCGCCGGTCAGGAACCCGCCCTTGATGCGGGGGCGTTCTTCGTGGTCCTTGCCGAAATCGATGAGGACCTTCGCCGGGGCCACGGGGTCGGCCGACAGAACGAGCGCCGTCGGTCCGTCCAGGGTCTCGCCCAGGTCGGGCAGTCCCGCGTCCGCGACGGCGAGGCGAGTCAGGGTGTTCTTGATTACGCGGCATTCCACGGACTCCGCCCGCAACCGTCGTCGAAGCTCGGTGACCTCGCCCACGTCCAGTCCGGTGAGGTCGGTCAGGTACACGCTTTCGGTTTCCTTCAATCGCGTCGACAGATCCTGGACGATCTGTTCTTTTACGGCACGCGGCTGGGGCATGGTGTCGAGACTCCTTTGATTTCAACGGCTTCCGGGGCCGTCAACGGCTTCCGGGCCGTGGATGCGCCTACGCCTCTCGGGCTGCCACCTGGCGCTCGACCTGTACGCCGGGTCCCATGGTGGACGAGATGGTAAGACGCCTGATGTATTGCCCTTTGGCGGATGCAGGCTTCGCCCGCATGACCGCGTCGATGAACGTCGAGGCGTTCTCCGTCAACTGTTCCACGGAGAAGGACACCTTGCCCACGGGACCGTGCAGGTTGCCGTCGCGGTCCACGCGGTATTCGATCCGGCCCGACTTCACTTCCCGGACCGCGGGACCGACGTCGAAGGTCACGGTGCCGCTCTTCGGGTTGGGCATGAGGCCTCGCGGCCCCAGTACGCGGCCCAGCTTGCCGACGTCACGCATGATATCGGGCGTGGCGATCACCACGTCGAAATCGGTCCAGCCCTTCTCGATCTGCTCGATGTACTCGTCGGCGCCGACGTAGTCCGCGCCGGCTTCCTGGGCGTCCTTCTGCGCTTCGCCCCGGGTCAGCACGAGTACCCTGGTTTCCTTCCCCGTTCCGTGGGGCAGCGCGATGGCGCCCCGTACCATCTGTTCCGCGTGGCGGGGATCCACGTTCAGCCGCATGACCACATCGACGGTTTCGTCGAATTTCGTCTTCGAGGACTCCTTGACGATCGTCAACGCGTCCGCGAGGGGATAGTCTTTCCCCGCTTCCACTTTCTCCATGGCGGCCAGATAGCGCCTGCCTCTTTTCATGGCCCGTCTCCTTGCGACTTCCCTCGGTTAGCCTTCCACTTCGATGCCCATGCTGCGGGCCGTGCCTTCGATCATGCGCATGGCCGCTTCCGTATCCGCGGCGTTCAGGTCCGGCTTCTTGAGTTCGGCGATCTGCCTCACCTGGTCCCGGGTGACCTTGCCGACCTTCTCCCGGTTGGGCTCGCCGGACGCCTTCGCCAGGCCGGCCTCGCGCTTGAGCAGCACCGCGGCCGGAGGCGTCTTCGTGATAAAGGAAAAACTGCGGTCGGCGTACACCGTGATCACGACCGGTATGATCAGCCCCATCTGGTCATTGGTCTTCGCGTTGAAGACCTTGCAGAACTCCATGGGATTGACGCCGTGCTGGCCGAGGGCCGATCCCACCGGCGGGGCCGGATTCGCCTGCCCGGCCGGTACCTGGAGCTTGATCACCGTTGTTATCTTCTTTGCCACAGCACCCTCCTACGTGACGTCGGAGACCTGGAGGAAATCGAGTTCCACCGGGGTCGCGCGTCCGAAAATGCTCACCATGACCTTCAGCTTCTGCCGGTCCGGATGTATCGCCTCCACCACGCCGGTGAAATCGGTGAACGGTCCGTCCGTCACCTTGACCTGGTCGCCGGTCCGGTAGGGAATATCCACGCCTTCTCCCTTTTCCTTGTGCGGCTCGTCCCGGTGCAGTATGCGGTTCAGCTCACTCTCCCGCAGGGGCTGCGGCCGGGGCCCGCTCCCGACGAAATGGGTAACGCCCGGCGCGTTGGTCACCAGGTGCCAGGAATCCCGGTCCATCTCCATTTCCACGAGGACGTAGCTCGGGAAAAGCTTGCGTGTGGTAGACGTCTTCTTCCCCTGCTTCATCTCTACGATTTCTTCGGTAGGGATGAGGATCTCGCCGATCTTCTCTTCCAACCCTTCCCGGACCTTCAGTTTCTCCAGGTGGGTCTTCACCTTGTTCTCATGACCCGAGTAGGTGTGAATCACATACCAGCGCTTTTCCATTAATCACCTCATCATAGGTCGCTACGCGTCAGGCCCCGAGCAGACGGCTCAGTATGATGGACAGGATGAAGTCGATCACGCCGGTGAAGGCGGCCAGGATGAGCGTGATGATGATGACCACGGTCGTCGAACCGATCAGTTCGTTCCGGCTCGGCCAGCTCACCTTGGAGAGCTCCGTCCTTACTTCCCTTAGAAAGTCCACCGTTCGTTCGTACATGATCCCTGTTTCGTGCGGTAACGACTGTCGCTGTTCCGTCGATCCGTCCGGCGGCGGCCCATTACCGGTTCAAGACTGCGGTGCCTGCCCGGGTTGCGCCGGCCTGGGCTGTTCTCTCCCGGGCCGTTCTTCCCCACGTACCCGCGCGCATGTGCGTACCGCATAAAAAGGCAGGCCGGAACCGTGATTTCCGTTCAGTTCGCGTCGCCGGCCTGCGGTTGTGCGTGTCTTCTATGTCAAGTTCAACCGGACCCAACCGGGTGGTGATCGTTTCGATCGCTCTCCGTCCCGTGTCTTCTATGTCAATACGGCCGTTACTCGATGACTTCGGTGACGACGCCCGCGCCGACGGTCCTGCCGCCTTCGCGGATGGCGAAGCGCAGTTCCTTGTCCATGGCGATGGGCTGCATGAGATTGACTTCCATGTCCACGTTGTCGCCCGGCATGACCATCTCCACGCCGGAGGGCAGGGCCACCGAACCGGTCACGTCCGTGGTCCGGAAGTAGAACTGCGGACGGTAGTTGTTGAAGAAGGGGGTATGCCTTCCGCCTTCCTCCTGCTTGAGGACGTAGACCTGGGCCTTGAACTTGGTATGGGGCGTGATGGAACCCGGCTTGGCCACGACCTGTCCACGCTCGAGGGACTCCTTGTCCACGCCTCTCAGGAGCAGGCCCACGTTGTCGCCGGCCCGCGCGTCATCGAGGAACTTGCGGAACATCTCGATGTCGGTGACCACGGTCTTGCGGGTATCCTTGATGCCGATGATCTCCACCTCGTCGTTCTTGTTGATGACGCCGCTCTCCACCCGGCCGGTGCCGACGGTGCCACGGCCCGTAATGGAGAAGACGTCCTCCACGGGCATGAGGAAGGGACGGTCCTCGTCGCGGACCGGGGTCGGGATGTAGTCGTCGACCGTATCCATGAGCTCGGTGATGGGCGTGGTGGCGTCCGAGCCGGCCGCGCCTTCCATGGCCTGCAGGGCGCTGCCCCGGATCACGGGGATGTCGTCGCCCGGGAAGTCGTAGGAGGACAATAGCTCCCTGACCTCCAGCTCGACCAGTTCGAGCAGTTCCTCGTCGTCCACCTGGTCGCACTTGTTCAGGAAGACCACGATGGCGGGCACGTTGACCTGCCTGGCCAGGAGGATGTGCTCCCGGGTCTGGGGCATGGGCCCGTCTGCGGCGGAGACCACGAGGATGGCGCCGTCCATCTGGGCGGCTCCGGTGATCATGTTCTTGATGTAGTCGGCGTGTCCGGGACAGTCCACGTGGGCGTAGTGCCGGTTGGCGGTCTCGTACTCGGCGTGGTGCACGTTGATGGTCACGCCGCGCTCCTTCTCCTCCGGCGCGTTGTCGATCTGGTCGTAGTCCTGGAACTCGGCCAGGCCCTGGTCGGCCAGCACCTTCGTGATCGCCGCCGTCAGGGTCGTCTTGCCGTGGTCCACGTGACCGATCGTGCCGATGTTCACGTGGGTCTTGGTACGCTCGAATCTTTCCTTCGACATGGAGTCTTTCTCCTGAACCGGTTAGGTTAACGAAACGAAAACGCCTTTAGCGTCAGCAGTAGTCAACAATAGTCAGCACCAAGCCCTCGGCCGGACTTGAACCGGCGACCTACACCTTACCATGGTGTTGCTCTACCAACTGAGCTACAAGGGCGCTTTCGTTCAAGGTTCAGATAAGATTTTACAGTTCTACGGTAAAAACCTTCAGTTATTCCGAACCTCGGACACGGGACCTTATAGAGCGGGAAACGGGACTCGAACCCGCGACCCTCAGCTTGGAAGGCTGATGCTCTAGCCAACTGAGCTATTCCCGCCGGTTTTCGTTCTGAAGCTGCTGGTCAGCCTGGTCAGCCGATCGGCCCTCGTCGGTCTCGACGGCCCGGTCATCCTGGTCAGTCCACGCGATCCAGCCGGCCTTGCCGGCCCTCTTCACGAAACATGGGGAGGGCAGGATTCGAACCTGCGAAGGCTGAGCCAACGGATTTACAGTCCGTCCCATTTGACCGCTCTGGAACCTCCCCTGGCTGCCTGAAAGCCACCACTCGGATTCGAACCGAGAACCTACTGATTACAAATCAGCCGCTCTGCCATTGGAGCTATGGTGGCCCATTATAATCAGTACGGATACGCATCTTGAGCAGCTCAAGAACACAGACAGGTAAATATAATCAACATCCCTGCCAATGTCAAGGGTGTATGTAAAATAAAGTGGAAGCGGGATCGGGCGGTCCCGCATTACCGCCGAAGGCGGATATGGAGTTCCCGGAGCTGCTTTTCGCTGACCTCCCCCGGCGCGCCCATGAGCAGGTCCTGGGCGTTCTGATTCAGGGGGAAGGCGATGACTTCCCGGAGATTGGTCTCGTCGGTGAGCAGCATGACGATGCGGTCGATGCCCGGAGCGATGCCGCCGTGGGGCGGCGCGCCGTACTTCAGCGCGCTGATCATGCCGCCGAACTCCGCGTCGACCTCGCCGGCGGAGTAACCGGCGATTTCGAAGGCCCGGTACATGATGTCGGGCCGGTGGTTCCGGATGGCGCCGCTGGACAGCTCCGTACCGTTGCAGACGATGTCGTACTGGTAGGCCAGGACCTCGAGGGGCGGCGTGGTCTCCAGGGCTTCGAGGCCGCCCTGGGGCATGGAGAAGGGATTGTGCGAGAAGATCACCTTGCCCGATTCGGCGTCGTATTCGTACATGGGGAAATCGACGATCCAGCAGAAGCGGTAGGCGCCCGGTTCCCGCAGGTCGAGCAGGTCGGCGAAATGCAGCCTGAGCCGGCCCGCCACGTCGCCGGCCCGCTCCTCCGTGTCGGCCACGAAGAACCACGAGGCCCCCGTTTCGGGTTCGATGACGGTTTTCAGCCGTTCGAGGGTCGGCTCGTCCAGCACGCGCGCGATGGATCCCTTGATCCCGTCCTCGGCAAAGGAGATGTACGCCGCGCCCCTTCCCCCGAAATCCTCCTTCACGGTCCGGTCCAGGTTGTCGAAGAAACTACGGGGCCGCGCGGCCACGCCCGGGACGGCCAGGACCCGGACGACGCCGCCCTTCTCGACGATCTGGCGGAAGGCGTTGAATTCCGACGTCCTGAAGGCCTCGGTGACGTCCTCGATCTCCAGGCCGAAACGGAGGTCGGGCTTGTCGGTCCCGTAGCGGAGCATCGCGTCGCGGTAGGGGATGCGCGGAAAGGGCGGAGCGGTGACGTCCCAGTCGCTGAACTCGATGAACAGGCCGTAAAACAGGGTCTCCAGCGCTTCGAAGACGTCGTCCTGCTCGATGAAGGACATCTCCACGTCCAACTGGTAGAACTCGCCCGGTGAGCGGTCGGCCCGGGCGTCTTCATCCCGGAAGCACGGGGCGATCTGGAAGTACCGGTCGAACCCCGAGATCATCAGGAGCTGCTTGAACTGCTGCGGCGCCTGGGGCAGGGCGTAGAACTTGCCGGGATGCACGCGGCTCGGGACCAGGTAGTCCCGGGCGCCTTCGGGCGAACTGCTGGTGAGGATGGGCGTGTTGAACTCGTTGAATCCCAGGTCCGTCATGCGGCGCCGCACGCTCGCGATAATGCGCGACCGCATGATGATGTTGTGGTGCAGCCGCTGCCTGCGCAGGTCCAGCATGCGGTAGGTCAGCCGGGTGGCCTCCGGGTATTCCCGCTCGTCCGCGACCGACAGGGGAAGGGGGTCCGCGGCGCTGAGCACCGTCATGGAATCGGCTTTCACCTCGATGTGCCCGGAAGGCAGGTTGGGGTTGATCGCGTCCTCCGCCCGCAGGATCACTTCGCCGCTAAAGGTGGCGACGCTCTCCGTCCGCAGGTCTCCCGCCTCCTCGTGGAATCCGCTTTCCGGTGTGATGACGACCTGAGTGATCCCGTAGTGGTCTCTCAGGTCGATGAAGAGCAGGCCGCCGTGGTCCCGCTTGCGGTGCACCCAGCCGGCGATCCGCACCCGCGTTCCGTCGTCGGTCTGCCGCAATTCACCGCAGGTGTGCGTCCTGTACGGGTGGTCTTTCATCTATGGGTCCCTTTCTTCCCTTTCCTGTCTGTTCTCATGCCCGGGTTACTCCCAGGTCGGTCCGGTCCGGCCACCAGCACATTCGGACCGTGCGGTGCTCATGCCCGGGTTACGCCCAGGTCGGCCAGGAGGTCCAGCGTGTTCCTCATGCAGATCCTGGAGGCCGCTTCCCCCGCTTCCGAAAACCTTTTCCCGCCGGGCAGTTCAAGCAGGGTCTGTTCAATCTGCTCCGGTCCAACGCGCCAATGGGTCTCGAGTGACACGCAACCCTCGTAGCCCTGCTCGACCAGGTCGGCGAACTGACCGCGGTAGTCTATTACGCCTTCGCACATGGGAACATTGACATACCCCCCGTCCGTGCCCTGTGCTCCATCCTTGATGTGCATGTGATACATATCCGACCGGACGTGAGCGTAGCCGTCGGGATAAGGCGTGTGACCGTCGTCGTCGAAAAGTTCGTTGCAGGGATCCCAGAGGGGCTTGACGACCGGCGAATCCAGGGCGTCGATCAAACGTCGGGTTTCCGCACCGGTGCCAATCATGGTGGACATTTCGTTTTCCAGGCCCAGCACGACGCCCTCGCCCTCGGCGATACGGACAGGTTCAAGGAACCGGTCGACAATCCGGTCCCAGAATCCATCGAGGGGATCCTGTTTCCAGAAGGCGAAGACGCGGACCAGCGACGTATCCAATCCCCGGGCGACCCGTATGCTCCTGTGGAGAATATCGAGATGTTCGCTGCACGAGGCGTCGTCGTCTATGTCGCACTTGTAGAAAGGTGGCGCCACGCCGACGACCGCCAGTCCTGCTTCACCGGTCCGGTCCCTGATCCGGGCGATCTCGTCGTCGTCGAGATCCTGGGGCGGCTTGTCCCAGATCGATCGAATCTCGATCCCGTCCAGGTTGAAATCACGGGCGAATGCGATGATCCTGTCCAGGTCCTGTGACACCTCGTCGGTGATTACGGCGATCGTGAACATGGGGCTGGATGCCTCCCTTGCGCGTCTTTTTCCTACGCTTTGTGCCCGGCCATGGATTCGGCGAACCGGAAGATCGACGACTCCTGGTCGAAGGTCTCCACCGAACCGGGCCGGCAGTTTCTGATTTCCGCAATGGCGTCTTCGGGCGTGGACCCCCGCCAGACGAGATACCCGGCCAGCACGGTTCCGGTCCGGCCTATGCCCGCCATGCAGTGCACGACCACGCCGCCGTGATCTATATGCTCGTCGATATACCGGACGGCCCGGAGGATCTGTTCCGGAGAAGGCGCCGTCATGTCCTCCACGGGAATGTGCAGGCTGTGCAGACCGCCGAACCCGCAGCGGTCCAGCGTCCCTCCGTGGAGCGGGTCGCGCGTCAGGGACACCACGGTGCGTACGCCCAGATCCTTCAGGTGCATCAGGTCCTGCGCCAGCGCAGGGTCTGTCGTACCGGCGGCGCCTCCTCGATGGGCGCTCGTCGGCAGGGCCATGCCGGCCAGCCGCCGGGGTATGACCCAGGTGAAGTTTCTCAGCATCCTTTGCTCACGGTGTCACCTTATCCACGGTGTCACTTTGCTCCGGTGTTACTTCCCGGAAATGTCCTCGAACTTGCCTTCCTCGATATTCCTCGGATCGATGGTCGTCTTCGGCTTCTTCGGCGTCCGGGACCGGGGTTCGGGCGCCGGCCGGGCCGGCCTGGGGGGACGCATGACCATGGCGGCCAGGAAACGAAGGGCCTGCTGGATCAGGATCCCCGCCAGGAATCTCATTACGAACCGGAGTATGTAGGTCAGCATGGCGCTATCCGCCGCAGGAGGGTTGCATTACTTCCTCCACCCGCGCGCGCGCTTCCTCCTGCACTTCGTCGGGCGTGCGCGCGCCGTCGATGATCCTGATGTGGTCCAGGACGCTTCTCCGCCGCGCCAGTTCCAGGTAGTTTTCGCGGATGGCGCGAAGGGTTTCCAGGTCTTCGAACAGTTCGGTATCCGATCGCGCGCGGCGTATGCGGTCCATGCAGACTTCGGCGGGCGCGTCGATCAGCAGGGTCAGGTGGGGGTGGATCGCCCGGGCGTTGATCGACTCGATCCAGTCCAGTTCGCCGGGCATCTCCCGCCACTGGTAGGCGAAGGACGAGAGGAAATACCGGTCGCACAGCACGGGGATTCCGCGGTGTATGTGGGATTCGATTTCCGTTTTGACGTGGTCGATCCGATCGGCCGCGAACAGCAGCGCGTGACAAATGCCGTCGAGTTCCACCCGGCGTTGCAGGGCGTCTTTCAACAGTCTTCCGATGGGGCGGTTGGTGGGTTCCCCCGTGGTATGGACCGGACCTCCGTATCGGGTTTCCATCCATCGCCTGAGCCGTTTCAACTGGGTCGTCTTGCCCGCCCCGTCGATCCCTTCGATCACGATGAACGGCGCGGTGGCCTCCCCGGCGTCGCCGCGGACCTCCTTCCCCTTCATGAATACCCCCATGGGCGGAGCAGGTCCCGCCAACCTCGCGCTTCTTCCAGGACGCCGGCTTCCCCTTGCTCATATCGTTTCAGGATTTCTCGCAGCCCGGTGCTGAACAGGACGCCGATGGCGCCGAGACCCAGAAAGAGCAGCCCGATGCCGCTGGCCAGGCTGAAGGCCATGACGAGGGCACCGGCCGCCAGCAGCGCGAAGGAATGGCGCGGGTTGTCCACGACCAGATATACGCCCGTCCGGACGATCTGCCTGACCGGCACCTGGTCGCGCAGCATGAGGGGCAGCGCGTATACGGCCGTCATGCAGACGAAGACGATCAGCCACATCATCACGCCGCTCAGTATGGCCCCCGTCCACGGCCAGTCTTCCATGAGCCGCACGTAGAAAAGCACGTTGGCCGCGAGGAGGATCAGGACGCCCGCGTACAGGCCGCAGAGCAGAAAACTCCGGCCCAGGTCGCCGCGGGAGTGGGCGAAGAAGTCCCTGATGCCCGTTTCTTCATAGGCCGCGATGCGTCCGGTGATCCGAAACAGTCCGGCGAAGGCGACGGGAAGGGTTACCAGCGGAAGGGCGAGCAGCAACCAGAGGATGTTGATCACGATCAGCGTTCCCAGGTAATCATAGGTATTCCAGAACCACTTCCTGAACAGACCGGGCTCCCTGTCCTGCATATTCGGCGCACCCCGTATCCAAAGGCCGACTCGGACTGCTCAGCAGTACGCGCACCCCGTATCCAAAGGCCGACTCGGACCGCGCTACAACGCCAGCATGGTACAGGCTGCCCCCCGAATTCGCAACTGTTTTCTTGGTGAGAAAAAACCTTGACTTTACCGCCGTACCGCGCTATAATGGCGCATTCGATCTACGGCAGCCGAACGGTTCAAACATCGAGCAATGGACTGAAATGACAACCGCAAGTTCCTCCCGGTCATCCCGATTCTACGCTTGGCGGAAGCAGAGCGATCTGTTTACCTGGTGGCCTTTTTATGGGACGAGGCGGCATGTCATGCGAAGCGGCGCCTGATTGAAGTAGATTCATCCTTCGTTGATTTGACCGGCCTCTACCCTCATAAGGTAGCGGCCTTTTTTGTTTTATGGGGTGAATCGACATCGGTCGCCGAAGAGACGGGAATACCTCTCTGACGCCGGCTTCATCGCAGCATGCATGGACGGGTGAATCGACAACGGGCCGCCAAGGGGTTGGGGATACTTTAAGGTTCGGTTCACCGGGAGCGGGACAGGACGATGCAAGTTACCCATATACACCTGGAAGCCATCGAATACCAGACCGAAGGCGGCCTGGCCGTCAAGCGATACGCCGAGCATCTGCCTCCGGACGAAGCCATTGAACCCGTAATCGACGCGCTCGATACCCGCCTGGGCGCCCTGTTCGCGTCCGGTTACGAGTATCCCGGGAGGTATACCCGCTGGGACATGGGGTTCGTCGATCCGCCGATCCGGATCGAAACCCGGGAGAACGCCTTCCGTATCGAGGCCATGAACGCCCGGGGCGAGGTGTTGCTGCCCGCGATCCTCGCGCAGGTCGAAGGCCTGGAGGCCACGCGTGCCGTTGCCCGTCACGAGGACCGCGTCTCCGGCGAGGTGCATTCGCCCGGCGAACATTTCCCGGAAGAGCAGCGCAGCCGGCAGCCCTCCGTCTTCTCGATCCTGCGGGGGATCATCGATCTCTTCTCCTGCCCGGACGAGCATCATCTCGGCCTCTACGGCGCCTTCGGCTACGACCTCGCCTTTCAGTTCGAACCCATGGACTACCGGCTGCGCCGCCCGGCGGACCAGCGCGACCTGGTGCTCTACCTGCCCGACCGGCTGGTGACGGTCGATCACAATCGCGAAGTGGCCATCCGGTACGATTACGAATTCAATACGGCCGGCCGGTCTACCCAGGGCCTGCCCAGGGAGGGCGCCGTCCAGCCCTACCGCGCGGGACAAGCCACGGCCGCCAGGGAATTCGAGAAGGGCGCCTATGCCGACGTCGTCCGCAAGGCGCAGGAGTACTTCAGGCGCGGCGACCTTTTCGAGGTCGTGCCCAGCCAGACGTTCTACGAGTCCTGCCCGGACCCTCCTTCCGAGATCTTCCGCAGGCTGAGGGAACGGAATCCCGCGCCGTACGCCACGCTCATCAACCTGGGACAGCGCGAATACCTGGTCGGCGCGTCGCCCGAGATGTTCGTTCGGGGCGAAGGGATCCGTATCGAGACCTGCCCCATTTCAGGCACGGTCAGCCGGGGGAACGACGCGTTGAGCGATGCCGACCAGATCCTCAAGCTGCTGAGCTCGGAGAAAGAGGAGTCCGAGCTGACCATGTGTACGGACGTGGACCGGAACGACAAGTCGCGGATCTGCGTGCCCGGCAGCGTCCGGGTCATCGGACGGCGCCAGATCGAGATGTACTCGCGGGTGATCCACACGGTCGATCACGTGGAAGGCATACTGCGGCCGGAGTATGACGCGCTGGACGCCTTTCTCGCGCACGCCTGGGCGGTCACCGTGACCGGCGCGCCGAAAATCTGGGCGATGCGGTTCATCGAAAACAACGAACGGTCGTGCCGCGCCTGGTACGGCGGCGCGATAGGATTCCTCGGATTCGACGGGAACATGAACACGGGGCTCACCCTCAGGACCATACGCATCAAGGACGGGATCGCCGAGGTGAGGGCCGGGAGCACGCTGCTGATGGACTCCATTCCCGAAGACGAGGAGCGCGAGACGGAACTCAAGGCCATGGCGTTCATCGATGCGATCGGGCGCCCCCGGGAGTCACACGGGGGAAGCGCCCATCCCGGATTCGCGGAAGTCGCCGGATCGGGGAAGCGCGTTCTGCTGGTGGACTACGAAGACTCTTTCGTGCATACGCTGGCCAACTACCTCCGCCAGACCGGCGCCGACGTCATGACGGTCAGAACGGGCATCTCCCGGTCCCGGCTGACGGATCTCATGGACACGTACGATCCGGACCTGGTCTTTCTGTCGCCCGGTCCCGGCCGGCCGTCGGATTTCGACGTGGCGCTGGCCATCGACGCGGCGCAGGAACGGGCGCTGCCCATCTTCGGCGTCTGCCTCGGGCTGCAGGGCATTGTCGAGTATTTCGGCGGCACGCTGGGCGTGTTGCCCTATCCCATGCACGGCAAGGAGTCGCGGGTGATCGTCCGCGACGGACAGGCCGGGCAGGCCGGGCAGGCCGGACGGGCCGGGGTCCTGTTCGAAGGATTCCCCCGGTCCTTCACCGTAGGCCGCTATCACTCGCTGCACGCCGAACGCGATCGGCTGCCGCCGGAACTTACCGTCACGGCGGAGACGGAGGACGGCGTCGTCATGGCCGTCGAACACCGAACGATGCCCGTGGCGGCGGTGCAGTTCCATCCCGAGTCCATCATGACGCTCAAGGACGGGATCGGCATCCGGCTCATCGACAACGTCTTCAGAAAACTGGTCAAAGCGGCCGACGCGCTGGACGCGCGCCGGGAGGACGGCCCATGAACCCGCCCATGAACCCGTCCGTGAACCAACTCGCGAGTCGTCCCATGAACCCGCCCGACGTCATCCTGACGGGGATCAAGCCCACGGGCAGTCCCCACCTCGGCAACTACATCGGCGCCATCCGGCCCGCGTTGGAACTCGCGCGGCGGTCGCCCGAAGCGCGTGCCATGTATTTCCTGGCGGACTACCACGCACTGACGCTCGTGAAGGACCCCGTGCGCTTCAGGGACCTGTGCCACGAACTCGCCGCGACTTGGATCGCCTGCGGGCTGGATCCCGATCGCCAGGTCTTCTATCGGCAATCGGACGTGCCGGAGGTGTTCGAGCTGTCGTGGATCCTGTCCTGTTCGACGTCGAAGGGCCTGATGAACCGCGCCCACGCGTACAAGGCATACATGGACCGCCACAAGCGAGGCGGCCGGGACGCGGACACCGGAGGCGCGACCGAAGGAGACGCGGACACCGGGGTGAACATGGGGTTGTATTCCTATCCCATACTCATGGCGGCGGACATCCTGCTGTTCCAGGCGAAGTACGTACCGGTGGGGCGGGACCAGGAACAGCACATCGAGATCGCCAGGGACATCGCCGCGCGTTTCAACCGGTCCTTCGGCGACGTGCTCACCCTGCCGCTGTACCTGTCCGATCCATCATCGGCCGAGATTCCCGGTACGGACGGAAGAAAGATGAGCAAGGCCTATAACAACACCATACCGCTTTTCGGGTCGCACGAACAGTTGCGCAGGGCCATATTCGGGATCAAGACGGATTCGAGTCCGCCCGGCGCGCCCAAGGACCCCGGGACGTCCCTCGTCTTCCAGATCTACCGGCATTTCGCGGACGGGGACCGGACCGAGACGATGCGGAGCCGGCTGGTGCAGGGCCGGATCACCTGGAAAGCGGCCAAGGAAGAGTTGTTCGACCTTATCGACGGTTTACTGGAACGCCCCAGGTCGGTCTACGAGGAGTTGATGGCCGACCGGTCACGCATCGACCGTTTGCTGGAAGCAGGTGCCAGCAGCGCCCGGGAACTGGCCCGCCCGACCATGGAGATCGTGCGGCAGGCGGTCGGGCGATAGCGGCCTGCATGACGGCGTCGGGCGATAGCGGCCTGCATGACGGCGGTCGGGCGATGCCGGCGTTCGTCACCCAGACCGGGAAGGCGCGCGACCAGCGGCGTTCGTCAGCATGATCGTGAAGCGCGCAACTGGATGGAGAGAGGGTTCCATGATACAGCAAGCCATTGCGAAGGCGATTGACGGGATCTCGCTGACCGAAGCGGAAGCCGTGGAGGTCATGAACGGGATCATGTCGGGGGACGCCACGCCGGCGCAGATCGGCGCGTTCCTGGTTGCCTTCCGCCTGAAGGGCGAGACGATCGAGGAGGTCACCGGGTTCGCCAGGGTCATGCGCGCCAGGGCCACGCGGATCGACTGCCGGGCCTATCCCATCGTGGATACCTGCGGCACGGGCGGCGACGGAAAGCATACGTTCAACATATCGACGGCCGCGGCTTTCGTGGCCGCGGCCGCGGGCGCCTTCATCGCCAAGCACGGCGGCCGGGCGGCGTCCAGCAAGGCGGGCAGCGCCGACGTGCTGACGGCCCTGGGGGTCAATATCGAAACGCCGCCGGAAAGGGTCTCCGCCTGCATCGACGAGATCGGCATCGGGTTCATGTTCGCCCCCGCCCTCCACTCGGCCATGCGGTTCGCGAGCGGTCCGCGCCGGGAACTCGGCGTGCGGACCGTGCTCAACCTGCTCGGGCCGCTGACCAATCCGGCCGGGACGACGGCCCAGGTCATGGGCGTATACGACGCGAGTGTCGTCCAGACCGCCGCCCACGTGCTGAATAACCTGGGGGCGGAGCGCGTTTTCGTGGTGCACAGCGCGGACGGGCTGGACGAGTTGACCACCACGGCGCCGACCCACGTGGCGGAGGCCCGGGACGGCGTTGTGAGGACCTATGACGTAGCGCCGGAGGACTTCGGCCTGCCCCGGGCGTCCATCGAGGACCTCAAGGGGGGCGAGGTGGAAGAGAACGCGGAGATCATCCGGTCCGTACTGGCCGGTGAGTCCGGACCCCGGCGGGACATCGTCCTGCTTAACGCCGCGGCGGCGATCGTGGCCGGCGGCGCCGCGGAGGACTTCGACGAGGGCATCGAAAAGGCGGTCCGGGCCATCGACACCGGCGGGGCGCGGGAGAAACTCGACGCGCTGGTCCGCATGACCAACGAATGACCCGCCGCACCACCGGGTACGGGAGCCCGCCGCACCCCGCGTACGGTATGGGAAGTCACGAGAGCCATGAATATCCTTGATCAGATCGTAGCGCATAAGAAAGAAGAGGTCGAAGACCGGAAGCGGCGCGTGCCCCTGCCCGAATCCGGGCCTGTTCGCCGCCGCGATGTCCGGCCCTTCGACCGCGCGCTGCAACAGGCAGACGGCATCGGGGTCATCGCCGAATTCAAGAAGGCTTCGCCGTCGAAGGGCGCGATCCGTCCCGACGCGGCGCCCGCGGAGATCGGACCGGTCTACGCGGCCCACGGCGCTTCGGCCATATCGGTGTTGACGGATCGGCGTTTCTTCCAGGGCAGCGACGAGGACCTGGTGGCCCTTCGCCGGTGCGTTTCCGTGCCCGTGCTGCGCAAGGAGTTCATCGTGGACGAGTACCAGGTGCACGAGACCGCGGCGCTGGGCGCGGACGCCATGCTGCTCATCGCGGCCATTCTGGACGACACCCGGTTGGCGGCCCTGCAGCGGACCGCGGCGGCCTGTGGCCTGCACTGCCTGGTGGAAGTGCACGACGAGCGGGAACTGGACCGGGCCCTGGCGGCGGCCAGCCGCGTCATCGGCATCAACAACCGGGACCTGACGGATTTCACCGTTTCGCTGGAAACGTCGCTGCGTCTCCGGCCCCGCATCCCCCCGGGCGTCGTGACCGTCAGCGAGAGCGGGATCCACGGGCGCGTGGACGTCCTGCGGCTGCAGGACGCGGGATTCGACGCCGTACTCGTGGGCGAATCCCTGATGGGGGCGGAGGAGATCGGCGGACAACTGGACGCCCTGCTGGGCCGGTCCGCCGCGAAGGCCCAACAGGGGATTCGAAGTCGAAGGGCTACCCCGGGGACAGGGCCATGAATACGGTCAGGATCAAGATCTGCGGCATCACGAACCAGGCGGACGCCGCCGCGGCCGTCCGCGCGGGCGCGGACGCGCTCGGGTTCATCTTCTATGCGGGCAGTCCCCGCTGCGTGGCGCCGGAACGGGCCGCGGAAATCGTGGCCGGCCTGCCGCCCTTCGTCGTCCCGGTGGGCGTGTTCGTGAACGCGGCGGCCGGCGAAATAGAAAGCATCTGCGAGACGGCGGGAATCCAGGCCGCGCAGCTCCACGGCGATGAATCGCCCGGTTTCTGCGAAGCGCTGGCCGGCCAGAAACGCCCGGTCATCAAGGCCTTCCGCGTCAGGGACGCATCGTGGAAGTCCGATGCCGCGGCCTATCCCGTCGGCGCGGTCTTGCTCGACACCTTCGCCGAAGACCGGTACGGCGGCACGGGGACCACCTTCGACTGGCGGCTCGTGGAAGGCAGTCCCCACCGCGTCATCCTGAGCGGCGGGCTGAATCCGGACAACGTGGCCGAGGCGGTGCGCAGCGTGCGGCCCTACGGCGTGGATACGGGCAGCGGCGTGGAGCGGGAACCGGGCCGCAAGGACCACGACAAGGTCCGGGCATTTGTGGAGGCGGCGAGGCGGGCCATATGATCTCTTCTATGATTTCTTCGCAAGAAAACGGGACCAGCGGCCCCGGCATATCGGGTTCGACCCGCGTGGTCGGCGTATGCGGGCAGGGCATTGGGTATACGCTTTCGCCGGCCATGCATAACGCGGCCTTTCGCCATTGCGGACTGGATTACGTCTATGTAACCTTCGAAGTCGCGGAATCCGGAGTGCGGCGGGCCGTCGACGGCATCCGGGGACTGGGGCTGGCGGGGGTCAACGTGACCAAGCCGCTCAAGACGGACGTGCTGCCCTACCTGGACGAGGTGTCCGAAGAGGCCCGCACGATCGGTTCGGTCAACACCATCGTGAACCGGTCGGGCCGGCTCGCCGGCACGTCGACGGACGGCGCCGGACTGTTGCGGGCGCTCGGGGAAAAAGGCGTTTCGGTCGCGGGTTCGAGGTTGTTGATCCTGGGCGCGGGAGGCGCGGCCCGGGCGGCCTGCGCCATGGCCCGCGGGCAGGGCGCCGCATCGATTACCATTGCCGCGCGCAACGCGGACCGGGCCCGGGACACGGCGTCGGTGGGTGGTGCAGAGGCTATGACGCTTTCGCCTTCCGACCTCGGCGGCGCGGTCCGTGCGGCCGACCTGGTGATCAACGCGGTCCCGGAGGATCTGCCGCTGGAAGGTGACTGGTTCACCGGCGGGCAGTTCGTCTACGACACGCGGTACGACCAGGCGGAAACCGCACTGATGCGATGCGCCCGGTCGCGGGGCGCGGAGACCTCGAACGGCATCGGCATGCTGCTGTTCCAGGGCGCGGCGTCTTTCGAAATCTGGACCGGCCGCGCGGCGCCGGTCGAAGTGATGAGGAGCGCGTTGGAAGAACAGCTAAGGCACAGGAAGGCCCGGGAGGAGAAGGCATGTTGCGATACCTGACCGCAGGCGAATCACACGGACCGGCCATATCGGCAATCCTCGAAGGTCTGCCCGCGGGGCTTCCCGTCGCCGCGGAAGACATCGACCGGGACCTGAAACGGCGCCAGGGCGGATACGGACGGGGCCGGAGAATGCAGATCGAGACCGATACGATCGAGATCCGGGGCGGCGTGCGCCATGGCAGGACCATGGGCGGACCGGTCTCTCTCGTCGTGCAGAACCGGGACTGGCAGAATTGGACGGACGTGATGGCGATCGAGGAGGCCGACGGCCCGGTGAGGCGGCGGGTGACCCGCCCCCGCCCCGGCCACGCCGATCTCGCGGGCGGACTGAAGTACGACCGCCGCGATCTGCGGGACATCCTGGAACGGGCGAGCGCGCGGGAAACGACCATGCGCGTCGCGGTCGGCGCGGTCGCCCGGTCCCTCCTCGGGGCCTTCGGCATACGCGTGCTCAGCCACGTGGTGCGGATCGGGCAGGTGGACGCGGACGTGAGCGGCCTGACGAACGATGAGATCATCGACCGGTCCGAGGCCTCGCCCGTGCGCTGCGCCGACGAAGACGCCGCGCAGAAGATGATCGCGGAGATCGACCGGGCGAAGTCCCTCAAGGACACGATCGGCGGGGTCTTCGAGGTCAAGGTGCTGAACGCGCCGCCCGGCCTCGGCAGCCACGTGCAGTGGGACCGAAAGCTCGACGGCCGCCTGGCCCAGGCGATCATGAGCATACAGGCCGTAAAGGGCGTCGAAATCGGGCTGGGCTTCGGCGTGACCCGGGTGCTCGGTTCCGAGGTCCACGACGAGATCTTCTACGATGACGGTCGGTTCTACCGGGAAACGAACCGGGCCGGCGGTGTCGAGGGCGGCATGACCGAAGGCGAGGAAATCGTCGTCCGCGGCGCGCTCAAGCCCATCGCGACGCTCATGCGCACGATCATGTCGGTGGATATCGAGACCAAGGAAGCCTTCGATTCCGCCAAGGAGCGGTCGGACGTGTGCACCGTGCCCGCCGCCGGCGTGATCGGCGAGGCGGTGGTGGCCTTCGTCGTCGCCGACGCCATGCAGGAGAAATTCGGGGGCGACAGCCTGGAGGAAATGCAGCGCAACTATCAGGGTTACATGGACCAACTGGCGCGTTACTAGTCATGGAAACGGCTCGGGCTACAGGCGGACGGGAAGTGGCTGAACCTGGAAAACGAAAGTCCGGCGGCATCGTCCTGATCGGCTTCATGGGCACGGGCAAGACAGCGGTGGGCTGGCGCCTCGCACGGGCCCTGGACGTGCCCTTCGTGGACACCGACACGCTGATCGAGAAGAAGGCCGCGGCGCGAATTCCCGAGATCTTCGAACAGCATGGGGAGTCCGGTTTCCGGGCGATCGAGAAGGCGGTGATCCGGGGCCT
The DNA here is from genome assembly GCA_965117045.1 of bacterium. Taxonomy (GTDB): domain Bacteria; phylum JAAXHH01; class JAAXHH01; order JAAXHH01; family JAAXHH01; genus JAAXHH01. The sequence goes on from OZ220749.1 coordinate 3,613,741, forward strand.
CGACGACGGGGTGCGAAGGGTGATCGCCACGGGCGGCGGCGCGGTGCTCGATCCGGACAACTTCGCCGTGCTGCGGTCGCTGGGTTCGGTCATTCACCTGAACGCGCCGGCGGAGACGGTCCTGGCGCGCACGCGGGGCGATGCGGGGATCAGGCCGCTCCTGGCCGGGGACGACCCGCTGGAACGGATCCGGTCGCTCCAGCGAGAGCGGGCGCCGGTCTACGGCCGGGCGGACCACGAAATCGACACGTCGCGGTATTCGATCGAGGATATGGTGGAGATGGTGAAAGCCTGGGTGGAAAACGAAGAACGCGTGATCCGGGTGGACCTCGAATCCGACAGCTATGACATCGTGATCGGGCCCGATGTGCTCGACCGGCTGGGACACCGGATGACGTCCTTCGATCTGACCGGTCGCGCGCTGGTCGTGACCCACCCCGGCATCGCGGAACGCTATGGTGAACGGACGACGGATGCCCTGCGGTCGGCCGGCTTCGAACCGGACCTGATCGAAGTGCCGGACGGCGAAGCGCAGAAGTCGCTGGCGTGGGCCGAGAAGCTCTATGACGCCATGCTGGGCCACGGGATGGACCGCCGTTCTCCCGTCATCGCGCTGGGCGGCGGGGTCATCGGAGACCTGGCCGGTTTCGCCGCGGCCACCTTCCTGCGCGGCGTCCCGTTCATCCAGGTCCCTACCTCGCTCCTGGCCCAGGTGGACGCCAGCGTGGGGGGCAAGGTGGCCGTGGACCACCGCCGCGGGAAGAACCTGATCGGCGCGTTCTACCAGCCTCTGCTCGTGCTGGCCAGCCTGGATACGCTCGACAGCCTGCCGGACCGGGAACTGCGCGCGGGCATGGCGGAAGTGATCAAATATGGCGTCATTGCAGACCCCGGACTGTTCGCCTATATTGAGGAGCGCCTGGACGATATTCTGCAGCGCGACCGCGACGTGCTGGCGCACCTCGTGGCGCGGTCCTGCGAGATCAAGGCGGAAGTGGTCGCCGGCGACGAGCGCGAACAGGGACGGCGGGCCATACTCAACTTCGGCCATACCATGGGCCACGCCATCGAAACGCAGACGGGCATGCTGCACGGCGAGGCCGTGGCCATCGGCATGGTCTACGCCGCCCGGGTCGCGGAGCGCATGGACCTGCTGGACGGCGAAAGCGTCCGCCGGCTGATCGAACTGGTGCGGCGCACGGGGCTGCCGCACCGGTGCGACGGATTGGACGTTCCGGCGACGATCGAGACCATGAAGTTCGACAAGAAGTCGGTAGGCGGTCGCCCGCGATTCATCCTTCCGAATCGCATCGGCGAGGTGGCCATCCACGACGACGTGCCCGGTGAATACATCCGGTCCGTCCTCGCGACAGGGAACTAAAAGTGCGGCGCATCGACGACGCCCCGGCGCCGGAACGGCGCATCGGCGGCGAAGCGGCGAAACCATGATGAGCATACTGGTGTTGCACGGTCCGAATCTGAACATGCTGGGCGTCCGGGAACCGGAAGTCTACGGTACGGACACGCTGGAGGACATCAACCGGTCCCTGGAGACGGCCGCGGAGGGACGGGGGATCGAGATACGCATCCGCCAGTCCAACCACGAAGGGGTGCTGGTGGACGAGATCCAGCAGGCCCTCGGCTGGGCCGACGGCATCCTGATCAATCCCGGCGCATACACCCATACGAGCATCGCCCTGCGCGACGCGATCGTCGCGGTGGGCCTGCCCGTCGTGGAAGTCCACATGTCGGACATACACGCCCGGGAGAAGTTCCGGCATCATTCCTATATCGCGCCCGTGGCCCTCAGGCAGATCTGCGGACACGGAAGCGACAGCTACCGGCTGGGCCTGGAGGCCCTTATAGACCACATCAGCAGCGGGAGCGAAGGATGACGGCGATCACATTGCCCGACCAGCATGGGCATTTCGGGATCTTCGGCGGCCGCTACGTCCCGGAGACGCTGATGACGGCCCTTGACGAGCTGCTTGAGGTGTACGAGGCGGCGAAAGGGGACCCGGACTTCGAGGATGAGTTCCGCTACTACCTCCGGGACTACGTGGGCCGTCCGTCCCCCCTCTACTACGCGGAGCGGCTGACGCAGACCCTCGGCGGCGCGCGGATCTATCTCAAGCGGGAGGACCTGAACCACACGGGCGCCCACAAGATCAACAACACGATCGGCCAGATCCTGCTCACCCGCCGCATGAAGAAACCACGGGTCATTGCGGAGACCGGTGCGGGCCAGCACGGCGTGGCCACGGCCACCGTGGCCGCCCGTTTCGGCCTGGAATGCGACGTCTACATGGGTTCCGAGGACATGGAACGCCAGGCGCTGAACGTCTTCCGCATGCGCCTGATGGGCAGCCGGGTCATCGCCGTCGACGCGGGCAGCCGCACGCTGAAGGACGCGCTGAACGAGGCCCTGCGCGACTGGGCGACCAACGTCCGCCATACCCATTACATCATCGGTTCGGTGGCGGGCCCCCATCCCTTTCCCATGCTGGTGCGCGATTTCCAGTCGGTCATCGGCCGGGAAGCGCGGGAGCAGGTCCTGGAGATAGAAGGGCGGCTCCCCGACGTGCTCGTCGCCTGCGTGGGGGGCGGCAGCAACGCCATCGGGCTCTTTCATCCCTTCCTCGGCGACGGGGTTCGCCTGGTCGGCGTGGAGGGCGCGGGACACGGGCTGGATACGGGGATGCACGCGGCGACGCTGGGCCTGGGCACGCCGGGCGTACTGCACGGCGCCATGAGCTACACCGGACAGGATGCGAACGGCCAGATTCAGGTCGCCCATTCCATCTCCGCTGGACTCGACTATCCCGGCGTGGGCCCCGAGCACAGCTACCTGAAGGACTCCGGCCGCGCGGAGTACGTGAGCGTAACCGACGCCGAGGCGCTGGAGGCCTTCGAACTGCTCTCCAGGGTCGAAGGCATCATACCCGCGCTCGAAAGCGCCCACGCCATCGCCCATATCGCAAGGATCGCCCCGGAAATGGACCGGGAAGAGGTCATCGTCGCCGGGTTGTCGGGCCGCGGGGACAAGGACGTCGAGCAGGTGGACGGGTTGCTGGCCGGAAGCGGAGGAGGCGCTGAATGAACCGGATCGAAGAGACCTTCGCATCGCTGAAGTCCCTGGGCCGCAAGGCGCTGATCCCCTACATCATGGCGGGGGACCCGGACCTGGAAACGACGGCCGAACTGGTCGTCGAACTGGACCGCCGGGGGGCCGACCTGGTGGAACTGGGCGTGCCCTTCTCCGATCCGATCGCCGACGGCCCCACGATCCAGCGCGCCGCGCTGCGGGCGCTGAACCGGGGCACGACCCTGCGTTCCATCGTCGAGACGGTCGCTTCCCTCCGGGAGCATACAGCCATACCGGTCGTATTGATGACCTACTACAACCCGGTGCTCGCGTACGGGATCGGGGACCTCTGCCGGGATGCCGCCCGCGCGGGGGTGGACGGATTGATCGTGCCCGACCTCCCGCCGGAGGAAGGGGCCGATCTGTCCGACGCCTGCCGGCGGCACGGCCTCACCGTCGTCTTCCTGGTAGCGCCCACGAGCACTTCGGCGCGGATCGAACTGGTGAACCGCCACACCACGGGATTCGTCTACTGCGTCTCCCTGACGGGCGTTACGGGTGCGCGGGGAGAACTGGCGGAAGGGGTGGACGCGTTCATGGCGCAGGTGCGGTCCCGCACGGACCGGCCCCTCGGGCTGGGTTTCGGCATCTCGTCGCCGGAACAGGCCGGCGAGGCCGCGCGCCTGGCCGACGGGGTCATCGTGGGCAGCGCGATCATCAACGAGATGGAAGCGCACGCCGGCGAGCCGGACATGCTCCGGTCCGTGGGCGAATACGTGGCCGCTTTGAGAGACGGCATCGACGGAAAGACGCCGGTGACCCTGCCGGGATAACCGTGGCGCGTGAGATAACCGCGTGGCGCGCGAGTTAACCGTGGCGCGCGAGGATCCCTTCCGGCACAGGAGCGTTCAGGAAATGACGATGACAGGAACTTCAATCAAATCAGGGGATGCGTGTGGGAGTCCAGGGGGCCGTGCCGGTCTTCGCGACTCCCACGTATTTCACCCCGTTTCATGCTTTCGTCGGGTATTGTTCAACATGTTCCATCCCGGGAGAAACTATGGTACGAGGCATTCGTGGCGCGATAACCGTTGAATCGAACACTTCCGACGCGATTTGTGAGGCATCACGTCGGCTGGTTACAACGATCGTCGAACGGAACCGCATCGAATTAGAACAGATCATCAGCGTGTTTTTTTCATCGACGAAGGATCTCGACGCGCAGACGCCCGCCTACGGAGTACGCCAGATGGGTTGGTCTGCGATTCCCCTGTTCTGCACGCAGGAGATGGAGGTCCCCGGGAGTCTTCCCGGGTGCATACGGGTGCTGGTTCATGTAAACTCGGAAAAATCGCAGGGTGAAATTCGACATGTGTATCTGGACGGCGCCGTCGTGCTCCGGCCGGACATTGTCGAGGGAGGTTGAAATGGTGGTTGTAATGAAACTGGGGGCGACGGAAGAACAGAAGGAGCACGTCCGGGAAACCATACGGTCCTTCGACTGTAAACCAAGGGACATTCAGGGCGACGAGATGTCCATCATCTGCGTGATCGGCAACACCCTCAGCCTTTCGCCGGAACAGTTCGAGATCCTGGACGGGGTGGACCGCGTACAGCGCATCCAGCGGCCGTACAAGCTGGTGAGCCGGGAGGTGCAGCCGCACAAGACCCGTTTCAAGGTCGGCGACGTTACGATCGGCGGGGACGCCATTGCCATCATCGCCGGGCCCTGTTCCGTCGAATCCTACGACCAGTTCCTGGAGGCGGCGCAACACGCCCGGGCCGCGGGGGCCCACATCATACGCGGCGGGGCGTTCAAGCCCAGGACCTCGCCCTACAGCTTCCAGGGGCTCGGCGAGGAGGGCTTGAAGATCATGGCCCGGGTAAGCGAGGAAACGGGCCTGCCGACGATCTCGGAAGTGATGGAGCCCGAGATGGAACCCATGGTCTCGGAGTACGTGGACATGCTGCAGATCGGCGCCCGGAACATGCAGAACTATCCGTTGCTGAACGTAGCGGGACGGAGCAGCAAGCCCGTCATGCTCAAGCGGGGCATGTCCGCTACGCTCGAGGAGATGCTCCTGGCGGCCGAGTACATCCTGGCGGCGGGGAACCACCACGTTGTCCTGTGCGAAAGGGGTATCCGGACCTTCGAGACCTGGACCCGGAACACGCTCGACATCTCCGCCGTGCCCGTGCTGCAGAAATACACCCATCTGCCGGTGTTCATCGACCCGAGCCACGGGACCGGCAACGCCGATTTCGTGGGACCTGCCGCCCGGGCGGCCGTGGCGGTGGGTGCCGACGGACTCATGATCGAGATGCATCCGACCCCGGAGCGCGCGCTGTCCGACGGGGACCAGTCCCTGACTCCGGAAGCGCTGACCTCCCTGATCCCGGAACTGCAGGCGGTCGCGACGGCCGTCAACCGGACCATCGGCTGAGCTGGAATATGCGCATTACCATTATCGGCGTGGGACTGCTGGGCGGTTCCTTCGGCATGGCGGTCCGTAAGGCGGGGGTAGGCGAACGCGTCGCGGGCGTCGACCTGGACCGTGCCGTGCTGGACCGGGCCCTGGAGCGCGGCGCCATCGACACCGGGTACCTGGAAACGGCCGAAGGGGTGGAAGGAGCCGACCTGGTCGTCCTCGCCACGCCCGTGCGGTCCATCCTGGACATGCTGTCCGGCCTCGCGCCGTTGCTGGGCGAGGAGACCATCCTCCTGGACCTGGGCAGCACCAAGGAGGCCATCGTTTCCGCCGTGGCCGGCCAGGCCGGCATCAAGCGGTACGTCGGCGGGCACCCCATGGCCGGTACCGAGCACACCGGCATCGAGCATGCCGATGACGGACTGTTTCAGGACGCGACGTTCGCCCTGGTTCCGTCTTCCGCGGTGGATGAGGGCGCGCTCGAACTGCTCAAGGACCTGGTCCGCCGGATCGGGGCCCGTCCCGCCGTTATCTCCGCAGGGCGTCACGACCGGATCGTCTCCGTTACCAGCCACCTGCCCTACCTGCTGTCCGTGGTGCTGGCGCTTGCCGCGGAGCAGACCGCGCGCGAGGAAGAACGACTGGGTGAGTTCGCCGCGTCGGGATTCCGGGACACGACCCGCCTGGCCGCGTCCACCGTTCAGGTGATGGCCGACATCTGCCTGACCAACGGGCGGCCCCTGCTGCGCGGCATCGAGGACGCCAGGCGGTTGCTCGACGACCTGGCGGCGCTGATCGAGGAGGGGCGCGAATCGGACCTGGTGAAGACGCTGACCAGGGCGAAGGAAAGCAGGGCCGCGTTGCTGGGTGAAAGGAGGACCGATTGAAGAAGTACAGGACCGGCTTCCAGGGCGAGTTGGGAGCCTTCAGCGAAATGGCCGTGCTCGCGTATTTCGGCGACGGGGCCGAACCGGTTCCCCACGGATGGTTCGACGACGTGTTCCGTGCCGTGGACGAGGGCAGCTGCGACTACGGCATGCTGCCGATCGAGAACACCCTGGCGGGCAGCATCCACGTCAATTACGACCTGATGCAGGAGCACGACTTGCAGATCGTGGGTGAAATCGTGCTCCGCATCGTCCACAACCTGATGGCGAAGCCCGGCGTCCGGCCGGAGGAACTCCGCCGGGTCCAGTCCCATACCAAGGCGCTCGAACAGTGCGTCCGGTTCTTCCGGGAGCATCCGTCGATGAAACCCGAAACCGTGTACGATACCGGCGGCGCGGCCAAGATGCTCGGTGAAGGAGAAGGCCGGGACATCGGCGTGATCGCGAGCACGCGGGCCGCGGAGCGGTACGGGCTCGAGATCCTGGAGCGCGGGATCGAAGACAACCCCCAGAACTACACGCGGTTCCTGGTCCTGGGCAGGAAGCCCGAAGCGTCGGAGGGCGAGCGCATTAAGACCTCCATCGTGTTCTCGGTCCCCCATGAACCCGGCATGCTGTTCAAGGCCATGAGCGTCTTCGCGCTGCGGGACATCTCCATCAACAAGATCGAATCGCGGCCCCTGGTCGGTTCCCCGTGGGAGTACCTGTTCTACCTGGATTTCGAGGGGCACGCCGAGAGCCTGCTCTGCAGCCGGGCGCTCAACCACCTCCGGGAGATCGCGACCAACTACAAGCTGCTGGGATCCTACGCCGAAGGCCGCATCGTGGACCAGGTCTGATGGAATCGTACCAACCCCGTCAGGACGTTCCTGGCGTGTCGGCCTGCCTTAGGGTCAGCGCGGGTTCGACGAAGAGCGTTTTTTCGCGGGTGAACACGACCTGTCCGGGGCTGCCGTTTTTCATTTTCCGGACGTAACGGCGCTCCGTGTAGTCCACCGGCACCGTGGTGGAACCCCGGCCCTTGCTGTACCAGGCCGCCAGGCAGGCCGCTTCGTAGAGGGTCTTCCTGCTCGGCATCTGGGTCCTGTCCTCCCGCCGCAGGATCACGTGGGAACCGCCCAGGTTCCGCGCGTGCAGCCAGATATCGTCCGGCGCCGCCGATTTCGTCAACGCTTCGTTCTCCCGGCTGTTGCGGCCCACGAGCAGGAGGTGTCCGCTGGAGGTCAGGTACCTCCTCGGATGGATGTCCCGCCCGGTCTTTTTGCGCGGACGTTTCGAAGCGCCGGTTTCGCGGGGCGCCTTGACCAGGTCCAGCCGGATGCAGGCCCTATGGGCATCCTCCAGCCGCTCTTCGTCGGCGTCGCAGCCCAGCTTCGCGCGGATGCCCGTGACCTCTTCCAGGCGTTTACGGGCCCGGGCGATGCGTTGGGCCACCGCCTTCCGGCCGTCCCGGGCCTTGCGGGCCTGCCGGAAGTACCACCGGGCGTTCTCCGCAGGTGACAGGCCGGGCTTCATGGGGATGGCGACTTCCTCCCGGCCGCTGCTGAAGTAGTCTTCGACCACGGCTTCCGCCGACCCCGCCTTCAGCCGGGCAAGGTGAGAGGTGATCAGCTCGCCGTACCGGCGGTATTCCTCTTCCTGCTCCACGTGAACCAGGTCTTTTCCCAGGTTCTCCGTCAGTCGTTCCAGGCGCCGGATCTCGTCGCGCAGGGCCCGCTGCACCTTCTGCAGCCGTTGCTTGAACGCTTCCTCGGCCATCCGTTCTTCGTAGAAACGTTCCACGGCGGCGCTGACGGATTCGTGGTGTTCTACCTGCGCCGCGGGCACGGAATGGACCGGGACCGCGGAAAGCACGCGCGCCCGGCCGTCCCCCGATCGTCCGATGCTGGGCGTCCAGTCCCGCGCCTTGACGCGTTGGACAAGCTCCTCCAGGCTCTGCCAGGTCCGTGAAACGCGGTCCGCCGCATCCGCATCCGCGAAATCCGCCGCGTTCGACAGTCCCGCCCGGGCCAGGACCTCCAGGGCCATTTCCTTCGACAGTCCCGCGAATGTGGCGGTCAAATGCCGCGCCAGTTCCGCGGGAGTCGCCAGACGGTGCGCCCCGGCCAGGTGATCCGCCCCGGCCTGGTGATCCGCCCCGGCCTGGTGATCCGCCCCGGCCAGACGGTCCGCCCCGGCCAGCAGTTCGCGCGTGGCTTCGTCGAGCGGTGTTTTATTCATCGGCGGCGGGAACGCGTAGGGCTCGCCGGGGACCAGCGTCCTTTCCGTACCCCGGATGCGCCGAAGGGTCTCCAGGATGACCTGATCCTGGTCGGAAAGGAAGATCATGACGCCCCGGTTCCCGATGAGCTCGGCGATCAGGCGGTACCGCCCGTGCCCCGGCGAAGACCGGCCCCGGCAGTGGATTTGCACTACCCGTTCGAAGGGCGCCGCGTCGACCTTCTCCAGCACGCCGGGAACGAGATGGTCCCTCAGCGCGGACAGCAACGCCGACGAAGCCGCGCCTTTCTTTGCGTCATCCGACAGGTGGACCCGGGAGAAACCCGGTTGCACGGAAAGCGACAGCACCCGCCTGCCCGGGCTTGCTTTCAGGATAAGGCCGATTTCCATGGGTGCGTACTGCTCGACGGCCACAATACGCGCCCCCTCGAGTTCCCCGCATTCGTCTTTCACGGCCTGCAGCACCAGGGCGTCCATGACGGCTCCATCCTGTACACGGCTTCGGTACGATCTCGATACGATGGCGTTCCGCGACGTCGGGACTGCCGCATTCCGCCTCATTCACAATATAACGGGACCGGTTGCGTCATGGGTCATGAATCTTCTTTTCGACGGACCCGGAGCGCGTCCGGAGTGCGCCCGGAGCGTGCCCGGAGCGTGCCCCGAATGGGCATGAACACCGCCGGACGGCTGCCAATATGTTATTGACAAATCGCCGTTTAGCGTGTACTTTCATGTTTCTTGGAAACAGGCGGCAACTGGGGATTCAGGGGCTTTGAATGATATGCAGCATGACTGGATACGGCGCCGGAGAATCCGACTTCGCCGGCGTCCGCACCGTCGTCGAACTGCGTTCGGTTAACGGCCGGTTCTGCGACATCGCCGTACGGCTGCCGAAGTCTCTGGGTTCGCTGGAGGGCCGCGTGCGCGCGTACGTGCAGGACCACGTGACGCGGGGCAACGTCTCCGTGTCCGTCCGGTGCGACGACGGCGATGCCGGCGCCCACGGGATACGGATCGACGCGGAGGCGGGAAGGAAGTACTGCGACGCGCTGAGGCAGCTCAAGGACGAGCTTGGCGTATCGGGCGAGGTCTCCCTCGAAATGGTCGCCGCCTATCCGGGCCTGGTGTCGCCGGAAACCGACGAAGTCGACCCGGCCGAACGCTGGACGGGTATCGAGGCCGCCCTGGAGCGTGCCCTGGTCGCTTTCAAGGACATGAAGCGAAACGAGGGGAAGGCGCTCGAAACCGACCTGCGCGGAAGGATACAGGCCATACAGGCCCTGCTGCGGTCGGTCGAGGACCGGGCGCCGGACCGGGTGGCCGATTTCCGGGAACGCCTGCGCCATCGGATCGACGGCCTGCTCGACGACGGACAGGTCGATCCGCAGCGTATGGCCATGGAGATCACCCTGTTCGCGGAGCGCAGCGACGTGACCGAGGAATGCGTCCGCCTGAACGCCCATTGCGGCGCCTTCCTGGAAGCGCTGGGGGACGACGGGAGTCCGGGCAGACGCCTCAACTTCCTCATCCAGGAAATGAACCGGGAGATCAATACCATAGGATCCAAGGGCAACGATACGGAAATCAGCCATTCCGTCATCCAGGCCAAGGAAGAATTGGAGAAGGTCCGCGAACAGGTGCAGAACATTGAGTGATCCCGTCGCGCCCGGCCGCTCATTGAGTGATCCCGTGGCGCCCGGCCGAACGGAGTCAAAGGGGTTCTGCCTGGTCCTCTCCGCACCGTCGGGTACGGGCAAGACCACGATCGGCGAGTTGCTGACGGCCGGCGACCCGGCCATCGTCCGGTCCGTATCCATGACGACCCGGGAGAAGCGGCCGAACGAGCGGGAAGGGATCGATTACCATTTTGTCGGCGCGGACGCATTCAAGGAGAAGATACGCCAGGGCGCCTTTCTCGAATGGGCGGAAGTTTACGACGGCGTGCTGTACGGCACCCCCAGGGAGGCCGTCGAGCGTATCATCCGGTCCGGGGACGTGGCCCTGCTGGTCATCGACGTCCAGGGCGGAGGGGCCGTCAAAGCCATATTCCCGGAGGCCGTTCTCGTCTTCTTGATACCGCCTTCCCTGGACAGCCTGTCGCGGCGGTTGAAACAGCGCGGCCTGGAAACGGACGATCAGATCCGCAAGCGGCTGGACAAGGCGCGCACCGAGATGAAATACCTGCCCGCGTATGACTACGGGGTCGACAATGAAGATGGCACTCAGCAGTTAACCGTTGACGCCATTCGGGGGATCATAGCCGCCGAACGGCGCCGCATCAGCCGATGGGAGCAGCCATGAACGCCACGAAAACGACAGAGTACATTTCCCAGGAGCGCATGAGGGAAGTCGCCGACAACATCTACGAGGCCGTCATGGTATCGGCCATGGAGGCACGTAGAATCAACCTCCACAACAAGATGCTGGGCACGGAGGAGGACAGCGCCGAGAAAGTGACGACCATGGCGCTGGACCGGTTGCTCGGCGACGAGTTGAACTACGACTACCAGCCGGCCGAGGAAGACGAGGCCGTGGAGTAAGGCGGGGGTTCCCGATGTCCAGGTTGAAAGGACGCCGGATCGTCCTCGGCGTGACGGGCAGCATTTCGGCCTACAAGGCGGCGGAAGTAGTCCGCGGTCTCGTCCGGGAACAGGCGGACGTCCGGGTGGTGATGACCCGTGAAGCCGGCGCGTTTGTCGGCGCCGTGACGTTCAGCGCGCTGACCGGGCATCCCGTGGCCGTCGAGCAGTTTTCCGATGCCGGAATGGCCGGTGAAGAGCACGTCGACCTCGCGGTCTGGGCCGATACGGTGGCCATCGCGCCCGCCACGGCCAATATCATCGGCAAGATGGCGAACGGGCTGGGCGACGACCTGCTCTCCACCGTGATGCTGGCCTGCGAGGCGCCCTGCTGCCTGGCGCCGGCCATGAATTTCCGCATGTGGAGAAACGAGGCCGTCCAGTCGAATCTGGACCGGCTCCGGAGCCGGGGCGTTCACGTCATCGAACCGGAATTCGGCCTTTTGGCCAACGGCGAAGAGGGGGACGGGAGGCTGGCTGCGCCGGAGCAGATCGTGGATGCGGTCGCCGTCCTTGCCGATCCCGACCATGACCTGGCCGGATGCAACGTGCTGGTGAGCGCCGGCCCCACGGCGGAGGACATCGATCCCGTCCGGTGCGTTACGAACCGCTCAAGCGGAAAGATGGGTTACGCCCTCGCACGGGCCGCGGCCCGGCGGGGCGCGTCGGTCACGCTCGTAGCGGGTCCAACGCACCTCCAGGATCCTTACGGGGTCGCCGTGGAACACGTCCGGACCGCCGGCGAAATGCGCGAAGCCGTCCTGGCCAACCGCGAAGGCCAGCACGCCGTGATCATGGCGGCGGCAGTGGCGGATTACCGGCCGGGCGTCCAGGCCCCCCGGAAGATGAAGAAGACGGAGGAAAGTCTTACGGTGGAAATGACGCGGACCACCGATATCCTCGCGGAAGTGGCCGCCGACCGCCCGCCCGTGCTGATCGGCTTTGCCGCGGAGACCCATGACGGTCTGGACTACGCGCGCCGGAAACGGGCGGACAAGGACCTGGACCTGGTGGTCTACAACGACGTCACCGCCGAGGGCGCCGGGTTCGAGACGGATACGAACATCGTCACCCTGATACGCCGCGACGGCCGCGAGGAATCCCTGCCCCTGCAATCCAAGTCCGACGTGGCGGACCGCGTCATGGACGAAGTCGCCGCCCTTCTGAGAAAACGGGAAGTCGTTCCCGCATGAATACGCAAGCGTCGCTGTCCGACCTGATACGCCAGATCGTCGAGGCCGTGCGGCAGGAAGAAGAGCAGGGCCTCGAATCGCTCTACCTGCCGGAAGGTCTGGATGGAGCGCTTCCGCTGCCGGAACGGGTACGGCCAGCCTGGTCAGAACGGCCCGGCCAGCCTGCCCTGAGCGGCCAACCTGCTCAGACCGGCCAGCCTGCTCAGCCCGGCCAGCCTGGCGGGGCCGGACGAGCGGATCAGGCGACCCAGGCGACCCAGGCGGTCCAGCCGACCCACGTGACCCAGGCGGCCCAGGCGACCCAGACGGCCCAGACGTCTCAGGTAACCTCCCTCGAGGCCCTGTATGCGAAATACCATCAGTGCACGGCCTGCACGCTGGGATTCAAGCGAAAGCACTTCGTATTCGGTACCGGGAACGAGCACGCCGACGTGATGTTCGTGGGTGAAGCGCCCGGCGCCCAGGAAGACGAACAGGGCCAACCCTTCGTGGGCCAGGCGGGAAAGCTGCTGACCCGCATCCTCAACGCCATCGATTTCACCCGGGACGAAGTATACATCACCAACATCCTGAAATGCCGGCCGCCGAACAACCGCGACCCGATGCCCGAAGAGATCGACGCGTGCGACGCCATCCTGAAGGAGCAGATCCGCCTCATCCGGCCCCGGCTGATCTGCGCCCTCGGCCGCGTCGCGGCCCAGGCCCTGCTCAAGAAGAACAGTTCGATTCGTGCGCTGCGGGGCAGGTTCCACGACTATCAAGGCATCAAACTGCTGGTGACCTACCACCCCTCCGGCCTGCTGCGCAACGCGGCCTACAAGCGGCCGACCTGGGAAGACGTGCAGCTGTTGCGGAAGGAATACGACCGCATCGTGCAGTCCGATGCGCCGGCGGCCCCGGGAGCTGAGGTCTCATGAACAGCCAGAGCGACGGGGCGGAACGACTTCCGCCGCAGGCCGTGGAGGCGGAGGCGGCGGTCCTGGGCGCCATGCTGCTGGAGCAGGACGCCATATCGATCGCCCTCGAGATCCTCGACGACACCGCGTTCTACCGTGACGCACACCGCAAGATCTTCAGCGCCATCATTGCCCTGTACGACCGGAACGAACCCACCGACGTGATCACCCTGAGCGAAGAGCTGGAGAAGCGGCACGAACTGCCCGCCGTGGGGGGATCCTTCTACCTGGTCGGCCTGACGGAAGGCGTTTCGACCGCGGCCAACGTGGAATACCACGCCCGGATCGTGCACGAAAAGTCCCAGGGGCGCAAGCTGATCAACGTGGCGACCCAGATCGCCTCACGGGCGTATGAATCATCGGAAGACACCGCGGAACTGCTGGACGACGCCGAGCGGATGGTGTTCTCCCTGACCCAGCGCGACGCCCGCCGCGGCTTCACCCAACTCAATCCCATTCTGCACGACACCTTCGAGAACATCGAAAAGCTCCACGAGCAGGACTCCACCGTGACCGGCGTGCCCACGGGCTTCACCCGTCTGGACGAGATGACCGCCGGCTTCCAGCGCGGGGACCTGGTCATCATCGCGGCCCGACCGGCCATGGGGAAGACTGCCCTCTGCCTGAACATCATCCGCCACGTCGCGGTAGAGGCCGGGGTTGGCGTAGGCCTGTTCAGCCTCGAGATGACCAGCCACCAGCTGGCCCAGCGGATGCTGTGCAGCGAGGCGCGGGTGGATTCCCACCTGATGCGCACCGGCCGGCTGCCGGGAGACGCGTGGTCGAACCTGAGCATCGCGGTGGGGGCCCTCGCCACCGCGCCGGTATACATCGACGAGACCCCGGCGTTGTCGGTCACCGAAATGCGGTCCCGGGCGCGCAGGCTGATGTCCGAACATGACGACATCGGACTGCTGGCCGTCGACTACATGCAGCTCATGCGGGGCCCGAGCGACGCGGAGAACCGGCAACAGGAGATCTCCGCCATCTCCCGGAACCTGAAGGCCCTGGCCAAGGAGCTGGACGTTCCGATCGTCGCGCTGTCGCAGCTTTCCAGGGCGGTGGAGACCCGCGGCGGGGACGGTCGCCCGCAGCTGTCGGACTTGAGGGAATCGGGCGCGATCGAACAGGACGCCGACGTGGTGCTGTTCATCTACCGGGCCGCGCGATACGGAGATGACGAGGAAAACGACCAGAACCAGGCGGAAATCATCATCGGCAAGCAGCGGAACGGCCCCGTCGGTACGGTGGACCTGATCTTCGTGGACCGTTTCGCCCGTTTCGAGAACCCGGATCTCTATCACGAAGACCCGGGCTGAGTCACGCTGACCCGGACTGAGACACGCTGACCCGCCGGGCTGCGTCGCGCTGACCCGGACTGACCTTCTTCCCGTATAACATCCTCTACCCGATCATGATCGAAATCGTACACCTGAGAAAAGCCTTCGGGAAACCGGTGCTGAAGGACGTCAACCTGACCATCGAGTCCGGTGAGACCATGGTCATCATCGGCCGGAGCGGATGCGGCAAGAGCGTGCTGCTCAAGCACATCACGGGACTGCTGCACCCGGACGGCGGAACGCTGCTGGTGGACGGCCGGGACGTGACCAGGTTGTACGGGACGGAACTGGACGAAATCCGGAAGCGGTTCGGTTTCCTGTTCCAGGGCGGCGCCCTATTCGATTCCATGACCGTGGGCGAGAACGTGGGGATCGGCCTGAAGGTACATACTGACCGGACCGAGGCGGAGATCAGCGAACGGGTCCGGACCTGCCTCCAGATGGTGGGCCTGTCCGACGTGGAGGAACAGAAGCCGGCGGAGCTATCGGGCGGCATGCGCAAGAGAGTGGGACTCGCCAGGGCGATCGCCATGAATCCGGAGTACATTCTCTACGATGAGCCCACCACGGGCCTGGATCCCATCATGGCGGACATCATCAACGACCTGATCCTGGACATGAACCAGCGGCTGTCGGTGACGGCGATCGCGGTGACCCACGACATGATCAGCGCGTACAAGATCGCGGACCGCATCGCCATGCTCCACGACGGGGTGATTCACATGGTGGGGACCCCGGACGAGATCCGGAACAGCGACGACGCGCTGGTGCAACAGTTCATCCTGGGCCGTGGCGAAGGCCCCATCAAATCGCTGGAATAGTCATGGATCAATCGACAGGAGGATCGCGGGTCTCGCGGTATGGCATCGCTGGCCTTTAAGCTGCTCGCCCGGGACCCGGCTTCCCACGCGCGGGCCGGCCGCATGAAGACCGCCCACGGCGAAATCCGCACGCCGGTGTTCATGCCCGTGGGGACCCAGGCGACTGTGAAGACGCTGACGCCGGAGGAACTCGAAGTCGCCGGCGCGCAGATCATACTCGGCAACACCTATCACCTGTTTCTCCGCCCGGGCCATGAACTGATCAAGGAGATGGGCGGGTTGCACGGGTTCATGAACTGGCGGCGGCCCCTGTTGACCGACAGCGGGGGCTACCAGGTGTTCAGCCTGTCGGACCTCAAGTCCATCCGGGAAGAGGGGGTGACTTTCCAATCGCATATCGACGGCTCGCGGCACCTGTTCACGCCGGAGTCCGTCATGGAGATCGAGACCGCCCTCGGCGCCGATATCATCGCGCCCCTCGACGAGTGTCCGCCCTATCCCTGCGATTACGGTTACGCGAAGGATTCCACCGCGCTGACGCTGCGATGGGCCGAGCGGTCCCGGAAGCGTTTCGACGAACTGGAGGGAGAGCGGGCGCATCCCCAGGCGCTGTTCGGTATCGTGCAGGGAAGCGTCTATGAAGACCTGCGGGTAGACTGCGCCCGGTCGCTGGTCGACCGGGGATTCGACGCCTACGCCATCGGCGGGATGTCGATCGGGGAGCCGAAAGCGGCCATGGCCGACCTGATCGACGCCACCGTCGCACACCTTCCCGAAGACCTGCCCCGTTACCTGATGGGCGCCGGGACGCCGGAAGACCTCGTCGACGCCGTGGGACGGGGGATCGACATGTTCGACTGCGTCATTCCCACCCGAGAGGGCAGGAACGGCGCGCTGTACACGCGCTCCGGGCGCATCAATATCTACAACGCCCGCTACCGGGCCGATGCCGGACCGATCGATGCATCCTGTACCTGTTATGCCTGCCGGACCTTCAGCCGTTCGTACGTCCGGCACCTTTACCGCGCGGGAGAAATACTGGGTCCGAGAATGGGGACCCTGCACAACATCCACTTCTACGTAGGCCTGGTCTCCGAGATGGGCGAAGCCATCCAGGAAGGCCGTTTCGGCGCGTGGAGCAGGTCGTTTCTGACCGCGTATCGCAGTGAGACCGCAAGAAAGGAGTAACCCCCGTGATACAAGATGCCTTTGCCATGGGCCCCGGCGGCGGCGGAGACGCTTCCGGACCGGGTTTCCTGATTTCCATGATCCCCATCCTGTTGATGTTCGCGATCATCTACCTGTTGCTGATCCGGCCACAGCAGAAGCGCCAGCGGGAACACCAGACCATGCTGGACGCCCTGCAGAACGGGGACAAGGTAGTGACGCAGGGCGGGATCATCGGCGTCGTTACCGGACTGAAGGCGGACGTGGTCACGGTGCGCATCGCCGACGACGTCCGGATCGACCTGCAACGCAGCGCCATCTCCCGCCTGATCAGCAGCAAGAAGGGCGGCAAGGAAGAATAGGAATCGACCATGGCGGTCAGACCCATACGCATATACGGCGACCCGGTACTCAGGGAGCAGTCCCGCCCGGTGGGGGATACGACCGCGGCGCTGCGCCTCCTCGCCGAGGACCTGGTCGACACCATGTACGACGCGGAGGGCATCGGGCTCGCGGCGCCCCAGGTCGGTGAGACCGTCCGCATGTACGTGGTGAACCTCGGGGCGATCGGCCCCGAACTCTTCCTGGACCGCCGGGGGCCGGCCCTGGAGAGCGAGCCGGAACACCTGGTGCTGGTGAACCCGCGCGTCGTCAAGCGGGAAGGCGCGCAGACGGGTGACGAGGGATGCCTGAGTTTTCCCGATCTGTTCGAGAAGGTGACCCGGCCCGAGGTCGTGCGCGTCGAGGCGACGGACCTGGACGGGCGCCCCTTCGAAATCGAAGGCTGCGGACTGCTCGCGCGGGTCCTGGTCCACGAGTACGACCACCTGGAGGGTGTCCTGTTCATCGATCACCTCAGCAAGCTCCGCCAGCAGTTCCTCCGCGGCAAATTGAGGAAGCTCAAGGAGAGCGGTCAGGCGGTCTGATATGCGCGTGGTCTACATGGGTACGCCCGCCTTCGCGGTACCGAGCCTCGAGGCCCTGATCGAACGGCCGGAACACGAGGTGGCCGGAGTCGTCACCGGGCCCGACCGGCCGAAGGGACGGGGATTGAAGACCGCGTCTTCACCGGTGAAGGAAACCGCCCTGCGGCACGGCATACCCATCTGGCAGCCGGAGAAGCTGCGCGACCCGGGTTTCCTGGACGCCCTCAGGTCCCTGGACGCCGGACTGTTCGTGGTCGTGGCCTTCCGAATCCTGCCGGACGAACTGCTGGCAATCCCCCCGTGCGGCACGATCAACCTCCATCCTTCCCTCCTGCCCCGGTACCGCGGCGCTGCGCCCATCCAGTGGGCGGTGATGAACGGGGACGAGGTCACGGGCGTCACCACGTTCCTGGTCGAAAGGCGGGTGGACGCGGGCGACATCCTCTGTCAGGAGACCGTGCCGATCGGACCGGAAGAAACCGCCGGCGAACTGCACGACCGCCTGTCCCGCGCCGGCGCGGACCTGCTCCTGCGCACGGTGGATCGGGTGGCGGACGGCCAGATCGGGCCGCATCCGCAGCGGGGCGAAGCGACGCCCGCGCCGAGGATCTCCCGCGAGGACGGCCGCATAGACTGGCAGTTGCCGGCCCGTGCCATACACAACAGGGTGCGCGGCCTGAACCCGGTTCCCATGGCCTTCACCACCTGGCGCGGCCAGCGCCTCCGGATCATGGCGAGTCAGCCCGTCTGCCTGGAAGGGGAAGAGGGCAGGCCACCCGGCGAAATCGTCTTCGCCGACGAACGCCAGGGCATCACCGTGCAGACCGGAGAAGGCGGGTTGAGGCTGGCCATGGTGCAGCCCGAGGGCCGGAGCCGGATCGAAGGCGCGGAATTCGTGCGAGGATACCGGCCCGCGGCGGGCGAACTTCTCGGCGCGTCCTGAAGCCCGCGGTCCCCGGTACAGCACGGCCGGACGACCCTGGCCTGACGCACGCCGACCCCAGAAGCGCACGGCCGGCAAGGCCCGGTCCTGCGCACGCCGACCCCAGAAGCGCACGGCCGGAAGGTCCGGTCCTGCGCGCGGAACCCCGACCATGGTGCGACCTCACAACGACCCACCGGCCGAAACCGAAGGCAACGCATCACCGGCGCGCGAGATCGCGCCACCGGTGCACGAGATGGCCCCTCCGGCGCGCGAGATCGCGTTGAAAGCGCTGCATCGCGCGGAAACGCGGGACGTGCTCCCGCGGGACGCCCTCCATGCCCTCTTCCGACGGTACGGCTGCACGGTCCGGGACCGTGCCTTCGCGACCGAACTGGTGTACGGCACCATCCGCTGGCGCCGCCGCCTGGACGGAATGCTCGGCCGGCTGTTGCGCGGCAAGCCGGAGTCGCTGACGCCGTGGATCCGCCTGATCCTCCACATGGGCCTGTACCAGTTGATGATGATGGACCAGGTCCCCGACTCCGCCGCCACCCATGAGTCCGTGCAACTCGCCAAGCGGTACGGACACGAGGGCACCGTCCGCCTGACCAATGCGGTCCTGAGGACAGCCATCCGGCAGCGGGACCAGCTTTTGCGGCCGGCGCGCGGGGGCGACCCCGTCGCGGATCTCGGCATTACCCATTCCTATCCTGATTGGCTGGCGAAGCGATGGATCGAGCGGTATGGCGTGGAAGCCGCCATCGCCCTCATGGAGGCCGGAAACCGCCCGCCGCCCCTGTCGGTTCGGGTCAACACGGCGAAGTCCACGCCGCGGGACCTCGCCGAATCGCTGGCGCCGCACGGCATCCAGGTGGAACCCGGGCGGTGGCTCGATGATTTCCTGATCATCCGGCACACGGGCGACCTGCACGGACTGGCCGCCCACGAGGCGGGCCTGTTCCAGGTACAGGACGAAAGCGCGGGCCTCGCGGTGAGGCTTTTGGGCCCGGAGGAGGGCGAGACCGTTGTCGATTTATGTTGCGCTCCGGGCGGAAAAACGACATATATTGCGCAAATTGTGGGTGCGGGCGGACGGGTAATCGCCTGCGATACGTCACCGCATCGACTCCGCCGCGTGGAGGAACACCGGCAGCGAATGGGGTTGGGGCAGGTGCGTCTCGTCGTCATGGACGGCCGGACGCCCGGCTTGGATTTCAGGGCCGACCGGGTCCTGGTGGATGCGCCCTGTTCGGGTCTCGGCACCATCGCGCGCCGGCCCGATCTGCGGTGGCGGAGAACGGCGGAGGACATCGGCCGGCTGCGCGGCGCGCAACTGGCGTTGCTGGAGAAAGGCGCCGGCATGGTGAAACCGGGCGGCGTCCTGGTGTACAGCACGTGCACCATCGAGCCTGAAGAAAACGAGGACGTCGTGGCCGCATTCCGCGAAAGGCATCCCGGTTTCCGGCCGGACAGCCCTGGCGGCTGGCCGGAGGAACTGGCCGGGGTCCTGGACTTGGAAGGCACGGACCGGATCGCCACGCTTCCGTCGCTACACGGGGTGGACGGGAGTTTCGCGGTGAGGCTGCGAAAGACCGGCTGACCTGCTGAACGGCCAGCCTGAGAAGAACCGGCTGACCGCACTGGAGCGAATCGTGTTTGAAGAACTGACCGGACGCATGGAAGGCATCGTCCGGAATCTCCGCGGCCAGGGCAAGCTGACGGAGAAGAACATCGACGACAGCCTTCGGCAGGTGCGCCGCGCCCTGCTGGAAGCCGATGTGAATTTCAAGGTGGCCCGGGACTTCATCGACTCGGTCAAGGTAAAGGCCCTGGGGCAGGGCGTGCTCCGGAACCTCTCCCCCGGGCAGCAGATGGTGGGGGTCGTCCACCAGGAACTGATCTCCCTGATGGGCGAGGAAGCCGTCGAGGTCGCCATCGCGGAATCGCCCCCGACCATCGTCATGCTGGCCGGCCTGCAGGGTTCCGGTAAGACGACGGCTACGGGGAAGCTGGCCCACCACTTTCTCGGTGCGGGGCACCGGCCCATACTGGCCGCGGCGGACGTCTACCGGCCCGCGGCGGTGAAGCAACTGCAGGTACTCGGCGAACAGCTGGACGTGCCGGTCGTGGCTCTCGGGGACGGCCGGTCTCCCCTGGCCATCTGCAAGGTCGCCGTGGACCGGGCAGGCCGGGAGGACCGCGACGTCGTTATCCTGGACACGGCGGGACGCCTGCACGTCGATGAAGAGATGATGGAAGAACTGCACGGGATCCGCGGGGCGGTCCATCCCCACGAAATCCTGCTCGTGGTGGACGGGATGACGGGTCAGGACGCGGTCAACGTGGCCGAGGTGTTCGACCAGCGCCTCGACATCGACGGCTGTATCCTGACGAAGATGGACGGGGACGCCCGCGGCGGCGCGGCGCTGTCCATACGGCAGATCACCCGGAAGCCTATCAAGTTCGTGGGCGTCGGAGAGAAGCTGGACGCCCTGGAGGTTTTCCATCCCGAACGGATGGCGTCCCGGATCCTTGGGATGGGCGACGTGGTCTCCCTGGTCGAGCGCGCGCAGGCCACCATCGACGTGGAGGAAGCGCGCAAGCTCGAAACGAAACTGCGCAAGCAGACCTTCGACCTCGAGGATTTCCGGTCGCAGCTCCAGCAACTGGGGAAAATGGGTTCCATGCAGGAACTGATAGAGATGATGCCCGGCGTCAACAAGAAGGCGATGAAGGGCATGGATATGGATGAGAAAGCGCTCGTTCGCATGGAGGCCATTCTGAACTCCATGACCAGGCACGAAAGGGCGCGCCCCGTAGTCATCAACGGCAGCAGGCGCCGGCGTATCGCGCGGGGAAGCGGAACGAGCGTGCAGGAGGTGAACCAGTTACTGAAACAATACAACATGATGCAGAAGATGATGAAGCAGTTGAACCGGCCGGGCGCGCTCGAGCAACTCGGCCAAAGGATGTTGCCGTTCAGGTAGCTAAAGGAGCGAAACATGGCAGTGGCCATTCGGCTTCGCCGTACGGGAGCCAAGAAAAGACCCTTTTACCGGATCGTCGTAGCGGACGATAGAACCCGTCTGGGCGGGAAGTATATCGAAAGCCTGGGTTACTACAACCCCATATCGCCGGAACAGCTGGAGATGGATGTGGACAAGGCCGTAGACTGGCTCAAGCGCGGCGCCCAGCCGAGCGAAACGGTGCGGTCGCTTCTGGTGAAGAGCGGCGCGATTCAGAAGTGGCGCGGCGAGAACGTGGAGACGACCGAAGCGGCCGAGTAAACCGACGCGGATCGGCCGCCGGTGCGCCGGGGCGGGGTGTAAGTGAGCGCAGACTGGATCAATATAGGATTCATTCGCAAGCCCCACGGCCTCAAGGGCTACGTCCGCGTGGAAGGATTGTCGGACGCGCCGGACCGGTTCGCGGACCTGGACCGGGTCGGCGTGGAACTGAAGGACGGCCGGCGGGAGTCGCTGGAGATCGAACGCTGCATCCGCGACGGGAACGGCTGGCGGATGAAGTTCGGAGGGATCGATACGGCGGAGCACGCGGAACGGCTCCGCGGCGCGTATATCCAGGTGCCCGAAGAAGCCGTCGCCCCTTTGCCCCTTGACGCGTACTATGTCTTCGAACTCGAGGGCTGCGCGGTCGTTTCCGACGAAGGAGAAGAGATCGGAATCCTCCGCGAGGTGATGTCCCTGCCCGCGAACGACGTGTTTGTGGTGGACACGCCGACCGGTGAAGCGATGATCCCGGCGGTCCGGGACATCGTGGTGGAACTCGATCCCGGGGCGGACAGGATCGTCATACGGAAGATCCCGGGGTTGATCTCGTAGCGGAACAGACTATGCGTATCGACATTCTTACGGCTTTCCCGGGCGTATTCGCGGGACCCTTCGGGGAGAGTATCGTGGGCCGGGCGTGCCGGCGGGACCTGGTGGATGTCTTCGTCCACGACCTGCGGGCGTTTACGACGGACCGCCACAAGACCGTCGATGACTACGCCTACGGTGGAAGCCCGGGCATGGTGCTCAAGGCGGAGCCCATATTCAGGGGCGTAGGGCATATCCGGCGGCAGGTTGACGCGGCGTCCCGGGCGTCCCGGGCCGACCAGGCTGCCCGCTCCCGTACCGTGCTGTTGTCGGCCGGGGGCAGGCCCTTTGTGCAGGATACGGCCAGGTCCTTCGCGGAACTGGACCAGCTGGTCCTTATCTGCGGGCACTATAAGGGCGTCGATGAACGGGTGGCCACGGGCCTGGGCGCCGAGGAGTACTCCGTGGGCGATTTCGTCGTTACCGGCGGCGAGATCCCGGCCATGATGATCGCGGACGCCGTAATCCGGCTCCTTCCCGGGGTCCTGGGCGAAATGGCTTCCGCGGAGACGGATTCGCACTACGAAGGA
The DNA here is from genome assembly GCA_965117045.1 of bacterium. Classification (GTDB taxonomy): domain Bacteria; phylum JAAXHH01; class JAAXHH01; order JAAXHH01; family JAAXHH01; genus JAAXHH01. The sequence goes on from OZ220749.1 coordinate 3,636,680, forward strand.
CTACTGGGCAACGCCGTGTATACGCGGCCGGAGAACTACCAGGAGTGGCGGGTGCCCGATGTGCTGCTTTCCGGGCACCACGGGCGCATTGAAAGATGGGAAAGGCAGGACGCCCTGAAGAAGACGTACCAGCACCGTCCTGAGCTGCTGGAAACCGTGGAATTGACCGGAGAAGATTTGACCTATCTGAGAAACCTTCAACAGAACGAAAGCGGGTAGCACACCCGCGGTCGTTCGAAAGGACGGAAGTTTCAATCATGAACGCATTAGACACGATCACCCAGGACCAGTTACGGACCGACCTGCCGGAATTCCGTGCCGGAGACACCCTGCGGATGGAGGTCAAGGTCCGCGAAGGCGACAAGGAACGCGTACAGCTTTTCCAGGGCGTCGTCATCCAGCGGTCCGGCCACGGCATCGGCGAGACCGTCACGGTCCGGAAATTGTCGCAGGGGATCGGCGTCGAGCGCATCTTTCCGCTGCATTCGCCGTCGGTTGGAAAAATCCAGGTGTTACGCCGGGGCAAGGTACGGCAATCACGAATCTATTACCTGAGGAAGCTCAAGGGCAAGGCCGCCCGGATCGCCGAGCGGCGCAACTGAGCATGGCGAAGGGAGACGCGGACCGGGAAAGACTCCGGGCCATGGCCCGCTTTGAACGGTCCCTCCTCGGTCATGGCGTGCGGCGCGCGGCCGGTGTCGACGAAGCCGGGCGGGGCGCCCTGGCCGGTCCCGTAATCGCGGCCGCGGTGATACTGCCTGACGATGCCGTGATTTCGGGCCTGGACGATTCGAAACGCCTCACGCCCGCCAGACGGGATGCCCTTTACGAGCGGATAACGGCCATTGCCACGGACATCGGCGTCGGCCGGTCCGACCCGGCCGCGATCGACACCGTGAACATCCGCCGGGCGAATCTTCTCGCCATGAAAGAAGCCGTGGAGGCGCTCTCGCCCCCTCCCGGCCATCTGCTCGTCGACGGGATCGACTCCATCGACTGGCAGGGCTCCCAGACCACCGTGGTGGGAGGCGACGCGCGCAGCCTCTCCATCGCGGCTGCGTCCGTCATCGCGAAGGTGACGCGGGACCGGATCATGATAGCGTGCGACCCGGAATTTCCCGAATACGGCTTCGCCCGTCACAAGGGTTACGGCACGGCGGCGCACCTGGCCGCGCTCGAGGACCATGGCCCGTCGCCTGTGCATCGCCGCTCCTTCCTGCGGAAAAGATTCGATTTCTCCTCGGCCTGACCACCGGCCCGCTTCGCATGTACGGCATGTCATCCCACGTTGATCCCGGGCATTCATCCCGATGGCGCTGTTACACCGAAGGCATCATGACCGCATCGAAGCAAATCCTGGGTTCACGCGGCGAGTCCATCGCGGAAGCACTCCTGCGCGGCAAGGGCCATGACGTGCTGGCCAGGAATTACCGGGACCCCGTCTCCCGGTGCGAAATCGACCTCATCACCCGGGACGGCGACGATCTCGTATTCGTGGAGGTCAAGGCCGGAACCGGCCGGCAGTTCGGAGACCCGCAGTCCCGGGTGGACGCGAGGAAACAGCGCCACATCGCCCGGGCCGCCCGCCGATTCCTGCAGGAACGACACTGGCACGAGACGCCGTGCCGTTTCGATGTCATCGGGATCGACCTGTCGCGGAATCCGCCCGGGGTAACGCACCTGGAGCACGCTTTCTGGAGTGCAGTCTGATGGGTTGTGGCCATCTCGCGGCGAGCCTGAGGCGGCGGTCCTCTACTTGCGGGCGGCCGGGCCTCTACTTGAGGCGGCGGTCCTCAACTTGTGGGCGGCCGCGCCTCAAATAGCCGGGCGGTATGACATGCCGAGTCTACGCAAATCGCTGAAAACACTCGTCGCGGCCGGTATCCTGCTCTGGATCGCCGATGGTTACCTGCTCTTGCAGTCCGAGTCTCCCCGTTCCGCGCCGGACCCGGATCCCGGGCTTTCGCCGCGCTATTCCGGCGCCATCCACATCCATTCCACTTATTCCGACGGCGGGGGCGCGGTCGAGGATATCGTCCGGGCAGGGCAGAACGCAGGACCGGATTTCCTCGTCCTGACCGACCACGACACCGTGCAGCCTCTGTTGGACGGCCACCAGGGGTATCATGACGGCCTGCTGCTGCTGGTGGGCGAAGAGGTCAACACCAGCGCGGGCCACCTGCTCTCCCTCGGTGTGGGCAGAGATGTGAGTCAGGACGGCCCCCTTGGACTCCCGGCACTCGCCGAAGAAATCGCCGAATCGGGTGGCGTGTCCATTGCGGCTCATCCCACGGGCCGGCGGCCCTGGACCGACTGGACGATTGAAGAGATGGACGGCCTGGAAGTGCTCAACGGGAACAGCGAATGGCGCGACGACAGCGTGCTGGAACTGCTGCGGGCCTTTGTTTTCCTGCCGTTCATGCCCGATGGGGTGTTTAACAGCCTCATCGACCGTCCCGACGAAGCCATCCGCCTCTGGATGAATCGCGCGCAGCGTCAGCCCGTTACCGTGATCGGCAGCCTGGACGCCCATGAGCGCATACCGCTCTGGGGTGAACGCCACCTGTCTTTTCCCACCTATGAACGCATGTTCGGATTGATCCGGACCTACGTGATCACCGGTACGGAACTGACCGGCGACGCCGGGGTCGACGAGGAGATCCTGGTGAACGCGATCCACCGCGGCAGTTGCTACGTGGTGCTGGAAGGATACGAGCCGGCCCCCGGTTTTTCCTTCGAGCTTACCATGGGGCCGGAGACTGAGTCCATGGGGTCCAGTGTCGCGTACCAGGACGGCGGACGGTTGCATGTGACCGCGCCGTCATCGGGTCCGGTGCGCATACAGTTGTACCGGGACGGGGTTCCGCTGATCGAGACCGAAGGACATGAACTGTTCGTGGAGATTCCCGGTCCGGGGGTCTATCACACCGAGGTCTACCAGCTGCGCAGCACTCTGTTGCGCGGCGAGCGTCAGAGGCTCTGGATCATCTCCAACGCAATCCGGGTGGAGTAGCCCGGGTCCCGGTCCGGGGCGATCCGGCCCGCAACCGTGACGGCGCTTTGACGGGCTGCTCTTTTGCGGCCCGCGTTCCCGGCCCTTCTACCGGACTTCCGCCACCGACCATTCCAGTTTCCTGCCGGGATACATGGGGACGACGTCGCCGTACCGTTCGGGGATGACGGCCCCGGTTCTCTCGAACACCACGGTTTTCGCTGGCGGCGTGACCCCGTAGATCCGCTTCGCGTTGTCCGAGACGAAGGCCTGCAGCCGGTCCAGCGCGCCGTGTTCCTCGAAAAGCCCAACGAGCATCTGCAGGGCGATGGGGGCGGTGAAGACCCCCGCGGCGCAGCCGGCGCTCTCCTTTTTGTCGACCGGGTGGGGCGCGGAATCGCTGCCGAAGACGAGCCCGGGATGGGCTTCGAGGGCCAGCGCGAGGAGCGCGTCGCGGTCTTCCGGCCGCTTGGCGATGGGCTTGCAGAAGAGGTGGGGGTTGAGCAGGCCGCCCGCCACGTCGTCCAGGGTGATGATCAGGTGCTGCAGGGTGACGGTGGCGGACAGGTTCTCGTGACGGTCCAGCAACGCCGCGGCCTCCCGGGTCGTGATGTGTTCCATGACGATGTGCAGCCGGGGAAAGCGCGTGGCCAGGTCTTCGTAGACGGGGAGGAACGCGCGCTCCCGGTCCATGACGAAATCCGTCGTTTCGCCGTGTACCATCAGCCGGATGCCCAGGTCCTGCATCAGGGCCAGGGTATCCTCCACGTCGCGAAGTACGCCGACCCCTTCGTCGCTGTGGGTGGTGACGCCCTCCGGGTACAGCTTGACGCCGATGATACGGTCCTTCATCGAAACCAGTTCGCTTTCGGTGTAGGGCCGCATGAACAGGGTCATGTAGGGTTCGAAGGCGTGGCGGTCCACAAGCGCCCTGATTTCCCGCTCGTACCGTTCCAGCCGGTCGAGGTTGTCCACGGGGGGCACCAGGTTGGGCATGATCACGCCGCCGGCGAAGGTCTCCGCGCTCAGCGGCGCCACGCGGTTCATCATGGCGCCTTCGCGGAAGTGGATGTGCATGTCCAGGGGGGAATGCAGGGAGAAGGTGTTGTTCGACATGGGATGCGCCGAGATTCCTGTATTACGCCTTCCGCAATGAAGGTCCGGGGTCGTGCATCAGGGACCGGGATCGTGCATCAAGGACCGGGATCGTGCATCAAGGTCCGGGGTTGTAGAAAGGCAGGTCCGCGATTTCGGCGCGGGCCGGGACGCCGTCGACTTCGACTTCAAACGGTCCGCCCGATGCCATGGATCTCCGCCGGACGAATCCCAGCGCGATGATCCCGTCGACCGCCCGTCCGCGGACCGCCGTGGTGATCCACCCGGCTTCCTTCCCGTCCTTCCGGATCACGGCATTCCGATCGGGCGGCGTTTCCCCGTCGATGACCAGTCCCGACAGCAGGCGGTTGGGACGGCCCCGGTGCTCCATCATCACGACGGGTTCCTGCCCGATGTAGCAACCCTTGGTGAAACTGACGGCCCGGTCCTTCACCGCCTCGTTGGGAATGATCCGCTCGTCCAGTTCCGCCGTGCAGCGGGGGATGCCCGCTTCCACGCGCAGGACCTCCAGGGTCTCGTAACCGATGGGCACGCAGGGGACGCCGTCCCCCCTGCCGGCGAGTAACGCCTTCCAGACTTCGTCAGCGCTTTCGGCTGGGACGTAGATATCATAGTCCCGTTCGCCTGTACGGTGCGTCCGCGCCAACGTCGCGGGCACGCCGTTCCATTCGATCTCGGCGTTTCCACCGGCCGGCAGCGGCGGCAGGGAGCCGGACAACAGGCCCTGGATGCAGTCGTCCGCCCGCCTGCCGGACACGCCGATCAAACCGCATTGCGCGGTGACGTCCGCGATCTCGACGTCGTCCATGAGGGCGTACCGGTCGAGCGTATTCCGGAGCACGTCCGCCATGCCCGGTTCCACGTCGATGAGCAGGTCTTCCCGGCGGACATGTACCGTCATGTCCGAGATGATCTTCCCCTGGGGCGTCAGCATGCAGGCATAGACACCCTCGCCGGCGCCGAGTTGCTCCACGTCGTTGGTCACCACGCGGTGCAGAAAGCGCTGCCGGTCCGCGCCGGTCATGCGCAGCTTGCCGCGGCCGGAGAGGTCACTCAGGCCGGAGGCGGTCCGGACCGCGCGGTATTCGGCGGCGGCGTCCCCGTAGTGCAGTACGGCCGGACGGCCCTGGAAGTCGCCGGAAACCGCGCCGAGATCGTCGTGGCTTATGGCCGTTTCATGCATCGATAGCACCGGGTGATCGATCGGGGTTTTCGAAGCAGGGAAAAACATCGTAAAAACGCTATGTATCAATGCGCGGGCACCCGGCTTCTGTCAATCTATATTTTGGGCGCGGCCGGGGGCTTTTGGGTTGACACCGCGCGGGGTTTTCGTTAAGGTGATCGCGTTGTTTGCGGCGCGCCGGAAGCGCCGCGCTGCCTGTCGTCTCCCCATTGTTCAAACCGGAAAGGAACGCGGTGGCCGCCGTCTCGCTGGAACAACTCGTCTCCCTCTGCAAGCGCCGCGGAATCATCTACCCGGGCTCGGAAATCTACGGCGGCCTGCAGGGCCTGTACGATTACGGCCCGGTAGGCGTCGAGTTGAAGAACAACATCGTGGACTCCTGGTGGCGCCGCAACGTCTATGAGCGGGATGACATGGAGGGGCTCGACAGCGCCATCCTGATGAACCCGCTGACCTGGAAGTACTCGGGTCACGAGGAGACCTTCGTCGACCCCCTGGTGGACTGCCGCAAGTGCCAGGGACGTTGGCGCGCCGACCAGATAGAGGGTACGTGTCCCGCCTGCGGGTCCACGGACCTGACCGAGCCTCGGCCCTTCAACCTGATGTTCAAGACCCAGGTGGGTCCCGTGTCGGAAGAAGGGGCTTTCGCCTACCTGCGCCCCGAGACGGCCCAGGGCATCTTCGTCAATTTCAACAACGTATTGACCACCACGGCGCGCAAGCTGCCCTTCGGCATCGCCCAGGTGGGCAAGGGATTCCGCAACGAGATAAACCCCCGCAACTTCCTGTTCCGCGTCCGGGAATTCGACATGCTGGAGATCGAGTTCTTCGTCCATCCCGGTACCGAGGACGAATGGCAGGACCGGTGGCTGGAGGACCGCCTCGCCTGGTGGGAACACATCGGCGTCAGCCGGGACAACATCCAGATCCTCGACGTGCCGCAGGAGGATCTCGCCCATTACTCGAAGAAGACCTACGACCTCATGTACCGGTATCCCACCCTCGGCTTCGAGGAACTGGAGGGCATCGCGAGCCGGACGGACTTCGACCTGGGCTGTCACACGCGGTACCAGGAACAGTACGACCTCACGGCGCAGGTCGCGGAAAACCCGTCCAGCACGACGCGGCTTTCCTATTTCGATACCCAGGCGAACCGCCACGTGATCCCCTTCGTGGTCGAGCCGTCGGCGGGGGTCGGCCGCTGCCTGCTGGCCGTGCTCAGCGAAGCCTACGACGAATCCATGGTCAAAGCGCCGCCGGAGGACAAGCTTTCCACCGTAAAGGACGGGCTGGACGCCTTCAACGCGTCGGTCGCGAAGAACAGCAAGTTGCCGGACGAAACGCGGGAATCCCTGCATGCCTTCGGGGAGGCCATCGCCGGCGATCTGCCCGAAAGCATGCCACGCATCGACGCGCTTCTGGCCATGACGGGCGCGGACCGGATCAAGGAGGGCAAGACGCTGCGGAACCTTTCGCAGAAAGTCATCGGCGACCACTACCGGACGGTATTGCGGCTCAAGCCCCACCTGGCTCCGGTCAAGGTGGCGGTCTTCCCGCTGAAGCGGACCGACGAACGGCTCGCTTCCGCGGCCCGGGACATCCGCAGGTCGCTGCAGTCCGGGGGCAGGATCCGCACGGTGTACGACGACACGGGCGCCATCGGCAAGCTCTACAGGCGCCAGGACGAAATCGGCACGCCGCTCTGCGTCACGGTCGACTTCCAGACCCTCGACGACCAGGCGGTTACGGTCCGCGACCGGGATACCATGGCGCAGGACCGGGTGGCCATCAGTGAACTTAAAGATTACGTAGAGGAAAAGCTGGCATCCTGAACCGGGCCGCCCCGGCGGCGCACGTGACCGCCTCGGCCGAGAACAGGGTCGTCCCGGCGGAGAACGTAAAGGGTCGTCCCGGCGGCGTTTGAGACCGCGTCGGCGGCGCGAGACGAGAAAGGAGCACAAAATGGCAAAGAACGTAAACGTGGGCCTGGTGGGATATTCGTTCATGGGCAAGGCGCACAGCCACGCCTTCAAGGACATGTCCTTCTTCTTCCCGGACGCGGCCGGCGTGCCGGTCATGAAAGCCATTTGCGGGCGCAACGAGGAGAATGTGAAAGGCGCGGCCGCCGAGTTCGGCTGGGATGGATACGAGACCGACTGGAAGACGCTCATCGCCCGCGACGACATCGATCTGGTCGACGTTTCGACACCGGGCGACAGCCATGCGGAGATCGCCATCGCCGCCGCCGAAGCGGGCAAGCATGTCTTCTGCGAGAAACCGCTGGCCAACACCCTCGCAGAGGCCCGCGCCATGGCCGAAGCCGTGAACCGGGCGGGCGTGAAGAGCATGGTGGCCTACAACTACCGCCGGGTGCCCGCCGTCGCATTGGCCAAGCGGCTCATCGAGGAAGGGCGCATCGGCCAGGTCTACCACTGGCGCGCAGTCTACCTGCAGGACTGGATCATGGACCCGGACTTCCCGCTGGTGTGGCGGCTGCAGAAAGAGAAGGCCGGTTCGGGCCCCCACGGCGACCTGAACGCCCACATCATCGACCTGGCCCGGTATCTCATCGGCGAGATCACCGAGGTGACCGGCATGCAGGAGACCTTCATCAAGGAGCGTCCCATCGTGGACGAGATCGATTCGGCCCTGGGCGCGAGCGCCGGCGGTTCCACGCGGACGGGACCGGTGACCGTGGACGACACGACCCTGGCGCTGGCCCGGTTCGAGAACGGCGCCGTGGGCTCCTTCGAAGCCACCCGGTTCGCCGGCGGACGGCGGAACGGAAACCGATTCGAGATCAACGGCAGCAAGGGTTCCATCGCATTCAACCTGGAGAAGATGAACGAGCTTCAGTACTACAACCGGGAAGACGAGGACCACGTGCAGGGCTTCCGCGAGATCATCGTGACCGAAGGCGCCCACCCATACATGGACCGGTGGTGGCCGCCCGGACATATCATCGGGTGGGAACACACCTTCATCCACGAGGTGTACGATCTCATGCAGGCCATCGCCGGCGCTGACGACAATCTCCATCCGGATTTCGACGAAGGGGTCCGGGACCAGGCCGTGCTGGAAGCCGTTTCACTGTCGGCGGAGAACGGCAGCTGGGTCCGGATCGCCGACCTGTAGGACGCTGGCCTGCAGGCATCCGAACTGTAGTCCTCCGACCTGTAGTCCGGCAGGCCACCAACCCGTAAACGCGATACCCGCGCGGACCGGTCGCCATCAACCGACGGCACCCGCGCCGAAAATAACAAGGAAAGGAGCAATCGATCATGTCCCGTCCCGTAACGCTATTTACCGGCCAGTGGGCGGACCTCACCCTCGACACGCTCGCCGGGAAGGCGGCGAGCTGGGGGTTCGACGGTCTCGAACTGGCCTGCTGGGGAGATCACTTCGACGTGCGGCAGGGCGCCGAGAGCAAGGCGTACTGCGAAGACCGCAGGGCGCTGCTGGACAAGCACGGCCTGCAGTTGTTTTCCATCAGCAACCATCTCGCCGGCCAGGCGGTCTGCGACCTGATCGATGCCCGCCACGAGGCGATCCTGCCGCCCCATGTCTGGGGGGACGGGGATCCGGAAGGCGTGCGCCGGCGCGCGGCCGAGGAGATGAAGCAGACCGCCCGGGCTGCCGCGAACATGGGCCTCGAAGTGGCCAACGGGTTCACCGGCTCGTCGATCTGGCACCTGCTCTACTCCTTCCCGCCCGTGGACCCTTCGTCCATCGATGCGGGTTACGAAGACTTCGCGGCGCGCTGGAATCCGATCCTGGACGTGTTCGACGAGGTGGGCGTGAAGTTCGGCCTGGAAGTGCATCCCACCGAGATCGCCTTCGACATCTCCTCGGCCCAGCGGGCGCTCGACGCCCTGGCCAATCGCGAGGCCTTCGGATTCAACTACGACCCCAGCCACTTCGGCTACCAGGGAGTGGACTACGTCGAGTTCATCCGGACCTTCAGGGACCGCATCTACCACGTGCACATGAAGGACGTCTGGTGGTCGGAACGCCCGACCCGGGCCGGCGTGTTCGGCGGACACGTCAACTTCGGCCATTCCGACCGCTTCTGGGATTTCCGGTCCCTGGGCCGCGGCAGCATCGATTTCGAGGAGATCATCCGCGCGCTGAACGAGATCGGGTACCAGGGCCCCCTCTCCATCGAGTGGGAGGACAGCGGCATGGACCGCGAGCACGGCGCCGAGGAAGCCTGCGCCTTCACGAAGGGCGTCGACTTTCCGCCGTCCGACGTGGCCTTCGACGCCGCCTTTGCCGAAGAATGACCGACGGGCACGCGGCATCCTGCGGCGGCGGACAGCGTGGGCGACAGGCATCATGCGGCGGCGGACCGGTTGTACGGCGGGCCGAGTGACCGACCGGCGTATCATGGCGTAGCGGTCCGCGGCGACGGGGAGTGCACGATGGGACGATGGACATACGTCTTGATCTGCGCCGCCGCGCTGGTCGCAGCGGCCTGTGGGTCACCGGGTGACGAACCCGGTGACGGGACGCAGGCCTCGCGCGTCAATTCAGTGGGCCGGGAACTTCCGGCTGACGCCGCACCGCTCAGCGAGCAATTCATACGGCTGAGCATGCTGGAACCGTCCACCCTGGACGTGGGCATCTCCCTCTTCGACGCCCAGTTCAACGCCTTCCTCTTCGAGTCCCTGCTGGTCTTTGACGAAGACATGGAACTCAGGGGCGCGGCCGCCGAGTCCTGGTCCGTGGCGGACGACCACGTGACCTGGACCTTCAAGATCCGGCAGGGCGCGAAGTGGAGCGACGGCCGGCCGGTGACCGCCCACGATTTCAAATGGTCCTTCCGCCGGCTGCTCGATCCCGCTCACGCCAACATCTTCGCCTACTTCTACTACCCGATCAAGGGCGCCCGGGCGTTCAACACGGGACAGACGAGCGACCCATCGACCGTCGGCGTCCGGGCCGTGGACGACCGCACGCTGGTGATCGAGACCGAAGAACCCTGCTCGCACTTTCCATACATCCTCACCTTTTTTACCTCCGTGCCGGCACCTCGTTGGCAGGTAGAGAAATACGGGATAAGGTGGTCCGAGCCGGAGTACTGCGTGTCCAACTCCACCTGGCGCCTCGCGTCGTGGGACAAGAGCGTCGGCATGACTTATGCGCTGAATACCCACTATAACGGACCGTGGAAGGGATACCTCGAACGCATCGAGTTCACCTTCATCCTGCCAGGCTGGCGGGGGCTGCCGGCCTATGAAAACGGCGAATTCGACCGGATCGCAGTCCTGGGCCCTGATTATCACCACGCGCGCATGGATCCCGTCCTGAGCCGCGAGCTGATCACCTACCCCAACTTCGGAACCTACTACACGATCTTCAGGACCCGCGAGCCGCCCTTCGACAACATCCGGCTGCGCCAGGCCCTGGCCCACGCCATCGACCGTGAATCCATCTGCAACGTCGTGCTCGGCGGCGGCGCCACGCCGGCCTACGGCATGCTGCCGAAGGGTTTTCCCGGATATCAGGCGGACCGGATACGGAAGTTCCAGGCCTTCGATCCGGAACTTGCCCGGCAGCGACTGGCGCAGGCCGGCTACCCCGGCGGCAAGGGGCTTCCCCCGCTCGAGCTCTGGGTGCGGGGCCAGCCGCCGACGCCCGATGAATGGAACGTGGTCGTCGCCATGCAGCAGATGTTCGAGGACCACCTGGACATCGAGGTGAACCTGCGGCAGCAGTCCACCAACGCCTTCAACGCCTTCATGCGCGACCACGAGATCCCCTGGGGTTTCCTGTGGTTCAACATGGACTACCCCGACCCCAGCGACATGATCGCCGTGCCCTGGCGCTCCCAGCCCGCGGGATCGGGCCGGCAGGACTGGATACACGACGAGTTCGATCAGCTGGTGGATGCCGCCGCGCGGGAATTCGACGAGGAGAAGCGCGTCGCCATGTACCAGGACGCCGAGGTGATCCTGGCCGAGCAGGCCGCGGGCGTGTTCCTGCACAACATGGTCAACGCGACCCTGAGCAAGCCGTGGGTCCTGGGTATCGAGGAAAACCGGTACGGCGACCGGCGTTGGAGCGGATTCGCGCCGGCTTTTTCCACCCTGTACATCGGAGAACTCGGGTTGGATTCGGGCCGGCGGTAGGATTCGGGCCGGCGGTAGGATTCGGTGTTGCGGCACCGATCAGGCAAAGGGATCCAGGTCGAATCCCGTTTCCGGCCGGATCCGTTCTGTGCCTTCGGGCCAGTCCGAGGGCCAGTCCCAGCCCGGGATCTGCAGGCTTTCCGCGCGAACCCGGTGCGCGGCGGCCCGCCGGTGCACACCGGGCGGCGCCGTACTGACCTCCGAGCTGTGGAGCATGGTGGGATAGTAGAAGGTGACGCTTCCCTCCCCTGCCGTGCAGTCGATGGCCTCGTGCTCGTGCGCGGCGACATAGGCCTCGGGTCCGCCCTTCAGTTCAAGAGGTCCTTCGAGGTAGGAGCCGGGGAGGACCTTCATGGCGCCGTTCTCGATGGTCTGCGGATCCACGTTGATGCGGACGATGATGGTCTGCTGGAAAAAGTCTTCCTTCCAATCGATGTCGGCCGGCCGGATGTGTATGTGTCCGAACTGGTTCCAGTAGCCGGAAAGATCGAGGTCGCGGTCCCGGGGCGGGTCCACGATGAAGAAAGTGTCCTGGTGCCAGCCGATCTCCGCGTCGCCGCCGGCCACCTTGTCGAACATGGTACCGATGCTCGCGTGTTTGACCGGTTCGCCCAGCGCGCGTTCGAGCACGCTGACGATGGCGGGATGCCGGGAGAACCGGAGTCCGCCTTCGCACACGGCGTAGAGTTCCCACAGCAGCCAGACCGTGTCCTTCGATTTCCCGAGTAGCTTTTCGGTCGGCCGTCCCTTGTAATCATCTACGCGGCTTGCTTCCGCGATGGTCCGGTCCAGCAGCCCGCGGAAGGTAATCATCTCTTCCGCGGAGAATACGCCTTCGACGGTCACAATGCCCTGCGTCTTCAGCGCATCCACTGTTTCATGCAGATCCAGCGCGCTTATGCCGTTATTCATGAAGTCTCTCCCCTGACGTACCGGGCCGCTAACCCACGCCGGGCTACTAACACGCGCCGGGCTGCTAACCCGCGCCGGGCTGCTAACGGTTCAGCCTGAGCGTTATGTCTTCCGTCTCCCAGCCCAACCGTACTTCCACGGTGTCCGGATGGACCATGGATCGCTCGGCGGGAACGAATGGCAAGGCGTTTCCGTAATCGAATGTTCCGTTTTCGTTCGCGTCGCGGTAGGCTTGAAGGATATACCGGCCCGGCAGCACGTTGTCAAACCGGAAATCCCCGGGTTCGGCCAGTTCGATCTCCGATGCGGGCTCCGCGTCCCGCAACGGGTAAAGGGAGATCCCAACGGCTCCCGCCCCCGCGGGGTCTTCGTCCTCGAACCGTCCCGCCAGCGAACCGTAGCTTTCGGGATCGATGGTCGAGAAGGTGTACGCGAGTGTGTCGGGACGGTCGCCCGTGGCCTGCAGCGGCTGGTCGAACCCGTTCTTGACCAGGCCGGCCAGTACGAGGATCTCGTAGTCGGCACTCGGCTGCAGCAGGCTATCGGGCCGCATCGCGGCGACCGTGGCGTCGATCCACCGGAGATCCCCGCCGACCTGCTGGTCCGTGGAATCCCGCAGGACGATGGCCCCTTCCTCCAGGGTAACGGGTTCGCTGAACGAGAACCGAAGCTCGACGAACCGCGCGACGTCCCGCGAACGGTTGCCGGGATGAACCTCCAGGAGCCTCGGGGCCGGCGTGTTCTCTATGGACGATCCGGTGAACTCGGTGGTGTTCTCCGTCGTGTCCATCGGCTCCGACCAGGAGTTTTCCAGGCCGGTAACGGTCACGCGATAGACCCGGTCGCGGACCTGGGGCGCCGTGGTGAGCACGATGGTCGCCGGATCCGCCGGATCCTGGTACGCGGACGTGACCTCGAGGCTTTCGCCCGACTCCACGCCGTCGATGGCATAGGCGCCCGTGTCCCGGACCATGTCCGCGCGAGGCGTCTCGCTCAGGAAGACACTCACTTCACGCTGGTGGGACACCCTGGCGGACATCACGTGCATGGCGGCGGTATCGTTCACGGCCATGCGAAACCACATGGGACCGTCCGACATGCCCTCTTGCGACATGCCCTCTTCCGACAGGACGACGTCCCGGGTGGGCACGCCGATGGGGTCCACGCCCGCGTCGTAAAGCCGGTCTCTGCCCTGGTCCAGGAAGGCGAATAGTCGGTAACGGCCGGCCGAGAGATGGGTAAACGTAAAGGTGCCGTCCCGGCCGGCCTGGACCAGGTAGTCCGGGGTCGTTCCGGCCGGGTCAGGGTTGGGCTTCCCGGTGAGGTTGTAGGCCCAGATGTACGTATTCCTGGCGGGTTGGCCGTCGTGCACCGTCATGCCGCTGACCTCCCCTTCTTCGATGCTGGAGCCGGTCGACAGCGCGTATACGTAGGAGGAATCCATGCGATTGCTTCGCATGTCCCTGATGCCGGTGCCCACCGTGATGATGTAGGTTCTGTCGGCCAGCAGGGGCTCCTCGAACCGGACCGTGATCTCGTTGCCCCGCCAGTCAGGTTCGGCTTCGAATTCCACGATCGGCGCGATGAACAGGTTGCCTTCGATGGAACGGGGCTGGATGCGTTCGCTGAAGGTCAGCGTCGGGGTAACGTCCAGCGGCACGTGGGTCGAACCCGCGGGAGGATCGGTTTCCACCACCCAGGGCGGAATGCGGTCTCGCGGGCCGCCGGGCGGCATGCCCTCGCGGGCGCAGGCCGCGGCAACCAGACCGACCAGGCAGGCCATGACGGCAAGACAGGCCATCGCGACCAGGCTGACCGGAATCTTCAGCGCGGAATGGTCCGGCGTCCCGTTCATAGGTCAGGCGCGGGGATGCGCATCTTCGTACGTTTTCTTGAGGCGTTCGAGGGCGACGTGGGTATAGACCTGCGTGGTTGAAAGCCGTTCGTGGCCGAGCAGTTCCTTGACCGCCATCAGGTCCGCTCCGGCGTCGAGCAGGTGCGTGGCGGTCGTGTGGCGGAGCATGTGGGGCGTCAATCCCCGCTTGCTGATCCGGAGACCGTATCTCCCCAGGATGTACTGGACCCCGCGTCCCGTCAGCCTGCGGCCGTGTTGATTCAGCAGGAGCGCGGTTGTTTCTTCCCGTTCCGTCTTGATCAGCATGGGACGGACGTCCAGATAGGCTGCCAGCGCGGACAACGCCGGTCCGCCCAGCGGCACGATGCGTTCCCGGTCCCCCTTGCCGATCACGCGGATCCGTTCCTCCGTCATTTCGATCGCGCCGACGTCGAGTCCGACGAGCTCCGACAACCGCATGCCCGCTCCGTAAAGCAGTTCAAGGATGACCACGTCACGCAACCCGAGCACCCGGCCGCGGTCGGGCTGGCCGAGCAGGGCTTCCACCTGGCTCTTGTCCAGGAACCGGGGCAGGTGACGGTCCCATTTCGGCGTGGTCAGGTAAACGCACGGGTTGGAGGAAACGACCCCTTCCCGGCAGAGATAGTGGAAGAAGGACCGCACGGCCGCGAAACGGCGCGCGATGGTCCGCCTGCTGAAGCCTTCGCTGTGCAGGTGGTGAAGGAACGCCCGCACCACGGACTTGTCGACGGATTCGGGGTCGGGCGGCCCGGTGCCGTCTTCGGAGAGGAATGACTGGAACTGGCCCAGGTCGCCGGCATAGGCCGACCGGGTATGCCTGGAGTAATTGCGTTCGATCTCGAGATGATCGAGGAATTCGCTGACCAGTTTCTCCATGGTCGGTCAAGCCTCCTGGAGCGTCTGGCCCGCCTGGTCCGCCTGGCCGTCCAGGTCCGCCTGGCCGGTACCGACGGGCTGCGACTCGGCGGCCCGGACGCGATGCTTGCAGGACGGGCACTGCAGCGACGTTCGGCCGGACCGTTCCTGTTTCTCGACCATAAGGGGATTGTCGCACCGGGGACAGCGGCGGTCGACCGGCTTGTCCCACAACACGAAACGGCACTTGGGGTAGTTGCTGCAACCGTAGAAATTCCGGCCCTTCTGCGACCGGCGCGACGTGAGGAACCCGCCGCATCCTTCTTCAGGACAGTCGACCCCGAGGTTGACCGGCCGCGTCTCACGGCAACGGGGATATCCGCTGCACGCCAGGAACGGGCCGTACCGGCCGGTCTTAACGACCATTTTCTCGCCGCACTTCCCGCATTCTTCGTCGGTATTCAAGTCGGCGTTCTCATCGTCGTTCATGGGCCGGGTGTTTCGGCATGCGGGAAATCCCCCGCAGGCCATGAACCGGCCGTTCCGGCCCCATCGGATGACCATGGGCTTGCCGCATTTCTCGCACTTCTCGTCCGTCTCCTCCGTCAGCGAGCTCTTCAGCTCCGATCGCTGGGCGTTTACGGTCTGCAACCGCTCACTGAAGGGCTGGTAGAAGTCCACCAGGGTGCCGGTCCAGTCCAGTTCCCCGGTTTCGATGCGGTCCAGCGCGTCTTCCATCTTCGCGGTGAACGCCACGTCGAACAGGTCCGGAAAGGCCAGGACCAGGATCCGGTTTACGGCGATGCCGAGTTCCGTCGGCGTGAACCGGCCCGCTTTCATGGCCGCGTACTTGCGCATGCGCAGCGTGCTGATGATCTGCGCATAGGTACTCGGCCGGCCGATCTGCCGGACCTCGAGTTCCTTGACGAGACTCGCCTCGGTGTACCTGGGCGGGGGCTGGGTGAAATGCTGCCTGGGTTCGAGCTTTTCCAGGGCGAGTTTCTCGTCCTTCCGCAGCTCGGGAAGGGATTTCTCGTCATCCTTGACTTCCGCGTCCTCGTCGACCGGTTCTTCATAGGCCTTCAGGAATCCCGCGAAGGTCGGTACGGTGCCCGTGGCGCGGAACTGGTACTTCCCGCACCGTATGTCCACGGTAGTCACATCGAACCGGGCCGGTCGCATCTGGGACGCCACGAAGCGCAGCCAGATCAGTTCATACAGCCTGTACTGGTCTTTCGTCAGGAAGGGCTTCATCTTCTCCGGGGTGCGGTCCGCCGCCGTGGGCCGGATCGCCTCGTGGGCGTCCTGGGCACCGGCCTTGGTCTTGAATCTCCGCGGCTTGGGGGGGACGTATTCGTCGCCGTAGACCCGCCCGATCAGGTCCCGGACGGCCGTGATCGCCTCGTCCACGACCCGGGTCGAGTCGGTCCTCATGTAGGTGATCAGCCCGATGGCCCCCTCGTCGCCCAGCTCGATGCCTTCGTAGAGTTGCTGGGCGATCATCATGGTCTTCTGGGTGGTGAACCGAAGGCGCCTGGCCGCGTCCTGCTGGAGGGTGCTGGTGATGAAGGGCGGATAGGGATTGCGCTGCGTGCGCTTCCGCGTGATGCCTTCGATCTCAAAGATCTTCCCGCGCAGGTCCTCGATCAGCGCCCGGGCCGATTTCTCGTCGGGTATGTTGAACTTCTCTCCGTCCACGCGGATCAGCTTGACCGGGAACACGGCGTCCCCCTCCGACCGGAGGTGGGCCGTAATGGACCAGTATTCCTCGACCTTGAACTGATCGATTTCCACTTCCCGCTCGCAGATCAGACGCAGCGCCACCGACTGTACCCGGCCCGCGCTCAGACCGCCGGTGATCGTCTTCCAGAGGAAGGGGCTGACCTGGTATCCGACGAGACGGTCCATGACGCGTCGCGCCTGCTGGGCATTGACTTTCTGCATGTCGATCGACACGGGCTTTTCGATCGCCGTCCGCACCGCCCCGGGGGTGATCTCGTGGAAGAGCACCCGCCCCACTTCCTTCTTGCTGTTGCCCAGCTGGCTGGCCACGTGCCAGGCGATGGCCTCGCCCTCCCGGTCGGGGTCGGTCGCGAGGAAGATCTGATCGGCCGTCCGCGCCGCGCTGCGGAGGTCCTTCACGACCTTTTCCTTGCCCGGGATCGTAACGTATTCGGGCTGGAAGCCGTTCTGGACGTCGACGCCCAGGCTCTTGGGCGGCAGGTCCCGGACATGGCCGACGGACGCCATGATCTCGAAATCCTTGCCCAGGTACTTCTTGATCGTACGGGCCTTGGCCGGGGACTCCACGATAACGAGTGATTTGGACATGTTTGAGCGTAGTCGCGCTGGAGATGAAGGAGGGTCGGACTTCAGTTCCCGACGATGCCCTCTTCAAGGTCGTCGGGCAGCCAGATCATGACCTGGCCGGATTCCGACTCGAACAGGATCGGTGCGGCGATGGTTTTTATGTCATCACGGGTGACGGAACGGGCGCCCGTCAGCATGGCCCGTTCGATGATCAGTTCGGTCTGCGTATCGGTGATCAGGCCCAGTTCGCGAAGCTCCAGCAGGTAGCCGTAGGCGTCCGGCTGGATCATCAGCTGTTCCACGGCGTGCAGAATCCGGTTGGGTTTGGGCTGGAGCGGTCTGGTCGGATCGACGACGACTTCCGCCTGCGCCTGGAGGCGGTCGAACAGCCAGGCGAAGGCCGTGTTGACCTCCTGCTGGGTATAGCCGTGGCCGACCAGGGTCTGGGAGACGTCGGCGATGTCGTTGAAGCGGCCTTTTTCATCCTGCATGTGCTTCATGAGGAAAACGATGATTTCCATCACTTTTTCCATGATGTTCTCCTGAAGGAATGCGAAGATGTGATTACAAGCGGGCCGAAGAACGACCCCTGGCCGTATACCGTACTTCCGGTTTTCGCTGTCCAAATCTAAGCTTCCGGGGGTCCGCATGCAAGTTTTTTTACCGGTCCCGGACTGCGTTACGTCGCTTCGAACACCTTGCCGATTTCATCCCGGTCGAAGGCCGGGAGATCGGCGATTTCACCCTGGCTCCTGATACGGATTCCGAACCCGGGAGGCTGTACGGACCCGATCTCCGCGACCGGGATGCCGGCTTCGCCCAGGCAGGCCGCCAGGGGCTCCGAACGGTCCGCCTCCACCACGATGAGCAAGGCGCCCGACGCGATGACGCCCAGGGGATCCAGGCCGTATAACGCGCAAAGGGCCTCCGATTCGGGCAGCAACGGAAGCCGGTCCTCCTCGATGAGCATGCCGACCCCGGAAGCGGCCGCGATTTCCCGCAGTCCCGATGCGAGTCCGCCCTCCGTGGGATCGTGCATGGCGTGGACCCCGCCCGTCTCCATGGCGAGGCGGGCTTCCCTGACCACGCTGAGGCCGGGCTGCCTGAGATACCGCCGGCAGGTCTCGAGAAACTCGTCGGAAAACCGCGTCCGGACCTCGTCGCTTCTTTCCATGGCGATCAGCGCCGTCGCCTCGATGGCGATCCCCTTGGTCAGCAGGATCCGGTCGCCCACCCGGGCGCCGTCGCCGGAGACATAGCCGTCGGCCGTCGTTTCCCCCAGCATCTGCCCGATCAGCAGCGGCCGGTCCAGGCCGTGGGTGATTTCGGTGTGCCCGCCGCAGAGGGTGATGCCGAGTTCCAGGCAGGCGTCGGACAGGCCGGAGAAAATGCGGTCCACCAGGTCGGCGTCGGTTTTGTCTTCCGGCAGCAGAATGGTCGAGAGGAACCACCGCGGAGCCGCGCCCATGGCGGCGACGTCGTTGGCGTTGATGTTGACGGCGTACCAGCCGATTTCCTCGGTGGCGAAGGTGATGGGGTCGGTTTTGGAGACGAGTACGCTGGAGCCGAATGAGATGACCGCCGCGTCCCGGCCGATCCCCGGGCCCACGAGCAGTCTCGGGTCGGCGCCGGAAGCATAGCGGCGCAGGATGCGGTCCAGGTCTTCCGCGGGCAGCTTGCCGACCGGGTAAAAGGGAGGCATGTCTCGCTGATTGGCGTGGGTGCGTCGATGCCCGCGCGTCGGCCAGGCGCGACCGGCTACTCCCGACGCTTCCGCTGGGCGCGCAAAGCTTCTTTCAGGATCTTGCCGGGCTTGAACTTGGCTTTCCGGCGGGCCGGAACCTCGATGGTGTAGCCGGTCCGCGGATTGCGGGCCGCCGGCTTGGGGCGGGTGTTCCTGATTTCCAGCGCGCCGAATCCCCTGATCTCGATCCGGTTGCCCTCGACCAGGTTCTCCCGCATGATTTCGAAGAGCGCGTCGATCACGGGATAGATCTGCGTCTTTTTCAGTCCCAGCGTCTCGCTGATTTCGTTGACCAGTTCTCTGCGCGTTGTCGTCATGTAGTTTCCTCGGTCCGTTACCCTTCGTTTCCGCCGGATGTATAGGGCCGGCCGTACATTCGGTGCAACTTGTCCACGTTCTCCTGGCCGATGGAGTTGACCTGGCCGAGCATGCGCGCCACGAGGGCGATCTGCGCGCAGTGCTCCATGGTCTCCATCTTGTGATAGGCCGAAACGATGTCCGGACCCAGGGTCAGCGCACCGTGGTTTTCCAGCAGGACCGCGTCGTGGTTCCGCACGAATCCCCGGAGCGATTCGACCAGTTCCATGGTCCCCGGCGTCCCGTAGGGCGCGATGGGTACGAATCCCAGGGAGACGATCACCTCGGGCAGCAGGGCGTCGGGCAGATGCACGCCGGCCACCGAGAAACCCGTCGCGGCCGGGGGATGGGCGTGGGCCACGGCGTGCACGTCCGGACGCTCCCGGTACACCATCAGGTGCATCTTCATCTCTGACGACGGCTCGTGCTTCCCGGAGATCACCGCCCCGTCATAGTCGACGATCACGAATTTGTCCGGGTCCAGGAAACCCTTGCTCACCCCGGTCATCGTGATCAGCAATCGGTCTTCGGACAGTCGAACGCTTAAGTTCCCGTCGTTCGAGGCTACGTATCCCCGGTCATACATCCGCTTGCCGACGTGGATTACGTCGGATACGACTTGCTCAGGTTGCAAGATTACGTTGTTCCGGTTGAATGATTTCGGATTGCGGTGGTACGGTTCGAATATATCCGGCCCGCCGTTCCCTTACAAGTATTATTATTTCCATAAGTTATAAGCCGGAATGTTACAGGCCTGTCCGCACGATTCGCGCCACGTCGGCGATGCGATGAGGCGCCACGCCCCGCAGGCCGATCCGGACCTGGTCCCGGCCGCATTCGGCCAGCAGTGGCGGGGTTGCCTTCAGCCACCGGGCCGCCAGGCCGCCGGGATCGCCGTCCGGCCGGCGCCCGGGATCGCCGTCCGGCCGGCGCATGGAGACGGCGTAACTGGGCAGGGCATCGGCGGGGAGGCGGTACGCCGTGAGATATGTACGGCTTTCGATCACGGCACACGCCTTGCGGAGCCGGTCGTCCTCCGACAGGTGTTCGAAGAGCAGGCGCGCGCGGGCGCCTACCTCCTCCCCGGATGCGGCCAGCATGTGGGCCGCAGGATGGCACGCGAGGTCGCAGGAGCCTTCGGCCAGTTCCGCCAGCCGAGCGTCGAATCCCGCCCTCACGTGCCGGGAGGCCTGCGTTGCCGGCCAGGTCCCGTGCGCGCTCAGTCGCGCGATGACCCGTCGCGTACCGATCAGCAGTCCGCAGGACGGGCCGCCGATCAGGCCGCCGCCGGCCGCGATGATCAGCGGCGTACCGGTCCGCACGATATCGGTGACCGAACTCCTGGCCCCGAAAGGCGCGGAAGTGACCGGGCGCAACGTCGTATCGCCGGCCAGGTGAAGCACCGTGGCGCCGGATTCCGCTCCGGCCCGGACGATCTCCTCCAGCGTCGCTTCCTCGGTGAAACCTCGCAAGGCGCAGGTGGACGGACGCGCCGTGACGATCAGTGCGGTCCGGTCTCCCACTGCGCGCCGATAGTCGGACGGGCGGGACTTGTTGGTCGCGCCGGCCTCGACCATCCTAGCGCCGGCAAGGGCGCATAGCGACACCGGGTTCACGGGCCGTTCCTCGTATGGCGCGTCGATCAATCCCGCCTGGCTGCGGCCGATAACCACTTCCGCACCACCCGCGAGCGCCCGGACCGCCAGGAGGAAGGCGGCGGCGACGGACCGGCAGACCAGTACGTCTTCGGCGCCGGTCAGATCGCGCACGAGTCCGGCGGTACGGCCGTCTTCCTCGTAATCCGCGAGGGTGAGGGCCAGCCTCGAGGCGCTCCCGGCGGCCGTTCCGGCGCAGGGGTCCCGCGCGAGCGGATGGAAGAGGATGCCGGAGGCGTTGATCAACTCCCCGCTCGCCGAATGGGCTAAATCCTCCAGTCGCGCGGCGGCCAATTCGGCGAAGAACTCCGGCACGAATCCGTCCGCCTCGGCGAATCCGTCCGCTTCCGCGAATCCACCCCCTTCCTTCGCCGGGGGACGAAACCGGATCCGGTCCCGCGCGTCGCGCAGTACCTTCCGGATCGCGGCATCGATCTGCCCGTCTTCGAACCGGCCGCGCAGCGCTTCGATGCGGGATTTACCTTGCACCAGGTGCACGGAAGGCAGGCGGGCGAACTGGCGCTGCAGCGCTTCCCGGTCGGCTTTCATGGGCCTCTCCCTCGTCGGCTTACCGCTTCGAGTGCGGTTTCCGTGCATCGGCCGGTCAGGTGGTCGCCGCCGGCGCGTAGCGTCTGGATTTCCCGGGCGATCCGGTCCAGGTCGGCGGGACGGTCCACGTCGTGCCAGACCGGGAGTTCGTGGCATGAAAGCCCGCACGCCCGGATGGCCGCACGGGTCTGCGCCAGCACGCGGCCGGTGCCCCAGGATATGGACTCGAACAGCCGCTCGTATCGGCCGGCGGTCTTCCTCCGGGTTCCCGGTTCGTCCGGTCCGCCCAGTCCGATCAGGTAGTAGCCTCCATCCTCGGCGGGACCGAGCACGACGTCGTGCCGATCCAGTGCCTCGAAAGCCTCTTCGACGAAAGCCTGCGGAAGGAGGGGGCTGTCACCACCCAGCACGACGGTCTTTTCCCATCCGTCTTGCCGGAAGGCCGCGAAGGCGTTCGACAACCGTTCCCCGAGATGGCGGCCGCGCTGACGAAACCAGTTCATGCTGGGATCACCCGGACTGCCCGGATCACCCGGACTGCCCGGACTGCCCGGACTGCCCGGATCGCTCGGACCGCCCAGGGCGGAAACGAGTTCCTCCCGTCCGTCGTCGGGCGTCCAGGCCACGAAGAGGGCCGCGCCTGAGATACGCCGGGCCAGGTGAAGCGTGTCCACGATGAAGGCGCGGTAGAGATCCGCGGCCTCGTCCATCGTTACCCGCGGCGTCAACCGGGTTTTAACGGTCCCGGGTCTCGGGGCTTTCATGAACAGGACGAGGGCGTTCGACATGGGCATGTGCCGATCGGGAGACTGTGGGGAAGACCTGGTCCGCCCGGAAGGTGGCAAGGCGTTGAAGCCGGGTGTTTCCCCGGATCCCATGCAACCTACCGGCCAGCCGAGAGCGTGTCAATTAAAACACATATTTATCAACCATTTAACCCGATTTGGATCCGCTCAGGATCAACATTAAACCTTGACATGAAGGTCGCTGATCTTTATTTTCGGCGTTTCTTACCGGCACGCCGGATCACCCGATTCGGCGGACCCAGGCGGAATCGAAAGCGCGTCGTACGGACCGAAACCCGGCGAAGCGATGAAAATAGACGCCGTCGGGACCGATCCATGGAAAATGACCATGTGGGATGAAGTCAAGGCAGTCATCGCATCGAACCAGTCCTTCGTGATCTCCAGCCACGTCAATCCCGACGGGGATTCGATCGGATCGGCCCTGGGGGTCTACGAGTGTCTGAAGGCGCTGGGAAAGGACGCCGTCGTCGCCATGAACGACGCCATTCCCGCCGCCTATACCTGGCTGGACCCCGATGGTGAAATCCTCGCGCCCGCTCCGGAGGAGGAGACAGGGCGCCTCGCCGCCGCGGACGTGGTCGTCATCGTGGACGCAAACAGCTGGGACAGGCTGGGGCGGTTGCGAAAACCGCTGGAGGAATCGGCGGCGGTCAAGATCGTGATCGACCACCATCCCTACAGTGAACTGATCACGCCGCTGTCGGTGATCGACACGAAGGCGTCCTCGACGGCTGAACTGGTTTACGATCTGATCGACTCGATCGGCGCTCCGCTCACGTCGAGGGCGGCGGACGCGCTGTACACGGGCATCCTGACCGATACCGTGTCGTTCCGCTTCGCCAGGAGCGCGCCGTGCGCCCATATCGTCGCAGCCAAACTCCTCTCGGAGGGTGTCGACCCGTCCCGGGTCTACGACCAGATCTACAACCGGAACACGGGCGCCCGCACCCGGCTCATGGGCCGCGCGCTCTCCAATATTCAGTTTACCGGATCCGGCCGCATCGCCTGGCTGACCGTTACGCGGTCCATGATCGAGGAAACCGGCGCCCGGTCGTCGGATACGAGCGGGTTCGTGGACGTGACCATGACCATCGCCGGAGTCGAGATCGGGATCATATGCGTGGAAGGCACGGCAGGTACCGTCCAGATCAGCTTGCGGTCCCGGCCGGATACCGACGTCAACCAGGTCGCCGTGGCCCTGGGCGGCGGCGGCCACAAGAACGCCGCGGGCGTCACGTTCGGCGGAACGCTTGAAGAAGCCGTCAGGACCGTGACGGAAGCGGCAGTCAAAGCGCTATGACCCGCCGGCCGCAGCGTGCCGACGAGGCAGTCAAAGCGCTATGACCCGTCGGCCGCACCCCACCGCATGATGCTCATAACGCGAAAAACCCGGTTCTCGGCGGCGCACCTGTGCCGCAATCCGGAGTGGACGGAGGCCAGGAACCGGCGGGTGTACGGATCCTGCGCCGCCGGCACCGGCCACGGTCACGACTACGAGGCCGAATTCACCTTCGGGGGCCCGGTCGATCCCCGGACCGGCGTGGTCCTGAACCTGACTGAAGTCAAGCAGCGGCTCCTCGCCGTGATCGAACCGCTGGACCTGAGCCACCTGAACCACGACCACGGCCCACTGGAAGGTCCTGCGCCGACCAGCGAAAGGCTCGTC
Source organism: bacterium (assembly GCA_965117045.1). GTDB lineage: Bacteria > JAAXHH01 > JAAXHH01 > JAAXHH01 > JAAXHH01 > JAAXHH01. The sequence continues at coordinate 3,660,832 of OZ220749.1, forward strand.
CGGTACCTCTGGCACGCGCTGGAAGGCGGTACCGGACCGTGCGAACTCAAGCGCGTCCTGCTGCGCGAGAGCCGCACGAGAAACATCGCATACACCGGAGACGACAGCATGGTCCACGTCACGAGAAGCGTCGAGTTCAACGCCGCCCACCGCCTGCACAGTATAAGGTTGAGCGACGAAGAAAACGTGCGTATATTCGGTAAGTGCAACAATCCCCACGGCCACGGGCACAATTATGAACTGGAAGTGACGGTCCGCGGCCCGGTGGACGAGCAGACCGGGATGGTCATCGACATGGGGCGTTTCGACGAGGTCCTGCAAAAGGAAGTCGTGGACCGCTACGACCATCGCCACCTGAACCGGGACCTGGAGGAATTCAGGACGGTCAATCCGACTTCGGAGGAACTGCTCAGGGTGATCTGGAAGCGGCTCCTTCCGTTTTTCGATACCCCTTCGCTCTACCGGATTCGCCTGGTGGAGACGTCCAAGAACGCTTTCGAGTACTATGGCGAGGAGGACCGGTGACCACGATAGACCCGATCGAGGGATTGACGAGGTCGCTGCTCGCGGAGATCGGCGAGGACCCGGACCGGGACGGTCTCAGGCGCACGCCCCTCCGCGTGGCGCAGTCCCTGCGGTTTCTTACCCAGGGTTATGAAAAAAGCATTGAATCCGTAATCAACGGCGCTATCTATGAAGAGGACTACGACGAGATGGTGCTGGTGAAGGACATCGAGTTCTTTTCGCTGTGCGAGCACCATCTGCTGCCCTTCTTCGGCCAGTGCCATATTGCTTACATTCCCAACGGCAAAATCATCGGGCTGGGCAAGATCCCCCGCATCGTGGACGTCTTTTCGCGGCGGCTCCAGTTGCAGGAACGCCTGACTTCCCAGATCGCCCAGACCCTGCAGACCTGGCTCGATCCCCTGGGGGTGGCCGTCGTCATGGAAGCCGGCCACCTCTGCATGATGATGCGCGGCGTGGAGAAACAGCACTCCAAGGCGACGACGAGCGCCATGCTCGGCGTCTTCAGGGACGATCGCAGTACCCGGATGGAGTTCCTCGACCTGACCCGGTCGTAGCGTTGGGGCGCAAGCGAAACGCGGCGCGCGGGTGAGCGACCGCGGGAGGCCGGTCCGGCCGTTGGGGCGCACGGAGGCGAACGATGAACAAAGACCAGCTCGTTAAGCGGCTTGCGGACGTACTGGGCCGGGAGAACGTCATCGACGCGCCGGACCAGTTGATCGTCTACGAATGCGACGGGCTGACCATCGACCGGAACGCCCCGCACGCCGTCGTCTACCCCACCACGACGGAGGACGTCGCGGCCGTGGTCCGGATACTCCATGAAGCGCGGATTCCCTTCGTGGCGCGCGGCGCGGGCACCGGCCTGAGCGGCGGGAGCCTGCCGCCCGACGGCGGGGTCATGATCGCGCTGACCAAGATGAACCGCATCGTGGAGGTCGACTTCCGCAACCAGCGGGCCCTGGTGGAAGCCGGCGTGGTCAACCTGCACCTGTCGAAGGAGACCGGCAAGGAAGGCTATCACTTCGTGCCGGACCCCTCGAGCCAGTACGCCTGTACCATCGGAGGAAACATCGCCGAGAACTCGGGCGGCCCCCACACCCTGAAGTACGGGGTCACGACCAACCACACCCTGGGCGTAGAAGTGGTCCTGCCCGACGGCCAGGTCACCTGGTTCGGCGGCAAGGCGGAAGACGCCGTGGGTTACGACCTGCGCGGTCTCATGATCGGATCCGAAGGCATGCTGGGCATCGTAACGCGGGCGTGGGTCAAGCTGACCCGCCTGCCCCAGGCCTGGCGGACGTTCCTGGTGGTGTTCGACCGGGTGGAAGACGCATCGCGCGCTGTCGCCGGCGTCGTCGGCCGCGGGATCGTCCCGTCGGCCCTCGAGATGATCGACAAGGTCGCCATCGGCGCCATCGAGGCGGCCTACCATTTCGGGTTTCCCCTGGACGCCGAAGCCGTGCTGATCATCGAACTCGAGGGTCACGAGGCGGGCCTGGACAACCAGGCCGAAGCGGTGGCCGAGGTCTGCCGGGAGAACCGGGCCCGCGATATCCGCACCGCGGAGGACGACAAGGAACGCGCCTTGCTGTGGATGAGCCGCAAGCGGGCCTTCGGAGCCATGGGGCGCCTGAGTCCCAGCTACTACGTGCAAGACGGCGTGGTTCCGCGCACGAAGATCCCGGACATCATGCGGGTCATCCAGGAGACGGCCGGGAAATACGATCTGCTGATCGGCAATGTATTCCATGCGGGGGACGGCAACATCCATCCCTGTATCGCCTACGACGACCGGGACGAGGAGCAGGCGCGGAAGACCGTGGAGGCCAGTAACGAGATCCTGCGGGCCTGCGTCGACCTGGGCGGGTCCATCACCGGGGAACACGGCATCGGTTACGAAAAGGTCGACCTGATGCCCCTGATCTTCAATGAAGCGGATATCGAGGCCATGGAGACGGTCAAAGCGGTGTTCGACGAGGAGAACCTCAGCAATCCCGGCAAGATGTTTCCCACGAACCGCACCTGCATCGGATGCGGAACGGCGGAGCTGAAGTACACCAACCGCCAGGCGGCGCTGCTATAGACACAAAGGCACTTTAGGTTCATCCATGTCCGATGAGTTGCTGCACAGCAGGCTCGGATCTCTCGTGGAAGGCTATGCCCCGGCGAGCCGGGAAATCCTGGCATCCCATGCCGTGGAAGGGGTCGTTCCCTCGGCCGTCGTGGCCCCGGGGAGCCTGGAATCGCTCGCGGCCATCGTGCGGATGGCTTCGGAACAGGGTTACGCCGTCATCCCGCGGGGCGGCGGCACCAAGATGGACTTCGGCCCTTCGCCCTCCCGCGCGGATATCGTGGTGTCCCTGGAACGCCTGAACCGGATCGTCGCGCATGAGCCCGCGGACCAGACGGCCACGGTGGAGGCGGGCATCACCCTGGCCGGACTGCAGGCCGGGCTGGGGAAGCGCGGCCAGTTTCTGCCCCTGGACCCGCCCCACGGCGACGCGGGGACCCTGGGCGGGGCGCTCGCTACCAACGCCTCGGGCGTGCTCAGGACGTCCTTCGGCACGGCCAGGGACCTGGTCATCGGCGCGCGGGTGGTCCAGGCGGACGGCACCGTCATCCGATCCGGGGGGCAGGTCGTCAAGAACGTGGCGGGTTACGACCTGAACAAGATGTATATCGGTTCGCTCGGAACACTCGGCATCCTGGCGGAAGTGAACCTGAAGCTGCAGCCCCTCCCGGCGGCGGGAAGGCTGCTCATCGGGACCACGGCGGGAATCGAGGAGGCGGCCGAATGCGCCTTCCGGGTCATGGATTCGGAGATCATGCCCTCCTTTCTGGAAGTGGCCAGTCCCGCGACCCGCGCACTCCTCGCCGGGAAGGCCGCCGGACCTGAGACCGGTTCCGGGGCGAAAAGCGGCGGAGAAATCTCCGGGGCGGTCGCCGGGGACGGCAGCCACCGGGATGACCGGGACTTCGCGGTCGTTGCGGGCATGATCGGTACGGATGAGACGGTGGACTGGCAGGCCGGAGAATGCGAGCGGCTCTTCCGGGATTCGGGGGTGGCCGAAGTCATTCACGTAGACGGGGAAACGTACGGCCGGGTGCTGGACGGGATGCGGGCTTTTCCGGGGGGCGGACTCCTGCCCCCGGGCACGGGCCCCGCCGTGACCTGCCGCGCCGGCGTAACGCCGGACGGCGTGGAAGCGCTCTTTCGCCTGGCGGACGAAGGTTGCCGGCGCCTGTCCATCAGCTGCGGCCTGCTCTCCCATTTCGCGAGTGGCCACGTGGCCTTCGTCTTCTACCGGGACGGGACGTTCCTGGAATCGGACTTGGATGGGCTTGCGAGCCTGATCGGGGACCTGCGGAACGCTTCGGAAGAACAGGGCGTCTTCGTGGTGGAACACGCCCCGGCCGCCCTGAAGGAACGGGTCGGCGTATGGGGTTCGACCGGCGGGAACCGACCCATAATGGAATTGCTCAAAAAACGGTTCGACCCGAAGGGCACTTTGAATCCCGGGCGGTTCGTCGACGGCATCTGACGGAGCCGGTATACGCCGCACCGGTAAGCGGCCCCGACCCACGACACCTATCGGCTGTTAAAACGGAGGACCCCACATGAAACTGCCCGCATTCAGGGAGATACGCCAGCGGTTCGACGCCCCCTTCGTCGAGGACATCGCCGGAACGGCAGAAGGGGAGGTTTCCCGCATGATCGAGGAGACGGGCCTGCGCGCCGGGGCCACGGTGGCCGTCGCCACCGGCAGCCGGGGGATCGGCAACATCGCGACCATCGTGAAGAGTGTCGTCGCCGCTCTGACAAAAGCCGGCCTGAAACCCTTCGTCGTGCCGGCCATGGGCAGCCACGGCGGGGCGACTTCGGAAGGCCAGCGGAGGGTATTGGAGAATTACGGCATCCACGAGGCGGCGACGGGGTGTCCCATCCGCTCCGACATCGAGCCGGCGAGTCTCGGCGAGACCGCGGACGGGCTTCCGGTCTACTTCGACCGAAACGCCCTCGGCGCCGACCACATCGTGGTGGTCAACCGGGTGAAGCCCCACACGGACTTCAAGGGCTCGGTCGGCAGCGGCCTCATGAAGATGCTGGCCATCGGGCTGGGCAAGCAGAAAGGCGCCAGCTACTATCACGGCGCGGTCTTCGAATACGGATTCGAACACATGATCACGACCGTGTCGCAGCACGTGCTCGAGCACGCGCCCGTGGCCTTCGGGCTGGCCATCATCGAGAACGCCTACGACCAGACCGCGCACCTCATCGGCGTCCCGGCGGGGGTCCTGCAACAGGAGGAACGGCGGCTGTTCCAGGAGGCGCAGCGCCTCATGCCCCGCCTTCCGTCGGACGACATCGACATCCTGATCGTCGACGAGATGGGCAAGAACATCAGCGGGACCGGCATGGACACGAACATCATCGGCCGGCGCATGCAGAACTTCGAGACCGAGCCCGCGAACCCGCGGATCCTGCGGATCGTCGTCCGCGACCTGACGCCCGAGAGCGAGGGCAACGCCGTGGGCATCGGGCTGGCCGATTTCACCACCCGGCGTTTGGTGGACAAGATCAATCACCGGTATACCTACGTTAACTCCATCACGGGCATGAGTCCGCAGAAATCCCGCATCCCCGTATTCCTGGACACCGACCGCGAAGTCATCGAGGCCGCCTTCTCCACCATCGGCATGAAACCGCCCGGCGAGGGACGCGCCGTCCGCATCCGGAACACGCTTTCCCTCGGACGCGTCGAGGTTTCCGAGGCCCTGTCCGACGAGCTGGCCGGCCGGGAGGACATCGAAATCACGGACCGCCGCGGTCCGCTGGAATTCGACGATCAGGGGTCGCTGGCGGCCCTGCCCGGCTGACGCGGCCCGTGCGGGGTGACGCTGGTAATCATGGCGAAAGCGACCCTGCCCGGCTGACGCGGCGACCTCTCCCTGATTGACGTGACGACTCCGCCAGGCCGTCCCTCATTGCGGATCTCGCCTGTTTTTTATTGACAAGTTTCCAATTTTGTGTATATTAGTAAACTTGCCAGTTTTCAGGCAGCGTGTACCGGACCGCCCGGAACGTCCGATCAGGCGGGAAATCCCGGTTAAGTGGGGACGAAAACGGCCCCGAAGTCAAACGAATAAACAGGAGTTGTCACAGCACGTGAGTACGATAACGAAAACCCAATCGGCGGCGACGGAAGACCGGTCTCTCGACCTTTACCTGCAGGAAATCGGCAACGTGCCGCTGCTGATGGCCGAAGAAGAAACCGAACTGGCCCGGTCGGTACGGGCCGGCGACCAGAAGGCGCTGGAGAAGCTAACCGCCTCCAATCTCCGGTTCGTGGTCAGCGTGGCCAAGCAGTACCAGAACCAGGGCCTTTCCCTGTCCGACCTGATCAACGAAGGCAATATCGGGCTGATCAAGGCGGCCAAGCGGTTCGACGAGACCAAGGGCTTCAAGTTCATCTCCTACGCGGTCTGGTGGATCCGGCAGTCCATACTCCAGGCGCTCGCCGAACAGTCCCGCATCGTGCGGCTACCCCTGAGCCGGGTCGGTACGCTCCACAAGATCGGCCGGCTTTCCAGTGAATTCGAACAGGAGTTCGGACGCGAGCCCAGTACCGAGGAGATCGCCGAGGAGCTGGACATGAATCCCGGCGACGTGAAAGACACGATGCGCATCGCGAGCCGCCACGTGTCGCTGGACGCGCCGCTCAAGGCGGGTGAAGACAACCGGTTGCTGGATCTAATCGAGGACGACGACCAGGATTCGCCGGACGAAGCGCTCATGGTGGATGCGCTCAAAGACGAGATCTTCAGGGCGCTCGGGTCCCTGACCAAGCGGGAAGCGGCCGTGATCGCGTTGTATTACGGCATAAACATGGAAAGATCCTATACCCTCGAGGAGATCGGGACGCGGTTCAGTCTCACGAGGGAGCGCGTGCGCCAGATCAAGGAAAAAGCGCTGCGCAGGCTTCGCCATGTTTCCAGGAGCCAGAAGCTCCGGGCCTATCTGAACTGATCGATCCCCATCCCCGGCGCGGCGGGATCCACCCCGGACACCCCGCCGCATATCCGCCCGCGGCAGCGCCGTACCGGCCGCCGGTGCGCGGAGAACGGTATGCTGCGACGCAAGTTCGTTTCATTCGTACATTTGCCGGCCAATGCCCGGAAAGAAGCCCGGGAGTACGGCCTCCTTCCGGTCCTGGCCGGCGTCGCCGTCCTGGTGCTGCTGTTGCTGGCCGGATGGCATATCGGCGCGTCCTTCCTGACGAACCTGCTGGACGACGGCGCCCTGACGGAACGGGAGCGGGAAAACATTCGGCTGCGGGAGCAGGTGATCGCCCTGCACGAGTTGGACGGTGCGATCGAATCGCGGATCGAGAATCTGTCGGAACGCGCGGCGGATATCGACAAGATCGTTCACGGCCCCGATGCGTCCGGTCCGCCAGGTACGGCTGACGACCCCGAAGAATCCCTGCCGGCCCCGGCATCCATCGAGTGGTCCGAATCTCCCGGCGAGGCCATCAGCAGGATCGGCGGCCGGATCGACCGGTTGCTGGACGAAACCCGCGCGGAACTGGCCAGCCTGCGGCCCGTCGAAGCGGCATCCAGGACCGACGAGGCCTACTGGCGCGGCATCCCAATCGTCTCGCCGGTGCCGGGTCCCGTTTCGAGACCGTTCGGCACGTCGCGGAACCTGCTGAGCGACGAGGTGCGCGTGCACGGTGGACTGGATATCGCCGCGAACGCGAACGAGTCCGTACGGGCCACGGCCTACGGCGTGGTGACGCGAACCGGCGTGAATGCGAGCCTCGGCAGGTACGTGGACATCAACCACCAGAACGGGTACGTCACGCGTTACGGCCACCTTTCCGAAGTGCTGGTCGAAAACCGGCAACGGGTGAAACGCGGAGAAGTCATCGGACTGGTCGGAATGACCGGAAAGACCAGCGGATACCACATACATTACGAAGTCCACCACGAGGGCCGCATCCTTGATCCTTCGACCTGGTTCTTCCCGGAAAGAGGCCTGTGAGCCGGCTTCCGGTTGATGGAAAAACCACAAAAAAGAGTTTGACACGCGGCCCGATACGCTACATTTTAGGTGACATATAGTCGCGATAAGTGGTTTAATCGCATAGACTAACATTTGTCTGGCAACTTTTCAGCCTGGCAACTGTTACGGGAATTGAAGTTTTGATGAAACGCCGAATGCCGAACGGGCTTCTGGTCCTGCATTTCGGGGATAGGACGGTTCGTCTTTCCGGACTGCCATTCGCCGTCATGCTGGGCGCGCTGGTCATGATAACGGGCGTCGTGTATGCCGGTGCGCGGTCATGGCTGGCCGAATACCGGCACGGCAGCATGCACGAAGAGATAAGGATCCTGGAGCAGTCCAGCCAGTCGAACAAGACCAGGCTGGAATCGCTCATCGCATCGGAAGAGTCCGCCCGGCTCATCGCGGGACTTCCAAGCATCCACCCGGATATTCGCCAGGTGGGTGTGGGCGGTTCTGCTCCGGCGCCGGATCCGGGGTTCAGGCCCGATTCGCCCTTTTACCGGGCTACCAGGCTGCACTCCGAGATGGAAACTTCCCGGCGCAGATCGAGTCTTTCGCTCAGGAGCATGGAGGACATCGAGCGGCAGATCCGCGAGGTCGACGACCGCTGGCAATTCGTTCCCTCGATTACTCCGGTGACCGGTGTGATCACCAGCCGGTACGGCCTGCGGACCGATCCCTTCACCGGTCTCTACACCATGCACAGCGGGATCGACATCGCCGCGGCCCCCGGGACGCCGGTCAATTCACCGGCCGGAGGTGTCGTGGCCAGGACCGGCGTGGACCCCCGGTACGGCCTGTTCATCGACGTGGACCACCTGAACGGATACAAGACCCGCTTCGGTCATCTTTCCGCCATTCTGGTGAAGAAGGGCGCGGAACTGAAGCGCGGCGATGTCATCGGCCGTGTGGGCATGACAGGGAGAACCACCGGAAGCCACCTGCACTACGAGGTTCAGAAGGACCGCAGGCGCGTCAATCCCATGCAGTACATCCGGTCGGAAAACGGCTGCTGATCCATTACGACCGCTAATCAGTGTCAGAAAGGCAGGGGCTTCGTACATTCCCTGCCTTTTTCTTATCTGTGCCGCGCTGTGCCGCGGCCGTATGCCGCGTTGTACCGCGCTGTGCCGCGGCCGTATGCCGGGCGTCCCCCATTTCGTCGGCATTCCAGCCATACACCAAATACGGCTTGCTTCCGTACCGGAGTTTCCTCCTATGGATTTCCGCCGTCGGTCCGGCGGCGCGTAACGACCGGGAAGGATTGAGCACCGGTACCATCGCGTGAGGGCCCGTTCGATGTTTAGACAGGACTACATCATGAGGACGATCCGCGTTTTCATCGATGCGCTGATCCTGTTGATCCGGGTGCGCAGGGACCAGGACTATCACCGGGCCCGATCGATCATCGCCCAGACCTGGGAGGACATCTTCGGCCTGTCGACGTCCTCCGTCATGGCGCTGTCGGAACGCACCCTGCTCTCCATGTTGATGAAACGGAGCGGCGGGGCCGTGGACACCGCCCTCATGGCCGCGCGCCTGTTCAAGGAGGACGGAACCCTGGCCGTGGCCGACGGGCTGGAAGAGGACGGCCGCCGCCTGTACCTGAAGGCCCTCAACTGCTACCTTGAAATCGCCGTGGAGCCGTCCATCGGCACGGAGGACTTTCGATGGATCAGCGAAGACATCAGCACCACCGGTCTCGTAACGGATCCCCACGAAGCGATCGGCGAGTTGCTCGGTCTCCTCGAGAAGGAGGCCCTTCCCGTGTCGACTTCGACGCTGCTGTTCACCTACTACGAACGGTACGGCCGGTACGCCAGCGCCGAGGACGTCCTGTTTCACGTCATGGACGACCATCCGGAGGAGCCCGAAATCGCCCGGCTCGGGATGGCGTTCTACGAACGGCTCGAATCTGCGGAGGACGACCGCCTGGAACGGGGCGGACTGCCCCGCGACGAAGTCCGGGAAGGACAGGAACAACTGAGGCGCCGGATACACCGCGCTGGGCATGTTTTTGATTGACGGTATCATGCCGGACTTATAGATTAGCGGAATCAAAAAAAACGCGAAATCACACGGGGATTCATGGTGACGGTCAGCTCGGTCAGCCTAGACAGCACGGAAAGCACGGACAGCACGGTTCTCGAGCCGCCCGCGGCTTCTGCCGCAACACAGGCGCGGTCCCTGTACGTGGAGACCTACGGCTGCCAGATGAACAAGGCGGATTCCGAGCTGATCGTGGGGCTGCTCGCCCGCGAGGGCTACCGGGTCACCGACCGGGTCGACCGGGCGGACGTGATCCTGGTGAATACCTGCGCCATCCGCGAGAACGCGGAGCAGCGGGTACTCGGGCGCATGTCCGAACTGAACCGGTTCAAGACGGCCAACCCCGACCTGATCCTGGGGCTCTGCGGGTGCATGTCCCAGCACCTCGGCGACCGGATCATCGAGCGCGCGCCGTACATCGACCTGGTCGCGGGTCCCGACAGCTATCGCCAGCTGCCGGCCATGCTCCGCGCGCTGGACGCGGAAAGCGAACCGGCGCTGAGCCTGACCTGGGACCGGGCGGAACACTATCTCGACATCGACCCTGTCCGGGAGGCCGGCGTAAATGGCTGGGTCACGATCATGCGCGGCTGCGACAAGATGTGCTCCTTCTGCATCGTGCCCTTCGTGCGCGGCCGGGAACGCAGCACGCCCCATGGCGAAGTGATCCGCCAGGTCGAACGCCTCGCGGCGGAAGGCTACCGGGAAGTGACCCTGCTCGGGCAAACGGTGAACAAGTACCGGGACGGCGAGGTGGATTTCGCGGACCTGCTTTCCAGGACGGCGGAAGTCGACGGCATCGAGCGCATCCGGTTCACTTCGCCCCATCCGGCGCATTTCCCGGACCGGTTGATCGAGGTCATGGCGGCTTCCCCGAAGATCTGTCCCCATACGCACCTTCCGCTGCAGTCCGGCGCGGCGGCGACCCTGTCCCGCATGCGCAGGGACTATACCCCGGAGGTGTTTCTCGACGTCGTCCGGCGTCTTCGGGAGCGCATTCCCCGGATCGCCCTGACGACGGATATCATCGTGGGTTTCTGCGGGGAGACCGAGGAAGAGTACGAGGCCACCCGCGAGATGATGCGGACCGTGCGGTTCGACAGCGCCTTCATGTTCAAGTACTCACCCCGGCCCGGGACCGCCTCCCACAAGCGCCTGGCCGACGACGTGCCGGAAGAAGTGAAGGGCCGGCGCCTTACGGACGTCATCGAGATGCAGAAATCAATCTCCGAGACCCGGAACCGCGCGTACCGGGGAAAGACTGTGAACGTGCTCGTCGAGGGCCGGTCCAGGCGGGACGCAGACAAGCTCTTCGGCAAGACGGACGCCTTCAAGACCGTCGTATTCCCGGAGCGGGAGGGCGTCGAGTCCAACATGATCGTGCCTGTGCGCGTGAACGGTTCCACGCCCTTCACGCTGTTCGGAGACGTCGTGGCGACGGCGTAGCGGCGGACCAGCACAGACCAGCACAGGGAAAGGCATTGAAATGAAACCAACAGAACAGGAAGCGCATACGTACCCCGAAGCGGATTCGAACCCGGAAGCGGATTTGAACCCCGATACGGGATCGAATCCGGAAGCGGGAAGCGCCGGCTCCGGCCTTTCCCGCCGTGGTTTTATCGGTAAAATTGCAGGCGGCGCCCTGGCCGGACTGGCCGGCACCGCGATTCTCAACAGTTGTGCGGATCCATCCCCAAAGGAGAGTACCATGTCATTCACGCTGCCCGATCTGCCCTATGCCCATGACGCGCTCGAGCCCCACATCGACGCGCGCACCATGGAAATCCATCACGGCAAGCACCACAACACCTACATCACCAATCTGAACAACGCCCTGGCGGACCACGGCGACCTGGCCGGCAAGAGCCTGGACGAACTGCTGGCGGACAACTGCGCCATCGTGCCGGACGCCATAAAGACCGCCGTGCGCAACAACGGCGGCGGCCACGCCAACCACACGCAGTTCTGGACGATCATGAGCGGCAGCGGCGGCGGAAACCCCTCGGGCAACCTGGCCGCGGCGATCGACAGCACTTTTGGCGGCCTCGACGCGATGAAGGAGCAGTTTGCGGCCGCGGGCGCGACGCGCTTCGGATCCGGCTGGGCCTGGCTCGCGAAGGACGGAGCGGGCAACCTCGAGGTCTACTCCACGGCCAACCAGGACAGCCCGACCATGGAAGGCAAGACGGCCATTCTGGGGCTGGACGTATGGGAGCACGCCTACTACCTGAACTACCAGAACCTGCGTCCCGCCTACATCGAGGCCTGGTGGAACGTGGTGGACTGGGCGGAAGCGGAACGACGCTTCAACGGTTAAAACGGCGGGTGGCTGATTCGAGGTGGCCACGCTGATCCGGGGCAGCGCGCAAGAGCGGCGTGCAAAAGCGGCGCGCCCGGTAAAGAAACACCTGGAGGCTGAATGGCGCGAACGGGTAGGGCGGCGATCCTGAGCGGGGAAAAGGGCACGTTCACCGTCGGCGAGGCGGTGGTCCCCGACCCCGGTCCCGGTGAGGTGCTCGTACGGCAGTCCATGTGCGGCGTCTGCGGCACGGACGTGCACGTCTATCAAGGTCACGCGCGGCGCAAGGCCTTTCCGCTGGTACTCGGCCACGAGATCGTGGGCGTCATCGAGAAGCTGGGATCGGGCGTCGACACGGACGCCATGGAAAAGCCTGTCCGGGAGGGCGATCTCATCGCCATCATTCCGGGGCAGCAGTGCGGGACCTGCTACTTCTGCGCGGTGGTGCGGGAGCCCGGGCTCTGTCCCAACGTGCTGGCCTACGGATTCCGGCCCTACGCCGACATCAAGCCCCATTTCCAGGGCGGATACGCCGAGTACGTCCTGCTGAACATCCCCCGCAGCAAGTTTCTCAAGGTCCAGAGTCCGCCCGAGGTCGCGGTGCTGCTCGAACCCTTCACCGTCGGCCTGCACTTCGCCGAAAAAGCCCAGATGAAACTCGGGTCCACCGCGGTCATCCAGGGCGCAGGCGCCATCGGACTGTTCAGCCTGGCCGCGGCCATCGAGGCCGGCGCACACCGCACCATCGTGGTCGGGGCGCCCGCGTCGCGCCTGGAACTGGCGAAGGCCTTCGGCGCCGACGTGACCATCAACATCGAGGAAGTGCCGGACGCGCAGGAACGCATCGAAGCGGTCAAGGCGGAGACGCCGGGCGGTTACGGCGCCGACGTGGTCTTCGAGTGCACGGGCGTGCCGCCGGCCATCCCGGAGGGCGTGGAAATGCTGCGGCGGGGCGGGACCTACGTGGAAGGCGGTCACTTCACCGACGCGGGCGACGTCTCCATGAACCCCTTCAACCACTTCGTGTTCCGCCACATCACCCTCGTCGGGGTCTGGGCCAGCACTATCACTCATTTCGTGCGCGGCCTGCCCATCCTCGAATCGGGCCGCTATCCCTTCGAGGAGATGGTCTCTCACACCCTGCCGCTGAGCCGGGTCGGCGAGGCCATCGACGCGCTGTCGACCAACTACCGGCTCGACGGCGAAGAGGTCCGCAAGATCGCTATTTCGGGTGAAGTGGCCGGATAACGGCTGCAGCGCAGGTAACGCGCAGCGCAGGAAACGGCGTAGCGTAGATAAAGGCGTAGCGAAAAGGAGCCCGCATTGAAATTCAAACTGGGATTCAGCGGACTGAGATGGCAGACTCCTGACCTGGACGAGATCCTCGGGCAACTCAGGGAATCAGGCTGGGACGGCTGGGAGATCCGGCAATCGCTGGACTGGCTGGGGTCGGCCCAGCGGGTAAGGGCCATATCGGACCGTACGGGCGTCCAGGTCGCCGTGGTTACCGGCGGCGGCATCTCCCTCGACGGGGACCACGAAATGAAGGAGCGGAACAAGCGCCGCATCGACTTCGCCGCCGACGTGGAGGCCGACACCTTCATGTTCATGGGCGCCAACCGTCCGTACGGACGCACCTCGACGCCGGACGACATCCGGGCCCTGGCCGACCTCTCCGACGAATTCGCCGACTACGCATCGCAGTACGACCTGGACGTGTGCTACCACATCCATACCAGCACCACGGTCGATTCCCGCGAGGAATGGGAACTGCTCATGCGCCTGATGAAGCGGGCGCAACTCTGCATCGACGTCTCCCACTCGGCCTTCTGGCACTACGATCCCGCCCAGTCCATCCGGGACTTCAGGGACCGGCTGGTGTACGTGCACCTGCAGGATTACAAGGATTACCGCTTCGTCGAGCTCGGAGACGGCGGGCTGCTCGACTTCGGCGCCGCCATGAAAGCGCTGGAGGAAATCGGTTACGAACGGTGGGTGACCGTGTGCCCCAGCCAGTCGGACCTGCCCGATATCGAGAAGATGAAGCGGGAACGCGCCTACCTGCGCAAACTGGGGTATTGACCGGCCCGGCGGCCGGAATGGTACCTGGGTTACTTTCCTCTCGATCGTTCCAGCACGGCCAGCGCGATGTCCCCGACCCGCTCCGGGGTCTCGGCGATGACCCGGATCATGGGTTCCTTCCCCTCGTCCCCCAGGTCGTAGACGATATCCGGCACGAAGCCCTGCTCCTCGATGACCCGGGCCGTTCCCCACTCAAGCGACGAACCTTCCCGCCTTTTTGATTCGAGCGGCTCCTCGTGCCGGTCGAAGGAGGCGACTGAAAGCCCCAGCCCCCGGCAGGCGCCCAGGATCGATTCGTCGTACCGGATGTTCATCACGGAACGCTTGGCCGGGTCCTTCCGCATGGCGGTGAGGATGATCCGGGCCACGTGGGAGGACGCGCCGAACTCGGGCGGCGCCACGGAACGGATATCGCGGCGCACGCGGATGAGCCGGCCGGGGAAGGCGGCCACGTCGTCCGCCGACTGCGCGCCGGCCAGTCCCATGCCCAGGTTGCACTGCACTTCCGGGACGAGATCCCCTGCATGGGCGTTTTCCAGACGGCGCGCCGCGGCCGACAACTGGTCCAGGACCGAGAGGCGATCGGTGTCGCGGTAGAGTGCGTGGAAGTGATGGACCGGCCCGTGGCCCCCGCCCAGGGGTACGGCATTGCGCAGGGCCCCGGTGAGGTAGGCCTTCGCGGACTCCACGGCTTCGGCCACCCCGGCGCCCTTGGCCAGTCCGGCGGCGATGGCGGACGCGAAGGTGCACCCTGTCCCGTGGGTGCTCCGGGTCTCGATACGTTCGGCCTCGAAGGTCCGAAATTCCGCGCCGTCGAACAACACGTCGACGGCCGGTCCCTCGAGGTGCCCGCCCTTGACGACCACGTGGCGCGGCCCCATCTCGCAGAGCTTCCGGGCGACGGCCTTCATGCCTTCCACGTCCGACGCCTCGATGCCCGTCAGCGCCTTCGCCTCGTCCAGGTTCGGCGTGACGACGGCGGCGAGGGGGACGAGCCGTTCGATCAGCGTGGACACCGCCTCGGTTTCCAGCAGCGCGTCGCCACTCTTGGCGATCATCACCGGATCCACCACCAGGGGGATGTCGGGATACGCCCCCAGCGCGTCCGCCACGGCGGCGATGATCTCCGCGTTGGCGAGCATGCCTGTCTTGATGGCATCGGCGCCGATATCCGAAAGGACGGATTCGATCTGCGCCGCCACTGCTTCGGGCGGCAGGTTGTGGACGGACTGCACGCCGAGGGTGTTCTGGGCGGTCACGGACGTTACGGCCGACATGGCGTACACGCCGTTGGCCGAGAACGTCTTGAGGTCCGCCTGGATGCCGGCGCCGCCTCCGGAGTCGGAACCCGCGATGGTGAGTGCTACCGGGATCATGGACGGTAATTGGGGTGGATGATCGTCAGGTCGTCTTGGGTTGGTTTTCGTAGAACTTCTTGATCAGCCGGTCCAGGTACGCGCCGGGATTCCCGATCGCTGCTTTGGTGATCTTCAGTTCCCTGGCCTGGATCAGCTTCAGGCCGTGGACGTAGTCCTTGAACAGTTCCATCCCCATTTCTTCGGTGGTCCGGCCCTGTTGCTCCGCCAGGTCTTCCAGCGCTGCGGCGGCGGCTTCGTCCAGCGTGAGCGTGATGTCGTGTTCCGCGTAATACACCTGCACCAGCTCGGCCGGTTCGGGCGGCGCCTCAGCGAGGATCCGCTCGAGTTCGCTTTCCGGGTTCTCCACCAACTCGGCCGTCACGCCGAACTGTTTCACCGTGCTGGACGGCAGTTTCTTCTCGAACCGGATCAGGATCCGCTCCATCGCGCCGATGAGGCCGCGGGCGCCCGTGCCCGACTGGTGGGCTTGCTCGGCGATCAGGCGCAGCGACTTCTCGTCGAAGTCCACGTCGATGCCGTAGGCCTTGAAGTCCAGTTTCTTGGCGATGATGACCGGGCTGTTCGGGTTCCGGAGGATCTGGAACAGGTCGTCGACGCTGAGCTTGTGGAGCACGGCGGTCACCGGAAGGCGCCCGATGAACTCCGACTCGAAGCCGTACTTGATCAGGTCCTCCGCGGTCACGTGCGGCAGCCATTCGCCGTCATCGGGCTTCTCCGCGCCGTCGCCCTGCTCGAAGCCCATCGTCTGCACGCTCATGCGCTTCTTGATGATCTCTTCCAGGTTGGCGAAGGCCCCGCTGACGATGAAGAGGATGTTCCGCGTGTTGATGCGTTTTCTTTCGACCTTGCCCGTCTTCTGGAACTGTAGGGCGTTCTCCATCTGGGACGTCAGGTCGTGGGGCGCCTGCAGGTCCACGTCCGTCTCCTCCATCAGCTTGAGGAGCGTGCGCTGCACCCCGGTCCGCGACACGTCGGGACCCACGACGTTGCCCGACGAGGCGATCTTGTCGATCTCGTCGATGTAGATGATGCCGTATTCCGCCAGCTTGATGTTGCCGTCGGCCTCGTGGACCAGCGAGCGGACCAGCTCGTCCACGTCCCCGCCCACGTAGCCCGTCTCGCTGAACCGTGTGGCGTCGCCCTTGACGAAGGGCACGCCGATCCTGCTGGCGATGAGCTTGATGAGGTAGGTCTTCCCCACCCCGGTCGGACCGATCAGGATGATGTTGTTCTTGATGTTGCCGACCGGTTCCTTCTCCTGCTGGAGCCGGATGCGGTTGAAATGGGTGCAGATCTTGGTGGCCAGGATCTCCTTGGCCTCGTCCTGGCGGATGACGTATTCGTTCAGGTAGGCTTCCAACTCCTCCGGCTTCATGTCGAACCGGATCTCCGGCAGCGGGACTTCTTCCGCGGGCGGATCCGACGGGACGCCTTCCTTCTCCGGCTGGGCGAACTGGACCTGCGTGCCGTACTTGGTCGAGAAGAACTCCTTGAGGTCCTTCTGTATGTCGCCCATGTCGGGGGTCTTGGCCATATGAGACATTCCTTGTTGCAAGGCGTAGTCTAGCCATTAATTCAATATAGCCCGCAGCGAAAGGTCTGGTAACGCATTGCGTAACCGTCCGCTCGGTAGGATATTACGGCCAGTTAATATACGAAATACCAGCTTGTCAGGCAATCGCTATTGTCATAGCCACGGTTAAGGACAGGTTCCTGCCCTTAACCATTCGCGCCTTCGATCGGATCTCAGGCACGCGCTTCTTCAACCGGCCATTCGACTACGGACCTTCGTCGATCCAGGCGACAACCTGGGGCATATCCGCTGGGGTGCGCTGCGTCCTGAGGCGGTCCAGCGCGTCCGCCGCGCGGTAGGCGGCTTCTATATCATCAGTTTCAAACGCGTGGCTGGTCTGGTGCAGATACAACTCGGCCGGGGTCGCGAGGGCAGCGGCCGCGGACAGTCCACCCAGGCGCCGCAGCACCGGAATGAACAACCTGCTTTCGTATGCTTCATCGCTGTCCGTGTCGAATCGATCGGCGTCGATGACGGCGCGGTCGACGTGGGGTGAAAGTCCGCAGGCCAGCAGGCACCACGGACCGGCCGCGCCGATGCCTATCAGGGATACCGAGGCGACGCCGCCGGTTCGCCTGAGCCAGGCGACGGCCGTAAGGATGTCCTGGACGCGGTTGGCGGTCGCGGTGCGGTTGTACGTAGAGAAGTAGGCGTGTTCCGCAGAGGCCGGCTCGCGGACCGCCGGCTCACGGTTCGCCGGTTTACCTTCCGCCGGTTTACCGTCCACCGGCTCACCGTCCGCACGGCCCGTGAGAAAGACGTCGGCCGCATGGACGAGCAGGCCCTTGCCCAGCAGGTGCTGGACAAGCAGACCGGGGTCCCGCCCGTTATCCTGTGTCAGTGCCGGCGCGCCTTCGGGATGGACCACCAGCACCGCGCCCCGGGGAGGATCCGGCGGGCGGAATTCGGTGAAGGGGACCCGGTCGCCTCCGCTCCGCCATCCGATGAACCCCGGCTGGACGGTACAGGTACCAGTCCGGTGCATGCCCAGGGGGGTCGCGACCAGGTCGTCGTCGGTCGCGCCGGGTGATCCGATAATCGATCGGAAACCGGCCGACATGACCTGTCGGAACCTGCGCAACGACCTGGCGTCGGTGGGCTTCATCTTCTTGAGCTGCTTCCGGGCGCGATCGATCCATACGTCCGTCAACCCCGCTTCGTCGACCCAGTCTTCCGGCCGGTTATCGTCCGTAACCGCGCGCATCGAATCCGGTGGTTCCGGTTCGACGGGCCGATCCGAAAACCGATCGCCGCTTCCGTTGTCCAGCATCCACTTGCCGAAAAAGGCGTACACGGCTTCCCTGCTGGCGGCATTGTAGTTGTGGCCCGCGTCGAACTGCACCTCCTCCAGGCAATCCTCCGCGTCGTACAGCGCATAGACCGCCCGGATGGCGGGGTACTCCTGTACGGGCGTATTGACCGTCCAGTCCCCCGTGGCGGACACCAGCAGGAGCGGCCGCGGCGCGGCCAGGGCGGCGATCTCCATGTTGTTCGTTTCGATGCGGAGATTGGGGCCGTTCTCGCAGATGCATCCGCCCTGCATGTGCGCCGACACCATGTTTACCGGCGCGGCGGCCCGGACGCGGTCGTCCACGGCGGTGAGCATGAAGGTCTGGGTGCCGCCGCCCGAGGCCCCGGTACAGGCGATGCGGCTGTTGTCCACGTCCGGCAGCGACTGGAGGAAATCGACGGAACGCATGCCGTTCCAGAGCTGCAGCCCCATGAGGCTGAGGCCCCAGAGCTGCTTCCCGTCGTCGCCGAACGTCCGGTGGGCCAACTGCGTGCTGTCGTTGTAGCCGGCCATGGACCACGCGAAAGCCACGTAACCCTGGAGGGCGAAGTTGATGCACCGGGCGGGAATCGAACCGTCAGGATCGTGGTTCAGCCTGCCTTCCGTCCAGTGGCCGTGGGGATTCAAGATGGCGGGCCGGGGGCCGTCGCCGCCTGCGCTGTCGGCAGACCGGTCGTCGCCGGATCCGTTGGCACCAGGGCTGCCCGGACCAGAACCGTCGCCGCCGGCGGGGCGGTACAGGTTCCCGGTCACGTAGAACCCCGGCAGGCTCTGGAACCGAACGTTTTCGATGCTGTATCCCTCGCGTTCGACCCGGTGGGTGATCTCCGCGTTCAACGAGCTCCGGGCGGGGTTCGGCCAGAGGCCCATGCTGACCAGGATGTGCTCCCGGAGCGACCGGGCGCGCTTTTCCCAGGCTTCCTTCGTGGCCGGGGCGACGAACTCGCAAGGCAGGTTCAGGTGGCGGATCTCGGTCCTGCGTCGGTCGACGGGGGGAAGGGGATCATGGCTGTACATGGAGGGCTCCGTAGGGTGAAACCAGGCGTTTACGCCGCGAGCACACGAAAAACGATCAGGAGACGTCCCAGGGCCCGGCCGGCCGCTGGTACTCCGCGCCGGCCGGCGGGAGGAACTGGCGAAGATGGCGGCCGCCCAGGGCGAATCCGGCCAGTCCCGGCATGCCGCGGTCCTCGTTCTCGACGCAGAGGACGTAGTCATAGCCCGACTCGACCAGGGCGCCGATGACGGTGCCCCAGTTCAGCTGGCCCCGGCCCGGAACACGGTACTGCCACCACCAGTTGCCGATGATGCCCTGGCGGAACAGCATGGCAGGACTCACCTCGGCGTCCTTCACGTCCGCGTAGACCCACTTGCCCGCGAACATGCGGATGGCGTCCTCGGCGGGCAGGATCATCATCCAGAGCCAGTGGGAGGGATCGCAGGAAAGGCCCAGGTGATCGGACGGCACCGCGTCGAGCACCCGCTCCCACATCTCCGGGTTGCAGGCGATGTTGCCCATGCGCACTGCGCCGTCCAGGGCGATGGTGACGCCGTGGTCTTCGGCCAGCTTTACGATGGGCGTATAGCGCGCCCGAAATCGTTCCACCAGTTCCGCGGACCGGTCGCCGGGGTTCCCGGGAGGCGAGGAAAACTGCCCGTAGAAATGCCAGCCCACGGGACTGCCGGCATGGGTGACGACCACCGGCGTGCCCAGGGCCGAGGCCGCCAGGATGGCCTTGCGCAGCCGGTCTTCCGCAGCGTCCGCCTGTTCCGTGTCGTCGTCCAGGAGATTGTTGTGAGCCGAAAGCGCGGCAAGGTAGATGCCGTGAGACTTCAGGGTGTCTTCGACTTCACCGGGGCCGCCGGCGAGGATGCGGTCCGGGTCGACGGCCCCGCCGGCCGAAAGCCGCACCGCGTCGAACCCGTTCTCCTTCGCCCACCCGGCGCATTCCGCCAGGGTCCAGGCGTCCCCTCCCGCGCTCGTGAAAAAACTGAGGTCCATGCCGCGCCTTGCTCCGATGTTCCGTCCAGGCCGTGCGCTAAGCGCTGCCCGGTCGTCTGTTCAGCCGGACGTACCAGGCGCCCGATTCCGGCTTGCGGTATTTGTCGCCGATTTCGTCGAGCGCGACTTCGTCTGTTTCCAGGACCGCGTGGAGCGCCGCTCTCCAGTCCACGGCCCCCCGGTTCTTCTGGTAGCGGACATTGAGCAGCCTGCCGCTGCGTCCCTCCTTCGGCGTGAGATCCAGCAGCGCTTTGCGTGCCGCATCGAGATCGGCCTCGGCGGCCTCGAGCCGTTTCAGGCATTGCACGTAGTCGTGTTCGGCGCGCTCCCAGTCGTCCCTGAAATCCATGTCGATGTTCCTTGAATGCGAGTGCTGAAGTGGACGGATCTTTCGTCGTCGCCGGTCCAGGCCGCGACGCCTAAGCCGATGCGTACCGGTCCGTCGGCGTCTTGAACAGTTTCAGCGAGGGGATGTACCCTTCGTTTTCAATATAATAATGGGCGTGAACGTGGCACCCGGGCGGTTTCGTCCCGTCGAAGACACTGATCGTGAAGTCTTCGCTGTTCGTCCCGGCGCAACCGTGTTCGAAACCCGCTGGGATCATCCAGACGTCCCCCGCTTCCAGGACGAAATCCTCCCGTTTGCCGTCGTGATCGATCCAGAATCCCGTCCCGCTCCCTTTAAGGATCAGCCAGGTCTCGTCGTGGTCGTGGAAGTGCTTCTCGCAGGTGGGCAGGAGGAAGCCGCCCTTCATCAGGGCCTTGTGGTGGGCCATCGGAAGTTCCTTTCGGATTGGCGTTGCGTTAAGCGAACGTATCGTCAAGAATCGTGGTCACGCGAACGACGAAAACCGCGGGAATCCGACTGTCGAAAACCGCGGCCATAATTCGAATGACTTTACAGAAGTGTATTATAAGACCCCCTTAACGATACATCAAGGATCAATGGGAAGGTGTGTGATCCCGGTATGAAGTGACTATCGGAATAATGAGACATTACAACAAGAACTTGACAAAGCGTGCAATGAAGTTGAGGATAATTGCATTATTCGGGTGACAACCAACTACGTCAAATAAGAAGATACATCACCGCTTACTCGAATCAACTTCGCTGCATGTTAATGACTTGAGGGAGTATAAATATGAAATTCATAGCCGTAGTGGAATGTTGCAAGGATACGGGGATGTACGTAGGATATGTGCCCGGTTTTTCCGGGGCTCATTCTCAGGGCGAGACACTGGACGAACTGAACAGAAACCTGACTGAGGTCGTCGAAATGCTCCTTGAGGATGGCGACCCATACTTCGAATCCGAGTTTGTCGGCACGCAACAGATTGTGACCTCCTAGTGGCCAAGGTACCTGTTCTCAAACCAAGGGAAGTGGTTCGACTGCTTGAGTCATTGCATTTTCAGAAGGTGCGTCGCAAGGGATCCCACATACAGTATCGTCATCCAGATGGTAGAGCAACCACGCTACCATTTCATAAAGGTCGAGACGTTTCACCCATTCTCCTAAGACAGATCGCAAAGGACATAGGACTCACAATCGACGAACTACTGAAGTTGAGATAGATCCACGAATTGACGACTGTATGGACAGACAAAAAACCAACTACATGTAACGAATCCGTTAAAGTGGCTTTAGAGCGCGTCGATTCGAATCATTGGTGATTGACTGCGGTAACAACATATCAATTGAACCATTCGAGGTTGATTGAGGACAACGGCTTTCACTCACCGGCCCCGTCCTCTTCCTTACCTCAGCCTAAGTTACCTTCATCGAATCAGTCATGGACCTGAACGGGTAGCTCGTACCTTTCAGGGCGAATATTGGCGCTTATACCTACCTGGTCAGGTTATCGTTTAAAACTGTACAATTTTCAAGTTCAATTTGAAATTTGTACAAAAACACCCCTCAAAACACCGCGAGCATCACCTTCGTTCGACACGGAAAGAGGCGCCCACATGCCAGACTACCTGCCCCTCGACCTGTCCGCCCTGTGCAACGCGGGACTCGACGTCCTGGATGAGAAACCCAATACGCCCATCGGTGATCAGTTGTGCCGCGGCCTGCCCTTCCGGGTGAACGGCGATCCCGCGAACTGTTTCATCGCCTTCGATAAGGCGTCCGGCGGCGTGACCATTCCAGTCAACAGCAGGGCCACGGGCTTGATCATCGCCCATCGCCTCCTGAAGTCCGATCTGATGGAAGGCGGACCGCTGGGCATCCCCGTGGCGGACTACGTGTTCCGGCTGGCGGGCGGACCGGAGGGCGGCGAGGAGGTCCGCGTGCCCATCCGCGAGCGCTTTGAAATCGCCCACATCTCCCTGGGGGGCAAGCCTTTTCTCGCCCTGCCGGACCAGGGGCAGCTGAAAATGCGGCGTTACGCGGGGGACAACTGGGGCGACTCGGGCAAGCGTCAGACGGAAGTCACGGGAGACTATTCCAGGGGATACTTCCTCTGGGCCTGGCGGAACCCCCATCCCGACCGCGAGATCGAATCGCTGGAAGTGATTCCGGCCGGTCCACCCTTCATCCTCGCCGGACTGACGGTTTCGCAGACCAACGAGCATCCCTTCGTCCGCCAGGGAAAACGCGAGGCGCGCCTTACGCTGACCGATCCCGAGGACGCCGAAAAGCCCTTCGACCTGAACGTGAAAGTGGACCGGGGCGTCGCTTCCTACGTCCATCCCCTGCCCGAGGCATCGGCAGATGATTTCCTGGGCGATGATTTCGCCGGGTGGGGCGAGGCGCAGAACCCGAAATCAAGCCCGTCCTACGTCGAAGTGGCGGCCATCCCATCTGCGACGGTAACGGTGACGCAGGGCGAAGAAGAGGTCGGCAAGGTCAAGTGGGGCGACGTCGAGCAGCAGAAGGTGGTCGAGACGCCGCGCATGCGCGTTGAGCTCCTGGACCGCGGGCGGAACTGGGTGAACGTCACCGTCCTGGACGACGATACGGGCCGTCCGGTTCCCTGCCGCGTCCACTTCCGGTCGCCGGAAGGCATTCCCTACCAGCCCTACGGCCACCACAACCAGGTCAATTCCAACCTGGACACCTGGCATGTCGACATCGGCGGGGATCTCCGCCTCGGGCAGATCACCTATGCGTACATCGACGGGAAGTGTCAGGGATGGCTGCCGCGCGGCGAGGTGATCGTGGACGTGGCGCGGGGGTTCGAGTACGAGCCGCTGCGGACCCGGGTGAAGATCGAACCGGGGCAGCAGGATCTGACGCTGCGGCTCAAGCGCTGGGTGAACATGAACGACCAAGGGTGGTACAGCGGGGATTCGCACGTCCACTTTCTCTCCACACAGGGCAGCCACACGGAATCCCAGGGAGAGGACCTGAACATCGTGAACCTGCTCCCTTCGCAGTGGGGCAATCTCTTCACGAACACGGAGGATTTCACGGGCCGGCCGAGTGTTTCCCAGGACGGGAACAACATCGTCTACGTCGGCCAGGAGAACCGGCAGCACTTCCTGGGCCACCTCATCCTCTGGGGCCTGAAGGAACCGGTCATGCCCTGGTGCACCGACGGTCCGGGCGAGGCTGAACTCGGCGGCACGCTGGAAATCACCATGAGCGACTGGGCGGACCAGTGCCACGCCCAGGGCGGTTCGGTCATCATCCCCCATCTCCCCAACCCGAACGGCGAGCCCGCTGCATTGATCGCCACCGGCCGCGCGGACGGCGTGGAGATGCTGCGCCACCAGCCCTTCAACCACATCGAATACTACCGCTACCTGAACTGCGGCTACAAGCTGCCGCTGGTGGGCGGCACGGACAAGATGAGCAGCGACGTGCCCGTCGGCCTGTACCGCACCTACGCCTACATGCCGGACCAGGACTTCACCTACGACAACTGGTGCAACGCTGTCTCGCAGGGGCGGACCTTCCACAGCGGCGGTCCCATCATCCACCTCTCCGTGGACGGGCACCAGGTGGGCGACACGGTGCAGGTGTCGGGGCCCGGCACGGTGGAGGTCCAGGCCTGGTCGGAGAGCATCTTTCCGATCCATACGCTGGAAATCGTCAAGGGCGGACGCGTCGTGGCCTCCACGGAGGACCGGGGCGGCACGCGCCGCCTGGAACTGAAGGCGCACGTGAAGGTGGATGGACATACCTGGCTGGCCGCGAGATGCGCCGGACCGGACTATACCAGCGTGCCCCATCACGACGGCTGGGGACGGGGGATCTTCGCCCACACCTCGCCGATCTACATCGCCTGCGGGGGCGAGTGGTGGATGTTCGACCGGGACGCCGCCCAGTACATGCTCACCCTCATCGACGGCGACCTGCAGTACATCCGCCGGACCGCGTCGCGGCACGAGCCCGGCACGGCCACGCACCATCACGGCGAGGAAGACCATCTCGCCTACCTGGAGCGGCCATTCGTCGAGGCCCGGGAGGCGATTCACCGGAGGATGCACCAGCTGGGGATTCCGCATTAGGGGTCTTGGCTGCGCCGGGCGATCAGAACTGGTAGATCGACACGATGCAAACACAGGAGAGCAAGCCATGAGTTCAAACAGCGAAGTACGAATCGGTTGCGTGCAGACGCCGGCCACGGCGACCTTCGACGAGGCCATCGAGGTCTCCAGCCGCCTGGCGGGCGACGCGGTGGCGAAAGGCGCCGATCTGGTGTGCCTGCCCGAGTTCTGCGGCGGCCTGAAGACCGACAATGGCATGATCTGTCCGCCCTCGGCGCCGGAGGCGGACCATCCCGTGGTCGCGGCCCTGCGGGAATTCACGCGGAACGCCGGCGTGTGGACGCTTATCGGCTCCGTGGCGGTGGACGGCCTCGACGGCCGGCTCATCAACCGGGGTTTCCTGGTGGATGACCAGGGGGAAATCCGCGCGCGCTACGACAAGATCCACCTGTTCGACGTGGATCTTTCCAAGGACGAGCAGTACCGGGAATCGGACGTCGTATCCCCCGGCGAGACGGCCGTGGTGGCGGACACGCCCTGGGGCCGGCTCGGCATGACCACCTGTTACGACCTGCGCTTTCCCCAGCTCTACCGCACGCTGGCCCAGGCCGGCGCCGAGATCCTCGCCGTGCCGGCGGCGTTCACGAAGACGACGGGACAGGCCCACTGGCACGTGCTGAACCGTGCCCGGGCCATCGAGAACGGCGCCGTGGTGGTGGCCCCCTGCGCCGCGGGCTCGATACCGGGCGGCGGCGAGGTGTACGGCCATTCGCTCGTCATTTCCCCCTGGGGCGAGGTCCTGGCCGACGGCGGCGAAGACGTGGGCGTCATCGTCGCGACGGTGGACCTGGGCAGCGTCGCCAGTGCGCGCGGCCGCGTGCCGAGTCTCCGCCACGACCGCCCGTTCAGCCTGCCCGCGAAGGCCAAGACGGCCCGGCGTTCGGTGGCGTAGGGCCACATTCCGTGAAGACCACGGTCTCCGAAGGCCACATTCCGCGAGGGCCAGGGCGGACCAATCATCCAAGGGAGCGCTTCCAGTGAAGGATCTCATCCTGGTACGGCACGCCAAGTCGAGCTGGAAGGACCCCACCCTCCGCGATCATGAGCGGCCGCTGAACAAGCGCGGCAAGCGGGACGCGCCGGAGATGGGCGAACGGCTGGCGCGGCGCGGGTACGAACCGGACCTGATGGTTTCGAGTTCCGCGGTGCGCGCGCTGAAGACGGCGAGGACCATAGCCGGGAAGCTCGCATATTCTCGCCAAAGCATCGCCGTGGAGGATCGCCTCTACCACGCGGGCGTCGCCGAACTGCTCCAGGTGATCCGGGGCGTAGATGATTCGGTGGATAGCCTGATGCTGTTCGGGCACAACCCCGGGTTGACGGATCTTGCGAATCACATCGGGCCGAGAGAGATCCTTAATATGCCCACCTGCGCCGTGCTGCACCTCAGGTTCGAGGCAGAATCTTGGGCTGAAGTTGGAAAGACCACCGTAGACGAGGTGATGTACGATTACCCAAAGAATAACCACCGGAACGAAGCCATGGTTTAGCTTGGTAGTACTATACCCAGACTCTAGAAACTCGAGTAGGCTACATACCCTTCTACGAGGAGTCGTGAAATGAACCGGTCCCAAGGAAGGTCATTCATATCAGTGATAGCGGTACCCTTGATCATTGGGTTCACCTGCCTGGCAAGCGGAGCAGTGATCGGCGTCAATTGGAACTATACGCAGGTTACCGCTGTGGCTATCGTCGAACCTGGAACCGGTGGGTTTGTACCGATCGGTTTAAATACAATGAGTTACCGGTGGACTAAAGCCGATGTTACACCTGTAGTCCTGGTCAAGCCGGGAATCGGTGGTTTCATTCCTCGGGAAGGAATCAGCATAGGCAATCAGTGGCGCAAGGATGAAGTTAACCCTGTAATGCTAGTAGAACCCCTGAATTCCACCTTCGTTCCTTTCCGTGCTGTTAATATGGCTGGTTCGTCCACTACCGGTCGCCGGACGACCGTTCCAAGCGCTAGTACCGTAATCGAGACACGAACGATGGGAGAGTTCAACGGTTGGGAGAAAGAAACTATCGTCCGGCTTGCGAATGGTCAGATATGGCAACAGACCGAGTATTACTACCACTATCACTACGCCTACATGCCGGAAGTGTTGATCTACAGTTCCGGCGGTTCATTTAAGATGAAAGTTGAAGGCATAAGTCGGGCGGTCCGCGTCCAACGTTTGAAGTAAGAGGAGACTTGAATGTCCACTGAGAGTTCGGAACTGAAGTTCACGGCTACCGAAGAAAAGGGCGAAGTGTCGGCCATACTCACGAGGCCGGCCAGCCCGGATGGTTCAGGCGGCTCAGACGGCTCCGATGGCCCGGCCGCCGCGAAAGCCCTGTTCGTATTGGGACACGGATCGGGCACGAATATGCGGCATCGATTCATGGAGGAACTGAGCGGCGCGCTGAACAACGCGGGGATCGTCACCTTTCGATTCAACTATCCCTATTCCGAAAAGGGCGGCGGCGGGATGGACGGCGAGAAGGTGCGCCTGGCCACGGTGCGTGCCGCCATTGAGACGGCGAAGGAAAACGCCGACGGTTTGCCTGTGTTCGCCGGCGGGCATTCCATGAGCGGCCGCATGGTGTCGATGGCGTGTGCCAATGAGCCCATCGACGGTTTGCGGGGCATCGTGTTCTTCGCCTTTCCCCTCCATGCGAGCAAGAAGAATACGGAACGCGCCGAACACCTGAAGTCGGTAGAGGTACCCATGCTGTTCCTGTCCGGCCAGCGGGACTCGATGGCGGACCTGGATCTGCTGCAACCGGTCGTGGACGACCTTGCAAACGCGACGCTGCACGTCGTGGATACCGCGGATCATGGATTCAAGGTGCTGAAGCGGCGGAATACCGACGAACCTGTAATGGAGGAACTGGCCAGGGTCTCGGCCGGGTGGATGGCGGAACAGCGGTAGCCGGACTATGCTGACCGCTTGACTACGGCATATCCTTCATGTCTTATTATCCCACATGGACACACTGACGATCATATTGCTCATCGCGCTCCTGGCCAGCCTGGCGCTGGCGGCCGGCGTGCTGGTCTGGAGTTTGAGAAACAGCAGCCGGATCAACGCGCTCAGCGGCGAGAAGGCGGCCATGGAGACCGAGATGGGCGTGGTACGCGAGCAACTGGCCGAAGCAGGGAAGGCACTGGAGGAGGTCCGGAAGCTTGAAGTCGAACGGGCCGGACTGCTTCAGAAACTTTCCAATGCGGAGGAACGCCTCGGCGAGCGGGACGAGGTGGAGAAGCGGTTCAAGGACACCTTCAAGGCTCTGTCCTCGGAGGTCCTGAAGTCGCAGCAGGAATCCTTCAAGGCCAACGCCGACGAATCGTTGAAAGCACGCCAGGAGGCCGTCGAGAAACTGGTCAAGCCCCTTTCGGAGAAAATCGAGTCGCTGGACAAGGCGCGGGCCGAAAACGCCGGTGAATTCCGCACCCAGATGCTGAACCTCATACAGACCAACAAGGAACTCGCCAGCGAGGCCCAGACGCTTTCCAACGCGTTGAAGCGGCCCGACGTGCGCGGCCGGTGGGGAGAGACCCAGCTCGAACGGGTCCTTGAGCTTTCCGGGTTGCGAAAGGACATCGATTTCACGGTGCAGGACAGCTTCGACAGCGAAGGAGAACGGATTCGAACCGACGTCATCGTCCATCTGCCGCAGGACCGGACGGTGATTCTCGATTCCAAGGTGTCGCTGACGGCGCTCATGGAAGCCTTCGAGACGGACGATGACGAAACCCGGTCGGCCGCCTTCGACCGCCATGTCAGCCAGGTAAAGAGCCACGTGGATTCCCTGGCCAAAAAGGAGTACTGGAGCGTCCTCGCCTCGACGCCGGACATGGTGGTGATGGTCATGCCCGAATTCGCCTTTCTCCCCGCCATCGAACGGGAACCCGGGCTGACGGAACGAGCCCTGGAGAAGAACGTGGTTATCGTCACGCCGCCCGCCCTGCTGGCGCTGCTCAAGGCCGTGGAGATGTCCTGGCAGCAGATCCGGGTCGCGGAGACCGCCCGGCAGATCAGCGACCTGGGCAAGGAGATGTACGAACGGCTGGCCGTCTTCGCAGGGCACTACGTCAACGTCGGCAATTCGCTTCGGCAGGCGATCGAGCGGTACAATCGAAGCGTCGGATCATGGGATACGCGGGTCGCCACGTCTGCCCGGCGGTTTACCGAGTTGAACGTGCCCATTTCGCGGGAACTCCCGGAGGTTCCGCCGGTCGATGCCGTCCCCGGATCGATCCAGAAACTGACGGATGGGCACGTAGAGGTTGAGGATAAAGCCAAAGAGGATAATGAGAAATCAGAGCGTCTCGAAACGTGAAATGTAGCAGCTTAGTCCACGTTTCGGCGTAAATCTTTGCTCTTGGGTATGAAAATTATGCCCAAATCGTATATACCAGTAGATAACGCGACGGTGTAGCTGGTCTTGATGTTCGGGTCATCACCGGTGGACGGGGCGACCCAGGAGTAATACCACCCTCACCACGTCCTTTCCTTCAGCAGGTCCTGGATGGCCTCCTTCGGGACCGGCAGTTCGTCCATGCGGCCCTCCAGCCATTTCGAGAAATCGGCCTCCATCCCGTCTGTCCACCGGTCGTCGATCTGGCCGGGCGTGTATTTCCCCTCCCGCAGCCTTTGCTTGCCGAACATGTCCCTCAGCTGGACGAGTTCGGAGGTCTTCACCACGGTCTCCGCCAGGTGGGGCGGGATGAAGGCGACGCCTTCGCGCTTGCCCAGGACGACGTCGCCGGGCATGACCGTGGCCTGGCCGATGCGCACCGCGGTGTTGACGCCCAGGAGCATGATCGTGGGCGAGGCGTAGGACGGGTGCCAGCCCCGGACGAAGCAGGCGAAATCCTCCAGTTCCTCGATGCCTTCCAGGTCCCGCACCGACCCGTCGAAGACCACGCCGTTGCCTGAATTCGCGTAGATGGCCGTGGCGAGGTTGTCGCCGATAATCGGCCCCTCGTCCACCTTGCCGTAGGTGTCCGCCACGTAGACATCGCCGGGCACGAGCAGGTCGATGGGCCAGGAGATCTGGTCGCCGATGCAGCCGGCGGCGGCGCCTTTCGCCTCCATCACCGTGCGCATGACCGGCCGCCGAGGCATGTACATGGCCGTAAGGGCCCGGCCCGCGAGCGTCTTGCCGGGATGGGTCTGCGCCCATCCGCCCTCGTACTGGTGTTCGTAGCCCGCGCCGCGCATCACGCCCCAGGCCTGGGTGATGGACACGTTCCTCATCCGCTCGATGATCCCGTCGGGCACCCTGGGCCGTCCGTCCGGGAAGCGTTCGCCGTCCCAGTCCGGCGTGTACTCGATCAGTTCGTCGGGCGTCAGGTTCAGCGGGCAGAATCTGTCGGTCATGGGCGCTCCTCGCAGCGATGGCCCCGCAGGGGCTTCGCAGGTTCGATCAGTATAGGTCGACCTGGTCGTGGTCCCATTGCCATCGGGTGATTTTCAGGATCCGGGCCGGCACGGCCAGCGCCCCGATGTAGTCCGGGCCGGGGTCGACGGACGCCATGGACCAGCGGTCTGCTTCCAAAGGATCCCAATGCGTGGCCCGCAATTCGGGCGGATCGTTGGGGTCGACGGAGACGTCGAACTGGTCGAGGGGGCAGGACAGGCCCTGGCCGATGGCCTTGACGAAGGCCTCTTTCCGCGTCCAGCAGGCCAGGAAGGCCTCGTCGCGCCGGTAACGGGGCATGGATGCCAGCTCGTTGTATTCGCGGTCGGAAAAAACGCGGTGGGCGATCTTCAGCCGGTCCATGGCCGCGCGGCGATGCAGGTATTCCACGTCGATCCCCACCGGCACGCCCGCCGTGACCGCGTAAACGGCCATGCCATGGGAATGGGACACGTTGAACCGGATGGAAGTCGCCGGATGGGCGAGTTCCGGCTTGCCGTATTCGGTGTAGCGGAAGCGCAGGTCGACGGGCGCGGCGTAGACGTAACGGGAAAGGAGGTTGCGAAGGACGGTCCGTGCCACCGTGTATCGATCCCGCGCGCTGCGCACGAGAAACCGCTTCGCCCGTCCGAGTTCGTCGGCCGCCAGGAAACGCTCCAGCTTCCCGACCCGATCCTGCGGCAGATCGAGGCTGGCCCGCCACACGTGAATCTCGCCTTCCGCGGGCTGCCGCTCCCTGGATGAATCGCCGTCGGCGGGCTGCCGCTCCCCGAACGGTCCGGCGGGCGCCGCCTGCCACGTCCTGGTATACCCGATGCCGTCACCGTTCATAGACGATATTTCCGCCTACGACCGTCAGGTCTACTTTCGCGTCCCTGATTTCCTCCGGCGGAATGGCGGTCAGGTCGCGGTCAAGGATCACGAAATCCGCTAGCTTGCCGGGTTCCAGCGAACCTTTGAGGTCCTCTTCGTAGGACGCGTAGGCCGCGTCCAGTGTGTATCCGCGAAGGGCTTCTTCCACCGTGATCTTCTGCTCGGGCACCCATCCGCCGGGGTTCAGATCATCCAGCGTGCGGCGCGTGACCGCGGCGTAGATACCCTCGATCGGTGTCGCGGGCGCCACCGACCAGTCGCTGCCCAGGGCGAGCCGCGCGCCCGAGTCCACCAGCGAGCGGAAGGCATAGGTCGTCTTGATCCGCTCCGGTCCGATGACCTTTAGCGCCCACCGGCCGTCGTCGATGGCGTGGTAGGGCTGCATGCTGGGGATCACGTCCAGGGCGGCGAACCGCGCGATGTCGTCCGGGTCGATGTGCTGGGCGTGTTCGATCCGGAAGCGGCGGTCCCGGGGACCGTTCTCGGCCGCGACGCGCTCGAAGATGTCCAGCTGTGTCCGGATGGCACGGTCGCCGATGGCGTGGACCATCACGTGCAGGCCGGCCTGGTCGGCCCCGGAGGTCCACGCGTACAGGTCTTCGCTGGTGCTGATGAACAGGCCCCGGTCGTCCGGCGCGTCGGAGAAAGGCTCCATGAAGGCGGCGGTGTGCGAGCCCAGCGAACCGTCCACGAATCCCTTCAGGCCGCCGATGCGTAGCCATTCGTCACCCCGGCCGGTCGAGTCGACCCTTGCTTCGAGCGACGCCCAGTCCCACAGTGGTATGGCGGCATAGATGCGGGTCTTCAGCCGGCCCTCGGTACGGGCCCGTTCGAAGACCGCCACGTTGCCCCACGAGCCCATGTCGTGGACCGACGTGACGCCCTGGGCCGCCACGTAGTCCATCGCGGAATCCAGGGCGCGGTCCTTCAGCTCGTCGGGCGCATCGGGAACGACCCGGTCGACGAGGTACATGGCATTGTCCTTCAGGATGCCCGCGGGCCGGCCGTCGTCATATCTCTCGATGGTGCCGCCGTCGACTTCCTCCGTATCCGTCGTCACGCCGGCGGCGGTCAGCGCGGCCGTGTTCGCCAGGGCCATGTGCCCATCGAGCCGGTTGACCCACACCGGGTTGTCCGTCGTCACCGAATCGATCCAGTCCCGGCGGGGAAGCTCGCCGCCCCACTGCTCGTGGTCCCAGTCGCCGCCGAGGATCCACACACCTGGTTCCAGTCCCCGGGCGAATTCGGCGATGCGGTCGATGAAAACCTGCGGGGTCGGCGCGTCCCGCAACTGGACGGACGAGAGGTTGAACCCGCCCGATATGAAATGCACGTGAGCGTCGATGAAACCGGGTGTCACGAGCCGGCCGCCGCCCTCGATGACCCGCGTCCCGTCGCCGGTCAGGGCGTCCATTTCGTCGTTCGAGCCCACGGCCAGGATGCGGTCTCCGGCGACGGCAAGGGCATCGGCCCAGGGCAGGTCGGATTGTCCGGTCCACACGCGGGCGTCCCGGACGACCAGGGAGGCCGGCTCCGGAGACTGCGAGCAGCCGGACATCAGGACCAGCGCCGGCAGCATGAACCACGCCGCGATTACGTATCTTAACATGGAATCTCCCGTCTCTTCGCGCTACCCGTCCGCCACGCTCCCCGTCTCTTCGGGTTACCAGTCCGCCACGCTGCCGTCCGTGTCGTAGAAATGCTCGCCGCCCAGTTCCTCCCGGTACGGCGCCCGTTCGCTAATCGCCTGCTCGTCGATCTCGATGCCCAGTCCAGGCTTTTCGGGCAATTCGATATGGCCGTCCACGACTTTCCAGTTTTCCTTCAGGATGTCCCCGCCGAGCGCCCAGTCCACCTGTTCCTGGGCGAGGAAGTTCGGGATCACGGCGTCCACGTGCATGCAGGACGTGAAGGCCACGGGCCCGATGGCGCAGTGGGGCAGTACGTGGATGTAGTAGACCTCGGCCATATTGGCGATCTTCTTCAGTTCGGTGATGCCGCCGGCGTGGGAACCGTCCGGCTGGATGTAGGCCACGGCCTGTTTCTCGAGGATCTGGCGGAACTCCCAGCGGCTCAACAGCCGCTCGCCCGTGGCGATGGGGAAGGTGACGTGGTCCGAAACGAGCTTGAGGGCGTCCACGTTCTCCTGCGGCACCGGCTCCTCCACGAACATGGGGCGCATGTCCTTGATCTCGTGGCAGATCTCGATGGCCAGGGCGGGGGTCATCTTCCCGTGAAAATCGAAGGCGAGTTCCACGTCCGGCCCCACCCATTCCCGCATGAGAAAGGCGCATTCGACGAACTCGTCGATGACGGCCGGCGGCTCATGACCCCGCCACTTGCCGCCCGGGCCGGTCTTGAAGGCCGTGTACCCGCTTTTCAGAAGCATGTCCAGCCGCTGCCGGGCGGTGGCCTGGGATGCTTCGGAAAGGCTGCCGATGCCCCAGTGGGCGTAGACGCGGATGCGGTCGCGCACGGCGCCGCCGAGCAGCTTGTAGACGGGGACGCCGTAGTGCTTGCCGGCGATGTCCCAGAGGGCCTGGTCCAGGGCGGACAGGGCGGTCATGAGGATGGCGCCGCCGCGGAAGAAGGCCGAGCGGTACATGTGCTGCCAGTGATGCTCGATGCGCAGCGGGTCTTTGCCGACGAGATAGTCGGAGAGCTCGCGCACCGCGCCTTCCACGCTTTCGGGCTTGCCTTCGAGGGTGGATTCCCCCCAGCCGTCAATGCCCGTGTCCGTGGTGATCCTGACGAGCCGGGTCCGGTGGCGGGGGAAGAACTGTTCGACGGATGCGATTTTCATGGCGACTCCCGGCGCAGGGACCACGCCCGGTTCACGTCTCTTCGAGGAATCAGGCTGGATGGACGGCCGGCGTCATCTGCCGAAAAGCTGCCCCGGATTGATGGCCTCGATGGCGTAACCGGCAGGGACGACGAATATGGACGGGTCGACGACGTGGGGTTTCACCTCGGTCGCGGTCAGGGTCATGGACATGGCGGTACCGGGGAAGGACGTGGTGATCCGCAGCGGGAAACCGGACAGGCCCTCGGTCCAGAAGGGCATGCTGTCCTTCAACGCGTTTCCGAGGGAAGCGGCCAGGTCCAGTTGGATCGCGTCGGTGACCCACATGTACTGTGTCATCGCGCCGGAAGGATTGACCCGGGAGACTCTGTACTTCCTGCATTCGTAGCCGGCGATGAGGTCCGTTTCGTTCTCGTCAGAAATGACCGGCGCGGTCCGTTCTTTCAGGTTCGGGTCCGCGACGATCTCATAGGCCTTGCTGTTCATGTGGCTGATGACGAACCCGCGGCCCGAAGATCCGTCGATGATGACTTCGCCCATCGTCAGGCCGATCATTCCGCCCCGCATGAGGATCTTGGTCTGGCCGCCCTTGATGTAGATGGTGTACGACTCGGGTACCAGCATGGTGATCTGGGCCCGTTCCTGCAGGTCGCCGCCGCTGAACGCCACGTTGAAGTCGAGGCTGCCTTCGAAGGCGCCTTCCACCGGTTGGGCCGATGCCGATATATAGGGCGCCAGGACAAGGACCAGCAGCACTGGGATCGCCGCGTATCTAGTCACGTCTTTCTGACCCCGTCGGGTTCGAGGTTTGCAAAAAGCGAAGGATGCCTACTCTTCGGAAATGATGGTGAGTTCACCGGCGTGACAGGTGTAGCAGGTAACCAGTTGCAGGTCTTCCTTGTTCATCACGTTGCTGTTGATGGCCGTCACCTGTTCGTTGACCTGCTCCACGAGCCTGATGAACTCGCGGCCGATGAGCTTCGTTTCCTTTTCGTCGCTGGCGTAGTCTTTCAGGTTGTGGCAGTAGTCGCACTTCTCCCCGATGCCGCTGCTGACCGACTTCATGTATTCGCGAATATCCCGGGTCGAGAGATCCGTCAGGACCTGGACGTTCTTGGGGGTGCGCTGGGCGTCCACGGTTGCGTCGACCAGGACCGTCATCACGAAGCAGGCGGCTATTACCGGAATGATCCGTTTCATCGCGACTCCTTTCGTCGTGGGCATTGCGGACTTTGTTGCGCGTCGCCGGGCCTTGCCCGCGCCACGAGCGGTTCGGGCAACTTAAGGTGCGCTCCCCCGCGCTGTCAAGGGCTTTCAGGCCGGTCTTTCCGTCCCGCCCTTCCGCCTTATTTGTATTGACAGTTCCGCCCGTTTACCTTTTCAATACCGGTGTCTACACGGGACCGGCGGCGCTCCCCGGCGGCCGGACCGTCGCTTCCCGTTCGATGGAAACCCCACCAGGTATATACCGTGATCGATTCGTTCCTCTACGCACTCGGCCTGATCGGGGTGTCCGAGCACCTGTCATTCAGAACCACGATCCCTTTCTGGGTCATCGCGCTTTTCGCCCTTTCCGTGGCCGGGCTTGTCATCCTGTTCTATCGCCGCATGCCCGTGGCGACCTCTACGCCGATGAAATCCCTGCTCACCGCGCTGAAGATCCTGCCTCTGCTGCTGGTCGTGTTCTGTCTCATGGAACCTGTCATCGTAACGTCCGAGGTCTCGCCCCGCCGGGGTTTCCTCCTGATGCTGTTCGACGACTCCGGGAGCATGGGCATTCAGGACGCGCCGCAGGGCCTTTCCCGCGTGGAGGCGGTAAAGCGCCGGTTCGGGGATGATGGGCTGCTCGAGGAACTCGCCGCGCAGTTCAGGCTGAGGTCCTACCGGTTCGCGGACCGGACCGAACGGGTCCCGGGTATCGGGGAACTGGACGCTTCCGGAACCGCGACGGACATGGCCGGAGCGCTCGCGCAGGCCGCCGGCGAGTTCAGGGATCTGCCCGTGGCCGCCGTGGTGCTGGTGACCGACGGCGCGGACAATACGGGCACGGGTACGGACAAGCTCGCCAACGCGGCCGCGTACCTCGCATCGCAGGACACGCCGGTCCATACTGTGGGCGTCGGCCGGGAACGGATCGACCGCGACGTCGAGATTCTTAAGGTGGCCGCCTCGGACAGGGTCACGGAAGGTACCATAACCGACCTCGTCGTCACCCTTCGCAGTTCGGGGTATTCGGACCGGTCCGTCGACCTGAACATCAGGGAGGGCGGTCGCGTGGTCCAGACGGTGCCCGTGCGCCTGGGCGGGGACGGCGACATCCAGCGGGTCCAGGTGTTTCTCGCGCCGGAATCGCCGGGTATTCTCGAGTATTCGGCCGAAGTCGCCCCGCAGAACGCGGAGACGATCGCGGAGAACAACGCGCAGGCCTTCCTGCTGGACAACCGGTCGAAAACCGGACGGGTCCTGTACGTGGAAGGATATCCCCGGAGGGAGTTCAAGTTCATACGAAGAGCCCTGGAAGAAGACCCCAGGATCGATCTGGTCTCGATCGTCCGGATCTCACCGGATGGGAGGATATACCGCCAGGGCATCCGGGATCCGAAGCGGGAGCTGACGGCGGGATACCCCCGCAGCCGCGAGGAGCTGTTTGCCTATGACGCCGTGGTATTCGGAGACATCGAGTCGGACTGGTTCACGCCCGAGCAGTTGAGGCTCACCGAGGCCTTCGTGAGTGACCGCGGCGGCGGCTTCCTGATGATCGGCGGACTGAATGCCTTCCGGGAAGGCGGGTACGCGGGAACGCCGATCGAGGACCTGCTGCCGGTTCGGCTCACCGGCGAAGACTGGGCCATGGGCATCGTCGACCACGCCTTTCTCCTGGAACCGGCCGCGGAAGGGATCGACCATCCGCTGCTCCGTTTCGGGTCTACCCGCGAGGAAAACAGCGCGATCTGGAGCGCGTTGCCGGAACTGATCGGCTACAACCGGATCGGCGGTGCGAAACCCGGCGCCGCCGTGCTGGCGATCGATCCCAGGGCGGACACGCTGGAAGGTTCGAACGTGGTCCTGGCGGTTCAGCGGTATGGAAGAGGACGGTCCATGGCCTTTACCGGTTTCAGCACATGGCGCTGGCAGATGCATCTTCCGTCGGAAGATCAGTCGCACGAACGGTTCTGGCGCCAGATGATCCGCTGGATCGCCCTGTACGCCCCCGGACGGGTAGCGGTCGCCACGGACAGGACGAACTACGGCGGACACGAGCCGGTGATCATCGAAAGCCGATTGTTCGACCAGGAGTTCGAACCGGTGGACGGCGCCGAAGTCTGGGCCGACGTAACGGGCCCCGCCGGACGTACGGAAGCCGTGCGGCTGGAGCGGGCCTTGGGTGGGAGCGGACTGTACCGCGGCGAGTTCCGGCCGGCCCTGGGCGGGACGCACAAGGTGGAGGTGTCGATCCGTACCGGGGATGGCGAGTTGCTGCGCGACCAGACCGGTTTTACCGTGGCCCCGTCGGCCACCGAGTTCACGAACGCGGGGCTTCGCCGGGAAGAACTCGAAAGACTCGCGGCGTCCACGGGCGGCACGTACCTGCCGCTGTCCGATGCGGGACAGCTCACGGAGCTGATCGCGCCCGTCGAAGATACGGCGACTTCGATCCGCGAGCGGGACCTGCGGGACACGCCCTTCCTGTTCGCGGCCATTCTGCTCTTCCTCAGCGCCGAATGGTTCCTGAGACGCCAGAAAGGACTGTCGTGATGGGCCTCGTCAGCCTGGCTAAGGGTATGTCCGCGGTGCTGCTGTCCGCTTGCCTGCTGTCCGTGGAGCTGCTGTCCGCGGGGCCGTTGCCGGCTCATGTGGCTGGTCCGGCACACCCGGCGGCCGACTCACCGCGCTCCGCGGCCGATCCAGCGGCCGACCCGCAGGATGTCAAGTCCGCGGGTCCGTCGTCGGGCGTGCGATACGGACTGGTCATCGCGGGTCTCGGCGGCGAAAAGAAATACGTGGAACAGCATCTGGCGTGGGCACGCGGATTCTACGAGGTATTGAACGTCGAACATGATTTCCCGGCAGACCGGTTGTTCCTGCTGGTCGAGGACCCGGACGCCGCGGGAGGCCCCCCGGCCGTGAAATCCACGCTTGCGGAGATCCAAGCCGCCCTGGCCGAGTTGGCGCGCCGGGTGCGTCCCGGCGATGATTTATTCGTGCTGCTGATCGGCCATGGCAGTGCCTCGGGTACGGGTCCCAGACTGAACATCCCCGGCCCCGACCTGACGGCGGACGCGCTCCGTGACGCGCTTGATGAGATCGAAGCCCGGTACACGGTCGTGGTGAACGGCGCGAGTTCCAGCGCCCCGTTCATCGACGCGCTCAGCGGTCCCCGCCGCGTGATCGTAACGGCCACGAAAAGCGGCGCCGAACGGCTGTCCCCGGTCTTCCCCGAGCACCTGCTCGACGCACTGAAAGCGCAGGCGGGCGACCTGGACAAGGACGGCCGGGTCTCCGTCCTGGAATCCTTTGTCTACGCGAGGAACAAGACCGCGGAGTGGTACGACGGCCAGGGACTGCTGGCGACCGAGCATGCCCTGCTCGACGACAACGGCGACGGGCGGGGTACCCGGGAACCGGGACCCGGCGGTACGGACGGGACGCTGGCCGGCAGGATATACTTCGGACGCGGTCCGCTAGCCACCGCCGGGCCTGGCACGCCCGGAGGACAGGCGCTGCAGGCACGCATGGAGGAGCTGCGTTGGCGTATCGACGAACTCAGGTCCGGGAAGGACCGGGAGGACCCCGGGGAATACACGGCGCGCATGGAGGAAATGTTGATCGAACTGGCCCAGGTGACCCGCCGGCTCAGGGAGCTTCAGACACCGAAAGAGCAAACGCCGTGACCCATGCCGTCTTGTCCTTGACGCATGGCCCGAAGCCGTTAACATATGGAGCGGTTGATACAGTGGACTGCGTACGGATATGTGGTCCGCAGGCGGTGGCGACAGGGAAAGTACCCAAATGACGGAAATTGCTTCCATTCGAGGTCGAGAAATCCTGGACTCCAGGGGGAACCCCACGGTCGAGGCCGAGGTGCGGCTGTCCGGCGGCGCCTTCGGGCGTGCGATTGTCCCATCGGGCGCTTCGACGGGCGCCCACGAGGCCCACGAGCGCCGTGACGGCGACGGTTCGCGCTATCTTGGCAGAGGCGTGCTCGGGGCCGTTGCCAGCGTCAACGGTGAAATCGCTGAAGCGCTGCGCGGCCGGGACGGGACCGACCAGGCCGGGGTGGACCGCGCCATGATCGCACTCGACGGTTCGGCCAACAAGGACGCCGTCGGCGCCAACGCCATCCTCGGCGTGTCGCTGGCGGTGGCCCACGCGGCGGCGGCCGCGGCCGGCCTGCCGTTGTACCGGTACCTCGGTGGCGACCGGGCCCGCGTGCTCCCCGTTCCCATGATGAATATCCTGAACGGAGGATCTCACGCCGACAACAACGTCGACCTGCAGGAGTTCATGATCATGCCCGTGGGCGCATCCACCTTCGCCGAAGCGTTGCGCATGGGCGCCGAGGTCTTTCACAGCCTCAAGGCGGTGCTCCTGAAGAACGGGTACGCGACCTCCGTGGGCGATGAAGGCGGTTTCGCCCCGAACCTCTCTTCGAACGCGGAGGCCGTCGAGATGCTGATGTCGGGCATTTCCGATGCCGGTTACGAGCCGGGCGCCGACGTGGCGATCGCCCTCGACGCGGCAGCCTCGGAGTTTCACGAGCAGGATATCTACCGGCTGGAAGCGGAATCCCGGCCCGAAAAATCCGCGGAGGAGTTGATCGAATTCTACGCGGACCTGGCCGGCAGGTATCCCATCGTATCCATCGAAGACGGCGTGGCGGAGGATGACTGGAACGGGTGGAAGCGGCTTACCGACCGGCTCGGCGATGAAGTGCAGCTCGTCGGCGACGACCTCTTCGTGACCAACACCGGCCGGCTATCCCGGGGCATCCGGAGCGGCGTCGCCAACAGCATTCTGATTAAGATCAACCAGATCGGCACGTTGACGGAGACCTTCGAAGCCATCGATATGGCGCAATCTTCGGGATACACGGCGGTGATTTCCCACCGGTCCGGAGAGACGGAAGACACGACGATCGCGGACATCGCGGTGGCTAAATCGGCCGGTCAGATCAAGACCGGTTCCCTCTGCCGTTCCGAGCGGACCGCGAAGTACAACCAGTTGTTGCGGATCGAAGAAGAACTCGGCGACCGGGCCAGGTACGCGGGCCGGTCCATCCTGCGCCGGGACGCATAGGCGGAGCACGTCCCATGGCCAATACGGGTCCTTTCAAATCCGATGCCTCTTCGGCGTCCGATCCCTCGTCGGCGTCCGATGCCTCTTCGGCGTCCGATCATTCGGCGGCGGGTATGGCCGGGCGGCGGCGTCGGCCCAGGAAGCGGTCCCGTTTGAGGTGGATCGTCCTCGGCGTGATCGCCGTCGTGTTCGGCTACGTCTTAATCGGTGGAGATTACGGCTGGTACAACATGTGGAAACTCAGGGAGCAGCGGGCTCAGTTGCAGACCGAATTGAAGGAATGGGAATCAAGAGAGCGCGTGCTGACCGGCGAGCTTGAATTGCTGGAGGGCGATGCCGAGACCGACGACCAAACCCGCTTCGAACTGGAGAGGCGGGCCCGGGAGGAACACGGCATGGTCCGGGAAGACGAGTTGATATACCGATTCCCCGCGGATACGAATTCCACCGAAGCGAATTCCGCCGAAGCTGATTCCACCGAAGCCACGACGTCCGATCCCGGGCGCTGAAACGGTTTCCTTCCGGGAACCACCGGGCCTCCTCATGGCCATACGATCCTCGGAAGCCATCGTTCTCAACCGAATCCCACTGGGGGACACCAGTCTCCTGGTCACGGTCTATGCCCGGGCGTTCGGCAAGGTGAAGCTCGTGGCCCGCGGGGCGCGGCGCCCGAAGAGCAGGATGGCGTCGTCGCTGCAACCGCTGCGCGTGATCACCGTATCGTTCAACCATCGCGAGAACCGTGAGCTGCAGAACCTTTCGAAAGTCGAGGCGGGGCCGTACTTCAGGCGAATCGGGGAAGACCTCACGAAGGTGGGCTACGCCAGCGCCGTCTGTGAACTGGTAAATCGGCTCGTCCTCGGGGAAGAACCCGGCGAACAACTCTTCGGACTGATCATCCGCACGCTGGAAGCCATCGACCAACTGTCCGCGGACGCGTGCGAAATGCTGTTCTGGCGTTTTCAGATCGAATTCGCCGACGTCTACGGCACCGGTCCGGAGTTCGCCGTCTGCCTGGGCTGCGGGGAGCGCCCGGAGGAAGCCTCCGTCCGGTTCAGCCCGTCCCTGGGCGGGATCCTTTGCCGAAGCTGCCAGGCGCAGGACGGCGAGGCCATGCAACTCTCCCTGGGCACCACCCGGCTACTGTCCCGAGTGCGCGAAATGCCGCTGGAGCATCTGCCCCGGCTCAAACCCGTCGGGACGTCCCGCCGGGAGATCCAGCGCGCTATCCGCGCCTTCTACCTGTACCAGTTGGACGACGGGCGGGAGTTGAAGTCGCTGAAATTCCTGGAGTCCATCGAGGAGGACGGACGGGAGCGAAAGCCATGAGGAAGCGAAGGCTATGAAGAAGCGAAGGCTATGAGGGAGCGCAGGCCATGAGTAAGCGCGGCAAGAAGTACGACGTGGTGACCTGGGGCGAAGGTTTTCTGCGCCTTGCCCCGAGGGGGCGGGAGCGGTTCGAGCAGGCCGGCGGTTTCGACGCGGCCGTGTCCGGCGGCGCGCTGGAGACGGCGGTCGGTCTCGCAAGGCTTGGCCTCCGGACGGCCTGGCTTTCCGCCGTGGGCGACACGCCCCTGGGCATGAAACTCGTCAACAAGGTCAGGGAACACGGCGTATACACCCGGCACGTGGTCCGCGTACCCGGAGGCCGCACCGGGCTGTGCTACGCCGAGACGGGAAGCGCACCCCGGCCGTCACGGTACTGGTACGACATGGACGGTACCGCCTTTCGTTCCCCTCCTTCCGGTTCGGAGGACTGGGCTGCGGTCCGCGACGCGGCCGTCCTTCACCTGGATCTCACGGCGCCCATGCTGGACGCGGCGAACGCCGGCAGGTTGGATTCCGCCCTCGAATTCGCCCGGTCCGCCCGGTCCGCCGGGTCCGCCGGGTCCGCCGGGTCCATCCAGGCCGCCCGGACCGCGGACAACACGCTCAGCATCCTGCTGGACGTTCCGGACGGGGAGCGTCTCGACGCCACGGTCGAAAGCAGCGTGCTCGGACTCGTGGAAACCGCGGAAATCCTCGTGACGACCCGGCAGGCCCTGGAAGCGATCTGGGGTTTCGAAGGGCCGATGGACGCGGCAACCGACCTAGCGCGGAACCGGTTCGATGCAAAGCACGTGGCGGTCGTGGAGCACCGCCTGGCCGCCGAGGGGGTAGCGGACTGGTCCGCCGTCGCGGTTACCCCGTCCGGAGAGACCTATGAGGAGCGAACGGGGGAGATCAAGGCCGTCGATACCGGCGGGGCGCTGGGCGCCTTCGCGGCGGGTTTTCTGCTCGGTTACCTGGAGGACTGCACCCGTTCCGCCCTGCAGTACGGCTGCGCCGCAGCCGCCCTGGCCTGTTCCATCCCGGGACCGCTTAACTGGTTTACCCGGGACGACCTTGAAGCGCAGGTCGAGGGAACCGGATCGGCGCTCCGGCGTTAGCAAGACGGGAACCGGACCGGAACGGATCCTGACTTTTTCGTTTTTTTGCA
The DNA here is from genome assembly GCA_965117045.1 of bacterium. GTDB lineage: Bacteria > JAAXHH01 > JAAXHH01 > JAAXHH01 > JAAXHH01 > JAAXHH01. Next base: position 3,703,457 of record OZ220749.1, read on the forward strand.
ATCGAATCGAAGAAAAAGTGCATCAAGAGTGTATATAAGTGCATCCGTTATGTATATAGGTAGATAGCGTCGTCGCACCCGCGGGAACTCAGTTCGCAGAAACCATGGACGGCTCGATGACCACAGCAGTTCGTTTCGACCGTCCGCCCCGGGTTGAATCCCACAAAAGGAGGCATCAAAATGGCAGGAAGATACCTTGCAGCGCGGTCCATCGCGCGTCCGAAGACCTTCGTCTCTGACGCAGGCACGCCGTTCTCGTCTCCGGAGTGTTGTTGGGACATTCCCTGAGTCCCGGACCCGATCAGGGAAACTGACGCACGTCCTCCGGAGCCGCGAGACCTACGTCACGCGGTGTTTTTTTTGTCCTTTAACGAATCGAACCGGAGGTAGAATCACTTCATGTATAATCCAGAATTCTGGGAAATCCGATTGGACCAGGTAGACCTGGAGCAGTATCCCAATGAAGCGAATATCTGGTACGAGACGGGGGAGGATCGGGTGCACAGGTACCAGCGTGAAGACCGGGTGGACGAACTGGCCGACGCGGTCTACGATTTCCTCTCCCAGTATCTGACCCAGAAACAGTGCGAGGTTGTGGTGCTGTATTTCATCTACCAGAAGACCCAGCAGGAGACCGCGGAGATCATGGGCATCTCACGCAGGGTCGTGAGCCAGCACCTGTTCGGGATCTGCCGGGGCGGTAAGCACATCGGCGGTGCGGTAAACAAGCTGCGCAAGCTGTGTGCCCGGCACGGAATCGACTTTTATCCGGCCGAGCGGAAGTTCGAGACGCAGGAATACAGCGAACAGCTCGCCATGTCCGCCTGAAACACGATCCCGTAACGCTTCATGCCACTACGAAAAAGCCGCCGGAATCCTCATCCGGCGGCTTTTTGGTGAATGCGACCGAAAGGTGAAAGCGACTTGACTGATGGATCATGATCGATTTTCTGAGGCCATGGAACGCATCGACGCCGCGAATGGCGCCGATCCCGAATCCGAAGAAGTCGACGGCCGGCCGATGCCGAAAGCGCTCCTGTACGGTATGCGGATGTCGGCCTGCCTTGAAGACCTGGTCCCCGGCGCGTCGGAAGCACTGCGGCTGGCCGTGCGCTGTCAGCACATCCAGCGATGGAAGATACCCCGCGGCGATTTCCCCGTGGGCCGGCTCGGTTACCGGCAGTGGCGCACGGAACTGGCCTGGTACCACGCCCAGACCGCGGGCGCCATCCTGCGGGACGTCGGTTATGACGACGCCCTGGTGGAACGCGTGCAGGCCCTCGTCCGGAAAGAGCGCTTCAAGGCCGACCCCGAGGCGCAGACCCTCGAGGACGTCGCCTGCCTGGTGTTTCTCCGGCACTATCTGCCCGCGTTCGCAAAAAAGCAAAGTGACGTAAAACTGGTCGAAATCCTGGCGAAGACCTGGAAGAAGATGTCGCCCGCGGGCCGGGAGGCGGTGCGGGATATTGACTTTACGCCCGCGTTGAAGTCGCTGCTGGACCGGGCGGTCCGATCAAACCGGCCTTCATAACGACGGCCGGCAAGCTCAACATCCTGTTACGGAGAACGCGATCCATGTCCGGGCACCGCCCTGTAAATATCGTATTCGTGTTCAGCGATCAGCATCGATGGTGCAGCACCGGCTTCGGCGGCAGCCGACAGGTGCGGACGCCGTACATGGACCGCATGGCCGAGGAGGGTGTCGTCTTCGACCTGGCGGTCTCCAACATCCCGGTCTGCACGCCCTGGCGGGCAGCCTTGCTGACCGGACAGTATCCGTTGACGACCGGCATGTTCATGAACGACGTGCGGCTTCCGGCGGACCGGCCGACCCTGGGTACGGTCCTGCGCGCGGCGGGCTACGACACGGCCTACATCGGGAAATGGCATCTCGACGGCCCGTCCCGGTCCGGATTCACGCCGCCCGGCCCCCGCAGGCAGGGGTTCGATTTCTGGGCCGTGGGCAACTGCACCCACGATTACATGCACTCTCTGTACTACCGGGATTCGGAAGCGCCGCTGTACTGGAACGGGTACGACGCGGAGGCGCAGACTTCCCTGGCCATCGAATACATACGCGCCCGGAGTCAGGATCAGCGTCGGGACCGGAATCAGGCCCGGCCCTTTGCGCTGGTGCTGTCGTGGGGACCGCCGCACAATCCCTACGACGCCGTGCCCGGCCGCTACCTCGATCGGTATCCGCCGGAGGAAGTGGAGGTGCGTCCAAACTGTCCCGATCCTTCCCGGACCGACCTGGCGGGTTACTATGCGCATATCACCGCCCTCGACGACCAGTTGGCGCGGCTTGGCGGCGCCCTGGAAGAACAGGGACTGATGGACGATACGGTTTTCGTCTATACATCGGACCACGGCGACATGCTCGGGTCGCAGAGCCGGCAGCGCAAGCAGCACCCCTGGGACGAGTCCATCCGCGTTCCCTTCGTCATGCGGTGTCCGGGCCAGGCGGGCCGGGCGGGCCGGGAGGGTCAGGCGGCCCAGGCGCACGCGGCCCAGGCGCACGCGGACCATCGGATCGGCACCCCCTTCAACGTGGTGGACATCATGCCGACCCTGCTCGGCCTGGCGGGCATCCCCGTCCCCGGCACCTGCGAGGGCCTGGACCACGCCCCGGCGGTGCGGGGCGAGCCCTTCGCGGGCAATGAGGCTGGCTATATCATGAGCATTGCACCTTTTTCGGAATACAGGGGCCAGCCCTGGCGGGGTATCCGGACCGCCGGACACACCTATGTACGCAATCTCGACGGACCCTGGCTGTTGTACGACAACCGGGAGGATCCCTGCCAGCTGTCCAACCTGGCCGGCCGGGAAGATCATGCCGGCCTGCAGCGCCGGCTGGACGATCTGCTGCACGAAGAGATGACCCGGCGGGGCGACGCGCTGCTTCCAGCCGGCCATTACCTGGATCGGTTCGGCTACGAAGTGAACGAAGCCGGGGCGATACCCCACGAGACGGCGGTTCCCCCGCCTGGTCGACGCGGTCGGCCGGAACGGGGCGGGACGACTTGAGATGGCAAGGAGAAGGTGAGGAGATGACGATGGCGAAACAAGCCAATCTGCGGCTGATCGACCCCGTGCGGGATGCCGCCGCGCTCGCCGAGATGTGGAACGAAAGCGACGGCGAATGGCCCGGTACCTGGAACAGCGGCGTGCCCACGACGGCGCGGGACATCCGCGACTGGCACGAAAAGGAGGAGTATACCGCGGTCTTCGTCTGGGATGAGGGGGAGAAAATCGGCGGGTACTGTTCCCTGGTATACGACAAGGACGACAGCGAGGCCCTCTACCTCGCGCTGTTGAACGTATCACCGCGCTTCCAGGGCAGGAGCATCGGCCGTCGGTTGCTCGTTCGCTCGGTGGAGATGGCCATCGAGGACAAGAAGTACCACCTTGACCTCGATACCTGGTCGGGGAACGTGAAAGCCATGGCGCCCTACAAGCGGACAGGCTTCTTCTGGGACGCCGGTGGCTGGCCGATGATGCGTAACTACATGCCCGCCATCCTCAAGATGCCCTGTACGCGGTACTTCTTCGACCGGCACGACTGGTACGCGTCGCTGGAGCGGCGGATCGACCAGCGGCCCGACGACGAAATCTGGGAAGGGCTGCGGGTGTTTACCTACCGGTTTGCGGCCCGTAGGGCGCCGGCCTCCAGTGGCGCCGCCGGGTCTGGCGGTGATGAAGCCGGGCCTGCCGGGGAGCGGGAGGAACTGACGGTCCGGGTGGACCGCGAAGCCCGGCACGTGACCGCGGTGGAGACGACGGAGCTGTCCGCCTGGGCGACGGTGGACGACATCGAGCCGGTGCGGGGCGGGCAGACGGTCCTCAGGTGGAAACTGGAGAACCGGAAGGACGTGCCGGCCACCGTCGCGTTGACGGCGAAAGAGACGGGCGATCTGTCCATCGACTTCCACTGGCGGAAGACGCTGGGTCCCGGCGAGACGGTCTCCCTCGAAGCGCCGGTGAGCGTGTCGGCCAAGGCCGAAGCCGTGGAAGTGAAGAAGACCGCGCCGAGGGTGCGTACCAGCATACGTTGGGACGATCTTCCCATGGAACTCGCCACCGGTATCCGGCCGCGGGTCGAGATGTCTCTTTCCGTCGATCCCGGGGAGATCACCCTGGCTCCCGGCGCACCGCGGCGGGTGCGCGTAACCCTCCACAGCCAGTTGGCCGAAGACGCGGAAGCGCAGGTACGCGTCACGGCATCGGACGGCCTCTCGGTGGACCGCAGCGCACGATCCGTCGCGGTGCCTGCCCGCGGATACGGAGGATTCGAAATCGTCCTCGAGGCGGACCGCCCGGGTGTGTTCGGACTGACCCTGTCGGGCCGACTGGAACGGGAGCGCGGACCGGTCAACCTGGCGGATGCGAAACACGCCGTCTTTGCTTTGGCGCCGGGCGGGCTGCTGTACCACCAGGACGGCGCGATACGGTTCGAGAACGAAATCTACCGGGCGAACCTGGAGGCCGAGGGCGGCCAGCTGAAGATCAGCGACCGGGCCACCGGGAGGTCCCTGGGCACGGAAGGCGGGCGTCCCATACCGCCGAAGTGGCCCAGCGAGTACAGCGAGTCGGACTTCAAGCTGAAAGCCGAAGCGGACGGGAGCGGCGTGGTCCTCACGGCAACCTATGCACCCCGGAAGGCCCCCGGTCTCGTCTTCAGCCGGATCGTCCGGTTGAACGCCGGGCCGGTCATCACCGTGGAGCACACGCTGGAGAACACCGGCTTCGACTCCCGCACCTCCCGTCTCTACCAGTTCGTCACAAACGGTGGGTCGGACCAGGCGGCGCTGACGCTGCCGCTCAGGGAAGGGATCCTCAAGGCCCGTTGCAGCGATCGGCCCGCGCCGGACGACCAGGATTTCAAGACGGGCGGCAGCTACGCGGAGACGTGGGGCGCCTTCGAAATGCCCCATGGAACGATGGGGGTCCTGTGGCCCGGCGGCCTGGACGAAGTCGAGTGGAACGGTTTTGAATTCCAGTCGGTGAGCGAGGAGACGACCTGTGCGCCCCAGTCCCGCGTAACCTTCGGCGCCCTGAGGTTGCGGGTCGGAGACGGCGGCTGGCAAGGCGTGCGCCGGCTGTGGCGGCGTATCCGGGGCGAACCGGCCGAAGAAGGCGAACCCGCCCCGCGGATCCTGGAGTCCTTCGAGGCGTCGACCGATCCACCCGTCGCCGTGGTAAGCGGGGACGAGACCGACATCCGGTTCCGCATAGCGCAGCGGAAATCCAGGAAGGCCAGCGGGACCGTCTCCTTCGACATGCCCGACGGCTGGCGGTGCGACCCGCCGTGGGTTTCGTTCTCCGAAATCGACTGGCGGCAACCCTTCGAAGGTTCGGTGCGGCTTGCCACGTCCCGGCCACCCGGCGTCTACACCGGCCGCATGGTGCTGGACAGCGGGGAGCGCGGCGCGGAGGTCGAGCTGCCCCTCGTCCGGTTGACGGACGGATCGGCCGTGGAAGTCGACGAGGTCGAATCCGGGGGCCACAGGGTGCATACCATCCGGAACCAGCGGCTCGAAATCGACGTGGCCCCCTCCTTCCTCGGATCCGTGAGCGCCATTCGGGATGCCGGCGGCACATGCAACCACCTGGCTTCCGCCTTTCCCGAACCCGGGGCCTTCGGATGGAGCTACCCCTGGTATGGCGGTCTGCAGCCCGAGATCGTGTTGGACCGTCTGTCCTGGACGGAATCCCTGGAAGATGAGACATTCGCCGCGGAGCCCGTCTCCTGTCGCGCCCGGGGCCTTGAATGGACGGGCTTGCGACAACGGGCGGCGCTGTCCAAAGAGGCGTCCCGCGGCCTGACCCTGGAACTCGATATCCTGACCCTGGGGGGCGGACCGGTGATCAAACTGGTATGGAGGCTGCTGAACGAAAGCGACGCGCATCGGCGCTTGAGGGGCGGATGGCATCTGTTCCTGAAGCCCGACGGCGAGATGGACGACACCGTCCTGTTTTCGGCGGACAGCGAGCAGAAGCGGCGCCCGTGGTATGTCGATCAAGATGGCGGGTACTGGGCCGCCGCCGCTAACCCGCGCACCGGGCGGACCTTCGTGCTCGTCTCACCGGGGAACGGCGTCCGGATGGACAGTTGGGGCGCCAACGGGGGCCACCTGAAACTCATGCGTTCTCACGAGGTGGCTGCCCGCGGAGTCAGCGAGGAAACCGCTTACCTGGTTCTGGCTGGATCGCGAGAAGAAGCGCGGCGATACGCGGTGTTGAAAGACCTGTGGTGATCCCGCGTCATTCCGCCAGGCCGTTCGAGCCCCAGAGGTCGGTGTTTTCCGTCAGGATCTCGGGACCGTCGGACAGGATCGCTACCGTGTGTTCGAAATGGGCGGACAGCCGTCCGTCGGCGGTGGAGGTCGTCCATTCGTCGTCGAGGACCCGGATCCGGTGCGCGCCCGCGCACACCATGGGCTCGATGGCGATGACCATGCCCGGTTTGAGCCGGATGCCGCGTTGCGGCCTGCCGTGATTGGGGACCTGCGGTTCTTCCCACAGGCTGCGGCCGATCCCGTGTCCGCACAGGTCCCGCACCACCGAGTATCCGTGGGACTCCGCGTATTGCTGCACCGCGTGCCCGATGTCGCCGATGCGGTTTCCCGGCTTCGCTTCCTCGATCCCCTTGAATACCGATTTCCGCGTGACGTCCAGCAGCCGCTGCGCCTCCGGTGAAACGCGGCCGACGGGGAAGGTGAAGGCCGTATCGCCGTGGTACCCGTCGATGATCATGGCGAAATCGAGACTGAGAATGTCCCCCTCCTCGATCTTGCGCCGCGGACTGGGGATGCCGTGCACGATCTCATCGTTGATGGACGCGCAGATCGTGGCGGGAAAGGGCGGATGGTAGCTGGGCCGGTACCCGAGGAAAGAGGAGGTGCCTCCGAAGTCCCGGATCATCTTGCGGGCGATCCGGTCCAGCTCGGAAGTCGCGATGCCCGGCTTGACGGCTTCTCCCATGCGCTGCAGCGTCGCGGTCGCGGCCTGGCCGCTGCGGCGGATGGTCTCGATCTGTTTTCCGGTCTTGAGAATGATACCCATAGTCCTTGCCACACGAAATCCGATACGCAATCGTCTACGCAATCGTCTGATGCCCGTTGCCTCCGGGCATGCCCCTGACGGGCGCCCTCCGAAACGCACTTTGCATGATAAGCGGGAAGGCGGATTAGTCAAGGGCAATAAGGGGGACATGCCGGGTCCCCTGAAATACCTTGTCCCCCTTTGGGGTGTCGTGTATGTTCAGTCGCGGGTTTAGCGCCGGGTTTGCCGGCTTCAATGGGATGAAAGCGAATTCACCGGTTAACAGGAGTGAAGTGAACAGGACCATGGACCAAACGGCACTCAACGAAGCACCCACGCGTAAGTGGCTGACCTACCGGCCGGAGATCAAGCTCATCGACTGTACCATTCGGGACGGCGGACTGATGAACGACCACCGTTTCGAAGCGGATACCGTCAAGGCGGTCTACCAGGCCTGCGTCGCCGGCGGGATCGACTACATGGAAATCGGATACATCAACTCGCGGCAGATTTTCTCCCCCGATGAACACGGTCCCTGGAAGTTCTGCGCCGAAGAGGACATCCGCGGCGTCGTGGGAGACAACGACTCGGCCGTCAAACTGGCGGCGATGGCCGACGCGGAGAAGTCGGACTACAAGACCGATATCCTGCCGGCCGAGGACAGCGTGCTGGACATGATCCGGATCGCCACCTACATCCACCAGATTCCGCTGGCGCTGGACATGATCAAGGACGCCCACGAGAAAGGTTACGAGACCACGTTGAACCTCATGGCGGCGTCGACGGTTCCGGAAAGCGAAATGGACGAGGCGCTCGACATGCTCGTCGAATCTCCGGTGGACGCCATCTACGTGGTGGACAGCTTCGGCGCCCTTTACAGCGAACAGATCGAAGCGCTCGTGGACAAGTTCCTGAACGCCCTGCAATCCACCGACAAGGAAGTGGGCATCCACGCCCACAACAACCAGCAACTGGCCTTCGCCAACACGATACAGGCGCTGATCCGCGGGGCGAACTACCTGGACGCCAGCCTCGCCGGTCTCGGCCGCGGCGCCGGCAATTGCCCCATGGAACTGATCGTCGGATTCCTGCACAACCCGAAGTTCCGCCTGCGTCCGCTGCTGGACTGCATCCAGTATCACGTCGAACCGATGAGGGCCGAACTGATGTGGGGGTTCGACATCCCCTACATGATCACGGGCCTGATGAATCAGCATCCCCGGTCGGGCATGCGGTTCAACGCGGCCAAGGAAAGAGGCAGCATGGCCAGATTCTACGACGAGATGGAGGACGCCGGCTGACCCGGCGCCCGGGACACCAGCCGGGCCCGGCCGGGCAAGGTCCCGTCAGGTCCTTCGTCACCCACCGGCGCCGCGGCGCCGGCCGCCCCAACAACCCATGATAACCCCGCTCGAACAGCGCATCGTGGACCAGGTACCCGTCCTCCGCGACGACATGATCGGGTTTTTGCGGGAATTGATCCAGATACCCTCCGTGAATCCGCCGGGTGATGGATACCCGGACTGCGCCCGGCTCGTGGGCGACCGGTTGGACGTGCTGGGCTTCGAAACCCGGTATGTGACCGCCACCGGTCATCCGGACCATTCCGATGAACACCCCCGGGTCAACGTGGTGGGCCGGCTTCCCGGCCGGTCGCCGATGCCCACGCTGCATTTCAACGGCCACACCGACGTGGTTCCGCCGGGCGAACACTGGACGGTCGATCCCTTCGGCGGGGAAGTAAAGGACGGCAGGATATACGGCCGCGGCGCGTGCGACATGAAGGGCGGTATCGCCGCGGCGCTCTTCGCGGCGGCCGCGGTGCGGGAGGCGGGCGTCTCGCTGCGCGGCAGTCTCGAGTTCAGCGCGACGGTGGACGAGGAAACCGGCGGGTTCGCCGGCATGGACCATCTTGCCCGTGAAGGCCTGATTTCACCGGAACGGACCTCGTACGTGATTATTCCGGAACCCTTCGGGCCGGGACGCATCTGCCTGGGTCACCGCGGGGTCTACTGGTTCCGGGTCGACACCATCGGCCGGACCGCCCACGGCAGTATGCCCTTTCTGGGCGTCAGCGCCATCAGCCAGATGGAGCGATTCCTGCGCCTGGTCTCGTCGGAGCTTGCACCGGCCTTGCGCACGCGCAGAACGGATATGCCCGTGGACCCGCCGGAAGCACGCCGCGCCACGATCAACGTGAACGGCATAACCGGCGGGCAGACGGACGGGAACGTGGGCTCGCCCTGTGTGGCCGACCGGTGCTCCGCCATCTTCGACCGGCGTTACCTGAAAGAGGAATCCTTCGACGACGTGAAAAAAGAAATCGAGATCCTGATCGCAAATCTGTCCGCGGCAGACCCCGATTTCAAAGCGGAGCTCACCGACCTGATGGACGTTCGCCCGGTCGAGACCGACCCGGACGCCGAGCTGGTCGGTACGGCCGCCCGCACGATCGAGGATCTGACCGGCGCACCCGCGGAATTCGTGGCCAGTCCCGGCACCTACGACCACAAGCACGTCCACAACACCGGCCGGGTGAAGCAGTGCATCGCTTACGGCCCCGGGCTGCTTCATCTCGCCCACCAGCCCGACGAGTACTGTGAGATTGAGCATCTGGTCCGGAGCTGCGAGGTCATGGCGGTCACCGCGGCACGGTTGCTCGGCGTGAACTGAAGGGGAGGACCGATGGAATTCGCCTTGAGCGGCGACCAGGCCATGATGCGGGACACCGCCCGCCGGATCGCCGAGGAGAAACTTAAGCCCCACGCCCGGGACATCGACGAGCGCGAAGCCGTACATTTCGATACGATCCGGGAACTCGGCGAGATGGGTTTCATGGCCATGATGATTCCCGAGGCATACGGCGGCGCGGGCCTGGATACGCTCAGTTACGTGCTGGCCGTGGAGGAGTTCTCGCGGGTGTGCGCGTCGACCGGGGTATGCGTCTCGGTAAACAATTCCCTTTTCGCCGACGGCGTCTATGCCTTCGGGAACGAAGACCAGAAGAAGGCCTGGCTGCCGCCCCTGGGACGCGGCGAGGCGCAGGCCTGCCTAGCGCTGACCGAACCCGGCGCCGGGACGGACGTCGGCTCGACGGTCACGTCGGCGCTGAAGGACGGCACGGAATACGTCATCAACGGCAAGAAGCACTTCGTGACCAACGGCGGTTTCGCTGACTACCTCCTCGTGCTGGTGACTACCGCCCCGGGCACGGGCCATCGCGGCCTCAGCATGGTCCTCGTGGAGAAAGGAACCCCGGGTTTCACCGTCGGCCGCCAGGAGCAGAAACTCGGCATCCGGGGTTCGGACACCAGCGAGCTTATTTTCGAGGATTGCCGCGTGCCGCAGACTAATATGCTGGGCGAGGAAGGCCGGGGACTGAACATCGCATTGTCCATACTGAACGGCGGCCGCATCGGCATCGCGGCCCAGGCCCTGGGCATCGCGCAGGGGGCCTACGACGCTTCCGTGCGGTACGCGAAGGAACGGACACAGTTCGGCAAGCCCATCGCCGAGTTCCAGGCGATCGCCTTCAAGCTGGCGGAAATGGCGACCGAACTCGAAGCGGCCCGCCTGTTGACGTACCGGGCCGCGTGGCTCAAGGACGCCGGGCAGGACTACATCACGGCGTCGTCCATGGCCAAGCTGTACGCGTCCGAAGCCTCCATACGGATCACGAACGAGGCCATCCAGATCCACGGCGGCTACGGGTATATCCGCGACTTCGACGTGGAACGCTTCTACCGCGACGCGCGGATCACCACCCTCTATGAAGGCACCTCCGAAGCCCAGAAGATCGTCATCTCGCGGAACATCCTGAAGTCGGACGGCGCCGGTTCCTAGGGACGGCGCCGGCGTGGTTTCCCTTGACAAATTACCAAACAGACGTAGCGTATATTCACATGCGCGGCATTTGGCCGTTTAGAGTAATTTGACACGCGCGGCATTCGGCCATATATTGTGCTAACTGCATGTCCTGGCACGACATGTTCTAATGTCGATGAGGCATGAGATGGCTGCTGCCGTAGTCGTCTGCTATCCGGAAAGGACCTATGGCTACCCGGAACGGCTCGAGAAACGGAGAGGACCGGAATACCCAGCTCGACCTGCTGACGCCGCGGGAAGAAACGGCGGACGGCAGGTCCGGTAACGGGGAAGGGTCTCGGGAACAAGGGGCGCACGATCGGTCCGGTAACGGGAACGGTTCGCGCGGCAGCGGGACCGCGACGAACGGCAGGCCGGTCGAATCGGAAAACGGCGCGCGAACGGATGAAGGCAAGGGATCTCCGGCGGCACCACCGGTCGACGGCAACGGAACTCCGGCCACACCACCGGTCGGCGGCAACGGATCTCCGGCCGCCGCGGACGCCGAGAACGCCGCGGACGCCGCCGTCTACGACGAAAGCAAGGTCAAGACCCTCTCGTCGCTGGAACACATCCGGCTCCGTACCGGCATGTATATCGGCCGGCTCGGGAACGGCAGCGATCCGGAAGACGGCATCTACGTCCTCCTCAAGGAAGTGATCGACAACGCCGTGGACGAGTTCATCATGGGCCACGGCAAGCAGATCGACGTGTCCATCGAAGACAACCGCGTCCGCGTCCGCGACTTCGGCCGCGGGATTCCCCTCGGCAAGGTCGTGGAGTGCACCTCGATCATCAATACGGGCGCCAAGTACAACGACGAGGTCTTTCAGTTCAGCGTGGGGTTGAACGGCGTCGGCGCCAAGGCGGTCAACGCCCTCTCCGTCGATTTCCGCGTCGTGGCCTACCGGGACGGACGCTTCGCGGAGGCGTTGTACGAACGGGGGCAGCTGCGCGGGCAGAACGAGGGCGCCGCGGACGAGCCGGACGGCACCTATGTCGAGTTTCTGCCCGACGAGGAAATCTTCGGGGAATACGACTTCCAGCCGGATTACGTCGAACGCCGCATGTGGAACTACGCCTGCCTGAACAGCGGCCTCCGCCTGGTATGCAACAAGAAGCGCTTCGTTTCCAAGTACGGCCTGCTGGACTTCCTGAAGGCCGAGGTGGGGGACCAGATCCTCTACGAACCATCCTATCACAAGAGCCAGTACATCGAGTTCTCCTTTACCCACACTTCCAACTACGGCGAGACGCTCTTTTCTTTCGTAAACGGCCAGTACACCGCGGACGGCGGGTCCCACCAGAGCGCGTTCCGCGAGGGCATCCTCAAGGGCGTCAACGAGTACTTCAAGAAGAGCTACGGCGGAGTGGACGTGCGGGAGTCCATCGCGGGCGCCATCGCCATCAAGCTGAAGGAACCTGTTTTCGAATCCCAGACCAAGAACAAGCTGGGCAACACCGATATCCGGGGCTGGCTCGTTTCGGAGGTCCGCAGCGCCGTGGTGGACTTCCTGCACAAGAACCAGGAGTCCGCCCAGCGGATCCAGGAGAAGATCACCCAGAACGAGCGCCTGCGGAAGGAACTGAACGCGGTCAAGAAGGAAGCCCGCGAGGCGGCGCGCCGCATCGCCATCAAGATCCCCAACTTCAAGGACTGCAAGTACCACTTCGATCACGCGAAGTTCGGGGAGGAATCCTCGATCTTCATCACCGAGGGGCCTTCGGCCGCAGGTTCGATGGTATCGGCGCGGGACCCGCTGACCCAGGCGATCTTCGGGCTGAAGGGCGTTCCGCTGAACGTCTTCTCTCGCACGCGGGCGGCCATCTACAAGAATGAGGAGCTCTACAACCTCATGATGGCCCTCGGCATCGAGGAGGGGATATCGAATCTGCGGTTCAACAAGGTGATCATCGCGACGGACGCCGACTACGACGGCTATCACATCCGCAACCTCCTGATGACCTTCTTCCTGAGCTACTTCGAGGAGATGGTGCTCGCGGGCCACGTCCACATCCTCGAAACGCCGCTCTTCCGGGTGCGCAACACGAAGGAAACCGTCTACTGCTACAGCGAGAAGGAGCGGAACACGGCCCTGGACCGGATTCGCGGGGCGGAAGTGACCCGGTTCAAGGGGCTGGGCGAGATCTCGCCCGGTGAATTCGGCCAGTTCATCGGTCCCGACATGCGGCTCGTGAAGGTCAACGTCCGTTCCATCCACAGCATACCGGAAACCCTCACCTTCTACATGGGCAAGAACACGCCCGAGCGCAGGGACTACATCGTGGAGAACCTGCTGGACGAAGTATAGGACCCCATGGCTTACGCCGATACCCTCTTCGAAGACTACTACCTGAAGTACGCCTCCTATTTCATCAAGGACCGGGCGATTCCGGAGATCGACGACGGACTCAAACCCGTGCAGCGCCGCATTCTGCATACCCTCTTCGAAATGGACGACGGGAAGTTCCACAAGGTCGCCAACGTGGTGGGCCAGACCATGCGGTACCATCCCCACGGGGACCAGTCCATCTTCGGCTCGCTGGTGAATCTCGCCAACAAGGACATGTTCATCGAGAAGCAGGGCAATTTCGGCTCGACCCTCACCGGCGACCCCGCCTCGGCGGCCCGGTACATCGAGTGCCGGCTGACGCCGCTGGCCAAAGAGGTGCTGCACGATCCGGAGATCACCGAGTACGTGGACTCCTACGACGGCCGCAACAGGGAGCCCGTCGCCTTCCCGGCGAAGATCCCCGTCCTCCTGGCCATGGGCGCCGAGGGCATCGCCTCGAGCATGGCGACCCGGATCATGCCGCACAACCTCATCGAACTCATGGAGGCCCAGATCGCCTGCCTGCGGGACGAGCCCTTCGAGGTCCAGCCCGACTTTCCTACGGGGGGCCTGGTGGACGTCTCGGAATACAATGACGGCAACGGCAAGGTGATGGTCCGCGCCCAGCTGGACGTGAAAGACCCCAAGCGCATCGTCATACGCCAGTTGCCCTTCGGTTCGACCACCGAAAGCCTGATCGCGTCCATCGAGGCGGCGGCGAAGAAGAACAAGCTGAAGATCGCCGGCATCTCCGACTTCACGGCGGACGAGGTGGAAATCGAGATCCGCCTGGCCCGGGGCGTCCACTCCGACGAAACCGTGGACGCCCTCTACGCCTTCACCGACTGCGAGTCCTCCATCTCCACCAATGTGCTGGTCATCAGGGAGGGCCACCCCTGCATCCTGCCCGTTTCCGACGTCCTGCGGCACAACACCCGCAGGCTCCTGGAAGTCCTCGAGGCCGAGCTGAAAATCGAACGGAAGCAACTGCACGCGAAGCTGCGCGCGAAAACGCTGGAACAGCTGTTCATCAAGGAACGGATCTACAAGCGCATCGAGGAAGTCCGGGAACAGGAGAAGATTCACGAAGCGATCCGGGCGGGGTTCGAACCCTTCGCGTCAAAGGTGAAAGAACTGACTTCCGAGGATATCGATACCCTGCTCAAGGTGCCGATCCGCCGGATTTCCCTGTACGACATCAACCGCGCCAACGAGGAGATGAAGGGCATCCGCAACCGCCTGCGGGAGATCAGGGATCACCTGGGCCATCTTTCGGCCTACGCGATCACGCTCCTGGAAGGGCTTATCGGGCGGTACCGGGAGGCTTTCCCCCGCAGGACGACCATCACCGCCTTCAAGCGGGTAGACGCCCGGGAGGCGGCGCAGCGGAATCTCGCGCTCAGGTACGATCGGAATACCGGGTACCTGGGGTATGAACTGGGCAGCGGGGACACGCTCTTCGACGTGTCGCCCTATGACCGGGTCCTCGTGATCCGCAAGACCGGCGCCTACGCGCTCCACGACGAGATCGAAAGGCTCTTCGTGGACAAGGGCATGCTGTATTGCGGGTTCGTCGATCCCGACCTCGTGTTTACCATGGTCTACCGGGACCGGAAGGGCCATCCCTACGTCAAGCGCTGCAAGCTGGACAGGTTCATCCTGAATCGGGGATACGAGCTCGTGCCCGAGGGCTGCCGCATCCTTCAACTGACCACGGATACCGATGTCATGGCGAATGTCACCTACAAGCCTTCGCCGCGGATGCGCGTCTTCGAGGAAGCCTTCGATCTTTCGCTCTTTCCCGTTCGGGGGAACCGGGCCAAGGGCATCCGGCTGGCCCCCAAGGCGCTCAAGAGCGTGAAGCTGACCAGTAAGCCGCCGGCTCCTTCGTCTGATGCCGAGGAAGGAGGAGACTGACATGGCCCTGGAAATGCGCATCGGCCTGGGCCAGTTCAACGTCCTCACCGACGAGAAACTGGCCTACATCAAGCAACTCGGCGCCGACGACTTCCTCATGAACACGCCGAAACTTCCGGGCGAGAAGCGTTGGGAGCTGGAGGACCTGGTCGACCTGAAGCAGCGGGCCGACAACGCCGAACTGCGCCTGATGGCCCTGGAGAACGTCCCCGTTTCATTCTACGACAAGGCCATGCTGGGCCTGCCGGGCCGTGACGAACAGATCGAGCACATGAAGCACACGATCCGGAACATGGGGAAGGCCGGCATCCCTATCCTGGGTTACCACTGGATGCCCAGTGCCGTCTGGCGCACGCCGGATCCCGCCGTGCTCCGCGGCGGCGCGACGGCCACCCGGTTCGATTTCGAGGCGCACAAGGACGCGGAACCCACCCATGGCCGAGCATTCACGGCAGACGTAATGTGGGACAACTACCACTACTACATGACGCGGATCCTGCCGGTCGCCGAGGAAAGCAACGTCAAGCTCGCCGTGCACCCCGACGACCCGCCCGTGCTGATGCTGGGCGGCGTGGCGCGGATCTTCAGCAGCTTCGAGGGTTTCAAGCGGGCCATGGACACCTTCGACAGTCCTTACCATGGCCTGGATTTCTGCATGGGATGCTGGTCGGAGATGGGCGGCCATGACCACGTGCTCAAGGCCGTTCGGCACTTTGGCGGCCAGGGCAAGATCATCTACGTGCATTTCCGCGACGTGCAGGGCAACGTCCCGTGTTTCAACGAGTGCTTCATCAACGAGGGCAACGTGGATCCCTACGAGGTCATGCGGACCCTGAAGGAAGTCGGCTTCACCGGGTTCATGATTACCGACCACGTGCCCCGATTCGTGGACGACACCGACTGGCATCACCGGGGCCGCGCCTACGCCATCGGTTACATGACGGCCATGCTTGAGATGGTGAACAAGCTGCGGCCCGCTCCGGCCTAGCCCACACCGCACCACACCGCCACACCAGGCTTCGCACCAACCGCGCCGCCGGCATCGGCAACCCGCTCCGGCCTAGAGCGAAAACCAGTAGTTGAACTTCAGCAGGAAGATGTTCGAGGGATAGGTGTCGAACAGGTTATTCAGGTCCTGCCCCGCGTCGAACTCCCCCGTACCGCCCGAGCGGCTGCGCTGCTGCTGCCACACGAGGAACAGCGTCGAACCCGGTGTATACTCCCACCGCAACACCAGGTTCGACCTGAACTGCAGGAAGTTGAAGTCGGGATCGTCGAAGGAATAGTCGGTCCGGCCGTTCATATTCTCATCCACGCGATAGGCCTCGTCCGAATCGTCGTAGGCCAGCTGGCCGTCCGAAAGCAGTTCGAAACGGTCCGCGTACCGGTCGGCCCGCGGGTCTGTGATCCGCTTGAACCGGTCGTAATGGCCGGCCGATACGAAGGGCTGGCCATAGTACTGTATGGACATGTTGTTGGTGATGCTGTAGTTCAGCCGGATACCGATCCCCAGCGTCTTCTGGTCGACGCGGCCCAGCAGGTAGCGGTCCGCCTGGTCCGCCTGGTCCGCCGGGTCTACGTCGCCGAACGATTCGCTGGACACGTACTGCAACTCGTTCAGCGCGGTGTCGAAGAACGGGTTGATGCGGATATTCATGGCGTTACTCGGCCGGTACCGCATGGACAGGTACACCCAGCTCGAGTTTCCCGCGTCATCGCGGCGCCGGTTGAGTCCGCCGCCGACCCCGAAACTGAGCGGTTTGCGTCCGTCAGTGTCCACGTCGAAGTTGAATTCCACGTTGCCCGGTGACTTCAGGGCCGGTCCGCCGCGAAGGGCCGTGGTGGAGAGCCCTTCGATCTCCGAGTTCACGTTGAACCACACCCACCAGTAGTTGTTGAACTGGCCGCCCCCGTTGACATTGCCGCCCAGGAACTTCCGGTCCCCGCCGAAGGTGTACCCCTGCCACTGGTTCAGGAATAGGTTGTACTCGCGGAAGAGACGATTCGGTTTTTCCGACCGGTATCCGATCCAGCTGTTCTGCATGAACACGTCGGCCTGGCGCAGGAATCCCACGTCATTCAGTTCGAGGCCCGGCGACCGCCAGGTCCCGCCGATGCCCATGTTCCACGGACTGTTGCCCGAACGGCCCACGCTGAAGCTGCCGCCATGGCCGCTCAGGGCGGTCAGCGTGGAGTCGAGGGCTACGTAGGAGGCGTCGGGGCGCTGGTAGTACCGCGCGGAGTTGCGCTGCACGCGGGTAATCGCTTCCGGCTCGCCCCGGATGTGGCTGAACGACATGCTCGCGTTGAGCCAGTAGGTCCGGTCGCTCCACTGGTGGCGGAAATCGATCCCGCCCGTGTAGGCCGCCCGGTTGAGGAAATCGAAGTGGTCCCTGTTGTTGT
The DNA here is from genome assembly GCA_965117045.1 of bacterium. Lineage (GTDB taxonomy): Bacteria > JAAXHH01 > JAAXHH01 > JAAXHH01 > JAAXHH01 > JAAXHH01. The sequence continues at coordinate 3,721,018 of OZ220749.1, forward strand.
TCCGGTTGGTCGCCGTGAGCATCGTACCCAGCGACGTGCCCCCGTCGTTGAAGTCCTGCTGCAGTCGCGCGACCAGGTAGTTGGTCAGCGGTTCCACGGACTCATCGCTCCGCGCGCCCTTCGTGTCTATCCGGGCGGAGGCTTCCGCAGTGACCGCGTCCACGATGCCGATGGACAGGCCGCCCGGGGTCTTGCCGGTGATCTTCGCGGCGGCGAGTATGGGCGTATTCCGGGGCTTGTCCATGGTCTGGCCGTCGGAGAGGTCCGGGCTCCACTGGGGCGCCCGGCCGATGCGCCGCGAGTAGAAAAGCCGATCGTTCCAGAAAGGACCGCCGCCGCCTACCTGAAATTCGGTGATGTTCTTCCCTTCGACGAAGAGGGGCCGCCGCTCTTCGAAGAACAGCTCGAAGGCCGAGAGGTTGACCCGCGAAGGATCCGCCTCGACCTGGCCGAAGTCGGGGTTCACGGCCAGGTCCATGGTGATGTTCCCGGCGAGCCCGATCTTGCCGTCCAGTCCGATGCGCCCGTCAGCGCGCTGGCCGTCGCGGAAGGGGTTCTGCGCTTCGGCCTGGAACCGGTTGAGGTCGCCCACCACGTAGGGCAGGATCTCGATCCGGTGGGAAGACTCGATCCCTTCCAGGCCGCGCAGTTCCCCGAACAGGCTGACCCAGCCCGGCGAATTCCGGTGGATGTGCTGCCAGCCCGAACGCTCTTCGCGGCGGTAGAGCCTTCGCTGTACCTGCAGGCCCCATACCTGTCCTTCCTCGCCGGAGAACCTCAACTGGCTTAAAGGGATGCGCATCTCGGCGAGCCATCCCTCTTCGTCGATGGTGGACGCGCCGAACCATACGGGGTCCCAGCTCGCGTCCCAGTCGTTGCCGTCGTTCGATATGGCCTCGTCGCCCCGTCCGCCGGAGGCGGTCAGCGTAAATGAAAAAGCCGTGCGCTTGTCGTGATAGCTGTCGAAATGGATCTCCACCCAGTCGTTGTCCCAGTCGTCCCGCCGGGTTACACGGTTGGTGATCTGGTCCGGTTCGGTATCGAAGGCGCGGATCAACACATAGAGGTTGTGATCGTCGAAGAGGATCTTGAAGGCCGTCTGCTGGGTGGGCTCCCCGCCGTCGTCCGGGTCCAGCTGCGTAAAGTCACCGGACCACTCCACGTCGCCCCAGGCCGGATCGTCTCCCCTGCCGTCGATGTCCGGGGGCTCAGAAACGATATGCCGCGTATTGTATACCCGTTTCTCCGGCGCCGGCTGGCGCGCTTCGGTCTCCACGGGTCCCAGGATGATCAGGACGGACAGGATGATCGTCCACCGGTGCAGTCTGTTCAGCAACAAGGTATTTCCTCCAGCATTTTGTGGGTCATCGCCGACCATCGATTCACGCGCTGCATCTAAGACAGGGAAACGGCCTGAATGGTTGCGTTTTTTCGAACCCCGAGTCTCACACGGCGATATCGAACGACGAGACGTACTGCATACACTCCTTCGGCCTATCCTATTCACAAAACCTGTCCGATTTGCACCTGCGCGGATGCACTTGTCCGTTCTACACATAATATGCTTTTGCCTATCGGGAATCCGGGCTGCATATTATCGTACAGGCGGCACCACTGCCGCCCGTCGCGCCGTGCGGTCTTTCGCCGCTGCGCGCGGCCGCAACCCGCAGCGCGCGGAGATCCCACATGCCCGGCGGTCGACCGAACGTACTCTTCATCATGACCGACCAGATGCGGGCGGACTGCATGTCCGGCGTCGGCCACCCCGTGGTGCGGACGCCCCACCTCGATCATCTCGCCTCCGAAGGCGTCCTCTTCCGGCGGGCCTACGTGCAGTCGGCGGTCTGCGGTCCCAGCCGCATGTGCTTCTACACGGGCCGGTATCCCCACGCCAACCGGTCTCCCTGGAACGAAGTGCCCCTGCCCGCGGACGAGAAGACCATGGGCCACTTCTTCGGCGAAGCGGGTTACAGGGCGGCCCTCTGCGGCAAGACGCACTACACCCCCGATCCCTTCGGCGACCGCGGGGCGCAGCCTGAACAGGGGTTCCGCCGGGCGGCCCTGGCCGGCCTGGAATCCTGGGAATTGAACGAGTCCAGGGGGGAGGGCTGGCTGGCCCATCTCAGGAGCAAGGGGTACGGCGAAGACGTCATCGCCGATCCCTTCGCGGTGGAAATGCCCGCGGATGCCGACCGTGCCGGCCATGCTGTCCGCGACCATTCCGCCTACCCCACGCGTTTCAGGCGGGAAGACAGCGATACCGCCTTCATGACGGACCGGGCCATGGCCTTCATGGACGATGCCGGGGATTCGCCCTGGTTCCTGCACCTCTCCTATTTCAAGCCCCATTTGCCCATCGTGGCGCCTTATCCTTACAACGAGCTGTACGATCCCGCCGATTCCCCCTCGCCGAACCGGTCACCGGAGGAACTGGCCCTCCCCCATCCCTTCCACGTTCCCTTCCGGATCGAACGGGGCGGCGTGGCCTACGACGAAGAGGACGTGTGGCGGCAGCGACGGGCGACCTACTACGGGTTGATCACGGAGATCGACGACCACCTGGGCAGGCTGTTCGGTTTCATGAAAGACCGGGGTCTCTGGGAGGACACGCTGATCGTCTTCACGTCCGACCACGGCGAATACGTGGGCGACCACTGGATGTTCGAGAAGGAACTCTTCTACGACGAGGCGTACAACGTGCCCTTCATCGTCCGCGATCCCCGGTCTTGCGCGGACGTCACGCGCGGGAGGATGATGGACGAATTCGTCGAGTCCCTGGACGTCCTGCCGACCTGCCTGGAAGTGTGTGGACTTGGTGGATCAGGCGGTGCTGACGGACCGGACGCACCGGACGCACCGGACCGATCAGGCATGCCGCCCGCCCTGCAGGGCCGGTCCCTCGTTCCCCTGCTTCGGGGCGACCGCCCGGCCGACTGGCGCGGGGAGGTCTTCGCGGACTGGGACTTCCGGTTCTACTGGACGCCGAAGAAACTCGGCATCCCGCCGGAGAAATGCCGGGGATGGATGGTGCGGGACGACCGGTTCAAGTACTGGCACTTCAACGGCATGCCGGACGTGCTCTTCGACCTGGTAAGGGATCCCGGCGAACTTCGTAACGTGGCCGGAGATCCGCGTTATGCCGACGCGGTCCGGGACCTCCGCGTGAGACTGATGGACTGGCGCATGTCCAACGAGGACGTGAGCCGGGTCGCGTGGACCTATGCGCGCCGCCCCGGATTCGGACGCGATCCCTTCACGGCGTAAGCGGTCCGCCTGTTCCGCCTGTTCCGCCTGGTCCGCCAGCACCGCCTGGCCCGCCTGGCCCGCCCGGTCCGCCTGGTCCGCCTGGTCCGCCTGGCCCGCCGCACAAGGTAACGGAGCCGATATGAGCCGGTTTTTCTTCCTCGCCAGGAGATTCGTCGCGGGGGAATCCCTCGAGGCCGCGGTCGACGTCGTCCGGTCTTTGAACGACGACGGGCTCGACGTGACCTTGAACATGCTCGGCGAAGCGACCCGTGAACGGGAAGCGGCGGACGAGGCCGTCCGCCAGTATCTCGTCATGATGGACCTGATCCGGGACGGCGCGCTTCAGGCCAATATCTCCGTCAAGCTCACCCACCTGGGGCTGGATATAGACGAAGCGTACTGCATAGACAACCTGGGCCGGATCCTGGCGGCCGCCGGGGAACGGGACATCTTCGTCCGGCTGGACATGGAAGGCTCACCCTACACACAGCAGACCCTCGACATCTTCTACACCCTGTTCGACAGCCACGGAAACTCCGGCGTGGTGATCCAGGCCATGCTGCTGCGCAGTCCCCATGACATCTTCGTGCTCAACAAGATTGGGGCCCGCGTGCGGCTGTGCAAGGGATCCTACCGGGAACCCTCCGACCTGGCCCTGCAGCGGATGCCCAACATCCGCGGCGCGTTTCTATCGATGGCGGAACAGCTCCTGCGGGACGGCCGCTTTCCCGCTTTCGCGACGCACGACGATTACCTGATCGATGGCGTGATACGGTACGCCGAGCAATTGGAGGTCCCGCGGGACCGGTTCGAGTTCCAGATGCTCTACGGCTTGCGTCCCGGGTTCCAGAAGGAGATGCGCGCAAGGGGTTTCGGCATGCGGATCTACGTGCCCTTCGGTACGGAGTGGATGCCTTACTTCTACCGGAGGCTCAGAGAACGCAAGGAGAACGTATGGTTCGTCCTGCGGAACCTGGTTCGAAGCTGAGACCGGTTCCCGGTAGAGCTGATCGGGCTTATACATCAATTCCTTCCCTATTGCGGTAACATATATCCTCCACACGAGGTCCAAGTAGTAGGTGCGATACCCTCAGGGTTCTACGTTCCGGGGTCCATCGCAAAAACCTTCAGCTTACCGGATGGGAGGTGCTTTATGTTTACGCTCGCGTATAGAGTCCTTGCCGTTGCCGCCGTACTCGTCCTGCTGCCCGGCGATCTGACTGGTTTTCACCGGGATGCTTTTGCAGAGGTCAGGCATTATGCTAGAACGGTCGCATTCGAACCGGGCGGTCACCTGGACATAGAAACCGGCAGGGGCAGCCTCGAACTGTCGACATGGGACCGCAACGAGGTGGAAATCGTCGCCCGTATCGAGTCACCCTTCGAAATCAATCCCGATTACGCGACGAAAATCGTAACGGCGCTGAGCATCGAAGTGGAGGGATCCGGACGATCGTTGCGGATCCGGTCCGACTATGACGATATTCCCAGTTACAAACGATGGTTCATCACTATCCGGCATCTCCCATACGTCCACTACGAAATACGAACGCCGCGCCGTATCCATCTGGCTTTGGATGTCCGCCATACGAATACGAGAATCCAGGAAGTGGAAGGTGCGATTCGCATCAATGCGCACTACAGCACCGTAACAGGAATGGACTGGACAGGCCTGACGCGCCTGGACTTTGACCACGGCACGCTTCGGCTGACGGAGTTGGAAGGCGCTGTCGAGCTGGACGCGAGACACACGGACGTTCGCATGGAAGCAAAGCAACTCAGCGGTGACACGCGGATACGTGCGCACCGGGGCCAGACGGTACTGTACCTGCCCCGTAATAAGGCACTCGACCTCTACTCCGACGTCAGCCACCAGAGCGACCTGGATTCCGATTTCGAGATATCAAACCGGGTGTCTCAGCGCGACGAAGGCATCATCTCCGGTACGATCAACGGGGGCGGCTCGTTGCTCGAACTCCGCGGCGACCACACCAGATTCCGGTTGAGAAGAAGCGATCCGTAGTCCGGTTGCTCCGATAAAGATCCGCGCGCGACGTTTACCCGATCGCCTTGAGGATCATCCACGAACATCCGCGCAGGTTCGTAGACGTGCTCCGCCATGAACCCGCAGCACGCCGTCCCGGTACCTCGACCAGGCGCGGCGTGCCCGCGGCCTCGCTTCCTTACCCGGTTCCGCGAAACGATACGTGCCCACCTTCTTGTGGCATTACGCGGCCTCTGCGTCTTTTCCCGCTGTATAATCATTGACAACGCCGCGTCCGTGATACCATAATTTGTAAACCATTCGCAGTAGTGATGTATTTCGCGACGACCGAGTGCAAGGCCTGGGCGTGCACCAGTCCGGAATGCGGATTCAACATCCGCATCGACAACGGCGATATCCGTTACGGTAGACCCATGGCGCAGTCTCACAAGTGAGCCGATCGGGGTGTCATGCTCATCCTCGGAATCGATACCTCCTGTGATGAAACCGCGGCCGCCGTCGTCCGCGATGAAACGAACGTCCTGTCCAACGTCATCTCCTCGCAGGGCATACACGTCGAATACGGCGGCGTCGTGCCGGAACTGGCCTCCCGGGCCCACCTGGCCCTGCTCCTGCCCGCGATCGAGTCGGCCCTGCAACAGGCTTCCTGCGAACCCGACGGCCTGGACGCAGTCGCCGTTACCTATGGCCCCGGATTGGCGGGCTGCCTGCTGATCGGACTTTCCACGGTCAAATCCATTGCGATGGCCATGGGCAAGCCCCTGGTCGGCGTGAACCACATCGAAGGCCACGTGTTCGCGGGGCGCCTGGCGGACGAGGCGCTCGCTCCTCCCTTCATCGCGCTTGTCGTATCCGGCGGACACACGCAGCTGGTGCTCGTCGAGGACTGGGGCCGTTACCGCATCCTGGGCAATACGCGCGATGACGCGGCCGGCGAGGCCTTCGACAAGGTCGCCCGGCTGATGCGGATCGGGTATCCCGGCGGTCCCGTCATCGACCGGTTGTCGCGCGACGGAGATCCCGCGTTCCTGGACTTTCCCCGGACCTACCTGGATCCCGACGGTTTCGAGTTCAGTTTCAGCGGCCTCAAGAACGCCATACGCATGTATCTTTCGGGACAGACCGAAGCGGAGGTAGACCGCGACCGCGCCCACATCGCCGCCTCCTTCCAGGAAGCGGTCGTGGACGTGCTGGTCGACAAGTCCGTGGCCGCCGCCTCGGCCGCCGGCGTGGACGCCATTCTGATCACGGGAGGCGTGGCGTGCAACAGCCGGCTGCGCGAGCGGATGACCGAAAGGGGCGCCGAATCGGGGCTCAGGGTGGTCTATCCCCCGCCCGTTCTGTGCACGGACAACGGCGCCATGATCGCGGCGGCCGGGGCATACCGCTTTCGCAACGGGCAGCGGGACGGGCTTTCGCTTTCGGTCCAGCCCCGCGCGCGGCTGGCGGACGTAAACGGCGCCGGTGCGGCGGTCCATCCATAAACCTCGAGCGCGGCCATGAACCGAATCGCGTCATTCTTCAGGTTCGACGAACACGGCACGGACTGGCGGACCGAGGCCACCGGCGGCCTGACCACCTTCATGGCGATGGCCTACATCGTGGCGGTAAACCCCGCCATGCTGTCGGAGGCGATGGGTCAGGCGCTGTTCGGGGAACTCCTGTTCGCCACCTGCGCGTCCGCCGCCATCGGCACGCTACTGATGGCGCTGCTGGCGAACTACCCCTTCGCCCTGGCGCCCGGTATGGGGCTCAACGCCTTTTTCACCTATACCATCGTGCTGGGCATGGGGGTGGACTGGCGTATCGGGCTCGCCGTGGTGCTGGCGTCGGGTCTCCTGTTCCTGCTGTTGACCGTACTGCGCGTGAGGGAAGCCATCATCACGGCGGTGCCCGAACCGCTCAAGCGCGCGACGGCGGCCGGTATCGGGCTGTTTATCGCGTTCATCGGTCTCAGGAACGCCGGCATCATCGTGGACGATCCGGTCACCCTGGTCGACCTGGGGGACGTGCGATCCTGGCCGTTCGCGCTGACGCTCGCCGGAATGGCGGGTATCGGCGTCATGCTCGCCCGGGGCATTCGCGGCGCGATCCTGCTGGGCGTGGCCGGGGTCGCGTTACTGGCCATGATCATCGGCGTGGTTCCCTGGCCGACCGGCGTGGTCAGCCTGCCCGCCTGGCCGGCAACCCTCTTCGGGGAGGCGATCGTCCACCTGCCGTACACCCTCGACACGTTCGTTCTCCATCTCGTCTTCGCCTTTCTGTTCGTGGACCTGTTCGATACCATGGGCACGCTGGTCGGCCTCTCGGAACGCTCGGGTTTCCTGGACCGGCAGGGCCGGCTCCCCCGGGCCAACCGCGCACTGCTGGCGGACTCCGTCGGGACGGTTTTCGGCAGTGTGCTGGGCTCATCGACCGTGACCACCTACATCGAGAGCGCCACGGGCATATCTTCCGGGGCGCGGACGGGATTCGCCGGCCTGGTCGTCGCCTTCCTGTTCATCGGCACGCTGTTCGTGGCGCCGCTGGTCGAATCCATACCGGTTTTCGCCACCGCGCCGGCCCTGATCATTACGGGCGTGCTGATGATGGCGGCGGCGGCGCGGGTGAGCTGGAGCGACGCGACGGAAGCGGTTCCCGTATTCCTGACGTTGATTTCGATTCCGTTGACGTTCAGCATCGCCGACGGGCTGGCCGTGGGTTTCGTCGCCTATCCGGTCATCAAGAGACTGAGCGGCAGAGGCGCGGACGTGCATCCGCTCGTCGACATCTTGGCGCTCGTCTTTATCGCACGTTACGTTTTCATGGAGTGATCTTCGTTTACAGTCCTGTACCAGTGGTCTCCAATCACCACCTGCAACCGTGGGGAGGTATTCATCATGCGCGTTTCGAGCGTGGTTCTGCTCTTGATATTCAGTGTATGGCCGGCGGCGGCCCAGGAAACCGGCAGCCTGGCCGGCAGCATCGCCACCGATGACGGCATGGCTTTGTTTGGCGCGAATGTCGCGGTTTCGGGCGACGCGATCGAAGGAGTGCAGGGAACGACGAGCGACGGCGAGGGGGCGTTCCGCATCGACGGCCTGCCGCCCGGCGTCTATGAAGTGACCGCCTCCTTCCTCGGTTACGAATCGGTCACCACGGCCGGCGTGATGATCCGCGCCGGCCAGACCACCACGCTGGACATCGGCCTGGCGGCTACGACGCTGATCGGCCAGCAGGTCGTGGTTTCCGCGTCGCGCAAGCAGGAGAAGCTGCTCGACGCGCCGGCATCCATATCCGTGGTCGAGCTGGACGAGATCATGGACCGGCCCGCCCTGTCGGTAACCGACTATATCACAGACTTGAGCGGCGTGGACCAGGCCAAGGTCGGCGTTTCCCAGAGTTCTACGGTGATCCGGGGATTCAACCGCACCTTCACCGGATCCCTTCTGCAGATGGTGGACAACCGGATCGCGCGTATCGCCTCGCTCCGGCTCAACATGGGCGCCTCCATTCCCTTGACGAGCGAGGACATCCAGCGCATCGAGGTCGTCCGCGGGCCGGGGTCCGCCCTCTACGGTCCCAACAGCGCCAACGGGGTGATGCACATCGTGACCCGTTCGCCCATCGGTTCGGAGGGCAACGCCTTTTCCCTGTACGGCGGCGAACGCAGCCTGCGCAAGGCGACCTTCCGGCACGCCAGCAGCGTCGACGGCAAAGTAGGGTTCAAGGTCTCCGGCGAATATTCGAAGGCCCGGGAATGGGCATACGAAGACCCCGCGGAAGTCATCCCCCGGGACAACGACAACGAACGCCTGCTCGGAGAAGTCCGGATCGACCTGCGTCCGACCGACGACCTGTCCATCATCGGATCGGCGGGGTATTCCCGGATCAAGGCCATCCAGATGACCGGGCAAGGCGCGGCCCAGGCCGTCGACTGGTCCACCCGGTTCTTCCAGGCCCGCTCACAGTACAAGGGATGGTTCGCGCAGATCTTTCTCAACATGAACGACGCGGGCGATACCAAGCTCCTCCGGACCACCCAGCCGATCGTGGACACCTCGAGGCTGACCGTGATGCAGCTTCAGCACAACCTCGTGCTGGGAGACCGGCAGCAGTTCACCTACGGCGCGGACGTGCTGCTGACCCGGCCCAACACCGGGAACACGACCCACGGCCAGTTTGAAGACCGCGACAATCTGGACGAATACGGCCTCTACGTGCAAAGCGAAACGACGCTGAACGACCAGGTCAGCGTGATGCTGGCCGGCCGGCTGGACGAACACAGCAAGGCTGAAGACCCGGTGTTCTCGCCCCGGGCGGCCCTGGTCATCAAGCCTTCGACGGAAAGTACGCTCAGGCTGACGTACAACCGGGCATTCGGCACACCCAGTTCCGTGCATTACTTTCTCGATCTGATCGCGAGTTCCGATCCCTTCGACCTGGGCGCGAACTTCGGCGCCCTGGGCCTGGGTCCGGACCGCACCATCGATCTGCGCACGCAGGGCGTCAACTCGCAGTTCACGTTCCGGCGCGGAGACAACGGCCTGCCCATGTACCGGTCGCCCTTCGCCCCCGTGGCGGGGCTGCCCGCGGACACTTATCTGCCCATGAACGATCCGGCCAGCACCAATCTCCTCTGGGGCGTGGCCCGCGGGGCCGTGCTGGCGCAGCTTACGCCGCAGCTCCAGGGACTGGCGGTCCCCATCATCACCCAGTACCTGATCTCACTCGGCCTTCCCGCTCCGAACGCCGCGCAGCTGGCGGCCCAGCAGGCGGCGCAACTGGCCGCCGCTTTCCCGGGCGTCATCCCCTCCGCGCTGCCGGGGCTCACGAACACACTCGGCACACTGGACACGGCGACGGGTACCTTCAATCCCGTCGATCCGGCATGGGTCAGGGACGTGGATCCGATGAGGCCGTCCATTACCGAGACGTTTGAAGTGGGTTACAAAGGCGTCGTCGGCGACAAGCTGGTGCTGACCGCGGACTTCTACCGGAACAAGATTCACGATTTCATCAGTTCCATACACATCGTGACCCCCAACGTGTTTCTGGATCCCGGTCCGCTGGCCTCGGCCCTGGGTGCCGGTATCGCGCAGCAACTGGCCCAGCCGGAGAACGCGCAGCTGGCCGGGGCGCTCGCAGTGCTGGATGATCCGGCCACGGGCGTGGGCGGCGACGGAAACGGATCGCCGGTAGACGAACTGACCCGGATTTTCGTGGGCACGGCGGCCGCGATTCCCTACGGTACGGTGACCCCGGAGGAAGCCACCGATCCCAACGCCGTGATGCTGACCTACCGCAACTTCGGGGAAGTCTCGTACTATGGCACGGACCTCGGGTTCTCCTATTATCCCAGCGATACCTGGAACCTGTCGGGCAGTTATTCCTTCATCAGCGAGAACCTGTTCGAGAAGGTGGACGGCCTCGACGACATTCCCCTGAATGCGCCAAAGCACAAGCTGTCCCTGGCGTTAGGCCTGAAGCCGTCCGGCCTGCCGCTCAACCTCAGCGCCCGCATGCGCTACCGCGGCGCTTTTGAAATGGCCGACGGCGTCTACGTCGGCGACGTGGAATCCCATACTGTCGTGGACGTGAGCGCTTCCTATGATTTCTCGAAGGTCACGTTCAGCGTGGAGGCCAGCAATCTGCTCGACAAGCAGTACCAGGCCTTCGTCGGAGCTCCGATGATCGGGCGCCTGGTCATGGCGGGATTCGCGGTGCGTTTCTGACCGCAATCCGGCGATAATTCGCTTGACAAATCCGCGTATATTCATATTCTATAAGTAATTACGCGCGTTTTAACAGATGGTCCGCACCGGGGCGAATCGAAGACCGATCGCACCGGTGCGGGTGCCGTCTTCCCCACGAATCATACCGGCAGGAAGGAACCGTTCCGATGCGACTGGCAGGCTTTGTTCTGGCCGTCATCATGGCGGTGATCCCGGCGGCGGCGCAGGAAACGGGCGTCCTGACCGGCAGGATCGCTTCGGAGAGCGGCGAGTCGCTCTTCGGCGCCAACATCGTGGTCAAGAGCTCGGCGATCGAAGGGCTGCGGGGATCGACGAGCGACAGCCGGGGCATGTACCGCGTCGACGGACTTCCCGCCGGGGAGTACGAGGTCACCGTTACCTATCTGGGTTTCGAGTCGGACACCGCGACCCGGGTCATGGTTCAGGGCGGTGCGCGCACGGAACAAAACTTCGTGCTGGCCGCCTCGGTGCTCGTGGGCCAGGAGGTCGTGGTTTCGGCTTCCCGCAAGCGTGAAAAGGCGCTGGACGCGCCGGCCTCCGTCGAAGTGGTCGAACTGCAGGACATCAAGGATTCCCAGGCGCTGGCCGTCAACGAGCACATCAAGGATCTCAGCGGCGTCGACTACGCGAAGACCGGCGTCATATCGTCCAGCACCGTGATCCGCGGCTTCAACAAGGCGATATCGGGCCTCCTGCTTACCATGGTGGACAACCGCATCGCCCGGATCCCATCCTTGCGGATCAACTCCTTCCACATCATCCCCATCACCAGCGAGGACATCGAACGCATCGAGATCGTCCGGGGACCGGGTTCCGCGCTATACGGTCCCAACAGCTCCAACGGCGTGATGCACATCATTTCGCGCTCCCCCTTCGGGTCCGAAGGCAACTTCGTATCCCTGTCCGGGGGGGAACGCAGCCTGCGCAAGGCGTCCTTCCGCCATGCCAGCAGCGTCAGCGACAAGATCGGGCTCAAGATCTCCGGCAAGTACCAGAAAGCGCGGGACTGGGAATATCACGACCCGGAAGAAATCGTGCCGCGGGATTTCGATATCGACGGCCAGTACGGGGAGATCAGGGTCGACCTGCGCCCGTCGGAAGAACTGACGTTCATCACATCGGCAGGATACTCCAAAAGCAGCAGTATCCAGATGACGGGACAGGGATCGGCGCAGGGCAAGGACTGGGTGTACAGTTATCTGCAGGGCCGCATGCAGTACAGGGGCTGGTTCGGCCAGTTCTTCTACAACAAGAGCGACGCGGGAGACACCCGGTTGCTGCGCACCGATGAAGGCCTCGTGGACAAGTCGTCGCTGTCGGTCATGCAGTTGCAGCACACCCGGAACATCGGCCAGCGCCAGCAGTTCGTCTACGGCGTGGATCTGATGCTGACCCGTCCCCGAACCGAGGGGACCATACACGGCGCCAACGAAGACGATGACGATACGAATGAATACGGAATCTACCTGCAGAGCGAGACCCGGTTCACCGACCAGGTGAGCCTGATGCTGGCCGGCCGCCTGGACGAGCACGACCGGCTCGACAACGTCGTGTTCTCGCCCCGGGCCGCGCTGGTGCTGAAACCCAACCCGGAGAACACCCTCAGGTTCACCTACAACCGGGCGTTCAATACGCCGAACGTGACGACATTTTTTCTGGACCTGAAGGCAATAAACGACGCATTCGGATTCGGCGACCTTTTCGGCCACCTGGGCCTGGGTCCCCGGAACACCATCGATATCCGGTCTTACGGCGCGCGCAATCCCTTCACCTTCCGCCGCGACGAGAACGGCCTGCCCATGTACCGATCGCCCTTCGCCACCGTCGCCGGGCTTTCGCGGGATACGTACCTGCGCCTCGACGATCCGGCCGTGAACAACATGCTGTGGAGTGCGGCCAGGGATCTGGTCGTCTCGGAGATGATAACGCAACTGGGCGAGGACAGCGGGGGTGTCGTAACGCCGGAGCTGGCCCGGCAGTTCACCGGCGTGATCCCCGAACAACTCTCCGGTCTGAGGAACAGCCTGGGACTGCTCAGCCCTGAAACCCAGGAGTTTGTTCCCTACAACCCCTCTGATGTACAGGACATAGACAAGATACGCCCGACGATCACGCAGACGCTCGAGGTCGGGTACAAGGGCGTCATCAACAACAAACTGGTCCTTGCCGCCGACTTCTACCGCACGCAGATGACCGACTATACCCTGCCGCTGTGGATCTTCACGCCCTCCGTATTCCTCGACGCCGAGTCCCTCAGGAATGCGTTGAACCAGGGCATCGACGCCTACCTGGCGGACCCTGAGAACGCGCAACTGGCCGGTCTGGTCACCTTGCTCGACCAGCCTGCGCTCGGCGGCAACGGGAACGGCGACCACTCGGATGAAATGAATGGATACGTCGACCAGATCGCGGACGGCGCCGCGATGATTCCCTTCGGCACCATCACGCCGGAGCAGGTCTCCGATCCCACGGCGGTGGCGTTGACTTACCGGAATTTCGGAGACGTCACCATATACGGCGCCGACATGGGGTTTTCCTATTTCCCCAACCGGTCGTGGAACATTACGGGCAGCTATTCCTTTATCAACGAGAACCTGTTCGAGAACGTGGAGAGCCTCGGCGACGTTCCCCTGAACGCGCCGAAGCACAAGTTCAGCGGCGGCGTTACTTTCCGTCCGGCCAAATGGCCCCTGTCACTGGGGGGCAAGGTCAGTTACCGCGGGCCCTTTCCCATGCTGGACGGCGTATACGGGGGCCCCATCGATTCCTATACCCTGGTGGACGTAAACGCCGCGTACGAGTTGTCGCCCCTGACCTTCAGCGTGGAAGCCAGCAACCTCCTGGACAACAGGTACCGTTCCTTCGTGGGTGCGCCTCACATCGGCCGGTTGCTGTCCGCGGGCGTGGCCGTGCGATTCTGAACGCCCCATACTCCTTGATCGGCGATCTGATACCGCCGAACCGCTTCCATTAAATCGAATAAATCGAAACTATATCCGGGGTTCTACGTGCAATCCAATGTGGACGCGCAAATGGACGCGCGCGGAATGGGCTCCCTCCGGCTTGCCGGACGCGGGTCCGGTCCAATATTGGCTTGACACGGAGTGCGGCCGAACGTATGATGAGTCCATCCTCAAGGAGCCCGAAAATGTCACATCGGTTGCGGTACATATTGGTGATCCTGTGCCTGTTGGCCACGCCCGCGGTCGTGCTCGCGCAGGGAGAATACTTCGGCCGGAACAAGGTCCAGTACCGCAACTTCCAGTGGGAAATCATCACCACGCCCCACTTCGAAATCTACTACTACCAGGGAGAGGAAGAGGCCGCCTACGATGCCGCCAGGATGGCGGAGCGTTCGTATAACCGCCTGAGTCGCATCCTGCAGCACCGGTTCAGCGACAAGATTCCCATCATCTTGTACGCTTCCCATACCGATTTCCAGCAGACCAACGTCCTATCCGGTTTTATCAGCGAGGGTACCGGTGGCGTGACGGAATTCAACAAGAACCGTATTCTGCTGCCTTTCACGGGATCCTACGCGGAACTGGAACACGTACTCACCCACGAACTCGTACACGCCTTCCAGGGTGACGTGCTCTACGGCGCGGGTCCAGGGGTCTCCATCCTGAATCCCATGGCTTTCGTCGCCCCGCTGTGGTTCATGGAGGGCATGGCCGAATACCTGTCGCTCGGCCGCATCGACGCCTATACCCACATGTGGCTGCGCGACGCGGCACTGCAGGGCTACCTGCCTTCGTCGATCCCCGCCATGGACTACAGTTTCGGCGTCTACCGTTTCGGCCAGGCGCTTTTCGCGTACATCGGCGACCGGTACGGGGATCGGAAGATCGGCGAGATACTCCGCAAGACGGCCCGCATGCGGAACGTGAACGAAGCCTTTCGTTCGTCCATCGGCAAGGACATCGAGAAACTGTCCGACGAGTGGAACGAGCACGTGCGCAAGACCTACCTGCCGCAGATCCGGGACTACGAAAAACCCCAGGCCTTCGCCCGGCAACTGACCGACGTCCGGGAATCCAGGGCGGGCCTGCACCTCGCCCCGGCGATTTCGCCACGGGGCGACAAGCTGGTCTTCATTTCCAACCGAAGCCTGTACAACGATATCTACCTTGCCTCCGCCATCAACGGAGAGGTTATTTCCAAGCTGGTCGAAGGCGAACGTTCCGCCGATTTCGAGTCCCTGCGATTCTTTTCCACGTCCATTTCCTGGTCGCCCGATGAGCAGTACATCGCCTTCCCTGCCAAGGTGGGGGCGCAGGACGCCCTGTATATCATGGACGTCAGAAGGAAAAAGGTGATCCGGCGCATCAAGGTCAATCTCGACGGCGCCACGTCGCCGAGTTGGTCGCCGGATGGTGACAGGCTGGTCTTCGTCGGCCTCCAGGGAGGGCAGTCCGACCTGTACGTGGTGGACGCCACAGGCGGGAACCTGAAGGCCCTTACCCGTGACCGGTACACGGACCGGGACCCCGTATGGTCGCCGGACGGCAAGACGATCGCCTTCTCCACGGACCGCGGCGACGTGACCGATTTCCGAACACTTACCTTCGGATACCAGCAGCTGGCGCTGTACGATCTGGACACGGGAACGGTCGAGAAGATCCCGGACCAGATCGGCAAGAGCATTTCGCCGCAGTGGTCGGCGGACGGCAGCAAAATCGCGTTCATTTCCAATCGCACCGGTGTGTCCAACATATTCATCCGGGACATGGAGGACGGCGAGACCTACCAGATTACCAACGTACTGACCGGCGTGACCAACGTAACCGCCGCCGGACCCGCCATCAGCTGGGCTCAGAAGGCGGACCGCATGGTCTTCTCCGCCCTGTCCTGGGGGGGATTCGACCTGTTTTCCATCAGCGATCCGGAGTCGTTGATGAAGGAGCCCTATGACCACGAAAAGGCGGCGAGGCCCGGTGCGTCGCCCGAGGCGCAGCAACTGGCGCCGCCCCTGAGAACCGAACCACCGGATGAACCCCTCGCCTCCGGAGACGCGGAGGGATCTTCGGAAGAAACGGCCTCCACCGACGCGGAGGGAGACGTGGAAGGAACTTCGCCAACGGCGACGGAGGACGTTACGCCGTCCACTTCGCCGGACGCCGCGTCCGAAGCGGGACAACCGGCCGAGTCCCCGGAGCAGGAGAAGGTGACCACGATTCAGACCGTGCTTACCACGCCGCCGGATACGACGTCCGCCCCGGAGTCGGCTCCGGATCCGGCTGCTCCCCGGGAGACGCCCGAAACGTCGATGGGTTCCGACCTCCTTGAGACGCCGAAGTTCCCCTTCGGACCCATAGCGGGGGGTATCGGTCCGGCTGGCGAGCTGCCGGATACCACCGCCTGGACCGACGGCACGTTTACGAAGCGGAAATACTCTCCCCGTTTCGGACTGGACTACCTGGGAGGGAACGCCGGATACTCCACGCACGTCGGACTCGTGGGCAGTTCCGTCCTTTCCTTCAGCGACATACTGAACAACCACAAGATACTCGTCGGCGCCAACGTTTTCGGATCCCTGACGGATGCGAACCTGCTGCTCCAGTACACCAATCTGACGCGGCGCATCAACTGGAGCGTGGCGGCATTCCAGTACAGCTACGACCTGTTCCGCTCCTACCAGAGTCCGTGGATATCCCAGGTGACGACCCAGATCAACCGCGGCGTCCAGTTCTACCTGAGCCGTCCTTTCAGCAAGTTCAACCGGTTTGAACTGGGCATCCAGGGCGTCAACCGTTCCCGTGAACTGGTGGACGTCAGTTTCAATTACTTCGGCATCCGGCGGAACAGGCGGGGAAGCCTGGGAAGCGTCAACTTCTTCCAGCCTACGGCCGCTCTGGTCACGGATCACACGCTGTACGGGCCAACCGGCCCGATCGCCGGCGCCCGCGGCCGCGTCGAAGTGACGCCGACCGTCGGTGAACTGCAGTTCACGCGGGTCATCGTGGACTACCGCGCCTACTACAACGTCCTGCAGCGATACGCCTTCGCCTTCCGCCTGTACGGACTGAGCAGCGACGGTCGGGACCAGGAACTGTATCCTTTCGGCGGACCTTTCAACTTCCGCGGGGCGGACTACTGGTCCGTCTGGGGGAGCAAGGTCGCGATGGTCAACGCCGAGTTCCGGTTTCCCCTGATCGAGGTCCTCGCCTTAGGCTGGCCGCTGCCGCTGGCCTTTCAGCAGATCCGCGGTTCGCTGTTCGTGGACGCGGGCGCCACCTGGGACCAGACCACCAGTTCCACCCAGGCCAACCAGTATGCCGGCTATCCCAACGTGGGTCAATTCGTCGACGGCGGCCTGGTGCGGAACAACGGCCTGGGACCGCGCACGATGGAAGAACTGTCGGGCGGACCGCTCGCGGTGGCCTACGGCATCGGCATGCGCTCCCGCGTCGGCTTCCTGATCCTGAAGTTCGATATCGCCCGCCAGTTCGACCTGGGAAGGCGGCCTGCATGGTACAACAACGAGAACCTGGACAACGTTCCGAGGGGCCTTGAGTCCGAATTTCCGGGCACGCGTTCGTACCAACTGAGACATGCACTGAACGACACCCAGTTCTTCTTCACGATCGGAGCCGATTTCTAGCGCGCTCCCCGTGTACCGGCCGGCCGGCCGGTCTATTCCTCGTTGGTTCACCTTTGCCTGAACGTGGAGATTCGGCAGGTATACATGCATACGTCAGAAGAAATCCAGTCCTTAAGGGAGCAACACTATAACGCCACGCTGACCGAAATCCATGAACTGAACCCCGAACTCTGGATCATCCGGGTGAAACCGGACGAGGAACTTCCGCCGTACAAGCCCGGGCAATACACCACGCTCGGCCTGGGCGACTGGGAACCCACCAACGATCCCGAACACAACGAGGACGTCAACGAGAACCTCAAGACGAAGCTCGTCCGCCGCGCCTACTCCATGTCCTTTCCCATGTACGAGGACGATCCCCGCCAATTGATGGTTCCGGCGGACATGGACTACTACGAGTTCTACATCACGCTCGTGGCCCGCGACGGCGAAGAAGGCCAGGACCCCTCCCTTACGCCGAGGCTGTGGATGCTGAAGGAGGGCGACCGGCTCTGGATGGGACCGAAGGTGACCGGCCATTACACCCTGGAACACGTGGGTCCGAACGACCAGGTCATCTTCGCCGCGACCGGCACCGGCGAGGCGCCCCACAACTGCATGATCGCCGAACTGATGCGCAATGGCCACAAGCCGGACATCATTTCAGTGGTCTGCGTGCGATACGCCCGGGACCTGGGTTACCAGTCCACCAACGAGCGCCTGGAACACCTGCATCCGAACTACCATTACATCACGCTGACCACCCGGGAAGCCCACAACCTCAACCGCAAGGTGTATATACAGGATTTGGTCGGGACCGGGGAACTGGAGGAACAGACCGGTATCGTCCTGGATCCAGAAAGGACCCACGTATACATCTGCGGAAACCCCGACATGATCGGCGTACCCAACTACACCCGGGAGGGCGACAAGTCGTACCCCTCGCCCACCGGCATGGTTGAACTGCTCGAATCCCGAGGATTCAAGGCGGATCATCGCAGGGACAAGGGCAACATTCACTTCGAGGAATACTGGTAGTCCACGGTCCGGCTCGTCGGGTCGCATGCCGAATGTCGAAGAGGCCGCCATGCAAACACTGACGCTGGATGCGGAGGGCAATCCCGAGGTATCCAGCGGACCCGTACCCGCCTGCAACGACGAGGACGTACTGGTCAAGGTCCGGGCATGCGTGCTGTCGCGCCGGAGTGTGGCGAATAACGGCGCCGGTCCGGCATCGGCCGCCAACGGTTCCCTCGGGGCCATCACCCGGAGTTTTACCGGCGTCATCGAGTCCACCGGTCAGCTTGTGGATTCGCCTGGTCAGCTTGTGGATTCGCCTGGTCAGCTTGTGGATTCGCCTGGTCAGCTTGTGGATTCGCCTGGTCAGCTTGTGGATTCGCCTGGCCGGCTTGTGGGCTCGCCTGGCCGGCGCGTGGCATCACTCGGCCGGGGTGACCGGGTCGTTGCCTGCCATACCGACGGCGGCTTTTCGGAATACCGCAGCGTGCCTGTGAACCAGGTCTTGAAGTTGCCGAACGGCGTCAGTTACGAAGAAGGCGCCATCGCCGGCCTGATGCCGACGGTTCTCAAGGGCGTGGAACGGGCCGAGGTAAAGGGCAGCACCGTTCTCGTCAGCGGCGTGGGGACGACCGGACTGCTGGGTACGCAGATTGCGTCCATTTCGGGTGCCGCCTCCGTAATCGCGTCGGACCTGCACGCGAAGCGCCTGCAGCGGGCGGCGGATACCGGCGCGGACACCCTGATCAATGCCTCCACGGAGGACGTTTATCGGCGTGTCATGGACCGGACCGCCGGTCAGGGTGTGGACGTCTGCCTGGAATGCGCCGGCAACGGGACGTCCTTCGCCCAGTGTGCGGCGGTGCTGCGGCCGGGCGGGAAGCTCGTCGTCCTGAAAACCGATACCCACTCCGTATCCATCGATATCCGGGAATGGTCGGAGCGATCCCTGCAGCTTATCATGGGCCGCGAACAGCCCTTCGAAACCCCCTGCCTGGTGGACCGGGGACTGAAACTCGTGGGCATCGGCGCCATCAGGCTGCGTCCCCTGCTGACCCACGTATTCCCCGCCCATCGCGCCGCCGAAGCTCTCGAACTGATCGACGGCCATCCTGACCTGGCCGTCGAAGTCGCGCTGATATGGGGGTAGGGATCGACCGGGCCCAGCGTCCTGTAGTGCTTGACACGCAGCCTTGCGTGTTCCAACTTTCAAGCCGCTGGCAATGGGCTATGAGATCTACCGAAAGGATATGAACGCACTTTGTCATCGGAAATCAGTATCCTGAATCTGATTTTGGATTCGGGCGCCGTCGCCAAGACCGTCATTGTCGTTCTCCTGATGTTCTCCATCGTTACGTGGGCGATCATGGCGGAGCGCTGGCGGTACTTTCGCCGGGCCCAGGCGCAGTCGGAGGAATTCCTCGCGTTCTTCCGGTCGGAGCGTAACTACAACCAGGTGTACACCGCCGCCTCGAAGTGGCCGTTCAGCCCCGCCGCCGCGGTGTACCGAGAGGTATACGAGAAGTACGCGCCGGCGTTTCCACTTCCGGCCGGCAGCGCGGCCGGCAGCCCCGGCCACGCGGACCGGGCGGGTCGGGCAGACCGGGCCGTCCAGGCGGTCCAGGCAGACCGGCCGAAGGAAGTCGACCAGGACCTGGTGGAATCCGTATATCGCGACCTGCGGCTGGCCGCCCACCGGGAACTGGCCCGGTTCGAACAACGGCTTCCCCTGCTGGCCACCGCCGGAAGCGTGTGCCCGTTTCTCGGCCTGTTCGGAACGGTGTGGGGCGTCATGACCGCCTTTCTGGATATCAGTACCCAGGGCTCCACCAACATCGTGGTCGTGGCGCCCGGGATTGCAGAAGCCCTGATTACGACGATCGCGGGCCTGGCCGTGGCGATCCCGGCCATGGTGGCGTATAATTACTTCGTGCAGCGGTCGCGGGTGCTGGGCCTGGAACTCGAGGACCTGGCCACTTCGGTCCTGAACATCCTCCAATTGCGGACCATCGCGGGGAGGCCATGAATTCGTTTGATTTCAATGGCGCGGGTTCGCCCCGCGTCCTTTCGGAAATCAGGGTGACGGCGCTGGTCGACGTCATGACCGTGCTCCTGATCATCTTCATGATCACCACGCCGATGATCCAGAGCGGCGTCCAGGTGGACCTGCCCAGGGCGAGCGCGGCCGCGCCGGATCTCGGCGAGGGCCTCGTCATCACGATAACGAGCGAAGGGTCGCTCTACCTGGAAGACCGGCTGCTCTCGATCGCCCAGTTCGACGGGGTGTTTCGGGAGATCTTCGAGGACCAGCAGGACAAGCCGGTGTTCATCCGCGGTGACGAACAGGTGCCCTACGGCGCCGTCATCGACGTGCTGGACAAACTCAAGCAGCACGGCGTAACGCAGATTGGCCTGGCGACCAGTCTGAGGCCTTCACGATAATGGCACGCATGATCTGGGCTTCCGGATTCCTTCATATCGCGGTGATTGCCGGGCTGATCGGTGTGAATACCTGGTGGCCCGCGCCGGCGTCGTCGATGGACCAGCAGGTCTACCGGGTCGACCTGGTAACGCTGAACGAAAGCCCGCCGAATCGACGTCCGCCCCCGATCGACGAGGCGTACGAAGTCGTCTCGAAGAAGGAGGCTGCCGCACCGCAGGAGGCGGCGGCCCTGGCGCTGGAACGGACGCCGCACCTGGTCGCTGAAGAACCGGACCCCGCACCGGAAGCGCCGCGGACCTTCGAGACCGATTCCCCGGAGATCCGCCTGGACGAGCGGAACTTCGAGTACCCGTACTACCTGGGCATGATGCAGCGGAAGATCCAGCAGCATTTCAACGTGCCCAGGATGCTCGGCGTCACCCAACTGGAGACGGTCATCTATTTCCGCGTATTACGGTCCGGCCGGATTACCGGCGTCGTCTTGGAGCGCTCGTCTACAAACCCGACCTTCGACCTGGCGGCGGAACGGGCGCTGAAAGCGGCCGATCCGCTGCCGCCGCTGCCGGAAGGTTACAGGAAGTCCTACCTGGGCGTGCACTTCGCCTTCCAATACGCGTTGTGACGCAGCAACACACACACGCGGCATCGAACCCGGGCCATGATCGGATCACAACTCGGAAGGCCTGAAATGAGAAATAAGCGGAATGCCCGGCCGTTGAGCATCCTGCTGGCGGCCTGCGTCCTGTCCCTGATCGGCGCGCAGTCCGCGTCGGGCCAGGACGAGGTCAATCTCAGCGTGCAGGCCCGCGTCTCCCCCCGCATCCCGATCGCCTTCAAGCCCTTTGTCCCCCGCGACAGAACATCCTTCGACGCCGCCGTGCAGGACACCGTCAACCAGGTGCTCATGCGGGACCTTTCGTTCTCCGGCGTATTCGCCGTGCGGGACCTTTCCATTCCGGCCCGGATCGGAGCGGACGATGGCGCCCCGGTGCTGACGGAAGGCGACGGCGACACCACTTTCGTTTTCCTGGACGCCGCCGGTGAAGTGGACCTCGAACTGCTGCGCAAGTTGTCCGTGCAGGTCATGGTGTCGGGGACGTACGAAGTCTCGGGATCCCGGGTGGAAATCTCCTTACGTCTGACCGACCTGGGCACCCGGCGCACGATCCTGGAGAAAGGCTACGCCGCCTTCGACCTGACCCTGAGGCGGATCGTGCATCTCATGGCCGACGACATCGTGTTCCAGCTCACCGGGGACCAGGGCACCGCCCAGACCCGTGTCGTGTTTGTTTCCCAGCGCAGCGGCGCCCCGGAACTCTACATATCGGATTACGACGGTTTCAATGTCCGCCAACTGACCCGGGACGGGGCACGGAAATACTCGCCGAACTGGTCGCCGGACGGCACCAGGATCGCCTACACCTCCTACCGGGACGGCCCCCATGAACTGTATATCCTCGACCTGCAGAGCGGGGAGACCGGCAAGGTCCCTTTCAGGGGGAGAACGGTGCTTTCGCCGCGCTGGTCGCCGGACGGCCGCCACCTGATCCTGAGCCTGGTCACGGAAGGGGTTTCCAGGCTGTACATCAGCACACTGGACGGGAGCCGGCTGGTACCGCTGGCGACCGGTTACGGGATCAACGTTTCGCCGTCCTGGTCACCGCGGGGAGACCAGGTCGTATACATGTCGGACCGATTGACACAGAAGCACCTGTACGTTATAAATATAGATGGCTCGAACGATCATCGCATCACCTCCGAGGGCGGTTACAACGGATCGCCGGCGTGGTCGCCCCGGGGCGACCGCATCGCCTTCGTGGGCGGTGACGTGGCACAGGGGAGGCGGGGAAGCCCCCGGCGGGTCTTCAACATCTATACCTGCGACGTCAACGGCAGCAACCTGGTGAAACTCACGGGTGTTCGCGGGCCGGAAGGGGACAATGTGAACCCGACCTGGTCCCCGGACGGACTGCACATTCTCTTCGGTTCCGACCGCGCCCGCAGGGGCACGTACCATATCTACCGGATGTCCTGGAACGGCGGCGACGTCCAGCCCGTCGTCACGGAGGGCAACAACCGGCAGCCCAGCTGGGGACCCAGACCCGAATGAACTGGCAGCCCGGCTGGAGACCCAGGCTCGATTGAAATCGAAGCGAATCGATGAGGAAATGAACGTAAAAATCCTGAAACCCCTCGGCCGGAGCTTGCTGCCGGCGATCTTCATCCTGGTCGTTACCGGCGCATGCGGTGTCCAGTCCGACCTGACCAACCTGAAGAACGACACGACGCATCTGCGGGCCCAGATGCAGGTCATGCGCGAGGAGGTCGCCCTTCAGGAGGACATAGACTCCCTGAAAGTGCACATCGTCCGGTTGGAAGCCCTCGTGCGGGATCAGATGGACGAGTTGCTGCGCATGCGGGCGGACATGGGGCAGCGGGTCGGCACCCTCGAAAACCAATTGCAGGTCCTTACGACGCGCATCACGGAAAGCGACCGCCAGTTTTCGGCCCTGGTGCGCAGGCTGGAGAGCCTGCAGGTCCAGCTGAGCGTACCGGCAAGGCAGGATACGTCCGCGGCTCAGACCGGGTCATTCGATCCGGGTGAGCTGTACGACCTGGCGCTGAGGGATTACCAGCGGGGCAGCTACGACGTGGCGGTCCGGCAGTTTACCCAGTACATCGAGTACTTCCCGGATTCGGACCTGGCCGACGACGCGCGGTTCTATATCGGCGACAGCTACTATACCCAGAGCCTGTACACCCAGGCGCTCGATGCCTACGAGATACTGTTGGACACCTATCCGGATGGAAGCAAGGTGCCGGCCACCCTGTTGAAGATCGCCTTCATCAAGGTGGCCCGGAAGGAACCGTCCGAGGCGCGGTCCTACCTGGAACGGGTAATCGGCGAGTTCCCCGATTCGGAGGAAGCCCAACTCGCGAGGATGAGACTGGACCTGATGCCGGAAGACTGAGGAAGACGGACTTTTTGCTTTACTTTCGGCTTTGAAGTAGAGATTATAAGAATGGATGTACCGGTTTGACCCCCGCATTGAAAAAACACGGTGAGGTCGAGAAGGTGTCCATATACCTGCCGTTCATTGATGAATGAGTAACGCGCCCATTTGAAAGGAGTGCTGTAATGAAAAGATGGCGTAGCACGTATTCGGTCCTGGCGCTATGCGTGATGGTCGCCGCTCCCGCGTGGTTGGGTGCCGCCTGTGCCCGGGGCCCTTCCGCGGAAGAACTGGCCGCGATGGAGGCCGCGCGTCAGCAGGCCATCGCGGATTCGCTCAGAGCGGTACGCGCTGAAGAGGAAGCCCGTCTCGCGGCCGAGGAGGAAGCACGGCGCCTGGCCGAAGAACAGGCCCGTCTCGCGGCCGAGGAGGAAGCCCGTCGGCTGGCCGAAGAGGAAGCCCGCAGGGCCGCCGAAGCCCGGCACCAGGAGATGATGTCCCTGTCCACCATCTACTTCGATTACGACATGTCGAACATCCGGGAAGACCAGCGGTCGGCCCTGGACGAGAACGCCCGCAAGCTGCGGGAGTACCAGCCCGAAGACATGGTGGTGGTCGAGGGCCACTGCGATGAACGGGGAACGATCGAATACAACCTGGCACTGGGCGAGCAGCGCGCCCAGGCGGTCAAGACGTACCTCACCGATGCCGGCGTGGGGGAAGGCCGCATTGAAACCGTCAGTTTCGGTGAAGAACAGCCGGCGGTCATGGGTGGCGACGAAAGCGCCTGGTCGCAGAACCGGCGCGCCGAGTTGAAACGCAAGTAAGCGATCCCCGCATCACCCGTACCGGTACGAGACTGGGGCGGCCATACAGGTCGCCCCTTTTTCTTTTGTCCCCGGGAAGCGGAATCCCGTTTTCATAAATCGTGTGGATGTACGGGACCGACAGGCGTATTGTAAAAAAACATTGAAAGATGAAGCAGGTATTCATATACTTTGCCACTCAGGATGAAACAGACGTTAAACGGAAAATGGGCAAGACGGGCTGGATCAATACTGGAAGAAAACGCCAAATTAGGGGAAAGGAGTTCTGCATGAAGCGATGGAGCAATACGGCATCGGCCCTGGCGCTCTGTGTGCTGGTCGCCGCTCCCGTGTGGATGGGTGCCTGCTGCGCCGTAACCCGGGGACCTTCCGCGGAGGAACTTGCCGCGATGGAGGCGGCGCGTCAACAGGCGATCGCGGATTCGCTCAGGGCGGTGCAAGCTGAAGAGGAAGCCCGTCTGGCGGCGGAGGCGGAAGCCCGACGCATGGCCGAAGAGGAAGCCCGTCTGGCGGCGGAGGCGGAAGCCCGACGCATGGCCGAAGAGGAAGCCCGCCTGGCGGCCGAGGCCGAGGCCCGGCACCAGGAGATGATGTCCCTGGCCACTATCTACTTCAACTACGACCGGTCGGACGTGCGGGAGGACCAGCGTTCGGTCATGGATGAAAACGCCCGCAAGCTGCGGGAGTACCAGCCCGAGGACAGGGTGGTGGTCGAAGGCCACACCGATGAACGGGGCACGATCGAATACAACCTGGCGCTGGGTGAACGGCGGGCCGAGGCGGTCAAGGCGTACCTCGTGGATGCCGGCGTGGCGGAAGACCGCATCGAGACCGTCAGTTACGGTGAAGAGCGGCAGGTAACCACGGGCAGCGACGAAAGCGCCCTGGCGCAGAACCGGCGCGTGGAGTTGAAGCGCCAGTAGGTTTTCCCCGCATCACCCGTAACGTTACAGCACAGGGGCGGCCGCAGAGGTCGCCCCTGTTTTTTACAGCTCCCCGAGAAACGGTTTCCAGTTTTCATAGATCAAGTTGTGGATGGCCTCTTCCGGGAACACGGGCAGGGACGTGTTCCGTGCGATGTCGTTCACCTTCCATTGCCCCGCTATGACCTGCGCCGGCGTGGCGGAGGGAAAGTCGGAACCGAAGATCAGCTTGTGCTCCACGCCGTACTCCAGGGCGGACATGAAGGCCATGTAATGGCGAAGGGGGCGGTAGTGCAGGGCCGATATGTCCGCGTAAAGATTCGGATGCTTACGGATCAGCACCACGCATTCGTCCTCCCACGGATGCCCCATGTGGGCGATCATCATCCGCAGGTCCGGACAGGCCACCGCGATGTCCTCGAGCTGGATGGGATTGGCCCACTTGAGGGGGCCCGGCCGCACGAAGGAAGTGCCCTGGTGCCAGATCACGGGGATGTCCAGCGCTTCCGCCTTCTTGAACAGGGGCAGATGTGCCGGGTCCTGCGGGTCGAAGTGCTGGTAGATCGGCGCGACCTTCAGTCCGCGCAGGCCGAGCTCGTCGACGTTGTATTCGAGTTGTTCGACGGCGTCTTCGTCGTTCGGATCGACGGAACACCATCCGATGAACCGGTCCGCGTGTTCCGCCACGAATCCGGCGACGAGCTCCTGGGGCACGTCCACCCCGCAGTAAGGCGCTTTCAGCCCGAAAACCACTACCCTGTCGCAATCTTCGGTCGCCTTCAGCAGCGATTCGGGCGTGGAATCGAAGGCATTCTTGTACCGGTCCTCGTGGCCGGCGAAGTAGACGTCTTCGGACAGCCGCATCTTGGCCTTTTTGGCGGCGTAGGCGAATTCCACGAACTCATCGGACATATGGTCCGGGTACCACATTAAATTGGTATGGATGTCGACTAGCATGGATGGCTTTCCCCGGGGCTGGCGTGATGGTTGCTATTGAATAAGATCGCGCAGATCATGTCCGCGGCTTCTTCCAGGTCGAAACAGGCGGGATCGACGGGGATCCCGGCTTCGCAGGCGGCGGCCAGCAGGTCGCACAGACCGGGCCGCCCGGGGTGTCCCGGTGCCCCGGGCCGTCCGGACCCTATTGGCTGTCCCGGCCGACCTGACCCAGCGGGCTGCCCGGGCCGACCCCGCGGCCGCACGTCTACGCCGTCCTCCCTGGCGAGCAGGCGGACCGGCGTGGTATCCGCCGCGATGCCGCCGTTTTCCATGACCAGGATCCGGTCCGCCAGGCGGGAGATCAGGTCCATGTCATGGGTTATCAGGAAGAGGGTCGTCCCCTTCGCCTTGCAGTCCCTGAAAATCGCTTCGACCAGCCGTACGCTTTGCGGATCGAGTCCGGACGTGGGCTCGTCGAGCGCGAGGACGGAAGGCTCCATGGCCAGAATACCGGCGATCGCGGCCCGGCGTTTTTCCCCGCCGCTCAGCGACAGGGGATGGCGGTGTGAGAACCGGCCGGGATCCAGGCCGACCCGCTCGAGCGCCCCGTTGACCATGTCCGGGATCTCCGATGCCGAAACACCCGTTTGCCGGGGACCGAAGGCCACGTCGTCGAATACCGTTTCCTCGAACAACTGCGCTTCGGGAAACTGGAAGACCAGCCCCACTTTCTGACGCAGCTTCCGCAGGTCGGTCTCCGGGGACGAGACATCCGCCCCCTCGACCCGAACCGCGCCTGAATCCGCCTTCAGCAGTCGGTTGAGGTGCTGAATCATCGTGGACTTTCCCGAACCGTTCGGCCCGGTCAGCGCGACGCACTCCCCGGAGAACACCCGGGTGGTCACCTCGCGCAGCGCGGGAATCTCCAGGGAAGTGCCGGGCGCATAGGTATGACATACCCGGTCGAATGCGATGAGGGGCGGCGCAGACGATGACACGGCCGGTTTCTCATCCGGGGGCGACGACGCCGAACGGACATCGCCTGGCGGCGTGCCGTCCAGCCCGCGTGAAGGAGGTTGCCCGTGCGTCCTGTCGGCCAGCCACCGGACCAGGGGCTCAGGGTGGACGATGCCGGCCGGCACCGCGACGCCGCGCGTTTGCAGGGCGTCCGCCAGCCGTTTTGCCAGCGGCGCGTCGAGCCCGTGCGCCGTGAGCCGGTCGGTTTCCCGGTACACTTCCTCCGGCGTTCCTTCGGCGGCGACGTCCCCGTCCACCACCAGGGCGATTCGGTCCATCAGGACGGCTTCCTCGGCCGACTGCGTAATGAAGACCACGCTCAACCGGTATTCCTCCACGATCGACAGGAGCAGGCCGAGTATGTCCCGCCGGTCGCCCGGGTCCAGCGACGAGGTGGGCTCGTCGCAAATGAGGTAACGGGGCCGCATGGACGCCACGGCGGCGATGGCCAGACGCTGCTTCTCGCCGCCGGACAGCCTGTGGGGAGGATATTGTCGGTACTTCTCCAGGTTGAACCGGTCCAGGGCCCAAGCGACACGGTCGTGGATCTCCGGGGTAGGCAGGCCGAGGTTCTCCAGCCCGAAGGCCACTTCCCGTTCCACCGTGGTGGAGACCAGCTGATTGTCCGGGTTCTGGAAGATCATGCCGGCCCGTTGATGGATCGGCCACTTGTTCGCCGGGTCCGCCGTGTCCAGGCCGTCCACCAGGACCCGGCCGGATTGGGGTACGATCAACCCGTTGAGGCAGCGGGCGAGCGTGCTCTTGCCCGATCCGTTGGGACCGATCACGGCCAGACTGCCGGAATCGCCGATCTCCAGGGACAGGCCCCTCAGGGTGGGGACCTCGTTCCCCGACGGGAGATGGTAGCTGAAGGATACGTCTTCCGCGACGATCACAGCAGACGGTCCAGGTCCATGCGGCCGGCGGCCTCGTGGACGGCCGCGTACACGTCGGCGAGCGGAACTCCCGCCTTCAGCGCGGCCCGATGGCAGTCCTCGTATTCGGGGGTGTAACGGGTGGAATCCCCTTGCCGGACGACCTTGATCCGGATCGCGCCGAAGGGGGTCTCCGCCCTGGCTTCGCGACGGGGCAGCACGCTCCGGTTGACGGGATAGCTTCTGAGGCCGATGGTCGTCGTTTCCTTGAGCATCACCTCGGTCAGCCGGCCGGCCAGGGTGGTCGGCGCCAGCACGGTGAGCAGTACGCCCGGCCTGCTTTTCTTCATGATCACGGGCGTGAGAAAGGCATCCAGCGCGCCGGCGTCGAGGAGCAGGTCCATGACATGGCCGTAGAACTGCGGATTCATGTCGTCGATCTGCGTCTCCAGGATCTGCACGGACTCCCCATCGCCGGCCCGGGCGACTTCCTCCACGCGGGCGACTTCCCCCAGGCACAGCCGTACCATGTTTCCATCACCTCGGTCGGCGTCGTTGCCCCCGCAGCCCACCGACCGCAGCGTAAAGCCGGACCCGTGTATCGATCCCGCGGAAAGCGCGGTCAAAACGGCGCATCCCGCCAGGTCGACGGGGGCGTGGTCGACGGGCCGTACGGTCGCGCCCCGCATCAGGGCGGCGAGCAGGGGAGGCGTGGCATCGAGGCCCGCGGCGAAGGGCAGCGCCTCGTGGTAGAGGGCATCGATCTCTTGAAGATGAAGGGCATTGCAGAGGACGAGGATGCGCAGGGCCGCCTGGCGGCCGCCCGGTGCTTCCAACGGCGGCGCGAGGTCCTGTGCCTGGTCCGGCGCCTGGTCCTGTGCCTGGTCCGGTGACCCCCAGCGTTCGTTCACGTTCTGTTCGAGATGGTCCGTTACCCGGACGATGAGCGCGCCGGCCGGCGTGTCCGCTCCCCCATCCGGGATGGCCCGGTAGGTCTCGGGAACGGACGCCTCGACGCAGGACAGGGAGGCGTACGTCACCCGCGTCCCGTCGACCCGCTCCCTGGTGACGTTGATCTCGCAGTCCACGCCGTGGTGGCGTTTCAAGGCCGCCGCGATCTCCTCGCGGTCCGAACCCGCGTCGATCAGCGCCCCGAGCAGCATGTCCGCGTTAAAGCCGGATAACTGGTCGAAATAACCCGCCACCGCCATTGGCCCCGCCGTCCTCTATTCGTGCTTCCGGTTGATGAGACCCGCCGCGTACCCGGCGTTGAACCCGCCGTCGATGTTTACCACCGTGACGCCCGAGGCACAGCTGTTCAGCATGGCCAGGAGTGCGGCCAGCCCGTTGAAACTGGCGCCGTACCCCACGCTGGTCGGCACGGCGATCACCGGCCGGGAGACCATCCCTCCGACCACGCTGGGCAGGGCGCCTTCCATGCCCGCCACGACGATGAGCACCGACGCGTTCATGATGTCCTCGCGATGGGAAAGCAGGCGGTGGATGCCGGCCACGCCCACGTCGAAGACGCGTTCCACCCGGTTGCCCAGGACCCGGGCGGTCACCGCGGCCTCTTCGGCCACGGGGATATCGCTCGTGCCGGCCGAGACGACCAGGATATCGCCGATGCCCCGGTCCTGCCAGGCGTCCTGGACCACGATCGCCCGGGCCGTCTCGTGGTACACGGCCGCAGGACACCGGGCCCTCACGGCTTCGTGCATGGCCGGGGTCGCCCGCGTGGCGAGCAGGTCGCTGCCCGAAGCGACGATGCGCTCTGCGATCGCGGCTACCTGTTCGTCGGTCTTCCCCGTGCAGAAGATCACCTCGGGGAACCCGCATCGCAGCGCCCTGTGATGGTCCACATGTGCGAACCCGAGGTCCTCGAAAGGCATCGACCGCAGCCGCGTGGAAGCCTCATCCACCGGCAGCTCCCCCGTGCGGACCTGCTCAAGCAGCGCTCTGATCTGCGATTCGTTCATAAATGCCTACTGGGTCGCCGGATCCGAAACTTCACCGTCCAGGACTTCGATGCGCGCGCCCGAGGCATGGCGCTCCTGCTGCAGCCGGGCCGCCACCGCCTCCGCTTCGCGCATCACGCGCAGCACGTTGTTACCGAGGATCTTCAGGATATCCTCGTCCGAATATCCCCGCCGGACCAGTTCGGCGGTCAGCATGGGATAGGTGGAGACGTCCTCCAGTCCCACCGGCAACGAAGAGATTCCGTCGTAATCCCCGCCAATGCCGACATGATCGATGCCAGCTACGTCCCGGATGTGGTCGATATGGTCTGCCACCTGGGCGAGCGTGGCGGGCGGGGTGGGATTGGCCTCGTTCCAGGCGGCCAGGCCTTCCGAGACGGATTCATCCGTACTTCCGGGCATCGACGCGAGCCTGTCCCGCTCCTCGCTGCGCTTCACGCCGTGCAGGCGGGTTTCTTCCGAGATGTAGCCCGGAACGAAGGTGACCATGATCACACCGCCGTTTTCGGCGAGCCGTTCGAGGACGTCGTCCGGTGCGTTGCGCACGTGGTTGCATACGGCAAGGGCCGAGGAATGGCTGAAGATGACCGGGGCCTCCGTCGCGTCCAGGGCATCGTGCATGGTCGCCGGGGATACGTGGGACAGGTCCACCAGCATGCCCAGGCGGTTCATCTCCCGGACCACTTCCTTCCCGAATTCCGAAAGGCCGTCGACCCCCACGGTGTCCGTGGCAGAATCCGCCCACGGGATGTTGCGGCTGTGGGTCAAGGTCATGTACCGGACGCCCAGCAGGTGAAACATGCGGAGCGCGCCGAGGGATGAATCGATGGAATGGCCGCCTTCGATGCCCATCATGGACCCGATCCTGCCGGCCGCGAAAGCCGCCTCCACTTCATCGGCCGTGGTGGCCAGCTGAAACGTGTCCGGGTACCGTTCGATCATCTCGTACACGATGTCGATTTCTTCCATGGTGGCCCGCGTCGCCTCCGTGCCCTGCATGGAAACGGGCACGTAGACCGACCAGAACTGGGCGCCCAGCATGCCTTCCCGCAGGCGGGGGATGTCGGTGTGAAAATCGGGCTGGGGCTGGTCGAGATCGATCGACCACACGTCCCGGTTCGCCTTCCTGCGAATCTGCCAGGGCAGGTCGTTGTGCCCGTCGATCAACGGGACTTTCGCGTGCAGAGCCTTGGCACGTTCGACGGGGTCCTCGGGCATGGGTTCTTCCGCCGGCGTACACGCGGCAGTCACCGTGAGGATACAGAGACCGGTAAGCAACAGGGCGATCGAGTGCATGGTTCCTCCAGGGGTGAAGCCATGAATGTCTGGTGTCTGCCGGTATCGGGCCGAGGGTCGGATTCCCGTGGTGGCAGGAAATTGCAGCTCCAAATATGGAATCTGTCCTCATTTTGCCGGTCTCATCTAAAATCAATGATATTCGGGTCAGGGCAAGGGATATTTGGGTGTTCCGGCCGGGCGAATCCGGTTGGCTCCAGGGCCCGCGGTGTCCTGCCCGGACGGAATCGAAGCCGCATCGAATCACCTTCGAATTCTCATATTGCCAATCCCGTCGCCCCGGTTTACTTTTCACTGGTCGCAATCACCCGATATCCCCATCCGAAGGAGTCTGCATGGCTGGTTTTACTATCCTCGCGCCCGGTAATCCGGATAACCCCGGTCCAAATCAATATATTCGAGACGAACTTAAAACCATTGGCGCCGAGCTCAAGATCCGGCCCTTCAGCACGCTCGAGGAGATGCTCGAGGAAGCCCGGGACGTGGACGGGTTCACCCAGGGCGGTCTCACGTACAATCGAGAAGTCGTCGAAGCGTTGCCGGAACGCATCCGCGTGGTCGGCGCGGGTGGGATCGGCGTGGATTTCATCGACGTGGAAGCGGCCACGGAACGGGGCATCATCGTCTACAACATCCAGCGGGTGTTCGAACGGGAAGTCGCCCAGCACGCCATGATGCTGCTGCTCGCCTGCGCCCGCCGGCTGATGATCATCAACCAGTCCATGATGGAGGGAACGCCCATCAGCCGTGGCACCATTCAGCCGATTTACGAGCAGACGCTGGGCCTGGTGTCTTTCGGTAACATCGGCCGGGCCATGGCGAAGATCGCCGCGGGGTTCGATCTCCGCGTCATCGCCTGCGACCCCTTCGTCACCCAGGCCGACGCCGATCCCTGGGGCGTGACCATGGTGGACCAGGAAACGCTGTTCAGGGAGTCGGACTTCGTCTCCTGCCACGTGCCCCTGGGACCGGGAACCTACCATCTCATCGGGGAGCGGGATTTCCGGAACATGAAGCCTTCCGCCTACTTCATCAATACCGGCCGGGGCAAGGTCGTGGACGAGAAGGCGCTGATCAAGGCACTGCAGGAAGGCTGGCTCGCCGGCGCGGGGCTGGACGTGCAGGAACAGGAACCACCCGCCCCGGACAACCCGCTGCGGTCGATGGAACAGGTGGTCCTCACGCCGCACTATGCTTCGGCGTCGGTGCGGGGCGGCGTCGAGCGTTTCAAAAAAGCCGGCCGCCAACTGGTCACCATCCTCAGTGGCCGCTGGCCCGAAGACGGCCTCGTAAACCCCGCCGTGAAGCCGCTCGCCGCCGAAAAATGGGGCATGCCCGCGGAGTAAGCGGGTGACTGGCGGCGGATGCGCAATGGGGCGATAATTCGGATTCGCCATGTTCTACGACACCGTGATCTTCGACGCGGCGGGTACGCTGGTCGGCCGGGATTCCCCCGATTTCTTCGAGGAGTTCTTCGTCGTCGCGGCCGGTGAGGTCGGCGCCGAGATTACCCTGGACCAGGTGAAGGCGGCGCTTTCAAAGGCCATGGAAGAACCCCGGTTCCGAAAGCGCGACGGCCGCATGAGCACGCCGGAGCAGACGCGGCGGTACTTCCTGGATCTCTACGCCCACGTATTCGAGACGGCGGGCATCGCGGGCGACCTGGTGCCCGGGTTGCAGCGGTACTACGACCGGTTTCAGGATGGCCGGTACCTTGACGTGTATGGCGACGTCCGGCCCACGCTGGAAAAACTGAAAGGCCGCGGCGTGCGCCTCGGCGTGCTGTCGAACTGGTCGGAACACCTCGCCCTCGTGCTCAAGCGGCACGACCTGGACCGGTATTTCTCCTTCCTCGTGGTTTCCGCCGAAGCGGGTTGTGAAAAACCCGACGAGCGGATCTTTCGCATGGCCATAGACCGCGCCGAAGCTCCGGTCGACCGCATTCTGTATATCGGGGACTACCCGGAGGAGGACATCCTGCCGGCCGAACGCGCCGGCCTGGACGCCCTGCTCATCGACCGGTACGAGAAGTACGGCCGCTATCGCCTGCCTTCCATCCGGCAGCTGACGGACGTTCCCGGGCTTATGGGCATAGCTTGATTCAGGGACGCATCGTGAACGGGCAAGCGTGGTGAACGGAAGCGCATCGTGAACGGGAACGAACCATGAACGATCGGCCGATACGCGTCGGCGTGGTAGGCGTGGGACGGGGGAAGAGCTTCGCACAAAGCGCGTCCGGCGCCGTGGGCATGGAGCTCGTCGCGCTGTGCGATATCTGGGAGGAGCGTTTGCGCGAGTTGGCCGGCGAACTCTCCGTCGCCGCGTACACCGACTACGATGCATTCCTCGCCCACGACATGGACGCCGTGGTTCTGGCCAACTACTTCCACGAACACGCGCCGTTCGCCATAAAGGCCCTGCGAGCGGGCAAGCACGTCATGAGTGAGACCGCCTGCAACGGCACGCTTGCGGAGGGCGTCGCCCTCTGCCGCGCCGTGGAGGCGTCCGGCCGGATCTACATGCTGGCCGAGAACTACCCCTACACCGTTTTCAACCAGGAAATGCACCGGCTTTACGGCGAGGGAGAGATCGGCGAAGTCACCTACGGCGAGGGAGAGTACAACCACCCCATGTCCCGGGACGCGAGCCTGCGCATTTCACCGGGATTCGACCACTGGCGGGCGTGGATCCCCTCCACCTATTACTGCACCCACGCCCTCGCGCCCCTGGTGTATATCACCGACACGCGGCCGGTCGGCGTGAACGCCCTGGCCATCACCCGGCCCGAGCGCACCCTCACGCTCAGGAGGGGAGATCCGGGATCGGTCATTCTCTGCCGCATGGACAACGGCGCGGTCTTCCGGCTCTTCGGTCTCGGCCTGCCCGGCCACAGCAACTGGTATCGCCTGCACGGCGAGCGCGGCGCCATGGAGATCACCCGGGGACCGGGGTACTTCGGACCGGGAGAGGTGCGGGTGTGGCATGAGCCGTGGCACCTGGAGCCTGGACAGGAAGCGGAGCGGGTCTACAAGCCGGACTGGCCGGAGCACGGCGATCTCGCCCGCAAGGCGGGCCACGGCGGCGGCGACTTCTGGACCAGCTTCCATTTCGCCCGGGCCATCCGTTCGGGCGAGCAGCCCTTCCTGGACGTGTACCGCGGCGTGGCCATGTCGTCGGTGGGCATCCTGGCCTGGAAGAGCGCGCTGGAAGACGGCCGTCCCTTCGACGTGCCCGATTTCAGGGACGAGGCCGCCCGGAAATCCTGGGAGAACGACCACTGGTCGCCCTGGCCCGAACATGCCGGACCGGGACAGCCTCCGCCCAGCATTCTGGGCCGTCGCGAACCGGATCCGGAGCACGTCCCGTACGCCCTGCGCGTATGGAAGGATACGGGTTACGAAGGGTAAAAAAGGCTTGCGTTTCGAGGGTCTGTCCGGTATTTTTGGGACGGCTTTGGAGGAACGCGACCCCATCGTCTAGCCTGGCCAAGGACACCGCCCTTTCACGGCGGCAACACGGGTTCAAATCCCGTTGGGGTCATGTTTTTAACCGGAAATGGCAGAGGGGGTTGCGTGCATGCGCAATCCCCTTTTCGCTTGTTATGCCGACCGGCTTAAGTCAATGGTCGAAGGGTACGACCCGGATGACTTCGATCGTGGCGGCCGGGGTGAATTGCCAGACCGCGACGAAACCCGTGGCAAGATCGCCGTTTTCGTCCCAGTCCAGCGGCATGGCCGCGCCTTCGTAGTTGATCGCGCCGCCGTCGGCCAGGACGCGCAACCCGTTCGCGATGCTGCTCGCCTCGGCAATAACGAGTTCGCCGGGGGGCGTTCCGATCGTTCGCAACTGGTCCCGGATGGCCGCGCCCTCCAGCCTGCCTGCCGCCTGGGCCGCCAGGGCCAGCGCCACGGTTGCGTCATAGGTCTGTTTCACGTAGGGGAAGGGCGGAGGGTTGCTGCCATAGGCGCTTTTATACCCGTCCTCCCAGGCGATCGCCGAAGGCGTGTCCTGCGCGGAGCCGGGCGATGTGCCGACCATACCGGCGAGGTGCTCGGGACCGATTGACCGGATCAGGTCCAGGCTGCGTCCGGTGGGGCCGAAGACAAACACATCATAGAAGCCGTTGTCCAGCGCTTCGCGCACGATGGTCTCCTGCTGGGGCTGAAATGCAAGGACGACCAGCGCCTGCGTGTCCTCAAGTACGCCTCTGCTTTCCCTGAGCTCCTCCACGAGGGTCGTCTTTTCGGGATCCGCCGCGACCCGGACGAGCTTGCCTTCCCAGGCATTCTCGAAAGCGTCCGCGATGCCCCGGCCCCAGACGTCGTCGCGGTAGATCATGCCTACGTTGCCGTATCCCAGTTCCAGCGTGATCTTGGCGAGGACCGGACCCTGGTCGAGGTCGGACAGGGTGGTGCGAAACAGGAAATCGTTATCCGGGGCGGATGTCAGCATGGGTGAAGAAGAGGCCGGAGATACCATGGGAATGCCGGCATCCGCGACCACTTCGTCCACGACGGCAAGGGTCGAAGAACTCGCCCAGGCGCCTACAATTGCGTGGACACCCTCATCCTCGACAAGGTCCATCGCCTCGGAAACCGCGGTTTCGGCGTCCAATTCCGTGTCGGCCACCAGGCCTTCGACCGGTTCCCCGAGCACGCCCGTCTCATTGACGTGCGCG
The DNA here is from genome assembly GCA_965117045.1 of bacterium. Classification (GTDB taxonomy): domain Bacteria; phylum JAAXHH01; class JAAXHH01; order JAAXHH01; family JAAXHH01; genus JAAXHH01. The sequence continues at coordinate 3,757,535 of OZ220749.1, forward strand.
ATCGCCATTTCGAATCCCCGCCGCATCAGGACGCCGTGTTCCGAACCGCCTTCCGACAGGTCGATCAACAGCCCGATCTTCAATGCGGGCTGCTCGACCGGTTCCGGCGGTTCCGGCGGCTCGGGCGATACCGGATCTTCACCGCCGCACGACAACAGGAAGGTGACCATCAGGACGATCGACAGCCAGGGCCCCCAGGAGAAGATCGATCCTCGCATTCCATACATCTTCATGCCTCCCGCGCATCGCAGCGCATTCCGTCGGGTATGTCCATGTCCGGTTGCGTATTTCGAATCCGTGACAATGTAGATATACTGCGTACCGTTTACGCTGTCATCCCTTTTCTTATCTATTGCGCCATCAACAACTTGGGTGATCTCGGACACCGGTTGAATTGCCTTGCCGGTTCGCCGCCGGCGGAATACATTCAAAGCCATGCCCGACCCTACTGCCGATTCCCCGAAACCGGCTGACAACGAGGTCCCGCCCTCCCAGGTCCTCCGTCACGTCTGGGCCATCGCCTGGCCTGTCGTTGTCGCTTCGCTGATCGACGCCACAGAAGGTCTCGTAGACATCTATTTCGTGGGATTTCTTGGTCCCGCGGCGATTTCCGCCATCGGGATGAGCCGGCAGATCGTATTCATCGTCATGGTCATGGCCATTTCGATCACCGGGGGGACGCGGACGCTGGTGGCCCAGTACTACGGGGCGGGCAGGCACGGCGACGTACGCCGAACCGGCCAGCAGGCGATCCTGATGGGCACGTACATGGCCCTGGGTCTTGCGGCCGTCAGTATCGTGCTCACGCGGCCCGCGCTGGTCCTGCTCGGCGCACCGGAAGAGGTCCTTACCCACGGCATGCTCTTCCTGAGGCTCTACTTCGCCGGCATGATCTTCATGATTCTCAACTACGTGATGAGCGCCATCTTCGGGGGCGTGGGCGACACCCGCACGCCGCTCAAGATCTCCGTCATCGTCATCATCTTGAAATGCGTGACTTCCTACGCGTTCATCTTCGGCGCCTGGGTTGTGCCCGCCCTGGGCGTGGCCGGCGCGGCCGTGGGCATGATCATCTCCCGGTTGGCGGGATGCGTCATCGGTCTGGCGATCCTGGTCCGGGGCAACGGCCAGGTGCGTCTCTCGAGGAACTGGCGCTTCAAACCGGACCGGAACATCATGTCCCGCATGCTCGACATCGGCCTGCCCTCCGGCGCGTCCGGCTTCTTCCGCAACGGTGCGCGCGTGCTCCTGTACCGCGTCATTTCGGGCGTAAGCCGTCCCACGGCCGCCATTGCGGCCCTGACCGTAGGTTTCCAGATTCGCCTCTTCGCGATCATGCCCGCCCTGGCCTTTTCGGTCGCGGCGAACTCCCTGGTCGGACAGCGGCTGGGCGGCCGTCAGATCCGGTCGGCCGAGCAATACGGCGGGCAGACGATCCTGCTCTGCATGATCGTAATCGGTGCCGGCTCAGCCTTGATCTGGATATTCGCCCAGGGGATCGCGGCCGTATTCACGACGGATGAGACGGTCCTGGGCATCAGTTCGGTCATGCTGCGTTTCTTCGCCATCGCCCAGATCTTTTCCGCCCTGTCTATCGTGGCCAGCGGGGTGCTGGCCGGCGGCGGCGAGACCCGTCCGTCGCTGTACTACACCCTCTTCTCCCAGTGGGGCATCATGCTCGTGTTTTCTTACGTCCTGGCCTTCCCGCTCGGGCTGGACGTGACGGGCATCTGGATCGCCTGGCTGGCCGCGGCCGTATTGCAGGGCCTGCTCACGCTAAGGCGCTTCTTCAAGGGGACCTGGAAAAGGGCGGTGGTCTGAGGGCGGTGTGATGATCGGGGGCGGTGTGGTGACCGGGGCGGTGGTCTGCAGGCGGTGCGGTGTCCGGGGCGCGGAGCGAAGCCGCGGTCCGAACACCGGAAGTCAGTGCTGGCCGCGCAGCGTCCGGATGCCTTCGGCGGCGCCGTCCGGGTGCTTGAACACGGCCGTGGCGGCCACCAGGACGTTCGCGCCCGCCGACACGACGTCCGGCGCGGTATCGGCGTTCACGCCGCCGTCCACCTCGAGGTCGCACGCGATCTCCAGGTCCGCCAGGGTCCTTCGGATCTCGCGGATCTTCGGCAGGACGGACGGGATGAACCGCTGGCCCGAGAACCCAGGGTTGACGGACATGACCAGGACGAGATCGAGTTCGTCGATGATCCCTTCGAGGACCCGGGCGGGCGTCGCCGGGTTCACGGCTACCCCGGCCTGTTTGCCCCGTTCCCGGACGGACTGCACCACGCGGTGCAGGTGGGTCGTGTTCTCCTGGTGCACGATGATCACGTCGGCGCCGGCTTCCATGAAGGCGTCGACGTACCTGTCCGGTTCCTCGATCATCAGGTGGGCTTCCAGCGGCAGTTCCGTCAGCGAGTCGATGGCCTCGACGATGAAGGGTCCCATGGAGATATTCGGGACGAACCGGCCGTCCATGACGTCGATATGAATCCGGTCCGCGCCCGCGCGCTCCACGGTCCGGACCTCATCGGCCAGGCGGGTGAAATCCGCCGATAGGATGGATGGAGCGATCTGGATCATGGCCCTCCCCCGGTTGTCTTCTGCTCCACGTGACCGCCGAACTGGTGGCGCAGGGCGGAGAGTACCCGCATGGCGTAGGATTGCTCCTGCCGCGACTGGAACCGCGTGAAAAGCGACGCCGTGAGCACGTGGGCGGGCACGTCTTCCTCGATGGCCGTCTGCACCGTCCACCGGCCCTCGCCCGAATCCTGCACGTAACCGGAGTAAGCGGATAGATCCCGGTCTTCGCGTAACGCGATCTCCAATAGATCGAGCAGCCAGGAACTCACCACACTCCCGTGGCGCCAAACTTCGGCGATGTCGTGCAGGTCGAGGCCGTACCGATGGCGCGGGTCCACGCGGTCGGAACCCGATTCACGCAGGATCTCCAGGCCCTCGGCAAAGGCCTGCATCATGCCGTATTCGATTCCGTTGTGGATCATCTTGACGAAGTGCCCCGCGCCGGCCGGTCCCACGTGAACGTAACCCTTGCGGGCCGTTGAAGGGGGCGTGTCAGAGGAAGCTGGAGCGTCTGTCGAGGGGAGAGCGCCGGTCGAGGGGGGCGCGTCGGTCGAGGGGAGAGCGCCGGTCGAACCCGACCCGTCGCCGGGTTTCTGCCCGGCGTCTTGACCGTCGTCCTGTCCGGCGTCCAGTCCGGGACCCGGCGCCAGCGTATCGAACAGCGGGTCCAGGCGCTCGACGATCTCCGCCGGTCCCCCGATGGTCATGCAATACCCCCGCTCGAGGCCCCACACGCCGCCGCTCGTACCCACGTCTACATAGTGCAGGCCCCTGGCGGACAACCGCTCCGCGCGGGCCACGTCGTCCTTGAAGTAGGTGTTCCCGCCGTCGATGACGGTATCGCCCGGAGACATCAGTCCGGAGAGTTCGTCGACGGCCTGTTCCGTGGCGTCGCCGGCCGGCACCATGACCCAGACCGATCGCGGCGGTTGGAGTGCGGTTACGAGACCGTGGAGCGTCGAGGCGCCCGCGGCGCCGGCTTTCTCCGCCTGCCCGACCGCTTCGCCGCTGTGGTCGTACACGACGACTTCGTGACCGCCGCGCAACAGCCGCCGCGTCATGTTGCCGCCCATCCGGCCGAGTCCGACCATGCCCAGTTGCATGCGATGCTCCCCGGACCCGGCGAACGTGCGGTCCGCCTGGTCCACGTGGTCCTGCCTGATCCTGCCTGGTCCGTCCGGTCCCGCCTGGTCCGCTCCGGGAACTCCGGTTGGCCTGCCCGGGTCAGTCCGGCGTTCAGGCCGATCGGGCCGGTTGCAGCCGTTTCCGTTCGATGGCCCCGATCAGCTTCTCGAAGGGATCCACAAATTTCCGCACCCCTTCTTCGACGAGTTGCTCCGCGACCCGGTCCATCGAAATCCCGGCTTTCTCCACACCGGCCATGATCGACCAGGCTTCGTCGACACCGGCTTCGAGGGTATCGGCCAGGCGCCCGTGATCGCGGAAGGCGCCGAGGGTTTCATCGGGCAGGGTATTGATGGTGTGCTGCCCGATCAGTTCTTCGACGTACAGCACGTCGCGGTATTTGGGGTTCTTGGTGCTCGTGCTGGCCCACAGCAACCGCTGGGTTCTCGCGCCCCGTTCGGCCAGTGCGGACCAGCGCGGCGACGCGTACAGCGCCTTGTACCGCTGGTAGGTCGTCTTGCCGTTTGCGATGGCCGTCTTGCCGGTCAGGGCACGGATCGTGGCCCGTTCTACGGAATCACCTGCCTGCTCCGCCTTCTCGGCCAGCAACGCATCGACGAGCGTATCGATACGGCTGATGAAGAAGCTGGATACGCTCGCGATGCCGCCGATGTCTCCTCCCGCGGCAAGACGGTCCTCCAACCCGCTGACATAGGCGTCGGCCACGGCCTCGTACACTGCCCGCGAGAACATCAGCGTCACGTTGATGTTCAACCCCTCGCCGATCAGTTGACGCACGGCCGGTACGCCGGCCTCCGTCGCCGGCACCTTGATCATGACGTTCGGGCGGTCCACGGCCTGCCACAGCCGCCTGGCCTCCTCGATCGTACCCCCGGTGTCGTCCGCCAGTTCAGGGGACACCTCCAGGCTCACGAAGCCGTCGGCGCCGCCGGTCGCTTCGTACACGCCGGCCAGGTGGTCGGCGGCTTCCCGTATGTCCGAGATGGCCAGGGCCTCGTAGATCTCCAGCGCGGTCCGGTTCGCCGCCGCCAGCCGCTCGATATCCGCGTCGTAGTCCGTACTTCCCGCGATGGCCTTCTCGAAGATGGCCGGGTTCGAGGTCATACCCTTCAGACCGTCTTCCTCGATCAGTTTCCTCAACCGGCCGGAGTACATCAGTTCCCGGCTGATGCTGTCCAGCCAGAAGCTCTGGCCGTGCCGTTCGAGCTGGAGAAGCGGATTTGCCATGTCGAATTCCTTGGACTCAGGGTACCAGTACGATCTTTCCATAAGCGCCGGGTTCCATGACGGCGGCATGGGCCCGCGCCGCGTCTCCCAGCGGGAACTCCTTGCCGACCACCGGCTTGAGGGTGCCGTTTTGCAGTCCGGCGTACAGTCCGGCGTGGATGCCGACCAGATCCTCCGGAGAGGCCAGCAGCAGGACCATGCCGAGGATACTGGCGTCCCGCGCCATGGCGTCCCGCGGATTGATCTCGATAACGCCCCGGTTGCCGATGACGACGACCCGCCCGCCATAGGCCAGCATGTTCAGGTCCTTGTCCAGATTGACGTTGGCCAGCATTTCCATGATCACGTCGACGCCCAGGCCGCCGGTGAGCTCCATGATCTTGTCCGTATAACCGGGCACGTTGTGGTCCACCACGTGATGGGCGCCCTGTTCCTCCACCAGCGCGGCGCCCTCGTCCGATCCGGCGGTACCGATGACCGTCATGCCCGCGGCCCGGGCCATCTGTACGGCCGCGATCCCCACGCCGCCGCTCGCGCCGTGCACCAGGACGGTTTCCCCCGGCTTTCCCCCGGCACGCTGGAACAGCCCTCTCCACGCCGTCGCGTAGGGGACGTATATCCCCGCGCCCTGCGTGAAGGAAACATTGCCGGGCAGTGGATAGACCTGATCGGGAGCGCACAGGGCCTGCGACGCATAGGAACCGGTAAGGGTACCGGCCAGGTACACCCGGTCTCCGACGGAAACATGGGCCGCGTCGTCGCCCACTTCGGCCACCGTTCCGGCGCCGTCCATGCCCGGCGTGAAGGGCAGATCGGGTTTCATGGCATAGGTGCCGGCCCGGATATAGGTGTCCACCGGGTTCACGCCGGCGGCCCGTATGTCGACCAGCATCTGTCCGGGGCCTGCCTGCAGATCCGCGCCGGTTTCGAGATTCATCACCTCAGGACCGCCGAATTCGTGAATGCGTATCGCTTCCATTTGCGTCTCCTCGATGCTGAAATCAACCGCAGAGATTTTCGATGACTTCGTAGAGAATCCTCGGACCCCGTTCCATGTTCTCCACGGAGATCCGTTCGTCGTTGCCGTGGATACGTCTGAGCTCTTCGTCGATCAGCAGAAAGGGCATGAAGCCGTAGCAGTGGATCCCCAGCTCGCGGAAGTAGTGGCTGTCCGTGAAGCCGGAAAGAATGTTCGGCACGACCTCCGCGCGCTCGTGGTGCCGGGAAACGACCTCGCGCACCGCTTCGACCAGGGGCGAATCGAAGGGCGACGACGTGTTCCCGAAGTTCAGCAGGGTCTCGATTTCGATCCCGTCGTCGCCAACCACCTGTTTCAGCTCCTGGACAAAGTGTCCGGGCTCTTCCCCCGGAAGCAGCCTGCAGTCCAGTTCGGCCGTCGCCGCCTGGGGTATGATATTGATTTTGTCGCTGCCCTGCAACATGGTTATGGAGATGGTATTGCGCAGAATCGCGGCGTGATGCTGGTTGCGGAGCAGGTCCGCGAGGAAACGGCGGTCCCGTACGGACTCCCGGATATTTGCGAATCGCCGGCGATATCCGTCTTTCTGCAGGTGGGCGATGCCTTCGAAGTACCGCTCGGCCGCGTCCGTCACCTTGATCGGTGGCGTGTAAGCCATGATGGCGCTTAAGGCGCGGATGAGCCGGTTCACGGCGGAATGGGGTTTCGGGCGGGAACCGTGGCCGGGTTCGCCGCGGGCGACCAGACGGACCCAGCAGGGCGACTTCTCGGTGATGTCGATGGAATAGACGGCCCTGCCGTGCTCCAGGCGTCCCTTGCCGCTCTCGTTGATCAGGAATTCCGCGTCCGAGACGAGTTCCGGGCGGTTCCGGGTGATCCACCGGCCGCCGGCCGCCCCGCCGGCCTCCTCGTCGGCGGTGACGAGAAAGATCACGTCCCGCTTCAAAGGAAAACGGTTCCGGTGCAGCGCAAGGAAGACCACCAGCTCCGCGATGCCCAGGTTCTTCATGTCGAGGGCGCCCCGTCCCCAGACGTAGCCGTCCCGGACCTCGCCGCCGAAGGGATCGACGGACCAGTAACGGCGGTCGGCGGGAACCACGTCGCTGTGACTCAGCAGCACCACGGCCCGCTTCGAACCGTCCCCTTCCAGCCGCGCGTAGAGATTGGAGCGGCCCGGGGCGGACGCGTGAACCTGGCAATCGATGCCTTCTTCGGAGAGGATGCGGCTGAGGAAGGCGGTCGCGCGATCCTCGTTCCCGGGGGGATTCGTCGTGTCGATCCGAAGGTACTCGCCCAGCAGTTGTACGGCTTCCCGTCCCAGCGCGTTCCAGTCCAATGCGCTACATGCTCCCTTCGGATTGAACCGCCTGCCGGATTACGGCGATGGCGGCGAGATCGCCCACTTCGTCTCCCAGTCCGGCGGGCACGACCCGCACCGTGTCGTAGACGCGCGGCCAGGTTTCGCGCCGGAGGTACGCGCGGATGGGTTCCAACAGGAGATCCTGCGCCTTGACCAGGATGGTGCCGATGACGATGACCTCCGGGTTCAGGATATTCACGATATTCCCCAGTCCGACGGCCATGTACCGCGCCGTCTCGTCCACGATTTTCCGGGCGGCCGGGTCTTCCTGCCTGGCCGCTTCCATGACGGTCTCCGCCGTGATGCATGCCGGGTCGCCCCCGGCCTGATCGATCAGGAGCGAGTCCGGCGCCGCCTGCGCCTTCTCCCGGGCCCGCCTGGCGATCGATGGTCCCGAACACAGGGCTTCCAGGCAGCCGCGCTTGCCGCAACCGCAGGGCGGACCGTTTTCGACGATGGTCATGTGCCCTACTTCGCCGGCCGTGTCGTTCGGACCGCGGTAAAGCCGGCCGTCGAGTATGATGCCGCCGCCGATACCGGTGCTCATGGTCATGTACACCATGTGCCGGCAGCCCCGGCCGGCCCCGAAGGACCACTCCGCCAGGGCGCTGGCGTTGGCGTCGTTCTCGACGTAAACGGGCAGCGAGAGCGCGCTTTCCAGCCAGGCCTTCAGCGGAACTTCGTCCCAGCCCGGCAGGTTGGGCGGCGCGTAGACCACGCCGGTCTCCGTGTCCAGGGGTCCGCCGCAGCTGACGCCCACGCCGGCCAGCTCCGCCGGGGAGCGCGCGGCGCCCGCCATGGCCTCGCGGGACATGTCCACCAGCGACGCCACCACGGCCCGCGGACCCCGTTCGGCTTCGGTCGGCCGCCGGATCTTGTGCAGGATCTTCCCGTTCCGGTCGGCGACGGTCACGGCGAGCTTGGTGCCGCCGATGTCATGACCCAGGAGGTACGGGGCGTTCCGATCTGGCTGGGGCATAGTCGCGGGTCGAAGCGTTGATCCTGGCTGGAACATAGTCGCGGGTCGAAGCGTTGATCCTGGCTCGGACACAGTCGCGGGCCGACCCATGAACCCGGGGCTTCGCGGGCGCTTTCCGGCTATCCGAAAAACATGCAGATAGTATAGTCCGCTGGCGGGTAGTGTCAACTGCTTTCAAACGGGTCGCGCCGCCGTTCCAGATAACCAAAAACTGATTGACAGCGACCGTCCGGTCCGGGCATTTTGGCAGGAGTCTGACGGCCGCTTCCCGGCATGGGCGGCCCTGGCCTTGACGTACGGATCCCGAGGCCGTTCCACGGTCCGCTCGAGGAAAGGGAGGAGGACGGCATATGTTGGATACCAAGATTCTCTGGATGTGGCTGCACGTACTGGGCGTCATACTCTGGGCGGGTGGTTTCTTCTACGTCCTGGTCGCGCTCACGCCGGCGCTCCGGTCGGGCCGGGCATCCGAAGAACGCGTGGAGATCATGCGCCGGACCGGCGCCATATTCCGGCGGGTATCCTGGACGGCGATCGTCATCCTCGTCGTGAGCGGTTCGTTCAGCCTGTACAACCGTATCATGGACGGGGTGGCCGCCCGGGCGATGTCGTCCCAGCCCGAGCTGTACCCATTGCTTCCGCCGGGGTACGAAGCCCTGATGACGGTCAAGCTCCTGATCGTGATCGCGCTGATCGTGCACCATGCGGTCCGGCTCCTGGAACCCCGGGTCCTCGAGGACGGCAGCATCGGTTTCAAGTCCAGGGCTTCAGGCATCGTGGGCGCCGTGCTCTTCGCGGCGGCGGTGCTGCTGGGCCTGATCCTGCTGACCATGAATGTCTCTGTCTGATTCGGCTTCATGAAGGACTTCATCGCTCTGACCAAACCCGGCCTGGTCATCATGCTGGTGCTGACCACCTGCGTCGGGTTCTACCTGGGGTCCGACGGACCGGTGGACTGGCTGCGCCTGCTGCACACGCTGGCCGGAACCGCCCTGGCGGCCGGCGGCACGCTCGCCCTGAACCAGTTCATGGAGCGGGACCGGGACGCCATGATGCGGCGGACCCGGAAGCGTCCGCTCCCCGCCGGGAAGCTGCGGCCCGCGCAGGCGCTCGGATTCGGCGCGGCCATCACGGCGGCGGGCCTGTTGTACCTGGCGCTGGTGATCAACGTCCTGAGCTGCGTGGTCACCGCGCTGATCACCGCCACCTACCTGTTCCTCTACACGCCGCTCAAGCACCGGACCACCCTGTCGACCGTGTTCGGCGCCATCCCGGGCGCCTTGCCGCCGGTGACCGGTTGGGCGGCCGCCCGGAACGAACTGGGGCTGGAGGCCGGCGTCCTGTTCGCCATCCTCTTTCTCTGGCAGATGCCCCACGCCCTCGCGCTGGCCTGGCTCTTCCGCGAAGACTACGCCCGCGCCGGTTTTCAGTTGCTGCCGGCCGTAGATCCCGACGGCCGGTTCACGAGCGTGCAGATCCTGATTAACTGCCTGGCTTTGACCGCCTTCAGCCTGGTCCCGACCATCCTGGGCATTTCGGGAGTCGTCTATTTCTACGCGGCACTCGCGGCCGGACTCGGTCTGCTCGCTTTCGCCATTCACCTGACCGTGACGCGGACCCAGGCTTCGGCAAGGAACCTGTTTGTCGCGTCGCTGGTGTTCCTGCTGATCCAGTTCTCCGTGATGGCCTATGACAAGGTGTAAAACGTGCTGGAATTAACGGACCTGCCCCTGGTAAACGCCTGCCTGAATTCGACGAGCGCGGCCTTCCTGGTCGCGGGCTACATCAACATCCGGAAACGGAACGTCGCCGCGCACAGGAAATGCATGCTGGGCGCGGTCGCCACGTCCGTACTGTTTCTCACCACCTATCTGATCTACCACTTCAACCACGGAAGCACGCCCTTCACCGGCGAGGGATGGACCCGTTACGTCTATTTCACCATCCTCATCAGCCACACGATCCTGGCCACGGCCATCGTGCCCATGGTCGTGCTGACGCTGCGCCACGCGCTGAAGGGACGTTTCGAACGCCACGCGCCGCTGGCCCGTTGGACCCTGCCGATCTGGCTGTACGTGTCCGTCACCGGCGTGCTGGTGTACCTGATGCTGTACCAATGGCAAGGATAGACGCATTCGCAAGGACAGGTGCCTGATATGGCCGCTGTTCCGGTACGCAGACTGACGCTGGCCGCGCTCTCGATCGCGCTGGTGACGCTGGCGACCATGGCCGTACGCATCCCCAATCCGGCCACGCAGGGATACATCAATCTCGGCGACGCGCTGCTGTTCACCCTCGCCCTCGTCTTCGGATGGCGTATCGGCGGTCTCGCGGGCGGGGTCGGTTCCGCCCTGGCCGACGCGCTGGGCGGTTACTTCATCTGGGCGCCCTGGACGCTCGTCATCAAGGGGATCGAAGGGATCCTGGCCGGAACGATCGCGTTCTGGGGCATCCGGGGCGGCCGGGACGGACGGGACAGAGGGGACACCCGGTGCGCCACCGATGCAAAGGACGCCGACGCTGCATTAGCCGCCCCGGGCGGTCGCCATCCCGGACGGATCGCGGCCTTGGCAGCCGTGCTGGTGGCCGGCGCCTGGATGGTTACCGGATACTACCTGGCCGGGTCGGTCCTGTTCGGCGGAATCGCCGCGCTGACGGAGATCCCGGGCAACCTGGTGCAGGCCGGCGTGGCGGTGGTGGTGGCCCTGCCCCTGTCCGTCCTGTTGAGAAACGCCTTGAAACGGAGCAATTATGGACCTCTCGCACCTCGATGAAAAAGGACGCGTCCGCATGGTGGACGTGACGGAGAAACCGGTTACGGAAAGGCGCGCGGTGGCCTATGGGGAAGTCCGGTCCGCGACGGAGACGATCCGGAAGATCTCCGCCGACGAGATGGGCAAGGGCGACGTGCTGACTACGGCGAAGATCGCGGGCATCTCGGCGGCCAAGAAGACGGGCGACTTCATCCCCATGTGCCATCCCATCCCGCTGACCCACGTGGAGATCGACATCACCCTGAACGAGGACGCGGGCAGGATCGGCCTCCTGGCCACGGCCGTCGCGTCCGGCAAAACCGGCGTCGAAATGGAAGCCCTGACGGCTGTCTCCGTGGCCGCCCTGACCCTCTACGACATGTGCAAGGCCGTGGACCGGACCATGGAGATCGCCTCCATCCTGCTCGTGGAAAAGGAGGGCGGCAGGTCGGGCGTGTTCAAGCGGCCCGGGTGGGAACGTCCGGGGTAGTTCAGCATCCCTTTGCCCTCGGGTGAGGTCGGTCAACCGGGTTTATTCTTCCCGTACCTTTGACAGCGCCGATGCGATGATCCCTGCGGGTATCGAGACAATCCCGATCCCGATCACGAGGATGAGCATCGTAAAAACCTTTCCTCCGATGGTAACAGGGTAAACATCCCCGTAACCTACCGTCGTAAGGGTTATGATTGCCCACCACAGGCCATCGAACACCGATTCGATGTGCTCGGGCTGGGCCGGATGCTCGAAGTACCAGATCCCCGCCGCGGATACATAGATCAAAAAGAACGCCATGCATAAAAAGGCGATGATCTCCTCGCGGGCGATTTGAACAGCTCTTTTTAAACGGTCTACCGCATCGACATACCTGATCAATTTAAACACTCTCACCAGTCGAATCAGCCGTACTGCGCGCAAAATCCTCGCGTCCACACTGCCGGGCATGAAGAGAAACAGGTAGAATGGCAATATGGCCAGTAAATCGACCACGCCCATGAAGCTGAAGACGTAATCTCGCTTTCTTTGCGCCCAATACAGCCTTAAAAAGTACTCCAGGGTGAAGAAAGCGACGATTACCGTTTCCGACATGTAGAGTACGTCCCGCACGGTGTCGGAAAGCCCTGGCAAAGTCTCAATCGGGAAGGTGATTAAAGACAGGATAATGAAGGAATACATCACCCGGTCGAGGAGTTGTTTCATCGAAATATCGAGTCCCACCTGTTATGTAGGAACGTTCAGATCCACCGGCCCAACGCAATTCCACCGGCCCAACACAAAATCCCGAAGGCTGTCATGAACCCAATTCCGGGAAATAGGTACCATAGAAGCCACGATCTCTGGTCAGAAAGGCGTCGGCCGATACCAATGCGTGAGCGCCGATAAGGAAGTCGGTGATGATCCGGTCCCTGGGTCCTCCCGCGCTCCGATACCGCATCCAGCGCATCCCCGCTTCGTACGAAATCTCCGTGTCGATGGGGGACGACCTTGCCCCGATCTCTCGCAATGCGCCATCCAGCGCGTCCCGGTTCCTGAAGGCCGGAACGAGTTCCGCGTAAACCACGTCGCACACGACGATGGCTCCCCGGTCATAGGCATCCCGCAGTGCTTCTGTGGACGGTAATCCATGAAGGCTGTCGAGATGAAACACGTCCAACAGGATGTTTGTGTCGACGGCTGTGATCATCGTCCCCTGATCTCTTCGATATATTCATCCGTGTTTCCGCCGCTTCCGAGAATGCCGCAAACGCGTTCAACCGGATGTCGAGTCGCCGCTCGCTTCTGGATCAGCAACCCCTTTTCCGTAGGCGTGATCACCACTTCGACGTCATGATGCATACCAAACCGGTCTCTCAATCTCTTGGGTATGGTAATCTGTCCGCGCTCAGAGATTTTCATATATTCTCCATATGATATACGTATTTACAAATACATATTTAATCTAAACTACCAAATACTGGTCTGTCAACCCGGATCTGAACCCTTCCAGTACACTATTAGTCGAAAGCCGGTCTTTTTTCTTGACGGCAACCAATCTGACCATATATTGTAGTGCGTCAATTGGAATAATTATGCTCAATAACACATATTTATTTGATTAGTCATGAACGCCAAACACCAGCGCCAGGGCACCATACGATCGCTCATCGAGCGGGGGCACTTCCATACGCACAAGGAGGTGATCGCGGCCCTGCATACGGAAGGGATCGACGTCAACCAGGGCACGCTGTCCAAGGATTTCAAGGAACTTCACGTGATCAAGACGCGTCTCGCGGACGGGCAGTACAAGTACGTGCTGCCGCGCTACTACTCGGTGGAGACCCAGGACGAACTGGTGGAACGGGAGATCCGGGATTTCGTCGTCGGCGCGGACAACGCGATGAACCAGGTCGTCCTGCAGACGTCCGCCGGTCACGCGTCCGGGGTGTGCGAGGCCATCGACCAGGCGGAATGGCCGGAGATCGTGGGCAGCGTCGCGGGCGAGAACACGATTCTGCTGGTCACCAAGTCGGCCGCCCAGGCCGGCAAAACGCTGCGGCGCATCAAGGCCATCATGAAGCAGAAACGGTAAATTAAAGAGGGAAGGCACATGATTAGACTGGGCATCATCGGCGCGACGGGATACACGGGCATGGAACTGTACCGGCTGGCGTCGCGGCATCCGGGCATCGAGATCGCGTTCGCCACGTCCGAACAGTACTGCGGCCAGCACCTCGGCGAGGTCTTTCCCCGGGTCGATCCGGACCGGGACATCACGCTGAGGTCCCTGGACGATATTGCAGACGAACCCGCGGACGTGGTCTGTTTCTGCACGCCGGACGGGGTGGCCATGGACCGGGTCGGCGCCTTCCTGGACCGGGGCGTGCGCGTCGTGGACGTCAGTTCCGATTTCAGGTTCGACGATCCGGTGGTGTACACGTCCTGGTACAACCGCCCCCACACGGCCCCGTCGCTCCTTGATTCCGCGGTCTACGGGATCCCCGAACTGAACCGGGACCGCATACGGTCGGCCGATCTCGTGGGCAATCCCGGTTGCTATCCCACCGGCGTAATCCTCGGATTGGCCCCGCTGCTCGAAGAAGGCGTGATAGACGCCGGGCAGATCATCGTGGACGCCAAGTCGGGCGTCAGCGGCGCCGGCCGGGGCCTTAAGCTGCGGAATCTCTACGTGGAGGTGAACGACAGCATCACGCCGTACAACATCGGCCATTCGCACCGCCACGTGGGGGAAATCGAGCAGGAACTTTCCAGGTTCTCCGATGCGCGGCCCTACGTGGTCTTTTCGCCCCACCTGACGCCCATGAGCCGGGGCATCCTGGCGACGACCTACGTGCGCCTGAAGAACGGCGCGGCTAATGGCGACCTGGCAGCCCTGTACGCGCGGCGCTACGAAGGGGAGCCCTTCGTTCGGCTGTCGCAGTCGGCCTATCCCGAAACGCGCTTCGTGACCTGGACGAACTACTGCGACCTGCGGATCGACCGGGTGGACGGATCGGACCTGGCCATCGTCACGTCCGCCATCGACAACCTGGTCAAGGGCGCCGCCGGCCAGGCGCTGCAGAACGTGAACGTCATGTGCGGCCTGGACGAAACGACGGGGCTGATCTAGGGAAAGCGCGGCGTCAGGATCGATGGGGACCATCATGGCACGAAACATCGTGGTCAAACTGGGCGGCGCGACGATCGAGCAGGACGGCGTGATCGAGGAGCTGGCCGCCGACCTCCGGGACATGCCGGACGTCTTCCCGATCATCGTCCACGGGGGCGGTGCGGAGATCGGCCGGTACCTGGAACTGCTCGGCAAGGAGTTCACCTTCGTGAACGGCCTCCGGGTCACGGACGGCGACATGGTCGAGATCGTGGAGATGGTCCTGTCGGGCAAGGTCAACAAGGAACTGGTCTCGCGATTCCAGCACAGCGGGGTGAACGCCCTCGGCGTCAGCGGGAAGGACATGGGCCTGCTGCGGGCGGAGAAGTACCGGGAGGACGGCGTGGACATCGGCTTCGTGGGAGAGATCGTCGAGGTGAATACCGCCCTGTTCGAGCTCTGCGCGTCGAACCACGTCACGCCCGTGGTCTCTCCCATTTCGGGGGGTGTCAACGGGGAGACCTACAACGTCAACGCGGACCACGCCGCGTTGGACATCGCCCGCGCCGTGGCCTGCGACGACATCGTGTTCATTTCGGACGTGGCGGGCATCCACCGGTCCGACGGCCGGCCCGTTCGAAAGTTGACCCCCGCACTGGCCGATGCGCTGATCGAAGCGGGAGAAATCACGGGCGGGATGATTCCCAAGGTCCGCTCCGCCCTCGAGTGCCTGTCCTATGGCGTTCGCCGCGCCCGGATCATCGCGTGGCGGGGGGCCGGAACGCTGCGGAAGGAACTGGCATCGGAAGAAAGTGTTTACGGAACGGTAGTGACGACCGGATAGCACCGTGTCGTTCCCGTCGGAGGAGAATCAGTTCGAGGCAACCACTGGATGAAAGGATCGAGCATGACTACCGAAGAGATCATCGCCCTGGAGGAACAGTACATCGCGCCGACTTACGTGCGTCCGCCCGTCGTGTTCGACCGGGGCAGCGGCGCTTGCGTCTACGACCTCGAGGGCCGGCGGTATCTCGATTTCCTCGGCGGCATCGCGGTGAATTCCCTGGGCCACGGGGTGCCCGAGATCATCGGCGCCGTGGCCCAGCAGGCCGCGAAGCTGATGCACATCTCCAACCTGTACCACACCGAACCCCACGTAAAGCTCGCGAAGCTGCTGGTGGAAAACGCCTTCCCGGCCAGGATCTTCTTCTGCAACAGCGGATCCGAATCCATCGAGGCGGCCCTCAAGTTCACGCGCCGGTGGGCGTCCGAAGTGGGCGGCGAGGCCAAGCACGAGATCGTGACCTTCGAGAACGCCTTTCACGGCCGTACGTACGGAGCGGTCAGCGCCACGGCCCAGCCCAAGTACCACGAGGGGTTCAAGCCCATGCTCCCGGGGATGGTATACCTGCCGCTGAACGAGATCGATCCCCTCGAGGAGGCGATATCGGCGGAGCGGACCGCGGCCGTGATGGTGGAGCCCGTCCAGGGAGAGGGCGGCGTGAACCCCGCGCACGTGGAATTCCTGCAGCATCTGCGCAAGTTGTGCGATGAGCGCAAAGTCGCCCTGATCTTCGACGAGATCCAGTGCGGCCTGTGTCGCACGGGCAAGCTCTTCGCCTACCAGCACCACGGCATCGAGCCGGACGTCATGACCCTGGCCAAGCCGCTGGCCGGCGGCCTGCCCATCGGCGCCGTCATGATGAAATCCCACATCGCCGAGGTCCTCAAGCCTGGCATGCACGGCTCCACCTTCGGAGCCAACCCGGTGGCCTGTCACGTGGCCCACGCCGTCGTCAGCAAGATGATCGACGAGGGGCTGGCGGACCGGGCCCTGGAAATGGGCGGGAAGCTGACGGCAGGTCTGAACGCCCTCGCCGAAACGCACGAGGACATCAAGGACGTGCGCGGCGCGGGCCTGCTGATCGGCGTGGAATTCGATGACAAGGTCGGTGACATCGTGAACGCGTGCCGGGACGCGGGCCTGATCGTGGGGACGGCCGGGGACAACGTGCTCCGCTGCGCGCCGCCGCTGGTGATCGGGCAGCAACATGTGGACGAAGCGCTCGGGATCATAGGCGGGGTACTGGACGCGCGGTAAATGACAGCATTGCGGTGAGCAGAATGGGAGCATCATGACCAACAGCCGGGACGAAGCACTCAAACGACTCATGGATGATTTCCACGCCTCCATCGACGCGGACCGCCGCCTGTTTCGCGTGGACATCCGGGGCAGCATCGCCTACGCCCGCGGGCTGGTGCGCATCGGCGTGCTCACCGACGATGAGGGCCAGGTGATCGAAGAAGCGCTGGGCGAGATCGAAGGCGAGATCGAAAGCGGCGCCTACACGCTGACCCGGGACCTGGAAGACATCCACATGGCCGTGGAAAAACGCCTGATCGAGAAGGTGGGTCCCGTGGGCGGAAAGCTCCACACGGGCCGAAGCCGCAACGACCAGAACGCCACGGACGAGCGACTGTATCTCCGCGAAGTCGTGGACGACGTTTCGGACCGGATTCGAGGCTGCCAGGAAGCCCTGTTGGGCCTGGCCGAGCGTACGGTGGACGTCGTCTTCCCCGGGTATACCCACCTGCAGCAGGCGCAGCCGATCCGGTTCGCCCACTACGCCCTTTCGCTCCTGTTCGGGCTCCAGCGGGACCGTGAGCGGCTGGCGGACTGCCGGAAGCGGATCAACGTCATGCCCCTCGGCGCCGGGGCGATGGCGGGCAGCGCTTTCCCGATCGACCGCGCGTTCCTGGCCGATGAACTGGGTTTCGACGGCCTGTCGCCCAACAGCATCGACGCGGTGAGCGACCGCGATTTCAATGTCGAGTTCCTCGCCGCCTGCACGACGCTGATGATCCGTATCAGCCGGGCCTGCGAGGACCTGGTCATCTGGTCGTCCACGGAATTCGGGTACGTCACGCAGCATCCCCGGCTGGCCACGGGCAGCAGCATCATGCCGCAGAAGAAGAACCCGGACGCCGCCGAACTGCTGAGGGGCAAGACCGGCCGCGTCGTGGGCAGCCTGGTCTCCCTCGTCACCATGCTCAAGGGCCTGCCGCACGCGTACAACAAGGACATGCAGGATGAGAAGGAACCGCTCTTCGATGCCATCGACACGGTGACCGTCGCGCTGACGGTCTTCACGGCGATCTGGGAGACGCTGGAGGTAAGAGGCGATCGGGTTGAAGAAAACATGGACGACGCCATGCTGGCCACGGACCTGGCGGACTACCTGACCCGGTGCGGAGTGCCGTTCCGGGAAGGACACGGTATCGTGGCCGCGCTCGTGGGAGAGGCCATTAACCGCGACTGCAGCCTGCGGGACCTGCCGCTCGAGCTGTACCGCCAACATTCGGATCACTTCGACGAAGCGTCGATCAACCAGCTCAGGTTCGACGACAGCGCCGACAAGCGCGCCCTGCCCGGCGGCACCGGTCGAAGCGCGATCGAGCAGCAGTTGGAACAGGCCCGCGAGATCATCGCGCAGAGATCATGAGATGCGGTTGAACCCGGCAGGCATTGGTGCAGGATGCAACAGCGCACGATGTAAGGGTGCAAGTTGCAAGGGAGCAGGTCAGTTATGAATAAGACGGATACAACCAGATCGCCGGCATCGAACGGAAGCGACATCGTCATCCGACCGGCCGTGATCGGGGACGTTCCCGATATCATGGAGATCCTCCAGCCCTACATCGAGGAGGAAATCCTCCTGCCTGTCTCGATTTACGACCTGTTCGAGCACATCCGGTACTTTGTCGTCGGAGAGCGCGACGGCCAGGTAATCGGCTGCGGTTCCCTCGTCATCATATGGCACGACCTGGCGGAGATACGCTCGCTGGCCGTCCGGAGAGGATGCCAGGGCGGCGGCGTCGGCGGCCGCATCGTGGACGAACTGATCGCGGAGGCCGAGGAACTGGGCGTCGCCCGGGTCTTCGCCCTGACCTACGAGACCAGCTTCTTCGGCCGCCACGGATTCGAGGTGGTCGACCGCGAGACCCTGCCGCACAAGGTCTGGAAGGACTGTACCAACTGCGCCCGTTTCACCCATTGCGACGAGATCGCCGTGGCCCGGACGCTGATCCCCGAAGACCAGCGGAAACCGGAACCCGCCCTGCCGGACATGCAGCAGGATCCCACGCTGATCATGCCTTCTCCCGCGCCGCAGTAACCCTTCTTCCGCCCCCGGTGCCCCGCCACTCGTCCTCCGGTGACTCGCCAATCGTGGCCGGTGCCCCGCCACTCGTTCCCCGGTGACTCGCCTTTGACTGGCTGACTAAACGTGCCTGGACAAACACCACGATCGACCTATGTGACGGAAGCAGCGAACCAGCTCGGTTGGTGGCTTCGGCTTCCTCCGACCAACCTGATCGACCGGGGCGACCACCTTCGTTTCAGGTACGCCCTCTACCTGATGATCCACCAGGTTGCCACCGTACTCTACGGTTTGAACGGCCTGCCGGACGCCATGTACTATCCATCGCGGCTCGAGGGCGCGCGAAACCGGCTGAACGGGTTGTCCCGGGCACCGGAGAATGCGGGCGATGCCCTGTGGACGCTGGCGACAGAACGCGATCCCGAGAAGGCGTGGGCGGCCGCGTCCCGGTTGATGCGGGAAACCCTGGCGTTGCTGAGTGAATCCAGTGACGAACCCGGCGTGTTGGATCGGGAATGCGACGAAGGATCCTTCAAGCCTGATCAGTCCCGGGATCCTGGTGAGCTTTATGCCCTGGCCGCCGAAGTCGCGGAGAGGATGCGGCTACTCGCGAGTGTGAACGCCGTGGCCCTGGGCGGTTCGCTGGGAAGAGGTTACGCCGATCGCCAGTCGGATATCGACCTGCTCGTTTTCGGACCGGGCATCCCCGGGGAGGCCGATCGCCGCCGGTTGATCTCGGCCTGGCCGGAAATCCGACGCGGCCCCCTGATTGAACCGGCCTGCGACAGCGTGGTGCTCGACGGGACGATGGTCCACATCCGCTACTGGACCAGGCAGACCGTGGAAGATATGCTGGCGGCGTTTCCCGGACCACCCAGTCCGCACGATCAGCGGATGCTCGCCGAGGAGTTGCAGTGCTGCCACCCACTGGTCGATCCTGATGGACGGCTTGGCGAGTGGAAGAATGTACTGGAAAAGTTACCCGCTGAGTTGGTGAAAGCGGTGATCGGTGAATCACAGGATCGGCTGCCCCAGTTTCGGAACCCGTGGCGCAAGGCACAGGACGCCGACGACCGGATCCACCTCTACTGCCTGGTCAACCAGGCCGTGAACGATTTCCTGATCGCGCTGTACATAAGGAACGGGCGGTTTCTGAGTACGCCGAGGTGGATTCACAAAGATACGCCCGTGTTAGATGTCGGACCGCCGGACGTGGAAGGGCAGTTGTCTTCTCTTGTAGACGGGATCGCCGACCGGGAAGATACGATTGAGAGATGGCAGGTGTTGGAGGGTCTGTGGGGTAAGTTGGTGGAATTGTCGCCTGTAAAGGCTTGACGCGAGCAATTCTTGATTTGGATGATCTGCCAAGTTGCCATAAGTGCCGGCATTGTATACTATAGAAAGGAGATGAGTCTAGTACGAGTTTTTGCAATCGTGGACGCAACCCCTTTCTTCGGTCGGAAGCAAACGGTGAACCTTCTTATTACGGTTTAGGCTGAGGTGACGTTTTCTATGGCTAGCCGACACGCGGACTGGATGAAACAGGGCCTACGGGATCTGGCCCACGGACGTCATTCGCTTGAAGCCGGCGACTATGAGTGGGCTTGTTTTGCCGCCCAACAGGGTGCCGAAAAAGCCGTCAAAGCGGTAATCGAGAAAGCAGGTGGCGTGGCGTGGGGACATTCAGTAACGGCCCTGCTTGAAGCCTTGCCCGAATCCCTGCGGTCAGGAGAGCAACTGCTGGATGCCGCTAAGGCGTTGGACAAACACTATATTCCCGCCCGGTACCCGAACTCGCATCCGGAAGGAGCCCCCTATGAATACTACACCCGAGCGGAAGCGGAATGCGCACTGGCAAACGCCGCGCAGATCATCGACTTCTGTGAAGGTGTTCTGGCTGGACCGCTCTCGACTGATGGAGCGTCTCAATCGAGTGGCCCGGACACTGGGTGATCGCCACCCCGAAATCGAGTCGATCTATCTGTTCGGATCGTTGGCGCGGGGAGATGCCGTGCCGGGCAGCGACGCGGACTTGCTGATCGTGGTGAGTCACAGCGTCGATGCGTTTCGGGATCGACCGGCTCGTTACCAAACGACGGGCGTGGGCGTGGGGGTCGATGAAGTGGTTTATACACGAGAGGAACTGGACGCGCTGCTGGAAACGGGCAATGAATTCGCACGGCGGGCCATGCGTGAGGGCGTTCGGTTGTTCCCGGTTCGATGAAGCGACTGGGATCGGGTAACTTCCCAGCAGTCGGACGCCTGCACCATTTAAATCCTCAACTCCAACCCATCCTCGGTCCGCTGCAAGCCCTCCTCTACCAGGCTGTCGGAAATCCGGACGACTACGCCGGAACCCGAATCGCCGACAGGCTCGAATGATACGCCGAGGTTACTGTCCCTGCCTCCGGTCTGCGTGATGTCGACCACGAGCCGGTTGCGATCGGATGAGAACGTATCGAGCAAGCCTTCCGGCACGTCGACGTCATCCACGACGACGGTCAAACCCTCCGCGTCCCACGATTCGATCACCCCGCCGAACCGGCTCAACGTCCATACGACCGGTTCGTTTTCCCTGGAATTGAGTGAAACGCTCCGTTCGTTCTCCATCACGACGCCGATCCGGTCGCCGGCAACAAGCAGGTGGGTGAGGTCTTCCCTCGGTCCGCCGCATCCCATAACGATCAGCAGGGCAGCCAGAACGAAGCAACACGTGCTATTGTGGTACATGGGCGTCTCCCGGATGCAGCGCGCCGCATGCAGCGCGCCGGATGGAATGCGTCGCCTGTTTTCGCGTGATTCTCGCCTGGATCACGCCTTGATCAAGCCTCTTCTATAAACCGTTCCACGTCCACGAGGGCCCCATCCCGGCGTGCCGAATCCCATCCGGCCAGGATCGGCGCGAGCGACCGGAGCCCGTCGTGGTAGTCGCTCTGAAGCAGATTCGGGTCGTTCGACCGGATCGCCTCGACGAAGGCCTGGTCCTGGGCCAGCCAGGGATCGAAGGGGTCGGCCTCGTAGACGACCTCGTCGTTCACCTCGATCCGTTCGTAACCGAAAACCCCCAGCCTTCCGCCGTCGTAGTGGATCTTGAAATAGGGCTCTTCGCCGGGACCGGCCGGATCGCACTCGATAAAGGTCAGTGTCGCCGTGGCGCCGGCCGATAATTGGTAATGAAAGGAAGAAGAGAGGGGCGTTTGGTATTCCTCCGGATGGTAGAGGAAAGCCTGGGACTTGAGGACGTCCTGCCCGGTCATGAACCGGGTGTAATCCGTGGCGTGCACGCCCCAGTCGAAGAAGCGGACGCCGCCTTTTTCCATCTGGAGCGACCAGTCGGTCCGGTCGGTAGCGGTCAGTTTCGCGCTTTGAGCGATCTGCTGGAAGCGGACGTGCGCCACGCGCTTGTCCGCCAGCAGCCGACGGGCCTCCTGGAAGATCGGCCGGTACCGTTCCCGGAAGCCTACGGTGCTGAGGACGCCGCCCTTCTGAACGGCCGCGTCGATCCGCTTCGCCAGGGCCATGTCCAGGGCCTGGGGCTTCTCGCTGAAGAGCTGGATGCCGCGTTCGGCCGCCGCGATTTCCACGTCGGTACGCGCGAAGGCCGGCACGATGGACCAGAGGGCATCGGGCCTTTCGGCCTCCAGCATCGCGTGGGCATCCGTGTAGGTACGGGCGACCCCGAATTGCGCGGCCGCTTCACGCAGCGCCTCTTCGTTGACGTCGCAAAGCGCCACGATTTCCACGCCGTCGATCCGGCTCAGGTTGGGCAGGTGGGTGGCCTGCGCGAACCGGCCGGTTCCGTAGACGGCCACGCGTACGGTTCTTTCGGGCATAAGGTTCTCCAGCGTGCTATACAGCCGGCATTTCCACGCCAAGCTCGGTCGCGGTTTCCGAGATCGTGTTCCAGGTCTTGTCCGGGATGTAGATGCCCTCGGCGAGCCGCTGTTGCCGGACGTCCTCCTCGATTTCGCCCGGTGCGTAGACTCTGTCGAATCCCGGCAGGGGTTTCGCCGACCCCACGTAGGCGACGTGGGCTTCGATTTCCGCCTTGTAGTCGGCCGGGTCCATGAAGGCCCCGATATCCAATGCGGCGATGAGGATCCCTCCGCCGCCCTTGCCGCCCGTGCACCCGGCGTTTGACAGGGGACCGATGATCATCTCGATCATCATGGCCAGGCCGTGTCCCTTGTGGCCGAACTGCAGGCCGCCCAGGGGCAGCACGGCCACCTGGTCCGGCTCGGCGTGGTACCGGCTTCCGTCGTTCACGTAGCGGCCCTGCTGGTCGATCAGCCAGCCGTCCGGCATGGGCTCGCCGCGCTCGATCTTCTGCTCCACCTTGCCGCCCGCGACCACGCTGAGCGTCATGTCCAGCATGAGGGGCGGACCCGTCTCTCTGGGCACGGCGAAGGCGATGGGCTCGGGCCGAAGGCGCCGGTCGGCGCTGCCGTAGGGCGCCACGAATTCACCGCCGCCGTTGAGGCCCACCATGCCGATCATGCCCTGATCGGCGATTCGCGGGGGGAAGTCGCCCAGCCTCCCGATGTGGGAGACGTTGCGCAGGGCGATCATGCCGATCGTGGCGCTGCGCGCCTTTTCCACCGCCAGGGCCAGGGCCTTCGTCACCGCCACGATGCCGTTGGCGCCGTTCCCGTCGATCTGCGCGAATCCGGGCCGGTCCGCCACCACGATATGATCTTCCCAGGGCCTGTAATTCTCCTGGAGGGACGGGACGTAGCGGGGCATGAACCACACCCCGTGGGAATCGTGCCCGAGCAGGTTGCTGGTCGTAAGGTGATCGGCGAGGATATGGGCGTCTTCCTCCGGGATGCCGGTTGCCTCGAAGATCGCGCGGCTCAGGCTGTTGAGCTGATCGAAGGGCACTACGGGCATGGAAAAGCTCCTGTGTTTTCCGCTCCAGTAATTTCCGTATGGTTGCGTGCGCGGGGCAAGAGGATCGGGCCGGACCAGCCGACTGGTCAGGCGGGCCAGAAGGTAAAATATCACATCGCCGGTCATTGACAATCAGAAATGCGAATGACCTTGACATGCCAGACAGGCAATGTTAAATTGGCCCGCTGTGTTATTATGGCAATGCCAAAATGGCACTACGCCACCCATGTGACAAATTGGCAGAAAACCTGTGGGCAGGGCCAGATCACCAGGCGTTTCGCTGTTATGCGTATAACACACTTATTTACATTCAGTTAAGATATGGCCCACGGGAAATGTGGACGGGGTTGTCCGCGATGGCATGGTAATTGCACTGTAGTAAGCGGGCGAGACATTCGTTCGATATTGTGCTGATTGATGATCAGCGTACTCTATCACCAATGAAAGGAGCAGGAAGCAATGAACGTACAACCTTTGGGCGACCGGGTCCTGGTCAAGCGCCTCGAGGAAGAAGAGGTACAGCGCGGCGGTATCATCATTCCCGATACGGCCAAGGAAAAGCCGCAGCAGGGCGAGGTCGTTGCGGCCGGTCCGGGACGGGTCGGCGACAACGGCGACCGCGTGGCGCTGGAAGTCAAGGTCGGCGACAAGATCCTCTTTGGCAAGTACTCCGGCACGGAAGTCAACCTGGATGATTCCGAATACCTCATGATGCGGGAAGAGGACATCCTGGGGATCGTGTCGTAGATAACCGAGTGTATGAACCGTAACCTGCGAGATTCGGTTGCGGTTGAACCTGAGCCTGTGCAAGGAGGGTTGAACCAGTGGCAAAGCAGTTGAAATTCAGGGATGAGGCGCGGCGCTCCGTGCTGAGCGGTGTGGAGACCCTGGCCAAGGCGGTGAAGGTCACCCTGGGTCCTAAGGGCCGGAACGTGGTGCTCGACAAGAAGTTCGGTTCGCCGACCGTCACGAAGGACGGCGTGTCGGTAGCCAAGGAAATCGAATTGCAGGACCCCTACGAGAACATGGGGGCCCAGATGGTGAAGGAAGTGGCTTCGAAGACCAGTGACATCGCCGGCGACGGTACGACCACGGCGACGGTGCTGGCCGAAGCGATTTACCGCGAAGGCCTGAAGAACGTGACCGCCGGTCACAATCCCATGGCTCTCAAGCGCGGCATCGAGAAGGCCGTTTCCGCGGTGGTGGACGAGATCGAGGGCATCAGCCAGCCGACGGCCGGCAAGACCGAGATCGCCCAGGTCGCGACGATTTCCGCCAACAACGACCCCGAGATCGGCGACCTGATCGCCAACGCCATGGAGAAGGTGGGCAAGGACGGGGTCATCACGGTGGAAGAGGCCAAGAGCATGGACACCATGCTGGACGTGGTCGAAGGCATGCAGTTCGACAAGGGGTACATTTCCCCCTATTTCGTTACGGATTCCGAGCGCATGGAATGCAGCCTGGACGATCCCTACATCCTGATCCACGAGAAGAAGATCAGCGCCATGAAGGATCTCCTGCCCATCCTCGAGAAGGTCGTTCAGCAGGGCAAGTCCATGCTGATCATCGCCGAGGACGTGGAAGGCGAGGCCCTGGCCACGCTGGTGGTCAACAAGCTGCGCGGCACCATGCGCATCTCGGCCGTCAAGGCGCCGGGCTTCGGCGACCGCCGCAAGGCCATGCTGGAGGACATCGCGATCCTGACCGGCGGCCGGGTAATCACCGAGGACATCGGCATCAAGCTGGAGAACGTGACCTTCGAGGACCTGGGCCAGGCCAAGCGCGTGGTGATCGACAAGGACGAGTCGACGATCATCGAAGGCGCCGGTTCCCAGTCCGAGATCGAAGGCCGGATCAGCCAGATCCGCCGCCAGATCGATGAGACGACGTCCGACTACGACCGCGAGAAGCTGCAGGAACGCCTGGCCAAGCTGGCCGGCGGCGTGGCCGTGATCAACGTCGGGGCGGCGACCGAGACGGAAATGAAGGAAAAGAAGGCCCGCGTGGAAGACGCGCTCCATGCGACGCGGGCGGCCGTGGAAGAGGGCATCGTGCCCGGCGGCGGCGTCGTGTACCTGCGGGGTTCCGGCGCACTGGACGGGCTGCAGGTCAACGGTGACGAGGCCACGGGCGTCGGCATCGTGCGGCGCGCCCTCGAGGAGCCGCTGCGCCATATCGCGGCCAATGCCGGCGCGGAGGGTTCGGTCATCATCGAGCACGTGAAGCAGAAGGAAGGCGCCGTGGGTTACAACGCCAATTCGGGCGACTACGAGGATCTCATGTCGGCCGGCGTGATCGACCCGGCGAAGGTGACGCGCATCGCGTTGCAGAACGCTTCCAGCATCGCGTCCCTCCTGCTGACCACCGAGACGCTGGTGACGGACATTCCCGAGAAAGAGCCACCTCCCGCACCCGGCGGCTACGGCGGCGGCGGCGGCGGCGGCATGGGCGGCATGGGCGGCATGGGCGGCATGATGTAAGCCACCCTGCCGGGCAGTTCAAGTGCGTGAAGACCGGCGTCGGCTATCCCAGTCGGCGCCGGTTTTGTTAGGAAGGAACGCATGCCTACCTACCAGTACCGTTGCAATGAATGCAGCCACGAGTTCTCCGAGTTCCAGTCGATCACGGCGGATCCTCTTTCCACCTGTCCGGAATGCGGCGGCGCCGTGAAACGCCTCATCAGCGGCGGGGCGGGTTTCCTGTTCAAGGGTGACGGGTTCTATACCACGGACTACCGGAGCGAGAACTACAAGCAGGCCGAGAAGGCCGACCGGGAATCCACATCGTCCGGGTCCGGCGGCGGGTCCGACGGATCCAAGTCCGATGGCGGCGGGTCCTCCGACGCGTCCGGTTCAGGGGACAAGTCGAAATCCGAAGCCTCCTCGAAGGCCGATTCGTCGTCCGGCCAGCCCGGCTCCAACTGAAGGATGAACATGACCACAGACCAAACGAATACACCGGACGACATCAAGGCCATCCACGACCGGATCTACGAGCAGAGCGTCTTCGTCGACCGGCTGATCTCGGAAATCGGCAAGGTGATCGTCGGACAGCAGTACATGATCGAACGCCTCCTGATCGGTCTGCTGACCAATGGGCACATATTGCTCGAGGGCGTGCCCGGCCTGGCCAAGACCCTGGCCGTGCGCACCCTGGCGTCGACGGTGTCGGCCCGATTTCACCGCATCCAGTTCACGCCGGACCTGCTCCCCGCCGATCTCACCGGCACCATGATCTACGAGGCCGGCAGCGGGGAGTTCATCGCCAAGAAGGGGCCGGTTTTCGCCCACCTCATCCTGGCGGACGAGATCAACCGGGCGCCCGCGAAGGTGCAGAGCGCCCTGCTGGAAGCCATGCAGGAGCACCAGGTCACCATCGGAGACGAGACGTTCCCGCTGGAGGACCCCTTCCTGGTACTCGCCACGCAGAATCCCATCGAGCAGGAAGGGACCTACCCCCTGCCGGAGGCCCAGGTCGACCGCTTCATGCTCAAGCTGACGACGACCTATCCCCGCAAGGAAGAGGAACTGGAGATCCTGAACCGCATGACGTCCGGCGAGCCGGCGGAGGCGGAACAGGTCGTCTCGCTGGAGGATATCGTCCGGGCGCGATCGATCATCAACCGGGTCTACATGGACGATAAGATCAAGCAGTACATCGTCGACCTCGTCTTCGCGACCCGCAACCCGGAGGAATACGGCGAGCTCGCCGAAATCCGCGACCTGGTGGAGTACGGCGCTTCGCCCCGGGCAACGATCTACCTGGCGACGGCCGCGCGCGCCCACGCCTTCCTGCGCCGCAGGGGATACGTGACGCCCGAGGACGTGAAATCGATCGGGATGGACGTCATGCGCCACCGCGTCATCGTCACCTACGAAGCCGAGGCCGAGGACATGACCTCGGAACAGATTCTTCAGCGCGTCTTCGACTGTGTAGAGATCCCTTGATACCCAGGAAGATCATCCAGAAGATCCGGCAGATCGAGATCCGGACCAAGCATCTCGTGAACGACGTGTTCAGCGGCGAGTACCACAGCGTCTTCAAGGGACGCGGCATGGAGTTCGCCGAGGTGCGCGAATACGAACCGGGCGACGAAATCCGGTCGATCGACTGGAACGTGACCGCCCGCCTGGGTCGTCCCTATATCAAGCGCTTCATCGAGGAACGGGAACTGACGGTCATCCTCATGGCCGACGTCAGCGCATCGGGGCATTTCGGCACGGTGAACCAGATGAAGAGCGAGATCACCGCCGAGATCTGTGCGTTGCTCGCCTATGCGGCGATCCAGAACAACGACCGCGTCGGCCTCCTCATGTTCACCGACCAGATCGAAAAGTTCATCCCGCCGAAGAAGGGCCGGACCCATATCCTTCGGGTGATACGGGAAGTGCTTTACAACCGGCCCGGTCACACCGGTACCGACATCACGCAGGCGCTTGAATACTTGAACCGGCTGCTTACGCGCCGGAGCATCGTCTTCATCCTGTCCGATTTTCTGGCCGAGGACTATGCCAAGCCCCTGCGCGTGGCCAGCAAGCGGCACGACGTGGTCGCCGTCACGATCACGGACCCGAGGGAACTCAGCCTGCCTGGCGTCGGCCTGATCGAACTGGAAGACGCGGAGACGGGAGAAGAGGTACTCGTCGATACCGGCGACGCCGGCTGGCGCAGGCAGTATGCCGAATACAACGAAGCCCTTCGCGAGGCCCGGGACCAGCAGTTCAGGGTGACCGGCGTGGACGCCATCCACATCCGCACGGATGAGCCCTATATCGATCCGCTGCTGCAGTTCTTCAAGCTTCGTGAACGCAAATTCGCGCGATGATCGGATGGCAACAAAGGCTTGCGTTACATCACTTTGTGTGCTAAATTAAGTTACTTTGGAAATTGTTGCGCGTTTCGCGCGAAGGTTGCGGTAGAAGCGCTGGGAGCCTGACGTGATAGAAGTAAAGGACCTGACCAAGAAGTACGGCAAATTCACCGCGGTCCGGGACGTGAGTTTCGAGGTCGAAAAGGGCGAGATCCTCGGATTCCTCGGACCGAACGCGGCGGGCAAGACCACGACCATGCGTGTGCTGACGTGCTTCATGCCCGCGACGGCCGGCACCGCCCGGGTTGCGGGGTTCGACACATTCAGCCAGTCCCTCGACGTGCGACGCAGGGTGGGATACCTGCCGGAGAACGTGCCCCTCTACCTGGACATGCGGGTCCGTCCCTACCTGGAGTTTATCGCCAGAATCAAGGATGTCCCGTCCCGCGATCGCAAAAGGGCCGTCAACCGCGTGATCGAAATGACCGCCCTGGAAGAGGTCGAGCACCGGATCGTCGGTCATTGTTCCAAGGGATTTCGCCAGCGGGTGGGTCTGGCCCAGGCGCTGATTCACGATCCCGACGTCCTGATCCTGGACGAGCCGACCAACGGTCTGGACCCCAAGCAGATCAACGAGGTCAGAGAGGTGATCAAGAGCCTGGCCGGCGACCATACCATCATACTGAGCAGTCATATACTGCCCGAGGTGAGCAAGACCTGCGAGCGCGTGGTCATCATCAACCAGGGCCGTATCGTCGCAGGGGACACGCCGGCCAACCTGGACGCACGGCTGCGGGGTTCGCAATCCATCTCGGCGCAGATCCGGGGACCTGTCAGGGAAGTGATGGATCTGTTGAAGAAGAAAGACGGCGTTGTGGACGTGAAGACCCGGTCTTCCCACGGCGATGGCCTCTGGCAGTACGACATCGACATCGTCCCGGGACGGGATCTCCGTGCCGAGGTGGCTTCCTCGGTGGTCGGAAACAACTGGGACCTCGTGGAACTCACCATGGCGGGCATGAGCCTGGAGGAGATTTTCCTCGAGCTGACGACCCAGGAAGAGGAGGGCGACTGACGATGCAGGGACTGCTGGCCATCTGGGGGCGTGAATTGAAAGCCTATTTCATTTCACCCATCTTCTACGCTCTTTCGACGGTATTCATATTTATCGTAAGCTTCATGTTTTTCTATAGCTTACAGAGTTACTCGCAGTATTTCATGCAGGCCGCACAGTACCCGGCCATGATGGAGCGGATCAACATCAACGAAATGATCATGCGCCCGCTGTTCAATACCATGAGTTTCGTGGCCGTGCTGACGCTCATGCCCATGCTCACCATGCGGGTCTTTTCCGAGGAGAAGAAGACCGGTACGATCGAGCTGCTGCTGACTTCGCCGGTCCGGGACTGGCACGTGATCCTGGGCAAGTTCCTGGCGGCCTTCACCTTGTACACGGCCATGATCGGGCTGACGGTCATCTACCCGCTGGTGCTCCAGGTGTACGGCGATCCCGACTGGAGCCCCATATGGGCCGGCTACCTCGGTCTCATTCTCCTCGGTGGCGGCGTGATAACCATCGGGCTCTTCGCCTCTTCGCTTACGGAGAACCAGATCGTGGCCGCCGTAATCTGCTTCGGCGCCGCGCTCATACTCTGGATGATGGACGTAGCGGCAGAATCGATGACAGGAATGCTGGGCGAGGTGGTCGGATACCTGTCCGTGTTGAGGCACTACAATACCTTCGAGAAAGGGATCATCGACTCGACGGACTGCCTCTTTTTCCTGAGTTTCATCTTCCTGGGCCTGTTCATCACGGTCCGGTCGGTGGAGTCGACGCGCTGGCGGGGTTGACGCTTGTCCCGAGTGGACGAACCAGCCCACGCTTTCAAACCGATTGCGGTCTGATAAGGGGAGAAACCCGTACATGAAGAGTCTCGTGCCATCCGCCGGATACCTGGGCCTCATCCTGATCCTGGTCAGCGGGTACCTCTACGCCTCGGATGCGACGCCACCGCGCACGGTCCTGATCGTCCTGCTGGCCGGCCTGGCGCTCGGATCGACCTGGGTGGTCTTCGAGTGGGAAAAGGTGTGGAGCCTGCTTGGACGGCGTACCACGAGGTACGGGGCCAACACCGTCGTCCTTGTCCTGCTGGTGATCGGCATCCTGGCCTTCGTAAACCTGATCGGTTCGCGTTACTCCCAGCGGTTCGACACGACGGCCAACCAGCGGTTCAGCCTCGCGGACCTGTCCGTCAGTGTGTTGAACGAACTGGACCAGGACGTTCATATCGTGGGCTTCTTCAGATCCAGCGGGACCGATGCCATGCAACAGTACGAGATCGATGACATGCTGAATCAGTTCCAGTACCACTCGGACCACATCACTTACGAATTCGTAGACCCCGATCTCGAACCCAGCATAGCGCGTCAGTACAACATCTCCTCCTACGGAACGATCGTGTTCGAAAGCGAGGGCAAGACCGAGCACATCAACCGTTACCTAGAAGAGAGCGTGACCAACGCGCTGGTCAAGGTCACGCGCGAAGGCCAGAAGACCATATATTTCCTGGAGGGCCACGGCGAGCACAACATCAATCTGACCGACCAGGCCGGTTACAACAGGATGCTCCAGTTGCTCGAGAACCAGAGTTACGTCGTCAGGAGTTTTTCGTTGCTTAGCGAAGTGGAAGTGCCGGCGGACTGCAGCGTCCTCGTGGTGGCGGGTCCCCGGACCAACCTGGTGGGCAACGAGCAGGAAGCCATTCGCAACTACCTCGACCGCGGCGGCCGCGCCCTCTTCCTGCTTAATCCCGACTATCCCGAGGAGAGTGCCGATCTGTCGGGGCTGCTTGCCCGCTGGAAGGTGGAGGTCGGTGACGACGTCGTGATCGATCAGAGTGCCGTTGGACGTCTGCCTGGCATGAACGAATACATGCCTGCAGTCATGCAGTACCCGGCCCATCCGATCACGCGGGCGCTCGGCAATACGGTCAGCTTCTTTCCGCTGGTGCGGTCCATAGAGCCCGCGTCGGCCTCCGACGACACCGTTGAAATACAGACCATCGCCATGACCAGCGTGCGAAGCTGGGCAGAGTCCACCTTGCCGGATACGCCGGAAGAAGCCATGGCGTACACGCCCGAACTGGACCCGGTGGAAGACGAGCCCGGCCCGGTTTCCATTGCCGTGGCCATCACGGCCGTCCCCAGGGCGCTGCCGCGCAGGGACATGCGGACGCTGACGCCCCAGGAGCTGGCGCTGCGGCCGGAGGAGCACGAGTTGAGGACGCGCATGGTGGTCGTCGGCAACTCGGCCTTTGCCTCCAACGCCTATATCATGCTGCCGGGCAATGGCGACCTGGCCCTGAATATCCTCAACTGGCTCGCCGAGGAGGAGGACCTGCTCGCTATCCGGCCCAAGTCGAGCGACACCAGGCTGGTTCAGATTTCGCTGAGCCAGATGCGGGACATCTTCATCATCACCGGCATACTTTCGCCCATCGGCATCCTTATCGCGGGCGTCATGGTGTGGTGGAGAAGGAAATAGGAGACGAAATACCGTGAGCGGTGGCCGTTACACGATCATCCTGGCTGTCATTCTGGGATTGCTAGCGTCCTGTTACTTTCTTTTCGTCTTCGAAGAAGAACAGATCGCGGGAATCGAGCGCGTGTTCGAGATCGACGCGGAGGAAGTCGTTGAGATCAGGGTTACCGTGGATGGTGAAACCACTACGCTGGAAAAGGTGCCGATGAAGGGCTGGGAGATAACCGAACCGGTCAGGTATGCGGCCGATCCGAACGTCGTGGGAATGCTGCTGCAGGAATTCTCCACGCTGTCCGCCGCCCGTACCGTGGCTGATTCGGCGGAAGTCCTGTCGGAATACGGCCTTGAGTTTCCGTCGGCGTCCGTCGAGGTAACCCGGGGTCTCGACAAGCCTATGGTGTTGCTGCTGGGAGACGTGAATCCGACGGGCGCGGCATATTACGCCTCGGAACAGGGCACCCGGCGGGTGTTTCTCGTCTCCACGCAGATCAATGAGAATCTGCGAAGGTCCAGCGATGCGTTGCGGGACCGCCGCCTGATGCGGGTAGAGCGGGACAAGGTGGAAGAGATCATTCTCGAAAAGGGAGACCGGAGAGTCGTCATCAAGCTGGATTCCTTCGGGACTTGGCGTGTGGAAGAGCCCTTTCAGCTACCGGCGGAGCGCGACGAAGTGGTCAACGCGATAAGTACGATCATCGACGCCTCGGCGATATCATTCATCGATGAGGCGCCGTCTTCGCTTGCGGGATACGGTTTGGCGGATCCGGTGATGACGGCGACCGTGAAATCCGGTGACGGCGGTATCCGGCATACGCTTTCGCTGGGTAATGTAGAAATGGGCCTCGTCTATGCCATGACCGGCGAAAGACGCAACGTGTACTCGGTTTCGATGACGATCCTCCAGCAACTGGACCGTGCCCCCGAATTCTACAGACGGGTTACAGCTTTCGATTTTCGGTCCTACGAGATTCCTGAGTTTTCGATGAACCTGGGAAACGAGTCCGTGAACCTGGTCAAGCATGCCTTCGAGGACTGGCGGATGACGACTCCCTACGAGCTGAGAGCCAACGACCGTTACATCACGGCCATGCTGGACAGCCTGGAGATCGTACGCGTGCGGGAGCACATCCCGTCGACGTCCGCGAACAGAGCGACGTATGGTTTCGACAACCCGGCGGCCAGCCTGTCGCTTACGATTGAAGACCGGGTAAGGCCGCAGGAAATCCTGGTCGGAACGGTCTCCGGTGATGGGAAGTACAGATACATGCTGGATCCCGCGGAGGAATGGATCTACGCGGTGGACGCTGCCAGCTTGCCGGGCATGCCGGCCTCCGCGATCGATTTGCGCGACAACAAGATCCTGCGATTCAAGGGCTACCAGGTACACATGTTCGAAGTGGTTACGCCCGAAGATCGCCTGCGGGTGCGCCGCGACCAGAAGCAAAGGGTCGTTTGGAAACTGGAAGAGCCATCAACGGGCGATGCGAACGCGATCTCGATCGGCCGGGCCGTCAGCGAGTTGGATTCACTGTATTCGGAGGCCTTTGTAACGGCGGACCCCAATGCGGATCTGGCAACCTACGGGCTGGACCGTCCTGTCATGGAACTCAGGTTGCAGGTCGGAGGCCGGAACGACGTGCCCGAAGAACGCCTGTCGCTCCTGGTGGGCAAAGGACTTCCCGGGGACGAGCAACTGGTCTACGTCAAGCGAAGGAATAGCCCCGTCGTGTCCCTGACAAGGGCCGGGTTTATGGCCCGGATCAAAGAAATGGTCGCCCTGACACCGTAATCGTGACGTGAGGCGGCATGCAGTGAGGCGTTCCTGTTTACTCGCCACCGTCCTGGTGGCCTTCGCGACGAACCCGGTCGAATCCGATGCCTGCCCGGTACCCCAGGAAGGTGACAACGGGTTTTCGATCGAGGCCTCGGTAGACCGAGACCGGATTACCGTGGGCGATCCCTTCCTGTACCGGGTCGCCGTGAAGAGTCCCGTCAACTCCGCGATCGAATGGCCGGAATCCGGGACACCTCCGGAAGGTTTCGAACTACTTTCCTTCGAGCACGAAGGACCCCTGCCCGGCCCCGGTGGCATAAACATCGATTCGCTCCGGTACGAACTAACCCTGTATCGGACGGGCGAGCATTCCATCCCGCCCTTTTCGCTCAAGTGCGTCCTTTCGGACGGCGCCGAGATCTCCGCCGAATCAAATGCCGTTCCGGTTTCCGTCGTCAGCGTCATAGACGATGATGCCGCGGATATACGCGATCTGAAATCGCCGGTGGACATCCCCGGCGGGATGCCCTGGTATTTCTGGCTGATCGCCGGACTGGTGTTGCTGGCCGTCGCGGCGGCCGTCATTCTGTACGTCAGGCGCCGGAGGAACCGGGAGGACGCGCAAGGTACGGTCCCGGAGATCGAGCGCCCGCCCGAAGAGATCGCCCTGGAAGAACTGGAACAACTGGCCCTGAAGGAGTGGCTGGCCAAGGGACGCGTGAAAGCCCACTATTCCGCACTGTCGGAGATCCTGCGCCGGTACCTGTCCGGGCGCTACGGGATAGCCGCGATGGAATACACCACCGCGGAGTTGGTGGCGGCACTGAACGCGCTCCAGGTCGGCCATGAAGAATCCCGGGCCGTCCGACAACTTTTCGAAGAATGCGACATGGTCAAATTCGCCAGGTTCACGCCGGAGACGCACCGGCAGTCGCTTTCCCTGCGGGAAGGACGGGAGATCGTCGAGCTGACACGTCCATCCGAAGTGCCGGAATCTGCCGCGCCGGACAAATCGGCCGACGACGATGGGCGCGGCACCGGCGATAGACGCGGCGCAGGCGATGCTCCCGGCATTGGTGAGGCTGCCGGCGTCGGTGAGGCTCCCGCCGCCGACGAGGCCTCAGACGACGGTGCGGGATCCGTGCAGGCACCGTCAAAGGATTGATGCCCACATGTTCTTTTCCACGCCCATAATCCTGGTGCTTCTCGTGATCCTGCCGGTGCTCCTGTGGACGTACCGCCGGAGACTGAAGGCACGCCGGGGGGGACTGAGCTTTTCGGATCTCACCTTTGTCAATCGATTGAAACCCGCGTCAATCCTGAAGTACCGCCACGTTCCCACCGTGCTGCGCACCATGGCCATCGCCCTTGCGATCCTCGCCCTGGCCCGCCCGCAGACGGGTACGGAAGGCGCGGAAGTAATGACGGAGGGGATCGACATCGTGCTGGCGCTCGATATATCCGGGAGCATGGGTGCGGAAGACTACAAGCCCCGCAACCGGCTTTTCGTGGCCAAGTCCGTGATTTCCGACTTTATCCGGGAACGGAAGAACGACCGGATCGGCATGGTGGTCTTCGCGGGACGAAGCTTCACCCAGTGCCCGCTGACGCTGGACTACGACGTGCTGCTCGGCCTGCTGGACGAGGTGGAGATCGGATTGACCGAAGACGGTACGGCCATCGGGATGGGCATCGCCAATTCCGTCAACCGGCTGCGGCGGAGCACGGCCGAAAGCAAAGTGGTCATTCTGCTGACCGACGGCGTGAACAACACGGGGGCGATCGACCCCATCACCGCGGCCAAGGCGGCCGACGCGCTGGGGGTCAAGATCTACTCGATCGGGATCGGGAAAGAAGGCGGCGCGCCCATCCCGGTCGACGACCCGGTGCTGGGCCGCACCTACGCGCGCAACCGGGACGGAAGCCTCGCCCTCACGGAAATCGATGAAGGGACGCTCAGGGAGGTCGCGTCGCTCACGGGCGGGTTCTATTTCAAGGCGACCGACGCCGAGATGCTGTCCCACATCTACCAGCGGATAGACGCGCTGGAACGCACGGAGATGAGGGTCATCGCCTACTCGAGGTACACCGAACTGTTCGGGTATTTCCTTTTGCCTGCCCTGTTTCTCGTACTGGTGGATATCCTGTTGTCGCACACGCGGCTGAGAAGGCTGCCGTAACGCGTACGGCCCGGTGGCGGCGTGTTTTCGGCCAGGGAGCCGACATGCAGTTTGCACAACCCGAATACCTTTATCTGCTGGCGGCCGCCCCGCTGCTCATCCTGTTTTTCGCCGCGCGGTTCCGGCGCAGGCGCGAAGCCCTCAGGCAGCTGGGAGACCCGGAACTGATCGGCAGGCTGTCCCGTTCAACCGCGGCAAGAAGACAGTCGGTCAAGGCGGCCCTCGTGCTCCTCGCCCTGGTCTGTTTCGTGCTGGCGCTCGCCCGGCCGCAGTTCGGGACCCGGTCAGAAACCGTGCGACAGACCGGGTTCTCGGTCATGGCCGTGCTGGACGTTTCCAACAGCATGCTGGCCGAGGATGTCCGGCCGAACCGGCTCGTGCGGGCCAAATTCGCCGTCCGGTCCCTGGTGAGGAAGCTTCGAAACGACCGGATCGGTCTGGTAGTATTCGCCGGGTCCGCATTTCTCCAGTGTCCGCTGACCACCGATTACAGCATCGTGGAGCTCTTTCTGGACGGCATCGATACCCGGACCGTGGGTACCCAGGGAACGGCCATCTCGGAAGCGCTGCGCATAGCGGGCCGTTCGTTTCGGCAGGATCACAAAGGGTACAAGGCCGTCGTGCTGATCACCGACGGAGAAGACCACCAGGAAGACCCCCTCGCCGTCGCCTCGGAACTGGCGGCCCAGGGCGTTCGCGTCTACGTGGTGGGCATCGGCACGCCGCAGGGCGTTCCCATACCGGTCACGGACGAGGACGGCCAGGTCGCCGGCCACATGCGGGACCGGTCCGGAACCGTGGTCATGAGCCGCCTGGACGAGTCCACGCTGCGCCATATCGCGGAAACGACCGGAGGGGCCTACTACCGGGCTTCGCCGGGTGGAGACGAGATGGACCTCGTATACGACACCATCGCGTCACTGGAGAAAGCGGAATTCGAGAGCAGAGAATTTACACAGTACGTTGAACGATTCCAGTATATATTGTTCTTCGGTCTGCTGCTCCTGGTAGCGGATACCGTGATCCGGGACCGCGGCCTGCTCGACGAATCGTAAGGATCGGAACCCGAAGCCATGAGCGTAATCCTGGTCATCCTGTTGTTTCTTGGCTGGCAGCCGGCCGCGAAGAACGCCCGCGGAAACGAACTGTACCAACAGGAAAAATACGATGAGGCGCTGGCGGCCTATGACGAGGCCCTGGCGGAGGACGGCGAGAACCCGGCCCTGCATTACAACCGGGGCAACGCGCTGTACCGCTCCGAACAGTATCCCTCTGCCGTACAGGCCTACACGAACGCGCTGGAGGGTGAAGCACCAGTCGATGGCCGGGCCCGGTACAACATGGGAAACGGCCTCTATCGCATGGGCCTGCTGAAGGATTCCATCGAGGCCTACAAAGCGGGCTTGCGGATCGACCCGGACGATATCGATATGAAATACAACCTGGAATTCGTGATGCGGCAGCTTCAGCAGCAGGAGGAACAGGCGCGCAGGAACGCGCAGGACCGGCAGGAGGACCCGGAGGACCAGGCCAACGAGGATGACCAGGCGGACCAGGTGGACCAGGAAGACCCGGACGACCGGAACGGCGCCGGACCGGAACCTGATGAAGAGGAAAGTCCGGAAGCGCCTCCGCCGCCCCGCGAAGGGGAACTGAGCAGGGCGGAGGCGGAACGCCTGCTGAACGCCCTGAACAGGGACGAGCAGGATATACAGCGCCGGCTGCGCAGGCAACAGGCCACGCAGGTCAATCCGGAGAAAGACTGGTAACCGGTCCATGAAGCCGGGAATCGCGATGGCAACCCTATGATCGTCATGAAATTCGGCGGCACGTCCGTAGGTGGCGCGGAGGCCATTCGACAAGTCGTCGAGATCGTCGCAAAGTACCGCGAACACGGTCTGGTGGTGGTCCTGTCCGCCATGAGCAAGGTGACCGACGCCCTTCGCGCCATGGCGGCGGGGGCCTGCGAGGGAACGGAGCCCACGGATGCCCTCTCGGCGCTGAGGAAACGACACGACGAGACGATCTGCGCCCTGGCCGATGGAGAAGAGCGGAAACGGGCCCGCGAGGTCTGTGCCGGGCTCATCGACGAATTGTCCGGCATTCTGCACGGCATAACGCTGCTCAGGGAGCTTTCCCCGCGTTCGATCGACCTGGTCAGTTCCTTCGGCGAGCGCCTTTCGGTGGTCGTCGTCTCCGCCGCGCTCAGATCGGCCGGCCTGTCGTCGCTGGCCGTCGATGCGCGGGAGTATGTGAAGACGAACGAGCGCTACACCGAGGCGGAGGTGAATTACACCGAGACGGAACAGCGGCTTTCGGCAGGTCTGGGGCCGATGGTTTCGGGCGGCCGCATCCCGGTCGTAACGGGGTTTATCGGATCCACCGACGAAGGCGTGACCACGACCCTCGGGCGGGGCGCCTCGGATTTCACCGCCTCGCTGGTCGCCAGTGCGCTGCAGGCGGAGGAAGTGTGGATCTGGACGGACGTGGACGGCGCGATGACGGCGGATCCGAGGATCGTCGAGGACGCCCGCGTCCTCGAGGAGATTTCCTATCTCGAGGCCTCGGAGATGTCCTATTTCGGCGCCAAGGTTCTCCATCCCATGACCATGCTGCCCGCGGTGAAACAGGAGATTCCCATCCGGATTCGGAACACCTTCCGGAACGAAAACAGCGGCACGCTCATCACTTCGCGCACCCGCGCCGCACCGCTGGGCGTGAAGGCCGTAACGAGTATCGACCGGCTTTGCCTGATCATGGTCGAGGGCACCAGTCTGAGCCGGACGCCGGATACCCACGCGCGGCTGTTCAAGACCACGGCGGACCGCAAGACCCAGATCGTCATGATCACACAGGCTTCCTCCGAACACGATATCTGCCTGGTCGTCGACGAAAGGGACAGTCCGGGAACGGTCCGGGCGCTGAAGGAGGAGTTCCGTCACGAGGTCGCCGAAGGCAGCCTGGAGGAGATCTCGGTGCAACCCGATCTGGCCGTGGTCGCCGTGGTCGGCGGCGGCATGAAGGGTACTCCGGGTATCGCGGCCCGTACGTTCGGCGTGCTCGGAGAACACGGAGTAAACATCATCGCCATCGCCCAGGGTTCGTCGGAGCTGAACATTTCATTCATCGTGGGCCGGGACGACCTGCGGAAGACCGTTCAACTGGTGCACGCGTCCTTCGGACTGGGAGGGAACGGCAATATTGAGCAAGATTAACCTGTTTCAATTCGGCAAGGGCAATATCGGGGGCGCCCTGATCCGGCAGGTGGTGGACCGGGCCGGTTCTTTGGCCGAAGCCACCGGCCTTACCTTCGAATACATCGGCATCTGCGGCCGGAACCAACTGGTTTTCGATCCGGGAGGACTCAACACCGCGTTAAGCGGTCCCGGCGGCCTGGACCGGTTGCTCGAAGACGGGGACGGGTGCGAGGACTACCCGGGCGCTGTCGGCATGATCGATCGCCTGGTGGGCGGTCCGGGCGATTCGCCCGGGAACCTATGCGTTGTCGACACGACGTCCGCGGAAATGACGGAAGTGCACCTGGCCTGCCTTCGCCGGGGCGTCCCGGTCGTGACAGCCAACAAGAAGCCCATCACCGACCGGAGCGCCGCGTACGAAGAGATCCGGCGGCTGGGCCGCGGCCATCGGATGCGGTACTGGTACGAAACGACCGCCGGCGCCGGTCTGCCCGTTATAAGCACAGTAAGGGAACTGGTGGATACCGGGGACGGGGTAACGCGGATCGCGGGATGCCTGAGCGGCACGCTGGGATACATCTGTTCCCAACTCGACCACGGCCGGGCCTTCTCGGAGATCGTGCGGGAGGCCAGGGAACTGGGCTACACGGAACCCGATCCACGGGACGATCTGAACGGGATGGACGTGGCAAGGAAGGCCCTGATCCTGGCCCGCGAGATCGGATATCGTCTTGAACTCGACGAGCTGGAGATCGAAGGCATGGTCTCCGACGCGCTGCTGGACGCGCCGTCGGTGGACGCGTTCATGGCTATGCTCACCGGTGAAGATTCTGCTTACGCGCGGCGGGTCGCATCCGGTGGAGATCGCGGACAGGTCCTGCGGTACGTCGCCACGGTGGAAGAAGGCGCGTGCCGGGTGGGCCTCGAAAACGTGGACCGGGATAGTCCCCTGGGCAGCCTGGCCGGTCCGGACAACATGGTCGTGTGCACCACGAAGCGATACCGGGACAACCCACTGATCGTGCGGGGACCGGGCGCTGGGCCGGAGGTTACGGCGGGCGGCCTGTTCGGAGACCTGATCAAGGCGGCACGGGCGCTGCCCGGCGGCGATCAACCATGACCTCCTTACCAGATCCGGGAGCATGAAATGTCGACGAATGAAATCAAAGTAGGGGTCCTCGGCGCTACCGGGGCGGTCGGGCAGCGGTTCGTCCAGTTGCTCGAAGACCATCCGTGGTTCAGGATCACCGCCGTCGCGGCCTCGGAGCGGTCGGCCGGCAAACCCTACGCGGAAGCCGTGACCTGGCGGCTGGACACGCCGGTCCCGGAGGCCGTGCGCGCGCTGCCCGTAGCGCTTTGCGAACCGGGACTGGACTGCGACCTGGTCTTCTCCGGCCTGGACTCCGCGGTGGCCGGTCCGATTGAGGCGGCCTTCGCGACGGCCGACTACGCCGTCGTCAGCAATTCGAAGAACCACCGCATGGACGAGGACGTGCCGCTGCTCGTTCCCGAGGTCAACGGGGACCATTGCGCGATCATCGACTATCAGCGCCGACGCAGGGGGTATGGCCGCGGTTTCATCGCGACCAATCCGAACTGCTCCACCATCGGTCTTACGATGGCGCTCAAGCCGATCGTCGAACACTTCGGCGTACGGCAGGTCGCGGTCACTACCCTGCAGGCCCTGTCCGGGGCCGGTTACCCGGGCGTTCCCTCCCTCGAGATCCTGGATAACGTGCTCCCCTACATCGGGGAAGAAGAAGACAAGATGGAGCGGGAAACCCTCAAGCTGCTGGGCAGGTACAGGGATAATCGGATCGAGCATGCCGGGATCGTCGTCAGCGCGCAGTGCAACCGGGTACACGTCCAGGACGGCCACATGGAATGCGTTTCCGTCGCCCTGGAGAACAAGACCGATACGGACGGTCTCGCCGAGGCGCTGCGCAACCACCGGGGAGCGCCCCAGGAACTCGGCCTGCCCTTCGCGCCCGCGCGTCCGGTCATCGTACGCGATGAACCGGACCGGCCGCAGCCGAGGATGGACCGCGACGCCGAAAACGGCATGGCCGTAACGGTGGGCCGGATCCGGCCCTGTCCGGTGCTGGACATGAAATTCGTAGTCCTTTCACACAATACCGTCCGGGGGGCCGCGGGCACGGCCATTCTGAACGCGGAGTTCCTGCGGACCCAGGGATACCTGGATTGAGCCCATGAAACGGTTTATGCAGGCCGGTCTCATCGTATTGCTGCTTCTCGGAGCACGGGCCGCTTCGGGTCAGGAGATCTCGGTCACGGCCGAGGTGAGCCGTACCCGGATGACCGTCGACGAGACGCTGATCCTGACGGTTACGGTATCCGGGTCCGATCTGGGAGACGTCCCGAAACCTGTCCTGCCCGACATGGAACCGTTCATCGTCATCGGCAGCACGTCTTCCTCCTCCTCGAGCTTCAACCTGGTAAACGGCAAGCTATCCTCTTCCCGGTCCGTGCGGTTCATCTACCAGTTGAAACCCCGGAGGGCGGGGACCTTCGTCATCGACGCGGCCGAGGTGACGCTTGACGGCGTTGCCCACGAAACGACGCCGATCACGATCGAGGTCACGCCGGGCGCAACGGGTTCTTCGCAGCCGGGCGCCACCCGTGCCATGCCGCCCGCCGGTTCACTTTCCACGACTCCGGGTTCGTCCGCGGCCGCGGGTCCGCCGCAGGATGCCGCGAGTACGCCGGACCTGGAGGACACGGTCTACATCCGGGCCACCCTGGACAAGAAACGGGCCTACCTGGGGGAGCAGGTTACGGTGACCTATACGCTTTACACCCGTCTGGGCCTGTCGAACGCCCGTTACGACGTGGTCCCGACATACACCGGCTTCTGGATGGAGGAGATTTTCTCCGCCCATCACCTTGATTTCAAGGAAGAGATCATCGGCGGCCGGAGGTACGCCGTCGCCAGGCTGCGCGAGATCGCCCTGTTCCCCACCGTGACGGGGGAACTGAACCTCGAGCCGTTGTCGATGATCTGTGACGTGCAGGCCGAACGCTCCCGCAGAAGCCTCTTCGACAGCTTTCTCTCCGATCCTTTCGACACCTTTTTCTCGACTACGCGCCAGATCAGGGTGGTGTCCGGCGAGCAGACCGTGCAGGTGCTGCCGCTGCCGGGCGAGGGCCGCCCCGCCGGTTTTCGCAACGCGGTGGGCGACTTCTCGCTCAAGGCGATGGTGGATCAGGCCACCACCGAAGTAAACCAGCCCGTGACGCTCACGATCGAACTGACCGGA
Source organism: bacterium (assembly GCA_965117045.1). Lineage (GTDB taxonomy): Bacteria > JAAXHH01 > JAAXHH01 > JAAXHH01 > JAAXHH01 > JAAXHH01. The sequence continues at coordinate 3,799,973 of OZ220749.1, forward strand.
GAAGGCAACCTGAAAACCGTGGAGGATCCCGTGCTGCCGCCGCTCGGTGATTTCAAGGAGTACCAGTCCGGGAGCAGGGCGGAATACGCGTCGGGCGGGCTGCGGATTTCCGGGACGAAGACCTGGGATCATGTGCTCATCCCCACGGTACCCGGCGACCATACCATCGCGCCCCTTGCCTTTTCCTTTTTCGATCCCGATACGGACGCATACCGGGTCGCGACCACTGAGCCGTTAACGATTACCGTCCTGCCGGCCAGCGGAACGCAGGCGGCCGTCGTCGGCATGCCGCAAAGATCGGTCGTCCGGCAGATCCGTGAAGATATCCAGTACATCAAGTCTGAAACGGTTTTCCTGGGCGACCAGGGCGAGGTCCTGTACCGGTCGACCTGGTACCTCCTGCTGCATGTCCTGCCCGTCGCGGCGATCCTGGCGACGGTCCTGTACCGTTCCCACGCCCATCGCCTGCGGCGCGATGCCGGTTTTGCCCGGCGGCGCCGGGCGAAGAACACCGCCCTCAACCTGCTGCGCCGGTCCCGGGAGCAGCTGGACCAGGGTGCGCTCGACCAGGCCTTCACCGGCATATCCAACGCGTTGTACGGTTACGTCGCCGACAAGTGCAATCTGCCGACGGCCGGCCTGACGTTGCCCCGCGTCGTCGAACTGCTCAAGGAACGGGGCGTGGACGAAGACACGGCCGCCCTGGTCAGGGACTGCCTGGACGCCTGCGACCTGGCCCGGTTCGCCCCGACGGCGCATACGGCGGAGCACGCCGGTGACCTGCTCGATAAGGCCCGAAACGTTATCGCATCGCTCGAATCTCAGCTGTCCGGTGACCGTTGAAAGCCACCGCGATACCCCATATGCGCGCGGATCGTCCGCCATCGTCCGCCTTGCAGCCGGATCGGCGACCGGAAACCCGGTGTCATCGACCCCTGGTCCGAGGTTGTCGACCCCTGGTCCCGCGGCTGGGCGTGGTCGTCCTTGCCATCGGTCTCGCGGCCACCGGTTGCGCCGAAGACCCGGTGGACCGGCAGACCGCGGAGTTGTACCGGCAGGGCAACCTGCTGTACGAAGGCGGGAAATTCGCGGAGGCCGGCCGGACGTACGAACGCATCATCGAACGCGGGGTACGCAATGGGCACGTGTACTACAACCTGGGCAACGCGTATTACAAGCAGGACCGGATCGGCCGGGCCATCCTGTCCTACGAGCGGGCCACCCGACTCTTGCCCCGGGACGGGGACCTGCACAACAACCTGGATCTCGCGAAGGAGCGGACGACGGACCAGATCGCGGGCGAGGTACCGTGGTTCGGCCGGCAGGCGCTGGACGGCGTGACGGTGAACGAAGCCACGGTCGCCGCCACCTCGGCCGGGTTCCTCGCGGCGCTGGCGCTGGTGGGCTATCTGCTCGCGAGCCGGCCGCGCACGCGGTCCGCGACAGGCTACGCGCTGTTCGTCGCCTGCCTCTTGCTGCTTCTGGCTGCCGGGTTCCTGGGCATCAAGATCTACGACAACCTGGTGAACGAGGAGGCGATCGTCCTCCAGCCGACGGCCGTGGTCAGGACGGGTCCCGACGTATCATCCGAACCGGTCTTCACGCTGCACGAAGGTGCCAAGGTCCAGCTGGTCGAACACCGGGACGACTGGCTCCGAATCCGCCTTCCGGACGGCAAGAACGGCTGGCTGGCGCAGGACGATCTCGAAGGCATCTGATCCGAGACGGACCATCCCCAAGTTAATTTTGGCATTCAAACCGGCCACGGGCCGACGGAACCTAGCCATGTTTACTTCCATTTCCGAACCCCAGACCCAGCTCATCGATCCCGATGACCGGGCATACTGGTCCCAGGTCCGGTCCCAGTTCATCCTGGAACCGGGCCACGCCTATCTCAACAACGCCGCCCTGGGCATGCCTCCCAAGCCCGTTCGGGATGCCGTCGCCGAGGGATTCCGCCTGATGTCCGAAAACCCGTCGAAGGCCAAGCGGGATTTCCACGGCTACATCGAGTCCGATCTCAGGCCGGCCATGGCGGGTTTCCTGGGTGCGGAGACCGGTGAAATCGCCCTGGCGCGCAATGCGACCGAGGGACTCTACCATATCGTCAACGGACTGGACCTGGCGCCCGGTGACCGGGTCCTGATGACCACGCAGGAGCATCCCAGCGCGGTGCGGCCCTGGAAGGTAAGGGCGGAACGGTACGGGATCGAGGTGCGAGAAGTCCATATCCCCAGTCCGCTGGTGGGCGCGGACGACATCCTGGAGCGTGTTTCCGCGGCGATCGACGGGCGGACGAAAGTGCTCTTCTTCTGTCACGTCACCCGGGGTGGATACCTGTATCCGGTCAAGAGACTCTGCGCACTGGCCAGGGAGAACGGGTTGATATCGGCCGTCGACGGCGCCCAGGCGGTGGGGATGCTGGACGTCGACCTGTCCGAGGTCGGCAGCGACCTGTACACCAACAGCCTGCACAAGTGGTTCCTGGGTCCCGCCGGCACGGGATTTCTCCATGTCACCCGCGCCATGCAGCCTGCCTTCAGCACCCTCTACGCGCCGGCGGCCGAACCCGGCGGCGATGCGTGCAGTTACGAAATCCAGGGCACCTACGACCTGCCCGTGCGCGCGGCCCTCGGCACTGCCCTGGATTTCCTGAACCGCATCGGAATAGGAAATATCGAGCGGCGCCTGCGCATGCTGTCGGACTACCTGAGGAAGGCCCTCCTGGAAGTCCCCGGGCTGCGGTTGCTTACCAGCCTGTCCCACGACATTTCGTCCCCGGGCTCCACCATCTTCGAGTTTGACGGAATCGACGCGGCGCGGTGGCGCGGTCCCATGGAGGAGGAAGCGCAACTCCACGTGGACGACCACGACCGGGACGGCCACCGGGGCCTCCGCATCTCCACCCACTACTACAACACGACGGACGAAATAGACCGGTGTATCGACAAGCTGAAGGAACTGGCCCGGCGGGAGGGGCGTTAAGCGCGTTCGGCCCCATTCGGCGGGAGGGGCGTTGAGCGCGGATGGCCCTGCCCGGCGGGAGGGGCGTTAAGTGCGGATGGCCCCATTCGGCGGGAGGGGTGTTAAGCGCGGGCCGGCCGCACCTTGAGTCAATCGGCCGGCATGACCGGCTTCAGACCTCGTAACCCAGTTCGTCCAGCGCATCGCCCAGCAGGTCCATGGGTAGCGCGCCTTCCGCCTTCTTCCACCGTCCCACCGCTTCGGACCGCACGACGATACGGCTCAGGGGGATGCCGAGATAGGCTTCAAGGCGGCGAAGGGTTTCTTCCTGTTTCAGCACGAAGTCTTCAAACCGGACGGTCACGAGGTGGCGAGGTTCCGGCGTCGCCTTCATGAGCCGGTACTGGTACAGCCACGAATAAGCCCGCTGCCGCCGGATGTCCGCCGTGCCGGGAAAGGCGATACCGAAATCGCCGAGATCGTCGGTCCTGTGCGGGGCGAGGATGCCGTCCCGCGGGTCCCGGATCCAGTGGATATACCGGATATCCGGATACATGCGGACGATCCAGGGATAGATGAGCGTGGTTTCCGGCAGTTTCCAACCGCGGAAGGGGGCCCCGTTTTCCAGCACGTCCGCCAGGTAGGTTTCCACCTTCTCCACGAATTCCGGGTCGATGTCCATTTCAAGAACTTCAGAGAAATCCCAGGAGGTGCCGCCGGTCCACCGGACGTATTTCGCGAAGATACGGCAGGCGTCATACAGGTCGTGCGGGGGCACCTTGTCGCCCGAGGCGTTGATCGTCCGGCCCATGTAGACACCGCTTGTGTAGAGCGTGTGGGACATGGCCCGCGTACCGGAGTGCCCCCGGCCTATGATGGTAATGATGGGCATATGCGTGACTCGGGGTGCGCGGAGACTGCTGTCTGAGGAGACTGCTGTCTGAACAGGATTTGCGGGTTCCTTCAAGAGAACGGCGGTTTCCGTCAGACCCGGATCTTCGACAGGGAGATATGTCCGCTGAAGCACTCGTCGATATCGGAGCCGGGTTCCCGGTGCCGTTCGTGATAGATCCCGGTATGCAGGTAACCGTTTTCGGTCGGCGTGAACGTGATGCGGAAGGGACTCGTGTCCACGGGGGTGGTTTTTACTTCCAGGCGGGTTTCGTCGTGATCCGGATGGGGGAGATTGACGTTGTAGAAAACCCCGGTTTCCGGGTCCTCGCGCAGCAGGCGTTCCAGGACCGGCCGCAGCCGTTCCGCGGCCAGCGGCCAGTCGATCTCCCGGCCGTCCGCCGTGTAATGCGACAGCGCCATGGCCCTGCGGCCGTGGATGGCGGCCTCCCTGGCGGCGGCCACGGTGCCGGATTCGTAGACGTCCACCCCGAGATTGCCCCCGTCGTTGATCCCGGACAGCAACCAGTCCCCGTCGGTCGCAAGCTGGTTGACCGCCAGGCGCGCGCAGTCGGCGGGCGTGCCCCATACCCTGTACCGGCGGCCCCCGAGTTCATCCACGCGAATGGGCTGGTTGTTGGTCAACTGGTGTGCCGCGCCCGACTGTACTTCCGCCGGCGCGACCACGACCACTTCGCCCCACTGCGACGCCAGGCCCTCCAGCGCACGCAGGCCCGGCGCCTCGATGCCGTCGTCGTTGGTGACAATCAGTTTCACAGCGGCCTACTTGTCCCGGGTTATGGACTTGCCGGATGGTTCGCCATGCGGTTCGGATGGACCGGATGAATCCGGACCGCCGGTTGCCCGGTCGTCTCCCAAGCCGCCCGTTTCCCCGTGGTTGCCCGTGCCCTTCAACCGGCGCCAGCAGGGATAGATCAGCCGAATTAAAGGATATATCACCAGAACGGCGAGAACGCCGCTTATGCCCTGTATGGCGCGGGCCAGGCGTAGATTGTGCTTTTTTCTCATACCCGTTTCGTCGATGTGGCATTAAAAAAGCGACCGGTCCGGGGTACTGACCGATCGCGAAATACGCTAGTCGCCTGAACGCCGCTTGTCAAGCCGATTCAAAGGGGGCCGGGCAGAAACCGGCCGGGAAGCCTGAGACGGAACCCCCCGTGGACAGCGGACCGTTGCCAGCGAGCATGAGGCGGAACCGCTCGTTAAGTGCGGACCGTTGCCGGCGGTGGTTCGGTTTGACGCGGCACGTTACATGCTACCCGTCTTCTGCGGGAAGCCCAGGACGTCCCACGGGCATGATGAAGGCCATGAAGAGGTAGATCAGCGTCACCGTGCCCACGGAAAACAGAAAGGCGATGAAGAACCCGATGCGCATCAAGGTGGGGTCCAGGTTGAAGGCATCCGCCAGGCCGTTGCACACACCGAAGATCTTCTTGCCCTCATTCAGCCTGTATAGCCGTCGATGTTTGAAGAACTCCATGATCTGCCCTCTGTAGACGAACAGGATGAATACCGCCGCGCCGATGGCCACGATGGGAACCATGGGCAGGAAGAAAGAAAACAGCCCGGAATCCGGTGCATAGGACCAGGTCAGCACGATCACGGCCAGCAGGATGAACAGGCCGCCCCAGACCACGCCGTTGTTCCGGTCGTTGCGCGGTTTCGCCACAACCTGCCGGGCGCCCTGTTCCGGCTGGTCCTGGTTCCCCGCCTCAGCGGACGGGTCGGAGGCCGTCGCGGGGACCAGGCCCGGATCCCGCGGTATGATGAAGACGCATACCAGGTACGCCAGAAAGACGAAGGGGCCGAATACGGGCAGGGTGATGACCGTGAAGGCCACCATGGCGATACGCAGTACGGAAGCATCCACGTCGAAGTATTCGGCCAGGCCGCCGCAGATGCCGCTGATCATCCGGTTGGAAGCGGATCTGTATAGTTTCTTGTTGGGCACGGTTGCGCTACCTCTGGTCTTTTTCCGGGGCCGGCTGTTCTTCCGCAGCCGGCGGGCTTTCGGGTTGGGCCGGCGGGCTTTCGGATTGAGCCGGTGGGCTTTCGGATTGAGCCGGTGGGCTTGCGGGTTGGGCCGGTGGAGAGACCTCCCGCGCGATGTTACTGTTATGCTGCAACCTGGCGCGTACGATCAGGCCGATACCCACGAACAGCAGGACGAAACCGAAGAACGCCACGTCGCTCGCGATGACCGTGGCCAGGCCGATACCCACCAGGAGCACCACGAGAAGAGAGGGCGCGCCGGTATGGTGCTGCCTGGCTTCGATGTAGATCCCTTTCTCGATCATCGCCATGCGTTCCTGGTGTCTGATTTCCCGTCCTCTTTTGAGAAAGACAAGCAACGCGCAAAAGGCGCCCAGTCCGAATGAAATGGCAACTGCGCCCAGGGCCGCTTCCCAGTTATGCAGATTCGCGAGGACAACGACCATGACGCACACGCTGATGAAAAACACCGCCCAGGCCTTCCAGCTGTCCATTTCCTGCCTCCGATCGGAGAACGCCCCCCTGTCAAACAACCTGACCGCACATGCTTCTCAAGGTTTCGACACGAAAGTCGATCGTTTTGTTTCAGAAACTAAAAGTTAAGTTGATTTGTCGTTACCGCCATAAGAAATAAAGGCCTCTCTCAGGAAAAGCATGCCGGATCATTGAAACATTTGTAGATTCCAGATAGTCATATTAACAATAGGGATACCGGCCAGGATCCCTGAAAGGGGTCGAATCTGTCGGGCGAAACGGCCCTGTTCACGGCTGTGATGCGCTTGAGACAGGATGAGGCGACCCATGGATTTGAGCGATGAGGAGCTCGTCGCAAGGGCCCGGGAGGGAGACCGGCCGGCTTTCGCCTGTCTCGTCGAGCGGCACAGCGTTTCCGTGTACAACCTGACGCTGCGCATCGTCGGAAACCGGGAAGACGCGGAAGAAGCCGCGCAGGACGTGTTCGTCCGGGCTTTCAGAAGTCTCGACCGGTTTCGCGGGGATTCCAGGTTCTCTACGTGGCTTTACCGCATCGCCGTAAACGTGAGCCTGAGTTCGGCGCGTCGTTCCCGGCGGGATCTGTCCACCACTTCCCTCTCGGAACCCGAGGACGACGAGGACGGATTGCCGATGCAGCTGCCGGATCCGTCGGCGGACCCCGCGGAACGGTTCGAGCAGGCTGAATTCAGGGATCAGGTCAGGAATATGGTGGCGGCACTTCCGCCTATTTACAGCGCGGTGATTTCGATGTATCATATGCAAAGCCTGTCCTACGACGAGATCGCGGAAGCGCTGGAGCTGCCGATCGGCACGGTCAAGGCCCGGCTGTTCCGCGCCCGTGCCGCATTGCGGAAACTGATCTACCGGTCCATCGAGCCCGATTCGCTGACTTAGGCCGGACCCGGCAACCCCGGAATCAATTCCGGACCCGGAACCAACCCGGAGCAGAACGATCATGAACTGCGAATCCGCACAAAGAATGGTATATGAGGCGGTCGACCGGGCACTTTCGCCGGAAGCGCGCCGCCTGCTGGATGCCCACCTTGCCGGCTGCGAGCGCTGCCGGTCGGAGGCGGCGGTTCTCGAAGCAATGATCGAGACGGTCGAATCGACGCCCCGTGCCCATCCGTCCGAAGCCTTCCTGTCCAACGTGATGGAACAGCTGCCCGCGCTTTCGCGGTCATCGTGGTTTGCGCCGGCCCTGGTCTTCCCCCGGCTCGTCTTCGCCTTTACGCTCGCCGCCGCCGCACTGGTCTGGCTGTACCGCGCGTCACTGGCCGAAATCGTGGGAGACTTCCTGCCCGTTCAGACGGTAATCGGGCCGGTGTCGGCCGCGGTTCGGGATTTCCAGGCATACCTGCAAGCCCAGGCCGGCGCGGTCCTGGCCAGCCTGCCCGATCCGGTCTCCACTTCGGTCGAATGGGGTTCTTTGCTGTTGGTCGCCACCACGTTCGCAGTCGGCTACCTGCTCACTCGCGCGGCCGAGAACCTGGATGTCGGCCGTTCGAGCTTCCGGATCGACAGCCGGTACTGAAACGCCTGACCGCACGGGCTGAACAGCCGCCGCGCATCCTTCCCCGGGACCCCGTTTCGCACCCGTGAACCGGGCCCTTCCCATCCCGTATACCTGTTGACATCCCGCGCCTTAATCGTTTTATTTCACCCTGTTGCATACGGTTTGCAAAGGCGGTGGATTCCCCTGCTTTCGGGATGACCGGACGGATTCTACATGTCGACGGAACACATTCGAAACTTCTCCATCATCGCGCATATCGATCACGGCAAATCGACGCTGGCGGATCGTTTGCTGGAGATGACGGGCACCGTGTCTCCCCTGAAGATGCGTGCCCAGATGCTCGATAATCTCGACCTGGAGCGGGAGCGGGGCATCACGATCAAGGCCCACGCGATCCGCATGTCCTACGATGCGCCGGACGGACGGTCCTTCGCATTGAATCTGATCGATACGCCCGGACACGTGGACTTTTCCTACGAGGTTTCCCGGAGCCTCGCGGCCTGTGAAGGCGCACTCCTGGTCGTGGACGCCGTACAGGGCATCGAGGCGCAGACGATCAGCAATCTGTACCTGGCCCTGGAGAACGACCTGACCATCATCCCGGTCATCAACAAGATCGATCTGCCCAACGCACGGGTCGACGTCGTAACGGCCCAGATCGTGGATTTGCTGGGCATCGACCCCGATGATGTCGTACTGACCAGCGCGAGGGACGGTGTCGGGGTCGAAGCGGTGCTGCAGGCCATCCTGGACCGTATCCCGCCCCCGGAACCCGACGACGGTCCCCTGCGGGCCCTCATCTTCGATTCGATCTTCGATCAGTACCGGGGCGCGGTGCCCTACGTACGCGTCGTGAGCGGCGAGATAAAACCGGGCATGCAGATCAGGATGTGTTCCAACGACAAGCAGTTCGAGGTCGCCGAGACCGGCGTGCTCCGTTTCGACAAGGCGCCCGTGGACGCGCTTACGGCCGGGGAGGTCGGCTATCTGATCGGGAACATACGCAACGTGGCCGACGCCAGTGTGGGCGACACCGTCACCGATGCGGTCCGGCCCTGCGACGAACCGCTGCCCGGGTACCGGGAGGCCAAGTCCATGGTGTTCAGCGGGCTTTACCCCACGACATCGGAAGATTACGAACCGCTGAAAGAGGCCCTCGAGAAGTACCAGTTGAACGACGCCGCCCTTGTGTATGAACCCGAGACATCGGTAGCCCTCGGATTCGGTTTTCGCTGCGGATTCCTCGGACTGCTCCACATGGAAGTGGTGCAGGAGCGTCTCGAACGGGAGTACGGGCTCACGATCCTGGCCACCATGCCCAGCGTGGAGTACCGGATCACGACCACCGCCGGCGAGGTGCTCCTTGTGGACAACCCGGCCGACATGCCCGAAGCCTCGTATATCGACGCCGTGGAGGAGCCGTTCATCCAGGCCCAGATCGTCGTCCCGCAAGACTACATCGGCAACATCATGAAACTGACCCGGGACCGCCGGGGCGTCTACAAGGCCATGGAATACCTCGACCCGACCCGGGTCGCCCTGCAGTACGAACTGCCGCTGTCGGAGATCGTCTTCGACTTCTACGACCGGTTGAAATCGATCAGCCGCGGATATGCTTCCTTCGATTACGACTTCCTGGAGTACCGCACATCACCCCTGGTCAGGCTGAACCTGTTGCTCAACGGCGACCTGGTGGATGCCCTGTCGATCATCATCCACAAAGACAAGGCCTACGAGTGGGGCCGCGAGCTGTGCCAGCGGCTGCGCAAGATCATACCGCGGCAGATGTTCGAGGTCGCCGTCCAGGCCGCCATCGGCGGCAGGGTCATCGCGCGGGAGTCGATCCGCCCCCTGCGCAAGAACGTCACGGCCAAATGCTACGGCGGCGACATCACGCGGAAGCGCAAGCTCCTGGAACGGCAGAAGGAGGGCAAGCGGCGCATGAAGCAGGTGGGCAACGTCGAGGTGCCGCAGGAAGCCTTCCTGGCGGTGCTGGATATACGGGGCGAAGGCGCGGCCGTGGGAGGCTGAACGTTTCGGAACGGGAGGTCCCGGCGAATGGCGGTCCGGGCGGATGGCGGTCCGGGCGGATGGCGGCCCGGTAGCCCGGCGGAAGGCGCGGTCCCTGGAGGATTTGAACCCTTGGCAAGAAACAAGTCGCTGCTCAGAGAGTACCTGGAAATCCTGCTCTTCACCGTACTGCTCTTCCTCTTCATACGGGCGGAGGTCGTCCAGGCGTTTCGCATACCGTCGGAGTCCATGGAGGCCACCCTCCAGGTGGGGGACTTCCTGCTGGTCAACAAGTTCATCTACGGTCCCGGCATTCCGTTCACCGATATACGCATGCCCGCCTGGCGCGACCCAGAACCCGGCGATATCCTGGTATTCCCCTATCCCCGCAACCCGGCGCAGATGTTCATCAAACGATGCATCGCCGTCTCCGGCCAGAAGGTGGAAATCCGCGACAAGCGTGTATACGTGGACGACGTGATGGTGGAGAATCCGCCGCAGGTCAAATTCGATGACCCGTCGGTCCGGGCGGCGCCCCGAAGCACGCGGGACAACTGGGGCCCCAAGATTGTTCCGGCGGGCGCCTTGTTCGTCATGGGCGACAACCGGGACTACAGTTCCGACAGCAGGTACTGGGGTTTCGTGGACGCGGTGGACGTAGTCGGCAACGCCTTCATCATCTACTGGTCCTGGGAACGTCACCGTGACGACCCCGAACTGGTGTGGCAGTCGTCCAGGCCCCTGGAGAGCGTCGCATCGCTGGTCTACGTACTGGGGTACAACATCGTGCACGTACCGTGGCGGGTCCGCTGGAACCGCATCGGCAGAATCGTCATGTAGATCGGGCGCAATCACAGCAGATCGGGGCGCAAACGCATTGGCCGGCCTCTACGTTCATATTCCCTTCTGTAGCCACGCATGTCCTTACTGCGATTTTTCCTTCGAATTGCTCAAAGACGGCCTGGTGGATGAGTTGCTGGGTGCGCTGGACACCGAGGCTGGGCGGCGCGGCCGCGAATCGCCCTGGGCCGACGGCGTCTTCGACACGGTTTTCCTGGGGGGAGGCACGCCCACCTGCCTCACGGACCGCCAGCTGGACCGCGTCTTCCGGATGATCCATGATCGTTTCCGGGTCTCCCCCCACGCCGAAATCACGGTGGAAGCGAACCCGGAAACGGTCACCATACCCAAGCTGGAGCGGCTTCGTAGCCTGGGGGTCGGCCGGATCTCCATCGGCGTCCAGTCCTTCTCCGATGATCTCCTGTTGAAACTGGGTCGTCGCCATACGGCGGACCGGGCCGAGAAGGCGTTCGCGTACGCCAGTAAAGCCGGTTTCGAAAACGTCAATCTCGATCTCATGTTCGGCGTGCCCGGCCAGTCGGCGGCGGACTGGGCGGATACGCTGGAACGGGCGGTTGCCCTGGACCCCGAGCACCTTTCGATCTACGGCCTGACGATCGAGCCGGGGACGGAATATGCCCGGCTGGCAGATCAGGGCGCGCTGGACCTCCCGGACGAAGGGCGGCACACGGCCCTGTACTTCGAGGCCCTGGACCGGCTTACCGGCGCAGGTTTCCTGCAATATGAGATCTCCAACCTGGCGAAACCGGGTTTTGCATGCCGGCACAACGTATCCTGCTGGAAGGGCGGCGATTACCTGGGGCTGGGGCCGTCGGCCCACACGCGCATGGACGGACGGAGACTCGCCAATGCGCGCGGCCTCCCCGATTACCTGCGTGCCATGGATGAGCGGGGAGACGCCACCGACATGGATGAAACGCTTTCGGTGGACGAGCGTATACACGAGTATATCCTGCTGAGCCTGAGATCCGTCGACGGCCTGGACACCCGGTTGTTTCGAGACCGCTACGGAGACGACGCCATGGACGCAAGGGACCCGGCCATCCATGCCCTGGCCGGCGAGGGGTTGCTCACGAAACGCGGATCGCGGCTCTGCCTGACCCGAAGAGGACTGGTCCTGGCCGACAGCGTCTGCGAATATCTCATGTAGGCCATGCAGAAAGTGAATTCGGCATGAAGAAGATCAGGGTGGGTATCCTGTGCGGGGGCCGGTCGGCGGAACACCAGGTCTCGTTGCAGTCTGCCCGGAATATCGTCGACGCCATCGACCGGGACCGGTACGAGGTCGTGCTGATCGGCATCGACCGTAACGGGCAGTGGCACCTGGGTGATTCGGCGGGGTTCCTGCTCAACGCCCACGATCCGAAGCAGATCGCCCTGAACCGCCTGAGCGAGACAGTGACCCTCGCACCCGGGGCGCCCAGCGACCCGGTGACGACCACGACGACGCACCGTCCGGCCGGAGACATCGACGTCATATTCCCCGTGCTTCACGGCCCCTTCGGCGAGGACGGCACGGTACAGGGATTGCTCAAGCTGGCCAATCTGCCCTTTGTCGGTTCGGGCGTCCTGGGATCGGCGGTGTCCATGGACAAGGACGTGATGAAGCGCCTGCTGCGCGACGCGGGCATCGCCATAGCCGAATTCATGACCTTCGTATCGTCAGCGCGAAACCGGATCTCCTTCGATGAGGTGCGGGACCGGCTGGGTATGCCCTGTTTCATCAAGCCCGCCAACCTGGGTTCCTCCGTGGGCATCACCAAGGCCCGCGATGCCCGTGAATTCGAAGCGGGCGTGCGGGAAGCTTTCAGGCACGACCGGAAGATCCTGGTGGAGGAGTGCGTGAGCGGCCGCGAGATCGAATGCGCCGTGCTGGGGAATGCCCGGCCCGAAGCATCCGGCCTGGGCGAGGTGCGGCCCACCCACGATTTCTATTCCTACGAGGCGAAGTACATCGACGAGCACGGCGCCGAACTGGAGATTCCGGCCGATTTGCCGCGGGAACTGACGGAGGAGATCCGCGCGACCGCCGTGGAGGCCCACAGGGTGCTGGCCTGCGAGGGCATGTCCCGGGTGGATTTCTTCCTGAAGGAGGACGGCGAAGTCCTGGTCAACGAGCTCAATACCATTCCCGGGTTCACCCGGATCAGCATGTTCCCCAAGCTGTGGGAAGTCGCCGGCGTCTCCTACGCCGACTTGATCGACCGCCTGATCCAGCTCGCGCTGGAACGGTTCGATGAAGAGAAGACGCTCGAAACGTAGCCGCGGCTCACCTGGTCGCGCCTCACCTGGTCGCGCCTCGCCTGGAGGTATGGTTGTTTCACAGACTTTTATATATTGTCAATGTTGATTAAAATAAAAATCAATATAAGATTTTGATTTGGGACATACCACCGGGCCCGTCATCATCAGACCGGATTTGGTCGTTGCCGACGCAGGCGTAACACTGGCCGGATTTCGCTTGACAATGCGCCGGCCGCCCGGTTAGAATACCTTGTGTGGCGGCCGTCTTCGGCCCTGCCCATCCCGCGGGAATAGCTCAGTTGGCAGAGCATCAGCTTCCCAAGCTGAGGGTCGCGGGTTCGAGCCCCGTTTCCCGCCTGTCTGCCCTGTGGCGTTCTTGTCCACAGGGCGTTTTCTTGTGAGGGAGGTACCCGTGAGCAGAACGGCGGTCGGCCCGGCCGGCCTCGGACTGGCCGGTCTCGGACTGGTCATCGCAGCCCTGGGGTTCGCCGGGTGCGGCGCGAAGACCATGCAGTACTCCGGTTCGCTCGATACGCCCGATGCCGAGTACGCGAAGGCGTTGAGCCTGCTGGAATCCGGCGCCCATGACGAGGCGGAAGCGGCACTGCGCAGGACGATGCGGCTCGATGAGGGCTATGCGCCGGCCTACGTGGGGATGAGCCGCCTACTCCTTGAACGGGGAGACGTCAAGGAGGCGATCCGGTACGTGCACATGGCCAGGATCAGGGACGTGGACTACGTGCCCTGCTGGCTGATGGCCGCCCGCCTCTATGACGCAGCCGGCCAGTACGAAGCGGCGGTGGCCGAATTCCGGGAGGCGATAACCCGGGACAAAGATCGGCTGTGGGCAGTGGAAAGCTATTTCGACCTGGGTCGGACCCTGGAGAAACTGGAAAGGCTGGAGGAGGCCCACGACGCCTACATGGAGGTGATCACCCTGGACCCCCTCCATCTCGAGGCCCGTTCCTCGGTGACGCGCATCTGGAAGACCCTGGGCCCCGAATTCCTGATGCGGCTCCGCTACGAGAACCGGGACATCATCCTTCCTTGATGATTTCCTGTATGAAACGCACGGACTTGGACAGGGTCTCCCTTCTCTCCGTATCGCTGTCCCCGGTGATACCGCATTCATAGGCCAGGTATCCGGCGAAACCGATGTCCCTGAGGGCGGAGAGTCCCGCCTTCCAGTCGATGTCCCCGGAGCCCGGTTCCTGGCGGGTGTTGTCGGCCATGTGCACGTGGCCCACGTAACGCCGCCCGATGCGCCGCAGCGTGGCCGGCGTGTCCGTCTCCTCGATGTGCATGTGGAAGAAGTCGCACAGCAGGCTGGCCGACGGCGGATCGCCGGCACGCTGGATGATCTCGACACCCCGCTCCTGTTGCCTGAGCAGGTGCTCCTCGTAGCGGTTCAACGGTTCCAGCAACACCTTCGTCCGCTGCTCCGCGGCGAATGCGGCCAGGTCCCGTACGATTTCCGTCAACAACTGCATTTCAAGGGTGATGGCGTCGGCCAGCGGCGTGAGGTCCGGGAGGCGCGGCGGGCCGAATATGGGCGGCAGGATGAGACCGACGGCGCCGAAATGCCCGCACACCTGCAGGTTCTCTTTCGCCTCGGCAATGCTGTGGTTCCGTTTGTCGGCGTCCGGGTCCAGGAAGTCGAAGGTGCCCTGGCCGCAGAGCGAGACCAGCCGGATGCTACGGTTTTGCAGCGCGGATTCAAGTTCATCGATCCGCCGGGCCGGCCCCCTTCCGGAGATCTCGAGGCCTTCAACGTTCAATGACTCGGCGAAATCCAGTTTCTCGTCAAGCGTGCCGCCTGGGAGGAGGCCTTCCTGCAGGGCGATTTTCATCTCGGCTCCTTGGTATGGTTCTGGCTGCGCCGGCCAGGCGCGCCCATGGGTTTCGAAGTGGTCCAGACCGTGGATGTATCGGGCACATCCGCGTTCCGGTAGGTGGGAATGAAGGACCAGCGTTCCCGGCCGGACCGGTTAGGGTGGGAACTGTGCAGCAGCCGGTCGTGGAACACCAGCACGTCCCCCTGTTTCATTTCCACGTCGATGATCGTTTCGCCCTTGAGATCGCCATCTGAAATGCGGTTCGTGAACCCCCTGGCGTCCTTCACGGAGTCATGATCCCATCTACGCTGATGGGAGCCGGGAACGACCTTCAGGCAGCCGTTTTCCTTCGTCGCGTCTTCGAGCGCAATCCAGGCGGACCACTTGGGCGCGCCGCCCCAGTATGCCTGGTCCTGGTGCCAGGGCGAGGCGAAGTGGACCGAAGGGGACTTGAACACGGGCTTCGCGCTGAGGAACTCGATGCGCGGACCGATCAGCGGCTGCAGGATGGCGGCCATCCGGAGGTCGCAGGAAATCGACGCGAAGAGCGGCGGAATGGAGTCGCACATCCACACGTGAACGCCCGACGGCCCCGAGGTGCTTTCCACCTGCTCCTTTGCCGCGGTCTTGCAGGCCGCCATTTCCTCCGCCGTGAAAACGGAATCGACGAAGAGGAATCCGTTCTCGGCGAAGGTTGCAGGGGCCTCGTCCGGCACCTTATGCATTCTTTCCTCCCTGCGAGCTAGTGTGAATCCCTGGCCACCGGCGCGCCGCTTCCGCCGACCAGGAAATCGAAGTCCACGCCGCGGTCGGCCTGGAGCACGTGGTCCACGTACAACCGGCAATATCCCCGGTCCATCGCGGGTTCCGGCGGCGACCAGCGGGCCCGCCTCCGGTCCAGTTCGTCCTCGGGCACTTCGAGTTCGAGGCTGCGCTGCCCGACGTCCAGCGCGATCATGTCGCCGTCCTGAACGAGGGCCAGCGTGCCGCCCGCGGCGGCTTCCGGCGCCGTGTGGAGCACGACGGTGCCGAAGGCCGTGCCGCTCATGCGCGCGTCGGATATGCGGACCATGTCCGTGACGCCCCGCTGCAGCAGCTTCGACGGCAGGGGCATGTTCCCCACCTCGGCCATGCCCGGATATCCCTTCGGCCCGCAGTTCTTCAGCACCAGGACGTCATCTGCTTCCACGTCCAGTTCCGGATCGTCTATACGGTCGTGGAGGTCTTCGATGTGCTCGAACACCACGGCGCGGCCGCGGTGCCGCATCAGTCCGGGCGACGCCGCCGAGGGCTTGATGATGGCGCCGTCGGGACAGAGGTTGCCCCGGAGCACGGCGAGTCCCCCGGTCGGAGTCAGCGGCACGTCCAGCGTCCGGATCACGTCCCGGTCGTGACAGGGCGCATCGGCCGTGTTCTCCCCGATGGTCCTGCCGTTCACGGTAAGGGCGTCGCGATGGATCAGGTCGCCCAGTTCGCGGATCACGGCCGGCAATCCGCCGGCATAGTAGAAATCCTCCATCAGGTACTTGCCCGACGGCATCAGGTTCACGATGCACGGAATGTCGCAACCCAGTTGGTCCCAGTCCTGCAGGGAGAGATCGACGCCGAGTCGGCCCGCGATGGCCAGCAGGTGCACGACCGAGTTGGTGGAACCCCCGACGGCCCCGACGACCCGGATGGCGTTTTCCAGGGCCTCGCGCGTGACGACGCGGGACATGCGCAGGTCCTCCCGGACCATCTCCACCGCACGCGCACCCGCTTCGTGAGCCAGTTTCATCCGCCGGGCATCGGCCGCGGGGATGGCGGCGTTGCCGGGCATGCCCAGGCCCAGCGCCTCCACGACGCTGGCCATGGTGGAGGCCGTGCCCATGGTCATGCAGTGGCCCGTGGACCGGTTCATGCAGGATTCCGCTTCGAGGAACTCCTCCTCGCTCATCGTCCCGGCGCGCACCTCGTCGCTGAACTTGTAGACGTCCGTGCCGGACCCGATACTCCGTCCCCTGAACCGGCCGTTGAGCATGGGTCCGCCCGAGATGGCCAGGGTGGGCAGGTCGCAGCTCGCCGCGCCCATGAGCAGGGCCGGGGTCGTCTTGTCGCAACCGACGAGCAGGATGACCCCGTCGAGGGGATTGGCCCGGATGGTCTCTTCGACGTCCATGCTCACCAGGTTGCGGAAGAGCATGGTGGTGGGCCGCATGAGGGGTTCGCCGAGGGACATGACGGGGAACTCGACCGGGAACCCGCCCGCTTCGTAGACGCCCCGGCGTACCCGCTCCGCGATGGTCCGGAAATGGGCGTTGCACGGCGTCAGTTCCGACCAGGTGTTGCAGATGCCGATGACGGGCCGGCCGTCGAAGACGTGATCCGGAAGCCCCTGGTTCTTCATCCAGCTTCGATGAATGAACCCCACTTTGTCTCTGGGTCCGAACCAGCGGGCGCTGCGAAGAGACGATGACATGCATGCTCCTGACTTTGATCGATGGATTTGCCTGGCGTTACCCGGTCCGCCTGGTCCGCCCTCTCCGCCCGGTCCGCCCGGTCCGCCTGGACGCCGACCAGGCCGCGCGCAGCGTGGCGGGAGCAAGGACGAACCGGATGAAGGGAAGGAACAGGGTGACGGGGATGATGCGGATCTCGCCCCGGCTGTCCAGCTCGAATACCGCCTCGTCGAAATCGGGTTCGACCTGCAGCCGCACGCGCTCGGTACCGTGGAGGAATCCGGTGAAGGCGCAGAAAGTACCCCAGAGGCGGCCCGTGTCAAAGGGATTGTCCAGCCCGAAACGGCCCGCCACGTGCAGGGACACGAAACGCACGCACCTGGCCATGTCACGCAGGAATCTCAGCACGCCCCGGATGAATCCTTTCGTCTTCAGTACCCGGCGCAAGCGTTCAGCCGGAGCACGTTTATCATCCGCCGAGGTGCGCGCGGACGGGGCTTTCGGTTCGCCTGTCACGTCCGGTCCGCCTTGTCCGCCCGACTCGGCCGGTGCGCGTTCCCTCCGCCTGCGCTTTCGCCTTCGACCGGCGCCGGTCGGTATGGAAGGGGAGACGCAAAGCAGGCCGAAAAGCCACCCGAACGTGATCCTGCCCGAGAAGTCCTCCCGGCGAACGACCGAGAAGGTGATCGTCACGGGAATCGCCAGTAGCGTCAGCACAGAAAGCAGGACGGCGACCGATATGAGCAGATAGGGATCGTAGTTCGGGATCAAGGTTCGGCTTTCTTTTCCGACCGGTGTTTCAACCAACGGTCCAGCACCGACTTTACGAGATCCGCCATCGAGTTCGTCGCCGAGGAGAACCCGGACTGGCCCGCCATGCGTTCCAGCCGGACTTCCCCGTCACTGACGACCAGCACGGCCACCGGTTGTACGCCGCCGCCACCGCCGCTGCCGCCCCGGTTCACGTCCTTTCCCGAAGTTCCGCCGCCACCGAAGCCGTAACCGAGCCTGACCAGGGGGACGACCGTCGTGTTCCCGACCTCCACGGGATCGCCGACGACGGACTGCGCCTTGTTCATCTCCCTCATTTCACTCAGTGTGGTCTTGACCAGGTTTTCCAGATCAGCCATGCAAAGTCTCCATTAGGTTATCGGTCCGTGTGTCCGGTCACCGGGTGCGTTCGTCCGGTCGCCGGGTGTGCTGCGGAAGTTCCCGTCAGTCGCCCCACAGTTCCTCGAGGCGGCGGTCCCGGCCGCAGTTGTACCGGTAGAACTTGTACCGCAACGGGTTCTTGATGTAGTAATCCTGGTGGTATTCTTCGGCCCGGTAAAACGTCGACGCCGGGGTGACCTCGGTCACCACGCGGTCGAACCGGCCGGAATCGATGATCTTCTGCCTGGATGCTTCGGCCAGCGCTTTCTGTTCAGCGTCGTGATAGAAGATCCCGGCACGGTACTGGTTGCCCTTGTCGCAGAACTGCCGGTCGTCCACCGTGGGATCGATGTTCACCCAGAAGACGTCCAGCAGTTCCTGGTAAGTGATCTTCGACGGGTCATAACGGATCTCCATGGCTTCCGTGTGTCCCGTCCGCCCGGTGGTTACCTGCCCGTAAGTCGGATTGGGCGTTGTTCCGCCGATATAACCCGCGATGGTCGAAATGACGCCATCCAGTTCGTCATAGGGCAGTTCCATGCACCAGAAACAGCCCCCGGCGAAGGTCGCCAGCGCGATTTCGCCGGTCTGCCCGGTCTGCCCGGTCTGCCCGGCCTGTCCGGTCTGCATGGTCTCGCCTGATCGCGGCGCGGGTTCGCCGCCGGACCGGGCCACGGTATACAGGGTAATGGCGAACAGTGCCGCGATGAGCGCGATCGGCACGATGCGATTCGCAGTGAACATGGGGATCTCCTTTCACGATGAACGGACCCGTCCGGCTTGCACGGGGGACCGTCCTAGCCGAACAGGCTCAACTGGTTCGTCGGTTTGGATTTCGCCTTTTTCCGCCGGCGCCGGTCCGATTTTCGCGGATCTTGCGGACGGTCGTACTGCTTCAACTGTTCTTCTATGTCGGTCAGGAAGGGTGACGGCCGGGTGGTACGCACCTCCCCGAACAGCATGCGTTTCCCGGACCGAACCAGGTAAAGCCGTTCTCTCGCACGGGTCATGGCCACGTAGAACAGGCGACGCTCCTCGTCCATGTCCGACACCTCGCCGCCGTGTTGCAGCGGCACCAGGCCGTCTTCACACCCGACGACGAAAACGACTGGAAATTCGAGTCCCTTGGCCGCGTGCAGGGTCATGAGATGCACATGCTCCGACGCTTCGCCGAAAGCGTCGTACTCCTGGCTGAGCAGCAGCTTGTCGAGCATAACCGGCAATTCCGTTTCGATTCGGGCGTACCGGGCGAGTTCGCGCAGGCTGTCGTCCGCCCTGGGATAACGCCACTTCAGCTTGTCCCAGATGGAAGAGCTTGCCAGGTTCTCCAATATGTGGGCCGCCGTCCGCTTCTCCAGGTCGGAATTGATCGTCTTCAGGTCGCTCAACAGGGCTTCCACGCCGTTCCTGGATCGTTTCATGAGCAGGCGAGGGTGATCCATCAGTTCCCTCACGTGGTCGATCGTGATCTGCGTACGCTTTTTCCAGACTCCCTCGATAAGTTCCACGGTCCGGTCCCCCAGCCCGTCGATCGTCGAAGACAGGCACCGCAACGCCGAACCGGTGGTGACGGTCCGTCCGTCGCCCAGTTGAAGCAGGGTAACGATCTCCTGTACGGCCGGCCGGTTGATGAGGGACGTATCCCCTGCGACGTGGTATGGTATTCCGCTGCGCTCGAAGGCTTCCACCAGGGCGGTGTTCTGGCTGTTTACCCGGTAAAGTACGGCGATGTCGCCGAAGGATCGTTCCTCGCCCGGATCCGCCCCGTCTTCCATCCGTCCCGAGTCCTGGGAGAAATGGCTGGTGCCGCCCACCATGCGTTCGATCTGGTGCACGACGTACTCCGCTTCGGCCCGGTCCGACCGGGTCTCCCGGATGACCAGGCGTCCCTGGACGTAGAGCGCGGCGACCAGCGGCGGCGCCGTGGAAGCGCCGGACGCGCGCATGACCTGGGACGAGGCGTCGAGGAGGGTAGCCGCGGAACGGTAGTTCTCGCTGAGGTATCGTACCTGCGCTCCCGGGAAATCGTCCTCGAAGGAGTGGAAATAACGGGTGTCCGCTCCGCGAAATCCATAGATCGCCTGGTTGGGATCGCCGATGGCGGTGATCCGCGCGCCGCCTTCCACCAGGATTTTCAGCAGATCGTGCTGGGCCGGGTTGATGTCCTGGTATTCGTCCACGAAAACGTGGTGGAACCGCTCGTGCACGCTCGCCCGGAACCGCTCGTCCGACCTCAGAAGCTTGGTGGTTTCCAGGATGACGTCGTCGAAATCAAGGAGCCCGTGCCGCCGCAGGAGCCGGGTGTACGCCGAGACGGTTTCCGGGATTTCACCGCTGCGGCCCGACGCCTTCCAACGGGCGACCTCCTCCAGCCGCCTTCGCCGCTGCACGGCGTTTTCCAGCGGCCACTGCGCACGGGCCAGCCGATCCTGGTCGTCCGGCGTCGCCACGCTCAGGCTGAAGGGGATGCTCGCGTGGCGGGACCACCGGCGCATCAGGGCGAGACAGATCCCATGGAAGGTACCGACCATGGGGGCCGCACTGCCCTGCCCGTCGAGTTGTGCGCCGGGTCGCGCCTCCAACGCCTCGCCCTGCCCGTCGAGTTGTGCGCCAGGTCGCGCCGCCAACGCCTCGCCCTGCCCGTCGAGCAGTGCGCACAGTCGCGCCTTCAGCTCCCCGGCGGCCTTGTTGGTGAAGGTCACGGCCAGCATGCGGCCGGCCGTGGTTTCGTGTCGCGCCAGGTACGCCATGCGGTGGGTCAGCGTGTGGGTCTTGCCGGTGCCCGGCCCCGCCACGATGAGCAGATGTCCCTCGCGGTGCATCACGGCCTTCTGCTGTTCTGCATTGAGCGGACCGTCCACCGAGGTCGCGTCCTCTGGAGCTTCAGGCGCTTCCAGGACGGTCACGGAAGGCGCGGCTTCGGTCGGCACCGGACCCGCGGCTTCGGCCTTCCCGTTGGTTCGTACCGGGATCGCTTCCTCCACCTCCGGCGTATTGGCCGGCGCAGGATCCGCTCGAACCGGCATCTTTTCCTTCACGGGAAGATCCTCAAGCAGGGCGATCTGCGTGTCGGCTCCGAGCCGGTCCTCCGGGTTGAACAACTTGATCACCCCGTAATCTCCGTCATACCCTGGAAGGATATCCACCTCTCCGACGCGCATGCGGCGAATGCCCTCGGCAATCAGGGAACCGCCCACCTGCGCGATGTCGTCTTCAGGGATGTCCAGGAGGATGTCGAGTTCGCTGCCCAGTCGGGAGACCATGGCCTGGTAGACCGTATCCACCGTCTTGGTACCGGGTCCGACCTGTTTCGCCTCTCCGATGATCTCGGGCAGGGGTATCACGCTGAAGAAGTGGCGCGCGCGGGGGGGCTTTTTCCCTTCTTCGCGGTCCGCGAGTGCTTCCACGCGGGCCATGACCCCCACGGTAACGGGCTTGCCGCACACCGGACACAGGCCGTTCGCCTCGATCGTTTCCCTCGGGTGCATCCTTCTTTCGCACTTCCGGTGCCCGTCATAGTGGTACTTGCCTTCTTCGGGATAGAATTCCACCGTCCCGGTCAGCCCCTCGTCTTCCGGATCGGACAGGGCGCTGTATATCGCGGGATAGTCGCAGGACGTGTCGAACAGGGTGGTTTCCCGTCCCAGCTTTCCGGGCGAATGGGCGTCGGAGTTCGATACGAGCACGTAGGGGTCGAGCTGCTCCAGCCGCCAGTTCATGAGCGGATCGGACGACAGGCCGGTCTCGACGGCGAAGATGTGCTCCGTGAGGTCGCCGTAGCAGTCCGAAATCCGGTCGAATCCTCCCCTGGATCCCAGGGCCGAGAACCAGGGCGTCCAGACGTGGGCGGGGATGAGGCAGGCCAACGGGTCGGTCTCGAGGGTGATCTCCAGCAGGTCCCGGGAGTCCAGGCCCAGGATGGGCCGTCCGTCCGACTGGATATTGCCGATGGCGCCCAGGCGGGCCTGAAGGGTCTTGGCGGCATCGAAACCGGGTGCCAGGATGATGTTATGCACCTTGCGCACGCGGCCGAGCCGCTTGTAGATGTTCGAGATCTCGACCGTCAGCATGAAACGAACCGGCGCCCGGCAGGCGGCCGGCACCTGGCCGTCCATCGCCCGCTCGAGCTCGGGTTTCAGCCGGAACAGGCCCTCCTCGGCCGGTAGCAGCTTCTCCTCCAGCTCATCCATCCAGCCCGGGTGCACGAAGTCCCCGGTACCCACCACCCGGATGCCCTTCAGCTGGGCCCATTGGTACAGGTGCTCCAGGTTCAGGTTCTTGCTGGTCGCTCTCGAGTAATGGGAGTGGAGATGCAGATCGGCGTGGAAGGGCAAGGCGTTCCCCTGTTCGTTGACCCGACACGGATTCCATCCGCCGCAAGTGCCCTGATCCAGGTCCTTCCGGCGTTGCCGCACCTGTTGGAAAGATGGGGGAATACACGGGTACGGGCAAGGAGTTTGTACGGTTCGGGCGAGGCGGCCAGGCCGGTCAGGAAGCGGGCGATTCGGCCGCTTCGCCCGGCTCCAGTACCTGCCCGCTCAGCCGGTTCCGGACGGTGGACAGGAAAGCGAGTCCGTCTTCGAGGATGTAGTAGCAGATGGGCACAAGAATCAGCGTGATGGCCGTCGCGAACAGCACGCCGAACCCGAGGGATATGGCCATGGGGATGAGGAACTGCGCCTGGAGGCTTCTCTCCATCATGATCGGAACCAGACCGGCGAAGGTCGTGAGCGAGGTCAGCAGCACGGGCCGGAACCGGGCGACTCCCGCGTTCCGGATGATCTCGTGCAGGTCCGCGTCGGGCCCCGCACGTTCCCGTCCGCGGTTGATGAAGTCCACGAGCACGAGGCTGTTGTTCACGACGACGCCGGACAGCGCGACGATGCCGAAGAGGGAGAGCAGCGAAATAGCGAACCCCATGATCAGATGGCCCAGGACCGCCCCCACGATGCCGAAGGGTATGACGCTCATGATGATCATGGGCTGCACGTAGGACTTGAAGGGGATGGCCAGCAGTCCGTAAATCACGAGCAGGGCGACCAGGAATCCAAAGCTCAGGCTTTCGATGGACTCCTGCTGGTTGCGCTGCTGTCCCTCCAGCGTGTAGGTCAGGCCCGGGTACCTGGCCATCAGCGACGGCAGGTACGACGACGTGAGGTCGCTGAGAATGTCATTGGAACTGGCGACGGTGTCGTTCACGTCGGCGGTGACGGTGATGACGCGCTTCCGGTCCGCCCGCCGTATGCTGGAATAACCCCTTCCCATCTCCGCACGGGCCGCGAGCGAGAAGGGCACTTCGATGCCGGCCGGCGTCCGGATGCGCATGTTTTCCATGTCGCCCAGGGACCGCCTTTCCGATTCGGGATAACGCACCATCACGCGGACGTCGTCCCGGCCCCGCTGGATCCGCTGGGCTTCTTCGCCGAAGAAGGCCTGCCGGACCTGCCGGGAAAGTCCCGCCATGGTAATGCCGAGGGCCTCGCCTTCGGGCGTTACGTTCAGCCGTATCTCCTGCTTGCCCGGCCTGAAATCGTCCGCCACGTCCATGACGCCGTCGTAGTTCCCCACCGTCCCTTTCAACTCGGCGGTCGCCTGCAACAGCGCTTCGGGATCGGGGCTGGACAGTTCGATGTTGATCGCCTCTCCCGCGTTGAACAGGGAGGAGGTGAAGGAGAGTTCCACGACGTCGGGAATCGGGCCGATGAGCGCCCGCCAGCGGTTCACGATTTCCTCGCCGCTGATGTTCCGGGTTTCCGAAGGGGACAGGCCCAGCACGACTTCACCGATGTGGGAGGACCGGGCGGACCCGATGATGCTCCCCGCGTTCTGCTGCGCCCGGGCGGCGTTCGGCTGTTCTCCGATGGCCGCCATGATGTTCCGGATGACCTCGGGGTCGCTCCCGGGGTCGTCACGGGCGATTTCGTCGCCGACCTGGTTCTGCAGCAGAACGGCGCTGTCCTCGATCAGCGCGATATACCGGTCGGTGACCTCGGCGGGCGTTCCCTCGGCCAGGGTAAGGTGCGCCGAGACGAATTCGTTCTCCACGGTCGGAAAAAACACGAAACGGAGGATGCCGCCTGCCACGAGCCCGGTGGTGAGGATGATCGCGCCGACGCCGATGGACAGGGTGAGGTACCGCCAGGAGAGGGCCTTCTTCAAAAGAGGCACGTAGACGCCTTCCACGAATCGCCGGAGATGCCGGGCAACGTTGTCCTGCAGTTCGTACAGCCACTTGTCGGCGTAGAAGAGCACGAGGTAGAAGGGCCTGATCAGCACGAACGTACGGGGCAGCGGACTCTCCTTCTTCTTCGGCTGGCCGTGGCGCAGGTGGGTGGGCAGAATGAGCAGGGACTCGATCAGGGAGAAGATCAGCATGAGGATGATCACGATGGGGAAAACCTCGAAGAATTTCCCCATGAGCCCCTCCACGAAGAACAAGGGCATAAAGGCGACGATCGTGGTCAGGACCGCGAAGGTAATGGGCTTGGCGATCTCCTGGACGCCCATCCGCGCGGCCGTCGCGGGCTCCACTCCCCTTTCCTGGTGCGCGTAGATGTTCTCCCCGGCGATGATGGCGTCGTCCACCACGATACCGAGCACCATGATGAAGGCAAAAAGGGAGAGCATGTTGATGGAAGCGCCCAGCAGCGGCATCATCCAGAACGTGCCGAGAAAGCAGATGACGATGCCCAGGGCGACCCAGAACGCCAGCCGGATGCGCAGGAACAGGGCCAGGCAGAGGAATACGAGCAGGAAACCCAGCTGGCCGTTGTTGATCATCAGGTCGAGCCGGCTTTCGAGGAGCCGCGACTGGTCCTGCCAGGTGATTAGCTCGACGCCGTCCGGCAGTTCCGCCTGCCTGGCGGCCACGTACCGATGCACGGCGCCGGAGACGTCGAGGATGTTCTCGTTGCCCACGCGGAAGACCTTCACCAGGGCGGCCGGTTTTCCGTCGAACCGGGAGAAGACGTCCGTTTCCGCGAATCCGTCGACGACCCGGGCCACGTGGCTGAGGAGAAGCCGCGTACCGTCGGGGCGGGACCGCAGCACGATCCGGTCGAATTCGGATCCGACCAGGGCCTGCCCCTTCGATCGGAGCAGGATCTCGCCGCCGGGGGTCTTCACCGAACCGCCGGGCAGGTCGAGCGAGGAATTGCGCACGGCGCCGACGACTTCGGAGAAGGTCAGTCCGTACCGCCGGAGCGCGGCTTCGGAAACCTCGATCGATATCTCGTACGGACGGACGCTCGCCAGGGTCACACTGCTGATCTCCGGCTGCGCCTGCAGGTCTTCCCGGATCTCTTCGGCCAGCCGTTTCATGGAAGGCTCGTCCAGCCTGCCGGCCACGGCGACGTCGATGACCTGGCGCCGGAAGAGGATCTCCTGGATCACCGGTTTTTCCGTTTCCTCCGGGAAGGTGTCGATGGCGTCCACGCGGGACTTCAGATCGTGGAGCAGCGTCCGGGCGTCGGCGTCGGGGTCCACCTCGACCTGGATCCTGCCGACCCCTTCCGACGCGGTGGAGCTCAGCTTCTTGATGCCGTCCAGATCCTGTATGGCCTCTTCGACCCGGACGCATACCGCTTCTTCCACTTCGGCCGGCGCCGCGCCCAGGTAGGGGACCGTGATGATGATGAGGTCGGTCTCGAACTCGGGAAAGATCTCGACCTTTAACCGGGAAATCATCAGCAGTCCGCCCACGATGATCGTCATCATGAGCAGGTTGGCTGCCACGTTGTTGCGGGCGAACCAGGCCAGTACGTAGTTCATCTGCCCGTGCCTTCCTCTTCCTGTACGACGGTTCCGGACGAACTCGATTCGAGAATGCGCACTTCCATGCCGTCCACCTGGGTTTCGAGGGCGGACAGGCAGACGCGTTCGCCGGTCTCGATTCCGCTTTGGATGTAAACCTGGTCGGACGCTATCCGGAGGATCTCGACCCGCCGAAACCGCAGCCGGTTCTCGTCATCGACGATGGCGATCCGGTTCTCGCCGTGCATGGCCGTCCGGGGCAGTACCGCCACTTCGGGATAGCGCCTGCCCAGGATCTCGGCCTCGACGAACATGCCGATGCCCAGGGGCGGCCGATCGGGATTCGCGCCCCGGCCGTAAGGATTCTGGACTCTGGCCACCGCGTAGACCATCCGGCTCAGGGGGTCGATCTCGCCCTCCATGCGGACCACCGTGCCGTCCCACCGGTGCCGGCGGCCGGCGAATTCGGCGCTGATTACGACCCGGGGTCCCGAAGCGCGGGCCGTCTCGCCGCGGAACTGCATGGGCGTGTCGAAGTAAGCCAGTTCTTCGTCGGGGATGGGCAGCCGTATCTCGGCGTAGTTGATGGCGTAGATGGTCGCCAACGCCTCGCCCCGCCGGAGGAACTGGCCCGCGTCCACGTTCTTCTTCCTCACCCTGCCGGCGTACGGCGCGCGGATCTCCGTTCGTTCCAGGTTGAGCTTCGCCTGCTGCAGCGCCGCGACGGACGCTTCCAGGTTGGCCCGGGCCTGGGCCAGTTGGGGTTCTCTCAGGACCAGCGGCATGGGTGCGCCCGATCCCAGCCGGCGCCATTCGTCCTCGGCGAGGCGGGCTTCCTCCTGCTCGATCTGCAGCGCGGTGGCGAACCGGGCCGTATCCGCCGCGGCACGTGTGACCGCCAGTTCCGCGTCGCGCGGGTCGAGGCGCACCAGCAACTCGTCTCTTTCGAAGAACCCGCCGGGCACGAAGGAAGGAGACACGAAGACGATCTGACCGTCCGTCTCGGCCGAAAGCACGCTCTCGGTACGCGGCATCACCGCGCCCTGGGACCGCACCGTGAGCTGGACCGTATCCAGCGTCGCGACGGTTGTGCGAACCAGCGGAGGCGGGACGGCCGGCGCCTTGGTTTCCACCACGGGCCGGCTCCGGACCAGGAAGACCGTGATCAGCACAGAACCCGCGACAACGGCCAGCGGAAGGGAAATGCTAAGCCACTTGTTCATCCTCTACTCCTGTATATCTCTTATATCTACAGACTCCGTTGCCATTCGTTCGAACCCGCCGCCCAGCGCCAGGTAGAGGTCCACCCGTGCGTCCAGCCGTTGACGCCGCACGGCCAGGTACTGTCCCTCGGAATCGAAGGCGCGCCGCTGGGCGTCCAGCATGGTGATCACGTCGCTCAGTCCGCCGTGGTACCGCGATTCCGCCAGTTCGCGGGCGGCCGCGGCCTGTGTCGTCGCTTCCAGGAGCGCGGCTTCGCGCCGCCTGAGAAGCCCGTCCGCCGCCAGGGCCGTTTCCACCTCACCGTAGGCGCGAAGGGCCCGGCCCGCGAAGTTCGCCAGGACCTGGTCCCTGTTGGCCTCGGCCAGGTCCACGCCCGCACTGAGCCGTCCGCCCTGGAACAGGGGCTGCAGCAGGCTGGACACGAGGCTCCAGACGATGAAATCGCCATCGAGGAGGTCGGTCAGCGCCGCTGTGGACGTCCCGCCCGAACCGGTCAGGCGTAAGGCCGGATACCGCGCCTTCTTCGCAACGCCGACCCGGGCGCCGGCCGCGGCGAGCTGCCGCTCGGCCAGCATCAGGTCCGGCCGGCGCGCGATAAGATCGGCGGGCAGGCCGGCCGGCACGGTCGGGGGTACGGGGGGAAGGTCTGAAGCGATGGCGAGTTCGGCCGAGGGATACCTGCCGAGCAGGATCTCGAGCTGCCGGACGACGCCGTCGTAAGCCTGCATCCGCTGGAGGACGACGGCCTCGGCCGCGGCCACGTTGGCCAGCGAAAGGCGGAGGTCGAGGGCGGGCCTGAGCCCGCGCGCGTACCGGTTCTCGATCCGTTCGTTCACTACTTTGAAATTGTCTCTCGTCGCCCGGGCCAGATCGAGTTGGCGGCGGGCTTCAATGGCGGCGAACCACGCCTTGGCGGTCTGGCCGGCCACGGACGACCGGACGCCATATAGGTCTGCCTGCGAACCCTGCAGATCCGCCAGCGCGGCCGCCTTGTCATCGCTCAGCCGGCCCCACAGGTCGATCTCCCAGTTGATGTTCGTCGACACGCCGTAATTCGTCGACGTCGTCTTCAGCACCCCGCCGTTCCCGCCGGGAATCGGGAACCCGATGAAGTTCCGTCGTGTTCTGGTACGGTTGAAATCCAGGCTGACCTGGGGCAGCAGGGGGGCGCCCGCCATGCGTGCCTGGGCCCGCGCGGCCTGCATTCGGCCGGTGACCGACTTTAGTTCGAAGTTGCGGGAGAGTGCTTCGTCGATCAGCCCGTCCAGCCGGGCGTCGCTGAAATCCGACCACCAGCGCGCATCGATCGCACCGCTTTCCGACGGCGAGGCGGTCCACTGCAATGGAACCTGGGTTTCAAGGGACGGTTGCTGCGTCTTCGGCGCCGAAGCGCAACTCGATACCAATGCCGCGGACACGAGCATGGCCATGGCTGATCGCAAGAAAACCTCCTGCCGGGCGGTGGCGGCGATCCGTGTTACACGCCTTACCGGACGAACGACGAACACAGAAGAAACTCGGAACATCCGCTGTTTCCGTCAAGGCCTTTCATGGTTGGACAACTCGCGGGATAAACCCCTGCGGTTCATTGCATATATCTGTTGCCATTCGTTCGCGGCTTCATTATATCGTATGCCGTTTAGAATGCACGCACCGGGTTGCGATTGTCGCGAACGACGCACCGGTCCGGCGGCCCGGCCGCCTGGTTGACCAGGCTGACCAGGCTGACCAGGCTGACCAGGCTGACCAGGCTGACCAGGCTGACCAGGCTGACCAGGCTGACTAGCGAACGCAGGAGACCAGGCATGGGGGACAGGCCGCGCGAAGCGAAAGAGCCCTTTGTCCTGTGGTTCACCGGGTTGTCCGGATCTGGCAAAAGCACGATCGCGGACCGGGTCCACCGAAGTTTGCAGGAGCGCGGGATCAAGGCGGAACGGCTGGACGGAGATGATATCCGGGCCGTTTTCCCCGAAACGGGGTTCGACAGGCCCGGACGCATGGCCCACATCGCCCGCGTCGGTTACCTGGCATCGGTCCTTGAGCGAAACGGCATCTGTACGCTCGTGTCGCTCATTTCGCCTTACCGGGAAGCCCGGGAGGAAGTCCGGCAACGCTGCGGGCGGTTCATCGAAGTGCACCTGTCCACGCCCCTGGAAGTGTGCGAGGCCCGGGACGTAAAGGGCCTGTACGCCAGGTCGAGGCGAGGCGAGATCAGCGGGTTTACCGGATTGGACGATCCCTACGAAGCACCGGAAGCGCCGGCATTGCGTATCGACACCTCGCGGCTGACGGCCGCGGAATCCGAGAAGATTGTCATAAACCACATCGCACCCTGTCTGTAGGATTTACCATGCCTCGTTATTCCATTTCACACCTGATGCAGCTCGAAGCCGAGAGCATTCACGTCATGCGCGAGGTCGCCGCGGAATTCGAGCGGCCCGTCATGCTGTATTCGGTCGGCAAGGATTCCTCGGTCATGCTGCACCTCGCGCGCAAGGCCTTCCATCCACAGAAACTGCCCTTCCCGCTCATGCATGTGGACACCGGGTACAAGTTCGAGGAGATGTACGAATTTCGAAGGCGCATGGCCGAGGAATACGAGGCGGACCTGATCGTCTTCCGAAACGAGGAAGCCATCGCCGAAGGCGCCAATCCCTACGACCTGGGCACGCAGCGGTGCTGCGGCCTGTTGAAGACCCAGGCCCTGCTCGACGGGCTCAGGGAAGGACGTTTCGACGCCGCGCTGGGCGGCGCCCGGCGCGAGGAGGAGAAATCGCGGGCCAAGGAACGGTTCTTCTCTTTCCGGGATCGGTTCGGCCAGTGGGATCCGAAGAACCAGCGGCCCGAACTGTGGAACCTGTACAACTGCCGCGTCGGCCAGGAGGAATCCATCCGGGTCTTCCCCCTCTCCAACTGGACCGAACTGGACGTCTGGATGTACATCCACCGGGAGGAAATCCCGGTCGTACCCCTGTACTTCGCCCGGGAGCGCGAGGTCGTGGTCCGGGGAGAGCAGCTGATCCCCGTGGAGGGGCAGGCCCGCGTGCTGCCCGGCGAGACGCCCCGCTCCATGGT